>CAVXGS010000001.1:0-99926 GCA_963761535.1 uncultured Coriobacteriales bacterium
AGGACTTGCGGTCAGGCCGTCACGAAGCGTTCTGCTGTGACGCAGGTGTGACCCCCACTGCTCGACAACGCCTCCAGCGCCGTGGAGTACTTCGCTGCGAGTCGGTTCGCTTCGATCGGATCGAGCATCTTCACCCGGTCCGGATCCAGGTTGTCGGCGATGTCCGCCAGTTTGACTCGGCGGGCCAGCTCATTCTCGCGGACGCCCTCGTAGTACTCGTCTAGCGGCCGGCCTTCGACCTTCGTCAGCGCTACAACCGCGTCCGCGACTTCGTTGCCGAACGTCTCGCGGAGCTCGTGCTCGGAGATGATCTTCGAATCCTCCAGCACGTCGTGCAGTAGCGCGACGACCTTCTCCGTCGGATCATCGAGTCTCTTCGCGACTCGCCTGGGATGGTCAACGTAGGGCATGTCGCCCTTGTCGGTCTGACCTTCATGCGCGCGTTCGGCGATCGCATCCGCGTGCTGAACCATGTCTTCCGGCGACGTCTCCATTGGCAGTCCCCTCAGGTAGCGAGTTCAGTCACCGATGCGAGACCAGGATTCGTAGTGGATGCCGTTGGCGTCCAGGAACGATTCCAGAATGAAGCTCGAGTCGTCCTTGTACCGTTTGGCCAGAGCCGCGAGGACATCGCCACCAGCATCGAGAGCCACTGCCAACTTCCTGACGTCTTGCGGTCGAATCGTCCGCGCCCACTCGTACTCGCTGTAGCCGAAGAACTGTTCCACGCCGGCGCCGAGGTCCTGGCCCTCGATTGTGAGCGTCCCGTCGGCGGAGAGCTTGGCCCACAGGTGCCGGCTGCCTTGCCCGTCCGAAGTCGAACGAAGGGTGATCGATCTCGTCGTCATGACCGGCCTACCTCCCGAAGGCAAGTATGGCAGCCGTCAATGACACGGGCAGTACGCATCCCGGAAGCGACTTGCGGTCACGACGCTAGAGCGACGCCCGATACGAAGTAGGCGTTACGCGGCAGAGGTTGTCGTCGTCTCCGCCGGCAGCCAAACGCGCGTCAGTCCCACATCAGTCCTCCGCGCTCGGCGTCGACATGCATCGATTCCTTGCCGCATCGAGGGCCAGCGAGGGCGAAGCCCGAGCCAGGGGGAAGAACTCCCAGCTCAACCAGACAGAAAGACCGGCTCCATTCGGAACCGGCCTTCGTAATCGATGGTTGCCAGAGACGGACTTGAACCGCCGACACGGGGATCTTCAGTCCTAGGAGATGCCCAGCTCAGGCGCACAACCCAAGGTCCTACGTCATGTCTGTCTATCGCCGAACGGTCATCCGGCCTCGACCGGAATCGTTACCGTGCGGAGACTCCCACATCAGATCCGGATGGAAGTCGTAGCCCCAAGGGAGTCCGGCGTTCTTCCATCCGTTACGCATATGCTTGCCGTGATAGACGCTACCGGGGTCGTCGACTCGATCGCCCTCGAACCCGTTGATGATGTTGTGGACGTTCTTGAATCCTGCCTGCGCGAGCAGATTGACCGCCATCGCACCACGACCGCCTGTCGCACACATCACGAGAATCGTGTCGTCGGCAGGAATCGTCGCCTGCACGCTGGACACGAAGTCAGCGTTCAGCTCTCCGCTGCAACCAGGCGGACGACCAGGCATCGACGGCCCTTCCGGATCGAACTTCGGGAAGACCAGAGGTACGTTCTTCGCACACTCCACGTGCCCGCCGAATACGTATTCCTCGAAGGTGCGGACATCAAGGATGTGGACGCTCTCCGGACTCGCAGCTCCACATGTCCCAAGCTTCTGACGGCGTAACGTAGAGCTCGAGTACGGTCTTGTTCGATTCGGGGACGGGCTGCTCCATCGGTTCCATCGTGGTCGTTCCTCCTATCGTGGGGCGCTGGCTGGTACGCCTTGCTACCCGACCCTCAACTGCATCGCATCCTCAAGCGAGACCGCCTGCGGTAGCTTGGCTGCGCTGCGAATTTCCACTCCTCCTCGACAAGTTCCTGCGCCGCCTTCTCGAAGAACTCGGGCGCCGCCCACGCCTGGACGTCGAAGTCGTTCTTGATGTAGCCGTGGCTGAGCATGAAGTCTTTGTTGATCTCGGTAGACGCGAGATTCTGCGGCGAGAGGTTCGGCACCATGTCGACATCCTTGATGCCCCGGTACGTGTCCTCCACGTCGAAGTAGTAGGTCCCTTTGTTGAGAATGACCGCGGCCGCGTGCTTGTGCTCGTTCGCCCAGCGACCGGCCTTGATCATGCCCTTCATTATCGCGATGACGACCTCAGGGTGCTTCTCGCAGACGACATCGCTCACGGTGAAGGTCGCCGGCACGTTCGCGCCCTGGAGCGTCCAGTCCGGGTAGTTTGCGAGGTTCTCGATGGCCTTGACTTTGCCGGTAGCCTCCTGGCAGGTGCTGGAAGGGACCTTGCTCTGGGTGTAGATCGCGTCAATCTTTGCCCTTCGAGGAGGGCCGTCTCGAGCGGCCGGAAGCCCAGGTCATGTTTGATGGTCCCGCTTGAGCCACAGCTCGGAGGGGTTCTGTACGGGGACGAGCATCTCGGGCTTGTCGTACCAGTCATCCGGGTAAGGGAAATCCACCCTCTCGACGTCGTCCCATGTCATGTCGTTGAGCCTGAGCATGAGCTCGATGCCCTGCTGCTCCTGGACGCGCCACCAGTCGTTCTTGATGGTGTTGAGGCTCCTGCGAGATACCGATCTTCTTGCCCTTGAGGTCCTTCATCCGATAGATGTCGTCCCTCGCACGCACCAACATGCAGCCGCCCTCGTACACCACCTGGGTAAGGCCGATGAGCCTCGTCCGGCGGATAGTCGGCGTTCGCGTGCACGGGGGAAGCAGCCGCCTCACGTGGATTAGTTGTCCATGTTGTGGATGTAGTGCGGGTACCAGTTGTTCTCACGGCGGGAGCGAAGATAGGCGTACTCGATGCCGATCTTCTTGAGCTCCTCATGCACCCAGCCCAGCTCTTGGTCGACGTTGCTCGCGGAGACGAGCGGGCAGTTCGTGTAGTAGAACTCGCTCCAGTCCAGCGGCACGTGGTCTGAATTCCTGGCTTCAGTCGGTCATGCCTGACTCCTCTTCCCTTCATTCGTCCTACTCGGTCTTCTTCGATCCACAGCAGATTCAGGGATCGCAGTCGTAGGTCCACGGCGCCCCGGAGTTCTTCCAGCCGTTCTTCATCCGCTGGCCGTGATAGGCGCTCGTCGAATCATCGACCTTGTCGCCCTCGAACCCGTCGATGATGTTGTAGACGTTGGTGAAGCCGGCCTGGGCCAAGGCGTTGACCGCAACGGCGCTGCGCCCGCCCGAGCGGCAGGTGACGAGGAGCTTGTCGGTCGGCGCGTAGTGCTTCCCAATGGCTTGAGCGAAGGCCGCGTTCGGGCGGATCGTCGGCTCGTCCTTGGCTGAATCCCAGCCTTCGTACGTGATGAACAGGAGAGGGATGTTGCGAGCCATGGCTGCGTGGCCGACAAAGATGTACTCCTCGGGAGTGCGAACGTCGACGATTCGCGTCCCGTCGGAGTCCGCCTTCCACATCTCGTACGCCTCTGCGGATGTCACGTATAGACCGAGGACCGTCTGCTTGCGCTCGGGCACATCGTTCCGCGTCCCCATCTGCTTGCTCCTCCATCCGAGTAGCGGTCGCTCGCTCTCCAGTGTCGACCTACTCCATAGTGGGCACCGGCTATGAGTAATCACATACCCAATCTTGTTAACGATAGCCCCCGGAGGGCGACAAACTGTACCAGCGCCTAGTTCCCTCTACACTCGGTAGACACTGTGCAATCCAACCCTGCGAGGAGGCGGCCCGGTGCCGAGAAGACTCGACGACAGCCGACGCGAAGAACTGCTCGATGGCACCATGGGCATCATCGCGGCTCGTGGGTTCTCGGATGTGCAAGTTGCCGACATTGCGCGAGAGCTCCACTGCTCGGCCTCGACCCTCTACAAGATGGCGCCGAGCAAGGAGAGTCTCGTGTCGCTCGCGCTGCGCCGCTGGGCCGAGGTCACTTTCGAGAACCTGGATGCTCGCGCCGAACGAGGCGCAACCGCCTCGGACCGCGCACGCAACTACTTTCGAGCCGGAGCGGAGAGCCTCCGCCCGATCTCCCTTGCGTTCGTCGCGGACGCCCAGCGCTTCGAGTCGACGCGGGTCGCGTGGAAGGCCGACGTCGCAGATCGTTTCGTCATCGGGTTCGTCGAGCTAGTCGAGCGCGCACAGGACGCCGGCGAGGTGCGCCCCGTGAATACTCGGTTTCTCGCCGAGCTGCTCAACCACATCGGCTTCATCACGCGTGACGAGCGAGTACTGCGCGTGTCGGGGCTCACCAGGGAAGAGGCGTTCCTCGAGGTCGAGGGCATCGTATGGGACGGAATCCGGCAGCCCTAGACGTGATACGGGGCGACGCGTCCCCGAACCACCGAGGTCAGCTCCCGTACCCCACCCACCAATGAGGAAAGCCCCGCCGAGGGCGAGGCTTCCGTGAAGTTCGCTGGTGGCCAGAGACGGACTTGAACCGCCGACACGGGGATTTTCAGTCCCCTGCTCTACCATCTGAGCTACCTGGCCGTGGCTTGAGAATGCTACCCACCTCGCCAGGCGGGGTCAAGCGCAGCCCCCTCCTCGCGCGCGCGACGGATATGATGATGCTTCACGTTGTCGCTACGGGGAGGTAGCCAGGTGGAAGCACGCACGTCGATCAGCCCTGACGGCACTGAGTACCCGCTGCCGCAGCCCGAGGACTACGCCGCCGAGTTCGAGCGCATCGAAGGCCTCGTCTCGGAGGCCCGGCCAAGGGCCAGGAGATCGTGGTCGTCATGGGCGTGGGGTTCGTCGGCGCGGTGATGGCGGCCATCGTCGCCGACACCGTCGACGAAAGCGGCACCCCCTCGAAGTTCGTCATCGGCGTGCAGCGCCCCAGCCCTCGCAGCTACTGGAAGATCCCGGTGCTCAACAGCGGCGTGTCGCCGGTCAAGGCCGAGGACCCCGAGGTCGACCCGATGATCTCCCGCTGCGTCCTCGACAAGAAGACGCTCGTCGCGACCTACGTGAACGACGTGCTCCAGTTCGCGGACTGCGTCGTGGTCGACGTCCAGCTCGACTACACCAAGAACGAGCTCGGCAACGTGCGCAACGGCTGGGTCGAGATGGGCGCGCTGGAGGAGTCGTTCGACGTCATCGCCCAGCGCATCAAGCCCGAATGCCTCGTGCTGATCGAGACCACCGTCGCGCCGGGGACCACCGAGCAGGTCGCGCTCCCCGCGATCCGCAAGATCTTCCGCCAGCGCGGCATCACCTCCGAGCCGCTGCTCGCGCACAGCTACGAGCGCGTCATGCCCGGCCGCGACTACGTCGCCTCGATCCGCGACTTCTGGCGGGTGTGCTCGGGCGTCAACAAGGCCGCCGAGGCCCGCGTCGTGAAGTTCCTGAACGAGGTCCTGAACACCGACGAGTTCCCGCTCACCGTGCTCGACAAGCCCATCGAGTCCGAGACCGCGAAGGTCGTCGAGAACAGCTACCGCGCCACGATCCTCGCCTTCCTCGACGAGTGGAGCCTGTTCTCGGAGCGCAACGGCGTCGACCTCATGAAGGTCATCGGGGCCATCAAGATGCGCCCCACCCACGACAACATGGTGTTCCCCGGGCCGGGCATCGGCGGGTACTGCCTGCCCAAGGACGGCGGCCTCGGCGTGTGGTCGAACCGGCACATCCTCGGCTTCGAGGACGACATCTTCAAGATCACGCCGCTGGCCATCGACATCAACGACACTCGCTCGCTGCACGCGGCCCAGCTCGTGCGCGACGCGCTGCGCAACATGGACATGCCGATCGCCAGTGCGGAGGTGCTGCTGCTGGGCGCTTCGTACCGCGAGGGTGTGGGCGACACCCGCTACAGCGGCTCGGAGATCATGGTCCGCCGTCTCGCCGAGATGGGCGCCGAGATCCGCGTGCACGACCCCTACGTCGAGCGGTGGTGGGAGTTCGAGAGCCAGGACGACCCGCAGAGCAAGGCGGCGTTCTTCCGCAACCAGAAGAAGCTGCACGGGCTGCCGGTCCTCAAGGACCTCGACGAGGCGCTCGAGGGCATCGACGCACTCGTGCTCGCCGTCCGCCACGAGCAGTACTGCGACCTCGATCCCGAAGAGATCGTGCGCAAGGCCGGCGGGCCGATGGCGGTGGTCGACTGCTTCGGCATCCTCAACGACGCCAAGATCCGCCGCTATCTGGAGCTCGGGTGCGAGGTCAAGGGCCTGGGCCGAGGCCACATCAAGCGCATCAAGGAGCAGGTGCGCCGGGGGTAGCCTCCGATTCCGCCGCGTGAGTCGGGTACATAGAAAGCCCGGCTCTGAGAGGGCTTTCGTTGGCCGCCGAGCTCCCGGTCTACCGTGCACGCGATGAGAGCCGCCAGCCTCGTGCCGGCGGCAATCTTGCGTCGGCGTGGCTGCGGCTCGGCGTCGCGGTGCTGCTCGCCATCGCCGCCACCGGCGTCGGCGGGTGCGGAGGCGACCTCTCGGCTGACCGCAAGGAGAGACTCGTCGTCGCGGCCACGACCCTGCCCGGCTCGGCGCCGGTCTACGTGGCGAAAGCCCGAGGCATGTTCGACGACGAGGGTCTCGATGTCGAGATCAGGACCTTCGGCGCCGGCAAACTCGCGCTCGATGCTGTCTTGCGCGGAGACGCCGACGTCGCCCTCGTCGCAGAGACGCCGGTCGCACGAGCCGCACTCGACGGCCAGAAGCCAGTCGTGTTCGCGACGATCAGCCGAGTGGACAACGCGAACGTCATCGTCGGGCGCAAGAGTCGGGGAATCCTGAGACCGCAGGACATTCGTGGCCGAAGGGTGGGTGTTGTTCCGGGTACCACCGCCGACTTCTTTCTGCACATCTACTCGGTGGTGTCCGGACTCGAACCCGCCGATGTGGATGTGGTGTCGCTCGAGACGAGCACGCTGGTGGACTCGCTGAGCGCCGGCCGGGTCGACGCGATCAGCGCCTTCGCCCCCTACAGCCACGAGGCGATGGACACCCTGCGCGACGACGCCACGGTGCTTTCGCAGCCCGGTCTCTACATCTTGTACTGGAACGCGGCGACGACCCGCGAGGTGGCCCAGCGCCGTCGGCCGGCACTCACACGGTTCCTCCGGGCACTGGATCGCGCGAACCAGTACGCGACCGACAGCCCGGCGGATGCTCAGCGCATCACCGCTCGAGGCACCGGCTCCTCTATCGAGCACATCGCGCGCGGCTGGAACCAGATCGACTGGTCCCTGGCACTCGACGAGTCCCTGGTGTTCTCGCTCGAAGACGAGTACCGCTGGCTGTCGGACGGCCAAGAAACGCCGGACTTCCTGGACTACCTCGATCCCCGTCCGCTCCGAGCAGTCGACCCGTCGCGCGTCACCGTCGTCGACTCCCCCAATCCTCGATGAAGCTCTCCACGCGACTGCTCCTCGCTGCGCTCGTGCCGCTGGTGGTTGCGCTGATCGCGGTGGCGAGTTTCGTGGCCTCGTACCAGTCGGTGTTCGGCCTGCAGCAGGAGCAGGCGCGAGTCGTGCGGATGCGCACCCGCCTCATCGATCTCAACGACTTTGCACGCTCGTACGTGCTGTACGGCGACGCACGTTCCCGCCGACAGTTTCTGGCGGTGGCCGAGCAGGCCTCACTCGAGGCCTCCGAGAGCGCAAACCGCCTGCACGAGCACCGCAGCGAGTTCCGCAACCTTCTGCGAGACGTCACGCTCGCGACCTCGCTGTTCTCACGCATTCCCGCTGGCCGTCCGGCCGCAGCGGACTCGACCGGCGTGACCCGGCAGGCGCGCGAGCGTCTCTCGGCGCAAGTGTTCATACGGCTGCGCGACGCCAACGGCATCGTGGGACGGCTGATGCAGACCGTCAGCGACGAGATCGTCGCCCGCGAGCGACAGCACTCGTTCCTGGTGGGACTCGCGACCGTCGCCGCGGCGATGTTCCTCACGGGCGCTCTGCTGCAAACGCGACGGACGACCCTCGACTCGCTCGTCCTCCTGGAATCGGGGACCCGTCGCGTTGGGTCGGGGGACCTCGAGCATCGCATCGGGCTCACGTCCACCGACGAGCTGGGTCAGCTCGGCAGGTCGTTCGACAAGATGACCGCGCAACTGCGCGAGCTCACCGTGTCGCGCGACGAGCTCGAAGTCGAGATCCGCGAGCGTCGGCGGGCCGAAGGGCTGCTCGCCAGAACGCTCGACACCGAGAAGGAGACCTCCGCCTACGCCGAGGCCCTCAACCGGATCAACGAGGCAGTGCACTCGTCGCTCGAGATCGATGAGATCATGGGACGAGTCGTATGCGAGATCCGTCGGGCTGTCGACGCAGACGGTGCCGCCGTCCAAGTCCATCGGGACGGCCACTGGGACTTCGCGTTCGAGGACGGTCTGCCGGAGCGGGTCGGCAACGCGCGCATCGCCGACGAGGACATGCCGATCTCCACCGCCGCCCTTGAAGCCCGACGACCGGTGATGGTCAACGAGGTGGGTGAGAACGCGGTGCGCTCTCCCTTCATGCAGCGGCACGACATTGTCTCGATGATGGCGGTACCGCTGGTGGTGCGAGACAAGGTGTTCGGCCTGCTGGTGGCCGAGCGGTTCCGCGAGCACGGGCCTTTCACCAGCCTCCAGTTGGACTTCCTTCAGAAGTGCGCCGCCACAATCGACCTCGCCCTCGAGAACGCCCGCCTCTATCAGACCGAGCACATGATCGCCGACCGGCTTCAGGAGGCGCTCATCGCCCTGCCGTCGCATGTCGACGGACTCGAATACGACTCGGTGTATCGCTCGGCATCGGACGTGGCGCGTGTGGGCGGCGACTTCTTCGACATCTTCGAACTGCCCGAGGGGCTCGTCGGCCTTACGATCGGCGACGTGGCCGGCAAGGGGCTGGACGCGTCGGTGCTCACCTCGCTGGTGAAGAACACCATTCGCGCCCACGCCGCCGAGCGCCTTCGCGGTCCCGCCGAGGTCTTGGCGCTCACCAACCGGGTCGTCTTCGAGACCACGAGTGCGGAGATGTTCGTCACCGTGTTCTTTGGCGTGCTCGAGACCGCGACGGGCCGCCTCGCGTACGCAAGTGCCGGTCACACGTCGACCGCTCTCGTCGGCGAAGGCCAGGTGCTGAGCCTGACGTCCACCGGGCCGATACTGGGCGCGTTCGGCAACGCGGTGTTCGAGCAGGCCGAGGACGAGTCTTGCCGCCGACCAAGTGCTGCTGATGTACACCGACGGCGTCACCGAGGCGAGACGGAACGGCGAGCTCTATGGTGAGCAACGGCTGTTCGGGCTGTTGTCACGCCTCGATCAGCACGCACCCGATGCCGTGGTCCGAGACGTGATTGCGGCCGTGACGGAGTACGCGGGTGACGATCTACGCGACGACGTCGCGCTCCTCGCCGTGCAGTGGGTAGCGTGCCGGCGGGCGGGCGCGCGTCGGCAGAGCCCCGAGCGGTCATCGTAGCCACACGCGGCTGAGCGGGTCATTGCTCGCGACGCTCGTTCGACTGGCCAAGCCGCCACTGGGTATCGTCCAGTTATCCGCGCACCCGACAGGAAGCTCGTCATGCGAACCGCCACGTACGTTCAGCATGTCGCGTCCGACCCCCGGACAGCGGTTGCCTTCCTTGCCGACCTGCGCAACGACCTGAGGTGGCGCAAGGAGATCACGGCGGTCGAAGTCGTCTCGGGCGAACCGGGTACCGCGGGTGCGTGCTACCGGGAAACGTTGATCTGGGAGGGAATGGAGGCGCACGCGACCCTCACGGTCAGCGAGCTCGATCCTTCCCATCGCCTGGTGCTGCTCGCCGAGGACCCCGGATACAGCTCCACCTACGAGTACACCGTCACCGCGGACGGCAATAGCTCGCGCATCGAGCTCGCGATGACGCTGACCACCGACGGACCGTTGCGGCTCATCGAGCCGTTCATGGCCGCCCTCATCACGCGTTGGCTGGAGCGGGACCTCCCAGGGATCGACGCGGCGATTCGCGGCAGCGGCGAAGGCGAAGTCGACGGCACAGTGGCATACTAGGACCGTTCCCGATCGTGCCCCGTCGCCTCCGCACCTCCTTGATCGGGTGCGTCCGAGACGACCTCGCCGCGACCGGTGCCGACCGCCGAATTCACGGAGGCGCCGAATGGCTGACGCAACGA
Organism: uncultured Coriobacteriales bacterium; assembly: GCA_963761535.1. Classification (GTDB taxonomy): domain Bacteria; phylum Actinomycetota; class Coriobacteriia; order Anaerosomatales; family CAVXGS01; genus CAVXGS01. The sequence continues at coordinate 10,170 of CAVXGS010000001.1, forward strand.
CGGACCGCGAAGGAACCGCGACCGCGACGGAGCTTCGCCGAGACGAAGCGATCGCCACGGTACTGCACACCTGCGAATCCCATTTCCCACAGCCCGATTTCGAGATCAGCTGCGACAAGAGCGGCACGGTCTGGGTGTCGCTGGCCGACCACAGCCGCTCGGTCGGGCTGGCGCCGTGGCTGCTGCGGGGCCACAGCACCGACGACCTGGTGCACCGCGTCGAGAGCAAGCTCGGGCGCGCGGGCACGCCATGAGGCGTAGCGAAACGGCGCTCCCCGGCGACGGCTCCGCCGACAGCTCGCCGGTCGCGGCCAAGGCGGCTCTCGTCGACGGCGAGTCGCTCGAGGTCACGTGGCTGAACGAGGCCGCCGCTCGCGACGCGGGTCTCGAGCCCGGCGCCCTGTCGCCGCCGGTCGACCTCGAGACCGCGATCCCCCTCGCCGAGACGCTGGGCCTGCCGGCCGCGCTCGCGGAGGCGTTGCGGGCCGGAGCGCCGACGCACGTGCGCGCCGACCTCGTCTCGACGTCGCGCGGCAAGGTCGCCATCGCGGGGTCGGTCTACCCGCTCCCCGACGGCTCGCTCCTCGTCATCACCGAGCACGCGTGGCAACCGGGTCACCGCTCCGAGGCGGCGGAGTCGTCTCGGCGGAGTGCGTCATCCAGGAAGTCCAGGACGCGGTCGTAGTCGCGCTTCAGACGTCCTCAGGTTTGCTCGGTAGGATTGAGCGTAAGGCCGATTCCGTCCGACAATAGGCTCGAGGGCTGCTCGAGCGAGGAGACGACAATGAAGAAGTTCATCACGATCATCGCGATCGTCGTGGTACTCGTAGTCGGGTTCATGCTCGTTCGCGGTCTGTTCGCGGGCGACGGCAACGCGACGTTCATGTCGTACGCCCCGGGCGGCAAGAACATGGCCTACATCACCGTCGACAGTGTGAGCGGTGTCTACCCCGCGCATGCCGAGCAGACCGGCTTCACCAACGGCGACCGCGTCCAAGTGAAGATGGGCGACGACGGGTTCTACGCGATCACGGGTGGCCCGTACTAGCGGGCGAGCCGAGCAGGCGAGTGCGGGTTCGCGCTCTTCCTGCGGTTGTCGGGCTACTCCACGCCGAGGATGACGGCTGAGGCCTTGAAGATCGCGGTGACCTGTTTGCCCTCGGCGATACCGAGTTCGTCCGCGGCTTCAGTCGTGACCGTCGCGGTCACGTGCTGCCCGCCGCCGACATCGACCTTGACCAGAGCGGTCACCGGACCGCGCGTCACCGAGACGACCGTGCCCGTTAGCATGTTTCGAGCGGTGAGTTCCATGTTGCCGTCCTTCCGCAGATAACGTGGCCCTCTTGAGTGTTTCGCCCTAGTCCTTGTCTCCGAAACACTCCTCGTAGGCGGCGCACGCGCCGCACGAAGGGGCTCGTCATGTATGGAAGCCCTCCCAGCCGCACAGCCGGCGGTAGATGAACTTCTTCCACCGCATGTCCTCGGTGTTCTCGGCGGCGAAGGCCGGGAAGTGCGCCTCCAGCAGTGCCCGCAGCTCCGCTCTCGCCGAGAGCCCCATGTCCACGTAGAGGTGGCGCTCCCCAAGCGCGCCGCGCGCGATCCACTCGGCGAGCGGGGTCGCCTCGGCGTCGTCGGGTGCCGCGTAGCCCATCAGGAGCGCCTGGATGGCCTCGTACTCTGCGCGTCGGTCGGCGGGAATGTCGGAAGCACCGCTCATGCGCCGAGTCTACCTGCGGGGGTTTGCCGATGCGTTTCGTCGCCCGGAACGGGGCAGGTCCTCAGCCTCGCGCCGGATGGATGGGGTATCACCTGAGATGGCGGCGTGTCGGCGAAACCGAGAGCTTCACGCGCGGCGCGGAGCCCGGCGGTTCGCCCGCTCCGCTGCGGCGGGCGTGCCGTAGACTGTTGAGCGCGCCGAACTGGAACGTACTGGCAGAGGAGACACGGATGGACGAAGCGGCCGAATCGCTGCACGAGTCACAGACAGTGCCGCACGCAGACACTCCGCCCGAGCAGGCGGTGGAGCCACCGGTCGAGCAGTCGAGGCGATACCCGTCGAGCCGCCGGTCGAGTTCAACCTGAAAGACCCAGCGCTCTACGTGAACCGCGAGATGGGTCTGCTCGCGTTCCAGGAGAGGGTGCTCGAGGAAGCCGAGGACGAATCGAACCCGCTGCTCGAGCGCGTCAAGTTCCTGAGCATCCTGTCCTCGAACATGGCCGAGTTCTACATGGTCCGACTCGCAGGCCTGAAGCAGCAGGTCCAGGCCGGCGTCAGCGACCTCTCTCCCGACGGCCTGACCCCCGCCGAGCAGCTCGATCTCTGCCGCGAGCGCGCCCTCGAGATTCTGAACGCGGGACGGCGTGCATACGCCGGGCTGATTCCGCAGCTGGCGAAGGAAGGCATCCACCTGCTGGACTACGTCGACCTCGTCGACAACGACCGCGAGATCGCCGACGACTACTTCGTTCGCTCCGTGTTCCCCGTGCTCACGCCGCTCGCGCTCGATCCCGGCCGCCCGTTCCCCCACATCTCGAACCTGTCGCTGAATCTGGCGGTGATCGTGCGCGGCCCGGACGGCGAGGGTCGCTTCGCCCGCGTCAAGATCCCGCGTTCTCTGCCGCGGCTCGTTCCCGTGTCGTCACGCAAGCGCGGCGATCGCGAGCACCGCTACGTGTGGCTCGAGCAGCTGATCGCCGCACACCTCGACACGTTGTTCCCGGGCATGGACATCGTTGCCGCCTACCCGTTCCGCGTCACCCGCGACGCCGAGGTCGCGATTCAGGAGCTCGAGGCCGACGACCTGCTCGAAACCATCGAGGAAGGCGTTCGCCGACGCCGTTTCGGCGCCGTGGTGCGCGTGACCGTGGACCCCTCGATGTCCGACGACATTCGCGCCCTGCTCGCCGAGAACCTCGAGGTCGAGCCCGCGGACATGGTCACGCTGCGGCCGCCGCTGGGCATGAGCGAGCTCATGGAGCTGGCGAAGCTCGACCGCCCCGACCTGCTCGACCCGCCGTTCGTCCCCGCGCTCCCCCTCGAACTCACCGAGACCGATAGCGCGGACCTCTTCGCGATCATCCGCGAGCACGACCTGCTCCTGCACCACCCCTTCGACTCCTTCGAACCGATCGTCAGGCTGCTGTGGCAGGCAGCGCACGACCCCGACGTCCTCGCCATCAAGATGACGTTGTACCGGGTCGGGCGGAATTCGCCGATCGTCGAGGCGCTGCTCGATGCGGCTCGCGAAGGCAAAGAGGTCACCGTCCTCGTCGAGCTGAAGGCCCGCTTCGACGAAGAGAGCAACATCGAGTGGGCCAAGGCCCTGGAAGCCGAAGGCGTCCATGTGGTCTACGGGCTGCTCGGCCTGAAGGTGCACTCGAAGCTGCTGCTGATCGTGCGCCGGGAGCGCAAGGGCCTTCGCCGCTACCTGCACGTGGGCACGGGCAACTACAACGTCGTCACCTCGCGCCTCTACACCGACCTCGGTGTCCTCACCGACGATCAGGAGATGGCCGCCGAGGTCGCCGAGGTGTTCAACTACATCACCGGCTACGGTTTGCCCGAGTCCTACCCCACCCTGTCCGTCGCGCCTCACGAACTTCGAAGCGACGTCGTCGACCTGGTCAGGCGGGAGATCACACACGCCGAGGCGGGCCGACCCGCTCGGCTGATCTTCAAGATGAACAGCTTGGTGGACTCGAAGATGATCCGGCTGCTGTACCAGGCATCGCAGGCGGGCGTCGAGATCGACCTGATCGTCCGCGGCATCTGCTGCCTGCGCCCGGGGATTCCCGGACTGAGCGAGCACATCCGCGTGCGCAGCATCGTCGGGCGGTTCCTCGAGCACAGCCGCATCTACTGGGTCGCGAACGACGGGATGCCACGAGTGCTGATCGGCAGCGCCGATCTCATGACCCGGAACCTCGACCACCGCGTCGAGGTACTTGCTCCGGTGCTCGATCCCTCGCTCGTGGGGCGGCTGGAGGACACGCTCGCCGTCTATCTCGCCGACAACGTGAAGGCGCGGATCATGCAGTCGGATGGCACCTACGTGCGCGTGCACCGCGAGCCGGGCGAGCCGGAGATCGAGGCCCAGAGCGTGTTCTTGCCCGCTCGCGAGGACTGAGGACGCAACCGGTCCGGCGCCGCCCTACTGGATGGGCGCCGGACCCTGCGACACGATGATCCCGACCTGCGTCTCTCGGCTGACGATCGCACCGGGCTGGGGCACCTGTGCGTACACGATGCCCGGCGGTATCGCCGAGCTGTAGGCCTGCGCGACGACCGCGATCAGACCGGCGCTGTTGATGTTCGTGATCGCCTGGATCTGCGTCTGCCCGATCAGGTTGGGGACCGACGCCGTGAGCGTCGCCGTGCTGCTCACGCGACCCCGCGATACGAACAGCGACACCTGCGAGGATTTCGCGACAAGCGATCCCGGAGGTGGCAGCTGACCCACCACGCGCCCCGAGGCTACCGTCGCGCTCGGCACGGTGAACACCTGGGTCGTGAGCTTCGCGTTGGTCACCGCACTCGTGGCTTTCGCCTGGGTCATACCCGTCACGTTGGGCACGGTCGCGCCGATCGACGGCGGTCGACCTCGGGACACGACGAGTCCGATCACGGTGTTCGGAAGGACCTGGTCGCCCGCGATGGGGAACTGGCTGATAACGCTGCCGGCCGGAACCGTGGCGTCATACGCACGCACGGCCTGGGTCGTCAGGTCCACCTGCGCGAGGTCGGTCGTCGCCTGGGACTCCGTGCGGCCCACCACGTTCGGGATCACCACGAGCGGCTCACCGGAAGAGACCACGAGCGCGACATCGCTTCGCAGCTTCGCCTGTGCGTTCGCCGAGGGGATCTGCGACGCGACCGCGCCTCGAGGCACGCCGGCCACCGGACTCGAGATCACGCTGCCGACCACGAACCCGGCATCCTCGATGGTCTGCTGGGCCGTCATCTGGGTCTGCCCGATCACCGAGGGGACCGGGTAGGTGGCATTGAGGCGCCACAGCAGGAACCCGCCGAAGAGGAGCAGGACGAGTGCCGCCGCGCCGAGCAGCCACGGCCACAGCCGGCGCTGCTGGACCGGTGCGACGGCGAGCGAGTCGGGGCTTGGTACCTGGGAGATGACGGTTCCCGCGGGGATCTCGAGATCGTGGGCGTCGACGGTGAACGGCTCGAGGCCCAACTGCTTGATCGTGACGCTCGCCTCGTCCTCGGTCATTCCGACGAGGTTGGGCAGCAGGACGACGTGTGGAACGGCCGCCTGGCCGCGCGAAACGACGAGGACCGCGGTCTGAGTCTCGGGGAAGGGGGTGCCGGGCGTGGGGTACTGGGCGATGATCCGTCCGGGCTTCACCTCGGCGCTGAACGCGAGGACGATCTGAGCGGCGATGCCCAGCTCCTGCAGGCCGTCGAGCGCCTCTTCCTGATGGAGGCCCGTGACATTCGGGATCATCGAGAGCGGCGGCGTCATCGGGTCGGGGCCGCGCGAGACGACGGCGACGAGCGCGCTGCCCGCGATCAGGGTGGCGGGTGGCGGTGGTGCGGGGGCCATGAACACCGGCTCCACCGGCGGCAGCGCGGCAGCCTCGGTACCCGGAGCGAGCGCGGGTTGGGGCTGGCCGTCGACAGGGGCGACAGCGCCTACGGGGAGTGGCGGCAGGACCTGAGTCGCATCGGCATCGGTGACGCCCTCGGCGGCTTCGATGCCAGGTTCGGCCACCGGTTCGGCACCGGGCTCGGCACCCGGTTCGACTGTGGGAGCGCCTTCAGAAGGCTGCTCGGCAGTCTCGGCCACGCCGCCGACCGCGGCACCAGCCAAGGCACCAGCAGCAGCAGCCGCGACGTCATCAGCGACCGGGGCGCCTTCTGCGGCCGCACCCTCGGGGACTCCGGTAGTCGGTAGCGGCTCCAGCGGCTCCTTCTTGCGGCGGAAGCGATTGCGGAGTCCCGCGAGCGCCCCGGGCTTCGACTCGGGCATCTCGACCGACGGCGGTAGTTCGGTGGCCGTGGGCTCCGCGAGCGGCAATGCTTCGCCTGCGGGAGCGTCCTCAAGCGGGGGTGCGCCCTCCTCCGAGGCCCCTTCCGGCGACTCCGCCGGAGCCTCGTCCGGCACCTCCGCCGGGGCTTCTGGTGGCGTCTCGGTGGTCGTCTCCTGCGGTGTCTCCGCGGGTGCTTCGTCCCCGACCTCGGCCTCAGCGGGCGCCGCGGCAGTCTCGTCCGCGGGCTCGCTCTTCTTGCGCTTGAAGCGACTCGTCAGCCCGGCCACGAACCCCGCCTTGGCGCCTGTCTCGGCGGCGGTGGTTTGGTCGGGAGTCGCGGACTCGGGCGTCTCGGCGGCGATGGCGGACGGCCTCGGCGGCGTCGGTCTCGGTCGGCGGCGTCGCTGCAGCGTCGCCGGCGTCGGTCTCGGCAGGGGGTGTCGCCGATCTCGGCAGTGCCGTCGGCAGCGGTCTCGGCCGCGTCGGTGGGTTCGGGGGTCTCGGCGGGCTCTGGGGCCTTGGCCTCATCCGCCTCTACAACGTCGGACGACGACGCTTCCGGCTCGGATGCGTCGTCGGCCCCACGCCACCACGGCTCGGGCTCGGGCTCCGGAGTGCCGCCCTTCTTGAACCAGTTCGCCATACAACCCCTGTCGTCGCGTATGTCAGCATCATACTGCCCATGACGTGGGCGCGAGCGACGAGGGTGCCACCAAATCGTTCACAGGTCGGGTGGTGAGGGGGCCTTGCGGCCCCCTATCCCACGGTCCCGCCGTTCTTGCAGAACGCCTGCGCCGCGTCACGCGCGTACACCGCGAGGCCCTCTGAGACCTTGTCGTAGTTCGCCTTGAACCGCGGGTCGGCGACCCACATCTCGCTGATGTTGCGGTACATCTCGGTGGAACAGGTATAGAACCGGTCGTTGATCTGCCGGTAGTGCTTCTCGATCGCGGCCTGCGCCTCAGGCGAGTCGGCGGCCAGCCCCGCCTCGTACGCGTCCTTCAGCTCGAGCGTGATCGACTCGCTCTCGGCCTTGATGCCCTCCCAGTCCTTCTTGGTGTAGCGCGACGTACGGCGCTGACTCTCCTTGTAGGCGTCGGTGGTGCCCCAGCGCTCGCGGACCTCGTCCTCGTACTGCGAGGGGTCGTCCTCACCGAACACCTCGAACATCTCTTCTTTCGTCACGGGTACGCCCTTCTCGATGGCGGTCAGCTCTCGATCGATCGCGTCGATCATCGCCTGGGTCCGCGCGGCTTTCTCTGCGAGCAGGTCGCGCTGCACGACGAGCACCTCTCGGTGATTCGCACCGGGCGCCGAGAGAAGCCCCTGGATCGCGTCGAGCGCGAGTCCCAGCTCGCGAAAGTAGAGGATCTGGCGAAGACGATCCAGGTCATCGTCGGTGTAGAGGCGGTAGCCAGCGGCACTTCGCTCGGACGGCTGCAGCAGCCCGACCTCGTCGTAGTGGTGCAACGCGCGCACGCTCACGTGTGCGAGCTTCGCGACATCCCCCACCGTCATCGGCATCTCGACAGACCTCCTTTCCGAGAGCACCCTAAGCCCTCACGTTACGTGAGGGTCAACACCTTTGTGTAGGGTATACGTGCGCCCGTTGGGTGCTCGGTTCGCCAGGCTAGCCAGCGATGGCTCGCATTGGGTATTCCTTACAAGAACGTGTGTGTCCCGAGGGGAAACGAGGAAGCAGATGACCGACGGGCCAGTTCGTCCCACACCGGACCCCTCCGCCGACGCGAGTGGACCGCCTTCTGATCCCGGGGCTACCACCGTTATGCCCGGTGCCACGCGGGCGATGCCACCGACGATCGAGGGGCCCCCGATCCCCCGTGGCTCGACGGTGGTGCTCGGCGTGTCCAAGGGCGCCCCTCCCACGGCGACAGCGTACGTGACCGTTCCCGACGTGGTCGGGATGAAGGAGGCAAAGGCCCTCGCCGAGCTTCAGGGAGCGGGCCTGACCGTCGGCGTAGTACAGAACGCAGGACCGGCGAGCGCCGGCACGGTGTGGACGCAGTTGCCGGGTCCGGGCCTGGGCGCACCGCAGGGCTCGCGCAGCGTGATGGTCGTGTCGACCGGTCCCGCGCCCGACACCGCCCCTCTCACCGTACTGCCCGACATCGTCGGCCGCACCTCGGCGGAGGCCGAGGCGGTACTTCAGTCGGTCGGCCTTCGGGCGTACGTGATGGAGGAGTACAACCAGGCGGTGCCGACGGGGCGCGTGTACGCGCAGGCTCCCGATGCCCGCTCGATGGCTTCCACGCCCAAGCGGTCGCTGACCTGGCTGTGGGTGCTGCTCGCGCTCCTCGTCGTCGCAGGAATCGCCGCCGCCGTCTTCCTGACGCAGCCGGATGCCAAGCCAGTGAAGGTCCCGACTGTGGTGGGACAGCAGCAGGCCGATGCCCAGCAGGCGATCACGGAAGCCGGACTGGAGGTCGGTACGATCACCACGGTGCCTTCCTCGACGGTTGCCGAAGGCGAGGTCACGTCGCAGACGCCGGTCGGGGGTACCGAGGTCGACGAGGGAACCAAGGTCGACCTGGTGGTGGCGGGCAAGTCGGAGGGCACGAAGGTGCCGAGCGTGGTCGGCCTCGCGGTCGATCAGGCGAAGCAACAGCTCGAGGACGCCGGCCTGACGTCGACGCAGATCGAGGTCTTCAGCGACGACGTCGAGAAGGGCCTCGTCGTGAGCCAGAGCCCGCAGCCGGGCACCGTAGTCCAACCGGGTGCACAGATCGCCCTTCAGGTGTCGAAGGGGCCGCAGCCCGCCGCGAACGTGAACGTCCCCAACGTCACTGGGCTGAGCCAGACCGACGCCGAGTCCGCGCTTCGCAAGGCCAACCTCGATCCCGTCTCGCTCGAGAACTACAGCCAGACGGCCCCGGTCGGCCAGGTCATCTCGCAGGCACCCGCCGCGGGCGCCAGCGTGGCCCCCGGCACGCAGGTGACGGTGCTGGTCTCAAAGGGGCCGCAGCCTTCCGGCGTCCAGACCGTGCAGGTGCCCAACGTCACCCAAATGGAGCAGGCCAAGGCGGAGACCACCATCAAGGACGCCGGTCTGGTCCCCCAGGTCATCACCCAGTCGAGCTCCACGGTCCCCAAGGGAATCGTCATCTCCCAGGTACCGTTGGCGGGCGAGACAGTGGCGACCGGAACGAACATCGCGATCGTGGTTTCGTCAGGACCCACACCGTAGCGCACGAGACGACGCCACCTCGGCGCGCAGGTCGCGAGGAGGAGGCTGAAGCGCACAGAACCGGAAGGGGCGGGCGGCGACGTCCGCCCCTTCTCGCGACTACTGGCCGGGTGCGGTCCGCGCTATCTGATGTCGGAGAGCGGCTAGACGGCGCCGTACAGCGTCGCGCACCAGATGCGGGCGAGTGTGTCGGTGAACGCCTCGTCGGTTGCACACTCCGCCTTGCTCAAGCAGTCACACGTGAACCGCTCGGTCAGCATGACCAAGGCACGTGCCGTGAGGTCGGCGTCCAGGTCCGCCTTGATGTGGCCGGCGGCCTGATCGGCTCGGATCCGCCGGGCGACCGCTTCGATATAGCGCTGCATGAGTCCCTGCCGCCACATGCGCTCGATGCGCTCGTCGGCAGCGGCGGCGTCGCAGATGGAGCGCACGATGTAGGCGTGCGGTGCGGTGTTGCGGACGTACGCGCGCACCCCCGCGCTACAGCCCGCCACGGGGTCTGCCTCGCCACTCAACCACTCGCGCCCTGACGAGGTGATCGCCTCGGCGATGCGCTCGATCAGTGCGGCGGCGATGTCGTAGCGATCGCGGAAGTACTGGTAGAACGCGGGCCTGCTGACCGAGGTCGCCTGCATCAGGCCGCTTACCGTCAGGTCCCTGAACGGATGTGTCTGCAGGAACTGGTCGGCGGCGTCGAGGATCAGATCCCTCGTTCCGTGCTGCGCAGATGTCTGAGTGGCCTCGAGTGCACTCATGCTCGTCGTCCTCCCCCCGACTCGGACGAGTCTCTCCCAACCCTATGTTCCCTAAGTTCTCGATGCACCCGGGCGTCTCCTTCTCACCCCAGCGCGCCGAGTCGCGACGCGTGTTCGAGATTCACCCTGCGCTGCCAGCCAAACCCTGTCAATTGAGTGAGCGTGGAGGTTGTCCGCCGCGCGGTCCGTCGTGCGCGAACGGTCCGTGGGGATAGACTCGGAGTGGGAACGGTCCGAGACGACGAGGAGGCATTCGCCATGGCGGCCACGAGCGGGAGCGACATACAGATCAACGGCGGCGGCACGCTGGATAGCGGCAGTTACGGCGTCGTGACGGTCAACGGAGTCGGCACCATCAAGGGCGACATCGCGTGCGACACACTGCGGGTCAACGGCGCGACCACCTCATCCGGTTCCATCAAGGCCAACACGGTCGAGGTGAACGGCACGGCGCGCGTCGACGGCACGTTGCAGGCGCACACCCTTCTCGTGAACGGCGAGACCACGCTGTCGAGCGGCGCCGGTGTCGGCACGCTGACGGTGAAGGGTCGCCTCACCTGCTACGGCGACATCAACGCTCGCGCCCTGAACTCGGCTGGCAGCCTGAGCATCACCGGTACGCTCGCCGCCGACGACGCGTCGATCGAGGGCATCGTCACCGCCGACCGGATCGTCGCGCCCACCGTGCGTATCGGCCTGCACGGCCCGTCGTCGGTTCGAGAGATCGAAGGGACGTCGGTCACGGTGGCCCGGGGCAAGGGGTGGGCCGGCCTCTCGGTGATGGCGGTGCTCGGCGACCGGCGTCTCACCTCGGCATCGATCGTGGGAAGCGCGGTCTCGCTCGAACTGACAACGGTGAACGCGGTTCGCGCCGGCAACGTCACGCTCGGCGAAGGGTGCCGCGTGGGGTCCGTGTCCTACACCGGGACCTTCGAGCAGCGCGCCGATGCTGCCGTCACACACTCCGAGAAGGTCGAGCTGGCGTGACCTGCTACCAGCGACACCTCGGGTGGCTGTTCGACGCCCTGGAGCTTCCCCACGACAAGGCTCACCGGGAGCGGATGGACACCGCACTCAAGGCGGTCCTGGGAGTCGCGCCCGAGACGCACTGCCCCGAGGTCTGGGCGGCGTACAAGCTAGTGCCGGAAAACGAGCGCGATGCCCTGGTGCCTGAGGTCGCCGCGCGTCTCGGCGGTGCCGCGGAGGCGTAGCCGCCCGGGCTAGCCGGGGACGCGTAGCCGCGGCTAGAAGGTCTCGCAGATCCCAGCGTCGCGGGTCACGTACTCGGCCCAGCGGCGGTCGACCCAGTCCTGTACCTGCTGGACGGTCTCGTCGGAGATCCCCCGGAACCGGGCCTGTGTCGCGAGGTACTCGGAGACGGGCTTCAGGCCCGACTTCGCCAGCGTCTTGCTCTTGCCGGTGAGCGTGAACTCGCCGTCGACGATCTCGTAGAGCACGACGAGCCCCGTGTCGACGGCGAGCTGTCCCAGCCGGACGCTGTCCTTGGGATCGAAGCCCCACCCACTGGGACAGGGCACGTTCATGTGGATGTAGCGGAGTCCGTGGATGCCCTTTGCGCGCACGACCTTGTCGTAGACGTCCGCCGGATAGGCCGCGGAGGTCGAAGCGATATACGGGATGTTGTGGGCCTCCATGATGCGCGGCAGGTCCTTGGGGTTCTCCCGCTTGCCGCTCCAGGTGGTCGTGGTGCGCGCGCCGGGAATCGTCATGCCCGAGCGCTGCGTGCCCGTGTTCATGTACGCCTCGTTGTCGTAGCACAGGTAGATGAAGTCGTCGTTGCGCTCTGCCGCACCCGAGAGACCCTGGATACCGATGTCCGACGTACCGCCGTCGCCGGCCATCGCCAGCACCGTCATCTCCTCCGAGCGGCCCATGGCTCGCAGTCCCGCGGCGAGGCCCGCCGCCGAGGCGGCCGTGCTGGGGAACGCGACGTTCACCCACGGCACCTCGACCGACGAGATCGGGTACATCCCGCCGAGCACGGTGAGGCAGCTCGCCGGGACGGTCATGGCCATCTTGCCTTCGAGCGCCTTCGTGATGGCGCGCAGCCCGATGCCGATGCCGCAGCCCGCGCAGGCGCGATTGCCCGAGAGCACCCATTCGCGTTCCGGGAGGTCGATGATCTTCGTCATCGGAGAGCCTCCTCGCTGAGGCCGATCCAGTCGGTGGCCCGCACGGTCACGCCTGCTTCCAAGTCCGCGAGAGCTCGCGTAGTCGCCCCGACGAGGTCCTCGGGCGAGACGTCCCGGCCGCCCAGACCCGCAACCGCTCCGTAGACGCGCGGCGCGTCCTGGGCATCGTGCATTGCGGCCCGCAGGTCGGAGCAGATGGGGCCTTCGTAGCCGTAGCTCATCGCCTTGTCGACGACGAGCGCGAGGCGCCGCCCCGCGAGCTTCTCTCGGAGCAGCTGCGCCGGGAACGGGCGGTAGCAGCGGATGCCGAGGACCCCGACCGCAATGCCGCTCTCGCGGAGCTGATCGGCCACCGCCGTGAGCTCGGTGGCGATGCTGCCGGCGGCCACGAGCACGATCTCGGCGTCATCGAGCCGGTGCTCCCACGTGAGTCCGCCCCACCGCCGGCCGGTCTGCTCGGCGAACTCGTCGTCGACGCGGGGGATCGTCTCGAGCGCGTCGACCAGCGCGGCGTTGTGCAGCGCGCGCAGGTCCATGTAGCCCGGGCGCAGCGTGCCGGTCGGCGTCGGGGCGCGGGTCGGCGAGGGTGACCGGGCCGATGTTGCGCGGGTCGGCCGGGTCGACCACCTGCAGCGGCTCGGTCCTGGGCGGAAGGACCGCGTCGATCTGGTCCTGCGCGGGGACGTCCACCGGCATGACCGTGTGCGACAGCAAGAACCCGTCGTAGCACACCATGACGGGGAGGTTGAGCTCCTCGGCGATCCGATACGCCTGGATGGTGGTGTCGAGGATCTCCTGGTTGTCTCGGCAGTACAGCTGGACCCAGCCCGCGTCGCGCACCGACATCGAGTCCTGCTGGTCGTTGAGCACGTTCCACGGCGCCGCCATGGCCCGGTTCGCGACGCACATCACGATGGGGAGCCGAGCTCCGGCCGCCCACCACACCTGCTCGGTCATGTAGGCGAGGCCGTTGGCCGAGGTGGCGGTGAAGACCCGCGCGCCTACGGTCGACGCGGCGATGCACACCGACAGCGCCGAGTGCTCGCTCTCCACCGTCACGAACTCGGCGGGAAGCTCGCCGGCCTCGACCCACTTCGACAGCGTCTCCACGACCGGGGACTGCGGCGTGATGGGGTACGCGGCGATGACCTGCACGCGCGCGAGGCGGGCGGCGGTCGCGGCGGCTTCGTTGCCGGTGATGACCGAGACGTTTCGAGTGACCTCGCTCACGACGCCTCCTCGAGCCCGCAGCCGGTGTGCTCGTGCTCCGGCTGCATCTCGATCGCGCCGGACGGGCACATCTCGGCGCAGATGCCACACCCTTTGCAGTAGGTGAGATCGATGGCCGGGCCGACGCCCTTCGAGATGCAGGCGTCGGGGCAGTACACCCAGCAGAGCTGGCACACTGCCCTGCCCTGCTTCACCGCGAGGCAGGCCTCAGCGACCATCACCGGCCGGTTGCTGCGCCAGTCACCGGTCCTGCCGGCCTCGCCGACACTGGGAGCCGACATCGAGATCTCGTGGCGTGAACGTGCGTCCGCGGTCATGCGGCTTGCTCCTGTCCGGATGCGCGCGGCGCTAGCCGTGCGTGCAGTCGTGGGCGATCTGCGCCGCCTCGACGTTCTTGGCGGCGGCCTTGGGATTGGGAAACGCCGAGCCGATCGCGGCCTCGAGGCTCTCCATCGTGATCAGGCCGGTCGCGGCGGCGATACTGCCGAGGATCGCGGTGTTCACCATGGGCTGCCCGCCGACGATAAGGTCGACCGCTTGCGCGGCTCCGGTCACGTCCGCGGTGACGACCCGAACGCCTTCCGGCGCCTCGATCTCGCCAGCGGTGCGGGTCGTGTTCACGATCACGACGCTGTCCTCGTTGGTGCCCGCCATCGCTCCGCCCACGTCGAGCAGCGACTCGTCGAGCACCACGACCACGTCCGGCGACGTCACCTGGGAGAACACGCGGATCGGTGTGTGCGACAGACGGGTCGATGCAGTCACGGGCGCGCCACGGCGCTCGGCGCCGAAGGTGGGAGCTCCGGTCACGCTCGCGAAACCGCTGCGATAGCCCGCATCGGCGAGGATCTTCGAGGAGGTCACCGCTCCCTGGCCACCGCGGCCGTGCCAGCGGATCTCGTACGTGTTCTGCTCGGGCATCGTCGACATGCGCACCATGATAGCGCGAGGGGCGCGCCCTTCGGCACGCCCCTCGGTTCGGGCTTTGAATGTCGGTGACGGGGCTTGGTCGACGGCCTAGGTCGCCTAGGTGCGTGCCGCGTTCGCGCGGTAGCCGCTGCCGTACGACCCGATGTCGATAACGAGAGCGAGGCCAAGGAAGAGCCAGTTGATGAAGCTGAGACCATCGGGATACACGATCACGTACATCAGCGTGGTCCACGGCAGGAACAGGATGCCGAGCATCGGCCACATCCACCACACAACCGGCCAGCTCTGCCAGGCAGCGAACCAGTACGCCGGGCGCATCAGCCACCACACGATGTTCGCGAGTCGCGATGCTCCGAAGAGCACGAGCGTGAACACACAACAACCCATGACCGTCTCCCCTCGAGTTACCTTCCTCTGCCTGAGAGTCTACCCCTCGTTCACTTCTTCTTCTTGGGGTTCTTCTCGAGCTTCTTGTGCGAGCCGTCGCAGAAGGGCGGCTTCTTGGTCAGCCCGCAGTTGCAGATCTCGAACGTCCCCTTCTTCTTGACCTCGAACTTCACGGGCTTGCCGCCCTTGCAGTTACCGTCGCAGAACGGGACCTTCTTGGTGTTTCCGCACCCGCACCACTTGTAACGGCCGGCGTCGAGCTTCACCTCGAGCGGGTAACCCGCCTTGCCCTTGTCGTGCTTGAATCGAGTCAACAGCTTGGCTCCTTACGCCCCGCCCGTGCCCCTGACGGCGCACTCGTCGTCGGTAGCTTCGGGGTCGGCTCCCTCGGCGTCGCTGGCGAACACCTTCACGTCGGCCAGGCCGAGCGTCTCGGCGGCCAGGTCGCGAAGCTTGTACTTCTGGATCTTGCCGGACGCCGTCATCGGATACTCGTCGACGAAGAAGACGTACTTGGGCGCCTTGTAGCGGGCGATGCGCGCCCGGGCGAACTCCTGCACGTCCGACTCGGTGATGTCGCTGCCGGCGAACTTCACGATGAACGCGCCGACCACCTCGCCGTACTTGGCGTCGGGCACGCCCACCACCTGGACGTCCTTGACGCCCGGCATCGTGTAGAGGAACTCCTCGATCTCGCGCGGGTAGATGTTCTCGCCACCGCGGATGATCATGTCCTTGATGCGGCCGGTGATGCGGTAGTAGCCGTCCTCGTCCACGGTGCCCAGGTCGCCGGAGTGCAGCCAGCCGTCCTCGTCGACGGCCTTCTGCGGTGGCCTCGGGCATCTTGTAGTAGCCCTTCATGATGTTGTAGCCGCGGCACAGCAGCTCGCCGGGCACGCCGGGAGCGCAGTCCTCGCCCGTCTCGGGATCGACGACCCGCACCTCGACCTGGTCGTGCTTGCGCCCGACCGTCTCGCACTTGCGCTCGAGGGTGTCGTCGGTCGTGGTCTGGGTGAACACCGGCGACGCCTCGGTGAGCCCGTAGCAGATCGTCATCTCCGAGGCGTGCATCTTGTCGATGACCTGACGCATCGTCTCGATGGGGCACGGCGAGCCAGCCATGATGCCGGTGCGCAGCGACGTGAGGTCGAACATGTCGAACATCGGGTGCGCGAGCTCGGCGATGAACATGGTGGGCACGCCGTAGACGGCGGTCGCCCGCTCCTTCTGGATGGCGGCGAGCACGATGACCGGATCGAACGACTCGACGCCCACGATCGTGGCGCCATGGGTGAGCGTCGCGAGCACGCCGAGCACGATGCCGAAGCAGTGGAAGTACGGCACCGGCAGGCACACGCGGTCGGCGGGCGTGAACTTCTGGCGCTCGCCGATGTAGTAGCCGTTGTTGAGGATGTTGCGGTGCGTGAGCATGACGCCCTTGGGGAACCCGGTGGTCCCCGAGGTGTACTGCATGTTGATGACGTCGTTGCGGTCGTGGCCCTGCTTCGCCTTCGCGTACTCGGCCTCGTCGTAGTGCTCGCCCAGCAGCAGCAGCTCGGGCATCGAGTACATGCCGCGGTGCTTCTCCGGGCCCATGTAGATCAGGCTCTTGAGCTCGGGGAACTGCTCGGAGTTCAGCCGCCCCCGCTCCTGGGTCATCGTCTCGGGGATGAGCTCGCGGACGATCTGCACGTAGTCGACGTCGCGGAACGTGTCGATGATCGCGAGCGCCCGCATGTCGGACTGCTCGATGACGTAGGCGAGCTCGTGGCTCTTGTAGACCGGGTTCACGGTCACCAGCACCACGCCGATCTTGGCGGTGGCGAAGGCGAGGGTGAGCCAGTCGGGCACGTTGCGCGCCCACACGCCCAGGTGGTCGCCCTTCTTGAGCCCGATCGCCAGCAGCCCCTTGGCGAGGTTGTCGGCGCGCTCGTTGAACTCGCCATAGCTCCAGCGAAGGTCGCGGTCCGGATAGACGATGAAGTCGTGGTCGGGCTGCTCGGCGACGACCTGCTCGAAGTACTCGCCGATGGTCTGCTCGGTGTAGATGTCGTTCGGCATGCTCGCCCCCTACACCGGTGCGTAGACGACCGCGAGGATGCGGGCGGGCGAGTTCTCGTGGGCGCGCACCTGGTGCGCGACGATCGAGTCGTAGTAGATGCTGTCGCCCTCGCCGAGAACGAAGGTGTCCTTGCCGTACTCGATCTCGATCGAGCCCTTGAGCACGTGGATGAACTCCTCGCCCTCGTGGGTGGACAGCGAGTGCTCGCCGCCGGGATGCACCTCGATGACGAACGGGTCCATGTGGCGGGCGGTCTTGCCCGAAGCCAGCGACAGGAAGTCGAGGACGCCGGTGCCGGTGCCGGTCTCCAGGTCCTTCATGCCGCTCGACGGCAGCCGCCTCGTCCTTGCGCGTGACAACGGGCCCTACGGCGGTGTCGTCGTCGAGCAGCGTGCCGAGCCGCACCCCCAACGCGCGGGTCACCTTGATGAGCGGCGCGAGCGAGGCGGGAACCTCCCCCTGCTCGAGCTGCTCGATGGTCGCGGTATCGCAGTCGCAGCGCTCGGCGAGCTCCTCGGTGGACAGGCCCAGCGACTCGCGCAGAGTCGTGAGCTTCGCGCCGATCCGGCTGTCGTCAGCCACGTGCATCTCCCCCTCACCAGGTCGAGGCTCCAGGGTCGCGGACGCGGCAACACGCAGTGCGAGAGGCGCGCGGACCCGGCGTTCAAGTAACCCGCATCATAGGCGAGATGCGCCGATGCGCGACAGCGGAAGGAGCGGCTCGGTGAACGCGGCGTCGAGCCCGGCGCGGCAGGCCTGGCGGCGCTACGCGAACTCGGCGCCATCCTCAGGCACGGCGGAGGACACCATGGCGGCCCACCCGTCCCACGCCTGCGACATCAGCTGGAGCGCATCGTCGAAGCGACCGCCCCTCGCATGGGCGAACACCTGCGAGTACAGGTCGGGGTTTCGGTCCCAGATCGACCTCGGGAAGTGCAAGTTGAGCATACGATGGACGCGAGAGCCGAGTGACTCGAGCAAGGCCTTGAGATCCCTGTTGCTCGCGGCGTCGAACACCACGTTGTGGATGCTCTGGTCGATGTCGAAAGCCGGGTCGTAGTCACCGCCCGCGCAGCACGAGCGCAGGTCTTCCGTGAGCGCGTCGATCTTCCGGTAGTCGTCGGCCGTCAACTTCGGAAGGCCCCACCTGTAGCCCGCCTCGAAGAGCAACCGGTAGGTCTGCGCGAACTCCATGGAGCCCTGATGGGTAAGGGGACGGACGCGGGCCCCGCGGTTGGGCTCGAGATCCACGAGCTGTTCGCGCGCGAGATCGGCGATGGCTTCGCGGACGGGAGTGCTGCTCACGCCCAGCCACTCGGCAAGTTGGTCTTGCCGAAGCGGCTCACCGGGGGCGAGCTCTCCCGAGACGATTGCCTGGCGCAGCCTGACGAGCACCTGCTCGCGAAGGGTGCGTCCGAGCGGCGCTTGGAACTCGAGCGGTTTCATGTTGCACATCCTGCGATTCGGGGCGGCCGGACCCCCACGTCTCCAGAGTAGAGCTTTGTGCGGACTACGCAATGCACAATGTCGAATCACAACCGTTTGCACATACTGCACGTCACTGCAGGCGGAGCAGCTCCTGGGCGTTGTCTCCAAGCAGGGCCCGAAGCTCCTCGGCCGAGAACGCGAGGCCGCGAAGGTGCTCGATCTCGGCGCCGGGGTCGGTCCAAGGACCGTCGGAGCCGAACAGCACCCGAGAGATCCCGTGGCGCCGGACGATGTCCACGAACTCGTCGTCGGCAAGGTGCCCCAGCGTGTACGCGGTGTCGAGCCACACGTCGCGTCCCGCCAGGACCTCGGCAACGCCTTGCCACTGTCTGAAACCGCCGAGGTGCGCAAGCACGAAGGTGAGCCCAGGCCACTCGTCGAGCACGGTGGCGAAGGACTCGGGGGTTCCTCGGATGGTGGAGTGGATGACGTCAGCGCCGGCATGGAAGAAGACGATCAGGTCGTTCTCCACCGCCGCCGAGTAGATCGCGTGCATCCGAGGCTCGTGAGGATCGAACGCCTGGTGCTCGGGATGCAGCTTGAAGCCGCGCAGCCCCAGCGACGCCATGCGCGCGATCTCGGTCGCGGGATCGTCGAGGTCCGGGTGCATGGCTCCGAACGGAACGACGCGTTCGCTCGCGACGCCTGCGACCCAGTCGTTGATCGAAGGAACCTGCTCGGGTCGGGTGGCCACCGGTTGGGTCACCGAGACGTCCACCCCGGAGCGGTCCATGCTGGCGACGAGCCCGTCGATCGTGCCGTCGTAGCGCGCGGTGAGGTCGCCCGCCTTCTGAAGTGCGGCGATCGCCGCCGGCGCGAGAGCGTCGGGGAACACGTGGGTGTGAACGTCGATCACAGGCATGTCCGCAAGGATACCCGAGCCCTCGAGATGGCAGGCGGTACGCCGGCCGCGGTCGCCGCGCGACGACTCGATGCGCTCGGCCCGAACCGAGGGGGGCAGGAAACGGTATACACATCATCGGAAGGAAGGCCGCTGCGACCCATCGCCGGAAAGCGAGGACATCGATGTCCGATACCAGTCCCATCACCTACACCCGAGTCACCGATTTCGCGGGTGCCGACGACTTCACGAAGAAGCACACGCCGTACATGACCGCGGTCCGCGAGGGCGACAAGGTCACCATCAGTGTCGAGGTCGGCCACGAGGTGCCCCACCCCAACCAGCTCGATCACTTCATCGCGTACGTCGAGCTGCACGCGTTCGACGTGCCGATCGCCCGGTTCGACTTCGCGCCGAGCGTCACCGATCCCAAGGTGACGGTTCGGTGCACGCTGCCCGCCGGCACGAAGGTCACGGCCATCGAGCACTGCAACCTCCACGGCGTGTGGGCCTACGAGGCCGTCGTCTAGGCCCAGCCGTCGCGTTCTTGCCGCGTCAGGGTGATGCGGACGCGACTGCCGTTAAGACGGCCCTCCCGCGACCGATGCGGGAGGGCCGTCGGCGTCCGGAGGCCGATGCCGCGATAGACTGCGAGCGTGGGACGCTTCCTGCGCATGCAACCGGGCCGACCCGACCGGGCGGTGCACGGCTACATCTACTACCGCTGGACCTCGCTCTACATGTGGCTGGTCCGGTTCTTCATCGACCACCCCGGTCCGTTCAGGCCCGCGCGGGACGCGATGGCGCGCCGGCTCGAGCAGACGCACCACGCCAAGGTGGTCACCGCCGAGGACGCCAAGCGCGTGCTGACGCTGAACCTCCCCGTCGACTACCGCGGCCTCGAGACGGTGGTTCCCTACCCGATCGCGCGCGACATCGTCCTCGAGTCGCCCGCAAAGATCGCGGTCGCGGAATGCGCCTGCCGCGCTGTGGCCAAATCGCACGGCGAGTACGACGGACATTGCGGGCCGCTCGACTCGTGCCTCTACCTGGGCGATCCGATCGCGTCGTTCGTCGTCGAGAAGCAGCCCGACACCTCGCGCTTCATCTCGGCGGACGAGGCCCTCGCGCTCATCGACGCAGCCTCGGCGCGCGGCAATCTCCATTCCCTGTGGTTCAAGGACGCAGCAGCAGGTCGGATGTACGCGATCTGCAACTGCTGCTCGTGCTGCTGTATCGGCCTGAAAGCGGAGCGGGAGGGGTTCTCCCCGCTCGCGGGTTCCGGCTACGCCGCCGAGGTGGCGCCCGCGGCCTGCACCGGCTGCGAGCGGTGCGTCTCGGCGTGCCCGTTCGACGCGATCGCGATGAAGGGCGCTGTGGCGAGCGTCGATGCCGCCCACTGCATGGGCTGCGGCATCTGCGCGAACATCTGCCCCGCCGAGGCGATCGCCCTCGAGCGATCGGGCGACCTCGAGCCGGTGCCGTGGTCTCGGATCAGCGGAGCCTGAGCAGTCGCGCGTTGATCGCGACGATCACCGTGGACGCCGACATCAGCACGGCGCCAACCGCAGGCGACAGCAGGATCCCCTCGGCGTAGAGCACGCCGGCGGCGAGGGGGATCGCGATCACGTTGTAGCCGGTGGCCCACGCGAGGTTCTGACGCATCTTGCGGTACGTCGCCTTGGAGAGCGCGACCGCGCTGACCACGTCCCGAGGATCGCTTCGCACCAGCACGACGTCGGCCGTCTCGATCGCGACGTCGGTGCCGGCACCCACGGCGATTCCGACGTCGGCCTGAGCGAGCGCCGGGGCGTCGTTCACGCCGTCACCGGTCATCGCCACGGTGTAGCCCGCCTGCTGCACCTCGCGTATCTTGGCCGCCTTCTGGTCGGGGAGCACGCCGGCGAAGTACTCGTCGAGGCCCAGCTGCTCCGCGACCCACCCGGCGACGCGAGCGTCGTCGCCGGTCAGCATCATCGCCTTCACGCCCAGCTCCTTCAGCGCGCGAACCGCCTCGCGCGACTCGGGTCGGACCACATCGGCGAGCGCGATGGCTCCGGCGAGGCGCCCGTCGATGAGCACGAAGACGACGGTCTTGCCCTGGGCGTCGGCGAGGCGAGAGAGCTCAGCCGAGGCGGGTCCCTCGGGGAGGTCGAGACCGGCATCGCGGACGTAGCCGGGGCTGACGACCTCGACGACCACGCCCTCGACCACGCCGCGTACACCCCGGCCCGTGAGCGAGGCGAACTGCTCGACAGGAAGCGGGTCGGCCGAGGCCTCGACGATCCCCTGCGCGATGGGGTGTTGCGAGTTCGACTCGACGGATGCGGCGAGCTGCACCAGCCGCTGCTCGGTGACGTCGGGACCGAAGGCGAGCACGTCGGTGACCCCGAACCGCCCGAGCGTGAGCGTGCCGGTCTTGTCGAACACGACCGCGTCGACCTTGCGCGCGTCCTCGAACGCGGAGCGGTTCCGGATCAGCACGCCTCGGCCGGCACCCAGCGCCGTGGACACCGCCACGACGAGTGGAATGGCGAGCCCGAGCGCGTGCGGGCAGGTGATGACCATGACGGTCACGGCGCGCTCCAGCGAGAACGCGGTGCTCGCCGACTCGACCACGCGCCACACCACGAAGGTCAGCGCGCCGCCCACGAGCGCGACCAGCGTCAGAACCAGCGCGGCGCGGTCGGCGAGGTCCTGCGTGCGCGACTTGCTCGCCTGGGCCTCGGCGACGAGCTCCATCACCTGCGACAGGAACGACTCGCTCCCCGTTCGCCGGATCTCAACGGTGAGCGATCCCTCGCCGTTGATCGACCCCCCGATGACCTCGTCCCCCGCGTTCTTGGTGACGGGCCGTGACTCACCGGTCAGCATCGATTCGTTCACCGCCGAGCGACCCGCGATCACCTCGCCGTCGACCGGCACCCGCTCCCCCGGCTTCACGAGCACGCGATCGCCCACGGCCAGACGCTCGAGGGCGACGTCCTCGGTCCCGTTCTCGGCGATCAGGTGCGCCTCCGAAGGAAGGAGCCTCGCGAGTGCCTCGAGCGCGGCCGACGCCGAGCCCACCGACCGCATCTCGATCCAGTGACCGAGCAGCATGATGTCGATGAGCGTCGCCAGCTCCCAGAAGAAGGGCATGCCCTCGAGCCCGAGCACGACCGCCACGCTATAGGCGTACGCGGTGGTGATCGCGACGGCGATGAGCGTCATCATGCCCGGCCGCATCGCCGCGAAGCTCGCGGACGAGGCCCTTCAGGAACGGCCACCCGCCGTAGAAGAACACCACCGAGGAGAGAACGAGCACGAGCTCGGTCGCGCCCGAGAACTGCGCGAGCGGGTTCTCGCCCAGGAACGGCAGCTCCGGCGAGAGCAGCACGATGGGGACGGTCAGGACAAGCGAGACCCAGAACCGCCGGGCGAAGTCCGCGGTCGAGTGGCCCTCGTGCCGCCCGCCACCGTGCGCTTCGTGCCCGGCGTCCATGTGCGGTTCGTGCTCCACGACCAGCCCTCCCGCCCGGTGCGCACGATGGTTCGGGCGGACGCCCGAACCTCGCTTCACCGATGTGGGGATTGTGCCCCTACTCGCCGAAGACGCCGCCGACATCCTTCAGCAGGTCGCGGATGGGCAGGGACTGGGGACAGATGTCCTCGCACTGCCCGCACTCGGTGCACGCCGAGGCCTTGTTGCGCACCATGGTGTATCCGGTGAGCCAGGGATTCGCGTCGTCCCACATCGCCGAGGCGTTGTAGGCGGCGAAGCAGCCCGGGATGTCCACACCCGCGGGACACGGCTGGCAGTAGTTGCAGGCGGTGCAGTCGACCTTGACCCGCGCTTCCATCGCCGCGCGTGCGCGCGCAATTACCTCGAGGTCTTCGTAGCCGAGCGACCCGGCCAGACCCTCCTCGGCGACGGCGAGGTTCTCGTCGACCTGCGGCATCGCGTTCATGCCCGAGAGCAGCAGGCTCACGCCCGGCTCGTTCCACACGTAGCGCAGCGCCCACTCGGCGGGAGTGCGCCGAATCGGCGCGGTATCGAAGACCGCGGCCATCTCGGGAGGAAGGTTCGCCGCGAGCTTGCCGCCCTTAAGCGGCTCCATCACCACGACCCCCACGCCCTTCTCGGCGGCGTAGCGAAGACCAGCCAGGCCTGCCTGGTACTCCGTGTCCATGTAGTTGAACTGCAGCTGGCCGAAGGCCCAATCGTAGCCGTCGATGATGCGGGGGAAGTCCGGCGCGTCGCCATGGAAGGAGAAGGCAGGGTAGCGGATGCGGCCGTCCGCACGCACCCGATCGAGGAAGTCGACCACACCGAGGCCGACCATCCGGTCCCAGGCGGCGCCGTTGAGGCCGTGGACGAGGTAGAAGTCGAGGTGGTCGGTCTTGAGCCGCTCCAGCTGCGCCTCGAGGAAGCGCTCCATGTCGTCGGCCTCGCGGACGATCTGCTGCGGCAGCTTCGTGGCGAGGTTCACCCGCTCGCGCCAACCGCCCGACAGCGCCTCTCCCACGAACGGCTCGCTCGCGCCGGGCTGCCCGAAGTTCTCGGCGTGGTAGAACCACGCGGTGTCGACGTAGTTCACGCCGCGCTCGATCGCGTGATGCAGCAGCTCGGTCGCGGCGTCGTAGTCGATCTCGTTCGGCTTGCCCAGCGTCGGCAGCCGCATGCACCCGAAGCCAAGGATCGAGACCTTCTCACCGGTCGAGCCGAGTTCGCGATAGAGCATGCCGGTCCTTTCGGCGGTGTCAGGGATTCGGCGGGTGTCCACCTCGCGGTGGCGGACGGCCGCCGGAAGGTCCTCAGGAGCAACCCGTCGCATTCTACTCGCCGACATACCCGCTTCGCAGGAGCGCAGCCCGACGCGCTCGTCTACGCTGTGCAGGTCGAGAACGTTGCCGCGGGTGCCCGACATGCTCGCCGAGCCGGTCGCCGCCGCGGTCCCAGATGTCGTCGATCTCATCGGATCGGAGCTGCAAGCCGTATCGTGACAGTCCCCGAGCGCCTCCAGTTCTTCGCGCCCTGCCCCGCCGGCGTCGAGCCGATGCTCGCCGACGAGCTGCGGGGCATGCGGCTGCGAGGCGTACGTCCTCAGCGCTCCGGCGTCCTGTTCGCCGGGCGCCTCGCCGACGGCTACCGCGCCCTGCTCTGGACGCGGCTCGCCAGCCGCGTGCTGCTGACGCTCGCTGAGGTGGACGCCCGCTCGGCAGACGCACTCTACGAGGGGATCGCCGCGATTCCGTGGGAGGAGCACGTCGCGCCCACCGGAACGATCGCCGTGGACGCCGCAGGCGTGAACGAGGCGCTGCGGAACACGCAGTTCACGGCGGTGCGGGTCAAGGACGCGATCGCCGACCGTCTCCGCGAGGTCGCCGGCGAGCGGCCCTCGGTCGACACGGCGAACCCGGACATCCGCGTGAACGTCGCGGTGCGCCGAGAGCGGGCCACCGTGTCGCTCGATCTGGCCGGACAGCCACTGCACCGCCGCGGTTACCGGACGCACGGCGTGCAGGTCGAGGCGCCGATGAAGGAGACGCTGGCTGCCGCGGTGCTCGCGTACGCCGGGTGGAGTGGGATCGCAGAGGCGGGCGGTTCGCTCGTCGACCCGATGTGTGGCTCGGGCACGCTGGTGATCGAGGCCGCCCTGGCAGCCGGCGACGTCGCCCCAGGGCTGCTGCGGGCCGACCACCCGTTGACCCGCTGGCGCGGACACGACGCCGAGCGGTGGCAGCGACTGCTCGAGGAGGCAGAGCGTCGCCGCGAGTCAGGCCGCGAACACATCCCGCCCATCGGCGCCTCCGATTCCGATCCCCGCGCGATCGAGGTCGCTCGCGCCTGCATCCTGCGCGCCGGACTCGAGGGCCTCATCGACCTTCGTCAGGCGGACCTCACCGCCGCCGAGCCACCCGAGGGCGCCGCAGGCGGTGTCCCCGGCCTGCTGGTCACGAACCCGCCGTGGGGCCTGCGGCTCGCACAACCCGGCGAGCTGCTGGCGCTCTACACCCGGCTCGCCACCGTCGCTCGCCAGCGCTTCGCCGGCTGGCGCCTCGCCGTCGTTTCGCCCGACCCCGGCCTCGAGGGCGGCCTGCGGCTGCCGCCGCAGCGCTCGGCGGAGCTCGGCAGCGGCAAGGGAGCGGCGCGCGTCACCGTGTTCGAGGTACCGAGCGCGCCCGTCGCGCGCGCCGGTGTGCCGGCAGCTGCGGGCGCCGCGGTGGGCGTCGCGGCCGGCACCGACCGCGACGGCGGCCAGGGCCCGAACTGCTCGCCGCGCCCCGCGTGACCGACCCCGCGATCGATGCGTTCGCGAACCGGCTGCGCAAGATGGCGAAGCACTGGGGGACGTGGGCGAGGCGCTCCGGCGTGGGCTGCTACCGCGTCTACGACGCGGACCTCCCCGACTACTCCGTGGCCATCGACGTCTACTCGGGCGCCGGCCCCGACACGGGCAAGCGCTGGGTGCACATCTCTGAGTACGCGGCGCCGCCGGGCATCGACGCGGTGAAGGCGGCTTCTCGGCTCGCCGACGTGCTCGACCTCGTACCCGAGATCCTCGCGGTGGATCCCGCCGACGTCTTCCTGAAGCGGCGGGAGCGACAGCGCGGCTCGGCGCAATACGAGCGGGTGTCTCGGCAGGGCGTGACCGGCATCGTGGAAGAAGCGGGACTGCTGTTCGAGGTGAACTTCACCGACTACCTCGACACCGGGCTGTTCCTCGACCACCGCTCGACGCGGGCGTGGATCGGGGAGCTGTCGGAAGGAATGCGGTTCCTGAACCTCTTCGCCTACACCGGCGCCGCAACCGTGCATGCTGCGGCGGGAGGGGCCGCATCGACCACGACGGTCGACCTCTCGGCCAACTACCTGGAATGGGCCCAGCGCAACATGCTGCGCAACGGGTTCTCAGACGCACGACACGTGCGCGAGCAGGGCGACGTCCTGCAGTGGTTGCGCCACGCGAAGCGCGACCGCCGCGAGTTCGACCTCGTCTTCGCAGACCCGCCCACGTTCTCGAACTCGAAGCGGATGCGCGACTCGTGGGACGTGCAGCGCGACCACGTGACGCTGCTCACCGCCACCGAGCGCGTGCTCGCGACCGACGGCGTCATCGTGTTCTCCACCAACAAGCGGCGGTTCGAGCTCGACGCGGCGGCTCTCGAGACCTCGGGACTTGTCGCCGAGGACGTCACCGCACGCACCATCCCCCGCGACTTCGAGCGCCGCGCCCTGCCGCACCGCTGCTGGACGGTCCGGCGCCGCTAGCCCCACCGCCAGGCGCGCGGCGAGCGTAAGCCCGCACCGCTCGGTCGACTATCCCCTCGCGTCGTCTCCAGCGAGAGCCTGAGCGAGCGCTCGCTCGAAGGCGAACCGGAAGTGATCGCGGTCCTCGTCGTCGAACGCTGATGGACCCTGGGTCCGACCGCCGCCGCGCCGGTGCTTGGCCTCGGCATGCCGCACGGCGAGCTCGGCGTCGATCGTCGCGAGCGAGAAGGTCCGGCCGCGCGGGCTCAGCGCGAGTGCGCCGCGGCCGAGCGCCATCGCGGCGAGCCCGATGTCCTGCGTCACGACGACGTCGCGCGGGGCGAGCTCCTCGACGATGGCGAAGTCGGCGGCATCCCGCCCGCCAGCCACCTGGATCGCCTCGACCCCCGAGCGTCCGGTGTAGCGGGCGAGGTTCTGGGTGGTGTTGCTGACCAGAACGACCTTGAGTCCGCGCGCTCGCGCGAGCGAGATGGCGTCCCGGGTGACAGGGCAGGCGTCGGCGTCGATGAAGACGGTTGTCATGGCGTGAAGCCTACCGCACGCGCCATCGGTGCGCCTGTCTATCCCTGCCCGGAACAGGGATGCGGCCTTCCGCGCCGAAGGCGTACGTTGAAGTCCACAATCTGGCAGCGGTCGCCGGCGCGAGCTCGCGGCCACACGTACTGGGAGGCAAGGATGCCGTCACGAATCCGATTGACGGCGGGGGATCTGCGCCTGCTGGTCGCGCTCGTCGTGACCTGTCTCGCGCTCGTCGTTCCCACCGCTTACGCCGCACCCGCGGAACCGACCATGGGACTGGCCGAGCTGCAGACCAAGCTCGACGCAGCCCCGGGGAACGTGCTCCAGGGTTACCTCAAGACCGTCTGGCGTGGCTCGGCGATCGAGACCGTGCCAGTCGAGGTCCAGGCAGTGACTCTCGGCCAGCAGATGGGTCCTGAGGGCATCACCAACCTGATCCTGTTCGAGGCGAGCGGCGGCAAGATCGCCAAGTACGGCGGCATCGTCTCGGGCATGAGCGGCAGTCCGATCTACGTCGATGACAACGGCACCGACAAGCTCGTCGGCGCGCTGTCGTACGGCGACTGGTTCACGCTGGGCGGTACGGGCCTGGCCACACCGATCGAGGCGATGGCCAAGATCGAGGAGGACTACGCGCAGCCGCTGATCGCTCCGCTCTCGCAGCCGGTCATGACCGAGGACGGACTCAAGACCCGCGTCCTCGTCTCGCCCGATCCGTCCGGGATTCCCGCCGCCGAGGCGGCAGGGACGCTCGTCGCCAAGCCGCTGGCCAGCGTCTTCGTCGGCGGGCTGAACCAGAACTCGAACGCCTACAAGCTCCTCTCGCAGCGCCTCCAGAAGAGCGGCTACAGCGTCGTTCCGATGGGCGTGCCGTCGGCCGCACGGGCCGCCTTCGAGACGCCGTTCGACGCGGGGTCCGCGGTAGCTGGCCTCGCCACGACCGGCGACCTGCTCGTGGGTGGCGTGGGCACCACCACCTACTCGAACGGCTCCACCGTGCTCGGATTCGGCCACCCACTGTTCTGGGAGGGCGACACGCACCTGTACCTCGCCAACGCGTGGGTGGACGGGGTGTGGCCGTCGGACATCGAGCCCTACAAGCTCGCATCGATCGGCAAAGCCCGCGGCGAGCTCACGCAGGACCGGGGCGCCGGCATCATGGGTAGCACCGGCGCACTCCCCGCCGAGACGCTCGTAACGGCAAGCGCGCGCAACGCCGACGACGGCACCACCGCATCCTCGACGGTGCGCGTGAGCCGCCACGTGATGGGATCGAAGCGGATGGACTACGAGGTCCTCCCGCAGTTCGCCGCCTACATCGCCGCCAGCCGGGTGCTCGACGTGAACCTGCCCGACGGCAGCGGCGCCGCGACGACGACCGTGAAGGTGACCGACGGCGTCACCGAGTACGAGATCGAGCGCGCGAACGTGTTCGACAGCGCCCGCGACATCGGCATGGCGGTCAACACCGACGTCGGCCGGATCGTGAACGAGCTTCGCTCGCTGAAGGCCAACGGGCTCAACCCGAATCTCGAGATCGTCTCGGTCAATGTCGAGTCAACCGTGACGCGCACCCATGCCAAGGCCCAGATCGTGGACGTCGCTGCACCCAACGGGCTGAAGGTGGGCGACAACCTCGTCGAGGTCTCGCTGGTTCCCTTCGGCACGACGACCACCGAGACCGTGTCCGTGACGCTGAACGTTCCCGCGGGCACCGCTCTCACGGGTCGCCTCACCGCGACGTCGATGGATCCCTACGGCTTCGGTGCGGCCGGGTACGGCGACGAGATGTCGGTCATCGACTTCTCCGGCGCGCTGGACCGGCGGACGCTTTCGGACGCGGTCGACGAACTGAACGCGGCGCACACGAACAACGAGGTGATCGTCAACTACTACGCAATGGACCCGGCGGCGCTCGAGGGTGGCGACGAAGGTGAACCCCTCCCCAGCGCAACCGGAACCGCACTCCAGCCCCGGTACCTGACCGGCACCAAGACCAAGTCGACCGCCAAGCTGACCGCAGACGTCTCGGCGAAGACGATCCCGTACGGCGGAACCCTGTTCATGGGCGGGTTCGTGGAGGGACCGGGGACCGGCACGGTCAAGATCTACCGCCGCTACAACGACGAACTCACCGAGACGCTCATCGACGAGGCGCCGCTCCAGAGCTTCGAAGGCGAGGTGTTCTTCGAGTCGATGCTCACCGGCTCGACCAAGAACTTCACCCTGCGCTTCCACATCGACGGCGACGACAACACGCTGGCGGCCGAGGCGACGGTCTCGATCAAGGTCGCCGCACGGGTCACGATCTCTCCCGCGCTGAAGTCGGTCCGATACGGGACGTACGTCACCCTTGTCGCGACCGTGAAGCCGGGCACCGCGAGCGGCACGGTGTACTTCGAGAAGATGGTCAGCGGTCGCGCGATCAAGATCGGATCGAGGACGCTCTCGGCCGGGACCGCCAGCTTCAAGTTCAAGCCCGCTCGCGGGACCACGCTCTATCGCGCGCGCTACATCCCGGACACCGCCGCGACCAATGTGGGGGCGGCTTCGACGAAGTACGCGAAGATCGTCGTGAGGTAGCGGCATCGCGAGCTGACGCTCTGCCGAGAACCACGAAGGAGCGGTCCGGATGGGCCGCTCCTTCTGCGAAGTGCAGCAGGTGCAGGAGTAGACTCGACCTCAGTGCACGCAGACGGAAGGGATGGACATGCCCGACACGGAGAAGCGGTACGGCAGGATTCGCCTGTACAACATCGTCATGGGCTTCTTCCACGCCGCCCAAGGCGTGGTGGTGGTGGCACTCGCGAACGACTTCTCGCTCCCTGTCACCGCCAGCTTCCTTGGGGGACCTCCCGGGACGCCTCCGTCGGCCCCCACCATCCTGTTCGACGTGCGCGTGGCGTGGGCGGTGGCCGCGTTCCTGTTCATGTCCGCGACCGCGCACTTCCTCGTGTCCGCCCCGGGGATCTTCCCGTGGTACGTCAGCAACCTCAAGCTCAACCGCAACTACGCGCGCTGGATCGAGTACTCGTTCAGCTCGTCGCTCATGGTCATCATCATCGGTATGCTGACCGGGCTCTACGACGTAGCCGCGATCATCGCGATCTTCGGAGCGAACGCCGCGATGATCCTGTTCGGCTGGCTGATGGAGAAGTACGAGCAGCCCGGGAACCCGAACTGGCTCTCGTACATCTTCGGGTGCATCGTGGGTCTCGCACCCTGGGTGGGCATCGGCATCTACTTGTGGAGCCCGGGCACGTCGGCCGATCCCCCCGGCTTCGTCTACGCGATCTTCGTGCTGCTGTTCATCCTCTTCAACACGTTCGCGATCAACATGGTGCTGCAGTACAAGAAGGTGGGGCCCTGGCGCGACTACCTCTTCGGCGAGTCCAGCTACATCCTGCTGAGCCTTGTCGCCAAGTCGCTGCTGGCGTGGATGATCTTCGCCAACACCCTCGTCCTCAACACCTAGCACGCCAGCCACTCGCACCGCCGAGAGACCACGAAGGCGCGGTCGATGTGACCGCGCCTTCGGCGTGTTCTATGGCGGGAGTGACGGGGCTCGAACCCGCGACCTCTGGCTTGACAGGCCAGCGCTCTAACCAGCTGAGCTACACCCCCGTGTGGGTGCCCAAAGAGCAGACAGCGAACGGATTCTACTTGCCCGGCGCAGCGCTGTCCATACGACGGTCGCCCTCACCGCCGAGATGATCGCGAGCGTCCTCGGGCTGAGGCACGGTGGGACCTGCCATCTCCAGCTCGCGCTCGAGTTCGTCGTCGACGTGGTACTCCGCCAGGTAGGCCCGCACCGCCGTCGTGATGTTGGGGAAGAAGTGTTCCGGCACGATCTCCTTCTCGAGGTTGTATGCCAGCACGCGCTCGTACACCGGATCCTTCAGCCCGGCGAACACGAGATGAACTCCGCGCGCGTTCAGCTCCGCATCGAGGTCCGCGAGCATCTCGGCAGCCGTGGCCTCGATATCGGTGATCGCGTTCGCGTAGACGATGACCCAGTCCACGGGCTCGGGGTTCTCGGCGATAAGTTCGTGGATCCGGTTGCGGAAGGCGCCGGCGTTCGCGAAGAACAGCGGGGCGTCGAAGCGGTACAGGATCAGGCCGGGGATGGTCCGCGCCTCGGGATGGAAGCGCAGATCGTGGAAGCCGGCCATGTCCGCCGTCTTCCCGAGCACGGCGTCCTGCGGCCACCACGCTCGGCGGAAGAAGTTGAGCATGCTCACGACCACCGCGAGCGCGAGGCCCGGCAGCACGCCCAGCCACACCACGCCCGCCATCGCCACGACGGCCTGGATGAACTCGCTGTAGCGGGCGCGAACGTAGCGCTGGAGCTCCTTGGCGTCGAGCAGCCCCGTCGCGGCGATGATCACGACGCCTGCCAGCGCCGGTTGGGGCAGCCAACGCACCAGCCACGGCAGCGCAACGAGCATGGTCGAGACGACCACGGCCGCGACGAGGCCGGTGACCTGTGACTTCGAGCCGGCATCGTCGGCGACGGCGGTCCTTGAAGCGCTGCCGCTCGTGGGGAAGCCCTGGAACAGCCCGGAGAACACGTTCGCGAGCCCGACGGCGATGAGTTCCTGGTTCGCATCCACACTCTCGCCTCGGCGGCCGGCGAAACTCGCCGAGGTTGAGACCGTGTCGGCAAGCGACACGAGTGCGATACCGCCGGCAGCTATCGCGAGCGTGGAGATGTCGCGCCAGGAGATGATCGGCAGCTCGAACGACGGCAGCCCCTGCGGCAGCACCCCCACGACCTTCACGCCCTTGGCCTCGAGCCCCACGAGCGCGGAGATGACCGTCGCGCCGGCCACCGCGATCAGGACCGCCGGCACCTTGGGGATCCGCCGCAGCGCCAGGATCGTGATGATCGTTGCCGCCCCGATCGCGAGCGCGTAGAGGTTCGTCTCCGAGAGGTTCGTCAAGAACTGCGCGAGCTCGGCGCCCACGCTCTGGCCGCTCACGGAAAACCCGAACAGCTTGGGCAGCTGGCTCACGAGGATCGTGAGCGCGATGCCGGCGAGGTAACCGGTGCGCACGGGCTTGGAGAGCAGGTCGGCGATGAACCCGAGTCGGCCCGCGCCGAGGCCGATCGCCAGCAGGCCCACCATGACCGAGAGCGCCGAGGCAAGCAGCACCGCACGCGCGGTGTCCCCCGCCGCCAGCGGAAGGATCGCCGCGGCGATGAGGGGACCGAGCGACGAGTCCGGGCCGAGCACGAGGATCCGCGACGGGCCGAACACCGCGTAGGCCACGAGGCCGATGATCGTGGTGTACAGGCCCGTGATGGGCGGCAGTCCCGCGAGCTGGGCGTACGCCATACCCTGGGGGACAAGCAGACCGGCGAGCACGAGGCCAGCAACGACGTCGGCCGACAGCCATGCTCGGCGGTACGAGCGGGCGGCTCGCACGCCGGGAACGCGATTCGCGAGCGCGCCGACCAGCCCGCCGCGGCCTTGGGGCCGCGTGCGCCGAACAGATGCATCGCGTTTGGAGTCCATCTCCCTTACCTTCCCTCACCAGAGTATGCGATGCTCGGACGGCAACTTCTCCCATTTCGGGTAGGACGTGTACATGACCGATTCGATGACCCCCCAGATCGATCCCGCGGCAACACTGCGCGCGACGCTCGATGCGCGCCTCGCCGCGCGCGACCGGTCGGGAGCGGTCCTCGCCGCACTCGACGCCGTGCGCGACGGGTCCATCGACATCGCCGAGCTCTACACCGGCGTGCTGGGTCCGCTGCTGATCGACGCCGGAACCGCGTGGCAACAGGGCACCGAGCGAGTGTGGGAAGAGCACTTCGCGAGTGCCACCGTGCGCACGATCGTCGAGGCGCTCTACCCGGAGGTGCAACGCGCCCGCGAGGATGTCGCGTGCGACGGCAAGCGCGTGCTGCTGGCGTGCCCCTCGGGCGAGCAGCACGACCTCGGCTTGCGCATGGTCGCCGACCGCTTCGCGCTCGCCGGCTGGGAGGTCGACTACCTGGGACCGGACACGCCGACGGTCGAGATCATCGACGCGGCGCAGACGCTCGACTCGGACCTGGTGGTGCTCTCGGCGTCGACGCACTTCAACCGAGTGCTCCTGCGCGAGGTCATCGACGAGGTCCAGCGCAAGCTTCCCGGCGTTCGAATCGCCGTGGGGGGCGCCGCCTTCGTGACCGATGCCGACTCCTACCGAGGGCTGCTCCTCGACGAGAGCGCGTTCGGCCTCCCGGGGTGCCATCTCCCCGACCCGGACACCGGCGCGGGGCGGGCCTAGCCGATGCTGTCTTTCCGCATCGCGACGCGGTTCCTCCGCAAAGCACCCGTCCAGACCGCGCTGATCATCCTCGGCATCGCCGTGGGCATCTCGGCGATGGTCTTCGTGGGCTCGATCATCCAGTCACTGCAGGCCAACCTCGTGAACGAGACCATCGGCACCGGCCCGCAGATCACGATCCAAGCGTTCAAGAACGGCGACCCGGTGGTGGTGAGCCAGCGGATGCAGAACCTGCTCGCCACGGATCCCCGGGTGAGCGAGGGCGCGGTGGCGGCAGTGCGGGTGGTCTCGGCGCTGTGGACCGACGGGACCGATTCGGCGCCGCTCAACTGCATCGGCGCGTCGATCGACGGCATCAACGGCATCTACAAGCTCGACACGCTCAAGGAGCCGGAGTTCCAGGGCAAGGAGCAGCTCGGGCTCACGGACATCCTGCTGGGCAAGGACTTCTGCGACAAGTACGGGATCAAGGTCGGCGACTCGGTGAACCTGATCTTCCAAGGCTCCAATAGCGCGACCTTCCGCGTCACCGGCATCTACGACCTGGGTGCCGCCGCGTTCAACGAGCGCAACGCGTTCGTGAACGAGCAGGTACCGCAGACGCTACTGGGATGGAACTCGAACGAGTACACCGCGGTCTACGTGCAGGTGACCGAGCCGTTCAACGCCGGTGTCACCGCGCTTGCAGTGGCGCACGCAGCTCGAGGACGTCGACGTGATCGACTGGCAGGCTCAGAACGCGAACCTTCTCTCGGCGCTGCAGAGCCAGTCGCTCTCCTCGTACATGATCCAGGCCTTCGTGCTGGTTGCCGTCGCGCTGGGCATCGCCTCGACACTGGCGATCTCCGCTGTCCAGAAGACGCGGCAGATCGGCATCCTCAAGGCCATGGGACTGTCCGACCGGCGCAGCGGACTCGTCTTCTTCTTCGAGGCGCTGATCCTGGGCGGTCTGGGCTCGCTCCTGGGCGTCGCACTCGCCTACTTCTTCATCTGGGGCTTCTCGTTCTCCCCTGCCCCGTTCACCATCGAGCCGCGCCTGAGCTACGTCCTGTTCTCGGCGGCGATCGGTGTGGGCGTGGCACTGCTCTCCTCGGTGGTGCCGATCAGGCGGACCTCGAAGCTCGATCCGATCGAGGTGATCCAGAGTGGCTGACGGCGTGCTGCTCAAGGTCGACAACCTCGACAAGGTGTACGGCAAGGGCGAGGCGGCGACCCACGCACTGCGAAGCGTGTCGTTCGAGTTCGCCGAGGGCGAGTTCGGCGCGATCATCGGCCAGTCGGGGTCGGGCAAGTCCACGCTGCTGAATCAGCTCGGACTGCTCGACACGCCTTCCGCCGGCACGATCGAGTACCGCGGCACCGAGGTCGGCGGGCTGTCGAAGGCCGCTCGCTCGAAGCTGCGTAACGACCTCATCGGCTTCGTGTTCCAGTTCCACTACCTGCTGCCGGAGTTCTCGGTGATCGACAACGTGACGCTGCCGTCGGCGATCTCGGGGGCGGTCGACGCCGAGGTACGCAAGCGCGCAGTCGAGAACCTCGTGGCGCTGGGGCTCGAGGGTCTTGCCGACAAGAACGCGAACGACCTGTCGGGCGGACAGAAGCAGCGGGTCGCCATCGCCCGGTCGCTCATGAACCAGCCCGCGCTGATCCTTGCCGACGAGCCCACCGGCAACCTCGACACGGTGAACACGCAGCAGGTGTACGACCTGTTCCGCAAGATCAACGAGGAGCGCGGGACCGCGTTCCTCATCGTCACCCACGACCGCAACGTCGCCCAGCGCGCGGACCGCATCCTGGAGGTGTCCGACGGCCTGCTCGTCCAGGACGTGCGCAACCAGTACGCGGAGCGCTAGGAACCGACCAGCGGAAGCGGGCCAGCGATTCGGGCGGCGGTAGCGGGCGCGGGGGTGGCAGGCGCGTGCGTCTAGCGCACGATCGCCGCGTACGCGATCGCGAGCGAACCCACCACAACCGCGATCACCGCGGCAGTCACGATCCAGCGTGCGGCCCTCGCGCCCAGTGCCGCCCCGTGGTGCGCCGCGACGTGCGCGGACGGCAGCTGCGCGAACACGATCTCGGGCAACACCGTGGGATGGGGCGTGCGCAGCACGACCGGCCGCAGGCCCGCGGCGAGGACGGAGGTCTCCGCGTCGGCGGCGAGCGCCCCGACGACATCGGGAAGCTGGCTTTCCAGACCCTTCGGTGGCTTCCGGCCGTTCGAGATCAGCACGCTCACCGTCGACCCTTCGGCGACGGGGCGACCGGCATCGGGGTACTGCACCACCACTCGGTTCTCCCCGATCCCCGGCGCGTACGTCGGTGAGGCCTGCAGCGTGAGGCCGAGCTTCGCCGCCCGCCGCGACGCCTTCTCGACCCCGACGTGGCGAAGCTGGGGCATCGACACCATCTGCCGAGGACGGTCCGAGGGACCCGAGGAAACCAGGAGCACGACCGGCGTGCCCGAGGGGACTGCGATCCGCATCGCGCGGGGACGGCGAACACCGGTGGCTCCGGGATGAAGCAGGTCCTCCGAGATGCCAGGGGTGGGCTCGATGTCGAGCAGGCGATCCGGGGGCGCGTCGAGCGTCGCGACGTCGCCGGGCATGCCGAGTCCTTCGAAGCCGGGGGTGTGTTCGCTCATGCGTGCGCTCCTGTTCGAGGGCAGTCCAGAGAGTCGAGCCCGGGGTCGGCAGTGTCGAGCTCGGGGTCGAGCGCCAGCGCCGCCTGCAGCAGCTGCGCGTGCCGGTCGCCTCGCGCCATCGAGGCGGCACGCAGCCGGGACTGCACCGGCCACCACGGGGACGCGAACCCGCGGATGGCCAACGCGCAGAGCACCACCGCGAACGCAACCCCGACCGCGACCGCGGGAACCAGCGCCTCCAGGCGAGGCTCGGCGACAAAGCCGGGGAGCTTGCCCAACGGGTCGGTGCGGAAGTAGTCGTCGACCGCGCCGAGCACCGAGAGCGCGGCGGCGGCGCCCGCGGCCAGCAGCAAGAGCATGGGGCTCAGGAAGATGTGTCGCCGCAACGAACGGGGAGGCCACGCGGCGGGCGAGGCCCCGCGGTCGCGGCGCAGCTGCGCATACTCGGCGATGGTTCGCCGATAGACGCGGTCGTACGCGACCGATACCGGCGCCATGACCACGACGAACGCAGCGGCGAGTGCGACCAGCGCCCACGACAGGATCGGATATGGCATGCTCGCACCTCCTTCGCCACGCACGGTGAGGGGCTCGCTCGGCGCCCCAAAGCGCGCGTCGCGTCCCGACCTCCTTAATGTCGGCGTGGAGAGCGTCGTGCTTCAGCGTGAACCGGTGAGGTTCGCCCGTGGGCCGAGGGCCGCTGCGGCGTCAGGCGACGGCGGGCGAGCGTCCGTCGTCGATGACGACGCCGTCCCGCATCCGGATGGTGCGGTCGCACGCGACGGCGACCTCTGGGTTGTGGGTGACGATCAGGAACGTCGTGCCGCGCTCGCGATTGATCCGCCGCATGACGTCGACGATCTCGGCGCTCGTCGCGGTGTCCAGATCGCCGGTGGGTTCGTCGCCCATCACGATGGCGGGGTCGTTCACCAGCGCGCGGGCGATCGCGACCCGCTGCTGCTGGCCGCCCGAGAGCTCGCTCGGCTGGTGCCGCACGCGGTCGGCCAACCCCACGACCTCCAGCATCGCCTCGGCGCGCTTCAGCGCTTCCGAACGTCCGACCCCGGCGTACTCGGCCTGCAGCGCCACGTTGTCGAGCGCGTTGAGGGTGGGAATCAGGTTGAATCCCTGGAAGATGAAGCCGATGTCGTGCCCGCGCAGCCGGGCGAGCGCGCGTCCTCGGTACGAATCGACCCGCTTCCCCGCCAGCCACACCTCGCCGGAGTCGGGCTCGTCGAGGCACCCCGCGATGTGCATCAGCGTGGACTTCCCCGATCCAGACGGACCCATGATCGCGGCCATCTCGGCTCGGTCCACCGTCACCGACGCGCCTCGCAGAGCGTCGACGAAGTTCTCCTTGCCCAGCTGGTAGCGCTTGTGAAGCTCCACCACGCGGACGATCGGCTCCCCAGGCACCTGGGTGTTCGTGGCGTCGCTCATCGCTCGTCCCCTACTCGTGCCGCAGCGCGACGACGGGATTGAGGCTCGCCGCATGGTACGCGGGGTACAGGCCGCTCACGATGCCGAGCACCAGCGCGAACAGCACCGAGCCCAGCGCGAGACGGTTGGTGATCAGGAAGATCTGATTGCCGCTCGCCTCGCCGGCGACATTCAGGCCCGACGCGATGAGCCACCCCAGCGCGAGACCGGCGAGCCCACCGATCAGCCCCATCACCGCGGACTCGGCGATGAACTGCCGCATGATCGCGCCGTCGGTGGCGCCGATCGCCTTTCGGACGCCGATCTCGCGAGTCCGCTCGGACACCGACATCGTCATCGTGTTGATCACCGAGAGGCCCCCCACCAGCAGCGACACGATCGCGATGCCGAAGATGATCGTGGTGAAGATGCGCAGCTGGCTCACGATCTGGCGCTGGAACGCCAGCGGGCCCGTCGCCGAGACCCCCGCCACCTTGAACGTGATGATCGTGGCGAGCGTGTCGGGATTCACGCCGTCGGCGGGATAGACCACGAACGACGTCGCGATGTTGTCCTCGTTGAGCCCGGTCTGCAGCGCCTCGGGCAGCGACTCCTTGTACAGGCGCCGCGCGTCGTGCATCGAGATCGCCACCGCGTTGTCCGGCGCCGTCAGCGTCTTGTCCCAGATGCCCACGACCTCGAACTCCTCGTCACGGAACTTCACCGTCCCGCCCAGCGTGGCGTTGAGCTTCTTGACCAGGTCCGCGCCGACCACCGCCTTGCCCCGGTCGTCGGCCTCGATGTCGCGCCCCTCGGCAAGGCTGGTCTTGAAACTCTCGAACCGAGCAGCGCCGGGGTCCTCGGCCTGGATGGTCGCCGGCGTGCCCATGTTCACGGCGTCCAGCTCCTCATTCAGCAGGAGCTGAACCTGTGGAAAGGCGGCCCTGACTCCGGGGACGTGCTGGATGTCTCGCAGTTTCTGCATCGTGAGCGGGGTGGTGGAGAGACCCATCAGGTTGTCCGCGGAGCTCACCACGACCTTGTCGGCGTAGTACTTGACGCCGCCGTCCACCAGGAGGTTGAGCTTCTCGGCGATGCCGCCCATGACCACGAGCGCGAACACGCCGATGGTGATGCCGAAGATGGTGAGGAAGGCGCGCAGCTTCCGGCGGAAGACGTTTCGG
Organism: uncultured Coriobacteriales bacterium; assembly: GCA_963761535.1. Taxonomy (GTDB): domain Bacteria; phylum Actinomycetota; class Coriobacteriia; order Anaerosomatales; family CAVXGS01; genus CAVXGS01. The sequence goes on from CAVXGS010000001.1 coordinate 48,509, forward strand.
AGCAACCGCATGCGGTGAGAGACCCTTCGACAGGAACACGACCTGCAGGGCGATGATAGCGCGTCCGTCTAAGCCGGGCGGGGCGGGTGCAACCAGCAGCGGGAACGGTCACGATGACGGATGCCATGACAACCGCCCCTGCCACACGAACGCGTCTGCCTCTCGTCTTCATGCTCGTCGTCTTGCTCGTAAGCGGGGCGATCGCGGCATGGGGCCTTATCGAGCCTCGCGTGCTTCGCGTCTCTCAGGCGACCGTCACGAGCCCGGATCTGCCGCCCGAGTTCGATGGCGTTCGGGTGGCCTACTTCGCCGACGTCCACGCCGGGCCGCTGTTCTCGAGGGACCGGGTCGCCAGGCTCGTGGACCGCGTCAACGCGCTCGACCCCGACCTCATCCTGATCGGCGGCGACAACGTGGGAGGCCGCTTGGGCGGTGCCGACAGGTTCTACCCCGAGGTCCGGCGGCTCGAGGCTCCGCTCGGCGTGTACGGCGTGCTCGGCAATCACGACTACTGGGAGGGCGAGGCAACCTCCCGCGCCGAGATGGCCGCGGCGGGCATTCAGGTGCTCGACAACGAGAACGTCCCTGTGACGCGCGATGGGGCGCAGATACGGCTCGGCGGCGTCGCGGACGCGTGGGAGGGACAGCCGAACCTGCGAAAGGCCTCAAAGGGGATCGCCCCGGACGAGTTCGCGCTCCTGCTCTGCCACAACGCCGACACCCTCGCGCGGCAGCTGCCCCGGACGCCCGGCGTGTGGGACCTCGCACTGACCGGCCACATGCACGGCGGCCAGGTCACGCTCTTCGGGCTGTGGGCGCCGATCGTTCCGTCCCAGTACGGGCAGCGATACCGCAGCGGCTGGGTCGAGGAGGAAGGCACGCTGATACTCATCTCGAACGGAGTCGGAACGGTGACCGTGCCGGTCCGCCTCTTCGCTCCTCCCGAGATCCACCTCATCACCCTGCGGAGAGGGCAGCGTCTGGACGTCGAGGGCGCCCGGGTGCGCGGCCAGTCGGCGCGCTAGCGGCGGTCGTTGAAGCGCTTGAACAGCCGGAAGCGGTCGCCGAAGTCGCCACCCATCAGGTCGTTGCGCTCGCTCCAGCGCTTGAGCCACAGCAGCGCCACGAAGAGCGCACCGAAGACGGCGAGGATCACCAGTCCCGCCAGCACCTGTTCGAATTGCACGGCGTGCCTCTCCCGAGCCTGATGGCGATCGGCGGCTAGAACAGCGTGTCCATCCCCGTCGTCGTGTCGTCGCGACGCTCGCCGCCGCCCGGCGGCTCGCCCTCATCCTCGGGCGCCGGCTCGCCGGTCTCGACGCCCCCACGCCTCGGTTGGACCACGTCGCCCAGGATCTCCGCCATCTCGCGCGCGTTTCTCGGAGCGTAGTCGTACTTGCAGTTGTTGAACATGACGTAGGTGCGCTCGGTCTCGTCGGCGAGTCGCTCGATCGGCTCGCGCCACTCGGCGAGTTCGTCGGGCTCGTAAAGGTAGTCGAACCGGTCGGCTGCGGTCTGCGTCTTGGCGTACCACGTCCCCGCGTTGCGGCCGTGGAACCGCACGTAGCCGAGGGGCGCAGTCGCGGCGTGGATGCGCGGCATGATGGGCGCGCCGGGGATCTCGGGTGCGTCGACGACCACGTACGTGAGCCCCCGGTCGGACAGGAAGCCCATCGTCCGGCCGAGGTTCTCCTCGGCGACCCACGAAGCGTGGCGGAACTCGACCAGCACCGGCCACGGATCGAGCAGCGCCGCAGCGGACTCGATCTCGGCGAGATTGCGCTCGCGGTGTACAGCGTCCTTCGCGGTGAAGTACGGCGGGTACTGCATCAGCACGCCGCCGAGCTTGCCTGCCTCGGCGAGCGGTGCGAGCTCGTCCCGGAAGATCTCGAACGCACGCTCGACCATGCGGGGCTCGGGGTGCCTGACGCGGCCGCGAGGAGTCACTTCGTACCGGTAGTCGCGCAGGTCGGGATGCAGGGAGCGCTCGTCGACGTCGTGCCCGGTCATCATGCCGTACGCCTTGACGTGGAAGACGAACTCGGGCGGCGTCCGTCGCACCCAGGCCTCGGCGAACTCCCGTCTGGGCAGCCCGTAGAAGATCGAGTCGACCTCGACGGTGTCGAAGCGCGCCGCGTAGTAGCGAAGCCTCGCCTCGGGAGTCGACACGCCGGCGGGATACCAGCGCTCCTGCATCGTCTTGTCAGTCCACGAGCAGGTGCCGACCACGACGTTTCCCACGGTCGCTCCCAAGTCATTCGGAAGGTTAATGCAATGCCAACCCTACGACGGATGGACGTAAGCGCGCATTTCGGAGTATCTCGGAAGGTGGATGCGTCTGCAGGCGCTCCACGCTGCCTGCACCCGCGAAGCGAAGGTATCGGCAACAAGGGGGTGGCTCATGCGGAGCAAGGCAATCCGGCTGTTCCTGCTCGTCGCACTGGTGGCACTGTTGGTGCCCGCGACGGCCATGGGAGTAAGCGCAGCTGACGGCGGTGGCGGTGCGCCCGCTGCCAAGAACGACAACCGTCCCGATCCGATGACGACCGCGCAGACGGCGCTGCGGGCGCGAGGCCTGGAGGCCAAGCTCGCCGGCAAGGCCAAGGGCAAGGTCAAGGAAGTCGCGAAGGGTCAGTACGTCGAGCTCGCTCGCGAGGGCCAGGACCCCGTGTGGACCCTGCTCGGCGAGTTCTCCGACGTGAAGCACAACCAGATCGCGCAGCCCGACCGGCGCTACGACAACACCACGATCTGGCAGCCCGACTTCAGCCGCGACTTCTTCAACACGATGCTCTACGACCAGACCAAGGGCGCCAACTCGATGGCGAACTTCTACATCGAGCAGTCCTCGGGTCGCTACAGCGTCACCGGTGACGCGCAGGGCTGGGTCGAAGCCGAGGGCACCGAGGCGGACTACGGCGCGAACAAGCGCCAACGGCGACGACGTCGATCCGTGGGGCTTCCTCAAGTCGTGTCTGAACGACTGGTACGCCAAGCAGGTCGCGGCCGGCAAGACCGACGCCGAGATCAACGCGTACCTCGCCAAGTTCGACGTCTGGGACCGCTACGACTACGACGCCGACGGCAACTTCAACGAGCCCGACGGCTACATCGACCGGTTCCAGATGGTCCACGCCGGCGAGGACGAGGCTGCCGGTGCCGGCGACAACAAGATCTGGAGCCACAGCTGGTACGCGTACTACCAGGACATGGGCTCGACCGGCCCCGACTTCAACAAGCTCGGCGGCATCCATATCGGCAACAGCGACTACTGGGTCGGCAAGTACACCATCCAGCCCGAGAACGGTGGCGTGGGCGTGTTCGTCCACGAGTTCGGCCACGACCTCGGCCTGCCCGACCTCTACGACTACTACGGCGAGAACGGGACCGGCTTCTGGACGCTCATGTCCTCCGGCTCCTGGCTCGACGACGGCAAGGACACCATCGGCAACAAGTCCAGCCACATGGGCCTGTGGGAGAAGTTCCAGCTCGGCTGGGCCAACTACGCCGTCGGTCGTGCGGGCAAGACGCAGGACTTCAAGCTCGGCCCGATGGAGACCAACACCAAGCAGGCCCAGGGCCTGTTCGTGGTCCTGCCCAAGAAGCCCGTGACGTCCCACATCGCCGACCCCTTCGAGGGCAGCTACTTCTACTTCAGCGGCTCGGCTGACGACCTGAACAACCGTATGTTCAAGTCGTTCACCCTGCCCGCCGGAGCCACGCTGTCCGCCAAGGTCAACTACGGCATCGAAGAGGGCTACGACTACGCCTCGGTCATCGTGTCCACCGACGGTGGTGCGACGTGGCAGATGCTGCCGACGAACCTGTCGAACTCGACGATCCAGGGTGTCCCGAACGGCATCGAGGGCTTCTCGAACGGCTGGGTCGATCTCACCGCCGACCTGCCCGAGGGCAACGTCATGGTCGGTTTCCAGTACACCACCGACGGCGGTGTCGCCGAGGCCGGCTTCATGATCGACAACATCCAGATCACCGGCCAGCCCATCGACGGCGCCGAGACCGACGCCGGGTGGACCTTCGCCCAGACCGGTCCCAACAAGTCCGTCCCGTTCAAGGTGACCACCGGCACGGAGTCGAAGCTCTACAGCCAGTACTACGTCGCCGAGTACCGCCAGTACTGGGGCTACGACAAGACCCTGAAGGTGGGCCCGTACTTCTTCGGCTACCTCGACAATCCCGAGCTCCAGAACTGGGTGGACCACTTCCCCTATCAGGAGGGCCTGCTCATCAACTACTGGGATACGTCGCAAGCCGACAACAACACGGGCAAGCACCCCGGTCAGGGCCTGGTGCTCCCGGTCGACGCACACCCCAAGACGCTCTACCGCGTCGACGGTGTGCGGTGGCGCAACCGCATCCAGACCTACGACTCGACGTTCGGCCTGAAGCGCACGACGGGCATTCCCAACATCCACGTCAACAGCGTGCTGTCGCCCGTCCCGAGCCTGCCGGCAGTGTCGATCTTCGACGACACCAAGTCGTGGTACGACCCGGCCAACCCGCTGGGCAGCGTCATGACGCCGAACACCAACACCAAGATCCGCGTCAAGAGCGTCAGCGCGCTCGGCGGCTTCATGGAGGTGCAGGTGAGCCCCGCCAAGTAGCCTGGGCTCGCGCATCGCTCGTGATGCCGAGAGGCCCCCGATTCGTCGGGGGCCTCTCGCTTGGGTATCTTCCTAAGCGCCGCGGTCATGTCCTCCGTGGAGCAGTACCGGGCGAAGCCGTTGATCCCAAGGACATCTGGAGGCCCACATGAAGCCGCACGTGGACGAAGACCTGTGCATCGGGTGCGCGCTGTGCGAGGACCTGTGTCCGGACGTGTTCCAGATCGGTGACGACGGCATGTCGCACGTGATCAACGAGTCCCCCGGTCCCGACCTCTACGACTGCGTGAGCGACGCCGAGAGCAGCTGCCCCACGGCTGCGATCAGCGTCACGGCAGGCGACGCCGCGTAGCGCACGCGCACGCGAGCGCCCTGTCGGCTCCGCGCACGCCCCCAGCGAACCCATGCAGAACCTCGGAAGATTGCTCCTCCTTCTCGGCGTGACCCTCGCCATCGTGGGCGGCATCGTGCTGCTGCTGGGGCGCGCCGGCGTGGGCCAGGTTCCCGGCACCGTGAGGATGGGCAGCTCCGACTGGGGCTGCTACGTTCCGATACTCGGCTCGATCCTGCTCTCGATCGTGCTCACCATCGTGCTCAATCTCCTGCTACGGTTGTTCCGATGAGCACCACCCCGGGACGCGCACCTCATCCGTGGCTCGAGCGACTCGAGCGTGCGATGCAGAAGGAAGGCAGACCGATGCGGTTCGAGAACGTGGAGAACTACGCCCACCCGCTCGTGGTCGACATGGAGCCCGGCACCTACCTGTGGTGCGGGTGCGGTCGAAGCAAGGAAGCGCCGTTCTGCGACGGCGCGCATCAGGGCACCGGGATCGAGCCGGTACCGTTCACGATCGAGGAACGGCGCCGAGTGGCCCTGTGTGACTGCGGTCTCACCCAAGCGCCGCCGTTCTGCGACAACACCCACGCGACCCTCGAGGAAGAGGAGTAGTGGCCGCGGCTGCCGGCGATGCCGAGGTTGTCGCGCGGGCACAGGCCGACGACGGTCGCTCCCCTGCCCAGCTGATCGCCGCCTACCGAGAAGGACCGGCGCTGCTTCGGCAGTCGATCTCGGGCATGACGCGGGAGCAGCTGCTGGCGTATCCCGTCCCCGGCAAGATGAGCTCCCAGGAGGTGGTCTGCCACGTCGTGGACGCGGACCAGTTCCTCGCCGACCGGATGAAGCGCACCATCGCCACCGACCTCCCGCTGCTCGTCGGCGTCAACGGGATCGCCTACCTCGAGGCGCTGCACTACGCCGAGCGCGACCTCGACCTCGACTTCGCCCTGCTCGAGACGACCCGGGCCCAGATGGCGGCGGACCTCGAGCGGCTCGACGCGACGTGCGTGGGAACGCACCGCCATCCACACCGAGACCGGGCTCGTCACGCTCCGCGGCCTGATGCTCCACTCGATCAGGCACCTCGAGCGGCATTGCGACGCGATCGCCGAGAAGCGCCGCGCGCTCGGCATCTGAGCGCCGGCGCGCGTCCCCGACATCCTCCGAAGGGCCACCCGGCTCATCCTGTCGGGTCATAGGATTGTGCACAAAGGCCGTCGTAGTATTGAGCTGTGGTTGAGCCGGACCGATGGGGGTGCCACATGCTTACCTGGATTTCCGACGTAACCGATCGCCTGAAGGGCGACACGGGGGCGACCGCGGTCGAGTACGCCATCATGGCCGGCTTCATCGCCGTCGTGATCGTGGGCGCCGTCGCCCTCTTCGGCCAGGGAGTGGTCAGCCTGTTCCAGCAGCTCCCGCCTGGAGTGTTCGGCGGGTAGCCGGCGACGCATCCGCCTTACGTCTCGGGAGCCTCGGCGAAGAAGCGCCGAGGCTTCTTGCGTTCAGTGGAGCGCCTCGACACCCTCCCGGGGCCCTGGCCGTAGAAGCTCGGCGCCGGTGGAGTGCTGTCTCCCCCGTTCGCTGGGCACATGAGGGGTACACTCGGGTTGTGGGCCGCGAGGCGGCCCGGCTCGAGATGGCGGGCAACCGTCATCCTGGAGAGGGGGCCGAGATGCTGTTTCGTCTCGGGATGCTCGGTGGTCGGCGTCGTGCGACCGCACTCGTCGCGTTCGTCTGCCTGGCAGTCGTGCTGTCGGGGTGCGCGCAGCCAAAGGCCTTCGGCCCCGCCCCGCCCGAGCCCGAATCCTCCGGCGTGACCGACGCGCAACTGGCTGCTCTGAGATCCGTGCCCGCCTCGGTCGCGATGTCCGGACCGCGTGTCCCGGAGCTGTTCAGCCTCGAGGATTGCAGGCGGATCACGGGCGTCGAGAACATCAAGATCACGGCCCAAGCTTGAGGCACGCAGGTCTCGGCAGGTTGGCCGAGCAAGACAGGAATGACCGCGGAAGTGAAGGTCGCGACCACCAAGGGCGCGAGCTCGCTCGTCCTCATCACCGTCGACACCGCCGACAAGTTCGCCGAATGGGCGAGCGGGAGCACAGCCGTCGACAGGCTGGTGCCTGGCTTGGGGGAGATGGCGTTCGCCGGGCCGCAGGGCGACAAGGAAGCCAAGGTCATCGCCTTCCGGAAGGGCGCACGAGCGGTGCGCCTCGTGAGCGTGCTGGGGAGCGAGGACCCCAAGCGAGTGACCGAAGCGGAGCTGATGACGCTCGCGAAGCAGATGGAGTCGCGGCTGCCCTAACGACGCCTCCCGTCCACACGATCGCGAGCGGGTGCGCGAGGAACGTCAGCCCGTGCGACGTGCGACGGCGATCATGCCCACCGAGCCGTCGACGAACGATTCGCCCTCGTAGCCGCCGTACAGCTCGATCAGCTCGAAACCGCTGCGCGCGAGCAGATGCTCGAGCTCGTAGCGGTAGATCAGGCGCATCGGGAAGCGCTCCGAAAGGCGGCGAGTGCTGCCGTCGGGCTCGACGATCTCGTACGTCATCTCGCACTCGTTGCGCTGCTCTGAACGGTTGTAGTCGCATCTCGACATCCAGCGTCGGATCAGCCGGCCGTTCGTCCACGGCGTGACGACCGCACCGTCGTCGCTGTTGGGCGCCGGAGCCTCGTTGGTCGCCTCGGTCGCCGAGCGACGCCCTTCCTCGGCCGACGCACCGGCGCCCTCCGTCACGGGCTCCGGCGCGGGATCGGGGTTGAACAGGTCGAGGACGAGGGTGCCTCCGGGCGCGAGATGGTCTCGGCAGCACCTGAGGCAGGCGAGCTGCTCGGCGGCGGTGCCCAGATGGTGGAACGTGTTGAACGCCACGATGATCTCGCCGAACGTCCGACCCATATCGAACGAGGTCATGTCGCCCACGACGAGGTGGGCACGCCCTTGAACGTCGGCGGGGAGCTGCGCGAGGGTTGCTCGGCAACGATCGATCATGAACGCCGAGAGATCGAGACCGGTCACGTCGTAGCCCGCCGAGACGAGGGGCACCAGCACCCGGCCCGACCCACATCCGAGTTCGAGGATGCCGTCTGCCCCGCCGCGCGTCGCCATCGAGAGCCAGAATGGCGCGTCGTCGACGTCGGCGTAGATGGCGTCGTACACCTCGGCGAGTTCGACCGAGTCGTATGCGGAATCGGCGTGTGTCACCGTCGGTGCCCCCTTCCCCGCGCGCATGCTGACCTCGCGAGTGTAGACGCTGTCGGTGCCTCTCTCGAAGCAGTCTGCTTGTCTTGTGCGTTTCGGTGGGAGACTCATGGTAGGAGTTGCCGGTATATGGGCCCGAGAAAGAAGGTGGCCCTGGTGTCGGACATGACTCTGACCAAGCCGGTCGCGGCAGACCCCGATCGCCTCGTCCTTGCTGGCGAGGGTGTGCCCTTCGCGACTCAGTTGCCTTCCGGGGCACTCACGATGCTCGCCGTGATTGCGGGCCCTGCGAGAGCGCGATCGACGTCGACCTCAAGGAGGGATCGACATGAACGCGGCTGAGAGCATAGGCGTCAGCACAAGCGGTTCCACTGGAGACCACAAGCCCGTCGCCAGTCACTTCAGCCAGTTGCCCGGCAGCACCCTCGGGTGGACGGCAGTCGGCCTGATCGCGGCGTACGTCGTCCTGGTGACACTCATGGCAAGGGTGCCCCTGGGACTGCCGACGTGGCTCGATTTCACGCTGGGCCTGGCCCCCGGCGTAGCCGGCACCGTGGTTCTGGGCTTCGCGCTCTTCAGGGAACGTGAGCGCTCGTGGCTTGTCTGGCTTGCCGTGGTCGGACTCGTGTACGCGTTCGGCGGCTGGCTGCTGTTCGCAGCCATGGCGCTGGGCGTGTAGGTAGGAGTGGCCTCATGTCGGATTCGGCTCTGCCCGCAACGCTCGCTCCTGTGCCAGTCCGCGAGCGACTCGTGCTCGCGGGCGACGGCGCGCTGATCACCGGCGCGGCACTCGCCTCGGTCATCGCTGTGGCGCTGCTCGTGGCGTGGGGGGTTGGCGATCGCGAGGTTCCGGTCGCGCTACAGCTGCTCAACGGGCCGCTCAGCCTCGCTGCAGCCATCGGAGGCCCCATCGCGGCGTGGCTGCTGCATCGGCGGCGTATCACGCCTCCGGCCGTGCTCGGCGCCCTTCTGGCCGGCCCGGTGGTCGGAATCGTCTTCGGGCTGTTCGTTGCGTCGTCCACGCTGCTCGGCTGGGTTCTGCGCCCGCTCAGCGACGCGGACTACATCGGCCCGCTCGTGGCCGGCATCGTCGTGGCAGCCGCGTTCGCGGTCTTTATGGGGTGGCTCGGAGTCTCGACGATCGGCGACCTTCGCGACGAGCGGCCGGGGCGTCGGCGGCTCGAACTCGTGCGCCTCGTCGCACTGGGCATCGTCGTCGCCTACTCGGTCACCATCGTCGTGCTCGCCGTCGTCGGGCCAACCGCCGAGATCGGCGAAGCGATCGCCTTCATGCTCGTCGGTGCCATCTCGGGAGGACTCGCGGTGCTGATGGCCGACCTGATGAGCCACTGGCTCGCCCCGAGGCCCGCGGGGTCGGGGGCTGCCCCGGCGTAGCCCCCCACCGCGCCCCTCGAGGCCGTGCGGGAGAGCCGGAGCCCAGGAACTGGATGGAGCTACCGATGCGAAGACTCATGGCGACCACCTTTGTGACGCTCGACGGCGTCATGCAAGCACCCGGCGGGCCGGAGGAGGACGCCAGCGGCGGCTTTCGCTTCGGCGGGTGGTCGGTGCCCTACTGGGACGCCCTGATGGACGAAGTGATGGGCGAGGTGATGGGGCACCCCTTCGACCTGCTCCTCGGCAGAAAGACCTACGACATCTTCGCGGCGTACTGGCCCAACGCCCCCGAGGAGGAGGGCGGCAAACCGCTCAACGACGCGACGAAGTTCGTTGCCTCCCGCGGACGCCCCGAGCTGCCTTGGGGCCCCTCGGTCCTGCTCGAGGGAGATGTGGCCGGGGCCGTGAGCCGGCTGAAGGGCGAGGACGGCCCCGAACTCCAGGTCCACGGAAGCGGAGAGCTCCTTCAGACGCTGCACCGGCACCGGCTCGTGGACGAGTATCGCCTGATGGTCTTCCCCGTGGTCGTCGGCGCGGGGAAGCGCCTGTTCCCTGAGGGGGCCGCGCCTGCGGCACTGACGCTGATCGAGAGCCGAGTATCGACCACCGGCGTGATGATCGGGCGCTACGAGCCAGCGGGTGACTTGGTGACGGGATCGTTCTAGCAGGGTCCGCCTGCGGGAATCAGGGAGACTCGTCAGGGACCCTAGTCCTCGATCACGTCCAGTCCCTGTTCTCGGAGCTGCGCGAGGTGGTCCAGCATCTGCCGAAGCACCTCGGGACTGTGGCCCTCCCAGTCGTCGACCTCCCCGACGACCCGTAGAGCATCGCGCGTGCGGTAGGACTGCGTGGGATTGCCGGGGAATCGCTTGTTGGTCACGTTGGGGTCGTCCTCGAACGGGCCGAGCGGTTCGACGAGGTAGATGTGCCCGCGCTCCTCGCTGCCCGCCAACGCCGTCGCGAGCTCGGCGCCCCAGGCGGCGGTATCGATCAGCGCCGAGAAGTAGATGTTGTTGGAGGTCCGCCCTTCCTGGAAGTTGGAGCCGAAGCCGGGGACGAGGTCGTCACCGACCTTCAGCACGGACTTCGTCCCGTGGTAGAAGGGTCCCTCGGCCCCATCGCAGGTCTCGAAGGTGACGGGTGTCCACTCTTGATCGCTCATGTTGGGAGCCCCCGATTCTTCACGTCAGTTCGTTCCCGGGAGGCGTGACTCCCGGGCGTCAGAGCACGAATTCGGCATCCCTGCTATACTGCCATCAGGCGAGTCAGGAAGACTCGCATGATTGCGACGTGACAAGCCGCTTTCTGGCGGCGAGTTGCGTTCTTTTTTTGCCCCTGTATGGGGCGAGAGGATGGTTTGGAATGGCAGAAGGTAAGGTCAAGTGGTTCAACGCGGACAAGGGTTACGGCTTCATCGAGCGTGAGAACGGCGAAGATCTCTTCGTCCACTTCTCCGAGATCCAGAGCGAGGGCTTCAAGAGCCTTGACGAGGGTCAGGCCGTTTCCTTCACGGAAGCCACTGGCCAGAATGGCAAGCAGCAGGCGACGCAGGTTCGCGCTATCTAGACAGCGCTTGCATCGGAGTACGCAGACCGGCCGTCCCTTCGGGGGCGGCCGGTCTCGTTGTGGGGGATGTGCTCCGAACGGCTGGCGGAGCGACGTCGGGGGACTAGCTGCCCAGCTGGAGAATCCAGCTCCCAACCAGCGTAAGGATCATGAGGGCGATCAGGATCCAGGCCACGATGGCCACAGGCCCGTGTTTCCGGGCGGTTCGGCCCAGCGCTCCCGCGAACTGAGCACTCTGACGAATCCAGGGCGGGAGGTTTGGGTCGATATTCGAGTCCGGTTCGACACGTCTATCGCTCAAGCAGGTCCCCCTCTTCAACGCCAAGGCGTGCTCGGCCACTCCTAGTGCGGAACCAGGACCTCACCGGCCAAGAACACCGCCACGAACGCAAGCGGCAGCAGCGGGACGAACAGCAACACCGACTTGTCGTGCCCAGCCGTCATGGCGATGATGCTCAGAATCCCAGCTGCAGCCCCAGTGCCGAACCAGATCACCGCCCAGATCGGCCCTGTTACCTGGTTCAACTCAATCAACCCGCTCATGAACAGCGGCCCGTTGAGCGCCATGAAGAGAACAAACGCAACCGTCAGCCCGATCGCCCACCATCCGAGCTTGCTCTGAGGCCACGGGTGCCAGGATTGCCTCTGCCTTCCCGCGTTCCCAGTCGCCATGTCACTCATCTCGGCGCCTCCTTCTAATCGAGGCAGCACAAAGCATCTACCTAGATGGTTCCCTGGTTACAGCGTGGGCTCCCCGCCTCTTGGTCGCGAGTATGCACGGCCGCCTATGGAGTCGCGAAGGAGCTTGGTGGCAGCCAATCGTGCAGGAACTCCTGCGCTGCAGGGCAATCAAGGCGGAACTCATATGCTGGAGACTCGCACCTCAGGCTTTCGCCCCACACCGTGACGCCCACGATCGTCTTGTCGAAGAACAGCGGGCCTCCGGAGTCGCCGAACGAAGTGCCGGTCGTTGTCTTCAGGTAGCGGTCGGCGTAAACCTCGGAGTTGTTGATCGCCTGGACCGTCTTGAAGTGACGACCGTCGAATGGCATCTGAGTGTTCGGGTTCCTGCCGTACCAACTCGCCACACTGCCCGAGACGAAGCCAGTCGTTCCGTACCCGACAACCGTGAAGTACGACGACTTGAGGTCGAGGGTGTCGAGCCAGTTCGTCGTGCCGACGACCTTCGCCGGCGGGATATCGGGCGAGCCATCCAACCAGGCGACGGCGACATCGTCACGACGCAAGAAGCGCTTGGAGTCGTCCTTGATGCCCGCCAGTGAATCGCTCTCATAGCCCGGGATGACCACCCAGTCCCTGATCCGGTAGAAGCCTGCGCCCCCCCAGTCGGTTTCTTTCGCGTCGGCAGCGAACGAGATGCGGACCTGATCCAGTGGGTCTTCCTCGTCGAAGTTGTGCCCCGCAGTGACGACAACGCCGTCGCCGACGAGCGTGCACGTGCCGTGGTTGTAGCTGACGTTGCCCGAGGCATCCACGTATCTGACCGCGAGCATGCCCACGTTGCTATAGGCGTTCCCCACATCCTTCTGACCGTCGATGATCGCGCTGGCCGGCCCGGCGAAAACCACCATCAGTACCAGCGACGCAAGCATGGCCGCGACGAAGACGCGCGTGCGCATCATTGACCCCCCCTAGAGTCGATGCCACCCCTCTACATCTTGGTACTACCACCGGGGTCCTCGCGGCACACATCATCAGATGGAGCGATTCTGGGCCCGTCGAGTGTTGAGACGCCCCGATTCGCGGGAGCCGGGTAGGTTGCTGGTGGGCGCAGCGTAGATGCTCTTCGAACGGGTCTCGTCCGTGTTCGGTCGTCGGCCGATGCCACCTCATTCCATCAGATGCGCTGCGCCGGGGGCAGAGCGGAGGAACTCGACTACCTGCGCCTGCACCGTCCCGGCGTCGGGATGGGCGAACAGCGAGACGTGGGTGCCCCTCTCCATCACGATGCGTCGCGCACCCAGCACGGTCGCCGCGGCGCAGTCGCTGTGCGACGGATCGACGTCGGTGTCCACGTCGCCATTCACAATGAGCGTCGGCACGGTGATCCGCTGAAGCTCAGGCAACTCGATCGCCCCGATCTGCAGCGGGTCGTTCTCCACGCCCGGGCGTCGATTGTCGAAGTCGGCGAAACACGACACGAGACCCCGGCGGCCTTGCCGAGGTCTCATGAAGTTGCTGGTAGGCGATAGTGGATGGACTTCGAACGGCCTAGGACGACGAATCCGCGGGCCGCCGGGGTAGCTACTGACAAGATCGCGGTGCTCGTGGAACTCGGCGAGGCGATCGTGGTGTCTCCCAGAATCCTCTATGCGAGTGGATCCATCGGCCTCGGACACGTCACGCGAGACCTCGCCGTTGCGCGCGAGATCAGATTGATCGAACCCGATTCGGAAATCGTCTGGCTTGCCGCGCCCCCTGCATCCGATCTCTTGCGAAGGGCTGGGGAGGTTCTCGCTCCCGAACACACCGATTACCGGTGTGAGACGGAGTTGGCCGAGTCGGTGGGACGCAGCGGCCATCTCAACCTGACCAAGTACGTCTACCGCGCGCTCGGGCCGTGGCTCAGCAACGCGAGGGTGTTCGGGCGCGCCGCAGACGCAGGCTACGACATACTGATAGGCAATGAGACCTACGAAATCGTGGTCGCGTACGTCTTGGGGCTCGACGTTCTCCCCCGTGTTCCGTACGTCATGATGTACGACTTCTACGGGATGGACTTGGCCACAACAGGCGTCTTCGAGCGCCTCGGCGCGTGGGCACTGAACTTCGTTTGGGCGCAGGAGGCACGAGTCACCTCACGCCCAGGCAACCGCGCCCTGTTCTTCGGCGAGCTGCAGGACATCCCCGATCGACGGTTCGGCCTGTTCTTGCCCAGCCGACAAGCGTACGCCGCCGACCATGTGGACTTCGTGGGCTATGCACTGCCCTTCAACGAGAACGACATCGCCGACCGCGCCGCGCTCAGAGCGCGCCTTGGGTACGGGCCGGAGCCACTTGTTGTCTGCAGCATCGGCGGCACTGCCGTAGGCCGCGATCTACTCAAGCTGTGCGCCGAGGCCTACACGCTAGCCCAGTCGCGGATTGCGAATCTGCGGATGGTTCTCGTGTGCGGCCCCCGAGTCGATCCGGCGAACATCCCCGTGCCTCCCGGGGTCGAGCGCCGGGGCATGGTGGACGACCTATGGCGGCACTTTGCGGTGTGCGACCTCGCAGTCGTGCAAGGCGGCGGGACCACGACCCTCGAACTCGAAGCGCTCCGAAGGCCATTCCTGTGCTTTCCGGTCGAAGGGCAGTCCGAGCAGGAGGTGACCATAGCGAATAGGCTGAGACGCCATCGCGCCGGGGTGTTGCTGAAGCAGTCAGCCACAACTGCCGAGGCACTCTCGAACGCCATCGTCGCGAATATCGGAGCCGAGGTGGACTCAATGCCGTTACAGGCGAACGGGGCGCGCAGAGCGGCAGAGGTCATTCTGTCTCTGGCGCCGGTGCAGCGCTGAGCGACCCCGTCGCTGTGGGCCAGAGTAGATGCACTTCGAACGGTGTAGCGACTCGCATCCAGCGGTCAGAACGCACACGTAGCGGGCACTGTGATCCGACCGCATGCGCTTGTGCGCCCTACTCCACCCAAGCACGCGAACCGCTGGGAAGACGACCGGGGTCGGGCTGAACGCAGGTCGGGAGCCTGCCCGAGCATGCATCGGATCAAGGTCCCAGTCCTCAGATAGTAGCCAAGGAATCAATCAAGGCATCGACATCACGACTGTCGTTGTAGGGCGCGAGCGAAATCCTGATCCGACCGTTGCGAACTCCACAAACGATGTGGTTGCGACGCAATGCGTCGACTGCGCTCTGCACGCCGGATTCTGAGTGGGCGAGCGATACGATGTGGGGTGAAGCCGATGCGTCCTCCAATGCTCGAAATGGTGTCCATCCGTGTTCATGCGCACCCTGGATCAACCTCCGTGAGAGACGGCGTGAGTGCATCTCAAGTCGACGTTCTCCCAGGGACATCAAGTCATCGAGCGCCGTTACCAGGCCGGCCATCGAGATGTAGGACATCGTCGACTGCGTGAAGCGTCGTGCATCGGGGGCGAAATGCAGCTGCGTGGCTTCGAACTCAAAAGGATTGGCTGTTCCAAACCAACCTGGCAGTAGTGGATCCTCCTCGAGCAAACTGCGAGACACTGCGGCGAGCGCAACGCCGCCGTGACCGCCTAGCCACTTGTAGCCGCTAGTGACAACCGCATCAGCCTCCCAGTGCTTTGAATCTACCTTCAGGATTCCTGCGGCTTGGGTTGCGTCAACGACTAGCCGTGCGCTTGCACGCGCACAGACCTCGCGCAGCCGGGGAATGTCGATCACGGATCCAGTGGAGAACTGAACTGAGCTGACGGCTACGACAGATGTGTGACCATCAATGCTATCGATGAGTCTGTCTGTGAGATTCTCGGCTGCGATGTCGTCAACAAAGCGGAGAGAGCAGTCGTTCTCGGCCGCGTATCGAATCCAAGGGCGGGTGACAGCCGGGAAGTCCGTCGATACGGCAACAATGGAGCTGCCGGAACTAGGACGAATCAAGAAGGGAAGCTGACCGAGTAGCTCACTGGCGCTTGCCGTAATGGCAAGTTGATCGGTATGGCAATTCAGGAGTCTCGCACCGCGCTGACGCAACGACTCGAAGAATCCGACCTCTTCCTCGTCGGTCATTCTGAGATTGCCGTGACGGGCAGTCTCGTCAAGGAAGTCATGCATTGACTGAACGGCTGGCTGACCGATCAGACCCAATGAAGCCTGGTTGAGATAGACATGATCCTTGAGGCCGGGATAGTTCGAACGATCGACGAGTGCGTTGACCATGAAGCCCGCCTTATGTCGGATCCGATGCCCAGAAGCGGCTCCCTAGCCCGTTGCGGACCAGAATGCGCCGTCCTGCTCAGATCGCTAGCCCCCGTGGGCACACCTACGGAGATTCAGTCTGTACCAATTCCGAAAAGGCAGAAACGCCCCGTCGAGTGTCTCCGGAGAGACCCCAAAGGGCGCGTTCGTGTATCCATGGTGGGCGATCGTGGACGGACCTCGAACCGCGTGAGCAACCGCTGGCTACTTCGTGAGGTCGTCGTCGCCCGGAAGGTGCCGAAAGTCGCCGAACGAGGCGGGCGAACTACCCTTCTGGCTCATCAGCCCACTCTGACGACTTTCCTCGGCGGAGAGCCCGCGCCTCCTGTCCGCCAACTTCCCTGCTCCGACCAGGAGTAGCGCAACGGCGAGCGTTCCCACGACAGCCGCGAGACCTACCGCGAGATTCGCGTTCATGATCCCCCCCAGCTGTGAGTCACCGACGGCCCGACTATACGACAAGAGGCCCCGGCGTGAGTGCCGAGGCCTCTGAAGCTGCTGGTGGGCCATAGTGGATGCGCTTCGAA
Source organism: uncultured Coriobacteriales bacterium (assembly GCA_963761535.1). Taxonomy (GTDB): domain Bacteria; phylum Actinomycetota; class Coriobacteriia; order Anaerosomatales; family CAVXGS01; genus CAVXGS01. The sequence goes on from CAVXGS010000001.1 coordinate 65,087, forward strand.
CGGCCTAGGACGGAACTCACCACCACGTCTGCGTGGCACACACGTACCGTCGACATGGGCGTGCGCCGACACAGGCGGATCTCGGGGGTCGCTCTTGGTGGCGCCGGTTCGGAGAAGCGCTACGATCTAGCCATACTGGGCGACTGCCCATAGCGCAAGCATGGCGAAGAGCATCACGAATGCTAGTCCGGCCACGCCGATAACCTTGAGGATCTTCGCCATCCAGTACTCCTTGTCTTGGGCGAGCCCGCTCACTCTACGCTCACGAGGGGCCGACGAGAAGTGGTGCGGCGGGGATTCGGATGGAGGACCCGTTTGGGTTTCGCGGGGCATTCGAGCTGGTGCATGGCCGTGGAGCCACTCATACGGAGAGAGGCCCCCGCAGACCTGCGGGAGCCTCTTCGAATGCTGGTGGGCCATAGTGGACGCGCTTCGAACGGACTGGGGGCAGGCAGGGAGGTAGGAGTCCAAACTGCCGCACGTCTTCTAGGTCGGCCCAAGCCCCGGCTGGCGGATAGAGCCGGGGCCTGGCGGTCGGATGCTAGATCGGCACCCCTGCTACGGGTGATCGACAAGATAGCCGGTCATGTACGCCGTAGCCTCCCAGAGGTACTTGCCGGCTACTTCCGCTTGGTTGGTGACCACATACACTGAGACCTTCTCGCCGGGGGCAAAGAGGAGGTCGCACTCAAGCGTCGCACCATACCCTACCCACCACGGGTCGCGTTGCGGTCGGCTCTCGAGCGGGAGAAGCATCAAGGGTGTTCCGCGCTGCGCACCCTGCGGGAGTTCCTCCGGAGTCGCGTAGAGGGTGGCTTCAAGGACCTGGAAGTCCGGATTGTCAGATCCCCGCACCTTGATGCTGATGCTCTTGGCCACGAACCACCTGCCGGCTGGAACAGTGAACGGCTCAACCCTACCCGGAAAGTGCCTGCCGAAGTTCCACTCCCGTTCGAGATTCCCGCGATCAGTCTCAGACATGTACAGCCTGACAGGCTCCTTGTCAGTGCCCGCCTCACGTGTGTAGACAGGCGACGCCGCTGAGCTGAGGACCCCGACGGTGGCGGTCAGGGGCCTGGACGGGTCAAGTTTCACCGTGTTGGCGCTGGCGTCGATCGCCACAGGACCACTCTGCCTGACCCACACCGGGCTTTGAGTCGGGGAACTGGATATCGCCACCGTCCCCGCAACGGGGACAGGCTGGGTGAACGGGTTGTTCACGACGACGACATTCGTCGGCTGCGCAGGCGCTGGGGCGGCGGTCACGCTGGACACACCTAAGGCCCCCGCCACGAGCGCTACGACGGCGCACGTAACGATCAATCGGGAACGCATTGCAGATCCCCCCCTCTGGACGCTCGTGTGCTGGGATCCGCCGACGGAGCGTTGGTGGTACCCCCCTTTCGCAGGCGCCCCCTCATTGCCGCCGACGGTGATGTCGTAATCGTTCCCGCTAAGCCCCGGAGCCGAACTTCGTGCCGGTCGCGGCCCCACCAGTGCCGCCAGCTGCACTCCATTTGCACTCCGCCAACGAGATAGCCCTGTCCCGGTTTTCCCGAGACAGGGCATCTGAGCTGGTGGGCGATGAGGGATTTGAACCCCCGACTTCCTCCTTGTAAGGGAGGCACTCTCCCGCTGAGTTAATCGCCCATCTCGGCAAGACCGCACCGCGACGGCATCGCGCGTCACGCGTGCCGCGCTAGCGTAGCGCATCCACCTGACTCGGAGTGAGCTTGAGCAGCCACCCGCGCATCATCCGGCCGGTGCGCCGGATGCGGTTCGGCTGGATGTGCGAGTACTTGTCGGCTCGGGTGTGCCAGGCGTAGTCCGGTCGCCACTCCATCCACGCCGAAGGAATCCCCACACGCTCGAACGCCTCGTGGTCGCTCTGCCCGTCTCGGGACGTGTCGCGTTCGTAGCGGACCGGGTCGGCGATGTAGTTCGACCACAGACGGATCGAGGACACCGCCGAGGAACGGGCCCAGCCGCAGTTGCGGACGGTGAAACGCGAGCCGTACCCGACCATGTCGAGCGAGACCATCGCCTGGATGCGAGCACGCTGCGTTCGCGACAGGCTGCGGACGTACTGCTTCGAGCCGAAGTGGTGGTCCGTCGGGCGCCGACCTGCCGACTCCTCGCCACCGAATGCGACGAACCGCACGGTCGGCGCGACGGGGGCCTTGGCCACGTCCCGAGCGAGTTCGAGCATCGTCGCCACTCCCGAACCGTTGTCGTTCGCACCCGGAGCCGGCCACTTCGAATCGATGTGTGCGCCGACGACGATCACCTGAGAGGTGCGACCCGCGCGCTCCGCGATCACGTTGCGCGTGGTGCGGCCGTTGGGCAGGCGCACTGTCTGGAACCGGACGGCGTAGCCGAACGACCGCAGCTGCGCTGCTGCGTACTCGGCGGCGAGGCGATCGGCACGAGAACCGGCGACGCGAGGACCGTTGCGAGTGAGCGCTGCGATGTGCCGCATCGCGTTCACGCTGGAGAACGCCGGCGCACGAAGCGCAAAGAGCGCCTCGGTGCGAACGCGAGGCGGGAGCGTGCTCGGCGTGCCGACGAAGGCGACGCGATCCACGGCAGAGCGCGCGGCCCAGATCGAGTTCGCGGTCGCGTCGGTGAGGCTGCCCGTTTCGGCGAGCAGGAGGGGGCCTCGGCGGGTGGCCGCCAGGGTGGCCGCGAGCAGCATCTCCGTCGGCGAACCACCGTTCGCGAGGGTAACGGCGTCCCAAGATGCGCTCCCCCGCCTCACGGCGTCGGCCGCGAGGGCGACTGCCAGCCTGTCCCGGGTGAGACCGCGGATGCGTCGGACCTGCCCTTGGCCGAACTCCGCAGCCAGCGAGCTCTCGACGGATGCGGGCACAGCAGCCGGCTCCCCCACCACGACGACCGCGGTGGCACCCACCGAACGGATGGCAGCGATCACCTCGCCGGTCCTGCCGGCGGCGACCGCGAACACGGGCGCGCTCTCCGAGGCAGCGAGTGCACCGCACGCGAGGGCGTCGGCAGGCGATGAGACCCCCACGACGTAGGCGCGGGGTGGAGGCCCGGCACCGAAGGCGGCGGCGGTCGTCGCAACGCGCGCGGCAAGCGAGACGGCGTCGGCTGCTTCGAGGCGCTCGATCGCAGCGCTCGGCAGCAGGGCGCCGAGGCTGGCGACCGTGGCGGTCGGGATCGACGACGGCGCACCCACCACCCACACGCGCTCTGGCGAGAGCCGGAGCAGCTCGGCAGAGAGCGCCGCGGTCAGCGCTCCGGCAGGCAGCGGCAGAACTGGTGCCTCGGCAGCCGCGGCGAGCGAAGGCACGGCGAGCGCGTCTCGCCACTGCCGGTCGCTGACGAGCACGACGGCGGGTGCCTCGGTGGGGTGCGTCGAACGTGCGACACGGATGCCGATCTCGGCGGCCGTGCCGGCGGAGAAGGTGTCGACCGCCACCGCAGCTCGCGCAGGGTGCGGCGCAAGGAACACAGCGAGCACCAGCGCAGAGAGCAGCATCGCGGCGAAGCGGGGAACGAGCGAGCGAGCAGGGCGTGCGGCGCTCATTGAGTCTCCTCGGCAGGTGGGATCGAGCCCTCCGAAGGATGGTGCCCCCAGGAGAATTCGAATCTCCGTTTCCGACCTGAGGGGCCGGCGTCCTTGGCCGCTAGACGATGGGGGCGTGCCGATGATACCCGCCATGGCCTACGAGGGCTAGGCGAGCGCAACGCCGTGTCCTCCGGCTGGCGTCAGTAGCGGTACGTCGTGCTGTACGACGACGACCAAGTCGCGGCATGCGCGCTGTCCACAGGAGCGTAGGCGCGGAATCGCCACGTCCCGCGCGGCAGGCTGATGCGCCCGACCATGCGGCTCGTGCTGCTGTTGTACGCGTACGAGTACGCATAGGCCCACCGGTATGGCGTCGTGGACCACTTGCGCGTGGACGTGTTGTAGCGATACGCGTACACCCGAACGGCCTTCGAGCCATGCCTCGGCGAGATGTAGGTCGTCACCGAGTACACCGAGCTCGAGCGAGTCGCGCGCGGGGTGAGAAGCTTCACACCCGGCGTGACGTAGAAGTAGACGTCGGTGGCCTTCTGGTACGCACTGTCGCCGGCGAACGTCCACTTGTAGCGAGTCTTGACGCTCGGCGCGAGCTTGTAGGAGTAGACGCCCGTGGTTGCGCTGGGCAACAGCCCCGCCTTCACGAGGACGGGGGTCGATCCCGACATCCGATAGAGGCTCATCGGACGATCGAGGATCGGCTGGCCGGTCTTGGAGAGCAGCTTCGCGGTGGCGTAGCCGCCCAGGTACGAGAAGGTGAAGTTCGAGGACGTCGACGAGATCGTGGTCGGAGTCGCCGCCGAGGCGAGCTTCTTCACCGCCGAAGTCGTCCCGTTCGCGTTGACCGCCCTCACCGAGACCTCGACCGTATGGACGCCGGCTTCGGACGTCGGGTCGACGGTCCAGTCGTAGGCGTAGTGGGCCCAGCGGTCCGACGTCGTCGCGCTCTGCCAGCGGGCGTAGGGCTGCCACTGGTTGCGGTCCCAGTACTGTCCGTCGGAGCGGCGGATCAGAACCTGCACCTGACCGATGCCAAGGCCAGTGTCCGACGACGTGCCCTCGACGTGGAGCACCTGACCGGGATTGAGCGTGAAGCCGGCGCTCGAAGGATCGACCGTGAGGGTCGGAGTGGCTCCCGGCGAGATGACCTGCCACGGCTGCACGGCGGCGGCGTCGAATCTCGCGATGAGGCCGTCCTTGCCTGCGACCATCCAGTGGGTGGCGTCGCGTGCGGCGACGCTCCTGAGTTCCGTGCCGAACCGGCCGGCGTAGTTCGTGGTCGCCGTCGGGTTGCCGGCGTCGAAGTGCAGGACCTTGCCGGCGGTTCCGACAACCACAGCGCGGGTAGCATCCAAGCCCGCGACGGCCTTGGGATCCCACGTCGTGTTCACGTCGGCGAAGTCGCGGGGAGCCGTCCACGCCTGCCACGTCTGGCCGCCGTCCGTGGAGCGCATGATCGACTTCGAGTCACCGATGCCCCACACGACCTGGCTGTTGACGACGTCAATGTCCCAAACCTGGTGGGGAGCCGACGACGCCCCCGTCCGCTGGTACGCGTCGCCGTGGTCCAGTTCGACCGCCGTCGGTGCTGCGGTAGATGAGCGTCCGCTTCGGCGAGTAGATGATGACATCGCCGCTCACGAACTTCGTGTATTCGATCCCGGCAGCGACGATGAGCCCGTCAGCCGCATCGACAGCGTCGAGACGAGCGCTTGTCGCTCCCGGAATGATTCCCGTGTCGGGGTGTCGTCGGGAGTAGTAGATCGGGCCGAGGAAGACCTCGCCCCAGTGTCACGCCGCCGTCAGTGCTCTTGTAGACGCTGGCGGGGTCGCTAGGGTCTAGCCGTTGAACTCGGTGCCCGAGCGATGCCCGACGAGGTACGCATTCGATCCCGTCGTAGGCGATGTCGTTGAACTCGCGCACCGCCGGGCATCTGTCCCAAGCCCGGTGAAGTCCGGGCTCAGGCCCTTCCACACACCTTGGTCGGTGCTCGAGAGCCCCCACGTGAGCGTTGGCGACAGCGAGAGGTTCGTCATGTACGCCGAGGGTGCGAACCCCGTCGTCCATGTGGCGCCGTCGTCGTTCGACTGGGCGATGACCCCGGTGCGATTCGCGCCGTCCAGGTAGAAGCCACCGCCGACGACCCACGAGTTCCCCGAGACGGCGACCGAGTTGAACAGCGTCGCGCCGAAGGCGCTCGTTGCCGAGGCGAACAGCGCCACTACCAGCGCGAGCGCGAACAGCACGCGCGGGCGGCGGAACGAGCGAGCGATGCGGGTCGTTGCAGTGCGAGTGCCTGGCTTGGCGATGCCGGTCGCCATGTGCGCCACCTTCCCCTTACTTCACGGGCAGCTTCGCCACGACTGCAACGAGTTCGTCGTGCAGCTCGGCGGGCTGGACCCCTTTCTGCGTATGGCCTTCGATGATCACGAGCATGGCCTTGTCCACGAACCCGAGAGCCGCGAACTGACGGCCGTCAGTGCCGAACGAGCAGTCACGGCCGTCGATCTTCTCGGCGATCATGTTCTGTCCGTAGTGGGCCATCTGTTCCTTGAGCGCCGCGGCGGCCATCTTCCCGTCGGCGAACTGTTCGACGGCGATGACGACGGCCTCCAGCGAATTGCTCGACGGCGTCGGGAGGTACTCGCGACTGAGCGCGAGGGCGTCGGCTGCCGTTGCACCGGTCTTGAAGCCGCCCAAGGAGGACGGTGCCCATGCGGCGAGCGTGAGCGTGGGACCGACGGGCTGGTCGCTCGTGGGCGGCTTGGTGCCGCCGGTCGAGCTGCCGCCGGTGCTGCCGGAGCCGGTGCTGCCGGAGCCGCTTCCGCCGCTCGAGCCGCTACCGCCGCTCGATGCCGAGCCTCCGGTGGCCTCGCGGACGGTCGCGAGATCGGGAGTGGGCCTCTTGCCGGCGTTGATTGCAGCAAGCTGGGCGGCGGCCAGCGCGAATCTCGGATCGGCGGCCACGACCTTCTGCAGCGCCTGTTTGGCGGCGTCGAGCTTGTTCGCCGAGATGTCCTTCTGCGCCGCGCCGTACATGCCGAGCACCTGCTGGTGGCGCTCGCAGACCGCGAACGACGCGGCCACGGAGTACTTCGCAGCATCGGAAGCCGGGACCTTCACGGTGTGAACCGTGTCCTTGATGACGTCACCGAAGCGACAGGTGATCCGCTCGCCGGTCTCGACGCTCACTTTGCGCTGACAGCCGGAAAGCCCTGCGGGGAGCAGGGCCAGCGCGAGAACCGTGGCAAGGACTCGGCGTAGCATCTACGAACTCTCTGTTTGGTGTCGGCCGGCGGCCGCCCACGGGATCGACAGTGCGGTCATCGCGATGGCCACAGCCACCGCGAGCGCGATCGCAGCAACACCGATCGGGTAGGCGACCCGAACGAACTCCATTTGCGCATACTCCGTGCCAAGGTCTTGGAGCACCTCGGCAGGAAGCCACCGGGTCCACGTACGCAATGGGGTCTCAGCGACAAAAGGCCAGCTCAGAGCCGTGATTGCGACGAGTCCCAACCCGGCCAGACGTCGGAGAAATGGCCACGAGAATCGGTCCGCGTCGAACGTGAACGCGAGCGCCAGGAATGCAACGGCGACGGCGAGCCATCCGAGCGAGGTCTCCGCTCCGATCATCTCCCACGTCACCGACCAGGGCTTGCCCGCGAGCGCGCCCGAAAGGGTGACCTCGAAGACGGGCCATACGAGCCCGACCAGCGCAAGCCCGGCCGCCAAAACCGAGACGCCGTGCAGGAGAGACGTCCGTATCCAGCCCGATTGCGCAGGACGGGGCGGTACGGGGTCGGGCGCCTCGAAGCCAAGGAGCGCCACGACCGCGACGCCAACGATGGCGACGCCGCCGAGAGCGCCCGACCACTGCACGGGGTTCGCGCCGGTCGCCGATCGAACGACACCCTCGGTGGCGGCCACCACGGTCAGGATCACCGGGGGCAGGAAGAGCGCGGACGCACTGCGGGCGAGCCCCAGATGCCGAAGCGAGCTCACCCAGGCCACCGCGAACGCACCCGCCGAGAGCCCTGCCAGCAACACCTGAACGAGCAGCATGGACAGCACGAGGGACAGCTGGCTCGCGCCGCTGGGGCTCGCGACCAGCGAGACCGCCGCCGCGATGACGCCGAACGCGAGCGCTGCGCTCCACGCAACCGCCAGGACGGATCGAAGGCCGTGCGCGCGGACGAGACCGACCAGGTAGCGCGAGGCCGCCGCGAACGCCACCCCGGCCAGGAGCATGCCTATCTCGAGGTCGGGGAACTTCACCATCGGCGAGAAGGAGCTGGGCCGCTCCCAGTTCGCAAGGATGGTCGCCGCGCCGAGCAGACCGACGCCGGCACCGGCGAGCTGAACGAGCGACGACCGCCGCATGGAGAGCGACGCAGTGATGACTGCCAGCGCTCCCCATGCCGCGGTCGTGAAGAACAACACCTCGGACCCCGATGGCGCGTCAGTCCGTCTGAGCGCAAGCACGACGAGCGGTGCGACGGCGAACAACAGGATGCCGCTGACTGCCGCCCCCACTGCAGGCTTGGTCCCGAGCCGCCGGATGCGCGCCGGGGTGGGCAGTCCGGAGAAGGCGTAGACCACCACCGACCCCACCACGAGAGCGCCCGCTACGAGCGCCGCGTGGGGCAGCTGGTTGACGAGCAGGCTACTCGCCGAGAACCAGCCAGTCGCGGCGAGCGCCGCGGCAAACAGAATGAGGAGATCCACGAGAGACACGACCACCGGCTTCCTTCGCGCCGAGGGGAGGAAGTCCCTGCGGACTTCCTCCCCCCCGGCACGGGCGATGCGCAGGTGCCTGCTACTTGTTGTGGCAGACCTCGCACACGCCGCGATTGTCGAGACGGAGCAGTGCGGACGGATCGCCCGAACCGGAACGACTCACGAAGTCCGCGATGTCGTCGCTCGGATCGGCAGCGAGCTCGTCAGCCCAGCCGCTCATCTTGGCAGCGGTACCGTGTGCGCGGTGGCACGTCAGGCACTCGAGCCAGTCGGAATCGGTGTTCGCCACCGCACCGTTCCCGCCCAGGTCGTGGGCGAGCGGAATCGGCAGGTCCGTGACGATCATCGACTGATAGTCCGGACCGGCGTAGTTGGACAGCGGGACGTTCATCGGGTGGCGATGGCGCTTCACGAGGCCGCCGCCGTCACCGGCGTTGTACGTCGAGTCCTCCGAACCACCCCGACCGTTGTAGGTCGCGTGGCAGCCCGCACACCAGCCGCTCATGCCCTTGTCCGGGTTGACGGCCGGAGCGATCGGCTGATTCGCGCCGTTCAGGACGTCGTAGCCCTTGGCATAGAGCGCCGTAGTGTAGTTCGGTTCGTACGCCGGGTACGCGATGTGGAGGCGGAAGCCACCCGTCGGCCAGCCGGTCTCGTTGGAGGAGACCCAGCCGTTGGGGTTGGGGTCGATGGGCGAGCCGGGGCCGGAAGTGGCACCGGTCTGCTCGTAGCCGCCGACCTTGTTGCCGAACACGACCGACTTCAGGATGCGGTAGTTGGCCGATCCGTGCGGATCGTGGCAGCTGGCGCAGTCCATCTTGATGGCGACCGTCTCACCCTGGTTGTTAGCCTCGGGATCCTGGCCGTCAGCACCTGTCGTGCCCTGGCCGAAGTAGCCACCACCGTACGCGCCCCACGAGGAGCCCTTCATCATGTGAGTGCTCGATGTGACGGTCGTGTCAACGGTGTCGAAACCGCCACCGTTGAGGATCCCGCCCTGAACACCGTAGAGGGTGCCCTCGTAGATACCGCTCTGCACGTTCGTGTCGGCGCCCTGGGCACCGTCACCGTGGCAGGCGTAGCAGAACTCGTACATGAGCGTCGCCGAGCTCGTCAGCAGAGCGTCGTGCTCGACGTTGAACCTGTCCGTCCACGTCACGGTCGAGATCGACGTGTGTGCGCGGTGACAACCGGCGCACGCATCGGTGTCCTGAACGTAGTTGCCGTGGATGGCGAAGTTCGCCAGTGCGACGGAGGGCACCAGAAGAGCGACCGCCGCGGCGATGACCATCACAAATGCGATGCGCTTCAGCATGGCTACTCCTCTCCTCCCTCGGTGGCTTCTTCCATCTTGGCCCTGCGTGCACTGTAGGCGAGCAGTCCGCCCACAGCCAGGACCGGAACGACACCCAGCGCGGGCACGGCGCCGGTCGACGGGATCAGGTGATCCTCGACGAACGGGTCGGCCTTGGGCGGGGCGAGCAGAATCTTCTTGCTGGCCCAGAAGATCGACCCGCCGCCCTGCCAGTTCTGCGTACCGTTGGCCAGGATGAAGCCGTTGGCCGGGTCGCGCAGGTAGGCAAGGATGTTCTTGCGGGTGTCCCACTTCATCGCCTTGGCCGGGCACGTGTAGACGCACGCGGGCTCGTGGGCGAGTTCGGGGACGATCTGGTCCATCGGGAACGGGCTTGCCGCGTTGTAGATCGAGCTGACCCAGTTGCCCGAGCCGTCCTTGGAGGCGCGGGTGGGCAGCATGGCCTTGCTCGGATCGTCAGCGCCGGACTTGCCGAAGCACAGGGTGCACTTCTGCATGTGCGGCTGAGGCGTGACCTCAGAGCCGTAGAGAGTGTTCGAGCCGATGCCGATCTTCGGGTAACCGCCGCGCTGGCAGCCAACGACGCAGGGATAGCGTCCGTTGACCTTGCAGAGATCGGGGCGGCACAGCGACTGATCCACGGCCACTGCCCCGGTCGCTTGCCTCGTGATCGCCTTGAAGGGGCACTCAGGGGCGCACGGCGGGTTGGTGCAGTGCCAGCAGCTGAACCGGATGAAGGGACCCATGTCGACCTTCTTCTGGCTCTTGATCATCACCCGGCTGTCGGGCGCGACCTTGTGCACACCGGGGTCATCGGCGCGCATGTTCCACGTGCGCTTGCACGAGATCACGCAACCGTTGCACCGCATGCACTTGTCGACGTCTTGCAGGATTGCCATAACGTTGCTCATCGTTCACACCTCCTTAGATCTTCTCGATGCGGCAGAGGCAGGCTTTGAACTCAGGGATCGTCGTGTTGGCGTCCATCGCGTCGATCGTCAGATCGTTCGCGCGGGAGCCGGTCGACAGACCCTTGTCACCCCAGTGCCAAGGAATCGCGACGACACCTTGGGCGACCCGCTGGTTCTCGGCGATACCCGTTCCGACACGGGCCTTGAAGCCCTGGCCGTACGCAGCACGCGAGAGGTTGGGATCGCTGTCGAGGCGGTCGTTGGTGTAGCCGTCCGTACGGGCGGTGACGACCTTGACCCAGTCGCCGTCCTTGATGGGCGGGACGGCTGCGCGGGCGTCCGCGGAGTTGATCTCGATCCACGGCTCCGGCTCGGCCTCGACGTTGTAGGGGTTGTTGCGGGTGATCGGGCCACCCTGGAAGTGCTCGACGCACCGGATGGTGGTCAGCACGAGCGGGTAGGTCGTCTTCGTCCCGCGGAGGGTACCGGTGGCGGGAATCGAGATCCCCTGCAGCCGTGCCCTTGGTGTTGTAGCCGTACTTCGCGATGGCGCCTACACCAGCAGTGCTGGTGGCCGCATCAGGCGACTCGTAGGGCTCGGTGTGAGCCGGGAAGCGGCCTGCGTAGGAAACGGTGCCGACGAAGTGCGGGCTGGTGAGCTGGTTGGCCAGAACGACGTCGGGTCGGTCGGCCAGCTTGTGGACCGTGCGGTACCAGCGGCTGTAGTTGAAGCCGGTGGGGTTGAGGACCGCAAAGCCGCTGCCGACAGCTCGAGCCGGCGGGCTCGCGGTGCTCGTGAACAGGCGCGAGCACGAGTCCAGGCCCATGAAGAAGTCCTGAACGTCTCCGGGAACCTCGTCCGCTGCTCCACCGGGGTTCGTAGCGTTGTTGTTGTACAGCACGCGGCGGTTGACCAGCCATGCGTAGCCCCAGCCCGGACTCGCGAGCGTGCCGTTCGGATCGGAACGGTCGCGGCTCTTGGCCCGGTTGTCGGTCGGCCAGTTTGCCTGCCCGAGGTGACGGTTGGTGGTCCGGACGGTGTCGTACGCGCCGGTATAGATCCAGATCGTGCCGCCGGTGAACGTCGGGGCGCACAACTCGCGGTAGATCCGCTCGGCGACGGCCTCGGTTCCGGTGACGGTGGTCTGAGCATACGTGGTCGGGTTCGACACGCTGACACCAGGGGTAGCGACATCGGTCGTAGCGAGGCTCACGCTGCTGAACGCCGAGACTCCGTCCCAGCCGTACTGCTGAGCGTAGAGCTCGTCGAACGCCGACGTGAACCCGATGCCCTGAGCGGTCCACACGTCCTTGATGTGCTTGAACGCGCCGTTGCCTGCACCACTGACCGCGGTCTCGTCATCGAGGGCCTTGGCGAAGCGGAGCAGCAGCTCGGTGTCGTCCTTGCTCGCACCTGCGGGGTTCGCGGCCTTGTAGCGCCACTGCAGGGTGCGGCCGGAGTTCGTCGCCGAGCCAGCCTTCTCGACGTGCGTGCAAGCCGGGAGCAAGTAGGTCGTGCTGCCGGGCTTGCGGTCGCAGGCCGCCGTCTCGTTCTCGAACATGTCAACGCACACCAGCATGTCGAGGTTGCGCAGACCCTCGCGCACGCGGCTCTGGTTGGGCTCGGTCACGGCGGGGTTCTGGCCCCACACGACCGCGGCCTTCACCGAGCCGGCAGCCATATTGCGGAACATCACGATGTGGTTGTCGCCCTGACCCTTGGGCCACAGCGAGTAGATCGCGTCCACAAGCGGCTTGCGCAGCGTGAGGTCGGTCTGGGCGATGGCTTCCGCGTATCCGCCGAAGAACTTCAGCGTCATGTTGAAGAAGCCGCGCTGCTGGAGCGACAGTGCGCCGGCAGCGGTACCCGTGGTGTTGTACGCGTCAAGGTACGAGCCGTCCATGAGCGCACGCGCAGCATTGCCCGCCGTCGCGACGGTCGGACGGCCGCTGACGGGGAGGCCCCACAGCGAGTCGACGTAGCGACCGAAGGCGTTGGCTGTCGCAGGGTGCTGCTCGGTCGGGTTGCCGGAGTACGCCGGGATGTTGCCGTAGAGCAGGCCCATGTCGGTGGAACCCTGGACGTTGTGGATACCGCGCAGCGCGTTGATGCCGCCGCCGGCGCGTCCGTTGTTACCCAACAGGGTCTGGATCTGGGCGAACATCTTGACGTTCTCGGAACCGTAGGTGTGCTGGGTGATGCCCATGGCGTAGAGCAGCGTGGTGGCGCGGTAGGCCGGATCGCGAGGATCGGTCGAGGCGCCGGTGCTGCACCGGCCGTTGTCGATGAAGGCCTTCGCGAGGTACTCGATGTCGCCCGGCGTGCAACCGCAGATGGCGGAGGCTTCGGCCAGGGTGTACGGCGCGAGGTGGGCCTTCATCCGGTCGTACACCGTGCCCGCATTGCGGCAGTCGCCCGACTTCTGCGGGAAGTCCGAGATCGTGGTGTTGTCGGGGCCGGCAGTGGTGACCACGCCGGTCGTCCCCACGATCCTGTCGCGGACGTAGTCGGTACCCGCGGCGTTCACGAGGAACCGAGCGTCGGTGTACTTGGAGCTGCCGGGGACTGCGGCGGTCGCGCTACCGGTGGTCGCGCTACCGTCCGTGTAGAAGGTGCCGTTCCCGGACTGGTTGAGATAGGTGAAGAAGGCGGCCTGCTGCGCAGCAGATGCGTAGGAGCCGGTGGCCTTCTCCATGTCCTCGACGATCCACCGCATGATCGCGTTGCCCAGGGCGATGTCGGTACCCGGACGGATCCGGATGTACTTGTCGGCCTGCAGGGCAGTGCGGTTCTTGCGGGGGTCGACGACGATGAGCCGGGCCGGAGTCTTTCCGGCACGCGGCGTACCAGGGAAGAACTGCCCCGGGAAGCGGCCACGGTTGACGTGGGCCATGCACGCGGGGTGGTTCTCGGAGGGGTTAGCTCCCCAGACGATGACACAGGTCGAGTTCGCGATGTCCGCCCAATGGTTGGTCATCGCTCCTCGTCCGAAGGCGGCGGCCAGACCGGCCACCGTGGCGCTGTGTCATATACGGGCCTGATGCTCGACGTTGCTCGTACCGAAGTTCGCGATGATCTTCCGGTAGATGTAGTTCGACTCGTTGTTCATGTGCGACGAGCCGAAGAACGCAACGCCCTTGCTGTTGTACGCACCCGCGGTGGGATTCCAGCCGGCGTGGCTGTTGCGCGCGGTGATGAGGCCTGAAGCGATCTCGCCAAGCGCCTGGCTCAGGGGAACCTTGCCCCAGTTGCCGTTGCCCGTCCGCCTCCACGCCACGTCGTTCTCGCCCGAAACGTAGGCGAAGACGTTGTCCGAAGACCCATCCATGTTCTTGTTGGGATGAGGCGCGGGGTACGCGCCGATCCTGCGCGAGTTGGTGACGAGCTGCAGAGAGCCCGCACCCTTGGCGCACAGACCGCCGCTGTTCATCGGGGACTCGAAGTCGCCATAGAGGTCGACGATCGAGCCGTCCGACACCTTCGTCACGACACGCTGACCGCAGCTCGCTGAGCAATACGGGCAGGTGGTCGTGTAGATCTTGTAGGCCGGATTGTCCTCGTAAGCGAGCGCCTGTTCGGCGCCCCAGAACTCGAAGGCGCATCCGGCCACCGTTGCGGCAGCGGTGGCCTTCAGGAAGTCTCGACGTGAGAGACCGTTCTGAAGGTTGTCACCCTGCCCGGTGTCCAACTCCGCCATTACTGGTTCCTTCCAGTGACTGACAGGACCAAAGCTTGTCCCGGCAACTCCCTCGACCGCCGTGGCCAGCGGTGCGAACGACGAACGCCACAGCCTCCTTTCAGGCCGTCCGCGAGAGGGTTCCGGGGAAAAGGAAAAAGCCGGACACAGCAGCGCAAAGCGCTGGTGCACCGACTCCGTAACAACTCATTTGCGAGTCTCCCTTACCCCGTGGGATGCCACACCTACAGGCGTCGATAAGCCGGTCGACCGCCCGCGGCGCGTCTCCTTTCCACTGGGAGGCGCTTCGGTTTCCCTTGGCACCCTATCGGCCAAACGACCGTGGCGTGTTGTCCGGACGCGCGGTAGGTCGAGAGGCTCGGAGACTACTTCCTTCGGTATTCACTTGCTTCCCGCTCCGAAGCAACTTCTGTGCCCCTGAGCTGGAAGTCCATCCAAACGTCCCAAGATGCTCGCGGATCGGACGTCCCGCAGAGAGAGCTTGTAACGTTTGTTACAGAGAAGCTACGCCGCTGTGCGGCGAGTGTCAACGATTAACTGTCCTGAACTGCTTCAACGCGGTCCCGGAAGGCCTTGATGAACATCTTCGAGTCCATGACCCGTACCTCGTTCGTCATGGCCATCGAGGTGATGTCGACATCGTCGGTCAGAAGCGCCTTCGCGCGGTCGCCCATGACCACGTATGCCGCCTGCTCCTCGGTGCTGGTGAAACGGTCCTTCACCACGGCAGCATCGGACGCCGAGTACTCCTCGAGATGGATGATCTCGTCGAGACGGACGTCACCCACCACACGGCCCTCGTAGCGAGGCCTGTCGAACTCCGGCGCCACGAACCTCGAGCGCTTGTGCGTGAGCAGCACGACCTGGTCGGCGGCGATCACGGCTTCGACGAAGTCCGGCGTGACCACGTAGCGCTTCTTGCGGCGCAGCAGCCACACCAGCGGCGGGATGAGCAGCAGAAGCAGCAGCAGCCACAGGTACGGGCTGCGGGCGATCGCGGCGGGCGACGGCACCACAGCAGCCGGCCACTCCCACACCTGCACCTGCTGGTTCACTCGGTCGGCGACGTAGATGCGCTGGTCGCCGCCGACGGAGAGACCGTTCGGGAAGTTGAACTGCCCCGGTCCGAAGCCTTGCTCGCCGAAGGACACGATGCTCTTGCCGTCCGGCGTGTAGACGCTGACCTGGTGGGCAAGAGCGTCGGCGACGTAGACGCGACCCTTGGCATCGACATCGATGCCACGCGGAACGCCCGACGTGTTGATGAAGCGGAGGAACTTGCCTGTCTTATCGAACGCCTGGACGCGGCGATTGTCGCCGTCGGAGACGAAGAAGGTGCCGTCAGAGGCGATCGCGATACCCGACGGGAAGTAGAAGACGCCGGGCTGCGACTTCGGGTCGTTGACCTGAGCCGTCTTGCCCACGGTCTTCTCGAACGTGCCGTCCTTCTTCATGAGAACGACGCGGTGCTTGTCGGTCTGCCCTACGTCGGTCACCCGCGCCTCGCCGTCGGCAGCGACGTCGAGGGCGAGCGGCGTCCACACGCCCTTGAGCTTGGCGGGCTCCACCTTGCGCAGGTACTGACCGTCGAGCGAGAACACGAAGATGCCGCGCAGGCGGCGGTCGGTGACCCAGATCTCGTCGCCCACGGCGGCGAGGTTCACAGGGGCGCGCAAGCGCGTCTCCTTGCCGTCCTTCAAGGCGAAGAACGACTGCTTGAAGTCGCCGGTCCGCGAGAAGCGTGAGACCTGTCGGCGGTCGAAGTCGGCAACGTACACGTCGCCGTTGCTTCCCACGGTCACGCCCAGGGGCGAGCCGAGGGCGTTGTTGCCGGTACCGGTGATCGAGAACAGGTAGGTGGGCGGCGCCTCGGCGGCTCCCTGCGGCAGGATCGCGATGTCGGGCAGCGCCCGACCGCGGGTGAGGAACCACGTGGTGAGCCCGATCGCCAGAAGCAGCAGCACGAGCACGGTGAGAATAGTGAGCTTCCGTCGGCGTTCCTTGCGGGTGAGGCGGTCGTTCGCAGCGAGCTTGTCGCGATCTTCCACTACTTCACCTGCTTCAGTCGCTCGGTGGCCTCCGCATTGGACGGTTCAATGGCGAGCGCCTCGCTGAACGCCTTCTTGGCGGCAGCGGGCTTCTTGAGCTTCACGTACGCGTCGCCAAGGACGATCCAGCCCTCAACACCCTCCGGGTCGACCGCGACGGCGATGCGCGCTTCGTCGCGCGCCTTCGCGGGCTCCTTGGCGAGCAGCTTCTTGGCAGCATCGATCCGCTCGGCGGCTGGACCCAGCGCGTCGAGCGCCTCTCTCGGCTCCGCCTTGGCGGGGGCCGCATCGACCGAGCGACGGAAGTGCTCGGCAGCGCCGGCGAGATCGTCCTCCTTCTGCAGGATGAGGCCCATCTCGTAGTTCGCCTCGGGCATGCTGGGGTCGAGGTAGAGCGCCGACTGCAGTTCGTCTCGGAAGCCGGCCTGCTCGTCGATCTTCTTGAACGTCATGGCGAGGAGGAAGTGCGTGTCCGAAGCGGTCTGGTTCATGCGGAGCGCTTCCTTGAACGCGCCGACCGCCTCCTCGTACCGGGCCTGCTCGTAGAGCACGCTGCCCAGATAGAAGTACGCCGTCTCGAGACCCTTGTCCATCCGCGCGTTGGGGCTCTTGGCGCCGATGTCGATGACCTTGCGCCAGTAGCTCTCGCTGGTCTTCCAGTCCTTCTCGCGCGCGGCGATGAAGCCGAGACCCGACAGCGCGGCGGGGAAGTCCTCCTTGAGCTTGAGCACCTGCTGGTACTGCTGCGCCGCCTCGGCATTGCGTCCCTGGACGGTGAGCGTCTGGGCCAGCTGCATCCGCAGGTCGATGTCGTTGGGCTTCTTGCGAACCTGTGCGATCAGGTTCTCGGTCGCGCGCCCGAGCGGCGAGCTGACCTGAGACACCTGTCGCTGCTGGTAGATCGTGTAGCCGAGATAGGCCCCCAACCCCATCACGACGACCGCGACCAACGCGATGACGAGGTTAAGTCCCCGCCTCGATTGGAGGAGGTTCACGAATCACTCACCTTCCGAGAACAACGCCGTGTCCGGCGACGTCGTATCACCCGGGCACGCCGAACTCCCGGGGAAGCTTCGAGCACGTAGTAGCGACCAACGTGCCGCTCTCACCGAGCGACCTCATCTCTGAGCGAACGTGAGGCGACGAGGGCGTACTCGATGTCGTCCTGGGTGACGCCGTAGCCGACGCTGAAGCGCACCGCGCCACCCTCATCGAGGGTGCCGAGCGTGCGATGAGCCCAGGGAGCGCAGTGCAGGCCGGCGCGCACGGCGATGCCGAACCGGCGGTCGAGCTCGAACGCGAAGCGCTCGGCGTCGAGCGCGGGGTGGGTCACGCGACCACCGGCACGCGAGGTTCGGCCGCGCCGGGGCCGAGCACGCGGAAGCCGAGCTCCGCGAGCCCCTCGTGGAGCGCGCGCGCGAGGCGCCGCTCCTCGGCGCGGAGGGCGTCGCCGGATGCGGCGAGGAGCCGCGCGGCGGCGCCGAGACCGGCGATGCCGGCGACGGGTGCGGTGCCGGCCTCGTAGCGCTCGGGACGGCCGGCGGGCATCTCGGCGGACTCGCTCTCGCTGCCAGTGCCGCCCAACACGAGCGGTTCGGGATCGACCTGCGGCGAGAGGAAGAGCACGCCCGTGCCCTGGACACCGAGCAACCCCTTGTGCCCCGAGCACGCCCACGCGTCGACGCCGAGTGCGGTGAGGTCGACGTCGAGATGGCCGCCCGCCTGCGCGCCGTCGACGAGCATGAGCGCGCCGGCGTCGTGGGCGATATCGGCGAGGTCGGCGACCGGCTGGATCGTCCCGCTCACGTTGGAGGCGTGCTGGACCACGAGCGCACGCGTGGGCGCGGCCTTCACGAGCGCCTCGACCTGGTCGGGGTCGAGGACGCCGGTCTCGTCGGCCTCGGCGACCACGAGCTCGATACCCCGCTCTCGCGCGAGCGCGTGCAGGGGGCGGACCACGGCGTTGTGCTCCATCGACGACACGACGACGCGGTCCCCCGGGCCGAGAAGCCCGCGCAGCGCGAGGTTCATCGCCGCCGTGCAGCCTGGCTGGAACGCGAGATCGTCGGCGTTCGCAACGCCGAGCAGACGCGCGACGGCCGCGCGGGCCTCGGTCACGCTGCGCGCGGCGTCAAGCGCGAAGCCGTGAGCGCCGCGGCCGGGATTGCCGCCGCCCTGAGCGAGCGCAAAAGCAACCGCCGAGAGCACCTCGGGCGGCTTCGGGAACGACGAAGCGGCGTGGTCGAGGTAGACGCGGCGAGGCTGTTCGGTGGAGCTGGAGCTGGAGCTAGGCGTCGTGGAGTCGGTCATCTGGGCGGGCTAGTGCCCTCCCCCGGCCATCATCTGCACCGCGTGCTCGAGCTGGTCGACCACGAAGCCGAAGCACTCGCGGGCCGCCTTCTCCGAGCCGGGCAGGTTGATCACGAGGGTGCGGCCGCGTTGCGCGGCGGTCGCGCGCGAGAGCATGGCCCGCGGCGTGACCGCGAGCGAGCCGGCGCGGATCGCCTCGGCGATGCCGGGCACGGCACGCGGCGCGAACGCGAGCGTGGCTTCGGGGGTGACGTCGCGAGGGCTGAGGCCGGTCCCACCGCAGGTGAGGATCACGTCGACGCCTGCGGCAGCAGCACGCTCGAGCGCGCCGACGATCGCATCGATGTCGTCGGGGACGAGCTCGTGGGACACCACCGACCAACCGCGCTCCTCGACGAGCGAGACGAGCGCGGCGCCGGCGGTGTCCTCGGCAAGCGTGCGGGTGTCGGACGTGGTGACGATGGCGAGGGTGAGGTCCATGGCGGCGTCAGTCCCTCGGCGGGACGGGCTCGTCGGGCGGGACGCGATCGCAGGTGCCGTCGCCCAGCTCGACCACCTCGATGGTGTCGCCCACGCTGACCGGACCGGCCTCGCGCACGACGGCGAAGATACCCTCGCGAGGCATCACGCAGTCGCCGGCCTGGTAGTAGATCGCGCACTTCGTGTGGCAGATCTTGCCGATCTGGCTGAGCTCCATCAGCGTGTCGCCGATCTTGAGCGTGGTGCCGATGGGCAGCCCGCACAGGTCGATTCCCTCGGTGGTGATGTTCTCGGCGAAGTCGCCGGGGCCGACGTCGAGGCCCTTCTCGCGCATCGTCTCGATCGACTCGAGCGCGAGCAGCGAGACCTGGCGGTGCCAGTCGCCAGCATGGGCGTCGCCCTCGAAGCCGCGGTCGTACACCAGCACGCCAATCTGGCCGGGCTTCTTGCGGACGGTCTTCTTCTCGGAGGTGTTCACGCTCACGACCGTTCCGGTGCGCGAGCCGGTGATGCTACTGGGCATTCGGTGCCTCCTTGGCAGCGTCCCCCTCGGGGAAACCCGGCCGGACCCAGCGGCCCGACTTGCCACCCTCCTTGAGGGCGAGGGCGACGTCGGTGATGACCATGCCGCGGTCGACGGCCTTGCACATGTCGTAGATGGTCAGCGCGGCGACAGATACTGCGGTCAGCGCCTCCATCTCGACGCCGGTCTTGCCGTCGGTGGCGACGGTCGCCGTGATCGCGATGCCCACGCGCCCCGCCGAGAACCCCGCCCCGATCGTCGCCGGCGCGCCCTCCTGGGCATCGCCGCCGAAGCAGGGCTCGAGGTCGAGGGCGACCTTCGTGAGCGCGAGTGGATGGCAGAGCGGGATCAGGTCGCTGGTGCGCTTCGCCGCCTGGATGCCGGCGACGCGGGCCACGGCGAGCACGTCGCCCTTGGGAGCGTCCCCGCCCGCGATCATCGCGAGCGTCTCGGGCTGCATGTTCACGAACCCGGTGGCGATGGCTCGGCGGTGCGAGACGAGCTTGTCGCCGACGTCCACCATCCGGGCAGCGCCGTGCTCGTCGATATGCGTGAGGCGATCGTCGGACACGTTCTCAGCCTCCGATCTGGGACATCCGGCGCAGCGTGCCCACGCGCTCGGCGTGGCTCTCCGGCTTCTGATGGAGGGCTTCGCCGATGAGCGCGCGGACCCCTTCATCGTCGCCGGCACGCAGCGGCTCGCGCACGTCGAACTCCAGCTCGCTGAACAGGCAGGGGCGCACCTTGCCGTCGGCGGTCAGGCGCAGGCGGGAGCACTCCGCGCAGAAGTGGCGCGACAGCGGCGAGATCACGCCGATCGTGCCCCGCGCTCCGGCGAAGCGGTAGTAGCGCGCCGGACCCCAGCCGCCGGGGGCGCTGTCGGCGGTGGCGGGCAGCAGCTCGCCCGCGCCGTGAGCGACACCCCACGCCGAGATCGTCTCGAGGATCTCGTCGGCGGGGACGACGTCATCTCGGCTCCACGACGTCACCGAGCACGACGGGTGCTCCTCGGCTTCAGGCGTCGTACCCACCGGCATGAACTCGATGAAGCGCACGTGGAGCGGGCGATCGAGCGTCATGCCCGCGAAGCCGCCCAGGTTCTGCTGGAGCGAGCGGACGACGACCACGTTGATCTTCACCGGGTCGAACCCGACGCGCATCGCGGCGTCGATGCCGGCGAGCGCGTTCATCAGGTTGCCTCCGCGCGTGATGCGGGCGTACTCGTCGGGGTCGAGCGAGTCGAGCGAGATGTTCACGCGCTCGAGACCGGCAGCGCGCAGGGAGTCGGCCATCTTGGGGAGCAGCGTCGCGTTGGTGGTAAGCGCGATTGCCTCGATGCCGGGGATCTCGTGCAGACGGCGGATGTGTTCGACGATGCCGCCGCGCACGAGCGGCTCGCCGCCGGTGAGGCGGATCCGCCCGATGCCCTGCTCGGCAGCCAGCGCCGCGAAGTGCTCGATCTCCTCGTAGCTCAGGATGTCCGCCGGCGGCTTCCACACCACGCCTTCGGGCGGCATGCAGTAGATGCAGCGCATGTTGCAGCGGTCGGTGACCGAGATGCGCAGGTAGTCGATCTGGCGGCCGAGAGCGTCGCGCGCCACGTCAGTCCCCGCCCGTCGTCTCGAACGGAGTGGCCTGCCCCGGCGCGGTGGCGCGTCCCGCCGCCCCGTCCGGCACCGGCGACGCCTCCACCGTCCGCGCGGCACGCTCCCGAGCGCTCGGGTCGAGGAACTTGTCCTCGATGAAGTCCGCGACCGCGTCGGCCTCGTCGAGCCCGAACAGACACATGCCGAACGGATCGAATGCCTCGTTGTCGGTGACCACCGCGATGGCCTCGCCCGGCTCGCACACCAGCGTGTCCGAGCGCTCGACCCGCGAGACCTCGATGCGGTTGCGGCCTGCGCGCTTGTAGCCCTCGGTCAGGATCAGGTCGACGTCGTCGCCGATCATCTCGGCGATCTCGTCGAGGGTCAGCTCGCGGGTTAGCTCGCGCACGATCTCCACCTGCGTGGCAGAAGCCACGACGCTGATCGGAGCGCCAGCCTGGCGGTGGCGCCACGAGTCCTTGCCGGGAATGTCGACGCTCTGCTCGCTGTGGGCGTGGTGCTTGACCGTGGCGATACGCCAACCCCGCGAGGTGAGCTCGGCGATCAGCTTCTCGAGGAAGGTCGTCTTGCCCGAGTCGGCCTTGCCGACGATCGAGACGATGGGTGGTGTGTGGCCCATGTGGTGTCGGCTTTCGTCCTAGAAGCAGCCCAGGTCGCAGTCGCGGACCTTGTAGCCCATGTCGTCCGCGGCCGCGCCGGCGACCTTGTACGGCAGGCCGTGGTCCTCGGCCAGCTTGCGAAGCATCGCACAGGCGAGACGCCCGTCGACCGCCTTGGCCTGGATGTCGGCCTTCAGCTCCGGCGTGGCTCGAGCGACGAGCGCCGGATCGACCTGCTTGGGACCCTTCGAAGAACTCATGGTGTGCCCTCCTCCATATCGAGTCTGATGCAATCGACTACGGTACCCGCCGGGAAGAACCCGTCGCCTTGACCTAGGACAACAAAGCAGTTGCCTTTGTGCGCCGCGGTGAGCAGCGCCGAGGACTGGCTCCCCGAGAGCGACGCCACGTAGGCACAGCCCTCCGCGCCGCCGCCCGCCTGCGCGCCGGAATCGGCAGCCGCCGGATCGCGCTCGACCCTGCCGCGCAGGTAGTAGCGCCGGTCCTGCTTCTTCTTCACGTCGTGAGCGAGGCGCGCCCGCGTGACGGGTCGATCCACCGCCGAGAACCCCATCATCGTCCGAAGCGACGGCCGGACGAAGATCTCGAAGCCGACGTACGTGCTGGTGGGATTGCCCGGCAAGCCGAAGAACGGCACGCCCTTGATCGAGCCGAGCGTCTGGGGGTTGCCCGGTCGCATCGCCACCTTGCAGAAGGTGAGCTCGCCCAGCTCCTCGAGCACCGGCTTCACGTAGTCGAAGTCGCCCACCGAGACCCCGCCGCTGGTGAGGATGTAGTCGCATTCCTCGGCGGCCCGCTCGAACGCCTCGCGCGTCGCTTCGACGTCGTCGGGGACGATCGGGTAGCGCACCGGGATCGCGCCGGCGGCGAGCACCTGCGCGGCGATCGAGTACGAGTTCGAGTTGCGGATCTTGCCCGGACCGGGCTTCTCGGCGACCTCGACGAGTTCGCTGCCGGTCGAGATGATCGCGACCTTGGGACGCCCGCAGACGGGCACCGTCGCGTGTCCGGTCGAGGCGAGCAGGCCGATGCCCGCGGGGCCGATGACCTCGCCCGCCGAGAGCACGACATCGCCAGCCGAGACCTCCTCGCCGCGGCGTCGGATGTGCTCGCCCAGGCGCGGCTCGAGCTCGAAAGCGACGCGCGAGCCCGTGCCGCCGTCGCCGCTCGTCGCGCGCGTGCGCTCGACCATCACGACGCTGTCGGCACCTGAGGGCACCGGCGCACCGGTCATGATGCGAGCCGCCTGACCCTCGCCGACCACGATGTCGGGTGCGTCGCCGGCGGCGATGTGGGCGATCACGTCGAGCTCGACGGGAGCCTCCGCGGTGGCGCCGGCAAGATCGGCGGCGCGCACTGCGAAACCGTCCATCGCCGAGTTGTCGAACGGCGCGACGTCGATGTCGCTAGTCATGTCCTCGGCAAGCACGCGGCCCAGAGCCTCTAGGATCGGGACTTCCTCGGCGGGCATACGCGTGAGGCCGGAGAAGACGAGTTCGCGGGCCTGCTCGACTGAGATGGTCTCAGGCATTCGCCGCCTCCATCACGACTCGTTCGGGGTGGGTGTACACGGTGAGCCGGCCGCCCCGAGCGTAGCCGACCAGGGTAATGCCCAGCTCGTCGGCGATCTGGGCAGCGAGGTCGGTGACGGCGCTCCGAGACACGACGATCGGAACGCGGGCCTTCGCTGCCTTGACCGCCATCTCGTAGGAGATGCGGCCGGTGGAGAGCAGCACGCCGTCATCGGTGGGGATCAGATCGAGCCACGCCTGGCCTACCACCTTGTCCACGGCGTTGTGGCGACCGACGTCCTCACGCACCACGCAGATGCGGCCTTCCTGCGAGAGCCCGCACGCGTGCATCCCGCCGGTGTCGCGATACGACGTCGCCATCTTGGAGAGTTCGCCGACAAGCTCGTAGAGTGTCGCGGAGTCGACGCGCACGTCCGAGCGAACCGGCTCGAGAGAGCGGGCGTGGCCGAGCGAAGAGAACGTCACGCCCTTGCCGCAGCCGCTCGTGACGTAGCGGGTTCGGAAGACCATGTCGTCGGGGACGGTCTCGGAGGTGGTGACGTACACGAGGCCGCGCTTGGCATCGGCCTCGACGTGATCGAACTCTGCGCGGTCGCTCAGCAGTCCCTCGGCGAGCAGGAAACCGACCGCCATCTCCTCGAGGTGGCTGGGGGTGGCCTGCACGGTCGCGACCTCGACGTCGTTCATGTAGAGGGTGACCGGCCGCTCGGACGGCATCGCCCGCGGCGGCACGGCGGTGACGGCCACGCGAGCGGGACGCTCCTCGTGCGACGAGCCGGCGGCGACGTCGCGGGCCTCGGCGAGGTCGGCCGGAGTGTTCACGTTCACGAGCGAGCGCAGATCGGGGTCGACCGAGCGCAGCGCGGCCTCGGGCAGCTCCGCGACACGCAGGCGCGGGAACATCGCGACGAGCCGGCGGCGGCCGGTCTCCAGTACCTCGCGCGCGGCCGGCAGGCACGCCTCGACGCGGTAGAGCGCGAGCAGCGGCTCGGGGCCTCGCTCGCTCACGGGCACGACGACGTCGGCGCCTTCGCGCGCGTTCCACAGCACGCCGACGACCTCGGCGGACAGGTGCGGCATGTCGGCGGCGACCGCAAGCACCCACTCGTTGCGAGCCGAGGCCATCGCGGTGGCGAGCCCGCCGAGCGGCCCCTGGTACGCGACCTCGTCGGTGAGCACGGGGATGTCGGCAGCGATGCCCACCTCGGCCATCGCCTCGGGACGGTTGGTGACCACCACGACCTCGTCGCACGCGTCAGCGACAGCATCGACAACGCGCAGTACGAGCGCACGGCCGTCCACGTCGAGGAGCGTCTTGTCGACGCCCATGCGCATGGATCGCCCGCCCGCGAGCACCGCGGCGGTGATCGGCAGTCGCTGTGACTGCGAGGTCATCCCTTACCCTCTCCTGCCGCACGTCGCGGCTTATGCGAGCCGCCTGAGCAGCCCTTATGGTATCGCCTTACGGCCGTTATGCCGGACGGCCTTCGGCGTCTTTGTCACTGCCCGCGCTTGCCGTCCCTGCCGAGCCACCCGCAGCCTCTGCCGTCAAGGCCTCAGCCCACCGAACCGCGGTGGCCTTGAACACGGCGAGCACCCGAGTCCCCGGCGCGAGCGCGAGCTCGCGAACGGACGCGCGAGACACCGAGGCAGCAAGCGGCATACCGCCGGCATCGAGCTCGACGCTGAAGGTCCCGCCGCGAGGCTCGATGCTCGTGACCTCGGCGTTCAGCTGGTTTCGTGCGGTCGTGAGCGGCAGCTCGGCAGCAGTCCTCGAACAGGAGCACGTCCTCGGGCCGCACCGAGAAGCGCACGATCTCGCCGACATCCGCATCGCCCGCGGCCCACACCGGTGGGCGCTCGCCCTCCCCGTCCTCGGCGTCGATGGCGATGAGGCCCTCCTCTGCGCTGCGCACGACGCCCGACTGTGCACGAGGCACGCCGAGGAACGTCGCGAGCCACGGATCGTGCGGGAGGCCCGAGGACTTCCTCGGCGGGGCCGCACGCCACGAGGCGTCCGCTTGTCCATGACCGCGATGCGGTCGGCAACGAGCTGCGCCTCGTCCTGGTCGTGGGTGACCCACACCACCGTCACGCCCGGTCTCGCGCAGGATCGACACGAACTCGTGGGCGAGCTGGCGCTTGAGGAGTGCGTCGAGCGACGCGAGGGGCTCGTCGAGGAGCAGGATGCGCGGCCGCACCGCGAGCGCCCGAGCGAGCGAGACGCGCTGCGCCTCCCCACCCGACAGCCGCAGGGCGCTGTCCTTCTCGCGTCCGGTGAGCCCGACGCGCGCGAGTTCCTCGGCGACGATGCGGTCGCGCTCCTGTCGGGGCACGCCACGCACGGCGAGCCCGTAGGCGACGTTGCCGCGAACCGGGCCCTTGAACAGCCACGGACGCTGGAACACCGCCGCCGAGAGCAGGCGGTCCTCGCGCGAACCGGCGGATCGGCGCGCCGGCCGTCGTAGAGCACCTCGCCCTGAGTCGGGGGCGCGCAGCAGGCCGAGCACCTCGAGCAGCGTCGACTTGCCCGCTCCGCTCGGGCCGAGCAGGGCGAGGACCTCGCCAGCGGGCACGTCGACGCGAGTCGACCGACGAGCTCGAACGGACTGGTATGACTTGCGCTTGCCCAACGCATGCCGGATGTCCTGCGGCGGCGATGCTGACGCCTCCCGGCCCGCTGTCGACGCGTCATTCTCGGCGCTCCCACTTCTGCAGCGACGTCTGCATCGAGGTGAGCACGATGTTCACGAACACGACGATCGACAGCAGGACGAGCGAGAGCGCGAGCGCGTCGCCGTAGCGGCCCATGCGGGTGTACATGCATGATCGCGGTCGTCATCACGCGGGTATCGCCGGCGAGGTTGCCGCCCACCATCATGACCGCGCCCACCTCGGAGATGATCGCGCCGAATCCGCCGGCCACCGCCGCGAACAGGCCGAGACGCGCCTCGCGCAGCGTGAGCAGCGCGACACGCAGCCCGCGAGGCGCCAAGGGAGCGAGCCTGGAGCTGCAGCTCCCGGGGCACCGCGCCGACAGCCGCCGCACTGACCGCGATGATGACCGGTAGCGCGATGATCAGCTGCGCCATGACCATCGCGGTCTTGTGTAGAGCAGCGAGAGGTCGCCAAGCGGCCCGCGGCGGGACAGCGCCATCGCCACGACCAGGCCGACGACCACAGGCGGCAGCCCCATGCCCGCGTTGAAGACGACGAGCGCGACGCGGCGGCCGATGAAGCGGCCCGCGCCGATCGAGGACCCCGAGCGGCAGTCCGATTGCGAGCGCGATCAGCGTTGCCGTCCCGGACACCGCCACGGACGTGACGACGACCAGCCACACGCCGGCGGCGTCCGAGGCCAGCAGACGCCCAGCCCTCGCGCAGCGCCTTCGAGATAGATCTGCACTGAGCGCTGGTACCTACTTCGCGAATTCGGCTGTGCCGGTGGCATTCGGCGTGAACAGCGGCTGCCCGTACTTCTCGACGCCGTACTCGCCGATGACCTTCTGCCCCTCGGGCGAGGTCACGTAGGTCGCGAAGGCCTCGGCGCCCTTGAGGTTCTTGGCCTCGGTGACGGGGAGGACGCCGTACTGGTTCAGCAGCGCCTCGTCCTTCTCGTAGAGGATCACGAGGTCGAGCGAGTCCTTCATCGAGAGGTACGTCGCACGGTCTGCGAGCGTGTAGCGCCTCCTTCTCCGAGGCGACCTTCAGCGTCTCGCCCATGCCCTGACCGGTCTAGAGGTACCAGCTCGCGTTCGCGGTCGCCGTCGGCTCCGTGCCCGCCGGCCAGAGCTTCAGCTCCTTCTTGTGGGTGCCGGAGTCGTCTCCACGCGACACCCACTGGGCCTTGCCCGCCTTGCCGGCCGCGACAATCTTGGCCATCGCCTCGGCGGTGCTCGCCGAGCCCTTGACCCCGCCGGATCGGACGCGGGGCCCACGATGATGAAGTCGTTGTACATCACGTCGAAGCGACCGGCCGCCCAACCCGTCGGCGACGGCAGCTTCTCCTCGTCGGCCTTCGCGTGGACGAGCATCACGTCGGCGTCCCCTGCCTTGCCCAGCTTCAGCGCTTCGCCGGTTCCGACGGCGATGACTTTGACCTTGTAGCTCGGGATTCGCCTTCTCGAACGCGGGAATCAGCACGTCGAAGAGACCCGAATCCTGAGTCGACGTGGTCGACGACGAGGACGAGCTCGGTCGACTCGGCGGGCTGGGTCTCGCGACGCGGTGTCGAGCTGCCCGATGAAGACGAGCAGCCCGGCAAGCGCCAGCGCGGCGACTAGCGCGCCCACGAGGGCTCGTGCCGAGCGCACGCGGTCGTGACGACGCATGTCGCTCTCCTTTCCAATGCGGGAGGCCGGGCCGTTTCCTGCCCGACCCTGTCGGTCCGCCGGCCATAGCCGCACGCCGTAGGACCCGGACTCGGAGATGCGCCTATTCGGATAGGTGCGCCGGGGTCGTACGCCGGCGCGCATCAAGGATAGCGCAGGTCGGCGCATTCGGGTGTCCGAAGGCGCTGGTACGATTGGCTCGAAATGCAACCGCCGAGGACGGAACCGGGTGTCCGCGAACAGGCCGGAACGGGGATCGGGACTGGCTCTCGCGCTGGTCGCGCTCGCTGGCGCCGGCGCTATCGCGGGCTGCACGCGAGCACGCGAGCCCCGCCTCGCGTGCGTCGTCGCCCCCGTCACCGCCAGCCGCCACGAGCCCCGCGTCGTCCGCGCCGTCAGAGGCGACCACGCCGCGCCCGCCGATCCCGCCGCCGCTCGCCGCGCCCGGCGACGACCCCGCTTCCGGGACTCAAGCCCGCGACCGTCGTCCGCGTGGTCGACGGCGACACCGCCGTGCTCTCCGTGGGCGGGCGGCAAGAGCAGGTGCGGTTCATCGGGGTCGACACCCCCGAATCCACCACACGGCACGAGCCCTACGGCAAGCAGGCGTCGGACTACACGAAGCGCGTGCTCGACCCGGGACGGCGGGTGTGGCTGGAGTACGACGCGGAGCTGCGCGACCGGTACGGACGGCTTCTCGCCTACGTGTGGCTCGAGCAGCCCACTGCTCGCAACGACGCGAACCTGCGCGCCAAGCAGTTCAACGCGCGGCTGTTGCTGCAAGGCTACGCGCAGCAGATGACCATCCAACCCAACTCGCGCTACGCCGACTTCTACCGAACCTACGCTCGAGAGGCTCGCGAGCAGAACCGCGGCCTGTGGGCGCTTCCGCTCGAGGGCTCGACGGGAACGCCGCGCGCGGCACCCAGCCCACCGCCCTCGCGGCCATCGGCGTCCTACGTCGGTTCTCGCCGCTCGAGCAAGTTCCATCGACCCGATTGCCAGTGGGGCCGCAAGATCGCACCGCACAACCTCGTGACCTTCCGCACCCGCGCGCAAGCGATCCAGGCAGGCTACGTGCCCTGCAAGGTCTGCCGACCCTAGTCGCTGCGCCAGCCCTAATCCCGGGTCCTCTGCGAGTTGTCGATCGGTCCGTCGTCCCGGCGGCACGGAAGTCGCTGGCGCGGTGTCAGAAGATCGGCACTCCCCACAAGCGCCGCTCTTCTCCTTGATCGGGGCTGACGGGCCGGAAGGCTCGTCAGCCCTTCTCATGCCGGGCGTCTCGGCGTTCGCCTTCGCGTCGGTTTGATGACCGCGTGGCTACGCCGGGCCCTTTGTCCCTATACTCCACGCGTACGTGCAACCTTCTCTTCGGCAGGAGACGCAAGATGAGCCGAACCACAATGCGCCGAACCGCAACGCGCCGAGCCCTGTCCACTATCATGATCGCCGCGCTGTGCCTGGCACTGCTCCCGGCCGCCGCCTTCGCCGAGACGACCGAGCCGGTCGTTCCCGCCGGGATCGTGATCGGCGATACCGTGCTCTCAGGGCTCACCCTGACCGAGGCGCGGACCGCGATCGAAGCGGCCGTACGCGCGGCAGCTGGCCGACCGGTCAGGGTCAAGTCGGCGGGCCGATACTTCACCTACTATCCCGCGGCCAACCTGCGCATCGATGTGGACGGCATGCTCGCCAACGCGATGGCGGACCACACCGCCGTGACGCTTCCGACGCCCGAGGGCTCCGCGACCGCCACCTACTCGGTGCCCGCGAGCTACACGGTGAACCCCACGTCGGTCACCAACTTCCTCGGTGCGGTTCGCCGAAGCGTCTATCGGGCGCCGGTCAACGCGTTCCCCTACGTGTCGTACGGGCGGATCCGCGTTCGGCCTCACCGCTACGGGCGGGTCCTGAACGTCGCTTCGTCGCGGGTCTACCTCTCGCGCGCCCTGGCGCCGAGCAGCGCCTTCGCCACGCGCACGGTCGTCGGCTTCCCGATCACCGCGACCCGGCCCAAGGTGCTCACCAGCCAGGTGGGCAAGACGATCCTCGTCGACCGCTCGGCACGCACACTCAAGCTCTTCAACGGTTCCCGGCTGCTGAGGTCGTACCGGTGCGCAGTGGGGATGCCCCGTTACCCCACGCCGCTGGGCAAGTGGAAGGTCGTCAACAAGCAGCGCAATCCCTCGTGGTACAACCCCGGCAGCGCGTGGGCCGCAGGTATGCCGCGCGTCATCGGCCCGGGACCGAGCAACCCCTTGGGTACGCGGGCGATGGCGCTCAACGCAAGCGGCGTGCTCATCCACGGGACCAGCAAGGACTTCTCGATCGGGACCGCGGCCTCACACGGCTGCATCCGGATGCACCGCTGGGACATCGAGAAGCTGTTCGAGCTCGTCCCCGTCGGCACGCGCGTGTGGGTCGTGCCCTAGGGCGCAGCGGCCAGTTCCTCAGCGAAGCGAAGGGCCCGTCCGATTGGACGGGCCCTTCTTCTTCGTCGCCGATGCCGTACGCGTTCGTTGGCGCGCGCGGGCGCGGGGTTACTGCGGATACGGTCCCGGCCACGGCGAGTTGTAGGGATACAGGCCGTCGAACACCTGGAAGACGTCAGGCGCTGACGCCGGTGAGACCGAACCGGGGTGAACCGAGTCGATCGCACGGACGCGGTAGTAGTAGTTGCCTCCCCAGAAGGCGGCACCGTAGCTCGGACCCGCCGTGTTGATCCTCGTCGCAGCGTTCCAGTTGGAGAACGGCGAGCTGTACGGCGACTGCGTGATCATCTCGATCTGGTAGGTACACGGGTCGCCGTCGGGCGCGGTGACAGCCGTCCAGGACAAGGTGAGGTACGGAGGATCCTCGCCGGCATCCCAGTCGAAGCTCCGATCGGCCTGCGCCGTGATCACCGGCACCGTCCAGCCAACCGGCGCACCCATCGTGAAGCTGACGGACTTCTGGGTCTCGATGTTGCCGGCCTTGTCTTCCGAGTACCACAGGATCGTGTGAGGCACGGAGCCCGAGGCCGGGAGCGGCACATTGATGCCGGCGGTGGTGTAGAACGTCCACGCTCCCGTATCCAGCTTGTACCAGCTGCGGGCTACTCCGGTTCCGTTGCCG
Source organism: uncultured Coriobacteriales bacterium (assembly GCA_963761535.1). Classification (GTDB taxonomy): domain Bacteria; phylum Actinomycetota; class Coriobacteriia; order Anaerosomatales; family CAVXGS01; genus CAVXGS01. The sequence continues at coordinate 95,864 of CAVXGS010000001.1, forward strand.
TCGGTCGGGGTGAGCGTGAACTTCTTCGCGACCGTGTAGGTCGTCCCCTCAACGGCGTCACATGTGGTCGCCGGCGGAGCAACGTCCTTGGTGACGGTGAACGTGACCGTCTGCGGGTTCTCGGCGTTGCCCGAGAAGTCCTCGGACCAGAACACGAGCGTGTAGCTGTCCGTTCCGCTTGCCGGCGGCGCGATCGAGATCGTCGTCCCCGTGTGCGCGACACCGTTGAGCGTGTAGTGGGTCGCCTTGACGCCGGAGGTGCTCGCATCGGTGGCGGTGAGCTTGATGGTCGCCGGGTATGCGTTGGTCGCCTCGTAGACGCTTCGGGCGTCCGAGGTGGTCACCGGAGCGACCCCGTCAGAGGTGGTCGTGAAGTTCACGGTGTGGTGTGGTGTCTCGGCGTTGCCGTTCTGATCGACCGACCAGAACTCGAGCGAATGCGATCCGGGCGTGGTGACGACAGCCGAGTCGCCGTGCTGCACGTTCGCGTCGCCATCGACCTTGAAGAACGTCGTGCAGATGCCGATCTTGCCGCCGTCGGTCACCGAGAACTCGATGTTCGCGGCTCCGTTGTAGGCAGTCACGGCGTCCGATGTAGTGAAGGGTGCCGTCGTGTCGTCGGGACTGAAGTGCTCGTGGCAGCTGCCGCACGGATCGGGAAGCAGGTCCTGGTCCGCGTCGCTCACGTGGCACATCGTGCAGTTGCCGCCTGCCGCGGCCTCGTGAATCGCCGCCGAGTTCTCGTGGTAGGTCGGATGACACGCGGCCTGGCTGCAGTTCTTGTCCCACGCGGTGAACGAGTCTCGCGGCACCGGGTGGCACGTGGAGCAGATCATCGCGTGGGTGGGACCGAGCTCGCTGTTGTGGCAATCGATGCAATGGACCGCGTAGCTCGAGGGGCCGACGAACTCGTGGGTGTTGAACAGTAGGACCGTACCGCTGCCCGGCCCGTCCCAGCCGCTGCTCGTGAACTGCGACGTATGGGTGTCCGCAGCGTAGGGGTGTCCGCCCGAGAGCGTGTGGCAGTCGAGACAGTTCGTCGATCCGGCTGCGAGCGCGTCCTTGATGTTCTGCGGAACGTCGGCGCCGTGACACGACGCGCAGTCCAGCGGCGTGCCGTCAGGATCGGTCCACCGGTTGTGCTCGATGGTGAGCGAGTGCACGTGGCACGCGCAGCCCGTCATATCCATCGTCGATGAGTGCGCGACACCGAGGTCCGAGTGGTTCGGCACCGTGGGGTAGATGTTCGAGCCATGGCAGTACGTGCAGTCCGAGAGGAACTGGGCCGCCTCGCCCTCGGGGTGGAAGTCGGGGGGACCGTAGAAGCCGCCGATCGGCCCGTCGTACCCGTGGCACGCGTCGCAGTTGGTCATCGGATGTGCGGCCGGGTAGGTCGGGTGGCAGTCGACGCACTGCGTGTTGGCGACCATGTCGGGGTAGATCTGCACGCCGAAGCCCCAGGCGATCGAGGATGAAGCGCCAGCGGCGTCGGTCACGGACAACGCGACCGAATGTGTCGCGTCGTTGCGGAGCGGGCTGCTCGGCGTGTAGGACAGCGTCTTCGTGACCGGGTTCCACGACGCTGCGACAGCCACGCCGTCGACCGTCATCGAGAACGACGACAGCGCGACGCCGTTGGGCGTGACGACCGCCGAGATGGTCGGGCAGCTGAGTCGATACCGTGGAGCCGTCGGCGGGAGCCATCGTCCCGATCACCGGTGCGGCCTTCACCGCGAACGTCCAGGTGTAGGTGGACCGGACGCCCGCGTAGTTGAGGACCGAGACCGAAGCCGTGTGGTTCCCGTTCGCGATCGCGTTCACGGGCTGGTAGGTCACGGTCGAGCCCGACCACCTGCCCCGAATCGTCAGGCCGTCGAGCTTCATGATGAGGCTCGATGTGTTGACGCCTGCCGGATCCGTGATGGTGCACTTGATGGCCGGCTTCGAGAGGACCGTCGTGCTGCCCGACGCAGGCTGGGGGTTCGTGTAGCTGGTGGCCGCGAACGCGGCTCCCGCAAGCACGAGCGTGACGAGGGCAGCCGCGACGAGCGCGACGACGAAGCGACGTGCGAGGCTCGCCCCTTCCCTCCGTCGACAGTCGGGTCGAAGCGTGCGAGACCTCTTCATTTGTCACTCCCCCAAGCAGTTCAGGCCTCGGCGATCGAGCGCCGCCGAGTCACCCTTCGCCCCGCGCGAATCCATGCGGGACAGGGCACCCCCCCATGAGGTGCTCGATGGGAGTCTACTGCGCGTGTTCGCCGCCACCTGCCCGATACCACGCAACTCATCCGAACGAATGAGACGAATGATGCCTCGGGGACGACGTCGACTAGCGCACCGTCACGTAGCGCCACGCGGAATAGGTCGCCGCGTTCTCGGCGTCCGCGGCGTGGTACGCCCTGATTCTCCACCTGCCCCGACCCGGCAGTTTCACGTCGACCTTGTATGAGTACTTGGGCGTGGAGTAGGTCGCGGCCGTGTACGACCTCTTGAGACGGTAGGCGCCGCGCTCGTAGCGGTACGCGTACAGCCGAACGTGGCGAAGGCCCGACGCGTGCTTCGGCTTGAGCAGACCGGTTGCCCGATACGTTCGGCCGTAGACGAGTGACGCGCGACCGAAGGAGGGGGCGGTGAGCGAGACCTTGGGCTTCACGAGCAGGGCCGAGCTCTGCGCCGAGAGGAACGCAGCCTCGCCCTTGTAGTTGGCCCGCAGGTAGCGCGCGGAGGTGAGGGCCGGCGACGTGATCGAGTAGGACCCGCTCGGGGCGGTGTTGGCGACGCCCACCGAGGTCCAGATCCTCGCGTCGGCAGAGACCTCGAGCACGACCGGACGGCTGGCGAGCGGAAGTCCGGTGAAGGTCGCGAGCGACCCGCTCACCTTCGCGCTCCCGTTGTAGGGCACCACCGATGGCGCCGCGGCCGTGATCCGAGGTACCGCGAGTTCGCCGAAGTAGACGTCCTTGTTGCCGTGGCGAGAGTCCTCCCATACGACGCGGGGGCCGGACATTGCGGGGTATTCCTGGTCCGCGGACTGGTTTCCCAGCCGGATCGTCAGGGCGGACTCGAGATCACGAAGGTACAGGTTGCGATCGACGCTATACACGAGCTTGCTCCCCCAGAGCGCGGGGACTCCCGCTGCCGCAGGGGGAGTCGTCTTCCACAGCTTCGTGGTGACTCCCGTGGCGGCATCCCAAACCATGGTGTCGCCCGGGCCCACGCCGCTCGACCCGTAGCGCAGGAACGCGATCCGTCCCTCAGATATGGAGACGGAGCCGTCCGAGAAGCCCGAGGAGATCTCACTTCGCTCACCGGTGGCAGTCTCTAGCAGCCAGATTCCTGACGTGGTTTCGCCCATGATCAGACGCCGATAGACAACCCAGCCGCCATCGATGACGGGATCCATCTCCCAGTCAGACGAGGTCACGATCGCCGACCGCGTCCGGGTGCGGATGTCGTACAGCCAGATGTCGTTCGTACCGTTGCTGTCATCGGCATACACGACCCTGTCGCCGTCGACGTCGAAGCCACCCGGGTCCACCGGTAGGGTTGTCAACCTGCTCTCGGCACCCGTTGCGACGTCGAACAGGTAGAGGTTCGGCCCTCCATGCCGGTAGTCCAAGTAGACGACTCTGTTCCCGGAGACTCTCGGCATGCTCTGGTTCGATGTGTCGGTCGTAAGGCGACGCACGCCCGCGGTCGACGAAAGGTCGATCAGGAAGACATCCCTGTTGCCGTAGCGGTCATCCTCGAACACCACGTTGGTGCCAGAGATGTCCAGGCCAAGCTGGTCGGATGCATCCGATGTAAGCCGCAGCTCGACCATGGGGACCACGTAGGCCCATGCTGCGGCGACGCCGGCAAGTAGCACGACGAGGCCCGCCGACAGGACCAGTGCGATACGACGCGGCATTGGCGGCCGCCTTTCGACTGGGGCGCCCCCCTCGGGCACCCTCTCGCGGCCGCGGCGTTGCCACGCGGCCACCCCCCGCCGAGATTGTCCCCGCACAGGGAGGTTCTGGAACTCAAAGGACCCGTCCTACTGGACGGGTCCCGCACTCTCTGT
>CAVXGS010000002.1:0-1365951 GCA_963761535.1 uncultured Coriobacteriales bacterium
CAAATCGTCGGCTTGAACCTGTGGGCCTGGCACCAGCGCTCGGCAGTCGACAACAAGCGCGCCGCGATCTCGAGCTTGGTCAAGACGACCTTTCCAGGCGTCAGCGAGTTTGACATTGCGCGCGACGTGAACGCCGTCGTGCAGCGCGAAACCACGGCGCTTCGCACCCTGGCCGGCAAGCCCGGCGACGCCGACCTGGAGCCCATGCTTCAGGCCGCCGCATCGGCGTGGCCATCAGACCGCCCGCCGGTCGAGAGCCTGCGCTTCGAACCCGGCAAATTGAGCCTGGGCGCCAGTGGCTGGAGCGCGGTGCAAATCGAACAATTCCGCAGCCTGCTTCGCCCAGGCGGCTGGAACGTCGAATCAGCCGAAGGCCGATTGATTCTGAGTCGGGCCAAGCTGCCCGCCGCCTCATGAACATCGCGAAAGGTGCGGTCGCTCCCAAGCTGAACGGCGTGCGCCAGCAGCTGGCCCAGCGTTGGGCTGGCCTGGCCGCACGCGAACGTTATGGTCTTGGGCGCCGCGCTGCTGCTGGTCGCCTTGCTTGTGGCCTGGAGTCTGCTGATCCAGCCCGCCTGGAACAGCGCCCGCACCGCGCCGGCCAGCTGGACCAGCTCGAGGGGCAACTGCAGGACGTTCAGCGCATCGCCGCTGAGAGCCGCGAACTGCGCGGCGCCGCGCCGGTGTCTGCATCGCAGGCCGCCGCCGCGCTGAAGGCGGCGACCAACGGCTCGGACAGCGGCAAGATCACGCTGCTTGGCGACCGGGCGAGCCTGACTCTGACAAACGCCAGCCCCGAGGGCTGCGCGCCTGGCTCAACGAAGCCCGCAGCGCGGCACGCGCGCGGCCCGTGGAGCGCAGCTGCAGCGCAGGCCGCGGGCTACAGCGGCAGCGTCACGGTCAAGCTGCGAGGCACGCCGTGATACTGCAAGCGCCGCAAACGAGCCGCTGGGCTTCCACCGTGGCCGGTACCGGCTGGGGCGAATCGACCTTCGCCGAAGTCGCCTGGGACAAGTCGCGCGGCGCAGCGCTGCGCTGGGCGCTCGTGCGGCATCGTCTCGGCGCGCTGGTCGGCGTTGGTCGCGTTCGCGCCCGCCGCCTGGCTGGCCGCGCGCCGTCGCTTCCGCGAGCGACCAGCGCCTGCTGCTGGCCGATGCGCGCGGCACGGTGTGGTACGGCAGCGCCGTGGCGGTGCTGACCGGCGGCCCGGGCAGCCGCGACGCCAGTCGCTGCCGGGCCGGCTCGAGTGGACGCTCGGCCTGCGCGGCCTGGGCCTGGAGCTGCGCGCGCGCCATGCCTGCTGCCTCAACGGCGCCGCGGCGTGCAGCGTCAAGCCCGGCTTCGGCCGCTGGCGGTGAGCCTGCGCGCCGCGCCGGGCTGGGTCGGCCAGTGGCCAAGCGCCTGGCTGGGCGGCCTGGGCACGCCCTGGAACACGCTGCAGCTCGGCGGCGCCGTTCGCGCTTGTCTCGCCCGGCCTGACCGCCGAGTCGGTGCAGGGCCGCTGGCGCGTGGACGGGCGCGCCGAATCGAGCTGCTGGGCGTCTCGTCGCGGGTGACGACACTGAGCACGCTGGGCAGCTACCGGCTGACCTGTCGCGGCGACGGCAGCGCGGGCGGCACCGCGCAGCTCAGCCTGGCGACCAGGACGGTGCGCTGCAACTCTCCGGCGCGGCACCCTGGGCGCCAGCGCGGCGTGCGCTTCCGCGGCGAGGCCAGCGCCGACGCGGCGATGAACGGCGCTGGCCAACCTGCTGAACATCATCGGGCGGCGCGAAGGCGCGCGCTCCGTCATTTCGATCGGATGAGCATGAAGCCACGATCACCTCCCCGCCACTGCGCCGCCGGACTGCACGGGCGCTGGCTCGCAGGCGCTGCTGGCCCGCTGCGCGGCGCTGCTGCCTGCGTCGCTCGCGCCCGCTGAGGCGCCGCACCAGGCCGGGCCCAACGCCGCGGCGGCGCGCTTCCGCGGCGAGCCGGTGACGCTGAATTTCGTCAACGCCGACATCGAAGGCGTGGCGCGCGCGATGGCGCGTGATCCTCGAGCAGCAGTTCGTGGTCGACCCGCGCGTCAAGGGCACCATCACGCTCTACAGCGAGCAGCCGCTGACGCCGCGCGAGGCCTACCTGCAGTTTCCTGGCCGCGCTGCGCGGCCTGGGCTTCACGGTGGTGGAGGTCGGCGGCCTGTTCAAGGTGGTGCCCGAGGCCGATGCCAAGCTGCAGACCGGCACGGTGTCGGTCGGCGACCGTGTCGCGCCGCGGCGACCAGATCATCACGCAGATCTTCAAGCTCAACCACGAGAACGCCAACAACCTGGTGCCGGTGCTGCGCCCGCTGATCAGCCCGAACAACACCATCAACGCCAACCCGGGCAACAACTCGCTGGTCATCACCGACTACGCCGACAACCTGCAGCGCATCGCCAAGATCATCGCCGCGATGGACACCGCCGCGCCAGCGACGTCGAGGTGATTCCGCTGCAGCACGCGCTGGCCGCCGACATCGCGCCGCTGGTGCAGCGCCTGACCGACGCCAGCGCCGCTGCGGCCGCGCCGGCGTGCGCCGGTGGCGGGCGGCACGGGCGCGTCGATCCTGGCCGACGCGCGCAGCAACTCGCTGATCGTGCGCGCGCCAACCCGGCGCGCCTGGCGCAGCGATCCGCTCGCTGGTCGACAAGCTCGACCAGCCCGATGCAGGGTGCGACGCCGCCGGGCAACATCTAGGTGGTCTACCTGAAGAACGCCGACGCGGTCAAGCTCGCCACCGTGCTGCGCGCCGCGTTCGGCGGCACGCGGCGGCGGCGGCGGCGGCGGCGGCGCCGGCACCGCGTCGCCGCACCACGCCGGCCGCGACCGGCGCCGCGGCGGCGCGTCGCCGCAGGCCACCGCGCCGGTCCGCGCCTCGGCGCAGCCCGTCCACCGGCGGCTTCATCCAGGCCGACCCGGCGACCAACTCGCTGATCATCACCGCGCCCGAGCCGCTGTACCGCCAACTGCGCGCGGTGATCGACCAGCTCGACGCGCGCCGCGCGCAGGTCTACATCGAAAGCATGATCGTCGAGGTCGACGCCGACAAGGCGGCCGAGTTCGGCATCCAGTGGCAGGGCCTGCTCGGCAAGAACGGCGACAGCATCGGCGTCGTCGGCGGGCACCAACTTCGGCACCGGCGGCAACATCATCTCGCTGTCGGCCGACCGCGCAAGGCGCCAGCCAGCGGCGCCGCGGCCGCTGACGCCGGCGCAGGCGGCTGAACATCGGCGTGCATCAACAAGATCGGCGGCATCTACACGCTGGGCGCGCTGGCCAGCTTCCTGCGAAACCAACGCCGACGCCAACATGCTGTCCACGCCCAACCTGCTGACGCTGGACAACGAGGAGGCCAAGATCGTCGATCGGCCAGAACGTGCCTTTCGTCACCGGCCAGTTCACCAACACCGGCACGCGGCGGCACGGTCAACCCGTTCCAGACCATCGAGCGCAAGGACGTCGGCCTGACGCTGCGCGTCAGGCCGCAGATCGGCGAGAGCGGCACGGTGCGCATGACGATCTTCCAGGAGGTCTCCAGCGTCGCCGGCTCGCACCGGAACTCGGCCACCGGCCCGACCACCAACAAGCGCTCGATCGAGTCGAACGTGCTGGTGGACGACGGCCGATCATGGTGCTGGGCGGCCTGCTGGAGGACGAGTACTCGCGGCAACCAGGCAAGGTGCCGCTGCTGGGCGACATGCCCGTTGTCGGCGACCTGTTCCGCAGCGAGAACCGCAAGCGCACGAAGACCAACCTGATGGTGTTCCTGCGGCCCGTGGTGATGCGCGACGCCGCAGGCCGCCGACCGAGCTGACGCTGGACCGCTACGACTCGATCCGCGCGGCAGCAGAAGGGCACGCAGCCGACGCACAGCCTGCGTGGTGCCGATCAACGAGGCGCCGGTGATTCCGCCGCTGCAGCCCGCGACCGGCGAACGGTCGCCGGCAGCGCCGCACGCCTGCTCGCCCCGGACGGCGGGCAACTGACCGAGCCGCAGCCATGGGCGCACGCCACCCCCTGCCCTACGCCTTCGCCGAAGGCGCACACGCTGCTGCTCGAAGACGACGGCGAGCGCCTCTGCTGTGGGCGCCCGAGACACGTCCGCTGCCGGCGCTGAGCGAGGTGCTGCGCCTGTACGCCGTCGACGCGCTCGAGCGCGAGCCGGCCGTCGACGCTGGGGCAGCGCATCGCCGCGGCCTACGCCGGCGGCGAGTCGAGCGCCGCGGCGGTGGTCGGCGAGGTCGAGAGCGCGGTCGACCTGTCGCGCATGATGCAGGACCTGCCGGCGGTCGAGGACCTGCTCGAAGCCGCCGACGACGCGCCGATCATCCGCATGCTCAACGCGCTGCTGACGCAGGCCGCGAAGGACGGCGCCAGCGACATCCACATCGAGCCCTACGAGCGCAGCAGCGCGGTGCGCTTCCGCGTCGACGGCACGCTGCGCGAGGTGGTGCAGCCGAACAAGGCGCTGCACGCCGCGCTGATCTCGCGCCTGAAGATCATGGCCGAGCTCGACATCGCCGAGAAGCGCCTGCCGCAGGACGGCCGCATCTCGCTGCGCATCGGCGGCCGCGCGATCGACGTGCGCGTGTCCACGCTGCCCTCGGCGCACGGCGAGCGCGCGGTGCTGCGCCTGCTCGACAAGGGCGAGATCGAAGTTCACGCTCGAAGGCCTGGGCATGAGCGGCGACACGCTGCGCCGCTTCGACAAGCTGATCCAGCAGCCGCACGGCATCGTGCTGGTCACCGGCCCCACCGGCTCGGGCAAGACGACCACGCTGTACGCCGCGCTCGGCCGCGTGGACACCGCCACGCACCAACGTGCTGACGGTCGAGGACCCGATCGAGTACGAGCTGCCGGGCATCGGCCAGACCCAGGTCAACCCGAAGATCGACCTGACCTTCGCGAAGGCGCTGCGCGCGATCCTGCGCCAGGACCCGGACGTCATCATGATCGGCGAGATCCGCGACTTCGAGACCGCGCAGATCGCGATCCAGGCCTCGCTCACCGGCCACCTGGTGCTCGCCACGCTGCACACCAACGACGCGCCGAGCGCCGTCACCCGCCTGATCGACATGGGCGTCGAGCCCTTCCTGCTGAGCTCCAGTCGCTGCTCGGCGTGCTGGCGCAGCGCCTGGTGCGCAAGCTGTGCCCGCACTGCAAGCAGAGCCGGATGGCACGCGGCCGCTGGCACCCGGTGGGCTGCGCCGACTGCGGCCACACCGGCTACAAGGGCCGCACCGGCGTCTACGAACTGATGGTGGCCGACGACAAGGTGCGCGCGCTGATCCACAGCCGCGCCGCCGAGTCGCAGCTGTTCGTGCGCCGCCGAGGCGGCCGGCATGCGCTCGATGCGCGAGGACGGCGAGCGGCTGGTCGCGCGAAGGCGTCACGTCGCCGCGAAGAAGTGATGCGCGTCACGCGCGAGACTGATGCGCCGGGCCGCATTCGCCGCATGCCCGCCTACAGGTTCGAAGCGCTCGACGCCGCCGGCAAGTCCACGACCGGCCTGCTCGAGGCCGACAACGCCAAGGCCGCGCGCGCGCAGCTGCGCGCCCAGGCGCTGGTGCCGCTCGCGGTCGTCGCCGGTGGCGCAGCCGGACACGCCGAACGCCAGGCACCTGCGCTTCAGCGCGGCGCGTCTTCAACCCCACCGGGCTGGCGGTCTGGACCCGCCAGCTCGCCGGCCTGGTGGCGCTCGGCTGCCGCTCGAACGCGCGCTGACCGCGCTGACCGACGAGGCCGAAGACCCGCGCCAGCGCGAACTGGTGGCGCACCTGCGAGCGAGGTCAACGCGCGGCACGCCGTTCGCGCGCGCGCTGGCCAGCGCGCCGCGCGAGTTCGACGAGGTCTACCGCGCGCGTGGTCGGCCGCCGGCGAGCAGAGCGGCGAGCTCGGGCCGGTGCTGGAACGGCTGGCCGACGACCTGGAGGAGCGCCAGGCGCTCAAGGCCAAGCTGATCGGCGCCGCGCTCTACCCGGCCATCGTGTCGCTGGTGGCGGTCGTGATCGTGATCTTCCTGGTCACCTACGTCGTGCCGCAGGTGGCCATCGTGTTCACCAGCAGCAAGCGCGCCCTGCCGTTCCTGACCGTGGCGATGCTCGCGATCAGCGCCTTCGTGCGCACTGGGGCTGGCTGATGCTGCTGGCGCTCGTGGCGGGCGGTGCGGCACGCTGCTGCTGATGCTGCGCAACGAGGCATTCCGCGTGCGCTTCGACGCCGCCTGGCTCACTCTGCCGCTGATCGGCCGGCTCTCGCGCGGCTACAACGCGGCGCGTTTCGCCGGCACGCTGGCGATGCTGGCCGGCGCCGGCGTGCCGATCCTGAAAGCGCTGCAGGCGGCCGCCGAGACGCTGGGCAACCGCGCCATGCGCGCCGACGCGATGGACGCGCTGGTGCAGGTGCGCGAGGGCGCGCCGCTGGCCTCGGCGCTGGCCGGCAAGAAGCGCTTTCCCGGCCTGCTGGCGATGTTCGCGCGCCTGGGCGAGCAGACCGGCCAGCTGCCGCTGATGCTGCAGCGCGCCGCCGAGCAGCTCGGCACCGAGGTGCAGCGCCGCGCGATGCAGCTGGCCACCATCCTGGAGCCGCTGCTGATCGTGGCGATGGGCGGCGTGGTGATGCTGATCGTGCTGGCGGTGCTGCTGCCGATCATCCAGCTCAACACCTGGGTCAAGTAGCCAGTCGCGTGCGAGTGTGAGCTCCAGCGCTGTTGCCTCTTGCTTCAGGGCTTTGCACCGGCGCGATGTGCTGTCAGGCTGTGAGCAACCGGTCTTGGGAGGGTCTCCATGAGCACGTCCACCGCCACCGATCTCGTTGCGATGCGCGGGGCTGCCGATCGCGCACATGCGCAAGGTCTACCGGGTGCACGACGTGGAGCGCCGGCTGGAGAAGCTGCCCCACAAGGAGCACGAGAACCTGCGCGCCACCTACGAGCGCATGCTGGAGAAAGGCCCCGAACGCTTCCAGGTCAAGCCCTCGGGCGTGCCGGCGATGGAGCGCTCTACGACGACCTGCCCAACTTCCCCGAGGTGCTCGACGACGTGAAGCGCCAACTGGCCCTGTGCGCCGACAGCCGCGACGCGCTCGAGATCATGCCGATGCTGCTGCTCGGCCCGCCGGGCGTCGGCAAGACCCACTTCGCGCGTGAGATGGCGCAACTGCTCGGCACCGGGATGGGCTTCATCTCCATGAGCTCGCTGACCGCCGGCTGGGTGCTCAGCGGTGCTTCCTCCCAGTGGAAGGGCGCGCGACCGGGCAAGGTGTTCGAAACCCTGGTCGACGGCCAGTACGCCAACCCGGTGATGGTGGTCGACGAGATCGACAAGACGGGTGGCGAGCATGCCTACGACCCGCTGGGCGCGCTGTACAGCCTGCTGGAGCACGACACCGCGTCGAACTTCACCGACGAGTTCGCCGAAGTGCCGATCGACGCCAGCCAGGTGATCTGGGTCGCGACCGCCAACGAGTCGCGCGCGATCCCCGATCCGATCCTCAACCGGATGAACGTGTTCGAGGTGCAGATGCCCGACGCCGATGCGTCGCGCAAGATCGCCGCCAAGCTCTACGCGGCATCCGCGCCGCCCACGACTGGGGCAGCCGATTCGCGCCGGAGCCGCGCAGCGAGGTGCTCGACGCGATGAGCGAACTGGCACCGCGCGAGATGAGGCGGTCCTGGATGACCGCGTTCGGCAACGCCAAGCTCGCGCGCCGGACGCGGCGAGGTGCAAGGACTTGCCCGACCTGCCGGCAAGACGCCGGGCGATCGGGTTCATGCAATAGCGCCACGGCGCGGGCGCGCGCCGCGCCAGCGGCCCGCTAGCATCGGCGCATGAGTGTTTCCCTGCGGCCAGCTGGTCGTGGCCATTTCGTCGCGCGCGCTGTTCGACTTCGAGGAGGAGAACCGCCTGTTCGAGTCGAGCGACGACCGGGCCTACATGCAACTGCAGCTGGAGCGGCTGGACGCGCCGGCCCAGCCGGGGGTCGCCTTTTCGCTGGTCAAGAAGCTGCTCGCGTTCAACGATGCGTCGCGCACGCGGGTGGAGGTCGTGATCCTGTCGCGCAATGACCCGGTCTCGGGCATGCGGGTGTTCCGCTCGGCCCAGCATTACGGCCTGCCGATCGAGCGCGGCGTGTTCACCCGCGGCGCAGCGCCGTGGCGCTACCTGCGGCCGCTGCCGCCAACCTGTTCCTGAGTGCCAACGAGGCCGACGTGCGTGCCGCGCTCGAGGCGGGCGTGCCGGCGGCGCGCGTTGCCCGCACTCCGCGCGCGCATCGACGCCCATCCGCACGAGGTACGGATCGCGTTCGACGGCGACGCGGTGCTGTTCTCCGACGAAGCCGAGCGAGTGTTCCAGAGCGCCGGACTCGATGCGTTCCAGGCCCATGAGCAACGCGCCGCCAGTCCGCTGCCGGCGGGGCCCTTCAAGCCGCTGCTGGAAGCGCTGCAGCGACTCCAGCGGGAGCCGGCGCATCCATGCGGCTGCGCACCGCGCTGGTCACCGCCCGCAGCGCGCCGGCTCACGAGCGCGCGATCCGCACGCTGATGGGCTGGCAGATCGAGGTGGACGAGGCGATGTTTCTCGGCGGGCTGGCCAAGGGCGAGTTCCTGGCCGAGTTCGAGCCGGATTTCTTCTTCGACGACCAGACCGGGCACATCAAATGCCGCGGAGCATGTGCCTGCCGGCCATGTGGCAGCAGGTGTCTCGAACGACTGAAGTTCGAAGGCCGGCATCAGGACTGGAAGCGGCGCAGGGCGTCGAGGTCGAGCACCCGCACGCCGCCGTACTCGATTCGAATCAATTGCCGTTCCTGCAGCACACTCAGGGCCTTGTTGACGCGCTGCCGAGACAAACCCACCAGATAGCCGAGTTCGAGCTGGGTGATGCGCAGCCACGAAGCCCACGCCCGGATACAAGGACGGGATGGAACAAGGCAGCGAGGTTGCGCGCCACACGCAGGTCGGGGTCGCTCAGGCGGTCGATCTCGCGGGCGGCAATGAACTGCCCGAGCCGGTCGTTGATCTGGTTCAAGACGAATCGATTGAAGGCGATGCTGGTTTGCAGCAACTCATGGAAGTTTTCGACCGGCAAACCGGCCACGACGCTGCGCCGCAAGGGCCTGGATGTTGTAACGGTACGCCTCATGCTTGAGCAGCGTGCCTTCACCGAACCAGCCGCCCGGTGGAACGCCGGTAAAGGTGATAGGAATGCCGTCGGCAGTGTCGCTGCTCATCTTCAGCAGGCCATCGATCACGCCGAACCAGTAGGTCGCCGGCCGACCGATCTTGCACACCAGCTCGCCGGCATCGGCGTCGGCCACCTGGATCAGCCCGGACAAGCGTCGTGCATCAGTGGGCTCAAGCGAATGCAGCCAGGGGATGCCGCCAGTTCCGCCGCCGAGGCCACGCGCGCACGTTGGCGCAGCGGTGATTCGTGCTGACGAGATGCGCCTGAGCTCATGTGAAACCACGCGTCGTTGACATCGGGCTGACAACCATCCCCCGGGAAATTACGTCCCCGGGTCTACCCTAGGAATGTCGTCACAACGACATCATGGCGTCAAACTCGCGCCTAGGATCGCCCCCATTGTCGGCCGGGCCATCGTGTGGCCGCGCGCAGGCAGAGGGGATTTTGGTGCAGACGACATTTCCGAAGTTGATGCTCGAGCATGCCAAGGCCAGGCCCGCAGCCCCGGCATTGCGGGTCAAGGAATATGGCATCTGGCAAACCACGACCTGGGCGCAACTGGCCGAACTGGTGCGGCACCTGGCTTGCGGTTTTGCGCAGGCCGGGATGCGGCGTGGCCAGCACATGGTGGTGATCGGCGAGAACCGGCCGCGCCTGTACGCCGCCATGCTGGCGGCGCAGGCGCTGGGCGCGGTGCCCATTCCCCTGTACCAGGACGCTGCCGGCCCGGAATTCTTGTTCCCCATCAACAACGCCGAGGTCGCATTTGCGGTGGTCGAAGACCAGGAACAGGTCGGACAAGCTGCTCGAGCTGCGCAGCCAGTGCCCGCAGCTTGCGCACCTCTGGTACGACGACCCGCGCGGTTTGCGCAACTACAGCGAACCGGGGCTGCATGGCGCTAGACGCGCTGATCGAACGTGGGCGAAGCGCACGACCAGGCCAACCCGGGCTTCTTCGACGCCGAAGTGGCAAGGACGGCCCCGCATGACGTCGCGGCAATGTTCTTCACCTCCGGCACCACCGGCAACCCCAAGGGCGTGGTGCACACGCACTTCACGCCTGCTCGACCGCGCCAAGGCCGGCGCGGATATGGAATCTCACCTGCCGAAGAAGTACTGGCATACATGCCGCCGGCCTGGATCGGCCAGAACATCTTCTCCTACGCGCAGTGGCTGGCCTGCGGCTATATCGTCAATTGCCCGGAATCGGCGGCGACGGTCACGATCGACCTGAAAGAGATCGGCCCAACCTATTATTTCGCGCCGCCGCGCATCTTCGAGGGCCTGCTCACCAGCGTGATGATCCGCATGGAAGATGCGGGCGCATTCAAGCGCGGGCATGTTCCATTACTTCATGGGCGTGGCCAAACGTGTCGGCCCGGCGCAGCATGGATGGCAAGCCCGTGGCCTGGGCGACCGGCTGCTGTACGCGCTGGGAGACATGCTGATCTATGGCCCGCTGCGCAACACGCTGGGTTTCAGCCGTGTGCGCGTGGCCTACACCGCGGGCGAGGCGATCGGCCCAGACCTGTTCACCTTCTACCGCTCGATCGGCATCAATCTCAAGCAGCTCTACGGCTCGACCGAAACAGCCGTGTTCGTGTGCCTGCAGCCCGACCACCAGGCGAAGGCCGACACGGTGGGCGTGCCCGATCGACGGCGTGCGAGATCAAGGTCGCCGACAACGGCGAAATCCTGGTCAAGTCGCCCGGGCCTGCTCAAGGAGTACTACAAGAACCCCGCCGCCACCGCCGAGGTGCTGACGCCGACGGCTGGTACCACACCGGCGACGCCGGCTTTCTGGACGCCGGCGGCCACCTGAAGATCATCGACCGCGCCAAGGACGTGGGACGCACAAGGGCGGCGCCAAGACGGCGCGATGTTCGCGCCCAAGTACGTCGAGAACAAGCTCAAGTTCTTCCCCTACATCAAGGAAGCGGTGGCCTTCGGTGACGGCCGCGACAAGGTCTGCGCCTTCGTCAACATCGACATGGAAGCGGTAGGCAACTGGGCCGAGCGGCGCAACCTGCCCTACGGCGGCTACACCGACCTGGCGCGCAAGCCGGAGGTCTACGAGCTGATCCGGGAGTGCGTCGAAAAGGTCAATGCCGACCTGGCCGCAGGACGAGCGTGCTCGCCGGCAGCCAGATCAGCCGTTTCCTGATCCTGCACAAGGAGCTCGACGCGGACGACGGCGAGCTGACCCGTACCCGCAAGGTGCGGCGCGGCTTCATCGCCGAGAAGTACCAGCTCCTGGTCGATGCGCTGTACGGCGGCAAGAGCCGAGCAGTTCATCGAGACCGCGGTCAAGTTCGAAGACGGCCGCACCGGCAGCGGTCAGCGCCACGCTGAAGATTCGTCGATGCCAAAACCTTCGCCGACCGTGCAAGGAGGCGGCCTGAGATGGCCGTGAACCGCGGACGCAAGATCGGCGAGGTGATCCTCGACGTCAAGAACATCTCGCTGCGTTCGGCGGCGTCAAGGCGCTGACCGACATCTCCTTCAACGTGCGCGAACACGAGGTGCGCGCCATCATCGGCCCCAACGGCGCCGGCAAGAGCTCGATGCTCAACTGCATCAACGGCGTCTACACGCCGCAGCAGGGCAGATCATGTTCCGCGGGAAGACCTTCGCCACATGGACAGCCGCCAGGTGGCCGAGATGGGCGTGGCGCGCACGTTCCAGAACCTGGCGCTGTTCAAGGGCATGAGCGTGATCGACAACATCATGACCGGGCCGCAACCTGCGGATGAAGAGCAACCTGTTCCTGCAGGCGCTGCGCATCGGGCCGGCCGAGCGCGAGGAAGATCGGCACCGCGAGTTCGTCGAGCACATCATCGACTTCCTGGAGATCCAGGCGCTACCGCAAGACGCCGGTCGGGCGGTTGCCCTACGGCCTGCAAAAGCGCGTCGACCTGGGCCGCGCGCTGGCGATGGAGCCGCAGGTGCTGCTGCTCGACGAGCCGATGGCCGGCATGAACGTCGAAGAAAAGCAGGACATGTGCCGCTTCGTCCTCGACATCAACGACGAGTTCGGCACCACGATGGTGCTGATCGAACACGACATGGGCGTGGTGATGGACATCTCTGACCGGGTGGTGGTGCTCGACTACGGCAAGAAGATCGGCGACGGCACGCCCGACGAGGTGCGCAACAACCCGGACGTGATCAGCGCCTATCTCGGCACCGTCGCACTGAGGAGCGGAGACACACATGGGATTTTTTCTTGAAACCCTGCTCGGCGGCCTGATGGCCGGCATGCTGTATTCGCTGGTGGCGCTGGGCTTCGTGCTGATCTTCAAGGCCTCCGGCGTATTCAATTTCGCGCAGGGCGCGATGGTGCTGTTCGCGGCGCTGGCGATGGCGCGCTTCGCCGAGTGGATTCCGCAATGGCTGGGCATGGACAGCCGTTGCTGGCCAACCTGCTGGCCTTCGTGCGTCGCCGTGCTGGTCATGATCGTCGTGGCCTGGCTGATCGAGCGGCTGGTGCTGCGCCATCTGGTCAACCAGGAAGGCATCACCTTGCTGATGGCCACGCTGGGCATCGCCTACTTTCTCGACGGCTTCGGCCAGACCATCTTCGGCAGCGACATCTACAAGATCGACATCGGCATGCCCAAGGAGCCGATGATGTCCTGTTCGAGAAGCGTGTTCGAGGGCGGCATCCTGATCAACAAGGAAGACCTCGTCGCGGCCGCTGATCGCCGCGGTCCTGGTCGGCCCTGCTGGCGCTGTTCTTCCAGAAGACCGCCACCGGCCGGGCCCTGCGCGCGGTGGCCGACGACCATCAGGCGGCGCAGTCGATCGGCATTCCGCTCAACCGCATCTGGGTCATCGTCTGGTGCGTGGCCGGCGTCGTGGCGCTGGTGGCCGGCATGATCTGGGGCACCAAGCTCGGCGTGCAGTTCTCGCTGGCGACGGTGGCGCTGCAGGCGCTGCCGGTGGTGATTCTGGGCGGCCTGACTTCGGTGCCCGGCGCCATCATCGGCGGGCTGATCATCGGCGTGGGCGAAAAGCTGTCCGAGGTGTATCTCGGCCCGATGATCGGCGGCGGCATCGAGATCTGGTTTGCCTACGTGCTGGCGCTGGTGTTCCTGCTGGTTCGGCCGCAAGGCCTGTTCGGCGAAAAGATCATCGACCGCGTATGACTGGGAACGACATGTTCTACAGAGAAAACGGCCAGTTCAAGACCACCTACCGCGCGGACCAGCAGATCTTCCCGATCGCGCAGGACCGCTGTGCTGATCGTCGGCGCTGGTGCGTTCGCCTTCGTCGCGTGCCGCTGCTGGCCAGCGAGTACCTGTTCCGCGCCATCCTGATTCCCGTTCCTGATCCTGTCGCTGGCGGCGCTGGGCGTGAACATCCTGGTCGGCTACTGCGGCCAGATCTCGCTGGGCACGGGCGCCTTCATGGCGGTGGGCGCCTACGCCGCCTACAACTTCCTCGTGCGCATCGACGGCATGCCGCTGATCGTGGCCTTCCTGCTCGGCGGCTTCTGCGCCACGGTGGTGGGCATGCTGTTCGGCATCCCGAGTCCTGCGCGTCAAGGGCCTGTATCTCGCGGTCGCCACGCTGGCGGCGCAGTTCTTCACCGACTGGGTGTTCCTGCGCGTCAAGTGGTTCACCAACAATTCCTCCTCCGGCTCGGTCGCGGTGGCCGAACCTGCAGATCTTCGGCTGGACCATCGACACGCCGGCCGAGAAGTACCTGTTCTGTCTGGGCTTCGTGGTGCGTGTTCGCGCTGCTGGCCAAGAACCTGGTGCGCAGCCCATCGGCCGCGAGTGGATGGCGATCCGCGACATGGACGTGGCCGCCGAGGTGATCGGCATCCGTCCGATGTACGCCAAGCTCACAGCCTTCGCGGTCAGCTCGTTCTTCGTCGGCGTGGCCGGCGCGCTGTGGGGCTTCGTCTACCTGGGCTCGTGGGAGCCGGCGGCGTTCATCATCGATCGTTCGTTCCAGTTGCTGTTCATGGTCATCATCGGCGGTCTGGGCTCGATCATGGGCAGCTTCTTCGGCGCCGCGTTCATCGTCATCGCTGCCGATCGTCTGGACAGCGCTGCCAACGTCTGGCTTCGGCATTCCGATCGCCACGGCGCTGGCATCGCACCTGACGTTCATGATCTTCGGCGCACTGATCATCTTTTTCCTGATCGTCGAGCCCCACGGCCTGGCGCGCCTGTGGTCGATCGGCAAGGAAAAACTGCGTCTGTGGCCGTTCCCGCATTGATGCTCTGCGCCTATGCGTGCCGTGTAAACCCCAAGCATCCGAACCTTGACTCAACCGTTGTACTCCAACATTTACGTTCCCACGCACTGACGAGTGCTTTCCCACCACCTCTGGAGGTCTACAATGAAGCTGCAATCTCTCGCCCTGGCCGCCGCTGTCGCGGCTGCCGGCGCCGGCACCTGCTCTCGATGCCTGCGACGCGCAGGCCAAGGAGCAGTTCTTCCCTGTGCTGGTCTACCGTACCGGCGCCTACGCGCCCAACGGCGTGCCCTTCGCCAACGGCTATGTCGACTACCTGAAGCTGGTGAACGCCCAGGGCGGCATCAACGGCGTCAAGATCAGTTTCGAGGAGTGCGAAACCGGCTACGCCACCGACAAGGGCGTGGAGTGCTACGAGCGCCTGAAGGGCAAGAACGGCGGCGCGACGGTGTTCCAGCCGCTGTCGACCGGCATCACTTTCGCGCTGACCGAAAAGGCGCCGGGCGACAAGATTCCGCTCATCACCGCGGCTACGGCCGCAGCGATCGCAGACGGCGCCGTCTTCAAGTGGAACTTCCCGCTGGTCGGCACCTACTGGGTGGCCGCCGACATGCTGATCCAGCACATCGGCAAGAAGGAAGGCGGCATGGCCAAGCTGAAGGGCAAGAAGATCGCGCTGGTCTATCACGACAGCCCCTACGGCAAGGAGCCGATCCCGCTGCTGCAGGAGCGCTCCAAGATCACGGCTTCGAGGTGCAGACTGCTGCCGGTGGCGCATCCCGGCGTCGAGCAGAAAGCGACCTGGCTGCAGATTCGCCAGAACAGGCCCGACTACGTGCTGCTGTGGGGCTGGGGCGTGATGAACTCGACCGCGCTGAAGGAGGCCCTGGCAACCGGTTATCCGCGCGAGAAGATGTACGGCGTCTGGTGGGCGGGTGCCGAACCCGATGTCAAGGACGTCGGCGAAGGCGCCAAGGGCTACAACGCCCTGACGCTGCAGCATGGCGCCGAGCCGAACTCCAAGGTCGTCAAGGACATGCTCGAACAGGTGCATGCCAAGGGCCAGGGTACCGGGCCGAAGGACGAGGTCGGGCAGGTGCTCTACATGCGCGGCCTGCTCGTCGGCGATGCTGGCGTCGAAGGCGTGCGCACGCGCGCAGGAGCGCTATGGCAAGGGCAAGGTCGATGAGCGGCGAACAGGTGCGCTGGGGCCTGGAGAACCTGGCGCTCGACCAGAAGAAGCTCGACGCCGGGCTTCGCCGGCGTGATGCGCCCGGTATCGACCCCTGCGTCGACCACATGGGCCCCCTGGGCCCGCGTCCACACCTGGGACGGCGCAAGTGGAAGTTCACTTCCGACTGGCTCCAGGCCGACGAGAAGATCCTCAGGCCGATGGTGAGGCTGCGGCCGACAAGTACGCGGACGAGAAGAAGCTGACCGCCGCGACGCCGGAGGAATGCCAGAACTGATCGTCTCGCCGCTCGCGCCGCATGCCCCTGAGCCGGTGCAAGGCGCGAGCCGCGCCAGGCTCCCGGATCGAGGGGCGGGCTCGCTCCAGAGCCGCCACGAAGCGCCGCAGGCGACGCTCATGAGTCAACGCCACGCATTCAACATCTTCTCAAGGTCAACAGCATCGAGGTGATCTACAACCACGTGATCCTCGTGCTCAAGGGCGTCTCATTCAGGTGCCCGAGGGCGGATCGTGGCCCTGCTGGGCGGCAACGGCGCCGGCAAGACGACCACCCTGCGCGCGGTCAGCAATCTGCTGCACGGCGAGCGCGGCGAGGTCACCAAGGGCACGATCGAATTGCGCGGCGAGCGAATCGAAGAGCTGACCCCGGCAGAACTGGTCAAGCGCGGCGTGATCCAGGTGATGGAGGGGCGGCACTGCTTCGCCCACCTGAGCATCGAGGAAAACCTGCTCACCGGCGCCTACACACGCAAGGACGGCAAGGCGGCGATCGCCGAAACGCTCGACAAGGTCTACACCTACTTCCCGCGCCTGAAGACGCGCCGCAGCAGCAGGCCGCCTACACCTCGGGCGGGGAGCAGCAGATGTGCGCCATCGGGCGCGCGCTGATGGCCAATCCGAGCATGGTGCTGCTCGACGAGCCGTCGATGGGCCTGGCGCCGCAGATCGTCGACGAGGTGTTCGGATCGTCAAGGATCTGAACCGGAAGGAAGGAGTGACCTTCCTGCTGGCCGAGCAGAACACCAACATGGCGCTGCGCTACGCCGATTACGGCTACATCCTGGAAAACGGCCGCGTGGTCATGGAGGGCGCTGCCGAGAGCTGGCGGAGAACGAAGACGTCAAGGAGTTCTATCTGGGCATGGCGGCGGCGGATCGCAAGAGCTTCCGGGATGTCAAGCACTACCGCCGCCGCAAGCGCTGGCTGGCTTGAGGGGAGGGTTCAGCAGTGGCCCATGCCGACCCCGGGGCACTCGAAGGCATCTTGCCTTTGTTGCGCCAGTTGCGTGAGATCAAGGGCCTCAAGGAAGTGAAGCCTGGCATTTTCTATCTGCGCGGCGCCGCATTCCTGCACTTTCATGACGAAAACGGCAGCCTCAGTGCCGACCTGAAGAAGCCGGGTGGCTCGGGCTTCGAGCGCTACGCAATCACAACCCCGCCCCAACAACGCAAGCTGGTTGACGACACGAAGCGCCGGGCCGGCCGCAGCGACGACGACTGAATGATGACGAATCAGCACTACGACAAGCTCGAACTGCGTGCCCCGGCCGAACGCGAGGCTGCGCTGATGCACAGCCTGCCCGGGTTGGTGGCCCAGGAAAAGGCGCAAACCAGCGCCTTTGCCCTCAGCCTGCGCGATGTGGACCCGCACACCATCACCAGCCGGGACGCCTTGGCTCGACTGCCCGTGGTCCGCAAGCCGGAGTTGATGCAACGCCAACGCGCGCAGGTGTCTGACGATGTGTTCGGCGGCTTCTCGGCGATCGGCTGGGGCAAGCGCCGCAATGCGCGGCGCGTGTTCAGCTCGCCCGGGCCGATCTATGAACCCGAAGGTCACGCGCCTGACTACTGGCGCATGGCCCGCGCGATCTTTGCTGCCGGCTTTCGCGCCGGCGACTTGATCCACAACAGTTTCAGCTACCACTTCACGCCCGCCGGTTCGATGATGGAGACCGGCGCGCACGCGCTTGGATGCACCGTGTTTGCGGCTGGCGTGGGTCAGACCGAAATGCAGGTCCAGGCGATTGCCGAGCTCAAACCAGCCGGCTACATCGGTACGCCGAGTTTCCTCAAGATCATCCTGGAGAAGGCCGAAGAACTCGGTAGCGGCGCCGACCAGCCTGCGAAAGGCGCTGGTGGGTGGTGAAGCGTTTCCAGTCGAGCCTGCGCGATTGGTTGCGCGATCGCGGCATGGAGGGCTATCAGAGTTACGCCACAGCCGATCTCGGCCTGGTCGCGTATGAAACCGAAGCCCGCGAGGGCTTGGTGCTTGATGAAGGCGTGATCATGGAGATCGTGCGGCCCGGCACCGGTGAGCCGGTGGCCGATGGCGAGGTGGGCGAGATCGTCGTGACCTCGCTGAACCCCGATTACCCACTCATCCGCTTCGGCACCGGTGACCTGTCGGCCATTCTTGCCGGGCCAGTGTCCGACGGGGCGAACCAACCAGCGCATCCGCGGCTCGTTGGGGCGCGCCGATCAGACCGCCAAGGTCAGGGGCATGTTTGTGCATCCGAGCCAAGTCGCCGACGTGGTGCGGCGCTACAGCGAGTTAGGCCGTGCCCGTCTGGTCATCGAAGGTGAGATGGCGAATGACCGCATGACGCTGCACGTCGAAACAAGCGGCGCCGTCGAGGGCCTGGCGGCGCGCGTTGCCGATTCGATCGCGAGGTGACCAAACTGCGCGGCGAAGTGGTGCTCTGTGCGCCAGGCAGCTTGCCCAACGATGGCAAGGTGATTGACGACGTGCGTCGCTATCAGTGAAGGGACGCCTATCCTCCACAAGAGCCAGCCACTGGCTGAGCTTCTCGGATTATCCCGCAGGGTGCGCTGGTTTGCGCACCGACAATGCCTTTTTTGCCTTTCTGTCAACTGGAGAGAATCAGCCATGAAACGTCTTTTGATCCTGAGCCTGGCGATGTCGGCCGCGGGTGCCGCGCTGGCCGAGTACCCCGAAAAGCCCGATCACCCTCGTCGTGCCCTTTGCGGCCGGCGGCCCGACCGACAAGGTGGCCCGCGACCTTGGCGAAGCGCTGCGCAAGCCGCTGGGGGCCAACCGATCATCATCGAGAACGTCGGCGGCGCCGGCGGCACGCTGGGTGCCGCCAAGGTGGCCAAGGCCGCACCGGACGGCTACACCCTGCTGCTGCATCACATCGGCATGGCCACCTCGCCGGCGCTGTACCGCAACCTGCCCTACAAGACGCTGGACGACTTCGAGTACCTCGGCATGGTCAACGAAGTGCCGATGACGCTGATCGGCCAGCCACGCTGCCGGCCAACAACTACGCCGAGCTGATGAAATGGATCGATGCCAACAAGGGCAAGATCAACCTCGCCAACGCCGGGCTGGGCGCCGCGTCGCACCTGTGCGGCCTGCTGTTCCAGCAGCGCCGTCAAGGTCGACATGACCACCGTGCCGTACAAGGGCACCGCGCCGGCAATGACCGACCTGCTCGGCGGCCAGGTCGACCTGATGTGCGACCAGACCACCAACACCACGGCGCAGATCGAGGGCGGCAAGGTCAAGGCCTACGCGGTGACCACGCGCAAGCGGTTGACCACACCGGCGCTGGCCAAGCTGCCGACGCTTGACGAGTCCGGGCCTGAAGGGCTTCAACGTATCGATCTGGCACGGCCTGTACGCCCCCAAGGGCACGCCCAAGGCCGTGCTGGACAAGCTCAACGCCGCACTGCGCGCGGCGCTGAAGGACCCGGAGTTCATCAAGCGCCAGGAAGCCCTGGGCGCCGTGTGATCACTGACGCCCGCCTGGGCGGCCGGAGCACAAGAAGTTTGTCGAGGCCGAAATCGCCAAGTGGGGCCCCGTGATCAAGGCAGCCGGCCAGTACGCCGACTGAACTCGCCCTGACCTTGGCGCCTGACGGCTATCCAGTGCCAAGGCTGCAGTGCGCCTGGCTGCGGCCCGTTTTGTGAAAATCGGGCGAGCGTGAATCGACGACGCTTGCTGCTGGTTGACAGCATCACCGAGGCAGCCTCAGGGGCGAAGGGCGCGGTGATCGTCTGCGGCTCGCATGGTGGCGAGAGTTCGGGGCGTTATGCGCTGCTGGCCGGTGGCGACGTGGTGATCTTCAACGACGCTGGCGTCGGCAAAGACAATGCCGGCGTCGCTGCGTTGCGCATGTTGCAAAACGCCGGCATGGCCGCTGCCACCGTGGCGCACACCAGCGCTCGCATTGGTGATGCGCGCTCGACCCTGGACAGTGGATTGATCACCTACCTCAACGACGCGGCCCGAGCCTTGGGAGGCCGAGTCGGCATGCCGAGTCGCGATTGGGTCGCCCTGCTGCTTGTGTAGTGAAGCCTTGCGTTTGCTTCGTAAACAGACGCGCGCGGGGGGCGCGTTTGCGAAGTGTTCGGTCTCAGCGCTTGGCGTCGATTCGCGCCAGCTCATCGCCCAGGAATTTCGCCACGGTCTGGGTTTTGCCGTCGTTGAAGCGAACCAGGTAAGCCTGACCGGTGGTGCTGGATTTCGACGCGATCTGATCAATGAACTGCTGGGCCGTGGTGACGTCGCCGCCCATCATTTTCATTTTGCCGCGCATGAATTTGGCTGCCTCTTCGCTCGAATAGTCAGTGCCGTTGCGCATGAAAACCACGCCTTTGCGGGTTTCGACGTAGTCGATCAGGCGATCGATTCGGGCCTGTTCGGCGGTGCTGATTCCCGCCGAGGCCGGCGCACAAAGCACCAGCAGGGTGGACAACAAGGCGCGACGGTTCAGCGTCAAGTGGCCAGCGTCACCCGGGCAAATTTGCGCTTCCCGACTTGAACCACGAACCCGCCCGGGCCAGCTCCAGGCCAGGTCGCTGACCACGACGCCGTCCACACGCACGCCGCCCTGTTCCATCAGGCGCAGGGCTTCGCTGCCCGAAGGCGCGAGATGGGCCTGCTTCAACAACGCCCCGATGGCCAGCGGCGCACCGCGCAAGGACACTCGGGGATCTCTCGGGGACACCGCCACGCGCGCGGCGATTAAGTCAGGTTCTGCCGCGTCGGCCGCTGCGCCATGTGAAACCTGGCCGTGATTTCCTGCGCCAGCACCAACTTCGCCTCCATGGGGTTGCGCCCCGCTTCGACCTCGGCACTTCAAGACAGCGATCTCGCGCCTCGGGTTTGAAAGCTCAGCAATGTGTACTAGCGCCACATCAGCTCGTCGCTGATCGAAAGACCTTGGCAAACATGGTGTTCGCCGGTTCGGTGATGCCGATGTAGTTGCCCATGCTCTTGGACATCTTCTTCATGCCGTCGAGGCCGACCAGGAGGGGCATGGTCAGGATGCACTGCGGCTTCTGCCCGTATCGGGTTGGATCTGCGCGGCCCAGAAGGAGGTTGAAGTTCTGGTCGGTGCCGCCGAGCTCGATGTCGCTCTGCATCGCCACGGAGTCGTAGGCTTGCATCAGGGGGTAGAGGAACTCGTGCAGTAGATGGCGCGCTCGCTTGCAAGCGCTTGGCGAAGTCGTCGCGCTCCAGCATGCGGGCCACGGTGTACTGGCGGCCAGCTCGATCATGCCGCGCGGGCCCAAGGGCTCGCGCCACTCGGAGTTGTAGCGACCTCGGTCTTCTCGGGGTCCAGCACCAAGCTGGCCTGCTCGAAGTAGGTGGCGCGTTGGCTTCGATCTGCTCGGGGGTCAGCGGCGGCCGGGTGGCGTTGCGCCGGAGGGGTCGCCGATCATGGAGGTGAAGTCGCCGATCAGGAAGATGACCTGTGGCCCAGGTCCTGGAACTGGCGCATCTTGTTGATCACCACGGTGTGGCCGAGGTGAAGGTCGGGCGCCGTGGGGTCCAGCCCGAGCTTGATGCGCAAGGGTTTGCCTGAGCGTTCGGATCGCTGAAGCTTGTCCAGCCATTCGGTCTCGGGCAGCAACTCGCTGCAACCGCGCCGCGAAACCGCCATCGCGTGGCGAACCTGATCGCTCACCGGTTTGCTCACGCTGAGAGCCGACTTGGATGTTGGGGGGAATTCATGGGGCTATTTCAGGCAAGGCGCAGTTTCCGCCTGGGTATACTGAATTGGCCCAACAGTCGGGCTCACCTCGCTCCAGCGCCTCGCGCTGGCCCTCGACGGCAATTCTAGTGGGACGCTTGCAGACTCGAGCCGGCTCCGGCCCAGACCTGCACAACACCGAGCTTCGTTGAT
Source organism: uncultured Coriobacteriales bacterium (assembly GCA_963761535.1). Taxonomy (GTDB): domain Bacteria; phylum Actinomycetota; class Coriobacteriia; order Anaerosomatales; family CAVXGS01; genus CAVXGS01. Next base: position 21,769 of record CAVXGS010000002.1, read on the forward strand.
CGCCGAATTTGCGAATTTGATTCCCTTGACTCCGTCACTCCGCTCCACCTCGCTCAGTGCCCTGCCAACGCGGGCCCTGGCTTGTTTCGGCGCACTCCAGCGGCGCGGCGCGGCTGGCGTCTTGCTCGTGGCATTGGCGGGTTTTGCAGCGACTGCATTTGGCGTGGCGTTGAACATGCCCGAGGACAAGTTGCCGTCCCAACGCTGGGTTTCGGAGCTCGTGACACCACTCGAACTGGGTGTGCAGCTGGAATCGCTCGCCGCGCATCCACTTCAGTTGTACCTCAGCGATGTGACCCGCCTGGGCGACTCGGCCGCCAGTTTGTTGGCCCGCCTGAACGTTGCAGACCCGGCCGCTTTGCAGTTTCTGCGCACCGATGCGCTGAGCCGGAACCTGTTTGAAGGGCGTGCCGGCAAGTCCATTCGACTGCGCACCGACGCATCAGGTCGGCTGCTCGAACTGGTGGCTCGCTTTGCCGCGCTGGACCGCAGCCGAAGCGAGTCGCACTTCACCCGCCTGCGCGTCGAACAGATCGGCGACCGATTGATGTCCACCGCGGAGACGGCTGCATTTGACCGTCAGATCAAGGTTGGCAGTGGCACGGTCGTGAGCTCCCTGTTTGCGGCAACCGATATTGCCAACGTCCCGGATGCAATAGCCAGCCAGATGGCCGAGGTCTTGTCGGGCGATCTGGATTTTCATCGCGATCTGCGCAAGGGCGACACGTTTTCGCTGGTCTATGAGACGCTGACTGCCGACGGCGAGCCCGTCAGCTGGCTGAACTTTTCAGGCCGTCTGGTAGCGGCAGAGTATGTCAATGCGGGCCGGCGACACACGGGGGTGTGGTACCAAGACGCGCGCGGCAAGGGAGGCTATTACAGCTTCGACGGCCAGAGCAAGCGGCGCACCTTCCTGGCCAGCCCGCTCGAGTTCTCGCGCGTGAGTTCGGGGTTCACCGGCCGCATGCACCCGCTCCTGAAGCAATGGCAACAACACCGCGGATTGGACTACACCGCACCCACGGGAACGCCGGTGCGTTCGGTCGCGGACGGCGTGGTCGAGTTCGCAGGCGTGAAGAATGGTTATGGCAACGTGGTGGAGATTCGGCATGGCAGTGACCGTGCAACGCTGTACGCCCACCTGAGCCGCTTTGAAGTTCGCACTGGCCAGCGCGTGGAACAAGGCATGCGCATTGGTTCGGTGGGTACCACGGGCTGGGCCACTGGTCCCCATCTGCATTTCGAGTTCAAGGTTGGCGGACAGCAGCGCGACCCGGGCCAGCTGGCTCAGTGGTCGGAATCGGTTCAACTCGCGCCGCTGGAGCGCGGACAGTTTGCGTCTTGGTCGCGCAGCGTGCAGGGGCAGATCGGCTTGGCCCAGACCATAACGCGGCTCGGTGAGCTTGCCGAATAGGCGCGTGGCAGCCAACGTTCCGCACCTGCAAAACTGATGCGCTGACGACCGTCCATGTCGAGCTTGTACATCGGCTTGATGTCGGGGACCTCGCTGGATGGCGTGGACGGCGTGCTGGTCGATCTGGGGGCTTCGACACACACAGGCGGCAACTGTCTTGGGCCACATCCACCGGCCTTTCGACACCGCGCTGCGCGATGAGTTGCTGGCATTGAACTTTGCCGGAGACAATGAGTTGCACCGGGCGGCGCTGGCAGGGAACGCCTTGGCGCGCCTGTATGCACGTGTGGTCGCGGAGTTGCTCGTCGATGCTGGTGTCGCGCGCGAGGCGGTCCAAGCCCTGGGCGTGCACGGCCAGACGGTTCGTCACCGTCCCGGCGAGTTCGACCGTACAGGCTATACGATTCAACTCAACGCACCTGCCTTGCTCGCTGAGCTGTCCGGTATTGACGTGGTATCGGACTTTCGCAGCCGGGACGTCGCCGCCGGGGGTCAGGGTGCACCACTGGTACCAGCATTTCACTGCGCAAGATTCGGCCACTTGGCGCCTGAACTGGCGATTCTCAATCTTGGCGGCATCAGCAATTTGACCCTGATCCAGGCAGGGGCGGTGACGAACGGGTTCGACTGCGGACCGGGCAATGCGCTGATGGACCTTTGGTGCCAGCGCCATACCGGCGCCCCTTTTGAATGACTTCGGTCGCCAGCCACCGCAGAGGGATGACCTTGACCGGTCCCTCCTGCAGCTTCTCGACGAAGGCGTGGTCGTGGGCGTACACGAGGACCGGCTTCACGAACAGCTCGCCGAACGCACCGCACGACCAGCGGTCGAGCGCTTCTCGGAACTCCGTGGACCGGCGCTGTACGGAGTGGACGCTCGCCGCGACGATCCGGCTCCGTGCCGCGGGCGTCACGTGATGCTCGCCCAGACACTCGGTCTCGATCGCGAACAAGCCCGACGGGCCGATCACCACGTGGTCCACCCACCACTTGCTCGGGACCCCGCCGCGCTCGACCGGCCGGAAGCCGTTGAACACCACGTAGGTCTCGGGGAGCTTGGACAGAACGCGGGCAGCCCGTCGCTCGGCCTCACCCTGCCGGTAGCGCGTGAGATCGCGCTCCTCGGCGGTGCCCAGAATCACCCGGACGAGGTCGCCCGGGCGAAGCGCGATATGCTTCCTCTGCGCGCTGCATGTCGGCGCACCGATGGTGAAGGCCACGATTCCCCCTACACGAAGGCAAGCCCACAGTCGGGCCTGCAGGACTAGCTTCGGCTTCCGAGGGACGCGGCTTGAGCGCCGACGAGGTCGGGCGGCGGGCGGGCGGCGGGCCCGATCGCGACGAAGTGACGACGTCGAGGACGGCATGACCTACGAGCAGGACTACATCTTGAGGCTCATCCAGCGCGTGGGCGTGATCTTGCGCGCGATGGTCAAGGCCGAGCGCGAGCATCGCCCCGACGACGCGCTGCGGCTCTCGGACGAGGCATTGCATCACGTGACCGGTCTCTCGGCCGAGACCGCCGAGACGGCGAGTGTGGGCAACCTGCTGCTGATCATGTCGGCGGGCGGCATGCTCGACGTGAAGCGCGCGATCCTGCTCGCCGAGGTGCTCGCCCAGCGCGCCGACGCGTTCGAGATGGCGGGGGATTCGGGCGCCGCCGAGCGAGAGCGCCGCCGAGCGGAGGGCCTGGCGAAGGCCGCCAGCGACGCAGCGGGCGACAGTGAGGACGGCGACCGGGCACGAATGCTGCTCGGAACCATCGAAGGTGAGCTCGCCCCCGGCACGGGCGGCCTCACCGAGCACGGCACGGAGCACGGGTAAGGGGCGTTTCGCGTGAGCGAGATCGAACCGGTCGAAGGGCGGAACCGGCCGAAGGGCCGCCGCGCCGCGTCAGGCGAAGGCAGCGCATGCTCGTCGCCGCGGTCCTCGGATTCGTCGGGGTCGTGGCACTCGCGCTCGTGCTGCAGCTGCTCGCACCCTCGGACGCCGAGATCCTCGAGCGCGCAACCCCCGCGAAGAGCGCCTGGTCGGCACCCGGCCGGATCACGCACTACACCACCGTGGTCGCCCAGACGAACCCCGTCACCGGACAGCCCGAGAAGCTTCGCCGCGAGCACTGGAGCTCCGCGGACGGCACCGTGCAGCGCATGACGACCGTCCGTGTCGGCACTCCGCGTACCTTCTCGTCGATCTACGAGCCCGATTCGATGCGCATCGGCAACATCGCCGAGGAGACCTCGTCGACCTCTACCACGAACCCGCGCTACCGAGTGAGTCAGATCGACACCGCCGAGGGTCTTGCCACCAACGTCGACACTGCTTCCGCCGCCCGCCACGGCGTGTGGTGGGGACCGTGCGGTTCGTGTCACGAGCCCGAGCTCGACGCCGAGATGCTCGCCACCGCCCAAGCAGGGGCTCCTCCTTACCTGGCGGCGTCGAACCGGTCGGCGCTGCGGGTCGTCGGGCGGGGGAGGGTCCGGGGGCGACGTACGTACGTGCTCGAGGCGAACCGGCCGTCTCGGCCGGAGGGGTACCGCGAGGTCACCCGGATCGACGTGGATCAGGCGACGTACCTGCCGCTGCGCTACCGGATCGAGATCGTTCAGAGCCTGGGCAGCGAAGGCACCGACGTCATCGACACCACCGAGATCGACGTGACCTCGCACGAGACGATGCCTGCCGCCGAACTCGGCGCGGGGTGGTCAGCGGTGCAGCTGCCGGCGTCCGCCGCCTACGCTGCGCGGCAGTCGTTCGACGCGAGTCAGGCGGTCGTGTGGCCGCCGGTGGATGCGGTCCCGTCGCAGGAGCCGAGCCGACCCGTGGTCTACGACCTGGGCGAGGGGTACCCGATCCTCGGCGGCCGAATGACCGGCGTGCGGTTCCGTCCGGCGGACGAGCCCATCGAGGCCGAGGGCGGGCGGTTGGGACGGCCCGACGCAGTCGTAGAGGAATTGCACCCGAAGCCGGGCGTCCGGCCGATGCTCCGCGTGCTCACCGAGTACGGCGAGGCGGTCGCGCCCGGCGAGGACCACCGCTTCAGCCGGACGCCGGAGTCGCTCGACAACGGCTGGACGTACTCACCGCTGCTGTGGGTCATCACCCTTCCGAAGGTGAGCGACGCCGAGGTCCGTGAGTGGGCACGGGGCGGCTCCATCAAGCGCATCACGGTCGCCGGCGGGGAAGCGTGGGAGATTCGTGGCGCGACGATCGAGGACAGCCTTCGCCCCTTCGACTACGGCGCCGTCGTCGCGCAAACCGCCGACGCGACCGTGGTCATCACCCAGCCGCCGAACGTTCCCGACGCTCCCGAACTCGTGCGTCAGGCGGCTGACCAGCTGACGAAGCGCCAGTAGGGGGGATGCCAGCGCGGGCACGTCACCGCCGCGCGCATCCCGCCCGCCCGCAGCGCTGTGCCCACGAAGCCCCGCTCGCGTCTCGGCAGGAGCCGAGAGTAGGATAGAGAAGTGCACTACACCCGGGGTGTGCTGCGCGACGGCGGGGGCCGGAGCGGGGGGCGGCACGTTCCGACAGGGAGACACGGGTCCGATCACGGGGAGGGGGTCTCTCGTGACCCAGGATATCCAGGTACAGCGGTACTCGGACGGGCAGGTCATCGTGCGCCAGGGCGACCGCGGCGACGAGATGTACGTGGTGAGGTCGGGCAAGGTCCGGATCTACCGCGACTCGGACGGCGACCAGACCACGCTCGCGGTTCTCGAGCCCGGAGCCTACTTCGGCGAGATGGCGCTGTTCGACAGCCAGCCGAGGATGGCGACCGCGGCGGCCCACGGCGATACCGAGGTCCGGGTGGTCACCAAGGCCGAGTTCGACCGGCTCGCGTGCGACCCGCTCGTGCGCCAGATGCTGAGCGCCGCGGCCATGCGCCTGCGCGAGCTCACCAAGGAGTTCGAGAAGCTGTCGCTTGCCGACGACCGCCGCCACAAGTACGTCGCGACGATTCCGCTGCGCCACACCTGGACCGACATGTAGCGCCGCCCCTTGGGCCGGCCGCCTCTGCCCGGCTCAAGCGTCGCGAGGCAGGCGACGATACTCCCCTCGAAGGCACGCCGCGGGCGTGACGGACGAGGGAGGCTGTCGTGGCCGAGCTGAACGCCGCCGCCGACAGGTACATTTCGGCACTGCTGAGCCGCACCGGGCGCGTTCCGCCGGAAGCGCTCGACTGGGTTCCCGAGGCAGAGCGTGCGGCGCTGCTGCAGCAGTACTGCGCCGAACACCCGGGCGCGGCCGACGTCGGCCCCGACGGCGTGCTCGCGGCCGCGCAGGTGCCCGTCGCACCGCCGCAACCCCCGGCACAGCCGCAACCCACGGCTCCGTCCCAACCGCCGGCGCCGACCGAGCCGGTGGCAGTCGTCCCGCCGTTCGGGCAGCTCCAGCCCAGTCCCGCGTTCGGTGCGGTCGCCGCCTCTGCGACTCCCACCAGTGCCTTCAACCCCGACAGCATCGATCCGCGCTACTTCGTCGCCGAGGGCTCGGGCAAGGCGCTCCTCGACTCCAAGCCGGCAGGGAAGCCGGTGTCGCGTTGGATGTACCTGCTGCCGCTGTTCTTCGGCCTCGTGGGCGGGCTTATCGGCTGGGTCATCACGAAGGACGAGAACCCCCGAGGAGCGCGTAACGTGCTGCTCGTGGGTGTGGTGGTCACCGCGATCTCGATGTGCTTCTCGCTGGCGATGGGTACCATGGCGGCGTCGACGCTGCGACAGATCACGGGAGGCGCAGGGGCGTACCCCGGCTCCGCGGCCTACATGGCCTCCGGGTACACCCGCTGGCCCGCGACCGGTGCCGCAACCGGCAAGCCCGCGCTGTACTACTTCGGCACCTCCACTTGACCGTCGTGCGTCGAGATGAAGCCTGTGGTCGACAGGCTCCAAGCGCGATACAGCGGCAAGGTGGACCTCTACCTCTACGCCGAGGCGGACAAGAACCAAGAGGCGCAGGGGTTCGCGATGGAGCACGGCATCACCTCGGTGCCGACGCTCGTCGTGGTCGATGCCGCTGGCACCGAGATCGAGCGCTTCAGCGGCACCACCCCCGAGCGCACCGTTGCCAACGCGCTCGAGAAGGCCCGCTCGACGGCCGCCGCCGTCGACGCCGCCGAGAACCCGTAAGGCGCCGCGTCCGGCTCCACGGTCGGTATACTCTCCGCTAGCGGCCGATCGCTCGGCTGCCGACCGCTCCCGAGCATCCAGGAGTTCGCGTGGACATCCTGACCGGACTGACGCTCGCCGCGCCCGCGGGGCTCAACGCCTACATCCCGCTGCTGGTGCTCGGGCTTGCCGGGCGGTTCGGCGTGATCGAGCTCACCGGACCTTACACGTTCCTAACCGAGTGGTGGATGCTCGGCATCATGGCCGTGCTGCTGGCCATCGAGGTCGTCGCCGACAAGGTCCCCGCGGTCGACACGGTGAACGACACCATCCAGACGATCGTCCGTCCCGTCGCCGGCGGCCTGCTCGCGGTCAGCGCAGCCGGCGTGGTGAAGGCACCTGCCGTCGTGCTGTTCGTCGCCGGCGTGCTGCTCGCCGGGAGCGTTCACGCCGCCAAGGCCTCGGCCCGCCCGGCGTTGAACGTAGCCTCCGGAGGCGCCGGCGCGCCGGTGGTGAGCGTCCTAGAGGACGTCGTGTCGTTCGTGCTGTCGGTGCTCGCGATCCTCGTCCCGGTCCTCGCTGCCATCGGGATCGCGATCATGCTGTTCCTGTTCTGGCGCCTCGCTCGGCGGCTCATCATCGCGGCCAGAAGCCGGAAGGGGAGCGCGCCGCCCTCTCCACCGATGACTCCGTCGTGAACCACGAAGGGCCGCTCGCCGAGCGGCCCTTCGCATCTCTTCAGTGCTTGTCGTGGAGTCCGGCGGAGTGCGCCTTCCTCGGTTCGTCTCGGCTAGTAGCCTTCCCCGCTGCCGACCTTCACCTTGCCTCGGAACGTCTTGTAGATGAGGAAGTGGTAGAACAGCACGAGCGGCACGCCGATAAGCGCGATGATCAGCATCACCGTGAGCGTCAGGGTCGACGACGACGAGTTCAGGTACGTCAGCGACAGCTTCGCTGGCTCCGCCGTCGAGTACACCATGAACGGGAACGTCGCCGAGGCCCACAGCCCCACGAGGCCCACCGCACCGAGCGCCGAGGCGTAGAACCTGAGCAGTTCGGCCTTGGCGACGCGGCCCCAGATGAGCGACGCGAACAGCACCATGATGAACAGCCATGCTGCCTGCCGTCCGACGATCACCTGGAACACCCGCGTCTCGAGCGCGGCGGTCGCCGCGGCGCCCAGGACCAACATGACGCCGTAGACGATCCACATCGTGTCGCTCGTCCTCGAGGCGCGGTCGTGCAGCTCGCCCTCGCTCTTGAGCGCGATCCAGTTCGCCCCGTGCCACATGAAGTACGACAGCCCCACCACGCCGAGCAGCAGCGAGAATGGGTTCAGCAGCGAGAAGAACGTGCCGGTGAAGTCCCCGTTCGTGTTCAGCGGGATGCCGCCGATGAGGTTGCCCACGGCGACGCCGAAGAGCAGCGCCGGCAGGAAGCTACCGACGAAGAAGGCCCAGTCCCAGAACTTGCCCCAGCTGGGGTCGTGCGAGCGATACTCGAGCGACAGCGCTCGGAAGATGAGCCCGAACAGTACGAGCATGAGCGCGAGGTAGAAGCCCGAGAACACCGACGCGTACACCGGCGGGAACGCGGCGAACAGCGCACCGCCGCCCGTCAGCAGCCACACCTCGTTGCCATCCCAGACCGGGCCGATCGAGTTTCGCATGACCGTCTTGTCCTCGTCGGTCTTGCCCAGGAACGGGTAGAGCACGCCCGTGCCCAGGTCGAATCCATCGAGCACCGCGTAGCCCACGAAGAGCACGCCGATGAGGATGTACCAGATCAGTGGAAGCATCGTCGTCCTCCTCTCTACGCCGCGGCGGCGGCATCGTCGGCCAGGGCCTGCGCTCCGGGCTTCGGGGGCGTCTCGGCGGCGACCTGGGGGCCGGCCTTCACGATGCCGAGGACGATCCGCGCCCATGCCACGAACAGTAGGCTGTAGAACGCGATGAACAGTGCGAGCGTGAGCGCGATCTGGTTCGCGGGGACCGCGAGCGAGATCCCGTCGAGGGTGCGCATCTGTTGGTAGACGATCCAGGGCTGGCGACCGACTTCGGCGGTGAACCAGCCAGCCTGGATCGCGAGCTCAGGCATGAGCGGCGCGAACACCAGCAGCCCGAGAAGCCCTCGCTTGCTCGCCAGCTTGTCGCTGCGGTTGAGCCACCATGCCCACGCGATCAGCAGCAGCATGGCGCCGTACAGCAGGATCATGATGCGGTAGGACTGGTAGACCGCCTGTATGGGGGGCAGGTCCTCGGGCTTGAATTCGTTGAGGCCCGGGAACGGCGTGTTGAAGTTGCCGGTCGCCAGGAAGCTGACTCCGCCGGGGATGGCGAGCGAGGTGGTCGTTCCCTCGTCGACGTTCACCCAGCCGATGATCCCGAGGTCCATGGGACCGGTCTCCCAGTGCCCCTCCATCGCGGCGGCCTTCTCGGGTTGCTGGTTGACGACCTCGACCGCCTGCCAGTGTCCCAGCGGCAGCATGACCGCGAGCGCGATGAGCGCGATGCCCAGGCCGATCGTGATCGACGACTTCGCGAACTCAGGGCTGCGCCCCTTGCGGAAGTACCACGCGCCGATGGCAGCGGCGATGAAGCCGCCAACGATCAGCAGCGCGTCGACCGTGTGGAAGTAGCGCGGCAGCGTGGAGGGGTTGAACGCCGCGGCAAAGAAGTTGGTGAGCTCGGCCTTCTGACCGCTCGCGGTCTCCACGATCTTGAAGCCGGCGGGCGTCTGCATCCACGAGTTGGCGATGATGATCCAGAGCGCTGACAGCAGCGAGCCGGCCCACACAAGCCACGCCGAGATGTAGTAGAACTTCGGCGAGACGCGGTCGCGGCCGAACAGCAGCACGCCCAGGAACGTCGACTCCAGGAAGAACGCGAAGAGCGCCTCGGCGGCCAGCGGCGCGCCGAAGATGTCGCCGACGAACCGGGAGTAGTTCGCCCAGTTCGTGCCGAACGAGAACTCCATCGTGATGCCGGTGGCGACACCGATCGCGAACGTGGCGGTGAAGATCTTGATCCAGAACCTCGACGCCGCCCGGTTCTCCGGCGTCGGGTTCTTGTAGGCCTGGCGTTCCGCCATCACCATGACCAACCCGATGCCGATCGAGAGCGGCACGAACAAGAAGTGATAGGCCACGGTCACTGCGAACTGGATGCGCGCGAGCGCAACGGGATCCACGACAGCCGTCACTCCCTTCCCCGTACGAGTCCCGCCAGGGACTTGCTTCCGAAGTACTGCCTGACGAGGTCGTCGGCGCCTCGCCACACCTGATGCACCGAACAGGAGCCCATGCGTTGGCACCAGTCGGGGTCCGCCGTGCACATGTTGAGCGCGATGGGGCCTTCCACCGCTTCGATGACGTCGAGCAGGGTGATCTCGGCTGCGGGCCTCGCGAGGCACAGTCCACCCCTCGCGCCGCGCTTCGTCTCCGCGAGCCCAGCGGCGACGAGGTCGCGTTGGATGCCGCGGGCGAACGCATAGGGGACGTGCTGCTCTTCGGCGAGTTGCCGAACTGAGATGGGGCCGCCGTCGCCCTGGGCGAGGGCGACCATCAGCCGGATCGCATAGTCCGTGCGTCGGGTGATCTCCACGGTCTCCAACCCCAGGCGGTTGTCGTCTCCGAGGAAATGCTATCTATGCGGTATCAATTTGTCGAGAGTGACTTTGCGAGCGTCGCGACGGACCGTTCCCGCGCTAGCGTCGGGGGCCGCGACGATGCCACACGAAGCGCAGGAAGAACCATGCGCCGACGAACGCGGAGCTGGTGAGAGCGAGCGTGGAGAAGATGCGCAGCGGATTGGGCAGCCACTCCACCGTGAGCAGCTGTGAGAAGCCGATGACGAAGGCAGCGACGATCAGCGCGAACGCGAGGCGGTCGGCCATCTCGTACATGCGTTCCATGAGGTCGTCGTAGTCGGTCAGCCGCATCCCCATCTTGAGTTCGCCTCGCGACGCGAGCCGGGCGAGCATGTCGATCGAGTCGGGGAGTCGGCCCATCGTGCGGGTCAGACGGCGCACGGTGCGGCTCGCCTGCTCGAAGAGCCGTGCCGGCTGCATCCGCTCGCTGACGAGTTGCTTCGCGAAGGGCGCAGCGGCTGAGGCGAAGTCGAAGTCCGGATCGAGCTCCCGGCCGATGCCCTGCAGCACCGCGAACGTGGCCAGGAGCACGACGAAGTCGCTGGGCACGCCGAGGTGCTGGTCCCGGATGAGTCCCGTGACGTCGCTGACGATCTCGCCGATGTCGATCCGCCTGAGCTCGACACCGTGGTAGTGGTCGACGATCCGCGCGACCTCTCGGCGAACCTCAACTTCGTTGACCCGCTCGGGGCTCGTGGTCATGTCGAGCAGGGCGTCAGCGGCAAGGGGGGCGTCGTGGTCAACGGCGCCCACGAGCAGGTCGGCGAGCTTCTCGCGCGACCGCTGGGACACCCGTCCCACTCGGCCGAAGTCCGTGAACCCGACGCGGTTTCCGGGCAGGGCGAAGAGGTTGCCGGGGTGAGGGTCGGCGTGGAAGATCCCGACCTGGAAGATCTGCCTCAGGTAGCACACGATGCCGCGCTCGGCCAGTACGGCGCGGTCGTATCCCGCCGCGTCGACCTCGCTGAGGCGATTGAGACGGACGCCCTCGATCCACTCCAGCGTGAGCACCTTGCTGGTGGTGTAGTCCCAATACACCAGCGGGATCAGGCAGGTGTCGTCGTCGGCCAGGGCGCGTCGGATGTGCTGTGCGCTGTCGCCCTCGGTCAGGTAGTCCAGTTCCTCTCGGATCGCGTGAGCGAACTCGGTGGCGATCGCGATCACGTCGATGCCGTCTCCGACATCGGTGTGGTCTGCGACCCAACGCGCCTGGGTCATGAAGATGTCGATGTCGGTCTCGACGATGTCTCTCACGCGGGGCCGCTGGACCTTGACCGCGACCTTCTCGCCGGTCGCGAGTCTGGCGACGTGCACCTGTCCCAGTGACGCCGAGGCGATCGGCACGGGGTCGAACTCCGGGAACACCTCTTCGAGGGGCGAGTCGAACTCGATCTCGATGAGCTGCTTGACCTCTTCGAACGGGTAGGGAGGAACCTCGTCCTGAAGCTTCCGCAGCTGGGTCAGCAGTGGCTCGGGAACGATGTCGGGCCGCGCCGAGAGGGCCTGGCCGATCTTGATGAACGTGGGACCGAGGCGCTCGATGGCGCGGCGGACGTGGACCTCGGTGGGCAGTCCGTCCGGGTTGTGGCGGCTGAAGCGCGGCGGGACGAACCGGCGCAGTCCGAGCCGGTCGATCGTCGTATCGAGGCCCTCGTCAGCCAGCACCCCCGCGATCTCGCGATAGCGCTTGAGGTGCTTGCCGACTCTGGGCGGCGTGAGCTGTGGGGTCACGACGCCTCGGCTCTCACGGAGCGTACCCGCTATCTAGGGGATGTAGGGCTCGTTGTCGCCGACGGGTGCCGACTTCATCAGCAGCTGCTTGATCTCGGCGATCTCGCCCTCGATGCGGGAGATGTCCGCCTTGGTCGCGAAGCCGACCATGCCCGCAGCGGTCCGCGTGCCGTCCGTCGCCGTCTCCTGCATCTTCTTCGTGCTCTCGTCAGCGCGGCGGGCGAGGTCCTGCGCGAACTTCGTCGCCTCCTGCTGGCTCATCTTGCCGCGCTCGACCAGGTCCTTGGACAGCGACTCGACGGCGGTGCGGGTGGCCGAAGCGGCACCCAGGCCGAGCAGGAAAACGCTCTCGATGAATCCGGCGTCGGTCGGCGTCGCGGTCGTGGTGGTGTTCTCGGCAGCCGTGTCCTCGGCGGGCGTGGCTTCAGTGCTGTCGGTCATAGTGGCCTCCTCCTGCGGTGATGTAACCCGTGTCCCTACCGTAGGGTATACCCGCCAGCATTTTCATGCTTCCTTGAGCGACGGGCTCAGCACTCCCACCAGCGCGCCGAGCAGAACCGGCATCGCCGCGATCAGGATCGCGAGCACCACACCGAGCCGCTCGATCATCACGCCGCCGAGCAGCATCCCCGTCACCGACAGCACCGCGGTGAAGGTGCTGCGTGCGGCGAGGACCCGGCCACGAAGGGTGTCGGGCGTGAGCCGCTGGACGATCGTGATGCTGGGCACCAGGAACCACATGTTGGCCACGCCCGATACGAACAGCAGCGGCAGGGCGGCGACGATCGTTCTCGCCAGCGAGAGTCCGGCGAGAGAGACGGCGAACACGATCATCGAGCCGATGATCTTCCAGCCGTCGGTGAGCCGAGAGGGGAGCGGCACGGTGAGCGAGCCCGCCAGGAACCCGACGGTGATCGCGATGTCGAGCGCGGCGAGGCCCTGGGCGCCCGCGTCGTAGCGCTGCAGGGCCAGCAGGTAGCCGATCGTGATCGAGGCCCCGAGGCCGAGCCCGGCAGTGACCCACATCGCCAGCAGCGCTCGAAGGGTGGGCGTGCGGGTGATGAAACGGACCCCGTCGGCGACCTCGGTCGTCAGGCGCGGTCGCGCGCCGTCCGCCGGTGGCTTCCGCGCGCTCGGGCCGGAACCGGATGAGTGCGATCGCGGCGGCGGAGAACACGAACGTCGCGGAGTCGAGCCAGAACGAACGCTGGTACCCGAGCGCCGCCACCAGCGCGCCGGCGAGCCCCAGCCCGACGAGTTCGGCGATCGACGTACTCGCCTGATCGAGCGAGTTGGCGGCGAGCAGGGTGCGCCCCGGCATCAGTTCGGCGATGAACGTCTGTTTCGCGGGTTGGAAGAACAGGCCCACCGTCGCGACGACGAACGCGAGCAGGTACGCGAGATACACGCTGACGGTGACCGCGTACGGTACGCCCAGGACGAGCACGGCGCGCACGATGTCGGAGGCGATCATCGTGCGGCGATGGTCCCACCGGTCGACGTAGGCGCCGGCCGCGAGGCCGAAGAGCAGGGCCGGCAGGGCGGTCATCGCCAGCATGATGCCCATCTGGAGCGCCGAGCCCGTGATCGCGTAGACCATGACGCCCATCGCGATCTGATGGAGCTTGTCGCCGATCACCGACACGAGCTGGCCCACCCACAGCTTCAGGAAGTCGCTGCTGCGAAGTGGAGCCCAGACGGACGCGTTCACGGTCCCCCTCAAGACGGCGATTCTTCGGTAGGCGCATCCGCCGTTTCGGCAGGCAAGCCAGTATATCGAAGGCGGCTAACCGGATTCTTACCGGGCCGTAGCGCAGTCTCATGGTCGGCGCTTGCTTGTCCGATACACCCTTCGGAGGGGCCGCGGAGTGTTGCCCCTCGAGGATTACAAGGGGGCGCACCCATGGAGATCGACCTCAAGACCGACCAGATGATCTCGCTCGTGCTGCAGATCAACGGCTACGCGAAGCCCGACGACCTGCACGCACTGCCTGCCGAACAGCGGGCGACCTCGCTCCAGGAGTACTTCCAGGCCCACGGCACCTCGTCGCCGATGCACTGGCGTGGAGACCAGCTGTGGGCAGGCGCGCAGACGCCGGACAGGTCCTTCTTCGCCGATGCGACCGGCTCCGGCGCGACGGCGTCCGCCGCAGAATCGCCCCCATCGGCGCTGCCGCCACAGTCGCCGCACCTGTCGCCGTCGGCGCCGCCGTGGCCACCGCCCCGGGGCCAGACATCTACGGCGACCTCGCACCGGCGGCAGAGCCTTTGGCGGCCCCCGTGGCCGTCGCTACCGCTCTCGCCGATCCGATGACCGCGTCGCCCTTCGGCGCCCAGGCACCGGTGGCTCCGTCTCCCGTGATGGCGGCGCCGCTGTCCGCCGAGCCGATCGCGGCAGAGCCCCAGACGATCACGCCCCCAGTCGACTCGACGCTCGAGTCCGACTACCTGCCCGCGCCGCTCGGTGTCGGCGCCGGCCGTCGTGATGCCGTCCGAGTCCCCCGTGAGCCCGTGGTGGTGGGTGCTCGCGATCCTGTGGGCACCTCTCGGCGGTGTGGTCGCGTACCTCGTGATGAAGGGTTCGAACCCTCACGGAGCCTCGCGCGTCCTCAAGGTCAGCCTGCTGGTGTGGGGTGTGTCGGTGCTGCTGGGTATCGCGTTCGCGGTCCTGCCGCTGCTGCTCGCAGGGTAGACCGCCCAGGCGCTACCAGACAGTCGCAACCGCCGGCACCAGGCGCCGGTCGACGAGGGTCAGCGCATCCTCGCGGCAGTGAGCGCGACAGACGCCACAACCCCAGCAATCCTCGGCGCGCGGTGCGAACGTCCCCGCTTCGATCCGCTCGATCGCGTCGAAGGGGCACGCTCTGGCGCAGCGTCCGCACGCCGTGCACTTCTCGGCGTCGGCCACGGCGACCCACTCGCCACGCCACATCATCTTCATGTCGTAGCTCTTGGTGAGCCGCATCGCCATGCAGCCGCTGCTGACGTTGCAGTTGCAGATCGCGGCGGCGAACGGCGTCTGGAACGTCCAGATCGAGTGCATGAGGCCATCGCGCTCGCACTGCCGTAGCAGCTCCATGGCTTGCGCCTTCTCGATCTTGTGGAAATCGTCGAGGTCGGGTCCCGCCTCGTAATCCCGGAACCCTTCGGCGACGTAGGGTTCGATCGGCTGCGTCGTCACCAGCATGCAGACCTCGTCGGCACGCTGCCCCGGAGCGTGCATGCGGCAGATGCAGGGGATGACGGTGCACGAGGTGGCGATGTCGAGGATCTGCTCGCACTCCTCGATGGGGACAGGCTGACCGAAGTGATGCGCCTGCATTCGGCGGGAGAACGCGGCCTTGCTCGCGCGCTCCAAGGGGCGAGGGGAGCTTGCCCACGAACTCCATGCCCGCCACGGCGTTCGCGCGCATCTCGTCGAACCCGCGGATGAAGCCGAGGACGTACTCGCGGCGGCGGACGTCGCTCTCAAGGTCGAACGCGTAGTTCTTCGCGTTCAGATACCAGCGCTTGCCCTCGCCGTGCTCCACGCAGAACTGGCACATCCGACGTCACTCCTTCGCGAGCTTCGGCCCGAGATCCGGGTCGGGACGGCGCTGTCCCATCCTACCCCCGAGTGGGAGGCGTGAGCGGTAACGGGTAGGCAAACGCGCGAAGGCGCCGAGCGCGGGTTGCTCGGCGGAGCGGAAGGACGTTCGCTGGGCTGCTATCCGGATGGGCTGTGGTGAGAGCGGCGGTGGGGGCTGCGACGAAGTGCTGCGACGGGTGGGGTGAAGGCGGATGCGATCCGAGCGGCTAGGCGAACCATCCTCGAGCGCGAGCGATGCTGCGCTCGGTCTTGGCGATACGGCGCTTGCGTTCCTCGGCGGCGTAGGTCTCACCAGCGCTGGTGAGCATGCGGCCCGCCGCGTCCTCGAGCGCCTGGACGCTGGTGCTTGCGAGCGAGACATTGCGGGCGTCGGTCTTGGCCGAAGCCATGGTGTGCCCCTCCCCAGAAGCGACCCGTCGCCATGCGGCGACCGCTGGTATCGTACGCCGCTCCGATCGCCGGCCCCGACCCTGCTCGCGAGGAGTTAACAACCTTTAACAGAGGGCGTTCCGAGCCGCTTCAGGGCCTCCGGCCGTGTCGGCGGGCAGTGATACCGTAGGGTCCATCGAACGCGAGGGGAGCCGCGCCATGCCGCTCGAGCATCCGTCCCTGCTGCTCACCGATCTGTACCAGCTGACCATGGCTCAGGCGTACGTCGCTTCGGGCATCGGGCGGACCGAGGCGTGCTTCCACCTGTCGTTCCGCGCGAACCCGTTCTCGGGCGGCTACACCGTGGCGTGCGGCCTCGAACAGGTCGTCGACTACCTGTCCCGGGCGACGTTCTCGGACGACGACCTCGCCTTCCTGGCCGAGCAGACCGGCAACGACGGAGGCCCGCTGTTCACGCCGGCGTATCTGGACTGGCTGAGGCGGCTCGAGTTCGAACTCGACGTGGACGCGGTGCCGGAAGGCACCGTCGTGTTCCCACGCGAACCGCTGCTGCGGGTCACGGGTCCGCTCGCCCAGGCGCAGCTCGTCGAGACTGCACTGCTGAACATCGTCAACTTCCAGAGTCTGATCGCGACCAAGGCGGCCCGGGTGTGCCACGCCGCACAGGGCGACCCCGTGGTGGAGTTCGGGCTGCGCCGGGCGCAGGGACCCGATGGTGGGCTCTCGGCGAGCCGCGCGGCGTACGTGGGGGGCTGCGTCGGCACCTCGAACACGCTCGCGGGACGCACCTTCGGCATTCCGGTGAGCGGAACGCACGCACACTCGTGGGTGATGGTGTTCGACACCGAGCTCGAAGCGTTCGAGACGTACGCGCGGGTGCTCCCGAACAACTGCACCTTCCTCGTCGACACCTACGACACCCTCGAGGGCGTGCGGCACGCGATCGAGGCGGGTCGGGGACTTCGCGAGCGCGGGCACGAGATGATCGGCATCCGGATCGACTCCGGCGACCTGGCGTGGCTGTCGAAGCAGGCGCGGCAGCTGCTCGACGAGGCGGGGTTCCCCGACGCGAAGATCGTGGCGAGCAACGAGCTGGACGAGGCGACCATCGTGTCGCTCAAGGACCAGGGCGCCCGCATCGACGTGTGGGGCGTGGGGACCAAGCTCGCGACGGCATACGACCAGCCCGCGCTGGGCGGGGTCTACAAACTCGCCGCGATCAGGCGACCGGGTGAGGAGTGGATCCCACGGGTGAAGCTCTCCGAGCAGACCGCGAAGATGACGGTTCCCGGGTTGCTCGGCGTGCGGCGGTATCGAACCGCCGAGACGCTCGACGGCGACATGATCTACGACATCCGGAGGCCACCGGACGGAGGCGCGGTGATCGTCGATCCCGAGGACGCGACGCGGCGCAAGCGTTTCGGGGCCGACGACGCGTTCGAGGAGCTGCTCGTGCCGGTGATGCGCGGAGGCAACGTCGTCTACGAGCAGCCGGCGCTCGCCGACACTCGCGCGCGTGCGCGGCGTCAGCTCGACGACCTGGATCCCTCGATCAAGCGGTTCCTCAACCCGCACGAATACCCGGTGGGGCTCGAGCGGTCGCTGCACGCCGAGCGGACCCGACTGGTGGTGGCTGCGCGGGGGCTCGACAGCACGGAGGGAATCGTCACGTAGACGGGAGAGAGTCGCATGCGCGCGTTGCTGGTGGTCGACGTCCAGAACGACTTCATGCCCTTCGGCTCGCTGCCGGTGACCGACGGGGACGAGGTCGTGGCCGTGGCGAACCGCCTCGTGCCGCGGTTCGACTTCGTCGTCGCGACACAGGACTGGCACCCCGTCGACCACGCGAGCTTCGCCTCGAACCATCCCGGTCACCAGGTCGGTGACGTCGTCGAGGTGGGCGGCGTGGCGCAGGTGCTCTGGCCGGATCACTGCGTGCAGAACACGCCCGGTGCGTCGTTCCACTCGGCGCTCGACGTTGCCGGAATCGATGCGGTCATCCGCAAGGGCGTCAGACCGAGAGATCGATAGCTACTCGGCGTTCTTCGACAACGCTCACCGACGCGACACCGGTCTCGATCGCGTTCTGCGCGAGCGCGGTGTCGATGGAGTCGTGGTCGTGGGACTCGCGACCGACTACTGCGTCCTGTTCACGGTGCTGGACGCCCGGCAACTCGGCTACGAGGTCGACGGTGGTCCGCGACGGGGTCCGGGCGGTCAACCTCGAGCCCTTCGACGACCAACGCGCCTTCGAGGAGATGCGCAAGCTCGGGTGCGCCGTGGTGAACTCGGACGAACTCGCGCTCTGAGCAGGACGGCACGGTGCGGCACGACGCGCGGGTACCTGCCGACAACGCAGAACGACCGCCGCGGGGCGCGGGCGCGGCGGTCGTTCCAGTGTATGGACGCTTCCTCTGGCGCTTCGGCGAGCGCTGCTGCTACGGGGCGAGAGCTCGGGCGAGGGGGGGTTTGGGGGGGCTAGAACAGCTCGCCGAGGCCGGCCATGGCGTCCTGTGCGTTGTCCATTCTCCAGTCTTCGGTGGACAGGAAGAACTTCGGGTTGAAGACCATCCCCATCGACTTCACGAGGTCGATGATGGCGTCGAGCAGGTAGTCGCTCTCGACGATGAGCGGCATGAGCTTGGGGCTGACGAAGTCCTCGGTCCGAGGGATCGGGGTGAGGAAGTACTTCTCCTCGGCGTCCCGCACGATCACGTCGAGGACCAGGTTGCCCGCGGTGGTGATCGCGAGCTCGATTCCGTCCGCCAGCATCGTGCCGACGCACGCCATCGTCCGGGTCCACCCCAGGGTGCGGATGAGCGTGTCCTCATCCACGCACATGGAGAACGGCGATGCGGGCAGCTCGCTCAGGACTTCGCGCAGATTGATGGCGGCGACGAGCGAGCGCTCCGGGACGTCGCCCACGAGCAGGTTCAAGGCGAGGTGGGCCTCGGCCGCCGACTGGGCGTTCATGGCCAGGTTGAATAGGTCACGCGAGTCGTGGTTGTAGCAAGCGCGGATCGAAGTGATGCCGCTCGTGGCAGTGAGCACCTCGTGACCCCTTCGGTTGAGCCATCGTCGCATCCGGCAGCTGCGGGTGGGGGTACGAGCCGGACACCACTGTTATCGGGGTTGTGTCGAGGTGCTATCAAGATGCGCGACGACAGTCACGGCCTTTGACTGTGACTGCCGTCACGTTGGGGTCGCGAGGGCGGGCGGCGATAGTCAGGACCGGCCGCCCTCCCGCGGCTTCGCTAGATGAGGTCGCGCTCGCGCAGGAACTCGTCGACCACGTCGTCCAGGCTCGGCGAACCGACGTCGTCGATCCGGTAGGTCGCCCGCATGCTCGGCTGACCGATCTCGATCAGCCGACTGAGGTCGATCGGCGTGCCGACGAGCACGAGATCGCACGGAATCGCGGCGATGGTCGCCTCCAGATCGGCGAGCTGGCCCGCCGAGTACCCCACCGCCGGGAGCACGTTCGTGAGATGCGGGTAGTTGGCGAAGGTGTCGCGCAGCGATCCGACCGCGTAGGGGACGGGGTCCACGAGCGTGGCGCCGTGGGCCTTCGCGGCGAGCGCTGCCGCACCGTACGGCATGCCGCCGTGCGTGACGGTGGGGCCGTCCTCGATCGCGAGCACTCGCTTGCCGCGCAGCGCCTCGGGGTCCGGTACGTCGATGGTCGACGCGGTCTTCACGATGGTCGCGTCGGGATTGAACTTCTTGGTCAGCTTCACGAGCTCCTCGACGTTCTCGGGCTTGGCGGTGTTGACCTTCGCGATGATCACGACGTCCGCCCGCAGGAAGTTCGTCTCGCCGGGATAGTACGTGCGCTCGTCGCCGAGTCGGTGCGGGTCGACCGCGACGATCTCGAGGTCCGAGCGGTAGAACGGCAGATCGTTGTTGCCGCCGTCCCAGACGATGACGTCCGCTTCCTTCTCGGCTTCCCGGACGATCGCCTCGTAGTCGACGCCGGCCATGACCACGGCACCGGCCTCGACCATGTGCTCGTACTCCTCGCGCTCCTCGATGGTGATGCCGCGGTCGTCGAGGTCCTTGAGCGTGCCGTAGCGCTCGACCTTCATCGAGTTCAGATCGCGATACGGCATGGGGTGCCGGATGTCGACCGATGCGAGGTCGTGCTCGGCGAGCCGAGCGAAGACGCGCTTCGAGATGCCGGACTTGCCGACACCGGTTCGGACGGCACAGATGCTGATGACCGGCTTCGTCGACTCGATGGACGTCGCGTTCGGGCCCAACAGGCGGAAGTCGGCACCGGCGGCGAGGACGGCGGCGCCCTTGTGCATCAGGTCGACGTTGCTGATGTCGCTGTAGGCGAACACGACCTCGTCGACGTTCTCCTCGGCGATGAGCTCCGCGAGACGGGCCTCGGGCACGATCGGGACACCCTTGGGATACCTGGGGCCGGCGATCTCGGCGGGGAAGGTGCGGTTGTCGATGCCGGGGATCTGGGTCGCGGTGAACGCGACAACCTCGGTCGTGGGGTCGGTCTTGAATGCGGTGAGGAAGTTGTGGAAGTCCCGCCCCGCAGCCCCCATGATCACCACGCGGCGCGGCTTGCTGTTGTTCGGCACGATGAACTCCTCTCGAACCCGCTCCCGAGAAGCGGTCCCGGTGACATTCGTGCATAAGACTCGGCTCAGATTGTATAGCAGCGGGCCGTTTCGCACAGACGTCATCTGGAGCGACTTCTCAGTTGGGCGCGAGGCTTGCTGTGACCGCACCTCATGGACACCCACGAGACAGTCGCGGCCGAACCCGCCCCTCAGCCTGTCGCGCAGCCCTCCCTGCTCATGCGACTCGAGCCCAAGGCCAGCGTGAAGACGCAGATGTACGCTGCCGCGGTGATGTGGCTGATCGGCGCCGCGTTCCTAGCCCGGCGCGCGGTCATCGCCCTCAGCGACCAGCACATGGCGTGGTGGATCGTCGCGATCGCTGCCTCGGTCGCGGTCGTGCTCGGCCTGATCAAGGGCCACGCGGTCATGTATCGGGCGGCGAACAAGGCGGTCGCACGTATCCGAACGCGCGGCCGGTCGTGCTTCTTCGGGTTCTTCTCGTGGAAGACGTGGCTGCTCGTCGCGGTCATGATGACCGGGGGGATCCTGCTGCGCCTCAGCCCGCTGCCTCACACCCTGATCGGGACGCTGTATCTCGCGATCGCGGTGGGGCTCATCTACGGCGATTTCGTCTTCTGGTCCTCGGCGTTTCGACACAAGGAGCCGGTCACCGTCTGACGCGTCTCCGGCTGAAGCGGAATGCCACATCCGTTCGCGGTGCGGACACCCTCGTCTGAGTCCCCAGTGTGCGACACTTCGTGCCGTCGCAACGCTCAGGAGGAGGGACGCCACGATGAAGGTGGTCGCGGTCAGCGGTTCTGCACGCAAGGGCGGTAACACAGCGCAGCTCGTCGAGACCGTGTTCGGGCCGCTTCGTGACGCGGGCATCGAGTGCGAGCTGATCGAACTCGCGGGCAAGGACATCCGAGGCTGCACTGCCTGCGGTCGCTGCATCAAGGAGAAGGACGGCCAGTGTCACGGCCGCCACGATTTCGGCAACGACGTGATCGACGCGATCTCGGACGCCGATGCGGTAGTGCTTGCGTCGCCCGTCTACTTCGGGGACGTGACCACCGAGCTGAAGGCGGTCATCGACCGGGTCGGCTACGTCACTCGCGCCAACGGCGGCACGCTGGCCCGCAAGCCGGGCGCTGCCGTGGTCGCCGTTCGGCGAGCCGGGGCGATGCACGCCTTCGACACGATCAACCACTTCTTCCTGATCGGCGAGATGCTCGTGGTCGGTTCCAGCTACTGGAACATCGGGATCGGGCGCGAGAAGGGCGAAGTCGCGGGAGATGAAGAGGGGCAGCGGACGATGCGCCGCCTGGGCGAGAACCTCGCCTGGGTGATGCAGACCCTCGAGATCTCGGCAGCGGCCCGTCTCGCCGAGGAGCGCCTCGAGGAGCTCTCCGAGTGACCCTGCACGCCGACTCGGATCTCGGCTTCGCGCATCGAGACCGCCGTCGTCGAGGACTTCGTCGCGTTCGCCGAGCAGGGCCAGGCCTTGTTCCCGACCGACGGCACCGAGATCCTCGAGATCGCGGGCGGCGTCGCGCTCTTCCTCGCGTCCGGCTCGCCGATGAACCAGGCCACGGGGCTCGGGTTCGCCGGCCCGGTCAGCGGCCGGCAGATCGCCGAGGTGGGGGAGTTCTTCGCGACGCGGGAGACCGAGGCCTCACTCATGCTCGCGCCGCTCGCGCACCCCTCGCTCGTCGACGCGCTCGCCGAGCGCGGCTGGCGCCCGAGCGGGTTCGAGAACGTGCTCGGCCTCGAACTGGCGAGCGCCGGTGTCTTCCCGCAGGCCGACGTGGTGGTCCGCGAGGCGCGCTCCGCGGAGGAGCGGGCGCTGTGGGCACGAGCGAACATCGAGGGGTTCCTTGCGCCGCTCGACCCCGCGCTCGCGCACCTGCACCTGGCTCAGCTCATGGCGGAGCGCACGGACATGACGTTGTTGCTCGCACTCGTCGACGGGCGTCTCGCCGGCTCGGCCGCCTTGCGCATCCGTGGTGGCGACGCGTGGCTGCTCGCCGACTCGACACTGCCGGACTACCGGCGACGGGGGGTGCAGCAGGCGCTCCAGCGCGAGCGGCTGAGGCTCGCGGTGGACGCAGGGTGCTCGGTGGCGTTCACCGAGGCGCGGCCGGGAGGTTCGTCGCAGCGCAACATGGAGCGGCTCGGGTTCCGCGTGCTGTACACCCGCGTCGACGTGGCCGCGCCAGCAGAGACGGTGGGTCCGTGAGCTACCTGTGGCTCGGGCTGGGGCTCCTCATCGGCCTGGCGCTGGGCGGCTTGGTTGGGTTCAAGATCGGCTCGGCGTGGAAGCGTTTCGGATTTCGCTTCTGGGCGTTCGTCGTGGCATTGTTCGCCGCCGCGGTCGTGTCGATCGCCTACGGGATCCGCTCGGAGACCATGCTCGTGACCGGCGTGGCCCTGGGTGGGCTCACCGGCGGGCTCACGGGTCTGAAGTACGGCGGCGACGAGGACCTGAAGCGGCTGCTCAGTCGTTCAGCCCGATAAGCTGCTTGAGTCGCTCGGGGCGGAAGTCGACGCAGGTCTCTCCGTTGTGCTCGAACGTCGGCGTGTGCAGGCGCCCATCGTTGAAGCCGGCGGCCCGCTCGCGCGCGGTCGCGTCGTCGTCGACGTCGATCTCCACGTACGGGATGTTGTGCTCGTCGAGCCACTTCTTGGCTCGGGCGCAGTCGGGGCACCACGACCGGCAGTACACGACGAGCGTTCCTTCGTCCGACATCTGCACGCCCTTCTCGATCGGCGACCTGCTTCTACCACTGAACGATACCCCTGTTCGCGGCGCGGGCAGCCCGCCGACGCGCTAGACTGGCCTTGGCGCGCCGCACTGCGGTTGGCGCCGAGAGACGAGCACTCCGTGAGAGGGGTCGCATGGCTGAAGGACACGCACTCGCCGTGTTCATCGATTTCGAGAATCTGGCGCTCGGCGTCCGCCAGCCGTCGGGGAGCAGGTCGCGCAAGAAGACCGAGGTCCTCGACATGGGTCGTGTCCTCGAGCGGCTCGTGGAGAAGGGCAAGATCGTCGGCAAGCGTGCGTACGCCGACTGGGGGCGGTTCTCGGACTACGTCACCCCGCTCCACGAGCTGGGCATCGAGCTCACCGAGATTCCCGAGCGAGGCGTCACCGGGAAGAACTCCGCGGACATACGCCTGTGCGTGGACGCTATGGAGCTCAGCTACACCAAGGACCACATCGACACCTTCGTGGTGGTCTCGGGCGACTCGGACTTCACGCCGCTCGTGCTCAAGCTCAAGGAGAACGGCAAGACCGTCATCGGGCTCGGGCTCAAGGACTCTACGAGCGACCTGCTCGCCAGCAACTGCGACGAGTTCATCTACTACGAGGACATCGGCGCCGAGACCGGCGGAGTGCCGACGATCGGCGAGAACGTCGCGCGCAAGAAGCGTCCCGCGTTCAAGCTGCTGTTCGACACGATCGAGGCGCTGCAGCGCGAGAACGTCGAGGCGATGCACTCGTCGCTCATCAAGGACACCATCAAGCGCAAGCAGCCGTCGTTCGCGGAGTCGGCGTACGGGTACCGCTCGTTCACGCAGCTGCTCGAGGACGCGCAGGCGCTCGGCTACGTGACGCTGCGCAAGGACCCTCGCTCCGGGACCTACGTGGTGGAGGGCTTCTCGCACTAGCGGTCAAACCGAGGGCCGTTCGTGCCGATGCTAGAATGGTGCGGTCCCATCTCGAGGTCGCCCACTTGTAGCCCTGCATCGAACCCCGAAGGCGAATCGATGAAGCACCTGCGAATCCTCCTTCTCGCGATATGCCTCGTTGCGGCGTTCTCTGCCGCCCCCGCCGAGGCCATCCCCCGTGATGTCGTGCTCGCGCGTGCGAACGTGTGGCTGAAGGCGGTCCGCAGCCGCGACGCGAGCGGCAGGCCGACGGCGTGGGGCGTGCCCTACAGCCAGCGGCGCTGGGCGAAGGCCGACGGGACCCTCGTCCCCTCCAGCGTCTCGTCGAGCGTCGCCCGCTACCAGGGCTGGCGCACCGACTGCTCAGGATTCGTGGCGATGTGCTGGGAGCTGCGCGACTACCTCGGCAGGCCCCAGTCGCCCACGACGATGGACTACCGAGCCGCGCCGTCGCGGTGGGTCCGCATCGCCAAGGCCGACCTGCGACCGGGCGACATGATGCTCGTGTGCGCCGAGTGGGGCGCGCCGTACAGCCATGCGGTGCTGTTCGCGGGATGGGCCGATGCGGCCAAGACGCAGTACTGGGCGATCGAGGAGTCCTCGTCGCAGGGCGGCGTCGTGAAGCGGATGACGCCGTATCCGTACTGGGGCAGCGCTGCCAAGTACTACCGCCCCTACCGCTACACCGGCATCCAGGACGATTTCGCCGACGTGATGACCGGCGTCAGCGGCGCCGACGTCTACCGCACAGCCGTCGCCGCGGCGCAGGCAGCCTTCCCCACCAGCGAGACCGCGAGCGTGCCCGGGCTCGTGGTCGCGAGCGCGCAGGACTGGACCACCTCGCTCTCGGCGGCGAGCATCGCCTCGGCCGTGCGCGGTCCGGTGCTGCTCGCCTCGGCGCGCGCGCTGCCGCCGGCGACCGCCGCCGAGATCAAGCGGCTGCAGCCCAAGACGGTCTACGTCCTGGGCTCGACGACGACGATCAACTCGAGCGTCTACGCCGCCATAGCGGCGCTCGGCCCCAAGGTCGTGCGGCTGCAGGCACCCGACCGCTACGCCCTCGCCTCGCGGATCGCCACCACCGGTGTGGCCATCGCCCGCGAGCGCGGTGTCGCGGTGGATACCGCCTATCTGGTGAACGCGCTCGACTACCCGGACGCCTACGCGACCTCGCCCGTCACGATGAAGACGTCGAGGCCGATCCTCGGCGCGTCGTCGCGCTCGCTTCCGGCGGTGACTCGTTCGGCGCTCGCCGAATGAAGATCAAGAACGTCGTCATCGTCGGCGGCACGACGGTGATCGGTACCGGTGTCGAAACCGTGCTCAAGAACCGCGGGATCTCGGTGCGGCGCATCCAGGGCGCGGACCACTACACCGTGGCGAGGGGCCTGGCCGCCGAGGGGGTCGCGGCGGGGTTGTCGCGCACTCGCACGGCGGTCACTTCCGACCGCATCTTCGGCAACGCACTCGCCGGCGGCGTGGCCCAGGGTCTGACCGGCTCGGTGCTGCTCCTCAACCCGGCGACGTCGCTCAACGCCGGGGTGGGCTCCGAGCTCTACACCCGCCGTGCCGCGGTGCGACCGATCCGGGTGTACGGCGGCTACGACGCGATCAGCTGGCCGGTTCGCCGCATGATGGCGTCTCGGCTGCGCACTCCCTGATCGAGCGTGGCATCGGGTCGCGGTCGGATCGTCGAGCACCCCGGGGAGCCGGTCGAAGGCCTGCCCCCGTACCTCCTGCGTTTCAACCCGACCGCACGCCGCCTCCGCATCACCGTGAGCGGGCGGCGCGGCGTGGTCGTCACGGTCCCGCCCGGTTCGACCGCCTCGGACGCGCAGCGGTTCCTCGCCGAGAAGCGCGACTGGATCGCTCGCGCCGTGGCACGCCTCGACGCTCGCGCCGAGCACCGTGAGACCGGCGCGGCAGCGGTGCCAGCAGAGGTCGCGTTCCCCGCGCTCGGCGAGCGGTGGCCGGTCATCCTGCGGCCCACCGGTACGGACTCCGTCCGGGCGCGTCGCACGGCGGACGGCGAGATCGTGCTCTCCGGCAGCGTCGGGGACGTCGCCGCGTGCCTCGCGGCGCTCAACCGTTTCGTCGACGCGCGCGCCCGCGAGACACTCCCGTTGCTCGTGGCCCGGTTGGCGGCGGCGCACGGCTTCTCGCCGACATCCGTCAGCGTGCGGCACCAGCGCACGAGGTGGGGGAGCTGCTCCACCACGGGCTCCGTCTCGCTGAACCGCTCGCTGCTGTTCCTGACGCCCGAACTCGCCGAGTCGATCGTGCTTCACGAGCTCGCCCACCTCTCGCACCACGACCACTCGGCGAGGTTCTGGGACGCGCTCGAGCGTCTGGACGCGGACGCGAGGGCGCACCGGCGCGCGATGCGGCACGCGTGGCGGATGGTGCCGCGGCTGGGCCGACGCGACCTACCCGGCGAGCAACGGCGAGACCTGACGCACGCGGGCAACGACCCGTTCGGTCTCGGCCAGGAGCTGCACGCGCGTCGACGACGAAGGGTTCTCGGTGTGCTCCTCGTGGAGCGCGTGAGGCACGGGTCGCTCGGCGGCGAGCGCGGCCTTGGAGCGCCACTCGAGGGGCAGCTTCTCCTCGAGTGTGACCCCGATGAGCTCGGCCATTGCGCAGGTCCAGATGCGGGGTACCGCCGAGAACGCGTCGTAGCCGCCGCCGCCCGTGGCTGCAAGCCGTCCGTCGCACGTCGCGTCGGCGAGCGCCACGATCCGATGCACGAGCGCCTGGTGACCGGCGACCGAGAGCCCGAGCTGAGTGAGCGGGTCGTCGCGATGCCCGTCGGCACCGAGCTGGGCGACGATCACGTCGGGCGCGTACTCCGCGATCGCCGGCTCGACAACCTGCTCGCAGGCGAGCTCGTAGCAGGCGTCGTCGGCACCGGGAGGCAGGGGCACGTTGATCGCGTAGCCCTCGCCCTCGTTCGCACCGATGTCGACTGCGAACCCGGTTCCCGGATAGAGATAGAGTCCCGTCTCGTGCAGCGAGATGGTGAGGACGTCGGCTCGCTCGGCGAACGCCTCCTCGACCCCGTCGCCGTGGTGGGCGTCGATGTCGAGATAGACCACCCGAAGCCCGGGCCGGTCTCGGATGGCGCGGGCGATCGCGACGGCGGGATCGTTGTAGATGCAGAAGCCGGCGGCCCGGTCGCGATGGGCGTGGTGCAAGCCGCCAGCGACGGCGAACGTCCGCAGGTAGTCCCCGTCGAGGACCGCGTCGAGCGCCGCAGCGGTGCCCCCGCAGATCAGCTTCGAAGCCTGGTGCATCGCCGAGAACGCCGGCGTGTCGCCGGGCCCGATGCCTCGGCGGGGACGGAAGTGCAGCGGGTCTTCGGCCGCCTCCTTCACCGCGGCAATGTAGGCGGCATCGTGCACGAGCTCGAGGTCGGCGTCGGTGAGCACGACAGGGGAGAGCACGTCAGCGCGGCACGGCTCGGCGGTGGGGCAGCTGGCCTGGGGCACCCACATCGGGTCCTTGGGGCTGGCCTCCTCGGCGAGCAGGTCGTAGGCGCGCATGAGCTCGACCGACAGGGTGACGCGCTCGGGCTTGAGCGGATGCGTGGGCCCGAGGTCGTACGCGGCCATGCGCGGGTCGAAGCTGAGCGCCACCGACACGGGCGTCTCCGTTCTCGGATGTGGGAAATGGGCGGAAGCCTTCTGTCATCTTCCTTCCCGAAGCCTCCGATGCAGCCCCCTTGCATCAGCAGGTTCGTCCTTACATCGCTGAGGGTTGTGTCGTAGAATCTATGCTCCGCGTTTGCCCCGAAACCCGTGCGCGCTGTATTCCCCCGCCGATTCGCTGGGCAACGCGTGTCCCCGCCAAGGAGGTCTACCCCCGCATGGACCACACGAAGATCTGGGAGCTGCCCGTCGAGAGCGCTCTCGGTCGCCCTCCTGTCCGACTCGACGACACCACGCTGCGGGATGGCGAGAGGCGGGCGTCGTCTTCAGCAACGCCGAGAAGGTCGCGATCGGCCGCGCAGGCGGCTGCCGCGGCGTCCTAGCCGCCGACCACTGAATCCACGAATCGATACACGTCGAGATACGACAGGAGCGTGATCGCAATTCCCGGTAAGACGATCGCCGAGAAGATCTTCTCGGCACACTCGGGTTCCGACGCCGTGGCGGGCGACATCGTCATCGCCGACGTCGACTTCGTCATGGGCCAGGACGGCACCACGCCGCTCGCGATCCGCGCCCTGGAGCGCATGGGCGTGGACGAGGTGTTCGACCCGGCCAAAGTCGCGGTCGTGATGGACCACAGCTCGCCGAGCCCGCTCGAGGGGGTCTCGGCGCTGCACACGATGATGCGCGAGTTCGGCACGAAGACCGGGTGCACCGTCTACGACGTGGGCGAGGGCGTGTGCCACCAGCTCATTCCCGAGAAGGGCCACGTCGTGCCGGGCGACCTGATGGTCGGTTGCGACAGTCACACCTGCACCTACGGCGCCGTGAACGTGTTCTCCACCGGCGTCGGATCGACCGACGGCGCCGCGGCGATGGCGTCGGGCAAGCTGTGGTTCAAGGTGCCCGAGACCATGAAGGTCACCTACACCGGCGAGCTCCAGCCCGGCGTGTACAGCAAGGACCTCGTCCTGTTCCTCGCGGGGCAGATCGGTGCCGACGGCGCCACCTACAAGGCCCTCGAGTTCCACGGTCCGGTGATCGACGACCTGTCGGTGGACGCGCGGATGACGATCTCGAACATGGCCATCGAAGTCGGCGCAAAGGCGGGGCTCATGGCCGCCGACGACAAGACGATGGCGTGGTTCGACGGCCGAGGCGAGAAGGTTCCGAACCCCCAGAACGCCGACACGGACGCGGAGTACTGCTGCGACCTCGTGTACGACGCCTCGCAGATCGGCCCGCAGATCGCAAAGCCGCACGCGGTGGACAACGTCTCTCCGATCGAGGAGGTCGCGGGCACGCCGATCGCGCAGGGCTTCATCGGCACCTGCACCAACGGCCGCCTCGAGGACCTGCACGTCGCCGCCGACATCCTGCGCGGCAAGAAGCTCGCTCCCGGCGTGCGGCTCATCGTCGCGCCGGCGTCGCGCCAGATCTTCCTCGACGCGATCGCCGACGGCACGATCTCGACGCTTGTCGAGGCCGGTGCCGCTGTGGTCACGCCGGGATGCGGTCCGTGCGTGGGCACGCACAACGGCGTGCCCTCCGACGGCGAGAACGTGATCTCGACCGCCAACCGCAACTTCAAGGGCCGCATGGGCAACTCCAACGCGTTCATCTACCTGGGCAGCCCCGCCACCGTGGCCGCTTCCGTGCTCACCGGTGTCATCACCGATCCTCGGCCGTACGTGAAGTAGCCGAGAAGACCCGCACGCCAAGCACGACGACCAGACGCGGGACGCCCGCGACACCCAAGACACCGGACACTCGAACCGCCCGAGACGCCAAGGAGCGCGACGTGGAGATCAAGGCGAAGGCCTTCAAGTACGGAGACGACATCAACACCGACTACATCATCAGCGGGAAGTACAAGTTCAAGTCCGCTGATATGGAGGGCATGGCGGTGCACGCCATGGAGGAGCTCGACGCCGACTACTACAACAAGGTGAAGCCCGAGGGCGGGTTTCTCGTTGCGGGCAAGAACTTCGGGATGGGCTCGAGCCGAGAGCAGGCGCCGCTGGTGCTGATCCACTCGAACACCAGGGCGGTGCTCGCCAAGTCGTTCGCGCGCATCTTCTACCGCAACGCGATCAACACCGGGTTGCCCGTGGTCGAGTGCGATACGGACCTGATCGACGACGGTGACGAGCTCGTGATCGACCTCGAGGCAGGGAAGGTCCATGACGTGACGAAGGGCATGGATATCCCGTTCGCGCCGCTGCCGCCCGTCATGGCGCAGCTGTTGGCCGACGGTGGCCTTGTGGAGCACTTCAAGATGCACGGAGGCTTCAACCTGTAACCGTCCGTGCCCTGCCCTGCTGCGACCGACCGATGGAGTCTGCCGATGTCTGAAACGCCCGGGTTCGACCCTCGCGCCGACAAGCACGACCTCGCCATGAAGGCCACCGAAGACGAGAAGCTGCTCGGCTCGGTGGTAGACGCACTCGCCGGCGAGGACCGGGGCGCGCGCCAAGTGGCCGCGGGCGTCGTCCACGAGGTCGCCCTGCACGAGCCCGCGCTGCTGAAGCCCTACGCCGAGGAGCTCGCAGACGCTCTGCACCGTCCGGAGTCCCAGACCCGCTGGGAGGTGCTCGGCGTCTTCGAGCGCCTGGTGACCGTGGATGCGCGACTCGTCGACAAGGCGCTGGGCGGTGCCGAGGCCGCACTCCACGACGAGGAGAGCGGCGTGGTCCGGCTCGCCGCGTTCCGCCTGCTGTGCGCGTACGGCGCCACGACCGAAAAGCGCTCGGAGAAGGTGTGGCCGCTCATCGACGAGGCCATCCGCTGCTACCACGGCGATCCCGAGTTCTCCGCGATGCTCAGCAGCGTGTTCCGACTCACGTCGGGGAGCGCGTCGGATCAGGTGAAGCTGGCCGCTGCCGAGCGGCTCGCGTTCGACGCCGAGAACCGCAAGGGCCTCATCGGGCGACGCGCGCGCCAGATCGTCGACTGCGCGCCCAAGAAGCGGGGCAAGAAGAAGGCCTAGGAAGGCCTGGCATGGGCCGCACGGGGCCATCTTTGACCACGTCTACGATTCGGCAGCTGGTGGCCGAGACGGTCAAGGGCTGGGGTAGGCACTACGACGTCCAGCTCGCCGCCGCGCTGGCGTTCTTCTCCGCACTCTCGCTGCCGCCTCTTCTGGCGCTCACCCTTTCCGCTGCCGAGCGGATCTTCGGGCAGACGGAGGTCGCCGAGTTCCTGTACGCCCGCTTGTCCGAGACCGCGGGCGCCGACGCGGCGGCGCTCCTTCGCAGCGCCGTGGAAGCCGTCCGGGTGACCGGCGCCGGCGGGATGTCGACCGTGGTGAGCGTGCTGGGTCTCTTGGTCGCGGCGAGCGGGCTGGTCTATCAGGCTCAAGCGGCCCTCGCCCACGTGTTCGAGTGGAGGCGTGACGGCGGCATCCGTCACACGTTGCTGCTGCGTGCGGTGGGGCTCGCGGCGCTGGCCGCGGTCGCCGCCCTGTTCGTCGCGCTGTTCGCGGCGCTCACGATCATCGATGCCCTCGAGGTGTTCGGCGCCGCCAGCGGACTCGTGAGCGGTCTGGCGATCGCTTTCGCCGCGTTCGGCGCAACGGTGCTGTCGTACCGCTGGTTGTCCGGTCGTGCGGTCGGGTGGGTGGCGTCGCTCCTGGGCGCCGCGCTCACCACGGTCGCCGTCATGATCGCGCGCTGGGGATTCGGGATCTACCTTACCTACGCACGCCCCGGCACGCTCTACGGCAGCGCAAGCTCCATCTTCGCGCTGCTGCTGTGGGTCTACGCGGTCGCGCTCATGTACTTGATCGGGGCGGAGGTCGCGCGAGCCTGGAGCGTCGTGCGCGGCTAGTCGCCCGCGGCACGTCTCGTACCCGACGTATTCCGCGGTGCGCCGCGCCCCAATGACATCGTCGACGCGCGTCCTCTAGACTTACGGCTCACTGACAGAGGTGCCGGGCGCTGTGACCCGGTGCGAGATGTGGGAGGACGCGCGTGACACACACCGTCACCCTGATCCCTGGCGATGGGATCGGCCCCGAGATCACCGACGCGATGCGCCGAGTCGTCGAGGCGACGGGGGTCTCCATCGAGTGGGAGATCGCCGACGCCGGCGAGCACGTGATGGCCGAGTTCGGCACCCCGCTGCCCGAGCACGTCATCGAATCCGTCCGCAAGAACAAGGTCGCCATCAAGGGCCCGGTCACGACACCGGTGGGCACCGGCTTCCGAAGCGTCAACGTCGCTCTGCGCAAGGCGCTCGACCTCTACACGAACCTCCGCCCCGCGTTCACCATCCCCGGCACGGGCGCGCGCTACGACAACGTGGACATCGTCATCGTCCGCGAGAACACCGAGGACCTCTACGCCGGCATCGAGTTCGAAGAGGGCTCCGCCGAGGTGCGCGAGCTCATCGAGTGGGTGGCCAGCAAGGGTGCCGGCGCCATCCGCCCCGATAGCGGCATCTCCCTGAAGCCCATCTCGATCACGGGCTCGGAGCGAATCGTGCGCGCGGCATTCGATTACGCGCTCGCGAACGACCGCAAGAAGGTGACGGCAGTACACAAGGCCAACATCCTCAAGTACTCCGACGGGCTGTTCCTCGAGGTCGCGCGCAGGGTCGCTCAGGAGTACGAGGGCCGGGTCGAGTTCGAAGACCGGATCGTCGACATGACGTGCATGGGCCTCGTGCTCTACCCCGAGCAGTTCGACGTGATGGTCCTGCCGAACCTCTACGGCGACATCGTCTCGGACCTCGCAGCGGGTCTCGTCGGGGGTCTCGGCATCGCTCCGGGTGCCAACATCGGCAGCGAGTACGCGGTGTTCGAGCCCGTCCACGGCTCGGCGCCCAAGTACACCGGCAAGGACATGGCGAATCCGACCGCCGAGATCCTCACCGCCGTGCTCATGCTGCGCCACCTGGGTGAGGTCGATGCCGCCGAGAAGATCCTCTCGGCGGTGCGCGCCGTGCTCGACGCAGGGATCGACGTGACGTACGACATCAAGCGCACGAACACCGGAAGCACCGAAGGCGCGGTGGGAACGCAGCGCTACGCCGACGCGATCATCGAAGAGATGGCGCGGGCGTAGACGAGCGGTTCGGCCGCGACCCGAGGTTCGACGAGGGGCACGCATGTCGGGTCTGATGCGCCACAAGCGCACTCGACAGCTCGCGATCTGGATCGGCGCGGCGGTGGCAGCGGTTCTGGTCATCGCCGCGTTCGCGCTCGTGTGGCGGGCGACCGCCCCCGGGCGCGTCGGCGCGCCGCCGCCCCCCGCGATCGAGGAGGCCGAGCCGACGACGGAGTCGGTGTCGCCGACGGACTCCGCGATCGCCGCGCTGCCGGATACGTCGACGGCGGAGGCCACGTCCTCCACGAACCCGACGAGCGTTCCGGCTCCCGTTGTCCCCGGCGGGGGCGGTGCGCTCATCGCCTACCGCTTGGGACCGAACCTGTACGTGGCCGACGAGCAGGGGCGAAACGCGAACGCCGTCGCGCTCGCACCGAGCGGCGACTTCACCCTCTCGCCCGACAGCCGCACCATCGCCGTGGTCGACGGAGACACCAGGCAGCTCGTGTTCATCGACATCGCGTCTCGGACGGTCGTCGAGGCGGGCACGGTGGCGGGCGGGAGACCGGTGTGGATGCCGGACTCCTCGGGAGTGCTGCTTCCGGTGATCGCCGATGCCACCACCGGTGCCACACGCATCGATCGCTTCGGCCGCGACGGAGGCAGTGCGCTCACGATCGGTGCCGGAGGCATGGCAGCCGTGTCGCCCGATGCCGGGACGATCGTGCTGGGGCCGGGTGCGGGGGCGACCGCCGCCGAGGGCTCGCGGGTCACGATCGTCCGCAACGGCCGGCCGACGTCGGTGAAGCTGCCCGGTCTGGTGACTGCAGTCGCCGCGGCGAACGACCAGGTGTTCGTCGGAGCGATGGGCGAGCAGGGTCCCGGTCTGTGGACGATCCCGCAGGCAGGCGGAGCGCCGCGAGCGATGATTCCGGTGGGCGAGGGGTCGCCCTACACCACGCTGTCGCTCTCGCCGGACGCGAGCTCTCTCGCCTTCGCCGTCGGCGGCGACGACGGCTACTCCCGCGTGTCGGTGATTCCTGCGCGGGGTGGCTCGGCGGTAAGGCTGTGGGTGCGTCGCGACGACTACGTCCTGCAGTGGAGCCGGGACTCGATGTGGGTGTACCTGATCGAGGGCAACGCGATCCAGGGCGAGTCGACCTCGCTCTACCGAGTAGGGCGCGCGGGCAACGCGCGGCGCCTCTTGGTACAGGGCGCGAGCCTGTAGCGCCGGCTCCTGGTCTCGTCTGTGAGCTTGTGGTATCCTCGGCAACCAATCGAACAGCGCGAATCAGGCGTTGACGGGGATGAGTAGAGGCTAGTCCTTGCCGCAGAGAGCCGGGGATGGTGTGAACCCGGCCGAGGACGTCTCGAACCTGGCCCCCGAGCCACCCGAGAGAACGAGGCCTTCGAATGGAGCGAACGATCTTCGCACCGAGGGCCGCCAAGTAGCTCGGGTCGGATGGCATCCGTTACCTGCCGCATGAGTGGGTGTTCGCCCGGTGGGCGAGCGCCAAAGCGGGGTGGTACCGCGGGAAGCTGGATGGTGCTTCTCGTCCCGGCGCCGGGGCGAAGCACGTCCGCGTTCTGCGGTGCTTTCGTTGTTCGACCCCGCGCCCATCACCCGAGCCGCTCGTCGTCCGCGTCGCCTCCCGAGGCCGCGCCTGGCGGGCGAGGGGCTCGTCACGCACTCGTGCGGTCCTCGGCAACGGGCCTTCCGATACCGGAAGGGACGTGCACGTGACGAGAAGCGACCGCATGAAAGGCGGGGTCTCCAAGGCTCCGCATCGCAGTCTGCTCAAGGCGGACGGACTCACCGACGAGGAGATCGCGCGGCCGTTCGTGGCCGTGGTGAACTCGGCGAACGAGGTCATTCCCGGGCATCTGATGCTCGACAAGGTCGCCGAGGCGGTCAAGGCGGGCGTGCGCATGGCCGGCGGCACGCCGCTGGAGATCTCGACGATCGGGGTGTGCGACGGCATCGCGATGAACCACGAGGGGATGCGCTACTCCCTGGTGAGTCGCGAGGTGATCGCCGACTCGGTGGAGATCGCGGTCCAGGGCCACGCCTTCGACGCGGTGGTGCTGATCCCCAACTGCGACAAGGTCATCCCCGGCATGCTGATGGCCGCGGCACGGATGGACCTGCCGACGGTGGTGATCTCCGGTGGTCCGATGCTCGCAGGCCGCACGTCGAGCGGCGAGGCGGTCGACCTGGACACGGTGTTCACCGCGGTCGGCAAGTACAACGTGGGCGCGATAACCGCCGACGAGCTGTGCGAGCTCGAAGAGGCGGCGTGCCCCACCTGCGGCTCGTGCGCCGGGCTGTTCACCGCGAACTCGATGAACTGCCTCGTCGAGGCCATCGGCATCGGCCTGCCGGGCAACGGCACCATCCCGGCGGTCTACTCCGAGCGCATCCGGCTCGCCAAGAAGGCGGGCATGCGGGTCATGGAGCTGCTCGCCGAGGGGGTCACCGCCCGCGACATCATCACGCCGGCCGCCATCCGCAACGCGATGGCGCTGGACATGGCGTTCGGGGGCTCGTCGAACACGGTGCTGCACCTCACCGCCATCGCCCACGAGGCCGCCGCCGACGTCACGCTCGACGACTGGGCCGCCGTCTCGGCGAAGACGCCGAACCTGTGCCGCATCTCGCCGGCGAGCGACCTGCACATGGAGGACCTCTACGCGGTGGGGGGCATCCCCACGATCCTGGGCGAGCTCGACCGCGGCGGGCTGCTCGAGCGCGATGCGATGACGGTGTCGGGCAAGACGGTGGGCCAGATCGCCGAGGGCGCGAAGCCTGCCGACGGCCGCGTGGTGCGCACGCTCGAGGAGCCGTACTACCCCGAAGGCGGACTGCGGGTGCTGCGAGGCAACCTCGCTCCCGACGGTGCGGTGGTGAAGCAGTCCGCGGTGTCCGCCGAGATGCGCGTCCACACCGGTCCCGCGCGGGTGTTCGACTCGGAGGAAGAGGCCGTCGAGGCGATCCTCGGCGGTGCGATCGTTGCCGGCGACGTCGTCGTGATCCGCTACGAGGGCCCCAAGGGCGGGCCGGGCATGCGGGAGATGCTGACGCCGACTTCGGCGATCAGCGGCATGGGGCTCTCCACGAGCTGCGCGCTGCTGACCGACGGCCGGTTCTCGGGCGCCACCAAGGGCCCGGCGGTGGGGCACGTGAGCCCGGAGGCCGCTGCCGGCGGACCGATCGCGCTCGTGGCGGAGGGCGATTCGATCACCGTCGACATCGACGCCGCGGAACTCACCCTGAACGTCGACGAAGCGGAGCTCGCCGTGCGGCGCGAGCGGTGGAGCGCTCCGCAGCCAAAGGTCACCGAAGGCGTGCTCGCACGCTACGCGAAGCTGGTCTCGAGTGCGGACAAGGGGGCGGTGCTGTCGTGAGCGAACGCATGACAGGCGGCCAGGCGATCGTCAGATCGCTCGAGGCGGAAGGGGTCGAGGTCGTCTTCGGCTATCCCGGTGGGGTGGCGCTGCCGATCTTCGACGCCCTGTTCGACTCGAAGCAGATCCAGACGATCTTGCCGAGGCACGAGCAGGGCGGCGTGCACGCCGCCGACGGGTACGCGAGAGCGAGCGGGAAGGTGGGCGTCGCGCTCGTCACGAGCGGGCCGGGTGCGACCAACACCGTAACCGGCATCGCCAACGCGTACATGGACTCGATCCCGATGGTCGTGTTCACCGCGCAGGTCGCCCAGGCGGTCATCGGCACCGACGCGTTCCAGGAGTCCGACATCACCGGCATCACGCTGCCCGTCACCAAGCACAACTACTTGGTGAAGGACGGCGCCGACCTGCCCGCGCGTCATCAAGGAGGCGTTCCACATCGCCTCCACCGGCCGTCCCGGCCCGGTGCTCATCGACGTACCGGTCGACGTGAGCCGCGGCGAGACGGACTTCGAGTATCCCGACGCGGTGAACCTGCCCGGCTACAAGCCCACGTTCAAGGGCCACCAGAAGCAGATCAAGCAGGCCGCCTCGATGATCATGAAGGCCCGCAAGCCGCTGCTGTACGTGGGCGGCGGGGTGATCGCCAGCGGCGCCGAGAAGGAGATCAAGGAGCTCGCCGAGCTCATGCAGATCCCCGTCACCACGACGATGATGGGCAAGAGCAGCTTCCCCGAGGACCATCACCTGTGGATCGGCATGCCCGGCATGCACGGCGCGAAGTACACCAACTACGCGATCACCGAGACCGACCTGCTCATCGCCATCGGCGTCCGCTTCGACGACCGGGTCACCGGCAAGCTCTCCACCTTCGCGAGCAAGGCCAAGATCATCCACGTCGACGTGGACCCCGCCGAGATCGGCAAGAACAAGCTCGCCGACGTCCCGATCGTCGGCGACGCCAAGAGCATCGTCGCCGGCCTCGTCGGCGAGCTTCGCAAGCACGAGCCCGAGCAGCGCACCGACGCGTGGATGCGGCTCATCGACGACTGGCGCAAGAAGTTCCCGCTCCACTACCACACCGAGGACGGGACGCTCTATCCGCAGCACGTCGTGCAGCGGGTGAGCGAGCTCACCAAGGACCGCGACACGGTCGTGTGCACCGAGGTCGGCCAGAACCAGATGTGGGCGTGCCAGTACTACACGCTGCGCAGGCCGCGCAGCTGGGTGTCCTCAGGCGGCCTCGGCACGATGGGCTTCGGCCTGCCCGCCGCGATCGGCGCCCAGCTCGGCACGGCCCGACGCGCTCGTGATCGACATCGCCGGTGACGGCTCGATCCAGATGAACAGCCAGGAGATGGCGACCGCGGCGATCAACATGCTGCCGGTCAAGGTCGTGCTGCTGAACAACGGGTATCTCGGCATGGTCCGCCAGTGGCAGGAGCTGTTCTGGGGCAAGCGCTACTCGGCCTCCGTGCTCTCGCAGGACGTGCCCGACTTCATCAAGCTCGCCGAGGCGTACGGCTGGCACGCCGAGCGGGTCGACAAGCCCGAGGACCTCGACGACGTGCTCCAGCGCGCGTTCGATCACCCCGGGCCCGCGCTGGTGGACTGCCGAGTCGCCCGCGAGGAGATGGTGTACCCGATGGTCGCGCCGGGCGGGTCGATCGACGAGATGCTCGGCGGCATCCCCGGAGGCCCGGTGTCCGACATGCTCGACGACGAGTTGCTCGAGGAGGTGTGGGAGTAGATGCAGCACACTCTCTCGGTCCTCGTTGAGAACAAGCCGGGCGTGCTGACCCGGGTGACCTCGCTGTTCGCTCGGCGGGGGTTCAACATCGACTCGCTCGCGGTGGGGGTCACCGAAGACCCGACGCTCTCGCGCATCACGATCGTGGTGAGCGCGGCGGACACCCCCATCGAGCAGATCACCAAGCAGATCTACAAGCTCATCGACGTGATCAAGGTCCAGGACCTCGATCCAAGAGAGTCCATCGAGCGCGAGCTCGTGCTGTTCAAGGTCAACGCGGCGCCCGAGCGGCGTCACGAGGTCATCGAGGTCGCGAACGTGTTCCGCGCCAAGATCGTGGACGTCGGACGCAACTCGCTCACGATCGAAGTGACCGGGACCGGGGACAAGATCGACGCGATCGAGGACTTGCTGCGTGCGTACGGCATCAAGGAGGTTGCGCGCACCGGTCGCATTGCGCTGTCGCGCGGCGGCCGAGAGGTGTAGGGGAGAGCTGGGCGGCGCATCGCCGTTCGAGACGGAAAGGAAGCGAAGAGACCACATGGCCATCATCTACTACGAGAGCGATTGCGACCTCGACCTGATCAAGGGCAAGAAGGTCGCGGTCATCGGCTACGGCAGCCAGGGCCACGCCCATGCCCTGAACCTGCACGACTCGGGCGTCGACGTCCGGGTCGGCCTGCGCCCCACATCGGCGAGCGTCGAGAAGGCCCGCGAGGCGGGACTGCGCGTCGTCACCCCGCGCGAGGCCGCCTCGGAGGCCGATCTCGTCATGATCCTCACGCCCGACGAGACCCAGTCGCATACCTACTACAGCGAGATCCACGAGTTCATGACCGCTGGCAAGGCCCTGGCCTTCGCGCACGGCTTCAACATCCGCTTCGGCCAGATCGAGCCGCCCGCCGACGTCGACGTGATCATGATCGCGCCGAAGGGTCCCGGCCACATGGTTCGCCGCGTGTTCACCGAGGGATCCGGCGTCCCATGCCTC
Source organism: uncultured Coriobacteriales bacterium (assembly GCA_963761535.1). Classification (GTDB taxonomy): domain Bacteria; phylum Actinomycetota; class Coriobacteriia; order Anaerosomatales; family CAVXGS01; genus CAVXGS01. Next base: position 60,745 of record CAVXGS010000002.1, read on the forward strand.
ATCGCCATCGAACAGGACGCGACCGGTTCGGCTCGCGACCTCGCCCTCGCGTATGCCGCAGGCATCGGCGGCGCCCGCGCCGGCGTGATCGAGACCACCTTCTCCGAGGAGACCGAGACCGATCTCTTCGGCGAGCAGGCAGTGCTCTGCGGCGGAGCGACGGCGCTCGTGATGGCCGGCTTCGAGACGCTCGTCGAGGCGGGCTACCAGCCCGAGATCGCGTACTTCGAGTGCCTCCACGAGCTCAAGCTCATCGTCGACCTCATGTACGAGGGCGGCATGGCCAAGATGTTCGACTCGATCAGCAACACCGCCGAGTACGGCGCCTACGTCACCGGTCCCCGGATCGTCGACGACGCCACGCGCGAGCGGATGGCCGAGGTCCTCTACGAGATCCAGAACGGCGAGTTCGCCCGCGACTGGATCCTCGAGAACCGCGCGGGACAGCCCTCGTTCAAGTCGAAGCGCCAGATGTATGCCGACAGCTACGTCGAGGAAGTCGGCGGCGAGCTGCGCTCGATGTTCTCGTGGCTGGCGAAGCAGGACTAGGGGGCGCGACGATGCAGAAGAAGTACCTGATGACGCCGGGCCCGACCCCGGTGCCCGAGAAGGTCATGCTCACGATGGCCGCGCCGATCATCCACCACCGCACGCCGGACTTCTCGGCGGCGTTCCGCGCGGCGATCGACAACCTGAAGTACGTGTTCCAGACCGAGGGCGACGTGCTGCTGTTCGCCTGCTCGGGCACGGGCGTGATGGAATCCGCGATCGTGAACTGCTTCTCGGCGGGCGACACGGTCATCGTGTGCCGCAACGGGAAGTTCGGCGACCGGCAGAAGCAGATCTGCGAGACCTACGGGCTGAACGTGATCGACCTCGCGTACGAGTGGACCGAGGTCGTGAAGCCGGCCGACGTCGCAGCCGCGCTCGAGGCCAACCCCGAGGTGCGCGGCGTGATCGTGACGCAGAGCGAGACGACTCCAGCGGCGTGCTGAACGACGTGAAGGCGATCGGCGAGCTCACCAAGGACCGCGACGACGTCGTGCTCATCGTCGATTCGATCACCGGCATCGGCGCGGTGGAGTGCAAGACCGACGAGTGGGGCCTCGACGTGGTCATGACCGGCTCCCAGAAGGGCCTCATGCTGCCGCCGGGTCTCGCCGCGTGCACCGTCTCGGCGAAGGCATGGAAGGCCTACGAGCGCTCCAACCTGCCCAAGTACTACTTCGACTGGATGAAGTACCAGAAGAACGTGGCCAAGGACACCACGCCGTTCACGCCGGCGGTCACCCTGGTGCTGGGCCTCAACGAGTCGCTGAAGATGATGGCCGACGAGGGCCTCGAGAACGTGATCGCGCGGCACAGCAGGCTCGCCGAGGCGACCCGCCAGGGCGTGCAGGCGCTGGGGATGAAGCTGTTCGCGCCCCCCGAGGGCCGCGGCAGCGCGGTCACGCCGGTGTGGGTCCCCGATGGCGTCGACGGCAAGGCCATCGTCAAGATCATGAAGGACAAGTACGGCGTGACGATCGCCGGCGGCCAGGACGACTACGCCGGCCGCATCTTCCGCATCGGGCACCTGGGCTACTTCGGCGAGTTCGACATCATCACCACGCTCGCCGCGCTCGAGATGACGCTCGCGGAGCTCGGCTACGAGTTCGAGCGGGGTGCGGGCATCCGCGCCGCCGAGACCGTGTTCATGGAAGGCTAGGGGGACACACCAGATGAAGGTTCTTGTCGCAGAATCCATCGCCGAGAGCGGCATCCGCGCGCTCCAGGAGAAGTTCGACGTCGAGGTGAAGACGGGGCTCTCCCCCGAGGAGCTCATCGCCGAGATCCCCGGCTACGACGCGCTCATCGTCCGCTCGGCGACGCGCGCGACCCGCGAGGTCATCGAGGCCGGGACCGACCTCAAGATCATCGGCCGCGCGGGCGTGGGCGTGGACAACGTGGACGTGGACGCCGCTACCGAGCGCGGCATCATCGTCTGCAACGCGCCCACCAGCAACATCGTCTCGGCGGCGGAGCAGACCATGGCGCTCATGCTGGCCATCGCGCGCAACACGCCGCAGGCCAACGCGAGCATGCACGAGTGCAAGTGGGAGCGCTCCAAGTTCACCGGCGCCGAGCTCTACGAGAAGACGCTGGCGATCTTCGGTCTCGGGCGCATCGGCGCGCTGGTGGCCGAGCGCGCCCGCGGGTTCGGCATGCGGCTCATCGCCTACGACCCCTACACCACGCCGGAGCGGGCCAGCGCCATGGGTGTCGAGATCTTCGAGGACGTCGACGAGATCCTGCCCCAGGCCGACTTCATCACGGTGCACCTGCCCAAGACTAAAGAGACCATCGGGATGTTCGGCACCGAGCAGTTCTTCAAGATGAAGGACGGCGTGCGCCTCGTGAACACCGCGCGCGGCGGCATCTACCAGATGGACGCGCTGGTGGCGGCACTCAGAAGCGGCAAGGTCGCCGCCGCCGGTATCGACGTCTTCGAGGTCGAGCCGTGCACCGAGTCGCCCTTGCACGAACTCCCCAACGTCGTACTCACCCCGCACCTCGGCGCCTCCACTGCGGAGGCGCAGGACCGCGCCGGCGAGCAGATCGCCGACTACGTGATCATGGGCCTCGAGGGGCGCATGGTGCCGACCGCGGTCAACGTCGCCCCGGTCTCGCCGGAGGTCATGGAGCGGGTCGGCCCCTACATCAACCTGGTGCAGGACATGGGCATCATGCTCGCCCAGCTCGCTACCGGCGGGGTCGAGGAGCTCGACATCATGAGCGTCGGCACCCTCGCCGACACCGACACCCGCATTCTTCGCACCGCCGCGCTCAAGGGCCTGCTGCAGCGGGCGAGCGACGAGGGCGTCAACTTCGTGAACGCCGACTTCCTCGCCGAGCAGCGCGGTATCGCCGTGTCCGAGACCAAGCGCAGTGAGGTCCACGACTACGTGGCCATGGTCGCCCTGCGGGCCAAGACGCCGCACGGTCCCGTGGAGATCGCCTCGGCGCTCATCGGCAAGAAGGACGAGCCGCGACTCGTGTCGTTGTTCGGCTACGACATCGACATGGCGCCCACGAACAACATGGCGTTCTTCCTGTATCCCGACCGCCCCGGCATGATCGGCAAGGTCGGCACGATCCTGGGCGCTGAGGGCATCAACATCGCCGCGATGCAGGTCGGTCGCGCCGAGGCGGGCGGCCAGGCGCTCATGTGCCTCTCTGTTGACACCGCGCTCTCGCCGGACCTGCTCACCACCATCAAAGCCGAAGCCGGCATGGACAACGCGTGGAACGTGACGCTGTAACACCCGGCGTCTCCGCCAGCACCCCCGCCGAGCGGCCCGTGCACGCTGTGGAGGCTCCCGCCTCGCGCGTGCCGTGGGTCGACCTCGGCGCGTTCGCCGCTGCGCTGCTCGCGTACGCGACGTGCCATGGCGGGCTGTTCTTCGCCGGCTACGCGCCGGCGGTCCAGGCCGGCATCGTCGTGGGGCTCGTCGCGTCGCTCGCGGCCACGCGCCCCTGGCGCGCCGCTGCTGTCGCGGCCGCGGCCGGGGTGCTCGGCCCGCTCGTGGAGCTGCCGGTCGTCGAGAAGTCGTACACCGGCTCGGTGTTCGGAGGCGGCTCGCTGCCGGTCACGATCGTCGCGGTCGCGCTCATGGGCGCGGTGGTCGCGTTCGGCGTGGCGTGGCTCACGGGGCACGGGCTGCTTCGGCCCGGCGCGGTGGTCGCGCTCGGCGCGGTGCTGCTGATAGCGAATCTGTGGCTGACCACCTCGGTGCTGCTTCCGGGGCGACAGGTGGTCGACGGGCGGACGCTCGCCGAGTTCCTGACCAACCCGCCGCAGCCGGGCACCCGGCAGTCCGATCAGGCGTACTACGTGGCGGTCGCGACGTACATGAAGCGCGACGGCCTGTCGTACTACCAGGCGGTCAGGCGGGCGTACAACGAGAACGCCGTCTGGGGCTACAACCCGCCCAACCTGTTGGCAGTCCGCGAACCGCTGCTGTTCTACGTGTGGACGCTGTTCGCCGACCTCCGCGGTGCGGTGTGGGCGATGGCCGCTCTGGCCTCGGCCGCAGGCGCACTCGCGCTGGCGATTCCCCGCGGGCTCGCCCGACCCACCGTTCGGCTGATCGCCACGGGCGGCGTGGTGAGCTACATGCTGTACTTCACCACGCTGCCGTACGTGCTCGGATTCGAACCCTGGGGCGGCGCGCTGGCGGTCGTCTGCGCGGGGCTGTTCGCGCTCGCTGTTGGTTTCACCGCACCGAGCGACCCGCAACGCACCCGCCGACGCCTGCTGATGGCCGCCGCAGCGCTCGTCGCGTTCATCGCGGTCGCGGCTCGCGAGCTGATGCTGTTCCTGCCGGCTGCGGGTATCTTGGCGGCGTTCTTCTCGCCTCGCAGCGAGCGCCGCTTCGACCTCTCGGTGTGGATCGGCGCCCTGGCCGCTTCCGTCACCTCGTGGGCGATCCACGCCTTCGCGGCGCAGTCCATCATCACGCCCCGGAGCGGTCTCGAGAAGTGGGCCTTCCGAGGCAACCTCGAGACGCTCGTGCTCGGCATCACCCACGGATCGCAGCAGCTCACGGTGCAGGGATGGCTGATGGTCGCGCTGGCCATCCTCGGCGTGATCGGCGCCGTGGTCCAGGCCGACCGCCAGTACCGCGTGTTCGCCCTGGTCGCGCTGGGCCTGCCGCTCGCGTTCTTCGTGTTCGCGTGGAACGGCGCGATCGACATCACCTCAGGAGACAAAGTCAACTACTGGGGCTCGATCGTGAACCCGCTCCTGCTGGCGTTCGTGCCGGCGGCGTTGCTGCTGCTGCCGGGGATGCGGTCGCCGGCAGTCGGCGCGAACCCCGAGCCGCTGCCCGCTGGAGCGGGGAGGCGGCCGCGTGACGTCGGTCGTCGACATCCGTGACCGCGCCGTGTCGGCGCTCGGGCAGGTCGGGGGCATCCCGTTCTGGCGAGCGGTTCTCGCCACGCTCGCCGCATTCCTGACCGTCATGTCGGCGATGGGCGGGCTCATCGTGTTCGCGCCCGGCTTTCAGCTTGCGCTGCTCGCCGGTGCGTGCGCGGCTCTTGTCGCTGCATCGGTGACTTCCGCGGCCGCGACCGCCGCCCTCGGGTTCGGCCTTGCGGTACTGGTCGGTCCGTCGAGCGCGTGGGTTCTGGACGCCGGACTGCCGGCGCGCCTTGAGACGCTCGGTCCGTGGGTCCTCGCGGCAGCGGCGTTCGCAGCGGGGGTTCATGCGGTGCTGTCGCGACGGTTCGTCTCGCCGAAGGTGCTGACCGGCGTCGCGATCCTGCTCGTGATCGGGAACCTGTGGGCGACAGCGCTCAGTTCGAACGCCTCGGCGACCTTCGATCCCACCACGAACACCGAGACGCCTTCCTTCGCGCAGCAGCTGACGGGCGAGATCCCGGACGCCATCGCCAAGAGCGACGACGCGATCTTCTTCGGCGTCCTCGTCCGCATGCGCGGCGGGCAGTCCTACTATCCCGCGTTCCGAGACGCCTTCCGCTCCGCACGGGGTGAGGCACCACCGAAGGCCTTCAACTATCGGCTCCCCGTGCTGTTCTGGCTGTGGCGGGCGCTGCCAGACCCGGGGTGGGTCGTCTACCTGTTTCTGACCCTCGCGAGCCTCGCCGTTGCGCTCGTCGTGCCGATGGTATGGGGTCTCGTTCGGTTGCCGCTTGCGATACCTGCGTGCGCGGCTCTGGGGGCGTACTTTGCCTACTTCCCCGTGCAGTTGCCGCTGTTCTCTGGTGAGGCGTGGTCGGCGATCGGGGCACTGGCCGCGACGGCCGCACTCGCCCGTGCGCTTGCCTCACCGCGGTGGAAGTCCTGGACGATCGCATCGGTGGCCCTCGCGCTTCTCGCCATCACGGTCCGCGAGAGCGCGGCGTGGCTCCTGATCGCCGGTCTTGTCTCGTCGTTCGCTGTCCCCTCCGAGAAGCGCCGGTTCTACCTGCTCTCGTGGGCGGGCGGTGCGCTGGCTGCCGCCGCGGTCTATGCCGCCCACGTGACGGCGGTTCGCCCGCTGCTGACCTACGCGGACACGTACGACGTGCTGTTCAAGGGAGGCTTGGACAACCTCGGCGCTGCGGTGGTGTACGCGACCGACTTCATCGGCCAGGGCACCTTCGTTCCGTGGCTGCTTTTCGCGCTGGGCTTGCTCGGCATCGTCCTGATCCCCGAGCGGTCCTATCGACTGTTCGCCGGCGTCGCCGTCCTGGGCACCTTCTTGTCGTTCCTCGTGATCGGCAACAACGCCTGGTACTGGACCAGTGGCGCCACGTTGAACTACTGGGGGGCGAGTATCGTCCCGCTGGTCTACGCGTTCGTACCGATCGCGTTCACGCTCGTTCCTGGCGCCGTGCCCAGCTCCGCGGCAGCCGCCGAGAACCGAGTTCCAGGCAGGCCGGTGAGGGCATCGAAGCCCGCTACGGTTAGGAGTCGATGATGGACAGGGTCTACATCTTCGATACCACGTTGCGTGACGGCGAGCAGTCGCCGGGTATCAACAGCCGCGCTGCTGCGAACCAGGCTGAGTTGTCGTGATGACTGCCCGCAAGACCGCCGCGAGGGCTCTCAACGGGCGCGATCTGGTCGCCGGCATCTCGGGCGTCCTGACGTACGTCTGCCTCTCGGGGGGCTCATTCTGTTCGTCCCCGGCGTCCAAGGTGCCGCTGTTGCGGGCATCGCTGTGGGTCTGACAGCCTCGTCGGTCGTGTGGGCCGCGATGGTCGGGGGGATGGCGTGCTTCCTCGCAGCCGTCGTTGCGCCGGCGAACATATGGATCTACGCTCCCTCTGCAGAAGGCTTGGCGGGCGCGGGAATCGCGTTGCTTGTCGGAGCATCCGCTTCGGCGGCCGTGTGCTGGCTGCGAGCTCGTCATCGTTCGGCGTCCATGCTACTGCTGGCTCTTGCGCTGGTCGTCATCTTGGGGAACCTGTGGTACACGTCCTACAGCGTTGCCGGTCGGTCCGGATACGACGCCTCCGGGGTCGAAGTGCCCTCCTTCTCCGAGCAGCTCAAGGGCAACATCCCCAGCCAGATTGCCGGTTCGGACGACGCTTGGTTCTTCCGGGTCTACGAGCAGATGCGAGCCGGAGATGCATACTACCCAGCGTTCAATCGGGCGCTGAAGGACAACCCGATCTGGGTGTCGAACACAGTCACGGCGTTTCGGCTACCCACGCTCTTCTGGTTCTGGGATCGCCTCCCGCCCGACTGGATTCCGGTCGCCTTCCTTCTGCTCGCAACGGTTGCGGTCGTGTCCGTGATCTTCACGAGCTCGATCTCTGTTCGCCTGCCGGTCTCGATACCCGGGGCGTCGGCCGTCGCTGCCTACCTCATGGCCTACCCCGTCCAGATGCGGCTCTTCAGCCAGGAGGTTTGGGCCGCATGCTTCGGCTTGGTCGCGATGGCCCTGTACGCGCTCTCGATGAGATCACCCAGATGGCGAGCGTTCGACATCGCAGCTGCCTCGCTCGCGCTCCTCGCCGCGCTATCGAGGGAGACGCTGGTCTTCGTGCTCTTGGGTGGGCTGATTGCGGCGTGGTTCGCCCCGATGCAGCAGCGTCGAAGTCGCATAGTGGTCTGGGCCGCAGCCATCTTCGCCTTTGGGGCTCTGTACGTCGGGCACTACATGGCGATAAGGCCGTACCTTACATCGGAACCAGGTGGCGTGCGCCTGGGCGTCGGCGGGGTGCGGTTCGCCGCCGCCGCGCTTGTGTACGGAACAGACATGTTCGGTCGGAGCGCGTTCTGGGCGGTCCTGCTCGCACTGCTGGGTCTTGTCGGGGCGGTGCTTCAGCGCCGCGTGCAGTTCCGCTGGTTCGCTTCGTTCGCCACGATTGCACCGCTCGTCACATTCGCGTTCGTGAGCAACGGCGCCTTCAACTGGACGACGGGCAGACTGGTGAACTACTGGGGGTCGGGTGTACTCCCGTTCGTATACGCACTGCTCCCAGCGGCATTCGTGGTGTTCCCGTTCGCCAGAGCAGCCGCGTCCGCGGAGGCGCCGGTCGTTGGCCGTGTCGCGAAGGCGGCACAGGGGGCTCGCGCCCGCGGTTCAGGCGGTCGCGGGGCAAGGAGGGGGTCATGAACACTGACCGCGTCTACATCTTCGATACCACGCTGCGTGACGGCGAGCAGTCGCCGGGCGCGAGCATGAACACCGAGGAGAAGCTCGAGATCACCCGGCAGCTCCTCCGGCTGAAGGTCGACGTCATCGAAGCGGGTTTCCCGATCAGCAGCCCTGGTGACTTCGAGAGCGTGCGGCGCATCGGCGCGGAGGTCGGAGACGCGGCGACGGTGTGCGCGCTGTCGCGGGCGGTGCCCAAGGACATCGAGGTCGCAGCCGACGCCCTCAAGGGGATCGCCCGCCCGCGGATCCACACTGGCATCGGCGTTTCCGAGAGTCACTTGCGCGACAAGCTGCGCATCACCCGCGACGAGGCACTCGAGCGCGGGGTCAGCGCGGTGAAGCTGGCGCGGAGCTTCGTGGACGACGTCGAGTTCTACGCCGAGGACGCCGGGCGTGCCGAGCCGGAGTTCCTGTACCGGATGATCGAGGCCGTGATCGCCGCCGGCGCGACGGTCGTCAACATCCCGGATACCACCGGCTACTCGTACCCCGAGGTCTTCGGCGGGCTCATCCGCGGCCTGATGGAGCACGTGGACGGCATCGAGAACGTCACCGTCTCGGTCCACTGCCACAACGACCTCGGTCTCGCGACCGCCAACGCGCTCGCAGGCGTGAAGGCCGGCGCACGTCAGGTCGAGTGCACGATCAACGGGCTCGGCGAGCGTGCCGGCAACACGGCCATGGAAGAGGTCGTCATGGCGCTCAAGCAGCGTCCCGACGTCTTCGGAGCCGACACCGGCATCAACACCCGGGAGATCACGCGAGCGTCGCGCATGGTCTCGAGCATCACCGGCATCCTGGTGCAGCCCAACAAGGCGATCGTCGGTGCGAACGCGTTCGCGCACTCGAGCGGGATCCACCAGGACGGCGTGCTGAAGGAGCGGACCACTTACGAGATCATCGATCCCGCGGACGTCGGCGCGGGTGGCTCCAGCATCGTGCTGAGCGCCCGCAGCGGACGTCATGCGCTCCGCCACCGCCTCGAGGAGCTCGGTTTCGAGCTGCCGGACGAGGAGTTCGAGCGCGTGTATGCGGCGTTCCTCGAGCTCGCGGACAAGAAGAAGGAAGTCTACGACGAGGACCTCGAGGCGCTGGTAGGGGAGAGCGAGCGCACGCTCAACGAGGTCTACCATCTCGAGCAGGTGCACGTGAGCTGTGGCGAGCCGGGGATTCCCACCGCAACCGTCGAGCTGACATCGAGGGATGGCGACACCCTCATCGACTCGAGTCACGGCACCGGTCCGGTTGACGCGGTCTACCGCGCGATCAACCGGATCGTAGAGGTCCCCAACGAGCTCACCGAGTTCTCGGTGCAGTCCGTGACCAGGGGAATCGACGCATTGGGCGAGGTCACGATACGTGTTCGTGCCGCCAACGGGGACGTGTTCACCGGCCGCGGCGCTCACTCGGATATCATCGTCGCCTCTGCGAAGGCGTACACGAACGCACTCAATCGACTCCTGGTGGCTGGCGGAAGCTGCCTCGTCGAGAACCCCTAACCTCAAGTGGAAGTTGATACTCCGATGAGGGACTCGGGTTCAACTGCTGACGCAGTGCGCCCGACGATCGCCGACAGGGTGCGTGATGCCCTGACGCCCCTGCTGCCTCCACGGGTCTGGAGGGGGCTGCTTGCCCTGCTCAACGGGGTACTGGTCTTCGTCGCGTGCAGCGGAGGGCTGTTCATCGGTATCCCGAGAATACAGGCTGCGGTCGTGGCCGGTATCGCGGTCGGGGTAGTCGCGACGGATGTGGGCACGTCGGCTGTGCTCGGCGCGGCGGTGGCATCGCTCGGGCACCTCATCGCGCCCGCATTCGCTTGGCCGGACTGGGTGCTGCTCAGAACGCCTCCACTCAGCACCGATCCTGTGGTGATCGTCCTGGTCTGCGGCGCCGTCGCCGGGCCGTTCGCTGGGGCGCGACCCGGTCTCGGCGGGCGCCACTCGCGCTCGTTGCCCTTGCGGTCTTCCTCCTCGTCGCGAACATGTGGTTGACCGCGCTGAGGACGAACGCGCTTCCATCCCAGATGCCCGATGGAACCCAGGGACAACCTTTCAACGAGGTGATCACGAGCCCGCAGTACAGCGCAACGATGGTCGACAACGGCTGGTTCTTCTGGCTCTACGAGCAGGTGAGGGCTGGGAGCGGGTATTACGAGAGCTTCAAGCGGGCGGCGGATACGAACGGACGGTGGCCGCTTGAGTCGATCGTGAATGTTCGAACGCCGACCCTCTTCTGGGTGTGGAGCATTCTGCCGGGACCGCGCGACATCGTCGGGCTGTACCTGCTGCTCGCGTCGCTTGCCGCAGTGTCCGTGTTCGCGACGGCCGCCCATTCGGTTCGACTTCCCTTCGCCCTGCCGGCCTGCGCCGCGCTCTGCTCGTACCTCGTCTACTTCGCGAGCAGCATCACGCTCTTCGCACCCGAGCAATGGGTCGGAGCCTTGGGCGTGCTCGCGCTGGCGTCGTACGCGCTGTCCGTTCGTTCGATGCGATGGAGAGCGTGGACCGTACTATCGGTCGGCCTGGTGGTATCGGCAGTTCTCGTCCGAGATGTCATCGGTGGTCTGGCCCTGGCGGGTCTGATCTCGGCGTTCTTCGGGGACGCCTGGCAGCGGCGTTTTCGGGTGTCAGCCTGGGGAATCGGCGTCGTCACCATCGCGGCGTTCTACGTCGCCCACTACCTCGCGGCGAGGCCGTACCTCGTCCCGGGTGAGGGTCTTGCCGGGTTCATGGGGAATGGCAGCGTTGCGTTTCTGATGAGCGGGCTGCAGTACGGAACCCGATTCCTGGGGCGTGGCGGCTGGCTTCCGGTCGCGCTCGCCGTCTTGGGTCTCGTCGGCGCGGCACTCTTGCGGGATCCGCGCATGAGGGCGTTTGCGCTCATCGGGGCCTGGTCCCGCTCGCGTGGTTCTTGCTTGCTGCGAACCAGGCCCGGCAGATCGGCGCGGGAGACTCGCTCGTGAACTACTGGGGGACGGTCGTCGTGCCCCTGCTGTACGCGCTCGTGCCCATTGCGTTCTCCGTTCTTCCAGGCGCGAGTGGCGAATTCGAGTCCCGAAAGCAGGGTCGCGCCGAGTCGCACGACCCCGACCAACGAACGGAGTGAACATGCCCCGTCCCATGACTATCACCGAGAAGATCCTCGCTGCGCACGCAGGCCTGCCCGAGGTCGAGCCGGGACAGCTCGTGAACTGCCGCCTCGACATCGTGCTTGCCAACGATGTCACCGCGCCGATCGCGATCAAGGAGTTCAAGAAGGTCGGCGTCGACAAGGTCTGGGACCCCGCCAAGATCGCGCTGGTTCCGGATCACTACACGCCCAACAAGGACATCAAGTCCGCCGAGCAGGCCAAGATGATGCGCGACTTCGCCAAGGAGCAGGGCATCTCCCACTACTACGAGATCGGCTGCATGGGCGTCGAGCACGCGCTACTCCCCGAGCAGGGCGTCGTGGTGCCGGGCGACGTGATCATCGGAGCCGACAGCCACACCTGCACCTACGGCGCGCTCGGTGCGTTCGCCACCGGCGTGGGCAGCACCGACGCGGCCGCAGGCATGGCCACCGGCGAGGCGTGGTTCAAGGTTCCCAGCTCGATCAAGTTCGAGGTGAACGGCGAGCTCAAGCCCGGTGTCTCGGCGAAGGACATCATCCTGCACGTGATCGGAATGATCGGCGTCGACGGGGCGCTGTACCAGGCGATGGAGTTCACCGGATCCACGATCGAGGCGCTCGACATGGACGGCCGGATGACCATCTGCAACATGGCCATCGAGGCCGGCGGCAAGAGCGGCATCATCGCCGTCGACGACACGACGCGCGCCTACCTGCACGATCGCGCCGAGCGCGAGTGGGTGGAGTACTTCTCCGACGCCGATGCCGAGTACGCGCAGGTCTACGAGATCGACGCCGCCGAGATCGTTCCCACCGTGGCGTTCCCGCACCTGCCGAGCAACACGAGGCCTGCGGCAGAGTCGCGCGACATCTGGGTCGACCAGGTGGTCATCGGCTCGTGCACCAATGGACGCCTCGAGGACATGCGGGTCACCGCGCGAGATCCTGAAGGGCCGCCACGTACACCCGGACGTGCGGCTCATCATCATCCCCGCCACCCAGAAGGTGTACCGCGACGCGATGCACGAGGGGCTGTTCGACGTCTTCCTCGATGCCGGCGCCGCGGTGTCGACGCCCACCTGCGGCCCGTGCCTGGGCGGGCACATGGGCATCCTTGCGGCGGGGGAGCGCGCCGTCGCGACCACGAACCGCAACTTCGTCGGCCGCATGGGCGACCCCACCAGCGAGGTCTATCTCGCCTCGCCGGCGGTCGCAGCCGCTACCGCCGTTGCCGGACATATCGCGCTGCCGGAGGACCTCGAGTAGCCGACCCGGCGGCATGGCTCGCGTTCTCGGTGTCCGCTCACTCGGCTGCGCCCCAGCGGCTCCGACCGTCGGCGTGCGGGCACCGTTCGTCAGGCGGAACCTGCAGGACTCGGCAGACGCCGACACGACACATATATATTGTGTATGTCTGAACCTGAAGCGTCGCTGAAGGTTCCAGTCGCCGAGAACGCGAGACGATGGGGGTCGAGCATGAGCGGCCGAAGGCTACCTGCCAAGCTTCGTCGCGATCCAGCTGGCGGTCGTGATTGGGGTGGTGGTCGCAGCGCTCGGCGTCGGCGCCGTCGCCCATGCCGCCGCCCCGGCGACGTGGTCCAACTCGGTGCCCATCCCCGGAAGCAGCACGTCGGCGGTTCGGCCGCCGATCAGCGTGCAGGTGTTCGACGAGGCCGGTCCGCGCAACGACAGCGCGACGTGGCTGAAGCTGGACGGCAGAAGCTACCGACCCAAGGTCGCCTATCTGCGCAACCCCGACGGTTCCACCAACTACTCGCGCGCGACGATCTCCTACACGCCGAGCTTCAACCTCGCTCGCGGTCTGCACACCGTCGAGGTCTCCGAGATGAACTGGGCTGGCGTCCGCTACAGCACGTCCTGGAGCTTCCGGGTTGGCACGCCGCCCACTCTCGATTCGCCGAGTCCGACTCCCGCGAGCACCGTCACCACTGACGGACCCGTTATCAGCGCCCGTGTCACGCCCAGCGGGGCAGGCGTCACTGCCGTCGTCATCGTGGATGGGGTCGCTGTTCCGTCTTCGTACAATCCCTCTACGGGCGTGATTACCGCCGCGCTCGAGTCGCCGCTCGACAACGACGCCACGCACACCGTGAACGTCGAGGCCACGAACGCGGACGGCACGGCGAACCTCTCGTGGAGCTTCTACGTTCTGACGCAGGCGAGCATGCCGAACCCGGGTCTCACCCCATGCCAGACCTGCCACCCCTCGTATCCGCACGATCACGACATGAGCAACTGCGATGCGTGCCACGGCTACGACGGGCCCATCGGCGGCTTCTATCAGCCGCCGGACTTCCACCCCGCCGATGACGAGGTCCGCATCGATCAGATGTCGAACTGCACCTACTGCCACACCGACGCCGGCACATATCCCACCGTGCCGTACCACAACGCGCCGATGGCTACGTACCACTCGGCTGGTACCGCCGCCGACCCCTGCAAGCCGTGTCACGTCTCCGCGCTCCTGGCCGAGCACTACTACCGCGACGAGGCCAACACGTGCTCGCTCTGTCACTCGAGCGGCGCCACGGACCGGGTCAAGGCAGCGATCGCCTCGGGCAACACCGGGTGTACGGCCTGCCATGATGGCGATCACGGGGGCTCGCACGACGCAGACATCGCCACGCAGTTCTTGAGCGGCGCGTATCCCGGCGTGGGCACGTACGGCCCCTACTCGTGCGTATCCTGTCACGTTGCCGGCGTCGTGATCGAGCACTCCAAGTCCACCGCCTCGTCGGCTTCAGACGGTTGCAGCAACTGTCACCCCTCGCCGAGGAACACGCTTACCCCCGCGTGGGGCAAGGGCTGCGTGCAGGGAGGGTGCCATCCGGCCGGCTCTCCCGCGTCGCAGCACGGGCTGATGAACGCGTCGCACGTGCCGCTCGCCGAGAACGCCCCGTGCCTGGCGTGCCACACCGACGGCGACCTTGGGTGCGCTGCACCTCCAGGCCAACGACCAGACCAACACCTCGTGCTTCGTGTGCCACGCGAACGGCTCGGTGCCGTCCACCAAGAACTGCGTCACCTGCCATCCCGACCGGATCGAACCGCACGGCTACTTCGCCGAGGACCATCAGTCCGACATCGCCGCCCAGAGCATTTCCGGTGGCTATCCCGGCGGCATCACGTACGGTCCGATCGCCTGCAACGCGTGTCATATGACCGAGCTGTTCCCGGAGCACCAGCGCGGCACGTCGAGCTCGGTGAGTGATGGATGCGGCAACTGCCATCCCTCGCCCAAGGACAGCCTGACGCCCAGCTGGAGCAAGGGGTGCGTGCAGGGCGGCTGTCACCCGCCCGCGACGCCCACCGCCCAGCACGCCGCGATGGCGACAGGCCACGCGCTGCCGCCTGCCGACGCCGCATGTGCCGCGGCGGGCTGTCACGACCAAGGCGACCTCGGCGCGATCCACGCGGACGCGCCGGGCGAGTGCACCGTGTGCCACTCGACCCTCACGGTTCCCACCGAGAAGGTGTGCGAGAACTGCCACGGCCAGCCGCACGGGGACCTCAGCGCGGCCCATACCGCCAACGAGCCGGGCGGGATGACGTGGGCCAACACCGGCGCGTACGCGCCGTGCACGCAGTGCCACTTCCTGGACATCCGTGACGAGCACGCCAAGGCGAGCTCGGGCGCGCTGGGATGCGAGGCCTGTCACGCGGCCGGCGGTCCGGTTTCACAGTTGCCCGCAGGTGGCTGGAACGGGCAGTGCTCGGCCTGTCACACGTCGATCCATCCTGAGTACGACGCCGAGCACATCGCGTACGGCCAGGACTGCGCGGGCTGTCACGGCGATCCCGCGGACGCCCGCGACTTCCATACTCGTGCGGCGTTTCGCCGAGCGATGGCGCCACGCCGAATCCCGAGATGCTTCCCTGTCACGTCGGCCCGGACTACGTGCCGTATCCGCGTCTCGGGCGCTCCCTACACCAACGGGTATTGGTGCCGGACGTGCCATCCCGAGGAATAGGGGAGACTGCGGGAGCCGCTCGATTGCGCGACAGACAGGAGGGGCGCCACGCCGGCGCCCCTCCGCTCGTCCCAACTGCGGCGCAACGGCGGCGCCACGAGGATGAGGCAGGTCCTACCGCTTACCGATTCCGTCAACGAACCTTAAGGAAATACCCCCCCGCGGTATTGCCATCTTGTGACTTACGACACGTAGTGTCAGCACTGCACTGTGCGCGTCTTGTGCCCAGGTTATGAAAGAAATGTGGAGACTGAACGAGGATTAGCACGGCACTTGCTAGAGGTTCCATCGGGGCTCCAAATGCCCCGTTCAAAGCAAGCGATTGGCGAGGAAGGAGGTGCAACCAAATAATGCGATCGCTCACAAAAACTCACGTCATCAATGGAGGAAACCACATGAAGAAGGCTCTGTTCGCCGCGCTCGTCGTGGCGTTCGTCTTCGCGCTGGCCGGTACGGCTCTCGCCGTTCCGCCGACGGTCATCAGCACGGACACCGTGTCGACCACCGGCGGCACCACCGCCCGGCGCGTCAGACTTCACGTACCGGATCTTATGGACGCCGCGCGACAAGACCGAGGGCGGCTACAACGCCTTCACCGGCACCGGCGACCGTCGTCGACCCAGGTCGACGACACAGACCGTCGTCGACAACACCACGAACGTCGTCACGACGACCACGAACGATATCTACGCCAACCCGCACGGCGGCTACGACACCACCACGAACAAGTGCAAGGTGTGTCACGCCGTCCACCGTGCAGAGGGTGCGTACTATCTGCTTCGTGCCGACTCCCAGGACGACGCGTGCTCGTACTGCCACATCGGCCAGTCCGCGCACTCGACCAAGGTCGTCTACGACCTGAACCCGGCCGGTATCGACACCACCAACGGCCACACCATCGGCGCCGCGTGCTCCGTGCCGGACTCCTCGGTCCGCCAGTACGCCCAGCCCGTGGTCCTGTCCGGCGTCGACTGTGACGGTAACGCGATCAGCGAGACCATCCAGGTCCGTGCCTACGACGAGGCCAAGCTCCAGATGTACCGCTTCGGCCGTCACCACGGCCAGAGCGACGAGGGTACCGGCCGCGGCGGTTACGCCAAGATCGGCCCGCTGAACCTGCGCTGCATGAGCTGCCACCAGACCCACAACGCCCTCGACGAGGTGTGGCGTCCGCTGGTCTTCAACTGGACCACCGGCAGCCGCAGCGCCGACGCCAACACCAGACCCTCGGCATGCTTCGAGCCGACCGGCTACAAGCTCCTCAAGCGCTACCCGTCGGCCACCACCACCGGTGCCGCCGGGTGCCGAGGGCTACTACAACCCCGGTCAGCAGATCAAGGCCCTCGAGGGTAACGCCATTCCGTTCGGTTCGGCCGGCCCGTGGGCCGGCGCGCCCGCAGCCTGCGAACTTCTCGCAGAGACTACTCGGCCGCGTTCGTGTACAACCAGAACGGCGAGACCGCTGCGGCCCCGATCTGGATCGCCCAGGACATCCACGAGCCGGACGCCGCTGCGTATCACGACCGTCCGGGTGGCGGCGCCTATCGCTACCCGTACGCCAACTCCAAGTTCGCCCTGTCGTACTGGTGTGCTGACTGCCACAACCTGAACCTCGGTGGCTGGGAGCCCCTCGCCGATCCTGAGCTCGGCTTCAAGGCCCACACCGAGCGGACCCACCCGGCTCCGTTCTACGGTTCGTACTCCGGTCCTGGCCAGTGCTACAGCTGCCACCGCAACGACATGCCCGGCTGATGGGCCCGAACTCGGCGGCCAACCCGGCCTCCGTGTCGACCGGCGGCCGCAGCTCCGGCGCCGGCGCGAGCCGCAACTCCTGCACCCAGTGCCACTTCGGTACCGCCGACTACGCGGTCGCGATGGGCAACATGGGCGCTGGCGCGACTCCGACGAACATGACCACGCTGCCTGACCTCGGCTTCGACTTCCCGCACTCGGGTCGTACGACCGACATCAAGCTGCTGGGTTCGTACACCATCAACGTTCCCGCCGGTGGCTTCACCCCGGAGCTTCGCGAACCTGCGGCGGCTCGCCGGCGGTTCGACCAGCCTCGTCCCGGCGACTCGATCTCCGAGAACAACCTGGACGCGGTCTGCCTGCGTTGCCACCCGGGTGTTGGCGTCCACCAGTAGGACTCAACATCCAGCCTAGGGTCACCTGACCTGAAGCGAACGAGCAGGGCCCCTCGGGAGACCGGGGGGCCCTGTTCGTGTGCTTTCTGAACGAGCCTTGACTTGGCGTGACCGTTGCTCAAAGAGGGGGACGTACACCGAGAAGGAAGAGCAGGATTGAGCGACGAGACGCGCCTTCCGCAGGAGCCGCGGGGCATCGAGGATGAGCCGGCTGCTCGGCGCGGAGCGCCACGGCATAGACTCCGACGACCGAGTGCTCTTTGGTGCGCGCAGGACCGCCGCCGTGCTCACGGTTCTGGCAGTGGTCGCACTGGCCATCGCGATCGTTGTCGAACGCCCTGTGGCTCACCCAGTACGGGCCGGTCAAGCGCACGTTCGCCGAGGCGTCCAAGAGCTCAGCGGTGATGGCCACCCGCTACACGCCTGCGACGCTGCCGGAGCTCGGGAAGTCCTCGCTCTCGATGCTGCCTCCGACCGTCATCAGCTACGAGACGATCACGCGTCAGACGGTTCCGGGAACCGACAACACGCAGTCCGAGGGCATCTACGTCTCCCTGAACGTCGACCTGCAGATGCAGCGTGAGATACAGAGCTACGCCCGCGCCGAGGGCTACGCCGACGAGAACGCCGCGGCTGCGCGCCTCGCCGAGCTCGCCGCTCCGCTACCCGGTCGACGGCAGGCAGGTCTTCGTCGCGGGTTCCCAGAACGCATACACGGGCTACACCAAGGACCAGGGTGAGTGGGTCGTCGCCTGGCGTCAGGGCTCATGGGTCACCTGGGTCAAGACGTTCTGGCCTCAGGGCCCCCCGGTCGACAAGAAGAAGTTCCTCGTGAACACCGGCTCGCCGGTGGTCAACGCGACGGTGGTGTTTCAGCGGACAGGGAAGTCCGGCGTCGGCGCCGGCTCCACCATCCCGACCTCGACGGTGGAGTAGGCTCATGACCGATCGAGTATCCGAAACTCGCGGTGTGTCCGGGGCGCGCAGGCCCTCGGGCAAGCTCGCGCGGAACCGCAGGCTTCGTCGCGGCGCCGAAGTCGCGTGGGTGGCAGCGATCGCACTGATCGCGGCCGCGGTCCTGTACGCGTCGGCGATCTCGACGCTGGCGCTCTCCGATTCGTTCTGCTCGTCCTGCCACGGCAGACAGGCGGCGCAGCAGAAGGCGACCGCCCACTCGGGGGTCACGTGTGACGCCTGCCATGGCTCGACCAACTTCTTCGGCGCTGCGGATCGCCGTCTCGCTCAGGTCTCGATGGTGACCGCCGCGTTCGTGCCGGGGAGTCAGTCGATGGCGCTCCCCGTTGAGAATGCCGCCTGCCTCGCCTGCCACCAGAAGGCGATGCTAGGCACGGTGAAGGCCAACGGGATCATCATGAGTCACAAGGAGGTCGTGGCGGCCAACTGGTCGTGCACAGCGTGTCACGCCAACACCGCGCACGGCACAACGGTGACCACCCCAAGCTACTCGATGGACGCGTGCTTGTCGTGTCACTTCGTCTCGCCGACCGACGTGAAGTCGTGCGAGAAGTGCCACGATGGCGACCGCCCGACCCAGCTCGCCAGCAACTCGCAGTGGAAGCTCGTCCACGGCCCGAAATGGCGCGAGACGCACGGACTCGGCGACCTGAACACCTGCAAGGCATGCCACACCGTGGACAAGTGCATCAAGTGCCACAACATCGCGGTGCCGCACCCCGAGCAGTTCCGCAACGAGCACGGTCGAGCGGTCCTCGAGCGGCCAACCGGTGCTCGAGACTGCCTCGTGTGTCACAAGAAGTCGGCGTGTGACGGATGCCACGGCGTGCCGATGCCGCACCCCGGGGACTTCCTTCTCGATCACAAGCAGCTCGTGAAGAAGGCGGGCAAGGAATCGTGCAGCCGCTGTCACGAACAGAGTTCGTGTGACAACTGCCACGCGCAGCACATCCATCCCGGCGTGAAGCCGGACCAGCTGAAGTGGCTGAAGACACATCCGGTGACGCAGCAATGATCAGAGACCTCTTCTTCTCGCTGCGCGACGCGTTCAGCGGCGGTGCCGGCGGTTCTATGCGCGGGCTCATCGTCCTCACGGTCGCGGGGCTCGTGCTCGGCGGCGGTCATCGCGCTCGCGATCGCACTGCTGAGTTCTGGTTCGGCGAGCAGTAAGGTCAGCCGGCGTCTCTCGGAGGCCCGGCGCCGCCGGGTGAGCGCGAGTCCGCCCTCGGCTTGGATCTGGCGGTTCGTCGGGATACTGGTCGTCATCACCACGATCTTGGTCGCGAATTCGTACCTGGGGCGCAACGAGACGTGCCTCTCCTGTCACCGAAAGCACGACCAGAAGTCGGGCTTCGCGCAGGGCGTTCATCAGAGCGCGAAGTGCGTGGCGTGCCACCAGCCCCCTGGTGTCGCCGGCGGCGTGCGTCAGGCGCTCGCAGACGCGAGGATGCTCTACGTATTCGTCGGGACCAAGGCGGTACCGGATCTGCACGGCGCCCCCGAGGTCGAGAACGGCTCGTGCCTGCGCTGCCACGCGCGGACCGCACGCGGGACGACGTCCGCGAACGGCATCCGTATCCGCCACAGCGACTTCCTGAAGACCGGGGAGCGATGCGCCAAGTGCCACGGGGCCACCGCGCACCCAAACAGCAAGACGATCAGCACCTTCCCGACGATGGCGGCGTGTACGCGGTGCCATAACGGAACGAAGGTTTCGTACGAATGCTCGACCTGCCACGAACGCGATGTCGCGGCGAACTCGGACATCGCCACGTTCGAGAAGGTGAGGCTGACCGACGCGAAGGGGGCGTGCTACACCTGCCACCAGGAGGCCAAGTGCACTTCGTGCCACGGCACGGTCATGCCCCATCCCCAGGGCTGGATGACGTCGACGGGCTACCCTGGCCATGCCCGCGAGGGTTTCGCGAACCGGCAGATGTGCTTCCGCTGTCACTTCGAAGGGAGTACGCCGGGCAGCGGCACCGACCAGTCATGCATGTGCCACGGGCTTCTTAACGATCAGCACGGCGGCGCTGCGTGGGTGAAGGAGCACGGGCTGCAGGCCACGGGGCAGAAGCCCGGCGCATACGCGCGCTGCTTCGACTGCCACTCCTACGGCATCTGCGATGCATGTCACCCCGCTTCGTACACGTCGAGGTATAACCCGGTCACTGGCCCCGACAACTACACCCGTGACGTTCCGCTTCCCGCGGATATGACTGACTACTGACATGGTGTCTGGGAGTGCGCCACTGCACGTCGCTGCGGATTCTCGGGTTGTTGCGCCGACACCCGGTTGTGTGGCACCCGCTTTGCTCTTGCTCTTGCTTGAGTTTCATGAATCGAATCTGAGTGCACGACCGTTCTGACCTGCTTGAAAGGAGAGCCGTACTGGTATGCGCGCATCTTGGGTGATCATCGGCGTCGTGGTCCTCGCGCTTGTGGGCGGGGCGTACTACGTCGCGACCAATCCTTCCTTGATGGATCAGTTCAAGGAGAAGCAGGTCATCACGGACCAGAAGGCCATCGCGAAGACCGCGGTGGGCTGGGCGGCATCGCCGTTCAGCGACGACTACAACACGATGCACGTGAGCGGCTATGTCGACAACCTCGGCAAGAAGAAGCTCGCCACCGTCGTCCTCGAGATCAACCTCCTGGACTCGAAGGGCGACCGCAAGGAACAGGTCAAGTACACCGTCCGCGATATCGACGCGGGTGCGCGGAAGACGTTCGACGCGATCGCCGGCAACTTCACGGGTGGTCGCACCGCGCAGATGAAGATCATCAAGGTCGAGGCGGTGCAGTGATGCGTCGCGCTCTCATCGCCATGCTGCTCGGGGTCGTCCTCGTAGCCGGCCTTGCGGGCTGTACGCCGACGCGGACTTCGCAGGTCACGCCGATCGAGAACAAGTCGGAGCCGTCGACGGGCACGATCACTCCGCTTCGAGCGCGGTGCGATTCGGCGCGATGTCCTTCGAGTGGCTCGTCCGGCGATCGCCGCAGTGCTCGCCGACGACCAGGCCGCGATCTCCAAGTACTGGACTCCCGAGTACGTGAAGCTCTTCGCGAAGCGGGGGCCCGAGTATGCCGCCGAGGGCAAGCAGCGGGTTCGTAAGCACGAGGAGAACCTACTCGACGTGACCGACATGAACAGCACCGGAACGCAGGTGATCGTCCAGTACCGGTACGTGGACAAGTCGTTCTGGGCTGACAAGGCCGGCAAGCCGATCTCGAATCCGTCGAACGATGAGACCGAGTGGCAGCTCACGCTCGACAAGAAGAAGGCCGGATGGGTGGTCTCCCGACTGATCGCCGGAGACGAGGCCTACAAGTGACCGCATGCGTTGTCCGTCTGCAGCTAACTGAGGTGATGTAACGTGCTCTCTTCGCCCCGTCTCGTGCCCGTCCTCAAAGGCGTGATCGTCGTCTGTGTGGTCGGCCTGATCGTGCTGGCGGGACTGTTCGTCCGCTTCGTCGTCGTCGGGGGACTCGGCGACAACGTTCCTCGCAGTGAGGTAGAGCGGGGTGTCTTCGCCGCCGAGGAGGCCGTCCAGGCCAATCCGAAGAACGCGGACGCCCGGATTCGACTTGCTGCCGCCTACATCGAGCGCAACAGCCCGCGGCAGGCGATCGAGCAGGCTCAGCTGGCCATCCGCCTCGAGCCGAAGAACCCAGCGGCGTACTACGTGCTCGGTCTCGCGCAGACCAAGCTCGGTCAGAACGACGCCGCGGTCGTGTCGCTCGTCAAGGCCGCGAACACCCAGGGCCAACAGGCGCCGTTCTACCAGGACGCATTCACCGCGCTGGCTCGAGCCTACGAGCGTGCCGGGGATGACAAGAAGGCCATCGACTCGTTCACGAAGGCCATCAACTTCAACCCGGAGAACTCGCTGCTGCTCTACGAGCGCGGCCAGTATTTCGAGCGCAAGAAGGACTGGAAGATGGCTCTCTACGACTACGGCTGGGCGCTCACCTACGCACCGAACTACCAGCCCGCCCGCGATCGGTTCGATGCGATCGCGAAGGATCACCCTAAGGAGCTGAAGGAGATCCAGAGTTCGATCACCGCGCAGACCCAGGGTCTGCAGCCCGCGCAGGGCTCGAACGTGACCACCGGCACGAAGTAACGGCAGGACTGAGGAGGTAGTACGCACGTGGCTGCAAACACTGAGGCGAGACAGGCCGTCAAGTACCTGATCATCGCTGCGATCCTGCTGCTACTGCTTGCGCATCATCGGCATCGGCTACTGGCAGCTCACCAGGCCGGCGTCGATCGCAGGCGAGGCGGGAAGCAAGGACCGCAACTTCCGATTCTCGATCTACGGCTTCGAGGGCGACCTGCTACGCAGGCCCAGCTCGGTCACAGTTGCTCCCGACGGCAACTTCTACGTTGCCGATACCGGCAAGCACCGCATCGTCGTGTTCGACGACCGCGGAAACTTCGTCGCAACCTACGGCGATCCGGGTCAGGGCAACCTGCAGCTCAACAACCCGATTGATGTCGCGGTGGGTGCTGACGGCCGCAGCTACGTGCTCGACAAGGGCCTCAAGAAGGTCGTCGTCTACGACTCGAACCGCCGCGCGATCAAGGAGATGAAGTTCCAAGACTGGCCGCTGTCGCTGACGATGGCGCCCAACGGTCGCCTGTACGTGACCATGCCCCCAGGCGTGGTCGTATTCAACGCCGACCTGAAGCCGATCACCGGCTACCTCGCGGCCGGCAAGAAGAACGGCCAGTTCGATAAGCCCGGCGCCGTGGCAGTTGACGAGGACGGCAACATCTACGTTGCCGACTCCTTCAACTACCGCGTGCAGGCGCTGGACAAGGCCGGCAAGGTCAAGTGGGTCTACGGTAACCCGATCCCCGCCGACAAGGCCGTCCAGTACCAGGGTCCGGACCGCAAGTTCGGCCTTCCCGCGAGCATCGCCCGTGACGACAACGGCAACCTCTACGTCGTCGACGGCATGAACAGCGAGCTCGTGATGCTGAACGCGGACGGCGAGTTCATCCAGAAGATCGGCGACGTTGGCCACGATGACGGTACCTTCTACTATCCGGACGGCATCGACTACGCCGACGGCAAGCTCGTCGTCGCCGACAAGTTCAACGACCGCATCGAAGTCTTCAACGTGCCGCGCACGGGTGTGGCCGCCTTCCTGCCTGCCGCGCCGTGGCTGCTGATTCCGCTGCTCCTGCTCGCGGGTCTGATCGCGTGGCTGCTTCTCCGCCGCGACCACTACGTGCCCACGCCCGAGTTCGTCGGCCGCATGGCTGCTGACGCCACGCACGGCGCCGACGTCGCCAAGGCAGTGAAGGCGCTCTACGTCCCCGAGACTGACGCCGAGGCATTCGCTGCAATGACCGATCTGGAACTCAAGTGGAAGAGTCGCAAGTTCGACCAAGCCAAGCTCGACGAGATCATCGAGACCTACGGGCTTTCCGAGGCCGACGCCAAGAGCCTTGCGGTTGCCGTGTCCATGCGGGGCAAGAAGGTCCTGCTCGCTGAGTCTGAGGCGGCCCTGGCAGCCGCACAGGATCTCGAGGTCCCCGCTGCTAGCTACGAGGAACTCGTCGAGGTTCTGTCGGCCGACGAAGCGCCGAACGTACCGATGACCCCGAAGGCGGTGGACGTCGAATGACGCGTACTGCGCGCAATACGCTGCTGATGGCAGTCGTGCTGCTCCTGCCGGTGCTTCTCTTGTCCGGCTGCTCGCAGCCCCAGTCGAAGGTTCCAGGTATCGGATCCGCGCCCGCGGAGACGACATCTGCGGCGGTCTTCTTCTCGACCGGCCGGACGCTGGTGGAGGAACCGCGCGTGGTCGATCTCAACAAGCGCTACGAGGCGGCACTTCAGGAGTACCTCCTTGCGACCCCCGAGCTGTTCACTACGATCGCGATCGTGCAGCCGACGGCGAAGTTCAAGAGCGTCACGTTCAAGGATGGCGTCGTCACGGTGGACTGGACCAAGGATATCTTGGCCTTCGATGCCGAACCCGGCGAGAAGCGACTCGCACTCGCGGGCATCCTCGCGACGCTCGGCGAGTTCAATGAGGTCAAGAAGGTGAAGTTCACGGTCGAGGGCAAGGACAGCGGGACCATCGACGGCAAGAACGTCGAGGACTTCTGGGGCGCGATCAGCCTCAAGGGTCAGCCGTGGAAGGCGATTCACGTTGCGAGCACTGATGAGTCGGGGACGACTGTCGGGGACTCACCGCTTGCCCCCAAGTAGGAAGTGCCGCTCCTCGCATGCTGGAAGGGCTCCCCTCGGGGAGCCCTTCTTCGTCTTGGTACACTGTCCGTCACCCTGACAGGCGAGAGGAGACGTGCCGTGAAGTTCGAGGGCACCGCACACCGCTACGGCCGTGACGTCGATACAGACGTCATCATCCCAGCGCGCTACCTGAACACGAGCGATCCAGCAGAGCTCGCGAAGCACTGCATGGAGGATCTCGACGCCGGGTTCGTCGGTAAGGTCCAGCCCGGCGACATCCTCGTCGCCGAGGAGAACTTCGGGTGCGGCTCGTCCCGCGAGCATGCACCGATCTCGATCAAGGCGGCTGGCGTCTCGGTGGTCATCGCCAAGAGCTTCGCGCGCATCTTCTACCGCAACGCGATCAACACCGGTCTGCCGATCCTGGAATCGCCGGAGGCGGTCGACGGTATCGGCGACGGCGACAAGGTGTCGGTCGACGCCGATGCCGGCACGATCACGAACGAGACCACCGGCGCGACGTTCCAGGCCCAGCCGTTCCCCGATTTCGTCAAGAACATCATCGAGCAGGGGGGGCTGATCGAGTCGGTGAAGCAGAAGGTGGGGTCGTAGTGGGCGAGGCGAGCGGCGCCGCCGCCGGCGCGAGGCTCACCCACCGCATCTGCCTGCTGCCGGGCGACGGCATCGGTCCCGAGATCACCACCGAGGCGATCAAGGTACTCGAAGTCATCGGCACCCGTCGGGGCGTCCGGTGGGAGTTCGAAGAGGCGTTGCTCGGCGGCGCGGCGATTGATGCGACTGGAACCGCACTGCCCGATGCAACGCTAGAGGCAGCGCAGGCTGCCGATGCCGTGCTGCTTGCTGCGATCGGCGGGCCCAAGTGGGACACCACCGACCCCGACAAACCCCGGCCCGAGCAGGGGCTGCTGGGCATCCGGAAGGCCCTGGGGCTCTACGCGAACCTGCGCCCAGTCAAGATCTTCGACGCCCTGCGCGATGCGAGCACGCTGAAGCCCGAGTTCCTCGAGGGCGTCGATATGCTCATCGTTCGCGAGCTGACGGGCGGGCTGTACTTCGGGGCCCGGGCACGTGAGACCGGCGTCGAGGGTGCGGGACCCGCGGGCGCCGATGGCAAGCGGGCACCGGGGATGCGTGCCTACGACACGATGGACTACCGCGAGTACGAGATCGAGCGGATCGCCCGGACGGCGTTCGAGGCGGCGCGGACCCGACGGGGGCGCGTGCACAGCGTCGACAAGGCCAACGTCCTCGAGACGTCCCGGCTCTGGCGCGAGGTCGTGCACCGCGTACACGCGGCCGAGTACTCGGACGTGGACCTCGTCGACCAGCTCGTCGACAACTCCGCGATGCAGCTCATCCGGTGGCCGGTCCAGTTCGACGTGATGGTCACCGAGAACATGTTCGGGGACATCCTCTCCGACGAGGCGTCGATGCTCACCGGGTCGCTCGGCATGCTGGCGAGCGCGAGCCTCGGGGACGGGACTGCACTCTACGAGCCCAGCCACGGGAGCGCTCCCGACATCGCGGGCCAGGGGATCGCGAACCCGCTCGCGATGCTGCTCTCGGTGGAGCTCATGCTGCGCTACAGCTTCGAGATGCAGGAGGCGGCCGACGCCCTGGCCGGAGCGATCGAGGGGGTGCTCGACGCCGGGTGGCGCACGAAGGACATCGCCAGCGCCGAGACGTCGCCGCAGCGGCTCGTGGGGACGTCGGCGATGGGGGACCTTGTCGCCGAGCAGCTGGCGGGGTAGGCGCGCGGGGCGGGTCGACGGCACGGCGATTCGCGCTGACGCGTCCGCGCAGCTCGCGTACACTGTCTAGACCAACACGCCTCCCGTCGGAGCTCGTTTCGGCGTTCGGCGTCCCGCGTGCTGGCTCGGCTGGTCATACGACGCTAGGCATCGAGGAAAGGGGAGGGCGATGGCCGATCTTCCGGAGGTCGACTTCATCTGGATGGACGGCGAGCTGGTCGAGTGGAAGAACGCCACCGTCCACGTACTCACCCACGCCTTGCACTACGGTTCCGGCGTCTTCGAGGGCATCCGCTGCTACGAGACCTCGCAGGGTCCGGCGGTCTTCCGGCTGACCGACCACATGAAGCGCCTCGATCGATCCGCACGGATGCTGTTCATGGACCTGCCGATCTCGGTCGAAGAGAGCGTCGAGGCCGTCAAGGAGACGATCCGCGCCAACGCGCTCACCTCGTGCTACGTGCGGCCGCTCGTGTTCCGCGGCTACGGCGTCATGGGGCTCGACTTCATGCCTGCCCCTGTGAACATGTCGATCGCGGTGTGGCCGTGGGCCACCTACCTCGGCGACGAGGCGCTCAACAACGGGGTCGCCGTGGGCGTGTCCTCGTGGCGCCAGCGCGGCATCAACGCCACGCCGCCTGCGGTGAAGGCGTGCGGCCAGTACCTGAACTCGTCGCTCGCCCGTGTCGAGGCGAACCAGCATGGCTACGCCGAGGCGATCCTGCTCAACGAGGACGGCAAGGTCACCGAGGGTACCGGCGAGAACCTCTTCGTGGTCAAGAACGGCGTCATCATGACCCCGCCTGTCTCGGACGGGATCCTCGAGGGCATCACCCGCGACAGCATCATGCGCATCGCCAAGGACAAGGGCTACGAGGTCGTCGAGGCATCCCTCGTACGCACCGACCTCTACACGGCCGAGGAGATGTTCATGACCGGGTCGGCTGCCGAGGTCGTGCCCGTGGCGTCGGTCGACCATCGGCCCGTGTGCCCGCCAGGTCCCATCACGAAGGACCTGCAGGAGACGTTCTTCCGTGTCGTGACCGGCGAGGAGCCGGCCTATGCGGATTGGCTCGAGTACGTCGGGTAGTCCGGGCGCGGCGAGCTCAGGAAGGCGAGGCGTTCCGGCGGTGAAGGTCACGCTCTACGACACCACCCTTCGTGACGGCACCCAGCGAGAGGGCATGTCGCTGTCGGTGGAGGACAAGCTGCGCATCGCCGCCAAGCTCGATCTGCTCGGCATCGACTACATCGAGGGCGGCTTTCCGGGCTCGAACCCCAAGGACATCGAGTTCTTCGAGCGGGCGCGAACGCTCAAGCTCGAGCACGCGGTGATCTCGGCCTTCGGCTCGACGTGTCGCAAGGACACCGCCGCCTCCGACGATGCCGGACTCCAGGCGCTGCTCGACACGGGGTGCGAAGCGCTCTGCATCTTCGGGAAGTCGTGGGACATCCACGTGACCGAGACGCTCCAGACCACCCTCGAGGAGAACGTTCGGATGGTCGCCGATTCCGTGCGCCATCTCGCCGAGGCCGGACGCACTGTCTTCTTCGACGCCGAGCACTTCTTCGATGGCTACTTGGCGAACCCGGCCTACGCGGTCGAGGTGTGTCGCGCGGCGGCTAGCGCGGGTGCCTCGGCGGTCGTGCTCTGCGACACCAACGGCGGCACGCTGCCGCAGGACGTGTCGCGTATCGTCGCCGACATGAAGGCGCTGCTGCCCGAGGTTGCGCTGGGCGTCCACACCCACAACGACAACGGCTGCGCGGTGGCGAACTCGATCTTGGCCGTCTCGGCAGGGTGCACCCACGTGCAAGGCACCATGAACGGCTACGGCGAGCGGGCCGGCAACGCCGACCTCACCTCGATCATCCCGGCGCTCGTCCTGAAGATGGGCGACGACTCGCTCGATCGCGAGCAGCTGAAGCTCCTCACAGAGGTGAGCCACTTCGTCGCCGAGACGGCCAACGTCTCGCCGTATCCCCACCAGCCGTACGTGGGCACGAGTGCCTTCGCTCACAAGGGCGGGGTGCATGCGAGCGCGGCGGCGCGGCTGCCCGAGGCCTACGAGCACATCGATCCCGCGGCGGTGGGCAACCTCGCGCGGTTCGTGGTCAGCGAACTTGCGGGCAAGGCGTCGCTCACGCTCAAAGCCGAGGAGATGGGGATCGATCTTGGCGGCGACGCCGAGACGGTCTCCAAGGTCCTCGACGGCATCAAGGAGCTCGAGTACCGCGGCTACACGTTCGAGGCGGCAGACGCGTCCCTCGAGGTCATGCTCCGCAAGGAGATCGGCACCCACGAGCCGTTCTTCCGCCTCGAATCGTTCCGGGTCATCGCCGAGAAGCGCGAGGACGGACGCGTCATGACGGAGGCCACCGTCAAGGTCCACTGCGGCGGAGCGCGCTACGTCGAGACGGCGGAGGGCAACGGTCCGGTCAACGCGCTCGACGCCGCACTGCGAATGGCGATCGGCAAGTACTACCCGCACCTCGCCGACATCAAGCTCTCCGACTACAAGGTGCGCGTTCTCGACGAGAAGAAGGGGACCGGCGCGGTGACACGCGTGCTGATCGTCTCGGACGACGGCACGAAGGACTGGGGTACGGTCGGCGTCTCGGAGAACATCATCGAGGCATCGTGGGAGGCGCTGGTCGACGCGATCGAGTACGGCTTGTCGCATCCCCGCGTCGGCGACGCCGAGTAGCCCTGCCGCGATCCGCCCCGGCAGGCCCCCGCGGCACGCCATCCTCGGCGGACGCCGTTCTCCGAATCTCCATGGCACTCGGGCAGGACACCTCTGCGACGCATGGAAGTGCCTGTGCGGTGCGGCGAACGATCACGTGACTGGATCGGCGCCTCGCCTGCCGCGACCTTTCGACCCGCAGGGGAGCCCGTGCGCCTCGTTCGAGTGCTCTACGACGGCGATTGCCGCTACGGCCTTGCCGACGACGACACGATCACGCTGATCTCCGACGAACCTTTCGGTTCGTGGGAGCCTGAAGGGCTGCTCTCTGTTGCCGAGGCGAACTTCCTCGCTCCGGTACCCCCCACGAAGGTCGTCTGCGTGGGCCTCAACTACAAGGGGCACATCGCCGAGA
Source organism: uncultured Coriobacteriales bacterium (assembly GCA_963761535.1). Classification (GTDB taxonomy): domain Bacteria; phylum Actinomycetota; class Coriobacteriia; order Anaerosomatales; family CAVXGS01; genus CAVXGS01. The sequence goes on from CAVXGS010000002.1 coordinate 90,209, forward strand.
TGGGCCACGACGTGCCCTCCGAGCCGGTCATCTTCCTCAAGCCGTCGACTGCCGTGATCGGACCGGGGCAGACGATCCCGATACCCCCAGGGGTCGGGCGGGTGGACTACGAGGCAGAGCTGGGCGTCGTCATCGGCCGCCGGACCCACCGCGTGACCACCGACGAGGCCGCCGCGAACGTACTGGGTCTGTGCTGCGGCAACGACGTGACCGCGCGGGACCTGCAGAAGGCTGACGGACAGTGGAGTCGCGCGAAGGGCTTCGATGGATTCTGCCCGCTGGGACCTTGGGTCGCCACGGGCGTTGTGCCGGACGACCTGGGCCTGCAGTGCTACGTGAACGGCGAGCTCAAGCAGGACGCGCGCACGAGCGACATGCTGTTCCACCCCTACGAGCTCGTCTCGTTCGTGAGCGGAGTGATGACGCTGGTGCCCGGAGACGTCGTCCTCACGGGGACGCCCTCGGGCATCGGGCCCCTCCACCACGGTGACGTGGTCGAGGTGCGCATCGAGGGGGTCGGCTCGCTCGTGAATCCGGTCGGTCAGCCGAGCTGACCGTCCTAGCCGTCCCAGCTAGGCGTCCTATTCGTTCGACCCCAAGAGTTCCCGTCGTCTGCTTCCGCGAACGCGTCCGACATGTCCCGCATGTCCGACATGTCCGACATGTCCGACATGTCCGACACGTCCGACATGTCCGACACGTCCGACAGCGCGCTTTCGGCGAGCTGTCCAGTCATCCGCTGTGCTACCGTATGCAATTCGGGCCGGAATCGATGCGTGGGGGTCGCATCGGTGTAGAACGGCCCCAGGAAGACCGAGGATCTCGACCCGCAAGGAACTGCTTCAATGCTTCAGCTCCTCCGCAACAACCGTAACGTCGCGCTGGTCGTCGCGGCGCGCTTTCTCGCACGCATGGGTGGCGAGGCGGCGTTCTTCATCGGCGTGTGGGGTATGGCCGCGTACCAGTTCAAGGCGACCCCGACCCAGCTCGCGGCCGTCATGGGGACGCTCGTCATCACCCAGATGATCGGTGCGGCGGTCTCTGGCCTGCTTGTCGACCGCTACGGTCCGCGAAAAGTGCTGCTCGGCGCCCAGATCATCTACGCGCCCACAGCGATCGCGATGACGATGACGACGTCTCTCGGCCAGCTCATCGCCGGATGCGTCGTGTTCGGGTTGTCAGTGGCGCCGATCATGACCGCCACCAGCTCGTTCGCACCCTACCTCGCCGAGAAGGACGAGGACCTTGTGCCACTCAACTCCCTGCTCGAGGGGGTCGGCGCGTTGGCGTTCGTCGTAGGACCGGCGATCGGCGCGGTCATGGCGAAGTACATCTCGATCCAGTCGGTGTTCTGGCTCGACGCCGTCATGACCGTCGTCGGCGCGGCACTCGTCCTGCCGGTCCACACGCCCCCGATGGCGAAGCCGGCCGAGGAGAAGCACCCGCTCCGCGAGATCGCCGATGGCTTTCGCATCGCCTACGGCCTGCGGGGCGTCCGCTACTACATGCTCATGGGCACGGTCGTGTGGATGAGCTTCGGCGCGTTCGGTGCGCTCGAGCCCCTGTTCTACCGCGATGTTGTGAAGACGGGCATCGAGACCATCGGATGGGTGAACTCGATCTTCGGCGCGGGTATCGGGCTCGGTGCCCTGGTGCTCACCCGGCTACCGGGCAAGGTCACCTCGGCGAGGGGGCTCGCCGTGGGCGTGGCGCTGGTGGGAATGGGTGCGATCCTGTACGTCGGCACCGTCGATCTGCGGATCATCGCGCTGGGTGCGTTCGTGTGGGGCGCGTTCATCGGCGGTATCGAGCCGCTGCTGAGAACGCTCATGCAGGTCGACGCGCCGGACGAGTACCTCGGTCGGATCATGGGCACCGCGCAGATACACCGTAACGCCGGGGAGCTGCTGCCGCTCGCGCTGGCCCCCGCGCTGGCCGCTGCGTTCGGCGTACAGGCGGTGCTGATCGGCGGCGGCCTGATCGCGGCGCTGATAGCGCTCTCCACGCTCCCGGTCGCCGCATCGATCGACCGCGAGCGCACGGTCGTGCCCGGACGCATCTCGGTGGCGGACGCACTCCCCGACGACGAGCCCATCTCGCCCATCACCTAGCGTCAGGCGGGTCGTCGGACGACGTCTCCGCTCGTCTCGGCGGGCTGACCGTTCGGCTGTCCACAGGCACAGGATGTCGTCGCCAAGTGCTATCCTCACCCCTGTATCTTGTGGTTTGCCGCCTCCGCGCCGTCATCTTGCGCGGACACATCGAGGGGATGCCTGCACGCATGGCCGAGGATAGGCTGCGCACGCCCGCTGTCGATGAGCTCATCGCCGCTCTGCTCACGCTCGAGGATGCCGACGAGGCCTACGCGCTGCTCCTCGATCTGTGCACCGTGCGAGAGATCCACGACATGGCGCAGCGGCTTCAGGTCGCCACGATGCTCGCCGCTGGCGAGCACTACCAGGAGATCCAGAAGGCCACAGGTGCCTCGGCTACCACCATCGCTCGCGTGAGCAAGTGCCTGAACTACGGCGCCGACGGCTATCGGGAAGTCCTCGCGAAGCTCGGTCATGACGTTCCCGAGGAGACCCCTCCGGCCGAGCAGCTCTCGCGCGGGGACGGGTAGGCGCGAGGCGATGTCGTTCGTCCACATCCACACGCACACCGAGTACTCGATGCTCGACGGCGCCGCCCGCGTGAAGCAGCTGGTCCAGCGCGCTCGCGAGCACGAGATGCCTGCGCTCGCGATCACCGACCACGGCTACATGTACGGCGCGGTCGACTTCTACCGCTCGTGCATGAACCCCAAGATCGGCGGCGGTGAGGTCAAGCCGGTCATCGGCTGCGAGGTGTACTTCACCCCCAACTCCCGCACCAAGCGCGACGGCAAGCCCGAGCTCTACCACCTGCTCCTGCTCGCGAAGAACAACCAGGGCTATCGCAACCTCATGACGATCGTCTCCGAGGCGGCGGTGTCCGGCTTCTACTACAAGCCGCAGGTCGACCTCGACCTGCTCCAGCGCTACAGCGAGGGGCTTGTCGCCACGAGCGCTTGCATGAGCGGCATCGTGAGCAAGTCCATCGAGCAGGGTCAGCCCGAGGACGCTCGTAAGTGGGCCGAGACCTACGCGGGACTGTTCGCGCCCGGTGACTTCTACCTCGAGATCCAGGAGCAGGGCATCACCGCGGACAACGGCGTGAGCCAGTCGCAGCTCAACGTCGAGATCGCGAAGCTGGCCGGCGAGCTTGGGCTGCCGCTCGTGGGGACCAACGACGTCCACTACCTCACCCGCGAGGACGCGACCACGCAGGACATCCTGCTGTGCATCGGCACGGGCAAGACGCTCGACGAGGAGAAGCGCATGCGCTTCTCGTGCGACGAGTTCTACTTCAAGACGCCGGGCGAGATGACCCAAGCGCTCGGGCACGTATCCCGAGGCGCTCGCCAACACCCTCGAGATCGCCGAGAAATGCAACGTCTCGATGGAGTTCGGGCAGATCCTGCTTCCCACGTTCGACGTCCCGACCACCCACTCGCCCGAGTCGTACCTCCACGAGCGGTGCGTCGAAGGGCTCAAGGAGCGCTACGGGGACCCGCTGCCCGAGGAGGTCCGCGAGCGCCTCGACACCGAGCTCGAGGTCATCAACGGCAAGGGCTTCGCGGCGTACTTCCTGATCGTCTCGGACTTCGTGTCGTGGGCGAAGGAGAACGGCATTCGCGTGGGGCCGGGCCGAGGCTCGGCAGCAGGCTCGATCATCAGCTATTCGCTCGGCATCACCAGCCTCGATCCCATCGGCAACGGACTGCTGTTCGAGCGGTTCCTGAATCCCGAGCGAACCGAGATGCCCGATATCGACATCGACTTCGACGACGAGCGCCGAGGCGACGTCATCGAGTACGTGCGAGGCAAGTACGGGGCCGACCACGTGGCGCAGATCGTCACCTTCGGCACGATGAAGGCGAGGGCGGCGGTTCGCGACGCGGGCCGGGTGCTCGGCTATCCCTACGGCATCCCTGACAAGATCTCGAAGATGATCGGCTCGGAACTCGACGCGACCATCGACTCGTCGATCGCGGGCAACACCGAGTTCCGGCAGGACTACGCCCAGAACGCCGATACCAAACGCATCGTCGATGCCGCTCGCGCCATCGAGGGCATCACCCGCAACGAAGGCGTGCACGCGGCGGGCGTGGTGATCTGCCCCCGACCGCTCCACGAGTACATCCCGGTCAAGAAGGACACCAAGGGCCAGATCATCACCCAGTACGACGGACCCACGGTGGCCGACCTGGGCCTGCTCAAGATGGACTTCCTCGGCCTGCGCAACCTCACGGTCATCGCCGACGCGGTGAAGCAGATCGAGGCGAATCACGGGGTGCGGATCGACCCCGACGACATCCCGCTCGACGACCCGGACACCTTCAAGCTTCTGCAGCGCGGCGACACCGCGGGCGTGTTCCAGGTGGAGTCGGCGGGCATGCGGCAGCTGCTCAAAGAGCTCAAGCCCACTGCCTATGCCGACATCGTCGCGGTGCTGGCCCTGTATCGCCCGGGCCCGCTCGGCAGCGGCATGGTCAAGGACTTCGTCGAGCGCAAGAACGGCAAGAAGCCGGTCTCGTACTACGACGAGCGGCTGAAGCCGATCCTCGAGGAGACCTACGGCGCCATCGTCTACCAAGAGCAGGTCATGCGCATCGCGATGACGATGTCGGGGTTCTCGGCGGCGGAGGCCGACAAGCTGCGCAAGGCGATGGGCAAGAAGCTGCTCGACAAGCTCGTGCCGCTTGAGAAGCACTGGGTCGAAGGGGCGGCAGGCCAACGGGTACGACCCCAAGCTGGCGCAGAAGCTGTGGGCCGACATCCTGCCCTTCGCGGAGTACGCCTTCAACAAGAGCCACTCGGCGGCCTACGGCCTGATCACGATGCAGACCGCCTACCTGAAGGCGCACTACCCGCTCGAGTACATGGCCGCGGTGCTCACCAGCTACACCGGCAAGACCGATTCGATCGTGAAGTACGTGGCCGAGTGCAACCGCGCCGGCATGAACGTCCTGCCGCCCGACGTGAACTCGTCGCGGCGCGACTTCACCGCGGTGGGGGACGGCATCCGTTTCGGCCTCGCGGGCATCCGCGGCGTGGGTCAGGGCGTCGTCGAGGACATCGTGCGGGTGCGCGCGGAGGACGGACCGTACACGTCGCTCAAGGACTTCTGCGACAGGGTGGACCTCTCGGCCGATGAACAAGAAGACGATCGAGGCGCTCATCAAGGCGGGCGCGTTCGATTCGACAGGCTACACCCGCAAGCACCTGATGACGCTCATGGAAGAGACGGTCGACGCCTCCCTTCGCAAGCGCAAGGACATCGACGCGGGACAGGGCTCGATCTTCGACCTCTTCGCTGCCGAGGAACTCGCCGACCACGACCCGGTCGTCGCTCCCAACGGCGACGAGTGGGACAAGAAGATCAAGCTCAAGTTCGAGAAGGACATGCTGGGCATCTACGTCTCGGACCATCCGCTGCGAGAGATCGCCGACGAGGTCCGTCGCGGTTCGGACCATTCGCTCGCCGAGGTCGACGAGCTCTGCCAACGGGACAACCGGCTGGTGGGCCGGCCTGCTGGCCGCGGTGGACCGCAAGCCCACCAAGAAGGGCACGATGATGGCGGTCGTTACCCTCGAGGACCTCGAGGGCTCCATCGAGACCGTCATGTTCCCGCAGGTCTACGACCGCTACCGCGACCTGATCGAGGTCGACGCGGTGCTGCGGGTCAAGGCGCGAGCTCGAGAAGCGACGACCGGGGAGTGAAGCTCGTGGCAGCCGAGCTCGAGCCGTTCGACGGTGGGGCGTTCGCCGCGCCGCCCCAGCGCATCATCGTCGAGACCGATGCCGGCGCGCTGACGAACGGACGCGCGAGCGCGCTCAAGGAGATCCTGTCGCGCTACCCGGGGCGGGACTTCGTGGAGCTTGCGGTCTGCGATCAGGACAAGTGCAGCACCAAGACCTATCGGCTCGACGAGACGGTCGACGCCCGATCCGGCGGGCCTTCACGCCGAGCTGCTCGAGCTCTTCGGCCCGGGAGCATGCGGGGAACCTGAAACGCCACGAGTGCACGAGGGCTCGTGCGGCACAGATGCCGTCACGGCAACGCGCGCCTGACGCAGTCGCCCCGCTCGGGTAGCCTAGTCGAGGCCGCCGAAGCGCTCACGGCGTCCTGCTCGGCCGCGAACGGGGTTGCGGCCGCGACCGACTGACGAAGGGTCTGCCGAGAACCCGTGCTCGATCAGGTCAAACGCGTCTTCAAAGACACCGCCATCTACAGCCTCGGCTCCCTGCTGCCCAAGATGGCCGGCATCATCCTCGCACCGATCTACACGGCCTACCTCACCACCACGCAGTACGGCATCTACTCGCTGGCCGCGATGATCACGTCGATGGTCACCGTGGTGATGCTCCTTGGCCAGGACGGCTCGCTCACCCTGTACTACCGCCAGCAGTCCAAGGGCGAGGAAGACCACCGCGAGATGCTCTTCACGGTGGTCATGTTCACCATGGGCTTCTGCGACGATCGTGCTTGCGGTGCTCATGCTCCTCGGCCCGATCTACACCCCGTGGCTGACCAACGAAGACGCGTTCACGTTCACCCCGTACGTCGTGATCGCCCTTCTGACCGGGTGGATGATGGTGCCGCTCTCGATGCAGCAGGCCGTCAACCGGGCCCAGGGCCACGCCAAGCTCCACACGCGTGTTCCAGCTCAGCCAGTTCGCGATCAACACCGGGTTCACGCTGCTGTTCGTGGTCGTGTTCCGGCAAGCTGCCTACGGCTCGCTGAAGGGCACGTTCCTCGGGGCGGCGATCATGGTGCCGTTCGCGATCTACGTGCTCATCACGAGGTGGCGGCCCAAGATCACCCGCTCCGGCCTGAAGCGGTCGCTGTCGTTCGGGCTGCCGCTCGTGCCGCACTACTTCCTGGGCGGCTTCGCTCTGACCTTCGCCGACCGCCTCATGCTGGGGCGCCTGACGACCCTCGCCCAGGTCGGGCGTGTACTCCTACGCGTACAACCTGTCCATGGCGCTGAACCTCGTGACCACGTCGATCAACCGGGCGTGGGGCCCGATCTACTACGACCTGGCCGGCACCGAGGAGGGCCGGCGGCAGCTGCCGCGGCTGACCACGGTCTATGCCTCGGCGGTCGCGATCGCGGCCATCGGGTTCACGATGTACATGCCGGACCTGCTCGTGCTTCTGGCAAGCAGGAAGGAGTACTGGGCGGGTGCGGGGATCATGCCCATCATCGTCGCGGGCTACTTCTTCTTCGCGATGTACATGGTGGTCTCGACGCCGGTGTTCTACGCCGCCAAGACGAGGTGGCTCCCACCGCTGTCCGCCGCCGCGCTCGTGATCAACGTCGGCATCAACCTGTGGGCGATCCCCGCGTTCGGCATGTACGGCGCCGCGTGGGCGACCTTCGCGGCGTACGTGGTCATGGCCGCGGGCGCGCGGTACCTCGCGGGCCGGGTCGACGGGCAGTTCGAGGACGGACGGCTTGTCGCGGTCATCGCGATCTACGCCCTCGGCTTCGCGGCGACCTACGCGGTCGCATCGCTCGATGTCAGCATCTTCGTCGGGATGGCGCTGAAGGCGGTGCTCTTCGCGCTGCTGCTCCTGCTGTTCGTGGCGTTCCGAGTCGTGACCGTCGCAGAGCTGCGCTCGCTGCTCGAATCGCCGCCGCAAGGCGAAGGCCGAGGTGACCGACGAGCAGGCCGCCGAACTCGAGGCGCGGGAGACGCGAGGAGATCTCCGCGACGTCGGACGCGACGGGCTTCGACTCCGACGGGATGCGTCCGTAGCCGGATCGGCAGTCAGGCGTGTCGTGACCGCGCTCGGCGGCCGAGTGCGGCGGTACTTTCCGTACAATGGCGAGACAGACGACGGAAGGCGTTCATGACCGCAAGACCAGTCCCAGCCGTTCCTGCCGCTGTCCGTCCCCGTGCTGCGGCGGCAACGAGGAGACCTACGTCCTCGATGCGCTGCGCTCGGGGTGGGTGTCGACGGCCGGCCCGTACGTCGCAGCGCTTCGAGGGGCTCGTTCGCGAGACCGTCGGCGCCGCGCACGCTGTCGCCACGGTCACGGGCACCGAGGCCCTGCACCTCGGCGCTGCGGGCGGCCGGGGTCCGGCCGGGCGATCTCGTCATCGTGCCCGACACTCACCTTCATCGCCACCGCGAACGCCGTGAGCTACGCCGGCGCAACGCCGGTGCTCGTGGGATGCGACGAGTTCATGAACCTCGACGTCGCCGCGGTCGCGCGCTTCCTGGAGCGAGCGGTGCGAGCGCGACGGACGACGGCTCCTGTCGCGAGCGGCGAGACCGGGCGGCGGGTCTCGGCGGTCGTGCCCGTCCACATGTTCGGCAACCCCTGCGACATGGCGTCGCTGCTCGAGGTTGCCGCGCGCTGGGGCCTCGAGGTTGTGGAGGACGCGGCGGAATCGCTGGGATCGCGCGTGGACGGCAGGCCCGCTCGCGGGCCGAGCGACGGGAGCGGTGGGCCGCGCCGGAGCACTGTCGTTCAACGGCAACAAGATCGTCACCGCCGGTGGAGGCGGCTGCGTCATCACCGACGATCCCGAGGTCGCGCGACCGGGCGCTCCACCTCTCGAAGATCGCCAAGAGCGACGAGGTGCGCTACTACCACGACGAGGTCGGCTTCAACGATCGCCTGACCAACCTGCCCGCGGCGCTCGCCTGCGCTCAGATCGAGCAGCTGCCCGGCTTCATCGACGCGAAGCGGGCCGAATCACGCGCGGTACGCACAGGCTCTCGCCGGCGTGTCCGGCGTCGAGCTTCTCGGCGTGCCCGAGGGCACCGAGCCCAACTACTGGTTCTACTCGCTGCTCGTGGACCCCGACCAGTTCGGCATGGACCGCGAAGGGCTCATGGGTGTCGCTCGCCGAGAACCGCATCCAGTCGCGACCCGTCTGGGGGTTGGTGCACGAGCAGCCGCCGTATGCGGCGGCACCCAGGTGGGAGGTCGACTCGGCGCGGTGGTTCTGGGAGCGGGTGCTGAACATCCCGTGCTCGTCGGATCTCACCGAGGACGACATCGCACGCGTTGCGGACGCGATCGCGGCCGCGAGGAAAGGGGCGCTGATGGACGAGCGAGTCCGTTCGGTGCTCGTGCTGCCGACCGCTACGGTGGGTGACGCGCTGCAGACGATGGACGCGGCGGGGAGCCGCCTCGTGCTGGTGGCGGATGCCGGCGACCGGCTTCTGGGCATGGCGACCGACGGCGACATGCGCCGCTGGATCCTCGGCCGGCAACCCGATGACGTCTCCGGTGACCGAGGCGATGAACGCGCGGCCGTTCGTGGTCGCGCCGGGCTGGCAGCGCCACGAGGTCGAGGACGTCATGGCGACGCGTCACTACGACGCCGTCCCGGTCGTCGATCCGAACGACGGGCTGCGATCCTCGACGTGGTGTGGTGGCACGACCTGCTCGAGGCCCACCCGTCGCCCCGCGAGATGCTCGACCTTCCGGTCGCCATCATGGCCGGGGGTCTCGGCACGCGCCTCGCGCCGTTCACCAACGTGCTGCCCAAGGCGCTCGTCCCGGTCGGCGACAAGCCCATCACGCAGCTCATCATGGAGCGCTTCGCCGAGTGGGGCTGCACGCGAGTTCCACCTGATGCTCAACCACAAGGCGAATCTGATCCGAGCGTACTTCGAGGACCTCGACACACCGTGGCAGATCGACTCGGTGGTCGAGGACGAGCCGCTGGGGACGGCCGGTGCGCTGTCGCTGCTTCGCCCGCAGCTCGACCGCACGTTCTTCCTCACGAACTGCGACATCCTGATCGACGCCGAACTACGGCAGACGTGCTGAGGTTCCATCGCGAGTCCGGCAACGCGGTGACGCTCGTCGCGTCGATGAAGCGCTTCACCGTTCCGTACGGCGTGTGCGACGTCGGCGAGCAGGGACAGCTCATCGGTATCGCCGAGAAGCCCGCGTTCGACCACATGGTGAGCACCGGGTTCTACGTCGTGGAGCCGAGCGTGCTCGAACTCGTCCCGTCGGACCGGCTGTTCCACATGACCCACCTGATCGACCTGCTGCTCGAGCGCGGCGAACCGGTCGGTGCGTACCCCGTCTCGGAGGGCTCGTGGCTCGACATGGGGGCGATGGGGGAGTTCCAGCACATGATGGACCGCCTCGGGGTGAACCAGTCGTGAGCCGACATCATCGTTCTGGGCAACGGCGGGCACGCCAAGGTCGTGATCGACGCGATCGGGGCGGCGGCGATGACGTCGGCGGCACGAGGGGGCGCGGGCACGTTCGCGTTCCACGTGCGCGGTGTCGTGACCGCGGTCGGCGAGCCCGGCGAGCCCGTGCTGGGCGCCGAAGTGCTCGGCACCGACGACGACCTGGCGGACCTCCGCGCGCGAGGCATCGTGCACGCGGCGGTGGGCGTGGGGTCGGTGGGCGATTCCGCCGCCCGGCGCGCTGTCCACGAGCGGGCGTGCGCGGCGGGCTTCGCGCTGCCGCCGATCGTGCATCCCACAGCGGTGGTCGCCGAGAGCGCGAGCCTCGGCGAGGGGTGCTTCATCGCGGCGAACGCGGTGATCGGGCCCGACGTCGTGGTCGGCGACGGCGCGATCGTGAACACGAACGCCGTCTGCGATCACGATTGCACGATCGGAGCCTTTGCGCACGTGGCGCCCGGCGCGCTCGCTGTCCGGATCGGTGCTGGGTGGGCGACGGGGCACACGTCGGCACCGGCGCGAGCGTGATCCAAGGCGTCTCGATCGGCGCGGGGGCAGTCGTGGGTGCCGGAGCAGCGGTGGTGGGAGACGTGCCCGCCGGGCACGACGGTCGCAGGCGTACCGGCTCGGCCGCTGGCGAGCAGCGGAGGGCGCGAGTGAATCGCGTCTACGTGATCGCAGAGGCCGGCGTGAATCACAACGGCTCGCTCGAACTCGCGCTCCAGCTCGTCGATGCCGCCGCCGAGGCGGGTGCCGATGCCGTGAAGTTCCAGACCTTCCGCGCCGACACGCTGGTGCTCGACTCGGCGCCCAAGGCGGCGTACCAGACCGACGCGACCGGCGAGGGCACACAGGCGGGGATGCTGCGGAGCCTCGAGCTCACCGAGGACGACCACCGCGCGCTGATCGAGCGATGTGCCGATCGCGGGATCGAGTTCCTGTCGACCCCGTTCGACGTCGAGAGCGTGTCGCTGCTCGTGGAGCTGGGCGTGGCTCGGATGAAGATGCCGAGCGGGCACCTCACCAACGTGCCGTTCCTGAGAGCGGTGGCAGCCACCAGCCTCCCCGTGATCCTGTCGACGGGGATGGCGACGCTCGACGAGGTCGCCGAGGCGATGTCGGTGCTCGAGGGATCGGGATGCCCGCGCGAGCGCATCGTGCTGCTTCACTGCACCACCGAGTACCCGACGCCGCCCGAGGACGTGAACCTCTCGGCGATGCTGACGCTGCGAGACACGTTCGACGTCGAGGTGGGGTACTCCGACCACACCGAGGGGACCGTCGTGCCCATCGCCGCTGCGGCGCTCGGTGCGACGATCCTCGAGAAGCATTTCACGCTCGATCGGTCACTGCCCGGTCCCGACCATCGCGCCTCGCTCGAACCCGGCCAGCTCGCCGAGCTTGTCTCGGCGGTGAGGGTGGTCGAGAGGGCGATGGGTGACGGCGTGAAGCAGCCGACCGAGTTGGAGCGTCAGAACGCGCAGGCGGCGCGCACCTCGATCGTCGCCGCGAAGGAGATCGCCGCGGGCGAGCCGTTCTCTGCCGAGAACCTGACCACCAAGCGGCCGGGAACCGGGCTCAGCCCGTTCGCCTGGGACCGGCTGGTCGGCCGGCGCGGCGATGCGCGCGTACGCGGCCGACGAGCCGATCGACCAGAGCGGAGGTCGGGAAGTGAGCGCGCCGGCGAAGCTGCGGATCGTCACCGGCACTCGAGCCGAGTACGGGCTGCTCCGCCCGCTCGCGCTGCGGCTTGCCCAGAACCCCGACCTCGACGTCGCGTTCTGGGTCACCGGAACCCACCTCGACGAGCGGTTCGGCTGGACCGTCTCTGAGATCGAGGGCGATGGGGTTCCCATCGCAGCGCGGATCCAGCTCGACTTCGAGGACGATTCCGAGCTCGGCGTGAGCGGGGCGGCTGCGGCCGCGCTGGCGGGCATCGCGGAGGCGATCGCCGAGGATCGCCCCGATCTCGCGATCGTGCTCGGCGACCGCTACGAGATCCTCTCGGCGGCGACCGCGGCGCTGCTCGCACGCGTGCCTGTCGCTCACATCCACGGCGGCGAGCTCAGCTTCTGGCGCCATCGACGACTCAATCCGGCACGCAGTTACCAAGATGAGCCTGTTGCACTTCACTGCGACGGAGCGCTACCGGGAGCGGGTCGTCCAGCTGGGCGAGCAGCCCGAGCGTGTGTGGGCGGTCGGTTCGCTCGGTGTGGACAACGCGCTCGCGCTCGACCGGATGTCGCGCGAGGAGCTCGAGGCAGACCTCGGCCCCGTGTTCGGCACCCGCACCGCGGTCGTCACGTTCCATCCCGTGACCCTCGCCGGCGACTCAGGGCTGGACCAGCTCGACGCGCTGCTTCGCGCGCTCGACGCCGCGCACGGCCTGAACGCGGTGTTCACGCTTCCCAACGCGGACCCCGGCAATCGGGCGATGTTCGAGGCGATCGAGGCGTACGTCGCTTCGCACCCCGAGACCGCGTTCGCGTTCCCGTCGCTCGGCACGCGCCGCTACCTGTCGCTGATCGAGGCCTGCGACGTGGTGGTCGGCAACTCCTCGAGCGGCATCATCGAGGCGCCGTCGCTGGGCACGCCGACGGTCGACATCGGCGAGCGCCAGGCGGGGCGCGATCGCGGCCCGAGCGTCCTGCACGCCGAGCCCACCGTCGAGTCGATCCTCGGCGACGCTGAGAGAAGGCACTCACGGGTCCCGTGCGCGAGCTTGCGGCCCAGCGAGCGAACCCCTACGGGGACGGTCATGCGGCGGAGCAGATCGCGGCGGTCCTCGCCGAGCAGGTCCCGGCGCTTCCTTCGCTGCAGAAGCGCTTCTTCGACCTTGGTACCGACGCGCTCGGAGCTGCCCCGAGCGATGCGGGGCTGTCAGCGCCGCCAGACTGGGAGGCGTGATGTTCGACGGTCGCCGAGTACTCGCGCTCGTTCCCGCCAGAGGTGGCTCCAAGGGCTGTCCCGGCAAGAACAGCCGACTGATGTGTGGCCGGCCGATGGTCGCGTGGAGCATCGCGGCCGCGCTCGAGTCGATATGCGTCGACCGGGTCGTGGTCAGCACCGATGACGAGGCCGTTGCCTCGGCGGCGAGCGATGCCGGTGCCGACGTGCCCTTCATGCGGCCCGTGGAGCTTGCGACAGACGCCAGCCCGATGCTTGCCGTGGTCGAGCACGCGCTTCGCGAGCTCGAGGCGGCGGGCGACAGCTTCGAGTACCTTGCGCTCCTGCAGCCCACCTCGCCGTTGCGTACCGCGAGCGACATCGACGAGGGGTTCGAGCGGCTGGCGTCGTCGGGAGGGCGCGCGGTCGTCTCGGTGTGCGAAGCCGAGCACAGTCCCCGGTGGATCGGCCAGCTGCCCGAGGACGGCAACATGAAGGGCTTCCTCGAGTCGGTCGCCGCGCGGGCCACTCGGCAGCAGCTCGGCGAGTTCCATCGGCTCAACGGCGCTCTCTACCTCGGCGAGATCGGCTACGTCCTGGCGCAGCAGGGGTTCCTCGGCCCCGAGACCTTCGCGCACGTGATGTCTCAGGAGGACTCCGTCGACGTCGACACGCAGCTCGACTTCGACATCGCCGAGTGCCTGCTCGCGAAGCGGCTGTTGCGCGCACAGTGAACGTCGAGCGGCGGATCCTCCGCGCCCTGAACGGGGGAGACGAGGGGTTCGACCTGCTCGCCGAGGCGATGCGGGTTCGGCTGCTGCCGCCCGCCGGTCCCGCGAGCTGGTTCGCCGACCGCGTCCGGTTCCTGGGCGCCGCGGCGGTGACCGCGCTCCGCACGGCTCGCGCAGGCGGCCAGGCGAACCTGACCTCGCCGGCGGTGGTCTACGACCCCGCGAACGCCGGCGAGCGCCCGCGCCAGGTCCGCGCGTTCTTCCTCGAGCACCACTTCTCCGAGCAGGTCGACTTCCTGGGAGGCGGCGTGCGCCGCGCGCCGAAGGGCGCCGCCGGCCCGTGGCTGCGATGGTGGCTGAAGGGGGTCGGGTGGGCGCTGCTCGCGTGGCTGGACTGGTCGCCTCGGCGCTACACGTGGTTCGGGCCGCTGCTCGTCGATCTGCTGAGCTACGCCCGTGCGCTGCCCGGAGCTCGAGCGCGTGTACGTGTTCGGGCTCTACCACCGGCGCCCGTACCTGCTCGGCACCTGGCTCGCGCGTCACAGCGACGCCGAGGTGAGCTTCGTCTACCAGAACATCCCGCTGGCCAGGAACTGCCGGTTCCTTCACCTGCCCGTGCGCGTCGTGCTCACCTCCCGGGTGAACCTCGCCGAGGCGGCGTACTTCCACGCCCAGGGCATCTTCGCCTCCGACGACCTCGTCTACGCCGGCCAGGAGTACGCGATCGATACCGCGCACCTGAATCCCACCGCGCCGAGCTTCGACATCGGCTTCTACTCGAGCGGTGAGTGGGCTCGCCGAGAAGGCCTCTACCAGCCCGACGACATCGAGGCGGTCAGACGCGGCGCCTACGTCGGTAACCCGTACGACCGAGCCGGCCGGGAGCTGCTCGACGCGCTCGTTTCCTACGCCCAGGAGCACCAGCGCACGCTGCGCATCTACCTGCACCCGCTCGAACGCCGCCTGCTCAACGAGCACGGTATCGAGCCGCCCTTCGCCCCGGTCGTGGATGGGGGCCTGATCACGATGGAGACGGCGGAGGGGGACTCTCGGCGGAGCATGTACGCCTGCCGGGTCGCGGTCTCGCTGCAGTCTTCGTTCATCTGGGAACGGCTGGACCTGGGACTCGACGACTCGTTCATCTTCGAGTTCGCCGAGCAAGAGATGAACGTGTTCGAGCGGGCTGCCTTGGGACCGTACGTCCGCAACGTGGTCACGTCTGCCGAGGAGCTCGTGTCGAAGGTGGATGAATCGCTGCAGGAAGACCCCGAACCGGACTCCTGAGTCACTCTATCACTCTACTACTACAGTATGATAGAGTGACTGCCGATGAGACCGATGGACGGTCGGGCGTGACCCGGACCAGTCCAAGTGCGACCTACCAGACCGATCACGGAGGGATGCGGTGATCACCGTAACGCCACGAGGCTTGAGGGACGTGCTCGCGCGAGAAGCGTGGGAGCGCGACGTCGTCACAGGACGGCTCCGGCACGCGTTCTTCGCGTGGGGCTACGACCGCATCGAGACGCCGGTGCTCGAGCGCTACGCCACCTACGAGTCGGCGGCGGGAGATCTCGAGGGGACCGCGTTCCGGCTGTTCGACCGGGACGGGGAGCTTCTCGCGCTGCGGCCCGACATGACCGTTCCCATCGCCCGGATGGTGTCCGCTCGGCTCGCCAGAGACGGCCGACCCCATCCGCCTGTTCTACGTCGCCGACGTCTTTCGCGAGCACGAGTCGCTCCGCGGGCAGGCCCGGCAGTTCTGCCAGGCCGGGGTCGAGCTGGTGGGCGCGAGCGGGGCGTGGGCGGACGCGGAGGTCGTCGCCCTGCTCTCCGAGTCGCTCTCGAAGGCCGGCCTCGTCGAGCACACCGTCGCGCTGGGCACCGTGGCTGTGCTGAGGGCGCTCCTCACCGCCGCGGACGCGGACGACGCGCTCGCCGCGAACGTTCTCGCCGCCGCCCACAACGCGAACCTCGTGGAAGTCGACCGGCTCTCGGCGGAGCTGGGACAGGCCGGCGACGTGCTGCGCGAAGTCGTGCGGCTGCGTGGCGGGACCGAGGCGCATCGAGCGCTGCCGCGAGCTGCTGGCGCCGTTCTCGGCGGACGCGATCCTCGATCGGCTTGCCGAGACGTGGACGCTGCTCGAGGCCGCCGGCGTCGCCGAGCGGTGTGTGATCGACTTCGGTGTGATGCGGGACTTCGACTACTACACCGGGCTCGTATTCGAAGCGTACGCGCCAGGGCTGGGAGTTCCCCTCGGCGGGGGCGGTCGATACGACGAGGCGCTCGGGCGTCTCGGCGCGTCGCGACCCGCAGCGGGATTCGCGATCGGACTCGAGCGGCTGATGATCGCGCTCGCCGAATCCGGCGCCGAGATCGAGGGGCCTGCAGAGCCGGCGCGGCAAGCGGGCCCGGCCGCCGAGGCATTCGCGGAGGCCGCACGGCGCCGCCGATCGGGCGAACGCGTCGCGCTCGTTCCTGAGGAGACGTCGTGATCGCGGGCCGTCGCAAGGGCGGTACTGCCGCCGGGAAGCCTGCGGACGGCCGCCTCCGGGTGGTCGTGCCCAAGGGTGCGCTGTTCGAGGACAGCGTCCGCTTGCTCGGCGACGCCGGTCTCGACGTGAGCGCGCTCGCCGATCCCGGTCGCAATCTCGTTGTCGAGGGCGAGGGTGTCCGCTTCGTGATCGCCAAGCCCACCGACGTGCCGGTCTACGTCGCCTACGGGGCTGCCGACTGCGGCATCGGCGGCAAGGACGTCCTGCTCGAGGCGGGGCTCGAACTCGTCGAGCTCGTCGACCTCGGCTTCGGCGGTTGCCGGTTCGTGGTCGCGGCTCTCGAGGACGACCCCGATTTCTCGGAGCGCTACGCTCATCTCGGCGTGCTGCGCGTCGCGACCAAGTACCCCCGCATCACCGAGGCCCATTTCGCCGAGAAGGGCGTGCAGGTCGAGATCGTGAAGCTCAATGGGAACATCGAACTCGCGCCGCTCATCGGGATCGCAGACGTCGTCGTCGACATCACCGCGACGGGCACGACGCTTCGGCAGAACCGCCTCCGGATCGTCGACGAGGTCCTGCCCAGCACCGCGCGTTTCGTCGCCAATCCGGCGGCGCTTCGCACCGACGCCCGCGTCGTCGAACTCGCCGACAGTCTCGCGTCGCTCGTGTCGGCCGAGGGATAGAATCCGAGGCGCGACCGGCGGTGCCCACGCCGACAGGAAGGGACCCACGATCATGATCCGACGCCTGGAACTCGCCCGCGGCGAGCGTTTGACCGAGTCCGACCTTCGCCGAAGCGGTGGCGTCGATGCCGAGGTCCTCGGGGTCGCGCAGCGGATCGTCGACGACGTGCGCAAGCGCGGCGACGAGGCGGTACGCGAGTACACCAAGCAGCTCGACGGAGCAGAGCTCGCGGACTTCCGGGTCACGCAAGCCGAGATCGACTCGGCGGTCGCGCAGGTGGATCCGGAGTTCCGCGACGCGCTGACGGCGGCGGCGGGGGCGATCGAGGACTTCCACCGCCGGCAGGTGACCCAGTCGTGGTTCACCGCGCAGGAGGGCGGCATCTTCCTGGGCCAGAAGGTGACGCCGCTGCGCCGTGTCGGCATCTACGTGCCCGGCGGTCGTGCGAAGTACCCCTCGAGCGTGCTGATGAACGCGATCCCGGCCTTCGTCGCCGGTGTCGACGAGATCGCAATGGTCGTCCCGCCCGACGCGGACGGCAGCGTGAACCCGTACACGCTTGCGGCGGCCTACGAGGCCGGCGTGGAGGAGATCTACAAGGTCGGCGGGGCACAGGCGATCGCCGCACTTGCGTTCGGGACCGCGACCATACCGCGCGTCGACAAGGTGGTCGGTCCCGGCAACGCGTTCGTGACCGCGGCGAAGAAGCTCGTGATGGGCGACGTGGGCATCGACATGCTCGCCGGCCCGTCCGAGGTGCTCGTGCTCGCCGACGAGACCGCGGTGCCCGCGTTCGTGGCCATCGACCTGATGGCCCAGGCCGAGCACGACCCCCGGGCCGCGACCTATCTCGTGACCACCGACCCCGAACTCGCCGACGAGGTCGAGGAAGCGCTGCGTATCCTGCTCGCCGAGTCTCCGCGCGGCGACATCACGATGCGATCGCTCACCGACAACGGGCTGATCGTGATCTGCGCCGACATCGTCGCGGCGCTCGACGCCGTCGACACCATCGCGCCCGAGCACCTCGAGGTGCAGATGGCCGAGCCCTTCGACCTGCTCGGCAGCATCCGCAACGCCGGCGCGATCTTCCTCGGGCACTGGACGCCAGAATCGGTGGGCGACTACGTCGCCGGCCCCAACCACACGTTGCCTACCGGCGGCACCGCTCGCTTCTCGAGCCCGCTCTCGGTGGACGACTTCGTGAAGAAGTCCAGCGTGCTGTCCTACTCGTTCGAAGCGCTCGCGATGGATGCGCCCACCGTGCTCGAGATCGCCGACAAGGAAGGCCTGTGGGCCCACGCGCGTGCGGTGTCGCTGCGCCTGGACGCGGTGGAGGCGGGCTTCGGCGACGAGGACCTCGAGGACTTCGAGGACCTCGAGACTCCGGGCGGATCGGACGGCCCGGCCAACGGCGACGAGCTCGAAGAGGGTGAGGTGTAGATGAACGGCCTGAGACCGCCCCGCCCCGAACTCGAGTCGCTGGTGCCGTACGACGCTCGCGAGGTGAAGGCAGAGGTCGTGCTCGCCAGCAACGAGCACCCCTGCAACCTTCCGAGCGAGATCGTCACCCGACTCGCCGATCGGCTGCACGACTTCGCGTTCAACCGCTACCCGGACCCCACCGCGCACGAACTGCGCCGGGTGATCGGGGAGGCCAACGGGCTCGAAGAGGCGTGCGTGCTAGTGGGCAACGGCGGCGACGAACTCATCTTCGACCTGCTGCTGGCGTGGGGCGGTCCCGGCCGCACCCTGCTCGACATGCCGCCGACGTTCTCGATGTACGGGATCGACGCGGAGGTCACCGGCACTCAGCTCGTCCAGGTGCCCCGGCGCGCGGACTTCTCGGTGGACGAGGAGGCGGTACTCGCGCGGGTCGGCGAGGGCGACATCGACGTCGTCATGATCGCGAACCCGAACAACCCCACTGGTGGGCTCGCCAACGAGACCTTTCTGATCGACCTGCTCAACACCACCGATGCGCTCGTGCTCGTCGACGAGGCGTACTTCGAGTTCAGCCGCCACACGATGCGGCCGCACATGACTCGCCACAAGAACCTGGTGCTTCTCCGCACGTTCTCGAAGGCGTTCTCGCTCGCGGGGCTGCGCTTGGGCTACGTGCTCGCCCACGAGGACGTGATCACCGAGCTCATGAAGGTACGGCAGCCCTACTCGGTGGATCGGTTCGCCCAGTGGGTAGGCAGGACGGTCTTCAAGGAGCGCGTTGTGTTCGAGGCCTCGATCCGCGAGATCATCCGTGGCAGGGACCGCCTGCTCCACGGTCTCTCCGCGCTTGAAGGCGTCCAGGTGTTCCCTTCCGAGGCGAACTTCGTGCTGTTCCGCGTCGAGCACGCGCCTGCGGTGTGGCGCGACCTGCTGCACAACCACTCGGTGCTCGTCCGCGACCTGTCGCGCAGTAGGGGACTGGAGGACTGCCTGCGGGTCACGGTGGGCTCCGACGACGAGAACGAACGATTCATGACAGCCATGGAAGACGTGCTGGCGCAGAGGAAGGCCTCGGGCATCCTCGGCACCACGAACGGCGACATCGTCCGAGAGGGGAGCGACTAGATGGGGCGCACCGCATCGATCGAGCGGGCAACGTCTGAGACCGACATCCGGCTCGAGCTCGACCTCGACGGGACGGGCAACACCGACGTCACGACGGGCGTGCCGTTCTTCGACCACATGCTCAACGCGCTCGGGCGGCACGCGGGCTTCGAGCTCTCGATCGCCGCGACCGGCGATCTGGCGGTCGACGCACACCACACCGTCGAGGACGTGGGCATCGTGCTGGGGCAGGCGCTGTTCGAGGCGCTGTCCGACAAGAAGGGCATCCGCCGCTACGGCGACGCGATGATTCCGATGGACGAAGCGCTGGTGCTCGCGGCAGTGGACGTGTCAGGGCGCGGACAGCTGCACTACGACGTCGACCTGCCCATCGAGCTCATCGGCTCGTTCGATACAACCCTCGCCAAGGAGTTCTTCATCGCGCTCGCCACCAACGCGGGCCTGACGCTGCACGTTCGCTCGCTAGCGGGGGAGAACGCCCACCACATCATCGAGGCCGCGTTCAAGGCGGTCGCTCGTGCCCTGCGCGAGGCCGTGTCGCTCGACGAGCGCGTCGTGGGCGTCCCGAGCACGAAGGGCGCGCTGTGATCGCGATCGTCGACTACAAGATGGGCAACCTGCGCAGCGTCGAGAAGGGGTTCGAGCACGCGGGCGTCTCCGACGTGCGCGTCACCGGCGATCCGGCGGTGATCGAGGCGGCGGACGGCATCGTGCTGCCGGGTGTAGGTGCGTTCCGAGACGCCGCGGCCAACCTGCGCGAGAGCGGCGTGGAGCCGATCATCCGTCACAGGGTGGGTGCAGGTACGCCGTTCCTCGGCATCTGCCTCGGCCTTCAGCTGCTCGCCGATATCGGCTACGAGGACGGGGAGTGGGCGGGGCTCGGTCTCGTGCCCGGAACGTGCGAGCGTCTCGCGCCGGGCGTCAAGATCCCCCACATCGGGTGGAACACTGTCGAGTACCCCCGCGACTGCGCGCTGTTCGACGGCATCCCCGAGTCCACGGCGTTCTACTTCGTGCACAGCTACCGGATCGTGCCGCGAGAGAGCGACGTGATCATCGGCTCCACCGAGTACGGCGAGCGGTTCTGCTCGGCGGTCCAGAAGGGGAGTCTGTTCGCGGTGCAGTTCCATCCCGAGAAGTCCTCGACGATGGGGCTGAAACTGCTCTCGAACTTCGGGCGCATCGTGGAAGGGGTAGCGGCGTGATCGTCTTTCCCGCGATCGACATCCTCGGTGGCCGAGCGGTGCGGCTGCGGCAGGGCGATTACGAGCAGGTCACCGTCTACAACGAGGACCCGGTGGACCAGGCCCGCGAGTGGGTGTCGCAGGGCGCCGAGTGGATCCATGTCGTCGACCTCGACGGTGCGCGCGACGGCGTTCCGGGGAACATCGAGGTCGTCGAGCGCATCGTGGGCGAGGTGCGCGTGCCGGTGCAGGTGGGGGGCGGCATCCGCAGCATCGACACGATGACCCGGCTGTCCCGCGCGGGTGCATCGCGGATGGTGCTCGGCACCAAGCTCGCCACCGACCCCGGCTTCGTCCGCGAGGCCGTGGCGGCGTTCGGCGACGCGGTCGTCGCAGGCGTCGACGCGCGCGACGGCGAGGTCCAGATCGCGGGGTGGCGCGAGGGCAGCGCGGTCTCGGCGAGCGAGCTGGTCGGCGAGCTGCGCGATCTGGGCGTTCGGCACCTCGTGTACACCGACATCTCCCGCGACGGCATGCAGACCGGCATCTCGACCGAGGCGTACCTCCGCGTGGCCGCCGAGGCGAGCTTCCCCGTGGTGGCCAGCGGCGGGGTCTCCACGCTCGCGGACATCGAGGCACTGGCCGCGCTCGGCGACGAGGTCGTCGAGGGCGTGATCACCGGACGTGCGCTGTACGAGGGCGCCTTCACGCTGGGCGAGGCGCTTGCCGTCGCTGCTCTCGGCGGCAAGGAGGCGTGAGCCGATGCTGATGAAGCGCGTCATACCCTGCCTCGACGTGCACGAGGGCCGCGTGGTGAAGGGCGTCAACTTCGTCAACATCCGCGACGCCGGCGATCCGGTGGAAATGGCCGCGATCTACGACCGCGAGGGCGGGGACGAGGTCGTGTTCCTCGACATCACCGCGAGTCACGAGGAGCGGCCGATGATGCTCGAGGTCGCTGCTCGCACCGCGGAGGAGTGCTTCATCCCCTACACGGTAGGGGGCGGGATGCGCTCGGCAGCCGATATCCGAGCGATGCTCTCGGCAGGTGCCGACAAGATCTCGCTGAACTCGGCGGCGGTCGCTGCGCCCGAACTCATCACGCACACCAGCGGCATCTACGGCTCGCAGTGCATCGTCGTTGCGATCGACGCCCGACGCGTCCCCGGCGGTCGCGACCGCTGGGAGGTCTTCGTCAACGGCGGTCGCATCAACACCGAGCTGGACGCGGTCGAATGGGCCGCGGAAGCCGAGGCGCGCGGAGCGGGCGAGATCCTGCTCACGAGCATGGACTGCGACGGGGTGAAGGACGGCTACGACATCCCCCTGACCCGCGCGGTCACTCGAGCGGTCAACATCCCGGTGATCGCGAGTGGTGGCGCAGGCGAGCTCGACCACTTCGCCGAGGTCGTGATCGAGGCCGACGCCGACGCCGTGCTCGCGGCGAGCGTGTTCCACTTCGGCGAGTACTCAGTCCGTCAGGTCAAGGAGCACATGGCCGCCGCCGGCATCCCGGTGCGGCTGTAGGCGCGGCGGTTGCTCGGTACTGGCTGCCAAGGCCGGCTTCCGTCCATGACCGCTCCACGACCGCAGGGTAGACTGCACTCCATGCCGAGACTCGCCGACACATCAGCTTGGGACGCTCGCTATCGCACCCGCGGTGCGCTGTGGGGTTATTTCCCCGCCGTCTCCGCTGAGGAGACATGGTGGCGTCTGCGTGAGACGGGTGCCCGCCGCGTGCTCGTGGTGGGGTGCGGCTATGGGCGGCACGTCACCTACTTCGCCCGGCGGGGCTTCGACACCACCGGGCTCGATGCCTCTCGGGCGGCCATCGACATGGCCCACGAGAACGCCAGGGAAGACGGGCTCGACCTGCTGCTGACCTGCGCCTCGGCGACCAAGATGCCATTCCCGACCGCCTCGTTCGACGCGGTCTACGACCATGCGCTGCTCCACCACCTCTCTACCGAGGACCGCGCGCTCGCCGTTGCGGAGTATGGCCGGGTGTTGCGGCCGGGTGGTCTGCTGGTGATCAGCGCGCTCTCCAGCGAGGAAGAAGCCGTGCTCGCAGCGGGGGAGACCGACGAGCCGAGCGGCTACTTCGACGAGTTCTTCGACAGCTCGGAGCTCTCCGACCTGCTCGGCGACTTCGAACTCGAGTCGGTGCTCGACCTGACCGAAGCCGACGAAGCGAGCCCCCGGGGCCGCCGACGGTTCGTACGTGCCATCGCTCGGAAGCACGGCGAAGCCGCACTCGCTGCGAAGCGACGCGACCCGTGGGGTGCGCAGCGCGCCAGATACCGCGAACGGATGCGGACCGAGGGTCTGAAGGAGGCCGTCAATGAGTGATCGGGAGAGAGCCGACCTCGGCATCGACGAGCTCACGTTCGACGCGGCAGGACTCATCCCGGCGGTCGTGCAGCAGCACGACACGGGTGAAGTCCTGATGGTCGCGTACATGAACCGCGAGTCCCTCGCCGAGACCATCGCGACCGGCAAGACGTGGTTCTGGAGTCGCAGCCGCAAGAAGTACTGGATGAAGGGCGAATCCAGCGGCGCACGTCCAGGACGTGCTCGAGATCCGCTACGACTGTGACGCAGACTGCCTGCTGGTTTTGGTCGACCAGCACGGCTCGGCGTGCCACACCATGGAGCGGAGCTGCTTCTACCGCACGCTGTTCGAGGGCGCGCCCGCGAGCGACCTGCTGGTGACCGACACGTTCCAAGAGGCGGGAGACGCCGACGCTGACGGCCTGCCTCTCGAGGAGGCCTAGGTGTCGTCCATCGGCCCCGTTCTCGACGAGCTCGCGGCGTTGCTCGAGACGCGAAAGCGCGAGATGCCCGAGGGCAGCTACACGGCCCAGCTGCTCGGCGGGCACGAGGACAAGCTGCTGAAGAAGATCGGCGAAGAGGCGACCGAGGTGGTCATGGCCGCCAAGGACCACGACCTCGGCCAGCTGCGCTACGAGATCGCCGACCTCGTGTACCACCTGCTCGTGGTCATGACACGCGAGGGGCTCTCCCTCGACGAGCTGGCCGCCGAGCTGGAGTCTCGGCGCCGATGAGCCAGGACCGGCCCTCCCTCAAGCGCATCCTGATCACGGTCGCTGTCGTGGTCGTCGTGGCCGCACTGCTGCTGCTCGCCGCGTGGGCGGTCATCGGGTGGCTCGCCCCGCGTCCGCCCGGCGTGATCTGAGCCGCACAGGCCCCGAACATACGAGAAGGGCGGCTCCCTTCTCGGAACCGCCCCCTGCATATCCAACTCGGAGTCCTCGGCGGACCTTGGTGTCAGCGCCCTCGGACTAGCGAGTCACTCGGATTTTGTAGCCTTGCCCATTGCACACCGGACACGGGCGATACGCCTCGCGGCCCGACGGCTTGCGGACCTCGATAACCCGGTTTCCCTTGCAGTGCGGGCATAGCTCCTTGCGCACCATTGCGATCATCTCCTCGAGCCACAATGCGCTCGATGACGAAGCGGTCATGCTCCTTCATCATCGGCAGTTGAAGCGCAAGCTTTATGCCGATGTGATGAACGTCACAGGTGCTTCTACGTTGGGTTTGTATGAATCGGTGAACGGAATGCGTAGCCTCGGCCAAGGACCCGCCGTCTGCGCTCGCTGCCGACGCTTCTTGCGCGTCCCGAAGGCACCGTGCTATCGTCTCGCCCAATCGAACAGCGCTGATGACGGGGAAGAGTACCGAGGCGCCGAGGCTATAGAGAGTCGGGGATGGTGGAAACCCGACGCCGAGGACTTCGCGAATGGGCCCCTGAGGCACCGAGGCAACAGCCGTACCCGTGAGGGTCGACCCACTAGTCTTGGCGGATCCCCACCGATAGAAGGGGCCGGGTATCGGACCTGTAGCGGCGCGTGCGTCGGGCGGTCCCGTACTTCGAGCGAGTGGATCGGGCAGCAGTGCCCGGTCAACAAGGGTGGCACCGCGGGAGGCATGCTCTCGTCCCTTGAGGGACGGGAGCCTTTTGTTTTCCCGGGGTCGCTGCTCGCGCGCTGCAGCCGACGACTCCGGGCGGACCGAGGAGTTGAACGGCGGATGATCCTTCCGAGCAGAGACGAGTTCGTGCGCCTCGCGGCAGAGCACGACGTCGTGCCGGTCGCCCGCGAGGTCTACGCGGATCTGTCGACCCCGATCGCCGCGTTCATGTCGCTGGCCACCGATGCCGAGAACGCGTTCCTGCTCGAGTCAGTGATCGGCGGCGAGCGGCTCGGCCGCTACAGCTTCCTGGGGGTCGGGGAGCGCGCGGTGATCTCCGGTCGCGGACACGATGTCGTGATCGAGAACGGTGGAGTCACGGGCGAGCGCGCCGAGGATCCCCTTCGGGTGGTGTCGCGCGAGCTGGCCGCAGGGTCCGTGGCCCGCGTGCCCGGGCTGCCGCTGTTCGTGGGCGGTGCGGTCGGCTACGTCGGCTACGAGGCCGCAACCGCGTTCGAGCGGGTCCCGCGCCACGACGTCGACGAGATCGGCGTGCCGGACTTCTGCTTCATGCTCGCCGACGTCGTGGTCGCGTTCGACCACGCCCGCCGCGTCATGCAGGTCATCGCTCCGGTCCGCCCCGGCGGCGCTCCCGAGGCCGCATACGATGCCGCCCTCAGGCGCATCGACGGCTACTTGCGGCGTATCGACGCGGGGCCCGGCGCGGCCAAGCTCGGCAGCGTGGGCTCCGCGACCGAGGTCCCGCTCAAGCCACACACGTCGAAGGACGACTTCATCGCGCAGGTCGAGGAGGCCAAGGCGCACATCGCGGCCGGCGACATCTTCCAGGTCGTGCTCTCCCAACGGTTCTCCGCGCCGTACGAAGGTAACGGGCTCGACCTCTACCGGGTGCTGCGGGCCGTGAACCCGAGCCCCTACATGTTCTACGTCCGCACGCGGGACGTGACGCTCGTGGGTTCCAGTCCCGAGCCGCTGGTGCGGGTCGAGGGCGACACGGTCCTCACCCGTCCGCTCGCGGGTACTCGACCCCGGGGAGGGGACTCCGCCGAGGACGGGCGCCTTCGCGCCGATCTCCTCGCCGACGAGAAGGAGCGCGCCGAGCACGTCATGCTCGTCGACCTCGGGCGCAACGACCTCGGGCGCGTCTCGGCGGCGGGGACCGTCACCGTGGACGAGCTCATGGAGGTCGAGTACTACAGCCACGTCATGCACATCGTGAGCAACGTCACCGGCACGCTGGCGCCCGAGAAGGACGCCCTCGACGCCCTCGAGGCCACATTTCCGGCCGGGACGGTGAGCGGTGCTCCCAAGGTGCGCGCGATGGAGATCATCCGCGACCTCGAGCCCGCTGCCCGCGGGCCCTACGCCGGTACGGTGGGCTACTTCGGTCTCGATGGCGCGATGGACATGTGCATCACGATTCGAACGTTCGTGCTGGCAAACGGGCGTGCGTATCTACAGAGCGGTGCGGGCATCGTCGCCGACTCGGTACCCGAGCGAGAGTACGAGGAGTGCCTGCACAAGGCGCGGGCGCTGCACCACGCGCTGGAGCTGGCGGCCGGGATGCACGCCGACGGCGGCTCCGGCGATGAGGTGGCGTCGTGATCCTCGTCATCGACAACTACGACTCCTTCACCTACAACCTCGTGCAGCTTCTCGCCGCGCTCGGCGCCGAGGTCGAGGTACGGCGCAACGACACTGTCACCGCCGAGGAGGCCCTCGCGCTGCGGCCTCGCGGGGTCGTGATCTCGCCGGGGCCGGGCACGCCTGACGACGCGGCGGTTTCGCGGGACGTGATTCGCGTCGCGGCCGACGCTGGAGTTCCCGTCCTGGGGGTGTGTCTCGGCCACCAGTGCATCGCCGATGTCTACGGCGGCTCGGTGTGCCGAGCGCCACGTCCGGTGCACGGCAAGACCGACGAGATCACCCACGACGGCACCGGCGTCTTCGAAGGCGTTGACAGCCCGTTCACGGCCACCAGGTATCACTCGCTGTGCGTGGACTCTGCGGACGTGCCCCCGGCCCTACGTGTCACGGCTAGGACCCCCGACGGCGTCGTGATGGGGCTCCAGCACGAGCAGCTGCCGGTGTACGGCGTGCAGTTCCATCCCGAGAGCGTGCTGACCCCCGAGGGCGCGAAGATACTCGCCAACTTCCTCGATATCTCGGGCGAGGTTCCGCGCGAGAGCGAGCCGACCGGGACCCCTGCAGTCGTCGCCGCCGCCGGGGGCACCGCAGCCGCATCGGCGCAGCTCGCAGAGGTGACTTCGGTCGCCGGAGCGATCGCTCGCGTCGCCGCCGCGGGTTCGCTCGACGAGGCTGAGGCGTACACCGTCATGAACCAGGTGATGGATGGGGAAGCCACTCCCTCCCAGATCAGCGCGCTGATCACCGGCATGAGGATGAAGGGGGAGACCGTCGACGAGATCGTCGGCTTCGCCCGAGCGATGCGGGAACACGCCACGCCCGTACGCCCCACCGTCTCCGGCTACATCGATACCTGCGGGACCGGGGGAGACGGGCTGCACACCTTCAACATCTCGACCACGACGGCGTTCGTGGTCGCGGGCGCGGGGGTTCCCGTGGCCAAGCATGGCAACCGTGCCGTCTCGAGCGCCGCGGGAAGCGCCGACGTGCTCGAGGCCCTCGGCGTGGATGTGTCGCTCGGCGCAGCAGATATGGCGCGGTGTATCGACGAGTGCGGAGTCGGATTCCTGTTCGCGCAGTCTCTTCACGCGTCGATGCGGCATGCGGGCCCGACGCGCCGCGAGATCGGCATCCGTACCGTCTTCAACATCCTTGGCCCGCTCACGAATCCTGCGGGTGCAAAGCGGCAGCTGCTCGGGGTCTACGACCCCCGTCTCGCCCCGGTCATGGCCGAGGTCGCCGGGCGTCTCGGCGCGGAGAAGGTCCTCGTGGTGCACGGGCATCCCGGGATGGACGAGGTCTCGGCGTCGGGCATCACCACCATCGCCGAGTTCGACGGCGACGCCGGCGTCGTGAGGAGCTTCGAGGTGGCGCCGGAACAGGTCGGTATCGCGCGTGGAACGCTCGCCGACATCGCCGGCGGCGACGCGAGCGAGAACGCCGCGATCGTGCGTCGCGTGCTCGAGGGCGAGCACGGACCCCGCCGAGACGTCGTGCTCATGAACGCCGCCGCCGCACTCCTGGCCGCAGGCAAGGCTGCCGACCTTGCCGACGGCGTTACCCTCGCCAGGGACGCGATCGATTCCGGACGCGCGCGCACCGTCCTCGACGCGCTCGTGTCCGTCTCGCAGCGCTTGGCCGCGCAGGCCCGGGAGGGCACGCAGTAGTGGACTATCTGGCCGACATCGCCGCCCGCCGCCGGGCACGCATCGCCGCCGAGTACGGCGGCCTCTCGCCCGCGGACCGCGAGCGCCTGGCATGCTGTTCCCGGCCGCCCCGCGACATCGTCGCCGCCCTGCGAGACCGCCTCGACGTTGCCGTGATCGCGGAGGTCAAGAAGGCGTCGCCGAGCGCGGGTCCCATCGCGCCGGAATGCGAGGCCTCGAAGCAGGCTCTCCACTACCAGGACGGCGGGGCCTCGGGGATCTCGGTGCTGACCGAGCCCGAGGACTTCGGCGGAAGTTGGAGCGACCTTTCAGACGTCGCCGACGCGGTCGACGTCCCGGTGCTGGCCAAGGACTTCGTCGTCGATCCCGCGCAACTGTTCGTCGCGCGGGGCCACGGTGCCGACTCGATCCTGCTGATGGTGAGCATCCTCGGCGCGCAGACTGCCGAGTATCTCGACCTCGCCCACACCCTCGGCATGGAGCCGCTCGTCGAGGTGACGACCACCGAGGAGCTCGATGTCGCGCTCCGCGCCGGGGCCGTCCTCGTAGGCGTGAACTCGCGGGACCTGCGCTCGCTACAGGTCGATCGCGCCGCCGCGCTCGAGGTCGTCGCGGAGGCGGCGGGTGCCGGAGTCATCGTAGTCGCCGCCAGTGGCGTCAGTACGCGCAGGGATGTCGCCGAGGCCTCCGCTGCCGGGGCGCATGCCGTCCTCGTCGGCACCGTACTGATGAAGGCGGCGTTCCCCGAGGACGTGCTCCAGGAGCTGACCGGCGTCGCGCGAGGCACGCCGGTGGGTTGACCGCACCACACGCGGCACCGACCCGCAGCCGAGCGGATCGGGCCGCATCCCGCAGGACGACGACGGATTCTCGGCATGACAGGTGACGAACAGGATGAGAGGAGTTGCCGCAATGCCTAGCGACAAGACGAGGTTCGGGCTCGACGAGACCAGGATCCCCGAGGCCTGGTACAACGTGATACCCGACCTCAAGACCCCGCCCGCGCCGCCGCGGGTTGTTACCCCGGACGGAACCGAGCTCGGACCGGACCAGATCGGCGAGGTCATGGCCAAGCTGTTCCCGATGGAGTGCCTCAAGCAGGAGATGTCGGCGGACCGCTGGATCGACATCCCCGGCGCGGTCATCGAGGTGTACAAGGAGTACCGCCCCTCGCCGCTGCTGCGTGCGCGTCAGCTGGAGAAGGACCTGGGCCTGCCCGCCGGCGTCAGGATCTACTACAAGTACGAGGGTGTCTCGCCCGCCGGCTCGCACAAGCCCAACACCGCGATTCCGCAGGCGTACTACAACAAGCAGGAGGGCATCACCAAGATCTCGACCGAGACGGGCGCGGGGCAGTGGGGCAGCGCCCTCTCGATCGCCGGTGCGCTGTACGGCATCGACGTCGAGGTGTTCATGGTCAAGGTGAGCTACGAGCAGAAGCCGTACCGCCGCATCCTGATGGAGACCTACGGCGCCACGGTGCACCCCTCGCCCACGAACCTCACCGACGCAGGTCGCCACGTCCTGGCCATGGATCCGGATTCGACCGGTTCGCTCGGCATCGCGATCTCCGAGGCGGTGGAGGTGGCGATGAAGAACGACGACACCCACTACGCGCTCGGCTCGGTGCTCAACCACGTGTGTCTGCACCAGACCATCATCGGCCTGGAGGCCATCGAGCAGATGGCGCTGGCCGAGGACGAGCCAGACGTCGTCATCGCCTGCGTGGGCGGGGGCAGCAACTTCGCCGGCCTGAGCTTCCCGTACTACCAGCGCAAGCTTGAGGGCAAGAGCAACGCCCGCCTGCTTGCCGTCGAGCCCAAGGCGTGCCCCACCCTCACCGCCGGCGAGTACCGCTACGACCTGGGCGACGAGGCCGGCATGACCCCACAGATGCTGATGTACACGCTGGGTCACGACTTCGTGCCCGCAGGGATCCATGCAGGCGGCCTGCGCTACCACGGCGACTCGCCGCTGGTGAGCCAGCTGGTGCACGACGGCGAGGCCGAGGCGGTCGCGGTGGACCAGACCGCGTGCTTCGCCGCCGCGGTACAGTTCGCTCGCGCCGAAGGCATCCTGCCGGCCCCCGAGTCGAGCCACGCCATCCGTGCCGCCATCGACCAGGCGCTCGAGGCGCAGCAGGCCGGCGAGGACCGCGTCATCCTGTTCAACCTGTCCGGGCACGGTCATTTCGACCTGGCGGCGTACGCTGCCTACAACGCGGGCGAACTCGAGGACTTCGACTTCGCCTCCGGTGCTACGCTTTGCGGGGACGACCTGTAGTCCCTCGCCTTCTGAGTGCCTGTGGGGCCGGGGCGCGTGCGCCTCGGCCCCGTCACCCGAGCGAGCGTCCGCAACCGCATCCGTCCGCCGCGCGAAGGGTCGGAAGACAGCAGTGAGAACGCGCATCAAGATCTGCGGCATCACCTCGGCGCAGGACGCGGAGGCTGCCGTCGCCGCCGGGGCGGACGCGGTCGGGGTGATCCTCGCCGAGTCGAAACGCCAGGTGTCGCTCGAGGAGGCCGAGCAGGTCCTCGCGCGCGTCCCGCCGCCCATCGCGCGCATCGGCGTCTTCGTCGACGCGCCGGCCGAGCACGTCTTCCACGCCATCGCCCGGCTCCGGCTCGCTGCGGTGCAGTTCAGCGGTGACGAGACACCGGAGCACTGCTCGCGAATGCCCGTGCCGGTGGTGAAGGCGGTTCACGTCGGTCCCGACTTCAGCTGGGACCTCGCCGAGGCCTACCGCGGGTGCACCGCCGCGGTCCTGCTCGACACCGCCGCCGGGACCCAGCGGGGAGGGACCGGCCGTCCGTTCGCGTGGACGAACGTCGCTCCCATCCCCGACGGCATGACCGTGTTTCTCGCCGGGGGGCTCAATCCCGTGAACGTGGGCACTGCGATCGGCGAGATCCGACCGTTCGCCGTCGACGTGTCGTCGGGGGTCGAGGAGCGGCTTCGGCACAAGGACCCGGACAAGATGCACGCGTTCGTCGCTGCGGTCCGAGCCGCCGACGAGCGGGGCTACGCGTGAGCGAGCTGTTCCCTCGGGCGGACGAGGTCTATACCGGGCCCGACGAGGCCGGCTTCTTCGGGGCCTACGGCGGGCGTTTCGTGCCCGAGACGGTGATGCCGGCACTCCTCGAGCTCACCACGGCGTTCGGCGAAGCCCGCGAGGACGTGGTCTTCCGCCAGGACCTCGAGGACCTGTACCGGGACTACGTCGGACGTCCCACGCCGCTCTATGCGGCGCACAACCTCGCCGACGCGGTGGGTCTCGGCACCGTGTTCCTGAAGCGCGAGGACCTCTGCCACACCGGGGCGCACAAGATCAACAACACCCTGGGGCAGTGCCTGCTCGCGAAGCGCATGGGCAAGCATCGCGTCATCGCCGAGACTGGCGCGGGCCAGCATGGCGTCGCGACCGCAACCGCGGCGGCGCTGATGGGCCTCGAGTGCGCGGTGTTCATGGGCACCGAGGACATCCGACGCCAGGCGCTGAACGTCTACAAGATGAAGCTGCTGGGAGCCGAGGTGGTGCCCGTGGACGAGGGGACCGGCACCCTCGCCGACGCGGTCACCGCCGCGCTCCGGCACTGGGTCGAGCGCGTGGAGGACACCTTCTACGTGCTGGGATCGTCGGTGGGCCCGCACCCGTACCCGCTCATGGTCCGCGACTTCCAGAGCGTCATCGGCGCCGAGACGATCGCGCAACTGCACGAGCGCGGCATCGCGTCCGTCGATGCCGTCGTGGCCTGCGTAGGCGGGGGCAGCAACGCGATCGGCACGTTCTACCCGTTCGTGCTTGCCGCCGGAGAGTTCGGCGATACCGCGCTCGTGGGAGCCGAGGCCGCGGGCCTGGGCGTCGAGTCGGGGAAGACCGGTGCGTCGATGGCGAAGGGCGAGCCGGGCGTGATGCACGGCTTCTACAGCTACCTGTTGCAGGACGACGCGGGAAATCCGCTCGAGGCGTACTCGATCTCTGCCGGCCTCGACTATCCGGGGGTCGGTCCCGAGCACGCGCACTTCCGCGACGAGGGCTTGGTGCGCTACGAACCTGTCACCGATGCCGAGGCCCTCTCGGCATTCGAACAGCTGTGCCGCACGGAAGGCATCATTCCAGCGATCGAGTCGAGCCACGCGCTCGCGCTGCTTCCTCGGCTGGCGAGCGAGCTGG
Source organism: uncultured Coriobacteriales bacterium (assembly GCA_963761535.1). Classification (GTDB taxonomy): domain Bacteria; phylum Actinomycetota; class Coriobacteriia; order Anaerosomatales; family CAVXGS01; genus CAVXGS01. The sequence goes on from CAVXGS010000002.1 coordinate 122,465, forward strand.
GTGCGGACGCGCCGGCCGCGACGGTCGTCGTGACCCTGTCGGGTCGCGGCGACAAGGACGTCGATATCGTGAGGGAGGCGGGTCTCGGTGGCTGACGGGAGCGAGCCTGCCGAGACGACGGGGGATTCCGCCGGCGCGGCGCGCACGACCGCCGGCCTGGGCTCGGGATTCGAGCCGGGGAGGGCGAGCCTGATCGTCTATGTCATGGCCGGCTACCCCGATCAGGGCGGCGTCGCTCGCCGCCCTGCACGCTGTCGCGGACGCCGGTGCCGACGTCGTCGAGCTCGGCGTTCCCTACACGGACCAGCTCGCCGACGGGCCCGTGATCGTGCAAGCGTCGGCGGACGCTCGCCGAGTGGCAGGCGGACAGTTCGGCCTCGTCGAGACACTCGACCTCGCGGCGCAGTTCGCCGCCGAGCGACGGGCTTCCGGCGTCCGGTGCCCGGCAATCGCGCTGATGACCTACCTGAACCCGCTGATCCGGTTCGGATTCCCCAGCGCCGCGGCGGCCATGGCTTCCAGCGGCGTGGGCGGGGTCATCATCCCCGACCTACCCGCCGACAGCCCGATGACCGCCGACTGGCTCGTCTGCGGCGAACCGGGAGGGTCTCGATACCGCGTTCCTGGTCGCTCCGACCTCCACGCCGGAGCGAATCGAGACTGTGGCGGCCGTGTCGACCGGCTTCGTGTACTGCGTCTCGAGCGTCGGTATCACCGGCGAGCGTGCGGCCCTCCGAGACGATCTCCCGGCGTTCGTCGCTGCCGTCAAGCGGCATGCCGTGGTGCCGGCCGCCGTCGGGTTCGGGGTCTCCACGCCGGAGCAGGCGGCCCAGCTCGCTCGCTTCGCGGACGGCGTTGTCGTGGGGACCGCGGTGGTGAAGCGCCAGCCCGACCTCGACGAACTCGCGACGTTCGTCGGATCGCTCGCCGACGCCGTCCACTCCGCGCGGCGGGACCCTACGGCGCGACCGTAGCTGCGGCTGCAGTCGGCGTTGGCTCGGCAGCGACCGGCACGACCGGCGCCGAGGGCTGCGCGACGGGCTTCGGCCGCGCAGCAGCGCGCACGACGTCGGGCCGAATGCCTCGGCGGCGCAGTGCGACGGACCCGCGTCGCCACGTCCTGACTCGCTTCACCGCATGGCCGACGCGGCGGCCGGGCTGCTCCATGGCCACGAATCGAGTGCGCGAGCGGTTGGCCCACTTCTGGAAGATGACGACGTGGGTCTTGCCGGGCGACACGACGGCGTCGCCGGGCTTCAGCTGGCTCTTGCCGATGCGGAAGGCGACACGCTGGATCGTGTGTGTCGTGTACGAACGCCGAACGTTCCACGCCATCGAGACGAAGCCCGAGCAGTCCTGGCGGTAGCCTCGGTAGTGGCGGCTTTGGCTGTAGGGAATCTGCTTCTTGACCCACTGAGCGCTGCGGGCGAGCACCTGCTTGCGTGTGATCGCCTGGGCTGTGGCGGGGAAGGTCCCGCCGAGAAGGATCGCCGCGAAGAGGGTCGCGGCCAGCAGGATCGAGCTCCTGCGGGCACGGTGGTCGCCCGTGAGGGTACGGGTCACGCTGATGTCCTCCTTGGGACGGCTACAGGTACGGCCGGTGGCCATCGGGGTGAGCCGATGAAGCCGGTCCGACCGTGCCGCGTGTCGCCCGGGAGATCGTCTCGATCTCGCTGCTTGGGCGGCGGCCGAAGTGCGACAGGCGCAACGACGGTGCCACGGCGGTGCCATTACCTGGCAGCTTCTCGGCGTGCTAGGCTCCCCTGAGTCGGAGGAGGAGGGTCATGCGCGTCGCGTGTGCACAGCTCAACCCCACCGTCGGCGACATCTCAGGCAACACGCAGATGGCGCTTCAGGCGGTCCAGCGAGCGAACGACGAAGGCGTCGGAATCCTGCTCCTGCCCGAGCTGATGCTGACCGGGTATCCCCCCGAGGACCTGCTCCTGAAGGACCACTTCGTCGAGGAGAACCTGGACGCGCTCGAGTGGGTAGCGGGTGCGTGCGGCCACCTGACCATCGTCGGGTTCGTCGATCGCGTGGAGGACCGGCTGTACAACGCGGCCGCGATCTGCGGCAACAACCGGGTCCAGCAGATCTATCACAAGCGTCTGTTGCCCAACTACGGCGTGTTCGACGAGGAGCGCTACTTCGAACCGGGCGGTGGACCCGGCTTGCTCGAGCTGGGCGGCCGGATGTTCTCGGTGACCATTTGCGAGGACATCTGGGTCCCGGAACTGGCCGCCGCCGACGTCTCCGAAGGTGCCTCGGTGCTGCTGAACATCTCGGCTTCGCCGTACCACCTCGGCAAGAGCCACACCCGTGAGGCGATGCTGAGGCAGCGCGCCGAGGAGAACGGCGTGTGGCTGGCCTACTGCAACACCGTCGGCGGGCAGGACGAGCTCGTCTTCGACGGGTGCAGCGTGATCGTGTCACCCAGCGGAGACGTGATCGCGAGGGGCTCGGCCTTCGCGGAGGACTTCGTCATCGCCGACTTCGCGGCCGAGGGACGCCTCGGTGCCGGCGTGCGCGTCGAGGCACCGCTGGGCGCCGAGGAGGAGACGTACCGCGCGCTCGAGACGGGGCTGCGCGACTACGTCACCAAGAACGGCTTCAGCGACGTGGTGCTGGGGCTCTCGGGAGGGATCGACTCCTCGCTCACCGCCGCCATCGCCGCCGACGCGCTCGGGCCCGAGCACGTGCACGGCGTCCTGATGCCGAGCCGCTACTCGTCTCAGGGGAGCGTCGACGACGCACTCGCGCTGGGCGAGGCGCTGGGTATCGACACGCGGACGCTCTCGATCGAGGAGGCCTTCTCGACCTTCCTCGCCACGCTCACTCCGTCGTTCGAGCGCGAAGAGCCTGACGTCACCGAGGAGAACCTCCAGGCCCGCGTGCGGGGCACGCTTCTGATGGCGCTGTCGAACAAGTTCGGGTGGCTCGTGCTCGCCACGGGGAACAAGAGTGAGCTGTCGGTGGGCTACTCGACCCTTTACGGAGACATGGTGGGCGGATTCGCGCCGATCAAGGACGTGTTCAAGACGCGGGTGTACGAGCTAGCGCGGTGGCGCAACGGGCAGGAACAGCGCGCCGTGATCCCGGAGTCCGTGCTCACGAAGGCGCCGTCCGCCGAGCTGCGACCCGACCAGACCGACCAGGATTCGCTCCCTCCGTACGACCTGCTCGACGGAGTGCTCGAACGCTATGTCGAGGCCGACCAGAGCGTCGACGAGATCGTGAACGCCGGGTTCGAGCGCGACGTGGTGGAGCGGGTCGCTCGGCTGGTCGATGCGGCGGAGTACAAGCGCCGGCAAGGCCCGCTCGGCATCCGCGTCACCCCGAAAGCCTTCGGCAAGGACCGCAGGATGCCGGTCACCAACCGCTACCGAGGATGACGGGCCGACCGTGACGCATCCGACGCGCTTCGGCGGCGATCGCGGCTTCGAGCTGCGATGGCTGTGGGCGAACGACCCGTTGATGCGACAGGTCGACGACCTGCGCTTCGAGGTACTCTTCGCGCCCTACGGCGTGCCCCGCAACGACATGTGGAACGACGCACACCCCGACGTGCATCGTCTTGCGGCCGTGGAAGAGGGCGTCGTGATCGGCTACTCGTGCCTGCTCGTCGAAGGGGACCAGGGTCAGGTCCGTCAGGTGAGCGTCGCGTTCCAGCGGCAGCAGAGCGGGGTCGGCCGTGCCCTGATGCTGGAGACCGAGCGGCATGCACGGGCGCTCGGACTGCGGCGTCTGTACCTCAACGCCCGACTCAAGGCCGAGCCGTTCTACCACCGTCTCGGGTGGTCCACCCTGCCCGGACCGCCGTTCCCCTCGGGCCGGACGAACCTGCTGCACGTGGCGATGGAGAAGCGCCTCGACCAGTAGGTGCGCCGCTGGTACGGGAAGAACTTCACTGGCGGCTTGCTCCTTTGCGAGGAGCCGCCTTTGCCCTACGCTGGTACGCGGCCGCGAGCGGCATTTCGCGCCCGGATTCGTCCGCGTGCGCCGTACTTGTCAGACCAAGAGGGAGGGGACCGCTATGCCCAGCATTACCCGCGAGCAGGTTCGCGTACCCGCCGATGTCCCGGCGGACGCTCGCCAGATCTACGTCGACAACTACCTGGCCGCGACCCGTGGCACCGGCAGGCTCATGCTGTTCGCCTGCGACCAGAAGATCGAGCACCTCAACGATGACTTCTACGGCGACGGCATCTCCGCCGACGACTCGGATCCCGAGCACCTGTTCAAGATCGGCTCGCAGGGCGTGTGCGGGGTGCTCGCCGGGCAACGAGGCCTGATCGCCCAGTACGCCGCCGACTACCCCGACGTCAACTACCTGGTGAAGATGAACAGCAAGACCCACCTGGTGAAGACGTCCCAGGACGATCCCTACAGCCCGCAGCTCTACGACATCCAGACCGTGCTCGACCTGCGGGACAACGGCGTGAACGTCGTGGGCATCGGTTACACGATCTACCTCGGCTCGGAGTACGAGTCCACGATGGTGTCCGAGGCCGGTCAGCTCATCGCCGACGCCCACGCGAACGGCCTTATCGTCGTGCTGTGGATGTACCCGCGCGGCAAGGCCGTGGCCAACGAGAAGGACCCGCACCTGATCGCCGGCGCCGCGGGTACCGCGCTCTGTCTCGGCGCCGACTTCACCAAGGTGAACCCGCCCAAGGGCACCGACGAGGCGAGTTCAGCCGACCTGCTCAAGGAGGCGTGCTCTGCGGCGGGCCGCACGGGCCTCGTGTGTGCCGGTGGCTCGACGGTCGACGCCAAGACGTTCCTGACGCAGCTCTACGACCAGATACACACCGGCGGTGCGATCGGCAACGCGACCGGTCGCAATATCCATCAGCGCCAGCTCGCCGAAGCCGTTCGCCTCACCAAGGCGATCAGCGCGATCACGCTGGGCGACTGGCCCGTCGAGGATGCGCTCGCCGTGTTCGAAGGCACCAAGGACTACAGCTGCAAGTAGAACCACCCCCGGGAGGGGGATGGGGCCTTCGGGCCCACGCATCGCGGCATCACCCCCGTCCGGGGTGGTGCCGCGGTACTATTTGCCGGAGCATGTAGCACAGACGTGCACGAAGCGGTGCGAAGGGGCTGAGACCACCGCATGCCGATCTCCGATTGGTTCTCCGCTCGCGAGCAGCGGCGGTACACGAAGATGCAGGAGGAGCGAGCGGATTCGGACGTCGCGTGCGGCGTCTGGGTCCGGTGCGAGCAGTGCAAGCGCATCGCCTACGGCGGTGAGCTCGCCGAGAACCTCCACATCTGCAAGCACTGCAGTTACCACATGCCGCTCACGGCGCCCGAGCGGATCGAGCTCCTTGCCGACGAGGGCACTTTCGCCGAGACGGACTCCGAGCTTCGCCCCTGCGATCCCCTCGGCTTCGTCGGTCGCCGGCCGTATGTCGAGTCGCTTGCCTCGGCTGCCGAGAAGACCGGCCTCCCCGAAGCCGTCGTGACAGGCACCGCTCAGCTCGAAGGAAGGCGAGTCGTCCTCGCGGCGATGGACTTCCGGTTCATCGGCGCCTCGATGGGCTCGGTCGTGGGCGAGAAGATCGCCCGCGCGTTCGAACTCGCCACCGCCGAGCGGATTCCGCTCGTCGTGGTCACGGCGTCGGGCGGGGCCCGGATGCAGGAGGGCATGCTGTCGCTGATGCAGATGGCGAAGACCTCCGCGGCCGCCCGTCGTCACGCCGACGCCCGACTGCCGTACGTCGTCGTCCTCGCCGACCCGACCTACGGGGGTGTCACCGCCTCCTTCGCCACCCTTGCCGACATCACGCTCGCCGAGCCCGGCGCCCGCATCGGGTTTGCCGGGCCGGACGTGATCGAACAGACCATTCGACAGCGGCTGCCCAAGGGATTCCAGACCGCGGAGTCCCTGCTCGAGCACGGCATGATCGACGAGGTCGTCGACCGCCGCGAACTCAGGGCGCGGATCGCGAGCATCCTCGGCTATCTGTGCGAGTATGCCGACCTCGCCCGTCCTGCCGCGGCCGAGACAGGTGGTGCGGCGTGACCGGCCGCCGCTACGTCATGGAGTTCGAGCGGCCGCTCGTCGAGCTGGAGGACAAGCTCGCGCAGCTGCGGGGGATGGACCTCTCGGCGAATCCGGACCTCGTCGCTGAGATCGAGGAGCTCGCCCAAGAAGTCGCCCGCCTCCACGATCAGACGTATCGCAGCCTGAGTCCGTGGGATCGGGTCCAGATCTCGCGAAACCCGGAGCGGCCCAAGACCGACGACTACATCGACGCGCTCTTCGACGACGTCGTGGAGATTCACGGCGACCGGTCGTTCAAGGACGACGAGGCCATCTTCGCCGGATTCGCGACCATCGCCGGGCGCCGCGTGGCCGTGCTCGGACATCGCAAGGGCCGCACGACCAAGGAGAACGTTCGTCGGAACTTCGGCAGCCCCAACCCCGAAGGCTTCCGCAAGGCGATCCGCCTCATGCGACTTGCCGACAAGTTCGCGCTGCCGATCGTCACGTTCCTCGATACGTCGGGCGCCTATCCCGGAATCGAGGCCGAGGAGCGGGGTCAGGGCTGGGCCATCGCCGAGGCTCTCTCCACGCTCGCCGAGGTGCGGGCGCCGGTCGTCGTGGTCGGCATCGGCGAGGGAGGAAGCGGTGGCGCGCTGGCCATCGGGTTCGGCGATCGTCTGATCATGCTGGAGAACTCGTACTACTCGGTGATCAGCCCCGAAGGTTGTGCTTCGATCCTGTACAAGGACAGCGGGCGGGCCGCCGAGGCTGCCACGTGTCTGAAGATGAGTGCGCAGGACCTGCTCGGGCTGGGTATCGTCGATGAAGTGATCCCGGAGCCGCTGGGGGGCGCTCACCGCGAACCGGTTCCGGTGTACGAGGCCGTCGGCCTGTCCATCGTTCGTGCGCTAGATGCGCTGGCGGCCGAGGATCGCGGCACGCTCGTCAGCCGCCGTTATGACCGGCTCAGGGCTATCGGGGATGTGGACGTGTGCGAGACGGGGTAACGATGAGCGGTACTGGAGGCAGGATCGCCGTCCTGACCAGCGGGGGGGATGCCCCGGGGATGAACGCCGCGATCCGTGCCGCCGTGCGGTCTGCCATCGGCCTTGGCGCCGAGGCGGTCGGCGTGGTCGGGGGCTACGAGGGCCTCATCGGCAAGCACATGCGGCCGTTCACCCTGGGTGACGTGGGTGGCATCCTCGATCGGGGCGGCACGTTCCTGGGAACCTCGCGCTCGGCGCACTTCCGGACACCGAGCGGACTTGCCGAGGCGGCCGGGGCGATCCGCTCCGAGGGAATCACCGGCCTCGTGGTGATCGGCGGCGAAGGCAGCTTCAAGGGCGCGCTCGAACTCCACGATCGCCACGACATCCCCGTGGCGTGCATCCCCGGCACCATCGACAACGACGTCATGGGCACCGATGCCTGCATCGGGTTCGACACCGCGCTCAACACCATCGCCGACGCCGTGGCGAAGGTGCGCGACACAGCGTCGAGCCACGAGCGCACCTTCGTGATCGAGGTCATGGGTCGCACGAGCGGTTTCCTCGCTCTCTACGCGGGCCTCGCGTGCGGTGCGGACTACGTGCTGCTCCCCGAGATGGACTGGAAGGTCGAGGACGTCTGCGCGACGATCGAGTCCGGAGTCCGGCGGGGCAAGAAGCACGCGATCGTGATGGTCGCCGAAGGAGCCGCCCACGCTTTCACGCTGGCCGAGCAGCTCTCGGCGCTCTGTGGCCAGGAGGTCCGCTCGGTGGTGCTCGGCCACGTTCAGCGGGGTGGCGCGCCATCTGCCTTCGACCGCATCCTGGGGAGCCGCATGGCCGCCCACGCCGTGCACTCGCTGCTCAACGGCGAGCAGGCTTTCGCCGTCGGCCTCCGGTGCGCCGACACGATCTCGTACCCGATCGCCGACGCGGTGGCGGGCGCTCGACCGCTGCCCGCCGACCTCGAGGCGCTCGGTCGGATCCTCGCCCGCTAGCTCCACAGGCGGCGCCGCGCTCTCGAACCCACTCGTTCGCGCGACCCTCTGACCCCGCGTTCTACCCGCTATCCCTATACTCAGGGGTGCAGTCTCGCCGTTGCGGAGGTCCACATGCTCGAGTCGCTCGACCTAACTCAGACGCTGTCGGTAGAGGAGTACGAACAGCGGCTGAAGCCGCTGCAGCTCGACCTCGTGCTGGCGCAACGCAGGTTGGCCGAGCGCGGCATCGCGGTCGTCATCGTGTTCGAGGGGATGGACGCCGCGGGCAAGGGTGGAGCGATCAAGCGGCTCACCACGAAGCTCGACCCTCGGGGCTACGAGGTCCTTCCGATCGGCCCGCCCACCGACGACGAGCTGCGCCATCACTATCTGTGGCGGTTCTGGAATCAGCTGCCCTCGTACGGGCGGCTCACGATATTCGACCGTTCGTGGTACGGGCGGGTGCTCGTGGAGCGCGTCGAGGGCATCACCCCGAGGGCGCGCTGGGAGCAGGCGTACGACGAGATCGTCGACTTCGAGCACGCGCTCGTCGACGACGAGTACATCATCCTCAAGTTCTGGCTCCACATCAGCGAAGGGGAGCAGCTCAAGCGGTTCAAGGCGCGCGAGGAGGACCCCTACCGCCGGTGGAAGATCACCAAGGAGGACTGGCGAAATCGCGACAAGTGGGACGACTACGTCGCCGCCGCGGAGGAGATGTTCGCTCGGACCTCGACCCACGAGGTTCCGTGGACGGTGGTCCCTGCCGAGGACAAGCCGTTCGCTCGCATCATGGTGCTGGAGACCGTCCGAGACACCATCTGTCGAGTTCTCGAAGGCCGTGAGGTCGGCAACGAGGAACTTGCCGCGCTCTCCAAGAAGGCCGTGAAGAAGGCAGCTGGAGCGCGGAGCATCTTCGAGGTTCCTCACGTGAGCATCCGCCCCAAAGAGTCACGCGGCTCGAAAGGCTCGAAGTGACCCAAGGCACCATCGTCGAGCGGATCCAGCGCGTCGGGCGTGACCTGTTCGTGAGCGATGCGGTGACCGCGCGAGGGGGCAACCTGTCCGTTCGCGACGGCGACTCGATCTACATCACGCGTCGCGGTTCGATGCTCGGACGGCTGGCCGACGACGATATCGTCGTGACAACCGTGCAGGCCGGCGAGGCAGACGCCGAGTGCAGCACCGAACTCGTCGTGCACCGGGCCATCTACCTCGGCACGGACGCGCAGGCGGTGGTGCACGCCCATACGACCCACACGACCTACCGGTCTCTCATCGAGGACGAGATCAGACCGATCGACTCGGATGCCCGCTACGTGATCGGTGACGTCATCCCGGTGCTCAACCCATCCTCGGTGATCGCGTCCTCCGAGGCTGCCGACCTGCTCGCCGAGACGCTCTCGACAGTTCCTGTCGCGGTACTGCGGGGGCACGGACCCTTCGCGATGGGGCCGACGATCGAGGAGGCGTTCGCGAAGGTGAGCATCCTCGAGGCGGCCTGTCGCATCCTCGATCTCCGCGACACGGTGGGACGGCCGCTGCGCTCCTCCGGGGCGTAGCCCGCACGCCAGGTCGAAGCCCCTGCCATCTCCAGGCACGCGCGGCTAGGACCAGAGCTTCCGCACGCCGTCCCGGGCTCGAAGCCTTGCGTTCGCACTGGCCGATCGTGACTCGGCGTCGCGCCCGGGTGTCTCGGGCCGCGCCGTCTCCGCGACAAAGTGAGCGAGCGCTCCCTCGGTGAGAAAGCGCGTGCGTTGCGCGAAACCGTGGGTGTCGGAGTGGGACCACGGCTGGGTGTAGTAGCGAAGCGGATGCGTCACGTAGAGGTGGTTCCTCGCCCGCGTACACGCGACGTAGAACAGTCGGCGCTCTTCTTCGATCTCCTCGGAGGACCCCGTCGCCATGTCGGAGGGGATGTTGCCGTCCGCGGCATGGATCACGTAGACGCAGTCCCACTCCAGCCCCTTGGCCGAGTGCATCGTCGAGAGGATCAGGAAGTCCTCGTCCAGCAGCGGAGGGCCGGCGAGGTCTTGCGCGTAGGACGGCGGATCGAGGGCCATGTCGGTGACCATCGCGCGTCGATCCGGGAACCGCCCCGCGAGCGCTTCGACCTGCTCGAGGTCCGCGAGTCGTGCGGCAGCGTTGTCGTAGCGTCGCTCGAGCAGCGGGGCGTACACGCTGCGGGCGGCGTGCACTTGTGCCGGCAGATCGCCGTCCCTGGCCCCGGCGAGGGCGCGCAGGCACGACACCAGGTCGGGCCAGAAGGAACTGGCGGCCTCCGGTACCGGTCCGCCGACCCACGACTCGAAATCGCCACCCCCCTCGGCGAGCTGCGCCAGCAAGGTCGTTGCGGTCTTGGGACCGATCCCGGGGACGAGGCCGAGGACTCTGAGCCCGGCGGTCGTATCACGGGGGTTGTCCGCAAGCCTGAGGATCGCAAGCAGGTCCTTCACGTGCGCCATCTCGATGAACTTGAGCCCGCCGTACTTGATGAAGGGGATGTTGCGGCGCTGCAGCTCCATCTCGAGATGCATCGAATGATGCTGCGCCCGGAAGAGCACCGCCTGACGCTTCAGCAGGGTGCCCTGCTCCCGGTGATCCAGGATTCGCTCCACCAGCCAGTCCGTCTGCTCGGCTTCGTCGCGGCACTGCACCACGTTGGGGCGCCCGCCCCCCTCGCGGGAGGTCCACAACTCCTTCTCCCGCCGCTCGGTCGCCTCGGCGATCACGGCGTTGGTGGCACTGACGATGGGGGCGCTCGAGCGGTAGTTGCGCGTGAGGGTGGTGACGGTGGCGCCCGCGAAGCGCTGCTCGAAGTCGAGGATGTTGCGCACCGTCGCGGCACGGAAGGAGTAGATGGCCTGCGCGTCGTCGCCCACCGCGGTGACGCCGTCGCCTTGCGGCCGTAGCCCCGAGACGATCTCGGCCTGGAGGACGTTGGTGTCCTGGTACTCGTCGACCAGCACGTGGTCGAACCGATCGCGGACCAGTGTGCCTGCCTCGGGATCGGAGAGCAGCGCGTGCCAGAACAGGAGGATGTCGTCGTAGTCGAGGACGTGCTGCTCCTCCTTCTGCTGGGTGTAGGCATCGAAGAGCTGTGCCAGGCCGTCGACGTCCCGGCGGCACCACGGGAAGTGACGCTTGCACACCTCGTCGAGCGGTTGCTGCGAGTTCACGCAGCGCGAGTAGATGTCGAGGCACGTGGACTTCTGAGGGAATCGTGACCCTCCGCGCCCGAGTCCGAGCTCGGTGCGGCAGGCGTGAAGCAAGTCCTCGGCGTCGGTGCGGTCCAGGATCGTGAAGTCAGGCTCGAGGCCGGCGTCGCGGGCGTGCATCCTGAGCAGTCGGGCGCCCACGGCGTGGAAGGTGCCGCCCCACAGCTTCGCTCCCGAGAGCCGCATCGCGCTGGCTGAAGGATCGAGGTCACCGAGCTCGCGAATCAGGGCGTCGACGCGCCGCATCATCTCCGACGCCGCTCGTCGCGTGAACGTGAGCAGCAGGATGCGCCCAGGGTCGGCTCCTGCAGCAATGAGGTACGCGACACGGTGCACCAGTGTCTTGGTCTTCCCGGTACCCGCACCGGCAACGATCAGCAAAGCAGAGGCGGGGTGTGCGGCGGCGAGCCGTTGCTCCTCGTTCAGGTCCGAGAGGATCGACTCGGCGACCAACGGGTCGAGCGCGGGCATGTCGAGACCTTTCTCTGCGATGCACTGTCGAACATGTGTTCGGTCGGTTTCCACGGTACCACTCGAGGACGACGTGCGTCGAACATTCGTTCGTACGGGGGTTCGACCAATGGGTAGGAGGACGGCGCGGCGGGGTATGGTGCTGGCAGATGCTGGTGTGGTGGGGGCGACGAGGACGACGGAGGGCGCCGGTGCGCACGGTGCGAGACGCGGCGGGCGGGTGACGTGGAGCTCTACGTGCCTCCTGACATGACCGGCCGTCGGGTGATGATCACCGGTGCTAGTGGCGGCATCGGGTTCGAAGCTGCCAAGAAGCTCGCCCGCGCCGGCGCCATCATCGCGATGGTCGCTCGCGATCGTCGGCGGGGAGAGGCGGCGCGAGATGCCGTCGTCGAGGCGGCGGGTGGCGACCGAGTCGAACTCTACCTGTGCGACTTTCAGGACCTCGACGCCGTGCGCGCGTTGGCGCGGGCGTACGCCCAGGAGCACGACGCGCTCGACGTCCTCGTGAACAACGCCGGCGCGATCTACCGGCAACGGGAGCTGACCCCCCAAGGGTTCGAGCGCACGTGGCAGGTGAATCACCTCGCCGCGTTCCTGCTGACGAACCTGCTCGAGGAGCTTCTCGTGGCCGCGGCACCATCCAGGGTCGTCACCGTGTCGAGCGACGCTCACCTGCGCGCGTGGAGGGGAATCGCGTTCGACGACCCGGGCCTTCCACGCGGCTGGTCGCCGTTCAAGGCCTACGCCCAATCCAAGCTCGCCAACATCATGTTCGCCTACGAACTGGCGCGAAGGTCCCGCACGCACGGGGTTCTTTCCACCGCCATGCACCCCGGTCCGGTCGCGAGCGGATTCGGGCGCGAGGGCTGGGGTCCTTCCGGCCGACTGTGGGACGCCGGGCGTTCGTTCATGTTGACTCCGGAGCAGGGCGCCGACTCGATCGTCTGGCTCACCTCCTCTCCTGACGTCGAGGGTCGTACCGGCTTGTACTTCTATCGACGCGAGGCCAAGCACTCCGCTCCGCCGTCGTACGATCTCGCCGCGCAACGGCGCCTGTGGGAGCTATCCGCTCGTCAGACGGCGCTTGCGGGGGAGGAGCGATGAGCGGAGCACGCGGTGCCCAGACGGACATTGGATACTCGCCGAACCGCGTGATCTTCGCCTATCTGACCGTGACCGGGCTGTTCACGCTCTCCGCCTCGCTGATCTGGGCCGTCAACACACTGTTCTTGCTCGACTCGGGCCTGAACATCTTCCAGGCGATGGTAGTGAACGCCACGTTCACCGCCTCGCAGATGCTGTTCGAGGTCCCGACCGGGGTCGTCGCCGACACGTTGGGCCGCAAGAAGTCCCTGCTCATCAGCATCGCGATCATCATCGTCTCGACGGCGCTCTACGTCGCCACACCCCGGCTGGGCTGGGGGATGCCGGGATTCGTCGTCGGGAGCATCCTTCTGGGTCTCGGGTTCTGCTTCCAGACGGGCGCCAGCGACGCGTGGCTGGTCGACGCACTCGATGCGACCGGCTGGGAGGGCCCGAAAGACCGTGTGTTCGCGTGGGGCGGCATGGCCTTCAGCGGTGCGATGCTCGTCGGAACGTTGGCCGGCGGGTTCCTCGGGCAGGTCAACCTCGCGCTCCCGTACCTGCTCCGAGCGGTATCGCTCGTCCTTTCGTTCATCGCCACGGCCCTGCTGGTCCGGGAGGCCGGGTTCGAGCCGCGTCCGTTGGTGCTCTCCCGTTTCGGCGTCGAGACGCGCACGATCTTCGACCAGGGGATGCGCTACGGCGTCCGAAACCCCGCGTTCCGGCCGCTGCTGCTGGCCTCGCTTCTGGGCGGGCTGTTCCAGTTCTATGGTTTCTACGCGTGGCAGAGCTACATGCTGAAGCTGCTCGGGCTGAACCTGGTCTGGCTGGTCGGCGTCGTGCAGGCGCTCTCGTCGTTGGGCAGCATCGCGGGCAACGCGCTGGTTCCCCTTCTGCGTGGGAACCGCCGTCGACCGGGTGGGGTTCCCGGGGGCGATCGCAGCAGTGCGCCGATCCTGGTGTGGACCTCGGTCGCGCTCTCGGTACTGATCGCGGGCATCGGGCTGGTGGGTGCGCTGTCCTCCACCCCCGGCTGGGCCCCGATGATCGTAGCGAGCGTGCTATGGGTGCTCTGGGGCGTGGGGTTCGGCATTCAGCTTCCGGTGTACCGCGCGTACTCGAACTCCCTGATCCCGTCGGCCCAGCGCGCCACGATCCTGTCGCTCGATGCCCTGTTCGCCGACGGCGGCGCGGCCGTCGGGCAGCCCGCTCTCGGCGCGGTGGCCCAACGCATCGGCTACCCCGCCTCCTGGTTCGCCGGTGCGCTGCTCGTACTCGGGACCGCGCCTCTCTACGCGCTTTCCGGCCGGCGCGCCGCGATGGCAGAGGCGGAGGTTCCCCCTTCCCAGGACGCGGTGCGGACGACCGAACGGTGACGGGGCACCCCGGTGCTCGTACAATGATGTGGATCGGCACACCGCCGTCGCCCGCCGATCCGGGTCGAGCAGGTGCCATACGACAAGGAGTCTCGCGATGATCGTCCGCCGTCTCGTCTCGCTCGGTGTGCTCCTGGTCGGTTTGGGTGCCTTCGTCGCACCGTCGCCAGCGCTGGCAATCCCCGATACCGTCCGGGTCAGCCTCACATCGAGTGGCGGCCAGCTACCCAACGGCAGCATGTTCCCGTCCGTCACCAGCGACGGGACGTTCGTGGTGTTCACGACTCGGAACCTGCCGGGAAACGACTACAGCCGCTACCAGGTTATGCTTCGCAACGTCGTGACGAACGAGACGACGATGGTGAGCTCGGTGGCCAACGGCCGACCTCAGCCCTACGCCGACAGCGCACAGGGTGTGATCAGCAGCGATGCCTCGACGATCGCGTTCAGTACCGACGCCACCGCACTTGCCGTTGGGGCACCCGCGGGCCAGCTGTACGCAAGCTCGTTCCAAGTGGTGGCCCGCGACCGGCTCACAGGGGCCGTGACCCCCGTGAGTGTCTCGGCGGCGGGGGACTGGGGGAACGGGAACAGCCTGATTCCCAGCATCAGCTCGACCGGCAGGTACGTCGCGTTCGCCTCCGTCGCGAGCGATCTGGTCCCTGGCGACACCAATCGGAGCGAGGACGTGTTCGTGCGTGACACGGTCGCGGGGACGATCGAGCGCGTGAGCGTCTCCTCGGCGGAAGCCCAGGCGAATGCCTTTTCCAGCGAGCCCGCCATCAGCGGTGACGGTCGCTACGTGGCGTTCAGATCCCGCGCGTCGAACCTGGTGTCCGGCGACACCAACCGACGCGACGACATCTTCCTGCGAGATCGCGTCGCTGGAACGACCATCCGAGTCAGCGTGTCGAGCGCGAACCGTCAGGGCAACGGCAACAGCCGCTACCCAGCGATCAGCGAGAACGGTCGCTTCGTGAGCTACGCCACGAGCGCGTACAATCTCGTCCCCGGCGACACGAACTGGTTCCCTGATGTGATGGTGCGAGACCTCGTCGGTCGGACCACGACCCGGGTCAGTGTCAGCACCAACGAGCGGCAGGGCAATGGCACCGCGTGGTGGTCCTCCGTCAGCGGGGACGGGCGCTACGTGGCCTTCCAGACCGCCGCTTCGAACCTCACGCCCGTCGACTCGAACGCGAGCACCCCCGACATTCTCATTCGCGATCGTCGCGCGGGCACGACGTGGCGTGCGAACGTCTCGGCGGCAGGCCAGCAGGCCAACGGGAACTGCTCGGAGCCGGCCCTCTCGGCCAACGGTCGTTGTCTCACCTTCATGTCGGAAGCCACGAACCTGGTGTCGGGCGACACCAATCAGGTGACGGACGTGTTCTGGCGCGCCTCCTTGGTGCGTCCCGCACAGTTGTCCATGCGCGCGTCTTCGACGTCGATCGCCAAGGGGACCACGCTCACGCTCAGTGGTCGGCTGTTCGGTCTCGCTGCCGGTCTTTCGGGCCAGCGTGTCACGCTGCAGTCGCTGGCGCCTGGCTCTTCGTGGCGCACGATCAAGGCAACTACGAGCGCATCCAACGGAGCGGTCACCTTCAGGTTCCGTCCGTCCGCCACCGGGTGGTATCGAATCGCGTTCGCGGGAGGCAACGGCTACGGACCCGGTCTGAGCTGGGCGATCTTCGTCCGGGTAAGGTAGCGCGCGTCGTCGGCGAACGGCTAGAGTCCGTACCCTGACAGGCGTTTGTTTCGCATCCGTGTTGCGCCTGCCTGTAAATGGGTACCAGAAAATCGGGCAGTTTGTTTCCGAGAGCGGGATCCACGATCCCTGACCATCTGCGATAGGCCGAATAAGGACCGCGCGGTCCCGCCGAGAGGCGGGGATCATGACAAGCGAGAGCGTCCACGGCCACGACGACAGGCAGTCGCCGTCGACCAGCCTCATCGCACCCGAATTCCTGAAGCTCATCGCGGTCTGGTCTGTCATTCCGGCGTACCTACTCGCCGGCGGAGCCTTGGGTTGGCTCGCCGACCAGTGGCTCGGCACCGCGCCGTACCTGATGGGGCTGGGGCTGCTCCTCGCGCTGGCGCTCTCAGTGCGAGACGTCGCGCGTCTTCGGCGCGACTGGTGAGGAGGCCGCGATGGCCACGTCACCCATCGGCTTCTCCTGGCCGTTCCTCGACGAGATGTCCAAGTGGACCTTCGGGGTGGGTCTGGTCGTCGCACTCGCGGGGGGCGTGATCCTGAAGTCGCCGTTCTTCGTCGCCGCCGTGCTCGCGGGTGTGCTCGCTGATGTCGCCATCGTTCGCACGACGGTGCACCGCGGCATATCCGCGCAGGCGAGCGGCGGCGTCACGCCGAGCGTGGCGGGCATCTTCGTCGGCCTGCGTCTCGGAATCAAGGCTTTCATCCTGGTCGTCGCATTCCTGTCCGGAAACCCGCAGGAGTTCTGGGGCGCGGTTATCGGTGTGGTGCTGTTCGACACCGTCCTGCTGACGGTCGGCAGCTTCAAGGCCGCATCGACGATGTTCAGCGCGAAAGAGAGGTGAGTCGCCGTGGAAGAGGTCCCCAGTGCCGTCTGGAATCTCGTCGTCATGGTCAACGCGGCGCTCGTGGGGGGCTTGCTGGTCGCGGTCGGCGCATGGATCGCTCACGGCAAGCTGTCGGCGGTCACGCCGTCCCGGCGCCAGCACACCGGCGAGGCTGCACTCGCATTCTTCGTCGGCAAGGCGGAGTCCATGGCCCCGCAGGGCGAGCAGCGCGAGCGGGTGATCCGAATCGTCGTGCCGTTCCTGGCGGCGTTCTTCATGTTCATCATCGCCAGCAACATGCTCGCGGTGTTCCCGTTCCCGATCATCAACCGGCCGCCGACGTCGCACTTCAGCACCACCCTCGGACTGGCGATTCTCAGCGTGCTCGGCACGCTCGCCATCTCCGCACGGGTCAGAGGGGTAGGCGCGACGGTGAAGCACCTCTTCTGGCCCAATCCGCTGCAGTGGGTCTCGGAGATCACCGACGTTCTCTCGCTGTCGTTGCGGTTGTTCGGCAACATCGCCGGCGAGTACATGACCCTCGTCCTGGTGAGCATGTACGCCTTCATCGGCATTCCGCTTGTCCTGCACGCGCTCGGAGTCATCCCCGCCTTCGTGCAGGCGCTGGTGTTCACGCTGCTGACTTCGAGCTTCATCGCGACGGCGATCGCACACGATGAGAAGAAGCCCGTCCAAGGAGAGGAACCAGCCGAGGTCCAGACCGCCGAGCACGTGTCGGCCCAGATGGAACCGGCTCCCGCGCTCGTCGAGGCGACGGAGGAGGTGTGAACCGTGGAACCTGTCCTGCTCGCACTGGTGGCCGTCACTCCGATCGCGATCGGAGCCGTGGCTGCAGCGTTCGCGATGCGCTACATCTCTGTGTCCGCGATCGAGGGCATGACCCGGCAGCCTGAGATCGCCCCGCAGCTCTTCACCGCGATGCTGATCGGAATGGCGCTCGTCGAGGCCCTGTGTATCTACACCTTGGTAGTGACGCTGGTCATCGCGTCGAAGTAGCGCTGAATCGTAGTTGGAAGAAGGCGAGAGGTCATGGACCTCAACCCCATCACACAGCTCGATCTCGTCACCATGGCGGTGGTCGCGGTCATCTTCCTTGCCACGTACGCCGGTCTGAGGCGCTTCTTCGTGCTTCCCGTGCTCGCAGCGATGCGGGAACGCGACGGAATGGTCGAAACCGCGCGGGCCGAGCAGGACGAGGCGGCGAGGCTTCTCGAATCCGCCAATGCCGACGCCGAGGCCCTGCTCGCCGACGCGCGCGAGCAAGCCGATGCTGTGCTTACGAAGGCGCGCGAGGAGAGTCTCGAGGCAAAACGCGAGCAGATCGCCGACGCCACGAGACAGGCGTCCAAGCGACTCGAAGCCGGCCGCGCCCTGATCGCCGCGGATCGGGAGCGGTCCATGGCGATGCTGCGGCAGCAGGCTGCCGAGTGCGTCGGCATCGCCTGCAAGCAGCTCCTGGGCTCGGCGGACGAGAAGTCCATCGACGACGCGGTCGGCAAGCTCATGACCCGCTACGTGCAGTAGGGGGGTGGCCACGATGCAGGCTTTCGCAGAGACACTCGCCGAGACCTTCAACCTCCTGGTCGAAGAACTCTCGCTGAACCCCATGAAGTTCGCCGTCGAGTTCGTGCAGTTCGCGCTTCTCGCAACCGGTTTCTGGGTGCTCGCGATCGGATACGGGAAGCGGCGCGGCATCCTCGTGAACGCCGTGGACAGGCGGGCGCAGCAGACGGTGGCCGACCTCGCCCTGGTGCAGTCGGCCCCCGAGATCGTGGCGTCGGCGAGAGCCGATGCAGAGCGTATACGCGCCGAGGCGCGGACCGAGGCTGATGGGCTGTTGCGCGAGGCGGACATGGAGTCCGCGGCCATCAGGCGGGAGGCCGCCGCTTCGGGCGACGCCGAGTCGACGGCGATCCTGCAGCGCGCGGAAGTGGCCGTGCAGACGGAAGTCGCGGAGATGCAGGCGGAGATCCGAGACGCGCTGGTGAACGTTGTCGCGGACGCGACCCGCTCGGTGATGAACGAACAGCTCTCGCTCCCGGAGCAGCGCGAGCTCATACAGCACGCGATCCTCGCGTCCGTGGGCGGCGGGACCAAGGCCGGCGGCGACGGCGGCGCGCCACGTCGACGGGTCAAGGCGACATCACAGCCTGAGGTGAACTGAGATGACGCGGCGAAGCACGCCGCTCGAACTGGATCGTTCGCTCGACGCTGAGTCCGTGCGGCGGCTGCTCTCGGGCTTCGACGGGCAGGCGGTCACGTTGTGGAGCCGCATGCGGCTCGATGATGCGATCGTCGACAACGTGCGGCTGTGGCTGTCGACGGCGGCGGGCCGCGAGATCGAGGTCGACGCGATGGTCAACCCGACCCAGGATGCCGGGGCCATCGTGTACGTGGGCGACGAAGCCAGGATCGTCCTGGATCAACGCGCGATGTGGCTCGCCGACGTGCAGCGTACGGTGCGAGACCAGTGCACCGCCGGATCCGTGGCTGGGCTCGATGCCGCGTTCTCGTCGATGACCGAACTGCTCGAAGCGACGGGTCCGAGACCCGCGATCGAGGAGCTCGTCGATACGGGCACGGTGATGCGGGTCGGCGACGGGGTCGCCGTGTGCACCGGACTGCGGGACGTCGAGAGCCAGGAGGTCGTGGAGTTCGAGGGCGACGTTCTCGGCATCGCCTTCTCGCTGTCCGACGAAAGCGTAGGCTGTCTGCTCCTGGGCCCCGAGGAATCGGTGCACGAGGGCGGGACGGTGAGGCGCACCCGGCAGGCGCTGCGAGTGCCGGTGGGTGAGGGGCTGCTGGGAAGGGTCGTTGATGCGGTCGGGCGACCCATCGACGATCGCGGCTCGGTGGTTCCCTCGGCGATGATGGAGGTCGAGCGTCCGGCTCCTGGAGTGGTCGATCGGCGACCCGTTGACACCCCGCTGCATACCGGCTGGAAGGTCATCGATGCGCTGGTCCCCATCGGGCGCGGACAGCGCGAGCTGATCATCGGCGATCGCAAGATCGGCAAGACGACCCTCGCGATCGACACGATCCTCGCGCAGGCGACAACGGGCGTGACCTGCATCTACTGCGCCATCGGCCAGAAGGCCTCCAGCGTCCACCACGTCGTGGATCTACTCGCGGAGCACGGGGCCATGGCCTATACGACGGTGGTCGCGGCGCTGCCGGCGGACCCGCCGGCGTTTCGGTATGTCGCGCCCTATGCCGCATGCGCGATGGGGGAGTACTACCGCGATCGCGGACGCGACGCGATCGTGGTGTTCGACGACCTCACCAAGCACGCCATGGCGTATCGCGAGATGTCTGCCCTGCTCGACAGGCCGGTGGGACGCGAGGCCTACCCCGGAGACATCTTCTACATCCACTCGCGCCTGCTCGAGCGCGCCGCGTGCCTTTCCGACTCACGCGGTGGTGGAACGCTCACAGCGCTGCCAGTCGCCGAGACGCTCGCAGGCGACATCTCCGCGTTCATTCCGACGAACGTGATCTCGATATGTGACGGGCAGATCGTGCTGGAGACAGGCGCGTTCAACGAGGGACGTCGTCCCGCGATGGACGCCGGTCTGTCAGTGTCGCGCGTGGGCGGCGCGGCGCAAACGCCGATCATGAAGCGTGTCGCAGGGCGCCTTCGAATCGACATCGCCCAGTTCGAGGAGATGGCCCAGTTCGTGAAGTTCGGGGCCGAGGTCGACGCCACGACCGCGCAGCAGCTCGCGCGAGGGGAGCGAGCCCGCGGCCTGTCTGACGCAGGATCAGCACGAGCCCATGCCGCTCTCCGAGGAAGTGGTCGTGCTGCAGGCCGCGGTCGTCGGTGTCTTCGACGCGACCCCGGTCAGCGAACTCGAGTCCGCGGAGGAACAGCTGCTGCGCTGGGCGCGCCTGCACGCGCCCGAGCTGCTCGAATCCATCGAACAGACATCTGCGCTGACGCCAGAACTTGAGGCATCGCTGGTCCGAACGCTCGAGGAGTTCTCAGCCGGATGGACCGGAACGACCCAGGATTCCGAAGGGCGATGATCGAACGTGCAGCGGCTCGCCGAGATACGCGGGCACATCAAGAGCGTGTCGGGCATCCGACAGGTGTGCCGCACGATGGCGACGGTGTCGTCGGCGAAGCTTTCGAAGGCGCGCGAGCGCGCGCTCGGTCTACGGGTGTACAGCGGCAAGCTGCGCGGTCTGGTCGAGCGACAGCAGGCCGCTCTCGGCAGGGAGGGGGGCGCGGCCGCGCTTTCGCCACTGCTGGTCGCGCCTGCCGAGGCTCGGCGACTGCTGGTGATCGCGCTGAGCGGCGACCGTGGGCTTTGCGGGGGCTACAACATCGCGATCTCTCGCGCCGCGCGTAGCTTCGCCGAGGACCGCAGCGCGGCGGGGCAAGAGGTCGCGTTCGCGACGCTCGGCGGTCGCATCGAGCGCTATCTGAGGCGGCTTGGGCGCTACGACGTTCGGTCGATGTGGACCTGGCCGAGGCAGGGAGTCACCCGGGAACTCGTCGACGAGGTGTACGACGTGGCTGAGTCGGCGTTCCTCGGCAAGGACTACGACGAGGTGTGGTGCGCCTACACGCAGTTCATCTCTCCCGTGCAGCGCGAACCCCGGGTCGTACGGCTCTTGCCGATCGTCGCGGAGCCCGAAGCCGGGTCGCTCGAGGGACCTGGTCGGAGTTGGGTCTACGAGCCCGAACGGGACCCGGTGGTGACCGAAGCCGTCCAGCGTCTCGCTCGGGCGCAGGTGGAGGACGTGGTCCTGGAGTCGTTCGCCTCCGAGCACGCAGCGCGGATGGTGACGATGGAAGAGGCCTCCGAGCGTGCGGACAAGATGCTCGCCGAGCTGATGGTGCGCGCGAACCGCGTGCGGCGCGAGAGCGTCACGGCCGATCTGCTCGGCGTGCTCGTATCGAAGCGTGTTGGAAGAGAGGCGACGAGCGATGTCGCGAAACGGTGATCTGCTCGCCCAACTCGGGGTGTCGAAGGACGGCGTGATCGCCGACGCCCTGAAGCGTGCCACGCAGGACATCGAACGTGAAGCGTGCGACGGACTCGTCGCTCAGGTTCTTGGCCCCGTCGTCGACGTTCGTTTTCGAGGTGAGCTGCCCGCTCTCGGAAACCTGCTTCGTGCGGGCGATCGGCGGCGGGGCCTGCCGCTTGAGGCGGTGGAGTTGTTGGGAGCGGGGGTCGTGCGGGCGCTCGCACTGTCCTCCACTGACGGTCTCCCGCGGGGGACGCGGGTGTTCGACACGGGCGATCCGGTCACGGTGCCCGTCGGACCCGCTGTGCTCGGGAGGGTGTTGGATTGCGTGGGCGAGCCGATGGACGGGGAGGGGCCGATCGAGGGGACGAGGCGGCTGCCAGTGCGCAGGCCTCCCGTGCCATTCGCACGGATCAGGACCTTCCCGCAGGTCTTCGAGACCGGGCTCAAAGCCATCGACTTGCTCACGCCCTTCCCAAAGGGAAGCAAGGTCGCGCTGTTCGGCGGTGCAGGGGTGGGCAAGACGGTCGTGATCATGGAGCTGATCCGCAACGTCGGTCTCGAGCATCAGGGCGTGAGCGTGTTCGGCGGGGTGGGGGAGCGCACGCGCGAGGGCAACGACCTGTGGCGCTCCATGCGCGATGCCGGCGTTCTCGAGCGGGCCGTGCTGTTCTTCGGCCAGATGAACGAACCGCCCGGCGCCCGCTACCGGCTTCCGTTCTGCGCGCTCACGGCCGCGGAGTACTTCCGCGACACCGAGCACCGCGACGTGCTGCTCTTCTTCGACAACATCTACCGATTCGTGCAGGCCGGACTGGAGGTCTCGCTCCTTCGCGCACGCATCCCCGCCGAGGTCGGCTACCAGCCCACACTCGCCACCGAGATCGGTCAGCTCGAGGAGCGGATCGTGTCCACGGAGGACGGCTCGATAACCAGCATCCAAGCTGTCTACGTGCCCGCCGACGACCTCGCCGACCCCGGTCCCGCGGCGATCTTCTCGCACCTGGACGCATCGGTCGTTCTGTCTCGGCGTGTCGCCGACAAGGGACTCTATCCGGCGATCGACCCGCTTCAGTCGTCCTCGCAGATCCTGGAGCCATGGGTCGTTGGCGAGCGACACGTGCGCATCGTGCGCGACGTGCGGAGCTACCTGCAGCGGTACGGCTCGCTGCAGGACCTCATCGCGATCCTCGGCGTCGAGGAGCTGTCAGAGGAGGACAAGACCGTCGTCAACCGGGCGCGTCGCATCGAGAAGTTCTTGTCGCAGCCGTTCTTCGTCGCCGAGCAGTACACCGGCATCCCCGGCGTCTACGTCCCGTTGCGCGACACCCTCGATGGGTTCGAAGCGATCTGCCGAGGCGACTGCGACACGGTCCCCGAGCAGGCGTTCTACATGACGGGCACTCTCGAGCAGGCCCTTGAGGCGGCGCGCGAGGCGGTGGACGTGTCGAGCGGCCCCATCAAGCCCCGACCGGTCACCACGGGCGCCGAGACCCCGCCCTCGCTCGTGAGTTCGGGCTCAGGTGGTGCCTCGTGACGCTCTCGATGGAGATCGTGACCCCCGGCGGTACCGCGCTCGTCGTCGAGGACGTGGTCGAGATCGTGTTCCGCCGCCGTGAGGAGCGCTTCGAGAGCGGGAGCGAGGTCGCTATCTTCCCGGGTCACGCGCCGCTGGCCATGCAGACGTCCGCCGGAAGCGTCCGGTGGAAGGACCGCAAGGACGTCCTCCATAAGGTCGAGGTCACGCCCGGACTCGTCGAGGTCCTCGATGATTCGGTACTCGTCGTCACGGATTCGGTGGTCACCCAGGCCGCCGTGACGGACGCCTGACTTCCTCGAGCACCCTCTGCGGGTACACAATAGGGCACCACGTCTTCCGAATCGTGCGGAGGCCGTCCGTGCGCCGCAGGTACCTCATAGTCCCCGTGTTCGCCATCGCACTGCTGTGGATGGCGATCTCCGCCACGGGCGCGTGGTCTGAGTTGCGATCCCGCGGCGAGTCGACGCCCGGGATCAACGAATGGCACTGGCCGGCAGGTACCGAGTACCACGGCGGGTACCTCGGCTGGCTCGAGTACAGCGTTGGCTACAAGGAGTACCACTTGGGACGCGACTTCCGCGCACCTGTCGGCACGCCGGCATTCGCCATCGCGTCAGGGACTGTTGTGCGGATCGAACGGGACGTCTACGGATCGAAGAGCAGCAGCGGTTCGGCGATCCTCATTCTCCATCACACCCGAGCAGGGCAGCCGTTCGTCGCTCTCTACGGTCACGTCACCGATATCGAGGTGGTCGAGGGGCAGCAGATTACTGCGGGTCAGCAGCTCGCACGACTGAACGACTACGAGCCAAGCCATCTGCACTTCGCGATACACCCGGGCGCCAACCGAGCCGACGAGGACATCTGGCGCGGCTACACGCCGCAGCCGGGATACACCTACGGGTTCGTCGATCCGATGGCGTTCCTGTACGAGAACCGGCCGTTGAACGCCGACGAGTCGGCCTACTCGTCCTCGGCGGCCCTCCGCCTCGACCGCTTGCGCTGAGCGGCCCTGCGCTTCGCGTCGAGACGGCGCTGGTTCGCTGCGGCACTCGGCCGCGTCGCCTTGCGCTCGGGGTCCACTCGCTGCGCCTGCTCGATCTTGAGTCGCAACCGCTTCACGCATGCGCGCTTGTTGAGCAGCTGGCTGCGCTCCTGACGACACACGACCACGAAACCGCTCGGCGGATGACGGAGCCTGACGGCGCTGTCGGTCGTGTTCACGCCCTGCCCGCCGGGACCGGTGCCCCTGAACGCCGTCACGTCGCACTCGGCGAGGAGTTCCTCGTCGGTCTGGGGCAGACGGTATTCGGACAGATCGGCCTGTTCCACCGGCCTAGCCCGCCTCCGGCACCTTGAGCTCGAGCAGGCAGCGGCATCCACCGGGCTGTGGCGCCCGCTCGAGGAAGGTCAGCTCCAAGCCGGCGCCCTCGAACGTGCCGTGATCGACCTCCGCTGCGATCTCGCACAGGTGATTCACCGCGCCCTGGTCGTACCCGGCCGCCTTCCAGGCGTCGACGAGCGGGCACTCGGTCATCCGCAAGACCAGCCGGCCGTCCGCTGGCCCCTCCTCGACACCCGGCCGAAACAGACCCCCGGCGGCGGGGGAGCCCTCCACGAAGATACGTGCTACCTCATCGAGGTCTCCGCGCTCGGCTGCCTCGCGGTACTTCGCGCCTATCTCGATGCCGCGTCGGCGAATCGCGCGCTTCATGAGCTCAGTGGCGCGCACCTCGCCGAGTTCGGTGGCCAGCTCGTCGTAGAGGTAGGCGTACATCAGCGCGCGATTCTCGAACGCGGCGCGGGTCTCTCGGCGGGACGCCTCGAGCGCTGCGGTGCAGGCGGAATGGGTGTCGTCGGCGCACATCATGGGCATCTCCTGTCGAAGTCGTCGTGACTAGGATACTGCCCTGCTCTGCTAGTATGAATCGCCTGTCCGAGGGTCGTTCGCGGCAGCGCGCAGCCCCCGTTCGGTCCAGTCCACACGAGCACGGAGGTCGTCATGTCGTGGGGTCTCGAGAACCGTCTGTCCCGCATCATTCGGCCGAGGGACGGTCGCACCGTCATGCTGGCCGTCGACCATGGCTACTTTCTCGGTCCCACGACCGGACTCGAGCGCTGTAGCGAGTCCATCGTGCCGCTCGCACCGTACGCCGACACCCTCATGCTGACGCGCGGTGTGCTGCGAAACGACATACCGAGCAGCGTGGATACCCCGATCGTGCTTCGCGTCTCCGGCGGCAGCAGCGTGCTGGAGGACGATCTTTCCAACGAGTCGATCCTCGTGGATACCGAGGAGTGCATTCGCCTCAACGCCGCCGGTATGGCGGTGCAGGTCTTCATCGGCGCGCCGCATCAGGCTCAGACGCTGGCGAGTCTCGGCAAGCTGGTGAACGAGGGCGAGCGCTACGGCATTCCGGTCATCGGCGTCACTGCCGTGGGCAAGGACATGGTTCGCGATGCTCGCTATCTCGCGCTGGCCAGCCGCATCATCGCCGAGACGGGCGGCCACATCGTCAAGACGTACTACTGCGAGGACTTCGAGCGCGTCACGGGCACCTGCCCGGTGCCGATCGTGATGGCGGGTGGCAAGAAGCTGCCCGAGCGCGAGGCGCTGGAGATGACGTTCAACGCGATCCAGGGCGGCGCTGCCGGCGTCGATATGGGCCGCAACATCTTCCAGAGCGATTCGCCGCTCGGCATGATCAAGGCCGTCAACGCGGTCGTGCACGAGAGTATCTCGGTCAACGACGCCTACGCGGTGTACATGGACGAGAAGGCGGCGACCGGTATCACCGGTCCGGGCGTCGGGTGTGCGACCGTGACCGCCGATGACTCGCGGAAGATCTAGCGGCGGCATCGAGCGATGTCGCCACACCCCCGCGCCGAGGACACCATGCGCGTAGCCGTCTACTACAACAACTCGGATATCCGGGTCGAGGAACGAGCAAGGCCCGTCGCCGGGCCGGGCGAGTGCCTGGTTCGAATCAAGGCGTCGGGCATCTGCGGGTCTGACGTGATGGAGTGGTACCGCGTCCCCAAAGCGCCGATCGTGCTGGGGCATGAAGTGGCCGGCGACGTGGCCGAGGTGGGCGAGGGGGTCGACTGGCTCTCCGTGGGCGACCGTGTCGTTGTATCGCACCACGTGCCCTGCAATACCTGCCGGTACTGCCTGTCAGGCGACCACACCGCGTGCCACACTCTGCACACCACCAACTTCGATCCGGGTGGTTTCTCGGAGTACGTGCGCGTGCCCGCGCTTCAGACGGATCGTGGCGTGCTGAAGATGCCCGACTCAATGACCTACGAGCAAGGTTCCTTCGTGGAGCCGCTGGGGTGCGTGGTGCGCGCGCAGGTCCGCGCGGGAGTCCTGCCTGGATCGACGGTACTTGTGATCGGAAGCGGCATCTCCGGCCTGCTGCACATCAGGATGGCCCTGGCGCTCGGGGCGGGTCGCGTGCTTGCGACCGACGTCAGCAGCTACCGACTCGAGTGGGCGAAGCGCGCGGGCGCGACGTCGGTGTTCGACGCCGTTGATGCAGGCGACGCACTGCCCGAGATGGTGCGCGAGGCGAACGACGGCAGACTCGCCGATCTCGTGCTGCTGTCCACCGGCGCACCGTCCGCGATCGATCAGGGACTCGCGTGCCTCGAGCCCGGCGCGACCTT
Source organism: uncultured Coriobacteriales bacterium (assembly GCA_963761535.1). Classification (GTDB taxonomy): domain Bacteria; phylum Actinomycetota; class Coriobacteriia; order Anaerosomatales; family CAVXGS01; genus CAVXGS01. The sequence continues at coordinate 149,319 of CAVXGS010000002.1, forward strand.
CGTCTTCTTCGCGCCGCCGCCGCCGGGCGAGCCGTTCCCGATGCCGATCGCGGACCTCTGGCGGCGAGAGACGATCGTCCGGACGGCCTACGGCGCCTCGCCCGGCGACCTCGCGATGGCGATGGACCTGATCGCGACCGGACGAGTTCGCGTCGACGACTTCGTCACGCATCGCCTGCCACTCGAACGCACCTCGGAGGGGTTCCAGCTGGTGGCTGCGGCCACCGAGTCGGTGAAGGTCATCATCGAGCCGTAGGGGTCTCTCGCCCCCGTCGCGCTCGTGCCGGATCGAACCTTCCCGACTAGAGCGCCAGGAGCTGATCGGCGATGTCGATCATCCGCTCCGGCGAGCTGATGCTGAAGCGATCGTAGGCCCTCGCGAATGCGCCGCTCGAGTCCGACACGGCTATCGCGTACAGCTGCTTCGTTCTGCGCAGGAAGGTCAGGTCGACGACACGCTCGCCTCGCTGGATGCGCACGACCGCGAACACGCCCGGTAGACGGTCCGGCTGGAGCCGCTCTTCTGGGTCGGCGACCACCCGTGCGTTCATGTCAGGCGAGTAGTTCTTCGCAGCGACGACCTTCGCCAGCAGTTGCTTTTCGAGAACGTCCGGTTCGCGCGTCGCACTCGCCGCTTCAGACGCGGGCAGGGTCTGGACAGTCGAGACTTCGACGCGTGCCGGCGCCGAGCAGCCTGCAGCCAGTGCAGCCGTAGCGACCAGCGACAGCGAGCATGAGGGTGGCGATGGCCGGTCGAATTCTTGTGCGGATGCGTCATGTGCGGGTCCTTTTGGCGTTCAGGCGTCTCGGCGTCGCGACCGACCTGGAGTGGTGCCCGGGGTGGGAGTCGAACCCACACGAGGTTTCCCCCAGAGGTTTTTGAGACCTCCGCGTCTGCCATTCCGCCACCCGGGCAAGTGGGCGCATGCGGAGTATAGCGGGTGCTCGGCGGCTCGCTGAACAGCAGGCTCTATACTCGCTGCATGGCTCGAACGACCTCAGACAGCCTCGGTCGCCTGTCCGACCCGGTCCGCACCCACCTCGAGAACGTCGCCGAGAACCTCCAGCTCGTCGCCGACATGGGGTACTGCGACGTCGCCCTCGCGGTCCGCGCGCGACCGACGGGGCACTGACGATCGTCGCCGACGCCCGGCCGACCACGGCGATCGCCCCGATCGCGTCGTCTCGGGTGGGTCGAACGCTGAAGCGCGACGACGAGCCCGAGGCGTACGACGCGTTGCAGCGTCGCGAGCAGCAGGGGGGAGAGCGGCGGCGCGTCGCCCGCGGCATCTCCTACACGACTTCGGCGTACCCGGTCGGTTCTGCGAAGCCCTACGCGGTGATCGTGCGAGACGTCGCGGCAACCGTCACCGAGGCGCCGGGCCGCATGGAGACGGAGTTCATGGACGCTGCCGAGGAACTCCTCGACGTCCTCCAGCGCGAGCGCCTTCGAGGATCTCCGAACGTGCGAACCGTTCTCGGCGATGCGTGTTGCGGGGGACGGCGTGTTGCGCGTGAGCCCGTCGGGGCAGATCGCGTACGCCAGCCCGAACGCCGTGAACATCATGCGCGCTGCGGGCATTCAGGGCAGCCTGAACGGTCTCGCTGCGTCGAACCTGCCCGGTGCCGCGGTCGCTGTCGATCCGGTAGGCGCACCGGGAGAGGCGCTCGCCACCGACGTCGAGGTGGGAGGCCGCGTCCTCGGGTATCGCACGATAGGGCTCCCCGCCGGCGCACTGGTCCTCGTCGAGGACGTCACCGAGGCGCGGCGTCGCGAGCAGGAGATCAAGGTCAAGGACGCGACCATCCGCGAGGTGCACCATCGCGTGAAGAACAACCTCCAGACCATCGCGTCGCTGCTGCGGCTGCAGGCCCGACGAAGCGAGACCGACGAGGCGAGGCGGGCGCTCGCCGAGGCTACCGAGCGCGTGAGCTCGATGGCGGTCGTGCACGAGCTGCTGTCCGGCTCGGACGAGGAGCGAGTCGACTTCGCCGAGGCTGCGCGGACGGTCGTCGCGATGGTGACCGAAGGGCTCGGCGGGCAGGACTCCGGCATCCAGGTGAAGGTGCAGGGGTCGACCGGCGACGTCGACGCGCACGCTGCCACGTCGCTGGCGCTCGTCGTTGCGGAGCTCGTCCACAACGCGATCGAGCACGGATTCGCCGGCCGCGAGAAGGGTACGCTGACGGTCTCCATGCGTCGGGTCTCGAGCGAGCTCGTGCTGACCGTGCGCGACGACGGCAACGGTCTGCCGCCCGAGTTCGACATCGACTCGTCGGCGAACCTGGGACTCGCGATCGTGCGAACGGTCGTCCGCGACGACCTGCGGGGCACACTGTCGTTCACCGGCGGGCGTGGCACCACCGTGACGGTGCGCGTGCCCTTGACGGATACTGACGCCTGATCCCGTTCGCGGGGTCGGTGGCACGGAGCTGCCGGGCGCCCATGTTGCAGGCGGTAGCTCGACTCAACGGATGGAGCTTGCGTGCGCGTGCTGATCGCCGAGGACGAGGCGCTCATCAGGATGGACCTCCGCGAGATGCTCGAGGAGGAGGGCCACGAGGTGGTCGGCGAGGCGCGCGACGGTGCCGAGGCGATCGCGCTGGCGCGCGAGCTCTCGCCCGAGGTCGTGTTCATGGACATCAACATGCCCGGCGTTTCGGGCATCGAGGCAGCCGAGACCATCGCTGCCGAGCACCTCGCACCCGTCGTGATGGTGACGGCCTTCTCGCAGGCCACCTACGTGGCGGAGGCCAGCGAGGCGGGCGCGATGGCCTACGTGGTGAAGCCCTTCACGCGCGCCGACATCGTTCCGGCCATGATGCTCGCAACCGCGCGGCACGCCGAGGCGAGCGCGCTCGCGGCCGAGGTCGCCGACCTCACCGAGCGCCTGGAGAGCCGCAAGGCCGTCGACCGGGCGAAAGGCGTGCTCATGGCGCGAGGGATGAGCGAGGCCGAAGCATTCCGGCGCATCCAGAAGCTCGCGATGGATCGCCGCAAGACCCTGCGTGAGGTCGCCGAGGCGATCGTGCTGGCAGCGGACGTCGAGGAGTAGCCGCTGCCGCCTCTCGCCGCCTACCTGTCTCTGTTCGGTCGCACCTTCGTCATCGGTATCGCGGTGGCGGCCCCCGTGGGTGCGATGGCGCTGCTGTGCATCCAGCGAACGCTCGGCTCGGGGTGGCGAGCCGGCATGGCCACCGGTTCGGGCATCGCTACAGCTGACGCGATCTACGCCGGACTCGCCGCGTTCGGGGTGTCGGCACTGAGCTCAGTGCTCGTGTCGTGGCAGACGCCGCTGCGGCTCGTGGGCGGAGTGGTGCTCGTCGTTCTCGGCATTCGTGTCTTCCTGCGGCCAGCCGTCGAATGCGCTCCAGTCCAGGAGCGCGACGTGTCACTCGCTCTAGCCGACCACGGGAGCAGCTACGCCTCCGCTGTCGTCCTGACCTTGACGAACCCGATGACGATCATGGCCTTCGGCGCCATCTTCGCGAGTGCCGGTCTGGTGGCGGCCCCGGGAACAGGCTCTGCATTGGTCGCGACCCTGGGCGTGGGGTTGGGCTCGTTCGCGTGGTGGCTGTCGCTCGTGTCGATCGTGGCGGCAACGCGCCGCCGGGTCGGACCTCGGGTCCTCGTCGGCCTGAATCGGGTGTCCGGGGGCTTGATCGTGGCCTTCGGGATCGTCGGCTGTAGCGTCAGCGCTCGTGTAGCGAGCTGCGCGCGGAGGACGGAAGACGCCGCCCGTCCTACAGCAGCGGCAGGTACTCGTCGATCTCCCACTGCGTCACGCGCGTGCGGTACTGATGCCACTCCATGCGCTTGTTGCGCACGAGCCAGTCGACAACCTGCCCGCCGAGCGCCTCGCGCATCAGCTCGCTCTTCTCGAACCGGTTGAGTGCCTCGTTCAGGCTCTCTGGCAGCTGTCCGATGCCCCGGGCGTCTCGCTCGGCAGCGCTCATCTCGTACACGTCGTCAGTGACGTCGGGCGGAAGTTCGAGCTTGCGCTCGATGCCGTCGAGCCCCGATGCGAGCATTGCCGAGAAGGCGAGGTACGGGTTGCATGCGGGATCGGGAGAGCGCAGCTCGATGCGCGTGGCCTTCTCCTTGCCCGGTCTGTACATCGGGACTCGCACCAGCGCGGAGCGGTTCCGGTGGGCCCAGCAGATGTAGACCGGTGCCTCGTAGCCCGAGACGAGCCGCTTGTACGAGTTGACCCATTGGTTGGTCACGGCGCAGAGCGCTGGCGCGTGCTCCAGGAGTCCGGCCACATAGCCCTTCGCGGTCTCCGACAGGTGGAACTCGTCGTCCGGATCGTAGAACGCGTTCGTGTCGCCGGAGAACAGCGATTGGTGCACGTGCATGCCGCTACCTGCCTCGCCATACATCGGCTTCGGCATGAACGTGGCGTAGAGGTCGTTCATCTGCGCGACTTCCTTGACCACGAGGCGGTAGGTCATGACCGCGTCCGCCATCTTCAGCGCCTCGTCGTAGCGCAGGTCGATCTCGTGCTGGCTCGGACCTACCTCGTGGTGGCTGTACTCGACCTGGATGCCGAAAGCCTTGAGCGTGCGCACCGTCTGCTTGCGGAGGTCCACCGCCAGGTCTCGCGTGGTCTGGTCGAAGTAGGTGCCGTGGTCGACCACCTCTGGTGACACGTCGTTCTTCAGGTAGTAGTACTCGAGCTCGGGCCCCACGTAGAACGTGTAGCCGAGATCGGCGGCGCGCTTGAGGTTCCGCTTGAGCACGTAGCGGGGATCGCCGTCGTAGGGCGAGCCGTCGGGCCGGACGATGTCGCAGAACATCGTCGCCACGAGCTGTCCGTCCTGGCGCCATGGCAGGATCTGCAGGGTGGCCGGGTCGGGCAGCGCGATCATGTCGCTCTCCTGGATTCGAGCGAACCCTTGGATCGACGACCCGTCGAAGCCCATCCCCTCGAGCATCGCGTTCTCGAGCTCGTCCACCGTGATCACGAAGGTCTTGAGGAATCCCAGAACGTCGGTGAACCAGAGGTGGATGAACTCCACCCCCTCGGCCTTGCGGATCGCCTCGACTGCTTCATCGCGCAAATGCTGGGGCATGCCCTCATCCTCCAGTATTTCTGATAGATTGCACCCGTATTTCCATCATGTTTCCGAGTAACGCATCGGCATGCACTCTACGTCAGGGGTGAGGGGAGTTCCACATGAATCTGCAATCGCCGAGAGGCAACGACGCCACGCAGACCTCGAACCGGTCAAGGGACGTCGTTCCCCAGTCCGGATTGTGCTCGCGATGCCTCGAGGACTGTCGTGGAAACTGCGAGGTGTTCAAGTCGTCGTTCAGGGGTCGTGAGGTCATCTACCCCGGGCCGTTCGGTGAGATGACCGCCGGTGGGGACAAGGACTACCCCATCGACTACTCGCACCTCAACATCATGGGCTACGCGCTGGGGGCCGAGGGGCTGCCCGACGGCGTCGTTGGCGACCCGGACAACACGCTGTTCCCGCTCGTGGACACCGAGACCGAGTTCGGCCACAAGAACAAGGTCAAGATGAAGGTACCGATCTTCACCGGCGCTTTGGGCTCGACCGAGATCGCCCGCAAGAACTGGGAGCACTTCGCCGTGGGGGCCGCCATCAGCGGGATCAGCCTCGTGTGCGGCGAGAACGTGTGCGGCATCGACCCCGCGCTCGAGCGCGATGCGAACGGCAGGGTCTCCCGCTCGCCCGACATGGAACGGCGCATCGAGACCTACCGCCGATACCATCGCGGCTACGGTGACGTCCTCGTGCAGCTCAACGTCGAGGACACCCGTCTCGGCGTGGCCGAGTACGTCATCGACAAGCTCGGCGTCGAGACCATCGAGCTCAAGTGGGGTCAGGGTGCGAAGTGCATCGGCGGCGAGATCAAGGTCGACAGTCTCGAGCGCGCGCTCGAGCTGCAGCGGCGCGGCTACCTCGTGACGCCGGATCCAAGCGACCCCGCTGTCAAGAAGGCTTTCGCCGAACACGCCATCCACCAGTTCGAGCGGCACAGCCGTCTCGGATTCGTTGACGAGGAGGAGTTCCACAAGAGCGTCGAGTATCTGCGCGGTTTGGGGGCGAAGCGCGTCACGCTCAAGACCGGCGCGTACCCGATGCGAGAGCTGGCCATGGCGATCAAGTGGGCGAGCGATGCCAAGATCGACCTGCTCACCATCGACGGCGCACCGGGAGGTACCGGCATGAGCCCGTGGCGGATGATGGAGGAGTGGGGCGTTCCCACGTTCTACCTCCAGTCGATGACCACGGAGTTGCTCGATCGGCTTGCCGCGAAGGGTGCGTATATCCCCGACATCGCGATCGCCGGCGGCTTCTCCACCGAGGACCACGTGTTCAAGGTCCTCGCGATGAGCGCGCCGTACACGAAGGCCGTGTGCATGGGCCGAGCCCTGATGATCCCCGGTTTCGTCGGCCGCAACATCGCCGAGTGGCTCAAGGGCCAGGACCTGCCTCGGTCGGTGGCGCCCTTCGGCGGGAGCCTCGACGAGATCTTCGTGACCTACGAGACGATTCGGGCCGAGTACGGGGACGAGATCGAGAACTTCCCGGCCGGTGCGCTCGGCATCTATACCTACGCCGACAAGATTCGCGTGGGACTGCAGCAGCTTATGAGCGGCAGCCGCAAGATGAGGCTCTCCACGATCTCTCGCAACGACATCGTGGCCCTCACCAGAGAGGCGGCCGAGATCTCGGGAATCGCGTTCGTGATGGATGCATACAGGGACGAAGCACTCGCCATCATCGACGCCTAGAGTCCCGGCCACGCACACAGAGATGCAGAAGGGGCGCCCTATCGGGGGCGCCCCTTCGTGTCCACCTGAAGCTGGGACCGCTACGAGGGAGTGTGGCACCTCGCGCAGAGGGCGGGGGGTAGCGTGGTGACCACGTGGCAGCGCGCACACACGACGTGCGGATTGACGTTGCCGACCGCCGGGGCCTTGTGAAGTCCCGGAGGCGCCTTCACGGCGAAGGCGGGGACGACGGTGAGAGCCAGTACCGCGATCACGATCAGGGCGACGATAACGAGCGTCTTGGTTCTCATCTGGATGTCCTTCCTCTATGAGCCAGATACTAAGTGACTTCTCGTCTTGCGCGATGTGCAAACGCGTTTAGCGGGAACTCAACGCAGCTGAAACATGTGTTTCGGCCTGGTTTCCCAGCTGCCGAGACGCGTGCTATACTCGCGCGACCGACACAACGGCGTGTCGGCAATCGAGACCGAGCAATGACGCTCGCCAGGTTCCCGTCAGGGTTCCTCGGCGGGCGTTTTTCGTTGGTCGGCCTCGGACACAACTGAGGAGACGAGAGGTCACATGAAGGACTTCGCGGTGTTCTGGGGATGCACGATCCCCGCGCGCTTTCCTTTCATCGAGAAGGCGACCCGGGTCATGTTCGACGACCTGGGGGCGACCATCCACGAGCTCGAGGGTCACACCTGCTGCCCCGAGGGCACGCTGGTGAAGTCGAACGATCCCGACGCCTTCTACACCGCCGCGGCGCGCAACCTCGCCATCATCGAGAAGGCGAACCTCGACCTGGTCACACCGTGCAACGGCTGCTACTCCACGTTCAAGGAGACGCAGAGCCACCTCATGACGCACTGGCGCGAGCGCGAGAAGATCAACGAGCGCCTCGAGGCCGAGGAGCTTCACTACAGTGGCGACATCGAGGTCGTCCATTTCGCCGAGTGGCTCGCCGACAAGATGGGCGCCGGCCTCATCGCCAGCAAGGCGAAGAAGCCGTTCTGGGGGATGAACATCGCCGTCCACTACGGGTGTCATCTGCTTCGCCCGCAGCCCGCGGTCAAGTGGGACGATCCCATGCACCCGAAGAAGGTCGAGGAGATCGTCGCGGCTCTCGGTGCGCGGGTGGTGGACTACCCCACGAAGATGCAGTGCTGCGGCGGGTACCTCGACCGAGTGGGCCAGCGAGAAGGCTCGCTCGCGTTCAACCGTCGCAAGCTCGCCGACCTCACCAACCACGATGTCGACGCGCTCGTGGTGGTCTGCCCCAGCTGCTTCCAGCAGTTCGACCTGAACCAGGCGGCCCTGCAGCGTCAGAACGAGCCGTTCCACATCCCGATCCTCTACCTCTCCGAGCTCATCGGGCTGGCCTACGGTCACGCGCCGCAGGAGCTCGGGATGGACATGCACCGCGTGAGCGTGCAGCCGTTCCTGGACAAGTGGGAGTCGCGCGCCGCCGACAAGGCCCATCTCGGCGAGCACTTCGACGTGGCGCTGCTGAACAAGTGCGACAGCTGCAGGGCGTGCAAGGACGACTGCCCGGTGTGCAAGGTCGACCCGACCTTCCAGCCCAACGATCTCATCCGCGCCCTCGTGGACGGCAAGCTCGACGAGGTACTCGACGACCCCAACATCTGGAAGTGCCTCGAGTGCTACACGTGCCTCGAGCTGTGCCACAGCGAGATCGGGATGGCCGAGACGTTCCGCAAGCTCAAGGAGCTAGCCATCGTGCGCGGTCAAGCGCCTGAAGGCATCCCCGCGAGCTACGAGATGTTCATGGAGACCGGGATGCTCGGCAAGCCCAAGGAGGGCGCCCGCAAGAAGCTCGGCCTGGACCCGCTGCCCGCTGGCGGCGGGGACGCCGTGAAGCGGTTGATGGGCTGCGACGCTGTGATCGCCGCCTGCGACGTCGAGGAAGGTGAGTGACGATGCGGGAGTTCAATCCGCTGCTCGACCGAATGCCCACGACCAAGCTGCCCGAGTTTCGGGACAGCGATGGGCTGTTCGGCGCCGAGCGTCCGCGCTACGCCGAGGAGGCCGACTTCAAGATCCACGGCGGATGCGGCCTCATGGGCATCTGCGACGAGTCGGGCGCGCTGATGAGCGGCGAGGACGCCATCCGTGCGATGGCGGTCCAGCGCGACCGCGGCAACGGCCTGGGCGGCGGGTTCGCCGGCTACGGCATCTACCCCGAGTTCCCCGACCACTTCTGCTTCCACATGATGTATCACGACGTGAAGGGCAAGGAGGACGCCGAGGCGGTCTTCGACGCGTACTTCACGGTCGATCTCGCCGAGCCGCTTCCCAGCCGCAGCGTCAAGGGCATCGATGATGCTCCGCTGCTGTGGCGCTACTTCCTCCAGCCCGACGTCCACAAGCTCGAGGCCGCCGAGATGACCGCCGAGGACTACGTCGTCCACACGGTCATGCTCATCAACTCGACCATCGACGGCGCCTTCGTCGCCTCCAGCGGCAAGAACATGGGCGCGTTCAAGGGCGTGGGCTTCCCCGAGGAGATCGGGCACTTCTACCTGCTCGAGGAGTACGCAGGCCACACGTGGATCGGCCACAACCGGTTCCCCACGAACACTCCCGGCTGGTGGGGCGGGGCGCACCCGTTCACGCTCCTCGACTGGGCCATCGTCCACAACGGCGAGATCTCGAGCTACGGCATCAACAGCCGCTATCTGGAGCAGTTCGGCTACAAGTGCACGCTCGGCACGGACACCGAGGTGGCCGCGTACCTGTTCGACCTGATGCTGCGCCGCCACAAGTTGCCCCTCGAGCTCGCGTGCAAGGCGCTCGCGTCGCCGCTGTGGACCGAGATCGACCGGATGCCCGAGGACGAGCGAGCTGCTCTACCAGTCGCTTCGCGCGGTGTACGGACCGGCGATGCTGAATGGGCCCTTCGCGATCGTGCTCGGCTTCAACGGCGGCATGGTCGCCCTGAACGACCGCATCAAGCTGCGCCCGCTCGTGGCTGCTCGGCAGGGGACCAAGCTGATGGTCGCCTCGGAGGAGTCGGCGATGCGCGAGGTGCTCGACGCGCCAGACGAGGTCTGGGCGCCCAAGGCCGGCGAACCGGTCATCGCCCGCGTGAAGAACATGCCGTGGCCGATCCACGGCGACCTGCACCTCGAGCCGAGCGAGATCTCGTGCGCGGTGACGGGTGTCAATGACAGCTGCGAGACCGTCGAGGTGAGCTAAGGATGCCGACGAGCCTCATCCAACCCGAGTTCAAGGTCGAGATCGACTACAACAAGTGCCACAAGTGCGGCCGCTGCGTGCAGCAATGCGGCTGGGGCGTGTACTCGTTCAACGAGCGCCCTCTGCCCGACGACTCGAAATGCCGCGCCTGCCACCGATGCGTGACGTACTGCCCCGCGCACTGCATCAGCATCCAGAAGAACGAGCTGGCACTGCGCGACAACGCCAACTGGTCTTCGGAGCTGCGCAAGAACGTGTGGCGCCAGGCCGAGTCCGGCGGCGTGATGCTTACCGGCATGGGCAACGACAAGCCGTACCAGAAGATCTTCGACCACCTCGTCCTCGACGCGTGCCAGGTGACGAACCCGTCCATCGACCCGCTCCGCGAGCCGATGGAGCTTCGCACGTACCTGGGTCGCAAGCCCGACTCGGTCGCTGTCGAGTCCGACGGTAACGGCGGGTTCCGCCTCAAGCAGGGCGAGGGCATCGCCAAGAACGTGAAGCTCGACACGCCGATCATCTTCTCGCCGATGAGCTACGGCTCCGTTTCGCTGAACGTGCACCGTTCGCTGGCGATGGCCGCCGAGCGGTGCGGCATCCTCATGAACACCGGTGAGGGCGGCCTGCACGCCGACCTCTACCCGTACCAGGACCACGTGATCGTCCAGGTTGCCTCGGGCCGCTTCGGCGTGAACCCGGAGTACCTGAACCGCGGCGCGGCGATCGAGATCAAGGTGGGCCAGGGGGCCAAGCCGGGCATCGGCGGCCACCTGCCCGGCGAGAAGATCAACAAGGAAGTCTCGACCACCCGCATGATCCCGCAGGGCACGGACGCCATCTCGCCCGCGCCGCACCACGACATCTACTCGATCGAAGACCTCCGCCAGCTCATCTACTCGCTGAAGGAGGCCAGCGGCTACAAGCCCGTCGGCGTGAAGATCGCCGCGGTGCACAATGTTGGCGCGATCGCCTCGGGCATCGTGCGGGCGGGCGCCGACTACGTCTACCTCGATGGCTTCTCCGGCGGCACCGGTGCCGCGCCGGCCATCATCCGCGACCACATCGGTATACCGCTCGAGATCGCGATCGCGGTCGTCGACCAGCGGCTTCGCGACGAAGGCATCCGCAACCAGGCCTCGATCGTGGCTGCGGGCTCGGTACGCTCCTCGGCCGACCTCGCCAAGGCCATCGCGCTCGGCGCCGACGTCGTCGCGATCGGCTCGGCCGCGCTGATGGCACTGGGATGCCACCTGTGCCAGGGCTGCCACACCGGGTGCTGCAGCTGGGGCCTCACCACCCAGAAGCCCGAACTTACCCGCCGAGTCGATCCCGAGTGGGGTGCCGAGCGGCTGTCCAACCTGATCCACGCGTGGAGTCACGAGCTGCAGGAGATCCTGGGTGCGCTCGGCGTGAACGCGGTCGAGTCGCTACGAGGCAGCCGAGAGCGGCTGCGCGCGATCGGACTCGACGAGCAAACGTGCAAGATCCTCGGCGTCAAGCCGGCGGGAATGTAGGGGAGGTGGCGAGATGACTGCGACCGAGACGGCAAGAGGACCGATCGAGGGCTACCTGCAGATCGATCCGAAGGTGACCATCGACGGCGACGTCGCCACCATCGATGCTCAGAGCGTCTACTACAAGAACATGAACGAGGCCGTGCGCCAGGCGTTCGCCAACGGGGCCAGGTCGGTGAGGCTGCTGAACGTGAACGGGCAGCGCTACATCGGTACCGGCATCCGCGGCAAGGACTTCCGGATCGAAGTGAACGGCACCGCGGGCAACGACCTGGCGATGTTCATGGACGGGCCGACGCTCGAGGTGTTCGGAAACGCGCAGGACGGGGTCGGCAACACGATGAACGCCGGCAACGTGATCGTGCATGGCGACGCCGGCGACGTTCTCGGCTACGGCATGCGCGGCGGGCGCGTCTACGTCAAGGGCGACGTGGGCTACCGCGTCGGCATCCACATGAAGGCGTACGAGGACCTCGGTGCCGATCATGGTGTGCGGCGGCAAGGCTCGCGACTTCTTCGGCGAGTACATGGCCGGCGGCCTGCTCGTGCTGCTCGGCATGAACTCGAAGTTCGAGGGTCCGCTCGTGGGCGGCTACCTCGGCACCGGCATGCACGGAGGCACCATCTTCCTGCGCGGCGAGGTCGAGCCATGGCAGTGCGGCAAGGAAGTGGGCGTGTTCGAGGCCGACGAGGACGACATGAAGCTGCTCGAGCCGATCCTCCGCGACTACTGCGAGAAGCTCGGGATGGATGCCGAGGAGGTGCTCTCGGCGCCGTTCACGAAGCTGGTGCCGGTCAGCCACCGTCCCTACGGCAAGCTCTACACGTACCTGTAGGTCGATTCGCCGAGTAGGCACGCCGAGAACGGCAGGTCCGAGCACGATCCCATAGGGGCCTTCGCTCGCGCCGATCCTGGGGGACGGCGCGTGAGGAGCGAGCGGCGCGGCTGCGTGACAGCGGTCGCGCCGTTTCGTCTTTCCGCCGAGGCGGGCTGCCGTCTGGCGCTCCGCCAGTTGGCGGAAGCGAAATCATCCCCGCCGACGACTTGTCACGGTGTTCAGAGTAGTTAATAGTTGCAGGCAAGGTCCTCGGGGGAGGGCCTTGCGCGGCATGAAGAAGGCGTGCAAGGGGGCCACTGCGATCGCAGCGGCCGGAGGGGAATCCGAATGAAGCCGAATAGGTTCGGGGTGCGTGCGGCTGTCGTAGTGCTGGCAGCCGTGCTTCTGTGTGTGCTGGTGCCGGGGGTGGCCTTCGCCGCCACGAGCTACACGAACCCGCAGCCCGCACCCAACTCGGCGACGGCGGTGACGAAGCCGGTGATCACCTGTGTGGTCTCCGACCCCGCCGGCGTGAACACGTCGAGCCTGATCATGAAGGTCGACAACATCAAGGTCACGGGCCGATGGTCCGGTTCCACCGTCAGATACACGCCGATCAACCCGACTGTCCAACGGCGTCCACACGGTGTCGGTGTCGGTGCTGAACTGGGCCGGCGTGAGGAGCACGTACGTATGGACCTTCACGGTCGCGGTTGCGCCGACCGTAGGCACGATGGCCCCAGCCGACGGCTCGGTGGTCTCCATCCAGCAGCCCACCATCTCGGCAGTGGTCAACACCAACGGCCTCGTGCTGTCGTCCTACGAGATGAAGGTCGACGGCAGCATCGTTGCGGCCACGTGGAATCCCACCACCGGGATCTTGTCCTACACCCCTTCAGCGAACCTGCGTAACGACGCGGTCCACGCGGTCTCGCTGACCGCGACGACTTCTGGCGGTTCGGTCGCTGTCGCGTGGAGCTTCGGCGTCCAGATCTACCCGGACATGGCCGTGAACATGGGCTGCGTGGAGTGCCACCCCACCTACCCCGCGATGCACCCCATGACCAACTGCGACAACTGTCACGGCTACGACGGCCCCATCGGCGGGTTCTACGCCCCGCCCGACTACCACCCGGACGGCGAGGCGGCGCAGTTGCTCACTGACTGCACCTACTGCCACGGCTCGAACATCTACCCGACGGTCCCGAACCATGGTGACCTCTCGCTCGCCCACGGCTCCACTACGGACATGACCGGCTGTGCCTGCCACGTCCGCAACATCACGATCGAGCACAACCGGTGGACCGATGAAACGGGCGGGGCGCTCTCATGCGCCTCGTGCCACGGCGCCTCGGCGTCCCAGCAGGTCAAGGACGCGATGGCGGCGGGCTCGACCAACTGTCTGGCCTGCCACACGATCTCGCCGGACCACCCCTACGCCGACGTGGATCACGCAGCGGACGTCGAGAACATCGCCAACCCCACCGGGTTCGCGTGCGGTGACTGCCACTCCATGGAGCTGGCCGCCGAGCACGGCAAGGCGTCATCGTCCTCGTCGACCAACGCCGACGTCTGTGCGACCTGCCACCCCGACCCGCGGGCAAGCTTCGAGACGTGGGACGACAGCTGCTCCCAGGGGGCGTGCCACGCTACGGCGGTCCATGGCAACGAGGCCTCGGCCCACGCCTTCGCCGACCCCGGTGCGAGCTGTCTGTCCTCCGGCTGCCACGCCGGCAAGGCGGATCTGACCGCCATGCACTCGGACGCCGAGACCACGACGCCCGACGGCACGCGCACGAGTTGTCTCGTGTGTCACGCTTCCGGCGTTCCCACCACGAAGGTCTGTGCCGACTGCCATCCGGACCGCACGCAGCCGCACGGCTACGATGCGCCGATGCATACGCCGACGAGTGCCACGAGCATGGGCTGTCAGGTCGTCGGTTGCCACCCCAGCACCGACATCGGCCCCTTGCATGCCGGCTTGCCGCAGGGTCCGTGCGCTGTGTGCCACGCGAACTCAACGAGAGGCGACCTCACGGCCGGCAAGACCTCGGCCAACTGCGAGGGCTGTCACGTCACCGAGAAGCAGGACTACCACACGGGCATGGATGCGGCGCATCAGGCCCCTGTGAGCGACTACGAAACGTGCGGGCACTGCCACCACCAATGGGGCAACCCAGCGGTCGGGCCGTCACTGACCCGTCATGCGACGTGTGCGGAATGCCACAACGGCACCTTCGATCTCACCGGCAAGACGGCGACGTGCTCGAGCTGTCACACCACCGAAGGAGCGGGCGGAACGGCGCCCGCCTACTACCATCGGGAGACGGTCGCATGGCACTCGCCGCAGGATACGGCGAGCCTCGATTGCGCGAGGTGCCACGACACGACCAACGTGCGTGTGCTGCACGCGGGCACGCCCGACGGCTGTGGCACGTGCCACCAGACGAAGGGCTGTACGCGAGTGCCACTCCATGCACAACCCGGACAACGGGACCGCGCTCACGCGCAACGTGTCGTGCTCGCAGTGTCATAACGCGCAAGGCACGGACTACCATCAGACGTTCAGCGTGGACCACACCTACTCGGCGATGGACACGGGCTGCCAGGGTGCGAATTGCCACAGCAGCCAGCTGGTCGCCGCCCACCAAGACTACGTCGGTACCGGCAACCGCTATCCGCAGTACAAGGACACCTGCGCGCTCTGCCACCTCAACGAGAGCCCAACGCGGATTCCGGCGACAGCGACGAGTGCGTGCTCGAGTTGCCACACGGTCCACGCGGACATGACGGCACTGCACGCCGCAGACCCCGCGGCCGACTTCGTGTCGATCGGGATCAATGTGGGCGACCACAGCACGGGCGACGGAGAGTACCGAAACTGCTCGGACTGCCACATCACCAACCTGCTCACGCTGCATGTCAACAACTGCGGGGCCTGTCACGCGAGCGGCGATTCCAACGTCAACAATGCAGTTCAGGCCGGGAACACCTCATGCACGGCGTGCCACCCGACCCAGCACTACGGCGAGAACGGCGCCCACTACGACGAGTACTACGCCGGCAACTACAACTGCGGCAGTTGTCATGGGAGCGGCTGCTACTGCCACTCGCCGCACACGCCTAACCCGGTGCCGAGTACGATCTCTGACGCCAAGCCGGCGTACGAGGGCGACGCTCGCATAACGCTGACCGCGAGCGACGGCGAGACCGGCGAGTTCGGCATCAAAGCGACCTACTACATACTCGATGGCGGCGCCACGATGACGGGCAAGACCATCAACGTCGCCGCGCCTACGAGCGGCAGTGCCGCCCACAGCCTGCAGTTCTGGTCCACCGACTGGAGCGGCAACACCGAGACGCGCAAGACGGTCACCTTCACCGTCAGCAAGGACACGGTCGCCCCGGTCACGACGTCGGATGCAAAGGCGTCGTATGTAGGACCGACCACGATCCGCCTCACGGCGACCGACGGCTCGCAGGCCGGCGTGCGCAACACGTACTACACGGTGGACGGAAGCACGGCAACAAGCGGCACCACGATCGACATTCCACAACCCGCGAGCGGTACCGTCACGCACAACATCACCTTCTGGTCGGTGGATGCCTACGGCAACGCCGAGACGCCGAAGCCGGCGAGCTTCACGGTGACGGCCGACCTGGTCGCACCGACGTCGACCCCGCTCTCCTCGAGCTACTACCGGAGCGCCTGGACGTCGTTCTCCTTCGGCTCCAACGATCCGTTCCCGAGTTCTGGTCTCGCCAGCTACCACGTGTTGCTCGACGGTCTGCCGACCAACGTGTACGGCCCCTACAGCAGTACTCCCGGTCAGTGGTACGTGACGCTGTACATGCCGACTCTGGGCACCCACACCGTGTCGTACTGGGCCAAGGACAACGCAGGCAATATCGAGACCGCCAAGACGGTGAGCATCACCTATGACGGGACGGCGCCTACGACGACGAGCAACGCTGTTGCGAGCTACCTGGGGACGGCGACGATCACCCTCACCGCCACCGACAACCCCGGAGGGTCGGGGGTGGCGCAGACACGCTACCGGTACTACAACGTGACCAGAGGTGTCTGGGCGGGCTACTACTACGGCACCACGGTGGTTATCCCGCCGCCGGCCAGCGGTTCGAACCAGTACCGCCTGTACTTCGCCTCGCAAGATATCGCCGGCAACTGGTCTGGTGAGTCGCAGGCGACCTTCACCGTCGCCGCTTTGGGCTCGGATGTGACGCCGCCGACCGGCACCATGTCGGTGAACAGCGGCGCGGCCACCACGAACAGCGTGTCTGCGACCGTGAACTCCTCGGTCACCGACAACCTCGCCGTGACTCAGATGCGCATCGACCCCGGCACCGGGACGTACGGCGGCTGGATCACGTACGCCTCCACGAGTGCGATCACGTTACCGGCGAGTACGGGCACCAAGACGGTGCGTGCCGAGTATCGCGACGCGGCGAACAACGTTCTCAGCCTGAGCGACACGATTCTCCTGGACATCACGGCGCCGACCACGACGAGCAGCGTCCTGTCCGGGCAGACCTACTCCGGCGCTCAGCTCTTCACGCTGTCAGCAACGGATGTGGGTGCCGGTGTGGCGAGCACTTGGTGGCAGCTGGACGGCACTGGCGGCACTTGGACCCCTGGGACCTCCATTGCCGTCGCGGCGCCAACATCCGGCACCGCTCCACACACCCTGTACTTCTACTCGCTCGACGCTGCCGGCAACACCGAGGTGCAGGAGTCCGTCAGCTTCACGATGGCTGCTACCGGACCGGGCGGTACAGGCGTGACCTCCCTCGTCAACCCCGACAGCTACACGTTCGTCGACGCGAATCAGGGGGCGTCGGGCGAGTGGGCGACGTACTCCATCTATGTGAACGACATCCTCATCGGCACGAAGCAGGCGAGCGCTGATCCGACGTGGCTCTGTCCGCAGCTCTCACTGCCCTCGGGCGGGCACATCGACATCGTCGTCGACCTCGGCTTCACCTACTACGACTTCCTGTTCAACGAGGGCCGTCCGAACACCTATACGGTGCAGTTGCCTGCGGGCGCAACCGGCCTTCAGACGGCGGTTTGGACCGGCTTCCCGGACAAGAACGTGGTGACAGACTGGTGGGATCCGTATGACGACTACTGCACATGGGTCGACATCGGACCGTTCACGATCGGCAACATCGTCTACGGGACCGGCACTCCCGAGCCCGACACTACGGCACCCACGGGGTCGATCTCCGTCAACGCCGGGGCGACCTACGCGACGACCTCGAGCGCGAACCTGACCCTCAGCGCCACCGACACCGGCGGCTCGGGTCTGTCGCAGATGCGCTTCAGCAACGACGGTACGACGTGGAGTGCTGTGGGAGACGTACGCGACCTCGAAGACCGGCTGGAGCCTTACCGCGGGTGACGGGGCCAAGACGGTCTATGCGCAGTTCAGAGACGGCGCGGGCAACGTGAGCTCGAGCTACTCGGACGGCATCACGCTGGACGCCAGCGGGCCGAGCGGGACGATGAGCGTCAACAACGGAGCGGCCTTCACCGGCACCACGGCAGCGACCGTGAACTCGAGCGTTTCCGACGCAGGATCGGGCATGTCCCAGATGCGAATCAATCCGGGAACGGGAGTCTACGGCTCGTGGGTCACCTACAGCGCGAGCGCCGCGATCACTTTGCCGACGGGCCTCGGTACGAAGACGGTTGCAGTCCAGTACCGCGATACGGCCGGCAATGTGACGACCCTCACCGATACGATCGTGCTCGACACGAGTCCGCCGACGGGGACGATGTCGGTGAACTCAGGAGCCGCGTACACCAACCTTGTCGCTGCGACGGTGAACTCCACCGTCAACGACGCGCTCTCTGGCGTGACCCAGATGTCGATCGACCCGGGTACGGGATCGTACGGTGCGTGGGTGACGTATGCAGGGAACTACCCGATCACGCTGACGGGGACCGACGGGACGAAGACGATCAGGGTCCAGTATCGAGACGCGGTCGGGAACGTTCTTACGCTGACCGACACCATCGTGATGGACGCCACCGCCCCGTTCACGACCGTGAACATCACGGCCGGGCAAACCTACTTCGGCAACCAGACGTTCACGCTGAGTCCGACGGATGCCGGCGGCTCGGGCGTGGCCGGAACGTGGTGGTCGCTGGACAGCGCGACCGGACCCTGGACGAGCGGCACGTCCGTCGCCGTGACCGCGCCGGCGAGCGGCACCGTCGCGCGGAGCCTGTACTGGTACTCGCGGGATGTGGTCGGCAACAGGGAGACCACGAAGACGGTCTCGTTCGTCATGAGCGCGGGCAGCGGAGGCACAGCGACTCTCGCCTTCCGCTGGGAGCCCGCTTCCTGGGGTGAAGCGCAACTCCACGTGGAGGACTCGTACGGCAACACGATCGCCTCGACGTACGTCTCGGGCTCCGGTGGCGATCTCAACTGGTACGTCCCGGTACCTGCGGGTCAGGCGTACCACATGGTCGCGGACTACTGGTACGACGATGACTACGGCACCGAAGGCAGTGGCGACTTCTGGACGTCGACCACCGCGGACGGCCAGACCTACGAGTGGTGGTACTAAGCTCGGCGCTAGAACCACGATCGACGAACAAGAAGGGGCGGCCGCAAGGCCGCCCCTGACGTTTCTCGGTCGTCACGCGCCAGGCGACGCGCCTACCGTTCCTGCCGCTCGCGCCATTCGTTCTCGAGGATGTCCCAGACGATGTCGTCCCAGAAGCGGCCGTGCAGGAACTGGCATTCGCGCTCCCTGCCCACTTCGGTGAAGCCGAGCGACGGGTACAGGTGACAGCTTCGCTCGTTGCCCTCGACCGCCTTGATCGAGAGCCGATGCATGCCCAGGGTGTCGAACCCGAACCGCATGATCGTCTGCAGCGCGTCGCGACCGTATCCTTGGTTCCAGCAGTCCTTCTCGCCGATGAGGATGCCGATCTCGCCGGTGCGCTCGGGCAGCTTGACCCCGTGGATCCCGCAGTTGCCGATGTAGCGGTCGTTCTCGGCGAGGTGGATCTCGAAGACGTGATCCGAATCGCTCGCTTCCATGCGCGCGTAGAAGGCCTGCTCGCTGGCGAGCGTCATCGGGATGTGGCCACTCAGCAGCCACTCGCGGACCTCGGCGTCGTTGAACCAGCGGAGAGCCACCTCCGCGTTCGAGGGGTTCAGCGCCGATAAGTAGATTCGCTCGCCTCGCAGCATGGTCTCGACCCTTCGTCGTGCGTGTGCCGACTATATCCGACCTGCTCAGTGGCTGCGTACGGCGGCACCGCCCGGGGAGAGGTCACCGCCGGCGCGCGGGGTCGAAAACCGAAACAGACACGAAACACAGCGCTCTGTAGGGTGGTCACACGACATGAGTCAGTCGGTTCACGCGCGCGTGCAGCGTGCAGGAAAGGGAGGTCTTCTACATGGCTCCTACGTTCGACAAGGACTACGTGCTTCGCTCCGTCGAGGAGCGCGGCGTCCACTTCGTCCGCTTCTGGTTCACCGACGTTCTCGGCGTACTGAAGTCGTTCGCCGTGACCGACACCGAGCTCGAGGGTGCCTTCGAAGAGGGTATGGGCTTCGACGGTTCTTCGATCGATGGCTTCACCCGCATCGAGGAATCGGACATGGTCGCGTATCCCAATCCCGAGACGTTCCAGGTCCTGCCGTGGCGTCCCGGCGACAACGGTGTGGGGCGCATGTTCTGCGACATCACCACGCCGAACGGGGAGCCGTTCGACGGCGATCCGCGCTACGCGCTCAAGCGGATGCTCAAGAAGGCCTCGGACATGGGCTACAGCTTCTTCGTGGGCCCCGAGCTCGAGTTCTTCTACTTCGCCGATGACCAGGACACCGAGGTTCTCGACCAGGGCGGTTACTTCGACCTGACGCCGCTGGACATCGCCAGCGACCTGCGCCGCGACACCGTGTTGACCCTCGAGAAGATGGGCATCCCGGTCGAGTACTCGCACCACGAGGTTGCCCCGTCGCAACACGAGATCGACCTTCGGTACCAGGAAGCGCTCACCATGGCCGATGCGGTCATGACCTACCGCCTCGTGGTGAAGGAGATCGCGTACGCGAACGGCGTGTACGCCACCTTCATGCCGAAGCCGATCGAGGGCCAGAACGGCTCGGGTATGCACACCCACCAGTCGCTGTGGACCAAGGACGGCAACGCGTTCTACGACGCAGACGATCCCACGCACCTCTCGCAGGTCGCAAAGTGGTACATCGCCGGCTTGCTGAAGTACGCCCCCGAGTTCTGCGCCGTGACCAACCCGCTCGTGAACTCCTACAAGCGCCTGGTTCCCGGTTTACGAGGCTCCCACCTACGTCTCGTGGGCCCAGCGCAACCGTTCGGCCATGGTCCGCGTGCCGCTGTACAAGCCCGGCAAGGAGGCCGCGACCCGTATCGAGCTCCGCTCGCCGGATCCGTCCTGCAACCCGTACCTCGCCTTCGCCGTCATGCTCGGCGCCGGCCTCAAGGGTATCGAGGAGCAGCTCGAGCTCATGCCCGAGGCCACGAACGACATCTTCGAGATGTCGGCCGATGAGCTGGAGGCCGCCGGCATCAAGACGCTGCCGAAGGACCTCGGCGAGGCCATCGACCTGTTCCAGAAGTCGGAGACCATGAAGGAGATCCTCGGCGACCACATCCACGCGTTCTACGCCGAGAACAAGAAGGCCGAGTGGGCCGACTACATCAAGCACGTCACCACGTGGGAGATGGACCGCTACCTCTCGACCATCTAGCCGAGAGCGAGCGAATCGCCCCGTAGCACGACGCGGCGCCGGACGAGGGGGTCCTCGTTCGGCGCCGCCGCCTTTTCGAGGGTCGCGGCGTTCCGAGACCGGCACTCGGAGCTCGTGCAGGAAGAACCTGATGGGAGCGCTATCATCATGCACATGAAACGCGTGCTCATCGTGTCGGACGACTCACATACCCGCGCCTGGGCAGACCACGCCCTCGGGTCTCTGGACGTGCAGACCTCGGAATGCGGCGCCGGTGAGCTCCAGAAGCGGTTGCTCGACGGAGACGTCGACATGGTGGTGCTGGACGGGGGGCGCAGCCCCGAGAGCCTGGCTCAGATCGTCGAGCACGCCACGGCCAACGGTGCCGACCTCCGGCTCCTCGCGATCGTCGAGGCCGAGGCACTCGCAGGCCTGCGACTTCCCATGCGCATGGAGTCGGACTTCTTCGTGCGCGGAGCATCCGCCGAGGAGCTGTCGGCGCGGGCGCGGACGCTGCTGTGGCCCGGCGAAGAGGTCACCGAGCAGGAACTCATCCGCATCGACGACCTCACGCTGAACCTCGCGACCTACCAGGCCTACCTCAGCAACGAACCGATCGACTTCACGTACCTCGAGTACGCGCTGTTCGCCTTTCTGGTGACCCATCCCGGCCGCACCTACTCGCGAGAGGTACTGTTGCGCCGAGTCTGGGGAAGCGACTACTTCGGCGGTTCGCGCACCGTGGACGTTCACATTCGGCGTATCCGGGCGAAGGTCGGTGCCGAGATGTCGCGCCGCCTCGAGACGGTGCGCAACGTAGGCTACCTGTGGAACGGGTAGCGACCGAGCGCCCACAGACAGCCCACGGAGCGGGGCGGCCAAGAACCCGCGCTCACAGCTAGCTCGACCCGGTCTCTCCCGTTTTCAGTCCCCGGAGCGGGTGCCCCAATGATCTTCCGGTCCTAGCCCCCATCGCGCAGCCGCAAGAATCGAGGGGGCACAGCAGGCGGATCAACCCGCCCGACAGCGACCGTCGCGCCGAAGGCTGCCATGCCACCTAGGTGACCAGAACCGCCGAGGGCGGCGGCAGGAGTTGTGCTTCGCTGGGCGAAATCACCAGCCAAGGCTAATGCTCCCTTGGGGGAGACGAAACGTGGGTCTTCGAATGGGGGGCTAGCATGCGCTACGTCTGCGCGCGTTCTTTCTTTGCGCGTTCCTGTCTGATTGCACTATGTGCGGCAGCCATCTTGGTCCTGTCTGCGCTCCCGGCTTTCGCCGCCACGAGCTACACCAACCCGCTGCCGGCACCCGACTCGGCTACGGTGGTGACCAAGCCGCCTGTCAAGTGCACGGTGACCGACCCTGCCGGGGTCAACACCACGAGCCTGATCATGAAGCTCGACGGGCTTAACGTCAGGGGCAAGTGGTCCGGCTCGACCGTGACCTACACGCCGTTGAACCCCATCGCCAACGGGATGCACACGGTCTCGGTCTCCGTGCTGAACTGGGCGGGCGTCCGCTCCACGTACACGTGGAGCTTCACGGTGGCGGTCGCCCCTCAGATCGGAACGATGGCCCCGGCCGACGGCTCCGTGGTCTCGGTCCAGGAGCCCCCCGATCTCGGCGGTAGTGAACACCAACGGGCTGACGCTGACCTCCTATGAGATGAAGGTCGACGGAAGCGTCGTCGCCGCCGACGTGGAGCCCGATGACCGGCATCATCTCCTACACGCCGACTAAGCCGCTGCGAAACGACGCGATGCACGCGGTGTCGCTGTACCGTGACGACCTCGGGCGGTACCACGACGCGTGTCGTGGAGCTTCGGGATCCAGATCTACCCCGACATGGCCGTCAACATGGGCTGTGTGGAGTGTCACCCCACCTACCCGGCGATGCATCCCATGACGAACTGCGACAACTGCCACGGCTACTCGGGACCCATCGGCGGGTTCTACGGGCCTCCCGACTACCACCCTGACGGCGAAGCTGCAGCGCTTCTCACCGACTGCACCTACTGCCACGGGTCCAACATCTACGCCACGGTGCCCAACCACTCGGACCTTACCGTGGCGCACGGCTCCACCACCGACATGAGCGGATGTGCGTGCCACGTCCGAAACATCACGGTCGAGCACAACCGCTACACCGATGACGCGGGCAACGCGCTCAGCTGTGCGAGCTGTCACGGGGCTTCCGCCTCGCAGCAGGTCAAGGACGCCATGGCGGCCGGCTCGACCAACTGTCTCGACTGTCACACTCTTCCGATCGGTCACCCCTACGGTGAGGTTGACCACGTCGCCGACGTGGAGAACGTCGCCAACCCCACTGGCTTCACGTGCGGCGATTGCCACTCCATGGATCTGGCCTCGGAGCACGAGAAGGCAAGCTCATCTGCGTCTGCCAACGCGGACGTCTGCACGGCCTGTCACCCCGGCGTACGGGAAACCTTCGATACTTGGGATGACACCTGCAGCCAGGGCGGTTGCCATGCGAGCGGCTCGGCGACCGCGGTCCACGGCGACGAGGCTGCGGCTCACGCCGTGGATGTGCCGACGAGCTGCCTCGGGTCCAGTTGCCATACGGGTGGAGATCTTGCCGCGCTGCATTCGGGTGCAACGACTGACACGCCTGAAGGCACCCGGACATCCTGCTTGATCTGCCACGCTGAGGGTGTTCCCAGCACCAAGGACTGTTTCTCGTGCCACGACATGTCGTCGCCGCACGGCGACCTCAACACGCTTCACACCGGGACCATGGCGAGCTGGCAGCGTCATCGTCTGGACGGATCACAGTGCGGTCCGGCTCCCGTATCCCCTGCATTACGTCGAAAAGGGCGTGGCGTGCTCGACATGTCACCCGACAGCCAACCTGCTGAGACTCCACGGGACCACGTGGGACAACTGCGGGATGTGTCATGCGCCCGATGGCCCGAGGTCGAGCTTCGGCGCGTGGGACAAGGGATGTCAGCAGGGGGGCTGCCACGTACAGCTGCATGACAACGACGCCGCGCAAGCAGGGCACGTGAAGCAGGGGTGCTTCACGAGCGTAGGGGGCTGTCACAGCTCAGGTCTTGAGCAGTCATACTGCACGTCAAGGTGTCACGAGATCGCAGGCGCGTCACACGGCGATTCCACAGCGCCAGTCACCGGCGTCACGACGAGCCCCTCACCGATCGGTGGGCCACCCTACACCAGCCGCGCTTGGTTCAAAGAGTCTCCCCGCATCACCCTGACTGCTACAGACGCGGGGTCGGGTCCGGCGGGGGTGCATGCTCGCGTGAACGGCGGAGTGTGGAGTTTTCACACCGGTTCTGTCGCGACTGTCACGGTCTCCGCCACGGGCACGTCCACCGTGGACTACTACTCGGTCGACAGGGTGGGCAATGAGGAGACAACCCGCACTTACCTCACGGGAGTGGACACGACAGCCCCTGCGACTCAAGCGAGTCTCTATTCCTCCCCGAACAGGTGGGCGCTGAGCAGCTCAGACGGGGTGTTCGACCAGAGCGGTGGCATCTACGCCATCTACTACACCTTCGATGGCCGACCTTACTCGGCTATCAGGTCCTCGAATCCGTCGCCGGCGTACACGACGCTCTACAACGTCGTTTCAGGACCGATCGATACTTGGGGGACTCACACGTTGACGTACTACGCTGTTGACAATGTGGGCAACGCGGAGGCCACGAAGACGATCTCGTACTACGCCCCTGATTCCTTGGCACCGACGGCTAGGCTCGAGTCTGTCGGCATGACCAGCGCACGCATCTCCGCCACCGACGTAGGACCTACCTTCAGCGGCGTGAGGTCGATCAGCTACCGGTGGGCGTACTCGCCCACGTGGACGACTGTCACGTTCTCCGCCAGCCTCAGCCCGACCTCCACGCAAGTCGCTGATGTGGTCGGCGAGGGGACGGGATACTTTCCAGTTCTATGCGACGGATTTCGCGGGTAGGTCGAGCGCAACCCAGGCCGTCAACCTGACGATCGATCGCACGCCGCCTGCCGTGACGATCACGCAAGGCACCACCAATTCCGACGGCTCGGTAAACGTGCGAGTGGGTGCTTCGGAAGTCGGTTCCGGCCTTCTCGACGTCTCGTACAGAATCCTTCGCGGATCGTCGGACTCGACCGGAGTCTGGACCTGGGCGCCGGTCGACCTGCGCTTGGCCCCACCCTCATGGGGCAGCACGACGACAGTCCTGAGTGTCTCCGCTCGCGACAGGGCTGGGAACACAAGCGCGGTCGTTAGCCGTGAGATCGTTACGACGAATGTTCTGCCGGATCTACTCGCTCCCGAGTCATCTGTGAACGTTACCGGAGGGTCGATCAACGTCGCGACTGACGGAGTATTCGAGTTGCGGATCGGCGCTTCCGACGATCGCTCCGGCGTCGCCGAGAGTCACTATCAAGTCGACGGCGGGGAGTGGCAGACGGCAGTGCCGGACGCCGCGTTCGGGAATGTGCCCGTGAACGTCTACGGGGTTGGACTACACACCGTCAGCTTCTACTCCGTCGACAACGTTGGTCACGTTGAGGAGACCAAGATCGTGACCTTCGAGGTCGTCGCGCCTCCGGGTTAGTCGTTCCGCCGCAGGCTATCTTGCTTGGGAATCGTGGTCTTCAGGAGGGGCGCCCGGCCGCGCCCCTCCGGCGATTGCCCCTACCGGAAGAACCGCTCGATCCGTGAAGCGTGGTCGGCTAAGTGGACCTCGGTCGTACGACGCCGAGGTAGCGGTAGCCCGGCCCCTTGAGCGGCGCGCACTCCCCGGCGATCCCGTGCGCGGCCATGAAGTCGCACATCGCACGGGCGGTGTGGAAGGAAGCCGGCTCGCCCAACAGCTTCTCGCCAAGCACGATCGGCCGCATGTACCACGGCTCGGGATCGAGGTCGAGAACCAGCACGCACCCACCGGGTTTGACCACCCGAGCGAACTCGTCGACCGCGCCGGGCTGGTCTCGGAAGTGATGGAACGCGTCGTTCACGATGACGCCGTCGAAGGTGGCGGACTTGAACGGCATCGCCTCGGCGGTACCCACCACGGCGTGCACCGGGGCCGTGTCGGGGATGTAGCGCAGCATCTCGGGGCTCGGGTCGAGCACGGTGACGTTGCAGTTCAGGGCGTCGTGGAGCTTCACCGCGAGGGCGCCCGTTCCACCTCCGACGTCCAGTAGCTCGCCGCCCGCGGGGATGTAGGTACGGATCCACGATGCCATCTGCATCACGTCCGAGGGCGACCACCTGTCGCCGAAGCGGTGGAACAGCGGCGCGGTCCAGCTGAACATGCTCACGAGGCGTCCCTTCTCGGCGGGTCACGCGCAGCCCTCGGGTACACTGCCCTTGTCGCGCGAAGCCCCTCACCAGTATCCCCGAAAGGCCTCATCAGTGAGCCAGAGGACCATCGCCGTCATCGACGGCAACAGCCTCATTCACCGTGCGTTCCACGCGCTGCCCGAGACGATGACCGCGCCCGACGGGCGCCCCACGAATGCCGCGTTCGGGTTCGTCTCGATGCTCGTCAAGATGATCCAGGAGCTCAGGCCCGACGGGGTGGTCGCTGCGTTCGACGCGGGCAAACCGGCGTTCCGGATGGAGGCGCTCGAGCAGTACAAGATGCACCGCCCGCCCACGCCGAGCGCTCTCAAGGAGCAGTTCCCGATGGTGCACCACCTTCTCGAGGCGCTCGACGTGCCCATCGTGCAGGTGGAGGGGTGGGAGGCCGACGACCTGCTCGGCACGTTGGCTCGCCGAGGAGAGACCGAAGGGCTGCGAGTGCTGCTCGTGACCGGCGATCGCGACGTCTTCCAGCTGGTCAGCGAGTCGGTGCAGGTGGTGACCACCAAGAAGGGCCTGACCGACATCGCGGTATACGGTCCCGCTGAGGTCGAGGCGCGCTACGGTGTCACGCCGCAACAGGTGCCCGACTACCTCGGGCTCAAGGGGGACACCTCCGACAACATCCCCGGTG
This sequence comes from uncultured Coriobacteriales bacterium, assembly GCA_963761535.1. Classification (GTDB taxonomy): domain Bacteria; phylum Actinomycetota; class Coriobacteriia; order Anaerosomatales; family CAVXGS01; genus CAVXGS01. The sequence continues at coordinate 176,341 of CAVXGS010000002.1, forward strand.
TGCCCGGCATCGGCGAGAAGACCGCGGCGAAGCTGCTGCAGGAGCACGGATCGCTCGAGGCCGTGCTCGAGGCCGCCGCCGAGATGCCCGGCAAGGTGGGGGAGAACCTCCGCGAGCACTCCGGCGAGGCGCTGGCGAGCCGTACCGTCGCCACGATCGCGTGCGACGTGCCGGTGGAGATCGACCTCGGCTGGGGTGGAGTTCGGGCGGTTCGATCCGGCCGAGGTCGCCGAGGCGTTCGGCGAACTGCGGTTCACGTCGCTGCGAGAGCGCGTGCTCGCGCTGGCGGACACGCACGTGCCGGCCTCGGTCACCGGGGCGCCGACAGCCGTCGAGCGTTCGCGGGCACAGGCGCCGCAAGGCGCGCCGGGCGCTGGCGCCGCGGACGCGACCGAAGGCCCGACCGCTCCCACCGCGTCCGCGCCTGCGGAGCCTTGCGCAGTCGTCACTGGCGACGCCGCGACGGATGCGGTCGCCGAGTGGACCTCCGCGGACGAGGGCTGGCTTGGCGTGGCGCTCGTGGAGGGCGGCGAGTCGCTGTTCGACACGCACGCCGACTTCGCGGTCTCGACCGCCGGCGCCGTCGCCGTGGTGCCTCCGGATGCCGCCGCGAGCGCGCTGGGCGGGCTGCTCCGCGAGTCCCAGGTCGCCGCCGGCGACGTGAAGCTCGTGCTTGAGGCGCTCTGCCCGCGCACCGAGTCGCTGGGGCTGCGACACGTCGTTCGACGCGGCCGAGCCGGAGCGCCTCTTCGACTGCGGGATCGCCGCATACCTGCTCGAATCGAACCGCTCGTCCTACGACCTTCCGGGGCTCTCGGCGGACTACCTTCGGATGCCGCTGCCGCATCTGGCGGACGAGGCCCCGGACGCCGCGCTGCAGGCGAACGCCGCTCGGCTTCTCGCGGTCGAACTGGAGTCCCGGCTCGAGGCCGACGACTCTGCCGGCGTGTTCCGGACGATCGAGATGCCACTCGTGCCGGTGCTCGCTCGGATGGAGCGCGTGGGCGTGGGGCTCGATCGGAGCGTGCTCGACGCGATCGGCGACGAGGCCGTCGGGCAGATCGAGGCGCTGCGTGCGGAGATATGGGAGCTTGCCGGCGGCGAGTTCACGATCGACTCGCCCAAGCAGCTCTCGGAGGTGCTGTTCGACAAGCTCGGCCTGCCGCCTCAGAAGAAGATCAAGACCGGCTACTCCACGGACTCGTCGGTGCTGCAGGCGCTGTCGGCGGCGAATCCGATCTGCGACAAGATCCTCGCGTATCGCGAGCTCACCAAGCTGAAGTCCACCTACATCGACGCGCTGCCCAAGCTGATCGCCGAGGACGGACGGCTTCACACGTCGTTCAACCAGACCGTCGCGGCCACTGGGCGGCTGTCCAGCAGCAACCCGAACCTCCAGAACATCCCGGTCCGCACCGAGCTGGGACGGCGCATCAGGGCGGCGTTCGTCCCCGCCGAGCACGGCGACGTCATCGTCTCGGCCGACTACTCCCAGATCGAGCTGCGGATCCTCGCGCACCTCTCGGGCGACCAGGGGCTCATCGACGCGTTCACGAGCGGTGAGGACTTCCACGCCGCGACCGCCGCACGCGTGTTCGGGCTGGAGCCGGGGCAGGTCGACCCCGGTTCGCGCTCCCGCGCCAAGGCGGTGAACTTCGGGATCGTGTACGGGCAGAGCGCGCACGGCCTGGCCGAGTCGCTAGGCATCGGGCGTGCCGAGGCCCAAGCGATGATCGACCGGTACTACGCAGCGTTCCCCGGCGTGAGGCAGTTCCTCGACACAGCGGTCGCGGACGCGTATCGCGACGGGTTCTCGGCGACGATGTTCGGGCGCAAGCGCCGGATGCCCGAGCTCAAGAGCAGCAACTACAACCTGCGCGCCTTCGGCGAGCGAACCGCGATGAACCACCCCATGCAGGGCAGCGCGGCCGACATCATGAAGCTGGCGATGATCGAAGTCGACCGGCGGCTCCGTGCCGAGGGATTCCGAAGCCGCATGGTGCTCCAGGTGCACGACGAGCTGGTGTTCGAGGCACCGAGCGGCGAGGTCGAGGCGCTCTCGACGATGGCGCGCGAGGCGATGGGCGGCGTCGCGGAGATGGCGGTACCGCTCGACGTGTCGGTGGCATCAGGCCCGAACTGGTCGGCGGCGAAGTAGGGGGCGGGCTTGACGCGTACCGTCGCGTCTGGCATTCACCCACGTCGCCCTGTATACTTCTCGTTTGCTGTCGGGTATGGATACACCCGGTGGCGTGACCGGAACGGCCCCTGTGACATGTATGGACAGCTGTAGGCGAGGATCTTCTCCTGTAGGCGACGATTCGAACTGACCGTAGTCGACGAGTACATGTGCGGGGCCCCGACGTTCGAAAGGGGTCCGCAAGCGTGACCGACGAGCAGTACAGCCAGGAGCCTGTCGACGAGAGCATCGTCGAGCAGACCAGCTACACCGATGAGGAGATGGCTGCCCTCATCGACCAGACGATGACCGACTTCGACGAGGGCGACCTCGTCCACGGCACCATCGTCCAGGTTGAGCGGGACGAGGTCCTGCTCGACATCGGCTACAAGTCAGAAGGCGTCATTCCCGCGCGCGAGCTCTCGATTCGCAAGGACGCCAACCCCGCCGATATCGTCTCCCTCGGCGACGAGGTCGAGGCACTCGTTCTCCAGAAGGAGGACAAGGACGGCCGCCTGATCCTGTCCAAGAAGCGCGCCGAGTACGAGCGTGCCTGGGGCAAGATCGAGGAGAAGTTCAACTCCGGCGAGAACGTCGAAGGCGAGGTCATCGAGGTCGTCAAGGGCGGTCTCATCCTCGACATCGGCCTGCGCGGCTTCCTGCCCGCCTCGCTCGTCGACCTTCGCCGCGTGAAGGATCTCACCAGCTATCTGGGCACCAAGCTCGAGGCCCGGGTCATCGAGATGGACCGCAACCGCAACAATGTCGTCCTGAGCCGCCGCGTGGTGCTCGAGGAAGGCCGCAAGCACGAGCGCGCCGAGATCCTCGCCAAGCTGGCCAAGGGCATGATCCTGCCGGGTACCGTCTCCTCGATCGTCGACTTCGGCGCGTTCGTCGACCTCGGCGGTATCGACGGTCTGGTGCACATCTCCGAGCTGTCGTGGAGCCACGTCAACCACCCCAGCGAGGTCGTGAAGGTGGGCGACGAGGTCCAGGTGCAGGTGCTCGACGTCGACCTGTCCCGCGAGCGCATCTCGCTCGGCATGAAGCAGACCACCGAGGACCCGTGGCGCCAGCTCGTCAAGGACTACCCCGTTGGCGCCATCATCGAGGGCAGCGTCACCAAGCTCGTCCCGTTCGGCGCGTTCGTCGAGCTGGGCAGCGGTGTCGAGGGCCTCGTTCACATCTCCGAGATGGCCAAGGGCCACGTCGAGACGCCCGACCAGGTGACCCACGTGGGCGAGAAGGTCCACGTCAAGGTCATGGACGTCGATCTGGACCGCCGCCGCATCTCGCTCTCGATGCGTGCTGCCGCTGAGGCGCTGGGCATCGAGATCGTGATCGCCGGTCGCGAGGAGACGGAGGTCGAGGAGATCGAGGAGGCCGCCGAGGTGGCCGCGGAGATCGCCGAGGTCGAGATCGAGGAGGCCGTGGCCGCTGAGGCCGAGGCCGAGATCGCGCTCGAGGTCGCCGTCGAGGCCGAGATCGTCGCCGAGGAAGCCGAGGAACTCGCCGTCGCCGCAGTGATCGCAGCTGAGAACGGCGATCTGTCCGAGGACGTGGCTGTCGAGGTCGTCGAGGAAGCCCTCGAGGCCCGCGAGGTCGCTGACGAGGCCGCCGAGGTTGCCGTCGAGGCCGTCGAGGTCGCCATCGTCGAGGCCGAGGAGGCCGTTGAGGCTGCCGAGGTCGCCGAGGTGCTCGAGGAGGTCGCCGTCGAGGCCGAGTTGGAGCTGGCCGAGGACACCGGCGAGCTTGCTGCCGAGGACGCGGTCGAAGAGCCTGCCGCTGAGGAGGAGCCTGCCGCCGAGGAGGCGCCCGCCGAGGAGCCCGAAAGCGCCGAAGAGCCTGCCGCCGAGGCCACGCCCGAGGACGCCGAGGAGACCACCGACTAGCGTCGGACGCGCATATCGCACCGAATCGGGGCCGGGAGCGCATAACGCGCTGCCGGCCCCGTCGCTTCTCGGCGGCATGCGGTACGCTGAGGGGTACGGTCACGACCCCGGAATCGCCGACGGAAGGATCGCCCGATGTACGTGGTAACGGTCACCGGTGGGCTGGGTGCAGGGAAGTCGTCGGCGGCTCGAGTGATGTCCGAGCTGGGCGCGGTCGTGCTCGACCTCGACCAGATCGCGAAGGGGCTGCTCGGCCCCGGATCGCCGGTGACCGAGCGCATCGCGCGCGAGTTCCCCGAGGCGGTCGGCGATGACGACACCATCGACCACGCAGCGCTCGCTCGCCTCGCGTTCGAGTCCCCGGCGCGCACGCTGAAGCTCAACGCCATCGTTCACCCCGCGGTCGCACGCGAGGTCGGTCCCTCGATCGCCGATCTGCGGCTGTTGCCGCAGCCCCCGCAGGTCGTGGTACTGGAAGTACCGCTGCTCGTCGAGGCCCCGGTGTTCAGGGAGATGTCCGATCTCGTGGTGGCGATCTCGGCACCTGAGGACCAGCGGATCGCGCGCGCCGTCTCGGCGGGGATGTCCGAGGACGACGCACGGATGCGGGTGGCTCGGCAGGCGAGCGACGAGGAGCGCGCTACGCTGGCCGACGTCGTCGTCGAGAACGTGGGGTCGCCCGAGGACCTCCGCCGCAAGATCGAGCGAGTGTGGGCGGAGGCCGTGGCGCCGAATGCGGGCTAGCCCTCGACGCATAGGGCGCTGGGCGATCGTCGCCGTCGTCGGGTTCCTCGCCGTGCTGACGGTGCTGTTCCTGCGGGGGCCATCATCGTGGCAGCGGATGTACTACCCGCTGCAGTACCGGGAGTTCATCGAAGCCTCGGCGGAGCGACATCAGGTCAATCCGTATCTTGTCGCGGCGATCATCAACGCCGAGAGCAGTTGGAACCCCGATGTCCGGTCCAGTGCTGGCGCGGTGGGTCTCATGCAGGTGCTGCCCTCGAACGCCGAGCAGTTCGCTCGGTGGGGCAAGGTGGACGCCAAGCGGTTCCCCCCGGAGAAGCTCGCGGACCCAGCCACCAACATCGAGTACGGCACCGCGTACTTCCGCTACCTGGTGGAGCGCTACCACGAGATCGAGACCGCCCTCGCGGCGTACAACGCTGGCCTGCGGCACGTCGACGAGTGGGCCGCCACGGGCGGGAATATCCGAGACGCGATCGCATTCCCCGAGACGAAGCACTACGTGTTGCGCGTCGTGCGCGGCAAGGACCGGTACGTCGCGCTCTATCCCGAGGCGTTCCCGAAGTGGAGGCAGTGAGTGAGCCAGGCCAAGCGGATCAAGCTTCCCGAGACTCGAGGGGACCAGACGAGCCGCTTCAAGGTCGTCTCGGCGTTCGAGCCCGCGGGCGACCAGCCCAAGGCCGTGGCCGAGCTGTCAGACGGCATCGAACGGGGGCTGCGGTATCAGACGCTGCTTGGCGTCACGGGCTCGGGCAAGACGTTCACGATGGCCGAGACCATCGCCCAGGTGCAGAAGCCGACCTTGGTGATGGCACCCAACAAGACGCTCGCCGCCCAGCTCGCCTCGGAGCTGAAGGACTTCCTGCCCGAGAACGCGGTCGTCTACTTCGTGAGCTACTACGACTACTACCAGCCCGAGGCCTACGTTCCGACCACCGACACGTTCATCGAGAAGGACTCGTCGATCAACGAGGAGGTCGAGAAGCTGCGTCATGCTGCAACGGCCGCGCTGCTGTCTCGGCGGGACGTGGTCGTGGTCGCCAGCGTGAGCTGCATCTACGGCATCGGCTCGCCGGAGGACTACGCGGGCATGGCGGCGTTCCTGGACATGGAGAAGGGCTACGACCGCGATCAGCTGATCCGCGACCTGATCGAGATCCAGTACGACCGCAACGACTACGATCTCTCGCGCGGGACCTTCCGGGTGCGCGGCGACGTCATCGACATCTTCCCGCCCTATGCCGATCACCCGATCCGGGTGGAGCTGTTCGGCGAGGACATCGAGTCGATCGCCGAAGTCGACCAGCTCACCGGCGAGATGCTGCGGCACTTCGATTCGATCCCGGTGTGGCCGGCGACCCACTACGTGACCGCCAAGCCCAAGCTCCAGGCGGCGCTCGAGACCATCAGGGCGGAGCTCGGCCAGCGTCTTACGGAGCTCAAGGCCGAGGGCAAGCTGCTGGAGGCGCAGCGCCTCGAGATGCGCACGAACTACGACCTCGAGATGCTCGAGACGATGGGCTTCTGTAGCGGGATCGAGAACTACTCCCGCCACCTCGACGGCCGCGCGCCGGGAGAGCCGCCTAACACGCTGATCGACTACTTCCCCGACGACTTCCTGTGCATCATCGACGAGAGCCACGTCACGGTGCCGCAGATCCGTGGGATGCACGAGGGCGACCGCAGCCGCAAGATCACGCTTGTGGAGCACGGGTTCCGGCTCCCGAGCGCGCTCGACAACCGACCCTTGCGGTTCGACGAGTTCGAGGGGCGGGTCAAGCAGTACGTGTACGTCTCGGCGACGCCGGGCGACTACGAGCTGCGCGTCTCGGAGCAGGTGGTGGAGCAGATCATCCGTCCCACCGGTCTCATCGACCCCGAGATCGTGGTGCGGCCGACCAAGAACCAGGTCGACGACATCATCCACGAGGTCAAGGAGCGCGCAGCGCGCGACGAACGGGTGCTGGTCACCACGCTCACCAAGCGGATGGCCGAGGACCTCACCGACTATCTGCAGGACCAGGGTCTCAAGGTCGCCTACATGCACGGCGACATCGGCACCCTCGAGCGCGTCGAGATCCTACGCGACCTGCGCATCGGCACATACGACTGTCTCGTCGGTATCAACCTCCTGCGCGAGGGCCTCGACCTGCCCGAGGTCTCGCTCGTCGCGATCCTCGACGCCGACAAAGAGGGGTTCCTCCGCAACTTCCGGTCGCTGATCCAGACCATCGGACGCGCGGCGCGAAACGTCTCGGGGCAGGTATTGATGTACGCCGACAAGGTCACCGACTCGATGCAGTTCGCGATGGACGAGACCAACCGCCGCCGAGCGCTCCAGATGGCGTACAACGAGGAGCACGGCATCGAGCCCCAGACCATCCGCAAGGCCATCTCCGACATCGTGCAGTACGTGCGCGAGGGCGAGGCCGAGCTCACGACTGCTGCCGAGGCGGCCAAGGAGCTCTCGAAGCTGCCGCGAGAAGAGGTGCTGCGTCTGCTCTCCTCGATGGAGGACGAGATGGCCTCATCCGCCGAGAACCTCGACTTCGAGACCGCCGCGCGGCTGCGCGATCAGGTGGTGAAGCTCCGCGCCGAGATCGAGGGCAGCGAGGCCGACGAGGTGCTGGGGCGCCTCAAGCAGGGCGCGCGACGTGGTAGCGGGTACGGCGGCGGACGCAAGCGTGGCGGGAAGCGGTAGGGAACGAGGCGGGGCCTGCGTCTAGGGCAGGTACTGCTCCTCGATCGCCACGACCACGCCGTTCTTGAGCGTGAACCAGTACGGCGACATCTTGGCGTTCTTGAGCGCCGTGTTCGTGCCGGCGAAGATCGCTTTGAGCGTGCCGAGGTTGGACGGGTAGCCGTCGGGATTCACGTTGTCGGCCTCCGTCGTGAGGGTGACCTTCACCGACGGCGAGACGGGATAGGTCCGGAGCTTCGGGTTGTCGTTGACGATGTAGTAGTCGTTGGGCGGCGGCGATTCGTCGCCTCGCGCGGACGCCGCTGCCGCAGCGGCCTTGCCTGTGAGGAATTCGGCCTGGTCGAACGTCACCGCGTCGGCGCTACCCCGCTTCGAGAAGCGTTTGAGGTAGCCGAAGTACCGCCCGGTGACCGCGGCCGGCTTGGAGCGAGGGTTTCGTCGACCCTCCCGCCGCCGCTGTGCTCGTTGAGCTCGCGCCAGCCGCCGCGGCAGCGGCGTCGCGAGCGGCCAGCTCGAGCCGGTCCCGCTCGGCGATGGCGGCGTCGAGGGCCTTGCTGGTCTCGGCACGGTCCTGCTCGGCGAGAGCGGCGCGATCGAGTGCGGAGGCGAGGGCCTTCTCGGCGGTCGCGATCCGCTGCTGCTGCACCGCCCACGCAGCCCCGAAGCCGATCAGCAGGGCGACGAGCGATGCGACGAGCACCCACGTCCACAGCCGCTTCTCGTTCATCCCGGCCTCGTTTCCGTTCGTCGTCCTCGGCGGTAGTTGATCGCGTCGGTCATGCGTCGACCTCGATACGCCGAATCATAGGGCAGCCGGTCGATGCGCGTGCGAAGCGACCGGCGGCGGACGCGCAATCGAGCGGTTAGTATGGAGGCGGTCCTCTCGGCGGGTACGAGGGCAACCGGCAGAAGCAGGAGGCGGGCATGGACAGAGCCGAACTCGATCGGGAGTGGATGCGTCTTCGCAACGACCACACCCTCGACCGGGACCGCTCGAACAACTACGGATGCTTCAACATCGAGGCGTGCCAGAACTGCAACTACGTCTACAACTCCCGCGCGGCGATCAACTGCCACAACTCGGACACGCTCGTGGAGTGCGTGCAGTGCATCGACTGTCGCGACTGCGCCTTCTGCGTGGGCCTGAACGGGGCTCGCTACCACATCCTGAATCGGGAGTACTCGGAGCAGGAGTACTTCGCGATCCTCGAGCAGCTGGGCATCAATACGCAGGTTGATACGTTCGATCCCGTCTACGACGATTACCCTGACTTCAACCCCTACGCGAAGTAGCGCCCGCCAGCATCGCTGGCCATCGCCGGCCGGAGTCGGGCGCGAGAGAAGGCTCGTGACGCGCACCTCCGCCACGTTCGAGATCCCCACGCAAGCCGAGAGCCCGGTCCGCTGCCTCGGATGTGCCGAGCGCGTCTGCCAGGCGATGCAGGACGTCCCCGGCGTGATGCGCGTGGAGTGCGATCCCAACGGCGGCGCCGTACGTGTGGACTACGACGACGAGCGGATCACCGAGAGTGAGCTCGCCGAGGACCTCGACCGCTTCGGCTACGACCTGTCCTCGGCGATCCGACATGCGGCGTGGAGGATCACCGGGCTCGATTGACCGGACTGCGCGCGCACCGTGAGTGCGTCGGTCGCGAGGTTGCCGGGAGTCCTGGGCGCGGACATCAACTTCGCGAGCGGGACCCTGCTCGTCGAGTACGACCCGGCGGCCGATCCGCATGCGGCGATCGTGAGCACGGTCGAGAAGTCGGGTCACGGGATCGTCTCGCTTGACGAGCCCCTGGCCGCTCCCGGCTCGGCGCCCTCCGGGCTGCCCTGGCACCAGCGGTACCGAGCCGAGATCGCCGTCTACGGCTCTGGGTTCTTCGCCCTCACGGGCTGGGCGCTGCAGCTTCTCGGCGCGTCTACGGTTGCCTCCGACGTCGCCTACGCCATCGCGATCGTGTTCGGCGGCGCGCTCGTGTGGCGGCGCGCGCTCGTGGCCCTGCGGGCGCGAATCATCGACATGAACGTGCTCATGACCATCGCCGTGCTGGGTGCGGCGGCGATCGGCGACTGGGGCGAGGGAGCCGCGGTCACGTTCCTGTTCTCGGTCGGCGGTTACCTCGAGGCCCGTGCGCTCGAGCGCACGAGGCGCTCCATTCGCGACCTCATGTCGCTGGCTCCCGAGACCGCGCTGGTGCGCCGAGACGGTCGCGTGGTCGAGGTGCCGTCCACCGGGGTCGAGGTGGGGGAGACCGTGCTCGTGCGGCCTGGCGCTCGCGTGCCGCTGGACGGCACCGTGTCCGTCGGGGCATCCGCGCTCGACGAGGCGGCCATCACCGGCGAGTCGGTGCCCGTGGACAAGGCGGTCGGCGACGAAGTGTTCGCCGGATCGCTCAATACCGTGGGCGCGCTCGAGGTGGTCACGACCGCGCCCGCGACCGAGTCGACCCTCTCACGGATCGTGTATCTGGTCGAGGAGGCCCAGGCCACGAAAGCGCCCGTCCAGCGCCTGGTCGACCGGTTCAGCCGCGTGTACACGCCGGTCGTTGTCGGCCTCGCTGTGGCCATCGCGGTCGTGCCTCCGTTGCTCGCACTGGCGCTGGGTGCCGACTGGGGCGGCTTCGAGGCGTGGTTCTCGCGAGCGCTCGTCGTGCTGGTCGTATCGTGCCCCTGCGCCCTCGTGATCTCGACTCCGGTGTCGATCGTCTCGGCGATCACTCGCGCAGGGCGCGACGGGGTGCTCGTGAAGGGCGGCGCCTACCTCGAGGTCGCGGCGATGGTGAACGCGGTGGCGTTCGACAAGACGGGGACGCTCACGGTGGGCCGTCCCGAGGTCGCCGAGATCCTCGCGCTGAACGGCTACGAACGGGACGAGGTGCTCGCGGTGGCTGCGGCGCTCGAGGCGCACTCGGGGCACCCGCTCGCCGAGGCGATCGTGCGGGCGCATGCCGCTGCGGCGGAGGCCGCCAGCGCCGAACCCGGCGAGGTCACCGACGTGCTCGAAAAGCCGGGGCGCGGCGTACGGGGAGTCGTCGGCGGACTGCCGGCGGCCGTCGGAACGCCCGCCTTCGTCGCCGACGCGCTCGCGGTGCCCGAGACCGAGCTCCTGGTCGCGGCCGGCGGCCAGGAAGCGGGCGGGCTCACCTCGGTGGCGGTGGCTCTGGGCGGACAGGCGATCGGCGTCATCGGCATCGCGGATGTCGTGCGTGCCGAGGCGAAGTCGGTAATCGCCGCGTTGCACCGGCACGGCATCCGACGCGTGCTGATGCTCACGGGCGACAACGAGCGCACGGCACAGGCGATCGCCGAGCAGGCGGGCATCTCCGAGGTCCGCGCGCGGTTGCTGCCGCAGGACAAGACCGCCGCGGTCTCCGAGCTGCGCGACGACGCGCAGACCACCGTGGCGATGGTCGGCGACGGCGTGAACGACGCCCCCGCGCTCGCAGTCGCCGACGTCGGCATCGCGATGGGCGGCGCGGGCAGCGACACCGCGCTGGAGACCGCCGACGTCGCGCTCATGGCCGACGACCTCTCCGCGCTGCCGGGCTTCTTCCGCCTTGCTCGGCGGACCGTCCGCATCATCCGGCAGAACGTGAGCGTCTCGGTGGTGGTGAAGGTCGTCGTGCTTGGGCTGGCGATCTTCGGTAGGGCGACGCTGTGGATGGCGGTATTCGCCGACACGGGTGTCGCGCTTCTCGTCATACTGAACGGGATGCGCCTGCTGACTCCGACGCGGCGCTGAGAGGAGCGCGAAGATGGCGACCGATCCGTTCCTGAGGTTCCTCGCGTCGTGGGCCCTCGTCCACGAGACCGCCGATGAGGGCTGGAAGGCCGCGGTCGAGCGTGGTGCGGACCAGCAGCCGGGCGAGATGGAGGGCGGCCCCGACGCGTTCGTCGACGGGCTGAGCGCCATCGTCGCCGAGGAGAAGGAGCGCATCAAGGCGCAGCTCGCGCGCGGCGAGCTCGAGGACACCGGACCGAAGGCCGAGCTCGCCGAGCACATCGACGAGCTGCGGTTCGAGATCGGCGAGCTGCGAGGGCGGCTCGAATCCATGCAGGCGACCCTCGACGCGATCGCCCGCAACACCGACGGCAACCGCTAGCCCCGCCGTGTCCGCTCGCTCACGACAGGTCGCGGGGCGACTGGCGCGCGCATGGATCGGCGGCCTCGCCGAGGGTCGGTTGGGCCTTGGCGGCAGGTCGCGGCTGAACGCCGCCCTCGCGCGGCGGATGCGTGTCGCGTTCCAGGATCTCGGCCCCGCGTTCATCAAGCTCGGGCAGATGATCTCCGTGCGCCCCGACCTGGTGCCCGCCGAGTGGGTGTTCGAGATGGAGCGGCTGCAGGATAGCGTCCCGGCCGTTCCCGCCGAGGCGATCCGCCGGGTGGTCCGGGCCGAGTTCGGCGCCGAGCCCGAGGAGCTCTTCGCGGAGTGGGACGACACGCCCGTCGCGTCGGCGTCGATCGCGCAGGTGCACCGCGCTCGCCTTCGCGATGCGTATCGCCCGGTGGTGGGCGCCGTGCTTCCCGCCGGCACCTCGGTGGCGGTGAAGGTCGTGAAGCCAGGCGCCGAGAACGCCATCCTCGCCGACATCGAGGCCGCTCGAGGCGCCGTCTCGCGGCTGTCGGGCTTCGGTCGCCTGCGGCGCTTCAACCTACCCGGGCTGCTCGACGAGTTCGCATCCACGCTTTGCTCGGAGTGCGAGCTGCGCAACGAGGCCCGTGTCGCCGACCGCCTCGCGTTCGATCTGCGCGACGACCCCCTCGTCGTGATCCCGCGGGTGGTGTGGCCCTTCTCGACCCGGCTCGTGATGACCACCGAGTTCGTGGAAGGCTGGCGCCTCTCGGAGATCACCGAGGCCGAACGTGCGGGGATCGACGGCTACGGTCTCGCACTGCATGGCGCCGAGGTGTTCATGCGGCAGGTGCTCGTGCTGGGCAGGTTCCACGCCGACCTCCACCCCGCGAACACGTTCGTGACCCCGGACAACCGCATCTGCTACCTCGACTTCGGGATCATGGGCCGCACCGAACCCGGTCAGCGGACGGCGATCGCGCAGGTGCTCGCCGCGACGGTGTACGGCGACGCGGACCGTGCGATCAAGTACTCGGCCGAGCTGGGGCTGGTGGTGCCCGACGCCGCGAGGGAGCGGGTCGTCGCGCGCGTCGACGAGGTCATGCGGCGCACGCTGAAGACGCCTCCGCGCGACATCCGCGGCTTCGCGATCGGCTTCCTGACGGTCATGAACGACGAACGCGTCGAGGTGCCGGTGGGGTACGGGCTGCTGATCAAGGCGCTGGTGACGGTGGAGGGTGTCGCGCGCAAGATCTACCCCGACATCGACATCGTCGAGGCGGCCAAGCCGTACGCTACCAGGCTCGTCGCGTCCGAGCTCGCTCGTCCCGAGATCCTCGCCGAGCGACTCCCGCGGGCCGTTCGCGCCGCGCTACGGGAGCTCGTCGGGTAATTCGTCGGCGAGCACCTCGTTGAGCGCGCCGGTGCGGTAGCCCTCGAGGTCGAGCGTCGCGTACGCGAACCCGGCAGCTTTCACCTCCGCGCGATCGCCTCGCGGCGCGGCCCACGCGTGCTCGAGCTCGTCGGGTGCGACCTCGACCCGGGCGACCGGACCGTGGGCCCGAACCCGCACCTGCTCAGCCCCAGGGCGCGCAGTGCGTCCTCGGCCGCACCCACGCGCGCCAGCCCCTCGCGCTCCACGCGCTCGCCGTACGGGAACCGCGAGGCGAGGCACGCCATCGACGGCTTCTCGGCATTCGGAAGCCCGAGCAGCCGAGCCACCGCGCGCACGTCGGCCTTGGTCAACCCCGCTTCGGCGATGGGACCGGCGACGCCCGAGCTCCGCTGCAGCCCGACGACCGGGGCGGTAGTCCGAGAGGTCGTCGGCATTGGTGCCGTCAGCGACGACCTCGAGGCCGCGCTCCTGGGCCAGGGCGAGCAGTCGCCCGAACAACTCCTGCTTGCACTGGTAGCAGCGGTCGGGGGAGTTCCGCGCGAACTCGGGATCGTCCAGCTCGTCGGTATGGATCTCCACCAGCGGCAAGCCGAGCTCGGACGCGAGCGACCGCGCCGCGAGGACCTCCGCCGCAGGGTAGGTCTCGGATTCGGCGAGCACGGCCAGCATGCGGTCGCCAAGAACTTGCCGGGCAACCACCGCGAGCACCGTGGAGTCGACGCCCCCCGAATACGCGACGAGCATGCTGCGGTGCGTTGCGATGCACGGCCGCGAGGCGGTCTCGCAGTTCGTTGGCCGTGGGTTCGTTGTCGGACACGATCACTCCTCGGGGCTCGGCAGGCGTTCAGGGAACGCGGCGGCGGCGGGTGGGCCGCCGTCTTCGTCCCCGAAAGGGCATACTCTACGATGTTGTCTCGGGCGCGTCATCCGCTCCCGATAGTCGCTAAGCGCTTTGGATAGGCGAGGGAAGAGGTACTCAGTGACTCCGTGGAGCGTGTTGCTCGTTCTGGGCATGATCGCCCTGGTCGTAGGGCTCTACTTCGGCATCAAGAGTCAGATGAAGCGCGGGGAGACGCTGGCCGGACCGATCCCTCCTGACGAGCTCATGGGCGGCGAGCCGCACGCTTTCAAGGGCGACGAGAGCGTCATGGAGCGCCACGCGGAGGAGTGGGCCAGCGAGAACAAGGACCTCGGACACGGCTAGGTCGCTACTCCCTGGCTACAGCGGCGGGAGTTCCGCCTTCGGGTCCCACGCCTCTTCTCCCGAACCGTCCCGTGCGGCCGCGTAGCGCGCTGCCGAGAACAGCAGGTCGCTCGAGCGATTCAGGAACTTGAGCACGAGCGGGTCGATGGGCGCCTCCTGCGCGAGCGCATCGGCTCGGCGCTCGGCTCGGCGCATGGCCGTGCGCGCGACGTGCAGACGCGCGACGGTCTCGCTGCCCGCGGGCAGCACGAAGTGATTCAGCGGACCGGCGACCTCGGTGAACAGGTCGATGGCACGTTCGAGCGTGTCGACGTCGGCCTGCGTGATATGTCGGGCGGCGTCGTCCTCGGGCACCGTCGGGATCGCGAGCGAGCTCGAGCAGTTGAACAGGCGCTGCTGGACGAAGTGCAGCACGGAGTCGAGCGTCTCGTCCTCAACACCGGCGCGCGCGAGGCCCACCAGCGAGTTCGCCTCGTCCACCGTGCCGTACGCATCGACCCGGCCGCTCGATTTGGGCACGCGGCTTCCGTCGCCAAGTGAGGTCTGCCCGGTGTCGCCCGTGCGGGTGTAGATGCTCATCGAACGGCTCCTCGCCTCGCGTGAGAGACGGCTACGGCGTGCATTCACATCCTACCGTGGAACGGCCGCTGCCTCGCGCACGCGCATCGAGACGTGACCCAGGACGCCGCCGTCGGTCACCGCGCCGCCATCCGGTCCGACCACGGTGAAGGTGTCCTGAGCGACGCCGTTCACTGTCATCGCTTTCGCCCACCTGATATCGAGCCCTTCCTCGGCGACCGCGCGTGCGATGTCGTGCAGCAGACCGACGCGGTCGGGCGCCGAGACGCGCAGGGTCGTGCCCCATCCGGCCGGCTCGGTGCTGACGGAGACCGAGCCCGAGACGGTCGGGCGGTAGTGCCGCCGCCGCTGCTTCAAGCGCGTGGCGAGCTCGAGGCGGTCTCGCAACGCCGCGCGCAGGATCCGCTCCAGACTCACGAACGTTTCGGGGTCGATCGGCGCTCGGGTGGCGGACGCGACGGTGAACACGTCGAGCGCGAGTCCCTCGGGCGCGGGGTATGCGTCGGCGGCGAGGATATCGAGCCCCGCGAGCGCGATCGCACCCGCGAGGCGCGCGAAGAGCGCGGGCCGGTCGACGGCGGCGATCGTGACGACGGCGCTGTCGGTCGTCGGTCCGGCAGAGACGGCGACGCGGGCCTCGTCCGCGCTCGGTGCGGCGGCAAGCTCGGCCACCAGACGCGCATCGCTCGCGATGCGCGAGGGCTCGCGAGACGCCAGGTAGCGCATCGGCGCCTCGCTCACGAACCGGCGCTCGGCCGCGCGGTCTGCCGACAGCGCGGCAAGGGTCGCGTCACGCACCGCGACGGCTCGGACCGCGATACCGGCACCATCGACGTCCGAGGACAGCGCCAGGTCGAGTCGTGCGACGAGCGTCGCGAGCAGCGCGTCCAACCAGGAGTTCCACAGCGCGCCCCCGGTCGCCTTTGCATCGGCAACGGTCAGCACGTGAAGGGGCGCGAGCAGGTTGCGATCGCCGATCGTGGCCGCTGCCCCCAAGACGGCGTCCTCGTCGTCGAGGTCGATCCTCGTCGCGGTCTCAGCGAGTACGAGGTGCAGGCGCACCAAATCCTGGACCAGCCGGGCGTCGCTCTCGGACAGCCCGAGACGGAGGGCCGTCTCGCCGGCGAGCGGAGCGCCGACGGAGGCATGCGTGGCTGGATCCACCGCCTTCCCCACGTCGTGGAGCAGGGCGGCGACGACGAGGGCGGGCGTCTCTGCGTCGGGCACGGCGTGGAGCGAGGCCAGAACCGCGGGGGACGCGTCGCGCGGCGCGAGTACCCACTGTGCGGCGGCGATCGAGTGAGCCCCAACCGTCAGCTCGTGACCGAGTCCCGGGCGGCGAAGGGTCATCAGCTCGCTGAAGCCGGGCGCGAGCTCATCGAGGCGGCCGTCACTGGCGGCGATCTCGAGCGCGATCGGGTCGTGGCTCAGAAGAGCCGAGCACCCCGTCGGGGCCGAGCGGGCTGCCGTCGACCGCCCGGCCGGCAGCCCTGTCACGAGCGTGGACGAGGATCGATGCCGTGGTGGCGAGGGCCTTCTGAACCGAACGCGGGTCGACCGCCATGTCCGCCGCTGCCTCGAGGTCCAGCCGGTCGCCGTGTCCGTCGCGCTGCAGGCACCAGCGCGCAGCGGCGACCGTCTCGGCGGCGGCTTCGATCGCGTCGAGCTCGACGCGGGTGAGGAGGCCGGCGTCGATCAGCGTCGAGAGCGGGGTGCGCGGCTGGCCGGCGAGGATCGCCGCACGCCACGCCAGCTCGTCGTAGTCCCGGCGTCCGCCGGCACCGTACTTGAGGTCGGGCTCGAGCAGGTAGGGCGAGCCCGGACGTTCGCGACGCGTCAGCTCGGCGACCAACCGCTTGGCGTGCTTGCGCGCATCGGCTGCCCATCCCGCCAACGCGTCGCGTCGCCCACCGGTCGTCTCCGATGAGGGGGCGACCGGTGAGCGCGGCCGTGCAGGTGGCGAGGTCGTCACGCATCGCTCGCAGCTGTCCCTTGCCCGAGCGTACCTGGTGGCCGACCTTGAGGCCGGCGTCCCACAGCGGGTACAGGACCGCCTCCACGAAGGGCTTGAGCTCGGCGGGCGAGGCGTCCGACAGGACGAGGATGTCGAGGTCGCTCTTCGGCAGCAGCGCTCCCGCTCCCCAGCCGCCGAGGGCGATGATCGCCCAGCGCCCCGGAGGCGGAACCGAGGCCGTCCGTGCAAGCGCACGGACGGCCTCGTCGGTCAGCTCGCAGAGCTGGCGAGCGGCGCCGGAGCCAGGCTCGGCTGTGGCGATGAGCTCGGCACGCCGGGACAGGAACGCCTTCATGTCGTCCATGTCGCGCCGCCGTCTCGGGAGTCGCTGCGGGCGCTACAGCGCCTCGGGACCCCGCTCACCGGTCCGGATCCTCACCGCGGAGTCGACGTCGTAGGTGAAGATCTTGCCGTCGCCGATCTTCTCGGTGCGGGCGGCCATGAGAATGGCCTGCTCGACCTGCTCGGCGAGGTCGTCGTCGACCACGAGCTCGATCTTCACCTTAGGCACGAAGTCGACGGTGTACTCGGCACCGCGGTAGATCTCGGTGTGACCCTTCTGCCGGCCGTACCCACGCACGTCGCTCACGGTCATGCCCTGCACGCCGATCGTGTTGAGTGCTTCCTTCACGTCATCGAGCTTGTGGGGCTTGATGATGGCATCGATCTTCTTCACTTCGAATCCCTCGCTTTCGGGCGTTGTCCTCTGACGGAAGCGTACTCGTCCTACATTTCGAGCTCGTAGCCGGCCTCCGAGAACTCGCCCAGGTCGAGGCCACGGATCTCGGTCTCTTCGTCCACACGCAGGCCCACGAGCTTGTCCGCGAGCTTCAGGAAGGCGAAGGACAGGATGAAGGAGAACGCCCACGCTGCGACGACGCCGACGAGCTGAGGCACCATCTGGGCCGGATTGCCGTACAGCAGACCGTTGCGGCCGGCCTCGTTGATGGCGGTGGTTGCGAACACGCCGGTCAAGATCGCGCCGGTGGTACCGCCGACACCGTGAATGCCCACCACGTCGAGCGCGTCGTCGAAGCCGAACTTGCCTTTGATGAACAGGCCGAAGTAGCAGGCGACGCCGGCGATCAGGCCGATGATGATCGCGGCCCACGGCTCGACGAAACCGGCAGCGGGGGTGACCGCGACCAGCCCGGCCACGGCACCCGAGGCCGCGCCCAGCGCGGTGGGATTGCCGCGGTGGAAGACCTCGGTGAGCGTCCAGGCGAGCAGCGCCGCGGCGGCGGCGATGTTGGTGTTCATGAACGCGGAGCCGGCGAGCTGATTGGCGCCCAGCGCCGAACCGGCGTTGAAGCCGAACCAGCCGAACCACAGGATGCCGGCGCCCAGGATGGTGAGGGGCAGGTTGTGCGGGCGCATCTCCTCCTTGCCGTGGCCGAGACGCTTGCCCAGCACGATGGCGGCGGCGAGCGCGGCCGCTGCTGACGAGATGTGGACGACGGTTCCGCCGGCGAAGTCGAGCGCGCCGAGCTTGAACAGCCACCCGTTGGGCTGCCACACCCAGTGGGCAAGGGGGCTGTAGACGAACAGCGCCCACAGGGCGGCGAACAGGACGTACGCCTTGAACTTCATCCGCTCGGCGATTGCGCCGGTGATGAGCCCCACCGTGATGATCGCGAACATCCCCTGGTACATCGCATAGACGGAGTGGGGAATGGTCTGCGCGAGCGGGGCGACCTCATTGGCCACGTCACGCAGGCCGACGTAGTTGAGACCGCCGATGAACGGCGCCCAGAAGCCCGAGCCGTCCGAGAAAGAGAGCGTGTAGCCGAGCAGGGCCCAGATCACGCCCACGAGGCCCATGGCAAAGAAACTGTGCATCGTGGTGGACAAGACGTTCTTGCGCCTGACCATTCCGCTGTAGAAGGCCGCGAGACCTGGCGTCATGAACAGGACCATTGCTGCTGACATCAGCAGCCACGCGGTGTCGCCGGTGTCGATCGTCGGCATCGGTTCCTCCATCTCACGGGTGCCGGAACCGCAGCGCGCCGTCGCTGCGTCCCTTGATTGGAGGGCAGCGTAGTGTCCTATTGTTTCCGCGGCATTTCGGCGTCGTTGCCTGGTAGTGAAACCTGCAACGGCTGCGAAATGGCGGTGTAACAGACCACAGGGAGAGGTCGGCCCACGCCGGGGGCACCCGAGACGGCAGGGTTCGGGGAAATGATGAACCCCCGCCGCCGCGTGTGAGATTCGCGGGTCGCGGCGAAGCAAGTTCCGCGACGACGGGGGTCATGCTTCGGCGGCTGGGGAGTGCGCGAGTCAGTGTTTATGCGGGTGGGCCGCCGCACCTTAGGTTTCGGTATGCGATGTGCTGTGCTTTAGCGACCTCGACCACCTCGTGGTGCGAAATCCTACCTGCTGTGACGGGGGTCACACATTCGGGCCTCTAGCTGCGGCTTTGATGGCCGCCGATGGCTCGGCTCGGCAGGGTGTACGATAGGGGTTCGGCAGAAATCGGTACGGTTCCGGAAGGACGATTCGTGTCCCTCGATTCCATTCAGATACGCGGCGCTCGCGAGCACAACCTCAAGAGCGTGGACCTCGACATCCCTCGCGATCAGCTCGTGGTGATCACCGGCCTTTCCGGATCCGGGAAGAGCTCGCTCGCGTTCGACACCATCTACGCCGAGGGCCAGCGCCGCTACGTCGAGTCCCTCTCCGCGTACGCACGGCAGTTTCTCGGGCAGATGAGCAAGCCCGACGTCGACCACATCGAGGGACTGTCGCCGGCGGTGTCGATCGACCAGAAGACGACGAGCCGCAATCCGCGGTCGACCGTGGGGACGGTCACCGAGATCTATGACTACCTGCGGCTGATGTTCGCGCGGATCGGCGTGCCGCACTGCCACATCTGTGGCCGTGAGATCCGCCGGCAGACCGCCGACCAGATCGTGGACCGCATCCTCGAGATGGAGCCCGGCACCAAGTTCCAGGTGCTTGCTCCCGTGGTGAAGAGCCGCAAGGGCGAGTACGGCAAGCTGTTCGAGGACCTCAAGCGCGAGGGCTTCACTCGCGTGCGCGTGGACAAGGAGATGCGCACGCTCGACGAGGACATCGTGCTCGACAAGAAGTACAAGCACGATATCGACGTCGTCATCGACCGCCTCGCAATGAAGGAGGGCGTGCGGACCCGTCTTGCCGAGAGCGTCGAGGCGGGGCTGCGGCTTGCTGCGGGCAGCGTCGTCGTCGCCATCGTCGATGGCGAGGAGCTGCAGTTCTCGCAGGCGCTGGCGTGCCCGGTTCACGGCGTGTCGATGGACGAGCTGGCTCCGCGCGACTTCTCGTTCAACAGCCCGTACGGAGCGTGCCCCGAGTGCAACGGCCTCGGCAGCCGTCTCGAGCCCGATCCCGCGCTGGTGGTTCCTGACGAGTCGCTGTCGCTGGAGCAGGGCGCGATCGCGCCGTTCAGCCCCGGCATGAACTACTACCCGCAGCTCGTGGCAGCGGCGGCGCGGCATCTCGGCGTGGGCACCGACGTCGCGTGGGCGGATCTTCCCCCGAAGGCGCAGGACAAGCTGCTCTACGGCCTGGGCGACCAGCGTATCCGCGTGGACTACCTCACCCGAGACGGCCGAGAGACCCACTGGTACTCGCGGTACGAGGGCGCCATCGAGAGCGTCACGCGCCGCTACAAGGAGACCGAGAGCGAGCAGGTCAAGGACAAGCTCGAGGAGTACATGGCCGTCATCCCGTGCAAGACCTGCATGGGAGCCCGACTCAAGCCCGAGATCCTCGCTGTGACGGTGGGCGGCAAGAACATCCACGAGGTGACGGTTCTCTCGGCGAAGGATTCGCTCGCGTTCTTCGAGGGCCTCGACCTCAACGAGCGCGACCTCCAGATCGCGGCCAGGGTCATCAAGGAGATCAAGGAGCGGCTCCGCTTCCTGGTGGACGTGGGGCTCGACTACCTCACGCTCGAGCGCGCGACGGCCACGCTTTCCGGAGGCGAGGCGCAGCGCATCAGGCTGGCCACCCAGATCGGCGCCGGGCTCATGGGCGTGCTCTATGTCCTCGACGAGCCGAGCATCGGGCTCCACCAGCGCGACAATGCTCGGCTGATCGCCACTCTGGAACGGCTCCGCGACCTGGGCAACACGGTGCTGGTGGTCGAGCACGACGAGGAGACCATTCGGGCGGCCGACTTCGTGATCGACATGGGGCCCGGAGCGGGGGAGCACGGCGGCGAGATCGTGTGCCTGGGCACGCCCGAGCAAGTGCTCGAGTCTCCCGACTCGCTCACGGCGGCGTACCTGTCCGGTCGTCGCGCGATCGAGATGCCGTCCGAGCGCCGGCGCCCGGGGCGCGGCGCGATCCAGATGCTGGGCGTCTCGGAGAACAACCTGAAGGACGTCGACGTCGAGATCGAACTCGGCGCGATGACCGTGGTAACGGGGGTCTCGGGCAGCGGCAAGTCGTCGCTCGTGACCGACACGCTTGCGCCGGCGCTCTCGAATCGCATCTATCGGACTCGCAAGCGCACCGGCAAGTTCTCGAAGCTGGAGGGTCTCGACCAGGTCGATAAGGTGATCGACATCGACCAGTCGCCTATCGGGCGGACGCCCCGATCGAACCCGGCGACCTACACCGGCGTCTGGGACGACATCCGCTCGCTGTTCGCCTCGACGCCGGAGGCCAAGGCCCGCGGCTACTCTCCGGGGCGGTTCAGCTTCAACGTCATCGGCGGGCGGTGCGAGGCGTGCAAGGGCGACGGTCAGATCAAGATCGAGATGCACTTCCTGCCCGACGTCTACGTGCCGTGCGAGGTGTGCAAGGGCGCGCGCTACAACCGAGAGACGCTGCAGGTGACCTACAAGGGCAAGAGCGTATCCGAGGTCCTGGACATGTCGGTCGAGGAGGCGCTGCACTTCTTCGAGAACATCCCGCCCATCAAGCGGAAGTTCCAGACGCTCTACGACGTCGGGCTCGGCTACATCAAGCTCGGTCAACCGGCGACCACGCTGTCCGGCGGCGAGGCGCAGCGCGTGAAGCTCGCCAGCGAGCTGCAGCGTCGAAGCACGGGTCGCACCTTCTACATCCTGGACGAGCCCACCACCGGCCTGCACTTCGACGACGTCCGGCAGCTGCTCATCGTGCTGCAGCGCCTCGTCGACGGCGGGAACACCGTGCTCGTCATCGAGCACAACCTCGACGTCATCAAGTCGGCCGACCGCGTGATCGACCTCGGTCCCGAAGGCGGCGACCGGGGCGGCCAGGTGGTGGCGACCGGCACACCCGAGGACATCGCGGCGCACCCCGACTCCCACACCGGTCGCTTCCTCGCGCCGGTGCTGGCGGGCCGCGGCGCGAGCGTCGCTCCCGAGCGCGGCGGGGCGGAGAAGCCAGGCGGCCGCACGGTGGCGGCGAAACGGGGCGCCTCGGCCAGGTCGCAGGCTGCCTCCGGAGGCGCGAAGGCGGCGAAGACGACGTCGTGAGCGCGGTCCCTCCGAGCCTTCGGGAGCAGCTCGACAGCGTCCCCAACGAGCCGGGCGTCTACCTGTGGAAGGACGCCGAAGGCGAGGTGCTCTACGTCGGCAAGGCGAAGGCACTTCGCAACCGCATGCGGCAGTACGTGCTGGGCCAGGACGAGCGCGAGCAGATCCCGCTGATGATGGAGCGCACCGCGAGCTACGACTACGTGGTGACCCGCAGCGAGATCGAGGCGCTGATCCTCGAGAAGAACCTCATCAAGCAGTTCTCGCCGCCGTTCAACGTCGACTACCGCGACGACAAGACGTACCCGTTCATCGGGCTCACGCTCTCGGACCCGTTCCCCGCGATCAAGTACACCCGCGAGAAGCACCGCGAGGGCACGAAGTACTTCGGCCCGTACACCGACGCGCGTGCTGCACGCGAGACCATCGACGTGATCCGCCGCATTGTGCCCGTCTGCCACGCGAACTGCGTGCAGTGGAAGAAGGTCACCGAGCGCGGGGGCGAGCCGGTGGGCAAGTCGTGCTTCGACTACACCGTGGGGCGCGGTCCGGGTCCCTGCGTGGGCGCCGTCACCCGCGAGGAGTACGCCGAGAACGTCCGCAAGATCGGGGAGTTCCTCGAGGGTCGCCAGGAGGGTCTCGTCCGCGAGCTCGAGAGCATGATGCGCGAGGCCGCCGCCGAGCTCGAGTACGAACGCGCGGCGCGCGTGAAGCTGCGGCTCGATGCCGTGCAGGCGATCCGCCAGCGGCAGAAGGTGGTCTCGAGCCGGAACCTGAACCTCGACGTGGTGGGGTTCTTTCGCGAAGAGACTGTCGCGGGGGTCCACGTGTTCGTCGTGCGCGAGGGGCGCGTGCTCGTCGGCAACGAGTTCGTCCTCGACAAGGGGCTCGACGTGCCGATGGCGGAGCTCGTCGAGGGTTTCCTGCTCCGACACTACGACATGGCCGCCGCGGTCCCCCGCGAGGTGGTGCTGTGCGCGATGCCCGAGGACCCCGAAACCATCGAGCAGTGGCTTTCGGGATGCCGCCACGGCGCTCGGCAGCGCGGCGGAGTCCGGCTCACGGTTCCGCAGCGGGGCGAGAAGCGAGACCTGCTCGAGCTCGCCGAGCAGAACGCGCGACACACGCTCATGCGCTTCAAGGTGCGCACCCGGTACGACGAGGAGCGCCTCAACGCGGCGCTTCTCCAGCTGGAGAGCGCGCTCGCGCTGCCGGCGCCGCCGCTGCGAATCGAGTGCTACGACATCTCCACACTGCACGGTCGATGGTCCGTGGGGTCGATGGTCGTGTTCGAGAACGGCCGCGCCAACTCGAAGGGGTATCGGCGATTCCGCGTTCGCCTCCCGGGCGACGAGGCCAACGACGTGGCGATGATGCGCGAGGTGCTGCAGCGCCGGTTCGCGCCGGCACGCCTCGCCGACGGCCGGTTCGGGTCCCGGCCCGGGCTTGTGGTCGTGGACGGCGGCAAGCCGCAACTCTCGGCGGCGATGGCAGCGATGGCCGAGGTCGGCGTGGGCGACATCCCCGTCGTCGGGCTCGCGAAGCGCGAGGAAGAGCTGTGGGTGTCGTGGTCCGACCAGCCGGTGGTGCTGCCGGCGGGTGCGCCGTCGCTGTACCTCGTGAAGCGCATCCGCGATGAGGCGCACCGCTTCGCGATCGAGTACCACCGCAACCTGCGCGGCAAGTCACTGACTGCGAGCGCTCTCGATGAGATTCCCGGCGTCGGGCCCAAGCGGCGCAAGCTGCTCCTCAAGGCGTTCGGCAGCGTGAAGCGGCTGCGCGAGGCGTCCGTCGACGACATCGCCGCCGTCCCCGGCATCCCTCGCGAGGTCGCCGAGGAGATCGTGGCGATGCTGCGGGTGGGGAGGCCGGACGACGATGAGCCGGCACCCACCGTTGAGCTCGCGCCTCAGGACGATTCGATGAAGTGACTGACATCCGCCTCCTCCAAGCAGACCCATATATACTGGGACCCTTCTAAGGGGAGGCAGTCGTGAACGAGTCCCAGCAGCCAGAACGGCAGGTCGAACAGACCGAAGACGCCTGTCCGCCAGAGGGTGCGCCCGAGCTCGTGGTCATCACCGGGATGTCCGGTGCCGGCCGGTCCGAGGCCATCCACACGTTCGAGGACCTCGGCTACTTCACCGTCGACAACCTGCCGCCCTCGTTCATCCGCCAGCTCATCGATCTCGCACAGCTGCCCGAGAGTCCGATGCACCGCCTCGCCGTGGTGTCCGACGTGCGGTCGCACGAGTTCTTCGACGAACTCGCGGGCGAACTCGCCGGGCTGAAGAGAGAGGGCGTTCGGCTGAGCGTGTTGTTCCTCGAGGCGGACGACGACACGCTGCTCAGGCGCTTCAAGGAGACCCGCCGCCCGCACCCACTCGCCGAGGAGGCCGATTCGCTCCTCGACGGGATCATGGCCGAGCGGTTCCTGCTCCAGCAGGTCCGCGAGCAGGCCGACATGGTCATCAACACCAGTGACATGAAGCCGCTGCAGCTTCGCCAGGCAATTCGGGAGCGGTTCATTCCCGGCACTGCCGAGGACGCCCTCGCGGTGAGCGTGTCCTCGTTCGGGTTCAAGTACGGCACCCCCAGCGACGCCGACCTGGTGATCGACGTGCGCTTCCTGCCCAACCCGCACTACGATCCGGAGCTCCGCCCACTGACGGGGCTCGACCCAGCCGTCCGCGACTTCGTGATGGGTCGCGAGGAGACCGGCGTGTTTCTGGCGAAGTGGTTCGAGCTTCTCGACGTCCTCGTACCGGGGTATGTCGCCGAGGGCAAGCACCATCTCGCCATCGCACTCGGCTGCACCGGCGGCATGCACCGCTCGGTCGCTCTCGCCGAGGCGACCGCCTCCTACCTGCGGGAGAAGGGTTTCCACGCCGTGGTCGCTCACCGCGACATGGGTCGCGACCGGGAGGCGCGGTGACGGATACGACCGCGCGCGTGGGGGAGGGTCGGCGCGCTGTCGCCGTTGGCGGCGGCACCGGCATTCCAGTCGTGATCTCGGCATTGCTACGGATGGGATTCGACACCACCGCCGTTGTCACGATGGCCGACGACGGCGGCTCCACGGGCGTCCTTCGCCGCGAGCTGGGGATGCTTCCGCCCGGCGACGTGCGCAACTGCCTCGTGGCGATGGCGCAGGACGCCGAGCTCGCACGGGTGTTCCAGTACCGGTTCGCTCACGGCGAGGGACTCGCCGGGCACGCGATCGGGAACCTCATCCTCGCCGCGCTGAGCGACATCGAAGGAGACTTCCCGTCGGCGATCGCGGCAGCAGGTCGCCGACTCCGCGTGCGAGGCCACGTCCACCCCTCCACGCTCACCGACGTCACCCTTCACGCGTGCGACCGCGCCGGTCAGCCGCTGTCCGGCCAGGCGCTCATCGCCGCGAACCCCGACGCCATCGCTCACGTCACGCTCGAACCCGAGGCACCGCCGCCATTCCCGCCCGCGATCGCGGCGATCGCGGCGGCGGACGTAGTGGTCATGGGTCCTGGCTCGCTGTTCACGAGCGTCATCCCGAACTTCCTCGTCGGAGGGATGGCCGACGCCCTGAAGGCCTCCTCGGCGAAGCGCATCTACGTCTGCAACGTCGCGAACATGCGCGGCGAGACGCACGGGCTCACCGCCGCCGAGCACGTCGAGGCGCTCGTCGATCACGGGCTTGCCGGGTGCATCGACGTCGCGATCATCCACGCGCCGGACGCGACGGCGCAGGCGGTGTGCGATGATGCCGGGACCGACTTGGAGCCCGTGTGCATCACCGACGCGCAGCTCGCACGCATCGGCGAGCTTGTCTCCCAAGTCGTCTTGGCAGATCTCGCCGACGCCGACAGGCCTGCTCGGCACGATCGCGAGCGGCTCTTCAGCGTCCTCGAAGGAGTGGTCAGCTAGATGTCCTTCACCGCCGAGGTGAAAGACGAGCTCTCCCGGATCGAACCCCGCAAGCAGTGCTGCCTGAAGGCAGAGCTTGCGGCGCTCGTACGCATCGAGGGCACGCTCCACATCACCGGTCCCGAGCGCTACCGGCTCGAGATCGCCACCGAGACCGCTCCGGTGGCGCGCACGGTTATCAAGCTGCTGCACAAGGTCTACGGGCTCAAGACCGAGCTCACGGTGCGCCGCAGCGTGCTGCACAAGACGAACAACTACCTGATAACCGTGCCCACACAGCCCAAGCTCCCCAAGGCGCTCGCCGAGCTGGGGGTGCTCGACGACACATCGGGATTCACGAGCGGCATCTCTGAGAACCTCGTGAAGCGGGAGTGCTGCGCGATCGCGTACCTGAGGGGGTCGTTCCTGGGCGGCGGATTCGTGGCCGACCCCCGCGGCGACTTCCACTTCGAGCTCACCGCGGAGACCGAACAGCTCGCCGAGGACCTTGTCGGCCTGATGAAGCGCTTCGACATCGAGGCGAGAGTGGCTCAGCGACGGGGCACGTACGCGGTCTACCTCAAGGGCGCGGAGCCCATCGTGACCTTCCTCGCCCTGGTGGGCGCGCACCGTGCGCTGCTTCGGACCGAGGACGTGCGCATCATCAAGTCCATGCGCAACGACGTGAACCGTATCGTGAACGCGGAGCTCGCCAACCAGCAGAAGACGGCTGACGCTGCGGTCGGTCAGCTCGACGCGATCAACACGCTGGTGCAGACCGTGGGGCTCGACAACATTCCGCCCGCACTCCGCGAGCTCGCGGAGCTGCGACTCAACAACCCCGAGGTGTCCCTGCGCGAACTGGGCGAGCTCGCCGAGCCGCCTCTGACGAAAAGTGCGGTATACCATAGGGTGCGGCGCATCGAGGAACTCGCCGCCGAGGTCTCGGACCGTTCGCGTCCGGGTCCAAGAGGGAGGTCTGCGCGCGGCCGCTAGGACCCGCGCGATCAGTCAGGCACGCGATGGAAGCATCCGGCGTCCGTCGCGCGAACCGAGGAGGGGTTTTCTTGGCGATCAAGGTCGGTATCAACGGGTTCGGTCGGATCGGGCGTCTTGTCTTCCGTGCGATGGCGGACGACCCAGGCCTCGAGGTCGTCGCAGTCAACGACCTCACCGACGCGAAGACCCTGGCTCATCTGCTCAAGTACGACTCGATCCACAAGAAGTTCTCTCACGACGTCGAGGTCACCGACGAGGGGTTCGACGTCCACGCGAAGAACCATCTCGGCGAGCTGCTCGGCATGAAGAAGAGCGTCAAGGTCCTGGCCGAGCGCGATCCCGCCGCCCTGCCGTGGGCCGACCTCGGCGTAGATCTCGTCGTTGAGTCGACGGGCTTCTTCACCGACGCCGAGAAGGCCAAGGCCCACATCAATGCCGGCGCGAAGAAGGTCATCATCTCGGCTCCGGCCAAGAACGAGGACATCACGATCGTCATCGGCGTGAACGACGACCAGTACGACGCCGAGAAGCACAACATCGTGTCGAACGCCTCGTGCACCACGAACTGCCTCGCGCCATTCGCCAAGGTCCTGCGGGACAGCTTCGGCCTCAAGGCCGGCTTCATGAACACGATCCACTCCTACACCAACGACCAGGTCATCCTGGACTACCCGCACAAGGACCTCCGCCGTGCGCGCGCCGCCGCGATGTCGATCATCCCGACCTCCACGGGCGCCGCGAAGGCGATCGGGCTCGTCATGCCCGACATGAAGGGCAAGCTCGACGGCATGTCGATGCGCGTGCCGACGCCGGACGGCTCGGTCGTCGACCTCGTCGCCGAACTCGAGCGTGAGGTCACCGTCGACGAGATCAACGCCGCGATGAAGGCTGCCGCCGAGGGCCCGATGAAGGGGATCCTCGAGTACCAGACCGACCCGATCGTCTCGGTGGACGTCGTGGGCAACCCGGCGTCGTCGATCTTCGACTCGCTGCAGACGATGGTTATGGGCGGCACGGGCAACTTCGTGAAATGCGTGTCGTGGTACGACAACGAGTGGGGCTACAGCAACCGGGTCAAGGACCTCGCCAAGATCATGATGGGTTAGGCGGGACTCGCCGACGATTCGATCGCATCGCGGGGCTCCGATGGGGGCCCCGCGTGTTTCGAGAGGGACCTGCATGTTCGACAAGAAGACGATCAGGGACGTCGACGTCCGCGGCAAGCGGGTGCTCGTGCGCGTGGACTTCAACGTGCCGATGGCGGACGGCGCCGTCACTGACGACTCCCGCATCCGCGCCGCGCTGCCCACGATTCGCTACCTGATCGACCACGGCGGCCGCGTCATCCTGATGAGCCACCTCGGGCGCCCGAAGGGCGAACCTGACCCCCAGTACTCGCTCAAGCCGGTGCGCAGGACGCTGCAGCGCCTCCTGGGCCGCAACGTGTTCTTCGCGCCGGAGACGGTAGGCGAGGAGACCGCCGAGGCGGTCGAGCGCCTCATCGATGGCGAGGTGATCATGCTCGAGAACGTTCGGTTCAACGCGGGCGAGAAGGCCAACGACCCCGCGTTCTCGAAGCAGCTCGCCTCGCTTGCCGACATCTACGTGAACGACGCATTCGGCGCCGCTCACCGCGCGCATGCCTCGACCGCCGGCGTCGCGGAGTACCTCCCGGCCTACGCGGGACTCCTGCTCGCGCGTGAGGTCGAGACGCTCACCGAGATGCTCCTCGACCCCCAGCGCCCGTTCGTTGCGATCCTGGGCGGCAGCAAGGTCTCCGACAAGTTCGGCGTCATCGACCGCCTCATCGACTCGGTGGACGCGCTGCTCATCGGGGGCGGCATGGCGTTCACGTTTCTGGTGGCCAAGGGCATCGAGACCGGGAAGTCCATCGTGGAGGCCGACTGGGTCGAGCCTGCCAAGGAGATGCTCGCGAAGGCCTCGGCGAAGGGCGTCGACCTCGTGCTGCCGGTCGACTTCGTGGTCGCCGACGCGATCGCCGACGACGTAGACACCAAGGTGGTGGGCCGCGAGGAGATCCCCGCCGAGATGATGGGCCTCGACGTCGGTCCCACGACCGTCGAGCTGTTCAAGGGCGAGATCGCGCGCGCCAAGACGATCTTCTGGAACGGCCCCATGGGCGTGTTCGAGATGGCGCCGTTCGAGGCGGGCACTCGCGAGGTCGCCATCGCGGTCGCACGCAACAACCGAGCGGTGTCCGTGATCGGCGGCGGTGATTCCGTCGCCGCTCTCAAGAAGTTCGATCTGGAGGAACGGGTGACGTTCGTGTCCACCGGTGGCGGTGCCTCGATGCAGCTCGTCGAGGGCAAGCCGCTGCCTGGCGTCGAGGCGTTGCTCGACTCCTAGCAGTCATTCAAAGTCAGGGCATTGAGGAAGGGGAGGGGCCGATGAGCGAGCGCATGCCGATCGTTGCCGGCAACTGGAAGATGAACACCACGCCGCGTCAGGGAGCGGCACTCGTGCAGGACCTCGTGTGGGACCTCGAGGAGGTCACCGGCGTCGAAGTCGTCGTCTGCCCTCCGTTCACGGGTCTCTATCCCGTCTCGGTGGTCATCTCGAACGAGAAGACCCAGATCCAGCTCGGGGCTCAGAACATGTTCTGGGAGGAGAAGGGCGCGTACACCGGCGAGGTCTCCGCGGCGATGCTGCTCGACGTGGATTGCCGCTACGTGATCGCGGGGCATTCCGAGCGTCGCGAGTACTTCGCCGAGACCAGCGCGATCGTCAACCGCAAGGCGAAGGCGGTGTTCGCCGCGGGGATGACCCCGATCGTGTGCGTGGGTGAGTCGCTCGAAACGCGCGAAGCCGGCGAAACCGAGGCGTTCGTGCGCGGTCAGGTCCTCGAGAGCTGCGCCGGGTTCGACGCTGCCGATGCGCCGCGGCTCGTGGTCGCGTACGAGCCCATCTGGGCGATCGGTACCGGCCGCACGGCGACGCCCGAGCAGGCCAACGACGTGGCTCGTAGCATTCGCGCCACGCTGGGTGCGATGTACTCGCCCGAGATCGCGGTGCAGGTGCGGATCCAGTACGGCGGCTCGGTGACTCCCGAGAACGCCGACATGTTCTTCGGCGAGCCGGACATCGACGGTGCACTGGTGGGCGGGGCGTCGCTCAAGCGCGACTCGTACACCGCGATCGTGACCGCGGCCGCCTCGTCGGCTGCATAGCTGCGACTGCGACCGATGCGCAACCTGCCCGCCGCGCTCATCATCCTGGATGGCTACGGGATCGCTCCGGCCTGCTCGGCCAACGCAATCTCGCTCGCCCGCAAGCCACATCTCGACGCGCTCTGGGAGCGGTGGCCGCACGCCACGCTGAACGCGAGCGGGCTTGCAGTGGGCCTGCCGGAGGGCCAGATGGGCAACTCCGAGGTCGGACACCTCAACATCGGTGCAGGGCGGGTGGTGTACCAGGAGCTCACGCGCATCGACCTCGCCATCGAGGACCGGTCGCTGTTCGAGAACGCCGTGCTCGACGAGGCGATCGACTCCGCGGTCTCGGCGGGCCGGACCGTCCACCTGATGGGCCTCGTGTCCGATGGCGGCGTGCACAGCCACATCACCCATCTGTTCGCGCTGCTCGAGATGGCCAAGGTGCGCGGCGTGGAGCGGCTCGTGGTCCACGCGTTCCTCGACGGCCGCGACGTACCGCCGGAGAGCGGGCTTGGGTACGTGCGCCAGCTCCAGTCGTTCCTGGGCGAGCTGGGTGTCGGCGAGATCGGCACCGTGATGGGCCGCTACTACGCGATGGACCGCGACAACCGTTGGGACCGGGTCCAGAAGGCGTGGCAGGCTATCGTGCTCGCCGACGGCATCGCCGGCGACTCCGCCGAGGCCGCGGTCGAGCGCAGCTACGGCGAGGGTGTGACCGACGAGTTCGTGGTGCCCGCGGTCGTGAGAGCCGCTGGTGTGGCCGACGGCGACACCGTCATCTTCTTCAACTTCCGTCCCGATCGCGCGCGTGAGATCACCCGTGCGTTCGTCGACCCCACCTTCGAGGGGTTCGAACGGCCCGTGTTCCCCACGGTGCACTTCGTCTGCCTCACCGAGTACGACCCCACGATCCCCGCGGCGGTCGCGTTCCCCAAGGAGCTGCCCACCCACGTACTGGGCGACGTCCTCGCCGAGCAGGGACTGAAGCAGCTCCATGTCGCCGAGACCGAGAAGTACGCCCACGTCACCTTCTTCCTCAACGGGGGCGTCGAGGCTCCCAAGCCGGGGGAGGAGCGCGTCTTGGTGCCCAGTCCCAAGATCGCGACGTACGACCTCAAGCCCGAGATGAGCGCGCCGCAGGTCACCGAGGTCCTCGTCGAGGCGATCGCCGAGGACCGAGCCGACGTCTACCTCGTGAACTACGCTAACGGAGACATGGTCGGGCACACCGGCGTGCTGGACGCGGCAGTGGCGGCAGTCGAAGCGGTCGATGCCGGCGTGGGCACCGTCGTCGAGGCGGTTCGAGCCAAGGGTGGCGTCGTGATGATCACCGCCGATCACGGCAACGCCGAGTGCATGGTCGACGCCGACGGCGACACGCCGTTCACCGCCCACACGCTCTCCCAGGTGCCGCTCGTGGTGGTTGCCGACGGCGTGTCCGCGCTCGAGGACGGCGGCATTCTCGCCGACGTCGCGCCCACCCTGCTCGACCTTCTCGGCATCGAGAAGCCGCAGGAGTGGACGGGACGGAGCCTGCTGGTATACTGATGCACCGCTGTGCCGAGAACGGCCGGCGTTGACGACGTGCAAGGAGTCACAGCGTGATCGCTCTTTTCTACCTGACCCTCGCGGTGCTCATCACGGCATCGGCGCTGCTCATCGTGCTCATCCTGCTCCACTCCGGTAAGGGCACCGGCGTGTCCGAGATGTTCGGCGGCATGCTCCCGCAAACGTCCACCGGCACCGGCATCATCGAGAAGAACCTGGACCGCATCACCGTTACCACCGCGGTCGTGTGGACCGTCTGCCTGCTGATCATGATGGTTCTATATCCAAAGCTGTAGCTTCCTTCCACCAAGAGACACTCCGGATTCATGCAGGAGGCGCGCCGAGCTGAGCGCGCCTCTATTCATTTGCTGACCTTTTGTGTCGTGAACCTCTTGCAGTGACCCACAACTAGGTGGACACTTCGGAGTGGAGCCGCACGAGCCTCGTGTCGGGTCCGCGCGTGCTGCCATTGGGGGAGTCCATTTGCCCAGCAAGTGTCGGCAGCAGTCCTGTTCGCGTTGAAGGGAGGCCGCAAGGTGTCACGCTGGAAAACTGGCGTCGGGCTGCTCGTAGCCGTAGCCCTCGTCGCCTCGTTCTCCCTCGCCGGCTGTTCGCCGAGTGAGGGTGGCGGAAATCAGGGTCAAGACACGACCGAGGTCCAAAAGGGCGGAACGATGTCGTACTACGTCGGCGAGCCCGCCTACATCGATCCCTACAACACGCAGGAG
Organism: uncultured Coriobacteriales bacterium; assembly: GCA_963761535.1. Classification (GTDB taxonomy): domain Bacteria; phylum Actinomycetota; class Coriobacteriia; order Anaerosomatales; family CAVXGS01; genus CAVXGS01. The sequence continues at coordinate 208,909 of CAVXGS010000002.1, forward strand.
TCCGAGGGTACGGCCGTCGAGCAGTCCGTCTTCGACAGCCTGACCAAGGTCGATCCTCTGGATGCGACCAAGGTCCTTCCCTCTGCCGCCGAGTCCTGGGAGCCGAACGATAACGCTACGGTGTGGACGTTCAAGCTGAACCAGGGCGGCAAGTTCTCCGATGGGACGCCCGTTACGGCAGCGGACTTCATCTACGCGTGGAACCGCATCGTCAACCCCAAGACGGTCAACACCCTGACCAAGAAGGCTGATCCGTCGGTCATCAGCTATCACCTGTCTTACGTCGCTGGCTACGACGACGTGCAGTCGGGCAAGATTCCCGAGCTGACCGGCATGAAGGCCGTTGACGACTACACGCTCGAGATCACGCTCATCAAGCCGTTCGCGGACTTCCCGTACGTCGCTGCGCACCCGGCCCTCGCGCCGGTGCCGCAGAAGGCGGTCGAGGAAGGCGTGGAGTTCAACGGCGAGAAGGTCCCGTACGGCGATATGCCGATCGGCAACGGTCCCTTCAAGCTGTCGGAGCCGTGGAAGCACAACCAGTACATCAAGGTCGTCGCCAACGAGAATTACTGGGCCACGAAGCCCAACATCGACGGCGTCGAGTTCAGGATCTTCAAGGACGTCGAGACCGCCTACACCGAGTTTGAGGCAGGCAACCTCGACTTCACGCAGGTGGGCGAGGGCAAGATCAAGGACGCCATGGCGAAGTACGGCGAGTCCGAGAACGGTTACACCGTGAACCCGGGCAAGCAGGTGCTCCTCGGCGAGGAGAACGCCACGTACTACATGATCTTCAACCTCAAGGACAGCCTCATCAAGAACCAGAAGCTCCGTGAGGCCCTGTCTCAGGCGATCAACCGCCAGGCCATCTGCGACGTCGTTTTCGACGGCACGCGTTCTCCCGCGGACAACATCGTTCCGCCGGGTATCGCGGGCTACGTCGCCGGCACTTGGAAGCTCGCGGAGTACAACGTCGATGCCGCCAAGCAGGCGCTCGCCGACGCCGGGTATCCCGAGGGCAAGGGTCTGCCGACCATCAAGCTGTCGTTCAACAGCGGCGCAGGTCACGAGAAGATCATGGAACTCGTCCAGGCCGACTGGGAGAAGATCGGCGTCAAGTCGACCTTCGATTCCGCCGAGTTCGCTGTGTACCTCAAGCAGCTGGACGCGGGCAAGTTCCAGGTCGCCCGCCTCGGCTGGATCGCTGACTACCCGATCATGGACAACTTCCTGTTCCCGCTGTTCACCACCGGCGCGGGCGACAACAAGTCCGCCTACAGCAATCCGGACGTGGACAAGGGTCTCGATGAGGCGCGCGCGATCACGGATCAGCAGCAGCGCTTGGACAAGTACCAGGAGCAGAACGTGACGGTCGCGGCAGCCCTTCCGGTCGCCCCGATCATGTTCTACAGGCACCACCACGTAGGCTCGGAGCGTCTCAACAACTTCACCTACGACCCGTCCGGTATCCCCGACTTCGTGTCGGTCTGGATCACCGCGGGCGGCTCTGCCCAGTAGGTACTCGGGCAGGCCGGCGTTCAGAGTGCAAGAGGGGTGGCAGGGCACCCGAGGTGCCCTGCCACCCGTCCGTAAGGCGTCAGAACGGATCACGCATCCATGGGCCAGTACATCTTCCGACGGCTGCTGCAGTTCATCCCGGTGTTCTTCGGTGTGACGCTGCTGCTGTTCCTGATCAGCACGTACCTTCCGGGCGCTGACCCCATCCAGTTGAGGGTTGGCGAGAAATCCCTCTCGCCCGCCGTGCGAGAGCAGCTCCGCAAGGAGTTCGGGCTCGACAAGCCGTGGTACGAACAGTACGCGGACTACCTGAGGAACCTCGCACAGGGCGATCTGGGCGTGTCGCTCAACAACGGGCGCTCGGTCAACGAGATCCTCAAGGAGACGTATCCCTACACCATCAAGCTCGCGTTCGCTGCCATCTTCATCGAGATCGTGGTCGGTCTCGGTGCGGGCATCATCTCGGCGCTGAAGCAGTACTCGTTCTGGGACGTCTTCGTCACACTCAGTACGTCAATCCTCGTGTCGCTTCCCGTCTTCTGGCTCGGCCTGCTGCTGCAGTACACCTTCGGCATCTGGCTGAAAGAGGCGACGAACGGCGCGTTCTACTTACCGATCTCGGGGGCATCGGGTGCGCCGTTCCCCGACTCGGCGTACCTCATTCTTCCGGCAGTCACGCTGGCGGCTGTGTCGACCGCCTACGCGGCACGCATCACCCGCAGCCAGCTACTCGAGGTCAACGGCCAGGACTACATCCGCACCGCCTACGCGAAGGGCGTCTCGAACCGCAAGGTGCTGTGGAGCCACTCCATGAAGAACACGCTGATCCCCGTGGTCACGTTCATCGGTCTGGATCTCGGGGCCATGCTCTCGGGCGCCATCCTCACCGAGACGGTCTTCAACTGGCCGGGCGTGGGCTACACCATCTACCGGGCAATCGGACAGCGCGACTTCCCGGTGGTGCTGGGCGGGGTCACGCTCATCCTGATCGCGGTCATGATCGTGAACCTGCTCGTGGATGTTTCGTACGCATTCCTGGATCCGCGGATCCGCTACAGCGGCGGGACGAGGTGAGGCGACGGTGACCGACGCACAGGCAACGGCCGGAGCCTCAAAGCCCGCCAAGACCCGCACGCTCTGGGGCGATGCGTGGATTCGGCTGCGCAAGAACAAACTCGCGGTCGTCGCACTCGGCTACATCCTGGTCATCGCGTTCGCCGCGATAACCGCCGACCTGTGGGTGCCACAGAACTTCGGCGATCCGCGCAAGATCGACACCGCGACCGCCGCTCAGGAGCGGCTACAGCCGCCGACGCTGGAGCACCCAATGGGTACCGACGCACTCGGCCGCGACATCTTCGGCCGCGTCATCTACGGTGCGCGGATCTCGCTGTCCGTCGGTCTGCTCGCGGTGGTGATCTCGGTGGTCATCGGTACCGCGTTGGGAGCGATGTCGGGGTACTACGGACGCGGGCTCGACGCGACGATCATGCGAGTGACGGACATCTTCCTCGCGTTCCCGTACATCCTGTTCTGCATCCTGATTCTCGCGATGCTGCCGCCCACGGTGCGTGGCATCGGTCCCGTCGTACTCGCCATCGGTCTGCTCGGCTGGCCGAGCTTCGCGCGTTTGTTCCGTAGCTCCGTGCTCTCCACCAAGGAGAACGACTACGTGGACGCAGGGCGCGCGCTGGGTGCGGGTGACACCCGCCTGATGTTCCGCCACATCGCGCCGAACGCGCTCGCGCCGGTCATCGTGTACGCAACGATGTCGATCGGTGGCGCGATCCTCACCGAGGCGGCGCTGTCGTTCTTGGGGCTGGGCATCCAGCCTCCGGCGATCTCTTGGGGGCGCATGATCGAGGACGGGCGCTCGTACCTGACCACCCACCCATCCCTCGTGCTGTTCCCCGGGTTGGCGATCCTTGCCACCGTGCTGGCGTTCACACTGCTCGGCGACGGTGTTCGAGACGCCCTCGACGTGAAGATGAAGGACTAGACGATGGCCGAGAACCAGACACCGGCCGCGGGCGCCCCTCAGGCCGAGAACCTCCTCGAGGTCCAGGACCTCCGCATGCACTTCTACACCCGCGACGGCATCGTCAAAGCCGTCGACGGCGTGACATACACGCTCAACAAGGGCGAGACGCTGGGCGTGGTGGGCGAGTCGGGATCGGGCAAGTCGGTCCACGCGCTCACGATGATGAAGCTGATTCCCATGCCGCCGGGCAAGGTCGTGGGCGGCGACGTCAAGTTCAAGGGCCGCTCGCTGGTCGGGATGAAGGACGACGAGATCCGCAAGATCCGCGGCAACGAGATCGCGATGATCTTCCAGGACCCGATGACGTCGCTGAACCCGGTCTATCGCATCGGCCGTCAGCTCGCCGAGCCGCTCCAGACGCACAAGGGCATGTCGAAGAAGGACGCGTGGGCGCGGGCGGTCGAGCTGCTGCGCCTGGTCGGCATCCCGAACCCCGAGGCGCGGGTCAAGGACTACCCGCACCAGTTCTCGGGTGGCATGCGGCAGCGCGCGATGATCGCGATGGCGCTGGCGTGCGATCCCGAGATCCTCATCGCCGACGAGCCCACGACGGCGCTCGACGTGACCATCCAGGCGCAGATCATCGAGCTCATGCAGGAGCTGCAGCAGCGCACCGGCACGGCGATCATCATGATCACCCACGACCTGGGCGTGGTCGCCGACATCGCCGACCGCGTGCTCGTGATGTACGCGGGCAAGGCCGCGGAGTACGGCCAGACCAACGAGGTGTTCTACCGCCCCATGCACCCGTACACGTGGGGGCTCATGGACTCGATTCCCACGCACGGCATGACCGAGAAGTGCGCCCTCTCGCCGATCACGGGCCAGCCGCCGTCGCTCGTCGACGTGCCGCCCGGCTGTCCCTTCCACCCGCGGTGTCCCTATGCCCAGGACGTGTGTCGCACCGATGTGCCGGAGTTCCGGTTCATCGACGGGGAGCACGGAGCCGCCTGTCACTTCGCCGGCGAGCCCGGGTTCACCAAGGTCGAGAAGTGCGACATCGTTGGCGCAGGGAGGACTGCCTGATGGCCCTTCTCGAAGTCAAGGACCTGTACAAGCACTTCCCGGTCAAGAGCGGTGTGTTCTCTCGGCAGACCGGGGTGGTCAAGGCCGTGGACGGCGTGAGCTTCTCGGTTGAGGCGGGCCAGACCCTCGGCCTCGTGGGCGAGTCCGGCTGCGGCAAGTCCACGACCGGCCGCGTGATCATCCGACTGCTCGACGCGACCGACGGCTCGGTGACCTTCGAGGGCACCGACGTGCTCGCGCTCAAGGGCAGCGACCTCAAGGCCTTCCGCCGAGAGGTGCAGATCATCTTCCAGGATCCGTACGCATCGCTGAACCCGCGCATGACCATCGGCGAGATCGTGACCGAGCCGCTGCTGATCCACGGTATCGGGTCGGGAGGCGAGCGCCGAAAGCGCGCCCAGGAGCTGCTCGATGTGGTCGGCCTCAACCCCGAGCACATCAACCGCTACCCGCACGAGTTCTCCGGCGGTCAGCGGCAGCGCATCGGGATCGCGCGCGCGCTGGCGCTGCAGCCCAAGCTGATCGTCTGCGACGAGCCGGTCTCGGCGCTCGACGTCTCCGTGCAGGCGCAGGTGCTCAACCTGCTCGAGAACCTGCAGAAGGAGTTCGGGCTCACGTACCTGTTCATCGCCCACGACCTCTCGGTGGTGCAGCACATCTCCGACCGGGTGGCGGTCATGTATCTGGGCAAGATCGTGGAGACGAGCGACTGGCGGGGCCTGTACGAGCGCCCACACCATCCTTACAGCCAATCGCTGCTCTCCGCGGTGCCGCTGCCCGATCCCGATCTGCAGCACACCCGCGAGCGCATCCTGCTCGCCGGCGACCCGCCCAGCCCGATCGACCCGCCCAGCGGATGCCGCTTCCACACCCGGTGCCCGATCGCGCAGTTCCCGATCTGCGCCGAGCAGGACCCCGAGCTGCGGACCGTGGCCGACGGCCATTTCGCGGCGTGTCACTTCGCGAAGCCGTTCCCGATCGACATCGACGTGATCGCCGAGACGTCCAAGGTCGTCTCGGACGAAGTCGACATCGAGGCAGTGCTGGGCGTGGGCGAGGCGGGCTCGAAAGCCGAGAGCGCGTAGGAGGTTGCCGGGCGCGCGCGGAGACGATCGCGTCCGCTCGCACCGGAAGCGAACTGGGGCTAGCAGCCACCGAAAGGCGTTGCTATACTCCCGTTCGCTGTCCTGTTCGCGGGACGCCACGTCGGAGTGGCGGAACGGCAGACGCGCTAGGTTGAGGGCCTAGTGTCCTATTAGGACGTGAGGGTTCAAATCCCTCCTCCGACACCATACGAACTCGAAGAGCCGCTCTTCCCCAAGGGGGAGGGCGGCTTCTCGGGTTCTTGTTGGATGACCTGTCCAACGTTGTCTGGCGCTGCGTCATCACCTGACGCCCCACTCGCCAAGTGCGATCGAGGTTCGCGCTGTCGACGCTGCTACGGCAGGTTCTGGTTCCGCCGTGAGGAATGGGACTGGCACCCGAGCGAGGGGTACGAGTGGCAGCATCAAGCAAGCTCCCGAACTAGGTCCTACTTCGACTTCTGAATCCTCCTTGTGCATCAAGAGTCGAGTTCCCTTGAAATCATCCAATCGGTGTATTACGCGGCACCCCCAACAGGCGTAGGTTGCAGCCAGAGGGAGTTCTTCGCGGGGACCCTGACCTCTGCGAGGAACACTCGGGCGGGGGGCTCGAGTGAGTGGGACCATCAAGAAGTTAGCTCTCGGCGCTTCTCGCCGACACGCTCCCATGTGCCTTCGCGCTGCATGCGCGTTGCGGCCGCATGCTCGTTGCCACGAGGGCGGTTCAGCAACGGACGCCCGCAGGCGTACATCCCCACCCAAATCCACGCGGGGTCTAGGCGGCTGGAGGGAGCTTCGGATGCCAAGAACGGATGAACCACAGGGAGCCTCGGGTGTCAATGCCGAACGGCATCGCCGGCTGGGGAGGACCCGCCTCCTGCTGCTCCCTTTGGCCGTCTCGGTGGCCCTGCTTTCGAGTGTGGCTTCTTCAGTCGCTGTCCCCGCTTGGTCGGGTCACTCGGGCTCAGGCTTCTTCTCTCAGCACGACGCGACCTGGAACAGCACGCCGATGCTCGATCTCGGTGGAAGGACCTACGGCGAGGCTGGCTGTATGCCGACGGCCGTCGCGATGATGCTGCCGTACGGGACACTCATACGCGGCTGGGAGAGCGGTCAGTATCGCCAGGTCGGTTCGGTCAGCGTCTGGGAAGAGGCGCGAAGAGGGGGGCGGCGCATGTGGTCAACGTGGCCTGACGGGACTGCGGCTCCGATGATCGACAGAGGGGACCCCATCTTCCACATCGCGCAGATCGGCGAAGCGGGGGCTGGGAGGGTGGAGTCGTGCAGCTCCTGCCGGTCACTGCAGAGGACGCAGTGACGCGGGTTAAGGCAGGCCAACGAGTTGGCGTGAAGGTCTCCAACAAGAGCGGACTCGCGCACTACATCGTCCTCGCCGGCTGGAACAGCGACGTCAAGGGAGTCTCGCACCTCGATCCTGAGTGGGACTACGACATGCTTGCCGGGCTTTGGGAACGAGGTGAGCCCAGGCTGGTCGACGACTGGTGGATGGGAACGACGCGCTCGAACTACTTCGTGGTTAACGCGAGCCGACGTGCGATTCCGTTCTTGGACTGGAGGCTCTGGTGCCCGGCGGAGATGTCAGTCGTCGATCCAGACGGCAGGCGAACGGGCTGGCAGCCTAGTGGTACGACTCTCGTCGAGATTCCCGGCTCGGTATACGAGGAGATCGCGGATCCCAGGGAGGACGCCGCTGAGCGACAGGACCCCCCGAAAGGGCTCTTTGTCGCAAGGCCGGTGGAGGGCACGTACAGGCTTCAGGTCGGCCGGCACGGGCTCTGGGGACTTCGAGCTGAGTGTCAGTTCCTGGCCCGACAATCCCCTGGCGAGTGGCCCGACGACGGTCACCGGCTCGTTGACACGGGGCTCAAGCCACAAGTACGAGGTGACCTACGGGTCAAGCGGCACTTCGGTGCGCCCGGTCGCGGATTTCTCTCCGGAACCCAAGCCGGGGTTGAATCGCACGATGAAGGCGGGGGTTCTGAGTACCTTCGACGGCTCGCAATCCTTCGACGTCGACGGAAGAATAGTCTCCTACGAATGGGACTTTGGGGACGGCGCGAACGCGAGCGAGATCACCGCGGTTCACGCCTTCTCCAGGCCGGGTTGTTCGTCGTCACCCTTACGGTGACCGATGACACCGGGTCGACGTCCTCGAGTCAGGCGATTGTGACCGTTCCGCGAGAGCCGACGGTTGTCTTGGGCGGAACCACTCAACGGGTGAACGTCTCGGCGGCTGGCGTGGAGGCCTCGGGCACGATCGATCCGACACCATCAGCACGGTCCTGGGGAGGCGTCGTCAGCGCAGACGGAGAACACGTACTCTACTGGTCCGAGGCGAACAACTTGGTGTCGGACGATACGAACGGTGTCGGCGACCTATTCGTCTACGACAGGCGGTCTCGCGTCACGTTGCGGGTGAGTGGTCCCGAGCCTGATTCACCGGCTGGGCCATATCTCCCTGACGGCGCCGGAATCAGCGGCGATGGGAGATACGTCGCCTACTGCGTTCAGGCCGCAAATGCAAGACAGGTGATCGTGCTGCGCGACACCGTTCTGGGCACCGCGACTCGCGTCGGCGAAGGAGTCCAGCCCAGCGTCAGCGCTGACGGTCGATTCGTTGCGTACTGCGGACCGTATTCTTCGTCGTCGAGCCGGCCGATCATGCTCTACGATGCACTACTTGGTCTTTTGCGCGAGGTTAGTACCAGTGCTTCCGGCGTCGCGGCGAACCAACAGTGTGACGCACCCATACTGAGTGGCGACGGGACGAGTCTTGTGTTTCGCTCGGCCGCTACGAACCTGACGCCTGATTCGGCTCTGGTCGCAGGCTACGTGGGGATGCCCCCATGGCGGGGCTACTCGAAGTCCCTTGTGGACGGAAGCATCCGGCTACTCCCTGGGCAGCAGCCAGTGCGAGTTACCCCGCCGGGGGCACCGCCGTTCGCGGGCACTTGGGAGTATCCGAAGACGTACCCTGTCGCCTGTTCTTTCGACTGCGGGCGGGTCCTCTACCAGACGTACACGCCCTACGCGGTACAGGGGACGGGTGGCAAGGACTGGATGTGTGTCTGGGACCGCTCGTCAGACACGACCATCAACGTTAGTGCTGATAGCGGAGGCCGCGAGCCAAATGACGGTGCCGCAGCCATGGCGATCAGCGGCGACGGACGATGGATCGTGTTTGCATCCGAAGCGACTGACCTATTCCCGCCCTACTCTGCTTCACTCCCGACCCACCTCTACCGACGCGCTGTCGCGAGCAGGGAGACAACGCGAGTGAGTCTCTCTGAAGCGGGGCTGACCCCGAACAGCTCCTCGAGAGGTGGCTCGATCAGCTTTGATGGCGCCGCCGTTGCCTTCTCGTCAGGCGCTGCTGACCTTGTTGCCTGCGACACCGACAACGTAGATGACGTATTCGTCCGTGACGTGCAGGGCGCTACTACCGAGCGTGCAAGCCTCCCGAGCATCGAAAGGCTCGGTGCGACTGATGGCGGGCATGAACCTCGGGACTTGCCGCGGGACGCCTACACAGGATCGATTGCAGTGAGCGGGAATGGCCGATACGTTGCTTTTGCCAGCACCGCCTCCAACTTGGTCCCAGACGACGGAAATGAAACCTGGGACGTGTTCGTGAAGGACTCGTTCACGGGCGGGGTGGAGCGGGTCAGCGAAGGCCCTGGCGGCCAAGAGGGCCAGGGGCCTGCCGGTGAGCCTCAGCCGGCCGAGGTCGCTTTTGGCACCAAGAACTGGTCGAGCCAGAACGGTCAGACCCTTGCGGAATACGAGCCGTTCGACCTGTTCTCGCGACTCGACATTAGTGACGACGGCAGATTCGTGGCTTTTGAATCGGGCGCCGACAACCTCGTGCCAGGTGACTCTAATCACAAGAGAGACGTCTTCGTCCACGACCGGAACTCCAAGACGACCAGACGGGTGAGTGTCAGTTCGACTGGCGAGCCCGATCAAGACGCGATGCAGCCCACAATCAGTGGGGACGGTTCAGTGGTCGCTTTCGTATCCGACCATGTGTACGAAGACGCCAAGATGATTGTGAACGAGCCTATTGGACGTGGCGTCTACATCGTCGACTCGTCTGGCCAGATTGAGGTGATTCCTGGCGCCCAGGCTCCCGTCCTCAGCCACGATGGCTCCGTGTGCGCAGTTGAGCGAGACTACCGGCATACCGCCGTGTACGGTGACGCTGACCAGACAATCTCCCACGACATCTGGTGCTATGAGCGAGGTTCTGGAACCCTCTCAGAGATGACTCCCCTTGTCGCTGAGGGGGTCTTGCCAGCCTCTGACCGGCGTGATCCCTCTATCAGTGCAGACGGTCGTTTCCTAGCCTATACGGTCTGCAAGGATCCAGGTTTCATTGCTGGCTACCAAGAACCGTCAGGCGTCGGGCACAGTCGGTCGTCGGTCTACGTGTTCGATCGGAAGTCCGGCCGAAGTGAGCTGGTGAACGTCGCCGACGGCGGTGGGGAGGCCTCGGGCTACTCGTTCAACCCGTCGATCAGCGCCGATGGATATGCGGTCGCTTTTCTGTCGGACGCTAGCTCTCTCGTGAGTGGAACGGCAGCCACGCCAGGGGTCTACTTGCACTGTCTTCTGTGCGGTCGCAACGAGCGCTTGGACATTGGCTCGAACGGCCTACCTTCTGGAGTCGCTGGCTACCTGTGGGTGAACGGTGCAACGTCTCAACCGGCTGTCTCACGCGATGCGTCCATCTGCGCGCTCGTTTCAGCGGCGGGTGACTTGGTCGACGCCGACGAGAACGGAAGGCCGGATGTGTTCAGGCGGGCAAGGCCTGACTTCGGGCTCGTCTCAGATCCGTCTTGGCCCCGATCAGGGTTGGCCACAGCCGCGGACACATCAGCGCACGTCGACTTTGACGCAAGCGGCTCGTTTGAGGCGTCTCCGTTCAACACGAACCTTGTCGCCCACTGGTACTTCGGCGACGGCGGGGCTGCTGCGGGAGCGAGTACTACAGACGTCGTCTCCCACGCATACGGGGAACCGGGCGAGTACACAGCGCTGCTCGCAATCGACAACGGTTGGCGTTGTGTCTACGCCACCACTACCGTGAGTGTCGCAGAGGCTGCGGGCCCTCCGGTGGTCGAAGTGTCTCCCTCCCAAATTCGACCTGGCGACAAGCTCAGCATCGAAGTCTCGCGACTCCAGCTCGTGCCGTTCGAGGGCGGATGGAACCTGTCGCGCGGGAGTGCGCCCCCAGTCGCCCATTCACCCGACGTTCGTTTGGTGTTCACGAAGCCGGACGGCAGCCGCGTCTCGACCACCTGCCCCGTCATGACATTCACCGTGGTTGGGAGCGGCTTCAGTATGGGATTGGAGTTCACCACCCCGGGGGAATGGGATCTTGGTGGCTATCAGGTTTCTGCCGCGGATGAGGGAAGCACCTCCGACACGTTCTCGCTTGTTCGGAATGTAGTGCAAACCGGGCCCTACGCGGTTGCCGGAGGACCGTACGAGGCTGTGGCTGGCCAGGAGCTACAGTTGGACGGATCAGGCAGCTGGGACGTTGCGGAGCTTCCGCTTGGGTACAGCTGGTACTTCGGGGACGAGACTACTGGGACCGGCGCGACGCCCCGCCACGTGTTTGGCTCTCCGGGCGAATACCGGGTTGCGCTGATTGTCGACAACGGACGCGATTGGTCCCGCCCCCTGTACGGCGGGCCGAGTTGGGCGACCGTGAAGGTTGCTGCGTCGCACGGCAACATCGCGCCCATCGCCACGGACGACACCTACGCCACCGACGAGGACGTCAAGCTCACCGTCGCCAAGGCCGTCGGGGTGCTTGCCAACGACACCGACACCGACTCCTCATCGCTCACGTCGGTCCTCGTGGCCGCCCGCCCACGGCACGCTCGCGCTCTCCGACGACGGCTCTCTCACCTACACGCCGGCGGCGAACTGGAGCGGCACCGACTCGTTCACCTACAAGGCGACAGACGGCGAGCTCGACTCCAACACCGCCACGGTGTCGATCACGGTCAACGCCGTGAACGACGCGCCCATCGCCACGGACGACACCTACGCCACCGACGAGGACGTCAAGCTCACCGTCGCCAAGGCCGTCGGGGTGCTTGCCAACGACACCGACATCGACTCCTCATCGCTCACGTCGGTCCTCGTCGCCGCCGCCCACGGCACGCTCGCGCTCTCCGACGACGGCTCTCTCACCTACACGCCGGCGGCGAACTGGAGCGGCACCGACTCGTTCACCTACAAGGCGACAGACGGCGAGCTCGACTCCAACACCGCCACGGTGTCGATCACGGTCAACGCCGTGAACGACGCGCCCATCGCCACGGACGACACCTACGCCACCGACGAGGACGTCAAGCTCACCGTCGCCAAGGCCGTCGGGGTGCTTGCCAACGACACCGACATCGACTCCTCATCGCTCACGTCGGTCCTCGTGGCCGGCCGCCCACGGCACGCTCGCGCTCTCCGACGACGGCTCTCTCACCTACACGCCGGCGGCGAACTGGAGCGGCACCGACTCGTTCACCTACAAGGCGACAGACGGCGAGCTCGACTCCAACACCGCCACGGTGTCGATCACGGTCAACGCCGTGAACGACGCGCCCATCGCCACGGACGACACCTACGCCACCGACGAGGACGTCAAGCTCACCGTCGCCAAGGCCGTCGGGGTGCTTGCCAACGACACCGACATCGACTCCTCATCGCTCACGTCGGTCCTCGTGGCCGGCCCGCCCACGGCACGCTCGCGCTCTCCGACGACGGCTCTCTCACCTACACGCCGGCGGCGAACTGGAGCGGCACCGACTCGTTCACCTACAAGGCGACAGACGGCGAGCTCGACTCCAACACCGCCACGGTGTCGATCACGGTCAACGCCGTGAACGACGCGCCGATCGCCACGGACGACACCTACGCCACCGACGAGGACGTCAAGCTCACCGTCGCCAAGGCCGTCGGGGTGCTTGCCAACGACACCGACATCGACTCCTCATCGCTCACGTCGGTCCTCGTGGCCGGCCCCGCCCACGGCACGCTCGCGCTCTCCGACGACGGCTCTCTCACCTACACGCCGGCGGCGAACTGGAGCGGCACCGACTCGTTCACCTACAAGGCGACAGACGGCGAGCTCGACTCCAACACCGCCACGGTGTCGATCACGGTCAACGCCGTGAACGACCCGCCCATCGCCACGGACGACACCTACGCCACCGACGAGGACGTCAAGCTCACCGTCGCCAAGGCCGTCGGGGTGCTTGCCAACGACACCGACATCGACTCCTCATCGCTCACGTCGGTCCTCGTGGCCGGCCCCGCCCACGGCACGCTCGCGCTCTCCGACGACGGCTCTCTCACCTACACGCCGGCGGCGAACTGGAGCGGCACCGACTCGTTCACCTACAAGGCGACAGACGGCGAGCTCGACTCCAACACCGCCACGGTGTCGATCACGGTCAACGCCGTGAACGACGCGCCCGTCGCCACGGACGACACCTACGCCACCGACGAGGACGTCAAGCTCACCGTCGCCAAGGCCGTCGGGGTGCTTGCCAACGACACCGACATCGACTCCTCATCGCTCACGTCGGTCCTCGTGGCCGGCCCCGCCCACGGCACGCTCGCGCTCTCCGACGACGGCTCTCTCACCTACACGCCGGCGGCGAACTGGAGCGGCACCGACTCGTTCACCTACAAGGCGACAGACGGCGAGCTCGACTCCAACACCGCCACGGTGTCGATCACGGTCAACGCCGTGAACGACGCGCCGGTCGCCACGGACGACACCTACGCCACCGACGAGGACGTCAAGCTCACCGTCGCCAAGGCCGTCGGGGTGCTTGCCAACGACACCGACATCGACTCCTCATCGCTCACGTCGGTCCTCGTGGCCGGCCCCGCCCACGGCACGCTCGCGCTCTCCGACGACGGCTCTCTCACCTACACGCCGGCGGCGAACTGGAGCGGCACCGACTCGTTCACCTACAAGGCGACAGACGGCGAGCTCGACTCCAACACCGCCACGGTGTCGATCACGGTCAACGCCGTGAACGACCCGCCGGTAGTGTCTGCGACTCCCGCGACTCAGACTGTGCAGTACAGCGACCGGATCACCACGATCACCGTTTCGGCGAAGGACGTCGACAGCCTCAGCATGCCGCTTGTCGACACCGGACTCCCGCTTTCGGTAGCGCCCTACCAGGGCCTGACCGGGATGCTCGATACGGGCGGAGTGTGGGTCACGAAGACCCTCACCGGTCAGATCACGGTGGGCTCGGGCAGCTATCCGACGACATTCTCGGTGAGTGACGGCCAGTACCAGCGAAGTGCGACCGAGACGATCACGGTCAGGCCAGAGAACGCTGTAGTGAACTTCGCGGTTGATAACCCGACCGCGGTCAAGGTGCCAGTAATCGGCGGGGCGAGCGGTGCCTTCGCCGTCGCAGCAACGCTGTCCGAACCAATAGGGGACACCTCGCTCGGCAACCTCGCCCTGGCGCACGTCACGTGTGACCTCGCCCCGGTTGGCGGCGGTGGTGCGATACCGGGCGTCGTGAGCGGGCCTGATGCTAACGGCAAGATCAGCGTTTCGTTCAACAACGTCCCTGTCAACAGCTATACGCTCGAGGTGATCGTCGACGGCAGCTACTACTCGGGGCGGGGAGAGGACGCGCTCGACGTCTACGACCCCAGCCTCGGGTTCACAACGGGTGGCGGTTGGTTCTACTGGCCCGGTACGACCGATCGCACGAACTTCGCGTTCAACACGACGTACTCGAGGAACGGCACGAACGCCAAGGGGAGTCTGCTCATGATCCGCCACGTGAAGGGCGGAGGCATCTATCGAATCAAGAGCAACGCGATGACGAGTCTGAGGCTAGGTCAGCCCACGAATGCCGACGGTACGACGTGGGGTTGGGTGGGCTACGACGGCAAGGCAACCTACCTTGAGCCCACGTGGCCGCTCGCTCTGGGCAACTACAGCTTCACGTTCTACGCCGAGGATCGCAACGAACCAGGGAGTGGCGTAGACAAGGTCTGGATCAGGGTCGTCGATGGCTCGGGCAAGACGGTAACCGCGATGACGATGAGCGGTTCGGGCCCGACGAATTGCGTCGCAATCGGAGGCGGCAACGTTGTCGTGCCACATTCGCGGATGACCAAGTAGCCTCAAGAGAACTCCGGTTGTTGCGGGCTCCCTGCAGTGCGGGGAGCCCGCCCGTCTAGCGGATTGTCTAACCGAGTTGACCGCACGGGGGTGCTCGGCGAGGCTGCTCGTCAGTCGGCTGGGTGCTTCTGGGCCGGCTCTTCTGAGCAGGCAGAGCAGTGAGCACAAGCAGTCGGCCTGTCCTCAAGAGTTGAGGGCCTAGTGTCCTATTAGGACGTGAGGGTTCAAATCCCTCCTCCGACACCATGCGAACTCGAAGAGCCGCTCTTCCCGAAGGGGGAGGGCGGCTTTGGTTTGCGGCCAGATCAGCGCCTGGACTTGTCGCTAAGGAGCGTGGCCAGACAAGAACCAGAATCTCGTTTGACAGTATGCTGTCAATATGACAGTATGCTGTCGAGAAGGTAGCGTACCGGCAGAGGGAGGCAACGAGCATGCAGGAAGTCCATCTCTTCGTACTCAACGGGATGGCGGATTGGGAGCCCGGCTTCGCAATCGCGGCACATAAACAGACCGATGCCCGGCATGTCGTCTGGATTCCGCGTCAGAACGGTGGGCCAGGACAAGACGCCGGTTCGCTCGATGGGTGGTCTGACCATCGTGCCAGATCTGAGTCTGTCTGAGCTTTCCCCCGCTGCGAGCGCAATGCTGATCCTGCCTGGCGCCGACCTGTGGAGCGACGCGAGCACGGATCCCGCCCTATCAATGGCGAAGGAGTTCGTGGCGGCCGGTGTCCCTGTGGCCGCGATCTGCGGGGCGACTTTCGGCTTGGCGCGAGCAGGTCTATTGGATGACCGGCTGCACACCAGCAACTTTCCCGGCCTGCTTGACGCCAGCGGATACGGCGGCGCTGCTCACTACGTTCAGGAACCCGCGGTTGACGACGGCGGAGTGATCACGGCCTCCTTCACGGCATCACTGGAATTCGCCAAACTCGTTCTCGCGAGACTCGGGATCTTCGGCACAAGCGAGCTTGAAGCATGGTACGGCTTATACAAGACCGGGAACCCAGCGTGCTACGTCGAGCTCATGGAGGCGGTTGGGCATGGCCAGGACGCCTAGGACTTCGGAAGATCCAGTGAACGACCTTGTGCTCACCATCTTCTGGCTGAACGGCTTCTTCCTGGATGCAGCCGACCGCCTGACAGCGGGGAGTGGGCTTACCACTGCGCGATGGCAGGTGCTGGGCGCGGTGCTTCACGAGCCGCTCACGGTGGCAGCTATTGCCCGAGACATGGGACTCGCTCGCCAGAGCGTCCAGAGGACTGCGGATCTGCTCGTGGAGGAAGGATTGTGCGAGTACGTGCCCAATCCCGCGCATCGACGGGCGAAACTGCTGTCTGCCACGGACCACGGTCTGAACTCCCTCGAACAGTTGGGCCCAAGAGCGATCGCATGGTCGAAGCGAGTGCGGGAGTCGGTCGGCGACGAGGTCGTAGACGCAGCGAGGGTCTCCGTGAGAGAGCTCATGTCGGCGCTTTCGAGAGACGAAGCACAACTGCTGGGAGACGACTGACGCGCGGACACTCGCGTTCCAGTGACGCGGCGCCTGCTAGGGCCGACGTGAGGGTTCAAATCCCTCCGACACCAGGAATGACCAGCGGCTCTTCCCGAGAGGGGAGAGCCGCTTCGGTTTGCAGGTCACCTGATCTCGTCTCCGAGGCCCGCTTGGGTCGGTGACTCGCGTCTGCCGAGTAGGGGAACGTACAGAGAGCAGGTCGCTCGCCCACTCGTTGCCGCTAAACGTCGCCCAGACGGGCGTCCGTGCTCGCTTCCGTGGCGCATCGAGGGGGGAGCTTCGATGTATCCGCATCCCGGCCGGGTCGTCGGCGGCCAGTCTCAGAGTCCTCGGCTTGTCAGCCACAGCGTGGAATCCGCTCCGTGCAAGGGTCGACGATCCAGGCTGCTGTCCCTGTTCGTAGCGGTCACGCTCGTCTTTGCGCTGCCCCTACCTCAGCCAGCGATTGCTGCAGGCGATGGGGATGTTCCCGGGGTCGTCCTGCCCGCGTCGCCCGTGCAGGACAACCTCGACTCCACGACCGATCCCCACGATGTCTACTCGGTCTACCTGACGTCCGGGTCCAAGCTGATGCTGACGCTGTCCGCCTCCGACGACACCTACTTCGATCTGTACCTATTCAAGCCCGGCACGCCCACGGTCTACACCGGTGACGAGACGTGGTACGCCGCCTCCTCCACGAGTTGGGACTCGAATGAGAGCATCCAGTACACGGCGCCGAGCACCGGCATCTACTACATTGACGTGCGATCCGACTCGGGGGGCTCGGGTAGCTACCGACTGACGTGGCAGTCGGCCGCGAAGACGGCTGACGACGACACGCCCGGAGTCGCCCTGTCACCCTCGCCATGTGGGGGGACCCTGCAATCCTTCTGGGACGAGCACGATGTCTATGCCATCACGCTGACCGCGGGGTCCCGAATAGCTCTGTCGCTGTCAGGCCCGATCGACACCAACTTCGATCTCCACGTCTTCAAGCCGGGGACGCCCACGGTCACAACCAGCGACGAGTCATGGTACGCAGCCTCCTCCACGAACGTTGACTCAGCCGAGTCGATCGCGTACGTGGCCGAAGCCACGGGCACGTACTACATCGACGTCAGGGCGGTTGAAGAAGCCTCGGGCAACTACACCCTTACCTGGGAGAAAGTCGCCTTCGGTCCGGACGATGACGTCCCGGGCGTCGCGCTGCCGGCGTCGCCGGTCCACGGAGACTTGCTGTCCTTCCTGGACGTGCATGACGTCTACTCGATCGCGATGACTGCTGGATCGCGTCTGACGCTGACGCTGTCTGGCCCGGCGAACACCGACTTCGAGTTGTCTCTGTTCAAGCCTGGAACGCCAAGCGTCGATGCGGACCACTTCACCTGGTGCGTGGCGTCGTCCACGAACGGAGGCTCGTCGGAATCCATCTCGTACGTCGCGGAGACCACGGGGACCTACTACATCGACGTCCGCACGACGGAGGCGTCTTCGGGCGGCTACAACCTCGCGTGGGAGTTCGCGGCCTTTGGCGCTGACGACGATGTCCCCGGCGTCGTACTGCCCGCGTCGCCCGTTCATGGAGATCTGCGGTCCTTCATGGACGTGCACGACGTCTACTCGATCGCGATGACTGCTGGATCCCGCGTCAAGCTGGCGCTCTCTGGCTCTGGCGACTCCGACTTCGAGCTGTACCTCTTCAAGCCCGGGACGCCCGGCGTCGCCGCGGAGGATCCGGCGTGGTGCGTCGCAGCGTCCACGAACACGGGCTCTGACGAGATCATCTGGTACACGGCGCCCACGACAGGCACCTACTACGTCGATGTCCGGTGTGGTTGGGAGGGCTCGGGCGCCTACACCCTTGCCTGGGAATCAGTTGCCTACGGCCCCGACGATCACGTTCCGGGAATCACCCTGCCCGCCTCACCGGTAGCCGGCTCGATCCATCCTCAGCTCGACACTCACGACGTGTATGCACTCGGCGTGAGCGCTGGTGCATGGATATGTCTGGATATGACGGGACAGGCGGGGAAGGACGCGGATCTGTGGCTCCTTAAGCCTGGCTGCCCACAGCTGCCCGAAGCGACGGACAGCAGCTGGGTCGCCGCGTATTCGGATGGGCCTGACTCGAACGAGTCGGTCAAGTACTTGGCACAGACAGGTGGCACGTACTACGTCGTCGTGCGGAGCGGGCTGTACGTTTCGGGTGAGGAGTCGTGGGAGAACCATGAGCTCACCTGGTCCACGCCTCCCGACATCAACATCGACGTCACCCCCATGCAGGTCGCTCTCGGACAGGTGATCGTCGGACAGACGAAGACGGTCAGCGTGCCTGTGAAGAACACCGCGACCCTGCCCCTGCACCTCTCGCATGCGACACTCTCGCCGTCGGCTGGGGGGCTTAGTGTCTCGGTAAACCCGGCACCTGTGACCGTGCAACCCGGCGTAGACAGTCGTGCAGCTCAGGTGGTCTCCCAGCTCCCCGGGGGCGCTCTCGACCTGGCTCGAGCTCTCCTCCGACGACCCGGACACGCCGCTGCTGCGCGTACCCGTCTTGGGCAGGGCCGTTTCCAGTCAGACGGCCGCCGCGCTGAGCTTCAGTGAACAGAACATCTGTAGCGCCGCATGGCCACAGCTCGACCCTGCCATCGATGGGGATCGTGTGGTCTGGACAGACGAGCGGCACAAGGAACTCGTGACCTATCCGATCGTCTATTCGAGGGATGTCAACATCTGGTATGAGCGACTCGGCTCTACGGCGGAGTCCATGATCAGCTACGGCGGCGACTACGGGGCCTCGGCTGGGCCCGATGTCTCCGGAACGCGAGCCGCTTGGCAGTTCTACAACGGCTTGACGAGAGGCGACACAGGCGTCGTGGCGGGTGTCGATGGGGATTCGGCCGGTGCCACCTTCCCGGGTAGTGACCAGATCAGAATATCGGGCAACCGAGTCGCCTACGTCATCGACAGGTCCTTGTACGCATACGACATTCCTTCCGGCCAGTCCATCGGGCCCCTTGCAGACGGATGCGGCGACATCGACATCGACGGGCAGCGGATCGTCTACGTGAAGGACAGCCAGCGGGACGATGGGACTTGGGACTACGACCTGTACCTCTATGACTTGGGTACGGGCACGAGCAGCATGATCTCCGAAGAGGCGGAGTCCTGGTCTACGCCGGCGGTATCGGGGAACCTGATCGTCTGGACCGACGAACGCACGGGGATTCGGCAGGTCTACGTGCACGATCTGTCGACACACGCAACGCGGGTTGTCAGCCCCGGCGCCGGTGCGCAGTCCGAACCCGCAGTGAGCGGCAACAGGGTCGTGTGGACCGACAGCCGCGGTGGCGCTTCCGACATCTACCTCTACGACCTCTCTTTGGATGCTGAGTATCGCGTCACGACCGATGGCTCCGACCAGAGCCAGCCCGACATCTCGGGGAACCGGATCGTCTGGTCCGACGGGCGGAGCGGGGCTGGCGACATCTACCTGGGCACGATCGGCGGCGGCATGCCGCACTCGGTGAGTGCGGCCATCGATTCGGTGGTCCCGAACCCGGTCCTCGTCGGTCAATCCGGTGACCTTCACCGGGCACGGGACCGATTCCTCCGGCCACGGAATCAGCGCATACGAATGGAAGGAGGGGACGGCTGTCCTCTCCAACGCTGCCTCGTTCTCAACGAGCTCGCTGACCGTCGGCACGCACACGGTCTCGTTCCGAGTGCAGTGCTCGAATACAACCTGGTCCAGCCCGGTCACAACGTCGGTGACCGTGAACAGCCCCAACATCTCGGCCAGCCCGTCGACAGTGGACTTCGGGAAGACGCTGATAGGCGGATCCAAGTCGGTCGATGTGACCGTGCAGAACAGCGGGACGGGGGCACACTCGCTCTTGGTTGCCGCGATCACGTGGTGGCGGGCTTGTCGATCTCGCTCAATCCCGGACCGACCACGATTCCGCCCGGTGGAAACGTGCAGTTGAGACTCACTTGGGAGCCCGGGACAGTCGGCGAGTTGTCCACCTCGCTGAAGCTATCGTCGAACGACCCCGACACCCCCACGCTATTGATCCCGGTCTCAGGCAACGGGGTCACCGATGCTCCGATCGCGGTCATCGACCATGCGGCGCCAAACCCGGCGCAGCTCGGGGAGTCCGTCACGTTCGCTGGGCACGGTACGGACGCGCAGGCCCATGAGATCGCTGCCTACGAGTGGTCGGAGGGTCAGACAGTGCTCTCGACCGCCGCCACCTTCTCGATCTCGTCGCTCGCGCAGGGATCACACACGATAGCCTTCCGCGTGAAGTGCGCCAGCGACGCATGGTCCGATCCGGTGACGACTGTGGTCGTCGTCAACGCGCCGACACCAATCGCCACGACGCTCACGCTTTCGGGTCCCTCCACCGTCCTGTCCTACGGCGGTTCCGCGAAGCTCACAGCACGTCTCACGACCACGCCGGGTGCCGGACTCGTTGGCAAGACATCGTCTTCGAGCGCTCCGTCGGCGCGAAATGGTCAGTCGTCGGGACCGCGACCTCCGACACGGGGGGCTATGCCTCCCGGATGGCCACAAGCGTGACCGCGAGGACGACCTTCAGAGCGACGTTCGCTGAGGCGAGTCCATACAGCGGCTCGTCTGCCCAAACCGTCGTCATTCCGAGAGTGAGCCTGACGAACCCGAGGGCGTCACGGGCAAGCACGCGATACTACCGCCTGTACGGCACCATCAAGCCCTCGCACTCTTCCTCGAGAGCCGTGCGTGTGTACAAGTGGCGCTTGGTCTCGGGAAAGTGGAAACCGTACGGCTACCTCAATTGCTCCGCATCGAGCTACACCTACAGCGTGAAGTACCGGTTCCCCTACTCCGGCAAGTGGCGACTGCAGGTCGTTCATCTCGCCGACTCTTACAACGCCAAGACGACCTCCGGCTACACGATCTTCTACGTGAGGTAGACCCTGCGCACTTGGCGAAGTCCCCCTCGAACGTGCTAGCGTGTTGACTCGTGACCCGCAGAATGGAGACGGCAATGCAGGTAGGCACGTACATCGACGGTCGCGAACTTACGTACGACGAAGCCACGTCGCCTTCGCCGTGAGCGGTACTCCGGTCACCTTGAACCAGGTTCTCGCGTACGACGCCGCGGGGCAGATTGCCTGGCCGAGTGCCGAGATGCGTGCATGGGCGCACCAATTGGCCCCCGCCTCGTCCTACAAGAGAGCGTGGGTCGCGCCGCACGCCCAGATCGGCGCTTTGGCGGTCGTGCTTCCCTCCGCGGCGACCGCTCCCGCTGGCTGGCACCCAGACCCCGCGGGTACGCATCAACTGCGCTATTGGGACGGACGAGTTTGGACCGAGCACGTCGCCGATGACGGAGTCGTGGCAGTCGATCCACTGCCCAGCACCTAGTCGCGCAGGTTGCGCGTCGAGACGTAGTCGCGGTCGAACGACCGCGAGTAGGATCGAGAGGCGCGGGCATAGCCTCCGAACGAGGAGGCTGCCATGAGCTGGGCGTCCACACCGCGAGTCGCGCTGATCGAGGCCGGCTCGCCCGGACTGAACATCTACTCCCAAGTGGCGATGGGTCGTGGTGTGCCACTGCTCGCCACCGTGTTGGCTCAGCATGGCGTGGACGTGGGGGCGTTCGTCGAGGACATCAGCGGCAAGGACTCGATCGACTGGGACTGGGTCGCCGCCGCGGGGGTCGTGGGGTTCTCGGCGATCACGTGCACGCTTCCGCGTTCGGTCGAACTGGCGCAACATGCCCGCCGACTGAATCCGAACGCGGTCGTGGTGTTCGGCGGTCCCGAGCCAACGTGTGCTCCGATGCGCTCTCTCGAAGCAGGCGCTGACTACGTCATCCGCGGCGAAGCGGAGCTGACGCTGCCGAGGTTCGTGGAGGTCGTCTCGACCCTCGAGCATCCCGCTTCGCGGCAGGCGCTCCTTGAGGTTCCGGGGATCATGTGGCGCGAGGAGGGTGAGCTGCTGGAGGGACCCGACCCGGTTCAGCTTACTCGCGAGCAGGTGAACTCCCTGCCCTTGATCGACACTTCGCTGGTGCACGGCTACGAAGCGGCGACCACCGGGTCGGTATGGCGGTCGAGAGGATGCCCCGAGCGGTGCGGGTTCTGTGAGGTCCACAGGATCTGGCCGCGGTACGTGCTGAGGGACGAAGCGACCAGCGTCGACGAGCTGCTGCGGTGTCAGTCGAAGGTGCGCGGCGGCGCGTTCCTGATCGATGACAACTGCGCGGCGAACAAGGCGTCGTTCAAGCGCTTCCTGCGGCAGGCCATCGACCGGGGGTATCACCGGCCACTCGCGATCCAGCTGCGGGCGGATGCCATCTTGGATCACGAGGACAAACCGGATCGGGAGCTGCTCCAGCTGCTGAAGGATGTCGCGCCGGTGACGATGCTGTGCGTGGGCGTCGAATCCGCCTCGGACGAGGATCTTCGCCGGATCGGCAAGCGCCAGGAGAGCTCGCGGGTATCGAAGGCGCTGCAAGCCGTCAGGGAGAGTGGCCTCCTCGTGCACGGCATGATGATCGCGTTTGCCGACGACACCGCCGAGACCCTCCGCCGCAACGGCGAATTCGCCCGGCAGTACCTGACGTCTCTCCAGTACCTGTTCGAGGTGCCCCTCCCGGGCACGCCCCTCACCGAGACATACGAAGCCGCCGACCGCATCATGTGGCGTGACATGTCGGACCTGTCCTACTTCGACGGCATGCATGTGGCCATCCGTCCCCGAGGGGTCTCCGCTCGGGAGATGCAGGCGATCGTGGCGCGCGAGTACCAGCGGTTCTACTCTCGCTACCGGCTCGCCATCGCGTTCGTCGACGGGCTCTTCCGGCGCCATCGTCGCCTCTCGGCAGCGCAGCGTTCGTATTGCAGTCAGTTCAGCGGTCTGCGGCGCCTGAAGCCGTGGCTCTGGTTCCACCTCGAGTACAAATTCGCGCCGTGGGCGTTCCTTCGTACCGGACGGCGGCGCGGCGCGAGATCCTCCACGACACCGACTACCAGACTCGCCCGGGTCGACTCGAGCCGCATGGGCGAAGACGGTCCAGGTCGATCGTCGAAACAGCCTCTGACCTGCCCTGACCGCTCAGTCCGGGGTGGCGTCAAGCCAAGGTCGAGAGTTGCGAACCCCGCGAATCCTCGCTAGCATCGGTGCTTCCGTGCCTCCGCCACGCACCGCTCTCTGCGTGTTCCGGCGAGGCCGGGATCCGGACCCGTCGACGTCACATATTCGCACCAAGGGGTGATCACGCTGCGCTTCCACAGAGCTTCCTACGTGCTGCTCAGCGTCCTGCTCACGGTGGCGTTCGTCTCGCCGGCATTCGCCGACCCCATCAGCGCCAAGCGCGCTCAGGCGGCCCGCGTCGAGTCGCAGATCGACGCGCTTGGGACCAAGGCTGAGATCGCCGCAGAGCGCTACAACGGAGCCCGATACCGTCACGAGCAGCTGGTGCGCGAGGTGCGCACGACCGAACAGCGGATCGCGAAGCTCGAGCGACGCACCACGAACCTGCAGAAGCGTCTGAACCGCAGCGCGAACGAGATGTACCGCCAAGGTCCGCTCGGCTTCCTGGGTGTGCTGCTGGGCTCGACCTCCTTCGAGCACTTCGCCACCACGTGGGACGTGCTCTCCGACATGAACGAGCGGCGCGGCGAGACCGTGGCCGAGTTGCGTGCCACGAAGGCCGCCGCCGACAAGGCCCACGCGAAGCTCGTGATCGCCGAGAAGGCCGCAGCCAAGCAGCAGAAGGCGATGGCGGCCAACAAGCGTGCCGTCGAGCAGCAGTTGGCGGCACGCCAGCGCGTGCTGAATGGTCTCAACGTCGACATCGCCAGCCTGATCCGCCAGAAGCAGGTCGCCGAGGCCCGCGCGGCCCGCGCCCGCCAGCTGGCTCTCGAGCGACGCCAGCGTGCCGCGGCCGCCGCTGCCCGCGCCGCGAGTGCCCGCGTTGCTCCCGCGTCTCGCGGCTCCGCGCTCGAGCGGCTCCGCGGCGCCGCGACCTTGGCGTGGAGGCGGCGACTCGACCTCGAAGGGTGCCGCTGCCGTCGGCTACGCGCAGAGCAAGCTCGGCCGTCCGTATGTCTGGGCTGCCGACGGACCGAACTCCTTCGACTGTAGCGGTCTCACGATGTGGGCGTATCGGCAGGTCGGCATCTCGCTGCCGCACTACGCCGCCGCGCAGATCAACCGCGGGCGGCGCGTATCGCGCAGCGAGCTTCGACCCGGCGACCTGGTGTTCTTCGGTAGTCCCATTCACCACGTGGGCATGTACGTGGGCGGAGGCGACTACATTCACGCCCCGCGCACCGGTGACGTCGTGAAGATCTCGTCCCTGTCGGGCCGAGGCGACTACGCCGGCGCCTGTCGTCCGTACTAGCCCGATGGCCCGCCGCGAAGGGCAGCCGAGACGCACCGGACGCGCCACGTGAGTTCCGCAACCCGAATCCCGATGCCGTGGGCTTCCGCATGTTCGCGGTGGGGTGTGGGGTCCTCTTCCTGGCGTTCCTGGTGCTGACGGCACTCGTGACGTTCTTCTGGCTGCGCTAGGCGCTGGCCGGAGCTCCGTGCACGTCGCGGGCGGCCTGACCCTACGCTCGCTTCTCGGCCTCCGTGGCCACCACGTTCGTGCCGGCTCGGCCCGCCACGATCTCGGCGATGTCCTCGAGCCGTCCGATCGCCGCGCGATGACCGGTGGCCCGCACGAATCGCATCGCCGCCTCGGCCTTGGGACCCATGGACCCAGGCGGGAACTCGTGGGTGGCGAGTTCCTCGGGAGTCACCCACCCCAAGAGCCGCTGCTGCGGGGTGCCCCAGTCGGCGAACACGCCCTCGGCGTCGGTCGCGATCACGAACAGGTCCGCGCCGATGTCGCGCGCGAGCAGCTCGCTCGCGAGGTCCTTGTCGATGACGGCCTCGACGCCCAGTAGGGTGCGCTCGCTGCCGTCGAGGTAGGCCGTGGGGATTCCGCCGCCGCCGGCACAGATCACGATCGTGCCCTTCTCGAGCAGCCACTTGATGGGCTCGAGCTCGAAGATGCGCTTCGGCTCGGGCGATGCCACCACCCGACGCCACTTGTCGCCGTCGAGTCGGAAGATCCAGCCCTTCTCGGCGGCCAACGCGTCCGCGGTCTCTTTGTCGTAGAGCGGGCCCACGAACTTCGTGGGGTCGTCGAACGCCGGATCGGCCGGGTCGATCTCGACCATCGTGAGGATCGTGGCGATGCGCTTCTCGAAGGGCAGCACGTTGCCGAGCTCCTGCTCGATGAGGTAGCCGATCATCCCCTCGGTCTGCGCGCCGAGCATGTCGAGGGGGTAGGGGGCCACCGCCGTGTATGCTGCCGCCTGCAGCGCGAGCAGGCCCACCTGCGGGCCGTTTCCGTGCGCGAGCACGAGTTCGTGCTCGAGACCAACGGGCGCGAGCGCCTTGGCCGCCACGCGGGCGTTGGCCCGTTGCGCGTCAGCGGTCATCGGGTCGGTGCGCCTCAAGAGCGCGTTGCCACCCAGTGCGACGACGATCCTCATGGTCCTCCGCTTCGAGTGCTGTTCGCATCCGGCCCCACGTCGCCGGGTCTGCATCAAGAGGTTCCCATTCTGCATCAGCATGCTGCCGAGCGGTACCTACTCGATGCCGAGCTTGTCGCTACCTTGAGTATCGGCTCGAAGCGCCGGGTTCTGTCACCGCTCGGCGGTGGAACACCGCGCGTGGCATCGCGCTCAGTCGTGCTTCCGCTGCCTGAACCGGCGGAAGATGATCGACGTGAAGAACCAGATGCCCACGCCGGCAGAGGCCACCAGGGTGAAGTCAGCGATGAGCTCCACCCACCACGGGATCTCGGTTCGCGAGAGCAACCACGAGAAGCCCAGCACGAAGGCCGAGACCACCAGCGCGAAGGCCAGGCGGTCGATGGCCTGCTCGATCCGCGCCATGTAGGGGTCGAATGCGGCGAGACGCACGTTCACCCGCAGGTCGCCGTCGCCGATCCGCTTGACCGCCCGGTTCACGTTGTCCGGAAGGCCCTGCATCGCCCGCATCGCTCCGCGGAACGTCGCGAGGATGAGTCTTCGTGATCGTCGTGCGGCTGGAACTGCTCCTCGACGATACGCCGGGCGAACGGCTGCACCGACTCGACGAAGTGGAACCGCGGGTCGATCAGCGTGCCCAGCCCCTGGATCGTCGCGAGCGTGGTCAGCAGCAGCGCGAACTCGGAAGACATGGTCAGGCCGCGCTTGCCCACCAGCGACATGACCTCGGTGAACATCTCGACCGGCTCCACCTCGTGCAGCCGCATGTCGTAGTACTTGGTGATGAGCGTCGTGACATCGCGCTTGAGGCCGGCGGTGTCGACATAGGCCGAGCCCGTGCTCACCTCGGTCAGCACGTCGACGGCGGCATCGCCGTTCTGGTCGATGATCGCGACGAGCAGGTCGGCCACGAGCCCACGGGCCCGGTCGGTGAGTTCTCCGCAGCGTCCGAAGTCGGTGAAGGCGACGCGGCCGTCGGCCATCGCGAACAGGTTCCCGGGGTGCGGGTCGCCGTGGTAGAAGCCGAACATGAAGATCTGCTCGTAGTAGCAGGTGATGCCGCGGTGCGCGATCTGCTGGCGGTTCACGCCCTTGGCGTCGAGCTCCTCGGCACGGTTGAACGGCACGCCGCGGATCCGCTCGAGCGTCAGCACCGTCGAAGAGGTGCGATCCCAGTACACCCGGGGGAAGTAGACGGTCTCGTCGTCGGCGAAGAGCGCGGCGAGTCGGTCGGCGTTCTCGCCCTCGCGGATGTAGTCGCACTCCTCGTGCAGCACCCGCGAGAACTCGTCCACCAGCCCGATGATGTCGTAGCGGCGGCCCAGGTCGGTGCGGCCGTGAACGCGGCGGCCCTGGGTGCGCAGGATGTCGAGGTCGGCCTCGATCACGTCGCGGATTCCGGGGCGCTGGACCTTGACCGCCACCTCGGTGCCGTCGTTCAGGCGCGCGAAGTGAACCTGCCCGATGGTCGCGGCGGCCGCCGGTGTCTCGGAGAACTCGGCGAAGAGGTCCTCGAGGGGCTCGCCGAACTGCGCCTCGATCTCCGCCTTCACGAGGTCGAACCCGAAGGGCTCCATCTCGTCCTGGAGCTTCGCGAGCTCGTTCGCATAGGACTTGGGGATGATGTCGGGCCTGACCGAAAGCATCTGGCCGATCTTGGAGAACGTGGGCCCGAGACGTTCGATGGTGCGCCGAACGCGCACCTCCGGACTCAGGCCGGCGTCTTGTCCCTGGTGGCGCTTCGCGCGCACGCTCGCGATCCACGGCGCCTTCACGCCGATCTGATCGAGGACGGTTCCGAATCCCTCCTCGATCACGACGGTCACGATCTGCCGGTATCGCTGGCTGCGGCTGACGGAAGCCATGGGCACCCCATCCGTGTCGAGCGGCCTCACGTCAGGGTACCTGAGTGGGCACGCCGAGGGGGAGATGAGCCGGTCGGTATGGTAGCCTCCTGACACGCCGGCGGTTCCGAGAAGCGAGGTAGATCTGCCTGAGCGTGAGCCCGTGCGCGTGAAGGTGCGCTTCCGCGCTCTCGTCATAGCCCTCGTCGTCCTGCTGGTGATCGAGGTCGTCCTGCGGCTGCCGTTCGTGGTACTCCCGATACCCGAGGGTTACCGCATCCCCTCACGAACGGTGCTCGGCTACAACGAGCTCATTCAGTCGATGTCTCGGCAGCCGGGGGTGAGAGTCGCCGTCGTGGGCGACTCGATCGTGTGGGGTGGCTTCTCGCTGCCCGAGGAGTCCCTCTCGGCGTACCTGCAGAAGGCGCTCGACGCCAAGGGGCTGCCGAACCGCTCGTACAACCTCGGGTTCGTGGGTGCGCACGCCAACGACCTGATGCCCATCGTGGCCGACATCGCCCAGGACAAGGCCGCCGACGTCATCGTGCTCAACTTCGACTACCGCTTCTACAACCGGCGGTCGTCGGTCGACTTCCGGTATCCGGAGGTCTACGACAAGGTCGACTGGTCGGGGCTGCCCGTCCCCGAGGAACTGACGCGGCCCAAGCGCAGCAAAGAGACCACGCCCACCACCCAGACGCGGGTCGACAAGGCGATCGCTCCGTGGTGGCGCCTCTTTGGGATTCGCGACTACCTCACCACCGCCCTGTTCGGCGACACGCCCGGCGATGCGATCCAGACGGCGTTCTCACGCTATCGCGCGCGCCTGGGCGGCAGGCCGTTGTGGTCGAAGCGGCCCACCGAGCGACTTCCGCTGGATAAGCTCAAGGACATGTTCGCGCTGGGGCCGCTGACCGAGGACGACCCGTACATGCGCTACCTGGGCGCGGCGCTCGACGCCGCGAAGGCTGAGGGCGTGCCGGTCGTGGTGTTCGCCGGGCCGGTGGACACGAAGCTGCTCGACGGCGAGAACCTGTGGGACCGGGCGGAGTACGACCGCAACCTCGAGTTCGTGCGGCGCTTCGTGGAAGCGCGTGGCGGCACCTTCTACGACTACACGGACGGCGTGCCCGGCGAGTACCTGTTCGACTCGCATCACCCCATGGCCGCGGGCTACGAGCGGCTCGCCGAGCTGATCGCCGCCGATATCGCGCCCCTCGTTCGCTCTGCCGAGGAGTCGCGGTCTGCCGGCGTCGGTGCCTCGCAGGGTGGTGACCGCCCGTGAGTTTCGGCACCTGGCTGTTCACGGGATTCGTCACCCTCGTCGTGATCGCGTACTGGGCCCTGCCTCGCCCGGCGCGGCCCTGGCTGCTGCTGGTGGCGTCGTACGTGTTCTACGCGTGGGCGTTCCCGCCGTATGCGGTGCTGCTCGCGGCGATCACCGCGCTGGCGTGGTTCGCCGGCAACCGCGCTGCGGCGGGCTCGAAGCGCTGGCTGACCATCGGGATCGTCGGCATCCTCGGCGTGCTGGGCGTGTTCAAGTACGCGGGCATGGCCGTGGGCACCTGGGACGTGTTCGCGGTGCGGCTCGGGCTTCCGGTGCTGCCGATCCCTCAGATCGTGGCCCCGCTGGGACTGTCGTTCATCACCTTCGGGATCATCCACTACTTCGTCGCCGTCTACCGGGGCGACCACCCGCAGAGCCTGCGCGACTTCTTCCTGTACGTGTCGTTCTTCCCGACGGTCACGCTGGGTCCGATCAAGCTGTACGAGCCCTTCGACCGCGATCTCAAGGAGCAGCGTCGGCCCAGCAAGGACGACGTCGCCTACGCGATCTGGCGCATCACGGCGGGTCTCGCCAAGAAGCTCGTCCTCGCCGAGACGCTCTCGCCGCTCGTCAAGCCGCTCTACGCCGCCAAACCCCAGCTGCTCGCGCCGAGCGTGCTCATCGTCGCGATCTACGCCTACGGGCTGATGCTCTACTTCGACTTCGCGGGCTACTCCGATATCGCCATCGGCGTGTCTCGGCTGTTCGGATTCACGATCATCGAGAACTTCAACTGGCCCTATCTGCGCCGCAACCTGTCCGAGTTCTGGCGCTGCTGGCACGCGTCGCTCACGCGGTTCATCACCCAGTACATCTACATTCCGCTGGGTGGCTCCCGCAAAGGCGAGCTCAATCGAGCGCGGAACACGCTCATCGCGTTCCTCGCCAGCGGCCTGTGGCACGGCGCTGCGTGGCACTTCGTGATCTGGGGAGCGTGGCACGGGGTCGGACTGGTCATCTGGCGCCTGTGGACGCTGTTCACCGGATGGCTGAAGGCGCGCATCCCCGCGCTCGCGCGTGCCTCCGAGCATCCCGTCGGACACGGTGCCGCGGCGGCTGCTGGTTGGTTCGTCACCTTCAACTACGTGATGCTCGGATGGGTGGTCTTCGCGCTGCCGCTGCGCTCCGCGATGAACGTGTATCACGAGGTTGCGTCGATCCTGCTGAACCTTGTCCGCTAGGGAGCCGAGGAGAGCGCCAGTGGAACCCCGCCGCCGAGAACTGATCGAGGACATCGTGGTCGGCCTCGCGATCGCAGGCCTGATCGTGCTGCTCGTGATCTTTGGGACCCGCTCCGCGCCGACGTTCATCTATCAGGCGTTCTAGGAGGCACTGCGAGTCCGTGTGCTGGTGCCCGCACCGTCCCGCTACACTGGTTCGCACCGCGGCAATCGAGGAACGGGGACGGGTGGCATGAGGATCGAAGGCGCGAAGGCGATCGTGACCGGGGGGTCGAGCGGTATCGGTTTGGCGACCGCCGAACTTCTTGCGTCGAAGGGCGCCGACGTCGGTCTCGTCGCTCGTGACCCCGAGCGGCTCGAGCGCGCGAAAGCGACGGTGCTCAAGGCTCGCCGCTCCGAACAGCAGGTCGTGTGGACCGCGTCGTGCGACGTGTCGGACTTCGAGGTCATCCACGCGGTGGTCGACCGGTTCGAAGACGAAGTGGGGCCCTGCAGCCTGCTGGTCAACTCGGCGGGTATCTTCCTGCCCGCGTACTTCGAGACCATGCCGATAGAGTGGTTCGGCGAGCACCTCGATATCGACGTTCTGGGCGTGATCTACGCGTGCCGCGCGGTGGTGGCTCGGATGAGTGCACGCGGCACCGGCCACATCGTGAACGTGTCATCCATGGCCGGCGTCATCGGCATCTTCGGCTACACCGCCTACAGCACCGCGAAGTACGCGGTGATGGGCTTCTCGGAGGTGCTGCGCAGCGAGATGAAGCCGCTGGGGATCGGCGTCACGGTGGTCTGCCCGCCCGACGTCGACACACCGGGGCTCGCTACCGAGCGCTCGTTGAGGCCCGCCGAGACCGATCAGGTCTGCGGGAACGTAGGGGCCATTGCTGCCGCAGCAGTCGCCGAAGCGCTCGTGAAAGGCGTCGAGCGGAACCGGTATCTGGTGATCCCGGGGCTCAGCAGCAAGCTCTACTACCTTCTCAAGCGCCTGTGGCCGGGGCTCTTCTTCCGGATCACCGACAGGGAGGTCCGCAAGGGAAGGGCCTTGGTCGAGACGCAGGCCCAGGAAAGCTAGTCCGGTGACCGATTCTGACACTCAGCGCCCGAGCGGTCTGACTCCCACAGACCGCGAGGTGGCCAGCCGCGCGATCGCGATGACTCGCCATGCGCGCGACGCGATCCTGATGGTCCGCGCCGACGGCACGATCTTCGAGGCGAATGGAGCGGCGTCCGCGCTGTACGGACGGACGCGCGAGGAGCTCGTCGGCGCGAACGTGGCCGAGCTGCGCCAGGAGCAGGCACGTCAGGGCCTGCCCGCACAGCTGAGGGAAGCCCTCGAGGCCGGGATCGTGTTCGAGACCGTACACGTACGTGCGGACGGCTCGGCGTTCCCGGTCGAGGTGAGCGCGATCGGCGCGGACGTGGATGGCGAGCGCATAGCGGTGAGCGTCGTGCGCGACATCACCGGCCGCAAGCAGCGCGAGGTCGAGCGCGAGGCGCTGATGGCCGAGCTCTCCCGGCTCAACGAGCAGCTCGACGGCCTCCTCCACATCGTGTCTTCGGCCCTCGGCACGGAGAGTCCCGACCACCTCATGGACGAGCTGCTGTGCGCCCTTCGTGACGTCATGGGTGCCGCGATGACGATGTTCTTCGTCCCCGAGGACGGCGGCATGCGGCTTCGGGCCGTGTGCGGAGCCGAGGACCTGCTCGCCGAGCCCACGAGCTTCCGCCTGGAATCGGGAACCGGGTTCGCGTCCCACGTTGCCTCCGTCGGCGACGTTGCCGTCGTTGACGACGTACAGGAGAGCGAGTTCTTCGTCCAGGCGCACGAGGCGGTCGGCGCGCGGACCATCCTCGGGGTGCCGCTGCTCGGCGGAGGCGCGCTCCAAGGCGTGCTCGAGTGCGTGTGGCTCGAGAAGCGGGACGTCGCCGAGACCGAGCAGATGATGCTGCAACTGGCCGCCGAGCGGATCTCCACGGCACTGAGAGCCGCGGAGTTGTACGAGCGCTCCCGGCGCGCCGAGCGCCTGAGCACCGCACTCGTCGACGTCTCTGCGCTGGTGAACGCGAGCCTCGACCCCGATCAGACCATCGAGAACGGCCTGCGCGTGGTCGTCGACTCGCTGGACGCGTCCGGCGCCATACTCGCCACCTCGGAGGTGGGCGGGCTGCGCGTCCGCTACGCGGCGGGGCTGCCGCTGGTCGGCCAGCTGCTGCGGCCCGCGCACGAGCCGCGGGAGATGGACGGTGCGGCCGTCGCCCGTCACGCCGTGATGGGGAGCGCCGAAGGGATGCTGGGCCAAGGAGGTCCTTGGCTTCGATCAGACGGCGGTTGTCCCTGTGCGGGTGGCGATGGGGCTCGACGGGGCGCTGATCGTCGGCCGGACCGGACCGGCCGTCCGGGGCTTCGACGACCTCGAACAGGACTTCGTGACGCGGCTCGCCATCATGCTCGGCTCGGCGCTCACCAACGCGAGGCGTTACGAGGCCGAGCACCACATCGCGGAGACGCTCCAAGAGTCGCTGCTGACCCTGCCGGGGCTGGTTCCCGGTGTTCGTTTCGAGCCGCTGTATCGCTCGGCCACGGTCTCCAGCCGGGTGGGCGGCGACTTCTTCGACGTGTTCGCCATGCCCCATGGTCGCGTGGGCGTGCTGATCGGGGACGTGTCGGGCAAGGGTCTCGAGGCGGCCATGGTCACGAGCCTGGTCAAGGACACGGTGCGTGCGTATGCACACGAGCACCCGTCGCCGGCCGAGGTGATGGCTCGTGCGAACGTGGTGCTCAATGCCGCCTCGCGCCTTCCCGCGTTCGCGAGCGCGATCCTGGCCGTCGTCACCACCGAGACCGGAGACGTGACGTACTGCTGCGCCGGCCATCCGCCCGCCGTCATCATCCGCGCGGACGGGACGCTCGAGCTCACCGATTCCGAATCGCCCGTCATCGGGGCGTTCGATCACATGACCTACGCCGATCAGAGCCTCGCGCTTCGGCCCGGCGACGTGCTGTTCCTGTACACGGACGGTGTGACCGAGGCGCGCTCCGCCGAGGGGTTCTTCGGCGACGAACGGTTGCTCAAGGCACTCGGGTCGCTGGCTGGGAAGGACGTCGAGGCGATACCGGGCGGTGTGCTGGCCGAGGTCGAGCGGTTCGCCGAGGGACGACTGAGTGACGACATCGCACTGCTGGCGATCACGCTCGAGCCCGAGGACGCGAGTCGTGCCTGACGGCCTCCTGCGCTACGTGGAGGTCGCGATCGGCGACGGTGGACTGCCGGGCTGCACGCGCTGCGAGGAGGAGAAGCCGCTGTCGCCGCGCTCGTCGGCCCAGGTCGTCGCGGACCTTCGGGTCGCGGCGGCCGAGTGGGACGGCGAGGCCTGCGGTCCCGGTCCCAACATCGCCTTGGCCGGCGGCGAGCCCTTCGCTCACCCGGAGCTCCCGGCGATCGTGTTCGCGGCCACAGAGGCGCACGTCGAGCGACTCCGCCTGCGCACCGGCGCCGAAGCGCTGTCCGTCGCCGAGAACGCGGCCGGCGTGCTCCACGCCGGCGTGCGGCATCTCGAAGTGGTCGTGCTCGCCGACGCCGCCGCACATGACGAGCTCACCGCACGCCCGGGAGCCTTCGCCGCGGCGGCGTCGGGCGTGAGCGCGTTCGCGACCGCCGCGCGCGACCGCGTCGTACCCGTGGCCGTAGCGGGCAGAGTGCCCGTGTGTCGCCACAACCTCGCCCACGTGCCCGCCGCTGTCGCCGCGCTGTCGCGGCTGGGCGCGCGCGATGTCGTGCTCGACGTGTCCCGCGAAGCGGCACTTTCGCTGCAGGCGGGGGAGTGGATCGCCTCGGCGTGCCAGACCGGCTTGATGAACGGCACGTGGGTTTCCGTGGCGACGCCCGAGCCGCTCTCCGAGGTGCCCGCGCTGCATCACGTTGCGCTGTGGTCCCCAGCCGACATCGTCAGGTCGGGCGGGAAGGCCTGATGGGCACCGCTCTCAAGGTCGCGTTCGTTGGTGTGAACGCCCCCCGGTACCGGTCGCTCGGGCTGGCGTACGTCCGAGCGTGCGCCTCCCAGGACGCGCGGCTGCGCGGCGCGGCGCTCATAACCCTGGATCTCGACACGACCGTCGACCCGTGGTGGATCGCCTTCCGCGTGCTCGAGTTGCGACCGGACGTGGCCGCGTTCTCGGTGACGTGCTGGAACGCACGCACGGTCTACGAGGCGTGCCGCCTGATCCGAGCGGCTCGCCCCGAGATAGCCCTGGCGCTCGGGGGACCGGAGGTGGGGCCCATCGCCGAGCGCGTCCTCGCCGAGCAGCCCTCGATCGACCTCGTGGTTCGTGGCGAGGGCGAGGAGACCTTCGCCGACGTGCTCGACGCGATCGGCCACGGTCGCGATTCGAGTCGCGTGCCTGGGGTGACCTCTCGTAAGGGCGACCGTGTCGTGTCCGCGCCGGACCGTCCGTTCGTCGACGATCTCGACCGACTGCCCTCGCCATACCTGACCGGGGCGTTGGCGCCCGCAGAGGGGTCGACGTATCTGGAGACCTACCGAGGCTGCCCCCACCGTTGCGCGTACTGCTTCGAAGCCAAGGGGTCGACGCGCATCCGCCGCTTCTCGGAGGGCCGGGTCGAGGCCGAGATCGAGCACGTGATCGCCTCGGGCGTGAGGACCTTCTCGTTCATCGATCCGGTGTTCAACCTCACCATCGACCGCTTGGAGTGGCTCGCGTCAGTACTCGAACCACATGTCGCGAACGGCGTTCGGCTCCACACGGTCGAGGTCGACATCGAGCGCGTCGACGACATCACCGCTGAGCTTCTCGTGCGCTGCGGCGTCGCGAGCGTCGAGACGGGACCGCAGACGGTGGGAGCCCGGGCGCTCGATGCCTGCCACCGGAAGTTCGATGCAGGCGCCTTCCGCTCTGGTGTGGACGCACTGCGACGGGCAGGGATCTCCGTCGAGAGCGACCTGATCGTCGGACTGCCGGGCGATACCGTCGACGACGCGCTCGCGAGCATGCGGTTCGCCGTCGCTGCCGATCCCGGGACCGTGCAGATGTCCACGCTGCACGTGCTGCCGGGTACCGAGCTGTGGGACCGGGCGGCCGAGCTCGGCCTCACGTTCGACGCCGTGGCTCCTCATGAAGTGATCGCGACCCGCGACCTATCGTTCGCCGACCTGCGACGGCTCGAAGTCCTCGGAACCGCCATGCAGGAGGCGTATCGGGCAAGATGGTCGTGACGCCGGTGGCGCCTTGTCGACCTGATGCGAGCAGACCAAGAAGGGCGATTCGATGAATCCCGAGCCTCCTCTCGACTCCACGCGCGACGGCGTCTCGGCCCGCGCCAGGACGATCCGGCCGTTCGTCGTCATGGACGTCGTGGCCAAGGCGAAGGAGCTGGAGGCGGCAGGGCGCGACATCGTTCGCCTCGAGATCGGCGACCCCGACCTGCCGACCCCCGAGGTGGTCGTGCGCGCTGCCGAGACCGCGATGGAGGCGGGCGACACCGGCTACACGCAGTCCTTGGGTCTCCCCGACCTTCGAGATGCCGTCGCGGCGCACTATCACGACCGCTACGACGTGACCGTCGACCCCGCGAACATCGTGGTGACCCAGGGCACCTCGCCGGCAATGCTCTTGTTGTTCGGGGCCCTGCTCGATCCCGGTGACGAAGTGATCCTGCCGGACCCCTGCTACCCTGCGTATCCCAACTACGTCTCGTTCCTCGGAGGTGTGCCCGTGCACTTGAACGTTCGGGCCGACGAGGGATGGCGCTTCCGCATCGAAGAGGTCGAGGCGGCCATAACCGAGCGTACGCGCTGCATCATGGTGAACTCCCCGGCGAATCCCACCGGCGCCGTCATGCCCGCCGAGGACCTCGCCGCCCTCGGCCGGCTCGCCGAGAAGCACGGCCTGTGGATCGCGAGCGACGAGATCTACCACGGCCTGCAGTTCGACCTGGACGAGCACACGGTGCTCGAGTTCACCGATCGCTGCTTCGTGCTGAACGGCTTCTCGAAGGCGTACGCGATGACAGGTTGGCGGCTGGGCTACGTGATCTGCCCTCCGGATTTCGTCCGTGCGTGCGAGAAGATCCAACAGAACTTCTTCCTGTGCGCCAACGCCTTCGTGCAAGCGGCAGGTACCGTTGCGATCACGCAGGCCCAAGACGACGTCGCGAAGATGCGGGCGATCTACGACGAGCGGCGGCGCTACCTGGTGCCCGAGCTGCAGCGGATCGGACTCGGGATCTGCCAGCCGCCGGGCGGGGCGTTCTATGTGTTCGGCGATGCCCGCCACTGGGGCAGCGACTCGCTCGAACTCGCATACCTGCTCCTCGACGAGGCCGGCGTTGCCGTGGCCCCAGGGAGCGACTTCGGGCCCGGCGGCGAGGGCTTCATCAGGGTCAGCTACGCGGCATCTCTCGAGAGGCTGCGTGAGGGAGTGGCCCGACTCGAGGCGTGGGCACGCGACTCGGGGCATATGTGACGCGGCGCACACCAGGCGGCTGCCCGTTACAGAGGGGCCGCCGCACTGCCGATGTTGTTGCAGGATGCAACGTGGTCTCGACGTGGCCTCGCAAAGGGCATAGGGTTTGCACTGTTTTGCGCGGCATGAGCGAGCAGTGTCTTTGGGCGAGAGGGGATATGTCCGCGTGACTCCCGACATGTGGAGCAAGGCCGACCTGCACATACACTCAGACCACTCCGATGGTCTGGCCAAGATTCCCGAGATCATGGACTACGTGCAGACCTGCACGGACTTGTCCGTTATCGCCATCACCGACCACAACACCATCGAGGGCGCGCTGTTCGCGCAGTCCCTTTCCGAGATGTACGACTTCGACGTCATCGTTGGCTCCGAGATCTCGTCGAAGCAGGGCCACGTCCTCGGCCTGTTCCTCGAGGACGACATCCCCGCCGGAATGTCGTGGGTCGACACCGTCAACGCGATCCAGGACCAGGGCGGCATCGCGATCATCCCGCATCCCTTCTCCGCGCAGGGCGTGTTCGGTCCTTCCGGACGCTCGACCTTCGCCGCGGCGATCAACGATTTCGCGTTCCACGCTCTCGAGGTCTACAACTCGCTGCCCTACCTCTCGTGGGCGAACAAGGCAGCGTCCGGCATGCTCACCGGCGGCCGTGGGTTCGCGGCGACCGGCGGCAGCGACGCCCACGTGCTCAAGGCGGTGGGCAAGGGTTACACCCTCTTCCGCGGCTCTTCCGCCGAGGAGCTCCGCGCCTCGATCGAGCGCCTGGAGACGCGGGGTGCTGCGGAGCCTGGCGGTCTGTCTCTCGCCGTTCGCTACATGTTCCGCTACCCGCAGATACGCCGGATGCAGTCGTGGAACTGGGAGCGCTGCAAGGCCAAGTAGGCCTTCACGCCGTTTCTCGCGCGACCCGCTAGAGTCGCCCAGTGCCACCCGCTCTCGCCGTCCGCCACGTCGCCTAGCTTGTCGGGCTCTCTCCCAACGCCGCTTCCGCCGCGCGAGCGATGGCTCCGACCACTCGGTCGTCCTCCCGCCATGTCGGCAACATCACCACCGGCACGCTGTCGACGCGCGCCTGGCGCACCATGAGCGGGATCTCCAACTGGGTGGCGATGCAGTCGACGGGAAACACCGCAGGCGACACGAGGATCCGGTCGCAGCCGAGCGCGGCCAGGTGTCGGACTGCCGAAGTCACGTCGGGTTGGGACCACTCCGCCCATGCGGTCCGGATATTTGCCGACGGAATCCCGGCCTCTGTCACGAGCATCCGGATCCTGCTGGCGAAGGCGGCCTCCTGCTCCTCGAACTGAGGGAAGCGTCGGCTGCGGGGTCCGGGCTGTCCGTGGAGCACCAGCACGACCCCGGTGGACGCGGGGTTGATCGCACCGGCGATGATCGGGCGCGCGACCGCCTCGGTGACCTCGTCGGAACTCCATAGCGGAGCGGCGTAGCTCACGGTGACGCCTGCGTCGGCCAGCCCGAGGGCTTCGACGCGGTCTCGGCAGGCTTCGTATTCGGAAGGCTCGGCCACGGATACCGGGACGACGGCGACGCGAGTGGTTCCGGCTCGCACGGCATCGCGCACGTCGGCATCCAGTAGTCGGGACCCCTGGCAGGTGCTGGGGAGGACGCGGCCCCTCATCGCCTTGTCGAGTCGGTCCTCAACTGCCTCGGCGACCCGCTCGAACTCGCGCCACGCGGGACTCTTGCCGCCCGACGCTCGATAGCGAGCCTTCGACGCCGCGAACAGGAACGGCGTCACGCCCAGGCCGAGCCGCAGCACGCCTTCGTCGGCCAACTCGTGCAGCTCGCGGGCTGTCTGCCGCGGCTCGTAGTCCTGGCTCTCCACCGGGGCGACCAGGAACACGACCGGCCGCGGCCCCGTCCCATCGACTTCAGTGGGGTCCACGGGGCGCAGCCTAGGCAGGGGCTTCGCCAGGTAATCGAGCAGCGCAGACGCGAAGGCGTAGCCGCCGCCGGCGGTCGCGATCCCGAACAGAACCGCGAACGCGATGGCCTGCGGTGTGCCTTGCTCCTGCCCGACCGAGACCAGCGACCATCCCGCCACGGCCATCCCGACGGCCCCCGTGAGTGCGATGAGCGGCTCGAAGGCCCGACGGAGGGCGAGGATGCCGACCATCGCCGCGCCGGCGACGAACGCGCCGATGCTCAGGCCGATCCATGCTGCGGTCAGTTCGCTCACGACATCCCCCTCATGGGAACATGGTACTTGTTCGGGGAGGGAAGAGCCTGTCATTGACAGGTATACCCCCATGGGTATAATGGAGCGACCGAAGATGAGGACGAGAGGAGCGAGCCAATGAGCTCAGCCCAGGACGTCAGTTCTGCCCAGTTCCAGGCCGAGGTGCTCGAGGCGGGTGTACCGGTCATCGTTGACTTCTGGGCCCCGTGGTGTGGTCCCTGCCGGATGGTCGGTCCCGAGCTCGAGAAGCTCGCGGGCCGTGTCGGGGATGCCGCGAAGTTCGTGAAGGTCAATGTCGACGAGAACCAAGAGCTCGCCGTGCAGTACGGCGTCATGAGCATCCCTACCATCATCAAGTTCGAAGGCGGCGCGGTCGTGAAGCAGATCGTCGGCGCGCGCGGTGCGGATGCCATGGCCTCGGAGTTCGGGCTCTAGCGCATGCCCACCTACGACCTCACCTGCACGCAGTGCGGATGTCGCGCCGAACGGTTCGTGCCGCGGATGATCCGCGATGACGACCGGGTCTGCCCTGACTGCGGCGCCGGGCAGATGAAGATCGGTGTCGGCGGGGGAGTGCTGGGCGTGGGAACGACCTCGTCCGCGGCGATTTCGAAGAGTTCGGGCTGCGCACCGGCGAGCCCGTTCGGTTGAGGGTAGCCGCGCCGACCGTGGGTCGGGCGCGAGGCCAGGTTCGAGACGGCCCGTGCGGGAAGCACAGCGAAGAGCGATACGACAAGGGCCCCGGCGACAGCCGGGGCCCTTCGGTGTTCTCGGCGCGGCGGCGGCGAACTACTTCACGCAGCTCGA
Source organism: uncultured Coriobacteriales bacterium (assembly GCA_963761535.1). GTDB lineage: Bacteria > Actinomycetota > Coriobacteriia > Anaerosomatales > CAVXGS01 > CAVXGS01. Next base: position 248,657 of record CAVXGS010000002.1, read on the forward strand.
GTACTTCATGAACACGGCGATGGCCTCGTCGATGAGCTCGTCGGGGGTCTTGTCCTCCGTGTCGACGAGGCAGGTCTTCATGGAATGCCCCACGATGTGCAGTCCGACCTGGTTCAAGGCCGACTTCGCGGCCATGATCTGGGTGAGGACCGCCTCGCACTCCTGACCGCTCTCGATCATCGACTGCAACCCGCGGATCTGGCCCTCGAGCCGCTTGAGCCGGTTGACGATTCGACGCCGTTCGGAGTCGTCGGGGATGGCTTGGTCGGACATGGGAGCTCCTCTGGTGTTTCGCGATATGCTTGCGCAGCTCGTGACACTGGACAACATACCCCCTAGGGGTATATCTGGCAAGCGGAGGATGAGTGACTGGTCGGTACGACCCAGCCCTGCGATGGCGAGGCTACGCGCTCGCGCTACTCGCGGCGACGTGTTGGGCGACCGGCGGCTTGATGGCAAAGTGGCTGTTCACCGTGCCGTCGTCGGCCACGGCTTCGTGGCCGTTCCAGCCCCTGGGCATCGCTATCGATCCCGCAACGCTCTCGGCCGACCGCGCGCTGGTCTCGTTCGTTCTGCTGATGCTTGGACTGGTCGTGCTGCGCCGAGGCGACCTCGTCGTCCCGTACAGGAACCTGCCGTTCTTCGCTGTGTTCGGCATCGCGGGCCTCGCGATGGTCCACTTCACCTACTTCAAGACGATCTCGCTGACGAATGTCGCCACAGCCATCCTGCTCGAGTACCTCGCCCCGATCCTGGTGCTTGTCGTCTCGGTGGTGGTCCTCAAGCACCGGCTGACCTGGCAGCTGCCGGTAGGCGTCGCACTCTCCGTCATCGGGTGTGCCCTCGTCGTCGGCGTGGTCGGAGGAGCGGGACTTGTGGTCGTTCCGGCGGGAATCGCGTGGGGCCTGGCCTCGGCGGTGTTCTTCGCCGGCTACTCGCTGATGGGGAGCTACTCGGCGACCCGGTTCAGCCCGTGGACCACGCTCGTGTTCGGGCTGGGCTTCGCGGCCCTGTTCTGGATCGCGGTGCTCGGCCCGCGCACCGTCGCGCAACCGCTGGCGGATCCGGCCACGCTCGCCGCGGTGACCTACCTCGCGGTGGTGAGCACGATCGTGCCCTTCGGAGCCTTCCTGTACGCACTGCGATTCATCCCGCCCACTGCGGCGACGGTCACGTCGACGGTCGAGCCCTTCATCGCCGGGCTCGGGGCGTACGTCCTCCTGGGCGAGGCGCTGACGGGAAGCCAGATCCTCGGCGGGTTGCTCGTGGTAGCCGCCATCGCGGTCGTGCAGCTCCCCGAACCTCCCGAGCCCGAGCTTCCACCGGCCCTCTAGCGCGCGACCGCGCGCGACCGGCCATCCGTGCCGGTCTTCACCGTCGTGAACGGACCGTTCATCGGGAACGAAGCACTCGCTCACGTCGCCTGTCTCGGAGGGCGGTATACTATTTGCTGCCAGAGGCGGCCCTTGGGTCGCCGCAGCACTGCCGCCTAAGGGGGCGCGCGTGGAGCTCCAGCAACGACCAGAACTCAAGCATCGTGTCACGCTGTCGCCGCAGGTGTATCAGGGCCTGAATATCCTCGCGATGCCCATCGCGGACCTTGCCCAGCTCATCGAGGTCGAGATGCTGGAGAACCCGGTCCTCGAGGTCGACGAGACCGAGAACGAGCCCGCCGAGGACGAGCCTGCCGAGGAGCCCACCTCTGAGGAGGAGGAGCGCTCGTGGGACGAGTGGCTCGAGATGTACGAGGATCTCGACAGCATGGAGCCGCTGGCTCCCCGCGATCCCAACGCCGAGTCTCCCAACACCGAGGAATTCGTCGGCGGGGCGCAGAGCTTCGACGACTACCTGCTGGAGCAGATCGGCATGCTCGACGTGGACGAGGACGTCATGCGGACCGCGATGCTCATCATCGGGTCGCTGGACGACGACGGGTTCTTCAAGGCGTCGCTGGACGAGATCAGCCGGCTCTCTGGTGTGAGCATCGAGTGCGCGCAGGAGGCACTCGAGGTCGTGCAGCAGCTCGATCCGCCGGGAGTGGGTGCCCGAGATCTCTCCGAGGCGCTGCACATCCAGATGGAGTACCTCGGCATCACCGAGCCACTGCTCGACAAGATCATCGCGAACCACCTCGACGACATCGCGGCGAACCACTACCGCAAGGTGTCGCGGGCGTTGCACGTCGACGAGAGCGAGGTGCGCCGCCTTGTCGAGGTGCTGCGCGCCCTCAATCCGCGTCCGGCCGGGGCGTTCTCGCCAGGGCCCTCGCCCGGCTACATCGTGCCCGACGTGACGCTCCGACAGTTCGGCGAAGACTGGGTCATCATGCCCAACGGCGAGTCGCTGCCGACACTGAAGGTCTCACCTCGGTACCGTCAGATGCTGCGGTCGGGGCGAACCGACGACGACACGAAGCGCTACCTCAAGGACAAGATCCGCTCGGCGGAGAGCTTCATCCGCAACGTGGATCGTCGTAAGGACACGGTCACTCGCATCACCGAGATCATCCTCGAGGTCCAGCGCGAGTTCTTCGAGAACGGCAAAGGCCCGCTGCGGCCGCTGCGCCTCGAGGACGTGGCCGTCGAGCTGGGGGTGCACCTGTCCACGGTCTCCCGTGGCGTGACCGGAAAGTACATGGCCACGCCGTACGGGCTGTTCGAGCTCAAGCACTTCTTCAGCGGCGGCTATCGCACCTCGACCGGCATGGATGTCGCGGCTACCACCATCAAGCAGCGGCTGCGCGAACTCGTGAAGGAAGAGGACGTGGCCCACCCGCTCTCCGATCAGAAGCTCGCGGAGCTGCTGTCCGAGGAGGGCGTCACTGTCGCGCGCCGCACGGTCGCGAAGTACCGCGAGGAGCTGCACATCGAGCCGTCATGGGCGAGGCGCCGTCGATGAGTGCGGACCGCGGGCCCTACGGTCCGCAGGCGCGCGGGGAGAACCGGCGCTCCGACATAGGCTCCATCGTCGCCATCGTGGTGATGGTCGCTCTCGTCGCGGTGCTCGAGTATGCGACGGTCGGCAGCGCGGGGAAGATGTCCGTGCAGACGCAGCAGACCCTGCTGTTGCTGTATCGCCGCCTCTACTACATCCCCATCATCTACGCCGCGTTCGTGTTCGGAAAGCGCGGCGGTCTCACGACCGCGGTCATCGTCTCGGCGCTGTTCGCCGTGAACCACTTCCAGATGTTCCGGCCCAGCGCGCTCGTCGGCCTGAGAGTCAACAACGCCCTCGAGATCGTCACGTACGTGGCCATCGGTCTGCTCTTCGGTGCGCTTCGGGACGCCGAGGAGGCGAAGACTCGCGACCTCACCGCGGTGAGCTCTCAGCTCGAAGAGGCCTACCGCAAGCTCGAGGAGCGGGCGATCCAGCTCATCAACGTGCAGGACTACACGCAGTCGATCCTGCGGTCGATCACAAGCGGCGTGCTGACCGTCGGACCGGACGGCTCCGTCGCCACGGCGAACCCTGCCGCGGAGCGGCTACTCGGGGTGTCGGAGTTCGAGATGGTGCCCAAGCCCATCTCGGCGCTGTTCCGCGATGACGGGGGGCTCTCCGGCGATGTCGCCAAGGTGCTGTCGGGCCGGCTGCCGCTGACGCTTCGCGAGGTCACGATGGTCACCGGGGCGGGGAGAGAGATCCACGTCCAGGCTTCGACGTCGCGGATGCGCGCCGTGGGCGGTGCCGTGCTGGGCGCCGTCGTGACCCTCGAGGACGTCTCGGAGGTGCGGGCGCTCACCGACCAGCTGATCCGCGCTGATCGCCTCGCGGCGATGGGCGAGCTGACCGCGGGTGTCGCGCACGAGGTCCGCAACCCGCTCGGCGTGATCAAGGCCAGCGTGCAGCTGCTCGAGGACGCGAACTGCGACGCGGAGCGCATCCACAAGTCGGCCGATGTCATCAAGCAGGAGATCGACCGGCTCGACAAGGTCGTGAAGGCGCTCCTGGACTTCGGACGGCCCAGCACGCCGACGATGACGCGAATCGATCTGCCCGAGGTACTGCGCGACGTGGTGCTGTTCACCGACCGCTTCGCGAAGCAGTCGAACGTCCACATCGAGACATCGTTCGCTGGCGACATGCCCGACGTGATGGGCGATCCTGACCAGCTCAAGCAGGTCTTCCTGAACCTCGTCACCAATGCGGTGCAGGCGATGGAGGTCCAAGGCGGTACCATCAGGGTGTCCGGCAGAGCGACCAACGGCTACGTCGAGGTCACCGTGCAAGACGACGGACCGGGCATCCCGCAAGAGGACCTGTCAAAGGTGTTCGACCCGTTCTTCACCAAGCGAGCGGAGGGAACCGGACTCGGTCTCACGATCGTGCACCGGATCCTCGACGAACACGACGGGCACATCGAAGTGACGAGCGGGCCGGAGGGGACGACGTTCGTCGTGTCGCTACCGGCCCTCGACGAGTGACCGCGGAGGGAATGCATGGCCAAGCGCATCCTGGTCGTTGACGACGAGAAGAACATGCGGTGGGTGCTCTCGCAGGCGCTGTCCGGCGAGGGATTCGAGGTCGTCGAGGCCGAGAACGGCAAGGATGCCCTCGCCGCCGTCAGCGACTCGCCGCCTGACGCGATGCTGCTCGATCACCGCATGCCCGAGCCCGACGGCATGGAGGTGCTGCGGCGCGTGCGCGGCAAGGGCCTGAACTTCCCGATCATCATGCTGACCGCGCACGGCAACGTGGAGACCGCGGTCGAGGCGATGAAGGCCGGCGCGAGCGAGTACCTCACCAAGCCGTTCGATCTCGAAGAGCTGAAGCTGGTTCTCGGCAAGGCGATGCAGTACTCCGACCTCGCCGCCGAGGTCGAGCGCCTGCGTGCCGAGGTCGACAAGGAATGGGACGTCCAGGGCATCGTGGCTTCCGAGCCGAGGATGCTCGAGGTCATCGAGACGGTCCACAAGGTCGCGCCCACCAACGCGACCGCGATGATCTATGGCGAGTCGGGCACCGGCAAGGAACTCATCGCCCGTGCGCTGCACAACCTGTCGCCACGCGCGCAGAGGCCGTTCGTGTCGGTGAGTGCGGGTGCGCTGCCCGAGACGCTTCTCGAGAGCGAGCTCTTCGGCTACGAGAAGGGCGCGTTCACCGGTGCCATGACGCCGAAGCCGGGTCGATTCGAGTTGGCGAACGGCGGAACGCTGTTCCTCGACGAGATCGGCGACATCTCGCCGGCCACCCAGGTGAAGCTGCTGCGGGTCCTGCAGGAGCGCAAGTTCGAGCGTCTCGGAGGGACGCGGAGCATCGACGTGGACGTCCGTGTGGTCGCGGCGACGAACCGCGACCTGCAGCAGCTGATCGCCGACGGGGAGTTCCGCGAGGATCTGTTCTACCGTCTGAACGTGGTGCCCATCTACCTGCCGCCGCTGCGCAGCCGTGCAGCCGACATCCCCGTGCTCATCGCGCACTTTCTGGACAAATCGGGCGCGGGGACGAAGCGGATCAGCGGCGATGCCATGGAGGCGATGGTCAACTACCAGTGGCCAGGCAACATCCGGGAGCTCGAGAACACGATCGAGCGCATGGTGATCCTCTCGCATGGCGACGAGATCACCGTGGACGATCTTCCCGCTGAGGTGCGCTCCGGCTACGGCGTCTGCGTGAACCCCCAAGCGTTCATCCTCCCCGAGGAAGGCATCGACCTCGAAGAGGTCGAGCTCGACCTGGTGAAACAGGCTCTCGACCGTACCGGCGGTAGCGTGCCCAAGGCGGCGAAGCTGCTGGGGCTCACGACGAAGACGCTGGAGGCGCGGGTGCAGCGGTTCGGCCTGTAGCCCGCCCGAACGCCTGCGCCGAAATGCGACGGTAACCTGCGGCAACGCGCCGCCGAGGCACTCCAGTTGGATGAATTTTCTTGGCACATGCCTTGCACTCGCGCGGGGTGAGGCGAAGTCAGGAAGCGGAGAGCCGTGTCACCCAAGGTCGTATGGAAGCTTCTCGTGGCTGTGATCGGCGCGGCGTCGATCGCCGTCGTTCTGCTAGCCGTTGCCGTACTTACCCGAGCCGTCGACGGGCTCGGCAACTCGGTCGCCGCACTCACTTGGATCGTCCCTATCGCCGCCGGTTTCCTCGTCGGTGGCGTTGCGTGGGCACTCCTGGCCACCGGCGATCGCCTTCCGTCTCGGGTGCGCGTTCACTGCACTGCGTGCGGCGCCAGCATCCTCGAGGGTTGGCGGATCTGCCCCCATTGCGGCCACTTCGTCGGCGACGTGACCGACCGCGCGGAACGGCCGGACTCGGCCGCAGCGTGACCGACCGTCCCTTCTCGGGGACGGGTACACTTGCGGGCGGGATTCGATTCCGTCTGCGACGCAGCCGGCAATGATGAAGGGGAGTGGCATGCCCACAGTCACCGCTCAGTTGAACACCACAGGTATGCACTGCGGCTCGTGCTCGATGCTCATCGACATGACCGTCGGCGACCTCGCTGGCATCGAGTCTGTGAAGAGCGACCACGCATCCGGTACCACGGTGGTGTCCTACGACTCCGACACCGTCTCGCTCGACGATGTGATCGCCGCCATCCGATCGATCGGCTACGAGGCGGAGCCCGCGGCCTAGCATGTCATCCGTCAGCTTCGTCGGTGCGTTCGCGGCCGGGCTCCTGTCCTTCCTGTCGCCCTGCGTTCTGCCGCTGATACCGGCCTACCTCTCGTTTCTCACCGGGCTGACCGTCACCGAGCTCTCGTACGCGACTGGTGGCTCTACCGGTGACGGTGACAGAGGTCGCTCCCGGGTCGGCTCGACATCGTCGTCCCGTCGCTGCTGTTCGTGCTCGGGTTCTCGATCGTCTTCGTGGGGCTCGGCGCGACCGCGTCTGTCCTCGGCACGTTCCTTCTCGACTACCGCGACGTCATCGAGAAGGTGGCCGGTCTCGTAGTGATCGCGTTCGGCGTGCTGATGCTCGGGATCATCAAGGTGCCGTGGCTCTACGGCGAGGCGCGCGTCGAGATGGGCAAGGCGCGAACCTTCGGGCGCGGAGCCGCCGTCGTGATGGGCATGGCGTTCGCGGCGGGGTGGACCCCTTGCGTGGGCCCGATCCTCGGGACGATCCTCGCGCTCGCTGCTTCCACGGGGGACGCCGGGCGAGGCGCGCTGCTCCTGCTCGCGTACTCGATAGGCCTGGGACTGCCGTTCGTGCTCGTCGCACTGCTGTTCGGGCGGGTGCGCCCGCTGCTGAACTGGCTCAATCGGCACGCGCTGGTGATAAGCCGCGTGGCCGGCGTGCTCCTCATCCTGGTCGGAGTGCTGATACTCACCGGACGCCTCGGAGTGCTCGCCGGGTGGCTCACAAGCGCGCTTCCCAGCTTCGAGCTGTAGGTCCCGATGCTAGGATGAGATGGTGGCGGCCGTCGCGGCCCCACTCGGCGACGGGGCCTCTAACGTGAGCAGCGATCGGCGCAGATCCGGAAGGATCGCATCTAACATCCTGCGGGTCACCTTGGCCGTGGGTGTCGTGGTCGTCGTTGTCGCCATCGCCGTTGCCCTCTACACCACGTCTCGGCTGTCAGCGGCACTGGTCTCCGCCGAGCAGCGCGGCAGGCTTCAGGCGATACGCGAGATCTTGGACGGTCGACTCTCGATCGTCGACGGAGTCGGGGAGCGAACCGCGGCCACCGCGGCGGCCGAGTCCCCGTCGGCCACCTCGCTGGACGCGGCGCTTGCGGCCGGCCGGGGATGGGCCGATATGGCGCTGGTGCTCGACGTGGATGGCAGGCCGCTCGCGGTCGCGCCCACGGGCACGCCGCTCCCGCGGGGCACCGATGCCCTGGTGGACCGCGGACTCAGCGAGGGTCTGGCGTACGTCGAGGCCGCTCCCGACACCAAGAACGGGCGACCGCGAGTGTGGCTTGCTCGAACGGTCGCGCTGCCGGACGGCCGAGTCCGCGTCGCGCTCGTACGCCTGCGTGAGAACTTCGCACAGCAGGTCCTCGCACTGGCACGCATCGATGCGGACAAGTCGGTGCTCGTTCTTGCCGAGGGCACACCTCCGCGCCTCGTTGCCGCCGTCGGGCCGACCATCGATCTGCGCACGCTGCAGTGGCGGGGAAACCCGCTGTTCGGCGGCGACATGTCGATCACAAGCAGCGAAGGCCGGCCGCTTCTGGGCCGCGCCGAGCCGATCGCGACGCCCGGCCTCTCGTGGCGTGTGGCCGTCGCCGAGCCCACGCTCGCCGCAACACTCGGCACGCTGGGCGTCGTGAGCCCGCTCGTGCTCGTGCTGGTCGTGGGTGGCTTCGCTGGGCTCGCCGTCGCGTGGGTACTGGCGAACCGGCTCGTCGCCCCGCTGCGCGAGCTCGAGGCCTCCGCCCTGCAGGCTGCCTCGGGGGCATATGTCCGTCCCATCGACGTGGAACGCGATGACGAGATCGGCCGGGTGGCCGACGCCTTCAACGCGATGGCCCTCCGGGTCAACGCGCTGCACGACGTCACGCAGTTGCTCGCCAGCGCCTCGAAACCGGAGACGGTATTCGACGGAGTGCTCAACGCCATTCCCCATATCGTCGGTCCCGGTGTCACCGCGCTGTACCTGCTCGACTTCGACAACGACGAGCTCGTGCTGACTCGTGCGGGCGGCGTCGCGGCCGGGGCGACCGTTCCGGTGGCCGGAAGCGGTACGGGCTGGCTTGCGCGTGCGCTCGACTCGGGCGGGCCGATCACGTTCGACGGCCGATTCGAGGACCTGACTGACGAACTCGGCGGCCTGAAGCTGCCCGTCTCGGGCCCGGCCGTGGCATGCCCGCTTGCGATCGGATCGCGGGCGCTCGGCGTGGTCGTCGTAGTCTCGGAGGGGTCCGCGCCCCTCGACGCGGGGCAGCTCGAGATGCTGCGGACCTTCTCGGCGCAGGCCGCGGTGGCCGTCAACACCTCTCGGCTGTTCGCCCAGGAGTCCGAAGCGAGGTCCCTGTCCGACGGACTTCGGCGCGTAGCCGAGGAACTCGCCCGCCCCGGCGCGCTCTCGGACGGGCTGGACCGTGTCGCCGAGATCCTGTCCGAGCTGATGGACGCTGCCTGGGTCCGTTTCGCACTCGCGGACCGCGAGATCACGGGCCTCGCTCCGCTGCCGGACCCTGCGGAGGAAGCAGCACTGCTACGAGTCGCGCGAGCGGCGGTCTCCCGCTCGCCGGCCGACCGGCGTTCGCTGCTGCTGCTGGGCGAGGAAGACCCGGTCGTCCACGGCCTTCTCGAGCAGCGTGGGGGACAAGTCGATGCTGGTCGCGCCCATTGGGCTCGACGGCGATCACGGCGCGGTCGTGGCCGTCGCGCTCCGGGCGGCGCATCCGGCCGCGAGCGATACCGCCGTGCTGGATGCCGTGGCAGACGAGGTGGGGCTGGCCCTCGACAACGCGTATCTGTACGGGCGGGCGGTGACCCGCGCCGCGAATCTCGAGACGGTGTTTCGCATCAGTCAGGTCGTCGGGTCCTCGCTCAACGTCAACGTCGTCCTCAACCGGGTGCTCGACGTGGTCCAGAAGATCTTCAACGCCGACGCGGTGGCGCTGCTCACCTACGACGCGGCGCGGAGGATGATCACGAGCGACATGGCCAGAGGGCAGGTCCCACCGGCGGTGCTCGACCTCGAGGTCAGGCCGGGCGAAGACGTGCCCGGCTACGTGTTCGCCAGCGGCGAGCCGGCGGTGTTCCGCGACCTGCACGAGGACATGGGCGGACTGCCGGCCGCGGCTGCCGCGTCGGGGCTGAGGTCGCTCATCGCCGTGCCGCTTCTTGCGCGTGGCCACTCGATCGGTGTGTTGATCGCATTCTCAGAGGACGTGGCCGCGTTCAGCGACGAGGACGTGAGCCTGCTGAGGACCTTCGCCTCCCAGGCTGCGCTGGCGGTGGACACCGCACGTATGTACAGCCGAGAACACACGATCGCCCATCGCCTGCAGCGCAGCATTCGTCCCGAGCGGCTCCCAACGTTCGCAGGCCTCGAGACGGGGACCGCGTACGTGCCGGCCGCCGCTCCGGATGCCGAGATCGGCGGGGACTTCTACGACATGATGCTCTCGCCCGATGGTCGGCCGTTCGTGTTCATCGGCGACGTTGCGGGCAAGGGCATCGAAGCGGCGACGAAGACCTCGATGATCCGGTATTCCGCCCGCGCGCTGATCGCAGCGGGCTTCTCGCCGTCGGCCATCCTCGCCGAACTGAACCGCCTCGTGTGCGCGACGGGAGAGCCGTCCGACATCGTCACGCTATGGGTCGGGGCGATCGAGCCGGGGGAGAGGCGGGTCGATTGGGCCGACGGGGGTCATCCCCCGGGGCTCGTGCGCCACGGCGACGGCCACACCCAGCTCCTCGGTCCCACGGGCCCGCTTCTCGGCGCGATTCCTACGGCCGAGTACGAACAGCGAAGCTGCGTACTCGCCGATGGAGACCTGATCGTTCTGTATACCGACGGTGTGACCGAGGCACGCCGAGGGAACAAGTTCTTCGGGGAAGAGCGGTTGCGGGAGTCGCTCGCGGAAGGCGGATCGGCGCAGGACGTGGCGGATCGTGTCTTGGGCGACGTACGTCGGTTCGTTCGCGGTGATATCAGAGACGACGTGGCGGTCCTCGCGGTCATGCTCGCGGAGCAGAACGGCACGCACGGCAGGGGGAGAGAAGGGGCCGGCACGTTATGACGATGTTCAACGTCGACCTCATCCCGGGGACGGCGACGTGCGTCTTCCATCTCGAAGGAGATGTCGATATCGCGGTCGTGCCCGAGGTGCGGCGCCGTCTGGACTCCGTCGCTCGAAAGCGGCTGCACGAACGTGATCCTGGACCTCGAGCAGGTCACCTACGCGGACAGCTCCGCGCTCGGTCTGCTCGTGTGGCTCGATCACCGGTTGCAGCCCGTGTCGGGCCGGGTCGTCCTCGCAGGCGCGAACCGCGATGTCGCTCGCATCCTCGAGATCTCGGGGCTCGCCTACGTCGCCCGCGATTTCGCGATGTCGTCGAACGTGGACGCCGCGCTCGAGGGCCTGGAGCTGCCCAGCGAAGCCGCGAGCCCGCTGTGGAGCCGCGACATCGAGATCGATTCTCGGCCCGAACTGCTGAGCACCGTGCGCGATGACGTGTCCGGGGACCTGGAGCCGCTCGGCTTCCCCGATGCCGCGCTCTTCGACATCAAGGTCGCGTTGGGTGAGGCGTTGTCGAACGCGGTTCGACACGGGCAGCCCGCGGACGGGGGAGGTCGCATCCGTGTCGGGCTGACCGCGTACGACGACCGCGTGGTGCTGGACATCATGGACAACGGGATCGGGTTCGACGGAGACAAGGACGCTCCGGAGGACCTGTATGCGACAAGCGGGCGCGGTCTGATGTTCATGCGCGCCCTCGTGGACCGGGTCGAGTTCGAGCCGTCGCCCATGGGAGGGACGATGGTGAGGCTGATCAAGCACAGAATCGGAAGGCCGTCTTGACCCACGGAGCCTCCCGCCCCTCCAGCAAACAGCGCATCCTGATCATGTCCGCCTCCTTCGGGGGCGGACATCGCTCTGCCGCGGAGGCGCTCGTCAGGTACTACCAGGCGCACTACGGGAACTCCGTCGAGACCCGGGTCGTAGACTTCTTCGACGAGTTCATGCCGGGTGTCAACGTGCTCGCCCGGTTCGCCTACACCCAGTCCGTACAGTTCTTTCCGGCCGGCTACGGTGCGTTCTTCGAGGTCTCGAACCTCCTGCCCAAGAACCCCGTCATCGACGAGCTGAAGCTGGGCGGCTTTGCCCGGGCAGCCGAGTTCGTCGACGCGTACGCCCCTGACGCCGTCATCTCCACGTTCCCCGTGGCGGGTGGTGTGGTGACCGACATCAAGCAGCAGCGCCCGATGGTCTCGGCGACCGTGATCACGGACTACGGCGCACACAACCAGTGGCTGCACCCCTCCACGGATCTGTACTTCGTGGCGTGCAAGGAGGTGCGGGAAGACCTGGTGGTGAGGGGGATCGCGTGGGATCGCGTGGTGGTCTCGGGGATTCCCGTGCACGAGAAGTTCTCGCACGTGGTGGAGCGGGGAGCCGTCCGCAAGGAGATCAAGCTGGCCGACCGCTTCACAGCGCTTCTGACGGCGGCCGCAGGGAGCGTCGGGGACCTGAAGGAGATCGCCGAGCAGCTTGCCGGACGGGGAATCCAAGTCGTTGCCGTCACCGGGACGAACCGTCGGCTCAAGCGTCGTCTCGATACGCTCGAGAAGCACCAACCTTTGGTGAGGGTATTCGGTTACTCGGACGAAATGCATAAGATGATGCGAGCAGCCGACGTGCTCGTGGGCAAGGCAGGGGGGTTGACCGTCTCCGAGGCGCTGGCAATGGGACTTCCGCTCATCATCTTCAATCCCGTCCCGGGCCAGGAGCTGTTCAACGTCGACTTCCTCGTCAACTACGGCGCCGGCTTGCAGGCCCGAGACGAGGACGACGTGGTGGAGAAGGTGCGGTTCCTGTCCACGCACCCTGATAGGCTGGACCAGATGGCGGCGAACGCCGAGCAGCTCGGCAAGCCCGCGGCAGCGGCGACGATCTGCGAGCGCGTGCTGGCCGCGATGCGGTGAGAGGGAGGGGCACCACCATGGAGTTTTCCGAGCTCGTCAGGGCGCGCCACTCGATTCGGGACTTCAAGCCCGATCCGGTTCCCCGAGACCTGATTCAGTCCGCGATCGAGACGGCGGTACTCGCGCCGTCGGCGATGAACTCGCAGCCGTGGCGTTTCTACGTGGCTGCTGGAGCGACGCGCGCGAAGGTGGGCGAGATCGTCTCCCAGTCGACGATCCATCTGTCGGAGTACATGGATGCCCTCGGCCCCCGCCGCTACGAGGACGCGGTGAAGTGGTACTCGTTCCTGGGCGAGGCGCCCGTCGTGATCGGTGTGTCGACTCCGGAGATCGAGGGCGACTTCAACCTGCTCAACAAGTACATCTCGCTGGGGTGTGCCATCGAGAACCTGCTGTTGGGGCTCGCCGACGTGGGCCTCGGTGGGTGCAACATCACGTTCTCGTACTGGGTACGCGACGAGCTGGGGTCGGTGTTCGGCATTCCCCACGGCACGGCGATCGCGGCGTGCATCGCAGTGGGCTATCCGAGCGAGGTTCCACCCGTCGCCCCACCGCGCGATTTCGACGTCGTCGAGTACCTCGACGATTAGCCGCCAGCGGATCAACGCGCACATGCTTCAGGCCGTCTTCTTCGATGTCGGGAACACGCTGCTCTATCCGTATCCCAGCGTCTCCGCGGTCGTGAAGGAGATCCTCGAGGAGTGGGGCCACGAGCACGAACTCGCGGCGATCGACGCGTACCTGCCGCTCGTCGACGAGTACTACGAGGACCGCTACCGCGAAGATGACACGTTCTGGACCAACGAAGACGAGGCCTCGCAGGTCTGGGTGGGCATGTACGCCCTGCTCTGCCGCAAGCTCGGGATCGAGGAAGACGCCGAGGCGATCGCACGCCGCGTCTACGAGGAGTTCGGCGACCCCGGGCGATGGCGGCCCTATGGTGACGTGCTTCCGGCGATGGAGCGCCTACGTGCCGGCGGGCTCAAGCTCGGCATCATCTCGAACTGGGACAGCCGTCTGTCGGGCCTGATCGAGGGGCTGGGGATCGCGCCGTACCTCGAGACCGTGGTCTCCTCCGCCGAGGTCGGGCTGCACAAACCCGATCCGCGGATCTTCGAGCTGGCGTGCTCGCGCCTCGGACTGCCGCCACACGCGTGCGCTCACGTGGGCGATCACCACTATGCCGACGTCATCGGTGCCGACGCGGTGGGGATGCGGGCCGTGCTGATCGACCGCCTCGGAGGGCCGGTGCCCGAGCAGGACGCGCATCGCTTCGTCCGCACCCTCGACGACCTCGAGTCGGTGCTGTTCGGACAGGACGGCTAGCCCGTGCAGTCGTTTGGGCGCTGGCTGCTGTTCGTCGCCGTCACCGCAGTCTGTGTCGCCTCGGCGTACGGGGCGTACACGCTCGCGAACTACTCCTGGGCTCAAGTCGCCGAGTACCGTTCGCCGTACACGCCGGTGGAGCTGCCGGAATCAGGTGCAGGGCAGCGTGTCGCCCCGCGAACCGTCTTCGTGATCATCGACGGACTGACCGACCCCGTGTCGCGGGACTTGGACACGATGCGCCGGCTGCGTTCATACGGAATGTCGTACGTGCTTACGGCGGGGCAGCCCTCGCTCAGCTATCCGAACTGGACGAATCTCCTTTCCGGAGCGCCCGCGTACATCAGTGGCGTCACCACGAACGACTATGTGGGACCGGTGAAGGTCGAGACGCTGTTCGAGACGGCGAAGCGCGAGGGCATCGGCGTGGCGTTCGTCGGACCGCGCGATTTCGAGGCGCTCTACGACGTCGAGGCAGCCACTGACGCCTCCTTCATGCTGCCCTGGTCGGAGACCGAGTACCTCAGTGCGACCTATGTGGACGAGGCGATCAAGGTCGCACGCGCCGAGAACCCCGCGCTGCTCGTCGTCCATCTGCCCGACGTCGACGAGGCCGGACACAACGCCGGTTCCGGATCGGCGTTCTACCTCGAGACCGCCCGCAAGGTCGACGAGGACCTGGGGCGACTCGTGACCGCACTGCAGGACGGGTCGACGGTGTTCGTTGTCGCGGCGGACCACGGGCACATCGCGACCGGCGGGCATGGCGGATGGGAGTCGGTGGTCACGAGCGTGCCGGCCATCTTCTCCGGCCCCGGCATCCCGATCGGCACCGGTGCCGCAAGCCAGTCCGATGTCGCTCCGACCGTCGCCGTACTCGCTGGTGCGCCGGTTCCACGGCAGTCGACTGGCGAGCCGCTCGCGCGGGTCGTTGAGGGCCGCGCGCCGCAGGGTCTTCAGGCGGCAGGCGACCAGCGGCTCGCCGCGTTGACCGCGTTCGCTGACGTCGTTGCCAGCTCGCCGCCTTCGACTTCGGTCGAGGTCGCCACCGACGTCGGCACCGCGTCGCAGGCGGCGACACAGTTCGAGCGGGTGCAAGCCCAGAAGCTCGCCGCGGACCGTGAGTCCCGCCTGGGCTACGTGCTCGGCGCACTCGCGGTAGCTGTGCTGTTCCTCGGCGTCCTGGTCATGGCGTCGTGGCGTGCCCTGGCGGCCGCCCTGGCGGGCACTCTCGCCTACTACGCCGTCTACAACTTCCTGTTCTTCGTGGTGCACGGCTACGCGTGGTCGCTCTCGTCGTTCAATCGAGCCGAGCAGGTCGATTCGTTCATCAACGGCAGGGTGATCGAGGCCGCGGTCGCCGGGCTTGTCGGCGTTCTCATCGCCGCAGCGGTCTACCCGCTGCTTCGAGAGCGGCCGAAAGCGCCCCGTGGCGCCTACTTGCCCGGATGGCTCACGCTCGGCCCGGTGACACTGCTCGTAGCGATCGTGACGCTCGCGGTTCAGGCCGCGGTCTTCGTGTGGCAGTGGGGCATCGTACCGACGTGGCGCCTGCCGGACCTGATGTGGGCAGTGAAGTACGACTTCGACCTCATCCAGATCGTCGGGCTCGGTGCGGCGGCGCTGCTCGCGCCGCTGGTGAGCTACCTGGTCGGGCGGTATCATCCCAAGGTGCGGCGCGCGACCACGGCGTCCGTTTCCTGAATCCAGCCGGCCGCTTGTTGCGGCCGTTGTCGTGAGGAGGCCGGTATGGCGATCAAGGACCTCCGCGAGTTCATGGCCCTGCTCGAGGAGAAGGGCCAGCTCGCACGTGTCTCGGCGCCGGTGGATCCCGATCTCGAGATCGGTGCGGTGACCGACAGGGTCAGCAAACAGGTCGGTCCGGCGCTGCTGTTCGAGAATCCCGTCAGTCGCGAGACCGGCCAGCGCTACGAGATGCCGGTGGCGATCAACCTGATGGGTTCCTACGAACGCATGGCGTGGGGGCTCGGCGTCGATGCCGATACAGGTACGTGGCGCGATCTGGACGCCAAGGCACGGATGCTCATGGACTTGATCCCGCTCGACCTGCCGGCGTCGATGCGTGGCAAGTTCGACGCGCTCATGGGGCTCAAGGACCTCGCGGGTGCGGGGGCGAAGGAGATCAAGCAGTCCAAGGCGCCCGTGCAGCAGGTGGTGCTCCGCGGGGACGAGGTCGACCTCACCAAGCTTCCCGTACTCAAGACGTGGCCGGAGGACGGCGGTCCGTTCATCACGCTGCCGCTCGTGGTCACCAGCAGCCCCAAGAGCGGTCGGCTGAACGTCGGTATGTATCGGCTCCAGGTGTTCGACAAGCAACACGACTGGACTGCACATCCACCAGCATCACGACGGCGCGAAGAACCTTCGGGCGTGGGAGGAGGCGGGCGTCGAGCGGGTGCCCATCTCGGTCGCGCTGGGCGCCGACCCGGTCACGATCTTCTCGGCGACGGCTCCGGTGCCGCCGATGATCGACGAGTACCTGTTCAGCGGCATCCTGCGCGGCGAGCCAGTCGAGGTCGTCAAGTGCGCGACCAACGACCTGCTCGTGCCGGCCCACGCCGAGATCGTGCTCGAGGGGTGGTGCCATCTCGAGGAGACGCGATGGGAAGGCCCGTTCGGCGACCACACCGGCTACTACTCGCTGGCTGACTACTTCCCCGTCTTCCACGTCGAGGCGATCACCATGCGCCACGACCCGATCTACCCCACGACGATCGTCGGACCGCCTCCGATGGAGGACGACTACCTGGGCAAGGCCACCGAGAGGCTCTTCCTGCCGGTCATCCGCGCGATGCTTCCCGAGGTGATCGACTACGACTTGCCGCTCGAGGGTGTGTTCCACAACTGCGCGATCTTCCAGATCAAGAAGGAGTTCGCGGGCCAGGCGTTCCGCGTGATGAACTTCGCATGGTCGATGGGGCAGATGATGTTCACGAAGTTCGTGATCGTGGTCGACGAAGACGTCGACTGCCACGACTACTCCCAGGTGGCGTGGCGCTGCTTCAACAACGTCGACCCCAGCCGAGACGTGCTCATCACGAAGGGTCCGCTGGATCGACTCGACCACTCCAGCAACTTCGACAGCTTCGGCTACAAGATGGGCGTCGACGCCACGAAGCCGCTGCCGGGTGAGGGCCACGACCGGGAGTGGCCGGATTCGCTGTCCATGCCGCCAGAGGTCGAGGCGCGTATCGACGAGATGTGGGGCGAGCTCGGTCTGTGAGTGACGGTCGTCCCCAGAGCGAGCGGGAGACGCCGGCAGGGGCGACAGCTGCCTATGGACCCGCCAGCCGTAGCGACGAAGCACGGTTGCGCGCTGAGTTCGACGAGTCTGCCGCGCGACAGGGTCCGCCGCCGGCCGTTCGAGAGCCCGGCATCAAGGGCACGCTCAAGACGTTCCTGGAGCTCGTGAAGTTCGAGCACTCGATCTTCGCTCTGCCGTACGCATACATCGGTGCGATCTACGGCGCCGCGTTCTTCGCTGGTCGATTCGATGGGAGCGTGCTGCGGCTCGACGGCCCGTTCGAGCAGTACACCCTTGCCTTCCCGCCTGGCTCGGGCAACCTCCCGGACTTCCAGCGGCTCGTAACGCCGGGCGGGTGGCCCACATGGTGGGCGCTGCTGTGGGTCACGGTGGCAATGGTCGGCGCCCGCTCGTTCGCGTTCGTGGTCAACCGCGCTGTCGACAAGGAGATCGACGCTCGGAATCCACGCACCGCGGGTCGCGCGGTGCCGGCCGGGATCGTCCGGGCATGGGAGCTATGGCTGTTCGCGGCGATCGTGTTCGGCGTCTACCTGTTCGCGGCGTCACGACTCGGGCCCGCGGCGCGGTGGCTGTGGCCCATACCCCTGCTTGCGTTCCTCGCGTACCCGTACATGAAGCGCTTCACGCCGCTGTGCCACTACTGGCTGGGACTGTGTCTCGGACTGGCGGCACCCGCGGGATGGGTTGCCGTCGGGGCACCGGTGTCGGCGTCTGGGCCGTGGATCCTCGGGCTGGCCGTCGCGCTGTGGACCGCCGGGTTCGACATGATCTACGCGACCCAAGATGTGGAGTGCGACGTGCGCGACGGCGTGCACTCGATGCCCGCCGACTTCGGGGTTGCGAGTGCCCTGACCCAGACGCGCGTCCTTCACGTGCTGACCGTCGTGCTGCTGATCGCTGGCGGTTGGCTTGTCGGCGCGGGCTGGCCTTGGTACGTCGGCGTCGCGGTCGCGGGGGCTTTGCTGTGGTATGAGAACGCGATCATCAGTCCTGAGGACCTGTCGCGGCTGAATGCCGCGTTCTTCACGACCAACGGCGTGATCGCCGTGATCCTGCTTGCGGGCGCGGTCCTCGACAGGCTGCTCGCCTAGAGCACACCGTCGCCATGCGACCAGAGGGAGACCACATGGGACGCTACACCGTCATCCTGACCGGAGCCTCGGGCAGCGCATACGGCTTCCGGCTACTCGAGCAGCTGCTCAGCAACGGGCACGAGGTGACCTTCATCGCCACCGAGGCGGGCCGTGAGGTCTCGGCGTTCGAACTCGGCTTCGATCTTCCGCAGGACGCGCCGGCCACTTCGCTCGCCGAGTTCCTGCAGGTCCCCGCCGAGAGACTCCGCGTCGCATGGCCCGAGAACCTCTTCGATCCGGTCGCGAGCGGATCGCACCCCGTGGACGGCACTGTCGTCATTCCCGCGTCCATGGGGTTCGTGGCCGGAATCGCGAACGGTCGCGCCTCCGACCTCCCCGAGCGCGCCTGTGACGTCGCACTCAAGGAGCGCCGCCCGCTCGTGCTCGTGCCCCGCGAGACGCCGTTCTCGCTCATCCACCTTCGGAACCTGACGTCGCTCACCGAGGCGGGGGCGATCGTTGTGCCGGCGATGCCTGCCTTCTATCAGCGTCCGGAGACGATCGACGATCTGGTGAACTTCGTCGTGGGCAAGGTTCTGGACCAGCTTGGGGTGCAGCACGAGCTGTTCCGGCGGTGGGGGTCGTAGGAGCGCGTCGTGATGGGGGAGCGAACGGGTAGACAGGGTTAGGGTCCGACCACGCGGAGGGAGTGTTGCACATGAGCGACAACACACCGATGGGTACGCCCGAGCATGCTCCTGAGGAGCCGATGCCTAGCGTTCCGGAACCGGAGGCTCCCGCGGAGCCGCCTGTCGCGCCCGAGGCTCCTGTGCCGCCCGCCGCGCCTGAGATCGCTGCGCCCGAGGTGATCCCCGAGCCGCCTGCCGCGCCCCAGCCGCCGGTAGTGCCCGAGCCTGCCGCGGAGCCCGAATCGACCGCGGAGCCCGAGCCGACGATGGTCCCGGCGCCGCCTCCGCCTCCGCCAGTGCCATCCGAACCGGTGTATGCGCCTCCACCACCCGCGCCTCCGACTGCGCCCGGCGCACCAGCTACCGGGTCAGCAGTACGCGCCCGCGCCCGGACAGCAGTACCAGCCTCCGCCCCCCGCGGCCCCGCCTTGCCCCAAGAACAAGGTGGCTGCAGGCGTGCTCGGCATCCTGCTCGGCCAGTTCGGCGTCCACAAGTTCTACCTCGGCTACACCACCGAGGGCCTGATCATGCTCGCCGTGACGATCTTGTCGTTCGGCGTGCTGTCCTGGGTCCCGTGGATCATCGGCATCATCGAAGGCATCATCTACCTGACCCTCGACGAGCAGCAGTTCTGCAGCACCTATGTGTACGGCAAGAAGGGCTGGTTCTAGAGTCCGGACGTCGACACCCGGTTGAACTGCCGAGAGGCCCGCGATGCGGGCCTCTTCGCTTGACGGCGGATGTGGGGAATGCTCACACTATCTGACAGATGGGTCATCACCGCAGATGTAGTCGCAGCAATCGTCGCAGCTAAAGGAGACAGCCATGACCCTGGCTCAGGCGCGCAAGCGCTATCCTCTCGTGCCCGTTGAGATCGTGAAATGGGCGCTCGAGAACATCAACGACCCGCATGACCTCGACCGCGGTCTGTCGCGGCTCGAGCAGTCCAAGCGCATTCAGCTGAAGTACGCGTCCTAGTCTCGCTCGCTCCACCGAGTTCCCCATGCGTCCCTTCCCCCTCAGGGACGCCGGTTGGACGGACCGGCGTCTTGGTGCGCGTGATGAGCTCGGTACGAACGCAGCAGGCCGCCTCGCGGGGGAGGCGGCCTGCGCTCGTTTCTGGAGGCGTTGCTCGGTTCGAGCCGGTGTACCCGTGGGGCGCCGAACGCCGGCAGGCGGCTAGGCAGGACGGGTGCTCTCCTCGGTGCCGCAGTGGAACCACTCGACGATCGCATCGGCCTCTTCGAGAAGCACGTGCGGCATCCGGTTGCGCGACTTCGATGAGCCCGAGACAGACCACGCTTCGACCGTCGCGATGCCGGCGTGGCGTTGGAACGGAGTCTGGCGCAGGTGCATCGACTGGATGCGGTTCCGGCCGAGACGGACACGCTTCGAGCCGATGATGCCGGTCTGTACGGTCATGGCGTCGAAGTCGGTCCCGATTCCTGCAGAACGCCAGCTCAGGTAGCGGCTCGCGGCAACGATGCCTGCGAGCACGAGCCCTGTGCCTGCCAGGCCGACACCAGCCACCGGGACGAACGTCCCCGCCGCGACAGCGATCGCGCCGACCGCGACCACGGTCAGCACCGTGGGAACCAGCATGTAGAAGCGCATGCTCTTGCGGGGTAGCGAGCGCACCGGCGGGAGGTCGCCAACCTCCGGCAGCAGCGCGTGCATCAGATCCCCGATCTCGTCCCGTCGGGCCAGCGGAACGACCAGTTGTGTCGAGATACCGCCTGCCTGCTCGTCGCCCTTGCCGAAGCCAGCGGTCTCGACGGTGATCGCCTGGTAGCCGAGAAGACGGCGAAGCCACGTCTCCTGCACGCTCACTGACTGAACACGGCGAATCGGTACTGACGTCATCCGTCGCTCGAGCAATCCCGACTCGGTCTCGATCCGGTTCGCAACTCGCCGCGCCGAGAAGCCCCAGGTCTTCGCGACCGCGACTGCGAGCGCGATCAGGAGGCCGACGACGACCAGGAGCACGATGAGGGCGATCAGGAACGGCACGGCGAGCCTGCCGGCTGTCGAGGCGATCGTGTCGATGAGTCCACCGCCGAAGAGCTCAAGACCCTGTGCGGCGGCGCCAAGGCCGATGAACAAGATGATTGTGATCTGATTGGACGTTATCGCGGAGAGCACGAGCCGTTTCGGCGAGAGGACGAACTCGAAGGCGGTCTGCTCCCGAGCGATCTCGGCGCCTCCGAGCGCACCTCTGAAGTCGCTCATGCGCCCGACGGGGTTCGCTCCGAAGATGGGATTCGGTGCCTGCGTGCCCGCGGTCTCTGTGGCGGTCAGATGACCGCGAAGGAGCGCTGAGCGCAGCACCTCCGCGTCCGCGAGCGGAACGGATCCGATCACGGCTTCTGGATCGTCACCGCCCCCTGCGGTCTGCACGCGCAGCTCGACAAGCCCGAGGACCCGGTTGAACAGGTCCGCACGCACGTCGACGCCCTGAATCCGGGGCAGGGGGATCGTCGCTCTCTTGCGCACGAGAACACCGCGCTCGATCCAGAGGTCGCTGCCCACGATGCCATAGGTGAACCGGGACCATGAGAGCCATGAGAGTGCTGCAATGAGGACCGTGGCGAGCAACACGAGGCCTGCGAGTCCAATGGATTGGAGGAGACGTCCGTTCGCCGAGCCGAACACCGTGAACGCGATCAGGAAGCCGACCACCGAGACCAGCATCCTCGCCGTCTTCACCGCCACCGTCAGCGGATGAGTGCGGCGCAGCGGGGGCGAAGCCGGTGTGCGCTGCGGGGCCGACCCATCGGTCGAGGGCGCGTCGGCGTGCGGCTCAGAGTCCGCCGTCATCATGCACCCTCGCCAAGACAGCGATCCTGTCGCGAAGCGCGTTCGCGTCCTCGTCGGCGAGCGCGGGGATCGCATGTGCACCGGCCGCTGTCGACACCTTCACTTCCGAGAGCCCGAACGCCTTCATGATCGGTCCCTGGCTCGTGTCGACGTGCTGTACGCGGACCATGGGAATCACCGTGCGCTCGATCACGATAAGCCCGTGTTGCAGTCGGACCTCGAGTTCGTTGACCTCCCAGCGCCACCGGCGATACCTGATCTCGTTGAGCGGCCAGATCCACACGAGCGCGAAAACCACCCCGCCAAGCCCGACAAGGGCCGAGAGCAGCGACCCGGAACCTGAGACTAGAAGAAACGCGGCGGCTGCCAGGGCGACGAGGGCGAGAGGGACGGCCACGAGCGCGGTCTGGACGCGCCACACGGACTTGGCTCGGGGATCCAGCGCATTCGAAGCACCGAGGTCGGCATCCATGCGCCCATCGTAGCGCGGGGGGACGAGTGCAGCGAGGACCCGGTGCGATGGCCGGGTCCTCGGTATCCGTCTGGAGGCGACGCCCGGATTCGAACCGGGGATAAGGGCTTTGCAGGCCCCTGCCTTGCCACTTGGCCACGTCGCCGACCTGGCTACCTCATCCGTCCTACCCGATGAGGCTCTATCAAGATAGAAGGCTGGCCGATCGGGTCTTCGTGCACCCTTCCAGACCAGCCTCCGTGGAGTTCGATGGAGCGGACGACGGGATTCGAACCCGCGACCCCAACCTTGGCAAGGTTGTGCTCTACCAGCTGAGCCACGTCCGCGCGCAAGACGGTAGTCTAACGGCAGCGTGGGGGTGTGACAAGGGTGCAGATATCGAGGGGTTCACATCGCACGAACGGCTGGTAGAATAGCGTTCGCTGCCCTCAGGGGCGGTCATTCGGGCGCTTAGCTCAGGGGGAGAGCACTTCCTTGACGCGGAAGGGGTCAGAGGTTCAAATCCTCTAGCGCCCACCATGATTGAGATAAGGCCCCGGAGGAGTCTTTCACAAGGACTCCGAAGGGGTCTTTGTACTGGTAGGACCCTATGTGCCCCCCCTCGACGGTGAGGTTACAAAGTACCTCGGAGAGTACCTCGCGCTTGAGCTCGTCGCTTGCAGCCTCGAAGTCGATCCGCGCGGTAGCGGCAGTCTGTAGAAGCGCCTCGACCTGCCCAGATAGGTCAGCCGGAGGCTTCGACAGCAAATCGCGCCGCCGTTCCAAACTCCAGCGCTGCTCTTCGAGCTCGGCAGACTTCGCCGAGTAGATCTCCTGCGAGATCACGCCGTCGAGCAGCGTGTTAAGCAGCGCATCCAGGCGACGGCTCACCGTGGCGATCTGTTGGTTGAGCGAGTCGCACTCATCGACCCAGGACGCCGCGCCCTGGCGCTCCAGGATGCGAGCCTCTTCGACCAGGGCCTCCATGATCTCGGTGTCGAGTTCGATCCGGGCAAGCACCTCGGCCACCTCCCGCATAAGGCGCTCTTCACGAACGTAGGAGCGCTGAGAGCACGCGCCCTTACCGTGAGTGCAGCGGTAGTAGACGTGCCCCTTGTGAGTCCCTGCCGTGATCTTGGCCCCGCACTCAGAACACGTGAGGAAGCCCCTGAGGATGTAGGAACGCTTCTTCGCCTGGTTGTTCCGCCTGTTGGGAGCAAAGGCGTCCTGGACCGCCTGGAAGAGCGCTAGAGAGACGAGCGGTTCGTGCGATCCGGGGTAGACGACCCCCTTGTACCGCAGCTGCCCGGCGTAGATCGGATTCTTGAGCATCTTGTCGACAGCCGAGACGCCGACCTTGTTGCCGGTCTTGGAGCGCAGCCCCATCGAGTAGAGCTCGTCGCGGAGATCGGCGAGGGATACAAGCCCGGTGGCGTAGCGCGCGAAGGCGTGACGGACGAAGGAGGCGCCTACAGGATCGACCACCAGGGAGCGCGTGTTCTTGTCATTCAGGTAGCCGAGCGGAGCGAAGTGGGGCCAGCCGCCCTGGGCGACCTTCTCCTCCATGCCCTTCTTGACCTCCTGGCGCAGATTGTTCGAGAAGTGCTTGGCGACGGCCAGGTTCACATCCCTTGCGAGCTCGCCTGCCGGACCGTCAGGGAAGTCGGAGGTGACGTAGCGCGCCTTCACGCCGAGCTCGTCGATGCGGATCATGTCGCCGAAGTTGCGCGTGAGCCGATCCAGCTTGTGGGCCACGACAATTCGGGCCTCGGGATGCTCGGTGAAGAAGTCACACATCGAGGCGAACTGCTCGCGTCCGGCTCTCGACCCGGAAGAGGCCTCAACGAACTCGGCGACAGGGGAGAGACCGTTGCGAGTGCAGAACTCCCGACAGGCTTTGAGCTGCGCGGGGATTGAGTAGCCCTCGTCGGCCTGCTCTTTGGTGGACACCCTCGCGTAGATCACACACCGTTGCATGAGTCCCCCTCGCAGTTGAGCTCCAGATCGAGCCGCCGCGCCTTCTTCTGGCGAAGCACCTCGAAGTCGATCTCCTCGGCCATCATGTAGACCTCGGCGCTCAAAGACAACCGCTTCAGAGTCTCCCAGTAGTCCGGCTCGTCGTAGTAGGCCGCAGCCGTTGCGACGAGGCCCACGAGTCGCGAGTCGAGCGCATCGAGCGACAGCAGGCGAGCGATCCGCCGCTCCCGGAGCAGCGTCTTGCCCTCCAGGTTGACAGACCGAAGCCGACTCCAGCGCTCATCTTCGATCCAGTCGTTCTTGTTGCCGACGCGCAACTGAGCCCACGTGAGCGCCCAATCGAGTACCGCGTTAGGAGCCGCCAGCAGATCGGCGCAGGTGTCGATGCCGAGCTCCCGCAGGTGTTCCCGGCGCACTTCACACTCGGCGCGCCACACATCCTCGGCAGGGTCGAAGCCGTCGCAGGCCTCGAAGATGGGGAGCCACCAGCTCTTGCGCTTCTTGGTCGTCTCCACGGTCTTGTTGTAGACGCGGATCATCGGACTTCGCTTGCCGAAGTAGAACGTCTCCGGAGCGTCCAGGTTCGGGTAGATCGGGCGGTACGACGAGGCGCAGACAACAGAGCTCATCTCCGCAAGTGCAGGCACCCATCCCTGCCAATCCACAGCCACATCCACCCGCGAGATGCCGCGCTCGAACAGCGGCCCCAACTCACACAGGCATAGCCGGGCGTGTTCGATGAGCTGCGCCGGGTTTGTCGTCGCGAGTCCAAACTGACCGAAGTGGACCTGGGCGGTAGGGACACCCTTGCCCGAACCCGCGCCGATCCGGATATCGAAGTCAGAACACGTGAGCCGGTACGGCCAGGGCTTCACCGCTTTGGGCTGAACGAGGAAGCGCCTGCCGCCGAGATCGAGCGGCTGAGGATCGTCAGAGCGCCTGTGCCGCCGCCTTGAGCCGAGCGAGCTCATCGAGGCGCATCGGATCGGCCTGGCCAATGAACGAGACTTCGAGGGTGTCGATGCCTGCCCGTAAGATGCGGTGAGTCATTACGAATCACCGCCTGAGGAAACAGAATGTCCCATGTTATAGGCGTTGGGACATTCTGGACCGTCACCGGTCCGTATCCTGGCCGGCGCCCCCGGACCCCCAAGGGGCCGCGTGAGCGCCGGCAGCCCACCGGATCGGGATCGGCGACGAGAGGGCGCGCCTGGACGAGCGAGAGCAGAAGCTTTGCGACAGATGCCGCCTGCGTGACCGAGATGTCGACACCTCGGGCACGAAGGACAGCGGCCAGCGGTTCACCCGGCTTGCGCCGTGCTGCGTGTTGATACACAGGAACCTCCGCAACGTCAGATCGTGGGCTGACCGCCCGGTCACTGGCGTGCGAAGGTCCCTACGTCCTCGCGTTGGTAGCGGATTGCTCCTGGTGTTTGGGCCTCCAGGGGTGCACCGATCCGGTATCGCTGCTTCTCATAAGTAATGGACTCAGTTGCGGAGTCGCTCTAGCCAGGGCCGGAAGTCCTGGCTCAATTGTTTGCCCACAATCACACGGCTGTCCCGTGTCAGTGACACGGCCGGTATTCGGTTGCGCGCGACGATAGCAGACGGCTCTGACACGGTTTGCGACGCTCTTGCTTCGCCTATCATTAGCTCGGCCCGTGTCAGACCTCGCCCTACCGTGGAGAACATGATGACCCTCGACCTACTACCGGCAGAGATTCAGCGCAAGTACGAAGTCCACGAGTGGAAGCACGCGTGCGCGATCCTGCACGAGGACTTCCCTACCGAGTGGCAGGACTTGATCGACGTGCTTAGCGGCTACCGGCTGCGGCGCAGCGAGATACTGACCGCTGGGGGCAACAAGTCGCCGATCTCGCAGTACTTCGATGAGGAGTTCTGCCGCAAGCGCGGGTGGCGGGAGCGCAAGTTCGAGACAGAGATTGTGGTCGATGGGAAGTCGCTCCCTTCGCCCACCCACAAGGTTGACGCCTACAAGAATGGCATCGCGCTCGAGATCGAATGGAACAACAAAGACCCCTTCTATGACCGCGATCTCAACAACTTCCGCCTGCTCTTCGAGCTCAGGGTGGTGAGCGTAGGGATCATCGTCACACGCTCCGAGGAGATTCTTGACCTCTTCACTGAGCTTGGTAGGGGCAAGTCCACTGGGCAATCGACCACGCACATGGGCAAGTTGCTTCCGCGTGTCGCGGGAGGTGGCGGCGGAGGATGTCCTCTGCTCGTGTTCGGTATCACACGTGAGCTCTACGAAGAGGACTAGACGATGATGACTGGCGCCCCCGAACCGGGTCAGGCCGCGCGCGACCTCTTGTCACGCGACTGGCAGAGCTTTGGAACGATCCTCGCCGATCCGCCATGGCGCTTCGCCAACAGGACCGGGAAGATGGCACCGGAGCACCAACGACTGGCGCGGTATCCGACGATGACCCTCTCGGAAATCGTGGAGTTGCCGGTCCAGCGCTTGGCACTTCCCCAGAGCCACCTGTACCTCTGGGTGCCAAACGCCCTCATCCGCGAGGGGCTTCAGGTAATGGAGCACTGGGGCTTCGAGTACAAGACCAATCTCGTCTGGTACAAGGTGCGCAAAGACGGTGGCCCCGATGGCAGAGGCGTGGGCTTCTACTTTCGCAACGTCACCGAGCTCGTACTGTTCGGCGTGCGCGGGGGGCTGCGCACGGACTCGCCGGGCAGGACTCAGACGAACATCATCGTCTCCCGGAAGCGTGAGCACTCCCGGAAGCCCGACGAGCAGTACAAGATCATCGAGTCCTGCAGCCCTGGCCCGTACCTAGAGATGTTCGCACGACAGCCTCGCGACGGATGGACTTCATGGGGTAACGAGGTCGATCCGGAAGCGCCCGCCAGCGAATAGGTTGACCACCCTGCCCACCGCCGCCGACCTATTTCTAGCGGGGTCGGCGACCGTGGAGAGCGTGGACAACCTACGAGGCACTCTCGGAGTAGGACACCCAAAAGATGCGAGGGGCGGTGGACCCGAATGGGGCAAACCGATGGCGCGTCCAGCACGGATAACGAGGAAGCCCTGACCACGGCCAGGGCCTGTGACTACGCTACGAGCAGTTTCAGAGTTCGCCTGGCTGAGATAGAGACTCGGCGGAGGAGCGCACTCACCGCCCTTGGCGTCGTGTCCGCGGCTTCTGCAGTCCTTGGGTTCAGCGGAGCGGAAAGGCTGCAGCCGATCATGTGGTTGCCGGGGTTCCTGTTCTTCGTGGCTTTCGTTCTCGCGCTGCCTCCCCTCATGTCGGTGCGAATCATGCACCCCATCAAGCTCGCGGAGCTTCGGGACGAGTGTCGCCGGATGAGTCGTTTGGAGCTGGACAAGGAGATTCTCGCGAACACTGCTCAGGCAGACAGCAGTGCGGAGAAGTTCTCTCGGGCCACGTCCCTCTGTACAGACAACGCGCTGCGAGCTGCCATAATCGGACTTTGGATACTCGTCGTGCCGTTGGCCCTCGGCGGAATGCCGATTGAAGGCGCCGCGTGGGTCGGGCTGTTCGTCGGCGTTTACGCAGTAATCCTTGTCGAGCTTTGCAGAAGAGCGCTGCTGCTGACCACTGCAGCTGAGGATTAGGAGAGGGGTCTCGTGAGCGACGACAACGACACCACACACGGCCAGGACGGTTCGGGCTCCGGCGACGATACTCCCGCGGCTCCGCCGAGGTTGGGCACGGATCACCACACCGCCTCGTACAACCCCGGCAGTCTGGAGACCAGGGGGCAGCGCGAATCCCGAGACAGCAAGGCCGACGAGTACCGGGGATCGAGCGAGGACTAGACCGAGGATGCCTGGGCCGTGTCCTGGAGATGAGGGAACCGCTATGAGCGACGACGTCAGCCCGGACGGGGATCAGGCCGGAAGTTGCATCGAATCAACCCCTTACCCCTGGCGCGGCTCCTGTGCGCACGGATCGCGCACTGCCGGGGAGCCGTGTCCCACTCAGGCGGCTCGTCACAGTAGGTAGGTTGCAGGCGTGTCCATCGTGGCCCGGAGCGCAGCCTTCTGGCACCCCACGAGGCCCGCCTTGACTACCAGGGCCTGAACATAGACGTCGTGCGAGGCTTCTGCAGCGCTTGAGCGGCAGAGCCGATACTTGTTGCTAGCCACAGCAGGATGGCGTTGGAGGTGGGGATCGGGTGGACAAGGATCGCTGGCGGGGGGACTACCGCGACTACGATGCGAGCGCGTTCCCCGACTTGAGCTTCGAGTGCCCGACTCCGAACTGCAGCGCACGGACTGTACTCAGGTATGCCGCGCAGGGGGTGCACAAGCACAAGCCCTTCTACGGATGCGAGGACTACCCAGACTGCCAATCGATAACCTGCATCGACGGGACCGTTCGACGCCCGGTGAATCCCGAACGGGAAGCCGAAAACCGTCGCGCTCTCCTCGCCGCGGTTGAGGGGCAGCGCAGCCAGCTGGAATGCATCAAGACGCTCGCGTCCGACCGCATCGTGTTCGAACCCGAACGTGGCGGCGGGGGAACGATGCTTTCCGGAGTCTGCTCGCAATGTGGCGCATCAGTGCGGGTCAATGCAGACGGAAGCTGCATAGCTGCGCATCGCCGGGAGTGCGTGTCGCAGATTGTTGACGAAGTGGACGACCTGTTCGAAGCCATAATCTGGTCGCGGCAGTGCCCGGACCTGGATATCGCCCTCGGTGCGCTTATCGAGAAGTCGTCGCCGTTCGAATCCGAGATCATCTCTGCGCGCAAGCGGCTCGAGGCAGCAAGGCAGTTCGGCAAGCGCAGCATCACTTGGGGTAGTTTTGGCGCTCTGTATGAGAACGGCCTCAACAACGACGCGCATCTGAACTTCGAGGACTACTCTGTCAAAGCAACGCTTCGCAGGAACGCCGCGGGCACGGGTGCCGTGATAGTGATCGAATCCGATGCTCCTCCGTGGTTTGGAAGAGCTACCGCTACAAGGCAAGTCCTTCATGTAGATCTGGGCGAAACCACCGAGGCTGTCTGGTTTGTGAAGGAGATCATGGCGACTGCTGCTGGCGCGCCGCTGCGAGCACAGCAGCGCGTGGAGAAGGTCGCCACAGCGCAGAAGGAACTAGACGATCTAGTGATACGCAAAGCTGCCTTGCTCGCAGAAGACCGGGCAGCACTTGCTGCCGCTGTCCTCGCGCATGCTCCAGATTTCAAGACGGCAGGCTAGCCCGCATCTTGATTCCCGATGGCTGAGCCCCCGGCTCCGGCACCCGCCGCTCACACACCTACGCCGTCAGGCGAGCGAAGGTTACAAGCGCGTCCACCACGGCCCACCATGATTGAGACAAGGCCCCGGAGGAGTCTTTCACAAGGACTCCGAAGGGGTCTTTCTGCTAGGCCCCAAGAACATCGCGCGGCGTCGGGAGCTGCCGCACGCGGTCTCCACCGATCCAGCGTCAAATGTGCGGCTTCCCCCGAGCCCCCTGCGGGGGGAGTCGGACATCAATCGGCCTTATTGCTCCCGGAGTGACTCAATGCGCATCGCATGCTGCTGTCCGCCGGGCGCTGCCGGCCAGAAGCTGGAACCGTATTCGCTGCGTCGACGTTGATCGCGTTGGCGACGCCGGCAGTTGGGCTAGGTCGCCAGGGTATAGGCAGACGTCTACTCGCGTTGGAGAGAGCGTAGGTGCATTCGTTGCTGGCTCAGGATGCGATTTCGAGGCCCGCGTTCATCGACCTACATCAGGACATGTTGTCCGGCGTCGAGAGGCTCGACGGCGGCTTCCCCGTCTACGGTTCTACCTTCCTCGCGGGCTCATCGAACGCTGCCGCGATCTTCTCCTCCATCTACCCCGACAACCCCGGTAGTTCTCTCCTCGACGGACTCGATGCGCACGACAAGCTACTCCGCTCCCACAACGCGTCTCTGCGTTTGGTCACGACCGTTGCAGACCTCGATGCGAAGGATGGTCGGACGGGGGTCCTTCCCCATTCTGAGGGCTTCCATCTCCCGGGCATCGACTCGGCCACTCTAGACGTGCTGTGGTCCAGATACTCCTTGCGCAGCGTCGCGCTCACCTGGAACTTCGAAACTGAGTACGGGTTCAGCTGCTACGAGAGTGGCGTTGCTGGTCTCAAGCCCGCCGGCAGACGACTGGTCGATGCCCTTCAGCGCAGTCACCTCATGCTCGACTTGGCGCATCTGAACGATGCGGGGTTCTTCGAGGCGCTCGACTTGTACACGCGTCCCGTGTTGGTCACTCACTCGTTCTGCCGGGCTATCGGCGACCACCCGAGGGGTCTCGCGGACGATCAGCTGCGGGCGCTCGGCGAGAATGGCGGGCTCATCGGCCTCGCGTTCGACCCGGACTTCCTTGGCGAGGGGTCGGTCGATGAAGCGCTGCGGCACATCGACCGCATCGCCCGGCTGGCTGGTGAGTCCGCCGTTTCGATCGGCAGCGACTGGGGCGTCGCCCCGATGGGCCTGTTGGAAGGTGCAGCGAGCCTCACCGAGCTGCTTGCTGCCGTCCAGCGCACCTACGGCTTGGAAATGGCTGAGAGGTTCGCCTTCACGAACGCATACAACTTCCTGCGCACCCAGCTGCCTTCGGGGGAGTGCTGAGCGCGTTCGACGAACGTGGGATCATGCTCTGACCGTGTCCAGCTTGCCTTCGAGCTGGGGGAACGCGCCCACGACCATTTCGACCAATCGATCGGGCGATCGCGTGAGCGCATCCGTAGCCGGGATTCCCAGCTCGAACTCGTAGAGCTTGATCGCCTCGGTGATCTCTGCGTCGGTCATGCCCTCGTGGTTGATCGTGAGGCCGATGACCTTCGTGTCCGCGAACGTCTCAATGAGGTTGATCTCACTCGGCGCGGTCGGCATCGGCACATCGGGGAAGTCGCCTAACCACCGTCGCGTCGGCGCGTGCTGCAGGATGACGGCGTTCGGGCGGCTTCCCCGCAGGATGAAGGCCGAAGACAGGTAGGCGGGATGACTCAGCGCACCCTGGCCCTCGATGACGATCACGTCCGGGTGATCGCGTTCGAACGCCTCGACCACGGCGGCCTCGACCTCGCCGGAGCAGAACTGGGCTGGAATGGCGTCCAGCGCCACACCGTACCGGGCACCTTGGATGAGCCCGGTCTGACCAGTACTGACCAAGACCGTCCTGATTCCTCGGGCGTTGAGTGCTCTCGCGAGGATCGTCGCGGTGGTGCGCTTACCGATCGCACCGTCGGTGCCCAGCACCGCGATGCGCGGACAGGTGACGGTTGAGATGTGACCAGTGAACATCCTGAGGTTCTTCTTGTCGCGAGGGCGCCGGACATCCACGATCGTCACGTTGTGAGCCGCCGCCGATGCAGCGAACTCTGGGTCTTCGGTCAGGAACTCGTGGAGGCCGTTGATGATGTCCATCCCCAGCTCGATCGCTCTGAGAACGATGCGACGCTCGCTGGGTGAGAGCATGCCGCTCGCTGGCGCCATCCCCAGGATGAAGGCGTCAGGGACGCTCCCGGCACGTGCGATCGCCTCCGCCAAGTCGGCACAGACCGGAATGTCGTTGGGCTGCTCGCCGAGCACCGTACCCGAGTCCTGCCCCGCCTTCTCGCTGTCGATCACCGAAAGGATCACGTACTTCTCCGAGTAGCGCACGAGGCCATTGGCGGTCTTGCCGTCGGCAGTACCGAAGTTCCTTTCGCAGTAGACGACAGCAGTGCTGCGAGGGCCAGCCGAGTCAAGCGTCGAATCTCGCTCGTCACGTGGTGGCGCCGGCGTCGGGGGCTTGCGGCCCGGCCCGGTGCCTCTGGGTGCTGGGCGTTCGGCTCGGTGAACGGTTGGCATAGGCACTCCTCGAGCTGGGTTCGGAGGGGACCAGATGATTCAGTCGTGTTCGCCACAGCTCGGATGCTTCGGGGTCAAAGGCCCGAAGGCGGGGCGACTCTTCTCACGTCAAGTCTGTGCCCGTTGAGGGAGTTCTCGACGCGCGTTAGCTACCAGCTAGTTCGAAGCCTCGGCGATCTGCCGCGGCCTCATCTCTTGTCCGACGTGACGCCGCTCACAGGCAATCTCGCCGAGGCGGCTATCCGGGCTGCTCGCTGGGCCGCTTCGGTTCGATACTCGAGTTAGATCGGCCCTGGCCGCCGACGACCCCGCCGAAGGACAGCCGAAGATGCCCGACGTCCACGACACCATTCTCCAGGTGCTCGAGCCGTACGTCAGCAGGCCCATCGCGAGCACCTATGTGCGCGCCACTGCCGTCACACTGCGCAAGACCAGCGCGATGCTGGAGTACGGGGACCTCGGCGCGCTCGAGACCGGCCTTCGCGAGATGCTGCAGCCGGTGGCTTCTCGGCAGCTCATCGACGAGACCATCCTCGAGATCCGCGAACGGTTGAGGGCCTAGCCGTGAGGATCTCGGTCAGAACCATCACCTTCGTCGCGAGCGGTTTGGCTATCGCGCTCGGATCCTTCCTGCTTGCCGAGGCGGTCGTGCTCGATGCGACGGCTCAGCTCGCCGTCGTGAACCTCACAGAGCCGCTCGTGCTCTGCGCGTGTGCGCTCATGGTGTTCTGGACCGCGTCGCAGTTCGCGCCGGGGGAGCCGCTGCGCCGGCAGTGGATGCCGATCGGAGCGGGCCTGTTGCTGTTCGCTCTCGGTGATGTGATCTACGGTGCATACGAGATCGCCTTGGGCAGCGCGCCGGCGTCCCCGGGACTGCCGGACCTGCTGTATGCGGCATGCTACCCGCTGATCGCGCTCGGGATACTGCGCGCGGCGAGCGGTTACCGCCGCCTGGTGGACCTTCGTCCGCTGGTCGGGCTGGCGCTGGCCGGCGGGGTCGCGCTGACCGCCCTCATCGTGGTTCCTCTCGCTTCGGTCGCATCGGCCGTGGACGGGCAGGACCTGCCCGCAGCTGCGGTGCAGGTGCTGTTCCCTGTGGCTGACGTGCTCTTCGTGATCACGCCTGCAATCCTGATGCTGCTGATCGCCGCCAAGATGCGGGGCGCTCGGCTCGCGGCGCCGTGGATCGCGGTCGCGCTGGGCGGCGTGGTCTTCGCCGCGGCGGACATCTGGTTCCTTGCTCAGGAGCTCGCGGGGACGTACGTGGGCGGGCAGGTGGGGGACATCGGCTGGATGGTCGGCGGCATCTTCATCGCAGCCGGTGCCTCGATCGCTGTCGATGTGAACGTCGTGCGGTCGACGTCACACCACTCGCGAAGCACCGCTCGACACTCAGAATCGGCGCCGAATCCTACTGCATGACCTCTACGCGAGCGTTCGGGTCGAGCGGGTTCGTCCGAACCGCGAGCGAGAACAGGTAGGGATACTGCGTCTGCAGATGGCGCATGTAGTCGAGCCACTCGGAAACCAGCAGGACGTAGGCACGGTTGATGTCACCCGCGATGTGGCGCTGGTCGCTCATCGGCAGGCTGGACAGCGACCGACGGACCTCGAGCTCCTCGGCGAGGTGGGTAACCGCCCACAGCAGCTCCGTGAAGGTCTCGTGCTCGAGCAGGTTCTGATTGGCGAGCAGCGACAGCAAGAACTGCTTCTGCTCGATCAGCTCGGCCTTGAGCGCCTCCAGGTCGCAGTCGCTGGCCTCGACGCTCCAGTCGTACTCGCGAAGCGCGCGTTTCGCGTCGGCGTAGTTCTCAGGCGTCCAACCGTGTTTGATCAGCACGCGGTCGCGTACCTCGGCGAACCCCGAGTCGTAGGATGCGATCATCCCCATGAGTCTCGTCCCGACCTGACTGTAGAACGCCCCGATCACCATGTTCAGCTTCTGAAGCATGGCGGTCCGTTCGCGCTCCTTGAGCAGACGGTCGATGAAGAACGTCAGCAGCAGCACCTGGACGAAGAGGAAGGCGATGTCGCCGATGAGAAAGCGCCACATCTCGTTGTGGATGGCGTCGCCTGGGAATACCAGATATCGGATGGTATACAACGCGGCCGCGGCGAGTACCATGGCCGCCGCGAGACCCAGTTGCCATTTCTCGTACTGTCGCATCGGTACGGCCCTCTCAAGGGTCGGCGGCAGGTGTTGTCGGTACAGGATACCCACCGGATGGTATCCGAGACGAATGGAGCGCCCGTGCGTAAGGTAGTCATCCTCATCACCGTGTTCGTTCTTGCTGCGTGTCTCGTCACGGCCTGTGGGTCAAACTCGAGCGGTACCGAGACGGGCAGTTCGACAGGTACGACTGGAGAGGCCACCACCGGCGGCACAACCACCGGCGGCACCACGACGGGTGGGTCGATGACCGGCGGCGCTGCGACGGCGGACGGCCAGGCTCTCGTCGAGCAGAAGTGCACGGTGTGTCACGGTCTGGACCGCATCCAGGCCAAGAGCGAGAACAAGGAGCAGTGGTCCGCGATCGTCGACCAGATGGTCGCGAAGGGCGCCCAGCTCAGCCCCGAGGAGAAGACGGCCGTCGTCGACTACCTCGCCGCGACGTACGGGGAGTAGCGCTAGTCGGCGTGCTGTACGAGCGCCTCGCGGATCGCGGGCGCGACCACGAACAAGCACGCCTCGGGGAGTATCTCTGCCGCGAACGGGGTCAGCGCGTCGAGTACCTCACCGTCGGACTGCATGCGCAGCGGCGGGTACGCGCTGACCTCGACGCGTCTGCCCCGGTAGACCTCGAGCGACTGGCCCGGATCGACTTTCTGGCCGACGCGTGTCAGCAGCGAGCTGAGTGCGACCGGCAGCAGCGAGGGCACGGTGCGCCCCGTGAGAAGGACAACTTCCATCATGCCGTCAGACGGATGCGCGCCGGCGGTAATGGGGAGGTCGAAGGTCACGCGGCCGAAGTTAACGAGGAGCACGGCCATTCCGGACGACGATATGTGCTCGCCGTCGACGACCAGCTCGAACTGAGCGAACGTCGGGGCGATGTTCTGGACTGCGGCTACCAGGTACGCCGCGGAGCCCAGAGCGGCCTTGAGCGGCTGCGCGGACTGCATGATCGCGGCGTCGAAACCCGCACCGGCCGCGTTCACGAAGCCCATGCGCTGCTCGCCACTCGGGCCGAGCTGAAGCTCGCCGATGTCGATCGGGTGGACGGGGGAATCGAGTAGGGAGCGGGCGAGGGAGCGAGGGTCGCTCGGCAGACCCATCGCGGTGGCAAGCATGTTCGCGGTCCCGGCGGGGTAGGCGAGCATCGCCACGCCCGAGTTGCGGAGGGCATAGGCCGCGCTGGAGACGGTCCCGTCACCGCCAACGCAGACGACGCGATCGAAGTCGCGGGCGTCTGAGACCAGCTCGGCGATGGGGCGGTCGTCCAGGAACCGCAGGACGAGTTCGCAGCCCTCCGAGCCCAGCACGCGAAGGAAGTCGTACAGATCCGCGTCGCTGGCACCGGATCGAGCCCGCGTATTCACGATGACCAGGACGCGCATGCACCCTCCGTAGCTCGTCAAGGGCAACCACGTCGTATACCGTAACCGTAGAACCGCCGAAGGTCACATGGCACGTATCGCCGACGAAAGGCCCTGATGTACGTCACCGATACCGCCTCGCTCGAGGCTCTGGTCGAGCAGGCGCGCACGTCCCCGGTTGTCGGGCTCGATACCGAATTCATGCGCGAACGGACGTACTGGGCGCGGCTGTGCCTGATTCAGCTCGCCACCGACGATGTCACCGCCATCATCGACCCCCTCGCGCTGCCCGACCTCTCGCCGCTGGCTCCGCTGCTCAGCGATCCGACCGTCGTGAAAGTGTTCCATGCCGGGTCCCAGGACCTCGAGATCTTCTACCGCGAGTTCGGTTTCGCGACCGCGCCCGTCTTCGACACTCAGCTCGCAGCGACGCTCGCGGGATTCCCGCAGCAGGTCGGCTACGGCGCGCTGGTCAAGGAAGTTGCAGGCGTTGCCATCGACAAGGGCGACACGTACACCGACTGGTCGAAACGGCCGCTCTCCGGCACGCAGGTGGAATACGCGCTCAACGACGTGCGCTACCTTCCCGAGATCTACCGCAAGCTCCACGAGGGACTGGAGCGGGGCAATCGCCTCGCGTGGCTGGCTGACGACTTCGCCGAGCTCTCCGACCCCTCCACGTACGTGGTCGATCCGGCCGAGCAGTGGCGGCGCCTGAAGCGGCTCTCGTCGCTCAACCGCCGCCAGCTGGCCGTGGCCCGAGAAGTTGCCGCATGGCGGGAGCGCGAGGCGCAACGGCGCAACGTCCCCAAGCGGTGGTTGGTCGGCGATGAGGCGGTCATCGAGATCGCCCGACGCTCGCCGAAGACTCCCGCGGAGCTCGAAGCGATCCGCGGAGTTGTTGACAAGCTGCCGAAGGCGACGTATCGCTCGGTGGTCGATGCGGTGCGCTGCGGCCTCGCGGTCCCCGACGCCGACCTGCCGTCCCTTCCCAAGCGTCGCCGCGCGGCCGAGGACATCGACGGTGCCGTGGACCTGATGGTCGCGGTGGCCCGCCTGAGGGCTCGGCAGCACAACGTCGCCATGCCTTTGCTGGCCTCCCGGACCGACCTCGAGCGCCTCGCCGCAGGCGATAGGGAGGGAAGCCCGCTTCTCGAGGGTTGGCGGGCCACCATGCTTGGGAAAGAGCTTCTCGATCTGCTCGAAGGGCGTCTCTGCCTCAGGTTGGAAGGCGGTTCGCTTTCGGTAGATCACCTACCGAGCGAGGAGGCGTAGATGTTCTTTGGTCTGAACAGTGGCTGGCTGCTGCTCATGATCGTGTCGACCGTGATCGGTCTGGCGACTCAGGGCTACATCAACTCCACATTCCGCAAGTGGAGCAGGGTACCGCTCGACACCGGTATGTCCGGCGCACAAGTGGCGAGGCAGATCCTCGACGCCAACGGGCTTGCGAACGTCGGGATTCAGGCGGTCGGCGGGAACTTGACAGACCACTACGATCCGCGGACGAAGATGCTCGGTCTGTCGCAGCCCGTGTTCGGCACTGCTTCGGTCGCGGCCGCGGGTGTTGCCGCCCACGAGACGGGGCATGCGATCCAGGACGCGAAGGGATACGTGTGGGGATCCGTTCGCAGCGCGCTCGTGCCCGTGGCGTCGTTCGGATCGAGGGCCGCGTGGATCATGATCCTGGTCGGGTTCTTCCTTGGTGCGGCCTCATCGTTCGGGCAGGGTCTCGTGTGGCTCGGCATCGCATTCTACGCCGGTGCGGTGCTGTTCCAGTTGGTGACCCTTCCCGTCGAGTTCGATGCGTCCCGTCGTGCTGTAGCCGCCCTGCAGGCCTCCGGTCAGTACACCGGCGAGCAGCTCACAGGGGTTCGGCAGGTGCTCACCGCTGCCGCGCTGACCTACATCGCCGGCGCGCTGATCGCCATCATGCAGCTGCTGTACCTCATCGGAATCGCGCGTCGCAACTAGGTCCGCGTGTCGGTCTTGTTCGGTATGGTGACCACGGGAGGTGTCCGTGGACCAGAACCGAGCATTCACCGTCACCGAGGCAATGAACCTCGCCCGCCGATCGCTCGAGGCGGTGCGCCTGCGCGTGGTCGGCGAGGTCAGCGAGTTCAACGACAAGCCGGGATACAAGGCGGCGTACTTCACCATCTGTGATGGTGGGGCCTCGATGCCGTGCCTGATGTGGCGCGACGCGTACGAGGCAAGTGGCGTCATCTTGCGGTGCGGGATGCTCGTTGAGCTGCAGGGGGCGTTCTCTGCCTACGTTCCCAAGGGTCGGATGCAGTTCCAGGCCCGGCAGCTGCGGCAGGCCGGTGAGGGCGATCTGCGGCTGAAGGTCGCCGAGCTCGCGCGCAAGCTCGAGCTCGAGGGCCTGATGCGGCCGGAGCGCAAGAGGCCTCTTCCGCGCTATCCGCGGCGCATCGCGGTCGTGACCTCGCCGCGCGGCAAGGCCATTCACGACGTAATTCGCACGCTGCGACGTCGTTACCCGCTCGCGGAGCTGCTCGTGGCTGGCGTCGCGGTCGAAGGCGACGGAGCACCCGCTGCCATCGTGGAAGGCCTGCGAGCCGCGGCAGCGGCCTCTCCCGATATCGTGCTTCTCGTGCGCGGTGGTGGCAGCTACGAGGACCTGATGCCGTTCAGCAGCGAGGAGGTCGCTCGGGCGGTCGCCGCACTGCCGGTTCCTGTCGTGACCGGGATCGGTCACGAACCCGACACCTGCATCGCCGACATGGTGGCCGACCTTCGCGCATCGACGCCCACCGCCGCCGCAGAGGCGTGCGCCCCCTCCCTCGAACAGCTCGCCGCGGCGCTCGATCGCGACCGCCGCCTGCTCGGACGCGCACTGTCGCACACCGTGCAGGATGCCGCGCACCGCGTGCTGCGTCTGGCGGAGCGACCCGTGCTTGCCGATCCTGGAGCGACGCTGGGTCCGGCGGCCCAGGCGCTCGACTCGGCGGCGATCGCCCTCGCGCAGGCGCTGCCGGCCAGGATCGAGCGCGAACGCGAGCGCCTGAGTCGCGACCGCGAGGCGCTGACGAGAGTCGGCAGCCGCATGCTCGTGCCCGCCGAGAACGGCGTTGCCATGTCCGCCGCCCGACTCCACGACCTGTCGCCGCTCGCGATCCTGAGCAGGGGCTATGCGGTATGCTTCGCCGCGGACGGCAGGACCGTGATCAAGACCCCTACGCAGGTCACAGCCGGTGACGAGGTCGGGGTTCGCGTGGGCGGCGGCGTGATCGACTGTACGGTTCGTCACACTCGGACGGAGGGGTAGGGGATGACCGATCAGGTACCGGCCGAGGAGTTGTCGTTCGGCGACGGACTCGCCGAGCTCGAGAAGATCGTCGCGTCGCTGGAGAGCGGAGAGCTCGATCTCGAGGAGAGCCTCGCTCGCTACGAGCGCGGCGTCGCCCTGCTCCGCCAGCTTCAGGCACGTCTGACTGACGCCCAACAGCGGGTGACGGTGCTCCTCGGCGAGCTGGAGAGCGAAACCGCCGAGGCCGGCGAGTCCTGACGAGCGGGGTGATGGCGTGGACGCCTGCGTCTTCTGCAAGATCGCGAGTGGCGAGCTGAACGCTCGCGTTGTCTACCAGGACGACGTGGTGATCGCCTTCCACGACCTGTCGCCGCAGGCTCCCGTGCACGTGCTGATCGTCCCTCGTGACCACTACCAGAGCCTGAACGACGCGCTTCCAGGAGAGGTCGCGGCGGCCCTTTGTGCCGCGGTACCTCAGGTCGCCCAGCTCACTGGCGTCGCCGAGTCGGGCTACCGGGTGATCGTCAACAACGGCGACGACGCGAACCAGACCGTGCATCACCTGCACGTCCACGTCCTCGGGGGTCGGCCGATGACTCACGGCATGATCCACTTCGCAGAGTAGCCCCGATGACCGCACGCGTTCCGGTCACCTTCGAGCCGTCCGGGGCAACCGTCTTGGCCGAGCCGGGCACGACCGTGGCGACGGCGGCTCGCAGAGCGGGCGTGACCCTGTCGACGCCGTGCGGCACGCGCGGGATATGCGGCGACTGCGGAGTACGCGTCGTCTTCGGATCGCTCGAGCCGCCTGATGAGACCGAGGCGGCGACGCTCAGGAAGGCACCCGCCGGCGTCCGTCTCGCCTGCCGGGCGCGTGTGAATGGCCCGGTGGGCGTGCGACCTCTCGTCGTCTCGGGGGCAACCCGTGCGCGCGCGTACGCCTTGGGCTCTGACGCGCGGCTCGTCGCGGGCGTGGACCTGGGTACGACGAACGTCAGTGCCAGGCTCGTCGAGTGCGCGAGCGGCGCAGTGGTGGCCGAGGCGACCGTCGAGAACCGACAGCGCGTTCATGGAGCCGATGTCCTCTCGCGACTGGCCTTCGCGACGGAGGGTGGCGGCGACGAGCTCGCCGATCTCGCGGAGGCCTCCGTCGTGGAGGCACTCTCCGCCGTGGCCGAGGCGGCGTCGACGGACGCCAGCCGCATCGACTCGGTTGTGATCGCAGGCAACACTGCGATGTCGTCGCTCCTGCTCCGCATGGTCGTGGCGTCGCTCACTGCCCACCCGTTCGAGCCGCCATATCGCTCGACGGCGCGACTCAAGCCGCGCGGCAGCGCCGGCACCGCGGTTCCCGCGCTGGTCGACGCTCTCGTGCTGCCGCCCATCGCCGCGTTCGTGGGTGGCGACGCCTTGGCGGCGGCGCTCGCGACGGGTCTGCTGCCTCAAGCACAGCGGGGTGAGCAGGTCGGGCAGCTCCAACAGGACGGCGTCAGGTTGCTCGTCGATGTGGGCACGAACGCGGAGATCGTTCTGCGCGCATCAGGTGGGCTGACCGTCGCTTCCGCGGCGGCCGGGCCTGCGTTCGAAGGATGGGGCGTGAGTTCCGGGGGCCGCGCCGGGTTCGGCGCCGTCGATCGAGCGGTGATCGGAGACAGCGGCGCAGTACGGCTCGAAACGCCGGGGGGCGAGTCGCCCGAGCGGTTCTCCGGCGCCGGATTGGTGTCCGCGCTGGCCGTTCTGCGCTCGATGGAGTGGCTCGATGCGGATGGCAGGGTCAACGAGGATGTCGTGCCCCCCGAGCGGCTGACGGTGGCCGAGAACGGCGTGCGGTCTGTGCGGTTGGGAAGCGGGGAGCGGGTCCTCGGTCTGAGCCAGCTGGACATCCGTTCGCTGCAACTCGCCAAGGGTGCGATCCGAGCGGGGATCGACTGCACCCTTTATGCCGCAGGAGTCGATGTTGCCGAGGTGCGGGAGCTGTTGCTGGCCGGTGCATTCGGCCACGCGCTGGACGTAGAGGCCGCTGCAACTGTCGGCTTGGTGCCTCGGAGAGTTGGCGGCTGCGCACACGCTCGGTGGGCAACGCTGCGCTGACAGGAGCCACGCTCGTCGCACTCGACCCGTCGGTACTCGAAGCGATCGCGCCGGCTCTGGTTTCGGTCCGCCACATCGACCTTGCGTCGGAGGTCTCGTTCCAGGAGCGGCTTCTGGCGTCGCTGACGCTGTCCGACTCGTCAACAGCGTAGCCGCTGGCCACGCTCGCGCCGATCGCGAAGCTCGGGACCCTCGCGAATCTGCCTCAGAACGTTCGAAAGCCCCAGCCTTCGGGCTGGGGCTTTCTCAATCCTTCCCCCGGTGTTACCCCTGAGTCTCTGGGCCTGAAGAGGTCTGCCTGGAAGTCCTCTTCACACGATGCCGGTCGTGCGGCCCTGCCGGTTTGCCGTCCGGATCCCCCGGAAGCGGCATATTTGTTCGGGGAAGGGAAATCTATCGATGTGTAAGGTACTCGCTTCTTCTCGACACTGCAACAATTGTTACAAAGAATCTCCATCAGGCTTCTTAACCAAGCACGCACGCTCAGGCTTCCCTACAAGCAAGCCATGCGCCCGAACTCGGCAAATGTCACTCACCGACGAAGCCGACCCGTCCGCAACCGCTGACCGAACGTATTCAGCCGCCGACCGGGCTTCCTGCAAGTAACTCGCCAGACACCGAATACCATCCGTGGTGCGACGGCACCCCGACGCCGTAACGCGAGTCATGCCGTACCACAGTTCGGATCGCCAGTGTGCGCCAAAGGGGCGCTGCCGACCGGAACGACAGGAAGAGGAGGGCCGACATGGCTGAGGAGAAGAAGGGCTTCGATTCCATGCAAGCCGAAGGGCAGCTCATCCAGCCGCCCGCGGACGCAAGCGATCGGGCGTGGATCAGCTCGATGGAGCAGTACGAGGAGATGTACAAGCGCTCCGTCGACGATCCCGAAGGCTTCTGGGCCGATCAGGCCGAGGAGTTCGTCTACTGGCACAAGAAGTGGGACAAGGTAGTCGACTGGGAGTTCGAGACCCCCAGGGTGGAATGGTTCATCGGGGGCAAGACGAACGTCGCCTACAACTGCATCGACAGGCATCTCACGAATGGCCGGCGCAACAAGGCCGCTCTCATCTGGGAGGCCGACGACGGCACCACCCGCGTGGAGACCTACCAGTCGCTCTACTACAAGGTATGCCGCTTCGCGAACGTGCTGAAGAAGCACGGCATCAAGAAGGGCGATCGCGTCGCCATCTACATGCCGATGATCCTCGAGCTCCCGGTCGCGATGCTCGCGTGCGCTCGCATCGGCGCGATCCACTCCATCGTCTTCGGTGGCTTCTCGGCGAACTCGCTTCGCGATCGCATCCAGGACTCCACCTGCAAGATGCTGATCACCGCCGATGAAGGCATCCGCGGCGGTCGCATCGTGCCGCTCAAGGCCATGGCCGATGAGGCACTGCGCGAGTGCCCGAGCGTGGAGACCGCCATTGTCGTCAACCGAGGTGGCGGTCAGGTCGACATGGAGCCGGGCCGGGACTTCTGGTACCACGAGGAGATGCTCGCCGAGGACATCGACCAGCACTGCGACGTCGAGTGGATGGACTCCGAGGACCCGCTGTTCATCCTCTACACGTCGGGTTCGACCGGGAAGCCCAAGGGCGTGCTCCACACGACGGGCGGCTATCTCGTCTACACGGCGATGACGTTCAAGTACACCTTCGACTACCACGAGGACGACGTGTTCTGGTGCACGGCTGACATCGGCTGGGTCACCGGGCACAGCTACATCGTCTATGGCCCTCTGGCCAACGGCGCGACCTCGCTCATGTTCGAAGGCGTGCCGAACTACCCGGATGCCGGGCGGTTCTGGGATGTCGTCGAGAAGCACGGGGTGAATCAGTTCTACACCGCCCCGACTGCGATTCGCGCGCTCATCAAGGCGGGCGACGCGTTTCCGGCCAAGTACGACATGCCCAGCCTCAAGCTGCTCGGAACCGTGGGTGAGCCGATCAACCCCGAGGTGTGGATGTGGTACTACGAGCACGTCGGCAAGGGTCGCGTACCCATCGTCGACACCTGGTGGCAGACCGAGACCGGTGGCCACATGATCACCAGCCTTCCTGGCGCCATCCCCATGAAGCCGGGTTCGGCGACCAAGCCGGTGTTCGGTGTTCAGCCGATCATCATGAACGAGGACCACACCGAGACCCCCGTGAACCAGGGCGGCCGCCTCTGCATCAAGTACCCGTGGCCCGGCATGCTCCGCGGAACCTGGGGTGACCCCGAGCAGAAGCGGGTCAAGGAGGTCTACTTCTCGACCTTCCCGGGCTACTACTTCACTGGTGACGGTTGCCGCAAGGACCAGGACGGCTACTACTGGCTCATGGGCCGCGTTGACGACGTCATCAACATCTCTGGGCACCGCCTCGGGACCGCCGAGGTCGAGTCGGCGCTCGTCAGCCATCCGGCTGTCGCCGAAGCCGCTGTCGTCGGCTTCCCGCACGACATCAAGGGCGAGGGCATCTACGCCTACGTCATCCTCAAGGGCGGGGTCGAGGTCCCGGACGACGTCGCGAAGGTGCTGTCCGGTCACGTGCGTACCGAGATCGGCCCGATCGCTACCCCGGACCACATCCAGATCGTCCCCGAGCTGCCCAAGACCCGCTCCGGCAAGATCATGCGCCGCATCCTGCGCAAGGTCGCCGCGGGCGAGCGCAGCATAGGTGAGATGGGTGATACCTCCACGCTGCTCGATCCGAGCGTGGTTGAGACCATCATCCAGGGCGCTCCGGACGTCGACTAGTCTAAGCGACGCGACGACAAGTTAGTGCGTCGTCGGCACTACGCACGGAGGGACCCCGGCCGAGACGGTCGGGGTCCCTCGTTTTGTGACAAATGTGACTATTGAGATAGGGCGCAAAAGAGGGCGGTTAGGACCGCCGTTTGCTAGAATCGCCGTCGGCTCTCGTGGGCCGCGATCGCTGCGTACCCTTCGAAAGGAACCCTCGGAACATGGCCTACAACGACCTCTTCCTGCGTGCCGCCCGAAACGAACCGATCGAGCGCACGCCCATGTGGATGATGCGGCAGGCCGGACGTTACATGTCCGAGTACCGCGCCATTCGCGAGAAGCACGGGTTCCTCGAGATGTGCGGTACGCCCGACCTCGTCGTCGAGGTCACGATGCAGCCTGTCGACCTGATCGGCGTCGATGCGGCGATCCTGTTCTCCGACATCCTCGTGGTGTTCCCGGGCATGGGTCTGGACCTGGAGTTCGCCAAGGGCGAGGGGCCCGTCAT
This sequence comes from uncultured Coriobacteriales bacterium, assembly GCA_963761535.1. Classification (GTDB taxonomy): domain Bacteria; phylum Actinomycetota; class Coriobacteriia; order Anaerosomatales; family CAVXGS01; genus CAVXGS01. The sequence goes on from CAVXGS010000002.1 coordinate 292,783, forward strand.
CCACAATCCCGTCCGCACGGTCGCAGATGTGGCAAGGCTCGGCATCTCTGACCCGATCGACGACACCGGCTACGTGATGGAATCGATCAAGCTGCTCCGCAAGGAACTCGAGGACAAGGTGCCGCTCATCGGCTTCGCAGGCGCGCCCTTCACGCTGGCCTCGTACGCGATCGAGGGTCACGGCACCCGCGACTACGAGAAGTGCAAGGCGCTCATGTGGGGCGAGCCCGAGGCGTGGGACGCGCTGATGAACAAGTTCACCGACACGGTCATCGCGTACCTGTCGGCGCAGATCGACGCCGGCGCGCAGTGCGTGCAGGTGTTCGACAGCTGGGTGGGCTACGTTGCACCCCGCGACTACGAGCGCTCGGTTCTCCCGTACACGAAGCGCGTGATCGAGGAAGTCAGCGCTCACGGCAAGAAGGTGGTGGACGGCGGGGTGCCCGTGATCCACTTCCCCAACGGCGCGACCTCGATGCTCGACCTCGCACAGCAGGCTGGCGGGGACGTCATCGGCGTCGACTGGCGCATCGACATGGCCAAGGCGGTCGACGTCATCGATCCGAAGTTCGCGATCCAGGGCAACATCGACCCGGTCGCGCTGTTCGCGCCTGATGACGCGCTCGAGAAGCTCGTAGTCGAGATCCTCGAGGCGGTCGGGAATCGGCCCGGTCACATCTTCAACCTGGGCCACGGCATCCATAAGACCAGTGACCCGGACAAGGCTCGCCTGCTCGTCAAGCTCGTCCACGAGCACAGCGAGCGCATCCGGGCGCAGGGCTAGGGGCGGGCCGGGCATGGCCCCCACCGGAGTTCTGGTCCTGGGGTACGGCGGTCCCGACTCGATCGAGGCCGTCGGGCCGTTCATGTGCAACCTCATGGGCCGCGAGCCCTCCGACGAGCTGCTGAAGCGCGTCTGCCGTCGCTACCTGACCATCGGCGGCGCGTCCCCTCTGCTCGCCATCGCCACCTCGATCGCCGAGAAGCTGGGCGAGAGGCTCGCCACGCGCGGCCACGACGTCGTCCTCGCCATCGGGATGCGCTACTGGCAGCCCTACATCCCCGACGCCATGCAGGCGCTCAAGGACGCGGGCTGCGAGCGCGTGATCGCGGTCTCGTTGTCGCCCTTCGAGTCGAAGGTCGCGGTGCACAAGAGCCGCGAGGTGGTCGAGGAGTTTGCCGAGAAGCTCGGTCTGGAAGTCGTCGAGACGCCGCTCGCGGGCACGCTGCCCGACTTCGACGAGTACCTTGCTGCCGCGACCGCGTACTCGCTCGAGCAGCTGCAACCCAACGAGGGCGCGCTCCTCGCGTTCACGGCGCACAGCCTCCCGCTCTCCGATCTCGACGAGAACGACCCCTACGTGGCGGGCCTGGAACGGACGGCGCAGGCCATTGCCGAGCGACTCGGCCTCATGCCCGGCACTGAAGATGTCGGAGGTCCTGTATTCGAGACATTCCGCGGCTTCGGTTCGATGACCGCGCCGCGGCCGTGGTTCCTCGTCTACCAGTCCAAGGGCGAGCGACCCGGGAAGTGGCTCGAGCCGGACCTCGACGAGCTCATCGACGCGTGCGCCGCTGCCGGTGTCCCGGCGATCTGCGTCTGCCCGATCGGGTTCCTGACCGATCACATGGAGACGCTGTACGACCTGGACGTCGTCGCCGCCGAGCGCGCGCTCGACGCCGGTCTCGAGTTCGTTCGCGCACCGGTTCCCAACGACGACGATGGGGTCGTCGATGCGATCGCGGACATGGTGGCCCAGCTGCTCTGAGCAAGAGCTGGTTCTCGGCGCTTCCGGCAAGGCGCCTTCGCAGGTAGGTCGTCCTGAGAGGGAGCAGGCACGTGAAGCGCATCATCATCGTCGGCGGCGGAGTCGCCGGTCTCGGCGCGGCATACAAGATCAGGCGCGCCGCGGACGCAGGGCATGACGTTGAGTTCCTCCTGGTGGAGAAGGATCCCCGCCTCGGCGGGAAGCTGGCCACCGAGATCGTCGAGGACCCCAAGGGCGCGGGCAGCTACATCGTCGACGGCGGCTCGGACAGCTTCCTCACCGAGAAGCCCGCGATCCACCGCGTGGCCAAGCAGCTCGGCATCTTCGAGGATGAGACCGGGACCTGCGAGGAGAACAAGAAGACGTTCATCGTGAAGGACGGCAAGCTGGTCGAGATGCCCGACGGCATCATGATGTTCGCGCCGACCAAGATCATGCCGATGGCCACTACCAAGCTCTACTCGTGGCCCGCGAAGTTCAGGATGGCGTTCGACCTGGTGATCCCGCCCAAGGGGCACTGGGACGAAGGCGACACCGCGCAGGACCACGACGAGTCGCTGGAGAGCTTCGTGACGCGGCGGATGGGCCGCGAGTGTCTCAACCGACTTGCCGAGCCCCTCGTGGGCGGCGTGAACGGCTCAGACCCCGCCACCATGTCGCTCGCGGCGACGTACCCCCGCCTGCTCGAGATGGAGCAGCAGCACGGGTCGCTCGTGCGCGGGTTCCTCGCGCAGCGCAAGAAGGTCGAGGAGATGCGGGCGAAGTACCCGCCCAAGCCGGGCGAGAAGCGGCGCACGTTCTTCTCGAGCTTCCGGCCCGGCCTTCAGTACCTCACGGACCGCATGGCAGACGCAGCGGGCCGCGAGCACATCCGCACCGGCGTCGCGGCGACCTCGCTCGAGCGGCTCGCGGACGGCAGATGGCGGGTCGGCGTGTCGGAGGGCGACGCCATCGACGGCGACGCCGTGATCCTGGCCTCGGAGGTGTGGGCCGCCGAGGACCTCGTCCGCGACGTCGATGACGAGCTGGCCGAGCTTCTGGGCACGATCCCCAGTTCGTCGTCGGCCACCGTGCTCATGGCGTTCGACGAGGCGGACTGCCCCTTCGACAAGCGCTGGCATGGCATCCTCGCCCCGGGGATCGAGGGTCGCGCGGTGACCGGCGTGTCGCTGATGTCGTCGAAGTGGCCGGACCGCGCTCCCGAGGGCCGCGTGTTGCTGCGCGGCTTCGTCGGCGGCGCGCGTGATCCCGAGATCGTGCTCAAGAGCGATGACGAGATCGTGGCGATCGCGCTGGCCGAGCTGACCGAGCTGCTCGGCATCTGCGAGGGGGCGCAGCCACTGTTCGCGCGGGTGTTCCGGTGGGAGCGAGGGATGCCGCAATACACCCTCGGGCACCTCGACCGGGTCGACGAGATCGAGGCGAGGGTGGCGGAGCTGCCGGGCCTGGCGCTCGCCGGCGGCGGCTACCGGGGTGTCGGGGTGCCGAACTGCCTCGAGAGCGGGGAACAAGCGGTCACCAAGGTGCTCGGCGAGTGGGGCGTGTCGCTGGCCGAGGACGCGCAGGCCGAGAAGCGGCTGTACTAGCAGGACGTAACGCGCTGCGGCGCTCAAGAGCAAGGAAGCAACGCGCATGAAGAAGGTCATCATCATCGGCTCGGGTGTCGCTGGTCTCGGCGCGGCGCTGAAGGTCAAGCGGGCCGCTGCCGAGGGACACGACGTCGACTTCGTCCTCTTTGAGAAGGACGATTGGATCGGCGGCAAGATCGCCGGCGAACTCATCGACAACGAGTACGGCCATTGGGTCGTCGACGGCGGACCGGACAGCTTCCTGACCGCCAAGCCGGCGGTCCACCGCATCGCGAAGGAGGTGGGCATCGAGGGGGACAAGATGCCCACCGACGAGTCGCGCAAGAAGACCTTGATCCTGTCGCGCGGGCGCCTGTGGGAGATGCCCGACGGCGTGATGATGTTCGCGCCCACCAAGTTCGTGCCGTTCGCGACCACCGGCCTGTTCTCGTGGCCCGGCAAGATCCGTGCGGGCATGGACCTGTTCGTCCCCAAGAAGAAGCTCGCTCCGGGCGAGTTCAACGACGAGAGCCTCGAGCACTTCATCGTGCGGCGCATGGGCCGAGAGATCCTCGACCGGCTCGCCGAGCCCCTCGTGGGCGGGGTCCACGGATCGAACCCGTCGCAGATGTCGCTCGCGGCGACGTTCCCGAACCTGCTCGAGATGGAGCAGAAGCACGGCAACATGATCAAGGGGTTCCTCGCCCAGAGAAAGATGGTCGAGGAGATGCGCAAGAAGTACCCGCCCGATCCCAAGAACCCGAAGACGTTCTTCACCGCGTTCACCGGCGGGATGCACGAACTGACCGATTCGATGGCCGACGCGGCGGGGCGGGAGAAGATCCGACTCGGCGTGGCGGTGACCAGTCTGGAACGAACCGACGACGGTACCTGGGTAGCGACGCTCTCCGACGGAACCACCGAGCGTGGCGATGCGGTGCTGCTCGCCACGGAGTCCTGGGCCGCCGAGCCGCTCGTGCGCCCGATCGACGGCGGCGTCGCCGACGCGCTCGCCGCGATCCCCGCGTCCTCCTCGGCGACGGTGTCGTTCGCGTTCCGCGAGGACGAGGTCGGCATCAACATGAACGCGTTCGGGGTGCTTTGCCCCATGGTGGAGAAGCGCAACCTGCTCGCCGCGACGTACTCCTCGACGAAGTGGCCGGGGCGTGCGCCGAAGGGCTACGTGCTGATGCGTGCGTTCATCGGCGGGCCCAACAACCAGCAGATCATGGAGAAGACCGACGACGAGATCGTCGAGATCGCCGAGCGCGAGCTGCGCGACATTCTGGGTATCTCGCCGAGCGCCAAGGTGCTGTTCTCGCGCTTCTTCCGCTGGACCGGCGGCATGCCGCAGTACGGGCTGGGCCACGTCCAGCGCGTGGAGCTGATCGAGCAGCGCGTGGCGGCGATCCCCGGGCTCGCCGTGGCGGGCGGAGCGTATCGCGGCGTGGGGCTGCCGAACTGCATCGAGAGCGGCGAGGCGGGTGTGACCAAGGTGCTCGGTGAGTGGGGGATCGATCTCGCCGAGGACCACGCCGAGCAGAAGCGCGCGTACTAGGCGCTCGCATCCGGGCGAGAGCGGCGGCTCTGGCAGGCATCGCCCACTCAGACATACTCGCTGAGACAAGCCGGCCCTCGGCCGGCTTGTCTGGCTGCGCAACTCGTGGGTCGACGCCTGCCAGAGCCGCCGCCCGGCGTCGAGACGGCGGCGCCTAGGACGCGCCTCCGGCCTCGCGGATCACGGCGAGCATCTCGGCGTGCAGCGACGGGTTGGCCACGCAGATGCTCTCGGCGTCGACCGTCCACGGGTTCCCGGCGATATCGGTCACCGTGGCTCCGGCCTCGGCGCAGATGAGGGCGCCAGCCGCCATGTCCCACGGCTTCAAGTAGTACTCCCAGTAGCCGTCCGCGCGACCCATCGCCACGTGACAGCAGTCGTTGGCCGCCGAGCCGTCCCGTCGGATGCCGTGGACGTACGCGCGCAGGAACGCGGCCTGCACCGCGAGCTGACGCTCCAGCGGAGCGCCCCGGTCGTAGGGGAAGCCGGTGATCAGCAGGGCGTCTCGCACCGTGGGAGCTTCCGTGGTTCGGATGCGCTCGCCGTCGCGGTAGGCGCCGCCACCGAGCGAAGCCGAGAACAGCTCTCCCATCGAGGCGTTGGCGACCGCGCCGGCAGCTACCCGGCCGTGCTCGGCGTAGGCCACCGAGACGGAGTAGCAGGGGTAGCCGTGCACGAACGACGTGGTGCCGTCGAGTGGATCGATGATCCAGACCGATTCGCCGTGCACGGAACCCGGCGCGGTGTTGGTGAGCGCGTAGACCTCGTCCTCCTCGATGATGATCGAGGCGTGCGGGTCGAGGCGCAGGATCTCGTTCACGACCGCCACTCCGGCGGCTATGTCGGTCTCGGTGACGAGGTCGTTGGTCCAGCGTTTCGCGCGCACCTCACCCATCGCGTCGCGGCGGTCGCACAGCACTCGTGCGCCTGCCTGGGCTGCGGCACGTGCTGCCTCGAGTGCGTCGAGCATGTGAGTCGTCCTCCAGCTGCTCAAGGGGCATAATCGGGTCGGGGTACGCGAGCAAGTGTACCCGCTGGGGCCGCGCAGCGGCCGTTCGGCGCCGTCGACATCTGGAGGCCGCATGCTCCACGAGGGGTTCGCCCGTTCGCTCACACCCGAACTCGAAGCCGACCTCACGAAGCGAGCGCTCGAGGCTCGCGGATGGATACTCACCGCCACGAGTCTCGCCGCCTCGGGTCACCCGGGTGGGTCGATGTCGTCGATCGAGCTGTACATGACTCTGTACTGCTGCGCCCGTCTCCGTCCGAACGAGCCTCGGTGGCCGGGCCGCGACCGCATCGTCGTCAGCCACGGCCACACGTCTCCCGGGGTGTACGCCGCGCTCGCCTCGGCGGGCTTCTTCCCGCCCGAGGAGTTCGTTGCCCACTTCCGTCAGGCGGGAAGCCCGTTCGAGGGTCACGTCGAGCGCGCCGTCCCGGGGATCGAGTGGTCGACAGGCAACCTGGGGCAGGGCCTCTCGGCGGCTGTGGGGATGGCGCTCGGAGCGCGGATGACCGGTGGCGGCTGGCAGACGTTCTGCGTGATGAGCGATGGCGAGCAGCAGAAGGGTCAGATCGCCGAGGCGAGGCGGCTCGCCGTGTCCAAGGGCCTGACGGACCTCACGGTGCTCGTCGACTTGAACGGCATCCAGATCTCGGGTCACACGCACGACGTGCTGCCTGTGGACGTCGCGAAGGACTTCGAGGCGGACGGGTGGCGCGTGGTCGAGATCGACGGTCACGACATCGCAGCGATCCACGCTGCGGTCGCAGACGCGGTGGCCGACACCGCCGCTCCGGTGGCCATCGTCGCTCACACGACGATCGGCAAGGGCGTCTCGTTCATGGAAGACCAGCCCGAGTTCCACGGCCGCGGCCTCAAGCCGGACGAGTACGAGCGAGCGATGGCCGAGCTGGGGCTCGATCCCGCGGCGCTCGCGGCCGCGCGGGAGCGCCGAAGCCGACAGGTGGGGGTCGAGGCACTCGAGCACCGTACGCCCGCGCTCGTTGTCGATGCGGGCGTGCCCCGGTCGTACGGCTCGGACGAGAAGACCGACAACCGCGGTGCCTGGGGCACGGCGCTCGTCGACCTTGCGGACGCCAACCCTGACGTTCCCTTCGCCGTGCTGGACTGCGACTTGGCGGAGTCCGTGAAGACCAAGTCGTTCGCGGCGAACTACCCCGCCGCGTTCGTGCAGTGCGGGGTAGGGGAGCACAATGCGGCGGCCGTCGGTGGCGCGCTGTCGACGTGCGGGGTCCTCACGTTCTGGGCGGACTTCGGCGTCTTCGGCATCGACGAGGTGTACAACCAGCAGCGGCTGAACGACATCAACGGTGCCGGACTCAAGCTCGTGGTGACCCACTGCGGCCTCGATGTGGGCGAGGACGGCAAGACCCACCAGTGCCTCGACTACGTGGGAGCGTTGCGCGACTTCTTCGGCTGGAAGGTCGTTGTCCCGGCCGACCCCAACCAGACTGACCGTGCAGTACGCGCGGCTGCGGGAATGGCCGGCAACGTCGCGATCGCGATGGGCCGAAGCAAGCTTCCCACGATCACCGGCGAGGAGGGCTCGCCGCTGTTCGGCGGTGACTACCAGTTCCGCTACGGGGACGTCGTGTGGGCGCGCCGCGGCGGGCACGCGACGATCGTGACGATGGGGACGGTCGCGGGCGCTGCCGTCGCCGCCAGCGACACGCTCCGAACCGAAGGCCTCGAGGTGGGCGTCGCGATCGCCGCATCACCGCTCGACCTCGACGACGCGGCGCTCGGGCCGCTTCTTTCGACACCGCTCGTCGTCACCGCCGAGGACCACGGGGTTCGCACGGGGCTCGGCGCGAGTGTGTCTGACTGGCTGGTCGAGCAGGGCTGCGCAACGCGATTGGTGCGAGTCGGGGTCGACTTCTACCAGACCTCGGGCGCTGCATCGGAGCTGCTTGCGGGCGCGGGACTGGACGCCGCGGGCATCGCGCGAAGGGTCCGCGAGGAACTCGCCCGCTAGGGCTGGGGCTCGAAGTCGTCGCCTGCCGGCCGGCTCTCCATGGGCTCGTAGGTCCGCATCGCCCGGATGACCTGGGCCTCCGCCGAGCTGCCCTGCCGCGGTGGGGGCTCCACGCCCCACTCCCTCAGGACCTGGAGTGCGACTGACGCCGCCATCGGAATCGCGGCCTGCACGGGCTCCGACAGCTCGAGGACCCACTCCTCGATCGACTCGATCTGCACGCCCACGCACTGGGTCTCGAGCTCGATGTCCATGAGCCGGGCAGCCTCGAGCACGTCCACGACCCGCAGGTCGTGCATCGAGTGCAGCACCGTGTTGGGTGCGATCTCCTCGGCGGAGAGGAGAAGGACCGTTCCCGGCGCGTGCCCGGTCTCCTTCATCGCATCGAGCACGAGCAGGCGCTCCCTCCCACGCAGGAGGTCCAGGATCATGTAGCCCATCGTGCCGGCGTCCATGACCTCGACGTTCTCGGGGAACTCGAACCCATCGAGCAGGAACTCGACCGTCCGGGGGCCCACTCCCTCGTCGCGCATGAGCGGGTTGCCCACGCCCAGCACGAGAATCGGGGCGACGGGGATGCCCTCATGGGGCAGACGGTCGGATCCGGCCATGCCGAGAGGATCGAGCACGCTGAGCTCCTTGTGGGGGTTGCGGTGGGGCGGAGAGGACAGTCTACCCTGCGAGCGCAGGGGCCGGCTCGAGCATCGCCGACGTGTCGCCCTCCAGGAGCAGCACCCGCTCGTCCATCGGGAGTTCGGCCCGTGCCTTGTCTCGGGCGTCATTCGAGGTGGCGAGGGTCTCCCGCATCATGACCATGAGCAGGTAGCGTCCCTTGCGGGTCAGCGTGATGTGCTCGCGGGTATTGGTCTCGATGCCGCCTACGAGCTTGAGGAACGCGATCTCGGGACCCAGGCCGATGTCGACCGGAACGCCGAAGTCGGCCTTGAACCGGGCCTTGTCGAGTCGCAGCCCGAATAGGTCGGTCACGAACCGGTAGCGCATGCGCGCCATGAACTTGTACCGGTCGCCGCGCTTGACGACCCCCATGCGGCCAGAGGCGATCCGCTCGCTGTACTCCCTCAACGAGAAGGTGTTGCCGTACACGGTGTCGCCGAGGTACGAGAGCGCACCGGAGCCGATGCCGACGTACTCGGGGAAGTCGACGATGTACTCGTCGATCATCGCGTTGCGGTCGCGCGAGAACGTCCACGCGCTGCCGGCCTCGAACTCCGGCGCGAGGGCGTCGCAGATGATGCCGTAGTAGCGGGCCTCGCGGTCGAAATCGATCGCCCCCACGGCGGCGGCGAGCTCCTTGCGACGCAGGGGAGACGCCATCAGCGGGTAGAACGTGGTCTGGTTCGCGCCGGTGGCCTTCACGAGCTCGATGTCCTGGCGCAGGACCTCCTCGGACTGGCTCGGGAAGTTGAAGATCATGTCCACGTTGAACGACGGGAACTTGCCGGCCATCGACGACACGCGCTCGAAGACCTCCGCCCCCGAGCCGTACTTGCCGTAGCGGTCCATCTGCCGAAGCAGGCGGTCGTCGAAGCTCTGCACGCCGCACGAGAGCCGCTGGACGCGTCCGTCGAGCATCTCGATCAGCTCGGGTCCAAGGTGGTTGGGGCTCGTCTCGGCGGACACCTCACGGATGCCCGGGAAGAGATCCTTGGCGAGGTCGATGGTCTCGGCGAGCTCGTCGAGAAGGATCGTCGGTGTCCCGCCGCCCACGTAGAGCGAGGCGAAGTCGTACCCGAGCGTCTTCACCATCCGCATCTCGTCCCTCAGGCTCGCGAAGTACGCGCGGGCCCGGTCCTCTTTGTAGATGAAGCGGTTGAAGCTGCAGTACGTGCAGAGGCGCTCGCAGAACGGGACGTGAGCGTAGAGGACGAAGCCGGGGGAGTCCGGAGGTGAAGGCAGCCGGTCGAGCTCGACCGGGTGTGTTGCGAGGTATCGGCGATTGAGCACGCCGAGAACGTTGCTGATGATCCGCTCGGACAGCACGACGGGTCTCCTCCCGAGAATGCTTTGTTCGGTCGGCCCTTCGCGGCTGCCGGGCCGCAGGGTCTCGTTCCTCGTACTCCCGTCATGCCCGCACGCTTGTGGCTGTCCGTAGACGGGTCGTTCCGTGCACCTACTGTGTACGACGCGACGGGCTCTCGTCCTGCCCTGCCGAGGCGAGCAGGGTCCCGGCGAACCGGGACCCTGCACACGTTCTCCTCGTGCCGTGCGAGAGGCTAGGCTGCCTTCTCGCCTGCCTTCGAGGCAGCGGCGTGTCCGCCACCGACTTCTTTCCACGCGAAGATCATCTTCGAGGGATTGAAGTTGTAGATGTTCGCGAGATAGGCGTGGATCGCGGTGAAGATGAGGATGACCCACATCACGTAGTAGTGCAGGATCCTCATGTTCATCGGGTCGCCACCGCCTGCGGTGCCGAACCAGGTCGAGACCCACTCGCGGCTCGCCACGAAGAACGGCCAGTTCATGGTCGGGCCCCAGATCGAGAAGCCGGTCCATGCCGCGAGGAGCGTGAGCGGAATGGTCGCCACGTACGCGATCTTCTGCAGCACGCCGTACTTCGCCGAGATGGGCGACTCCTTCTTGAAGAACAGGTAGTACTTGACCGTCGGCCACATCTGGTGACGGTTGACCTTCTGGAACCAGAAGTTGTGCCAGTCAGTCGCAACCTCGCCGTCCATCGTCACGCCGTCCTTCACGAAGAAGGCGAGCAGGACGCGAACGAACAGGTTGATGAGCAGCACGAACATCCAGAAGAAGTGCGTACCGCGGGCGACACCCATCATGCCCTGGACGAACGGGAAGTGGATGTAGAAGCCCGACAGTGCCAGGAAGAACATGGCCAGCAGGTTGATCCAGTGGGTGATCACGAACGCCAGCGGGTGATCGACCCTGGTCGGGTTATGCATCTACTTCACCCCCCAGGCCTTGCTGTGGAAGTACGTGCTCTTACCGGTCTTGGGTTCCATCACGTGGACCCCGCACCCGATTCAAGGATCGAAGCTGCGGACCACGCGTCCGACTTCGATCGGCGTCTCGATCTCGGCAACCGGCGTTCCCACGAGGGCCTCCTCGATCGGACCGCGCACGTCACCGTCGTCACGAGGGCTGATGTTCCACGTCGACGGAGTGACCACCTGGTAGTTCTCGATACGGCCACCCTGCAGGTTGACCCAGTGGCCGACCGCGCCACGAGGAGCCTCCCACAGGCCGGCGCCCTCGCCGGTGTCGGTCTCGGGCTCGACGAACAGGGAGACGTCGCCGCCCTTGATGGCCTCGACGAGCTCGAGGATCCACTTGAGTTCCCAGTCGGCTACGACGGCGGCCTCGAGGTTCCGAGCGGCCACGCGGCCGAGCAGCGAGACGAGGATCTCCGGCTTGCCTGCTGCGCCGAGCTTGGCGAGCGTGGCGTCGATGATGCCGACCACGTCCTTGTCGCCCGACAGGTACGCCACGAGCATGCGTGCCAGCGGGCCGACCTCCATGGCCTTCTCCTGGCCGGCCGGCGACTTCAGGCGCGGAGCCTTGGCCCACGAGTACTTGTCGTCCTTGTTGTACTCGGTGAACTCAGGAGCGGTGACACCGTCGGCGGGGTTGAGCTTGTCGCCTTCGCTGTACCACGAGTGCTTGATGAACTCCGTGACCTGTGCGGCCTGCGGCTGCTCCACCTTGAGCTGGGCGTCGAAGATCGCGCCGCTGGGCAGGTACCGGTCCTCCATCTTCATGGACTCACGGTTGAACACGCCCCACGACAGGAAGTTGCCGGTTCCGGCGCCGTACTTGGTCGCATCGAGGTAGTACGGGGCGATGGCCAGCGTGTCCGGGATCATCGTGCTCATGATCCAGTCGCGGACGTGCTGGGCGCGGTACAGGATGTCGTCGAGCTTCTGCTCGGTGGGCACCCATGCCGTACCACCGGGGAGCGAGGTCATGAAGTGCGGGAACTTGCCGCCCATGATCGCGATGATGCGAGAGGCCTCGGCCTGAAGCTCGAGAGCCTCGAGGTAGTGCGCGACCGCGATGAGCACGAGCTCGGCGGGCATGTCCTTGGCGTAGGCAGCGGCGCCGGCAGGACCGTTGGTGAAGATGGAGAGCTGGCCACCCTCGACCAGGGTCTTCAGCTTCTGCTGCACCGCAGCGAAGTCGGTGGTGCTGGTGCCGGCGGCCTGGGCGAGCGCGTAGGTGTCGGCGATGTTAGCCTCGAGCGCCTTCACCGGATCGACGTAGTCAAGCGCCGCCAGCGTGTAGAACCACAGGATGTGGCTGTGCAGGTACTGCGCACCCTCGATGATGTTGCGGATGATGCGCGCGCCGTTGGGGATCGTGATCCCCATTGCGGCTTCGGAGCCCATCGTCGAGGAGTGGCCGTGCGAGATCGGGCACACGCCGCAGATCCGCTGCGCGATGAAGTACGCGTCGGCAGGCTGACGGCCCTTGAGCACGATCTCCATGCCGCGGAAGAGCGTGCCCGAGACCCATGCGTCGGTGACGACGCCGCTCTCGACCTTGCACTCGACCCGCAGGTGACCTTCGATTCGAGTCAGCGGATCGACGACGACATCTCCGTTGACAGCGCTGATCGGCGTGGGCGTGGCGCTCGTAGTGGTCGGCGTCGCGGTCCCGGTCGTGCTGGTGCTGGGAGTGGCCATTACTTACCGCCTCCCTTCGCCATGCGCTTCTTGTCGTAATCCTTCATCTCTTCGGTCGGCGCGCCGTTGGGACGACGGCCGGCCACCTTGGTGCCGATACCGTGGGCCACGAGGCCGGCGAGCACGACGCCGCCCGCTGCGAGCGCGTAGGTCGTCGGTGCGACGCCGCCCGCCTGGACGTCGTAGGTGATGTTGCGGAAACGGCCGAGGAACGGCGTGTTCTGGTCGACCCAGTTGAAGTTGCCGCACCCGATGCACGGGCCGCCGGACTCAACGCACCACGAGACCGAGTTGTTCCACCGCACGATCGGGCAGTTGGTGTAGGTCTGAGGGCCCTTGCACCCCACCGCGTAGAGGCAGTAGCCCTTCGCCTCCTCCTCGCTGCCGAACGTGTAGACGAACTCACCGTTCTCGAAGTGGCCACGACGGGGGCAGTTGTCGTGGATGGTCTGGCCGTAGATGCCGGTGGGGCGGTTGTAGGCGTCCATCGCGGGAAGCTGTCCCAGGAGAAGAACGTCGACCACCATGGCGACGACCCACTCCGGGTTCACCGGACAGGTCGGCAGGTTGATGACCGGGGTCTTGATGCCCTTCGCGGTCAGGTAGTCGAGAACGCCGGTGGCATCCGCCGGGTTCGGGTCGGCCTTGACCCAGCCGCCGTCGACCGCACACGAACCGATGGCCAGGATGGCCTCGGCCTTGGGCGCGACCTCTTCGAGGATCTCGAGACCGGTACGGTCTCCGACACGGAGGGCGTTGCCCTCCCAGCCCTGCATGACCGAACCCTCGTAGATCAGGATGAACTTGTTCGGGTACTTCTCGACCGTGTCCCGAACAGCCTGCTCGAACTGCTCTCCCTGTGCCCACGACAGCGTGTCCTGCGCGTTGAGCGACAGGATGTCGAGCACGATCGTGGCGACGTCGGGGTCCTTTGACTGTGCGACGGACTCCGTGCAACCAGTGCACAGGCCACCCTCGAGCCACAGTGCGGGCTTCAGTCCGCCTGCCGCGGCGCCCTCAACTGCCGAGGCGATCGTCGGGGCCATCGCTTCGCCCATGCCGAGCAGCGCTGCGACGGAGCCACAGAACTTGAGGAAATCGCGGCGGGACACCCCGCGAGCAGCGAGCTGCTCGTACAGGTTCACGCCGTGGTCCTCATGTGCCATGCCATACACCTCCTTGATGCTTTCGTGCCGATTGGGATCGATGCGTGCGCCGTCGCCCTCAGGGATGTAAGGACAGGCGCGTACCTCAGGCGAAGGGCACCCCTCCTTCCGACAAGACCCAGGGGCCGACGGTACACGCAAGGGCACGGCACCTGGCGAAGACGCGCCTAGTGCCGTCCTTGAACCGAGAGGGAGGTGCGGCGCTGCCGCGGTTTCCGGAGGCCGCACGGGCCCCGGGAGTCGTTCAACGGGGCTCGAAAGGGGATGGCGGTGTGGCACGCCGTACAGGCGCGAGAGCGAGTATGGGCGTGTCAGCACACGCGAACCGAGCCGCGACGGGATCCAAGCTCCCGTACCCCTTCCGTGGCGTGGTCTGAGTTCGGACTGCGACCGCTCCGGCAAGCTGTCACATCCTTTTCGCATTCTACACGAACTCCATAACGACCTGTAGGAAGATTAAGGGCCTCGGTGCAGGTAGCGCGGTCCACGACCGCTCCCAGCAGGGACATCAGCCTGTGCGCGGGGCATGCCCATGCAAGAGGAGTCGGGAGCGAGATGTAGAATGCGGACATCGACGACTTTGCCTGTCGGCCTCGACCACGTGTTCGAAGGGGGAGCTGTGCGCGGCGCTGACGGCATCTTGACCGTTGATATTCGTGCTATGCGTCCGGACATGCGCCGGCCGATGCTCTTCTCACTCGTGGACCGGTTGGTCGCGCTAGGTTGGGATGGCGATCTCCTGCTGGTCTGCGAGCACGAGCCGGCCGGACTCACCTATCAGCTCGACCTGCGCAAAGAGACCCGAGGGCGCTTCCAGTACGAGATCAGCCGCCGAAGCGACGGCGCGTGGGTCGCGATGATCAGGCCGAAGCATCCCTAGCTCGGCCGCCCTGCTCAGTTTCGCCGGTCAGAGTCCGAGCCGCCTGCGACGAGTCTGGGCAGCAGCGACGAGAGCGCTTTGAGGTCGCCCGCGAAGTCGGCCTCCGGCACGGGCGGTGGGCCTACGTAGTAGGTGTACATGCCGATGTCCGCGGCGACCATGTCCAGCGTGGGATCGTCGCCGACCATCAGGCATTCGCGCGGCTCGCACTCGAGGGTCTCGGCGATGGAGCGGTAGTACGCCAAGTCGGGTTTCGCCGCGTACATCACCTCGTACGTGGTCACCAGATCGAACTCTCCATCGTGGAACCCGGCCCAGCTCAGCCGCTCCCTGATCGCGGCGGCGGGGAAGATCGGGTTCGTCGCGACGACCACCTTCAATCCCAGCTCGCGCGCCGCGCTCACCGCTTCGGACGCGCCCGGTGCCGGGCCGATCCCGCCGCGCAAGGTCGGGAACACCTCCGCGTAGAAGCGGTCGAAGCGCTGCCATGCGACGGGTCCCAGTTCCACGCCCGAGATCTCGGCGAACGCGGTCGCAAAGACCTCTTCGTTGGTGCGCCCGGGGTGGGGCGCGATCATGTCACGGGTCGCCGCCATCACCGCCTGGATCCCGGTCGCGGCATCACCGCCGATCACGTCGACCACGACCGGTCCCAAGGCGGTGAAGTAGGTCCCCAGGAAGCGGTCGATGTCGATGTCGAGAAGGGTTCCGTCGAGGTCGAAGAGGATCGCCTTCACGCAGGCTCCGGGGTCGAGGGGCGAGAGACTCGGCAATCCTAGCAGACCGCACGGTCCGCACACCCGGTGCGCTCAAGTCGGCCGAGCGCGTGTCCGATAGACACACACATGAGCGCTTCGACGACCAAGGACCAGATCGCAACCCGTCTCGCATCCGTCCCGATGTTCTCCGATCTTCCCGAGGAGAGCCTCGAGTCGCTTGCGCGCATGGTCCACTTCAAGCGGTTCCCGAAGGGTGCGCTGATCCTCGGCCAGCACGAGCGGGGTCAGTGCATGTACCTGCTGGTCTCCGGCCGCGTGAAGATCGCCATCGCATCCACGGACGGTCGCGAGCTCGTTCTCAACCACCTTGAGGCTCCCGCCCACTTCGGCGAGATGTCGCTGGTGGATGCCGAGCCGCGCAGCGCCGACGTCGTCGCGATCACGGAGGTCGAGCTGATCGGGCTCGAGGCATCGGATCTCTCCGAGGCCATCCGCCTGCAGCCCCGTCTCGCGCTCTCGCTGATCGCCACGCTGTCGCGGCGTCTTCGCCAGACCATCGGTCGGCTCGAGGACATGGCGTTCCACGACGCCACCCACCGCATCATGCGCGTCATCTTGAACGTCGCGACCGCGAGTCTCGAGACCAGGGGCGCGCCGGTCATCCAGGGGATGACCCACTACGACATCGCCACGCTCGCGGGCACGTCGCGTGAGACGGCGAGCAGGGTGATCTCGCAGTTGGCCCGCGAAGGTGCCGTCACCACCCACGGTCGTCGCATTCTCGTGGACCTTGCACGCCTGTCGGATCGAATCGCGCAGGACTAGCGGCTCCTCGGTCGCGACGTCTTCAGCGTCCCTCCATCCCGCAGAACCTCCTGTCGGCCACTCCGGCTTCGGCGATGCCTACCGGCTGCGGCCTCGTCCCGCGGGTTCGGGTATAGTCACCCACGCACCGGTCGACGCATCACGAACGGAGACGCCCGATGAAGGAGTTCACCCTCGACGAGCTCGCCGAGTTTGACGGTCGCGACGGCCGTCCCGCCTACGTCGCGTACGAAGGCACCGTGTATGACGTGAGCGAGAGCGCCATGTGGGGCGACGGCGATCACGAAGGCATGCACCAGGCAGGCGGAGACCTGACCGACGAGCATGCGGACGCTCCCCACGACGTCTACGTGACCGACTTCCCGGAAGTCGGGCGTCTCGCCCAGTAGTCCGGCCGCGGCTTCAAGGCCGCACGGCCGCTTCGCACGGATCTCGTGCTGATGCTCCGCTAGACCGCGCGCAGGAGCGCCACGGTCTCGACATGCCATGTCTGCGGGAACAGGTCGACCGGCCATGCGGTTTCGAGTGCGTACCCCTGTTCGGCAAGGCTTCTGACGTCGCGCGCGAGTGTGGCCGGGTCACAAGAGACGTAGACGATCGCTCGCGGGCGAGATGCGACCAGCGCCGACAGGACCTCGGTGGCGAGCCCGGAGCGGGGGGGATCGACGAGTGCGAGATCGAACTCCTCCACGTCGGGGAGCGCACGCGCGGCGTCTCCCGGTGCGGTCTCGGCGTCGAGCCCCGCGGCCTCGAGGTTGCGCCGCAGGTCGCGTAGCGCGCCGCCCTCGGCCTCGACGGCGGTGACGAGCCCGGCCGTCTCGGCGAGGGGTAGCGTGAAGGCACCGGCGCCGGAGTAGACGTCGACGACGTGATCCGCCTCCGAAGGCCCGAGCGCCTCAAGCGCGATGGCGACGAGTCGCTCGGCTGCGCGGGTGTTCACTTGGAAGAAGCTCGGTGCCGAGACAGCGTAGGTGAATCCGCCAAGCCGGTCGCGCCAGAACCCCTTGCCCGCGAGCACTTCGACACCGGCGATTCGCCGGGCTGCCGACGGGCCTTCCTTGGCCAGCACCCTCACGATGCTCGTGGTCTTGACCGCGCTGCCCACGGTCGTCGCGACCGACGTTCGCGGGAAGCCGCTGGGAGGGGTCCACAGGGCGATCTCGACGTCGGGCATGTTCGCGGCAGCGCGGATGCCCACGCGCAGGAGGCCGAGCCCCTCGTCGCCGCCGGCGTACCGCAGCGCGCCCTGCAGCGCCTTCGGGGCCCGCTCGAGCGGCTTGGGTAGTAGCAGGCACCGCTCGATCCCGATCACCTCGTCGGACCCGGCGCGGTGATACCCGAGGGTGAGCCGGTCGGCGTTCGGGTCGGGCACGAGTTCGACCTTGTTGCGGTAGTTGTACTGCCTCGGCGAGGGTTCGCAGTCCTCCACGCAGGCGCCGTCCACACGGCCGATACGCTCCAGCGCATCGCGGACGGCGGCGGTCTTGGCGGCGAGCTGGGCTTCGTAGCCGACGTGCTGCCACGAGCACCCTCCGCACGCGCCGAAGTACGGGCACGGAGCGGCCACGCGGTCGGGGGAGGGCTCGAGGATCTCGGCGATAGTGGCGCGGACGAACGAGCCCTTGTCGGCGACGATCGTGGCCTCGACGACATCGCCGGGGCAGCCGAACGCGACGAACGCCACGCGTCCGTCGTCGAGCCGCGCTACCGCGTCGCCGCCGTAGGCAAGGGATTCGAGGGCGAGTCTGACCACGTGGCGAATCCTACCCGACACCCCCTTGTGCAGCACGTTTTCGGTTCAGCACGGCCGGTTCGGCGCCGATACACCATACGGACGCGTCAACTCGCGCCCGCTTACCGCCTGACCATATGGGAGGGGATAGGTGTGACCGGCACGAAGGTCCTGGTCGTCCACGACGACCCGAGTTTCTGCGAGCAGTTGCGGGGGGCGATGCTCCAGGTGTCGTCGGCGGTTGAGTTCCACAGCGCCGCGTCGGCAGCTCGCGCCATGGCGATGATCCCCTCGATCAAGCCCGACGTGTACGTTGTTGAGTGCGAGCTCGAAGAGGTCGACGGCTTCATGCTCGCCGACAAGCTCGCCAAGGACAGCTACGCGCAGGGCAGGCCTGTCGTTCTCGTGGCGCTGGAGCCCACCGAGAGCTCCGCGCTCCGGGCACGCCAGTGCGGCGCCGCTGCGCACATGCCCTCCACCGGCTCGCTCGACGCGATCGCCGGCAAGGTCCTCTCGCTCGCGGGGCAGCCTGCGCCGTCCGCGGTCACGGTCGGCGCCGGGGTCCAGTCCTCGCCGTCGATGGGTGGAGCCCCTGGAGCCGCCACAGCGCACCCTGCAGCTCCCGCGAACCCCGCCCCGGCCCCTGCGCCCGCACCAGCGGGTGGCTATCCGGGCCTGAGCAGCCAGTCCGCTCCGAGCGCACCCCAGGTCACCGTGCCGCTCGCGGGCCTGGACGTCGTCGACACCAACGCCGACCCACTGGCCGGCGACATCCCCCACGTCGACGACCTGCTGAAGATGATGCTCGACCGAGGCGGTTCCGACCTGCACCTGACGGTCGGGCAGCCCTCCGGGCATCCGCGTGCGCGGCGAGATCATCCCGGTCGAGTCGGTCAAGCCGCTGTCTCCGCGCGACACGATGGAGATGATCCTGTCGCTGCTGTCAGAAGAGCAGCGCCGCCGCTTCGAGACCGAACTCGAACTCGACTTCGCGTATTCGATCCCGGGTGTCTCGCGCTTCCGCGCGAACGTGTTCCAGCAGCGCAACTCGATGGGCGCGGTCTTCCGCGTCATTCCCATCAAGATCCCGACGATGGAAGACCTCGGCCTACCCAAGGTGTGCCGCTACCTCGCCGACAGGCCCCGCGGCCTCGTCGTGGTCACCGGTCCGACCGGCTCGGGTAAGTCGACGACGCTCGCGGCCATGATCGACCACATCAACGCCACTCGGCCGCAGCACATCATCACGCTCGAGGACCCGATCGAGTTCATGCACCGCAACAAGAAGGCGTTCGTGAACCAGCGCGAGGTCGGGGAGGACACCCACTCCTTCGCCGCCGCGCTCAAGCGCGTGCTGCGTCAGGACCCCGACGTCATTCTCGTGGGCGAGATGCGAGACCTCGAGACCATCGCCGCGGCCATCACCGCCGCCGAGACCGG
This sequence comes from uncultured Coriobacteriales bacterium, assembly GCA_963761535.1. GTDB lineage: Bacteria > Actinomycetota > Coriobacteriia > Anaerosomatales > CAVXGS01 > CAVXGS01. The sequence continues at coordinate 312,103 of CAVXGS010000002.1, forward strand.
TCACCTCGTGCTCGCCACGCTGCACACCACCGGTGGTCCGGAGACCGTCGACCGCATCATCGACGTGTTCCCGCCACACCAGCAGACCCAGGTGCGCATGCAGCTCTCGAACACGCTCGAGGGCGTGCTTTCGCAGACGCTGCTGCGCACGAAGGACGGCCGTAGCCGGGTGATGGCGATGGAGATCATGCTCGGCATCCCAGCCATCGCGAACCTGATCCGCGAGGGCAAGACCCACCAGATGGCGACGATCATCCAGGGCGGTGCCGCTCTCGGCATGCAGACGCTCGACCAGAGCCTGAAGTCCCTCGTGACCTCGGGCCGCGTGACCTTCGACGAGGCGATCAGCAAGGCCAAGAGCCCGCGCGAACTCGCGCAGATGCTGGGACGGGCCATCTAGTCTTACAGCTCACAAAGGGGAATCATGGTGCGGCGGGCCGATGCGGTCCGCCGCTTCGTTATGGAGGGAGCAGCCGTGGACACGGTTCGCGTGCGCTGGAGTGGCAACCGCCAGTTCGTCGGTTGGGACAGTGCGGGACACGGGATCGTCATGGACACGCCCGGCGGCAGCAAGGGTGAAGGGTCCGGCGTACGACCGATCGAACTCGTGCTCTACGGGCTCGCCGGGTGCACGGCGATCGACGTGATCTCGATCCTTCGGAAGAAGCGCGAGGACGTGCGCGGCTTCGAGATCAACATCACGGGCGAGCAGGAGCTCGAGGACCACCCTCACTACTACAAGCGCATCGAGATCGAGTACGTCGTCACCGGCGTCGGCGTGAAGCCCGCCTCGGTCGCCCGAGCGATCGAGCTGTCCAAGGAGAAGTACTGCTCGGTCGGTGGGATGTTCGGGCCGCAGGTAACGGTGGTCACGAGCTACCGGGTCGAAGAGACGGTGCCGACGGGACCGGAAGGCGATCTGTGACATCGCACGATACGGCGGTGGTCATGCCCGTGTTCAACGAGGCGGCCACCGTGGGAGGCGTCATCGACGCGGTGCGGGCCCGATTCGACGGCCCCCTCGCGGTCATCGATGACGGCTCGACCGACGGCACTGCCGCGGTTCTGGCGGGTCGCTCCGACATCGAAGTCATCACGCTTTCCGACAACTGCGGCTACGGCTGTGCGCTGCGCCAAGGCTTCGGATGGGCCGCCGAGACGGGCGTGGAGCGACTCATCACGATGGACTGCGACGGGCAGCACGAGCCTCGGCACATCGCCCAGTTCCTCGAGGCGCTCAAGGCGTCCGACTCTCCAGATATCGTCTCGGGAAGTCGATACCTGCCGCAGTCCGGCTCGGCGGGTCAGGCGCCGCCACAGCGCCGCGAGGTCAACCGTGCGGTCACCGCGGAGATCAACGCGGTCACCGGCTGGTCGCTCACCGACGCGTTCTGCGGGTTCAAGGGCTACCACGTGAGCGCGCTCTCGCAGGTGCACCTCTCGGAGCCGGGCTACGCGATGCCCGTCGAGCTGTGGGCGAAAGCGTGGAAGGCCGGGCTGACCGTGGTCGAGATACCGGTGGAGCGGATCTACTGCGACCACGAGCGTTCCTTCGGGGAGCACCTCGACGACCCCGACGCCCGGATGGCGTACTACATGGACGTGTGGCACCGAGCGCTCGAGGAGGCCTAGATGATCGACGCGATGTGCATCGGGGCCCACCCCGACGACGTGGAGATCGGCATGGGGGCGACGGTCGCGAAGATGGTCCGAGAGGGCTGGTCGGTGGCGATCGTCGACTTGACCAACGGCGAGCCGACCCCGCACGGCACGCCGGAGACGCGTGCCCGCGAATCTGCCCGGGCCGCCGAGATCCTCGGGGCCACGCGAGTGACGCTGTCGCAGCCCAACCGGTACCTGTTCGACTCGGTGGAGGCGCGCACCGAGCTCGCCGAGTGCATCCGCGACCTCAAGCCGCGGCTGCTGTTCGTGCCGTACGCGACGGACGCCCATCCCGACCACATCGCAGCGGCAGCGATCTCGACCGCCGCTCGGTTCTACGCCAAGTTCACGAAGACGGACATGTCGGGAGAGCCGTTCTATCCCGCCAAGATGTACCGCTACATGGCGGTGCACCTGTCGCTCGTTGTCGAGCCGTCGTTCGTGGTGGCGGTCGAGCCCGAAGATATGGCTGCCAAGCTCGAGGCGCTCCGCGCGTACGAGTCCCAGTTCGGTGCGAATCCGAAGAACGCGGGCATCGTCCCCATGATGGAGCAGCTCGCGGGGGTGTGGGGATCGCGCGTTGGTGCCGCTGCCGGCGAGCCGTTCTACGCGATCGAGCCGGTGGGGATCTCCACGGTCGCCGCACTCGTCTGAGCGCGGACATCCGGCACACGTAGCTTCACCGAGGGCGGAGGCGACACACGACGTGGTCCACTCGAAACCTGCTCTGCCGGCAGGACACGGCGAACTCCTGCTGAGGCCACCCCGCGAGGAGTGGGCTCAGCTCGCGCAGGCCAACCGCTCGGCGATGCGGTCGTGGGAGTTCGAGCTGCTCGGCGTGCCCTACGACAGACTGCGGCGCGAGGCGCGCGAAGAGGCGGTCGCGAAAGCGGTCGCTTACTGCGAGCGGCTGGGCATCGACATCGTCAGGCCCGACGCCGACGGGGTGGTGGTCGCCACAGGGCACCAGCCCGAGCTCTATCACACCGGGGTGTGGGCGAAGGTCTTCCTCCTGCAGCGGCTGGCCGCCGAGCTGGACGCGACGGCGGTCGACGTCGTGGTCGACACGGACGGTTTCGACCGCGTGGGCGTCACGGTCCCGTGCTTCGGCGGTCCCACGGTCGAGCGCTGCCACGCGGACCTGGCGACCGGCGGCGCGGACACCTGTTTCGCGTGTTCGCCGCGCCCGACCGCGGACGAGATGGAGACCTTCGTCTCCGATGCCGACCGCATGCTGACATCGTTGCCCGCCACCTCCGTGCGGAGGCACTTCGACGAGTTCGGCCAGGCGCTTCGTTCGGTGGCGCCGGCCGCCGAGAACCTCGCCGAGCTCGTCACGGCGGCCCGGCGTCGTTTCGAGGGCGAGTCCACCGGCTACCTCGAACTCGCCGTGAGCGACATGGCGGACTCCGACGCGTTCCTGACCTTCGCCGCCGCGCTGGCCCTCGACGCGCCCGCGTTCGCCGCGGCCTACAACGCGGAACTCGCGCGCCTACCGCGAGGCCCGGGGCATCCGCACGGCGGCGCAGCCGACTCCCGACCTCTCGATCGGGTCCGGCGAGGTGGAGCTGCCGCTGTGGGTGCTGCACGGTCACCGGCGCACGACGCTCCGCGTTCGCCACGCCCACGACGAGGTGCGACTGTTCGACGGCGAGTGCGAGATCGCCCTCGACAGGGCCGATCCGATCGGCGCCCTGAGGTCTTCGGGGGTCCGCATCGCCCCGAAGGCGCTTCTGCTCACGATGTTCGTGAGGCTGTTCCTGTGCGACTTCTTCATCCACGGGGTCGGTGGGGGAGGCTACGACCAGGTGACCGACGGAATCGTTCGCCGCTACTTCGGCGTCGAGCCGCCGCGCTTCGCCGTCGCCTCGCTCACGATGTTCCTGCCGCTGGGCGCGCACGTCGTGACCGATGCCGAGGTACAGGCGGCCGCCGAGCGATTGAACCGCTTCGAGCACAATCCGGACGCGCTCATCTGCGACGTGGAGTTCGACTCGGCGGAGGAGCGCGACCGAGCGCTGGCGCTCGCCCGCGAGAAGGCCGAGCTGGTCTCGGCGGTGAAAGCGCCCGATGCCGACAGGAAGTCCCTGGGCCTGCGGATCCGGGAGGTCAATGCGAGCTTGCGCGAGCTGCTCGCGCCGGTGGGCGAGAGCCTCGCCGCCGAGAAGCGGAGCCTGGAGTCGCAGCGCTCCGCCGCCGACGTGTTGACCGACCGCACCTATCCGTTCTGCTTCTGGTCCCCGCACGACGTGATGGACAAGGTGCGCTAGTTCCAGGCGGCGGATCGGAGGTGCCGGAATTCGACCCGTTCTGGGCGTGGCGACGAGTGCGCCGACCCTGCTATGATTGCTCGGCTGTTCGCACCACAACCGTCGAAAGGACTCCACATGTCGGTGCCTGTCGTGAACTCTGACCTCTGCACTGCCTGTGGCACGTGCGTCGATGACTGCCCGCAGGGCTGCTACGACCTCGAAGAGGTCGCGGTCCTCGCTCGTCCCGATGACTGCACCGAGTGCGGCATCTGCGTGGACGACTGCCCCGCTGGCGCCATCACGATGTAGGGTCGCTTCCTCACGAAGCACTCGAAGGCCGGGCGATGTGCCCGGCCTTCGTCGTGGTTGGGGCCGTGAGGACGGACGCGCGCGAGGAGGGACGCGTCGAGCGCCGCGTCGAGGCGCGCGCCAGCACAGCGCTGACCTAGCCTCGCGGGCCCGACCCGTCGTCGACGTAGAGCTTCGGCTCCCGCCCGCGAAGCAGTCCCACGAATCGCTTGTGGTGCGCCGCGTAGACGAGGAGTCCCATCAGCAGCGCGAACGGCCAGTCCGGCGAACCCAGAACGAGCGCGGTGATCGGAAGCGTGGCGGCTGCGGCGACCTGTCCGGCCATCATGTAGCGGGTGAGCGCGATCACGGTGAGCCCCACCACGACCACCGCGACGAAGTAGCGCCAGTCGTAGGCGAGCAGCGCGCCGGCACCCGTCGCCAGGCCCTTGCCCGTCCGCCCGAAGCGCTTGTGGATGAGCGCCATCCAGATCGAGTAGTTGTGTCCCATCACCGCGCCGAACACCGTCGCCATGATCGGCAGCCAGAACGCACCCGAGCCGGCCGGCGCCTGCTCCATCATCACGCCGGTGGGCGTGAACGCCGAGAAGCCCGCGTCAGGGGGCATGAAGACGAACTTCGCGACAAGTACGGGCAGCAGGCCTTTGAGGCCGTCGCCCACCACGGCGAGCGCGAACCAGGCCCACGACCCGGTGGTGCGCCGCACGTTCATCGATCCGACGTTGCCGGTGCCGTGCTGGGTGATGTCCTCGCCGGTCACGCCGCGAACGATGAGATACGCGAAGGGGATCGACCCGATCAGGTAGCCGACCAGCGCAGCCGCGAGCGACGCGGGGATCTCGGCGAGGATGGCAGCACTCATTCGGGCATCCTCGGCACGACGCAGTGGATGGCACCGGGGAGCATCGAGATCTCGTAGTGCTGCTCGAGCAGCACCTCGCCGTCGATCTGCGCGGGAACCGGCCGCTCGCAATCGATGACGATGGAGCTGTGGCGGGACATGTGGACGGGCTTCATATGGGTGTGTCTCCCCACGATCACGAAGGGGAGTCGGACGAGCGCCTCGGGCAGTCCGAGCGGGTCGATGGTGCACACCTCGAACAGGCCGTCGTCAGGCAGCGCGTCCGGCGTGATGTAGAAGCCTCCGCCGTAGGTGGGGCCGTTGGTGACGGCGATGATCAGCGTGTCGATGGGCTCCGGCGCGGCGCCGTCCCACGCGACCTGAAGCGGGAAGCTGTTCAGGTCGTTGAAGAGCACGTGAAGCAGCGCCGTCAGGTAGAGCCACAAGCCGGAGCGCTTGGTGGTGGCCTTGTACTCGACAGCCTTGGCGGTGACTTTGGCGTCCAGGCCCGCGGCGAAGCTGTTGTTGAAGTAGATGCCGTTGCACAGGCCGACGTCGAACGGTCGCACCTCGCCGTCGACCAGGGTTCGGGCCGCTTGGGTTAGGTCGCTGGGGATGCTCAGCGTTCGGCGGGTGTCGTTGCCTGAGCCGGTGGGTAGCACGCCGAGGACCGGGCGTCGCTCCTCCGCGATCGTCATCAGGCCGTTCAACACCTCGTGGACCGTGCCGTCGCCCCCCATCGCGACAACCAGGTCGTAGTCAGCGGCGGTCGCGGCGATCTCGGCGGCGTGGCCCATCCGCTCGCTCATCACCGTGTCGTGCGGCAGCGCGGCGAGCAGCGACTCGACAGCGGGCACGAGCTTCGCCGTCTCGCCGTGTCGGGCAGCGGGATTGATGATCAGCAGGGTGGAACCGGGGACCATGCGCGCCCCTCCGCGAGCACAGGTGTGTGCCTAGTCTAGCCGAGCGAGACCTTGCCGAGCGGGGGTCTCGGCAGACGGTGCTGACCGGGCCGGGAAGGGCGCGGATGGAGCTGTTGGTGGGGTTCGGCGGGTATGGTAAGGTGCGCTAGCGCCGCGCCCTCTTAGCTCAGGGGATAGAGCGTCTGCCTCCGGAGCAGAAGGTCGTAGGTTCGAATCCTACAGAGGGCGCCAACAGCACGGAACTCGAAGAGGCCGGCCCCCAAGGGAGCCGGCCTCTCGTTCTCGTGTCGGTCTGCGCGGAGGCCGCGCGATGGTGCGCGGAACCGCTCCCCCGAGGTCCTAGTGACCCTCGGCGCGCTCCTTCTGGTACGCCTCGACGAGCTTCTTCTGCGTGTCGCCGGGAACTTGCTCGTAGCTGGTGATCTCGATCGTGTAGACGCCCGTACCGCTGGAAAGCGCCCGCAGGTGCGGTGAGTAGTGCACGACCTCGGCGTACGGCGCCTGCGCCTTGATGACCTGCACGCCAGGCTCCGGAGCATCCATGCCCAGGACCCGTCCGCGAATCGAGCTGATGTCGCCCATGACGGCGCCGGCGTAGGCGTCGGGCACGCTGATCTCCAGCGTCGCGATAGGCTCGAGGATGACGGGGTCGGCCTTCTCGGCGGCGGCACGGAAGCCGATACGCGCGGCAGTCCGGAACGCCATCTCGTTGGAGTCGACTGCGTGCATCGAGCCGTCGTACACCGCGACCCTCACGTCCTGCACGGGATACCCCGCGATCGCGCCATGGGTCATGGTCTCTTGCACGCCCCTGTCGATGGCGACGATGTAGGGCTTGCTGATCTTGCCGCCAACGATCTCGTCCTTGAACTCGTAGCCTGCGCCCGGATTGGGTTCGAGGCGCAGCCAGCAGTCGGCGAACTGGCCCGAGCCACCGGTCTGCTTCTTGTGGCGGCCTTGGGCCTGGGCGCTCTTGCGGATCGTCTCGCGGTACGGGATGCGCAGGTCGACGAGCTCGGCCTCGACGTGGAAGCGCTCGTGCAGCTTCGAGATGACCACGTCGATCGCCGTGTCGCCCATCGATGTCAGCACCGTCTGGTGCGTCTCCTCGTCTCGGCGAAGCGTGAGCGAGGGGTCCTCGTCGACGATGCCCTTGAGCGCGGTGCCGAGCTTGTCCTCGTCGGCCTTCGTCTTCGCGACGATGGCGACGGGGTAGAGCGGCTCGGGAAGCGGCAGCGGGGCGAAGGCGATACCGCCTTTGGCCGAGAGCGTGTCGTTGGTGAGCGTGTCGGAGAGCTTCGCGAGCACGGCGATGTCGCCCGCGGGCGCCGCCTCGACGTCAGCGCTCTCCTTGCCGGTCATCTTGAGGACGTGGGCGATGCGCTCCTTCTTGCCCGTGCGCGAGTTGACGACCTCGTTGTTGGGCTTGAGCACACCCGAGACGACCTTCACGAACGACAGGCGGCCCACGTAGGGGTCCGAGAGGGTCTTGAAGACGAATCCCGAGAAGTCGCCGCTCTCCGAGAAGGCGACCTCCTTACCGTCGGTCGTATGCATCGGGCCGTGAGCGGTGGGCTTCGGGAAGAAGGTGACGATCTCGTCGAGGAGGTCCTCGACGCCCTGGAGCTTCAGGGCCGAACCCACGAACACCGGGATCACGTTACCCTGGGCGATCGCCAGGTCGAGGAGCTTCTCGACATCGGCCTGGTCGAGCGGCTCGCCCTCCAGGTACTTCATCATGAGCTCGTCGTCAGCCTCGGCGGTCTTGTCGCACAGCGCATCGCGCGCGGCCTCTGCGGTGCCGGCGAACTCGGCGGGGATGTCGTCGGCGTGCTCGCCATCGTCCTCGTGGTGGTACGCCTTCATGCGGATGATGTCGACGACGCCGTGGAAGTCGGCCTCCTTGCCCATCGGCAGCTGGACCGGCACCACGCGGTCGCCGAACTTGGCCTTCAGCGCCGCGAGTGCGGCGTCGAAGTCGGCGTGCTCCTTGTCCATGCGGTTCACGAACACCGCGCGGGCGATGCCCATCTCGCCGGCGATCTTCCACAGACGCTCGGTCTGCACCTGAGGACCGGCCACCGCGTCGACCACGAACAGGGCCATCTCGGCGGCTTCCATGCCCGCGATCGCGTCGCCGATGAAGTCGGCGTAGCCGGGCGTGTCGATCACGTTGATCTTCACGCCGTCGTGGACGATGGGGGCGATCGAGAGGTTGATCGTGAACTGGCGCTTGATCTCCTCGGGGTCGTAGTCCAGGACGCTCTGTCCTGAGTCGACCGCTCCGAGACGCTTCGTGACGCCGGCCAGATGAAGCATCGCTTCCGCGAGAGAGGTCTTGCCCGCACCGCCGTGGCCGACCAGGGCGACGTTGCGGACGCTGTCAGTGCCGGGCGCTCCCAAATGCATCTCCTCCTCGGACTCACGTCACGCCTTTGTGACGTTGTCGATGACTGGGCGCACCGCGCGTCTGGAGAGCGCGTGCAACCCGATACTTTACTCCTTTGGACCAGCTCCGTGTCTGCTAGAATCGGCGGCACCCGAATGCCCGCCGAGCCACCCGCTGCCCTGCAGTGGGGTGCGTGCGTGCGCGATCTCGATCCGAGGAGAAACGAAGCGTGCGACGACCCGTATCCGTGCTCGTTGTGGTGCTCGCTGTCGTGCTTGTCGCGGCCGCGCTCGCCGTCGCAGGCTGCGGGTCCGCGCCCAAGGGCGACGAGTCGCAGGCCACCGGCAGCATCCCGACCACGTTGCCCGCCGAGACCACCGGTACCGCATCCGACGAGGGGAGCAAGACCGTGCCGACCGCCACCGTCAAGACCAACAAGGGGACGTTCACCATCACGTTCTTCCCGGAGAAGGCACCCAAACACGTCGAGTCGTTCTTGAAGCTCTCGCGCGAGGGCTTCTACGACGGCAACAAGGTGCACCGCTACGAGCCCAACTTCGTTGTGCAGATGGGCGATCCGCAGACGAGCGCTCTGTCTCGCGAGGACGTTATCGCCAAGAAGCCCGGTGCGACCGGCCCGCTGGGGACCGGGGGTCCCGGATTCACGCTGCCCGCCGAGTTCAACGACGAGCCTCACGTCCCTGGTACCGTGGCCATGGCGCGGTCCCAGGACCCCAACTCGGCCGGCTCGCAGTTCTACATCGTCGTGGGCCCCGCGTCGTTCCTCGACGGGCAGTACACCGTGTTCGGCAAGGTGACCGAGGGATACGATGAGGTCGCCAGCAAGCTGCGCGTGGGCGACGAGATCGAGTCGATCACCATCAACGACGGCCAGTAGGCCTTTCCGGGACTCCAAGGGGCCTCGAATCACGTGGATCAAGCACGCTTTGACGAAGCACTGAAGTCGTACGAAGGCGGCGACTACCGCCAGGCGGCCAAGGGTTTCCTGTCCGCCGCCGGACGCGGCACGTCCGGAAACGGATCGGCGTACCACTACGCCGGCAACTCGCTGATGCGGTTGCGCCGCTGGCGCGATGCCGTGACCGTGTACGGGCACGCCCTTCGCGACGAGACGTACACCAAGCGTGGGGCTGTGTTCTCTAACCTCGGGCAGGCGTACACACATCTCGCCGAGTACACGTCGGCGATCGACGCCTACACTCAGGCGCTCGAGGAGACCGACTTCACTGCCAAGTACAAGGCCCACCAGGGCATGGCCGCCGCCTACCTCGAGATGGGCAAGCACGAGGAAGCCGCATCCGAGTACCGGACCGCCGCGCTCGACCCCGCCAATCCCGATCCGGGCAAGGCGCTGGTCAATCTCGGCCTCTGCTTCATGGCGCTGAACCGTCCCAGCGATGCGGTCGAGTCCTACAAGGCCGCGCTCGGCTTCGAGAACTACCAGGGTCGCGGCAAAGCGCTCTCGAACCTGGGTCAGGCGTACGTCGCGCTGGGAAGCTACGACGAGGCCGTGAGCGCGTTCGACAAGGCCTCCGGGTTCCACGGGCACCAGCTGGGCGCTGCCGCCGCCGAGGACTTCGAACTCGCCAAGCGCAAGGTCGCCGAGCAGAAGGCCGGGCCGTCCCGCGAGACGGTCGAGGGCTGGGTCACGGGCGAGATGCCGCCTGCGATGGCCGCTGCGCCCGCTGCCGCACCGGTCGACGACGCCGGCGATCTCGATGCGGTGGGCCTGCCGCCCGAGGCGGCGAAGGCCGCCGCGGATCTCGGCATGGGCGACGAGGCCGCGGTCTCGAAGTTCTTCACGATGACCGAGGACGAGATGAAGGCCGCCGACCGCGACGCACGGCGCGCCGAGCGCCAGTCGAAGGAAGGCTCGCGGAAGGTCTGGGCCAAGGTTCTTGCAGCGGTCGCGCTCGTCGTGGTCGTCGTTGCCGCGCTCGCCGTCCTGTACTCCCTCGGCTACGGGTGGCCCACGCAGTCGCAGACGGTGAAGGGGCTGCTTCAGGCCAACGCCACGGGCAAGGACGTGACGCGGTTCTGGATCGCGGTGCCCGACAAGGACGTGCGCAAGGAGATGGCCAAGCTTCCGCCCGTGAGCTCGTTCAAGGTCGAGCGTATCGACGGAGGATCGAGTGTCTCGGCGGCGTTCGTGGAGATCACCCCGAAGCAGGGCGCTGCGCTGCGCTACAAGATCACGCTGCAGCGCGAGGGCGTGGGATGGAAGGTCGTCGGCGTCGACAACAACTGGAGCTCGAGCGGCAGTTAGCCGCTGAAACGCATCAAGACGTGAGGCGCCGCCCGGCCGGCGCTCGACGGACGAGAGGAATCGAGACTTTGAACCAGCGCACCTACGTGATGATCAAGCCCGACGCGGTCGCTCGCGGTCTGGTCGGCCGCATCGTGTCCCGCTTCGAGGACACCGGACTCGTGGTCGAGCGGATGGAGCTCGGCATGGTGACCGCCGAGGAGGCTGCGGCCAACTACGCCGAGCACGAGGGCAAGCCGTTCTACGAGGGCCTCGTCAGCTACATCACCTCCGGGCCCGTCGTGAAGATGGTCATCAGCGGTCCCGAGGCAGTGAAGGTGTGCCGCAAGCTCATGGGGGTCACGAACCCCGCCGACGCCGCACCCGGCACCATCCGCGGGGACTTCGGCCTCATCCTTGACGCGAACGTGATCCACGGGTCGGACTCGCCCGAATCCGCCGAGCGCGAGATCGGCATCTTCTTCGGCGGCTAGCACCGGCGCTTCCTCGACTTAACCGGCTTCGCCACGCGCCCCGACCTCGGCGGTAAGGTCGGGGTTAGCAGCGGTCAACTGCGGCCTGAGATGCTCGACCTCCGAGAGAGCCTTCTGGGGGAGGGGCGAGCATGACACCAAGGCCGCCGGGGATGCTGGGCCATCCCCGAGAGATGCTGTTGCTGGGGCATGCCGATTCGCTGTCCGACGACACGCTGCTGTCGATGGTGCTTGGCGAGGGACAGGACGACACGGTCCAACAGCTGCTCGCCGAGCACCCCATCCCCGACGGTCTCTGGCGCGTATCCGCTGACGATCTCGTCGCACTCGACGGGGTCGGGCCCGCCCGCGCGGCGAGGGTGCTCGCGTGCCTCGAGATAAGCCGGCGTGCGGCCGCATGGCGGGCGACGAGGCGGTGCTCGATCTCGACCCCGGAAGACGTCGTGGAGCTCTGCGCGGTGCAGTTGCGTGGGCTCGACAGGGAGCACTTCTGGGCGCTCGCCCTCAACACCAAGAACCAGCTGCTCAAGGTCCTCGAGGTCTCGATCGGGTCGCTGAACGCCTCGATCGTCCACCCGCGCGAGCTCTTCCGGGACGCCGTGCGAGTCTCCGCGGCGTCCGTGGTCGTGGTGCACAACCACCCGAGTGGCGACCCCACGCCCTCCGGTGCCGACATTCAGCTGACGCGCCGACTGGTTCGGGCCGGAGATGTGCTCGGCATCGAGGTGCTCGACCACGTGGTCATCGGAGACGGGGGTGAGTATGCGAGCATGAAGGACCTGGGTCTGATGTGACCGCAGGTCGCGCGGAGGCGAAGGACGCGCAGGTCGCTATGGTATGCTTGCTCGGCTAACTGGCCCACCCGGACGTGAAAACAGCAGCATGGGGGTCAGTTTCGACGTGCACAGTGACCGCGACGCCTGACTCGAGTGGCAGGCGGATTCGCGCAAGGAGATAGCAGCCACGTGTCGCTCGTAGACATGTTCTTCAATTCCTGGGGCGGCGACATGGCCGTCGACCTCGGCACCGCGAACACCCTCGTTTCGGTCCGTGGCCGCGGCATCGTGCTCATCGAGCCTTCCGTCGTCGCCGTCGAGAAGGACACGAAGCGGGTGCTCGCCGTGGGCATCGAGGCCAAGCGGATGCTGGGCCGCACCCCAGGCAGCATCGTTGCGATCAGGCCCCTCAAGGACGGCGTCATCGCCGACTTCGAGGTCACCGAGTCGATGCTTCGCTACTTCATCAACAAGACGCGCGTGAAGCGCTTCCCGTGGCAGCCGAAGCCGCGCGTGGTTGTCTGCGTGCCGTCCGGCGTGACCGAGGTCGAGAAGCGCGCCGTTTTCGAGGCGACCATCCAGGCGGGTGCCCGTCAGGCATACCTCATCGAGGAGCCGATGGCCGCCGCCATCGGTGCGGGGCTGCCGATCCAGGAGCCCACCGGTTCCATGGTGGTCGACATCGGCGGCGGCACCACCGAAGTCGCGGTCATCTCGCTCGGCGGCATCGTCGCCGCGCAGTCCATCCGTATCGCGGGCGACGAGTTCGACGAGGCCATCGCGACCTACGTCAAGCGTCAGTACAACGTGCTCATCGGCGAGCGTACTTCCGAGGAGATCAAGTTCGAGATCGCCAGTGCGTGGCCGATGCTGGAAGAGGTCGACGTCGAGATCCGCGGACGCGACTTGCTCACCGGGCTGCCTCGCACGATGACGCTGGAGTCCGAGGAGATCCGCGAGGCGGTCGAGGAGCCGCTCGCGGCGATCATCGCGGCTGTGAAGGCGACGCTCGAGCAGACGCCACCGGAGCTCGCGAGCGATCTCATGGAGTACGGCATCGTCCTCACCGGTGGCGGTGCCTTGCTGAAGGGCCTCGACGAGCGCCTGCGCCACGAGACCGGGATGCCTGTGCATGTCTCGGACAGCGCCCTCACCAACGTCGTCGACGGCTCCGCTCAGGCGCTCGAGGAGATCGACGCCCTGAAGAAGGTGCTGCAGGGCACCTCTCGGTAGGGGTCCGGTTCCATGAGGACACCTCCCGCAGAAAGATCCGCGCCTCGCTTCGGCGTCCTTGCCGTGCTCGTCCTTGTCGGCCTGGTGCTCACGACCGTGTGGTTCCGTGAGGGCGACACTGGGCCGCTTCACCGGATCCAGACCGCGGTGCACGCGGTGACCGCGCCGGTCGGCGCCGCCGGCGAGGTAGCCACCACCCCGGTGCGGGCCGTGGGCCGGTGGACGAGCAACTTCATCGCGTCGAGATCCGAGATCGCCACCCTCCGGACTCAGAACAGCGCCCTGCGCTCTCGGGTAGCCGAGCTCGAGGAGGCCCGGCTCGAGAACGCCCGGCTGCGGGCGCTCGTCGGAATGACCCAGCGCGGCAAGATCAAGGCGCTCGGCGCCGGGGTCATCGGCCGGCCCACCGGGACGTGGGAGGGGTTCATCGTGATCGACAAGGGTCGCGATGACGGTGTCGAGTCCGGCATGGCCGTGACGGGGATGTCCGGGTTGCTCGGCAGGACGACCGACGTCACGGCACGAACCGCCCGCGTCCAGCTGATCACCGACCAGCGCTCGGGAGTCGCGGCGCAGATCCAGTCGACCCGGGCCGGAGGCATCGTCAACGGTTCGGTGGACGGAGGGCTCACACTCAACTACGTCAGCCGAGAGACCACCGTGCGTCCCGGCGACGTCGTGGTCACCTCGGGCATCGGGGGCGTCTATCCGAAGGGCCTGCTGATCGGCGATGTGGTCAGGGCGAGGCGAGATGCCGGCGAGCTCTACCAGCGGATCGACGTGCGCCCCACCGCCCGCATCAGTGGGATCGAGGAAGTGCTCGTGCTGCTCACCCGTCCGCCGGCGCCGGAGCTAGGAGCAGGGGAGTGAACCGGACTCTCGTCAACGTCCTCGTTGTGTTCGTGGCGCTGCTGCTGCAGGTCGGGGTCGCGCCGTACATCGCCATCGGCGGCGTCGTGCCCAACTTCCTGCTGCTCGCGGCGGTAACCTTGGCGATGGTGCAGGGTCCCACGGTGGGTGCCGCTGCCGGCTTCGCGTGCGGGCTGCTGTTCGACCTGCTCGGCCAGGGACCGGTCGGTCCCATGGCCATCGTGCTCGCCGTGACCGGCTACATCGCCGGCCTGCTCGCCGCGAAGCTCTTCGCCGAGGGGTGGCTGCTTCCGCTGAGCGTGCTCGCTGTCGCGTCGGTCGCCGCCGAGCTCGCCTACGCGTTGCTGCTGAACCTGCTGGGCACTCCGACACCGTTCTTCCGCACGCTGCTGCAGGTGGTGTTGCCGGGGGCGGTGTACAATACCGCGCTGGCCCTGCTCGCCTACCCGTTCTTGGCGCGCTTCTTGCGCCGAGAGCGTCCTGTGGCGGAGTTCCGCCGACTGGCCTAACGGAGCGCGTGCCGGGGCACCCTGAGGGGTGCGGGAGGCGCACACGACGGAAAGCCGCCTAACGGATGCCGACCTTTCGCCACAACCTGAAATCGCGCTTCGCCGTATTCGCCGCCATTATCGTGGTGGTGCTCGGCGCTCTCCTCGTGCGCCTCTGGACCATGCAGGTCCTTGCCGGCGAGGCATACGCGAAGCAGGCGGACGAGAACCGCATCCAGGAGATCACCACGCAGCCCACCCGAGGGCGCATCCTCGACCGTTCCGGTCGCGAGCTCGTCACCAATCGACCCACGCTCGCCGTGCTCGTCGAACCACAGGTCCGCGATGACGAAGAGCTGCTCGTGAAGCTCTCGACCGTGCTGAGCATCTCGGCAGCCGAGATCAAGGAGCGGGCCTCGTCAGTCAAGGAGCAAGCGCTTGCCCCGCGCGTGGTGGCGATCGACGTGCCGCTGAAGACAGCGGCGTACCTGTCGGAGCACCAGGCTGAGTTCCCGGGGGTGAGCGTCGAGACCCGCGCGGTCCGACGCTACCCGCAGGGGCGTGTCGCCGCGCAGGTGCTGGGCTACACGGGAGAGATATCGCAGTCGGAGCTGGACCAGCCTGATTTCAAGACCTACGAGCTGGGAGACGTGGTGGGCAAGGCCGGCGCCGAGGCCGCGTTCGACCAGTTGCTCCAAGGCGACCGTGGTCTCATGCGGTTCGAGGTCGACGCGCAGGGTTCGAAGCGCCGGGTGGTCCAGGAGATCGATCCGATTCCCGGTCGCGACGTGCAGTTGACTATCGACACGAAGATCCAGCGCGCTGCCGAGGAGGCCCTCAAGCGCGCGATGGAGGACGCCCACAAGGACGAGTATCCCAAAGCACGGGCCGGTGCGGCGGTGGCGATGGACGTGAGGACCGGCGAAGTGCTGGCCCTGGCGAGCGCCCCCTCATACGACCCGTCCGTGTTCCTGGGCGGGATCTCCGAGAAGAACTGGCGCTCGCTCACCACCACCCGCAGCGACTTTCCGCTCACCAACCGCGCGATCATGGCGCAGTACCCCGCAGCGTCCACGTTCAAGGCGTTCACGGGGCTCGCGGGCATGGCGAACAACGTGACCTCCTCGGGATCGACCTACAAGTGCGAGGGCCGCTGGGACGGCATGGGCGATCAGTGGAAGAAGTGGTGCTGGAACCACAGCGGTCACGGCTACGAGACGTTCATGGAGGGTATCCAGGACTCCTGCGACGTGGTCTTCTACGAGATCGGTCACGCGCTGTACAAGAAGAAGGGCGAGCCCCTTCAGAAGTTCGTCCGCACGTTCGGCTTCGGCAAGACGACCGGTATCGAGCTCCCCGGAGAAGCACCGGGACGGGTGCCGGACAAGAAGTGGAAGGCGGAGTTCAACCGCGACTACCCCGAGTACCGCCAGTGGAACCCGGGCGATACCGTCAACATGGCCATCGGGCAGGGTGACCTGCTGGTGAGTCCCCTGCAGCTCGCCGTGGGCTACGCCACGATCGCGAACGGCGGCAAGCTGCTCGAGCCGCACGTGCTCAAGAGCGTGAAGGGCAGCGGCGCCGCTCCCGGCTACGGCCAGAAGACGAGGGTCCTGGCTCGCCCCAAGGTGCCCGGCGGTGACTACGACGCGGTGAGGCAGGCGCTGAGGCTGGTCGTCACGAACGGAACCGCGCACGGGGCGTTCCGGGACTTCCCCATCGACGTGGCAGGCAAGACCGGCACCGGCGAGGTCATCGGCAAGGACGACTACGCGTTGTTCGTCGGCTATGCGCCGGCTGATGCCCCGAAGTACGTCGTGGTCGTCGTCATCGAGCAGGGCGGTCACGGCGGTTCCGTCGCCGGCCCGGCCGCTCGAGACATCTTCGCGTCGTTGTTCGGGGTCAAGGGCGGGCACGTCACCGCCACGGACAACTCGAGGTAGCCGCGTGAACGCTGAACGCAGCTGGCTCAAGGCGGTGAACATCCCGCTCCTGGTTCTCGTCGCGGTGTTGCTGGCATACGGCAGCATCATGATCCGCTCGGCGACGTTCGGGATGGACGCAGCTTCGGGCATGCTCAAGCGCCACGCCCTCGGCATCGCGCTCGGGCTCGTCCTGATGGCGATCGCCTGGGTGATCGACTACCGCAAGCTCGCGGCATGGATCGGGCCGCTGCTGGTGCTGGACGCGTTCCTGATCCTGATGCCGAGGATCCCCGGAATCGGCGCGGCCGCGAAGGGCGCGACCTCGTGGGTCCAGATCGCGGGGGTCCGGCTATTCCAGCCCTCGGAGCCCGCGAAGCTCGTGACCATCGTGATCATGGCTGCGGTGATAGCGCGCTATCAGGGACGGATCGAAAGACCGATCGACGTGGCCAAGGTCATCGGGATCATGCTGATCCCGCTGGGGCTGATCCTGCTGCAGCCCGACCTGGGGACCGGGCTCGTCTTCGTCGCGATCACGATGGGGATGCTGCTCGTGGGCGGCCTGAAGGGCCGCTACTTCCTTGCCTTCGCGCTCATCGCCGTGGTGCTGACGGGGACCGTCTTCAAGTTGCACCTGCTGGAGCAGTACCAGGAAGACCGGCTCATGGTCTTCGTGGACCCGGCCCGCGACCCCCAAGGTGCCGGCTACAACCTCGAGCAGAGCAAGATCGCCATCGGTTCGGGCGAGCTCGCGGGAAAGGGACTGCAGCGGGGGTCCCAGGGCAACCTGAACTTCCTGCCCGAGCGGCACACCGACTTCATCTTCTCGGTCCTCGGCGAGGAGCTCGGGTTCCTCGGCGGTGTGCTGTTGCTGGGTCTGTACTTCGGCCTGATGTTGACGTCGCTCGAGATCGCGGCCTCGTCCCGAGACCTCTTCGGCACGCTCATCGTGGTGGGCGTGATGTCGATGTGGCTGTTCCAGGTCCTCGAGAACATGGGGATGACCATCGGGCTGATGCCCATCACCGGCATCCCGTTGCCATTCATGAGCTACGGCAGTTCGTTCCTCGTCACCAACCTTGCAGCCACGGGTATGCTCCTGTCAGTGTGGGCCAGGCGAATCGTCGCCTGAGCGCGCGCCCAGTCGCGCGCCCGAGCCTCGCCCCGACCGTCGCCCTAGCGGAGGTGTCATGGCCCTTCCGGTCAACATCCGAGACATCATGACGTCCGGCAGCCGCATCCGAGAGGAGCGGGAGAAGCCGGTCCGCATCGCGGTGTGGATCGAGCTCGACGCACCGGACTCGCTCGTCACCGCAGTGCAGGGCGCTCTCCAGCCCCAGACGGCGAACGCCAAGCTGCGCATCGACGTGGTGCAGCCGGGCGTCGCACTGCCGCTCGACCCGCTCTCCGACGCGATCGTCGCGCTCGTGGGCAGCGGCACGGTGATCGGCCCGACGCTCGCCACGGCGCGCGATGCGTCGATCCCGACGGTCGCGGTCGTGTGGACCGAAGCCTCAGCGGAGGAGTGGGCCGCGGCGATGCACCATCCCACGCGCGACGTGCTCGTGGGTGGCGATCCGCAGCTGCTCGTCGACCACCAGCTCGGGGAGTGGTTCGCCGAGAACCTCTCGGGCAAGCGACTCGCCCTCGCCAACAACTTCTCGTTCATGCGTCGTGCGGTGGCGATCGAGTCGATCCAGGCGACATCGATGCAGAATGCGGCGATCGGCGCCGCTCCCTGGCTGCCGGGTGCCGACATGCCGCTGATGACCGCGAACCAGATGAAGATGGTCCTGCAGATCGCCGCGTCGTACGGAGAGTCGCTGTCCGGCAGACGTGTTCGCGAGCTCGCGGCCGTTCTCGGCGGCGCCTTCGCGTTGCGGGCGGTGGCCCGGACGCTGGCCGGCTTCATCCCCGGGTTCGGCTGGGTCTTGCGCGGCGGCATCGGCTACAGCGGCACGCTGGCGATGGGCTATGCGGCGCTTGAGTACTTCGAGGCCGGTGGCAGTGCCGAGGGCCTGTCTCGCAAGATGAAAGAGGTTCGCGAGCGGCTCCGGCGGGAGCAGGCCGAACCCCCCATCATCGCCGAGGCCGTGTCCGTGGAAGACGTCGTCGAGCCTGCGCCGCCGGCCCAGCTGCCCTCGGCGGGCATGGTCGGCAACGCCCCGGGGGCCTCGGCCCAGTGACCCACTCGTCGTGGTGGGACCGACTCGAGCCTCTCCTGGCGCGAGTCGAGCGCCCGTCGCGCTACATCGATCACGAGTGGGGCGCGGTACGCGATACCGAAGCTGCATACCGTGCGGTCCTGCTATATCCGGACGTCTACGAGGTCGGCCAGGCCAACCAGGCGCTCGCGATCCTGTACGACATCCTGAACGGTCTCGAGGGCGTGGCCGCCGAGCGGGCGTTCGTGCCCTGGGTCGACCTCGCCGACCTCATGCGAGAGCACCAGATCCCGCTGCTGTCTCTCGAGGGTGCGACGCCAGTCTCGGACTTCGACCTGCTGGGCATCACGCTGCCCTACGAGCTCACTGCCACCAACGTGCTCGAGGCGCTCGATCTCGCCGGCCTCCCGCTTCGCGCCGAGGAGCGCACCGCAGGACCGCTGGTGGTTGGCGGTGGCCCGTGCGTCTACAACCCAGAGCCACTTGCACCGTTCTTCGACGCGTTCCTGATCGGGGAGGGGGAGGCCGCCGTCGTCGAACTCGTGGCGGCCCACCGCGCCGCGATCGCCGCCGATCTCTCGCGCGCCGAGGTGCTCGAGCGGCTCGCTCAGGTGCCCGGCGTGTATGTCCCATCGCTGTACCGGGAGAAGCGCGGGCAGGACGGCGGTGTGGTCGGTGTCGAGCCGGTCGTCGAATTCGCGCCCGCCGTGGTCCAGAAACGCGTCGTGGAGGACCTCGACGCCTATCGTCCGCCCCTCTGCGGCATCGTCCCGTTCGCCGACGTCGTGCACGACCGTCTCGGCATCGAGGTGCTCCGGGGGTGCACGCGCGGCTGCCGGTTCTGCCAGGCCGGGATGGTGTATCGCCCCGTGAGGGAACGCTCCGCCGACGGGATCGTGCGTGACGTGATCGCCGGCCTTCAGTGCACCGGCTACGACGAGGTGTCGCTCACCTCGCTTTCGACCACCGACTACAGCCGGATCGACGAAGTCCTGAGGCGGCTGATGGCCAGGCTCGAGGGCACGGGCGTGAGCGTCTCGCTGCCGAGCCTGCGTGTCGATGCCTTCGGCGTGGAGATGGCGCGGCTCGTCTCGACCGGCCGCAAGAGCGGGCTCACCTTCGCGCCCGAGGCCGGAACGCAGCGGCTGCGCGACGTCATCAACAAGAACGTCACCGAGGCCGACCTGCTCTCCACCGTGGAGCAGGCGTTCGGCGCAGGGTGGCGGCGCGTCAAGCTCTACTTCATGATCGGCCTTCCCACTGAGACCGACGAGGACGTTGCGGGGATCGGCGAGCTGGTGGGGCGCGTCCTCGCGACCGCGCGCGCGGCCTGCCCTGCGGACCAGCGTGGTGGTGTGAAGCTCTCGGTCTCCGTCTCTACGTTCGTGCCGAAGGTCGACACGCCGTTCCAGTGGGACGCCCAGATCGACCGCCAGGAGGTCGCGCGACGCCAGGAGGTGCTTCGCGGCTCGATGCCGCGCCGGGGTGTGGACCTGTCGTGGCACGACCCCGAGGTCTCCTTCCTCGAGGGCGTGGTCGCACGCGGGGGTCGCGAGGTCGCGGACGCGATCGAGGGAGCGTGGCGGGCCGGCTCGCGGTTCGACGCGTGGACCGAGCGCTTCGAGCTCGGCCGATGGCTCGCGGCCTTCGAGGCACACGGCATCGACGCCACCGCGATCGCCAACCGGGAGCGCCAGCGTGACGAGCAGCTGCCGTGGTCGCACATCTCGGCGGGAGTCTCGGCGGACTACCTGTGGCGGGAGCGCGAGCGTGCGCTCGCGGGCACGACCACGCCCGACTGCAGCTTCACCGGTTGCACCGGCTGCGACGCGTGCGACGCGCTTGGTGTCGACATCGTGACCGTGGGGGTGCGCGGTGGCTGAGTTCAGGTTGCGCCTCGGCTACCGCAAGGCGGACCGCCTCCGCTTCCTGTCCCACCTCGAGGTGGTGCGCACCCTCGAGCGAGGCGTGCGACGCGCGGGCCTGCCGTACGCTGTCACCGCAGGGTTCAATCCGCGGATGAAGGCGGCGTTCGGGCCGGCGCTTCCGGTGGGAACGGGCAGCCAAGAGGAGTACCTTGACCTATGGCTCACGCGCTACACTGAGCCCAAGGAAGCGGTTCGCAGACTGGGGGCGTCGCTTCCGCCCGATCTCGCACCCCTCGAGGCCGCGTACGTGCCCGAGAAGGCGCCGGCACTCACGGCGGGCGAGATGCTTGCCGACTATGAGGTCAGCATCGCAACGGAAGGAGCAGCACCGGAACGGATTGCCGAGGCGGTCGCATCGCTCGTCGAAGCCGGCTCGCTGACGGTCGAACACAAAGGCAAGACCAAGGTTTTCGATCTCGCGCAGGTGCTCCCGAACGAGCCCGGTGTGAGGATCGCCGAGGACGGATCGGTGCGCATGACGCTCACCGTACGGGTTGGTCAGCAAGGCTCCCTCCGTCCCGATGTGTTCGCCACAGCCGCCCTTCGCACGGCCGAGCTACCCGCCCGGATCGAATCCGTGACGCGCACCGGCCACACCCTCCTTGATGGAGACGGAGGCCGACGCGCGCCCGATCTAGGCTGAGGAGCGAACACACCGTGGCGGACGTCTCTCGCGAGATGCTGATCTCGCACGACGTCAACGAGACTCGCGTGGCCCTGCTCGAGGACCGCGCGCTCGTCGAACTCTACATAGAGCGACCCAAGCGCAGCGTGGTGGGCAACGTCTACGTCGGCAAGGTCTCCGACGTCCTGCCCGGCATGCAGGCAGCGTTCGTAGACATCGGCCTGGAGAAGAACGGCTTCCTCTACGTCGACGAGGTCGTCGCTCCCGAGGGCATCGACGAGATGCCCCGCCGAGACATCGCATCGCTACTCCGGCCCGGTCAGCAGCTCATGGTCCAGGTCACCAAGGACCCGATGGGCACCAAGGGCGCGCGCATCACCACCGACATCTCGCTTCCGGGACGCTTCATCGTGCTGATGCCGTTCTCCGAGTTCGTGGGCGTCTCGCGGAAGCTGCCCGAGGAGGAGCGCGAGCGGCTCTTCAAGCTCGTCGCTCCGTCGGTGCCTCCCGGCACGGGTGTCATCGTGCGAACCGTCGCACAGGGAGTGTCGGAGCGAGACCTCGCTGCGGACCTCGAGTTCCTGCTGCGTCTGTGGCGCCGCGTGAGCCACCAGGCCGAAGAGGCGCTGCCGCCCGAGGTCGTCTACACCGAGATGGACCTCGCGCTGCGATTCGTGCGCGACGTGTTCTCGGCGGACTACAAGCGGCTCGTCATCGACGACCGGCCCACCTACGACAAGGTGGTCTCGTTCCTGAAGAAGAGCTCGCCTGAGCTGGTGAGACGGGTGTCGCTCCACAAGGACCGCGACCCGTTGTTCGACGCCTACGACCTCCAGGAGACGATCTCCTCGGCGATCAAGCGCACCGTGACGCTGCCCAGCGGCGGACACATCGCCGTCGACAAGACCGAGGCGCTCACCGCGATCGACGTGAACACCGGGCGCTACGTCGGCAAGAAGAACCTCGAGGAGACGGTGTTGCGCACCAACCTCGAGGCCGCCGACGAGGCGGTGCGGCAGCTGCGACTGCGCGACATCGGCGGGATCATCGTGATCGACTTCATCGACATGGAGGACGCCCGCCATCGGGACCTGGTGATGGACCGGCTGCTCAAGGCGCTCTCGCGGGACCGCACCAAGACGCGCGTCACGGAGATCTCGCGGCTGGGACTCGTGGAGATGACGCGCAAGAACGTCACCGAGGGCCTGTACGGCGTGCTGACCGAGCCGTGCCCCTGCTGCGGCGGGGAAGGGCGCGTGCTGTCCGAGGTGACGAGGCGGATCACGGTCGAGCGCCGCATGCGCGAGGTGCTGCGGACCGGTCGCTCGGCGGCGTATCTGTTCGGCCTGAATCCGGTGACGTACGAGCTCGTGACGGCGCCGGGGCGCAACACGGCCGCGGTGCTCCGTGCCGAGACGGGGCGGCAGGTGTCGATCGTGGCCGACCCCGAGGCCGGACCCACCGAGGTCCGCGTGCTGATCGAGGGCAAGGGCGGGTTCTCGGCACGGTAGGCGCAACAGATGGCGGCGGTGACGCCTAGTGGGGGCGGGGTGGATACACCCGGCACCGTTGTTTGAGCGCTCGCTCCGTTGACTCGTGCCTGACACGCTGCTAACATTGCTCCTCGCGCATCAACGCGGACGGAAGGTTTCCCCATGTACGCTGTGGTTTCGACGGGCGGCAAGCAGTACCGGGTCGCCAAGGACGACGTCATCGTCGTCGAGAAGCTGAATGCCCAGGTCGGCGACACTGTGACGTTCGACGTCCTGCTCGTCGCGGATGGCGACAACGTGACGGTCGGCGCGGACGCTGCGTCCGCCGTCGTGACCGGTGAAGTCGTCGATCACGTTCGCGGCGAGAAGCTCACCGTGTTCAAGTTCAAGAAGCGCAAGGGCTACAAGAAGACCCTTGGCCACCGCCAGGAGCTCACGAAGGTCCGTCTGACCGACGTGTCGCTTGCGGAAAGCAAGCCCAAGGCCGCCAAGAAGGCGGCGCCCAAGCCCAAGGCCAAGGCTGCCGAGCCGGTCGAGGTCGTCGACGAGGTCGTCGCTGCAGACGCCGCCGTCGAGGCCGTCGCCGAGGAGAAGCCGAAGCGCACCCGGGCCAAGAAGGCCGCGACCACCGACGAGACTGCTGAGTAGGCGCGTCTCGCGCCGCTTCGAGAAGCGAGGGAGCTGACAGATGGCTCACAAGAAAGGTATGGGTTCGACCCGCAACGGTCGTGACTCGCAGGCCAAGCGCCTGGGCGTGAAGCGGTTCGCCGGCCAGGAGGTCACCGCGGGCACGATCCTCGTGCGCCAGCGCGGCACGCACTTCCATCCCGGCGAGAACGTCGGCCGCGGTGGCGACGACACCCTGTTCGCGAAGGCGGACGGCGTGGTCGTGTTCACCCGTGGCCTCAAGCGCCAGATCCACGTGCGACCGGGCGACGCCGTCTAGGGCAGCTGCAACCACGCACCGACCGAGCCCTCCGTACCAAGCAGGTGCGGGGGGCTCGTCTATCATTGGCACCACGTTGGGGACGTGCGGCACGGACCGCGCGACACCACGCCACCTAAGGGGAAAACGACCGAGTGTTCGTCGACCAGGTGAAGATCAATGTCAAGGCCGGAGACGGAGGCGCGGGCTGCACCGCGTTCCGCCGAGAGGCCCACGTACCCAAGGGCGGCCCGAGCGGCGGCGACGGCGGGCGCGGCGCTGACGTCGTGGTCGAGGCGACGCCCGAGCTCTCGTCGCTGGTCGACTACCACTTCAAGCGCCATTTCAAGGCCGAGCGCGGCCACCACGGCAAGGGCGATACCCGTCACGGGGCGTCCGGCAGCACGCTCGTGTTGCCGGTCCCGCTCGGCACCATCGTTCGGGACGCCGATTCCGGGGAGTTGCTCGGCGACCTGGTCCATCCCGGGCAGCGCGTGGCCGTCGCACGTGGTGGGCATGGCGGGCGAGGCAACATCCACTTCGTGACGCCGACCCGACGTGCGCCCGCGTTCTCGGAGCTGGGGGAGCCCGCCGAGGAGCGTTGGGTCGAGCTCGAGATGAAGCTTCTGGCCGACGTCGCGCTCGTGGGCATGCCGAGTGTGGGCAAGTCGAGCATCATCTCTCGCATCTCGGCGGCAAGACCCAAGATCGCGGACTACCCGTTCACGACGCTGGCTCCGAACCTCGGCGTCGCCCGGGCGGGCGACCGCAGCTTCGTCGTCGCCGACGTGCCGGGTCTGATCGAGGGCGCCCACGAGGGAAAGGGGCTCGGACACGAGTTCCTTCGCCATATCGAGCGGAGTGCGCTGATCGCCCACGTCGTCGACCTCACCGGTAGCTACGAGGGCCGCGACGTGATCGAGGACTACGACATCATCGAGCGCGAGCTCGAGCTTCACGCCGCCGAACTCGCGTCCCGGCCTCGCGTGGTCGTCGGGAACAAGGCCGACGCACCGGGGTCCGAAGAGGCGTCGGCGCGCCTTCGGGAGCGAGCCGAGGCCGACGGTCGGCGCTACTTCGAGATCTCCGCGGTCACCGGCGATGGACTGGACACGATGGTCCGCTCGCTCGCCGAGCAGGTCCACGAGATGCGACTCGCCGCGGCAGCCACCGAACAGGCGCCGGAGCGGGTGTGGCGTCACGAGACCAAGGACGATCGTGTCTTCAAGGTGCGCAACCTCGGCGGCGGCGTGTACGAGGTCACCGGTCGCAACGTCGAGCGCATGGTCATCATGACCGAGTGGGACAACGAGGAGGCGATGGCCTTCCTCCAGAAGCGGCTGGTGAAGGCCGGCGTCGAGAAGTCGCTGGAGGAAGCGGGTGCCCGCGAGGGCGACGAGGTGCGGATCGCCGGCCGAAGCTTCGAGTTCACGCCGGCGTACGCCGCCGATCCCGAGGTCGTCTACATCGAGGACGAACCCGACGAGGTCGAGGTCACGTACGTGACCGACGACGAGTAGGAGCGCGCACGTGGCCGACGCCCGTTGCATCGTGGTCAAGGTGGGGTCTTCGACCCTGACGTGCCCGACCAACGGCATCGACCGCGAGTACGTGTCCGGCCTGGTGGGCCAGCTCGCGCAGGTGCGTGAGCGCGGCTGGCGGGTCGTGCTCGTGAGCTCCGGCGCGATCGCGGCGGGTCTTCAGCGCCTCGGCATCGCCGAGCGACCCACCGACATGCCGTCGCTGCAGGCCGCGGCCTCGGTGGGGCAGGTCGCGCTCGTGGAGACCTACGCCGAGTACTTCCAGGCCAAGGGCGTGCCGGTGGGGCAGGTTCTGCTGACCCGCCACGACACAGGCCACCGCGAGTCTTACCTTCACGCGCGAGACACCTTCGAGCGGCTGCTGGAGATGGGTGCCGTGCCCATCGTGAACGAGAACGACACGGTGGCTGTCGACGAGATCCGGTTCGGCGACAACGACACGCTTGCCGCTCTGGTCGCGGTGATGGTCAACGCCAGCCTCGTCGTGCTGCTCACCGACACCGAAGGCCTCTACGACGCCGACCCGCGGCTCTCCGATGAGGCGACACTGCTCGAACAGGTCGACGAGCTGACCGACGATCTCGTCGCCGCGGCTGGCGGCAGCGCCGGCGCCGTCGGGAGCGGCGGCATGGCCACCAAGGTGGAGGCCGCGAAGGTGCTCATGAAGGCGGGCATCCCCTTGGTCGTCGCGGACGGACGTCGGGACGGCGTCATCGTCGAGGCGGCCGAGGGCGTGAGCGTGGGAACCACGTTCGCACCGGGGGACGGGGGTGTCTCGGCGCGCAAGCTCTGGATTGCGCTCGGCCGCAGGACCTCGGGGGAGATCATCGTCGACGACGGCGCGCGCGAAGCCGTCATGGAGCGCGGAAAGTCGCTCCTGCCGGCCGGTGTCGTGGGGGTCACCGGGGCGTTCTCGGCGGGCGATACGGTAGTATTGAAGGACCGCTCGGGTGCCTCGTTCGCGAGGGGGCTCGTGGGCCTTTCCTCGGAGGATCTGCGCAGGGTCAAGGGGCTCAAGAGCGCCGAGATCGGCGAGGTGTTGCCCTCAGCGAAGGGCGTCGAGGTGGTCCACCGAGACAGCCTGGTCGTGCTCTAGGTCGAAGTCGGACTCTCACCCGGGAGAAGGAGCGTCGATGTCGGAGGTCAGGGAACTCGCCGAACGGGCGCAGGTGGCCGCAGCCGTGCTCGCTCAGACGTCCTCGAAGCAGCGCGACAGAGCCCTGCTCGCGATGGCGGCCGCTCTCGTGGCGCGGCAGGACGAGATCCTCGCCGCGAACGAGATCGACATGCGTGCGGCGCGCGAGGCAGGTACCAAGGAGTCGCTGCTCGACCGGCTGGCGCTGAGCCCGTCTCGGCTCAAGGCGATGGCCGAGGCGTTGAAGGACCTCGCGGCGCTGCCCGACCCCGTGGGTGAGGTCGTGGGCGGCCACACGATGCCCAACGGCATCGAGCTGCGCCAGGTGCGCGTCCCGCTGGGTGTCGTGGCGATGATCTACGAGGCGAGACCGAACGTCACCGCTGACGCCGCGGGGCTCTCCATCAAGACCGGCAACGCCGTGATCCTGCGCGGCGGGTCGATGGCGATGGAGAGCAATGTCGTGCTCACTCGAGTGCTGGCGCAGGCCGCCGAGCAGGCGGGGATGCCGGCGGACTCGATCCAGTCGGTGACGAACCCCGACCGTGCGGCCGCCGAGGAGCTCATGGGCCTGCACGGCCTCATCGACGTGCTCATTCCTCGTGGCGGCGCGGGGCTCATCCAGAGCGTCGTGCAGAACGCCAAGGTGCCGGTCATCGAGACCGGCGTCGGCAACTGCCACATCTACGTCCACGAGGCGGCCGACGTCGACATGGCGTGCCGCATCGTGATCAACGCGAAGTGCCAGCGGCCTGGCGTGTGCAACGCCGCCGAGACACTGCTCGTCGACGAGGCGATCTACGAGACCGCCCTGCCGCCGATCCTGCGCGAACTCGAAGCCAACGGCGTGACCATGTACGGCGACGACAAGGCCCGCTCGCTGGGTGTCGTCGCCGACATGCACCACGCGACCGAGGACGACTGGTACACCGAGTACCTCGACCTGAAGATCGCCGTGCATGTGGTCTCGGGTCTCTCCGAGGCCATCGAACACATCAACCGCTACGGTACGAAGCACTCCGAGGCGATCGTGACCTCCGACTACGCCGCGGGACGACGCTTCCTGCACGAGGTCGACGCTGCCGCGGTCTACGTGAACGCCTCGACCCGGTTCACGGACGGCGGCGAGTTCGGGCTGGGCGCCGAGATCGGCATCTCGACGCAGAAACTGCACGCGCGAGGACCGATGGGCCTCACCGCCCTCACGTCGTCCAAGTTCGTGCTGACCGGGGACGGTCAGATCCGCGAGTGAGAATGGCGCCCGCACGGCTCGGCATCATGGGTGGGACGTTCGATCCCATCCACTTCGGGCACCTCGTGGCCGCCGAGGAGGCGCTCGTCCACTTCAACCTGGACCGCGTCATCTTCATGCCGACAGGGCGCCCTGCCTTCAAGGAGGGGACGAAGGTCTCGGCGGCCGAGCATCGCTACCTGATGACCGTGCTGGCCACCACCGCGAACCCCGACTTCGACGTTTCGCGGCTCGAGATCGAGCGCCCCGGTCTCACCTACACCGTCGACACGCTGCTCGCGCTGCACGAGCGGTACGGGCCCTCCACCGAGCTGTTCTTCGTCACCGGTGCCGATGCGGTGTGGGACATCGTGTCGTGGAAGGATGCCGACAAGATCGCGGGCCTGACCACGTTCATCGCGGCGACCCGGCCCGGCTACGACCTCGAGGCGGCCTCGCTTGCCCACCAAGAGGCGGCGACCCGGTTCAAGATCGAGTACCTCGAGGTGCCCGCGCTGGCGATCTCCTCGACAGACATACGCGAGCGGGTGGCCGACAGAAGGCCGATCCGCTACCTGACGCCCGAGCCCGTCGCCGCCTACATCAACAAGTACGGGCTGTATCGAGGGGTCGGGCTGTGATCGTCGGCATCGACCAGATCGAGCGAGTCGCTCGCGGGCCGTCTCTCGGACGGCGCGCTCGCACACAGCATCCGCACCGCCGAAACGGCGGCGGACCTGGCGCGCGCGTACGGGGTCGACCCGGAACTGGCCCGCCTCGCGGGCCTGCTGCACGACTGGGACCGCGAGCTGAGCGCCGAGGAGCTGGTCGAGACCGCGCGCTCGAGCGGTGAGGTGCACGAGGCCGAACTCGCCCAGCCCAAGCTGCTGCACGCTCGCACCGGCGCCGAGGGCGTTCGCAAGGCATTTCCCGATCTGCCGCCCGAGGTCTACTCGGCGGTGGAGAAGCACACGGTCGGTGCTGTCGAGATGAGCGACCTCGACAAGGTGGTCTACCTCGCCGACATGATCGAGCCGTCACGCGACTGGCCCGGTGTCGAGGACCTTCGACGCTGCGTGGGCGAGGTCTCGCTCGACCAGATGTTCTTCATCGGCTATCGGATGTCGATAGAGAGCCTATTGAGGCGGCGCAAGCGGCTGCACCCCGACACCGTGGCCGTTTGGAACGCCCTCGTCTCCACCAACCGCAAGAAGGATCGTTCGTGACCGATCAGATTCGCACGCCACGCCCGCCCCGGAAGAGGAAGCCGAAGACGACGGAGCGCGTCGCCGGCGCTGTCGACGCGACCGGACGCCACGCGCGAAGCGTCATGTGGGTCTCGGGGTGGGTGCTGATCGGCCTGGTTGGCGTCGTGCTGCTGCTCGTGCTGAGCGCCTCGGCGATCAACGGCATCGCGCGGTGGAACGCGAAGCGCGTCGCGGCTGCCGAAGGCTCGGGGAGCCAGGCCTCGAAGCGGGCCAAGGAGAACCTGCTGGTGATCGGTGCCGACGCGACCAACACCGCGACGGGCTTCATCGCCGTGCGCGTCGACGAGAAGCGCGGGCAGGTGTTCGGGATCGCGATCCCGGACGGCGCGTTCATCGAGGTACCGGGCCAGGGCTTCGAGCGGGTGGGGGACAGCTTCTCGGCGGGCCCGCAGGTGTCGCTCTCGGCGGTAAGCAACTTCCTCGGGGTGCCGTTCACGCAGTACGTCGTCGTGCCCGCCGAGGAGTACCAGCAGGCGGTGAAGACGCAGTCGCTCGATCGCGTGATCGCGAAGCAACAGGCAACCAACCTCACCGCCGATCAGCGGGCCCAGCTCGAGCAGGCCATCGCGAAGACCGCGGACGAGAACGTCGCCATCGTGCCGTTGCCCGTGAAACCGATCACGCTGGGCAACGTGACCTACTTCGAACCGCAGCGCGCCCAGGTCGCTGACGTGGTGAAGTCGTGGTGGGGCGTCGACCTGGCTGAGCAGCAGCAGGCTACCCGGGTCATCCTGTACAACGGGGTGGGCACGCCGGGCATCGCCGGGCAGGCCGCGCAGGAGCTGATCAGAGCCGGGTTCCGGGTCGTGGATACGAAGAACGCCGACAAGTTCGGCTACGAACAGACACTGATCGTCGTGCAGCGCGGGCCGGTCTCGGCGGGGGAGAAGGCCGCGGACGTGCTCGGGACGGGCAAAGTCATCAACAAGCCCACCGACCAGGGCGTCACGGACATGGTCATCATCGTTGGCAAGGACTACAAGCCGTAGAGGCGATGCGCCGCGCGTGCGGCGCACAAGGAGGGTGTGTGGAGTCCACCGAGATCGCATTGGCGGCGGCGAGTGCCGCTTCAGACAAGAAGGCCGAGGACATCGTCGTCGTCGGCGTGGGCGAGTTGCTGGTCGTCACCGACTACTTCGTGATCTGCACCGGCCGCAACGATCGGCAGGTACGCACGATCGCAGACGAGGTCGAGGAGCAGCTGCGGGTCAAGTTCGGCATCAAGCCGACCGGCCGCGAGGGCGTCGAGCAGGGCACGTGGGTGCTGCTCGACTTCGTCGACGTGGTCGTGCACGTGTTCCAGCCCGCCGAGCGGGACTTCTACCGCCTCGAGACGCTGTGGAAGGACGCGCCGCATCTCGAGCTCCCCGAGGACATCGTGGGTCCCGTGGCAGCGGTGGCGCCCGCCGAGCCCGGCGTGCCTCACGTCAGCAACACCGACGACGTCGTCGAGGCCCGCGAGGCGGACCCCGCGTTCGCCGAACCCGAAGCGTAGTCGCGCGTGGCCGAGTCCAGCGTGGTGAAGCGCTACGGCGTTCAGCTGGGGCTGCTCGCCGTCGCTGCTGTGTGGGGCGCGACCTTCGTGGTCGTGAAGGACGCGGTCGTCGGTCTACCCGCTGTACGCGTTCCTCGCGCTGCGCTTCGCGATCGCGGTGGTCGCGTTCGTCGTGCTGTTCCCCCGGGTCCTTCGCCGGCTCGACAGAGGCAGCGTGGGAATGGGCCTGTTCGCGGGGGTGTTCCTCACCACCGGCTACGTGTTCCAGACGTGGGGCCTGCAGGACACCACCCCGGCACGCTCCGCGTTCATCACCGGCCTGTACGTGATCGTGACCCCGCTGCTGCAGGCGGCGCTGCTGCGCCGACGGCCGCGTCTCGCGACCGTCGGCGGCGCGCTCGTGGCACTTGGCGGGCTCTGGCTGCTCTCGGGTGCGGGCTCCGGGCTGTGGACGGTCGGCGACACGCGGACGGTGATCTGCGCGCTCGCGTACTCCGTGCATTTCATCGTGCTCGGCTCCACCAAGGAGCACCACGACATCACCGCGCTGACGCTCGTGCAGCTCGTCACGGCCGCCGTCGTGTGCGGCGCGATCTCGCTGGCGATCGAGGATGCCGGGCTTGCCCACAGAGACGTCGGTGTGGCTAGCGCTGCTGATGACCGGCGTGCTGGCCTCGGCGGTGGCCTTCGCGATCCAGACGTGGGCCCAGCGACAGGTATCGCCTGCACGGACCGCGCTCATCCTCGCGAGCGAGCCGGCGTTCGGCGGGCTGTTCGGGTGGGCGGTGGCGGGCGTCGCGCCGGTGCGCGAGGTAGCGGGCGCGGCCATGATGCTCGGCGGCATGCTGATCTCCGAGGTGGCCGCCATACTCGCGCCGAAGGAGGAGGGTATCGCGTTCGAACCGGGCGTCGAGGGCATGCCCGCACCCGTGATCGAGGAGGCCGCCGGAGCGCGGTTGACCCGCCGAATCCCGCTGCTATACTAGCGCCTGCCCCTTTCGGGGCACCCAGATGTGGGGCCATAGCTCAGCTGGGAGAGCGCATGGCTGGCAGCCATGAGGTCAGGGGTTCGATCCCCCTTGGCTCCACCAAAGAACCTGCCTGAAGCCCGCCCGATGTGGCGGGCTTCGTTGCGTTCGTGCACCGGCTCGTCACTGCGTCTGGGGGGCGCCCGCTCCTGTCTCGGCCACGGTCGCTCGCGCGAGCTCGCTCATCGGCGTCAACGTGACTCCGAACCGCTCGCACGTGGCCGACATGTCAGTCGTGTGGGGCATCGTCGCCATGCACGCGCCGCCACCGACCTGCCGGCTCATCGCCGGGTTGAACGGCTTCATGACCGTCGACATCGTGCGCATGACGCCCACCGGCAGATGCGTGACTTTCGCGGTCCTGCCGCCAGCGTCAGCGTAGATCGCGACGACCTCGTCCATCGTCAGGTTGTCCGGGCCACCGATGTCGATGGTCATCCCCTTCGCGCTCGCGTCGAACAGCGCCACCATCACGAATGCGGCGACGTCTTCAACCGACACGAAGTTGATCGGGTTCTTGCCATCGCCGAACACCGTCGTCTTGCCTTTCGCGAGCACCGGCCGGCCCAGAAGGTCGCCCCAGAACTCCATGAACGGCCCCGGACGCAGGATCGTGTAGCTCAGGCCGCTCGCCTTCAGGTACTCCTCGATGCGGTGCTTGACGACCCAGAGGACTCCCGGGCCGTCGGGTGCCGCGCCGAAGACGGAGACGTACACGAAGTGCTGCACGCCGGCGGTCTTCGACTCGTCGATGAGCGTCCTGTGTCCGGCGTCGTCCACCGTGTCCGGGTTGTTGTCCCCCGTCGCGCGGGGGCCGGCGAACGCGTGTGCCGACGCGACGACCTTCTCGACGCCGGCGAGCGCCGCGCGGACGGATGCGACGTCGCGCAAGTCGCCCTCGACCACCTCGGCTCCTGCGATACGCAGCCGGTGAGCCGCGTCCTGGCTCGGGGTCTCGGGTCATCACCCGAACCCGCTCGCCTCTGTCCAGGAGCTTCTTCGCCACGACACTGCCGAGCATCCCTGTGCCACCGACTACGAGAATCATCCTGTCCCCCTCGCCCGAACGGCCCTCTGTCTATGGTTGCGGTCGCGCCCCCAGCTCGAACTCCACCGCGTCTCCGAGTCGCTGCGCTCTCGCGTATTCGGCCTCAGTGTCCGCCGTCCAGACGATGAGCGGTCGTCCGCGGCGCCGCTGGAGCCAGGTACCGAAAGAGGGCAGCCCCTCGAGCTGGTAGACGATGAAGTCGGGCTTGCTCTTCCAGTTCATCAGCATGCGTCCGAGGACGAGCTTCTTGATGAACGACAGATCGTCGCCCTTGAAGGTCGAGGACACCTGTCCCCGAGGCACGCTGGGCGCCTTCTCGGCGACGCGGGCCAGCGAGAAGGGGTTGAACGAGATGACCGCGACGGGCGCGTTGGCGCTCGAGAGCACGCGTGCCACCTCGTCCTCGAGCCGCCCGACAGAACCCTCGTTCTTGACCTCGACCAGGACGGGGACCCGACCGCCAACGGTCTCGAACGCCTGCGCGAGGGTGGGGACCGTCTGGGTGGAGTCCATCAGCCGCAATCCCGTGACTTCGGCTGCCGGTGTCTCCGAGATCCTCTTGGCGACGCCCGTCATGCGGCTCAGGTCGTCGTCGTGACACACCACGAGGGTGCCGTCGGCGGTGAGCTGCACGTCGAGCTCGATCGCGTAGCCGGCTGCCGCTGCCGCCTCGAACGCCGCGAGCGAGTTCTCTGGCACGCGGGAATCGCCGGTGTGCAGACCCCGGTGGGCGATGGGGCGCGCCGTCAGCCACGGAGGCACCTTCCGCGAGGAGGTCGTTCCGCCGGTCGCGATCCAGTAGCCGCCGGCGACCGCGACGGCGAGCACTCCGCCAACGCCGAGCGCGACCCACCCGCCGGTGCGCATCTCGACCACTCCCCTCGAGGAGAGTGTATCCCTCCTGCGGGCTCGCCTGACGCCGTAGCGGCCGGTGTCGGTTAGGCGACAGGTCGGGTGGCGGCCAGGGAGCCGGCGCTAGCGTGGCTCGAGGAGGTGACCCCGATGAACCACGATCGACCAGAGTGGCGAAGTCGCGTGCTGAGCGCGTGCGCGCGAGGCATCGCCGCGTTCGTGGGTCTGGTGACCCTGCTCGGCGCGGCGGCCTTCGCCCGGAACCCCTCGAGCCTGCCCGACCTGTGGCTGTTCGACTTCGGCTTCGTACCGTCGGCCGCTGGAACCGTACTTCAAGTCGTAGCCTGTAGCGCGCTCCTGGTCTGGGCCGTCGCTCCGTCGGTGAACCGGCACCTGCGTGCGGTTGCGGTTGTCTCGGCGGGCGGCCTCTCGCTGGTCGCCGCATGGAACACGTACGTGTTCTTCGCGGCATGGCGCGTGGGCGCCATCGCGCCTCGGGTTCCGCTGCCCCTCTCCCTCGTGGTGTGCGTGCTGATGGTGTTGTGCGCTGTCGCAGCGTGGCAGGACCGCGGCGCAAGCAGCACGCGTCAGAAGGGGAGAACTCGTTGGCGCACTGATCGTCGTGGCGGCGCTCGGAGTCGCGTTTCCTGTGGCCCAGGTCTACTTCTTCGGTACCAGTGACTACTCGCGCAAGGCGGACGTGGCTGTGGTGCTCGGCGCCCAGGTGCTGCCTGGCGGGTCGCTCTCCACGTCGCTCAGCGACCGGGTCGTGACGGCGGTGGAGCTCTACAAGGCCGACCGGGTCGATCGGCTGATCATGTCGGGCGGAGTGGACCCGTTGGGTCAGGATGAAGCTCGAGCCATGCGTGACGTCGGCCGTTCGACTCGGCGTGGATACGGCGGACATCTCGCTGGATAGCCAAGGCATCAACACGGCGGCGACGGTGGCGAACACGCTGCCGATGATTCGCTCGGCGGGGGAGAAGCGCGTGCTGGTCGTGAGCCAGTTCTACCATCTGCCTCGGCTCAAGCTCGCGTATCACGCGGCTGGACTCGAGGTCTACACTGTCCCGGCTCGGAAGAGCCGACCCATCCTGCAGACACCGTATCTGGTTGCGCGGGAGATCCCGGCGTTCTGGCTGTACTGGGGCAAAGCCCTCGTCGGCGACCTCATCGGATAGAATCTCAAGACACTGCCGCGGGGGTGTCTGGGCGCTGGCGCTCGCCCCTTCTCGGCAGCTCGACCGCACCTTTTCGAGGAGAGCTTCGTGAGCGACCGCATCTACGATCCGCACAGCATCGAGCCGAAGTGGCAGCGCGCGTGGGACGAGCAGCGCCTCTACCACGTGACCGAGGACGCCTCGAAGCCCAAGAAGTACGTGCTCGAGATGTTCCCGTACCCGTCGGGCGACATCCACATGGGGCACGTTCGCAACTACACCATCGGTGATGTCGTGGCGCGCTCGTCGACGATGCGCGGGTACAACGTGCTCCATCCCATCGGGTGGGACGCGTTCGGCCTGCCTGCCGAGAACGCCGCGATCAAGAGCAACAGCCACCCCGCGAAGTGGACCTACGCGAACATCGAGACCCAGCGGGCGAGTTTCAAGCGGATGGGGTTCAGCTACGACTGGGACCGCCAGGTCGTCACCTGTGACCAGGACTACTACCGGTGGGGTCAGTGGATCTTCCTGAAGTTCTGGGAGCGCGGGCTGGTCGAGCGCCGCAGCTCGCCGGTGAACTGGTGCCCCTCGTGCGCCACCGTGCTCGCGAACGAGCAGGTCGTGGGCGAGGGTGCGTGCTGGCGGTGCAAGAGCACGGTCGAGAAGCGCGAACTCGAGCAGTGGTACCTCAAGATCACCGAGTACGCCGACGAACTCCTCGACGACCTCGACGCCATGCCGGGATGGCCCGAACGGGTCAAGACGATGCAGGCGAACTGGATCGGCCGATCGGAGGGTGCCGAGGTCGACTTCGAGCTGTGCGATGCCGAGGGAAACCCCTCCGGGTCTCGACATCACGGTGTTCACCACGCGCCCCGACACCCTGTTCGGGTGCACGTTCTTCCTGCTCGCGCCGGAGCACCCGCTGGTGTCCGAGCTCGTGGCCGGTACGGAGTACGAGGCCGCGGTCACCGCGGTGGTCGAGCAGGCTGCCCGCGAGACCGCCGTCGAGCGCGAGATGGGGGAGCGCGAGAAGCACGGCGCGTTCACCGGTCGCTACGTGGTGAACCCGGTGAACCTGCAGAAGGTCCCGGTGTGGGTCGCCGACTACGTCCTCATGGACTACGGCACCGGTGCGGTCATGGCGGTGCCCTGCGGCGACCAGCGCGACTTCGAGTTCGCTCGGCAGAACAAGCTGCCGATCGTGCCCGTGGTCGTGCCCGAGGAGTGGCAGAAGCGCTACGACGCCGCGTTCACCGGTGCGATGCCGTTCGAGGTGGACTGGGACGAGGCGTACGCGGGCCCCGGCGTGATGATCAACTCCGGGGAGTTCTCGGGAATGCCCGGAGGCAAGGAATCCGAAGGCATGCACGCGGTCACGAAGTGGCTGGCGACCCGCGAGAAGGGTCGCGCCTCGATCAACTACCGCCTGCGCGACTGGCTGATCAGCCGCCAGCGCTACTGGGGCAACCCCATCCCCGCGATCCACTGCGAGCGCTGCGGGCTCGTTCCCGTGCCCGAGGACCAGCTGCCGGTCGTGCTGCCGATGGACGTGGACGTCACCCGTGGCGAGACGCTCGCCGACCACCCCGAGTTCTACGAGACCACGTGTCCTTCCTGCGGCGGGGGCGCTCGGCGGGAGACCGACACGATGGACACGTTCACGTGCTCGTCGTGGTACTACCTGCGCTACTGCGACGCCCGTAACGACGACGCGATCTGGGATCCCGCCAACACCGGCTACTGGATGCCGGTCGACCAGTACATCGGCGGGATCGAGCACGCCATCCTGCACCTGCTGTACTCGCGGTTCTTCACCAAGGTGTTCCGCGACATGGGGCTCTGTCTCGGCGGGCGAGCCGTTCACCAACCTCCTGACGCAGGGCATGGTCAAGCTCGACGGCGAGACGATGTCCAAGTCCAAGGGCAACGTCGTCGCCCCGGAGGACATGATCGCCAAGTACGGCGCCGACACCCTGCGCGCCTACATCCTGTTCATGGCCCCGCCCGAGAAGGACCTCGAGTGGAGCTTCGAGGGTCTGGACGGGATGTGGCGCTTCCTGGGTCGCGTCTGGCGCCTCGTCGACGAGATCGCCGAGGAGACCGCCTCGGGGTGCGGGGTCGCTGCGGCAGGCGACGACGCGACGAGGGCGCTTCGCCGAGAGATGCATCGCGTCATCGGCAAGGTCACCGACGACATCGAGCGATTCCAGTTCAACACCGCGCTCTCGGCGATGATGGAGCTCGTGAACGCGGCGTACGACTACCGCCGCGCGGTCGACGCCTCGCTTCGCGATCTGCCGCTGCAGAAGGAGGTCGCCGAGACGCTCGTTCTGTTGCTCGCGCCGTTCGTGCCTCACGTCGCCGAGGAGCTGTGGCAGGAGGTGCTCGGGCATGAGGGCTCGGTGCACCGGCAGTCGTGGCCTGCGTGGGATCCGTCCGCCGCAGCCGCCGAGGAAGTCGAGCTTGCCGTCCAGGTGAACGGCAAGGTCCGAGGGCGCGTGACCGTGGAGGTCGGGCTTGCGGACGAGGATGTCATCGCAGTGGCGCTTACCACGGTCGCCGACCACGTCGAGGGCAAGGACGTGAAGAAGGTCGTGGTCGTGCCGGGCAAGCTCGTGAGCATCGTGGTGGCGGGCTAGGCGCGGTCGATACGCTACGGGTAAGCGCCGAGTAATGCCGGCGCCCTAGCGTGCGTTTCAGCGGCGCCGGCTGTTCGAGAGCCGAGCGGCGCGACACTGGCAATGACGACGCCCCCTTCGCCGTCTGGAGCGAGGGGGGCTTCTTCATGCCCGAGGCACTGCGCGTTCGCCTGCGCTCGATCGCCCGCCGAGCGGGCCTTCGCAACGTTCCGGACTCCGTCGTGCTCGCCGCGGTCGTCGCATGCGTGCTGCTTGTCGCGATCGGTGCGTGGCGCTGGTGGCCGCGTGAAGGTGCGGAGGCGGCCGACGCGGGCGTGCAGGTGCAGCGAGCGGCTGCGGACTCAGGCGCGCATCCGACGGCTGGCGCCGCGGAAGGCGGGGCGCGGGCGGAGGATCCAGCGGGGGCATCATCGGCTGCAACGTCGGCGGCCACCGTGTGGGTGCACGTTGTGGGCGCCGTTCGGCACCCTGGGGTGTACGAACTGCCTGCGGGGTCGCGCATCGTGACCGCGCTCGATGCCGCCGGAGGGCTACTCGGCAACGCGGCGCCCCAGGCGGTGAACCTGGCTCGACCCGTCACCGACGGCGAGCAGATCGCGGTTCCGACCAAGGACGAGTTCGCTGCCAACCCGAACGCGTCAGCGCCAGGCGGTCCGCAGGCTGCCGCGGCGGCAGGGGCGGGGCGCGCCGCCGGTGCGGCGGGGGGTCCTGGCGCTCCTGTGGACCTCAACAGCGCCGACGCAGCGCTGCTCGACACGCTGCCCGGGATCGGGCCGTCGACCGCGGCCAAGATCGTGGCGGACCGCGAGGCGAACGGACCGTATCTGTCGGTCGACGACCTCGGTCGGGTGCCCGGGATCGGTCCGAAGAAGCTCGACTCCCTGAAGGACCTGGTCTGTGTCCGATGAGCCCAGCCTCGGCGTACGGCCCTCGATCTCTCCGCTCGCTTGGCTTGCGATCGGTGCGTGGCTGGGGGCGGTGACGGCCGAAGCGCTCTGCTGGCAACACCTGCTGGCGACGGGCGGGCGGATGGCAGGACGCCAGGTCGGGCTCGGGGTCGCCGTCGCGCTCGGCACCGTGGCCATCCTCGGAGTGGCGCTCGCGTCGAGCACGTGGCGCACGGCTGCCCGTCTCGCGCTCGTGGGACTCACGTCCGGCGTGCTTGCCGGACTGCTCGCGTGGTCGGCGTTCCCGCAGCCTGGAACACCCGCCCAGCCCCTACGTGGCGGCGCGGAAGTGCTCGGCGACGCCAACGTCGGCCCCTTCGGAGCGTCGTCGCCGGTGAGGCTTGGGGCACGCCGCTACGTCGCGCAGTGGCCGGAGGGGTTCTTGCCCGAGGCGGGCGAGTCGGTGGAGTTCATCGGCGAGGCCGTTCCCCTGAAGGCGGACGCGGGCGGCAGGCGCCTCCATCGGGCGGGTACCCGGGGCAGGCTGCGCGTCCGTGCGGTCCGCGCACACCAGCCGGCGAGAAGCATGAGGGGCCTTCTCCTCCCGATCCGACTCTGGGCGAGGCGGCAGACCGACGCCGTGCCCGGCGAAGCGGGTGCGCTGCTGGCCGGGGTCGTCGCGGGAGACGCCGGGCGACTCGAGGGCACCGCACTGGAGAACGACTTCAAGACATGCGGACTCACGCACCTGGTCGCAGTATCGGGCGGCCATCTCGTCGTCGTGGCCGCGTGCATCGCATCGCTCGGCGCTCGCGGCGGGTCTGCGCCCGTCGAGGCGAGCGCTGCTCGTCACCGCGGTGCTGGGGTCGTACGTCGTGTTCACCGGCGTGCAGACCTCCGCGGTGCGCGCCTGGGCGATGGCGTCGGTTGCCTTCATCGGCCCGCTGGTGTCACGTCGTGCCGATCCCACCGCGGGGCTTGCCGTGGCGGCAGCCGGCATGATCCTCCTCTGGCCTCCGAGCGCGTTCGATCTGGGCTTTCAGCTCTCCGTGCTCGCTGTCGCCGGGCTGCTGCTGCTCGGCAGGCTGGCCGAACACTGGGTCGCGGTGTGCATGCCTCTCCGCATGAACGCGGTCGCCGGACCGCTGTCGATGACGCTCGTCGCGTGTTTCGTGACGCTGCCGCTCACCGCCTCCACCTTCGGAATGGTCTCGGTCGTGTCGCCACTCGCCAACCTGATGGTGGGGCCGGTGGTCGAGCTGGGCATCGCGCTCGGGCTCGTATCGCTGGCCCTGTGCGCGGCGATCCCGCCCGTGGGGCAGTTCGTGCTCCATCTCGATGGCGCCTTGCTCGGCTTCGGGTGCACGATCGCCCACCGTCTTGCATCGCTGCCGCACGCCGCGGTTCCCTCCGCCGGCGGAGGCATCGCCGTCGCAGCGGTCACTGCAGCCGTCGCCGGACTCGCGTGGGCCGCATGGCCGGCGGTGCACCGGCGAACTGCGCGAGTCGGCGCCGTGCTGGGCCTGATAGCGGTCTCCGTGGTGTTCGTCACTCCGGTCGGCGGGGCAGCCGGCCCGCGCTTGGTCGTGCTCGACGTGGGACAGGGCGATGCGATCCTGCTCCGTGACGGACCGCACGCCGTGCTGGTGGACGCCGGCCCGTCGCCCCTCGCGCTTCGCCACGCACTGGCCCGACAACGGATCCGCTCGCTCGACGCTGTGGTCATCACGCACGAGCATGCCGACCACGACGGCGGCTTGCCGGGACTGACCGGCGTCGTGGATGTGGACGAGGTGTTCCGCGGGCCGTCGGTGGACAAGGGGGAGCCACGGGTCGGAAGCGGGAAGGGCCAGGTCGAGAGTGGCACCGACGTACCGTCGGGCGAGTTGCGTGCCGGTGACGTGATCCGATGCGGGGGATGGACGCTCGACGTGCTGTCGCCGGATGCCGACCGACGCGACGAGGGGAATGCCGGGAGCATCGTCGTGGTTGCCCGCTACGGCGAGTTCTCCGCGCTCCTCACCGGAGACGCCGAGGGGGAGGTGCTCGAGGCACTCGCGAAGGCCGGGCGGCTACCCGACGTCGAGGTGCTCAAGGTGGGTCACCACGGGAGCGACGGATGCGTGACGGAGTCGCAACTGTCGGTGATGAGCCCGGACGAGGTGCTGATAAGCGTGGGGGCGGGGAACCGGTTCGGTCACCCCACCCCCTCAACACTTCAGCTGCTAGAGCGCTACGGCGCGCCGGTTCGCCGGACGGACCGCGACGGGGACGTGACGATCGATCCCCGTCCGTGAAAGTCACCCAGCCGCTAGATCGCCGGCTCGTCGCTCGACGAATCGCCCCGCACGTCCTGGCTCCAGACTCGACTCGCGCCCTGGATGCTGGGCTCGAAGGCCGCCGCCACGTCCGGCTTCATGACCACGATCAGCGCGTACTGACCGGGCTGGAGCTCCTCGGCGACGTCGTGGAATGCGCGACGCTCGACGATCTCGTCCTTGAGGGCCACCGTGCCGCCGCCCACGATGCTGCCGCCCGCTGCGCCCGCGAGGGCAGCGGCGAGGCCCATCCCGAGCAGGGACACGGGGAAGAGCGCCGCGATGATGGCGCCACCCACCGCTCCGATACCGGCGCCCACCGCCGCAGCAGCGCCCACATCCGGCAGGTTCGCGAGGTGCTGGTGGACCTTGCCCTCGTCGTCGCGGTTGATCAGGATACCTTCCTCGATCCCGGTGTCTTGCGCCTGGTCGAGCGCGGCCTCAGCGGCCTGCTGGTCGTCGAACACCGCGACGATCGCGCGAACCACATCGTCTGCCATGACACGTCTCCTCTCGGCGGTCGGAAGCGGGGGATCGGTGACTCCCGCTACTCGGTGGGATTCCCCATGTTAGACGACCTGACTCACGCGGTGACCGGACCGCGCCCCAGAAGGCGTGCAGCAGGGCGAGCAGACTCGAGATCAGTCCGTCATCGCCGGGCGAGCGTGCAGGGTGATGAGATGGACCTCCGGAGGGGTCTGGAACCGCAGCGGGAGCATGACGGTACCGACTCCGTTACTGATGAGCGTCGGCACGCCGTTCTCGGTGAACCAGCCGCTCCGGAAGCGATGGTGTCGGGCGGGGCCCTCGGGTCGGTTGGGGGAGAGCGTGAACTGGCCGCCATGCGTGTGTCCGCCCAGAAGCAGGTCCCAGCGCGGCTCGGTGTCGTCGAGCATCGATCGGAACACGTCGGGGTTGTGCGACACGAGGATGGCGAAGTCAGCCGTGTCGACGCCCGTGGCCGCCCGGACGGGCGATGGGTCGCCGGTGTACAGGTCGTCGACACCGGCGAGCGTCAGCACGGCGCCGCCGAACTCGACGCGCACGTTGCGGTTCTCGAGCAACTCGAAACCGGCTGCCTCGAGGCCGCGACGTGCGTCGTCGGCGCCTTCCCAGACATCGTGGTTGCCCAGCACGGCGACACGCGCGAGCTTCGCCTCGAAATCGGGTGCATGCGGGTAGAAGATCGACGCGCCGTCCCGTCGCCCACCCACGTAGTCCCCGCCCAGGATGAGAACGTCGGGGTCGAGCCCGTTCACCAGGTGCACGAGTCGTCGCATCCGCTGGTGGCCGAAGTACGGTCCGGCGTGGATGTCTGAGATGAACACGATGCGCAGGCCGTCAAGCGCCCGTGGAAGCCTCGCGACCGGGAAGTCGTCTCGAACGATCCTCACGTGCCTGGCCTCGTAGGCGAGCGCCGCGAGCCCGAGTGCGGTCAGGACCGCCACGATGGGCAGCACCAGCAGGACCGTCTCGGCAACGCCTTGGGGCATGATCACGACCTCGGATCGACGAGCGACTGCCTCACGATACTGCACGTGGTGGTGTGCGAGAATGGCTTGCCCGCTTGCCGAGGAAGCCCATGACCTCCGTCGCCGACCTCAAGCTCGTCTACCTGATCCACGGGCCCGAGCCCGTGCTGCTCGACCGTGCGCTCGCGCGGCTGCGGGCCCGTTTCGCCGACCTGGGCGACCTCGATTTCAGCTCCGATACCTTCGACGGCGACAACGCCGACGTGGACGACGTGATCGCCGCTGCCAACACGTTCCCGTTCGATTCCGAGCGCCGACTCGTGGTCGTTCGAAACACCGACAAACTGCCTGCCGCCGCGCTCGAGCGCCTCGCCGCGTACGCCGCCGACCCTGCGCCGTTCACGACCCTCGTGCTCGTCGCGGCCAAGGTCAACAAGGGTTCGAAGCTCTACAAGGCGGTCGACAAGTCCGGACAGGTAGCGGAGTACAAGGCGGAGCGCCGAGACTACCCCGCGTACGTGGCCGAGATGTTCTCGGCACGTGGGCGGCGGGTGGACCGCGGGGGGGTCGACGCGCTACTCGAGGCCGTGGGCAACGACCTGCGCCGGCTCGAGATCGAGGTCGACAAAGCGGTGGCTTACGCCGGCGACCGGCAGACGCTGTCGCGTGCCGACATCGTCGACGTGCTCTCCACCAGTGCGGCGACCTCGCTCTACGACTTCCTCGACGCGCTTGCATCCCGAGACGCCACAGAAGCGCTGTCGCTGCTGCGCGACCTCATCGACGAGGGCGAGACGATCTACGCGCTGCACGCGATGTCCGTCCGTCGGATGCGCGAACTGATCGCTGCCCAGACGCTCGCTCGCCGAGGAACCCCGTCCGCGGCCGCGCTCGCGTCTGCCCTGGGCCGGCAGGAGTGGCAGGTGCGTCGGATCCCGCAGTACGCCAAACGGTTCGCAGTGGGGGAGCCGGCGGCGCTGCTGGGCGCAGCGGCCG
Organism: uncultured Coriobacteriales bacterium; assembly: GCA_963761535.1. Taxonomy (GTDB): domain Bacteria; phylum Actinomycetota; class Coriobacteriia; order Anaerosomatales; family CAVXGS01; genus CAVXGS01. Next base: position 354,743 of record CAVXGS010000002.1, read on the forward strand.
CGACCGAGGCGGAAATGAAAACGAGCCGGGATTCCCGGCTCGCCTTCGAACGCTGGGTGCTCGCGGTCTGCGGTTCGTAGCGAACCGTGCGCGAGGTGAGGGCGGTTAGGCCGCGGACGCGACCTTGACCGCCTGGGCCAGCCCTGCCTTGCGGTTGGCGGCCTGGTTCTTGTGGATGATGCCCTTGCTTGCCGCCTTGTCGAGCTGGCGGGAAGCGTCCTTGAGGGCCTCGTTGGCGGCGTCCATGTCGCCCGAGTCGATTGCGGCGTACACCTTCTTGACAGCCGTCTTGAGCGACGACTTCACGGCGCGGTTGCGCTGACGCGCCTTCTCGTTGGTGAGCACCCGCTTCTTCTGGCTCTTGATGTTTGCCACGTGCTTCGGTTCCTTCCGTTACGATCGGTGCCCGTCGCAGTGGGGGTGTCGACGAACCTTGCGAGTCTAACACACGCCTCCGAGTGTCGCCAGAACGCCTCGACTGCCTTGCGACTCCGCCGGACCGCCCTCGACCGGCAGGCCCGCCAGCACGGAGATGGGCATTCGGCGTGCTAGCATAGCTCGCCATGACTACCGCCCCAGACCACATTCGCAACTTCTCGATCATCGCGCACATCGACCACGGGAAGTCGACGCTGGCCGACCGGATCCTCGAGCTGACCCACACCGTGGCGGAGCGCGAGATGAAGGAGCAGGTCCTCGACTCGATGGACATCGAGCGCGAGCGCGGCATCACGATCAAGGCCCAGGCGGTCCGTGTGTGGTACGACGCCGAGAACGGCCAGCGCTACCAGCTGAATCTGATCGACACGCCGGGTCACGTCGACTTCACCTACGAGGTATCGCGCTCCCTTGCCGCGTGCGAGGGCGTGCTGCTGGTAGTGGACGCGGCCCAGGGCGTGGAGGCGCAGACGGTCGCGAACGCTCTGATGGCGATGAACTCGCACCTGGAGATCATCCCGCTCATCAACAAGATCGACCTTCCGGCGGCCGACCCCGAGCGCGTGCGCCACGAGATCGAAGAGGGCCTGGCGATTCCCGCCGACGGGGCAGTGCTCACCAGCGGCAAGACCGGCGAAGGCGTACGCGACGCGCTCGAGGCCGTCGTGCGGCTCGTCCCGCCTCCGATCGGCGATGCCGATGCGCCGCCCAAGGCGCTCATCTTCGACTCGTACTTCGACGCGTATCGCGGAGTGGTCGCTCTGGTCCGTGTCGTGGACGGCTGCCTGCGCAAGGGCATGAAGGTCCGCATGATGGCCACCAGCACGGTGACCGACGTCGAAGAGGTCGGGGTGCGTCGACCCGCGAACGAGCCGGTCGACGAGCTCGGCGTGGGAGAAGTCGGCTACCTGGTGACCGGGCTGAAGGACCCGGCGCTCGTGCGCGTCGGCGATACGATCACGCTGGCCAAGCACGGTGCCGACGAGGCGCTGCCGGGCTACCGCGACATCAAGCCCATGGTGTACACGGGGCTGTTCCCGATCGACGGCGACCAGTACCCGGCCTTGCGCGACGCGCTCGACAAGCTGAAGCTCAACGACCCGGCGCTCATGTACGAGCCCGAGAACAGCCACGCGCTTGGTTTCGGGTTCAGGGTCGGGTTCCTCGGCCTGCTGCACATGGAGGTCATCAAGGAGCGCCTCGAGCGCGAGTTCGATCTCGACCTCTTGGCGACGGCGCCCAGCGTCGAGTACCACGTCTATCTCACCAGCGGGGAGATGATCTCGGTCCATTCGCCGCAGGACATGCCCGACCCGTCGAAGATCGAGCGCGTCGAGGAGCCCTACCTGAAGGCCACCGTCCTGGTCCCACCGGATTACGTCGGAGCGGTGATGGAGCTTGCCGAGAGCAAGCGGGCGAGCTTCAAGGACATGCAGTACCTCTCGGCGACCACGGTCGACATGCACTACGAGATCCCGCTGTCCGAGCTGATCATGGACTTCTTCGACCAGCTCAAGAGCCGAACCAAGGGCTACGCCTCGCTCGACTACGAGGTGTTGGGCTACCGGCCCGGGGCGCTCGTGAAGCTCGACATCCTGCTCGCGGGGAAGCCCGTCGACGCACTGTCGTTCATCGTGCACAAGGACAAGGCCTACGCTCGCGGGAAGGTGCTGACCGAGAAGCTGCGGGAGATCATCCCTCGGCAGATGTTCGAGGTGCCGATCCAAGCCGCTGTGGGAAGCCGCATCGTCTCTCGCGAGACGGTCCGCGCGAAGCGCAAGGACGTGCTCGCGAAGTGCTACGGCGGAGACATCACCCGCAAGCGCAAGCTGCTCGAGAAGCAGAAGGAAGGCAAGAAGCGCATGAAGCAGGTGGGGTCGATCGAGGTGCCCCAGGAAGCGTTCATGGCCATCCTGAAGGTCGACGAGTAGCGCCCTAGTCGCCGCGTCGTCGTTCCCCGCGACCGCTGGAATCGTTCGTTCGCGCGGGTTGCGACGGCCCATACGTGCGGGAGGGGTGGTCCGCACCGCCCTTCGTCGCGCGGTGCCGCCGCTCCGCCGCGCAGTGCTACTGTCATCCGCATACGATGCGCGGACTGGGGACCGGGACGGGGGTGGGCTGCTGTGGATACGGGCATCCTCGCCGACGTCCTCGACCAGCCATCGCTTCCCGGCCACCTCTACCTCCACGTGCCCTTCTGTCGTTCGAAGTGCGCGTACTGCGATTTCGCATCCGTGGAGGCGGCGTCGTCGCGTCTGACCATCGCGGTGTTCCGGGGCATGGAGGCCGAGATCCGCAGGTGGGGGCAAGCGGCGCTTCCGGGCGTGCTCGACACCGTCTACGTGGGCGGAGGGACTCCCTCCCTCTACGCCGGGCAGGTCGCGCGTCTCCTTCGTCGCGTCTCCTCCGAGCTGCCGGTGCGCGACGGCGCCGAGGTCACGATCGAGGCGAACCCGGACTCGGTGGACGAAGCGGGTCTCTCGAAGATGGCGGACGCCGGTGCGAACCGGATCTCGGTGGGCGTCCAGAGCCTGAACGACAGCGAGCTCAGGGTGCTCGGCCGCGTGCACAGCGCGTGGCAGGCGCGCGAAGCGGTGGAGCTCGCGAGACGCATCTTCTCCGAGGTCTCGGTCGACCTCATCTGCGGTATTCCGGGTCAGACGCTGGATTCGTGGCTCTCGACGGTCGCGGAAGTCGCCGCGAGCGGGGTGACCCACGTGTCCGTGTACCCGCTCTCGGTGGAGGTCGGAACGCCCCTCGAGACCCTGGTCGCGGAAGGTCGCGTCCGGGAGCCCGACCCCGACCTTGCCGCGGACATGATGCTCGCCGCCGAGGGCGTGCTGGAGCGGGCGGGGCTGCTGCGCTACGAGATCGCGAACTACGCCGCTCGGGGCAGCGAATCACGCCACAACGTCGCGTACTGGACGGGACACCAGTACCTGGGTGTCGGACCGGGGGCACACAGCATGTTCACCGGCGCCACCGCGCGCGCTGTCGCGGTGGTCGCCCATGACGACGCGGCCGCATCCCAGCCCGAGTCCCGCGTGCGAACGTGGTGCGCGAACGGTCCGGAGCAGTGGCTGGCGGGCGAGGGGTTCTCGGCGGAGGTTCTGTCGGCCGAGGACGCGCAGCGGGAGGACGTGATGCTGGGGATGCGGCTGGCGCGCGGTGTCCCGGAGAGCGACGTCGACCGCACGGGGCTCACCCATGTCTTCGAGGAGCTGGCCCGCGAGGGGCTCGTCGCAAAGAGCGGGATCGGACGCGCGGCCCGATGGCACACGACCACGCGGGGGTGGCTGCTCGGCAACGAGGTCTTCGGCAGGGTGTGGAACTCCGAGGACGACAGCTGCTGAGGGCGCGAGAAGCTCGCCCGAGGGTGGGCATCTTCTTCGCTGGCACTCGCTATACTGGACTGCCAACCGACGGCGAATCGTCGGTCGTGAGACGACGGAGCTTCCCGTGAGGCACGCATGCTGAACGAACGCCGCCGGCGCGTCCTGAAGGCGCTGGTCAACCAGTACATCGAGAGCGCGCAGCCGGTCGCCAGCAAGGCGCTGGTGGAGCGCTACGACCTGGGCTGCAGTCCTGCCACCGTCCGCAACGAGCTCTCCATCCTCGAAGAGACGGGGTTCGTGTTCCAGCCGCACGTCTCGGCGGGGCGCGTGCCCACCGATAGCGGCTACCGCAACTTCGTGGACGAGCTGCTGGCCGCCGAGCCGGAGGAGACCGACGATAGCTCGGTGCGCAGCGACCTGCTCGCGCACGCCTCCGAGGTCGACGAGCTGCTCCGCGAGACGTCCGCGTTGCTCACGCACCTTACCGACTACGCTGCGGTCGTGATCGCGCCCACGGTCTCGCTCGCGCGCATCAAGCGAGTCGACCTGCTCTCGATGGCGCCGAGACGGGCCCTGTTCGTGCTGATCACCGAGTCCGGTCAGGTCGTGAACCGCTCCATGGATCTCGCCGAGGAAGCGTCCCCCGAGCGGCTCGCCGAGATCGAGCGGTCGCTCAATGCGTCGCTCGTGGCCAAGCGGGCAGCCGAGATACGGCCGTTGCGCTCGGCGCTGGACGGCGACCGGCCGGGCGACCGGCTGCTCGGCCAGGTGCTCGACGAGATCCTCGACTGCCTCGACGAGGCCGACCGCGACCGCCTCTACAGCGGCGGCCTGCCTGCGCTGCTGGGGCAGCCCGAGTTCCACGACGCGGAGCGGGTGCGGCCGGTGATCGCGGCGCTCGAGGACGGCATCGCGATGCTGGACGCGCTCTCCGACGCGCTCTCGGCACCGGGGGTCACCGTGCGTATCGGCCACGAGAACCAGCGCGAGGGGCTCGCGGGAGTCAGTATCGTGGCGACCAACTACGCTCTCGGACGCGGGGACGGGGTGCTTGGTGTCGTAGGTCCCACCCGAATGGACTACCAGCGGGCGATCGACGCCGTGCGCTCCGTCGCGCGGGGAGTGTCGGACGCGACCGGATAGTGCGACTCGCGGCTCGATTGCGAGCCATCTCGGCGGGCGGGAGGTGCCGTCCGCTCGGCGGTGAGGAAAGGAACGGTTCGACTTCATGCCTCAAGGCACCACGAAGGACTACTACGCGATTCTGGGCATCGGCCGCGCTGCCACCGACCAGGAGATCAAGCACGCTTTCCGCCGCAAGGCGCGGGAGCTGCATCCCGATGTGAACTCGGCCCCCGATGCCGAGGAGCGGTTCAAGGAGGTCAACGAAGCCTACGACGTCCTGTCGGATCCGCAGAAGCGGCAGATGTACGACCGTTTCGGGACGGTCCCGGGTGCCGCGGGGGGCGGGGCGCCGGGGCCTGGAGGCTTCGGGGGACCGGGCGAGGACTTCTTCGGGTTCGACATGTCGGACCTGTTCAGCGCGTTCTTCAGCGGTGTCTACGGTGGCGGACAAGGGTCTCGCGCTCGGCGAGAAGGCCGCGACATGGCTCTCAACATCCAGATCACGCTCGAAGATGCCGCGCAGGGCGCCGAGAAGGAGATCGTGCTCGATCGGCTCGCGAACTGCGACGTGTGCGGCGGCTCGGGCACGACCGAGGGTGGCCGCGTGGTGTCGTGCCCTGTGTGCAACGGCACTGGCCAGCGCGTGACGATGCGCCAGACGTTCCTCGGGACGATGCAGACGATGGCGCCCTGCGACAACTGCGGTGCGACCGGACAGGTCATCGAGAACCCGTGCCAGGAGTGCCAGGGCTCGGGCCGGGTACCCGATCGCCAGCGCGTGAAGGTGAAGATCCCCGCCGGCATCGCCGACGGTCAGCAGATCAGGGTGCCGGGAATGGGCGAGGCGGGTGTGCGCGGTGCTGCCGCCGGCGACCTTCTCGTTACCGTGCGTATCCGGCCACACGAGTTCATGCACCGGCACGGCGACGATCTCCACTGCCAGATCAAGGTGTCGATGACGCAGGCAGCGCTGGGCGCGGATATCCAATCGTGCGGCCTGCTCGAGGACAACGACGTCAGCCTCCCGTCAGGCACCCAGGACGGCGACACCGTCAAGGTTCGCGGTCGCGGGATGCCCAGGCTCAACGGCAGCGGTCGCGGGGACCTGATCGTGCACGTGAGCGTGGAGATCCCGAAGAGGCTTTCCAAACGGCAGCGCGAGCTCCTGGAGGAGCTGGCAGGGGAGTTCGGCGACGAGACGCGCGAGCACAAGACGGGGCTGCAGAAACTCAAGGACTGGCTGACGGGTTAGATGGCCTGCCCCCGCTTCTTCATCGATGCCGAGGTCCCCGTCGCCGAGGACGTACCCGTCCACCTGGCCGCCGAGGAGCTTCACCACCTGACCGACGTGCTGAGGGTGCGCGCGGGCGAGCGGCTTGCCCTGGTAGCGCCGGACGGACAGGGATGGCTCGTCGAGGTGGTGAGTGCCACGGGACGCGGGCTGTTCGTGCGGCGCATCGAGCCCCTGGCACGGCCGTGGGACCCTCAGGTGACGCTCGTGCTCGGCGTGGCCAAGGGCGGCAAGGTCGACGAGGCGATCCAGGGTGCCGTCGAGATCGGTGTCGCGGCGGTGCAGCCGGTGGCGTTCGCCCGCGATGTCGTGAAGCTCGACCCGCGCAAGCGGGCCCGACGAACCGAGCGGTGGCGCCGGGTCGCCGCGGCCGCCGCGAAGCAATCTCAGCGCACGGGGGTGCCGGATGTGCGCGAGCCGCTGGAGTTCGATGCTTTCGCGCACTCGACCGAGGAGTACGACCTCGTGCTCGTGGCGTGGGAGGAAGCGTGCGACACGACGGTGCGAGACGCCGTCGTCCGTTCCCGCATCGCCGCCGACGAGCGCGTCGCGATCGTCGTGGGGTCTGAGGGCGGGCTGACCGGCGCCGAGGTCGGACGGCTGCGGGATGCGGGCGCGATGGTCGTCACGCTCGGGCCCACGATCCTGCGCGCCGAGACCGCAGGCGTGGTCGCTCCGGCGCTGGTGATCGCTGCACTGCGCGAGCTGCACGACGCGGAGGAATCCCCGGCGTGAGCGGCGAGCGCCTCGCGGTAGCCCTGCGAACGCTCGGGTGCAAGGTCAACCGAGTCGAAAGCGAGGACATCGCTGCCGACCTGCTCGGCCGGGGCGTACGCATCGTGGGCGAGGACGAGGCCGCGGTGGTCGTCGTGAACACGTGCACGGTGACCGGCGAGGCCGACGCGAAGGCGCGCAAGGCGGTACGACAGGCCCTGAACGCCGAGCGGAGTCCCATCGTCGTGGTCACCGGTTGCATGGCGACGCTCTCCGGCCCCGCGCTCGAGAAGCTCTCGGACCGCGTCGTCGTCGAGTCGGACAAGCATCTCGTGCCGTCGCGTGTCGCCGAGGCGCTGGGCTTGGGTGCTGAGGGGTCTGGTGCCGAGCCTCAAGATGCCGGCGTCAGCGAACTCCATCCGGCACAGCCCGTCTCCGCCGACACGAGCGGTCCCGTGTCGGGCGGCCCCGCGTTCCGCACCCGGGCGATGCTCAAGATCGAGGACGGGTGCGACGCCTTCTGCAGCTACTGCATCGTGCCGTACGCGCGCGGAGTCCCGCGCCCAGTCCCGTTCGAGGCGATCGTCGCGCGGGCCGAGCAGCTTGTCAGTCGCGGCGCACGCGAGATCGTGCTCACCGGCGTGAACCTCGGGCGGTACCGCGACGACAGTCGCTTCCTCGCCGACGTCGTCCGTCGCGTCGCGTCCGCCGGCATCTCCCGGCTGCGCCTGTCGAGCATCGAGCCGCTCGACCTGACCGACGGCCTGCTCGGGGTGCTTGCCTCGACACCCGCGGCCTGCCAACACCTCCACGTGCCGCTGCAGAGCGCGTCCGATCGCGTGCTCGGCCTGATGAACCGCCGGTACTCGGCGGCCGACTTCGAGAGAGCGACGTCCCGGGCCAGAGAGGCGATGCCCGGCCTCGCGTTGACGACCGACGTGATCGCCGGCTTCCCGGGCGAGGCCGACTGCGACGCCTCGGAAACGCTGGCGTTTTGTCGGGAGATGGGTTTCGCGAAGATCCACGTGTTCCGCTACTCCGAGCGAGCAGGCACCGCGGCCGCCGAGATGCCGGAGGTGGTGCCGCCGTCGGTGAGGGCGGCTCGGGCCGCCTCGTTGCGTGAGCTCGACGCGGAGCTGCAGGCAGCGTTCGCGCTCGCGCACAAGGGAGCCGAGGTCGAGGTGCTCGTGGAGCGGGTCGAGTCCTCGCCCGGAGGCCGGTCCGTGGGCCTGGGCACGGCGCGAGACTACCTGAAGGTCGCGATCGAGAGCGGCGACCGGCTGGAGGTTGGCGAGCTGGTGACAGCCACAGTCGTCGACGTGTCGTCGGCCCCGGTGCGCGCACGTGTGAACCCGGCCTGAGCAGGGGAGACAGGCAGACGACGGCGGCACGGGAGTCGCTGCACCAAGGGGTTCGGCGGCGATTGAGCCGCAGGTCAGCGTGATAGAATCTCTAGAGGCGCCGCACGTGCAAGCCGGCCGGCGAGCAGCGGCACCAATGAAGCGAGGTGTACTCACACAGCTGTGGAATCCACGCAGATCCGCCTGGTCGTGCCGCCGGAGCTGAACATGGTGTCACTCCTCGGACAGGGCGACCGGCTCCTGAGGCTCATCGAAGACGAGTTCGAGTCCGACATCTCGGTTCGCGGCAACGAGATCACCATCAACGGCTCCCCCGACGACAGCACGACCGTCTCCGGGTTGTTCTCGGAGATGATCCGGCTCGTCGAGCGGGGAGAGAACCTGACGCCCGAGGGTCTCGAGCGCTCGATCGAGCTCATGAAGCACGACGACATGCGTCCCTCGGAGCTGCACGGCGACGTGATCCTGACCCACAAGGGCAAGGCCGTACGTCCGAAGACCGCGGGCCAGAAGCGCTACGTCGACGCGATCCGCAAGGACACGGTGACGTTCGGCATTGGACCGGCCGGCACCGGCAAGACCTATCTCGCGATGGCGATGGCGGTGGACGCGCTCAAGCGCAAGGAGATCGGCCGCATCATCCTCACCCGTCCTGCCGTCGAGGCCGGCGAATCGCTCGGGTTCCTGCCCGGCACGCTGACCGAGAAGGTCGACCCCTATCTCCGCCCGCTCTACGACGCGCTGTTCGACATGATGGATGCCGAGAAGTCGGCTCAGCTCATCGAGCGCGGCGTGATCGAGATCGCTCCGCTCGCGTACATGCGCGGCCGCACGCTCAATGACTCGTTCGTGATCCTCGATGAGGCTCAGAACACCACGCCCGAGCAGATGAAGATGTTCCTGACCCGGCTGGGGTTCGGCAGCAAGATCGTCGTGACCGGCGACGTCACCCAGATCGACCTACCCAGGGGCACCTCGGGCCTGCGCGAGGTGACGCGGATCCTCGAGGGCGTGCCGGACATCGCATTCATCGAACTCACCGGCCGTGACGTTGTCCGGCACCGCTTGGTGCAGCACATCGTGAGCGCGTACAGCGTCTACGAGGAGGCGCGGGCCGCCGGCCGCCATGAATAGCTCCTCCAACGCAGCGCTCCCTCCACGCGCTCGGCCCTACCGGCGTCGTCGTCGGCTGCGCCGGTTCATCGCCGCCGCGCTCGTGGCCGTCGTCGCCATCGTCGTTGCCGCCACGGCCGCGGTGATCGCCGACAACATCTTCGGCGGATCGAATGAGGACCAGCTCGCCGCCTTCGTGGGTGGAGCAGCAGGCTTTGCCGCCGCCGTCGCGGCCGCAGCGCTGATGCCGCTCGTGCGCAAGGTGAGCGGCCGTTCGGAGGAGGCCGCGCTCCTGGACGCTGCCAACCCCGCGCACCCGCTGCTGCGCCAGCTGATGATCGAGGCTCCGGGGACCTACGCGCACTCGGTGGCGGTCGCGAACCTTACCGAGACCGCGGCCACCGAGATCGGGGCGAACCCACTGCTGGCGCGTGTCGGCGCGTACTACCACGACGTCGGCAAGATCAACTCGGCGTGCTGGTACTTCGAGAACCAGCGCAACGGCGATAACCCCCATGATTCGATCAGTCCGTCCCAGTCCGTCGCGGTCATCACCCAGCACGTGCGCGAGGGCGAGCGGCTGGGCCGCGAGTACCACCTGCCGTCGGCGGTCGACGACATCATCGCCCAGCACCACGGCACCTCACTGGTCCGCTACTTCTACCAGCGCGCGGCCGACGAGGGCGCGCAGGTGTTCGAGGGCGACTACCGCTACCAGGGTCTGAAGCCCCAGAGCCCTGAGGCGGCGCTCGTGATGCTCGCAGATAGCTGTGAGGCGGCGGTGCGCGCGATGATGACCGAGGACCCCGAGATCGTGGCGCGTGTCGTCAAGGGCGTGTTCGACGAGCGTCGCGCCGACGGTCAGCTGAGCGACTGCGGGCTTTCCGAGGACGACCTCGCCACGGTTGCGGGCATCTACTCAGGTATGCTCACCAGCATGCACCATGGCAGGTGCGAGTACCCCCAGGCCCTCAGGAGGTTGCCCGCCGATGGAGATCAGCGTCATCAGCCATCGAGAGCCTGAACCGCTCGATCTCTCCGCGTTCGAGCGGCTGGCCGCGTTCGTGCTCGATCGGGAGGACGCGCCCGACGCCGTCGAGCTCTCAGTCGTGGTGGTCACTCTCGCCGAGATGACCTCGCTCAACGAGAAGTACCGCGGCAAGCAGGGTCCCACCGACGTGCTGTCGTTCCCTTGTGACGAGCCCTGCGCGGTGGTGGAGCCCGGCGAGCCGATCGCGATCGGCGATGTCATTGTCGCTCCTGAGGTCGCCGAGGCGCAGGCGGCCGAGTACGGCCATACCGTCGAGGACGAGCTGAACCTGCTGCTCGTGCACGGCGTGCTCCACCTTCTCGGCTACGATCACGAAGCGGACGAGGAGGCGGCGGCGATGCAGGAACGCGAGCGCGCCATTCTCGCGGCGTGGGCGAACGCGGTCTAGGACCCCGGCGAGGAGCTGAAGCCACTTTCGTGCGAAGCAGATCGATTCTGTGGAGCTTCCAGTACGCGATCGAAGGCGCGGTCTACGCGCTTCGGACGCAGCGGAACATGCGCATCCACGTGGGAGCGGCGATCCTGGCGCTCGTCGCGGGGCTTCTCTTGGGCGTGGACCGGATCGGCCTGGTCGCCATCGTGTTCGCGATCGCGCTCGTGTTCGTCACCGAGCTCGTGAACACGGCGATAGAGGCCGCCGTAGACATCGCCACACAGCAGTACGACCCGCTCGCGAAGGTCGCCAAGGACGTTGCGGCCGGTGCGGTGCTGGTGGCCTCGCTCACCGCGCTGGTGGTCGCCTACCTCGTGCTGTTCGAGGACTTGAAGGAGGTCATCCGGTCGGGGCTCGACTTCGCGCGCGTCGCCGCACCGGACGTCGCGATCATCGCGCTCGGTCTTGACGCTGCTCGCGGTGCTCATCGCCAAGGCGGTCGCGCGGGAGAAGAGCTTTCTGCGCGGAGGATGGCCCAGCGGTCACACCGCACTCGCCTTCGCCATCGCCGTGACGATCGGGTTCATGACCAACTCGCCTGCCGCGACGCTGCTCGCGCTGTTCGCCGCCTTCCTCGTCGCGCAGAGCCGCGTCGAAGGCGATATCCATACCGTTCCGCAGGTGATCCTGGGCGCGCTGCTTGGCGTGTTGCTCCCGGTCGCCGTGTACCAGTTGTTCCTGAGATAGGGGAGGCCGGCACGTGCCGTTCGAAGTACTGGTGATAGCCGAGTTCCTGGTGCTGCTGCTGGTGGGGCTCGCCGCTGCCATCCTGACGGCGGAGGAGGCGGCCGCCCAGCTGTTGAGCGCCGGCCGCGTCCACCGCCTCGCCGAGGCCGACAGGCCCGGGGCGCGCCAACTGGCGGCCCTTGATGACGAGGAACCGAGACTCGCGTCTGCAGCCGCGCTGGCCCGCGCCCTTGCCTGTGGCATCGCGGGCGTCGTCTCGATTCAACTCTTCGGAGGTTCCGCCTTCGCCGCGGTCGTCGCCGGCTGGAGTTCCGAACTTGCTCAAGTCGCTGGGTTGGGCGTCCTGATGCTCGTGTCGGTGGCGCTGGGCGTAGGGATCGTATTCGCCCTGGTCGAGGCTCTGCCCCGCACCGTCGGCGTCGCCAATCCGGAACGCGTCGCGCTGTCGGCGGCACCCCTCGCCGTCGGGCTCACCGCGGTGTTCGCACCGATCGCCAGCGCGCTTGCAGCGCTGTGGGTGTGGGCCGTGCACCTGGTGGGTGGCGAGCGCATCTCGAGTCCGTGGATCGCCGAGGAGGCGGAGCGTACCGCCGAGGAAGGCGACGAGGACAGCGAGCGCGAGGAGGCCGAGGAGGCGTTCCTCGAAGCGATGTCGGATTTCGCCGAGAAGGTCACGCGCGAAGTCATGGTGCCGCGTCCCGACGTCGCCGCGCTGCCCGACACCGCCACCATCTCCGAAGCGATCGCGCTCATCGAGCGGCATGGCTTCAGCCGGGTTCCCGTCTATCGCTCGAGCATCGACGACGTCCGCGGCGTGCTGTACGCCAAGGACATCCTCATCGCGCTCGGCAAGGACGCGCACTCCTGCAGCACCGACGTGTCGATCGCGGAGATCGTCCGTCCCGCCATCTACGTCCCCGAGACGAAGCCTGTCGAGGAGCTGCTCGTCGAGCTTCGCTCGGCGCGGACGCACATCGCCATCGTCGCCGACGAGTACGGCGGCACGGCGGGCATCGTGACCCTCGAGGACCTGCTCGAGGAGATCGTGGGCGAGATCGCCGACGAGTACGACCGGGAGCTGCCGCTGATCACGCAGCTGGGCGACGGCAGCTTCCGGGTCGACGCCCGACTTCCGGTCGACGACCTCAACGAGGAGTTCGGCACCGCGGCCGAGCCGGAGTTCGACACGGTGGGCGGCTTGGTGCTGGAGGTCGCGGGACACATCCCTGTCGTGGGAGAATCGGTTGAGATCGACGGCGTACGTCTCACCGTCGAGCGTCTCGAGGGGAACCGGATCCGCCAGCTGGTCGTGCGGCCTGCCGCGCGTGAGAACGAAGGAGACTGACCGAATGCACAATCTCACGGCACCGGACCTGACACTGCTCGCGTTCGCGCGGGAGATGAAGGAGAAGTCCTACGCTCCGTACTCGGACTTCCGGGTGGGGGCCGCGGTGTTCGCCAACGGCGACATCTTCCAGGGCTGCAATATCGAGAACGCCGCCTACGGGTCCACGATGTGCGCCGAGGCCGCGGCGCTCGCAGCCGCGGTGGCCTCCGGGTGCCACGACATCGAGGCGGTCGCCGTCGTCGGCGATTCCGAGTCGCCCACGGTCCCGTGCGGCAACTGCCGGCAGATGCTCGCGGAGTTCAACCCCGAGATGCGGATCATCATGGGCGGTTGCACCGACGAGGTCATGGTCATGACTCTGGAGGAGCTGCTGCCCGAGGCCTTCGTCCGCGGGTTCCTCGACCAGGACGACAACGGCTCCGAGTGACACCTGACGACGACTTCCGCAGCGGTTTCGTTGCGCTTGTCGGACGCCCGAATGCCGGCAAGTCGACGCTCGTCAACGCCCTCGTGGGCGACAAGGTCGCGATCGTCTCGGACACGCCTCAGACCACGCGCCACCGCCTGCGGGCGATTCTCGAGACAGGGGACGCCCAGATCGTACTGGTCGACACGCCAGGGCTGCACAAGCCGCACGACGCGCTGGGCGAGGAGCTGAATCGCTCGGCGCTCAAGGCGCTCGAGGACGTCGACGTGGTGCTGATGCTGATCGACGCTACGAAACCGGTGGGCACGGGGGACGAGTGGGTCGCCGGACACGTGGCCAAAGCATCGGGGGCCAAGGTTCTCGTGGTCACGAAGGCCGACCTCGCCTCCGAGAAGGCGGCCACCAAGCAGCTGGCCGCGGCCGCACCCCTCGTCGAGTGGGACGACGAGGTCGTGATCTCGGCGGTCAAGGACTTCAACCTCGAAGGACTCGTCGAAGCGATCTCGCGTTACCTGCCGCCCGGCCCGCGCTGGTTCCCCGAGGGCACGACGACCGACCAGCCTCTCGAGGTCCTGATCGCGGAGTTCGTGCGTGAGAAGATCCTCCGCTCGACCTGGGACGAGGTGCCCCACGCCGTGGGCGTCATCGTCGACGACCTCGAGCACGACGAACGGAAGAACCTGTGGAGGATCGAGGCCACCGTGTTCGTCGAGCGGGATTCGCAGAAGGGCATCATCGTCGGCAAGGGTGGTGAGGGCATCAAGCGCATCGGGACCGAGGCGCGCGGTGATCTGGAGCGCCTCCTCGGCGGGAAGGTATACCTCGGCCTGGTGGTCAAGGTGAAGTCGAACTGGCGGCGCGACGCGTCGCAGATCCGCCGATTCGGCTATGGCGAGGGAGGGTGACGCTCGTGGATGCAGCGACGTTGGCCGCGGCGATCGATCAGACGCTGCTGAAGCCGACGGCCGGCTTCGCCGAGATCGACGCGTGGTGCGCGCAGAACGCGAACCATGGCTTCGCGACCTTGTGCGTCGCCCCGGCGTCGGTCTCGACGGCCGTGCGACACGTGGGCGACGGACCGACACGGGTGTGCACCGTCGTGGGCTTCCCGCTCGGCTATGCGACGACCGACACCAAGACGGCAGAAGCCGCCCAGCTCGTTATCGCCGGTGCACGAGAGATCGACATGGTCGTGCACGTGGGCGCCCTGCTGGACGGAGACACCGACTACGTGCGCCGCGACATCGCAGCCGTGGTCGATGCGGTGAGGCAGGCGAGCGTGGGTTCGGCGCTCGTGAAGGTGATCCTGGAGACGGGCTACCTCGACGATGCCCACATCATTGACGGGTGCGCTGCGGCCGAGGCCGCCGGCGCGGACTTCGTGAAGACGTCGACGGGGTTCGGCCCGCGCGGCGCGTCCGTGGAGGACGTGCAGTTGATGCGCGCGAGCGTCGCTCCAGGCGTCGGGGTCAAGGCAGCGGGAGGCATCCGCGACCTCGACACCGCGCTCGCGATGTTGCAGGCGGGTGCGGATCGCCTTGGCACCTCGGCGGGCGCGGAGATAGTCGCTGCCCTCGAGGCTCGCTCGGCCAGCTGATCTAGAACCTGCAGCTGCGATGCCGTCGTATCCGCTGACCGCACTCGTCTTGCGAAAGACGAAGCTGGGCGAAAGCGACCTCATCGTCTCGTTCCTCGCCGAGGACGGCAGCCACGTTCGCGCCGTGGCCAAGGGCGCGAGGAAGCCGGGCTCGAAACTCGCGGCCCGTGTCGAGCCGGGTGTCGTGCTCGACCTGCTGATGCACACCGGCAAGAACCTCGAGGTGGTGCAGGAGGCGCGGACCGTGAAGCCACGTCGGGCGCTGCGCAGCGACTTCGACCGGCAGGCCGCTGCCTCGGTGGTCGAGGACCTCCTGAACACCATCGCCGTCGAGGGCCAGTCGGAGCCCCGGCTCTTCGGGCTCGCCGACGCCACCCTCGACACCCTCGAGACCGCCGAGCTCCGCGCGCTCCCGCAGCTGGTGACGGCGTTCGTCCTCAAGGCGATGGCGATGCACGGGTATCGACCGGAGCTGACGTCGTGCACCGCGTGCGGCGGCGGCGTGGGCGAGCAGGTGACGTTCTCGCTCGCGTCGGGCGGCGTGCTGTGCGGCGCGTGCGGAGCGGGCGATCCCGCGGCGCTTCGGGTGCCGCCCCAGGCGCTGCGCTGGCTCGACGCGATGCTCCGCTCGACGATGGCCGAACTCGCCGAGACAGACATCCCGGCTGCTGCGGTCGTCGACTGCTTCGACGCGGTGCGTGCCTTCGTCGCCTACCATCTGCCCGCGCGGCTCAGGGCGCTCGACTTCTACGCCGGCATCGTTCGCTCTGCGGGGCTGTCGTAGCGACCCACCTCGAGCCCGTGCCCGGACGCGACGCGGTGGCAACGCCGTGATCCGGACGCAATGCGACCCCGTCGACTTCGGTCCACGGGGTCGCTTCTCGGCAGGGCTGCGGTGCTCGTCGCGCGGGGTGACCGCAGCCGCCGGGTTCCGCTACTTGCCGAGCATCTTATTGAACGTGTCCAGATGACCTTCCTCGTCGCCGAGGATGTCCTCAAGCAGCTTCCGGGTCGTCACGTCGCCCGCGTCGGCTGCCTGCTGAATCGCTGCCTTGTAGAGATCGACCGCCTCCGCCTCGCTCGCGGCGTCGACGCCGGCCATCTCGGCGAGGTTCGTCTGACCCGTCGCGAACTGCCACGGCTTGGTAGTGGGATCGCCACCCAGGAAGTCGATGCGCTCGGCGAGCTCCTCAGCGTGCTTCATCTCGACGATCGCGATCTCCTTGAACTCGTCGCCGAGAGCGACGCCGTCGGGGCCGGTGATCTGATAGTGGTGCCGCATGTACTGCATGATCACCGCGAGCTCGCGCGCGCGCAGGTCGTTCAGGGTGTCGATGAGCGGCGAGCCCTTTGCCGCTGCCTTCTTCGCCATGGGCGTGGTCCTTTCCGAGCGCCGCGCGCTCTACTTCAGCGGACGGGGTCGACCGGTCCGCACGAGCGTGGTGGGGGACACCTCTCGAGGTGCCTGTAGTAGAAGGAATCCCCGTTCGGCGGGATTGCTATGCGGCGAACCGAGAATTCGGCGAAGCGCGCGAGCTAGCGCTGTCGGGACTCCGGCGTGGCGACGTCGTCAGGTCGGGCGAGGGGCTCGGCCGTGGCCGGCGGCGATGGCGGAAGCTCGCGATCGGGCTGCCGGCCGAACAGCGACTGCGCGAGCCGGGATATCGCGAGGAAGCGCTCCCGCTCGGCGGGGCGGGGCCTCGGAGCGGGCTGGTAGGCGGCGGCGGTCTCGTCCGCTGCCGGCGCGACGGGCGCTGCCGCGGGTGGGGCCGGCTCCGGCTCCGCGGGAGGTTCGGGACGCGGCGGCGCAGGGAGCAGCGCGGCGAGGATCGCGGCTTCGGTGGCCTCGGCGGGATGCTCCTCGACCAGCGCAACGAAACGCGCGAACAGCTCGGCGCGCTCGGCCTTGAGGCGGCCGATGACGCCGTCGACGTCGGCCGGTGCGATACCCGCGACAGAGGGATCGCCGTTGGCGGTCATACGCTCGATCGCGTCGAGGAACACGTCCCGGTCCCGCATCTCGCCGAGCGCGTCCTGGTAGGCGGTGATCGTGCCGCGGACCTGGTCGAAGCGCTTGGGATCGATGCACGACTTGAAGGTCTCGATGGCGTACCGCAGGTGCTTGCCGGCGATACGCATCGCGTGCTGTTCCTCGATGGCCGATTCATCCAGGGCGACGGGCAAGTGGCCGTAGAACGTGTCGAGCCGCTCCCGGAGCACGTCCTCGGCGAGCCACCCCAGCGGGGCGATGATGTCGGCGTTCTTGCGGAAGCCGTACAGGGCCCGGGTCAAGCGGACCCGGCGGCGGTCGAGGTCGAGCCGAGCGAGCCGCTCGCGCATGCGCACGAGATCCCGACTGCGTTCGGCCTGACGCCACGCGATGAAGTAGGCGAGAGCGAGCTTCTGGCCCACGTCCTGGGTGCTGCGTGAGAGATCGGCCAGGTGATCGATGAACACGTCGGCGTCGCGCACTGCCCCCAGCGCCTTCGTGACCGCCTTGACCGAGGCGAGCGGCTCGGCCATGTCGGCCTCGCGATAGAGCGGTGCAAAGATGGAGATCGCTTCTCGGCTCCGGCGCGACGCCACCCGCATGTCGTGGACCGCGTCCATGTCCGTGCCGGAGAGCGCGGCATCCTCGAGTTCGAACAGCGGCTGCATCTTAGTGGAGAGAACGGTCACCGCGGCGACTCCAACGGGGGTCGCGGGACCGATGCCATCCTGGAACTGCGCCATGACGAGCCTTTCGGGGACCGGACAGTTGGGTTGTCGAGCCACCTCCAAGGTAGCGCCTCGAGCGAGCCGTGCCGAGGGGGGCATCGTGTAAACTTGCGTGGCTCGGAGCCGCGAGGCTTCGGCCCGACGTGTCGATCCCACCGAAAGCGAGAAGTTCGATGAGCTCGCCGATGACGTTCCAGGACATCATCCTCGCGCTGTCCCGATACTGGGCCGACCAGGGATGTGTCGTCCTCCAACCCTACGACGCCGAGGTCGGGGCGGGGACCTTCCACCCCGCGACCACCCTGCGCGCGCTGGGTCCCGACGCATGGCGCACCGCGTACGTGCAGCCGTCCCGCCGGCCCACCGACGGGCGCTACGGCGAGAACCCCAACCGCCTGCAGCACTACTACCAGTACCAGGTCATCCTCAAGCCGAGCCCCGACAACGTGCTCGACCTGTACTTCGACTCGCTTCGTGCGATCGGGATCGAGCCCGCCGAGCACGACGTGCGTCTCGTCGAGGACGACTGGGAGTCGCCGACGCTGGGCGCGTGGGGGCTGGGCTGGGAGGTCTGGCTCAACGGCATGGAGGTCACCCAGTTCACCTACTTCCAGCAGGTCGGCGGCTTCGAATGTCGCCCCGTGCCCGCCGAGATCACCTACGGCCTCGAGCGACTCGCGATGTACATCCAGGGCGTGGACTCGGTGTACGACATCACCTGGTCGGTCGGGCCCGACGGCCTGAAGTTCAGCTACGGTGACGTGTTCCTGCGCAACGAGCAGCAGTACTCGGCGTACAACTTCGAGGTCGCCGACGTGGCGATGCTGCTCGAGCTGTTCCGCACCTACGAGCAGGAGTGCAAGCGGACGCTGGAGGCCGGCTACGTCCTTCCCGCCTACGACTACGTCCTCAAGTGCTCGCACGCGTTCAACCTGCTCGATGCGCGCGGTGCGATCAGCGTGACCGAGCGCCAGGGCTACATCCTGCGAGTCCGGGCGATCGCCAAGGCCTGCTGCGCCGCCTACATCGATCTCATCGCGCCAGCCGAGCCCGCCGAGGACGCCGCCGCCGAAGGCGTCGCGGCCCGGAAGGGTGGTGGTGCCTCGTGACAACGCGCGACTTCGTGCTCGAGATCGCCACCGAGGAGCTGCCGTCCGGACCGCTGTACGGCGCGATCGAGCAGCTGTCGGTCAAGGTGCCCGAGCTGCTGCGCGACGCCCGCCTCGAGTACGGCGAAGTGCGGGTATACGGGGGGCCGCGACGGCTCGTCGTACAGGTCTCCGAGCTCGCCGAGCATCAGGAGGACCGCACGCTGCGGGTCAAGGGTCCGGCGGCCAAAGCGGCGTTCGACGACGCCGGCAACCCCACGCCGGCTGCTCTCGGCTTCGCGCGTGGCAAGGGCGTCGACGTCGCCGACCTCGAGGTCGTGGACGAGAACGGCGGGCGCTACGTGTACGCCGTTGTCGAGGAGATCGGCGCTCCCGCCGCCGAGGTGCTCCCCGCACTGTTCTCTCGGCTGATCGAGCAGCTCGACTGGCCGAAGTCGATGCGCTGGGGAAGCGGCGACGCACGATTCTCCCGGCCGGTGCGCGGTCTGTTCGCGCTCTTCGGCACCGAGGTCGTGCCGGTCGCGTTCGGCGGGCTCACCGCGGGCCGGACGATCGAGGGACACCGATTCCTGGCCCGCGGTCCTTGGGAGGTGCCGGCGGCCCAGGAATACCCTGTCGCCCTGGAGCGCGGGATGGTCATCGCCGACCAGGACACCCGCGCACGCGCATTGCGCGAGGGGATCGAGGCGGCGGCTGCGCAGACCGCCGCGGAGCGCGGCGTCGAGGTCAGCGCTGTGGTTCCGGAGAAGACATTCGCCGAGGTCGTGAACCTCGTGGAGTGGCCGACCGTGACCGTGGGCTCGTTCGACGAGGAGTTCCTCGAGGTCCCGCGCGAAGTGCTCGAGAACGCGATGGAGAGCCACCAGCGCTACTTCCCGTTGGAGGACGCCGAGGCGAACCTGCTGCCGCGCTTCGTGGTCGCCCACAACGGCGATCCCGCTCGCACCGCTGAGATCGTGGCCGGGCACGAGCGTGTCATCAGAGCTCGCCTGTCCGACGCGGCCTTCTTCTACCGGGAGGACCTGCACCGCTCCCTGGAGTCCCGAGTGGCCGATCTCGAGTCCATCGTGTTCCAGGAGAAGCTCGGTTCCCTGGCCGAGAAGTCCGAGCGCGTGGAGCGTCTCGCACGGCGGCTCGGCGAGATGGTGGGCGCCGGCGCCGACGACATCGCGTACGCGGGCCGCGCGGGGCACCTCTCAAAGGCGGACCTCGTGACCAACGTGGTCGTGGAGTTCCCGTCGCTGCAGGGCGTGATGGGGCGCTACTACGCGCTCGCCGCGGGCGAGGAGCCGGCTGTGGCCGACGCGATCCTCGAGCACTACCAGCCGCGCTTCGCGGGCGATGCACTTCCGCCGAGCGTCGCGGGCCAGTTGGTCGCCGTCGCCGACAAGCTCGACACGATCGTGGGCATCTTCGCGGCGGACCTCGCGCCCACCGGTTCGGCGGACCCCTACGCGCTTCGCCGCTCCGCGATCGGCGTGCTGCAGATGGTGCTCGGAGGCCTGCGACTCAAGCTCGACGAGGCCATCGCCGCCGCCCTCGCGGGCTACAACGGCGTGCTGGCGATCGACGTCGACGCGGTGGGCTCGGCGGTGCGCGAGTTCGTGCTCGGCAGGCTCGACGTGCTGCTCAGGGAGCGGGGCAACGCATACGACACGGTTGCGGCGGTACTCGCCGTCGCCGCGAACGATCCGTACGACGCGGCTCGCCGCGCGGAGTCGCTCACGACGTTCCGTGCCGCGGGCGACGACATGGAGGACCTGTCCGTGGCGTTCACGCGGGCGAAGAACCTCGCCCAGCCCCAGCTCGGTGCCGCGACGGACAGCTCGATCATGGGGATGGACGAGAGGGCCCTCGCCGATGCGCTCGACGACGCGGAGGGACGCATCGGCGACCTGATGGCCCAGGAGGCGTACTCGGCGGTGCTCGAGACGTTCGCGGGCATGAGGGAGCCGATCGACGCGTTCTTCGACAACGTGCTCGTCATGGACGAGGACCCGTCAGTGCGCGAGAACCGTCTCAAGTTGTTGAACCGGTTCGTGGCGCTGTTCGGGACATTCGCCGATTTCTCCCAGCTCTCCGGCTGATCGGGGAACACGTGGCGGGCTTCGATGGGCTGACGATCCACATCTTGTCCGACTCGCTGGGGGAGACGGCCGACATGGTCGCGCGTGCGGCGGCCGCCCAGTTCGCCACAGGGGCATTCCGGGTCGAGCGGCTGCCCAAGGTGTCCTCGCCGGCGCAGCTGCGCGAGCTCGTGCACCTGCACTGCGGACGCGACTGCGTCTTCTTCTTCACCCTGGTCGAGCCGGAGCTTCGCGCCGAGATGTACCAGGTCATGAGCGAGCTCGAGGTCAACGGTGTCGACATCATCGGCCCGCCCCTCACCGTGCTCTCGGAGGTGTCGGGCGAGGACCCGAAGGGCGAGGCGGGCCTGGTCCGCCTGACCGACCGGGGGTACTTCGAGAAGATCGAGGCGCTCGAGTTCGCGGTCAAGCACGACGACGGACGCAATCCCCAGGGCCTCATCGAAGCCGAGGTCGTGCTCATCGGCGTCTCTCGGACGAGCAAGACACCCCTCTCGATGTACCTGGCGTTCAAGGGCTACCGCACGGCGAACGTTCCGCTGACACTGGGGACGGAGCCGCCGCGCGAGCTCTACGACGTCGACCCCAAGAAGGTCTTCGGGCTCACCGCCGAGGCGGGCCTGCTATCGAGGATCCGCACCCAGCGGATGCAGGAACTCGGCAGCTATGTGGCGCACTACGCAGAAGAGGAGTCGGTGGTGCGGGAGCTCGAGGAGGCGCGCAACGTGATGCGCCGGATCGGATGCATCGTGCTGCGCACGGACAACCGCGCCATCGAGGAGACCGCGCAGGAGATCCTGCGCTACATCGAGGAGCCGTTCGACTAGGGAATCGCTGGCAGAGTCGGCCAGTAGGGCTAGGGTAGAATTCCCATACGCCGCTTCGACCCAGCTGCGGCGACAGGGGGCAGTCTTCAGGACAGCAAAGGAGAGGGAGTTGTCCGACACCAAGCGCGTATACGCCTTCGGCAAGGGGCTCGACGGGGTCAATCACACCGAGGGCAACAAGGGCATGAAGTATCAGCTCGGCGGCAAGGGTGCCAACCTGGCCGAGATGGCCAACATCGGCCTGCCGGTGCCTCCGGGCTTCACGCTCACTTGCCAAGCGTGTGTCGAGTACTACGGGCCGCAGATCTCGTCCGCCACGGACAAGGTCAAGGGGCAGTTCCCTGACGAGCTTCTGGGCGAAGTCGCCCAGCACGTCTCGCTGCTCGAGTCGAAGATGGGCAAGAAGCTCGGCGACTCGGACGACCCCCTGCTCGTCTCGGTCCGCTCCGGCGCACCCTTCTCGATGCCGGGCATGATGGACACCATCCTGAACCTGGGTCTGAACGACGTCTCGGTGCAGGGCCTGATCGCTCAGACCGGCAACCCCCGGTTCGCCTGGGACTCGTACCGTCGTTTCGTGCAGATGTTCTCGAAGGTCGTGCTCGAAGTCGAAGGCGATCTGTTCGAGAACGCCATCACTGCGATGAAGCAGGCCCGAGGCGTGCGGCAGGACACGGACCTCACCGCCGAGGATCTCGAGAAGCTGACCGCGCAGTTCAAGGACATCGTCGCGCGTCACGTGAGCCCCGCCGAGTTCCCCGAGCTCGTCTCGGACGGACGTGTCGTGTTCCCGCAGGACGTCGACCAGCAGCTTCGCCTGTCGGTCGAGGCCGTGTTCAAGTCGTGGATGAACCGACGCGCGATCGACTACCGGCGCATCTACAAGATCCCGGCCGACCTCGGCACCGCGGTCAACGTGCAGGCCATGGTGTTCGGCAACAAGGGCGATACCTCCGCCACGGGCGTGGCGTTCACCCGCAATCCCGCTGACGGCACGCGGGAGTACTACGGGGACTGGCTCACCAACGCTCAGGGCGAGGACGTCGTGGCCGGCATCCGCAATACCGAGCCGCTCGCCGAACTACCGGACGTGCTTCCCGAGGCCGGCCAGCAGCTCTACGACATCTTCGAGGTGCTCGAGCAGCACTACCGCGACATGTGCGACATCGAGTTCACGATCGAGCAGGAGCGCCTGTGGATGCTCCAGACGCGCATAGGGAAGCGTACCGCGCGCGCGGCGCTCAAGATCGCGGTGGACATGGTCAACGAGGGGCTCATCACCCGCGAGGAAGCGGTCATGCGGGTCGACCCCGAGCAGCTCGACCAGTTGCTCCACCCTCAGTTCGACGCCAAGGCCGACTACGAGGTCTTCGTGAAGGGCCTGAACGCGTCGCCAGGTGCGGCCGTGGGCGCGGTTGTGTTCACCGCCGATGAGGCCGAAGCCGCCGCCGCGGACGGGCGCAAGGTCATCCTCGTGCGGTGGGAGACCACGCCAGACGACCTGCACGGCATGGTCGCCGCGCAGGGCATTCTGACGTCGCATGGCGGCAAGACGTCGCACGCAGCCGTGGTCGCCCGCGGCATGGGCAAGCCCTGCGTCTGCGGTGCCGAGGGACTGCGCATCGACGCCCAGCACAAGGTCGCCCGCGTCGGCGACGCCGAGCTCAAGGAAGGCGACATCATCTCCATCGACGGCACCAAGGGCATCGTGGTCCTCGGCCCGGTCGCCCTCGTCGCACCTGAGGTGTCCGGGGACTTCGAGACCGTGCTCGAGTGGGCCGACGAGTACCGCACGATGGGCGTGCGCGCGAATGCCGACACCCCCGACGACGCGAGCCTCGGCCGCAGCTTCGGTGCCGCGGGCATCGGCCTGTGCCGCACCGAGCACATGTTCCTCGGCGACCGGAAGCAGATCGTCCAGGACATGATCCTCGCCGAGGACCAGGCCACCAAGGACGAGGCGCTCGCGAAGCTGCTCGAGGTCCAGACCCTGGACTATCTCGGCATCTTCGAGGCGATGGACGGGCTGCCGGTAACCGTCCGCCTGCTCGACCCGCCGCTTCACGAGTTCCTCGACAGCCCTCGCGAGCTCGAGGTCGAGATCACCAAGCTCGAGATGAGCGGTGGCGACAGAAGCGAGATCGCCGCGAAGCGCAAACTGCTTCACCAGATCGACGCGATGGCCGAGATGAACCCGATGCTCGGCTTGCGCGGCTGCCGCTTGGGCATCCTGAACCCCGAGATCTACGAGATGCAGGTGCGCGCGATCGCCTCGGCGACGTGCACGCTCGTGAAGCAGGGCAAGCAGCCGATCCCCGAGATCATGATCCCGCTGGTGAGCGTCGTGACCGAACTCGAGACGCTTCGTGCGGAGTCGGAGAAGGTCATCGCCGACGTCTCCGCCGAGCAGGGCATGGAGCTCGACATCAAGATCGGCACGATGATCGAGCTGCCGCGGGCGGCCGTGACCGCCGACGAGATCGGCAAGGTCGCCGACTTCTTCTCGTTCGGCACCAACGACCTGACCCAGACGACGTTCGGGTTCTCGCGCGACGACATCGAGTCGAAGTTCCTGCCGCGCTATCTCGAGCGCAAGGTCCTGACCCGCAACCCGTTCGAGACGGTCGACTCCGGCGTGGCGCAACTGGTCGAGATGGGCGTGACCAAGGGTCGCGAGGCGAACCCCGGCCTGAAGTGCGGTGTGTGCGGGGAGCACGGCGGCGATCCCGAGTCTGTGCACGTGTTCTTCGGCATCGGCCTCGACTACGTGTCCTGCTCGCCGTATCGCGTCCCGCTCGCCAGGCTTGCCGCAGCGCAGGCGAAGCTCGCCGAGACCGCGACGATGTCGGACAACCGCTAGCGAGGCAACCACCCTCCGTTGGGGTTCCGATTAGGATCGAGTGAACGTATCGAGAAGCCAGAGCACGGATGATGGAAGTCCCGGAGCCGGCCCCTTTGCGGGGTTCGGCTCCGGTCCGTTCAGGCAGAGGGCATCGCACGTGCATGGGAGACCGTGAGCAGTAGCGTGATCATGACGCGGGAAGCGTACGAAGCCGCAGAGCACGAGCGGCTGTCGTCACGCGCTGCGTTCTCCGATGCGACGGCGGGACGGGACGTCCCCCTGGCGCCCGACCTCTACCGCACCGACTACCAGCGCGACCGCGATCGGATCATCCACTGCAAGGCGTTCCGGCGCCTGTCGCACAAGACGCAGGTGTTCCTGTCGCCGGAGGGCGACCACTACCGGACCCGTCTCACCCACACCCTCGAGGTCGCGCAGATCTCACGTTCGATCGCCCGCGCGCTGGCCCTGAACGAGGACCTCACCGAGGCCGTCGCGCTGGGCCACGACCTGGGTCACACCCCGTTCGGACACACCGGCGAGGACGCGCTGAACGAGGCGCTGCCCATCATCAAGAACCGCTGGCCCGACTCGCCGGTCCGCTTCAGCCACAATGAGCAGTCCCTGCGCATCGTCGAGTGCCTGGAGTACGAGGGCAAGGGGCTGAACCTCACGCGCGAGGTGCGAGACGGGATCCTGGGCCACACCGGCGGACACGTTCCGTCGACCTTCGAGGGTCAGATCGTCCGCATCGCCGACCGCATCGCCTACGTGAACCACGACATCGATGACGCCATACGCGGCGGCGTGCTGCGCACGGAGGAGCTTCCCGACCGGCCGGTGCGCGTGCTCGGCCCCACACACGGCGCCCGCATCCGGACGATGGTTCAGGACATGATCGCGTCGACCGCGGAGCGCGACGAGGTGACCATGTCGCCCGAGGTGTGGGACGCGATGATGGAGCTTCGGCAGTTCCTGTTCGACCGGGTCTACTTCTCGGAGAAGGCCAAGGCCGAGGAGCCGCGGGCGAACCATGTGGTCCAGTCGCTGTTCTTCCACTATCTCGAGCACCCTGCCGAGCTACCAGCAGACGAGCGCCCGGTGAAGGCCGACGACCTGCCGCAGGCGGTCATCGACTACGTCGCGGGGATGACCGACCGCTTCGCCATCCGCGACTTCGAGCGGCTGTTCGTGCCCAAGAAGTGGCTCGTGTAGCCCGTGGGCCGGATCTCCGACGATGACATCCGACGGGTTCGTGACGCGACAGACGTGGTCGCGCTCGTCGCCGAACGCGTGGTGCTCAAGCAGAAGGGCCGGCTCTACTGGGGCTGCTGCCCGTTCCACGCCGAGAAGACCCCCTCGTTCAAGGTGGATCCCGCCACTCAGCTGTGGCACTGCTTCGGATGCGGGCTGGGAGGCGACGCGTTCGGCTACGTGATGCGGATCGAGAACGTCGAGTTCGTGGATGCGGTCCGAGGGCTCGCCGAGCGCGCGCACGTCGAGATCCACGAGGAGGCCGGTGGCGCGCCGGCCGGACAGCGCAACCGCCTCGTCGCTGCGAGTGAAGCCGCCGCCGAGTACTACCACGCCCAGCTGCTACGAGCCGGAGGAGCGGACGCTGCCGAGGCGCGCGCGTACCTCGCAGGCCGCGGATTCGGGAGCGAGGTCGCCAAACGGTTCCGGCTCGGGTACGCGCCCGGTCGGGGGCGACTGGTACGCGAGCTCACGACCCAGGGGTTCTCGGCGGACGAACTCATCGCTGCGAACCTCGCGATGCGAGGGACCAGCGGGGAGCTTCGCGACCGGTTCTACGAGCGGATCATGTTCCCGATCGCGGACCTTCAGGGACGCTGCATCGCCTTCGGCGGTCGGATCCTGGGGACCGGCGAGCCGAAGTACCTGAACACCGGAGAGACGCCGATCTTCTCCAAAGGCCGCAACCTCTACGCGATCGAGCGGGCCAAGGCCGACATGGTCACGAGCGGGATGGCGATCGTGGTCGAGGGGTACACCGACGTGATCGCGCTGCACGAGGTGGGCGTGCGCAACGTCGTCGCGACCCTCGGTACCGCGCTCACCCGCGAGCACGTGAAGCTGCTGGGACGGTTCTCCAAGCGCGTCGTGTACCTGTTCGACGGCGACGAGGCGGGGCTTCGTGCCGCGGATCGCGCGGTCGGTTTCGTCGACAAGGCGCTCACCCCCGAGTCGGGCCGCGACCGCATCGAGCTCGACGTCGCCGTGCTGCCCGCGGGCATGGATCCGGCAGATTTCGCCGCCGAGAAGGGCGCCGAGGGTGTAGGGGAGGTGCTTGCCTCGGCGGTGCCGCTGCTGCGGTTCGCGATCGACCGGCGTCTGGCGACGTTCGATCTCGACCGGCCCGAGCAGCGGCAAAGAGCACTGACGTCCGCGGCAGCGGTGCTCGCGCCGGTCAAGGACTCGATCCTGGGCCACGACTACGCCAACTACCTCGCCGACCGGCTCTTTGTCGACTTCGACACGGCGATGCGAGCGGTGAAGCAGGCCAAGCCGGAGGCGGTCGCTGCTGCCTCGGATGAGCAGGAGCCGAGCGGGGGAGTCGTGGAGGCTCCCGCCGTGGCCACCCCGGAAGCCCGAGCCGAGATAGAGCTGGTCTCGCTGCTGGTATGGAAGCCCAAGCTCCGGGTCGGGGCACGCGATTTGCTTGCGCAGAACCTGCTGTCGAGTGCGGACATGCGCTTCGTGGTCGAGCTGTTGGCGGATGAGCCGAAGCTTTCGCCCGCCGAGGTCATGACCCGTCTTTCGGCGGAGTGTCGACCGGCGATGAACGCACTCTCGGGAGGTGTGGGCTCGGAGGAAACCGGTCCGGAGGACCGCGTGGCCGCCACGGAGTTGGCCCGCAAACTCAAGGAGTTCGGCCTCCAGCGGCGTATCAACGCGGGAAAGGCCCGCTTGAAGCGTCCCCAGGAACCGGCGGGCACGGACTACGACGACGTGTTCAAGGAAGTTTCGGACCTGACCCGTGAGCTGGACCAGGTCAGGCGGGGAATGAGAGACGTGCGTTTCGAGTAGCGACCGAGTAGGGAGCAGCGTGGCGGATAACCAGACCAAGACAACGAAGACGACGAAGCCCAAGGCCGAGGCGAAGCCGAAGCCGAAGATGGCCGCGAAGGCCGCAGCCGAGCCCAAGGTCGCGTCCCAAGCTGCGCCGAAGGTAGCCGAGAAGCCCGCGGCCAGGAAGCGGGCTGCCTCCAAGCCGGCATCGAAGGGCGACGCAGAGGCGACGAGCACCCTGCCCGAGCTCCAGCACCCCGCGCTCAAGGCGCTGGTCGCCCAAGGCAAGGCCTCGGGCAGTCTCACCGACGACCAGATCCAGGGCGCGCTCTCCGACGTGGAACTAACCGGCGAGCAGTTCGATGAGGTGTACACGCACTTCCGGAACGCGGGTATCGAGATCGTCGAGGACCCCTCCCACATGCTGGACGTCGAGGAGGTCGCGCAGACCGTCGCGAACGCGGAGCCTGCGACGTCGATCCCCGAGGCCGCGCTCCCGGACCTGGACGCACCGATCGACGACACTGAAGGTGCAGAGATCGTCGACATCCAGATTCCGAAGGCGCCGAAGCCGACCGCCAAGAAGAAGGCCAAGAAGCGGGTCACGGACAACGGCGTGGCGCCGCTCACGGGCGATCCGGTCCGTATGTACCTGAAGGAGATCGGCAAGGTGCCGCTGCTCACCGCGGCCCAGGAAGTCGACCTCGCGATGAAGATCGAGGCCGGTCTCGACGCGATGGCCAGGCTCGAGGACGCGGAGGAGAAGGGCTACGAGCTCGACAGGGCCGAGCGCCGTCGCCTCTCGCGCATCGAGCAGGTGGGTCTGGACGCCAAGCAGCAGCTGGTGGAGGCGAACCTGCGCCTCGTGGTCTCGATCGCGAAGCGCTACGTCGGCCGGGGGATGCTCTTCCTCGACCTGATCCAGGAAGGCAATCTCGGACTCATCCGCGCGGTCGAGAAGTTCGACTACGGCAAGGGTTTCAAGTTCTCGACCTACGCCACGTGGTGGATCCGTCAGGCCATCACCCGCGCGATCGCCGACCAGGCGCGCACGATCCGCATCCCCGTGCACATGGTGGAGACGATCAACAAGCTCATCCGTATCCAGCGCCAGCTGCTCCAGGAGCTGGGCCGCGAGCCCACTCCCGAAGAGATCGGCGAGAAGATGGACATGAGCGCCGATCGCGTGCGCGAGATCCTGAAGATCTCGCAGGAGCCGGTTTCTCTGGAGACGCCGATCGGCGAGGAAGAGGACAGCCAGCTCGGCGACTTCATCGAGGACTCCGAGGCGATCGTGCCACCGGATGCGGCGAGCTTCTCGATGCTGCAGGAGCAGCTGTGCCGAGTGCTCGACGGGCTGTCCGAGCGCGAGCGTAAGGTGATCGAGCTGCGTTTCGGGCTCACTGACGGGCACCCCCGCACCTTGGAGGAAGTGGGCAAGGAGTTCGGCGTGACCCGCGAGCGCATCCGCCAGATCGAGAGCAAGACGCTGTGCAAGTTGCGTCACCCGTCTCGCTCCAGCAAGCTGCGGGACTACCTGGACTAGCCACTCGGACGAGCGGACCCCACGGCCGCTCGGACGACAAGAATCCCTCGCACGGCCGACGCCGCCCGGTACCCGGGCGGCGTAGTCTTTGAGGTGGAGAGACGGCGGGTACTCCCGTCCGCTCCACGCGCACGCGAGGGGATGTCGACATGCAACGGATACTCGGCAAGGGGCGCAACGACAGCGTCTACTACTCAGGGTCGGCGGGGCGCGTAGAAGCGCCGCGCTCGAACGCCTCGGCAGGCAGCACCCTCGTTCGGGACGTCCTGATCGTTCTCGTTGTCGCGATGCTGATCTGGTCGGTCTGGCTTCAGGTCCAGGTGCGCCATCTCAACGCCGAGGTCGCGCGCCTCTCGGGTCCTATACGCGTGACCGGCTTCGAGGACCGCAAGTTCGCGAACGTGAACGATCTCGCGCTGGCCCTGCTGCACGTCCATGAGCGCGAGCAGGGCCTCGAGAAGGCCATCGAGGAAGACATCCACGCCGGTGGGCGCCTCGGCATCCACACTCACCAGTACATCGATCGAAAGGTGTGGGCGGCCGACGCGCGCTCCCGAGACGTGATCACGGAATCCCAGGTGCGCTGAGAGCGCTCCTTCGCGTCGACGCCGTGACGCTGCGGCCGTCCTGACGCTCTGCTCGGATCAGCGACCGCGTCGGGTGTAGCCCCGGAAATGAGAACAGGCCCCGCATCTGCGGGGCCTGCGTGTGTGTTGGCTCCCCGGGTAGGACTCGAACCTACAACCCTCCGGTTAACAGCCGGATGCTCTGCCGATTGAGCTACCGAGGAATGCTCGCCGCCTCGCGGCGGCAAGTGGACAGTATACGTACGGCGCACGGCCTGTGCAACGCCCCACACGGGGTGCGTCATCAGGTACCATCTACCCCTTGAGGGAGGTTCGCGGCGGTCCTCGATCGCTGCTGCCGACGTACACGATTTCGAGCGGGCCCGTAGCTCAATGGCGGAGCAGGGGACTCATAATCCCTTGGTTGCAGGTTCGAATCCTGCCGGGCCCACCAGGATGGGGATGACCGAGCGCATCACGACACGACCTCGTGCCGGCCGCATTCGTGCCAGCCAGCCGAGGCCACGAGGTAAACACCTGTCGCTGCAGCGGATGCTGCCGCTGCTGGTGGCCGCTGGCGTGCTCGTCGTGATCGGGCTGGTGCTAATGGTCCTGGCGGTTCGCAGCAGCGGCAGACCGACCGTCGAGCTGGCCGACCACGTCCCCCTCGCTGCGACCGCGAAGGTCTCGACCGCCGTTGGCACCGTCGAGGTTCCCGGCGTCGCGGGTGGCTCTCTGGCAGACGCGCAGCTCGTGCTCGACACCGCCGGCTTCAAGGTCGCGGTGTCCTACGAGGAGCAGGCTGCCGGCCGAGCAGGGATGGTCCTCGCGCAGGATCCGGCGCCCGGCGTGCTTGCGGCTGCGGGATCCCCGGTCCGAATCGTCGTATCGGGCGCGAGGAACGGAGCGCCCGCGCAAGTCGCGGCGACTGCGCCTGTCGCGGCTCCGGTTCGCCAGCTTGTCGTGGTGATCGATCCGGGGCACCAGTCGCGCTCCGACCAGAGTCTCGAACCGGTCGGCCCGGGTTCGACCTCCAAGAAGGCGAAGGTCTCGGGCGGCGCCACCGGCGTGGCGACGAAGGTCGCCGAGTACGAGATCGCTCTACAGATATCGACGAACCTCGCTGCCCGCCTACGCAAAGCGGGCGTGAAGGTAGTCATGACTCGGACGACCAACGACGTGAACCTTTCGAACGTCGAGCGCGCGGCGATCGCGAACCGCGCAAAGGCCGATCTGTTCGTGCGCATCCATGCGAACAGCAGTCCAGACCCGAAAAGGGCAGGGATGTCCACGCTCTACCCTGCTGCGAACCGATGGGCCAAGAAGCACTCGCTCGTCAGCAAGCGTGCGGCGATGAAGGTGCAGGCAGCTGCCCTCGCCAGCACGGGCGCTGCGGATGACGGCGTCGAGCCACGAGGCGATCTCGCGGGGTTCAACTACGCGAAGGTGCCCTCCGTGCTCGTTGAGTGCGGTTTCCTGTCGAATCCCGTCGAGGACCGCTTGCTGGCCAGCCCGCACTACCAGGACAAGATCGCGCAGGGCATCGCCGACGGTGTGTTGGCGTACCTCGGCTCGACTCAATGACGCGGCGCGGATCAGGTTGTGCGATCGGAGCGGGTATCCTGCTCGCGCTGATCTTGGTCCTGGCAGCGAGCGTGCTCGCTGTGCGTGCTGGCGACGGCCGCCCGATCGGAAGCACGAGGGACGCGCGGGGCGTGCTCGTCGCTCTGGTGCTGCCCGACGCCGCCGGCGCACAGGACGTGCGGCTCATGGTGTACTACCCGCCGGGCTCGGCGGTTGGGATCGTCGTCGATCCGAGCGATCCGGCGGTGGTTCCGGGGACCTCCGCGCGCACGCTGGCGGGAGCGTTCACCTTCGGCGGCGGCGATCTGCTGGCCCGCACCTGGGCGGAGAAGACCGACCGCCCGGTACCCGCTTGGGTCGTCGTTGACGAGCCCACGTGGCTGAGGATCGCCGATGGACCGGTCACCGTGGCTCTCGGGGCGCCCGTCGACGTGTTCGACGGGACCGATCTCGTGACGTTCCCCGCGGGTTCTGTGAGCGTCGCCCCGCGCGATCTCGGGGTGCTGCTTGCCGGGATGGACGCGAGCGCCTCCTCTGAGCGGCGCTCGGTGATGGGGGAGGCCGCGGAGGCCGTGCAGCGCGCCCTCGGCGACATCGACGGCGCCTCGAACTACGCCTCCGACCTCGGACGACTCGGGCTGCGTCGCTGGCTGCAGTCGCTGCCGTCGCGGGCGCAGCCCACCACCGCGACGCCATGATGCCGGTGCGAGTGCTCGAGCTCACGCCGCCGTCGCCCCCACGGGTCAAGTTCGCCGCTTTCGGTGCCGATGAGACCACATGAAGGCCTCGCGATGGCCTTCGGGTCGCGCGCGTATGTCCGGTGGTAGAATCGAGCGCGTGAAGCGGCCTTGGGTCGCCGATGCAAGGGGACGTGGTCATGGACGGAATCGCAGTACCTCAGGTGGAGGTCACCGCCAAGCCTGAGAAGCCCGCCGGCAAGCGCCGGATCGGGCTCATCGTAGCCATCGTCGTGGCAGTCGTCGCGATCGGCGCGTTCGCGTACGCGATCGTGTGGTCGGGCGGTCTCGATCAGGTCACCGCGCTGGTGGGCCCGTACCTGGGCCTGACCTCGGCGGAGCCGCAGACCGCCGCCAAGGCGCCCGCGGCGAGTGCACAGTCGCAGGCCGCCGGACAGCAGCCCTCGAAGACCTCGGAGCTTGCCGCCGTCGCGATGCCGGCATGGGCGGCGAGCACCATGTACGAGGAGCAGCTGACGTCGCAAGTCGGTATCTCGGCGATGATCGAGAACGAGGTCGACAACTTCGCGTTCTCGGCACCGGTCGACGCAGAGAACGGCGTCCAGGTCCCGTTCAAGGCGACCTTGAGCGACGGAACGACGCGGAGCGGAACCATCAGCCTGCTGTCGGTGGACGGGGGTTGGTTCTTCGCGGGCCTCGACACCGGTGTAACGAAGGAGGTCCCCGACACGCAGATCGACGAGTCCATCGTCAACGTGATCACGAAGCAGCAGGCGACCCCGTCGTCGCAGGAGGCGCTCAAGGCGTTCTCCGACGGCAGCGTTACCGGAATGGATGTCCTTTCGGCCACCCAGGGCAGCGGTACGGCCAGCGTGAACGTGCTCCTGCGAGGTGGCACGTACGAGGGTAAGTCGGGCAGGTTCGTGATGGTGAAGAAGGTCGACGGACTCGACGACTACTGGTTCGTGACAGGGTTCAACTGGAAGTAGCTGGTTCGGCTAGACTGAACCGGTCAGAAAGCAACGCCGCGACCGGCGCCATGTGCGCCGGTCGTATCTCGTATCATGGCAACCACAGCAACAGAAGCAGCCACGAATCGCAGCACGTAACGCCTACACCCTTGGGAAGGACCGCATGGAGCTGCGCGACTATCTCAATGTGATCCGCGCACGCAAAGGCATCATCATCGCATCCGCCCTCATCGTCGCGCTCACGGCGCTTGCGGTGAGTCTGATCCAGCCAAAGATGTACGCCGCCGAGGCCAAGGTCCTCATCTCCGAGAAGGACGCTGGAGCCGCCCTCCTCGGCACGCTGATACCCGAGCTCTCGAGCCAGCCGGAGCGGGCGCTTCAGACGCAGGTGCAGCTGGTGAGGATTCGGCCGATCGCCGAGGCCACCATCCGCGAGCTGAACCTCCAGACCTCTCCCGAGGACCTCTCGAAGCGCGTGAGCGTGACCGCCGAGGGCCAGACCAACATCGTGACCATCTATGCCGAAGCGGACTCGCCCGCGAAGGCCGCGAAGATCGCGACGGTGATGGCCGAGGAGTTCGTAGCGTGGTCGCAAGACCTGCGCCGCCGCTCGCTCAAGGAGGCTGCCGACGAGGTCCAGCGTCGTCTCGACATCGCTCAGAGCCAGATCCTCGACCTGGGCAAGAAGATCCAGGAGAGCGGCAAGACCGACCAGCTCTCGGCGGAGCTCGCGATCGCCACCGGCGCTTACACAACGCTGGCCGAGAAGCTCGAGACGCTCAGGATCAACCAGCAGCTCGAGACCGGTGGTGCCACGGTGGTGGAGACTGCCGCCGTCGATACCGACCCCGTGTCCCCGCAGCCTGTGCGCAACACCGTGCTGGGGCTGGGGATCGGGCTCGTCTTCGGCGTCGGGATCGCGTTTCTGAGCGAGTACCTCGACAACACCATCCGATCGACAGACGAGGCAGAACGCGTCTTCGGCACCGCCGTGCTCGGCACGATTCCGGTGGACCAGGTGGAGAAGGGCGACCGCAGGCGTCTCGTGATCCTCGAAGCGCCAGGATCCGCCGCCGCCGAGGCGTACCGCGTGCTGCGCAACTCCCTGGACTTCATCAACTTCCAAGGCGACATGAAGACCATCGTCGTCACCTCGGCGGCACCGGGTGAGGGCAAGTCGACCGTCTCGGCGAACCTTGCTGCGGCGCTTGCCAACGCCGGCAAGAAGGTCGTGCTGGTTTCCTCGGACTTCAGGCGCTCGACCACGCAGGAGTTCTTCAAGGTCAACAACTTCATCGGCCTGTCCGACGTGCTGCTCGGCGCCCACTCGCTCAAGGCCGCGCTGCAGCGTCCCGGCGACGCTCAGCTGCTGGTCCTGACCTCGGGCAAGATGCCGCCGAACCCGAGCGAGCTCCTGGGTTCGAGCAAGATGCAGGAGGTCATCGAGTCGCTCGAGGAATGGGCCGACTGGGTCATCATCGACACGCCACCGCTCCTGGCGGTCGCGGACCCTGCGGCAGTGGCTCGCTGGGCCGATGGCGTGCTCCTGGTGAGCCAGGCCGGGGTCTCGACCCGGGACGCCGCGCGCAAGGCTTCCGAGCTGCTCGGCAAGGCCGGCGCGCGGATCGTGGGCGTGGTGGTCTGGGGGCTCGACGAGGGCCGTGCGGGCCGCTATGGCTACTACGGGGCGAACCAGTACTACTCGCACTACTACAGCTCGACCACCGGCAAGAAGGGGAGCGACAGCGGTGCCCGCGCCGTCCCGCTCGGTCAGGAGGCTGCGTATCAGGCACAGGCGTGGCAGCCGGAACCCTCAGGCGGGCAGCGCGCCGCCTCGCTCGTGGGCAAGATCTTCGCCGGCTTCCTCGCGTTCCTGCTGGTGATCGCCGTGGCCGCGTTGGTGGCGTACTTCCTCGACCAGTACTTCGCGTGGGGCCTGGTCGACCAGCTCCGAGCCGTTCTGCCGCTCTAGGGCAGCGAGATGGCCGTCGGCATCAGGACCCGCGTCGAGACGGTCGCCGGCGGTTCCATCGCCCAAGTCGTCGCGCGGGTCGCGACGCTGCCGATCGGACTGATCTCCACCGCGATCATCTCGCGCTACCTTGGCGTCTCGGACTACGGCAACTACACCTTCGTGCTCGCGTTCTGGGCGGTTCTCAACCTCATCAGCGAGATGTACGTCACGCCCGGTCGTGACCACCGAGATGGCGAAGCCCGACGCGGACCCGGCCGAGGTGTTTCGCGCGGGACTGCTCGTGCAGGTGGGCTACACGGTGGTGTCGCTGCTGATCGGCCTCGTCGTGATTCGCGTCGCCTTCTGGGACCGCGGACCCGCCGTGATCGGCGGTCTCGTCGCGGGCGGGATCGCGCTGTTCTCAAGCCTGCCGGTGACCGTGACGCCCTACCAGCTGCGGGCGAAGATGTGGATTCCTGCAGTCGCCGGCGTCGTCCAGTCGCTGGTGATGCTGGCGCTCTTCGCGGCCGCCGCCTCGGCGGGACGCGCGTGGCAGGCGTTCGTGATCGCGAACGCGCTCGCCGGGCTGCTCGTGCTCGCGTTCCTGATCGTGGCGGGCGTCCGACTACTGCGGGACGGTCGCCGAGGGCTTCCGGGCAGCGCCGTCACCCGGCAGGTGCTCGTTGCCACCGCGGGGCTGGGCGTGGCCGGGCTCTTCTCGGCGGCGTACTTCAAGTTGGACTCGGTGCTCGTCTATTCGCTGGCGGGTTCCACGCAGGCTGGACTCTACGGTGCCGCGTACCGACTCTACGAACTCGTGCTGTTCGTGCCTGTTGCGGTGAACCTCGCCGCGCTGTCGCCGGCTGCGCGCCGCATCCACGGACGCGAGGCCGACCGGCACGAGTACGCGGGCGCGGTGGCGGTGACGTTGCTCGTGCTCGCGCTCGTCGTGGTGACGGTCCTGGCGCTGCTGGGCGAGCCGATCGTGGAGCTGGTGTTCGGCGCGCAGTTCGCGGCCGCCACGGTGCTGCTGTGGCTGCTCGCGCCCGGGGTCGTCGCCCGTTACCTGCACATCTGGTACGGGTCGTTGCTCATCGCCGCCGAGAAGCGCCGACGGTTCATCGCGATCATCGCTGTCTGTGCCGCCGTCGCGGTCGGCACTCGACCTCGTGGCGATCCCGCGCTTCGGTGCGCGGGGCGCGGCGGTGGTGACGTCGGTGGTCGAGGTGGCCGTGATGATCGCCACGCTGATCGCGCTCCCCAAGGACGTCGCGCCCGATCATCGGGCCGGCTTCGGGTACGTCGGTCGCAGGCTCGACGCGGATGGTCGGACGATGAGCGCGCCCACTCAAGCGGTCGCGACTCGACGCCGATCCTCGGCGATCGTGGTCGCCGCGGTGCTCGGAGCGATCGTGCTGGGAGTCGCGCTCGTGGTGTACCCCACGCTTGCGTTCGCGGGGGCTGGCCTCGGTCTGTTCGTGCTGCTGTGGTTCGGCCCGCGCTGGGCGTTGCTGGTCGTACCCGCCCTGTGGATGCTGGCGAGCGACCCCGTGCTCATCCAGATGACCGGAGCGGCGGCCTCGCGCCCGTTCTACCTGGCGATGGATGCGTGGACCCTTCTCGCGCTGGTGGCCGTGACGGTGACGGCGTTGACGGGCGACGAACAGGCACGCCAGGCGTTCAGGTCCGCGCTCGGACGTGGTGTCGTGGCGCTGTGGCTCGCGTTCGGAGTGGCGGCTGTCCTCGGCGGAGGCTCCGGTGCCGATCTGGGCACGCAGTGGGGCGACGCGCGCGGCATCCTCTACGCCGGCTGGATCCTGGTGGCCGCCTACCTGTTCGGCTCGACTCGCTCGAGGGGCGCCGGAGCGCTCGTGGTCCTGACGGCGTCCGCGGTCGCACTCAAGGGCTTGGTCTTCTACGCGACCGGCATCGGCCTTCGCGGCGCGAGCTACGTGGCCGGGTATCGGGCCTTCGGCAGTGAAGAGACGACGGTCGGACTGATACTGCTCGCGGTCGGCCTCGCGGTGATGGGGAACCCCGAGGTCAAACGGTGGGCCGCCTATCTGTCGTTCACCGTGGGTATCGTGATCGTCTTGCTTGGCTCGCTCCGAGCGTACTGGCTGGCAAGCGCGCTCGTCGTGGTGGTGCTCGTCGCGATCCAGGTGTTCACGTCGCCGACCCGCTCGGTGCGCACCGTCGCGTGGCTTGCCGCCGCCGGCGGGGTCGTCGTTCTCGCGCTGCTCACCGTGGCTCGGCAGTTCTACGAAGTCACCGTCGCGAAGCGGCTGGAGACGATTCTCGGCGGGGCTCGGGCCGCCCAAGGCGACATCTCGCTCGGGTATCGCTTCGTCGAGTTCGCTACCGTCAACGAGGCGGTCGGCAGACGGATCCTTCTCGGCGCCGGTCTCGGCGCGACGCACCGAGGCGTGCTCATCTACGACCCTGCGGACCTTCTCCAGCAGGCGGTGCTGCCCGGCTACGTCCACAACTCGTTCCTCTGGAGCTACCTGAAGGCCGGTTTGGTCGGGGTGGCCGGGGCGGTCGCCTACTACGCCGGGACGATCATCGAGCCGCTTCGGACGCTGCGGAAGGGTCCGTCTCCGCTGGTGAGGGACGTGTCGCTTGCGTTCGCAGTGGTCGCGGGCGCGCTCGTGTTCGTCGGCCTGTTCAACGCACTGATCACCTCGGCGCGCTACGAGATCGTGGTCGCGCTGGCGTTCGGGTGGTACTACGGTTTCGCACGCCGAGCGGACCTGCGGGAGGAGCCCCTCGATGTCGGGTGAGCGCCTCCGTGTGGTGATGGTCCTCGACTGGTTCTTCTACTACGCGGCCGCGATAGCGAACGCACTTGCCGAGGACGCCGACGTGATGGTGGTGACGCGCGAGCGCGGCGACGAACTGGGGCGGCCCGGAGAGGACGCCATCGACGCCAAGCGCGGGCTGCTGGATCCGCGCGTGCCGCTCGTGGCCGTGCGGGGGCGGCAGTCGGACGTACGTACCCGGGCATCGGCGACCGGCGCTCTTCGCGAAGTGCGGCAGTTCGGGCCCCACGTCGTGCACGAGCAGACGCACTTCGACTGGCGGCTGCGGACGGTCGCCCGGGGCGCGGGCGTGCCGCGGTTGCTCACGGTCCACGACGTGGTCGCCCGCCCCGGTGACCGCGACCGCCGCAGCCGGATGCACTGGAGGGTGGCGACATCGCTGCGCACGGAGGCCGTCCGCGTTCGTCGTACACGGCGAGCAGCAGGCCGAGCTGGCCAGAGAGCAGTCCTGGTATCGCGGGCAGCCAGTTCATGTGGTGCCGCACGGCGTGCTCGCGCAGCCGGGGGTCCGGCGGCCGCTGCCCGATCGTCCCGTCGCACTGTTCTTCGGGCGGGCCGAGCCGTACAAGGGATTGGACGTGCTGGTCGAGGCGGTGCGCCTCCTGCCGTCCGACGTGCCGCTCAAGGTCGTCGTGGCGGCCCACGGCGGCGATGCCGAGCGCCTCGCTCGCGACACCGCCGATGACCAGCGGTTCGAGTGGCGCCTCGGATTCGTCCGCGACGAGCAGATACCCAGCCTCTTCGCCGAGTCGAGCTTCGTGGTGCTGCCGTATCGCGCGGCAACTCAGAGCGGTGTGGTGCCGCTCGCGTTCGCCAACGCGCGCTCTGTGGTCGCGACCACCGTTGGCGCGCTGCCCGAGGCGGTCGAGGATGGCCGCACCGGCATGCTCGTGCCGCCCGAGGACCCCAACGCGCTCGCGGAAGCGCTGGCCGCGCTTGCCGCCGACCCCGCGAGGACGTCCGCCCTCAGCGATGCTGCGTACGACGAGGCGACGGTGGGGCGGCTGTCGGCCGCTTCGATCGCTGCACGGCATCTGGAGATCTACCGGGCCCTGGCATGGGGCGATCGCGATGTCTGACCGGCCGCTTCGCGTCGCGTTCGACGTCGCCGCACTGGGGCAGGGTGGGATGGAGCGGCAGCTCGTCGACCTCGCAGCAGGGCTCCTCGGACGTGGGCACGAGCCGGTGCTCGTCGTGAACAAGTCGGTCTCGGCGTATCGGGACGACATCGAAGCTGCGGGCATCCCGCTCCACGAACTCGGAAGCGCCCGACGGGCAGATCCGAGCCTGGTCGGCCGAATCGCCGAGCTGCTGCGCCGGCATCACAGTCAGGTCGTGGTGGGCGTGAACTACAACGCCACCGTGATGGCGCGGCTGGCGGCGCGGAGGGTCGGGATCCCGGGAGTCGCCGCCGAGCACAGCATCGTCGCGCGGCGGGGTGCAGCGACGGTCGTGGCGAATCGGCTTCTCGCCGGCTCGACCGCTGCGGTGATCGCTTGCGCCGAAGCGCAGCGGCCGTACCTGGTTCGCCTCGGGAACCCCGGTTCGCGGATCGTGGTCGTGCACAACGGCGTCGATGTCGATCGGCTCGTCCCCGACGCCACGGCGGCAACCGCGCTGCGGGCGGAGCTGGGAATTGCGTCCGAGGCTTTCGTGATCGCGATGGTCGCGGCGCACCGCGCCGAGAAGCGACAGGACCGGTTCGTCGAGGCGATCGAGGCGCTTGCCGCGCGCGGGGTGGACTGCGTCGGACTGATGGCGGGCGGCGGCCCGCTCCTCGAGGACACGCGCCGCCGCGCGCACGCGTCGCCGGCTGCGGATCGCCTGCTCGTCGTCGGCCCCCGCGACGATCTCGGTGCCGTCTACTCGGCCGCGGACGTATGCGTTCTGGTCTCCGAGGCCGACACCCTGCCCCTCGCACTGATGGA
Organism: uncultured Coriobacteriales bacterium; assembly: GCA_963761535.1. Classification (GTDB taxonomy): domain Bacteria; phylum Actinomycetota; class Coriobacteriia; order Anaerosomatales; family CAVXGS01; genus CAVXGS01. Next base: position 394,345 of record CAVXGS010000002.1, read on the forward strand.
GGCGCAGGCGTGCGCCTGCCCGGTCGTCGCGATGGATGTGGGCGGCACCGCCGAGGCGTTCGACCCGGGCAGAACCGGCGTGCTGGTGCCGCAAGGCGACGTCTCGGCCCTCGTGGAGGCGCTTGCCGCGCTGTCCGAGGAGCCCGAACTGGCCCGAGCGATGGGTGCGGCGGGGCGCCGATGGGTCGTGGAGCAGCGGTCGGTCTCGGCGATGGTCGACGGCTACGTCGACGTGCTCTCGGACGTCGTGGAGCGGGCGGCTCGGCGATGAAGGTCCTGGTCGCGACCAACATGTACCCCAGCGACACGCACCGCTACAGCGGGGTCTTCGTCGCGCGAGAGGTGGAGGGCCTGCGGGAGCGAGGCGTGGACGTGCGCGTGGTGCACGCGGACACCCCCGCGGACAAGCGGCGCTACGTGACGGCGCGGCGTGAGGTGGCCGACGCGCTCGCGTCGTTCGAGCCCGATCTCGTGCACGTCCACTTCGGGCTGAGCCAGGCGTTCGTGCCGAGCACGACGGTCCCCCGCGTGGTCACGTTCCACGGCACCGACCTCACCGACCCCCGCAAGCGGCTGGTGTCCCTACGGCTCGCGCGAGGTGCCGCCGCGCTGATCGTCGTCAGCCCGGAGCTCGCGTCGTACGCGGCTGGTCTTGGCGCTCCCGTGTCGGTGGTTCCCGCTGGCGTTGACGTGTCCTCGCTCCCGGACCTCCTCGACAGGCAGAGCGCCCGCGCGAAGCTCGGGTTGCCCGAAGACGCGTTGGTCGCGCTGTTTCCCGCCTCCCGGCATCGTGCGGTGAAGCGCTACGACCTGTTCGAGCGGGCGATCGTTAGCCGCGGCGAACGTCGGGCGCCCGATCGTCCCACTCGTTCTCGATGACGTGGCGCCGGCCGAGGTGCCGAACTACCTCTCTGCTGCCGATGTCGTCGTGCTCACCTCTCGCCGAGAGGGGTCGCCCGTGGTGACCAAGGAGGCGCTCTGCCTGGGCACCAGGGTGGTCTCCGTGCCCGTCGGGGACATGGCGCTGCAGCTCGAGGGGATGAGTGGCTGTCGCGTCGCCGAGAGCGACTACACCCGAGGCGATCGCGTCCGCACTGCGATCGGCGCTCGACGAGCCCGCCCCCGATGCCGGCAAAGCCCGCAGCCGGTTCGACATCGCTCGCGAGATCGACGCGGTTCTCGGCGTGTATCGGTCGGTGCTCGATGGCTAGGCGCATCGCGTTCGTCGTACTCGAGGACTTCCCGGGCAGCGAGAACCGGGTCCGCCGTCAGGCACGGGCCCTACGGGACGCGGGATGGGAAGTGAGGGTATTCGCCCCATCCGGACGGGAGCAGGTGCGCGACTGGGAGGGCATTCGCATCGATCGGTCGCGACTGTCGTGGCGCAAGGCCGATCGGATGCGGCGACGCTTGTGGGAGTACATCGCCTTCCCCGTGGCGGCGAAGTGGTGGCTGTTCAATCAGGCGCGGACGTGGCGCCCCGACGTCGTCCACATCGCCACGATGCCCGACTGGCTCGTGTTCTCGGCGCTGCTGGCCCGCTGGATGACCGGCGCGAGGATCGTACTGGACTTCCACGAGCTCATGCCGGAGCTGCTGGTGTCCCGAGACGGCGCACCGTGGCTGCGTCGCGTGCTGGAGGTGGGGGAGCGGGTCTCGGCTCGCCGAGCCGACCTCGTGCTCGTGCCCACACCAGGATGTGCCGAGCTGCTCGAGCAGCGCACCGGATGTCGGGCCACCGTGGTTCTGAACGGAGTCGACACCGTACTCTATCCGCTGACCGAGCCCAGCGACCCGAGGTCACCTGCGCAGGAACCCGGGCGCGGATCGGGCCCCGTCATCGGCTATCACGGCACGCTTGCCCGCCGCTTCGGCATCGGCACCGCGATCGAGGCGGTGGCCGAGCTCGTCGGTCGCGGTACGTCCTGCGTCTTCGAGGTCTACGGCGGCGGAGGTGACGAGGACGAGTTCCGGCGGCAGGCCGCCGAGCTCGGAGTCGCCGATCGGGTCCGGTTCCACGGGACCGTGCATGCCGCCGAGCTCCCGCCGATCGTCCGTGGCTTCGACGTGGGCGTGGTGCCCCTGGTCGACGAGCCGTTCACGCGCATCGCCTACTCCAGCAAGCTGTTCGAGTACGTCGCCAGCGGCGTGCCGGTGGTGTGCTCGGACATCCGATCCATGCGCGAGCTGTTCTCAGCTGACGCCGTGCGTTTCGCCGCAGCGGGCGATCCGGTCGCGTGGGCGGACGCGATCGCCGGACTGCTCGACGATCCCGAAGGCGCGCGGGCGATGGCGGTGCGGGCGCAGCGAGAGCTGGAACCGTACCTGTGGTCGAACCTTGCGCCGGCCTACGTCGCGCTGATCGACGGCCTCGCGAGCGGGACGGACTCCGCGACGGCGTCCTGACGCTCGTGGAGCCCCTCGGAAGGGGCCCCACGTCAGTGCGTCGACTCGTGTCAGGCAGGTCGGGCGGCTCCCTACGGCGTGGCCAGCGTCCCGAGGACGTCGATGGCATCCACGCCCACCCGCGTGCTTGTGGCGCTCGGGTGCTTCGTCCCTGTCCACGTGATGGTCATCGTGTGGGCGCCGTTCTCCAGGACCGGGCTCGTCCACGCCGTCTGCTTGTAGTAGTAGCCAGCCGAGTAGAGGTCCACCAGCATCGGCTCGCCGCCGTCGATGCTCACCGAGGCGATGCCGCAGTCCGGCGCCTTGCTCGTGATCCAGCGGACGGACGTACCCGAGAACGAGACCGTAAGGGTAGCCGCCGAAGAGTAGGTGTAGCGGTACGAGCCCCGATACAGGTTCGCGTTCGAGAACGAGGTCCAGTTGCCGGGCACTGAGATTCCGGCGACTGCGTCGTCGAAGCGGGCGTAGAGCGCGAAGTCGACGGACTTGACCGCCTCTTCGTTGCCCGAACCGTCGATCGAGTAGAACTCGAGGGTGTGGGAGCCGGTCTCGGTCGTGGTGATGACCGTGCCCGTGTTCCACGCACCGTCGTCGAGGCGCCACTTGGTCGCGGCGAGGCCGCTACCACCCGCGTCGCTCGGCGAGAGCGTGATCGTCGCGGTCTCGGCGTAGGAGGCCACGGCGTTGCTCGTCGTCACCGGAGCGGTCGTGTCGGGGGGTATCACCAGCTGGCCGAGAAGGTCGACCGCGTCGATGCCCACCTTGGTGTTGGAGGACGCCGCGTTCTTGGTACCGGTCCACTCGATGGTGACCGTGTGGGTGGTGTCCTCGAGCCCGTTGGCGCTCCACACGCGCTGCTGCACGGGGTAGTTGGGCGCGTACAGGTCGACGTAGGCCGGAGTGCCGCCGTCGAGGGTCACCTTCGCGATGCCGAAGTCCGGTGCTTTGGAGGTGATCCAGTCCATCGCCGTGCCCTTGAATCCGACGGTGACCGACGAGCCCGCCTTGTTCGCGTACTTGTAGTCACCCCCGAAGAACCCGCCGCTGGCCCACGTGGACCACGAGCCGGAGTACAGGATGCGGGAGTCCTTGTTGTCGGAGCGTGCGTAGATGGTGAACGGCGCGCTCTTGATCGCCTCGGTGTTGCCGAGGTAGTCCACCGACTGGAACTCGAGCGTGTGAGCGCCGGTCGTGTTCACCACGGCCGTCGTGCCGGTGGTCCATGCCGAGCCGTCCACGCGCCACCTCGTACCGGAGACACCGATACCGCTGCCGTCGTTGGCCCAGAAGTAGATCGTGGCCGACGTGGCGTACTTGGGCTGTGCGCTGCTCGACGTGTAGGGAGCCGTCCCGTCGGGATAGGTGGCCATCGACCCGTACACGTCGACGTAGTCGAGGCCGACCTTGGTGTTGGTGGCCGCGGGATTCTTCGTCCCGGTCCACGAGATCGTGACGATGTGCTGGCCCGCGGACAGCCCGCCGACGCTCAGCACCTTCTGCTTGTAGTAGTAGCCCGCCGAGTACAGGTCGACGTCGACCGGAGCGGTTCCGTCGACCGTGACGCGGGCGATCCCGAAGTCGGGCGCCTTGCCGGTGTACCAGGAGAACTCGGTGCCGGTGAAGGCGAAGACCACGCTGCCGCCGGCAGAGTTCGTGTAGCGGTACGCGCCGCCGGAGTGATTCGCGTTGCCGTAGTTGGCCCACGAGCCGCGGTACACGTAGCGCGAATCGGTCTCCTCGTACTTCAGGCGTGCCTGCGACAGCTCGCCGGTCACGTCGAAGCGGTCCAGTCCGATCTTGGCGTTGGACGCCGAGGCGTTCTTGCGCCCGGTGAACGAGATGCTCATCGTGTGCGGCCCGTTGGACAGGCCCTTCGCCGAGAACACCTTCTGCTGGTAGTAGTAGCCGGCCGAGTAGAGATCGACGTCGACCGGGTCGCCACCGTCGATGGACACCTGGGCGATGCCGCACTCGGGGGCCTTGTAGGTGTACCAGTCGATCGCGGTACCGGTGAACGCGATGTGTGCCGCGGCACCGTTCTGGGTCGCGTAGCGATACGCGCCCTGGTAGTGGTTCGCGTGGGCGTAGGTGCCCCAGTTGCCCACGTACAGGATGTTGGCGTCGCTCTGGTCGACCTTGACCGTCACGTCGAAGTAGACGGTCTTGATCGGCTCGGCGTTGCCCGCCGCGTCGGTGCTGTAGAACTCGAGCTTGTGGGATCCGCCTTGCGCGATCGAGGTGGAGTCCTCGGTGCGCCACGGGCCGCCGTTGAACCGCCACTTGGTCACTGCGACGCCGGACAGCGCATCCGTCGCGCTGAACGAGATCGTCGCCGTACCCATGTAGCTTGCCTGGGCGGTGCTCGTGGTCACGGGGTTGGTGTTGTCGATGCGGATCTGGCGAGCGGCGGTCTCGGTCGTGAAGCCGACGTTGTCGACCGCGAAGTACCGAAGAGTCGTCGTGCCCTCGGCGGAGACGGGAATGGTGCCGCTCGTGAGAAGCGAGGGCCAGCTGCCGTCGAGGCTGTACTTGAAGCCGGACAGGCCGGACATCGCATCGGAGCCGCTCAGCGCTACCGTGACCGGGCCCTTCACCCAGGACGACGGCGCGTTGTCGGACGCGGTCGGGCCGGTCCGATCCACTCGGATCGTGGCCGACTTGATCGTCTCGGCATTGCCTGCGACGTCGACCGAGTAGTACTTGAGGGTGGTCGTCCCCTCGGTGCTGATGTTGAGCGAGCTCGTGTAGCGGGCGGCGGGTTGGCCGCCATCCAGCGAGTAGTACGTGGCGCTGACGCCGGAAGAGGCGTCGGTGGGGAAGAGCGACACCGTCGCCGAGTTCGCGACCCACGACGTGGGCGCGTTGCCGGTGGTGGACGGTGCGGTCTTGTCGTAGCGGACGGTGACCGTCTTGGTAGCCTCGACATTGCCGGCACCGTCGACGGACCAGTACGCCACGTCGACTGCGCCTTCGGTGTTGACCGCGAACGGCGCGGTGTACGTGGTCGTGGCACCGCCGCCGATGCGGTAGTAGGTGCCCGCGAGCCAGCTACCCGTGTCGGTGGCCGAGAGGGACACCGTGGTCGGCGTCTGCGACCAGCCCCCGCCGTCGCCGGCGCTGGCTGTCGTCACGGGCTTCGTGGTATCGCCGGTAAGAGCGGCGATGAGGTCGATCGCGTCGAGCCCGACCTTGGTGTTGGTGGCGCTCGCGTTCTTGCGGCCCGTCCAGCTCACCGTGACGGTGTGCACGCCCGGCGGCCAGCCCGGAGACGGTGTAGGCCTTCTGCTGGTAGTAGTAGCCCGCGGAGTACAGGTCCACGTCCACCGGGGCCCCGCCGTCGACCGAGACCGCGGCGATGCCGCACTCGGGGGCCTTGTAGGTCACCAGCGTGAACTCGGTGCCGGTGAAGGTGGCATAGGCCGTGGCGCCCGCGGCGTTCGCGTAGCGGTACGAGCCCAGGTAGTGGTTGGCGTGCGGGTAGGTCGACCAGGTGCCCTTCCACACGAGGCGGGAGTCGGCCGAGTCGAACCGCTCCTTCATCGCCACGGTCACCGACTTGGTCGCCTCGGTGTTGCCCGCGGCGTCGGTGGAGTAGTACTCGAGGGTGTGCAGTCCGCCCGAGCCGGGGACGACCGCGGAGGTGGAGCTCGTCCACGCCCCGCCGTCCACGCGCCACTTGGTGAGCGCGACCCCCGAGCCGGCGTCGGCCGGCGTGAGGGTGATCGTGGCGGTGGCGGCATACGCCGCGGTGGTGGCGTTCGTGCTCGTGACCGGAGCGGTGTAGTCGATCCTCACCGTCGCGGTGCGGGTGGACTCGGCGTTGCCGGCCACATCGAGAGAGCCGTAGGCGAGGGTATGCACGCCCTCGGCCGAGATCGCGATCGGTGTCAGGTAGGGCGAGGCGGCCGCCCCGTCGAGCGAGTAGGCGGTCAGCGCCACGCCGGACAGGTCGTCGTCGGCCGCGAGCGCGACCGATACCGGCTGGTTCACCCACGCGGTCGGCGCGTCGTCGGACGAGACCGGCGCGGCCTTGTCGATCCGAAGCGTCGCTGAGCGTGTGGCCGAGCGGTTGCCCGCCGCGTCTACCGCGGCGTACTTGAAGGTGGTGGTGCCCGTCGCGCTCACGGTGACCGGGGCGCTGTAGGCAAGTGCTGGGCTCGGAGCCGTCGAGGGAGTAGTAGACGTCCGCCACGCCGGAGAGCGCGTCGGTCGCGTCGATGGTGACGACCTGGTCGCCTTGGCCCACGTGCTCGTGGCGTCGCAGCTGATGCTCGGCGCGGTGCGGTCGATGCGCGCGGTCACCGTCTTGGTGGCCTCGGCGTTGCCGGCACCGTCGATCGAGCGGAAGAAGACATCGGTCGCGCCTTCGGTCGAGACGGTGAACGGCGCGGTGTAGGTCGTGGTCGCGCCCGCGCCCACCCGGTAGGTGGTCGCGGCGACGTAGCTGTGGGCGTCGGAGGCGGAGAGCGCAACGCTCGCCGTGCCGCTCGTCCAGGAGGACGGCGTGGGCGTGCCGGCGGTGACCGGCGCGGTCACGTCACCGGGGAACTGCCCCATCACGTCGATCGCGTCGAGCCCGACCTTGGTGTTGGTGGCGCTCGCGTTCTTGCGGCCCGTCCAGCTCACCGTGACGGTGTGCACGCCCGGCGGCCAGCCCGGAGACGGTGTAGGCCTTCTGCTGGTAGTAGTAGCCCGCGGAGTACAGGTCCACGTCCACCGGGGCCCCGCCGTCGACCGAGACCGCGGCGATGCCGCACTCGGGGGCCTTGTAGGTCACCAGCGTGAACTCGGTGCCGGTGAAGGTGGCATAGGCCGTGGCGCCCGCGGCGTTCGCGTAGCGGTACGAGCCCAGGTAGTGGTTGGCGTGCGGGTAGGTCGACCAGGTGCCCTTCCACACGAGGCGGGAGTCGGCCGAGTCGAACCGCTCCTTCATCGCCACGGTCACCGACTTGGTCGCCTCGGTGTTGCCCGCGGCGTCGGTGGAGTAGTACTCGAGGGTGTGCAGTCCGCCCGAGCCGGGGACGACCGCGGAGGTGGAGCTCGTCCACGCCCCGCCGTCCACGCGCCACTTGGTGAGCGCGACCCCCGAGCCGGCATCGGCCGGCGTGAGGGTGATCGTGGCGGTTGCGGCATACGCCGCGGTGGTGGCGTTCGTGCTCGTGACCGGAGCGGTGTAGTCGATCCTCACCGTCGCGGTGCGGGTGGACTCGGCGTTGCCGGCCACATCGAGAGAGCCGTAGGCGAGGGTATGCACGCCCTCGGCAGAGATCGCGATCGGTGTCAGGTAGGGCGAGGCGGCCGCCCCGTCGAGCGAGTAGGCGGTCAGCGCCACGCCGGACAGGTCGTCGGTCGGCCGCGAGCGCGACCGATACCGGCTGGTTCACCCACGCGGTCGGCGCGTCGTCGGACGAGACCGGCGCGGCCTTGTCGATCCGAAGCGACGCTGAGCGTGTGGCCGAGCGGTTGCCCGCCGCGTCTACCGCGGCGTACTTGAAGGTGGTGGTGCCCGTCGCGCTCACGGTGACCGGGGCGCTGTAGGCAAGTGCTGGGCTCGGAGCCGTCGAGGGAGTAGTAGACGTCCGCCACGCCGGAGAGCGCGTCGGTCGCGTCGATGGTGACGACCTGGTCGCCTTGGCCCACGTGCTCGTGGCGTCGCAGCTGATGCTCGGCGCGGTGCGGTCGATGCGCGCGGTCACCGTCTTGGTGGCCTCGGCGTTGCCGGCACCGTCGATCGAGCGGAAGAAGACATCGGTCGCGCCTTCGGTCGAGACGGTGAACGGCGCGGTGTAGGTCGTGGTCGCGCCCGCGCCCACCCGGTAGGTGGTCGCCGCGACGTAGCTGTGGGCGTCGGAGGCGGAGAGCGCAACGCTCGCCGTGCCGCTCGTCCAGGAGGACGGCGTGGGCGTGCCGGCGGTGACCGGCGCGGTCACGTCACCGGGGAACTGCCCCATCACGTCGATCGCGTCGAGCCCGACCTTGGTGTTGGTGGCGCTCGCGTTCTTGCGGCCCGTCCAGCTCACCGTGACGGTGTGCACGCCCGGCGGCCAGCCCGGAGACGGTGTAGGCCTTCTGCTGGTAGTAGTAGCCCGCGGAGTACAGGTCCACGTCCACCGGGGCCCCGCCGTCGACCGAGACCGCGGCGATGCCGCACTCGGGGGCCTTGTAGGTCACCAGCGTGAACTCGGTGCCGGTGAAGGTGGCATAGGCCGTGGCGCCCGCGGCGTTCGCGTAGCGGTACGAGCCCAGGTAGTGGTTGGCGTGCGGGTAGGTCGACCAGGTGCCCTTCCACACGAGGCGGGAGTCGGCCGAGTCGAACCGCTCCTTCATCGCCACGGTCACCGACTTGGTCGCCTCGGTGTTGCCCGCGGCGTCGGTGGAGTAGTACTCGAGGGTGTGTGTCGAGGCAGGCTCGTAGGGGATCGTGACGATCGCACTGGTGTTCCACGCCCCGCCGTCGACGCGCCACTTCGTGAGCGCGACGCCGGACAGGGGGTCGGTCGCCGTCAGGTTGATCGTCGCCGTGGCTAGGTAGCTCTCCTCGGCGTTGTCCGTCGTGGCCGGCGCGCGTGTTGTCGACGCGGACGTTGAACTGCTTGATCGTCTCGGCGTTGCCGCGATTGTCGACCGAGTAGTACTTGACGGTCGACTGGCCCTCGGAGGTCACCGAGAACGGAGCCGAGTACAGCGTGGTGGGCGTGCCGCCGGTCTTCGAGTAGTAGGTGGCCGCCACGCCGCTCGTGGCGTCGTAGGCGGAGAGCGTCACCGTCGCCCCACCCCGGACCCAGCGGTGGGGTAGGTCGCGGTGGTGACGGGCGCAGCCGTGTCGGGCACCTCGAGGAGGTCGCCCTCGACGCGGATCGCGTCGAAGCCGATCGCGTAGCCGGTCGAGGCCGGGTTCTTCAGGCCGGTGTACTCGAGTCGCGCGACGTGGTTGCCGTAGGGGAGGGGACCCGAATCGAACGACCAGACCCGGCCGGTCACGATCGAGGAGTAGAAGTCGATGAGCACGGGCGTGCCGTTGTCGAGCACGAAGCGGCCGATGCCCATGTCGGGCCCGGTGTAGCCGTAGAGGATGACCCGCGTGCCTTGGGTCATGAAGTGGACGACCGCGGTGGGATCGACCGAGCGGGCGCCGTAGCCGCCGAAGGCGTACTCGTCCCAGGTGCCCTTGTAGCAGATGTAGGGATCGGTCTGCTCGAAGACCTGGTCGCGCCCCTGGATCCTGAAGGTGACCGTCTGCGCTGCTTCGCTGTTGCCGCATGCGTCGACGGAGTAGAACTCGACCGTGTGCGTGTAGTAGCCGGTGACGTTCACCGTGGTACCGGTCTGCCACGCTCCGCCGTCGATCCGGTACTTGCGTGCTGGTGACACCCGAGCCGGCGTCCGTTGGGCTGAGCGTCAGTACGGCCTGGTCGACGTAGGTCTCGAGTGCGTCGCTCTCGGTAATCGGCGCCGTGCGGTCCAGACGCACCGGCACCGACTTCACCGTCTCGGCGTTGCCGGCGGCGTCGAGTCGAGTAGTACTTGAGGGTGGTGACCCCTTCGGCCTCGATGTAGATGGGGACGTAGTAGCGCACGGTGGGTACGCTGCCGTCGAGCGAGAAGTACGTCGCCGAGACGGCCGAGCTCGCGTCGGTGGCGGAGAGCGTCACGTTGACCGGGCCCTTGACCCAGGATGCCGGCGCGTTGTCGGTGGTGACCGGTGGCGTCATGTCCAGACTGATGCGGAACGTCGCCGTCTTGGTGGTCTCGGTGTTGCCCGCGCCGTCGGTCGAGTAGAAGTACGAGGGTGTGTAGCCCGGGGTCGCCGACGGTCAGCTGCGTGCCCGTCTGCCACGCACCGGAGTCGAGCTTGTACCGGGTCTGGGCGATGCCGGAGCGAGCGTCCGAGGCCGTGAGCTGGATCGTGGCGGTGGTCGGGTAGCTCGCCTGAGCGTTCGACGTGGTGGTCGGGGGAGTGCTGTCCACGTAGAGGGTCTTGGTGTGGAGGTTCTCCTTGTTCCCCCGCGTGTCGATCGCGCAGTACTTGATCGTCTGGGGGCCCTCGGCGGACACGGTGAACGTCGCCGTCGAACCGGCGGCCATGACCGTGGGCGTCGTGCCGTCGGTCGAGTAGTAGATGCCTTGCACCTGCGAGATCTGGTCGTACGAGTTGAGCACCACGCATGTAGGGGCCCTGCACCCACCCCGAGCCGATGTTGTCGCCGGTGACCGGCGGCTCGCTGTCGGGCTGCAGGATCGTGAAGCTGCCGTCGCTGGATCGGCTGCTGGTTGTTCGCGGCGTCGGTCGCGTAGTAGTCGAAGTTGTGGGTGCCGAAGCCGGTGGCCACGATGCTGGCGCCGTGCTGCCACGTCCCACCGTCGAGCCGCCACGCGATGTCCAGGACGCCGGAGAGCGCGTCGGTCGCTGTGAGGCCGATCGTTGCCGTCGTGATGTAGCTCGACTGGACGTCTGAGACTGCGACCGGGTCGGTCTTGTCGAGGTGGATCGTCTCGGTGCGGACCGTCTCGGTGTTGTTCCGGCTGTCCACCGAGTAGTACTTGACCGTGGTCGTGCCTTCGTTCGAGACGACGAACGGGCCGGTGTACGAGCGTCGTGGGAGCGGACCCGTTGGTGGAGTAGTAGGTCGCCGAGACGCGTCGAGGCATCGGTCGCGGTGAGCCTCACCGAGAGGTTCGCGTTCTGCCAGCCGCCGGGGATGTTGGACGTCGTGACCGGCGGCTGCGTGTCGGGGGCGACGAGCTGCACCGTGGTGTAGTGCCACGTCTCGACGTTGCCGACCTCGTCGAACGAGTAGTAGCCGATGATGTACGTGCCCGGTGTGGGCAGGTGGATGCCGCCGGTGTACTGCTGCGTGAAGCCGCCGTTGAGGTTGTACCAGGTGGCGTCGACGCCGGAGTACGAATCGGCCGCCGAGAGGTGCACGATCGCGGAGGTGCCCTCGATGACCGAGGACGCATCGCAGCTCGTCACCGGCGGTGACCCGTCGAGCCGCAGGTAGTCGGTCTTGACCGTCTCGGCGTTCTGCGCGATGTCGACGGCGTAGTAGCTCGATCGGCGTGGTGCCCTCGGTCGAGACGGTGAACGGCGCGGTGTATTCGACGGTCGGGGTGGTGCCGTCGGTGGAGTAGTACGTGAAGGCGACCGACAGGCTGGCGTCGACCGACGTGAGGTGCACCTGGTACGTCGAACCCTGCACCCAGTTCGCCGGAACGTTCGAGGTCGTGACCGGCGGGTTGGTGTCGGGGTTGGCCATCTGGAAGCGCCACTTCTGGATGCGGTCGTTGTACGGGTCGGTCACCAGCAGGTTGCCGAACGCGTCGACCGCAAGGTCGGTGGGAGTGAAGTCGTTCGTGGCGGACGTGAGCGATCCCCACTGGCCCCAGTAGGTGCCGTCGGGCGCGAAACGCTGCACGCGGGCGTTGTAGGTGTCCGCGACGTAGATGACGCCCCAGGGGTCGACGACGACGTCGGCGGGGCCGTAGAACTCGCCCGGCTCGGAGCCCGAAGCGCGTGTCCGCTCGGCCGAGGCTCATCAGGAACGTGCCGGTAGGCGTGAACTTCTGAACGCGGTTGTTGCCGGTGTCGGCGACCCAGACGTTGCCGTCAGGGCCGACCGAGATCCCGTCGGGCGACATGAACTCGCCGTCGCCGGTTCCGGTGGTGCCCCACGAGCGCAGATACGCGCCGGCGGAGCTCAGGACCTGGATCCGGTTGTTGCCCGTGTCTGCGACGTACACCGTGCCGCTCGCGTCGACTGCGATGCCCTTGGGGTGGTCGAACTCCTGCTGTCCCGTACCGGGCAGGGAGCCGCCGATGACGAGGTTCGTGCTTCCGGTCGACGAGATACGCTTGATCCGGTTGAGGTAGGTGTCGGCGACCCAGGTCCGGTTGAGCGAGTCCACCGCGAGGCCGCACGGCCAGTACAGGTGGCCGTGCCGTCACGTTCCCGCTCGAGTACGGCGTGCCGGTGTACCAGACGGCGGTTCCGTCCGCGCGCACCTTGTAGATGCGGTCCCGGCGCGTCGGATCGGCGGTGTTGTAGTCGCTCCACGTGTAGTAGATGCTGCCGGTCGCGTCGAACGACACGGCCTCGGGGTAGGCGGTCGACCCGGAGGCGTAGAGCCGGTCGAACGCGAAGCCGTCGTACTGCGAGGGCATGAAGCCCGGCCCCGTGGGCGACTCCGGGAGTCGCGAGCAGAACGACAGCGGCGACGGCGATCGCTAGGAGGGCGATCATCCACGTCACGCGGTGGGAGGAACTCGACACCTTGACACCTCCGGCCTTCCGGCGGACCTGACGCTTGTCTCATCACGGGCACGCGACACGCGCGCGCCGAGTACACGCACGAGGTATTCATCGGAATCCTGAAGGCGCGCCTGAAGGCGAGCGGAGCACGAATGTGATGTGAATCACAGCGGCTCTGGGTGCTTGTCTATACTGGTCGGCGAGGGGTTGACCGAGAGGGGCGGCGAGGACGTGCGCGGGAAATCCGGTGGATGTCGGGGCGCCAATGGGTGACGCCCCGTCCACTGCCGTCGTCTCGCGGCGGCAGAGGGTCCGTTCGCTGGTGCTCCTGCTCGTTCTCGCCGACGCTCTCGCCGTCCTCGTTGCCGGCATCGTCGCGACGTACCTACGCTTCGGGACCCTGTCCACGACGGTGCGGATGGCGGGGTCTCGGTCTCGCTCACGTTCGTGCAGCTCGTGGCGTGGACCGTGCCGCTCTGGCTCGCCTTCCTGTGGATGGAAGGCCTGTACGGGGCGCGTGGTGCTGCCCAGAGCCCGGGCTATCTCGGCCGGGTAGGGCGCGCCGTCGTCTTCGGCGGGATCGCGCTCGTTCTCGGGACCTACGCCCTCGACCTGCCCGGTCTCTCGCGCGGGTGGCTCGTCACCTACGTCGCCGTCGCCTTCGTGAGCGTCGTGATCGCGCGGGGCATCGTCGACCTCATCGTCACGAGCCGGCACCTGCGAGGGAAGTGGCTGCGTCCCACCCTCGTGGTCGGCTCGAACCCAGAAGGTGCCGACATCGTTCGCGTGTTGCAGGCCAACCCCGCCTCGGGCCTCGTGCCCATCGGCTGCCTCGCGTCGTCGGTCGCCGAGAAGCTCGACCTGCAGTACTGCGAGGGCGAGGTGCCGTGCCTGGGCGCCGCACGCGAGATCCTCGACGTTCTCGAGCGGCACCCCGTCGACACCGTGATAATCGCGTCCTCGGCGTTCGATCACGAGGTGCTCGCCCGCATCGTCGCCGAGTTGCGCACCCTCGACATCGAGGTGAACGTCTCTTCGGGCCTGTTCGAGGTCATGACGAGCCGCGTGCTCGTGAGCGAGGTCGCCGGCGTTCCGCTCGTGACGAATCCGGGGCATCTCGCTCACGCCGACCCGGCTCGCCACGAAGCGCCTGTTCGACATCGTGGTTTCGGGACTCGTGCTACTCGTCGGCCTGCCTGTGTGGCTCTGTGCGCGGCGCTCGTGAAGCTCACGAGCTCCGGGCCGCTGTTCTACTCGCAGGAGCGTATCGGCCGCGACGGCCGTGCGTTCCGGATGTTCAAGTTCCGCACGATGTACGTGGACGCTGACGCCCGACTCGAGGCGCTCCGTGCCGAGAACGAGGCGAGCGGCCCCATCTTCAAGATGCGAAACGACCCGAGGGTCACCTCGGTGGGGCGGTGGCTGCGGAAGTTCTCGATCGACGAGGTGCCGCAGTTCCTGAACGTTCTGAAGGGCGACATGTCGGTGGTAGGTCCCCGGCCACCGCTGCCGAACGAGACCCGTGAGTACGAGGATCGGCACTGGCGTCGTCTCGAAGTGACGCCGGGGATGACGGGGCTGTGGCAGGTGTCGGGTCGCTCGGCGCTGACCTTCGAGGAAATGGTGCGACTCGATCTGTTCTACATCGAGAACTGGTCGGTGGGGCTCGATCTCGCGATCATCCTTCGCACCGTCCCCGCCGTGCTGTTCGCGAGGGGCGCCTACTAGCGTGACCAACGCGTCTCGGAGGTGCCGAGGCGTTCGCTTCTGACCGAGGGAATCGACCGGAGGAGAGCCATGCGCATCATCATCGTCGTGGGGGCGCGTCCCAACTTCATCAAGGTGGGCCCGCTCATGCCCGCGCTCGCCGAGGCAGGCATCGACGCGCGGCTCGCTCACACCGGGCAGCACTACGACGCCTCGATGTCGGACGTGTTCTTCCGCGACCTCGAGATCCCGCAGCCGACGTGGTTCCTCGGTGTGGGGTCGGGCACGCACGCGGTGCAGACCGGCAAGGCGATGATCGCGCTCGAGGAGCTTCTGACCGAGGAGACTCCGGACGCACTCATGGTGGTCGGCGACGTGAACTCGACGCTGGCGGGCGCGCTCGCCGCCGCGAAGATCCACATCCCCGTGGTTCACCTCGAGGCCGGGCTGCGCAGCGGCGACATGTCGATGCCCGAAGAGGTTAATCGCCTGGTCACCGACCAGCTCTCGGCAATGCTCCTGACGCCGACCGAGGGTGCCGAGGCCAATCTCGTCGCCGAGGGGGTCTCGGCGGAGCGCATCCACTTCGTCGGCAACATCATGGCCCAGTCGGTCCTCGCGAACATGCACCGGATCCAAGGTCGCGATGCGGTGCGGCGTCGCGTGCATCTCGAAGCGGACGGCTACGTGCTCGTTACGATCCACCGTCCCGAGAACACCGACCATCCCGAGCGGCTGGGCGAGATCGTGAACGCGCTGATCGAGTCGCCGCTGCCGGTCATCTTCCCCGCGCATCCACGGACGCAGACGCGCCTGGCCGAGCTCGGTCTGCCCACCGAGAGCGGGCAGATCCACGTGATCGAGCCGGTGGGCTACCTCGACATGCTCGCGCTGCAGCGCGACGCTGCCGCGGTGATCACCGACTCCGGCGGCGTCCAGGAGGAGACGTGCATGCTCGGCACGGCTTGCGTGACCGTCCGGCGCAACACCGAGCGCCAGGTCACCGTCGACGTCGGGTCGAACCGGGTGGTCGCCGCCGATCGCGCCGCCATCCTCACGGGACTTTCCGAGGCGCTGACCTCGCCGAAGGACTGGCAGTACCCCGCGCGTTGGGACATCGACGTTGCCAAGCGCGTGGTCGAGGCGCTCGAGTCGGGCATCATCCCGCTGTCTGAGTAAGCACGCAGGGCACGGCTGACTCGACTGCTGGACGACGGAAGAGGGGCGATGCGCGTTCTGGTGACCGGCGGTGCCGGCTACATCGGCTCGATCACGACCCGCGTGCTCCTCGACGCGGGCCACGAATGCGTGGTTCTCGACTCGCTGGAGCGGGGATTCGCCGAGGCGGTCGACCCGCGTGCTGAATTCGTCGAAGGCAACGTCGGCGACGAGGTCGTGCTCGAGCAGGTCGTGCCCGGCTGCGACGCCGTGATGCATCTGGCGGGCTACATCGAGGTCGCCGAGTCGCAGGTGGACCCGGGCCGCTACTTCCGCAACAACGCCGCGGCGCCGCTCGCGCTGCTCGATGCGATGGTGCGGCACGACGTGGGCTGCGATCTGCTTCTCCTCGACCGCCGCTGTCTACGGTCAGCCCACCGAGATCCCCATCACCGAGGATTCGCCGACGGTCCCGATCAACGCCTACGGCGCCAGCAAGCTGGCGTTCGAGCACGAACTCGACTGGTACCGCGTCGCTCACGGCGTTCGCAGCATCCGCTTCCGCTACTTCAACGTCGCCGGGGCATGGCCCGACGGGTCGCTCGGCGAGGCACACTCTCCGGAGACGCACATCATCCCGCGCGTGCTTGCTGCGCTCCGAGATGGACAGCGCGAGTTCGAGGTGTACGGCGACGACTACCCCACCGAGGACGGGACCTGCGTGCGCGACTACATCCACGTTGTCGACCTGGCCCGCGCCCACACGATGGCGCTCGAGGCGCTGGAGTCGGGGAGTCGCGGGCGGGGTGTTCAACTTGGGCAACGAGCGCGGATTCAGCAACCGCGAGGTCGTGCGAGACATGCGCGCGGGTGACCGGTCGCGAGGTGGAGATCGCGATCGGGCCGAGACGCCCCGGAGACCCCGCGATACTCGTCGCGTCACGAGCCAAGGCCGAGCGCGAGCTGGGCTGGGTGCCGGGCATCAGCGCGCTCGACGAGATCGTCGGTGACGCGTGGCGGTGGCACGTTGCGCACCCCGATGGGTATCGCTAAACTCGGTGTCCGCTGCGTGAGCGGCTAATCGGGCGATTGGCTCAGGGGGAGAGCGCTTCCTTCACACGGAAGAGGTCGTTGGTTCAAATCCAACATCGCCCACCAGCAACTTCAGAGGCCTCGGTATTACGTGCCGAGGCCTCTTGTCGTACAGTCGAGGCGGTCACTAGCGGCTGGGGGGACCATGAGCCCGAATCTGACAGTAGGTGTCGCGGCTGTCCTGGGAACGCTCGCGGTCGCGCTGCTCCTAGTAGGAGTAGGGAGACTCGCGGACAGGAGGCGCGGGCTCTCCACCGAGGAAAGCCGACAGAGTGGACTCGTCCTATGCAGCGACGTTGAGCGACGGGTCGTCCGGCGCGTCTACTGATAGTGGCGTTGCGAAGTCTGGAGAGGATGAACTGTGACCAAGCAGCCGAATATCCTGATGATCGTCACCGATCAGGAATACGCCCACCAGTCTCTGCCTGCGGGATTCGTCTTGTCCAACCGGGATCGTATTCATTCCCGCGGGGTCACTTTTGAGAATCACCACGCCACCACTACCGTGTGCACCCCTTCCCGCTCGGTGATCTACACCGGCAGGCATACACCCCACACTCGCATGTTTGACAACACCAACTTCGCCTGGATCGACGATATGAAGGCCGATCCGGAAGCCTTGCCCACCATCGGTCATATGCTCCGTGATCTGGGCTACCACACCGTCTACAAGGGCAAGTGGCACCTCTCGGAGTTCCCAACGGAGGGCTCCTGTGAGGCCATGGAACCCTTCGGCTTCTCCGAATACCAGGACTGGGGCGATGTAGTGGGCGGACCAATGGATGGGCTCACGAAGGATCCCAAGATCGCGGATGAGGCCGTTGACTGGCTGACGAAGCGCGGCCCCAAGGTTTCCGCGACCCAGCCATGGTTTATGGCCGTGAACTTCGTCAACCCTCACGATGTGATGTTCTTTGATGCCGACGGCGAAGAGACGGTCCAGTCCAACAGCATGTTCCCGATCTTCGACGCGCCCGCCACGCCGCTCTACCAGCAGAAATGGCAAACGGCCTTGCCGGGTTCCTTTTGCGACGACCTGGAGGGACAGCCACCGGCCGTCCGAAGCTATGACCGCCTGTGTGACGTGTACTACGGCCCGATACCCACGGATCGCCGAGACATGTGGCACAACCACGTCAACTACTACCTCAACTGCCATCTCGACGTAGACCGCCACATAGGAGCAGTGCTGGATGCCTTGGAAGCCTCCGGCCAGGTTGATGACACGATCATCATCTTCACCGCGGATCACGGCGAGATGGGCGGGGCCCATCACCTCCGCCAGAAGGGCAGCGTGGCCTTCCGGGAAACCGTCAACGTGCCTTTGGTGATCGTAGATCCGCGCCACGCGGGCGGAGCAAGGACGGATGCGGTGGGTTCCCATCTCGACATGGCTCCAACCATCCTGGCCTATGCCGGCCTGCCCGAGGATGAACGGCAGCAGCGATATCCCTCCCTGAAAGGACATGACCTTTCGGGAATCGTGGAGGATCCCACCTCAGTCGGACCGCGGGGCAGCAGCGGGGAACCCGGCAAGGGCTGCCTGCTGACCTACGACATGATCGCCACCGTCGACGCAGAATGGTTCAGCCGCAACGCGACCAAGGTGTTCGACGCGGCCGCCGCCAAGGCCGGCGTGGAGTTCCATCGCGGCATGGACGTGTTCAAGGGCATGCTGGATGAGATCGGGGCACCGAACCTTGAGAAGCGAGAGGTATTCCGCTCTGTTTTCGATGGGCGCTACAAGCTGGTCCGATACTTCGGGTTGGGTGGCTACAACCTACCGGCATCGGTCGAGAAGTTGCTGGCCGAAAACGACGTCGCTCTCTACGATCTGCTGCTGGATCCTGAGGAAATGGACAATCTGGCCGACCCGACTAATCCCAAGTACACCGAAGAATTGCTATCGGCCATGAACCGGAAGCTCAACGCGCTGATTGAAGAGGAGATTGGGGAAGACACAGCGATGTTCACGCTATAGTCGCCCGCCTCGTTCGGCGAGTTCCGGCACCTTCCAGGCGACGACGATCTCATCGAGTTGACGGAGAGCGCCTATCCGGCTCGAAGTGCGTCTACGATGGCCCACCAGCATCTGAAGAGGCCTTGGCGAATAGCCGGGGTCTCCTTGTCGCATCCCCGCACGCGGACGGTATACACCCCCTAGAGGGTCGACTGGGGGGCGCTGCAGATGAGCGGGCGACCGAAGATAGAGAGAATCCAGGGTAAGCTGGATGCGGCGACGAAGAAGTGGTGGCTGTACCTCCTGCTCGTGCTGCTGTTCTTCATCCCGACGTACGCCGCACGCGGCTATGATCCTCGGCAGTCCGTGGATCTGATCGGGTAGGTGCTTGCCGCGCCGTTGATCAACACCTTTCCCGTGCTCATGCCGATAGCGAAGATAGTCCCCGTGCTCCTGATCGAGGCAGTCTCTTCCTGTACGGCGAACCGGAATCGGGGACGCGCATTCAACGTCTGCTTGACGTCTGTTCGTGGCACTTGCCCTTCTCCAGACCGCGGCCGTCACAACCACCCATGGATTGGTCGTCCTCACGGGCAACCTGGCTCTCATTCTTGTCGTGGCGCTCACGTGGGGGTGGGAGGTCGTCGCGGAGAAGAATGACTTCTCACCCGAGAGTATCCGCTGCGCAGGTGGTGGGTTGCGCCTCTCGCGGTTTCTGCTCCTGGCCCCCGCGAACGCAGGTCCGATGACCCCGGATTTCGGCCCGGTGCGCCTGCTCAACAACGGGGCCGGACTAACCTTCTGCATGATGACGCCGGTGGTGTTGGCGGTGTTGACGCTGTTTCATCCGAGATAGCGTCGGTGCTGAGGATCACGAGCTTCGCGGGGATGCTGTTCGGGGTGGTCGACAAGTATCGTATGGTTCGGGATGCAGCCGTGGGGATGGTGGATGGGCGTGATGCACATTCCGCTGGTCGTGATATCGGCCTACGCCTTCGTACTCTCCCAGGCGCGATCAGAGAAGGTGGCGCCCGGGGTAATCCCCACTCGACTGGGGAGCTGACGCGTCAGGACGAGCCTGTCAGAGTCGGTGCTGGGCTGCGTTGTCTCAAACGGCTTGGCAGCCCCGATGCCCACCGGCAAGATGGCCATTTCTTGCTCCTCATGAATCGCTACGAGAAGTTGCTCAGCGCCCTTTGTGCGCTGAAAGCGGCGGCGGCTCTGCACTCTGCGTGAGCTCTGGGCCGTTACGAAGCGCGTCCACGATGGCCCACCAGTGACTTCAGAGGCCTCGGCATCACTGCCGGGGCCTCTTCGCCTGCTACTGACGCTGATTTGAGGCGGGAACATACATAGGTGGAGAGTGTCTAGGATTGCAGGGGGTGAGTGAAATGCCGAGTACCCACGCGATTGACGGCCCAACCGTACGCAACCACTTCGGCTTCACGCCCATCACGAAGACGGGATGGGCCGCTGGCGGGCTGGCCATTCTGTACGCCATCGGTGTGGTCCAGTACCTGTCTCCCATCAGGTTCATCGGGATGGGCGTACCAACGGTGGTCGGGCTCCTCGCCGGGGTATGTGGGTTGTTCGCCGTCGCGGTAGGCCATGACCACTCCTGGGTGGCATGGCTCGGTATCGCGGCGGCGATCGTCGCGGTAGCTGTGACGCTGCTACTTGTCTGACAGCCGCAGGATCTGGGGGCTGACAGGTCTGAATGAGGGAGGTGCCTGCAATGACAGCATCGACACTTGCGCCGACCGGTCTCGTCCGGTGAGATGAGACCGCACAGCAAGGGTCTCGCTGGGACGGCCTTGGTATCGGGAATCGTGGCAGTCGTGCTCACGGGGTTGTCGGCCGTGCTGACATTCACGGCGTGGCTGGAAGCTACGCCCTTCAACGGACCACTCGCGCTGATTGGATTCGTTGGTCCATTTGCGGCCTTGCTCGGCATCGTGTGCGGTGCCCTCGGCTTGAAGTCCGCAGAACGACGCGAGGCTGTGATCGGACTCATTCTGTCGGCTCTGTCTGGATTGGCTTGGATCCTGATTCTCACGATGGCACCGTGGCCCGAATGACCGGGGCCCAGTAGACCCGCTAGGCAGTTCGAAGTGCGTCCACTATGGCCCACCAGTGAACCTGCAGGCCAGAGGCCTAGACCTCTGGCCTGCTTCTCTTCCTGGGCCTCGCCAGCCATTCCACGCCGTCCAGGCCGAGCGCATCACCGGCTGGAGCTCACGACGTTGTTGTGCCGCGGGACGTGCTGGAGACCCGTCCGCGGGTACATCGAAAGTGCATCGCTCCTTGGAATGGAGGTGCATCATGACAAGGATCACGGAATGGTTCCTGGGAATCCTCGGCGTCATCGCTGCTTCCATGGGTGTGGTCCTCCTGACAGCGGCGTCCGACCAGTTCGTCGGGCTCGGCGGTAAGTCTTCTGTGGCGAGTCGGCGACATCGCGCCCGCATGGGGCTACGGCCTGCTCATCGGCGGCGTCATCTCGCTGGTGGGAGCGGTAGTGCTCCGAGTCACGGAGAGGCGGCACCCCGGTGCGCACAACGAAGTGAGCGAGCGCGCCGCCCTCGTCACCCACATCGTAGTGTTCGTGCTCGTCAACGGAATCCTGTGGGCCCAGGACATCCTCGCTGGCGGTGGTCTGGAGTACGCGTACATGGCGACGATCCCTTGGGGACTCGGCCTCATCGCGCACATCACCGCATATGTGGTCAGCGTCCGACACACTCGGCACACCACATCCAGCTACCTGACCACGACAGAGGGCACGCTCGCACGACGCGCGGCGAGCAACGGCCACGAGGCCCCCGCGAAAGGCCGGGGCCCAGGTGTAGGGTGCTCTCTGAGTTGACGCCGTTCGAAGTGCATCCACCGTGGCCTAGCACCGCCCCGGAACGCCAAACACAGGAACGGGTACGTAGTCGCAAGGCCGCGAGTTGAAGCGGCTCGCTCGGGCGAGGCGGGTGGCAATGGCACCAGAGGATGTGCGACGTCAGCACAGCCCCGTTTCGGTCACGTCGAGCCGTCCAGAGCTCCTCACGCCGGGGGCGTTTGCGATGCTCGTCATGCTCGTGGCAGCCAACCCTCTCGCGGTCAGCTTCACCGACCGGACGCTGGCGCCCTTCTGGGGTGCGGGGACGCGCATCGCGGGTGCATCGCTGCTCTTCCTCGCGTATGTCGCACTGCGTCGAGTCCCGCTGCCCCGGGGCCGTGACTGGCTCGGGGTGCTCTACTACGGCGTCGTGCAGTTCGGGCTCGGATTCGGGCTCGGCTACTGGGCGCTCGTCAAGGTGCCCGCGAACATCGCCGGCGTGATGCTCGCCGCCGTCCCTCTGTTCACGCTGTTCTTCGCTGTCCTCTCGCGCACCGAACCCATGACGATTCGCGGGGCGAGCGGCGCCCTGATCTCCCTTGCTGGTATTGCGGTGATCGTCAGCTCACGGGGTTCGGGTGCAGGCGGTGTCTCGCCCGTGTACCTCTTGGCGATGGCAGCGTTCACGGCGTCGCTCGGGGCAGGGCTCGTGATCGCCAAACGCTACTCAGGGGTGCAGCCCGCGGTCATGAACGCCGGCGGCATGGTCGTGGGCGGTTCGCTCCTGCTTGCTCTCTCGTTCCTGCTCGCCGAACCGAAGCCAGACCGACCTTGACCCTCACCTGGGCGGTTCAGCTCTACGTGATAGTGATCGGCTCGGTCGTCGTGTTCGCTCTGATGCTCTTCGTCGTCAGGCGGTGGACAGCGACGGCTGTGTCCTACCAAGCGGTTCTGAGCCCGCCCATCACGATCCTGCTCTCCGCGCTGCTATTGAGGGAGCCGATCGGGTGGCGTTGGTTGTGGGCACCGCCATCGTGCTCGTCGGCGTCTACGTGGGTGCACTCACGCCCGTCCACTGCCGAGAGGCCCTCTTGGGGTCCTGCGCTGACGCGAAGCTGCCGAGCCCGACGAAGGGGTCTCGCACTACAGCCTGAGTCCGACCGTTCGCGCTCATCGCTGTTGCCACGTCGTCCGTCAGTCACTGAGCGAAACAATCCGACCTGTGTGCGCTCGCAGCAAGCTCGAGGGGGTCGGTCCGTGCTCGTGCCGAGTGAGTGGCAACTGCATTCCGGGCCCCTTCTTTGCGCTGGTTTGCCCCTGCTGAGCAGCTGCCGAGGGTATAGCCAACTTGGGGGGTGGGCATCATGGCAGAAGCAGTCGATTGCAGCCCGGGTCTGGAAACGGCTCGCTTTCGGGGGGGACTGTGTGATCGGGGTGGCTTTCGCCGCGATGTTGCTTTCGGGCGGGATGATGCAGCTGATCGGCGCGATCGGGCCGAGGAACCCCGGTGACCTTCAGAGCCCGCTGGCGGGGGTGGGCGCAGTTGTCGGGGCGGTACTCGCGGTGCCGCATCGGCGTAGCGCTCGCGTGGCTGCTGCACGGGAGGCGCTTCACGCGTAGATTCGCTGTTGGCCTGGCTGGGCGGGGTTCTGGCGACACTCGCGCTGGGCGCAGCCGGATACGGCGTGGTGATCGCGTTCTCGTCTCCCGCCATTGAGCGCTACGTCGTTCTGACACTCGTGGCGGTTGACGCGGTCTTCGTCGCCTGGCTTCTCGCTGGCTCGATCGTGGATCTGGCAGGCCGGCGGGAAGATCGGGCGCTTGATGTGCTGCGCCTCGTCTACTTCGGACTGGTCGCGCTGGTCCTCGGGCTTTTCGCGTCGAATCCCGATTTCGGAGTAGCGCTGCTCGTCATCGGGCCGAGCGTGTTCGCTGTCGGCGGCTGCAGGCATGATCTGCGAGTGGATCGCATCACCTGTGACCAGCGTGCAGCAGGTTCCGAGAGCGTCCGCGCCGCCGACTGTACCGGTCTAGCAGCAGGTCGGCGAAGACGTGCGAGCCAGCAGGTGCTCGCACTGAGGTGCGGCGTCAATCGCCGTGCCGCTCGAAGCGCATTGCGATATCGCTCAGCGCTCCCGTGCCAGCTCCAGTCGACCGAGGCCGAGATAGCCCACGATCATCAGTGCGACGAAGGCCACGAACGTGACCACGAGCGTGATCGCCGGCGTCATCGGGCGACTCCTGCCAGCGTAGGCTGCCGCGCTGCCGTGACGATCGAAGGAAACGCAGCGAGCACCATGTCCACGAGAGCCTCGGGCGAACGGGTGAGTGCGTCGGTCACGGGGATTCCGAGCTCGCGCTCGTAACAGCAGGATGGCCGCGTCGACGTCCGCCTCGCTCATCGACTCGTGGTTGATGGTCAGGCCTATCACTTCGGTGTCGGCGAACGTCTCGATGAGGCGTATCTCCGTCGCGGCCGGCGGGATGATCAGGTCGGGGAAGTCACAGCGAGTCCGTCGGGCAGGTGCGTGCTGAAGGATCACGCCTTGTGGCTGGCTGCCTCTCAGGATGAAGCCTGACGACAGGTAGGCCGGATGACCCAGCGCGCTCTGGCCCTCGATGACGATCACATCCGGATCCTCGGCCTCGAACGCGCGCACCACGGCGCCTTCTACCTCACCTGCGCAGAATTGGCTCGGCAGGGCATCGAGCGCGACTCCGTGCCGGGCGCCTTGGATCAGTCCGGTCTGCCCGGTCGCCACCATGACGGCCTTGATTCCGCGGCTGTTGAGGGCGTCGCGTCAGTATCCTCGCGGTGGTGCGCTTGCCTATCGCGCAGTCGGTGCCGAGAACCGCGATCCGAGGGCAGGCCACGTTTGCGATGGAGCCGTCGAACAGGCGCAGATGCTTCTTCTCGGTTGGCCGCCGTACGTCTCGGATGCTCACCCCGTACTCGGTTTCGGCGGCAACGAAGACGGGGTCGTCTCCAAGGAACTCATGCAACCCGCTCACGATGTCCATGCCTCGGCCCATGGCCTCGAGGATGACGCCCCGATCGTGGACCGAGAGCAGACCGCTGGCTGGTGCGATTCCGAAGATGAACACGCACGGTGCGGACCCTGCGGTCGAGACTGCGTCCGCGAGGTCTCTGCAGATCGGGATGTCCCGCCGCGCTTCGCCAAGTGTCTCCCCGGCGTCGCGGCCGGCGTGCTCGCTGTCGATGACGGCCACGATCTCGTACTGCTCGGAATGGCGCACCAGGCCGTTCGCGGTCTTTCCGTCGATCGCGCCGAAGTTGGCCTCGCAGTACACCACCGCGTCTTGTCGACGCGACGGGACGACATGCATGCGTTCAGCGTGCGGGAGAGAGGGACATAGCTGCTCCTTGCGCTACCAGGCGCCCGCTGACGCGCACCGTGACGACGGGCGCGGTTGCGCCATCGTCGGTGCGATGTGGCGGGCTGCTGGGATGGCGGCTCGAGGATCGGTGGGGGCTCGCGGTGTCTGCTACTTGAGTGCAGAAGGCTCCGAAGCCGTTGGCGCAGGCGTCCCAGCCGAGGAAGGACGCGCGCGATCTCGAGGTCGAGGTGGTCTCAGCATACACCCTCCCGCCTCGCCGACCGCGATTGCCCCTATAGTGTGGAGTCACACAAGCGGATTCGTGAGGGGCATCAGTTGGATCAGGCAGACGCACACCGGCTCATCGAAAGACGGCAACAAGAGCTGGCGACCGGCGACCACGACAGAAGGCGTACTCGATTTCGAGTACCGCACAGACGGGTTCTTCACCGTTGGGTACAACGGCGCCCGCCGCTACAGGCAGGCGACCCTGGCGCCGGAGGAGATGGCGTCCGATCGGTGGCTCGAGATCCTCAAGTCCCGCCTCGGACTCAGCTGAGAGTCGATCGGCCCGGTCACCCGGGTGCTACACTACGAGTGCTCCCTCGGATTGCTCGCCTGTCGCCCATCTCGGCGACAAGGATCCCCCGCGAGCCCCTGATCCGAATCCACAACGGGAGGCCTTCATGTATCTGCGGTCGGGCGGCGCGTACCGCCGTCTGGAGCACCGAGCCGCAGGCCGAGCTCACGGACGATGGCGGCAGCGGTCTCCTGGAGGCGTGCAAGGCGCGGTTCGGAGCGGCCGACTTCCGGGTAACCTGCGACGTCCGTCATACCGTGTGGGTCAAGCGCGCAGGCGGGTCTGCGGCATGTCGGTCTTTCGCCGTGGCTGTTGCGCCGGCACTCTGTTGAGGAGTTGCTCAGGGGCGTCGAGCAGAAGCTGGACGTCCCCGCATCGAACGCGTTAGGCGATGCTCAGTCCTGCTCGTCCCTGCAGGGGCAGGTTCGCAAGCCCATGGCACGGCACGGTCATACCGGCGGCGGATGGTGCTGGAAGCGGCTGCCATCTAGGCTGGATCCAGAAGGCACTCCCCGTTCTTCTCCTTGATGCGACTGGCGGACCCGAAGGGGCCCGCCAGTTAGCGTTCTGGGGCGACGAGTCGCGCCTTCGCGCCTCTCGCCGTTGCCTCAGACGCTCGCCGCCGTGATGGCGGGCGGCACGTCGATCGCGCCGTCATCCTTGCGGAATGCGTCTCTCGCGAGCTGGATCCCCGCTATGACCGCGACAATCTCGGCGATCACGTAGCCCACGAGTGCGCCGATAACGATAGCAAACCGCCAACCCTCGGGCTCGGCGGCACCGCTCGCGAGACCGGTCGCGACCGCGAGCCCGTTGATCGCGGCGAAGAGGGCGACCATCAGGCCGCACGACCAGAGGACCAGGGCGCGACGGTTGTGTGCCCGCAGTGCGGCGATGACGAGCAGTGCGGCTCCCACGAGCGCGGCCGGGAACATCTCGGCGGGCATCAGGTAGTCCACCCGCAGCCGTCCCACCACGAGCGAATGCACGACCCGTGATCAGCATCGCGGCGAGCGGTGCGGAGAGAGCGAGGGTGCCGGCGATCGCAAGCGCCTTGGTGAGCGCGTCATGACGCTTCATGACTATCACCCCCTCGAGATGTATGTTCCCGCATCCCCGAGGAAAGCACTGGCAGGCGCAGGGGAGGAGCAGCTCGTGGACCTCGTGGGGCGTGCTACTTGACTCGCTCGACGACGGCCTGCGTGGGCATCCACTGCGGAGCATCCCAGTCGTTGCTGCCCGAGGTCACCGTCACCATCTCGCCGGGCTTCAGGTCGCCCAAGCGGCATTGGGCGGTCGTCTCGGCGGGAGGCGTGACGTCGAGGATGCGCACGACGGCGAGCCGAGTACCGTCAGGAGCCCGCGTGTAGCGCAGGAACTGAGCGCGGAGGCGTTCCCCGGAGCACGCCGAGAGCATCGCGACTGACACCAGGAGCGCTGCAATCGCGGTGAGCATGGCGGCTCGTGACGGCCGATACGCTTGGGCACACTGCACGAGGAACTCCGAGGGGGGAGGGGGCGCTACCCCACGTTCATTCCCCGGACGTGGGCTCCTTCTGGGGCCGACCAGGACCTTGCCGTCGAGGACCGCGCACTCGTAGACGCGCAGGGGCCGGGGATGGCGGGCGAACTCGGCCATCGTCTTGACCGCGCCGGTCCACTCCGTCCAGCGGACGCAGTGGCCGTCGGTCAGGTCGAACTGGGACCCGTGCCGCGGACAGGTCACCACCGTGCCCTCGAGCGTGCCCTCCCAGAGATTGCCGTGCAGGTGCGGGCAGTACGCGTCGGCGGCGTAGAACGTCCCGCCCACGTTCGCGATCAGCAGCCGATGGTCGTCGACGTCCACCTTGACCATCTGGCCGTCTTCAACCTCGACCGAGGTCACGGTCTCGATCCAGTCCGACATGTGCCTACCTTTCGATGTGGCAGTCCCGTTGTGGGAAGTATGCCCTTGGCCGAACCGACGCTGTCACTGCTCTCCAACCGCGGCTCCCGCCACGTGGCGCGTGTCGCGGTATCCTTGCCAAGGCCGAACCCGCGAAAGGGCCCGCCGAGATGACCGACCCAGCCGAGAACACCCAAGCCGTATCGCCCAAACCCCGCCTTCGCCCGATGAAGGACGGTCCGTTCGCGTACCTGCCCGCCGGTCCCGGCTGCGAAGAACGCGGAGCTCGTGGACGCCACGGGCCGCTCGGAGGTGCTCGAGTCGCGCGTGCTGCTGTGCCGCTGCGGCGGCTCGAAGAGCATGCCGTACTGCGATCAGTCGCACCGGTTCAACGGCTTCAGCAGCGAGCGGGTCCGCCACGTGATGCCCGACAAGCGCGCGGACTACGCCGGGGAGCAGATCACCGTTCACGACGCCCGCGGCATGTGCTCGCACAAGTCGAACTGCGTGAACGGAGCACCAGAGGTGTTCCGTCACGACACCCGTCCGTGGATCCATCCGGACGCGGCGCCCGTCGACAAGGTCGTCGAGGTGGTGCGTTCGTGCCCGAGCGGCGCGCTCGCCTACACGCTGAACGGCGAACTGCACGAGGACTGGGACGGACCTCCGCGGATCGTCGCCGACCCCCACGGGCCTTTCCAAGTTTCGGGTGACATCGACGTGATCGACACCGAGCTGCCGTCCAGGATCTCGAACGACCACTTCTCGCTGTGCCGCTGCGGCGGCGCGAAGAACAAGCCCTTCTGCGACGGAAGCCACTGGATCAACGGCTTCCAGGACCCGGGCGAGTACGAAGGGGGAGCCTCGGCGATGGTGCCGGGTCTGCCCGACCTGGGCAGCCACGGACGAGAGCCGGACCCACCGGGAGCGGACGATGAGTGACGCCCGAAGCCCGTTCGCGGCCGAGTCGCCGGAGCTGAAGCGAGCCCTCGACGAGGGCGAGGTACGCCGAGCTGCCCGACAACGTCGCTCCCGGGCTGCTCACGGAACGCCCGGTCGATCTGCACAAGACCGACAGCTATCGCTACTCGAGCAACGCGGGGCTGAGCCAGGAGGAGACCTCCGACGTCCGTTGGATGATCGTCGTCGTGCTCTACCTGCTGGTACTCACCGGCCCGGTCGCGCTGTGGCTGCTGTGGCGCGACAAGAAGTGGTCCACGCGAGCCAAAGCGTTCTCGACTGTTCTCATGGTTCTCGGCTACGCCTTGATGGCGTGGAGAGTCCTCGGCTAGCCGGCAGTGATCATCACCGTCGACCACGTCACTAAGTCCTTCGGCGCCCGCGTGCTGTTCGCGGACGCCTCGCTGCGCGTAGGCGCGCGGGACCGGATGGCGCTCGTCGGCCCCAACGGCTCGGGCAAGACCACGCTGCTCGAGATCATCGCCGGACGACAGAGCGCCCGACACGGGTGCGGTCGTGTTCGCCAAGGACGTCGTGATCGGCTACCTCGAGCAGGAAGCCATCGAGATGTCGGGGCGGACCGTGCTCGCGGAGGCGCTGACCGCCGCCGAGCACGTCACCTCCCTCGAGCACCGCATCCGCCTGCTCGAGGAGGACCTCGCCGAGACCCCCGAGGGCGCGGAGCAGGACCGGCTGCTCGCCGAGTACGGACGGCTGCGGGAGCGGTTCGAGCACCTGGGCGGCTACACGCTCGAGTCCGAGGCGCGGGCCGTGCTGATGGGGCTCGGGTTCCGGGAGAGCGACCTGGAGCGGGACTCGAGCGAGTTCTCGGGAGGGTGGCTCATGCGGCTCGCGCTGGCGAAGCTGCTGCTGCGCCAGCCCGACGTGCTGCTGCTCGACGAGCCCACCAACCACCTGGACCTGGAGTCGGTGACTTGGCTCGAGTCGTTCCTGCGCGCCTACGACGGAGCGATCCTGATCGTCAGCCACGACCGCGCGTTCATGGAGGGGCTCGTCGACCACGTCGCCGACATCGACCAGCGCAAGGTCACGATTTACGCCGGCAACTACTCGGCGTACCTGAAGCAGAAGGAGCTGGCGCTCGAGCAGCTGCGGATCAAGCGGGAGGCGCAGCTCAAAGAGATCGCCCACATGCAGGTGTTCGTCGACCGCTTCCGCTACAAGAACACGAAGGCGGTCGCCGCGCAGGACCGGATCCGGCGCATCGAGAAGATCAAGGCCGAGCTCGTCGAGATCCCCGAGGAGCGCAAGACCGTCCGGTTCAAGTTCCCGCAGCCTCCGCGTACCGGCGAGCTCGTGATCGCGCTCGAGCACGTGCGCAAGTCGTACGGCGACAACGTCGTCTACGAGGACCTCGACTTCGCGCTCTACCGAGGCGACAAGGTCGCGCTCGTGGGTCCGAACGGTGCAGGGAAGTCGACGCTGCTGAAGATGCTCGCCGGCGTGCTCGACTTCGAGGACGGCCAGCGGGTGCTCGGCCATCACGTCGAGGTCTCGTACTTCGCGCAGCACCAGCTCCAGGCGCTCGACCTGAAGCAAGACGGTGTTCCAGGAGATCGACGCGGCCGCGCGCAACTGGACGCAGCAGGAGGTCCGCGGGCTGGCCGGCGCGTTCCTGTTCAACGGCGACGACGTCGACAAGCCGGTCAAGGTGCTGTCCGGCGGGGAGAAGGGCCGGCTGGCCCTGGCGAAGATGCTCGTGCACCCGGCACCGCTCCTGTGCCTCGACGAGCCGACGAACCACCTGGACATCGCCTCGAGCGACGTCCTCGAGCAGGCGCTGCAGCGTTTCGAGGGCACGCTCGCGCTCATCACGCACGACCGACACCTCATCCGTGCGGTGGCGAACAAGATCGTCGACGTCCGCGACGGTGGCGTGACGGTCTACGACGGCGACTACGACTACTACCTCTGGAAGCGCGAACAGACGGCGGCCAAGACCGCCGCAGCGCCGATTTCGCAGCACCGGCGATGGCGGGTACTCGGAAGGCCGCCAGCACGCCGGAGCCTGCAACCACGGCCGAGGCGGCTCCGGCCACCCCATCGGTCGGTGGCCGCGTCTGCGCGGGGCGCCGCGGCGGCGAGTCCGGACGGGCGGACTCAAGCACCGGCGGTCGCACGGCGGTGCGGGCGATCGGCCGCTCGGCGGCGGTCGGAGCGCCGGACGGTGACTCGGCGGCGAGCGCGGCGGGCGGTCACAAGACGCAAGGAGCAGAAGCGCGCCGAGGCCGAGGCGCGCAACCGCGCGTACCGAGTCACGCGCGAGGCCAAGGACCGGCTCGCGGTGGTCGAGGAGCAACTCGCAGCCGCCCAGGCGCGATACGACCAGCTGGTCGAGGACATGGCGAAGCCCGACTTCTACGCCGACCGCGAGTCATTCGAGGCGGCGGTGGGGGAGTACAACGAGCTGCGGGGCCGGATTCCGCGACTGGAAGAGGAGTGGGTGGCGCTTTCGGAGCGCATCGAGGCCGAGTCAGCTCTAAGCGAGCTTCTGACCTGCGAAAACGGAGTTTGTAACAATGTTTACAATGTAGGTTCGGAAGGTTAGAATCCGTTCGAGTACTCTCGTTTTCGCGTTGAAGCCGCGTTTTCGAGCAGACCTGCAAGTCGTCTAACCGGCCGCTTGCGACGCTCGCCCACGAAGGCACTGGGCGCAGCACGCAGCGAGACTTCAGGCAGGGGGTTTCGTGGAAGCAGTCGCGGCGCAAGCCGTGCTCTTCGTCGTCGGCGCCGCGATCGCGGCCGTCGGCTTCATCGCCGTTGTGTTCCTGGCCAACCGCCTCATCGCGCCGCGCAACCCCGGTCCCGAGAAGGAGACCCCCTTCGAGTGCGGCATGGAGCAGGCCGGGCTGCCGTGGAGTCCGCCCAAGCTTCGGTTCGCCGCCATCGCGATGATGTTCGTGCTGTTCGATGCCGAGGCCGTGCTGCTGTTCGCCGTCGCCACCAAGCTCCGCGGCTCCGTCACCGCACTGATCGAGATCGGCGTCTTCGTGCTGTTCCTCGGCTTCGGTCTCGCGTACGCGTGGCGCAAGGGAGCGCTCGAGTGGCGGATGTGAATCCCAGCGTCGAGCGGGACATCGCCGAGCTGCAGCGAAGCCCCGGCGGGGTCATCCTGTCCACGGTCGACGCGCTGGTCGACTGGTCGCGCGGCCAGTCGCTCTGGGCGATGCCGATGGGCACGGCGTGCTGCGCGATCGAGCTGATCGCGGGATCGTTCTCGAAGTTCGACTTCGACCGGCTGGGCACGTTCCCGCGGCCCGATCCCCGTCACACCGACGTGATGGTCCTCGCCGGCACGATCACCGAGAAGATGAAGCCGGCGGTCCGCCGCCTCTACGACCAGATGCCCGACCCGAAGTGGGTCGTCGCGATGGGCAACTGCACCGTGTCGGGCGGCATCTTCTACTACGACAGCTACTCGGTCGTGAAGGGCGCGGACACGTTCCTGCCCGTCGACGTCTACATCTGCGGCTGCCCGCCTCGCCCCGAGTCACTCCAGGACGGCATCCTGCGGCTGCGCGAGCTCGTGCACGAGGAGTCGCTCAAGCCGGGCGCTCGCTACGAGCGGCAGCTGAGCCTGCCGAGGAGGCGTCCCGGCGAGGGACCTGCGTGCGAGGCGCCCGACTGGGGCGGTGAGATGCCGTGACGATCGAGCGGCTTCGCGAGGCCTTGGGCCGCGAGAACGCGACCGTGGCGCAGATGCTCCCCGGCGACACCGAGCGCGTCGAGATCACGGGCCGCCCCGGCCGACCTGCTGGAGGTGCTCGGCACGCTGCGCCGGGTCGGCTTCGAGCGCCTCGAGATGGTCACGGCGGTCGATACCGGCGACGACTTCGAGCTGGTCTATCGGCTCGAGTCGCGGTCGCTCTCGATGTCCGCCACCGTGCGAGTCGACGTGCCCCGCGGCGAGCCGAAGGTCCCCTCGGCGTTCGAGCTGTGGCCTGCGGCGGACTGGCAGGAGCGCGAGGTCTACGACCTGTTCGGTATCCGATTCTCCGGCCATCCCGACCTCAAGCGGATCCTGCTGCCCGAGGACTGGATGGGGTTCCCCCTGCGCAAGGACTACGTCGACGAGCGGGTGGTTCGTCGGCCCGACTACATCTGACGCGTCACGAGGGGCCTGTGCGCCCGAGTGCTCGCGAGAGGAGGTGTGCGATGACACTGCAAGTCGAGGAGCGGCGCAACGTCGTCGGCGAGGACGGCCACGCGGTCGAAGAGCTGGTCGTGAACGTGGGCCCGTCGCACCCCTCCACCCACGGCGTCGGCCGCGTGATCGTGCATCTCGACGGCGAGGTCGTGACCAAGGTCGAGCCGGTGATCGGCTACCTGCACCGCGGCATCGAGAAGATGGCCGAGAACCGGACGTACCTGCAGGTCGTGCCGCTCACCGACCGCCTCGACTACGTGGGCTCGATGTACGCGAACTGGGCGTACTGCCGGACTCTCGAGCGACTCGCCGACATCCCGGTGCCCGAGCGCGCCGAGTTCATCCGCGTGATCGTCTGCGAGCTGCAGCGCATCGCCAGCCACATGATGGGGCTGGGTGCCTCGGCGGCCGACACCGGCGCGTTCACGATGTTCGTGTACTGCTTCGACGTGCGCGAGCGGATCGTGGAGTTCTTCGAGTCGCTGTGCGGCGCTCGCCTCACCTACAACTACGTCCGTCCCGGCGGCGTGGCCGTCCGACCTTCCCGACGGATGGCTCGAGGACGTCTCGGCGTTCCTGGAGACCGTCGACGCGAAGCTCGTCGAGATGGACAACCTGTTCTTCGGCAACGTGATCGCGCCGCGGCCGCATGAAGGGCATCGGCGTGCTCTCCGCCGAGGACGCCGTCGCGTGGGGCGTCACGGGTCCCGCGGCCCGCGCCAGCGGCGTGAACTGGGACTTGCGCAAGCACGATCCCTACTCGGTGTATCCGCTGCTCGACTTCGACGTCGTGGTGGGGGAGAACGGCGACTCCTACGACCGGGGCCGAGTGAAGATCTTCGAGTGCCACGAGGCGGCCAAGATCATCCGGCAGGCCATCGCCAAGATCCCCGGCGGCCGGGTCAAGACCCCGCTGCCCCGGCTGATCGCGCCGCCGGCGGGCGACGCCTACGACCACATCGAGTCCGCGCGCGGGACGCTCGGGACCTACCTCGTGTCGGACGGCTCGGTTCGACCGCACCGGATGCACGTGCGGTCGCCGGCGTTCTGCAACCTCGCGATCTTGCCCAAGCTCGTGCCGGGGCACACCCTGTCCGACCTCATCGTCGTGCTCGGTTCGCTCGACCCCGTGTTCGGGGAGGTGGACCGGTGAGCGCGACCGCCACCGCGACGGCGCCGGCCTCGGACCGATCGCGAGCGCGATGCCGCTCGCTGTGGGGCATCATCGCGGGTCTCGGCGCGGGGCATCCTCATCGCGGTCGCCGCGCTCATCGGCGTGTGGTGGGAGCGCAAGGTCTCGGCGCGGGTGCAGCTGCGCCTCGGCCCTCAGCAGGCCGGACCGGCGGGGCTGCTGCAGACGCTCGCCGACACCATCAAGCTCGTTCTCAAGGAGGACATCACCCCGGCGAACGCCGATCGTCCGATGTTCCGCATGGCGCCGTTCCTGGTGTTCGTGCCCATCGCGACGTCGCTGATCGTGCTGCCCGTGGTGCTCGGGTGGGCTCCGCTCCAGATCGCGACCGGCGCACTGTTCTTCCTCGCCGTGCCGGGTATCTCGGCGGCGGGCATCCTGCTCGCGGGATGGTCGAGCCGCAACACCTACGCGACGATCGGCGGCATCCGCGGCGCGGCGCAGGTGGTGTCGTACGAGCTGCCGAGGACGCTTTCGGTGCTCGCGCTCTGCGTCCTCGGCGGCACGCTGAACGTCGTGACGCTGCAGGAGTCGTGGCGCTGGTGGTGGATCGCGGTCGTGCGCGCTCGGCTTCCTGGTGTACTTCATCGCGTCGATCGCCGAGCTCAACCGCGGCCCGTTCGACCTGTCCCGAGGCCGAGTCCGAGCTGGTCGCCGGCTTCTTCGCCGATTACTCCGGCATCCGGTGGGCCGTGTTCATGATGGCCGAGTACGGAGGCATCGTGGCCGCCTCGGCGTTCGGCGCGATCGCGTTCTTCGGCGGAGGATTCGGCATTCGCGGCATCGCGGGGACGCTGATCCTGATCGCCATCACCTGCGTGCTCGCCACGGTCATGATCTGGGCGAAGTGGACGTTCCCGCGCATGCGCCCCGACCAGCTCATGTCGTTCGCGTGGAAGGTCCTCACCCCGATGGCGCTCGTGCAGCTCGCGATCGTGGGGGTGATCGCGGCATGGCTGTGACCCGCCGAGACCCTCGCAAGACGCGCGGCGCGGCGTGCCAGCGGTGCACCGCAGCAGCCCGACAGCGTTCGCGTGAGCGTCAGCGTCAGCAACGACTTCGAGCCGGGCGTGAAGGGCTTCCTCCAGCGCTGGGGCAGCGTCTTCGGCGGCCTGCGGATCACCGGGCGCAGGGCGCGCGAGAAGGCGGGGACGATCCGCTACCCGTTCGAGAAGGTCGAGCTCTCGCCGCGCTGGCGAGGTGCGCTGCGGCTCACCGGGGTTCTCGGCAAGGACGACGTCGAGGCGATCCGCAGCGAGCCGCCGGCGTACAACGGACTCATCGACTCGCTGTACGAGGGCAAGCAGTTGCCGCCGTGCGTGGGCAACTGCCCCGCGAACGTCGACGCCCGAGGCCAGAACTACTTCCTGGCCGACAACGACCCCGTGTCGGCGTACGAGCTCGTTCGCGAGCGCAACATCATGCCCGGCGTGCTGGGGCGCATCTGCCACCACCCGTGCGAGACCGCGTGCCGGCGCAACTACTACGACGAGCCCATCGCGATCCGCCCGCTGCACCGCATCGCCCAGGAGGCCTACGAGGAGTTCCGGGCCGAGCGCGTCCAGCCGCTGCCGATCACGCGCTCGGAGCGCGTCGCGGTCATCGGAAGCGGACCGAGCGGGCTCGCGGCGGCGCTCGACCTGATGCGGCTGGGCTACGAGGTGACCTGCTTCGAGAAGGACCGGATCCCCGGCGGCGCGCTCGTGTCCGGCGTGCCGTCGTACCGCCTTCCGCGCGACGTCCTCGCCACCGAGATCGACGACCTCGTCCGGATGGGCATGCGCCTGATCACCAAGGTCGAGATCGGCACCGACGTGCCCATCGACCACCTGATCGGCGAGTTCGATGCGGTGCTGATCGCCGCGGGGCTCCAGGAGAGCCGCATCCTGCCGCTGCCAGGCGCGGACGCCGAGGGCGTCGTCGGCGCGCTGCCGTTCCTGCGCGCCGGCAACTTCAAGGGTGACGCGGGGGTCAAGGGCAAGCGCGTGATGGTCATCGGCGGCGGGAACGTCGCCGTCGACTGCGCGCGGGTCGCGCTCCGCGTGGGTGCCTCGGAGGTCCGGCAGTCGAGCCTCGAGGGCTTCGACGAGCTGCCGGCGCACCCGTGGGAGATCGAGGAGGCGCTGGACGAAGGCGTGATCTCGAACTGCGGCTACGGTCCCACCGAGGTCCTGGTCGAGGACGGCAAGGTCGTCGGGATGCGGATGCAGACCTGCCTGTCGGTGTTCGACGCTCAGGGCCGCTTCTCGCCCCAGTTCTCCGACGAGTACACCGACTTCGAGTGCGACGTCGTCATCTTCGCGATCGGTCAGGCACCCGCGCTGCGCAACATGGTCGGCGGCTCGGACCTGGTGCTCACCGAGCGCGGGCTGCTCCCTGTCGACGGCTCGCTGATGAGTACGGCGGTCGAGAGCGTGTTCGCGTGCGGCGAGGTGGTGACCGGTCCCGGTTCGTGCATCGCATCGATCGCGAGCGGACACGAGGCCGCCGACTCGATCCACCGCTACCTCTCCGGCAAGGCCCTCGGCGAGGACCGCGTGTACCGGCCGGTGCCCGTCTACGATCACTACGCCGCGGCCACACTCGAGGGCGTGGAGCGCAGCCGCAGGCGGCCCGTCATGCCGATGGCGAAAGGGGAGGAGCGGGCCGACGACTTCCGACCGGTGGAGCTTGGTTTCACCCGTCTCGAGGGACTCGCCGAAGCAGCGCGGTGCTTGCGGTGCGACTCGGAGGTCTGCGTGGGCTGCACGTTCTGCGCGCGCACGTGTCCCGACTACGCGATCCAGGTCGAGCGCATCGACGACCCCGGCGAGCGCTGCGTCACCCGCTACGACATGGACCTCACCAAGTGCTGCTTCTGCGGTCTCTGCGCCGAGCAGTGCCCCACCGGCGCGCTTCGGCACACCGGCCAGTACGAGCTTTCCTTCTACCACCGCGACATCGCGGTGTTCGACCGTGAGGAGATGGCGCGCTCCGACGAAGGCACCAGGGCCACCGGCGTCGATGCTCGCGAGATGCCGGCGTGCGAGCCGGCGAACGCGTCCGAGCGGGTGAGCACCCGATGAGCACGTTGCCGAGCGTGCTGTTCGTGCTGCTGTCGATCGTCGCGCTCGTGGGAGCAGGTTTCGTCGTGGGGAGCCGCGACATCATGCGCGTGGTCATCGGCCTCGGCGCGATGCTGCTTGCCGTCGCCGGCCTGTTCGCGGCGCTCGGGCTTGGGCTGCTCGCCGTCGCCGAGATCTTCCTGTACGTCGGCGGCGTGCTCGTGCTCTTCCTGTTCGCCATCATGCTCGTCGCCCGGCCTGCCGAGGACCGCCCCACGCTTCAGTCGCGCCCGACGGTGCTCGCGGTCCTCGCCGCGGCGCTCGTCTTCGCGATCCTGGCGTTCGCGCTGGGTGCCTCTGCGCCCGACCTGGCACGCAACGCGTTCGTGATTCCCGCGACGTCGACCGCTGACGTGCTGCTCGGCGACATGCTGGCCCAGTTCGAACTCGCGGGTGTGCTGCTGCTCGCCGCGCTCGCCGCCGTGGTGGCGCTGATGGGGGGCGACCGATGATCGAGATCGCGTTCGCGTCGGCGCTCACCGCGATAGGCGTCTACGGCGTGCTCGTGCGTCGCGACCTGATCGGGGTTCTGGCGGCGATCGAAGTGATGATGGCGGGCGCCCTGTTGCTGCTCGCGACGTACGCTTCACTCGGCTCGCGGGCACTGGGGGCGCCGAGCCCTCGTGTCGAGGCGATCGGACTGCTCGTGCTGGTCATCGCCGCGGCAGAAGCGTCGGTCGGGCTCGCGCTCGTGGTGGTCGTGTCGCGGAAGCGGCGGACCACGAGCCTCGATGACCTCACGGAGGTGAAGGGGTAGTGACTCTCCTCCTCACCGCCCCGTGGCTCGCCTTCGCGGTGCCCCTGGCCCTCGCAGTTGTCGTCGCGGTCGCTGGGCGTGCGGGACGTGTCGCCGCTCCGTGGGTGTCGATGCTGGGTCCTGCCGTGGTCACCGCCGTCGGCGTCACTGGCATCGCGTCCGCGCGCGTGCTGGGTGAGCTCCGGGGCGCGATCGTGTCCACGGGCGGGTTCGACTGGTTCCACATCGGTCAGACCGTGCTGCGGGTCGGGTGGACCGTCGATCGCCTCGGCGCGGTCATGCTCGTCGTCGTCGGCGTGGTCGCCTTCCTCGTGATGCTGTTCTCGGTGGGCTATATGGCGCACGACGAGGGCTACGTTCGGTACTTCGCGCTGCTGTCGCTGTTCACGGCGTCGATGAGTCTGCTCGTGCTCGCCGACGGGTTCGTGGCGCTGTTCGCGGGATGGGAGCTCGTCGGTGCCTGCTCGTACCTGCTGATCGGGTTCTGGTACCGCAAGCCCGCTGCCGCCTCGGCGGCGATCAAGGCGTTCCTGGTGACTCGAGTGGGCGACGTCGGCCTGCTCCTGGGCATCGCGATCCTGTGGGCGGGGACGGGCAGCGTCGCATACGCCGCGGTCTTCGAGCGGATGGAGCTGCTCGGGGTCGCAGCCCTGACCACCGCCGCGGTGCTGATCGCCATCGGTGCCATGGGGAAATCCGCTCAGTTCCCCCTGCATATCTGGCTCCCCGACGCCATGGAGGGCCCGACACCGGTCTCGGCGCTGATCCACGCCGCCACGATGGTCGCCGCGGGTGTCTTCCTGGTCGTGCGGACCTGGCCGCTGTTCGAGGCATCACCGCTCGCCCGGGCGGTGCTGCTCGGCGCGGGCCTCATCTCCGCGATCGGTGCGGCCCTCGCCGCGGTGGCCCAGACCGACATCAAGAAGGTCCTCGCGTATTCGACCATCAGTCAGCTCGGATTCATGTTCGTGGCGCTGGGCTGTGGCGCCTGGGTCGCGGCGTTCTTCCACCTCGTCACGCATGCGGCGTTCAAGGCGCTGCTCTTCCTGGGTTCGGGCTCCGTCATCCACGGGACCGAGACCCAGGAGGTTCGCGAGATGGGTGGTCTGGCGAGACGGATGCCGGTGACCTTCGCGACGTGGGTCGTGGGGTCGCTCGCTCTCGCCGGAGTCGCGCCGCTGGCCGGCTTCTTCAGCAAGGACGAGATCGTTGCCGCAGCCTTCCACACGTCGCCGTTCATCGGCGTCGCACTGATCGCTACGGCCGGGGTCACCGCGTTCTACACCGCCCGCACGACGCGGCTCGTGTTCTGGGACGACTACCGTGGCACCGGCCACCCGCATGAAAGCGGGTTGGTCATGACCGTGCCGCTGGTGATTCTCGCCGGGTTCACGCTGGTCCTCGGCTTCGCAGCCGCTGCTCTCGCCGGTCTTCTCGGTGAGGCGGGCGAGGGCATCGACTGGGCTATCGCCCTGCCGACCCTCGCGGTCACGGCCGTCGGCCTTGTCGCGGGCTGGGTCCTGATGCGTCGGGGCGCCGAGTCGGACGAGGCCATGGAGGCGTCTCTCGGCGGCCTGTGGGGAGCGATGCGCTCGGCGTGGGGATGGGACGCGCTGGTGACCGGCCCGATCGTCCGCGCGCTGGTTGGGCTGGCTCGCGGCACGTACGCCTTCATCGACCGACTGTTGATAGACGGCGCGGTCGAAGGCGTGGCGGCGCTGACCCAGGGAGCGGGACGGGTGATGGCGGCGCTTCAGACCGGCAACCTGAGTTCCTACGCCGTGCTGGTGGTGCTGGGGGCGTTCTTCCTGGTGGCCGGGTTGTTCGACGGCCGCCTGCTGCTCGTAGGCTTCGCGACGGTGATCGTCGCGGCCGTGGTCGTCGCGGTGGGGGGTGATGCGTGATGTCGCTCGCCTCGTGGCTGGTCGTCGCGCTCGTCGCGATCCCGCTGGTCGGCGCGGCGTTACCCCTCGCCGCGCGGCGCGTCGCCGGCGGACCGCGCACCGTCGCTCTCGCGGTCGTGGGTGCCCAGGCGGTTCTGCTGCTCCCGCTCTGGCGGGCAGGGGCGTTCTCGGGCAGGACCATCGATGCCATGCCGGGAGGCCCCGCGACACTGCTGAGCCTCCACTTGGACGGGATCTCCGCGCCACTTGTCGCGCTGACCGCGCTGATCGGTGTGGTGGCCGTTCTCGCGTCGTGGAAGGTCGAGGATCGTCCCGCGACGCACTACGCGCTGCTGCTTCTGCTGCAAGCTGCGGCGACCGCGGTGTTCCTGTTCCGCAACGTCTTCGCCTTCTATGTCGCCTGGGAAGCCGTCCTCGTCCCCATGTACTTCCTCATCGGTGGGTGGGGCCACG
Source organism: uncultured Coriobacteriales bacterium (assembly GCA_963761535.1). GTDB lineage: Bacteria > Actinomycetota > Coriobacteriia > Anaerosomatales > CAVXGS01 > CAVXGS01. The sequence continues at coordinate 434,087 of CAVXGS010000002.1, forward strand.
AACGGCGTCGGCACGCGGCAGCGAAGTTCTTCGTCTACACGTTCCTCGCGAGCGTGCTGATGCTGGTGGGACTCCTCGTGGCCTTCTTCTCGACGGGCACCGCCGACATGGTGGTCATAGCGGCCCGGGCTGACTCGATCATCTCGGCGAGTGCGGTGTTCTGGCTGCTCGCGATCGGGTTCCTGGTGAAGCTTCCTGCGTTCCCGTTCCACACGTGGCTCCCTGACGCGCATGTCGAAGCGCCCACCGCGGGTTCGATCGTGCTCGCCGCCGTGATGCTGAAGATGGGCGGATACGGCCTGCTGCGCATCGCGATCCCGTTTGCTCCCGAGGCGTTCGACGCGGCCAGACCCGTCCTCGCGGCGCTCGCGATCATCGGCATCGTGTACGGCGGCGCCATGGCGTTCACCCAAGGCGATCTCAAGCGCCTCATCGCCTACTCGTCGATCTCGCACATGGGGTTCGTCGTGCTTGCCATCTCCGTTGGGACGACCGCGGCGTTCGGCGCCGCGATGGTCGGCATGGTCTCGCACGGGTTCGTGGCGGGCTTGCTGTTCTTCCTGTCCGGGGCGCTGTACGACCGCACGCACACCCGAGAACTCAGGCGGTTCGGCGGCCTCGGCGCGGTCGCCCCTGCGTGGTCGGTCGTGTTCGTGTTCGCCGCGCTCGCCTCCGCCGGGTTGCCAGGGCTCTCGGGCTTCCCCGGCGAGTTCGTTGCGATGATCGAGGCGTGGGCGCCGTTCGGGTGGTGGACGGCGGTCGCCGCGCTGGGTCTGGTGGTGGCCGCTGCCTACAACCTGCGGGCGGTCCGCAGCACGGTCCAGGGACCGCTTGCGGAGTTCACTGCCGTTCCCGACCTCGACGGCCGCGAGCGCTTCGCCGCGGCCTGGTTCGGTGTGGCGATCGTCGCGATCGGCGTCTATCCGACGCTCGTGATCGCCGCGTCGTCGCGCGCGTTCGAGGCGTTGGCCAGGGTGGTGGGCGCGTGAGCCAGCAGCTGATCGCTCTGCTGCCCCTCCTCGTCGCCACGGCCGCGGCGGTACTCACGCTCGCCGCGGACGCGTGGCTCTCGAAGTGGGTGGCCATCGTCGTCGGCTCCACCGGTCTTCTGGCCGCCGCCATCTTGTCCGCCGCGTCGGTCCCTGACCCGTGGGACGTGCGCGGATTCGTCGCTGTCGGCGCCGCGTACTCGGCGCTGCAGACGGTGATCCTGGGCAGCGCCGGGTTCGCGCTGCTCGGCGGCTCGTCCGAGCTCCAACGACATCCTCGCGGCGGGCAGTTGGCGGCACTCGGGGTCCTGATCGCTGCGGCGGCGGCAGGTGTGGCCGCGTCGTTCGACCTGGTCGCCATGCTCATCCTGCTCGAGGTCGCGGCTGTCGCGGCGTACGCCTTCGTCGCACTCGGCGAGCATCGCGGAGCGCCCGAGGCCGCCCTCAAGTACTTCGTGCAGGGGTCGATCGCCACCACGTTCTTCGTCCTCGGTCTGGGCGCGATCCTCGGCGTGTACGGCGGAACCGGCTCGCTGGAGCGGATTCTTGGCGCCGGTGAGTTCCTGTACGACACCCCCGCGCTCGTAGGCTTGGGCCTGGTCATGAGCGCGCTGGCGTTCAAGGCGGGCGCATTCCCGTTCCACGCGTGGGTGCCCGACGCGTACGAGACGGCGCCGTCGACCGGTGCTGCGATCCTCGCGTCGGCCGCGAAGACCGGCGCCATCGCCGGACTGTTGACCGTCACCCTGGTCGTCACCGAATCCCTCAACGCCAGCACGATGCCGATCGCGGCGGTGGCCGCGGGCTCGATCGTGTTCGGGAACCTCGCGGCGCTGCGGCAGCGCTCGTACTCCCGGATGCTCGCGTACTCGGGCATCGCGCAGGCGGGCTACGCCCTGATCCCGGTGGTCGTGGGGCAGCCGCAGCAGACGGCGTTCTTCCTGGCGACCTACTCGGTCGCGATCGTCGGGGCGTTTCTCGCGGCTGCGGGCATCAAGCGAGTCCGCCCGGATTGGGACGGGTCCATCGCTGGGATGGCGGGACTCGGCTCGCACGCGCCCTGGCTTGCGGCCGGGACCGCGACACTCCTTCTGTCGCTCACCGGCATACCGCCGCTGCTTGGCTTCTGGGGCAAGCTGCAGGCGTTCGGCGTGGCCGTCTACGCCAGCCGTGTCGTGAGCGCGAACGGCCTCGTGATCCTGCTGCTTGCGGTACTGGGCCTTGTCGGCTCGGTCGTGTCCTTCGGGTACTACGGCGCCGTGCTGCGAGCGATGTACTTCGAGTCGGAGGCTAGCGAGCGGACCGTGGTTGAGTCGATCGAGGCGGACGTGCCGGGGGGAGTGGACTCCGACGAAATGCTCGAGGGACTCCCGGTCTCGAGCGGTCTTGCCGGTCGGGTGGTGGGAGTGTGCGCCATCGCCGTCGTAGTCGGCGGCGCCGCCATGCTGGTCTTCGGCCAAGGGGTGCTGCTCAATCTGTTCGCTTACCGATGAATCGCGACCGTTCGCCGGCAGCAGGTGGCACGCGTAAGTAGGGTCTTGCACCGATGGCACGAGGCTTGTATCATGGGCGCTAAGTTGCATGCGAATGCAACCCCTTACCCCTGAGCCTCAAGGTGCCGGCCTTGGGGCTCCCCCATTTTCTGGGGTCGACTTCGGTCATCTCGCAGACCTCCGTGCAAGCCCTGTCACGCATCATTCCGCAGCGATCGGCCGACCCGTCCAGTTCGCAGCCGGGAAGGCGCGCGCATTGACGTTTCCGCAGGTTGTGACCCCTATCACAACCACAGAGAAAACACACGCAAGGGCGGTCAAGTCCCCTGACAGTACGTCCGATTGATAGCCCATGCAGATATCGAACGAACAAGCACGCTTGGCCGCCGAACAGCTCCGCGGAACCGACCACGAGTCCCGCCCCGAGGCGCCCGAGATCACGCCCGAACTCATGGCTCGGGTCTTCGAGGAGATCGACCACTGCCCCGAGACACGTCGCGACCGGGTCGCTGCCGCTAAGGAGCACCTCGCCCACGGAGACGTCGAAACCACCGATGTCGCGCGGATGATGATCTCGCGGATCGTCTCGGACGCGCTGCGCTAGCGGCCCAGCCGCGAGATCGCATTGTCCCGGTGGCGCGGTCGGGCCGGTTGTGCCGATAATCGGTGCAGCTTCTCTTGCCCGACGCGATGGAGGCACCTACGTGAGCTCGAAGTCCAGTCGCACCCTGCTCACTGTCATCATGAACGTCCTGATCGTCGTGGCCATCGCGCTGACGGCCCGACTGGTCGTGCTCTTCTTCGGGCAGCTCGCCTCTCTGGAGTGGAGCAAGGCGCTCGTCTCGGTGACCGATCTCATGGTCATTCCGTTCGGGATCGAGCAGATCAAGACGCCCTACGGCGGCGCGTTCGACGCGAACGCAGCGCTCACCATCCTGCTCGTGCTCGCGCTCGAGTGGGTCCTCAGCCTCATGCGGGGGAGAGGCTAGGCTGCCGGCGGGGGCGGCGGTAGTACCAGGTCTGCGCAAAGGAGGCTGCCGAGTGGCAGCAGGACGGTTTGACGAAGGAGACGCAGTGGCACACGGGTCCGAGCGGCTCGGGGAGATGCTCGTGGCATCGGGCCTGGTGACCGAGGAACAGCTCGGCGAGGCACTCGACATCCAGAACCGCGAAGGCGGCCGTCTTGGCGAGGCGCTGGTGCGGAACCTGGTGGTGACCGAGGAGCAGATCGCCGCGACCCTGGCTGCCCAGAAGGGGCTCAGCCACGTGAACCTCGCCTCGTATCCGATCGACGGCGTGGTCGCGACGCTCCTTCCCGAGCGGGTCGCTCGGCGACGGATGATGCTACCGATCGGGTTCTCGGGCGACAGCGTTCTGCTGGCGATGAGCAACCCGCTCGACATCGAGGCCATCGACGACGTGGAACTCCGAACGAAGCGCAAGGTCGTCCCGGTGGTCGCGTCGCCCACGCAGCTCCGCTACGCGATCGACAAGTACGTGGTCGGTGCGGAGGCGTTTCGCGACGAGGTCGAGACCATCGAGGTGGTCGAACCCGAGGACGACGAAGGCGTCGCCGAGGTCGACACGATGCCCGTCGTGCGCATGGTGAACCGAATCCTGCGTGATGCCGTGCGCGAAGGCGCGAGCGACATACACATCGAGCCGAACGATCGAGACGTACGGGTCCGGTACCGCGTGGACGGCGTGCTCCGAGACGCGAAGGACCTGCCCCGCAAGGCCGCCGCGGGGGTGCTGTCTCGGGTCAAGGTCATGGCCGACATGGACATCGCCGAGCGGCGGCTGCCCCAGGACGGCCGCATCGGTCTGCGCGTGGACGATCGGACCGTCGACCTTCGGGTCGCGAGCCTGCCGACGCCGGCGGGCGAGAGCCTGGTCATCCGCGTACTGAACTCGTCACTCAGCCTTCTCGGGCTGGAGGACCTCGGCATGAGCGAAGTGGCCCTGAACGCGTTCGTGAGCCTACTCGCGCACCCTTATGGCTCGATCCTCGTGTCGGGCCCGACCGGCTCCGGCAAGTCCACGACGCTCTATGCGGCGCTGAACCGGATCAGCGACCCGACGCGCAAGATCATCACCGTCGAGGACCCGATCGAGTATGTGATGCCCGGCATCACGCAGGTCGCCATCAACCCTCGGATCGGCCTGACCTTCGCGGCGGGACTGCGGACCATCCTGCGCTCCGATCCCGATATCGTGATGGTCGGCGAGATCCGCGACCCCGAGACCGCCGAGATCTCAGTCCGCGCCGCCCTCACCGGTCATCTCGTCCTCTCGTCCATCCACACCAACGACGCACCGAGCGCGCTCACCCGCGTCGCCGACATGGACGTGCCTCCGTACATCACGTCCTCGGCGATCTTGGGGATCGTCGCGCAGCGTCTCGTGCGGAGGCTGTGCGACAACTGCAAGCAACCGGTCGCGCCCGCATGGGACACGCTCGTGGGAGCCGGATTCGACGAGGCGGAGGCGGTGGGGCTCGAGGTTTACGAGGCCCACGGTTGCCAGGTGTGCCGCAACACCGGGTACAAGGGGCGCATCGGGGTGTATGAGGTGATGGTCGTGAACGAGCAGATCACCCGTGCCTTCCTGCGCAGCGCGCCATCGGAGGAGCTGCGCGTCATCGCACTGGAGAGCGGGATGGTGCCCATGAAGCGTGACGCGCTCGACAAGGTCGCCCTCGGCCTGACTTCGCTCGACGAGATCGTGCGGGTGGTGGTGTAGTGATGGCCAGAGCGCCTCGGGCGGTCGTCCTCGTGCTCGACAGCGTGGGGGCTGGTGCGCTGCCGGACGCCGCCGAGTACGGCGATGCCGGCTCGAACACGCTTCGCAACACCGCCGCTGCCGTTGGGGGGCTCTCGATGCCGAACCTCGGCGCGATGGGCCTGGGCAACATCACGCAGATCGCAGGTGTGCCGCCCACCGACGCGCCGACGGCGTCGTGGGGACGCAATGCGGAGGAGTCCGCGGGCAAGGACACGACCACGGGGCACTGGGAGATGATGGGCCTGAAGCTGACCCGTCCGTTCCCTACCTATCCCGACGGCTTTCCTCCGCAGGTCATGGAGGCATTCGTGCGGGAGACGGGTTACGGGTGGCTCGGCAACTACGCCGCAAGTGGGACGGCGATCATCCAGGCGCTCGGCGACGAGCACGTGTCGACCGGCTACCCGATCGTCTACACGAGTGCCGACTCGGTGTTCCAGATCGCTGCGCACGAGGACGTCATCCCCATCGACGAGCTCTACCGGATATGCTCGGTCGCCCGGGAACGGGTCATGGTGGGGGAGCACGCCGTCGGCAGGATCATCGCCCGACCGTTCGTGGGTCCCGTGGATGGCACCTACGTCAGGACGCACCGGCGCAGGGACTTCGCGGTGAAGCCGTCCGAGCCGACGGTGCTCGATCGGCTGACCGAGCGCGGCGTCACCTGCTACGGCATCGGGAAGATCGGCGAGATCTTCGCCTGGACGGGCATCTGCGAGTCACCCCACGTCACCGACAACATGGACGGTTTCTCGAAGCTCGTGCAGCGAGTGGGAGGGCCTGACCAAGGATTCGTGTTCGCGAACCTGGTCGACTTCGACATGCTGTGGGGCCACCGCAACGACGCAAGGGGTTACGCCGCAGGACTCGAGGCCGTTGATGCTCGCATCCCCGAGCTGCTGGATGCGATGAACGACGGCGACCTGCTCATCGTGACCGCGGACCACGGGTGCGACCCGACCACTGATTCCACCGACCACTCTCGCGAATACACGCCGCTGATCGCGAAGGTGAAGGGCGTGAACCGAGGCACGGCGCTCGGAACCCGTGCGACCTTCTCGGACATCGGGGAGACGGTGCTCGACTTCTACGGCTTCGCCGGCGCGTGCGGGCGAGGGACGTCGTTCCTCTCGGAGGTGACCTCAGCGTGACCGACTTCGTGTTCGAGGAGCTTATCGAGCGCAAGCGCGATGGTGGCGAGCACACCGCCGAGGAGATGGACGAGATCGTCCTCGGGTTCACCGAGGGGCGCGTGCCCGACTACCAGATGTCGGCGTGGCTCATGGCCGCGGTACTGAAGGGGCTCAGCGACCAAGAGACCGTTCTGATGACCGACGCGATGGTGCGCTCCGGCCGTCGGGTCGACCTGAGCCACGTACCCGGCGTGGCCGTCGACAAGCACTCGACCGGGGGAGTCGCCGACACGACCACGCTCGTGCTCGCGCCGCTGGTTGCCGCCTGCGGAGTTCCCGTGGCGAAGATGAGCGGACGCGGGCTCGGACACACCGGCGGCACGCTCGACAAGCTGGAGGCGATCCCGGGGTTCCGCGTGGAGATGAGCGAGGCGGCCTTCGTGCAGCAGGTCGCGACCGTCGGCGTGGCGGTGATAGCCCAGTCGCCCGAGATCGACCCGGCGGACAAGAAGATCTACGCGCTCCGCGACGTGACCGCGACCGTGCCGAGCGTCCCGCTGATCGTGTCGAGCATCGTGAGCAAGAAGGTGGCAGGCGGAGCGGCGGGCATCGTGCTCGACGTGAAGGTGGGCTCCGGCGCGTTCATGAAGACGCCCGACGAGGCGCGACACCTCGCCCGCGAGCTGATGCGAGTGGGCGAAGCGCTGGGATGTCGGATCCATGCGGTGATCTCGGACATGGGCCAGCCCCTGGGTAACGCGATCGGCAATGCCCTGGAGGTCCGGGAGGCCATCCAGGTGCTCAAGGGCGAAGGCCCGGCGGAGCTTCGCGAGGTCGTGCTGGGCCTGGGCTCGAAGATGCTCGTGCTGGGCGAGGCCGCCGAGGACGAGGACGCTGCCCGCCCGATCCTTGAGCGTGCGCTGGAATCGGGAGCCGCCGTTCGCAAGTTCGCCGAATGGATCGACGCGCAGGGCGGTGACGCGCGCATCGTCGACGACCCCGCGCTGTTGCCTCGCTCGGCGAAGTCCCGCGTGGTCAGGGCGGTCATCGACGGGTACATCGCCGGTTTCGACGGCGAAGCGGTGGGGCGTGCTGCGGTGAGGCTCGGCGCCGGCAGGGCGGTCGCCGAGGACAGCATCGATCCTGCCGCCGGTATCCAGCTGCTGCGGCGACGAGGAGACGCTGTCGAGAAGGACGATCCCATCGCCGTGCTGCACGCTGAGGCCGACTACCTGATCGACCTTGCCGAGGAGCGCTTCCTCGATGCGGTCCAGATCTCCCACGAGCCGGTCGAGGCCCCGCCCTTGCTCGAAGACGTGTAGGCGGGAGGGGCGCGCGTGCAGATAGCCGTCGGACACGCGAACCCCGACTTCGACGCCTACGCGTCGACGATCGCGGCGACGAAGCTGTTCCCCGGCGCCCTGGGCGTGTTCCTCGGCACGCAGAACGCGAACGTGCGCGCCTTTCACAATCTCCACGAGGAGTTCCTCGACTTCGCTGACCTCAAGGGGCTCGATCTCGCCGAGGTCGACCGCCTCGTCATGGTCGACACGCGCGATCCCGACCGGATCGCCGAGTTCAAGGACGTCGCGCTCGACCCGCGCGTCGAGGTGATCGTCTACGACCACCATCCACCGGCCGAGGGTGACCTTGCGTCGGCCGACGACCGCTCGCTGCCGGTGGGCGCGACCACCTCGATTCTCGTACACGAGATCCGGCGCCAAGGCATCCCGCTCACGCCGCTCGAAGCGAGCGTGATGCTGCTCGGCATCCACGAGGACACCGGTTCGCTGACCTATCCGGGTTCCACCGCGTTCGACGCCGACGCCGCAGCGTTCCTGATGGGGGCCGGCGCGGAGCTCGAGGTCGTGAACGAGTTCCTGTCGCGCACGCTCGATCCTCGGCAGCGCAACCTGCTGGAGCAGCTCACGTCCTCACTCACGGTGTGGGACGTGAACGGCCAGGAAATCGCCGTCGGGGTCGCACGCACGGATGACTACGTCGACTCCGCCGGCGTGCTCACGCACTACGTCGTGGAGGACATGGGGTATCGGGCTGCCGTGGCGGTCGTACGGATGCCCGAGCGGGTCCAGATCGTGGGGCGAAGCCGGCTCCCCGAGATCGACATCGGAGCGGTGATGACGCGGCTCGGCGGCGGCGGTCACCCTCAGGCGGCCTCGGCGGGGTTCCGGGACCTCAGTGAAGCCGAGGCGCTCCGTCTGGTACGCGACGCCCTGGAGGCGGAGGTCAGGCGCCCGCTCACCGCAGGGGACATCGCTTCGTCGCCGGTGCGCACCATCGCCACCGACGCGACGATGCGCGAGGCCGGCGAGCTGATGAGAAAGTGGGGTCACGGGGGCCTGCCGGTGGTCGAGGGCGACCGGCTGGTGGGGGTCGTGACCCGCAAGGACGTCGACAAGGCCGAGCGGCACGGGCTCGCTCACGCGCCGGTCAAGGGATTCGTGAGCCGAGACCCGGTGTGTGTCGGTCCGGGCGCGGAGCTCGCCGAGCTCGAACGGCTGTTGGCCCAGAGGGGCATCGGACGGCTGCCGGTCACCGAGGCAGGGCAGCTCGTCGGTATAGTCACGCGCAAGGACGTACTCCGTGCGCAACACGGCGACGCGTACCTCGACCGGCGGGTTCCCCAGCAGCGCAGTGAAGCGAGCGAGCGCTTCCTCGCGAACCTCGAGGCACTGCTGCCCGGCGAGGCGCTCGGAGCGCTGAAGGCTATCGGCGATCTGGCCGAGGACTTCGGCGTACGAGCTCACGTCGTAGGCGGTTTCGTGCGCGACATGCTGCTTGGCAGGCCGAACCTCGACATGGACGTGGTCGTGGAAGGCGACGGTGTCGCGTTCGCCGAGGCCGCGGCCCAGCGGCTCGGGGCCCGAGTCAAGGTGCACCGCAGGTTCGGGACGGCGGTGGTCGTCCTGTCGAGGACCCTGCACATCGACGTGACCAGCGCTCGCACCGAGTACTACACCCGCCCCGGCGCGCTGCCCACGGTGGAGCGATCCTCGCTTCGGCAGGACCTGTTCCGCCGGGACTTCACGATCAACGCGATGGCGGCGTGCATCAACTCTGAGTGCTTCGGAGCGATCGCCGACCCGTTCGGTGGTCTGAGGGATCTCGAGCGGGGCACGGTTCGAGTACTGCACACCTTGTCGTTCATCGAAGACCCCACGCGCATCCTTCGCGCCGCTCGCTTCGAGCGTCGATACGGCTTCGCCATGGACCGCGCCACGGACGACCTCGCGCGGCGGGCGGTGGACATGGGCATGCTCGACGAGGTGTCCGGTGCGAGGCTTCGCGAAGAGCTGCTCGACATCGTCGGGGAGGAGTCCAGTGCGGCCATCCTCGAGCGACTCGACGACCTCGGTGCACTCGCCCTGCTGGTGCCGCTGGAGGTGGAGCCGGCCGATGCGGTCGCCCACTTCGCTGGCGCCGAGAGTTCGCTCCGACACCTGTCGGCTCGATTCGGCCGCCCTCCTCGGCGCACGATCGTTCTCGTGACATCGCTCTCCTTCGGCGCGTCCCCGGAGCTGGCCGACAAGTGGCTGCGGCACGTTCGCCTCGGCCGCGAGTACTCCGAGACGGTGCTGCTTGTGGCGCGCCGCGCGCCGAGCACCCTTCGCGTGCTGGACGATCGGCGCGAGCTGGCTCCCAGCCGGCTGTACCATCTCCTCGAGCCGATGACCGCCGAGGCGCTGGTGGTGCTGTGGTCGGCGGTCTCGACGCTCGCTCGCGAGCGCATCGAGTCGTTCGTCTCGGAGCTCGCGCCCCTGAAGCCGGCCGTGAACGGGGAGGACCTGATCGCGATGGGTGCCGTCCCGTCCGAGGCGTTCTCGGACGTGCTGTCCCGCGCGAGGGACGATCGCCTCGATGGCGTCGTGGTGGGAAGGGCAGAAGAACTGGAGAATCTCCGCACCCTCGCCGCGCAAGCTGGCATCCTACCTGCGCAAGGGTGAGGCGGCCGCGACAGCGGCGCTACACTGTCGACCGTCCGATGCGTGCTCGTGCGTGCTCGCGCTCCGGCGAACCCGGGCGAGTGAAGGAGACCATTCGTTGAGCCAACTGGCCCAGTACGCCCTGAGCTTCCTGTTCCTGCTCCCGGCGATCATCCTGCACGAGATCTCCCACGGGTGGGTCGCGTATCGTCTCGGCGACCCGACCGCCAAGAACGCCGGGCGCTTGTCGCTGAACCCCATCAGGCACATCGACCTGTTCGGCACGATCATCCTGCCCGCGCTGCTGATCCTCGTCTCCGGCTTCGGGTTCGGCTACGCCAAGCCGGTGCCGATCAACCCCAACTATTTCAAGGACTACCGCCGCGGCATGTTCCTGACCGGTATCGCGGGGCCGACCACCAACCTCATCCTGGCTGCGCTGTCCGGTCTGGCGTTCCGGCTGGTGCCCGACATGGGCTACCTGAGCTACGCACTGATCCTGTTCTGCCAGATGAACCTGGTGCTCGTGTTCTTCAACCTGATCCCGATCCCGCCGCTTGACGGGTCGAGGGTCATCCCGCTGTTCCTCTCTGACCGGGCGATGCGTACCTACCACCAGGTCGAGCAGTACGGCTTCGTGATCCTGCTGGCGGCGCTGTGGCTCGTGCCGATGGCCACCGGCTGGGACCCGCTGCAGGGCTACTTCGACGTCACCGTAGGCAACCTGACGAAGCTGTTCGCCGGCGTCTGACACCCCCTCGGCGCCGAGCGTCACTGCGCTACAATCAGCCGCACCGATTTCTCGCCCGCCTGAGGGGACTTCCACGCTGCCATGACGAAGAAGCGCATCCTGACCGGCTACCGGCCCACCGGCAAGCTGCACATCGGACACTGGTTCGGCAACCTGCAGAACATGCTGCGGCTGCAGCACGACTACGACGCGTTCTACTTCATCGCGGACTGGCACGCGCTCACCAGCAACTGGGCCGATCCCAGCGAGATCCTGCGCTCCACCGAGGACATGGTGCTCGACTGGTGCGCGGCGGGACTCGACCCCGAGATCGCGACCATCTACCGACAGTCCGACGTGCCCGAGGTCGGCGAGCTCATGCTGTACTTCTCGATGGTCACCCCGATGCCGTGGCTCGAGCGGGTGCCGAGCTACAAGGAGCAGCGCGATCAGATCTCGGACAAGGACCTCGGCAACGTCGGGTTCTTCCTCTATCCGATCCTGCAAGCGGCCGACATCACCATCGTGAACGCCGACTACGTTCCCGTCGGGGAGGACCAGCGCCCGCACCTCGAGCTGACGCGGGAGATCGTGCGGCGGTTCAACACCGTCTACGGCGACTACCTGCGCGAACCCGAGGCGATCATCCCCGAGGAGGGCGCCCGGGTCCCCGGTACCGATGGCCGCAAGATGAGCAAGAGCTACGGCAACGCGATCTTCATCAGCGACTCGCCGGACGAGATCCGCACCAAGGTGATGTCGTGCATCACCGACCCCGCCCGCAAGCTCAAGACAGATCCCGGCGACCCCGACATCTGTCCACTCCACCAGATCCACAAGCTCATCGCTCCCGCCGACGAGATCGCCGAGTGGGACCGGTGCTGCCGGATGGCGGAGTGCGGATGCGTCGCTCACAAGAAGAAGCTCGTCGAGGACCTCACCGCCTATCTCGCCCCGTTTCAGCAGCGCCGTGCCGAACTCGCCGCGCAGCCGGGCTTCGCGTGGGACGTGCTCGCCGCAGGTGCGGCCCGGGTGCGGCCACTGACCGACGAAGTGGTGGCGGTGTGCCGGGAGCTCACCGGCATCGCGCAGCCGACCGAGCTCTCCGCGGGTATCGCGCGGCGCGACCCGAACGCAGTCAACGCCCCGAGTGCGCCGTCGTTCATGTCCGACGCGCCCGGCGCTGCCGACGCGTAGCATCGCCTGACGAGCGGCGGGAACGTACGTGGCGATCACGGTCAAGACAGATGTGTTCGAAGGCCCCTTCGACCTGCTGCTGTATCTGGTGTCTCGGCAGAAGCTCGACGTGGGGGCTATCTCCGTGTCCGAGATCGCCGAGCAGTACCTCGCGCACATCGAGCGAATGCAGGACCTCGACCTCGACGTGGCGAGCGACTTCCTGGTGCTCGCCGCGACCCTGCTTGAGATCAAGGCCGCGGCGCTGCTGCCGAAGGAGGAGTACTTCGTCGGGGACGAACTCGACGACCTCGCTCCCGAAGAGGCGCGTGACATCCTCGTCGCGCGACTGCTCGCGTACAAGCAGTTCAAGAACGTCTCGGCCGAGCTCTCCGCCCGCATGGAGTCCGAAGCGAAGATGCATGCGCGCTCTGCAGGATTGGAGCAGCGGTTCCTACACCTGATGCCGGACTACCTCGAGGGCGTGACCCTGCACAGTCTCGCGCTCATCTGCTCGGAGCTGGAGCACCGGCGCGAGATCTTCCTCCTCGAGGCGGAGCACGTCGCGAGTGTGCCCATCTCGCTCGAGGACCACGCGTCCGTCGTGACGCGTCGGCTCTCCGCGGAGAAACGGCTTCGCTTCGCCGAGCTGGTCGCCGACGCTCCGCCCGAGGTCTTCGTGGTCACGTTCCTGGCGATCCTCGAGCTCTACAAGCGCGCCGAGGCCGACCTCACCCAGGAGGAGCTCTTCGGCGACATCCTCGTCGAGGAGATCCCCGAGGCCGAGCGCGCCGCCCGCGCTTACCACGAGCCCGAGCCGGAGCCGGCGGCGGCGCCGATCGCCGGCGACGCGCCTTCCACCGACCCACCTGCCGAGGAGGACGAGTGACGCCCGAGGCATCATCGCTGCGCGGCCCAGTCGAGGCCCTGCTGTTCGTGTCCGACGAGCCGGTTTCGGCCAGCCGGATGGCCAAGGCGCTCGAGGCGCCGATGGGCGACGTCGAGCGCACGCTGGCCGCGCTCGCGCAGGAGTATGCGGGCGACGGCCGCGGGTTCCAGCTGCGTGAGGTCGCCGGCGGGTGGCGGCTCTACACGCACCCCGCCTACCACGAGATCGTCGACCGGTACGTGCTGTCGTGGGACACCCGGCGTCTTTCGCAGGCAGCCTTGGAGGCCCTCGCCGTCGTCGCCTACCACCAGCCCGTCAGCCGACAGGGCGTGAACGCGGTTCGCGGTGTCAACAGCGAGGGCGTGATGGCGTCACTCATCGAGAAGGGGCTGGTGCGCGAGGTCGGGCGCGACAAGGGCGCAGGCAACGCGATCCTGTACGGAACGACACGCACCTTCCTCGAGCGCTTCGGCCTGAAGGACCTCGCCGAGCTTCCGCCGCTCGAGGACTTCTCGCCCGACCCGGACACCGAGCGCGCCATCCGGGACCGCCTCTCGGCGACCGAGGGCCCGGTTCTCGGCGGCGAGATGTCCGAGGACGACATCGCCGAGGTCGACTAGCGTGACCGAGCCCGACGAACGCGTCGTGCCCATGCGTGTCCAGAAGTTCCTTGCGCGGGCAGGCGTCGCCTCGAGGCGGGGGAGCGAGGACTTGATCACCGCTGGCCGCGTCGCCGTCAACGGCGTGGTCGTGTCGGGCCTCGGCGCAAAGGTCGATCCCGCGGCGGACGTCGTCACCGTCGACGGCCGCGAGGTGCGCCTCGCCGACGCGCCCGTCTACCTTGCGCTCAACAAACCGGTCGGCGTCGTGACCACGATGAGCGATCCACAAGGGCGTGCCACTGTCGCGTCACTCGTGCCCGTCGCCGAGCACCCCGGGCTGTTCCCGGTGGGTCGTCTCGACCAGGACACGACCGGGCTGCTGCTGTTCACCACCGACGGGGAGCTGTCCCACCGGTTGCTGCACCCTCGCTGGAAGGTCGAGAAGGCCTATCGAGCCATCGTGGACGGTCGACTCGAGCGGCGGGAGGCGGATGCCCTCCGGGGTGGGATCGAGCTCGACGACGGTCCCACCCAGCCCGCGCGAGTCGAGATCCTGCGCGTCGGTCGAACCAGCGAGGTCGAGATCGCCATCCGAGAAGGCCGCAAGCGCCAGGTGCGCAGGATGTTCTCGGCGCTCGGGCACCCGGTGCTCGAACTGGATCGGATCCGCTTCGGGCCGGTGGAGCTCGGCGACCTCAGCTCGGGATCCGTCCGGGAGCTCTCGGCCGACGAGATCCGGGCGCTTCGAGACGCGGTGGGGATGGGGGAGAGCTAGATGGCGCTGGTGGTGTTCACGGGCGGCGCCCGTTCGGGGAAGTCCACCGCTGCGGCGGACCTCGCTCGGCGCCGGGCGCTCGACGGCCAGCACGTCGTCGTGGCGGTGTTCGGGCGTGAGTCCGACGCCGAGATGTCTGAGCGCATCGCGCGGCACCGGGAAGACAGACCCGCAGAGTTCGAGACCCTCGCGGTCGACGATGTGCGCCGCTTCCTCGAGGACGTGCCCGCGGATGCGCTGCTCGTCGTCGACTGCCTCGGAACTGCCGTGGGCCGCGTGATGGAGGACGTAGGGGCGTTGCACGGTGCTACGGCGGCCGAGCCCGCCGCGGAGGCGGCGGGAGCTGACGCGAGCGACGCGGCGGTGACCGACGCCGCGACCGCCCGCGAGGTGGGCGCACGAGTGGAGGCACTCGTAGCGTCCATAGCCGCGCGAGCGGGTGACACGATCGTGGTCACCAACGAGGTCGGCGACGGCGTAGTGCCCGCTTTCGCGTCGGGACGGCTCTTCCGAGACGTCCTCGGTGCGGCGAACCGCGGGCTCGTCGCGGCCGCCGATGCCGCGTACCTGTGCGTGGCCGGCCGACTGCTCGACCTCGGGAAGCAACCACGTCAGGCATCCTGGCCGCGCGACTGAGAGGAACCGGGTGAGCCCCACCTTCGAAGACCAGCTGTACGCCGTTACGGACTCCGTCCGTGCGGTCCCGTTGTCCGGCGCGACCGACGCGTGGACCCGGCTCGACTCGCTCACGAAGCCGCCACGGTCCCTTGGCCGTCTCGAGGAGCTGGCGGCGCGCATCGCCGCGGTTCAGGGCACCGTGCGCCCCTCTGTCGCTCGCAAGACGATCGTTCTCGCCGCCGGTGATCACGGCGTGGTTCGGCGGAGCGTGTCGCCCTACCCGCAGGACGTCACGTGGCAGATGGTCGCGAACTTCTCGGCGGGAGGCGCTGCGATCAACCAGATCGCGGCGTCGGTGGGAGCGGAGCTGGTGCTGGTCGACGTCGGGGTGGCCCGAGACCTCAACGGCATGCCGGGGGTGCGGATCGAGAAGGTCGGCTTCGGGACCGAAGATATGTCGGTCGGACCCGCGATGTCCCGGGAGGCGTGCGCCGAGGCCGTCCTGGTCGGCGTGCGGATCGCCCGCGAACTCGCCGAGGAGGGCGTCACCCTCGTCGGCACCGGCGAGATGGGGATCGGCAACTCCACGAGTGCCGCCGCCCTCACCGCCGCGTTCGCCGGTGCCGAGGTCGACAGCGTCGTCGGGCGCGGCACCGGCCTCGACGACGCGGGTGTGGCACGCAAGGCAGAGGTCGTACGCGAAGCGCTTATCGTGAACGAGGCCTTGCTCGGCGACCCTCTGGGCGTACTCGCCGCCCTCGGGGGTTTCGAGCTCGCGTGCCTCGCCGGCGTCGTGCTCGGCTGTGCGGAGGAGCGCACCTGCGTGGTCGCCGACGGGTTCATCTCCGGTGCCGCCGCGCTTGCCGCGGTTCGGCTGTGTCCCGCCGCCGCGGACTACCTCTTCGCGTCTCACCTGTCCGTGGAGCCGGGGCACGCTGTGGTGCTCGACGCCCTGGGGCTTGCGCCCGTGCTGACCCTCGACATGCGTTTGGGCGAGGGAACCGGTGCGGCGCTGGCGATGGGGCTGATGGACGCGGCTGCGCGTATGCTGAGCGGGATGGCGACGTTCGCGGAGGCGGGAGTCTCAGAGGCGGCCGAGGAGGGCGCGGGTACGTGAAAGCGCGGTCGCGCCCGGTCCGAGACCTGGCACTCGCGATCACCCAGCTGACGATCGTCCCTCTGCCGGTTCGCTGGCCGACCGACGAGCGGCCGGACGTCGCCTCCTACTACGTGTGGGCGGGGTTCCTGGTCGCTGCTGGCCGCATACGTGCCGATCAAGCTCGTCGACCTCGTCTGGCAGGGGTGGCACCAGTACGCATCCGTGGTGGCCGTGCTGGTTCTCGTCGTGTGGGCGGTCGTGACGCGGATGCTGCACTGGGACGGGCTCGCCGACACCGCCGACGGCTGGTTCGGGCGCACGGAGATCGAGCGTCAGCAGATGGCGTCGGACACCCACATCGGCGCGTTCGGCGTGACCGCGATCGTGCTGGTCGCCCTGGCCGAGTTCGCCGCGCTGTCGACCATCCTCACCGCGCACGAGCACCAGCTGCTGCTGATCCCTCCCTTCGCCCGCTTCGCGGCCACCTTCGCTGCATGGCTCGGGCGTCCCGCGAAAGCAGACGGACTCGGCGCCGCGGTGGTCGGTCGGCCGAGTGCGGCGGGCGTGCTGTCCGCGGGCCTCGGCGCGGCGATCCTCTCGGGCCTCCTCGTGGGAATCCACTGGCATCTGCACGGCGTCGTCATGCTCGTCGTGTTCTGGCTGCTCGCCGCCGGCGTGCCGCATCTTCTCTCCAAGCGTTTCGGCGGGGTGACGGGGGACGTCATGGGTGCGAGCATCCTGATCACCGAGGCCGCGATGTTCGTGATCATCGCCGTGGTCGGCTGACGAGGTGGGCAGCATGGGCGACAGCGTGAACGAGCAGCGACCGAGACCTGGATCATGCTCGTGCGTCACCCCGAGACGGAGGCCAACATCAATGGCCGCTACGTCGGTCGGGGCGATTCTCCGTACACCGATCGCGGCGTGGAGCAGGTCGAGCGGCTTGCGGCGCGGATCGAGGCGTTCGAGCCGGATCTCGTCTGGTCGAGCCCGCTACGCCGGGCCCTCACGGTTGCGCGGCTCGCGAGCGAGCGCCGCGGCGTCGAACTCCAGATCGACGACCGCCTCAACGAGCTCGATTTCGGGATCGCCGAGGGCTTCACCTTTGAGGAGACCGTCGAACAGGGGATCACCTTCGAGTTCGCGAACGTCGATGGCGCCGTGGCCCCGATGGGCGAGTCTCGCCGAGACATCTGGGACCGCTCGGCATCGGTGATGGAGGAGCTTCTCGCACGCGGCGGGCGCGTGGCCGTTGTCACCCATGGCGGCGTGTTCCGCTCGGCGCTGCCGTTCCTGCTCGGTCTGTCCATCGACCACATCTGGACCTTCCACATACGCAACGCCCAGATCGCGGTCGTGAAGATCGTCGAGGGACATGGGCAGCTCGAGGAGTTCGTGCTCGGGTAGCGGCCGAGCTCGACCTTGCCGTGCCGGCGGGTATCCTGCGACAATCCTCGGCAACCTTCCGCCGCCTTATGCGGCGTCGGGAACGCGAGTGCTCGTGAACGAGAAGGCACGCATGGACTGGGACGCGCTCATACGCGATGAGGTGAAGCCGCTGGTGCCGTACGCACCGGGGCTTCGCACGAGCGAGGTCCGGGAGCGTTCGGGCAAAGAGCGCATCATCAAGCTCTCCAGCAACGAGAACCCCTACGGGCCGTTCCCCGCTGCGATCGAGGCCATGTCCGCGGTTCTGCCGCGGCTCAATCGGTATCCCGATGGAGCGGCACGCGCGCTTCGGGGCCGGCTCGCCGAGAAGCTCGGCGTTGCTCCCGAGAACGTCGCGCTGGGCTCCGGGAGCAACGAGATCCTGCGCCTGATCGCGGAGGTTCTGGTCGATCCCGGCGACGAGGTCGTGTTCGCCTGGCCGAGCTTCATCGTCTATCCGACGGTGACGCAGATCTTCGGCGGCACCTCGGTGCGGGTGCCGCTCACGGCTGCCGATGTCCACGACCTGGAGGCCATGGCCGCGGCGGTGACCGAGCGGACCAAGCTCGTCTTCCTCTGCAACCCCAACAACCCCACCGGCACGAGCTATGGCAGGGAGCGGTTCGACGCGTTCCTCGCCGCGATCCCCGAGCACGTCCCCGTGGTGGTGGACGAGGCGTACTTCGAGTACGTGACGGCTTCGGACTACCCGAACGGGGTCGACTACTTCGATCCCGACGGGCGCATCGTGGTCCTGCGCACGTTCAGCAAGATCTACTCGCTGGCCGGCCTTCGGGTCGGCTACGGCGTGGTGCCCACGGCGCTCGCCAGCGCGATCGACCAGGTACGCGAGCCGTTCAACGTCAGCTCCGTCGCACAGGTCGCCGCGTACTACTCACTCGCCGACGAGGCCGAGGTCGAACGCCGGCGGCGTGAGAACCAAGAACAGAAGACCTACCTGTATTCGTGCTTCGACCGGCTCGGCATCGCGTACGCGCCGTCGGAAACGAACTTCGTCTACGTGAAGACGGAGAAGCCGGTCGAAGTGTTCGAGGCCCTTCTCGGCGAAGGGATCATCGTCCGCGACTTCGGTTCCGCTCCGGCGCTGCGTGTAGGTGTCGGGAAACCGGACGAGGTCCGGGCGACCTGCGAGGCCTTCGAGGCGGTCGTGGGCAGGCTCGGTCAGCTCTAGCCAGACCGTGCTCGCGGCGATCCGATCTCGAGGCGACCGACGAGCAACGCACGGAATGGAGATCTGGCCATGCTGGTAGTCATGCGGGACCACGCGTCCCAGTCCGAGGTAGACCACATCGTCGACCTGCTCACCGAAGCGGGCGCCCAGGCCCACCTGTCCCAAGGTGAGGTCAAGACCATCATCGGCGTCATCGGTGAGCGCGAGATCATCTATACCCTCGACTTCGAAGGGCTGCCCGGGGTCGAGGAGGTCATCCGCGTCCTCAAGCCCTACAAGCTCGTCAGCCGTGACTTCCAGCCTGAGGATACGGTCGTTCACGTGAAGGGGACCGCCGTCGGAGGTGGGGCCTTCGCCGTGATGGCCGGTCCATGCTCCGTCGAGAGCGAGGAGCAGATCTTCGGCACGGCCCGGGCGGTGAAGGCCGCCGGAGCGACGATGCTGCGAGGCGGTGCGTTCAAGCCACGGACGTCGCCGTACGTGTTCCAGGGCCTCGGGCTCGACGGGCTGAAGCTCCTGCGCGCAGCCGCCGACGAATCCGGCCTGCCGGTGGTGACCGAGGTGCTCGACGTCCGCGATGCCGAGACGGTCGCCGAGTGGGCCGACGTGCTCCAGGTCGGCGCGCGGAACATGCAGAACTTCATGATGCTCGAGGAGCTGGGCACGATGGGTAAGCCGGTGCTGCTCAAGCGGGGGCTCTCGGCGACCATCGAGGAGATGCTCTCGGCCGCCGAGTACGTGCTGAAGGGCGGCAACCGCGACCTGATGCTGTGCGAGCGGGGCATACGGACCTTCGAGACCTACACGCGCAACACGCTCGACCTCGCCGCCGTGGCAGCGCTGAAGTCGCTCACGCATCTGCCCGTGATCGTGGACCCGTCGCACGGCACGGGTCGCCGCGATCTCGTGCGCCCGATGTCGCGTGCGGCGGTCATCGCCGGTGCGGACGGCCTGCTCGTCGAGGTGCACGTCGATCCCGAGCACGCCAAGTGCGACGGCCCCCAGTCGCTCACGCCGGAGGGCTTCGCCCAGCTGATGGCGGACGTCGCCCCGTTGCTGGAGCTGGAGCATCTCGCTCTGGGGACCGCGCGATGACCACGGTCCAGCTGCCACCCGGCGGCTTCTTCACCGTCTGCATCGTGGGGATCGGACTCATTGGCGGGTCGATCGCCGCTGCGCTCGATGCCCTCGAGAACCGGCCCGTGATCTACGGCGTCGACATCGACGCCGGCGCGCTCGAGCACGCCCTCGAGCACGGCCTCCTCGACGAGGCCGCGCTCGTGGATGACGCCTGCGAGCGAGGCTGGTTCGGTCCGGGCGAGGTCGTATCGCTGGTGATCGTCGCGACGCCGGCACAGCTCGCCGAGGGCTGGCTCGAGCGGATCGGGGCCGAGGGCTACGACGGCGTGGTCACCGACGTCGCCTCGACGAAGGGGGGCGTGGTTCGCGCCTCGCGCCGTGCACTGAAGCCGCCGGCGCGGTTCGTGGGCGGTCACCCCATGGCGGGAAGCGAACGCAGCGGCGTTCAAGCTGCGCGTCCGGACCTGTTCCACAACGCGTACTGGCTGCTCACGCCCGCGCCCGAGACTGACATGGACGCGTACCGCCGGGTGCACGAGTTCGTGAGCGCGCTCGGCGCGCGGGTGGTCTCGGTCGACCCGCGGTCTCACGACGAGGCGGTCGCGATCGTCAGCCACGTCCCGCACGTCGCCGCCGCGGCACTCGTCGACGTGGCCGCGGCACACGCCGGAGACGGCCGCGAGCTGCTCCGGCTTGCTGCTGGCGGGTTCAAGGATACGACGCGGATCGCCGCGGGCAGCGCCGAGCTGTGGACCGGCATCTGCCTCGACAACTCCGACGCTCTGGCCGCCGGTCTTCGCGAGCTGCGAGGCGTTCTCGGCGAGTTCGAGGCGATGGTGCGCGGCGGGCGACCGCGATGAGATCCGTTCGTGGCTTGCCCGCGCTGCCGAAGTAAGGCGTTCGCTGCCCGCGCAGTGGGTCCCGGCCACCACCACGCTGCGCGAGCTGAAGGTGCCGATCCTGGACCGCCCCGGCGTGGTCGCCGAGATCACCGGAGCGGTCAGTGCCGCGGGCTGCAACATCGAGGGCATCGACATCGACCACCAGAGCGAGGACACCGCCGTGCTCGTGCTCGTGCTCACCGACGAGGGCGACGTCGACGGGCTGGTCCGGGAGCTCGTGTCGCTCGGCTACGAGCCCAGGCTCGAGACGCTTGACGAGGCGGCGGCCGAGGAAGCAGGGGAGTAGTGGACGCCTACGTGAGCTTGCCCGCAGCGGGCCCTCTGAGCGGCAGCGTCAGGGTTCCCGGTGACAAGTCGCTCTCACACCGCGCCGTGCTGTTCTCCGCGATGGCCGAGGGCACGTCACTCGTGACCGGGGTCCTCGATTCGGCCGACGTGCGCTCGACGGTCGCGGCCGTGAAGGCGCTTGGCGCCCATGTCTCGTTGGCGCCCGCCCGCGACGGCTCGCTGCGGGGCTCCATCCGTGGCTGGGGCACTGCGGGACCGACCGCCCCGTCCGTCCCCATCGACTGCGGAAACAGCGGCACCACCGCGCGGCTGCTGCTCGGAGTACTGGCGGGTTGGCCTGTCGAGGTCGAACTCACGGGCGACGATTCGCTGCGCCGGCGACCGATGCGGCGCGTCACCGATCCACTCGAGCTCATGGGCGCCACGTTCCGCTACCTGGGCGACGGAACCCTTCCGCTCGTGTCGAGCGGTCCGGAGTCCGCGCCCTCCGACCGCGCCACCGATGCAGCGCTCCCCACCGCCCCGCTGCTTGAGGCGATCGACTATCAGTCGCCCGTGGCCTCGGCGCAGGTGAAGACGGCCGTGTTGTTGGCGGGGCTGCGGGCGGCGGGGCGGACCTCGGTCCGCGAGCCTGCGCCCAGCCGCGATCACACCGAACGGCTGCTTCCCGCGTTCGGAGTGCCGCTGTCCGTCGACGCCGTGACGAACGAGGCCGCCGTCGAAGGCCCCTCGACGCCTCAGGCGACGGATGTCTCCGTGCCGAGCGACCCGTCGTCGGCGGCGTTCCTTGTCGCGGCCGCCGCGATCGTGCCCGGCAGCGACGTGCGGGTCGCCGATGTGGCCCTCAACCCCACGCGCACCGGGTTCGTCCGCGTGCTCCGCCGGATGGGGGCGCGTCTCGGCCAAGTCGGGACCTTCGAGAGCGGCCGCGAACCGGTGGGAACCCTTGTCGCCCGCTACGAGCCGGCGCTCCAGGGCTGCACCGTTCGCCCTCACGAGGTCGCGTCGCTCGTCGATGAAGTCCCGGTCCTCGCGCTCGTGGCGTCGCAGGCTCGCGGCGTCACCCGGTTCGAGGGGGTCGGCGAGTTGCGCGTGAAGGAGTCCGATCGCCTCGCCGCGATCGTGGACGGCCTGCGGGCGCTGGGCGGGGTGGCGTGGACCGAGGGTGACGACCTTGTCGTGTCAGGTCCCTCGCGGCTGCACGGCGCCACGCTGGACTCCCTTGGCGACCATCGCCTTGCCATGACGTGGGCGCTCGCAGGGCTCGTCGCCAGTGCTCCCGTCGAGGTGGTCCGCTTCGACGCGGTGGACGTCTCGTTCCCCCGGTTCGCCGAGACGATCGAGGCCCTGCGAGCCAAGTGACGGCAGCCGTGTGCGGTACGATGTCGGGCGCACCCACGACCCCGACGAAGGGCGCCCCAGCAGCCATGATCATCGCCATCGACGGCCCTGCCGGATCCGGCAAGTCCACCGTGGCCAAGGCGGTCGCCGCTCGCCTCAACTTCCGCTACCTGGACACTGGCGCGATGTATCGCGCTGTCGCATTACGCGCACTCGAGCGCGGTCTGCCGCTCGACGACGATCGGGCTGTCACCGCGCTCGCGCTGGCAGAGCCAGTCGAGTTCGCGCATGAGGGCGGGAGCGCGCTACCCACCCGCGTGCTCATCGGCGGCATCGACGTGACGGCGCCGATCCGCACGCCGGCCGTGGATCGCGCCGTCAGCCCCGTCTCGGCGATCAAGGACGTGCGAGAGGTCATGGTCGCGAGGCAGCGCGAGCTGGCCGCAGGTCAGGACGTGGTGGTGGAGGGCCGCGACATCGGAACCGTTGTGTTCCCCGATGCGGAGCTCAAGGTGTTCCTGACAGCATCCGCCCAGGAGCGGGCGCGGCGCCGGGGTGCCGAGCAGCGGGCCGCCGGTTCGTCGGTCACCGACGACGAAGTGCTCGCGGATATCCTGCGCCGCGACGACTACGACTCCTCGCGCGTGCACTCGCCGCTCGCCGCGGCATCGGACTCGGTGGAGGTCGACACCACCGGGCTGACCATCGACCAGGTCGTCGACGCGGTCGCGGCCCTCGCCGATGAGCGCGTCAGCGCGACCGCGGAACCGGCCGCGCACGACGAAGCCGACGGCGATGAAGGCGAGGACGCGTGACGGAACGCGCGACCTACGAGCGTCCCTCCAAGATCCGCGGGGCCTCGGCGGCCCACGGGTTCTGGCTCGCGCGGATCTTGCGCCTCACCGTGGGCAAGCTGCTGCTTCTGCTCTTCCGCGTCCGCCTGTGTGGCGCCGAGAACATCCCGTCGACAGGCGGAGCGATACTCGCGGGCAATCACATCTCCTACGGCGATCCCGTTCTTCTGTGGTGCAGGGCGCCCCGCGCGACCCACTTCATGGCCAAGTCTGGGTTGTGGGACGTCCGGTGGCTGGGCTGGGGGCTCGATCACTTCTGGGCGTTCCCGGTGCATCGCGGAACCGCGGACCGCGAGGCGATTCAGACCGCGACCCGGCTGCTGGGCCTCGGCGAGCTCGTCGGCATCTTCCCCGAAGGCACGCGCAACCTCGACGGACAGGCCGAGGCCCAGGGCGGCGTCGCACTGATCGCGCTTCGGGCCAACGTGCCCGTCATCCCCGTGGGGATCGCGGGTACCGAGAAGATCAGGCCGGTGGGGACCCGGTTCGTCCGGTTCCCGAAGGTGACCATCTGCTGTGGTGCGCCCATCTGCCCCGACGACATTCCGGGAGAGGGTCGCAAGGAGCGTGTCGAGGCGATGACCGGAGCGATCATGCGTTGCATCGACGAGCAGCTCGAGCGAGCGAGGAGCGCGTAGGTGGAGGTACGGGTCGCGCGGTACGCGGGCGTGTGCTACGGCGTCGAACGGGCGTTGAAGCTTGCCGAGGAGGCCTCGGCGGGCGGACAGCGCGTGAAGACGCTCGGGCCGCTGATCCACAATCCCCAGGCCGTCGCAGCGTTGCGCGATCAGGGCGTCGAGGTGGCGGGCTGTCTCGACGAGGTCTCCGACGGCACGCTCGTCATTCGGACGCACGGCGTGGATCCCGCGATCATCTCGGCGGCACTCGACAAGGGGCTCGACGTCGTCGACGCGACATGCCCGTTCGTGACCAAGGCCCAGAAGGCCGCGGAGCAGCTGCGAGCCGAGGGCTACACCCTCGTAGTGGTGGGGGAGGCCGATCACCCCGAGGTCGAGGGGATCGTCGCGCACGCAGGCGGCGACGCCATCGTCATCGGGTCGGCTGAGGAGCTCGGTGCCCGGCTGCCGTCGCGTCGGATCGGGATCGTGGTCCAGACCACCCAATCGCCCGAGCGCCTGGAGGCGGTCGTGGTGGCATTGCTGCCCAAAGCCAACGAACTGCGCGTGTTCAACACGATCTGCTCGGCGACCGAGCAGCGGCAGATGGCCGCGGACGAGCTCGCGCGCGAGGTCGACGTGATGGTGGTGGTCGGCGGCCACAACTCGGGGAACACCAAGCGGTTGGCGGAGATCTCCCGCTCGGCGAATCCCCGCACCCACCACGTGGAGACCGCGGACGAACTCGAGGCGTCCTGGTTCGCCGGTGCCGAAACCGTCGGTGTCACCGCGGGAGCGTCCACCCCCGACGAGCAGATCCGCGGGGTCATCTCAGCGATCGAGGCGCAGGAAGCGTGAGGTCGCGAGCCGACTACGGCGGCCCGACTCCCGCCACGGTCGGCGGACACATCGCATGCATCCAAGGCGGCAGCGCCGCCGAGCGGGCCGGCCTTCTCGCCGGTGACATCGTTCTCGCCGTCGACGGTCACGAGGTGGCGGACGTGCTCGACTGGCAGTGGTTCGCCGACGGCGAGGTGGCCGTGCTGTCGGTCGTGCGCGAAGGTCTCGAGCGCGAAAGCGAGCGCGAAGTCGAGATTGTCCGCGAGGCGGGCGAAGGATGGGGCATCGAGTTCTCGGCAGCGCTGTTCGACGGCGTCCGTACGTGCCGCAATGCCTGCGCGTTCTGCTTCATGATGCAGCTCCCGAAGGGAATGCGACGAACGCTGTATCTGCGTGATGACGACTTCAGGCTCTCGTTACTTCAGGGCAACTTCGTCTCGCTGACGAACCTGAGCGACGACGATGTGGCCAGAATCGCCGAGCAGGCGCTTTCCCCGCTGTACTTCTCGCTGCATGCGGTCGCACCTGAGGTCCGCAAGCACCTCGTGTGTGCCCGCGAGGACCGCGCGCTCGAGCGCGCCGACCAGCTCCTGGACGCGGGTATCGACCTCCACGTTCAGATCGTGCTGGTCCCGGGCGTGAACGACGGAGCCGAGCTCGAGCGCACGCTGACCTGGTGTGCCGAACGGGAAGGCGTGCTGTCGGTGGGCGTGGTTCCGCTCGGCTATACGCGGCACCAGAACGCGTTCCTGGGCTCCTACGAGACGCCCGAGTCAGCGGCGGCGGTGGTGGATCAGGTCGAGCCGTGGCAGCGGGCGATGCGAGAGGCACACGACGTGGGTTGGCTCTACCTGGCTGACGAGTTCTACCTCGCCGCCCGCCGTCCCATCCCACCGGCGCAGGACTACGACGATTTCCCCCAGTACGAGAACGGCATCGGGCTCGTGCGGGCGTTCCTGGACGACCTGCACGAAGCGCGCGCGGAGCTGGTGCGCGCGTCGACCGGACTCGAGACAGCCGGGAACCGGGCGGTGGTGGTGAGCGGCGAGCTGTTCGCGCCCGTGCTTGCCCACGCACTCTCCGCGGAGGGGGCGGGACCGGCGGTTCGCGTGCTCGGTGTGGGGAATCGATTCTTTGGCGGGAACGTGAGCGTCACGGGCCTGCTCGTGGCGGCAGATCTCGTCGAGGCGATCCGCGGTGACGCGGTCGCGGGCGGGATCGCGAGGAGGGGAGCGACGACCTATCTCGTGCCCGACGTGATCTTCAACGCCGAGGGGCTCACCCTGGATGACGTCGGCGCCGAGGAGCTCGAGAAGCGGACGAAGGAGCAGGTGCGTCTGGTATCCTCAGACGCCCGCGGGCTGGTAGAGGCCCTGCTGGCGCTCGCATCCTAGCCGCGAGCAAGCATCCGCAGCGCGCAGCCGCGCGCGACGCACGAAGAGGGAGCACCGTGGCACTGCCTATCGTTGCCGTGGTCGGCCGACCCAACGTCGGCAAGTCCACGCTCGTGAACCGCATCGCTCAAGCGTCCGAGGCCATCGTGCATGAGGCACGGGGGGTCACCCGGGACCGCAGCTATCACCGCGCAGACTGGAACGGGCGCGAGTTCATCCTGATCGACACCGGCGGCATCGAGGCCGGTTCGATCGATGCGTTCCAGGCCTCGATCCGCGACCAGGCCCTGCTCGCCGCCGAGGAAGCCGACGCCATCGTCTTCCTTGTCGACGGCCGGGTGGGCCTCGTACCCGACGACGAGGAGGTCGCTCGCATCCTCAAGCGGTCCAAGACGCCGACCTTCGTCGCCGTCAACAAGATGGACACGCCGGGGCGTAACGAGGCCGTCCACGAGTTCTGGCAGCTGGGTCTCGGCGACCCGTGGCCTGTCTCGGCGACACACGGGCACGGTACCGGAGATCTGCTCGACGAGATCGTGAAGGTCCTGCCGGAACGAGAGCCCGAGGCCGCTGCCGACGAGATCGACATCGCGATCATCGGCCGCCCGAACGCGGGCAAGTCCTCGCTGCTGAACCG
The DNA here is from genome assembly GCA_963761535.1 of uncultured Coriobacteriales bacterium. Lineage (GTDB taxonomy): Bacteria > Actinomycetota > Coriobacteriia > Anaerosomatales > CAVXGS01 > CAVXGS01. Next base: position 460,892 of record CAVXGS010000002.1, read on the forward strand.
GCTGGCGGGCCGCGAACGCTCGATCGTCTCCGAGGTGGCCGGAACGACACGGGACGCTGTGGACACGCTCGTCGAGCGAGACGAGGTTCGCTACCGCCTCGTGGATACTGCGGGCCTGAGACGTGCAGCGAAGGTGGACGAGGACGTCGAGTACTACGGGTTCGTCCGCGCGATGCGGGCGATCGACCGTGCCGACATCGCGCTTCTCGTGATCGACGCGACCATCGGACTCACCGACCAGGACCAGCGCATCGCCCGCTTCGCCGAGGAGCGAGGCTGCGCGATGGTCATCCTCCTCAACAAGTGGGATGCGATGGAGACGCAGGAGGAGAAGGACGAGCTCCTCGTCCGGATCTCGGATCGTCTCAACTTCGTCGGTTACGCACCGGTGCTTCGCGTCAGTGCGCTGACGGGGCGCAGTGTCGACAAGATCTGGGACCTCGTCGACGGCGTCTACGAGAACTACAACCGGCACATCACCACGAGCGCGCTGAACAAGCTTCTCACCGAGATGCGGGAGTTCGGCCACACCGTGACGAAGGGCGGTAAGACCCTGCGGGTGAACTACGTGACGCAGACACGTACCGCGCCGCCGGGATTCACCTTCTTCGCGAATCACCCCACCCTCGCCGACGACAACTTCAAGCGCTACGTCGAGAACCGCATGCGCGATCGCTTCGACTTCCAGGGCACGCCCATCTTCCTGAGGTTCCGGGAGAAGGACTCGTGACGAAGGCCGCTCAGTGACCGGCGTCGCTCTCCGGTTCGTTGCCGTCGCCGCGATCGCCTACCTGATCGGCGGCATTCCGTGGGCGCTCGTCATCGGCAGGCTGTTCTACGGCGTGGACGTCCGCACCGCCGGCTCGGGCAACCTCGGGGCAACGAACGTCTATCGCGTACTGGGCCGAAACGCCGGACTCACGACGTTCGCCCTCGACGCCGTCAAGGGCGCCGCAGCCGTGGGTATTGCGCTGCTGATCGTGCCGCGGGCGCAATTCGGCGACGTGCCCTCGGAGGCGTGGAACCTCACGACCTGGGCCGAGATCGTCGCGGCACTCGCGGTGATGATGGGTCACTCGTACTCGCCGTACATCGGCTTCAAGGGTGGCAAGGGCGTCGCGACCGGTGCTGGGGCGCTGGCCGTTCTCACGCCGCTGGTCGTTCCGATCGAGCTGGCTGTGTGGTTCGCCGTCGTGTGGGTTACGGGGATGGTCTCGGCGGGATCGGTGACGATCGCTGCCCTGTATCCTGTTCTCGCCATCGTTCTCTACGGAGACCAGCCGGCGATCGTCCTGTTCGCGCTGGTGGGAGCCGCGTTGGTGATCTGGCGACACCGCACCAACGTCGGGAGGATCGTGCGCGGCGAAGAGGCTCGGGTATCGTGGGCTCGAGCGGCAGCGCGGGCGCAGCGGGCGCCGCGCATAGAGGCCGGGGCCCAGCAGTCCGACGTGAGCACCCCGAAGGGGAGGCAATTGTAGTGCGCATCGCAGTCATCGGTGGAGGTTCCTGGGGCACGGCGGTATCGTGGCTGGTCGGCTCGACAGGTCACGAGGTGACGCTGTGGGCTCGCGAGGCCGAGATCGCCGACGGCATCAACGCCGACCACCGAAACCCGGTCTACCTTCCCGCCGTGCAGCTGCCGGCCACCGTCATGGCGACCGCGGACTACGAACAGGCAGCTCAAAGCGCCGAACTCGTCGTCATGGTCACGCCAACGATCGGCATGCGGGAGACCGCCGAGCACCTGCGGCCGTACATTCCTGAGACGACGCCGGTGGTGTCGCTGGCCAAGGGCCTCGAGAAGGACACGCTGCTGCGCATGACCCAGGTGCTCGAGGATGTGCTGGGCAATCGGAGCCGCCTCGCGGCGCTCTCGGGACCGAACCACGCCGAGGAGGTCTCCACGGGCGTGCCCTCGGCCACCGTGGTCGCGTCCTACTCCGAAGCGACCGCACGCTTCGTGCGTGACGCGTTCTTCTCGCCGACCTTCCGCGCCTACACGAACTCCGACGTGGTGGGGGTCGAGCTTGGTGGGGCCACCAAGAACGTCATCGCTGTGGCCGCGGGCGCGACCGATGGCCTCGGGTTCGGCGACAACACGAAGGCGGCGCTGCTGACCCGGGGACTGGCCGAGATGAGCCGGCTCGGCGTGGCGATGGGAGCGCAGTCCATCACCTTCATGGGGCTCGCGGGCATGGGCGACCTGATCGCGACCGCGATGTCCCGTCACTCCCGCAACCGCCTGCTCGGCGAGATGATCGCGAAGGGCAAGACAGTCGAGGACTTCTACGCCGAGACCCACATGGTCGCCGAGGGTGCGACCGCGGCCCTCACGATCGATCAGCTGGGCAAGCAGCACGGCATCGACATGCCGATCACCCACGTCGTGCGAAGCGTGCTCTACGACGGGGCATCGCTTGCCGAAGCGATGGGGTACCTGTTGGGCAGAGAGGCGACCGACGAGCTTCACAGCATGGGGCTCGCCGACGACTAGGAGGCGCTAGATGGACCGCGTGCTCATCGCACCCTCGATCCTGTCGGCGGACTTCACCCGGCTCGCAGAAGCGGTGGCGCTGCTCGAAGACGGCGGTGCCGACTGGGTCCACGTCGACGTGATGGACGGCCACTACGTGCCCAACCTCACGATCGGCCCGCCGGTGGTCAAGGCCCTCAAGGGCGTCACCGACCTGCCCCTCGACGTCCACCTGATGATCGCCAACACGGACGATACCCTGCAGTGGTACCTGGACGCGGGCGCTGACAGCGTGACGGTGCACTGGGAGTCGACACGGCACGTCCATCGTGCGATCCAGAGTATCCATGCCGCTGGTGCCAAGGCGGGTGTCTCGGTGAACCCGGGAACGCCGGTCGAATTGCTGCGCGACGTGCTTGCCGACCTCGACCTCGTGCTCATCATGAGCGTGAATCCCGGCTTCGGCGGGCAGGCGTTCATTCCGCGCGCCGCCGAGAAGGTCGCCGATCTCGCCGAGCTCTGCGACGCCGAGGGAGCCCAGCTCGTCATCCAAGTCGACGGCGGGATCAACGTCGACACCGCGCCGATGGTCTCTGCGATGGGCGCCCGGTGCCTCGTGGCCGGCAACGCGGTCTTCGGCGACGCGGACCCCAAGGGCGCGATCGAGCGGATCCGTGGAGCTGCCATGCAGGCGATCGGCTAGGAGCCCCGATGGGCTCGTGGTTCGGCCAGCAGCAAGACGCGCAGAACGCGGAGACGGGCGAGCTCGAGCGGTCGAACCGGCTGGTTCGGATGGCGCAGGAGCCGTGGCCCCGTTTCCTGCTGAGAGTAGCCCTCCAGATCGTCGCGGTCTTCGCGATCGCCGCGCTGGTCTTCTGGCTCCTCGGCAGATAGCACGGCGGCTCGGGAAGCGAGAACCCACACGACCTGCTAGAATCCAGAACGCTTTCTTCAGGGCGGGGTGAAACTCCCCACCGGCGGTCACAGCCCGCGAACCCCGAAAGGGGCCGATCCGGTGAGATTCCGGAGCCGACGGTCACAGTCCGGACGGGAGAAGAAGGGTCAGCGCAGTGCGTCTGTTCACGGACGTATCCGAGACCATCGCCGAGCCACACCTTCGTGAGGCGTTCCTGCTCGCCGAGCGGGGCCGTGGCGCCACCGCGCCCAATCCGCTCGTCGGCTGCGTGATCGTCTCGCCGCAGGGCGCCGTCGTGGGTCGCGGGTTCCATCCCCAGGCCGGACAGCCTCACGCCGAGGTCTTCGCGCTTGCCGAGGCGGGCGAGCGCGCTCGCGGTGCAACCGCCTTCGTCACGCTGGAACCGTGTGCGCATCACGGCCGCACGCCCCCGTGCGCGGATGCGCTGATCGCCGCCGGTGTCGGCAGCGTCGTCGTCGGGATGCGCGACCCGAATCCCGAAGCCCGCGGAGGTGTCGAGCGCCTGCGGGCATCGGGTGTCGAGGTCGAGCTCGCCGACGACCTCTCGCCGTTCGAGGAACAGAACGAGGGGTGGCTCAAGCGGGTCGCCGCCGGTACACCGCTCGTACGCGTCAAGCTCGCTCTGTCGCTCGACGCCAAACCGGCGTTCCTGCGCGGCGAACGAGCGTCGATCACGGGAGACTCGGGCGCCGAGATCACCCGCCGGCTGCGTGCGGCTGCAGACGCGGTTGTCGTGTCCGCGGCGACCGTGGATGCCGACGATCCCGCCCTCACGGTTCGCGACGCGACGGGCACACGAGCCGAGCGGCAGGCTCTGCGGGTAGTCCTGGTGCGGGAGCATCTGCCTCGTCCGGATGCGCGGCTGTTCTCCGACGGACTAGCGCCGACAGTGGTGTTGGTGCCCGAAGGGCGGGTGCCGGAGGCGCGGGGCGTTCTCCCGCACACGGCTATCGTCGAGTCCTACGACGCCGAGCGGGGCCTCGAGGGCGCGTTCGCCGAGCTCGGCAGGCGTGGTCTTTCCGAGGTCCTCGTCGAGCCCGGCCCGCGACTCTTCTCGGCGATGTGGGTCGAGGGGCTCGTCGACGAACTCGTGTCGGTCGTGGCCGGAGGCATGGCGGGGCATGATGCCCCGTCGGTGTTCGGAGGGCCTGAAGACCGTCTCGGAAGCGCACTGAGGCACGTCGTGGCGCCGATCGAAGCAGGTATCGTGGGAGACGTCGCGGTCACCGTATGGCGACCAGCGGCCGCCAGGTAGGTATCGCCGATCTCGGAAGGGAGATCGCGCCCATGTTCACGGGGCTGATCGAGTCACAAGGAATCATCACCCGAGTCGAGCGCAAGGACGGCGGCGCACTGCTCGAGGTCTACGCGCCGGAGTTCGGCCGAGACATGGCCATCGGCGACTCGGTCGCGGTCGACGGGGCATGCCTCACCGTGGTCAAGTTCATCCGCGGCGCGTTCATTGCCGACGTCAGCCAGGAGACCCTCGAGCGGACCACGCTCGGCGGCCTGAAGGCGAGCAGCAAGGTCAATCTCGAACGTGCTCTCCGCCTGTCGGATCGCCTGGGCGGCCATCTCGTGACCGGACACGTCGACGGCATCGGGCGGCTGCTGCTCAGGCATCACTCCGGCAACTCGACGGTGTACCAGTTCCAGGTGCCGGCGGCACTGATGCCCTACGTCGTGCCCAAGGGTTCGATCGCCGTCGACGGCATCTCGCTCACCGTCGCCCAGATGAAGGGTGAGAGCTTCGCGGCCGCGGTCGTACCTCACACCGAGGAGGTCACCACGCTCAAGGACAAGCCGATCGGAGCTCCCGTGAACCTCGAGGCAGACATCCTCGGCAAGTACGTGAAGCGGTTCGTGGATGTGTACGGCGGGAGTTCGAGATCCGACAGCGACGCATCGCGCAAGGGGCTTGGCGACATGCTCCGCGAGTTCACGGACGGACGGTAGACACGCACATGACGAACACTCACGAAGCCGCACCCGCCGCCGCACCCGCTCCGGTTTCGGAACCCCACGCCGCCGCGCCGTTCGCTTCGATCGACGAGGCGATCGCGGAGATCGGGGCCGGAAGGATGCTCATCGTCGTGGACGACGAGGATCGCGAGAACGAGGGCGACCTGGTCATGGCTGCCGATAAGGCCACGCCCGAGGCGGTGAACTTCATGATCACGCACGGTCGGGGGCTCGTGTGTCTGCCGCTCGAGGGGGCGCGGCTCGACGAGCTCAAGATCCCGCCCATGACCGATGACAACACCTCGGCACAGGGCACAGCGTTCCACGTGTCGATCGGGGCCAAGGGCAAGATCACGACCGGCATCTCGGCCGCCGACCGGTGCGCCACGGTCCTCGCCGCGGTGGATCCCTCGGTGACCGCCGCCGACATCTCGATGCCGGGGCACGTGTTCCCACTTCGGGCACGTCCCGGAGGCGTGCTCGAGCGAGCCGGCCACACCGAGGCGGCCGTCGACCTCGCCCGACTCGCCGGGCTCGCCCCTGCCGGCGTCATCTGCGAGATCATCAACCCTGACGGCACCATGGCCCGACGCCCGCAACTCGAGGCGTTCGCCGCGGAGCACGGGCTGAAGATGATCACCGTCGCCGATCTCATCCGCTATCGGCGTCGCACGGAGAGACTCGTGGAGCGGTCCTCGCGGGTGAAGCTGCCCACGCGCGCCGGCGAGTTCGTCGCCTACGGCTACACCTCGCTGATCGACAACGCGACGCACGTCGCGCTCGTGAAGGGGGACGTCTGCGGTCGGGAAGACGTGCTCGTCCGCGTCCATTCCGAGTGTCTGACCGGCGACGTCTTCCACTCGCTGCGCTGCGATTGCGGGGCGCAGCTCGAAGAAGCGATGCGCAAGGTCGAGGCCGAGGGGGCCGGAGTCGTGCTCTACATCGTCGGCCATGAAGGCCGCGGGATCGGGCTTGCCGCCAAGCTCAAGGCCTACGAGCTCCAGGAGCAGGGCGCGGACACCGTCGAGGCGAACGAGGCCTTGGGGTACCCGGCCGATCTGCGCGACTACGGGATCGGGGCGCAGATCCTGTGCGATCTGGGCCTGAAGTCGATCAGGCTCATGACCAACAACCCTCGGAAGATCGTGGGGCTCGAGGGCTACGGCCTTCAGGTGACCGAGCAGGTCCCCCTGGAGGTACCCGCCTGTGACGCGAACATCGCGTACCTGCGCACGAAGAAGGAGAAGCTCGCCCACACGCTCTCGCTGGGCAGCACTGAGCCGAACGAGCCCGCCACTGAAGTCGGCGGCGCACCGGGCAGCACCACCGGAAGGGAAGGGACGTAGTCAATGACCATATACGAAGGCAATCTCATCGGGACCGGGTTGAAGGTGGCGATCGTCGCGAGCCGCTTCAACGAGCTTCTGTCCGCCCGCCTCGTCTCCGGCGCCATGGACGCCTTGACGCGACACGACGTCGCCGAGACTGACATCGACACAGCGTGGGTGCCGGGCGCTTTCGAGCTGCCGCTCGTCGCCAAGAAGCTCGCGGACTCCGGGCGCTACGACGCCGTCGTCGCGCTGGGCGTCGTGATTCGAGGGGGAACCCCGCACTTCGAGTACGTAGCCTCCGAGGTCGCCAAGGGTGTCGCCAAGGGGGCGATGGACTCTGGGGTGCCCATCTCGTTCGGTGTTATCACCGCCGACACGATCGAACAGGCGGTCGAGCGCGCCGGTACCAAGCAGGGCAACAAGGGCTGGGAAGCCGCGACCGCCGCGATCGAGATGGCGAACCTGCTGAAGACGCTCTAGACGGTCTTTCTCCCACGACCGCTGGCGATTCCCGTCATGTACGCGAAGAGCCCCGACATGCCGACTGCCGCGGCGTATCGGGGCTCTTGTCGTCGGATCCAGTGGGCTCTCGCTACCCTGCAGCTATCAGCCATGGACCGGTGACAAACCCAAGCCTCGTGAGAGGCGGGTGCCCATCTTAGCCAAACCGCCGACCCCCCACAAGCGAGCATTCGTTCGATTCGACGAGCGGGTGTCATCGATACCCCGACGGCAGAATCTGGTCGCCTCGAGGCGGGGACCGCGCGACAAGAGGTTGGCTCGACGGGGCGGGCGGAAGCGGTCCGTGTGCGCACCCGAGGGCGAGATTCACACAGCGATCCCTGGCCCCTGTTGACACGAAGCGCCGACGGGTATCTAATCACTACTGTTTCAGTCGGGATTAGCCGAAGGACGTGCATGCGTCTTACCGCGAAGAGCGAATACGGCGTGCTCGCCGCCATCGACTTGGCCTGCAACTACGGGTCGGGGCCGGTGAGCGCGCGTGAGATCAGTGAGCGCCGGGGGATTCCCGCGCGCTTCCTCGAGCAGCTCTTCGTGTCCCTGCGCCGTGCCGGCATCGTCACCGCGGTGCGGGGGGCACGCGGCGGGTTCGAACTCGCGAAGCCTCCGACCGAGGTGACCGTGCTCGAGATCGTCGAGGCGCTCGAGGGCCCGCTTGCGAGCAACGTCTGCGACGCGGAGCGCGACGTCGCGTGCAGCCGCAGTGCGGCGTGTGCCGCGAGCTCGGTGTGGAGCCGCGCGACCGCGGCACTGCGTGACGTGTTCGGGACCACGACGCTCGCCGAACTGGCGAGCTCTCAGACTGCGTTCGACAACGCCGGGGCGACCGGCTGACACGGAGGCGACCGATGGACGAGACTACCTACTTCGACTACGCGGCCACCACGCCCGCCGACCCGCGCGTGGTCGAGGCGATGCTGCCGTACTTCTCGGAGAAGTTCGGCAATCCGAACTCGCTGTATCGACTCGGACGTGAGGCGTACACCGCACTCGAGGAGGCGCGCGAGCAGGTCGCCTCGATGCTCGGCGCCCAGAACCCGAACGAAGTGCTGTTCACCAGCGGCGGCACCGAGTCGGACAACACCGCCCTCGTGGGCATCGCGCAGTCGGCGCAGGCGAAGCACGGCAGCCACGTGGTCGTCTCGGCGTTCGAGCACCACGCGATCCTCGAGCCCGCACACTGGCTGGAGAAGAACGGGTTCGAGGTCACCTACGTCAAGCCGCGCGAGGACGGGTGGATGCACGCCGAGGATGTCTCGGCGGCCTTGCGCGACGACACCGTGTTGGTATCGGTCATGCACGGCAACAACGAGCTCGGTACGGTCGCGCCGATCAAGGAGATCGCAGAGGCGGCGCACGCCCACGGCGCGTTCATGCACACGGATGCCGCCCAGACCCTGGGCAAGGTGCCGTTCGACGTCGAGGAGCTGGGCATCGACGCCGCTTCGTTCTCGGGCCACAAGATCTACGGCCCCAAGGGCATCGGCGTGCTGTACCTGCGCAAGCGCACGCCGTTCAACCCGTTCCTGCGCGGCGGCGGACAGGAGTTCCGCAAGCGCAGCGGCACGCAGAACGTCGCCGGATCCGTCGGCTTCGCGACCGCGCTGCGGCTCATGCTCGACACCCAGACCGAGGAGGCCGCAAGGCTCGGCGAGTTTCGCGAGAAGCTCTCTCGAGGCGTGATCGATGCGCTCGAGAACGTCGAGACCTCGGTGAAGGGCGACGGGCCCCGCATCCCCGGTATCGCGTCGCTTCTGATCAAGGGAGTCGAAGGCGAAGCGATGCTGCTCCAGCTCGACAACCTCGGCTTCGCCGTCTCGACCGGCTCGGCGTGCTCGTCAGGCTCGCTCGAGCCCAGCCACGTCCTGCTGTCGATCGGATGCCCTCCCGAGATCGCCCACGGTTCGCTGCGCATCTCGATGGGGAGGTTCACCACCGAGGACCAGGTCGACCGCTTCCTCGAGGTGTTCCCGCCGATCGTGGAGCGTCTGCGGGCGATGTCGCCGGTGTACCAGAAGATGTTCGGCTCGGGTGCGTAGCGCAAGGCGCCGGGCCTCAAGACAGCGTCGGAGCGAGCGAGGACGGCGCGTCCTCGGTCAGATACCTGAAGGAGACGACGAGTGCTTTACAGCGAGAAGGTCATGGACCACTTCAATAACCCGCGAAACGTGGGTGTCATCGAGGAGGCGGACGGAGTCGGCGAGGTCGGCAACCCGGTCTGCGGCGACATCATGAAGATCACCTTCAAGGTCGACGACTCCGAGCACATCGAGGACATCAAGTTCCAGACGCTCGGGTGCGGCGCGGCCATCGCCACCAGCTCGATCGTGACCGAGATGGCCAAGGGCATGACCCTCGAGGAAGCGGCACACATCAGCAAGCAGCAGGTCGCGGACGAGCTCGGGGGCCTGCCTCCCGCGAAGATGCACTGCTCGGTGCTGGCGACGGACGGCCTCAAGGTCGCCGTCGACGACTACCTGAAGAAGCACGGCCGCGAGCCGATCTCGGGTGAGATCAAGAGCGCCGACCCCAATTACGACCCCCATGCGGACGAGGACCACGACCACGGTCACGACGACGAGTAGGTCGGTCCCCGACGCGCTCGAAGCGCCGTCCCTTCTCGCGGGAGGCGGCGACGTGCGCGTCTTCGTAGCGATGAGCGGCGGCGTCGATTCTTCGGTCGCCGCCGCGCTGCTTCTGGAGCAGGGTCACGAGGTCACCGGCGTCACGATGCAGCTGTGGGAGTCGTCCGACGCCGAGAACGGCTGCTGCTCGGTCGACGCGGTCCGGGACGCCAAGCGGGTGTGTGGGCTCCTCGGCATTCCGCACTACACGCTGAACTACCGGGACGTGTTCGAACGCGACGTCGTCGACGCGTACGCGCAGGAGTACGCGCGCGGGCGAACGCCCAGCCCATGCATCGTGTGCAACGACCGCCTGAAGTTCTCCGACTTGCTTTCGCGGGTCTCGCTCCAGGGTGCCGACGCGTTGGCCACCGGTCACTACGCCCGGATCGTGCGCGACGACGCAGGCGTGCCCTGGCTCGCTCGCGGGGTCGATGCCGAGAAGGACCAGAGCTACTTCCTGTACCGGCTCACCCGGTCGCAACTCGAGCACGTGAAGTTCCCGGTCGGCGCGCTCGCAAAGGACGAGGTGCGTGCGTTCGCGGAACGCTTCGGGCTGCCGGTCGCCGCCAAGCCCGAGAGCCAGGATGCGTGTTTCGCTCCCGAAGGACCCGTCGCGGTGCTGGCCCGGCGGGCTCCGGCGGCGCTCGTCCCCGGGGACATCGTCGATCAGTCCGGCACGGTGATCGGACGCCATGACGGTATCGGCCGCTACACGATCGGCCAGCGCAAGGGGCTCGGGCTTGCGGGAGGTCCGTGGTTCGTGACCGCGATCGACGCCGAAGCCAACCGCATCGTGGTCGGTCCTGAAGGCGCCGATGCCGTCCGGCGCGTCGTGGCAGGCGAGGTGGTCTGGCACGGCGATCCGGAGGCCGACGTGGAGGCGCAGGTGCGGTATCGAGCCACACCTGTTGCGGCACGTGCCAGCGTCGATGGACAGACCCTCGACGTCGAGCTTGCCTCGGCGGTCCGGGGCGTGGCGCCGGGACAGGCTGTCGTATGCTATCGGGCAGACCGCGTGGTTGGGGGAGGAACGATTCTATGGACGGCCTCGTAGACTGCCATGTCCACACCGCCCGCTGCGGTCACGGTGTTGGGAGCGTAGCGGAATACGTCGAATGCGCCCGTAGCCGCGGGCTCCGCGGCATCGCGATGACCGAGCACCTCCCGCTCCCCGACGATCTCGATCCCGATCGCGAGTACTCGATGCCGCTCGCCGACCTGTCCAGCTACTGCCGAGAGGTCGAGGCGGAGGCTGCGCAGGGCATCCGAGTGGCGGTGGGTGTGGAAGCCGACTGGCTGCCCGAGCGCCTGGACTACGTTCGTGACGCCCTCGCGTCGAACTCGTGGGACGTGGTGCTCGGTTCGGTGCATTTCCTCGACAGCTGGGCGTTCGACGATCCCGCGCTCGTCACCGAGTGGGATCGCCGTGACGTCGACGCGACCTGGGAGCGCTATTTCGACCTGCTCATCGATGCTGCCTGCAGCCGCATGTTCGACGTGATGGCGCACCCCGACCTGGTGAAGAAGTTCGGGCACCGGCCTGCAAGCGACCCCGACCTTCTGTACGACGAGGCAGCTCGTTCCTTCGCCGAGGCAGGTGTGGCCGCCGAGGTATCCACCGCGGGTCTGCGCAAGCCGGTGGGGGAGCTCTACCCCGGCGACGCGTTCCTGCTTGCGCTCAAGCGGCACGACGTACCGGTGACGCTCGGGTCGGACGCTCACGCGCCCGCGGAGGTCGGCTACTGCTTCGACGCCGCTCGCAGCGCGCTGCGGCGCGCGGGCTACGACCGGATCGCATGGTTCGAGGGGCGCGAGCTGACCGAGGTGGCGCTGTGAGCCTCACCGTCGGCGATCTGGCTGCCGGACTCGCCGAGCGATTCCCGCTCTCCCGGGCCGAGCCATGGGATCGCAACGGGCTTCTCGCGGGCGACCCCGAGATCGTCGTCACCGGGGTCCGCCTCGCCCTGGACCCGACCGTTGCCGCTGTCGAGCGCGCGGTGGCCGCCGGCGCCAACGTGCTGGTCACCCACCACCCGGTCGCGCTGGAGATGCCGGACCGCATCGTCGCGGGAGACCCCCGCTCGGCCGCGCTCTTCGCGGCGCATCGACGCCGGTGTCGCGCTCGTCAACGTGCACACACCGCTCGACCGCGACCCCCAGGCCCAGCGCCTCCTTCCCCAGCTGCTCGGGCTCACGCCACGCGAGCCTCTCGAGGCGGCGCTGGCACCGATGTCGGTCGTCACCTCGTACGTGCCTCCAGCGGCGCGAGATGCCGTCCTGGCGGCCATGGCCGCGGCTGGCGCGGGGAGGATCGGGGACTACACCGGATGTTCGTTCATTGCCCCGGGCGAGGGCACGTTCACCGTCCCCGCTGACGGCGACCCGTTCGTCGGCGCTCCCGGCTCGACCGAACGGGCCGACGAGGAGCGGGTCGAGATGGTCTGCGATCGGGGACGCGAGCGGGCGGTGATCGCAGCATGTGCGCGTGCGCATCCCTACGAGGAGCCGTTGGTGACGGTCTCCGAGGTCATGCTCGCGCGAAACGCCGCGCGGCTCGGCATGGTGTGCGACGCACCCGCAGGGGAGACCCTCGAGAGCCTTGCGGAGCGGTGTTCTGCCCGGTTCGGCTCCACCCCACGCGTGTGGGGCGACCCCTCCCTGCCGGTGTCAGTGGTAGCGACGACCACGGGTTCGGCAGGCTCGGTGCTGGCCGACGCCCAGCGCGCCGGCGCGGACGTCCTTATGGGCGGCGAGGTACGCTACCATGACGCGATGGCCTCACCGGTCGCAGTCATCGAACTCGGACACGACGTCTCCGAGTGGCCCTTGGTAGACGTGCTCTACGACGCCGTCGCGGGGCTGCCGGGGGTCGACAAGGCGAGCATCACCAAGGACCCGCCGGCTGCCGGCTGGTGGACACCGCAACGCAGGACCGACGAGGGGCGATAGCGATGGCTGAATCCGACGCGTTACTCGCGCTGCAGGATCTCGATCTCGAGGTCATGCGCGCCGAGAAGCGTCTCGACGAACTGCCCGAGAAGCGCGCGATCCTCGCGACCAGGGCCAAGATCGCCGAGGTCGAGCAGTTGCGGGGAAAGACCAACTTGCTCGTGTCGAAGCTCGAGGCCGAACTCCGCGCCCATCAGGACGAGGTGTCGACGATCACTGACAAGCTCGCGACCGAGCAGAAGAAGGTCATGGAGACGAGCGATCACCGTCAGGTGCAGGCGATCACTCGAGAGATGGACGGGTTGAAGCGTCGCAAGGACAAGGTCGAGATGCTGTCGCTCCAGTTGATGGAACGCATCGAGAAGGCCAAGGGCCAGCGCGACAAGGTCGACCTCGCTCTCGCCCAGCTCGCCGAGAAGGAAGCCGGTCTCGTCGAGCAGTTCAAGGAGCAGGGCGGCAAGCTCCAGGGCGAGATAGCCACACTCAACGCCCGCCGGGACGCCTACGCCTCGCAGCTCTCCGAAGACACCCTCAAGCGCTACCGCACGGTCCGCGATCAGAAGGGCGGCATCGGCGTGGGCAAGCTCGAGGACCGCACCTGCTCGGCGTGCCGCATGGAGCTTCCCGCCGAACGCATCAAGGAACTGCGCGAGTGCGGCAGCGACGTGGGCGTGTGCCCCGAGTGCAAGCGGCTGATCATCATCTCCGAGAGCGCATGAGCCAGGGCACGCTGCGAACAGACGGAGGCGCTCGAGGTAATCCCGGTCCCGCCGGTGCCGCGTTCGTCCTCGAGGGTGAGTCCGGTCGGCTGGCGTGCGGGGGGCGCTACCTCGGCGAGGCCACCAACAACGTCGCCGAGTACGAGGCGCTGATCTGGGGTCTCGAGAATGCCCTGGCCGCAGGCATCGACGACCTCGTCGTGCTCATGGACTCCGAGCTGATCGTCAAGCAGCTGCTCGGCCAGTACCGGGTCAAGAACGCCGGGCTCAAGCCGCTGTTCGTGCGGGCGATGCAGCTCAGGCGCGACTTCGCCACGTTCGAGATCCGCCACGTCCGGCGCGAGGACAACAAGCTTGCCGACGAGCTCGCCAACGAGGCGATGGATGCGCGCTCGGACGTCGGCGATCCGCTCTGCGCGCCGGGTGGCTCGGCCAATCAGGGCTCGCTGTTCTGATCCGATTCGGCACCCTCGTGCCGTCGAATGACGAAGGGTCTGTGCGATGTACGAGCTCACCATCACCGGCCACTTCGATGCTGCCCATGCGATCCGGGACTACCCGGGTGAGTGCCGCAACCTGCACGGTCATACCTGGGACGTCGAAGTGACGGTCGAAGGCTCGGAACTCGACGAGATCGGCATCGTCTACGACTTCAAGCGGCTGAAGACCGACCTGGCAGCCGTGCTGGAGCGCTTCGACCACGGGTACCTGAACGAGATCCCACCCTTCGACGTACTCAACACCACCGCCGAGAACCTCGCGACGGTCGTGTTCGACGAGCTGTCGGAAAGGGTCGGGGACGAAGTGCGGGTGGTCGCGGTGTCGGTGTGGGAATCGCCGATCGCGAAGATCACGTACCGGGGACGGCGCTAGAGCGCCAGCAGCTCGAAGGGGACGGGCCGGAAGGGGCCTGGGAATAGAGGTGTCCCGAGAGACCTCGCCCGCGGGGTGCTCCTACTCGACCGGTTTCCCGTTTCCCTCCTCGGCGTCACCCGTTCCAGCTCGGCCACCTCGCGGCTCGCCGACCTTCCTCGGGGGACCTCCTTGGCGGCTACTGGTACACCGACTTTCGAAGTCCGCTGCGTCCAACCTCTCGGGACAACACGTACCTTACCGCCGGTCTGAGTGGCGGTCAACGGGTTTCGAGGAGAATGCAGGAATTCGTGACGAGTGGCTCGCATGGTGAGCTGAACGTGCCGTCGGGAATGACGAGCGGTTTCTGGCAACAACTGGGCGGAGAGGCCCCGAAATCCGTCCCGAGCTTGTCCACAAGGCGTCCACCGAGTGCCCACAAGGAGGCATGCGTCGCGAGCTTCTTGCGCATGCAGTAGAGTGCGTGAGAACGCGCTTTTCCACCGATGGAGAGCCTGACGCGATGCCCACGGCGACGCTCGAGGAGTACCTCGAGGCTATCTACAAACTCTCGCAGGACGGAGCGGCGAAGCCCACCCAGATCGCCGAGGAGATCGGGGTGTCCGGCCCGACCGTCACCAACACCCTGAAGCGGCTCGAGGCCGCCGGTCTCGTTCGCCGTGACGGTACGGACGTGCTGCTGACCGACGAGGGTCGGGCCCACGCGCTCGACATCATCCGCCGGCACCGGATCGCCGAGCGATTCCTGGTCGACGTGCTCGGCATCGACTGGCACGACGTCCACGAGGACGCCTGCCTGCTGGAACACGCCCTCTCACCGCGAGTTCTCGCGGCGCTGGAGACGTTTCTGAACAACCCCGAGGTCTGCCCGCACGGCCACCCGATCCCCTCTGCCGACGGCACGGTGCGATCGGTCACCGGGGTGCCACTCTCGATCGTGAGTGCCGAGACGGACGTCGTGGTCGTCCAGGTCGCCGAGAACGACGAGGCCGTTCTTGCCTATCTCCAGGAGGTCGGCCTGAAACCGGCCGCTCGTGCGCGGGTGCTGGAGGTGGCTCCGTTCGGCGGTCCCTTGCTGGTCGAGGTGGGGGAGCGCCAGATCCCGCTCGCCCGAGAGATCGCCGCACTCGTGTTGGTGGCGCCGGTCTCCTAGTCACCCGTAGGCCGACCTTTCGGCCGCGTCGGCGGGTCTCTGTGGCAGGCGCTCGGGCTACTTTCCGCCTGCCGATTCTCCTCGGTCATCCGCGTTCGATTCCGTGTCAGAGTGGCATATACAATCGAACATATGTTCGATATAGTGAAGGCCCTCACGAGCACCGGACGCAACGCATCCATCACTCCACTTCGGCGTCCGCTCACCACCAGCGACCTGCACGTTCTCGTGCCTGCAAGGGGGGTTGGCGCCTGACATGGGCCGCAACGCAGCAATCAAACGCTACAACGCCACGCCAGCCGGTCAGCCCGTGGAGTTGTGGGACGCGCAACACGGCCGGCTCCCGGTCGTCATGGAGCTGCTGAAGAGTCCCTGGATCATGCGCGCTTCCGATCTGCTCAAGCGCGACGGGGCCTGTGCGGCCAAACGAGCGGACGAATCCGTCGAGGTCGCGTGGGATGCCGAGCGGCAATGCCCGCTTGCCTTCGAGCGCGGCGGCAAACGCTATCGCGTCGACGGCATCGTGCAGGTGTGGGCGTCGGAGCGCTCGTGGTGGGACCGCTCGAACCGGGTGTCTCGGCGGTTCTGGCGAGTGCTGGCGCGCGGCGGCGTCTACGACCTCGCCTACGACCGGATCGAGCACGCGTGGTTCCTCGTCGGGATCCAAGACTAGAGAACGGATCGAGGCTTTTCGATGTCCAACGGATTCGTTCACCTCCACGTCCACTCCAGCTTCAGCTTCATGGATGGGGCGGCTTCGCTCGATGCGCTCGTCGAGCGCGCCTGCGAGTTCGAGATGCCGGCACTGGCACTCACCGACCACCAGGGGCTCTCGGGTGCGATCAGGTTCTACGAGAAGGCGAAGCGGGCGGGCATCAGGCCCATCATCGGGTGTGAGATCGTGGTCGAGTCCGCAGGCATACTCGGCGAGGAAAGCGACCTTCCGCCCGACAAGCGACTCGTGCTTCCTGCGAGCGTCGGGTTCGGTCGTGCCGCGGCGTCGGGATACCACCTCACGCTGCTCGCCAAGAGCTTCGAGGGGTACCGCAACCTGTGCCGGCTGCTGTCCCGGACGCACCTGCGCGGACCGGGCGTCCCCTCCGTCGTCCCGCTCGTCGATCTCGCGCAGTTCTCTCACGGGCTGATCGGTTTGTCGGGGTGCCCCAACGGCGAGGCGCCGATGGCGCTGGCAGGTGGCGCTCCGGGTCGCGCTCGCGAAGCGCTCCGTCGTCTGTCGGGATGCTTCGAGGCGGGTGACTTCTACGTGGAGCTCGTCCATCGGCTCACCTCGGACGGCCCGCGGCTCGTCTCCGGGCTCGTCCAGGCTGCCGACGACCTCGGGCTGCCGGTCGTCGCCACCAACGACGTGCACTACGTGAAAAGCGACGAGTTCCGTCTGCACGACGTCCTCGCCTCGGCAGGCGCCCGTCAGGCGCTTCCCGGACCTTACCGCCGCCCCAACGCGGAGCTGTGGTTCAAGCCTGCCTCGGAGATGCGGTCGCTCTTCGAGGGGCTCTCGCGCGCCTGCGATACAACGCTCGAGATCGCCGCCAAATGCGACTGCGAGCTGCCGCTGGGGCAGTTCCACTTCCCGGCCGCGGAGATCCCGCGAGGCGAGACGTCCTACTCGGTGCTCGCGAAGGAAGCGTGGCGCGGACTCGAGCGGCGCTATACGCCCATGGTCCCCGAGGCCATCCGGCGTCTCGAGCACGAACTTCAGCTCATCGACTCGATGGGGTTCTCGGAGTACTTCCTGATCGTGAAGGAGATCGTGGACTTCGCGAAGCACGAGGGCATTCGATGCTCGGGACGAGGCAGCGCAGGTGACTCGATCGTGAGCTACGCGCTCGGGATCACCGATGCGGACCCCGTGCGCTACGACCTCTTGTTCGAGCGGTTCCTGAACCCCGAGCGGCGCCAGATGCCCGACATCGACGTCGATTTCGATTCCGCCCGCCGAGACGAGGTCATCGACTTCATCTACCGGCGGTTCGGCGCCGAGCACGTCGCGATGGTCGCCACCGTGAACACGATGACGGCGAGAAGCGCGGTACGTACGGTGGCTCGAGCGTTCGGCATGCCTATCGAGCAGGTGAACTCACTCTCGCGCTACCTGCCGTGGGTCTCGGCGAGACGCCTTCGGGAGGTGCTGGCCACCTATCCCGAGTGCACCAACCATCCGCTTCGCGACGCCACCGCGTACGGCATGCTCGTGGAGCTCGCGGAGCAGTTCGACCACACACCGATGCATCTGGGCACGCATCTCGGCGGATTCATCATCACCCGCGATCCGGTCGCGTCGTGGACCCCGCTGCAGTGGGCGGCCAAGGGCGTGGTCGTCTCCCAGTACGACAAGGACGACGTCGAGGCGCTGGGTTTGGTGAAGATGGACATCCTCGGCCTGCGGATGCATTCGGCGATCTCGGACGCGGTCGATCTCGCGCGGGAGCGAGTCGGGGTCGAAGCCGTGCCCGAACCGTTCGAGCTCACGCCCGACGACCCGATCGTCTACGAGCAGATCGCGCGCGCCGACAACGTCGGGATGTTCCAGCTCGAGTCGAGCGGGCAGCGAAACCTCTCCAACCGCCTGAAATCGTCGCGGTTCGACGACATCATCGCCCAGATCTCGCTGTTTCGCCCCGGACCCCTCGAGGCGGAGATGATCACTCCGTTCATCCGGCGCCGCCACGGCATCGAGGACGTCGCCGTGCCGCATCCCGCGATGGCCGAGGTCCTCGACGACACCTACGGCGTGATCGTCTACCAGGAGCAGGTGCTGCTCGTCGCTCGTGCCGTAGCCGGTTTCGACCTTGCCGAGGCGGACTCGCTGCGCCGAGCCATGACCAAGAACCGCTCTCGCGAGGAGATGGAGCGTATCCGCGCCCACTTCATCGAGCGCTGCCTCGAGCGCGACGTCGCGCTGGACGTGGCCGAAGAGGTGTTCCGCCAGCTCGAGGGGTTCGCGGCGTACGGGTTCAACAAGGCGCACGCCGCCTGCTTCGCGGTGGTGTCCTATGCCAGCGCGTGGCTGCGCACGTACTTCCCGGCCGAGTTCGCCGCCGCCATCCTCAACAACGAGCCGATGGGGTTCTATTCGCCGCGCCTGATCGTGAACGACGCTCGCCGTCATGGCATCGAGATCCTGCCTCCCCACGTGAACGCCTCGGACGCGACCTATACCGTCGAGCACGAGGGGCGATCGATCAGGGTCGGGCTCGTCGACGTCCACGAGATGACGAAGCGTCTGCTCGCCGCGATCCCCGCGGAACGAAGGATCCGCCCCTTCCGGGACCTCGCCGATTTCCTGCGCCGTACCAAGGCCGAGCTGCCCGCGGCCGCCTCGCTCATTCGGGTCGGTGCGCTCGACGGCCTCGGCATCACCGAGGAGGGGCGTTCGCCCACACGCGACGAGCAGCTCGCGCTGTTGCCCGAACTCAAGGCGGTGCTAGCGAAGGAGGGCGTGGCCGGCGACGACGTCCTCGTGCTCGCGCCGGCACCCACCCGACCGACCGAGGATCCGACCCACGAGAGCGGTTGGCTGCCCGCCCGGCGCATCTCGGCGGAGCTCGAGATCGTCGGCCTGTCGCTCACCGAACACCCCATCGCGCTGGCGAAGCGCGATCTCGAAGCTCGGGGCGTGACGTGGGCGAGCCAGCTGTCGGAGCTGCCCGACCGCAGCCGGGTGAGAGTCGTAGGCGTGCGCGAGCGTGCGCAGACGCCGCGAACCCGGTCGGGCAAACGGACGTGCTTCCTCACGCTCGAGGACCCTACCGGCCTGCTCGACGTCGTCGTGTTCGAGGACGCGCTGAACCGGGCGGGGGAGACCATCGTCCGCCACCGCGCCTACCTCATCGACGGAACGCTCCAGAACAATCCCGAACGCGGACTCGCGATCATCGCCGAGGACGTGAAGCCCTACGTCGTGCGTGCGGGCTCGGGAGCCCCCGTTCGCATACGGCGCGGGGTGAAGGCGGGACCGATGGGCCCGGCACTCGGCGGTCCTGGCGCACCGGAGGAGGAATCGTGGGCGCACGCCGCGGGCGACGAGCTCGCCGAAGAGCTGCTCGCCGCCGAGGCACACGGCTCCTACGACGCGCGCGGCACGCTGAGGCCCGCGAACAAGTGATGCTGCCGCAGATCGGCGACCGTGCGGGATCCGTCCTGCGGCCGCGCTGCTAGTCCGCGGGTCCGCCTTCGGGCAACGCCTCGATGCTGCCGAGCTCGATCTCGGGACCCGCCATGCGGATGGACGCTCCATCGAGCTTGCGTCCGTCAGCGATCACACGCTTGCCCTGGAGCTCCTTGAGCGTTGCGGAGAACTCGGCGGGGTTGGCGATCACGGCGACGGTCGCTCCCTCGTTTCCTTCGGCTTGCGTGCCGCCGACGATGACCCACATCCCGCCCTCGAGGTCCCGGTATTCGAGCACACCGACCGCCTGTGCTCGGCCGCCTTCGAGCTCGTACAGACCGGGTGCGAGCTGCGTGCCGCCGGCTGCGGCGCCTCCGTCCGGGGTGGCTGTCGGGGGCTTGGTTTCCGGAGCAATGGCACGGTCGGGAGAACTCCCACACGCACCGAGAACGAGCCCGAGCGCCATCAAGGCGCTCAGAACGACGAGCCTCAGCTTCACGAGGACCTCCTTGCGTCGGGTGTCGGACGCCGTTCAGACGATGCCCGAACCCTGATGGTTCATTCCGGTTTGGCCGCGCCTTCGTCGTCGCGGGTCTTGTCGATGCGTCGGGCGCCCAACTCGCGCCCGAACCGTACCGCGTCGTCCCCGAACCGCTCGCGCACCGCGTCGATGCTGCGCACCAGATCACCGCGTCCAGCGCCGAGTTCCTGGGGCCCATCCACCGCCGGCGCTTCGCCCAGGGACAGTTGTTCGGCGCGCTCGTTGAACCCGGATACGCCCACCCCGAGCAGACGGACGCCGACGCCGGGGTTCCAGACCGACGAGACGAGCTCCCGAGCGATGGGCAGGAGCTCGAGTTCGTCGTCGGAGGGGTGAGGAAGCGTGCGCTGCGCCGTCTTGGTGGTGAAGTCCGAGAAGCGGATCTTGATGGTGATCGTGCGGCCGGAGATGCCCTTGGCGCGAAGGCGTCGAGCGACCTTTCCGAGCAACGCCTCGACCACCTCGTCGATCTCGGTCGCGGTCCGTAGATCCTCGGCGAAGGTGCGCTCGTTCGACACCGACTTCACCGGCTCGCCCTCGTGGACGCTCCGGGTGTCCTCGCCGCGGGCCCGGCGGACAAGCGCCGGTCCGTGGCTTCCCATCACCTGGCGTGCGGTCTCGTCATCGAGAGCGGCGAGGTCGCCGAGCGTACGCACCCCTAGGGCGTTGAGTCGCTCGGCAGAGCGCGGGCCGATACCCGGCATCGCACGGATGGGCAGGGGAGCCAGGAAAGAGGCCTCGTCGCCGGGGCGAACGACGGTCATGCCGTCCGGCTTGTCGAAGTCGCTCGCGATCTTGGCGACGGTCTTGGTCGCCGCCACACCAACCGATGCCGTGATCCCGAGCTGTGCGATGCGCGCCCTGATCCGCTCGGCGATAGCCACGGGGTCCTCGGCGACGTAGCGGCCCGGGGTCACGTCGAGGTACGCCTCGTCGATCGAGACGGGCTGGACTCGGGGTGACTCGTCGTTGAAGATCTCCCGGACTCGCTCGGCCAGCTCCTTGTACCGCGCGAACCGCGGCGGAGCCCATACGGCGTCGGGACACAGGGCCTGCGCGCGCGCCGAGGGCATCGCTGAGTGGACGCCGAAGCGGCGGGCCTCGTAGCTCGCGGTCGAAACGACCCCACGTCGGCTCGGGTCTCCGCCCACGATCACCGGTCGACCACGCCACTCGGGATGGTCGAGCTGCTCGACCGCAGCGAAGAACGCGTCCAGGTCGACGTGGAGAACGGCTTTGCCCGTCCAGGAAGATGTCGTGGGTTCGCTCACGTCGTTGTAGTGTAGTGCCCCGCTCCGACGTTTCAGTCGCTACGAGATGCCCAAGGGAAGGACTCGTGTGAGGTTTGGCGCCCACGTCTCGGTAGCAGGCGGCTACGAGAAGACCCTCGAGTACCTCGTGTCGCTGGACGCCGAGTGCGCCCAGGTCTTCGCGAAGAGCCCGCGCCAGTGGCAGGGACCGCGGCCGGACCCGGATGCGGCAGCGCGCTTCGTTGCCGGGATGGAAGAGCGATTCCCGCATCCGCTGTTCACCCATACCGCATACCTGATCAACCTCGCGACACCAGAGCCGATCTTGCGCGAGCGGTCGATCCACGCGCTCGCTGACGAACTCTCGCGGGCGTCCCTGCTGCGTGCGGACGGCGTCGTGACTCACGTTGGAACCGCGCCAGACGGCGACATTCCCGCCGCTGCACGACGCGTGGGCGAGGCGGTCATCGCCGCATTCGATCTTGCGGGCGACATCTGGAGCGGGACACGGCTGCTGCTGGAGAACACGGCGGGAGGCGGGACGACCTTTGGCTGCGATCTGGCGCAGCTCGCGCGGTCCATCGATCACGCCGGCCTGCCGGTCGAGCGGCTCGGAGTATGTCTCGACACGTGTCACGCGTTCGCGTTCGGGTTCCCGCTCGATACGGAGCAGGGCTGGCGCGAGATCGTGGACGAGATCGACTCCAGGTTGGGCCTCGATCGCCTGGGCCTGATCCACGCCAACGACTGCCTGTTCGAGAGGGGTTCGCGGCGGGACCGTCACGCATGGATCGGTGAAGGCTTTATCGGCAACGCGGGATTCTCGGCGATGGTGTGCGTTCCGGAGTTCGCGAACTTGTGCGCCGTCACCGAGATGCCGGGTGAGCCGCCCGAGAAGGACGAGGTCAACCTGGCCCGACTGAAGCGGCTTCGAGCCGACTGCGGCGGCTGACCGAGGACCGCACGAATCGAGGCCATCGCGGGCGACATCGAGAAGTTGCCCGAGCCGCCGTACCGACTCTAGGATGCGCCTAGGCAATCCGATACTTCTCAAGAGATATGCCTGCAATCCGTGAGATGGGTGTCGAACATGGCTTTCTTCGTCGTAGCACGCACCGCTGACGGCAATCTTGCGCTCGTCTGTCCGGAGACCTTCTCATCGCGCCAGGCCGCGATGTCCGCACTCGCCGAGCTGACCCGCGACCCTGCCTTCCCACTGTGGGACGCCGAGCTTCTCGTGGCCGATCTGGACTCCGCAGTTCCGGTGCTGCTCGTGCGCCCGACTGCTGCCGAGTCGGCGATTGAGGAGCCGGAGGAGTCGGTCTCGATCGGCGAGGACGTTGTTGCCGTGGGGGCGGGGCTCACTGACGTGCTCCCCGAAACCATCGAGCTGATCGAACCCATCGCGGGTCTTCCTGAACTGCCTCAGGAGCTCGAGGAAGACGAGGGGGACCTGGTAGCGGGGCTGCCGACCCTCGGGGATTCGCTTGCCGAACCAGAGGAGCCCGAGTTCGCGGAGGCGTACGAGCTCGAGGACCTTGCGATCGGTGACGCCATCGCCGAGGAGATTCTCGCGGAGCTCGAGCTCGCGAAGGCCGATGCCGAGCCCGAGATCGAGGTAGAGGTCGAGCCTGTTCTCGAGGCGGAGGTCGAGATTGAGGCCGTGGCCGAGGTCGCGCCTGCGGCCGAGATTGAGGCTGTTGCCGAGGTCGATGCCCCAGCCGAGACCGATACTGTCGCAGAGATCGACCCCGAGCCGGCGCCGCTGGTCGATACCGTTGCCGAGGTCGCCCCCGAGCCCGAGACTGATGACGAGGTGGCGGTCTCGCCGGCCGCCGAGACGGACTCGGATTCCGAACCCGCGGCCGAATCCTCGGTCGAGCAGAACAAGTTCCCTTCCGTGACCGCGCTGGTCGTCGAGGAGCCGCTCGCGGACGCTGTCTTGGAAACCCAGGCCCCGGCCGACGCACCGGTGATCGATGAGGTCTTCGGCGACATCGTGCGACCTCAGGTCCAGTTCGCCGAGACCGAAGGCGATCAGATCGAGGCGTCGGTGGAGCCCACCGAACCTCAGGACGCGCCGATCGAGGCGTCGATGGAGGCCACCGAGCCCGAGGACGCGCTGGATGAGTCCGTCACTGAGCCGGAACCCGTCACTCAGGGCGGAGTGGTCATCGCGTGGCCCTGGGACACGCGGGGGCAAACGAAGCCCGGCGACGACCTGCCGGCCGACGTCGAGAGCGTGGACCTCGTCGAGCCAGTCGAAGCCTGACGTCGAACCGGCTGCCCCCGAGCCGCTGCTCGAGGTTGAGCCAGCGTCGGAGGCCCCGGATTCCGCTCCTGATCTGGGCGAAGCGGAAGCCCCGGTCGAAGAGGTCGTGGTCGAGGAAGTCCTGACCCGAGCCGGAGCCCGAGGTCGCCGAGCCAGCCTCGGAGGCCACGCCTTCTCCGGACGAAGCACCCACCGAGCCTGTCGGCGCCTCGCTCGAGGACTCGCTTGGGCTTGTGGACACCCTCGAGGAGGACGATGACGAGGTCGGCGACGCCGCAGAGGTGCCTCCGGACGGTCAGCTGGAAGAGCCGGTTGGCTCGACCCGCGACGAGATCGCGGATTTCATCTTCGAACTTGAGAACGTGACCGATATCCCCGAGGCCACGGCCGGTGATCCGGACGCCGAAACGAGCGATTCCGCAGGCCACAGTTGCGAGGAGTGCGTCTACGACGAGACGTGCCCCAATCGCGACCAGCGCTCGCCTCAGGAGTGCGGCTCCTTCCAGTGGAAGATCGCCTGACGACGGCGTATCGCTCTCGTTCCGTCAGTCGCATTCACCGACGGACCTGGCTCCCGTAGAATCGGAGCCAGGTCCTTTCGTATCGACCACGACGATGAAGCGAGGAGACTCCCCCTGACTCGACCCGCCCCCACGTTCCCGTTCTCGGCGATCGTCGGTCAGGACGTGCTCAAGGACGCCTTGATGCTGGTCGCGGTCGAGCCGAGGATCGGCGGCGTGTTGGTCCGAGGAGAGAAGGGGACCGCGAAGTCGACGGCGGTGCGCGGTCTGGCCGCGGTGCTGCCCGAGGTCACCGTCGTGGAGGGCTGCGCGTACGGCTGCGACCCCACGACGGCCGATTCGTGGTGCCATGACTGCCGTCAGGGTGCCCTCTCGGCGCCACTGCCTGCCGTCAGCAGACCGCCCGCGGTCGTCGAACTCCCCGTCTCGGCGACCGAGGACCGTGTAGTGGGTTCGATATCGCTCGAGCACGCGATCAGGCACGGCGAACGAAGCTTCGAGGCAGGGCTTCTGGCCCGGGCCAACCGCGGAATCCTCTACGTCGACGAGGTCAACCTCCTCGACGACCACCTGGTCGACGTGCTTCTCGACGCCGCGGCTATGGGCGTCAACACCGTCGAGCGAGAGGGTCTTTCGGTCACCCATCCAGCCCGTTTCCTTCTCGTGGGCACGATGAACCCCGAGGAGGGCGATGTCCGACCGCAGCTGCTCGACCGCTTCGGGCTGTGTGTCGACGTGGAGGGCGTGCGGGAGCCGGAGGCTCGGGTCGAGATCGTGCGGCGTCGGCACGCGTTCGAGGACGACCCCGCGAGCTTCCTGCAGGAGTGGAGCATCGAGCAGCGAGAGCTCGCGGAGCGGCTGCGCCACGCGCGCGATCGGGTGCGGGACGTGCAGCTGGGCGACGCGATGCTGTACGCGATCGCATCGATCTCGATCAGAGCGGGTGTCGACGGACATCGCGCCGACACGGTGATGGCTCGCGCATCCGCCGCTCGTGCTGCTCTTCGGGGCCGAGGTGAGGTGACGGCCGACGACGTCGCCGCGGTCGCGCCGCTCGTGCTCGCGCATCGGCTCAAGCGCCGCCCGTTCGACGACCCGGTGCCCAGCGCACAGGCCGTCGCATCGCTCGTAGAGGACGTGCTGGCGGATTCGGGTGCCAGCAGCAGTAGGCAAGACGACGTTGCTCCTGGCGTCGTTCTCGACGGTCGGCTCGCCGACCCCCTTCAGGTCGAGCCGGAGGCCGAACCGGACTTCTCGTCCCGGTTCGAGCGAGTTCGGCGGTCGGCTGAGGGGACCACCCAACGTGTCACCTCGGATGACGCACGAGGACGCTACCAGCGGGCCGAGCCGATGCAGCAGCTGCACCGCGACGTCGCTCTCGACGCAACGGTCCGCGCTGCCGCGCCACACCAAAGCCGGCGCGAGTCCGACGGCAACGCCGTCGCGATCGAGGTCGACGACCTCCAGGCCAAGGTCAGGACGCGTCGGGTGGGTGCATCGATCGTGCTGTGCGTCGATGCGAGCGGCTCGATGGGGGCCTCGGCACGCATGGAGGCGGCGAAGGGTGCGGCCCTCGCGCTCCTCGAGCAGGCCTACCAGCGCCGAGACCGCGTGGGCGTGGTCACGTTCCGCGGCGATCGCGCCGAGACTGTGCTGGCGCCCACGTCGAGCGTGGAGCTGGCGAGTCAGAAGCTGCGCGACGTCAAGACCGGCGGGGCGACGCCGCTGGCTCACGGGATCCTGCAGTCCCTCGAAGTGCTCGCCGCCGAGAAGCGGCGGGACGCCGGCGTGGTGCCGTGGCTGATCGTGCTCACTGACGGCCGCGCCAACGTTGGTATCGGGACCGGGCGTGGCAGCGAGGACGCACTGCGGGCCGCTGCTCGTGCCGCAGACGCGGGCGTCCACGTGATCGTCGTCGACACGCAGGCATCGTCGGTCGCCAACCCGGCCCGCGAGCTTGCGCGGGCAGCCGGGGGCGAGTACGTGCGCATCCCGCGTCTCGATCCCGCGGCGGTCGCCGACGCCGTCCGCGTTCGGCTGTAGGCGCGCACGAGGCGGCCCCTGAGGAGCCGCCTCGCCGTGATCCCAGCTGGAGTGGGCCTGTAAGCCGGATTCTGTCGTGGACGATCATCTATCTGGGGCCGCCGTCGCCGACGGCCTCACGCGGGCTTACCCGAGCGTCGGCCGGGCCGGCCTTAGTCGCTCCTATTTGCCCTTGCTTCAGGTGGGGTTTGCCAAGCCGCCACGTTGCCGTGACGCTGGTGCGCTCTTACCGCACCGTTTCAGCTTTTCTCCCGCCGGTGGGCGGGGGAGTCTTCTTTTCTGTGGCACTTTCCGTCGGGTCGCCCCGCCCTGGCGTTACCAGGCACCTTGCCCTGTGAAGTCCGGACTTTCCTCACGCTCGAAAGCGCGCGATCGCCCAGCCCACTCCGCAGGTGATTCTACCAGCGAGGGCCGTGCCCGACGCTTCCGACGCCAAGGAATGCACGCCCGACGCCCTACGGCGTGTCGTGCTTGCCCTGCGCCTGCAGCTTCGCCCACGTGTCCTTCAGCGTGAGCGTGCGGTTGAAGACGAGCCCCTCCGCCGAGGAATCCGGATCGGGGCAGAAGTAGCCGAGACGCTCGAACTGCACCGTCTGCCCCACGGGAACCTCGGCGAGCGAAGCCTCGACGAAGCACCTGTCGAGCACCACCTCGGAGTCGGGGTTCATGTCGGCGAACAGGTCCTTGCCGTTCGATCCCGGGAAAGGCTCGGAGAACAACCGGTCGTAGAGGCGCACCTCGGCAGGCAAGGCGTGAGCCGCAGAAAGCCAGTGCAGGGTTGCCTTGGGCCGGCGGCCGTCGGGGGCGGCTCCCCGCGCGTCTCGGGATCGTAGGTGCACCGGAGCTCGACAACCTCGCCCTCGGCGTCCTTGACGACCTCGTTGCACGTGACGAAGTACGCCGAACGCAGCCGGACCTCTCGGCCAGGGGCCAGCCGGAAGAACTTCTTGGGCGGGTCCTCCATGAAGTCGTCGGCCTCGATCCACAGCTCCCGCGAGAACGGCACCTCGCGCGTACCGGCGCCGGGATCCTCGGGGTTGTTGGGCACCTCGAGGTACTCGAACTGGCCGTCGGGATAGTTCTCGATGACGACCTTCAGCGGGTTGAGTACGCCGAACCGTCGCAGCGAGGTCCGGTTCAGCACGTCGCGCACGGCGTGCTCGAGCATCTCGATCTCGACAACGCTGTCGGCTCGGGCGACACCCACCTTGGTAGCGAAATCGACGATGCCCTCGGCGGGGAAGCCTCGGCGACGAAGGCCGGTCATCGTGGGCATGCGCGGATCGTCCCACCCGCGAACGTGGCCTTCGCCGACGAGCCGCAGCAAGAAGCGCTTCGACAGCACCGTGTACGTGAGGTTCAGCCGCGCGAACTCGTACTGGCGGGGCCGCGAGGGCACGGACAGGTTCTCGATGAACCAGTCGTAGAGCGGTCGGTGATCCTGGAACTCGAGCGTGCAGATCGAGTGGGTGATGCCCTCGATCGCGTCGGACTGCCCGTGGGCGAAGTCGTAGGTGGGGTAGATGCACCACGCGTCGCCGGTGCGGGGGTGGGGGCGGTGGACGATGCGGTAGATGACCGGGTCGCGCAGGTTGATGTTGGGCGACGCCATGTCGATCTTCGCGCGAAGCACCCGCTCGCCGGTCTTGAACTCGCCGGCCCGCATGCGGCGGAACAGGTCGAGGTTCTCGGCGACGGGACGATCTCGCCACGGGCTGTTGCGGCCGGGCTCGGTCAGCGTGCCGCGGTGCTCTCGGATCTCGTCGGCGGAGAGATCGTCGACGTAGGCCTTGCCGGCCTCGATGAGCTCGACGGCCCACTCGTAGAGCTGCTCGAAGTAGTCGGAGGCGAAGTAGAGGTGCTCGCCCCAGTCGAAGCCGAGCCAGTGCACGTCGGCCTCGATCGCGTCGATGTACTCCTGCTCTTCCTTCGCCGGGTTCGTGTCGTCGAACCGAAGGTGACAGCGACCGCCGAACTCGCGTGCGATGCCGAAGTTGAGGCAGATCGACTTCGCGTGGCCGATGTGGAGGTAGCCGTTGGGCTCGGGCGGGAAGCGCGTGACGACGGTGTCGTAGCGGCCTTCACGCAGGTCGGCGGCGACGATGTCGCGGATGAAGTCGCTGCGCTCGGGCGGTGTGGGGGTGTCGGTATCCATAGCCCGCGACGATAGCACAGCCGTACTGCCGAGACGACACGCCGCGCCCCTCTCCAGAAACGAAAGAACCCCCGCTGAGCAGGGGTTCTAGGTGGTGTTGGTAGCCCGTACGGGATTCGAACCCGTGATCTCCGCCTTGAGAGGGCGGTGTCCTAACCGCTAGACGAACGGGCCGTTCTGGCTGGGGTGCTAGGACTCGAACCTAGAGACTTCGGAACCAGAATCCGACGTGTTGCCAATTACACCACACCCCAAAGCGCGAGCCGATATCCTACCCACGCTGAGAAGGCGTGTCAACGCCGCCGAGGGCTACTGCGTCGGCGATGCTCTCGGCTGCCCGGAGACGCTGCAGAGAGACGTCCTTGCCCAGCAGCTCGAGCGATTCGAACAGCGGGGGTGAGACCGTAGAGCCGGTCACTGCAACGCGCACCGCCTGGAACACGACCTTCGGCTTCATCGTCGATCGTCTCGGGCACCTCGCGAAGCGCCGCCTCGATCTGGGCGGCCTGCCAGTCGTCCACCGCCGCGAGCGCTCCCTGACCGCCTCGAGCGCCGCACGCGCGCCGGGCTTGGCGAGGACCTTCTCGGCGGCGGCGGGATCGATCTCGACGTCATCGAACAGGAATCGCACCATGGGGGCGACCTCGCCGAGCCGCTTGACGCGCTCCTGAACCAGCGGTGCGAGCCGGACGAGCCACTCGCGGTGTCCGTCGGCCTCGTCGAGCGGGAGCAGTCCGGCCTCGGCGAGCCACGGCGACCACTGCGGTCAACGAACTCGTCAGCCGGCATGTCGCGGAGGTAGACGCCGTTCATCCACTCGAGCTTCTCGGCGTCGAAGACGGCAGGGTTCCGGGAGATGCGGTCGAGCGAGAAGTTCTGGACGAGCACGTCGCGCGGGGATGATCGTGGTCTCGCCGTCGAGCGACCAGCCGAGCAGCGCCAGATAGTTCACCAGCGCTTCGGGCACGTAGCCCAGGTCGCGGTACTCCTCGACGGAGGCGGCGCCGTGGCGCTTCGAGAGCTTCTTGCCGTCGGGTCCCCAGATCATCGACAGGTGCGCGAACGTGGGAACGGCAGCGCCGAGCGCCTCGTAGACCATGATCTGCCTCGGCGTGTTGGCGAGGTGATCGTCGCCGCGCACCACGTGGGTGATGAGCATGTCGACGTCGTCGACGACCGTCGCGAAGTTGTACGTGGGGGTGCCGTCGCTTCTGGCCACGATGAAGTCGTCGAGCGCCGAGGCGGGAAACGACGTCTCGCCGCGAACGGCGTCGACGAAGACGACGTCGCCGCGGTCCTCGGGCACGGCGATGCGCCACGCGCATGGCTCGCCCGCGTCCATCCGCGCACGGGCCTCGTCCGGGGCAACGCGCCGGCACGAGCGGTCGTAGCCCGCATAGCCACCCGCCTGCTGGGCGGCCTCGCGCTTCGCGGCGAGTTCCTCGGCAGAGCAGAAGCAGGGGTAGACCGCACCGGCCGCCTTGAGGCGACTCGAGCGCGGCGGCGTAGTTGGCGTCGCGCTGGGTCTGGAAGTACGGACCGTGGTCGCCGCCGGCCTCGGGGCCTTCGTCCCAGTCGAGGCCCAACCAGCGCAGCGACCGCAGGATCTGCGCCGTGTTCTCGGGCGTGGAGCGTTCGGCGTCGGTGTCGTCGATGCGGAGCACGAACGTGCCGCCTTGTCGGCGGGCGAGCGCCCAGTTGTAGATCGCGGTGCGCGCGCCTCCGATATGAAGGGCGCCGGTGGGGCTGGGGGCGAAGCGAACTCTGACCGGTTCGGTCACGAACGGCACCTCTCCTCGGAAGGGCGTGGCGTATCGCCGTGGAGACTCGGCAGCCGGACCTACTCGGGCTGCGCCGGCTCGGGCGAGTCGTGACTCGGACCGGCCTTCGACGCGCGCTCCGCCTTGATCGCCCGGTACTCGCGGTCGATGAGCTTGTTCTCGTGGGTCAGTGCCTTGGCCAACGTGGTGTGCGTGGCGTCGAGCCCCTTGACCCCCGACTTGAACAGCAGGTACCAGACAAGGCCCACCGAGACCGCGAGCACGCTGAGCGACGACCGCCTTCTCCCAGGTGCCCTGCTCGAAGAGCACGAACTGCCGGACCACGGCGATCAGTCCCGCCTCGAGCACCGTGCCGACGACCGCCTCGTGGTTCATGTACGCGACCGCGATCTTGAACAGCTCGACCACGATGAACAGAACGAGCACGTGATTGAGCAGTTCGAACACGCCGTCATGCCCGAAGATCGCCGACAGCGTGCGCAGGCTCGGTGATCCCCGCCTGCACCGATCCGAGCACGAAGATGACGAAGTCGACGACCAGCACCACGGTGAGGAACGCGCCGATCAGGACGAGCGTCGCCGAGACGGCGAACTCGATCCACACGGTCAGCTTGTCGAGGAACGCGGACTGTCGCAGCATGCCGGCACTCCAATGGGTCGGGAAGCCGCAGTTTACCTGATTCCGCGGCGACGCAGCAGTTGCGCCTGGCGCATCCTGCCTGCTACCCTCGGTGGCGCTCATCCAGAGGCAGCCGCCTGTGACGACGGCTGCAGAGGGTGGAGGGACCGGGCCCGACGATACCCCGGCAACCGACGCGAACGCGAGCGCACGGTGCCAACTCCCGGCAGGCGAAGTGTCGCCTGGAAGATGAGGGATCTTCGAGTCACGGCGCGCACGGTCGCGCCCGAGGACGACGAGCCCCTGTCTGGCCAGGCGGGGGCATTTTTGTGCCCTCGAAGAGAGTCGCCGCTGAGGCGGCGTGCATGCAAGGAGGCATGATGGCGGATCGCGAGTACCTGTTCACGTCGGAATCGGTGACCGAGGGTCATCCCGACAAGATGTGCGACCAGATCTCTGATGCCGTGCTCGACGCGATCTTCGCGAAGGAGATCGAACTCGCCGAGCAGGGCGTACCCGGTGCGAGTAAGGACTACGTGCGCTGTGCCTGCGAGTGCTTCACCACCACCGGCCTGATCGTGGTCGGCGGCGAGATCCGCACGCACGGCTACGTGGAGATCCCCTCCATCGTCCGCCAGGTGGTCGCCGACATCGGCTACACGCGGGCCAAGTACGGCTTCGACGCCGAGACGTGCGGCGTCGTGCTCGGCATCCACGAGCAGAGCCCCGACATCGCGCAGGGAGTCGACGAGTCCTTCGAGGTCCAGCACGGCAAGGGCATCGACCCGATCGACCTCGTGGGCGCGGGCGACCAGGGCATGATGTTCGGCTACGCGTGCAACGAGACCTCGCAGCTCATGCCGATGCCGATCTACCTGGCCCATCGACTCGCCGAGCGGCTTACCGCTGTGCGCAAGGGCGACGTGCTCGACTACCTCCGTCCGGACGGCAAGACGCAGGTATCCGTCCGCTACATGGATGACAAGCCGGTCGCCGTCGAGAAGATCCTCATCTCGACCCAGCACGCGGACGGCGTGGACATCGAGGATCTGCTGCGTCCCGATCTCATCGAGCACGTCATCAAGCCGGTCTTCGACCTCGAGGGTCTCGCGTACGCCGACGCCGAGATCTTCATCAACCCCACCGGGCGGTTCGTGATCGGCGGTCCGATGGGCGATACGGGCCTTACCGGCCGCAAGATCATCGTCGACACCTACGGCGGCACGGGCCGTCACGGCGGTGGCGCGTTCTCGGGCAAGGACCCCACAAAGGTGGACCGCTCCGCCGCGTACGCCGCGCGTTGGGTCGCGAAGAACATCGTCGCCGCGGGCCTGGCGGACCGCGCCGAGCTCCAGCTTGCCTACGCCATCGGCGTCGCACACCCGCTCTCGGTGATGGTCGAGACCTTCGGTACCGAGAAGGTCGCCGTCTCCAACATCGAGCGCGCGGTGAACGAGGTCTTCGACTTGCGCCCCGGCGCGATCATCCGCGACCTCGACCTTCGTCGTCCGATCTATCGCAAGACGGCGGCGTACGGTCACTTCGGTCGCGCCGACAAGGACTTCACCTGGGAGCGCACCGAGCGAGCTCAGGCACTCGCCGAGGCTGCGGGGCTCTCGGAGTAGCGGCCGCACGAAGCTGGCACCAAAGGCCACCGGCGCCCTGGGGTGTCGGTGGCCTTCGCTATTCTGGCGAGGGCGAACCGCCCTGCCGCCCCGCTGCCGGAAGGACCCCGCACGTGCGAGTGGCCCGCGTGATCGTCGACATCCCCACCCGCGCGCTCGACGCGCCGTTCGACTACGCGGTCCCTTCCGTCCTGGTGGACACGGTCGCAGTCGGTAGCCCCGTTCTCGTGGAGTTCGGTCCGCGGCGGGCCGTGGGCTACGTGGTCGGAGCGGGCGACGAATCGAGGGAGGGTCTCAAGGCGATCCAGGCGGTCCTCGGCGAGCCACTATTCGCTCCGGCAGCCGTTCCGACCGCCGAATGGATCGCCGCAGAGTACCTGAGCCCGCTTTCCGAAGCCCTGAGGCTGTTCACGCCACCGGGCGGGACCCCTCGCGCGGTCAAGGACGACGGAGGGGTCTGGCAGCTCGCGTCGCCGGCCGTCTCGGCGGTCGACGATCGGTGGGCAGAACTCGCTCCCGAGGTGGTGGACTTCGTGCCGTCGCCCCGTGCCAGCGTGCAGCGCGCGGTGATCGACGCGCTGTCCGAGGGGCCGGTCCGCGTGGCCGAGCTGACCGCTGACCTCGGCGGCGTCGACGGCGCTTTGCGGCGGCTCGCCGAACTCGGGGTGGTCCGGATCGAGCGGCGGCGTCGGTTCCGCGATGCGCAGGTCCGCGAGCGACCGGCCCCACGCCACATGCGGCTTTCGCAGGGGCAGGGCGATGCGCTCGCGCAGATATCTCGGGCCCTGGATGCGCGACGCGGCACGATCTTGGTCGACGGGGTCACGGGATCGGGCAAGACCGAGGTCTACCTACGGGCCATCGAGAAGGTCCTCGACGCCGGCGGTGGCGCGATCTGTCTGGTCCCTGAGATCTCGCTGACACCTCAGACGGTCGGGCGGTTCAGATCCCGTTTCGGCCAGCAGGTGGCCGTCTTGCACAGCCGCCTCTCGGCAGGGGAGCGATTCGACCAGTGGGACATCCTCAGATCCGGCGAGGCCCGGGTGGTCGTCGGCGCCCGGTCCGCGCTCTTCGCCCCGGTCCGCGACCTTCGTCTCGTGGTGATCGACGAGGAGCACGATTCCTCTTACAAACACGGCGCGTCGCCGCGCTACCACGCGCGCGACGCGGCTGAGGTCCTGTGTCAGGCATCGAACGCCGTGCTCGTGCTCGGGTCGGGCACGCCATCGCTCGAGTCACTGGTTGCCGCGCGCAACGGTCGAATCGAGCGGGTCGAGCTTCCGGAGCGGGTGGCGGGCGGTGTCCTTCCGGCGGTCCAGGTGGTCGATATGGCTGCGGAGTTCGAAGCCGGGCACCGCTCGATGTTCAGCCGCCCTCTGCTCGGTGCACTCACCCAGGTGGTGGAGGCCCGATCGAAGGCGGTCTTGCTGCTGAATCGGCGCGGTTTCGCGAGCTTCCTGCTGTGCCGGGAGTGCGGATTCGTGCCCAGCTGCGATTCGTGTTCGACGTCGCTCACCTACCACGAGGTCGGATCGCGCCTTCAGTGCCACCACTGCGGGTCGACGCGCCCGGTACCTCCTGCGTGTCCGTCGTGCGCGAGTCCCTACCTCCGACTCTTCGGCTCGGGGA
The DNA here is from genome assembly GCA_963761535.1 of uncultured Coriobacteriales bacterium. Taxonomy (GTDB): domain Bacteria; phylum Actinomycetota; class Coriobacteriia; order Anaerosomatales; family CAVXGS01; genus CAVXGS01. The sequence goes on from CAVXGS010000002.1 coordinate 495,003, forward strand.
CGCAGCGCGTCGAGGCCGAGCTGCTCACGCTGCTGCCCGAGCTCTCGGTGGTCCGGATGGACGCCGACACGACCACGGGGAAGGGTGGGCACGAACGGGCCCTTTCGCAGTTCGAGGCGCTCGAGTCCGGCGTCCTGCTCGGCACGCAGATGATCGCCAAGGGGCTCGACTACCCCGAGGTCACGCTTGTCGGGGTCCTGAACGCCGACACCGGCCTACACCTTCCGGACTTCCGAGCAGGGGAGCGCACGTGGCAGCTGCTCGAACAGGTCTCGGGCCGCGCCGGACGTGGCGAGAAGCGCGGCAAGGTCGTGATCCAGACGTACTGGCCCGAGCATCGCGCGGTTCTCGCGGCCGCGGCTCACGATGCGCGCCTGTTCGTGGAGCCGGAGCTCGCCGAGCGAGCCGAGCTCGGCTACCCGCCGCACGGCCGCGTCGCGAACGTCCTGGTCCGCGGCCGCGATGCCCGCGCGACCCGCGACCACGCGCTCGCGCTCGCCGAAAGCCTCCGCACGGCCGCTCCTCCCCAGTGGGCGGTCCTGGGCCCTGCGCCGTGCCCCATCGCCCGAGTCAAGTCGGTGTACCGGTGGCACGTACTGGTGAAGGCCCCGGTAGGGACATCGATGGCGCCGGTTCTTGCCGCAGCGATCGATCCGCTCAAGCCGCCTGAGGGCGTCGCCAACGCGGTGGACGTGGACCCCGTCGACCTGATGTAGCCGTGCCGGGGCAGACACGAGGAGGGGACCCCTGCTGGGCGAGCAGCTGACCCAGCTGGCGTACAATGACCGATGGCGGCGAGTGCGCCGCTTGCACACATCTGGACTCCAGGAAGGGGCACATGACCGACGTTCTTGCACATCCCAACCCGTCGCTCAAGATGCGGGCCGAAGAGGTCGACCCTGCGAACGAGCCCGACCTCCGGGCACTGTGCAAGCGCATGGCCCGCGCGATGTACGACGCACCCGGCATCGGGCTGGCTGCACCGCAGATCGGTGTCATGAAGCGGGTGATCGTCTTCGATCTAGGTGAGGAGGCGGGGACGGGGCTGATCGCGATCTGTAACCCCGTCATCACCGAGGCGAGCGGAGAGTGCGTGCTCGACGAGGAGGGATGCCTGTCCCTGCCGGGCATCACGGTCCCGGTCGAACGTGCCTGCAAGATCACGTGCGAGGCCGTCTCGCTCGAAGGTCGGCCGATCCGCATCGAGGCGGAGGACCTGCTCGCGCGCATGCTGCAGCACGAGATCGATCATCTGGACGGCACGCTCATCCTCGATCGCGCCGAGCCCGAGGAGCGCAAGGCGGCACTTCGCCGGTACCTCGAGGTCCAGCAGGGCGGTCGCCCACCTCACGTGCCCGACGAACTCTAGCGAGCGGGTTGCTGCATGCGCCTCGTATTCATGGGCACCCCTGAGTTCGCCGCAACGGTGCTCGACGGGTGCCTCGACTCGCACGACGTCCTCGCCGCCTACGCCCGTCCCGACGCTGCTTCCGGCCGCGGCAACCGGCTTCATCCCCCCGCCGTCAAGGTGCTTGCAGAGTCCCGAGGCGTGCCGGTGCGCCAGCCGAAGACGTTGCGCGATTTCGATGAGCAGGCAGCCCTTCGCGCCCTCGCTCCCGAAGCCATTATCGTGGCCGCATACGGCCTGATCCTGCCGCGCGAGGTACTCGAGATCCCGCCATACGGCTGCATCAACGTTCATGCCTCACTGCTGCCCAGGTGGCGGGGCGCGGCTCCCGTCCAGCGCGCGATCCTCGCCGGAGATCAGGTCACCGGTGTCTCGATCATGCGGATGGAGGAGGGCCTCGACACCGGGCCGTTCGCCGCCGTAGCCCGTGTCGCGGTCGACGACCTCGATGCTGAGGCTCTGACCCACGCGCTCGCGGAGGCCGGCACCAACGCGCTGCTCGACGTACTCCGGCAGGTCGAGGAGGGGACGGCGGTCTGGACCCCCCAGGACGACAGTCTGGCGACGTACGCCGAGAAGGTAGGCAAACCCGAGGTCGCGCTTCAGCCCGAGGACCCAGCGTCCGTTGCTCTGCGCAAGGTCAGGGCGTCGGGACCGCGAGCGCCGGCTCGCGCTTGCCGTGGCTGACCGCTCGCTGACCGTCGTTGCGGCCGTCCCCGGCCCCGTTGAGGTCTCGCCTGGATCCATCGTGGCCCTCGCGGAGGGGCTTCTGCTCGGTGTGGCCGACGGCAGCATCCTCGTCACGCGCCTCAAGCCCGAGGGGCGGGCGGAGATGGACGCGGCAGGCGTGGGCACGCGGGGCGCGTCTTCCTGACGACTCGCGCTGGACCGCAGTGTGACTGCGTCGCCCGCCCGCAGGACGGCGCGCGACGCGATCACCCGCGTCCGAGAGCGTAACGCGTGGGCACGCGACATCGTCCCGAAGATCGTGAACCGGGCACGCCTGGACGAGAGGGAAGCGTCGTCTGCCGCACGGCTCGCCTATGGGGTCTTGGCCGCCGAGGGAACGCTCGACGACATCATCGACGCGCGAGCGTCGAAGCCCGGTCGGATCGAGCCGAGGGTCCGGGATGCCTTGCGGCTCGCCGCTTACGAGATCCTGTTCACCGACACCCCCGCCTCTGCCGCGGTGGATCAGGGCGTCGAACTCGTGCGCGAGCTTCGGCCCCAGGCCACCGGATTCGCGAACGCCCTGCTGAGGCGTCTCGCCGCGGACTCGGATTCCTTCCCTTGGGGCGACCCAGCTGTCGACAACGACGCGCTGGCGCGTCTGTACGCGCACCCCCGGTGGCTGGTCGACGTGCTGATCGCCGACCTTGGGCGCGAGCGAGCGGTCGAATTGCTCGCGGCCGACACCGCCCCGGCGCCGCTCCACCTCGCCGTCAATCGTTTCAAGGCGACTGTCGAAGAGGCGCTGGAAGCCCTGGCCGATGCCGACCCTGCGGTCGGGCCGCTGTCCGGGTCGATCGTGGTAGGCGACGCCGCCTCGGCAGTCCGCTCGCAGGCGGTAGCCGACGGCCTCGTGCTCGTGGCGGATGCGTCCGCGCAGCTGGCGGTTCTGCTCGTGCCGCCTTCTCCCGGCGGCCGTCTCCTCGAGATCGGGTCGGGTCGCGGCACCAAGACAGCCCTGCTCCAGGCGCTGGCGGTTCAGGCCGGTGCTCCGACAACGCTGTTGGCCACCGACGTCCACGCCTTCAAGGCGGAAGTACTCGCCCGGCGCATGAAGGAGCTGCACGTGCCCGACGTGCTTCCCCTGGTCGCCGACGCCACCGATGCTGTGGCGCTCGCCAAAGCGGTCGGGGAGCCCGTAGACGGGGTGATGGTCGATGCCCCGTGCTCGGGCCTCGGGACGCTGCGACGACATCCGGAGCAGCGGTGGCGTCTGAAACCGGCAGACATCGAGTCGCTCGCGCTGCTCGGCGAGCGTCTTCTTGCGTCCGCAGCGTCTCTTGTGAAGCCCGGCGGCTTCGTGGTGTACTCCACGTGCACGGTGACCCGTCGCGAGAATGCCGAGGTCGTCGCCCGGTTCCTCGGCAGCGAGGAGGGGCGCGGGTTCGACATCGAGTCACTCGCCGACGAGGTCCCATCGCCGTTGAACGGGGCGGTGACAACCGAGGGGTACGTGCAGACGCTTCCCACGCGTGGCGGTCCGGACGGTCACTTCGTCGCGAGGCTGCGCAGGGCGCCTGAGTAGCATCAACTGAATCTGAGGGAGGGGCACTGACAGATGGATCACACCCGGATCGTTGAGATGCTCGCGGTGACCGAGGCTGGTGCGATCTCGGCCGCCCGCTGGATGGGCCGCGGCGACAAGCACGCGGCGGACAACGCCGCGGTCGAGGCGATGCGCCACGCCTTCGAGGAAATCGATATCACCGGCACCATCGTGATCGGCGAGGGCGAGCGCGACGAGGCCCCGATGCTGTTCATCGGCGAGGAGGTCGGCGCGGGCGGCGAAGAGGTCGACATCGCCGTCGACCCCCTCGAAGGAACGAACCTCACCGCGTACGGCCAGCCGAACTCCCTGTCTGTGCTGGCATTCGCGCCCAAGGGCACGCTCCTGCACGCGCCGGACACGTACATGAACAAGGTCGCCGTCGGTCCTGAGGCCGCCCATGTCGTGCACATCGACGCGACGCCCACCGAGAACGTCCGCAACGTCGCCGCCGCCCTCAACCGCGACGTGGACGAGATCGTGGTCTGCATCCTCGACCGCGACCGCCACGTCGACCTCATCCGCGAGGTCCGGGAGGCGGGTGCCCGCATACGGCTCATCAGCGACGGTGACGTGTTCGGCGCGATCGCGACCTCGATCGAGGGCACGGGTATCCACCTGTACCTGGGCATCGGTGCGGCGCCCGAAGGTGTACTCGCCTGTTCGGCGATGAAGGCCATCGGCGGCTGCTTCATGGGGCGGTTCGCCTTCCGCAACGAGGAGGAGCGCGCTCGCGCGGAGAAGATGTCGAAGTGCGACATCGACGGGGTCCTCGACATGGACTGCCTGGTCAACACCGACGAGGCCGCGTTCGTGGCCTCCGGCGTCACCGACGGCGAGCTCCTGCGCGGCGTCCGTTACTTCCCGGGAGGCGCTCGTACCAGCTCGATCGCGATGGACTGCCGCCAGGGGACCGTTCACTTCATCGATACCGTCCACCGCGAGCCGGGGTCGAAGTTCTGGGTCCGCCGAGACTGACCCCTGCGCCACGCCCACCGAGAACACCGCATCGTTCCTGCCCCGCCGGTCCGGAACGCACGAAGGCCCCGCAGCCGCGGGGCCTTCACTGTCTCTGGTTCGATCGCAGTGCCTCGAGCGGGGCGGCTGCCAGGCTCGGCCGAGCCCGACCGCTGGTCGAGGCGCATCAGTTCTTGGCGGGGCAGCCTTCACATGCCGACGAACCCGACGATCCGGCGCATCCCGAACCCGACTCGGCGGACTTGGACTCGGCAGGCTTCGGACGGTAGTCCGTGTTGTGGAAGCCACTGCCCTTGAAGTGGACGCCGACCGGCGTGAACACGCGCTTCGCGGCGGCACCGCAGTCCGGACAGCACTCTTCGCCCGCCTGACCGACGCCTCGGCTGACCTCGAACGTCGTTGCACACACAGTGCAGCGGTAGTCGTACTGCGGCATGCGAACGTGACTCCCCTCCGGTGACTGGCGTCAGGTGCCGAGAGCGGCACCGAGGTTGCTGGAATGAAGAAGCAGGATACATACCATGCAGCCCCACCGACAAGCTCCACTCACCCCTGCCTGGGATAGACTGACACGAACATGACCGAGCAAACGCTACCGATTCCCGGACAGGTTCCGGGCGCAGCCAGCCGTCCCGCGGCACCGGGCCGGGAGAGACCGGACCGTCCGCGCCCGCCTCGGCGTCCCCTGGTGTCCCAGACGATGGTGGTGTCGGTGAGCGCTGCCGCGGTACTGCTGGCGATCGCGGCATTCGCCGTGTTCTGGCTCGCCCTGAACAGCCGCGTTGTGGTCCCGACGCTGACCGGCGTCTCCGAGGGTGTGGCGCAGGTTCGGCTCGCCGAACTCGGCCTCGAGGCGAGGGTCACTGCGCGGCCGTTCTCCACGCTTCCCGAAGGAACCGTGCTTCGGCAGAGCCCGCAGCCCGAACCAGCGACTCAACAAGGGCGAGGTCGTGCAGCTCTCGGTGTCCGGCGGGACCGATGAGTTCGCTCTTCCCGACGTGGTCGGCAGCACGATCGCCCTCGCGCAGGCGCAGCTTACCGAGCGCGCGCTCGGCATCCGCCTCGTACCACAAGCCTCGGATCAGGCGAGCGGGACCGTGCTCTCTACCAGCCCCGGTCCGGGATCGCCCGTGCGAACGGGGGACGTCGTCGTCCTGACCGTCGCGTCCGGTCGTGCCGGCTCGCCCGATCTCACCGCGTTCAACCTGCAAGGCAAGCTCATCTTCGTGGATCCCGTCCCTCCGCCCGTGGTCGGCAGGGGAGACATCACGCTCGAGATCGGTCGTCGACTCCAGGCGCTCCTCGAGGCCTCGTCGGCCGCAACGCAGTCGACGCGCTCGGTTGCCGACGCGCGAGCCCCCGAGCCCACGAGGGCGAAGAAGGTGGCCGACGTCCAGTCCAACCTGGTGGTCATCCTCGACGTGTCCAAGACCGGGCCCGGCGGGCGCGTCGTCAGCGTGCCGTCTGTCGCGGACCCGGCGGTACTCTCCGAGTCCCGTCGTATCGCGGCAGCGATCGCCCAGTCTCTCGGGACGCCGTCGAAACCGGTCCCGGTGACCACGGTGACGCCCGGCGACGTGATGCGAGCGGCCAACGGTCCCGTAGTGGCAGTTCGGCTCGGCTCGTTCTCGTCGACAGGCCGACCGAAACGACTTCGCGAATCCCCAGTGGTCCGACCGGATCGCCCGTCAGATCTATCGGGCAGTCGGACGCTCGCTGACGCAGAAGTAGTTGGGCGCAGACCGTCGTGGGGTCCCGCGTAGCGTCGCGGCAGGGCGCTGCGCGCGGATGGCTGTCCGCGCTCCTTGCGGCTCCGTCCCCATCGTGACAGCATGACGACCACGAATCCCGTGTCGGGAGCTGCGCAAAGCGGCTGAGAGGCGGCCTTGAGCCGCGACCGATGAAGACCGTTCCGGCAATGCGGAACGAGCACACGGCCCTCGCCCGTGCGAGCTTGCAGCAGCGTTTCGCATCTCCTCTTGGAGGAAGGTACGAACCGTGGGACGTGCGCGTACGCAGATCTTGGTGGAGATCGCTCTGTCCGTGGCCTTGGCGGCGGTGCTGTACGCCGTGTTCCACCTCTGGCTTCCCGTCAACATCTACGGGGGCGAGATCGCCTTCACGATGGTCCCCATCATGGTGCTTGCACTGCGCCGAGGCGTGCTCGCAGGTGTCGCCGCGGGGGCATTGTGGGGAGTCCTCCAGGCGCTCGCCGAGCCGAACTTCGTCTTCTTCCCGCTCCAGGCGCTGCTCGACTACCCGGTCGCCTTCGGACTGGTGGGCCTGACCGGTCTGGGCTCTCGCCCGTATCGCGCCGCGATCGAGCAAGGAAGAACCGGCCGCGCGGCGCTCCTGGCCGCGCTCTTCTCGGCATTGGGGGCGCTCGCCCGCTACGCGGCACACGTGCTCTCTGGCGTCGTCTTCTTCGCTGCGAACGCCCCCCAAGGCCAGCCCGTCGTGCTGTACTCGCTTGTCTACAACGCCACCTTCGTGCTGCCGTCCGCCCTGCTGTGCGTCCCCGCGACGGTGGTCGTGCTCCTCGCGTTGGAGCGAAGCGTCCCCAGCACCACGGCACAGCCCGGCGGTGCATGAGATGGTCCGCGCGCTCATCGTCGCCGACTCGCCCGATGCACCGCCCTCCGCGCTGATCCGCTCGCTGGCCTCGCGCAACGACGTCGTGATCGCCGCCGACGGTGGGGCGGCGAGGTGTCTGACCGCGGACGTGACGCCCGATGTCGTTGTCGGCGATCTGGACTCGCTCGCGCCAGGTACCCAAGTGCAGTTGCGTGCGCTCGGGGTTCGGTTCGTGACCGCTCCCGCCGAGAAGGACGTCAGCGATCTGGACTTGGCCATCGAGGAGGCGCGCCGGCTCGGCGCGATGTCGCTGGACGTCGCCGGGGTGCTCGGGGGGCGCCTCGACCACGAGGTCGCCGCGCTGGGCAGCCTCGCAAGAGCCGGCGACCTGCGACCCCAGATCGCCGGTGCATCGTCATGGGGAATGGTCCTCTCGGCAGCCGGAAACGGGGACGCCGAGGTGACCGGTCCTCGGGAGTTCTCGCTCTTCGCGCTGCTCGGCACCGCTCGGGTGAGCTGTTCGGAGGCACATTGGACCCTCACGAACGCCAGTTTGGAGCCGATATCTACGTTGGGGTTGAGCAACAGGGTGCCCGACGGGTCTGTGGCCAAGATCGCCGTCCACGAGGGAGTCGTGCTGCTCTACCTGCCGTAATGCTGGCGCCGGATGCGCCTGAGGGGTTACTCTCTAACGAGCAGGAGGGCATCTCGACCCACGATGGAACGTGCCGCACGCCCCGCATCGCTGGTTCTCGCAGCGGCTTCGCTTCTCGCAGTCGTGTGGGCTGTCGTGGCGCAAGACACTGTCGGCGGCTTCATCGCCATCGCCCTCGGCACCCTCGCGATCTCCGCTGCTCTGCTCGCCGAGCGAACCGTTCGCGGGGCGTTCAAGAGCCCTGCCCACGGCGGCGCGTCGACTCCCGGTGCGGTAACTCCGCCGGCCCCCCTCGCCGTCTCGGCGTCCCCGGAGTCGGCGACCCCCGACCGCCCGGCAGTCACATCGCAAACCGTCCCTGAGCGGTCGGTAGCTGCGCCTGCCGCGTGGTCGGCCTCGACGATATCCGGCGCGACGGCGGTGAGTGTCGCCGCCTCTGCATCCTCACCCGAGTCCCCACAGCCGGCTGAACGTGTGCGCCGAGCCGCGGGATGAGGCCCCTCAGCCCGTCGTACCCGAGCCCGAAGAGACGGTGACTGCTCAGGCTCCCGCCACCGCGACGCCGTCCGCACCTGCCGAGGTCCCCGCGCTCGCGCCTGAGAGTCCGATCGAGGCTCCCGCGTCATCGGCGGTGCCGAAGGCGCTGCCTGCGATGTCTGAGGCGCCGACGGCGATCGAGCCAGCGCCGGAGGAGGAACCGCTAGCCGCGCCCGCCGCGGGAACGGAGTTCCCGGCCGAGCGCTCGCCGATCGTGTTCCCGACCACACCCGACGCGGATGCCGTCGTGGCTGCCTTGCTCGCTACCGTGTCCGCGTCGTTCGCCGTGACAAGCGCTCACCTGTGGCTACGGGACGACGACTCCGAGACGCTCCGCCTCCTCGCGGTCACGGGCTCCGAGCCCGCCCGCGACGTTCCCGTCCCGCTTACCGATCCGACCCTCGGCGCGGCGACTCGCGCAGGGGAGTGGGTATCGGGCCAACTTCCTCGGTCGCTCGATGAGGATGAAGTGCGCTGGAGAGTGGCGTTCCCTGTCGCCGTCGGCGGCATCCACGGAGTGGCTGGAGTTGACATCGCCACAGCCGAGGAGCCCGACGCCGATCTGGTCCTCGCCCGCGTCACCCCGCTCGCCGCGTCGTTCGCCGGCGCGATCGCGCTGCACATCGCCCGCCAGGAAGCGTACACGGCACAGACGCTGCTCGACGTCGCGCGCGATCTGGGTCGCCTGCTCGACCCGGACGAGGTCGTCACCGTCGCACTGGAGCATGCGATGCGGTTGTCGGGTGCGCAGACGGGCAGCGTGCTGCTGCTCGAGTCGGACGGCGCCCTGCGCATCTCGGCAGCACGCGGGCTCCCCGAAGACATTGTGGAGAGCACGCGCGTGGCCGAGGGTGACGGCATCGCGGGATGGGTTCTGGCCTCGGGGCAGCCCCTGGTCGTCGAGGACCTGTCTGGTTCGCCGCGCAGCAGGCGCCACGGTGTGCGCTCGGCCGTCTCGGTACCCATCGCCGACGACGAAGGTACCCTCGGCGTCTTGAACGTCGGCAGCCGTCGCTACCACGCACGCTTCTCGAAGGCCCACCTCGAGTCGCTCGAGGCCGTCGGTCGGATCACCGCGCTCTCGCTGCGGAATGCGCGAGCAGCCCGCGAGAGCAGCGAGCTGTACTTCGACACGCTCAAGACGCTCGCTCTCGCACTCGAGACGAAAGACCCCTACGCGCAGGGCGGCACCGAGCGGATCCTCGAGATCGTCGAGGTGCTGGGCGCCGAGCTCGGTGTCGACGACGCCCAACTCCAGGCACTGCGCATCGCGGCGATGCTCCACGACATCGGGATGAACGCCGCGGGCGACGTCGTCGCGGTGGGGGACAGGCCCCTCTCGACGGTCGAATGGGGCCTTCTGAAGATGCATCCGTCTATCGCCGCGGACATCATCGGACAAGCTCCGTCGCTCAGAGAGGTCGCACCGATCGTCTACCACCATCACGAGCACTTCGACGGCAGCGGGTATGTCACCGGTGCCTCGGGGACCGCGATCCCGCTCGGCGCACGCATCCTCTCGGTCGCCGACGCCTACGTCGCGATGACATCGGACCGGCCGTACCGCTCGGCCATGTCTTCGGAGAGGGCGGTGCAGGAACTCACCGCCAAGTCGGGCACGCAATTCGACCCACGTGTGGTCGAGGGGTTCCTGCGGATCAAGGACCGAATCCCGGCCGAGAAGCCCGCCGAGTAGCTAGCAGGCAGTCCGCCGCGCGCCCGTGCGAGGCGTCGCCGGAATGAGAAACGGCCGCCCCCAGGGCGGCCGTCGCGGTCTTGGAGCAGGGGCTCGCGGAAGAGCTACGCGCGCGTCACCTTGCCGGCCTTCATGCACTTCGTGCACACGTTGATACGCTTCACCTTGCCGTGGTGGACCGCCGTCACCTGCTGGATGTTGGGGCGGAACACGCGGGGCGTCACGCGGTGCGAGTGGCTCACGTTGCGACCCGCGACCGGCTTCTTGCCGCAGACTGCACAGACCTTCGACATACGGTTAGGCTCCTCGGTTCAAGCCGCCTCTCGTGCCTGGCGGCGGGTCGTTCGGGCGCAAAACGCGGTACATCCTAGCACGGTCCTTCGGCCCGAACAAGACCGCATCGACCCCTGACCTGCGCTCTTGAGCGGCCGTCGCTCACGCTATACTCCGTAGCGAACAGCGAGCGACGTAGGGGCGTCCTCGCCGCCGGCCTTCCTCCGAGGAGCCAGATGATGTCAGCAGTTCCAGGCACCATCAACATCGCCAACGACGTCCTCGCCGACCTTGCTGGATATGCGGCATTGGAGAGCTACGGCGTCGTCGGCATGGCCAGTCCGACGCTGCGTGAAGGCGTGGCGCAGCTGCTGTCGAAGGACAAGCTGCGCAAGGGCGTGAAGATCGACAACGACGCCGAGGGCGCTGTGACCGTCGATCTCTTCGTCGTGATCGAGCACGGGACGCAACTGGTCGAGGTGTCTCACAACCTCTCGGGACGGGTCCGCTACGTCCTCACGAGCATGGCCGAGGTCCCCGTCTCCCGCGTGGATGTCCACGTCCAAGACATCCGGGTGCGGCCGCAGTGAGCGAGCCGACGGCTCTGCCGCCCGCGCGGCGTCTGATCGGCGCGGCTGCCGAGGCGCTCAAGACCCGTGCCGACGACGTCAACCGGCTGAACGTCTTCCCGGTGCCCGATGGGGACACCGGTACGAACATGTCGCTCACGATGGATGCCGTCGTCGCCGCGGTCGAGGCGCTCGGCCCCTCGCCGACGCTCGGCGCAGACGCTGCACTGCCGTGACGAAGGGCTCGTTGATGGGCGCGCGCGGCAACTCCGGCGTGATCCTCAGCCAGATTCTGCGCGGCCTGTGCGAGGGGATCGACGGGGCGGACTCGCTGAATTCGAGCCTACTCGCGGATGCACTCGAGCGCGCGGTCGAGGTCGCGTTCCAGGCGGTCAGGAAGCCGGTCGAGGGCACGATGCTCACCGTCCTGAAGGACACCGCGCTCTCCGCTCGTGAGGTCGGCCGAGCGCGATGCCGACCTGCTGGACGCCCTCCAGACCGCTTCCGCCGCCGCGTTCGCATCGGTGAAGCGGACGCCCGAGCTGCTTCCGGTCCTCAAGGAGAACGGGGTCGTGGACGCCGGAGGGTTCGGTTTGGCGATCCTGCTCGAAGGCCTCGTTGCCGCGGCGGCCGATACGGAAGTCCGGATAGCGGACGTCTCCTCGGCGGCCGCGCCGTTGCTGGCGGTCGACGCCCGCGAATGACTGGGACGACACCGAGTACCTGTACTGCACGGAGTTCCTGCTCTTCGGCGACGGCATCGAGAAGCCGATGTTGGACCGGATCGTCTCGGCTGCCGGCGGAAGCGAACTCGTCGTGGGCGACGCCGGCGGCTACAAGATCCACGTCCACACGAACGATCCCGGTGCCGTGCTGGCGCAGATGACCACGCTCGGCGAGGTGGCCGAGGTGCACATCAACAACATGCGTCGGCAGCAGGCCGACCGCGACGCCAAGCTCAAGGCGGAGCGCGGCGAGATGCACGCGGGCGCCGGTCTCGCGAAGCCTGTCGGCGTCGTCGCCGTCGCCACGGGAAGCGGGCTCGTCGAGATCCTCAAGAGCCTCGGAGCGGATGTCGTCGTCAACGGCGGTCAGACCATGAACCCGTCGACCAAGGACATCGCGGACGCGATCTCGCGCGTACCCGCCGAGCAGGTCGTGGTCCTGCCCAACAACAAGAACATCGTGATGGCCGCCAACGCCGCCGCCACGGTCGCCGAGCGCCCCGTCGCCGTCGTCCCCACGCACTCCGTCCCCGAGGCGTTCTCGGCGTTGCTCGCGCTCGAGCCCGATCAGGGGGATCTCGACCACGTCACTTCGGCGATGACCGCCGCCGCCTCGAGAGTCCGCACCGGCGAGGTCACGACGGCGGTCAAGCGTGCATCGTCGAAGGTCGGCAAGATCAGAGCCGGTCAGGTGATCGGCATCGCCGACGACGAGATCGAGGTCGTCGGCGATCAGGTGGCCGAGGTGTCGCTGCTGCTCTCCGACGTGCTCGTGCGAGACGGCGCCGAGGTACTCACGGTGCTCGCGGGTGCCGATCTGACTGACGACCAGCTCGGCGAACTCACCGCCAAGCTGCAGGAGCGCCACCCCGATCTCGGCATCGAGAGCCATCGGGGCGAGCAGCCGCTCTACCCCGTGCTCATGGCCGCCGAGTAGCTGCCCGAACCGGACAATAGCCACAGCCGAGAGGAAACCCATGCCCAGGGTAGGACTGGTCGCGGACAGCACCTGCGATCTCACCCCCGAGTGGCTCGCCGCTCACGATATCGAGATGGTGCCGCTCACCGTGTTCTTCGGGACCGAGTCCTTCCTCGACTGGGTCGAGCTCACTCCCGATGCCTTCTACAAGAAGCTCACCGCATTCGCGGGAGTCCCCAAGACGTCGCAGCCCTCGCCGGCCGCGTTCACCGAGGCGTACGCCCGGCTCGCCCAGCAGGGGGTCGACGAGATCGTCTCAGTCCACCTCTCGGGGCCGCTCTCGGGAACGGTCCAGTCGGCGACGTTGGCGGCGGCCACGGCGCCTGTTCCCGTCCACGTGGTGGACACCCACCTCGTGAGCCAGGGCGTGGCCCTCCCGCTTCTCGAGGCCATGCACGCCCGCGACGCGGGCAAGTCAGGGCAGGAGGTGGCCGAGATCGCGAGGGAGGCCGCACGCCGCACCCGGCTGTTCTTCCTGCTCGACACGCTGGACTACCTCGTGAAGGGCGGGCGCGCGGGGAAAGCGCAGGCGTTGGCCGCGTCGCTTCTCAGTATCAAGCCCGTGCTCGAAGTGAACGACGACGGGATCATCGAGCCCTTCAAGAAGGTCCGCGGAGAGAAGCAGGCGATTCAAGCCCTGGTCGAGACGGTCGCGAACGATGCCAAGCGCATCGGCCCGCTCAAGCTCGGGCTGCTCCACGCGTGCCACCCCGACCGCATGGCCACTCTGAAGGAACTCATTCTCGCTTCGGGGGCGGATGTGGAGATCGTCACCGAGGGCACCATCGGCGCCGTGATCGGCACGTACGCCGGCCCGGGTGCGCTTGGAGTCACCTACATGCCCGCGTCGCCCTAGGTGCATCCGTGAGCCCGTCGGCCACGTCAAGGCGCAGACGCGCCGACGAGCGAGCCGCGTGGGACGAGCCCGTCGAGCACGCCCGGTTCGTCGACCACACGCGGGCCGAGACGCTCGCCCGGCTCGGCGTTCACACCGTGGGCGACCTCGTTCACCACTACCCCTTCAGGTACCTCGACCTCTCGACCGTGGCGAGCCTGCGTGACGTGCGCCCTGGTGCGGAGGCGACCGTGGTCGGGCGCGTGCACGAGATCAAGGAGAAGCGACCACGGCCTCGGCTCACCATCACCGAGGTCGCCCTCGTGGACGGCACGGGCGTCGTCATCGGGGTCTGGTTCAACCAGTCGTGGATCGCAGCAGCGGTTCGTCCCCGGCGAACGGGTGGCCTTCGCGGGCAAGGTCGAACTCGACTACGGCCTGAAGCAGATCAAGAACCCCTTCGTGGAGCGCCTGGGCAGCGGGGATGACGAGTCGCGGCTCGGCAGAGTACTGCCAATCCACCGCACCACCGAGGGCCTCACCACCAACTGGCTGCGCCGGCTCGTCGCCGGCGCGGTGGACGACTTCGCCGACGTGCCCGACCACCTGCCTGCGTCGCTCCGATCCGCCCGCGGGCTTCTGCCGCTCAGTCGGGCCCTGCGAGCGATCCACTTCCCCCGCTCGCTCGACGAGGCCGACGAGGCGCGTCGCCGGCTTGCCTACGACGAGCTTCTCTCGTTGCAGTGCTACATGGCGATGCGGCGCCACGCCTTGACACGCGAGCATGCGGGCATACGGCATCGGCTGGACGGATCGGGTCTGGCCGCCCTGCGCGTCGGCACCCCATTCCAGCTCACATCGGACCAGCAGCGGGCTGTCGACGAGGTGCTCGCAGATATGGCCTCGCCGCGTCCGATGAACCGCATGCTCCTGGGCGACGTCGGCACCGGGAAGACGCTGGTGGCCGCCCATGCCCTCGCGGCTGCTGCCGACAGCGGAAGCCAGGCGGCGATGATGGCTCCCACCGAGGTGCTTGCGACACAGTACGCCGATAAGGTCGGGCCGCTGCTCGCCGAGTGCGGCATCAGCTGGGCACTCCTCGTGGGCTCCACGCCGGCAGTCCGACGGCGCGAGGTGCTCGAGGGGATCGCCAACGGCACGATCAGCGTGCTGTTCGGAACGCACGCGCTTCTCGAGGAGTCGGTCGCCTTCTCGAAGCTCACCCTCGCCATCGTCGACGAGCAACACCGCTTCGGCGTGAACCAGCGGCTCGGGCTGCGCGGAAAGGGGGCTGCCGCCGACCTCCTGGTCATGACAGCGACGCCGATACCGCGCTCGCTCGCCCTGACGCTCTACGGCGACCTCGACACGTCCTACCTGCGAGAGCGACCGCACGGCTTCGGTCCCGAGCACGTCACGACCCGCCTCGTGAAACAGACTCGACGCGACGATGCCTACAAGAAGGTGCGTCAGGCGGTTCGCGAGGGACGCCAGGCGTACGTGGTCTGCGCGCTGGTGGACGAGTCCGACGCTGCAAGCGCCAAGGCGGCGACCCGCGAGGCGGAGCGGCTGCGCACACAGGTCTTCTCCGACCTGAAAGTGGGCCTGCTCACCGGACGCATGAAGCCCGCGGACAAGGCCGCCGTGATGCGGGACTTCCGCGACGGTCGCCTCGACGTCCTCGTCTCGACGACCGTGATCGAGGTGGGTGTCGACGTCCCCAACGCCACCGTGATGATCGTCGAGGACGCCGAGCGCTTCGGCCTGGCGCAACTCCACCAGCTCCGCGGCCGCATCGGGAGGGGAGAGTACCCGGGGATCTTCCTGCTGTTCGCCGATCCCAAGACCAGCGAAGGCAGGGAGCGCATGGCCGCGATCGAGGCGACCAACGACGGCTTCGAACTCGCCGAGTACGACCTGCGCCTGCGAGGCGAGGGGCACATCCTCGGCGACCGGCAGCACGGTCTGCCCGCATTGCGCCTGGCGAGCGTGCTCACCGACGCCGAGCTGATCGATCTGGCTCGCGAGGACGCCCGGGACCTCGTAGGTACGGACCCGCACCTTGCGCTCCCCGAGAATGCCCCGCTCGCGGCGCGAGGTGAAGCGCACGTTCGAGGCGGCGTGGGAGTGGGTGAGCAGCGGATGAGGATCGTCGCCGGCGAGTTCCGGGGACGCCGACTGGTCGCCCCCGCAGGCTCCGGCACTCGACCGACCACCGACCGGGTCCGGGAGGCGCTGTTCAGCGCGCTCGCGTCGCGCCTCGGCGGCGATCTTGGCGGCGTCGCGGTGCTCGATCGCGTTCGCCGGAAGCGGCGCCCTCGGGCTCGAGGCGCTCTCGCGCGGTGCGACACGTGCGACGTTCGTCGAGCGCGACAGGGCCGCGTTGCGCGCGCTTGCGCGCGAACGTCGCGAGCCTCGGCGTCGAGCGGCGATGCCATGTCGTCGCCTGCCGACGCGTTCGCGCTGCCCACGCGCGCGTCGTGCCGGGTGGCCCGTTCGCGTTGCTCCTGCTCGACCCGCCGTATAGAATCCCTTCTGCCGAGGTCGCCTCGCTAGTCGGGGGGCTTGCCTCGGCGGGCGTGCTGACCGCGGACTGTACGGTGACGTGGGAGCATTCGTCAGAGGCCGAGCTCGTGTGGCCAGAGGGGTTCTCGGCGGTGTCGAGCAAGCGCTACGGGGAATGCGCGGTCGACATCGGCGAGGCTGGACAAGGAGCAGATCGCTCGTGAAGCGCGCCATCGTCCCGGGGACGTTCGACCCGGTCACCTCGGGTCACCTGGACATCATCGAACGTGCGTCCGGGCTGTTCGACGAAGTCGTCGTCGGCGTAGCACTTTCGCCCGAGAAGGGCGGCGGACCGCTGTTCGACGTCGATCGCCGCGCAGAGCTCATCCGAGCGGCTGCCTCGGAGCTGCAGAATGTCTCGGTCCGGCCTTTTGATACGCTATTGGTGGATTTCGCCGAGGAGGTCGGCGCGACGGTCATCATCAAGGGCCTGCGCGTCGTGACCGACTTCGAGCGCGAGTTCCAGATGGCCGCTTTGAACTGGAGGCTCGATTCGAAGATCGAGACGATGTTCATCATGGCCATCCCGGAGTACATGTACTTGAGTTCCTCGGCAGTGAAAGAGATCGCGCGTCATGGGGGGTCTGTCCGCGGGCTGGTCCCCGACGTGGTCGCAGAAGCACTGGAGCAGGCGCGGCTTTAGCTCCTAGAGGAGGATGTTGATGGACATCATGGCCTTGATCGACCGTATCGAGGAGATCGTCGACAACGGGCGTGCGCGTGCCGCTCTCGCACAGCAAGATGGTCGATCCCGACAAGGTCTACGAGATCATCGACGAGATCCGCGCGCAGTTCCCCGACGAGCTCAAGCAGGCTCGATGGATCGTCAAGGAGCGCCAGGAGATGCTCGAGGAGGCCGAGAAGGAAGCCAACCGCATCCTCGAGGAGGCCCGCGAGCGCGCACAGCAGCTCGCCAGCGAGACCGGAGGTCGTTCGGCTCGCCGAGCAGCAGGCCGCCGACATCATGGACCGCGCGAAGCAGCAGGAGCGCGAGATCCGGCTCGGCGCCGAGGACTACGCCGACGAGATGCTGGCGAACCTCGAGGTCAATCTGGGCAAGCTTCTGACGGCCGTCCAGCGCGGCCGCGACCGCCTGCAGGGCAAGGTCTCCCAGCGACAGTAGCTGCCTGCAGCTTGCATCGACCGCTCGTCTTGCCCCTGACAGCACCGGCCGAAAGGGTGGCCGTCATGCAGCCGTACCTCGTGTCCGTGGCCGAGATCCTCTCGGAGCACGGCGCCTCCATGCACATCGAAGACGACGTCGATCTCGGTGCGTTCGTCGTCGGGCAGGTGGATTACGAAGGCGTCGCCCCGATGCACTTCGCCGTCGACCTGACCAACACCGGTTCAGGCGTCGTCGCCATCGGCGACATCGGCGGAGAGGTGAAGGCGACCTGCGTCCGCTGTTTGTGCGAGTTCCCGCTCTTCGTTCGCGGTGAGGTCGAGGCGCTTCTACATCGAAGACCGGTACGCCGACGAGATCCCCGAGGAGACCGACTCCGAGCCGATCGGCGCGGACGGCAAGATAGACCTCGCGCCGTCGCTGCTGGGCGCGGTAACCATCGAGATCCCGTTCGCGCCGGTTCACGATGAGGACTGCGCTGGCCTCTGCGCCACCTGCGGCGCCGACCTGAACGAGGGAGCGTGCGGCTGCCACGACGGCTCGGATGAGGAGCATCCGTTCGGCGCCCTCAAGGCCTTGCTGTCGGAGGAGTCGAAGCCAGGGCGACTGAGGGTCCGTGGGCGGGTGACTCCGGGGGCGCGGACGGCCAGCGCCAGCTTCGCAGATTGCCTCTCGCGCGCAGCGCAGGCATCGTGATATGATGTCGCGCCGTGCCCGCTCCAGCGGGCTCGCATCGAAGCACTCAACTGTGCCGCCGCCCGAGGGGTGGCGGCCGTCAAGAACGAAAGGAACTCGACGTCATGGCTGTGCCCAAGCGAAAGACCGGTCGGGCTGTGCGCGACGCTCGTCGTGCCACGCACAACCTTTCGGCGCCCGCCGCGTCGGTCTGCCCGCAGTGCCACGAGCCCAAGCTCCCGCACCGCGTGTGCCCATCGTGCGGTTACTATCGCGGTCGCGAGATCGTCGACACCGAGTAGTTCTCAGGCTCCGAAACCGTAGAAGCGGCCGCTTGCGTCATCATGAGCACGGCCGCTTTTCCATGTCCTGCGTCCCCGGGTCCCGTGCGGCTCGGGTCCGACGAACTGCCCGTCGCGATGAAGGAGCGTGCGCCGAGGTGACTGACAGCAGGCCGGTCTCGATCGCGGTCGACGCGATGGGCGGCGACAACGCTCCGAACGCCATCCTCTCCGGAGTGGACCGCGCGATTGGCGGCAGACGCCAGGGCTGACCGTGCTGCTGACGGGCCCCGCCGAGGTCGTCGAGCCGTTCGCTGGCGTCGCACCCACGGGCGCGAGGCCGTCCCCACGACCCAGGTCATCGAGATGGGCGAGCACCCCGCGACCGCCGTCCGGTCGAAGAAGGACTCATCGATCGTGGTCGGTGCGCGCCTGGTCAGGGACGGATCGGGCGCAGGCGTTCTTCTCGGCGGGTTCCACGGGTGCCGCGATGGCTGCGGCGACGCTCATCATGGGTCGCATCAAGGGCGTGCAGCGTCCCGCTATCGCGACCGCGCTTCCGACCGTCGGACCACCGGTCGTGCTGTTGGACGTGGGGGCGAACGCCGACTGTCGCCCCGAGCACTTGCTCCAGTTCGCGCATATGGGCGCCGCGTACGCGTCCACGGTACTCGGTCGGCTCAACCCGTCGGTCGCCCTGCTCAACATCGGCGAGGAGCCCACCAAGGGCTCGCAGCTTGCGCATCGAGGCGCACGAGCTGATCGCCGAGAACGTCCCGGCGTTCGTCGGCAACATCGAGGGGCGCGCGATCCTAGACGGCAAGGTCGATGTCATTGTCACTGACGGATTCACCGGCAACGTGGCGCTTAAGCTGCTCGAAGGCAGCTCGCGCGTCCTCCTCGGCCAGGTGCGGGATGCGATGACCTCGAGCGCCTGGCGCAAGCTGCTCGCTGCAGGGCTGAAGCCGTCGCTCGGTCGGCTGAGGGACCGCCTCGATCCCGATCAGTACGGGGGGGCACCGCTGCTCGGGTGTCAACGGCGTGTGCATCATCGGCCACGGCTCTTCGAATGCGCCGGCCGTCGAGAATGCGCTGCAGGGTCGGCCGCGCAGCGGCCCGAGGCGATCTGACCGGGACAGATTCGGGCGGCGGATCGGTCAGCGTGGAGACTCGGCTCCGCGTCCATGCATCAAGCCTGGCTGACAATGTGTTAGCCATTCGACCGATAGCGAACGTAGCGTCAGCGTCTGATTGCATAACAGTGCGTGGACATTTCCGTCATCATGCCTGCTAATGTGACTGGCAGTCACAAGGTGTGCGGATGCCGCGGGTGGCCTCCCGCAAACGCAGCTCGCGATGCCAAGTGGCGCCGCATTCGAAGCACTCTGGAGCGTACGCCCGCAGTCGGTCGCCGCGGGCGTTCGTGTCCCTCGAACGCGGGCGCCTGTTCAGGGCCGAAGCCCGTGGAGGACGAGCGGAGGCGGCGGGGGGGACATGAGAAGGCAGGGACGCCCGACTGCTGGCAACGGGTTGTCGCTGGAGCGCGGTTACCGCGAAGCTCGGCGGAGGCTGCTGACGCTCGCAGCCTGGCGTGCCGGCCTATCTCGCGGCTCTTGCCGCAGACAGCCGTACGCTGGCTACGTTCACGGTCGGGCTCCGCCTACTCATCGGGCACCGTGCTGACGCAACGTCCAACGTGACTCTTGAGATCACGTCACCGTCGACGCGGGTCAGAGCGTCCAACCGGTGCTCAATCCCAACTACGCACAAGGAACGGTCCAGTCGACGGCGGCACGGTACCACCCTGGGGCTGACACTTCACGAACTACGTCTGGGACGACGGCGCATACGACTTCATCCCCGACACGGCGGGGCCCGCGAAGCTCAACTACGTCGGCAACCGCTGTACGCTTGGCGACGGCCGCACACGGTCGTCTTCACCGTCCGCGAGGTGCCGTCGAACGCTACGTTCTCGTACACGTGGACGTTCCCCGCCGGTACTCCGCCGCCGGCGTCTGCTGGACTGCACCAAGATGCCACTATGACCAGCCTGAGGCGCCCGCGACGACCACGTGCACCAACTGCCACCGTCCAGGCGGACCGATCCAGTACCACAACGCGACCTATCCCGCCTTCAATACGTGTGGCGACGCCACCTGTCACTGGTGGCGCAGGCCAGCATGGCGCCGAGGTGCTCGGCCCCCACACTCTACTACGACCTCGACGGCAACCCGTCATCCCCGACCAGGGACGCTGAGTGCACCTACTGCTACTCCTCGACGTATCCGTGCATCCCGCAGATCGGCCCGTCAGCACGGACGCGATCATGGGCTCGAAGTTCACGCTACAAGGACCTCTTCGACGCCGGAGCGCCAAGACCGAGGGCGGCTACGACCTGCGTCGACACTGCCACGACGTCGCCACGGCGGCCCGGCCGGCATCAACCCCCACGGCGGCTACGACACCACCACGAACAAGTGCAAGGTGTGTCACGCCGTCCACCGTGCGGAGGGTGCGTACTACCTGCTTCGCGCCGACAGCCAGGACGACGCGTGCTCGTACTGCCACATCGGCGGGTCCGCGCACTCGACCAAGGTCGTCTACGACCTGAACCCGGCCGGCATCGACACCACCAACGGCCACACCATCGGTGCCCGTGCTCAGTGCCGGACTCCTCCGTCCGCCAGTACGCGCCAGCCTGTGGTCCTGTCACGGCGTCGACTGCGACGGCAACCCGATCACCGAGACCATCCAGGTCCGTGCCTACGACGAGGCCAAGCTCCAGATGTACCGCTTCGGCCGTCACCACGGCCAGAGCGACGAGGGCACCGGCCGCGGCGGCTACAACAAGATCGGCCCGCTGAACCTGCGCTGCATGAACTGCCACCAGACCCACAACGCCGTCGACGAGGTGTGGCGTCCGCTGGTCGTTGAACTGGACCACGGCGCGCAGCTGGACAGCCCGACACCAGACCCTCGGCGCGTTCGAGCCCACCGGCTACAAGCTCCTGAAGCGCTACCCGTCTGCCGCCACCACCGGTGCGCCGGATGCCGAGGGCTACTACAGCCCCGGCCAGCAGGTCAAGGCCCTCGAGGGTAACGCCGTTCCGTTCGGGGCGACCGGTCCGTGGCGGCTGCCCCGCAGACCGGCGAACTTCTGCGCAGACCTACTCGGCCGCGTTCGTGTACAACCAGAACGGCGAGACCGCTGCGGCGCCGATGTGGATCGCCCAGGACATCCACGAGCCGGAGTCCGATTGCGTACCCGACCGCCGGTGCGCGGCGCCTACCGCTATCCGTACGTCAACACCAAGTTCGCCCTGTCGTACTGGTGTGCTGACTGCCACAACCTGAACCTCGGTGGCTGGGAGCCCCTCTCCGATCCGGAGCTCGGCTTCAAGGCGCACACCGAGCGGACCCACCCGGCGCCGTTCTACGGCGCCTACTCCGGTCCTGGCCAGTGCTACAGCTGCCACCGCAACGACATGCCGGCCATGATGGGCCCGCCCGCGTCCGCCAATCCGGCCTCCGTGTCGTTTGGCAGCCGGAACTCCGGCGCCGGCTCGAGCCGCAACTCCTGCACCCAGTGCCACTACGGCACCGCCGACTACGCGGTCGTGATGGGCAACATGGGTCCGGGCTCGACCCCGACGAACTACACGCTGCCTGACCTCGGCTTCGACTTCCCGCACTCGGGGCGACGACCGACATCAAGCTGCTGGGTTCGTACTCCATCAGCGTTCCCGCCGGCGGCTTCACCACCGGCAACTTCGCGAACGGCGATGGCTGCCAGCGCCGGTTCGACGAACCTGCGTCCGGCGACGATCAGCGAGAACAATCTCGATGCGGTCTGCCTGCGTTGCCACCCGGGTGTTGGCGTGCACCAGTAGACCAGTCGCGCATTTCGATTCGCCTGCGCGATCCTCGGACCGCAGGCGCTCGGCAGGGCCTCGGGGAGGAATCCGGAGGCCCTGTCTTCGTGTCTGGATACATGTAGTAGACTGTCCCGACACTTCAGCCCGAAAGGCGCCCGACCACGATGCCCAACCGCCACGCAGCCGTCATCGGCGTCGGCTCATACCTGCCATCGCAGCTCCTCACCAACGCGGATCTCGAGACCATGGTCGAGACCTCCGACGAGTGGATCGTTTCGCGTACGGGCATCCGGGAGCGTCGTCTCGTTGCCGAGGGCGAGGCCACGTCGGACCTCGCCGTGCGTGCCGCGCGACAGGCGCTCGAGCGGTCTGGCGTGCAGTACGAGGACGTCGACCTGCTCGTGGTCGGGACTTCCACGCCTGACTTCTTGCTCCCTTCGACGGCCTGTGTCGTGCAGGCGAAGCTGGACCTGCACTGCCCCGCGTTCGACGTCAACGCGGTGTGCACCGGGTTCGTGTACGCGCTTCACACGGGCGCCGCGGCGATCGAATCGGGACGTGCGACCACCGTCCTGGTCGTCGGAGCCGACGCGCTCTCCCGCTTCATCGACTTCACCGATCGCTCGACGTGCGTGCTGTTCGGGGACGGCGGTGGCGCCGTGGTGCTGCAGGCCTCCGACGAGCCAGGGGTGCTGTCGATCGTGCTCGGTGCCGACGGCACCGGAGGCGATCTGCTGAAGATCCCTGCGGGCGGTTCGGCCGCGCCCTGCACCGAGGAGCGGCTGAACGCAGGCGAGCAGTTCGTCAAGATGGCGGGCAACGAGGTGTTCAAGTTCGCCGTCAGGGTGATTCCCCGGGCGATGACCGAAGCGCTCGCGAAGAGCGGACACGAGGTCGATGACCTCGCCTGGCTCGTCCCGCACCAGGCGAATCAGCGCATCCTCGACACGATCCAGGAACGACTCGGCATCGACCACGAACGGGTGTTCAGCAACGTCGCCGTGACGGGGAACACCTCGGCCGCATCGATCCCTCTGGCCTTGGACGACTTGTATACTAGCGGGCGACTTGAGCCCGGCGATCTCATCGGACTCGTTGGCTTCGGCGCTGGGCTCACGTGGGGCGCCGCGATCATTCGGTGGGCGATGCCTGCACCCGGAACGGAAGGCTGACGCATGGCGCTCACGACACGGCTGACCGGCGTGCTCCATTGCGAGCACCCGATCATCCAGGGGGGCATGGCGTGGACCGCAACGGCCGAGCTTGCAGCCGCGGTCTCCAACGGCGGCGGCTTTGGCATCATCGGGGCCGGACAGATGCCCACCGACCTGCTCCGCGACCAGATCCGCATAGCGAAATCACTCACCGACAAGCCGTTCGGCGTGAATCTCATGCTCCTGACGCCGCACATCGACGAGATCGTCGAGATGGTGTTGGAGGAGGGCGTCCACGCGGTCACCACTGGCGCGGGCAACCCTGGCAAGTACATGACTGCGCTGAAGGACAAGGGCATCAAGGTTCTCCCGATCGCTCCGAGCGTCGCGCTCGCCAAGCGGCTGGAGTCCATCGGGGCCGATGCGATCATCGGCGAAGGCATGGAGGCGGGCGGGCACATCGGCGAGCTCACGACCATGGCGCTCATTCCGCAGCTGGTCGATGCCGTTGAGATCCCGGTCGTGGCGGCAGGCGGGATCGCCGACGGCCGCCAGATGGCAGCCGCGTTCGCGCTGGGCGCCGAGGGCGTCCAGGTGGGCACGCGCTTCATGTGTGCCCAGGAGTGCACGATCCACCCGGCCGTGAAGGAACGCGTGCTGAAGGCCAAGGACCGCGACACGGTGGTGACCGGCTACTCGACGGGTCACCCGGTTCGCGTGCTGAAGAACAAGCTCTCGAGGCAGTGCGAGGTGCTGGACCGGGAGAATCAGCCGGAGAAGCTCGACGAGCTCGGCGCGGGAAGCCTGCGCCGGTGCATGGTCGAGGGTGACGTCGACATGGGGTCGGTGATGGCCGGACAGGTGGCCGCGATGGTGGATGCCATCGAGCCCGCGGCCGAGATCGTCCACGCGCTCGTCGCCGAGGCGGAGGACGTCATGCGGCGGCTCGGCAACCTGCCGAAGGGCGACTGACGTGGTGCGTCGCGTCGCACTGACATTCCCAGGTCAGGGGTCTCAGCGCCCGGGCATGCTCGACATGGTGCCCGAGGCAGACGGTCTCGATCGCCTGATGGACGCCGCCGAGGCGCTCTCGGGGCTGCCGCTTCGGCGCATCGCCTCCGAAGGGCCTACTGACGACCTCTCCGACACCAGGGCCGCGCAGCCCCTGCTCTACCTCGCGGACTGGGCTTGGGGCACAGCCCTCCTCGATGCGGGCGTTGAGCCCGTCGCAGTCGCCGGTCACTCGCTTGGCGAGCTCGCCGCCCTCGCCATCGCAGAGGTGTTCTCGGTGGAGGCGGGTCTCGAGCTCGTCGTCGAGAGAAGCCGCCTGATGGCTCGCGCAGCCGCAACCACTCCGGGGGCCATGGCGGCGGTGCTGGGCATGAACCGAACCGACATCCAGGCGAAGCTCGACGGGATCGAGGGTGTCTGGGTCGCCAACGACAACGCACCCGGACAGACGGTGATCTCCGGAACCGTGGAGGGGGTCGAGACCGCCGAGGCGGTGCTGGCCGAGGCGGGCGCCCGCAAGGTCGTTAGGCTCGCCGTGTCGGGCCCGTTCCACTCGCCCCTCATGCAGCCCGCGGCCGACACGTTCGCAGCGCTGCTTCGCGACGCACAGTTCGCCGACGCGACGATCCCGGTGATTCAGAACGCGGAGCCGACACCCGCGGTCTCCGGAGACGAGATCCGGCGCCGTCTGGCGGCGCAGATCGTGTCCCCGGTGCGCTGGAGCGAGACGATGCTCGCTCTCGCCGCCGAAGGCGACACACTACTCGTGGAAGCTGGTCCTGGCACGGTGCTTACCGGACTCGTTAAGCGCGTCGACGGCCGTTCAAGGGATCGCCGCCGAACAGCTGGGCATCGACAAGCTCGTCGAGGAGGTGTCGGAGGATGCCTGATCTGAGCGGCAAGGTAGCGCTCGTCACCGGAGCATCTCGGGGTATCGGACGTGCCATCGCGCTCGAGCTCGCATCCGATGGGGCATCGGTGGTTGCGAACTACGCCGGTTCGCAGCACGCCGCGGAGGAGCTTGTGAGCGCCATCGAGGCCTCGGGTGGCTCGGCGATAGCCTGCCGGGCCGACGTCAGCGAGAGCGGTTCCTGCGCTGATCTCGTGGCGACCACCATCGAGCGCTACGGTCGCATCGACATCCTGGTGAACAACGCGGGCATCACACGCGATGGGCTGCTCGTTCGCATGAGCGACGAGGACTGGAACGCGGTCATCGCGACCAATCTGACCGGCGTGTTCTCGGTGACTCGCGCCGCTGCGAAGCACATGATGAAGGCCCGGACGGGTTCGATCGTCAACGTGACTTCCGTGGTCGGCATCATGGGCAACGCCGGCCAGGCGAACTACGCTGCGGCAAAGGCCGGCGTCATCGGGCTGACCAAGTCGGTGGCCCGCGAACTTGCAGGACGTGGCGTTCGGTGTAACGCTGTCGCGCCCGGCTTCATCGAGACCGACATGACCGCCGAGCTGGGCGAGGCAGTTCGCGAGCAGGCTCTAGCGCAGATCGCGACGAAGCGGTTCGGGACCGCTGACGATGTGGCGAAGGCCGTGGCGTTCCTCGCCTCGGACGACGCCGCGTACGTGACCGGCCAGGTTCTGGCGGTAGACGGCGGGATGAGCTTCTAGACACCGGACGACACTGTGAGACGCTAGCGGCGAGGCACGGCATGCGCCGCGCGAGATGGGCTTACCGGGCGCCATGCGCGCCCGATGCCAGTACGAAGGGGAGGAGGTGCGCCACATGGAGCGTGAAGAGATTCTGGATAAGGTGAAGGAAGTCATCGTCGAACAGCTCAATGTCGAGGAGGACGACGTCATCGAGGACGCGTCGTTCATCGACGACCTGGGTGCCGATTCGCTCGACATCGTCGAGCTGGTCATGGCCCTCGAGGAGCAGTTCTCGATCTCCATCCCTGACGAGGAAGCCGAGAACATCAAGACCGTGGGTGACGCGGTCGAGTACATCAAGGCCAACTCCTAGCATCCATCTCCCGCCCGGCGTGCCCCGCGCGCGCCGCGATGCCGTCGGGCGGGTTTCGATGGGACGAGTTCGAGACACGGAAGGTTCGTCGGCACGTGGACATGCCCTCACTGACAATCGGGAACAGGACGGCCCGGCTGCCCATCATTCAAGGCGGCATGGCGGTCCGCATATCCCTCGCTCCGCTGGCCGCCGCGGTCGCCGATGCCGGGGGTATCGGCCTGATCGCCGGCAGCGGCATGGAACCAGACGAGATGGCGAGCGAGGTGCGCAAGGCCCGCGAGTCGACCTCTGGTGTCTTCGGGGTCAACATCATGGTCGCCGCCCGGAAGTTCCCTGAGCTCGTGAAGGCGGCGATGCAGCGAGGGTGCCGACGTGATCGTCGCCGGCGCCGGATTCTCTCGGGACATCTTCGGCTGGGGCAAGGAAGCAGACGTCCCGATCGTGCCCATCGTCGGCTCGCCGAGGGTTGCCAAGCTCGCCGAGAAGTTCGGGGCCTCCGCCGTTATCGTCGAGGGCTTCGAGGCCGGCGGGCACCTGGGTACCGACCGCTACATGCGCGAGCTACTGCCCGAGATCATCGAGGCCGTCGAGATCCCCGTGATCGGTGCCGGCGGTGTCGTCACCGGCAGGGATATCAAGGAAGTGCTCGACATGGGTGCGGCGGGCGTCCAGATGGGCTCCCGTTTCGCCGCAACCGAGGAGTCCTCGGCGTCCGATGCCTTCAAGCAGATGTACGTCGACGCCACCGATGAGGACGTGATCCTGGTGAAGAGCCCTGTCGGGCTGCCGGGACGGGCGCTGCGGTCCCCGTTCACCGAGCTGCTGGAATCGGGCGAGAAGCCGGACATGGGCCGCTGCAGGTCGTGCCTCAAGGAGTGTCACAAGGACTACTGCATCATCGAGCGCCTCGAGCGCTCCCAGCGAGGCGACGTAGAGACCGGATTGATCTTCGCGGGCTCCTCGGCGGCGCGCATCAGCGACATCCCGAAGGTCTCGGATCTGATGCAGCGACTGGTCGCGGAGTGGCGTGCAGCAACGGAGGGGGCAGCATGAGGCGGGTAGCGGTCACCGGGATCGGCGTCGTCTCGCCGTTCGGAGCGGGAGCCGACGCGCTTTGGGACGGCGTCTCCACGGGACGCAGCGGCATCCACGACCTGACTCATTTCGACGCGAGCGCGTACTCGACGCGGTTCGGCGGCTACTGTCGACGGGTTCGATCCGTCACCGATCATCGACGTCAAGGAGCAGCGGCGCATGTCGCGCTTCCAGCAGTTCGCCGTCGTCGCCGCCGATGAAGCACTCGCCGACGCCGGTCTCTCCGAGATCGACGACGAGCTTGCCCCCCGAGCGGGCGTGATCGTCGGCTCCGGCATCGGCGGGCTCGAGGCGATGGAAGCGCAGGTCGCCGTCCTCAGGGAGCGCGGCCCCTCGAGGGTCAGCCCCTTCATCGTCCCGCTCATGATCGTCGACCTCGCCGCGGGCCACATCTCCATCCGCCATAACCTGCAGGGCATCAACTACGCGCCCGTCTCGGCGTGCGCCACGGGCAATCACGCGCTCGGTGAGGCGTTCGAGGCGATTCGCCGGGACGACGCCGACGTGGTGGTCGCCGGAGGCTTCGACGCGGGGATCACCGAACTCGGACTCGCGGGCTTCTGCGCGCTGCGCGCGCTCTCCACCCGCAACGACGACCCGCAAGCCGCTTCCCGCCCGTTCGACATCGGTCGCGACGGGTTCGTGATGGGCGAGGGCGGGGGAGTACTCGTTCTGGAGGAGCTCGACCACGCGAAGGCACGCGGAGCCCGGATCTACGCCGAGATGGTCGGCTATGGCGCGACCGCCGATGCGTACCACATGACCGCGCCGGCTCCCGACGGTCACGGCGCTCGCCGTGCCATGCTGCTCGCGTTCGCCAAGTCGGGCCTCACGCCGGCCGATGTGGGCTACATCAACGCTCACGGTACGTCCACCGAACAGGGAGACATCGCCGAGACGAACGCGATCAAGAGCGTGTTCGGCGCCGACGTGCCGGCGGTGTCGTCCACCAAGTCGATGACTGGCCACCTCCTCGGGGGTGCCGGGGCGCTCGAGGCGGCCATCTGCGTGCTGGCGATGGACCGGGGTCTTCTGCCTCCGACGATCAACCTCACTGACCCGGATCCGCAGTGCGACCTCGACTACATCCCCAACGTCGCGCGGGCGGCCAAGGTGGACGCCGTGCTCAGCAACGCATTCGGGTTCGGCGGGCACAACGCAAGCGTCCTGTTCGCGCGGCCCTAGCGGCGCATCGTGGCCCGACCCAAGCCAGCCCCCGCGGGGGACAGCTCCGCTTCTGACACCGGGCGGCTCCGTCTGGCCGAAGGCATCGTCGGCCACCGTTTCGTCGACACCGACCTCTTGCGCCGCGCGCTCACGCATCCCAGCGTCGACCAGGCCGAGCCGTTGCGGTCGTACGAGCGGCTCGAGTTCCTCGGCGATGCCGTGATCTCGTTCGTCGTCTCGGAGCGGGCCTACGAGATGTTCCCCGAACTGCGCGAGGGCGAGCTGACCCGGATCCGCATCGGGGCCGTCACCGGTACAACGCTGTCGGAGGTGGCTCGTCAGCTGGGGCTCGACGAAGCCGTCGACATCGGCAACCGGGAGATGCGAGAGACGGGACGAGGAATCGAGTCAGCGCTCGAGAACGCCTTCGAAGCACTCGTCGCCGCGCTGTACCTTGACGCCGGTCTCGAGGTCGCCCGCGACTTCGTCGTCAGCGCGCTCGGCCCGTTCATCCGCCCCGACATGCTCGTGCCCGAGCACCCCAAGTCCGCGCTCATGGAGCTCGCCACCGCGGAGGGGCGTCGCGTGAGCTTCGACATCGTCTCGGCAGAGGGCCCTCCTCACGAGATCGTGTTCACCGCGAACGCGATCGTCGACGGCAAGACACTCGGAACCGGCGTCGGTCGGTCGAAGAAGCAAGCCGAGACGATCGCTGCCGAACAGGCGCTCGAAGCACTCCGAAGGCCCGCCAAGAAGGGCCGCTCCCGGGGCTGATCCGGACGCCGCGCCGGGGTGTCCGGGCGGAGCTGTGTCGCACGTTCCCTGTGGTACGATACGGCGGCGCTCGGCAGCCCTGTGCTGCCGTACGACGACTGCCATCACCGGGGAGAACGTGCACCTCAAGTCGCTCACACTCAGAGGATTCAAGTCCTTCGCCGACCGCAGCGTCGTTTCCGTCGAACCGGGCGTGACCGTCATCGTCGGACCCAACGGGTCGGGCAAGTCGAACGTCTCCGACGCGGTGCTCTGGGTCCTGGGCGAGCAGTCCGCCAAGACGCTCCGCGGACAGGCCATGGAGGACGTGATCTTCGCCGGCTCGTCCGGCCGTCAGGCCTCCGGTGTAGCCGAGGTCAACCTGGTACTCGACAACACCGACGGTACGCTGCCGCTCGAGTTCACCGAGGTGACGATCACTCGCCGCATGTATCGCAACGGCGAGAGCGAGTACCTGATCAATCAGGCCCCTGCTCGTCTGATGGACGTGCAGGAACTGCTGCATGACTCAGGTCTTGGCCGAGACACCCACTCGATCATCAGCCAGGGCCGTCTCGAGGAGATCCTGAACTCCCGTCCCGAGGACCGCCGCGCGCTCATCGAGGAAGCCGCCGGCGTGCTCAAGCACAAGCGTCGCAAGGAACGCGCGGCGCGGCGGCTGGCGAGCATGGACGCGTACCTCGAGCGTGCGAAGGACGTTTCCACCGAGATCGAGCGGCAGCTACGCCCCCTGCAGCGCCAGGCCGGTCGCGCTGCCCAGCACGCCGATCTCATCTCCGAGCTGCGGGAGGCAGAACTCGATCTCGCGGTCGACGAGCTGCGGCAGCTCCAGGGAGCGTGGGAGGGCGTCACCAAGCGCGAGAAGGAAGCCGACGCGGAGATCGAGCTGCTCCGTTACCGACTTGCGGAGAAGGAGCGCGACCTCTCCAAGTTCCAGGGGCTGCTGGAAGAGAAGGGCCTGTTCGTGGGCGACCTCTCCGAGCAGCGCCGCCGGATGCAGGTCATCTTGGAGCGTCTCGACGCCGGTCTGCTGCTGCTCGAGGAGAAGGGCAAGAACCTCGTCGACAGGCTTTCGGACCTGCGCGCGTCGGTTCACCACTCCGAGACCCGGATCGCTAGCCGCGGTGGCGAGCTCGAGCGGCTTACCGCCGAGCGTTCCGAGACCGACGCGCGGCTGAAGGCGCTCTACAGCCAGCTCTCCGAGCTCCGTCGCGACTCCGAGGGGGTGCGCAAGACCCGCATCGCAGCGGACGAGCAGCTCGCACACGTCACCGCATCCACTCGGCGCGCCCGCAAGGAGCTCGACGACGCCCGCCTCGAGCATGCCGGTCTCGAGCGACAGCTCTCTGCATTCGCGCTGGAGGAGAACCTGCTGTCCGATCGGGCAGGACAGATCGCCGAGCAGCGCACCACCGCTCAAGCCACGCTCGTGGCACGCCGAGGCCGGCTCGAGCAGCTGCAGAGCCAGCTCGTGCATTCCCGCAAGGAGCTCACGCTCGCAGACGGCGACGTCGACAAGCGCGTCCGCGTGCTCGACACACGCCGACGCGAGCTCGACCAGCGCCGCGAGGACCTCGGCGCGGTGCGCGCCGAGGCGCGCGGGCTCGAGGAGGTCGACCGTGCGTTTGAATCGGCCACGCCCGCGCTCTCGTGGCTTCTGGCCAAGGAGCGCGAACTTTCCGGCGTGATCGGCCCGGTCGCCGACGCGATCAAGGCCCCCGCGGACCACGAGGCGCTCGTGGAGCGACTCCTGGGCTCCGATCTGTTCGCCGTGCTCGTCGAGTCCACCTCCGCCGCCTCGGTCATCGCCGAGCAGATCGCCGGCGTGGTCGAAGGAGAGCTTTCGCTCGTCCCCGTCGATGGCTCGCGTCCCGCGCCGTCAGCGGGGTCGCACTCGGGCACCAGGCTCGTCGACCTGCTCGAGTTCGCGCCCACGCACCGCTCGGCGGTCGAGGCGCTTCTCGGCGACGTCTACGTCGTTCCGACTCTCGGCGAGGCCGTGACGGCTTCGGCGAAGGCTGGCGGCGGGGCGCGCTTCGCCACGCCCGAGGGCACCGTGGTGTGGCCGAACGGTAAGGTCACGATCGGAACCCAGCTCGCCGACGCCGAAGGCGTGCTCGCGCGCAAGCGCCGGATCAACGAGCTCCACACCGAGCAGCAGCTCTTCGAAGCCGAGCTCGGCGAGACCGAGGCAGCCGTCGCGGAAGCCGAGGAGGCCCTGACCGCGGCGCAGCAGGACGCGTTCGAGCTCTCACAGCGCATCGCGTCGCTCACGGGCGAGCACGATTCGCTTCGCGAGGAGGTCGGACGACTCGAGGCTGCGGTCACCTCACTCGATGCTGAAGCGCGCTCCGTGGACGACCGCTTGGCGGAGGTCCGCGACCGCACGGCGAAGGACCGGCCCGACCTGGCGGCGCTCGAGCAGGCCATCCACGGCCACGAGGCCGAACTCGTTCGTCTCGAAGAGGACGCCGCCGTGGCCCGAGAGGGCCGTGACGCCCGCTTCCGCGAAGAGAGCGCCGTCTCCGAGCGTCTCTCGGCATGCCAGGTCGAGATCGCGACCGTCTCCGAGCGCGAGATCCATCTGAAGCGGCAGGTCGGATCGATCACCGCCGAGCTCGCCGAGCTGAAAGCGACACTGACCGCGGCGCGCGAGACGGAGACGTCGCTCGAGCAGCTCCGGGCCCGTATCGAGCCGCTGCACGGCGCGTACACGCTGCTGCACGAGCGAGCCGAACACTGGGGCGCCAAGCTCAAGGACCGCGCTCGCTTCGAACAGGCCGACTCGGAGTCCTTGCGCGAGACCATCCACAGCGCCCAGGACGCCGTCCGAGGCGTGCAGGCCGAGATCGAGGACGCCGGCGGGTCCATGTCCGACCTGCGGGTCGAGAAGGGCCAGCTCGAGGTTCAGGTCTCCCAGGCGGTCCGGCGGATCGTCGAGGAGCTGGGAGTGCCGGTCGAGTCGGCGCTCGAGCGCGGCGAGGTGCGGGACCGGGTGGCCGCCGAGGAGCGCGTGCATCGGCTGCGGAAGCAGATCGCGAACCTCGGCCCGGTGAACCCGGTCGCCGTCGAGGAGTTCGAGGCGCTCGCTCAGCGCCGCGATTTCATAACCGAGCAGCTCGCCGACCTCGAGGCGAGCAGGACGTCGCTCAAGAAGGTCATCGCAGCCATCGACCGCAAGCTCAAGGACCGCTTCCTGCAGACCTTCGAGGACGTCGACGCGCAGTTCCAGCAGATCTTCGCGGTGCTGTTCCCCGGGGGAAGCGCCCAGCTCGCGCTCACCGACCCCGACGACCCCGAGCACACCGGCGTCGAGGTCATCGCTCAGCCGCGTGGGAAGAAGCTGGCGAAGCTGTCGCTTCTGTCCGGCGGCGAGAAGTCGCTCACCTCGCTCGCACTGCTGTTCGCGGTCTATCGCACGCGTCCGTGCCCGTTCTACATCCTCGACGAGGTTGAAGCCGCGCTCGACGACACCAACCTCCGTCGCTTCATCGCCTTCGTCGACTCGCTGCGGGGTCACACCCAGTTCATCGTCGTGACCCACCAACGGCGCACGATGGAGATGGCGGACCTGCTCTACGGCGTGTCCATGCAGGCCGACGGGGTATCCAAGGTCGTGTCTCAGAAGCTCGACCGGACGAAGGCAGGGGAGACCTCAGCCGATGAGCGCGCCCTGGTATAGACGGCTCGCTGACGGCCTCTCCAAGAGCAGGGAGCGTCTCGGCGGGCAGCTGAACGTGCTCCTTCGGCGAGGGCCGAACCTCGACGACGAGTTCTGGAGCGACCTCGAGGACGCCCTGATCGGCGCCGACATGGGGTTCACCGCGACCACCGAGATCGTCGAGCGGCTCAAGACCGAGGCTGCGCGTCAGGCCCTTCCCGACGCCGTCGCGGTGATCGACCTGCTCGTGGACGAGATCGCCTCGGAGTTCTCCACGGCCGAGGACCCCCTCGCCGAGAACCCCGTGACCGTGATGCTCGTTGGCGTGAACGGGACAGGAAAGACCACCACGGTCGGCAAGCTCGCCAAGCAGGCGAGCGACGAGGGCCGCCGCGTGCTTCTCGGCAGTGCCGACACCTTCCGTGCCGCGGCAGCCGAACAGCTCGACGTGTGGGCCGAGCGTGCGCACGTGCCCGTGGTTCGTGCCGATCGAGGAACCGACCCCGCGTCTGTCGCGTACGAGACCTGCGCTCGTGCTCGCGACGAGGGCCAGGACCTCGTGCTGATCGACACCGCCGGCCGCCTCCACACGT
This sequence comes from uncultured Coriobacteriales bacterium, assembly GCA_963761535.1. Classification (GTDB taxonomy): domain Bacteria; phylum Actinomycetota; class Coriobacteriia; order Anaerosomatales; family CAVXGS01; genus CAVXGS01. The sequence goes on from CAVXGS010000002.1 coordinate 528,468, forward strand.
CCGCGGACCTGATGCGAGAACTGCAGAAGGTCGTGCGGGTCACGAAGGCGCAAAGCCCGTATCCGGTGCGTACGCTGCTCGTGATCGATGCGACCACCGGACAGAACGGGCTCGTCCAGGCCCGCGAGTTCAACAACGCGCTCGGGCTCGACGGGCTCGTACTCACCAAGCTCGATGGCACGGCCAAGGGCGGGATCGCCGTGGCTATAGCCCGCGACCTCGGGATGCCGATAGTACGCATTGGCGTCGGTGAGACCATCGACGACCTGCGTCCGTTCGAGCCTTCGGAGTTCGCCCGTGCCCTCGTCACCGGTACCTGATAGGCGGCTCGCACCCCTCGATACCGCCGAGGAGTGGCCGCTGCTCGCGGGCCCCGCGCCCCGGGAGCCGTCAGCACGCAGCGCCTCGCTCGCCACGAAACTGCTGGTCCCCCTCGCTGTCGTGCTCGTTCTCGTCGTTGGCGTGTTCTACGTCGCCTTCGATTTCGGCTCCGTCGACGGACCCTCGATGCTTCCCAACCTGCTCGAAGTCGACGGCCTGCTCATCACCAAACGCTACACCGAGCCCCGCCGAGGCGACCTCGTCGTGCTTCGGATCGTCGGGCAGAACGGGCTGCCGGAAGCCATCGTGAAGCGTGTTGTGGCCGTGCCCGGCGACACCCTCGAGGTCCGCGACGACGTAGCGTACGTGAACGGCGTGCCCGAGTCGGGCTACGACGTGCTGCGAGGCCCGGCAGGCAGCGGCGACACGCTCGCACCGGTCACCGTTCGGCCCGGCTTCGTCTACGTGATGGGCGACAACCGCCCCGTGTCCTACGACAGCCGCTACATCGGTCCCCAGCCGCTCTCATCCGTCGACGGCCGCGTCGCCGCGATCTACATGCCCATCACCCGCTGGCGTCTCGTGCCTCGGCTTCCTGCCGAGACCCCGTAACGACCCCCGCTTCTTCGGGTACAGCCCATCCACGGCCCTTCTCGGCGGTGGTATCGTGTTCGGGCTGCACGCACTCACCGAGCTGACGAAAGCGAAGCTGCATGTTCGAGAACCTCTCCGATCGGCTCCAGTCGATCTTCGCCAACCTGACCGGCAAGGGCCGCCTCTCCGAGGCCGATGTCGACGCGGCGATGCGCGAGATCCGCATGGCGCTGCTCGAGGCCGACGTCAACTACAGGGTCGTGAAGGACTTCGTGGCGCGGGTGCGTGTGCGCGCCGTGGGCGCCGACGTGATGAACTCGCTCACTCCGGGCCAGACGGTGGTCAAGATCGTGCTCGACGAGCTCGTGACGCTTCTGGGGACCACCGAATCCAAGCTGGTGCTCTCGAGCCGCATCCCCAACATCGTGATGCTGGTCGGCCTGCAGGGGTCGGGCAAGACCACCGCGAGTGCGAAGCTCGCGAACCTGCTCCGCAAGCAGGGGCGCCGTCCGCTGCTCGTGGCCTGTGACGTGTACCGGCCCGCCGCCATCGACCAGCTCGAGGCCCTCGGCCGCGAACTCGACATCCCGGTCTACCGAGGCGAAGGCGACGAGCCCGTGCGTATCGCCCGCGAGGGCGTCAAGTACGCGGTCGACAACCTGCGCGACGTGGTCATCGTCGACACCGCGGGCCGCTTGCACGTTGACGAAGAGATGATGGCCGAGGCCCGCGCGATCCGCGACGCGGTGAAGCCCGACCAGATCCTGATGGTGGTCGACGCGATGACCGGTCAGGACGCGGTGAATGTCGCCGCCGCCTTCGCCGAGCAGGTCGACTTCGACGGCGTGATCATGAGCAAGCTCGACGGCGACGCCCGAGGCGGCGCCGCCCTGTCGATCCGCCAGGTCACCGGCAAGCCGATCAAGTTCGCCAGCGAGGGCGAGAAGCCCAGCTCGCTCGAGGTGTTTCACCCCGATCGCATGGCGCGCCGCATCCTCGGAATGGGCGACGTCGTCTCGTTGATCGAACGCGCGCAGGAGATGCAAGCCGACGAGATCTCCAAGGAGGAAGAGGAGCGGCTCCTCAAAGCGGAGTTCACGCTGGAGGACTTCCTCGGCCAGATCAAGCAGGTGCGCAAGATGGGTGGCCTGGGCGGAATCCTGAAGTCGCTGCCCGGCGCCAACAAGCTCGGCGCTGCCGCCGGCGACGTGGACGAGGGTGCGCTCGATCGAATCGAGGCCATCATCTTCTCGATGACACCGACCGAGCGGCGGAAGCCTCAGACGATCAACGGCGCTCGTCGACTTCGCATCGCCAATGGCGCCGGCGTGACGGTAACCGAGGTGAACCAGCTCCTCAAGCAGTTCACCGAGATGAAGAAGATGATGAAGCAGTTCCAGAACCAGCCCGGCAAGCGCAAGCGCTTCGGCGGTATGGGCGGGCTGGGAGGATTCGGCGGCGGATTCGGCAGATAGTCTTTGACCTGCCAAATCCCATGCCGTACTATTTGTGACCGCTTTGCTCGAACCCGTTTCGGCCCGATTGGGGCCGTTCACCCGGAGGTGACAGGTGGCAGTTAAGATCCGTCTCGCGCGGCACGGCGCGAAGAAGGCGCCGTTCTACCGCGTAGTCGTGGCGGACGGCCGCGCACGTCGCGATGGCCGCTTCTTGGAGATCATTGGCCGTTACGATCCGCGTACCGAGCCCTCGACCGTCGAACTGAACGTCGAGAAGTACGACGCGTGGGTCGCGAAGGGCGCCCAGCCCACCGAGGCCGCCGAGAAGATCGCCGCCATCGCGCGCGGCGAGAAGGCAGCTCCCGAGGCCGAGGCCAAGCCCTCGAAGAAGGCTACCGCCAAGGCTGCTGCCGAGGCCGAAGCCGCCACGAAGGCCGCCGAGGAAGCCGCCGCCGCGAAGGCTGCTGCTGCCGAGGCTCCTGCCGAGCCCGCCGCAGAGGAAGCCCCCGCGGAGGAGGCCCCCGCAGAGGAAGCCCCTGTGGAGGAGACGCCCGCCGAGGAGCCTGCTGCTGACGAGGCCCCTGCCGACGAGGCTGCTGAGTAGCGTGGCCCGCACGGCCGACACCGACGGCCTGGTCCGCTTCATCGTGGAGTCGCTCGTCGACGACGTTGACGCGGTCAAGATCGACCGAGCCGATTCCGACGAGGCGATCACCTATGAGATCACCGTGGCGCCCGATGACGTGGGTAAAGTCATCGGGCGCCAAGGGCGCATCATCAAGGCCATCCGCACCCTGGCCCGCGCGGCCGGGAGCACCGACTCGGCGACGGTAGAGGTCGAGATCCTCGGCTGAGCATGGCTGAGGTCCCCTTCGTCGAGATCGCGCGCGTCATCAAGGCTCACGGGCTTCGCGGTGAGCTGTCCGTCGCACCCCTGCTGGGCGACGAGTTCCCTCTTCCGGCCGGCACCGAGGTGTGGTTCGTCCCGCCCCCTGCATCCGTCAGAACTGGTCGGGTCACGACCCATCGTCGCGGCCCCAAAGGCCCCCTCGTGGGCATCGACACCGTGACGTCCATCGAGGCCGCCTCGGCGCTCGGCGGCACGGTCATCGTTGTTCGCCCCGAGGATGCCCCGGCGGCCTACCTCGAAGAGGAGCCCGACATCATCGGCGTCGCGGTGATCGACGAGACACGAGGGCCGCTCGGCGAGATCGTCGACGTGATCGAGACCGGAGCTAACGAGGTCTGGGTGGTCGAAGGGCCTCTCGGCGAGGTACTGATCCCGGTGATCGACGATGTGGTACTCACCTACGACGAGGAAGCTGACACGATCCACGTCCGGCTCCTCGAAGGGCTCGTGGACGGGGAAGGGGAGACGGTGTGATCGTCGACGTGATCACCATCCTGCCCGAGATGTTCCCCGCGCCGATGAACGCCTCGATCCTCGGCATCGCGCAGGAGAAGGGCGCACTGCAGCTGCGAGTCCACGACCTGCGGGAATGGACGCACGACCGTCACCGGACCACCGACGACACGCCGTACGGCGGCGGGGCCGGGATGGTCATGAAGCCCGAGCCCATCGCCGAGGCGATCGACGCGGTACAGGCGCTCGGACCCGGGCCCGGAGTGGTCGTGTTCCTGACGCCTGCCGGCAGGGTGCTCGACCAGCGCCTCGCCGAAGAGCTTGCCGCCCAGGAGCGTCTCGTGCTGGTCTGCGGCCGCTACGAGGGCTTCGACGAGCGGGTACTCTCCCGCGCCGACCTCGAACTCTCGGTGGGAGACTACGTGCTCACCGGTGGCGAGATCCCCGCGATGATCGTGATCGACGCGGTGACCCGCTTGCAGCCGGGGGTGCTCGGCGACGAGATGTCGGCGGTGGACGAGTCGTTCGCCGAAGGCTTGCTCGAGTACCCGCAGTACACCCGCCCCGCCGAATTCGAGGGCGTCTCCGTGCCCGAGGTGCTCCTCTCCGGTAATCACGCGAGGATCGCAGCGTGGCGTCGAGAGGCGGCCATCCGCAAGACCGCGCGCCTGCGCCCAGACCTGCTGGAACACGCTTCGCTTACCCCCGACGAGCGACAGACCGCCTCCGAGGAGATCGCCTCGGGGAAGTCGGGCCCTGACATCGAGGAAGGACGCTGATGAGCGATTCACCCGCACCGGCGCAGGCGGGAAAGCCTGCCGAGGAGGAGACGTCGTTCGTCCGGTGGCTCGTCGAGACGATCCTGCTCGTCGCGGCCGCGTTCATCCTGGCCCAGGGCATCAAGACCTTCGTGGTCCAACCGTTCGTGATCCCCACCGGCTCGATGATCCCGACCATCGAGATCGACGACCGCGTTCTCGCCGAGAAGCTCACCTATCGGTTCAGCCGGGGTCCCGAGTACGAGGACATCGTCGTGTTCAAGGACCCGACCGGCGCTCATCCTCAGCTCATCAAGCGAGTCATCGCCACCGAGGGGCAGACCGTCGACATACGCGACGGCACGGTCTACATCGACGGCAAGGCGCTCGAAGAGCCGTACCTCCAGGGCGTGCGCACGGAGCCGGAGGGCACCGTCTCGCTGCCGATCAAGATTCCCAAGGGGTACGTGTGGGTGATGGGGGACAACCGCCCCAACAGCGGGGACAGCAGGTTCATCGGGCCCCAGCAGGTCGCGGCGATCCAGGGTCGGGCGATCTGGACCTACTGGCCGCTCACGAGGTTCGGACCGCTGCGCTGAAAAGTGCTCGCGAGGCTCGTCGCGCGGCTGCGCGACCCCACCTGGCGGACTCGGCAACTCCCGTATTGCCCACGCTTCCGGGCGACGCTATACTACGCACTTGCGCCATCACGCGGCGCGATCATGCAGTACGAGACGAGAACAGGGGTTAGCACCCGATGGATATCATCCGCGCAATCGAGCAGCAGCAGATCCGCGAGGACGTGCCCGAGTTCACCGTGGGCGACACGATCGAGCTGCGCTATAGGATCATCGAGGGCAACCGCGAGCGCACCCAGCCGTTCAAGGGCGTAGTTATCCGCCGCCACGGTTCCGGTGCCCGCGAGACGTTCACGGTGCGCAAGATCTCGTTCGGCGTTGGTGTGGAGCGCACGTTCCCCGTCCACTCGCCCAAGATCGAGAAGATCGACGTCCTCACCCGCGGCGCCGTCCGCCGCGCGAAGCTGTACTACCTCCGCGACAAGGTCGGCAAGGCCGCCCGCATTAAGGAGAAGGGCTTCTAGGACGCGTCGGAGACGAACGTCCACGAGGCCGACTCCAATGGCCGGAAGCACGACGTCACAGGCGGGGCCCGCGACATGCGGCGCCTCGCTTGTTCGTTTCCGGGGGCGGACATCGTGCGCGCCGTGAGACCACCGGTGGCCGAGGTGCGCGCGGCGTTCGTGAAGGCAGGTCCGCGCCAGGTCGCCGTGCTCGTCGCAGAGTACGCCGAGGACCCCCGCGCCCAGGTGCAGCAGCTTCGTGAGGCCGCTCTCGCGAAGATGGCCGCCGGCGAAGCGGAGCGCAAGCGACTTCGCCGGCTCTACGCGATGGAGTGCATGCTGCGGCGTGAGGGCTTCGCGGTCGTAGCGGGGCTCGACGAGGTCGGACGTGGGGCGCTCGCCGGCCCGCTCACGTCCGCCGCCGTGGTTCTGCCCGACAGGCCACGGATCGAGGGACTCGACGACTCCAAGAAGCTCACACCCCTTCGCCGCGCCGAGGTCGCCAAGCGCGTCCACGATATCGCGATCTGCGTCTCGATCGCGCACGTCGAGCCTGGGGAGATCGACTCGCTGGGCATGACGGCTGCCCTGCGACTGGCGATGACCAGAGCCCTCGGCGGGCTGGCGCTCAATCCCGACCACGTGGTGATCGACGGACTTCCCGTGGGCGTGGCCCCAGGTGAGACCGCGGTGGTGGGCGGGGATGCGAAGGTCGCGGCGATCGCGGCCGCCTCGGTCGTCGCGAAGGTCGCCCGAGACGCGATCATGGTCGAGTACGACGAGGTCGTACCAGGCTACCTGCTCGCCGAGAACAAGGGCTACAGCTCCCGCGAGCACCTCTCGGCAATCGATCGCCTCGGTCCCTCCGCGATCCACCGCCGCTCGTTCGCGCCGTGCGGCGGGACGCTTCGGCTGTTCGACGTCGAACACCTCGAGGTCCCCGTCGACGAACCGCCTGTGGAGTAGGCATCCGCGCGCGGTTAGATGCAGGTCAACGAGCGCTGAGATTCCGGCAAGGGCAACCACTGACGCTAGTCGCGGAGGTGGTGTCCCATGGGACAGCAGGAGCTCGGCAAGCGCGGCGAAGAAGCAGCCGCGGCGTATCTCGAGCGCGTCGGCATGACGATCGTGGAGCGCAACTGGCGCTGCAAGAGCGGTGAGGTCGACCTTGTCGCCCTCGAAGGCCACGAGATCGTCTTCGTTGAGGTCAAGACCCGCAGGAGCACGGCCACCGGGCAACCCGAGGAGGCCGTGACCCCCACCAAGCAGCGGCGTTACCGGCGAATCGCGCTCGCGTACTTGCAGCAGGCGGGCCTCGAGGATGTGAGCGTTCGGTTCGACGTGATCTCGCTCTTGGTCGTCGCCGATGACCGCGCTCTGCTGCGGCATCACCGCGCGGCTTTCGTACCGGAGTAGCGAGAGTGGCCTTCCGCTGTCGGGTGCGCACGAGCACGCTGCGAGGCGTCGAGGCGATTCCTGTGGAGGTCGAGGTCGACATCGGGGCAGGCCTTCCCGGGTTCGCGATCGTCGGGTTGCCCGACCTGGCCGTTCAGGAGGCCCGCGACCGGGTTCGCTCCGCGATCCGCTCGAGCGGGTTCGACTTCCCCAACGCCCGAGTTCTGGTGAATCTGGCACCCGCTCCCTTGCGCAAGCACGGAACCGGCTTCGACTTGCCCATCGCTCTCGGCGTCCTCGCCGCGACCGGCCAACTGCCGGGCAGCGCGATCGAGGCCACATCGGTGGTGGGCGAGCTATCGCTCGATGGAGCTGTCCGCCCGGTCGCAGGGATGCTCGCACACGCGCTGGATTGTCTCGGCGGCGGGCTCGCACTGACCGCGCCCTCGACTGCCCGGCTCGCCGAGGCGCTGCCCGGCCTGCGCGTGCGCGAGGTCGAGCGTCTTCGAGACGTCCTCGATCCGCCCGTGGCAGTCGCGCGCACGGGGAGTGACGCCCCGCAACGACCGGACGTCGCAGGCCTCGAGGAGGTCGCTGGGCAGGACCTCGCGAAGCTGGCGCTCGCGATAGCCGCGGCAGGCGGGCACAACCTGCTGATGGTGGGACCTCCCGGCTCGGGGAAGACCATGCTCGCTCGATGTCTCCCCGGGATCCTTCCGCCGCTGTCCGCGGAGGAGCGAATAGAGACGGCACTCGTCCACTCAGTGGCGGGCCTCGACGACAGCGCCGCGCTCGCCGGCGTCCGGCCGTTCCGCGCTCCACACCACTCGGCGTCCATCGCGGGACTGGTGGGAGGCGGGAGCACGCCGCGGCCTGGAGAGGTGAGCCTCGCGCATCATGGCGTGCTGTTCCTCGACGAACTCCCGGAGTTCGGGCCGGCGGCCCTGCAAGCGCTCCGACAGCCACTCGAGGATGGCGTGGTGGTCCTCGTGCGTGCGGACGGGCGAGTGCGGTTTCCGGCACGGTTCGCTCTGGTCGCCGCTGCGAACCCGTGCCCCTGCGGGTTCTTCGGCGATCGTGCGCGCACGTGCTCGTGCACGCCGGCGCTGCGCGAGCGCTACATCGGTCGCATCGGGGGACCTTTGCTCGACCGGATCGATCTGTGCGTCCGCATCGATCGCCCCGAATCAAAGGTGATGCTCCATCCGGGCAAAGGCCTCACATCCGAGCAGGCCAGAGCAAGGGTGCTTGCCGCCCGGCTTCGGGCAGCCGCAGCTGGCCGACCGGCCTCCAGCCAACTGTCGGGAGCGGCGCTCATCGCCGCCTGTGACCTCGACCCGGCGGCCACCTCCGAGCTCGAGATCCTCGCCCAGCGATGCCACCTGTCTGGCAGAGGCATCACGCGCCTCGTCCGGGTGGCGCGGACGATCGCCGACCTCGAGGGGCTCGATTCGGTATCCGAGAAGCAGCTGCATGCGGCAGCCATGTTCAGAGGCGAGGAGGTGATGGCGTGAGGCGGTTCGAGCTCACGCTGGAGGATCCGCTCTACCCCGACCAGCTCCGTCAGACCCCGGAGCCGCCGAAGGTGCTCTACGGGATCGGTGACCCCGCGGCGCTCGTGCCTGGCTTGGCGGTGATCGGTGCGCGGAAGGCAACGCCCTACGGGTCGTCGGCCGCGGCGCTCTTCGCCGGCTGGGCGGCGCGCGCAGGCTACGTGATCATCTCGGGCGGGGCGATCGGGTGCGACCAGGCCGCCCACTTCGCGGCTCGCGAGGCCGACGGCGTCACCGTGGCGGTGCTCGGGTGTGGTGCGGACGTGGACTACCCCTCGAACGCGGTGTCGCTGCTCGCCGACATTCGCGAACACGGCGTCGTGGTGTCGGAGCTTCCCTGGGGAACCCCTCCACTTCGCTGGGCGTTCCGACGACGGAACCGCATCATCGCAGGCCTTGCCGCTGCCGTGCTCGTTGTGGAGGCGTCGCTTCCCAGCGGCACCTTCTCCACCGCCGACTACGCTCTCGACGCCAGCCGCGAAGTGTTCGCCGTGCCGGGCTCGATCTTCGCCCCGGAGTGCTCGGGGTCGAACCGACTTCTGCGCCAGGGCGCGCCGCCTATCACCGACGTCAGCGAGCTCGCGCTCGAGCTCGAACGCCTGCTCGGTCCTCACCAGCACGTGTTCGACTCCGCAGTGCCACGGGGCGCTGCCTGCTCCGAGGGCGACCCGATGGTGAGAGCGCTGACGGCGAACCCGATGCGCCCCGACGACATCGCACGTTCGCTCGGACTCGACATCGTCTCGGTGGCGAGGCATCTGACCGAGCTGGAGATGAGCGGCAAGGTCGAACGGTACCCCGACGGTCGCTACGGCATGGCTAAGCTCGCAGCCCGCAGGCGTTCGGGGAAGTGGGGCGATACAATCCCCCAGAACTAGCCCGATTCGTGCCGGCAGGCCCGACCGTCATACCGAATAGAGGACCACCTGACTCCCGACCTCGGCAACCGCGATCCGAGTCGCACGGTCACCATCATCGGTGCCGGGCTTGCCGGTGCTGAGGCCGCCTGGCAGCTCGCCAGCCGAGGTGTCCCCGTGCGCCTGGTAGAGATGCGTCCGACGGTCACGACGCCTGCGCATCACACCGCTCACTTCGGCGAGCTCGTGTGCTCGAACTCGTTCAAGAGCGATGACGAGACCACCGCAGCCGGCGAGCTCAAACGAGAGCTCGGGGCGATGGGCAGCCTCGTGCTGGAGGTGGCCAGAGCTTGTGCCGTCCCCGCCGGCGCGGCCCTCGCCGTCGACCGCGATCGCTTCGGCGCCATGCTCACCGAGCAGCTGAGGACTCATCCGCTCGTCGAAGTCGAGACCGCAGAGGCTACGGAGCTCCCTGAGGGTCGCTGCATCGTCGCCACGGGACCGCTGACGAGCCAGGGGTTCGAGCCGCAGCTCGCGGAGCTCGTAGGGGACCGTCTGTCGTTCTACGACGCCGCCGCGCCGATCGTTGCCGCCGACTCGATCGACCGGGGCGTGGTGTTCGCTGCCTCGCGCTACGACAAGGGCACCGGCGCCGACTACCTCAACGCGCCGATGGATCGTGAGGAATACGACCGCTTCATCGAGGCACTGCTTGCTGCCGAGCGTGCCCACGCGAAGGACTTCGAGCGCAGGGAGCTCTTCTCGGCGTGCCAGCCGGTGGAAGAGATCGCGCGCACGGGGCGCGACGCCCTTCGCTTCGGCCCGTTGAAGCCGGTAGGACTCACGGACCCTCGGAGCGGGGAGCGCCCGTGGGCCGTGGTCCAGCTTCGGGCGGAGAACGCTGCGGGGGGCGCGTACAACCTCGTCGGGTTCCAGACCAACCTCACCTTCGCCGAACAGCGGCGGGTGTTCCGCATGATCCCGGGCCTGGAAGGCGCCGAGTTCCTGCGCTACGGCGTCATGCACCGCAACACCTTCGTTGACGCGCCACGCGTTCTGGAGCCCTCACTTCGCCTGCGAGGCCGCGAACACGTGTGGATGGCCGGCCAGCTCACCGGGACCGAGGGCTACCTCGAGGCCGCCGCTTCCGGACTCGTCGCGGCACTGAACGTGTACGCGGACCTCAACGACCTGCCACCGGCCGTGCCGCCTTCCACGACCGTGCTCGGCGCCCTCCTTCGCTACGCGACCGACCCGGCCACCGAGTCGTACCAGCCGATGCACGTCAACTACGGCCTGATCCCGCCGCTCGAACAGCGGGTGCGCGGCAAACGGGAGCGCTATGCTGCATATGCAGCACGCGCCCGCGCCGACATGGCCCGATGGATCGAGGAGCGGCCCGACCTGTGGACGACGTGAGCGGCGACGTGCCGGACGCACCGACCCGAAGCGAGACGGAAGCCCTCGTCGACGCGTTCATCACCCACCTGTCGGCCGAGCGCGGCCTCAGTCCTCACACCATCCGCGCGTACGCCGGCGACCTGGCCGTATACCTCGACTGGGCCGCGCGAGCGTCCGTCGATCCGCTCCACCCGACGCATCGCCAGCTCCGGTTCTACCTCGCCGAGATGGACCGGGCGAAGTACTCGCGGCGAACCATCGCGCGGCGTCTCGCGTCGCTCAGGACGTTCTTCGCTTGGCTCCTTGAGCGCGGAACCATCGAGTCGGACGCCACTGCGGTCCTGGTCACGCCGAAGGTTCCGGCGAGGCTCCCGACGCTCGTACCGGCCGACGCGCTCAATGCACTCCTCGATGCACCCGCCGCCGATACCCCCACCGGGCTCAGGGACCGCGCCCTGCTCGAGCTGCTCTACGCTGCAGGCCTCCGCGTGAGTGAAGTTGCCAACCTCACCATCAGCAACGTCGATCTGGCTCAGGGCCTGGTGGTCGTGCTCGGCAAGGGTGGCAAGGAGCGGGTCGTGCCCATCTACGAACTCGCGGTGTCGAAGATGCGGGAATGGCTCGGCGACAAGGGACGCCCACAGCTCGCGAACGATCGGTCGGGAGACGCGTTCTTCGTCTCGGCGCGGGGTCGGCCGCTGTCGGCGGACGCGGTACGGCGCATCTTCCACCGATGGCTGCGATGCACCGAGGCCACCTCGGACCTCTCACCGCACGCGCTGCGGCACACCTTCGCCACATCCATGCTCGACGCGGGGGCGGATCTGCGCAGCGTGCAGGAGCTGCTCGGTCACGTTGCCCTGTCCACGACCCAGATTTATACTCACGTGAGCGCAAAACGCCTGCAAGACGTACATCACAACGCACACCCGCGAGCCTGAGGAACACCGCCTACGTGAGCTCGGGTGGTGTATCGTATCTGCGCTGAAGCTGCTTGGCTTCGTCCTTCGCACGTGACCGCAGACAGGGGACTGCATGCGATCTGACCGGCCGACCGACGTAGCGGCACTGTGGGCCCGCTACAAGGACGAAGACGACCCGCAAGCCCGCGACGACCTTATCCTCAACTACTCGCCACTCGTGAAGTACGTTGCCGGTCGACTCGCGTCGAGCCTTCCCCAGACCGTCGATACCGCTGACCTGATCAGCTACGGCGTGTTCGGGCTCATCGACGCCATCGAGAAGTACGACATCAGCCGGGCCATCAAGTTCGAGACGTACGCGATCGCGCGCATCAAGGGCGCGATCATCGACGAGCTGCGGGCGCTCGACTGGGTTCCGCGTTCGGTGCGCTCGAGGGCCCGTGAGATCGAGAACGCCTACGTCCAACTCGAGAACGAACTCAAGCGCGTGCCCAGCGACGAAGAGGTCTCGTCGCGCATGGGTGTCACGGTGAAGGAGTACCAGGACATCCTCACCAAGCTGAGCTACACCTCCGTGGTCTCCTTCGAGGAGCTGTGGGTGGGCGGCGAGCGCGAGGACGGGCAGAGCGCCGTCGCGTCCATCAAGGACGACAAGGCCGAGGACCCCGTTGCGATCTTCGAGAGCGCCGAGCTCAAGGACATCCTTGCCGACGCCATCGAGAAGCTGCCCGAGCGCGAGAAGACCGTCATCGCCCTGTACTACTACGAGGGCCTCACGCTCAAGGAGATCGGTGAGGTGCTCGGGGTCACGGAGTCCCGGGTGAGCCAGCTGCACACCAAGGCGGTGCTGCGCCTTCGCGCGAAGCTCCACGCCGCGATGGCCACGTAGCGTCGCCCTCGCGGGCGGATCTCGGCGCCCGGATCGCACCGATTGCGGACGCCGAAGCGTCTGCTATACTATCGCGGCTTTTCCACTACGCACGCCCGCCGACTGGTGTCGGGCGGTGCCGAGTTGCTCGACCGGCAACTCGGACCCGGCACCGGAGTGACAGCGGGCGGACGAACAACCAATCAGGAGGTACACATATGCCGGTCGTCACCATGAAGGACCTGCTCGAAGCAGGTGTCCACTTCGGCCACCAGACCCGTCGGTGGAACCCGAAGATGAAGCCCTACATCTTCACCGAGCGCAACGGAATCTACATCCTCGACCTGCAGCGCAGCCTGAAGGAGATCGAGCGCGCGTACAGTTTCGCTCGTGCCACCGCTCAGCGCGGCCAGAAGGTGCTGTTCATCGGCACCAAGAAGCAGGCTCAGGACGTCATTCAGAAGGAAGCCGAGCGCTGCGGCATGCCGTACGTGAACCAGCGCTGGCTGGGCGGCATGCTCACCAACTTCGTGACGATGCGCTCCCGCGTGAACCGTCTCGAGCAGCTCGAGGCCATGGTGGAGGACGGCCGGATGGCCGCACTGCCCAAGAAGGAGCAGATCGTCCTCGGGCACGAGTACGACAAGCTGTTCCGCAACCTGAACGGCGTCCGCACGATGACCGAGCTGCCGGGTGCGGTGTTCGTGGTCGACACCAAGCGCGAGGACATCGCGGTGGCTGAGGCCCGTCGCCTGCGCATCCCGCTCATCGGTGTGGTCGACACGAACGCCGATCCCGACGAGGTCGACTACGTGATCCCGGGCAACGACGACGCGATCCGCGCCATCGGCCTCATGACCCGCGTCATCGCCGACGCCGTGGTCGAGGGCACGCAGGGCGGCCCGCAGGTCGTTCCTGCCGAGCGGACCGAGCCTGTCGTGCTTCCGCGTGAGGAGGCCCCTGCTGCCGGGGCGCCCGTCGCCGAGGCAGCGCCTGCTGATGCCGCGCCGGCCGCGGAGGCCGCACCGGCCGCCGAGGAGTGCGCGGACACCGCTGCAGACACCGCGGCTGCCCTCGGCGAGACCGCCGACGAGGCCACGAGCGCTGCCGAGAACGCGTAGGCTCCGCGCGACTAGAACGCATCCGCACCGTCGCCGCGTGGCGAGGGTACGACTTCGTTTCGAGACATAGGGAACGGGAGGAATTCCACCATGGCAGATATCGTTGCTTCGCAGGTGAAGGAGCTCCGGGAGTGCACCGGGGCCGGCATGATGGAGTGCAAGAAGGCACTCACCGAGACCGAGGGCGACCTCGACAAGGCCGTCGACTACCTGCGCACCCGCGGGTCTTGCCGCCCTTGCCAAGAAGGCGGGCCGCGCCACCAACGAGGGTGCCATCGCCGCCAAGCTGTCCGAGGACGGCAAGGTAGGCGTGCTGGTCGAGGTCAACTGCGAGACCGACTTCGTGGGTCGTAACGCCGAGTTCCTCGGCTTCGTGAGCCAGGTCGCCGACCAGGTCGCGGCTGCGGCACCGGGCGACGTTACCGACCTCAAGAGCCAGACCGTCGAGGCCCGCGGCATCTCCGTCGAGGAGATCCTCGGCGAGACCGTGGCCAAGCTCGGCGAGAACATGGGCATCGCGCGCTTCGAGCGTGTCGAGGTCAGTGGTACCGGCGCCGTGATGTCCTACATCCACGGTGGCGGCAAGATCGGCGTGCTCGTGGAGTTCGGGTTCAACAAGCCCGAGACCGCGCAGACCGAGGGCTTCGAGGTGTTCGCCAAGGACGTGGCGATGCAGGTTGCCGCGGCGATGCCGCAGTACACGCGTCGCGAGGAGGTCCCCGCGGACGTCGTCGAGCACGAGACGAGCATCTACATGGCCCAGGCCGCCGAGTCCGGCAAGCCCGAGGCCATCCAGGAGAAGATGGCCGCCGGTCGTCTCGAGAAGTTCTACAAGGAGGTCTGCCTCGTCGAGCAGGCCTTCGTGAAGGACCAGAACATGTCGGTGACGCAGTACGCCCAGCAGGTGGGCAAGGCGCTCGGCGACGAGCTCACCATCGCCGGCTTCACCCGTTGGGTGCTCGGCGAGTCTGGCGGCGGCGAGTAGGCCGCACGCTTCACACATGAGGACATCGTGGACGGACCGGTACGAGCGAGTGCCGGTCCGTCTGCTGTATCCTCGGTCAGTGGATGAGCGCGCCGCTCCGAATGGTTCGGAAGCGCGCCTGAGAGACCTGTTGGGCCCCGGCCCGACGCAGGCTCGACCTACGAGGGGAGTCGTGTGGAGAACGGTCCGTACAAGCGCGTCCTGCTGAAGCTCTCGGGAGAAGCGCTGCTCGGCGAGGGAAGCTACGGCATCGACCCCGAGGTGCTCCGTTCTCTCGCCCGACAGATCCAGCCGATCGTCCGCACGGGCATCCAGCTCGCGATCGTCGTGGGCGGCGGCAACATCTTCCGTGGCGTGTCGGAATCCGCTGCGGGCATGGACCGCGCTCAGGCCGACTACATCGGAATGCTCGCGACCGTGATGAACGCGCTCGCCCTACAGGAAGCGCTCGAGCGCCAAGGCGTGTTCACGCGCGTCATGAGCGCGATCGACATGCAGGACGTGGCCGAGCCCTACATCCGCCGGCGCGCGATCCGCCACCTGGAGAAGGGGCGCGTCGTGATCTTCGCCGCCGGCACCGGGAACCCGTACTTCACCACCGACACCACCGCCGCACTTCGCGCGCTCGAGATCAACGCCGACTGCATCATGAAGGCCACCAAGGTCGACGGCGTGTTCGACAAGGACCCAAAGAAGTTCGCCGATGCGGTCAAGTTCGACTCGCTCACCTACATCGAGGTCCTCAATCGCGGCCTCAAGGTCATGGATTCGACGGCGATCTCGTTGGCGATGGACAACGACCTGCCGATTCTCGTATTCAACCTGCTCCAGGAGGGCAACATCGAACGTGCGCTGGCGGGGAATTCCGTCGGCACGACCGTCAGGGGAGAGGTGTAGCGAAGTGCCGAGCAACCAGATCATCGCCGATGCACGCGAGCACATGGACAAGTCCGTGAAGGCGCTGGCCCACGAGTTCGGGACCGTCCGCACCGGCCGAGCGTCGGGCGCGATCCTCGACAAGATCAGCATCGACTACTACGGCACGCCCACACCGCTCACCCAGATCGCCGGCATCAAGGTGCCCGAGCCGCAGATGCTGCTCATCGAGCCGTGGGACAAGAGCGCGCTGGGAGCGATCGAGAAGGCCATCCAGGCCTCCGACCTGGGGCTGAACCCCAGCAACGACGGCCAGATGATCCGCGTGCCGTTCCCGCCGCTCACCGAGGAGCGCCGCAAGGAGCTCGTGAAGCTGTGCAAGCACTACGCCGAGGAGGCGCGCGTCGCCGTTCGCAACATCCGCCGCGACGCCAACCACAAGCTCGAGCGGCTGTCCAAGGAAGGCGAGGCCTCCGAGGACGAGGTCCGGCGCGCCGAGGGCGACATCCAGAAGGCGACCGACGCCCACATCGCCCAGATCGACGAGGCCCTGAAGCGCAAGGAAGCCGAGATCATGGAGGTCTAGCGGGTGACCTCCCGAGAACCGCTCGACAGCTACTTCACCTCAGCGCGCAGCCGGGACCTCCTTACGAGGCTCCGGCCCGAGCGCGTGCCCGGCCATGTCGCCGTGATCATGGACGGCAACGGCCGCTGGGCCAAGAAGCGCGGCCTGCCGCGCCTGGCCGGGCACAAGGCCGGTGCTGCCGCGGTCCGCGAGCTCATCGGCACCGCGATCGAGCTCGACGTGCGCTACCTCACCATCTACTCGTTCTCCTCGGAGAACTGGAACCGCTCGCCTGAAGAGGTCTCCGGCCTGATGGACCTGTTCGTCGAGGTGCTGCACAAGGAACTCGCCTCGCTGCAGGAGCGCCACGTGCGGGTCGTCGTGATCGGACGGATGGACGCGCTGCCGCCCAAGACCCGCGCCGCGTTCGAGGACTGCATCGTGCAGACCGCCGAGAACGACGGTCTGACCCTCGTGGTCGCACTCAACTACGGTGGGCGCACCGAACTGTGCGATGCGGCGCGGTCGATCGCCCAGGACGTCGCGGCCGGGCTCCTCGAGGCCGCCGAAGTCGACGAGAGCGCGATTGCTGCACGCCTGTACACCACCGGCATCCCCGATCCCGATCTCGTGATCCGTACAAGCGGGGAGATGCGGGTCTCGAACTTCCTGCTGTGGCAGATCGCCTACGCCGAGTTCTACGTGACCGAGACGCTCTGGCCTGACTTCGGCAAGGACGACCTGCTCGACGCGGTGGTGGACTTCGGGTCGCGCGAGCGCCGGTTCGGCGGCGCGAGCTGATGGCATCGGACATCGCACAGCCCGCGGGCATCAAGCGCCGCTCGCTCGGGCTTCGGGTGGTCACCGCGGTCGTGTACGGCGTGGCGCTGCTCGCCGCGGTGTGGTTCGGCCCGATCCCGCTCGGCATCGTGATGAGCGTGATCGCCGCACTCGCCGCCACCGAGTTCTACGCCATCACCCGCCGGGAGAACCGGCTGCCCAACGAGCTCTTCGGGGTCGTCGCTGCCGGCGCGATGCCGATCTCGGCGGCGCTGTGGGGAATGGCCGGGCTCACGTCGGTCGCGACCGCTCTGGTGGGCGCATCGCTCGTGTGGCACGCGTTCGTGCAACGGGCCCGAACCGCTGACACGGCGGTCACCGTCTTCGGAGCGCTCTACACGGGATTCCTGCTCGCCTACGTGGTGCTGATCCGTTCGTTCGGCGGCGGACACATCGTCGGACTCGTGCTCACCTACGCCGTCATCTTCAGCGTGTGGGCGAACGACTCGCTCGCGTACTTCGTGGGCTCCACGCTGGGCCGCCACAAGATGGCGAAACGCATCTCCCCGAACAAGTCGTGGGAGGGCTTCGTGGGCGGCATGGTCGGTACGATGGTGGTGTGGGCCGTGCTGCCGTTCCTGCAGTGGAAGACCATTCCCCTGGGATGGTCGTTACTGACCGGTCTCGCTGTCGGCCTCGCCGTCGTGGTTGGCGATCTGGCCGAGTCGCGATTCAAGCGCGAGGCGGGCGTCAAGGACTCGGGCCATCTGCTCCCGGGCCACGGCGGCTTCCTCGACCGCCACGACTCACTCATCCTCGTCGGCCTCGTCGCGTGGTGGATGCTGTGGTGGGGGGGCATCCTGTGACGCTCCGCGTCGCGATCCTGGGGTCCACCGGCTCCATCGGCCGCCAGGCGCTCGACGTCGCGGCGCGGTTCCCCGAGCGGATCGAGATCGTCTCGCTCGCCGCGCACTCGAGCGCCGCGCTCGTCGCCGAGCAGGCCGCCGAGTTCGGCGTGGCGCGAATCGCGATGTCGGATCCCGCTGCAGCCGCCGAGGTCGAGCGCCTGCTCGCCGAGGCGGGCGGTGCCGGCCGTGGTGCGGGCGGCGCGCGAGCCGAAGTCGCCGCGGGCGCGGAAGCCGTCGCCGCGCTTGCCGAGGACCCCGAGGTCGACCTCGTCCTGAACGCCCTCGTGGGCGCGGCGGGCCTTCGGGCCACCGTCCGCGCGCTCTCGGCGGGTAAGACGCTCGCGCTCGCCAACAAGGAATCGCTCGTGGTGGGCGGCGAGCTCGTCACGCGGCTGGTGACACCGGGCAGACTCATCCCCGTCGACTCCGAGCACTCGGCGATCTTCCAGTGCCTTGTCGGCGAGCCCGCCTCGGCGGTCACGCGGATCTGGCTCACCGCCAGCGGGGGACCGTTCCGCGGACGAACCCGCGAGGAGCTCGCCGGGGTCTCGGCGGCGGATGCTCTGGCGCACCCTACCTGGACGATGGGACCGAAGATCACGATCGACTCGGCGACGCTGATGAACAAGGGGCTCGAGGTCATCGAAGCGCACCACCTGTTCGGCGTCGGCTACGACGACATCACGGTGGTGGTGCACCCGCAGTCGTGCGTTCACTCGATGGTCGAGTACGCGGACGGCAGCGTGAAGGCCCATTTGGGCGCCACCGACATGCGCATCCCGATCCAGTACGCGTTCAGCCACCCCGATCGCTGGGAGGGCCCCTTGCCGCCGGTCGACTTCGCCGCGCTCGGTCATCTCGACTTCGCCGAGCCCGACACGGCCACCTTCCGCTGCCTCGGCCTCGCGCTCGAGGCGGGACGGGAGGGCGGCACGATGCCCGCTGCGATGAACGCCGCGAACGAGGTTGCCGTCGCCGCATTTCTGGAGGGGCGGTGCCGATTCACCGATATAGATGCTGTGGTCGAACGCGTGATGCGGGCGCACGACGGCGAGCCGCTGACGTCCATCGACCAGGTCGAGGCTGTCGACGCGTGGGCCCGCGAGGAGGCTGCGCGAGTTCTCGGCTCGGCGGCCTAGGAGCGTCCGTCACCTAGGGCCTACGCACGTCCGCCAGCGAGTACGCCCGCATGTTCCCAGTTGTGGAGGGTTCGCGGGGATACATTCCGTGGCAGACGCTTTGCACTTCCGAGCGACCAGATGATGGCAACGAGAGGACCTGCTACCTCATGACCGAGACCCTCTGGACGATCTTCTGGGGCGTCATCACCTTCTCCCTGCTCATCGTGATCCACGAGGGCGGTCACTTCCTGTCGGCGCGGATGTTCGGCGTGAAGGTGCACGAGTTCATGCTCGGACTGCCCGGTCCGGCAATCCGCTTCGAAGGCAAGAAGACTGTCTACGGAGTCACGGCGATCCCGCTGGGCGGGTACGTGAAGATCGCAGGCATGGAGCCAGGTCCCGAGGACCCACTGCTCCAGGACGCGCTCGCGCACCTGACCCGCGAGCAGCATCTCGACGGCGACGGCCTTGCCGCGCTCATGGACATCGACGTGGAGCACGCCGACGCGCTGCTCTACACGCTCGCCGACTGGGGCGCTGCCTCCCGGGCAGACCGCAAGAGCACCATCTACGACGCGGTCTATCCCGCCGAGGCGGCAGCCGATCCCGCTGCGCTGCTCACGACGGCGCGCGCCGAGACCTACCGCGCCCTGCCGCTGTGGAAGCGCATCGTGGTGCTCTCGGCAGGTGTCGTGCTGAACCTGCTGACCGCGATCCTCGTGTTCACGATCGTGCTCTCGGCGTACGGCGTCCCCGAGGTCAGCCTCAAGATCGCCGGCGTCGCTCCGAAGGGCGCTGCCGTGGCGGCGGGGCTTGCCGCCGGCGACCGCATCACCAAGATCGGGTCGACCCAGCTCGAAACCTGGGACGATCTCGTGAGCACGGTGGCGCGGTACAAGCCCGGCAACGAGGTCGACGTGACCTACGTCCGCAACGGGCAGACGCGAACCGCGACGCTCACGCTCACGAAGGGGCCCCAGGGGCGCGCGTTCCTCGGCGTGGAGGCGGGCCAGGAGCTGGTGCGCATGTCGCCGGTTAAGGCGCTGGGGCAATCGTTCGTGTACGTCGGGATGATGTTCAAGGCGGTCACCGACTTCTTCCGGCCCTCGACGTTCGAGACGAGCCTCGTCGCAGTCCTCGAGCATCATCGGGGCGAGTGTGGTGGTCCGGCAGTCGGTGAAGATGGGGTGGTGGGTCTACGCCCAGATCGTCGCGGTGCTCTCGCTGGGCCTCGGCGTGCTGAACATCCTGCCCATCCCGCCGCTGGATGGCGGCAAGGTCGCGCTCGAACTCGTAGAAGGCGCCGCCGGGCGGCCCTTGCCGCGCGCGGTCGTCATCGGGTTCTCGGTGCTGGGCGCCGTGCTGCTGTTCTCGCTCATCGGATACCTGATGTACGCTGACACCCTCCGGCTCATCCAGGCCGGGTAGCAGGCCGGTTAGCCCGCTCCTTCGGGCTCGGCCGCCGAGGAGGACTTCGCGCACATGGCCGACCGCCGTGAGACCCGTCCCGTGATGGTTGGCTCCGTGCCGATCGGCGGCGGCGCCCCTATCGCCGTGCAGTCGATGACCACCACCGACACCGCCGACGCCGAGGCCACCCTCGCCCAGATCGGGCGGCTCGCCGACGCAGGCTGCGAGGTCGTGCGCGTCGCGATCCCGTCGTCGGCCGCGCTCGACGGGTTCTCGGCGGTCTGCGAGGCCTCGCCGCTGCCCGTGGTCGCCGACATCCACTTCGACCACAAGCTCGCCATCGAGGCCGCGAAGCGCGGCGCCGCCAAGCTCCGCATCAACCCCGGCAACATCGGGGACTGGAACCGCGTCGACTCGATCATCGAGGCGGCGGGGGAGGCCGGCATCCCGATCCGCATCGGGGTGAACGCGGGCTCGCTCGCCGAGCAGTACCGCGACGCGGACTGGCCGCTCGCCAACAAGCTCGTGGCCAGCGCGGTCGCCTTCTGCGCCCACTTCGCCAACCGCGGGTTCGAGGACGTGGTGGTGAGCGCTAAGGCCTCGTCGGTGTGTAGCACCGTGGACGCGTACCGCGCGCTCGCCGACGAGCTCGGCTACCCGCTCCACATCGGGATCACCGAGGCCGGTCCCTCGCTTTCGGGCACGGTCAAGTCATCAGTGGGGCTCGGGATCCTGCTCGCCGAGGGTATCGGCGACACGATGCGGGTCTCGCTCACCGCCGACCCCATCGACGAGGTGCTCGTCGCGTGGGAGATCCTCTCGGCGCTCGATATCCGCCGCAACAGCCCCGAACTCATCAGCTGCCCGACCTGCGGCCGCTGCGGCGTGGACCTCATCCCCATCGCCGAGGAGGTCGACCGGCGGCTGCGCGAGCGGCGAACGCCGATCAAGGTGGCCGTCATGGGGTGCGTCGTGAACGGACCGGGTGAGGCGCGGGAAGCCGATATCGGCGTCGCGGCGGGCAAGGGGCTCGGGATCGTGTTCGCGAAGGGCGAGCCGCTGCGCAAGGTACCCGAGGCCGAGATCGTGGACGCCCTGTTCGCCGAGATCGACCGACTCGAGGCCGAGTGGGCCCGCTAGTCCGAACGGCAGCCGCGGGCGGTTCTCACGAGCGCCTCTAGCACTCCCCGGTGAGGTCGTCGATCGCGTCCGCGAGCACGAGCGACACCGTAGTGCCGTCGCCCAGTTCGCTGTCCACCTGCACGCCCGAGCCTGGGCCGAAGTGTCCCCTGATGCGGTCGTCGACGTTCTTCAGGGCGATGCCCAGGCCCTTGCCGAACCCCGGCTCGAGCACGCGGGGAACGTCGGTCTCGGCGATGCCGACGCCGTCGTCTATGACGCTCAGCACAACCGTGCAGTCGGGGAGCGTCTCCGATGCGATGCGAACCGTCAGCGGGGCATCGTGCCGCATCCCGTGCTGCACCGCGTTCTCCACGAGCGGCTGGATCACGAAGGCGGGGACCTCGAGGTCGAACAGGTCGTCGTCGACCTCCTCGTGCACCTCAAGACGCTCGCCGAAGCGCGCCTTCTCGAACGATACGTACATCCGGGCGTATTCCAGCTCCTGCTCCAGCGGCACCATGTCCTGCTGGCTCTCAAGCGTGCGGCGGTAGAAGGCCGCGAACTGTCGCAGCAGGGTACGGGCCTGGTCGGGGTCGGTGCGGACGAGCGACGCGATGGTGTTGATCGTGTTGAACAGGAAGTGCGGGTTGATCTGCGCCTGCAGCGCGCGCAGCTCCATTCGCGTGGCGAGCTCCACCTGACGGTCGAGTTCGGAGAGCTCGAGCTGGGTGGACAGCAGCTGGGCGAGGCCCTCGGCCATCGCGATCTGCGTCTCGTTCAGCTGCCGAGGTGAGGTGTAGTAGAACTTCAGCGTCCCCACCGCGGCGTCGCGCAGCACGAGCGGCACGACGATCGCGGCGTTGAGGCGACACTCCGCCTCGGGGCATCCGATCTCGAACCGGTTGTGCAGGATGCGGTGCTCGCCGGTCTCGACGACCTCGTGGGTGGCTCGGGTGAGGATCGGCTCGCCCACGGAATGGTGGTCCTCGCCGACCCCGGCGAAGCCGAGCACGTCCTCGGTGTCGGTGATGGCGACGGCGGCGACCTCGGCATGCGCGAGGACGATGCGACACACCTCCTGCGCGCTCTGCTGGGAGAGGCCCTGTCGCAGGTAGGGGAGCGTCTCGTTGGCGACGGCGAGGATCAGGTCGCTCTGCATGGCGCGGTAGTGGTCGGGCCGCGTGGCGAGCTGGGTCACCAGAAGCCCCAGCGCGATCGCGACCAGACCGGCGATGCCGGCGATCGGGAGCCAGCGGGTCACGAACCCCTCGGCGGCAAGCGCGATCAGCACGATCGCGGCGAGCGCGGTGATCGCGAAGCCCAGCAGCACGTCGATGACGAAGTTCCTGTCGTATCGCATGCGGCTATCGTATCCTGTTCCGCGCGAGTGAAGCCGCCGCGATCGCCTATCACGGGCGCGCAGCGCACCCCACACGACGAGGGAGCCTACATCCGATGACCGTTGCCCTGCGCATGAGCGAGCTGTACGTCCCCACTCTCAAGGAGGATCCCGCCGACGCCGAGATCGCGTCGCATCGGCTGCTGCTTCGGGCCGGGATGATCCG
Source organism: uncultured Coriobacteriales bacterium (assembly GCA_963761535.1). Taxonomy (GTDB): domain Bacteria; phylum Actinomycetota; class Coriobacteriia; order Anaerosomatales; family CAVXGS01; genus CAVXGS01. Next base: position 551,492 of record CAVXGS010000002.1, read on the forward strand.
CAAGAACGCCGCGGGCATCTACTCGTTCCTGCCGCTGGGGTGGCGCAGCTTGCGCAAGGTGGAGCAGATCGTGCGCGAGGAGATGGATGCGATCGGCAGCCAGGAGATGCTCATGCCGGCGGTCCAGCCCGCGGAGCTGTGGGTGGAGTCGGGCCGCTGGGACCTCTACGGCCCCGAGCTCATGCGCCTCAAGGACCGCCACGATCGCGACTTCTGTCTCGGCCCCACCCACGAAGAGCTCATCACGTCGCTCGTGCGCAACGAGGTCCGTTCGTACCGCGAGCTGCCGCTCTCGCTCTACCAGATCCAGGTGAAGTTCCGCGACGAGGTCCGTCCGCGCTTCGGGCTGCTCCGCGGTCGCGAGTTCATCATGAAAGACGCCTACTCGTTCCACGCGAGCGAGGAGTCGCTCCAGGAGCACTACGACGCGATGGCCGGCGCCTACGGCCGTATCGCCGACCGTCTCGGCCTCGCGTGGCGCCCCGTCGTCGCCGAGTCGGGCCAGATCGGCGGCAAGGTCACCACCGAGTTCATGGCGCTCGCCGAGGCGGGGGAGGCCGAGCTCGTGTACTGCGAGTGCGGATGGGCCGCGAACGTCGAGGCCGCGACGACCACCATCCCGCGCACTCCCGCGGTGACCGAGGCGCGCCCGCTCGAGAAGGTCCACACCCCCGACATCCGCACCATCGCCGAGCTCGCCGAGTTCCTGAACATCGCCGAGCACGACACGGTGAAGACGATGGTCGGGCTCGTCGACGAGCCGCACTCGCCGCTCGACCAGCGACTGGTGTTCTTCTGCATCCCCGGCGACCGCGACCTCAACGACGTGAAGGCGTCGTGGGCGGTGGCCGGCGTGCGGCTGCTCGAGGACGACGAGTTCAAGGCGCGCGACCTGCCCAAGGGCTCGCTGGGCCCGGTGGGTGCCGCCGAGAAGTACAACGCGGTCGTGGTCGCCGACGTCTCGCTCAAGGACGAGGTGGCGTGGGGCATCGGCGCCAACGAGGACGACTACCACTACATCAACGCGCAGCCGGGCCGCGACTTCGAGGTCGACGAATGGGCCGACCTCGTGCTCGCGGCGCCCGCCGACCGCTGCCCCGAGTGCGGCGACGAGCTCTCCGGCGCTCGCGGCATCGAGATCTCGCAGGTGTTCCAGCTCGGCACGCGCTACTCGGAGACAATGGGCGCGACCTACGCCGACGAGAACGGCGACGAGCACCCGTTCATCATGGGCTGCTACGGCGTGGGCGTGTCGCGCTCCCTCGCCGCGGTCATCGAGCAGCACAACGACGAGAACGGCATCGTATGGCCGGTCTCGGTGGCGCCGCTCGAGGTCGCGGTGCTCCCGCTGACGGTGGGCGACGACGAGATCTGGCCCACCGCCGAGCGGCTCTGGCGCGAGCTGTCCGACGTGGGCGTGGAGGTCGTTCTCGACGATCGCGACGAGCGCCCCGGCGTCAAGTTCAACGACGCCGACCTCGTGGGGTGGCCGTACCAGGTGGTCGTGGGCAAGAAGGGGCTCGCCGAAGGCGTGGTCGAGCTGAAGACGCGCGCGACCGGCGAGCGCGTCACGATCCCGCTCGAGGACGCGGTCGAGCACGTGGCCTCACTGGTGATCGAGGCCCGCGCCGCGCTGAGCGCCTAGGCGCGCCCAAAACACCCGCACGACCGGCTTCTCCCCGCACCTCGATTCTCCTCGGCGAGGCTTGCCGAACCCTTGCCGCCGCTTTGCCCGAGCATGGCTTTCCTGATAGAATTCCCGTTTGGCGACACATGCGTTTCCCGGCGAGAAGTGGGTTGACCCCCGCTTCTTTTGTTCTGCGAGGAGGTTTGACGAGACACGATGGCGATCGGCGACCTTGCACGGCGAGTCGAAGAGCTTCTGGAGCCCGAGGCAGCTGCCAACGGGTTCGAGCTCGTTGCCGTGGAACAGGCCGGCGGACGCCACGTTCCCGTCATCCGGGTGCTGCTCGACCGCGAGGGAGGCATCACCATCGACGACCTCGCCGCGGCCAACGCGTGGGTCTCGGCGGTCCTCGACGAGTCGGACGTGGTTCCGGGCTCCTACACCCTCGAGGTGAGCTCGCCGGGCATCGACCGTCCGCTGCGCAAGCTCGCGGACTTCGAGCGCTTCGCCGGCGAGACGGCCAACGTGAAGACGCGCGCCGCGTCCACCGGTCGCACCACCTGGACCGGGCGGATCGAGGGCGTCGAGGGCGAAACGGTCGTGCTCGACGTGGACGACCAGCGGGTCGCCATCCCGTTCAACGAGATTCTCAAGGCGCGCCTCAAGGGCGTCGTCGATTTCGGCAAAGGGGGCTCCACATGAGTGAAGACCTGACTTTGATGCAGGCACTGAAGATGCTCGCGCAGGACAAGGGCATTGACGAGTACGAGATGCTGAACCGCCTGGAGGTGGCGCTTGCGCCTACCTACCAGCGCATTCTCGATCTCGAGGGCGATGCCCGCATCACCATCGATCGCGAGACGGGCCGCATCTACGTCTACGAGGTCTTCCACGAGGACCCCGACGATCCCGAGTCGCCGGTCATCGAGGAGCGCGACGTCACGCCCGACAACGTGAGCCGTATCGCGGCGCAGCACGCCAAGAGCGTCGTGACCCAGATCATCCGAGATGCCGATCGCGAGAAGATCTTCGACGAGTACGCCGATCGGGTGGGCGAGTCGGTCACCGGCACCGTCCAGCAGTCCGAGAAGCGCTACACGCTCATCAAGCTGCGCGAGGGCGTCGAGGCGCTGCTGCCTCCCGAGGAGCAGCCCAACAACGAGCGCTACAACCACAACGAGCGCATCAAGGCCTACGTCCTCGACGTGCGTCGCACGCCGGGCACGGAGCCGTCCATCGTCGTGTCCCGCACGCATCCCGGCCTCATCCGCAGACTGTTCGAGCTCGAGGTGCCCGAGATCTACGACGGCATCGTTGAGATCAAGAGCGTGGCCCGCGAGCCGGGCACCCGGTCCAAGGTCGCGGTCTCGAGCCGCGAGCCCGGGCTCGATCCTGTAGGCGCGTGCGTCGGCCCCAAGGGCAGCCGCGTGCGCATGGTCGTGGGCGAGCTTCGCGGCGAGCGCATCGACGTGGTGCCGTGGGCCGAGGATCCCGCGACCTACGTGGCCTCGGCGCTGAGCCCGGCCAAGGTCGACCGCGTCGTGATCGACGAGGACAGCCACACTGCCACCGTCATCGTTCCCGACGACCAGCTGTCGCTGGCGATCGGCAAGGAGGGCCAGAACGCCCGCCTCGCCGCCAAGCTCACCGGCTGGCGTATCGACATCAAGAGCGCGGCGATGGCCGCCGAGCAGGGCATTACGGCTCCCACCGCCGGTGGGTCCGGTGCTGCCCAGGCCGAGTTCGACGGCCGCTGCCTGGCCACCAACGCTGCCGGCGTTCGCTGCCGCAACCGCGCCCGCGAAGGAAGCTTCTACTGTGGCGTGCACGACAAGGAGGCGGCCGGCGAGTGATCAAGGCCCGCAAGACACCGGTCCGCACCTGCGTTGGGTGCGGTACCTCCTCGGACAAGCGCGAGTTCGTGCGCATCGTGCGGACCCCCGACGGACACGTCGAGGTCGACCCCACGGGCAAGCTGAACGGCCGCGGGGCGTACGTGTGCGCGACCTCCGAGTGTTTCACGAAGGCCCGGCTGCGTCGTCGGCTGGACCACGCGTTGAAGGTCAGGCTCCACGACGACGACTACGTCAGGTTGCAACGAGACATCGACGAGCTGCTCACCGAGCGCAGCTCGCATCAGGGACGGTGAGGCAATGCCGGCAATGAGGGTGCACGAACTCGCCAAAGAGTTCGGGATGACGAGCAAGGAGCTTCTCGACAGGCTCGCTGAGCTCAAGATCCCCGCCAAGAACCACGCGTCGACACTCGTCGAGGCGTACGTGGACAAGATCCGCAAGGCCTTGGGCCCCGAGATCGCCGAGCGTCAGGCGGCGATGGAGGAAGAGCGCAAGAAGCAGGAGGCCATCGAGGCTGCCGCGCGCGCCGAGGAAGACGCGCGCCGCAAGGCCGAGGAGGAGGAGCGGCGCAAGCGCGAGGAGGAGGACCGTAAGGTCCGCGAGGCCGAGGAGGCCGCCCACCGCGCCGAGGAAGAGGCCCGCCACAAGGCCGAAGAAGAAGAGCGTCTGCGTCGCGAGGCCGAGGAGGCCGCAGAGGCCGCCAAGCGCGATGCCGAGAACGCCGCCCTGCTCGAGAAGCAGGAGGCCGAGCGCTATCGCCAGATGGCGCTTGCGGCCGAGAAGCTCGAGCAGGACAAGGTGAACCGGGTCATCGAGGAGGCCAAGGCCGCCGTCGCGGCCGCCGCTGCCGCCGGTCCCAAGAAGAAGAAGCACAAGAAGCCGTCCGGCGAGGACGTGATCGAGGCCGCGCACCACGAGGCCGCGACCACCGCCGGCGAGGCCGTCTGCGCCGTCGACGCCGTCAAGGTCACCGAAGGTGCGACCGTCGGCGAGTTCGCCGATGCGCTGGGCGTCACTCCCAACGAGATCATCAAGCGGCTCATGCTGCTCGGCCAGATGCTCACCGTGAACCAGGCGATGAGCCGCGAGGTCATGGAGATCGTCGCCGACGACCTGTGCCGCCCCATCCAGGTGGTCTCTCCCGAGGAGGAGGAAGGCTTCGTCTTCGTCGACGACGTCGAGGACCTGAAGCCCCGGCCCCCGGTGGTCACCGTGATGGGCCACGTCGACCACGGAAAGACGTCGCTGCTCGACGCGATCCGCGAGACCGGCGTCGCCGCGACCGAGGCCGGCGGTATCACCCAGCACATCGGTGCCTCGGTGGTCCACAAGAACAACCGCCAGATCACGTTCATCGACACCCCGGGCCACGAGGCGTTCACCGCAATGCGTGCCCGCGGCGCGAAGGTCACCGACGTGGTCGTGCTCGTGGTCGCCGCCGACGACGGCGTCATGCCCCAGACCGTTGAGGCCATCGACCACGCCAAGGCCGCCGGCGTGCCGATCATCGTCGCGGTCAACAAGATCGACAAGGAGAACGCGAATCCCGACCGCGTCCGCCAGGAGCTGACCGAGTACGACGTCATCCCCGAGGAGTGGGGCGGCACCAACATCTTCGTGAACGTCTCGGCGAAGAAGCGCCAGAACATCGACGACATCCTCGAGATGATCCTGCTTCAGGCCGACGTGCTCGAGCTCAAGGCCAACCCCGACGCCCCCGCGTCCGGCTTCGTGATCGAGGCGAAGCTCGACAAGGGCCGCGGTCCGGTGGCCACGATGCTGGTCCAGCGCGGCACGCTCAAGGCGGGCGACGCGGTGGTCGCGGGCACGAGCCACGGCCGCGTCCGCGCGCTCGTCGATCCCAAGGGCAACACCGTCGAGACCGCGGGTCCCGCCGAGCCGGTCGAGATCCTCGGCCTCTCGAGCGTCCCCTCGGCAGGCGACGAGTTCCGCGTCTGCGAGGACGAGCGTGAGGCCCGCCAGATCGCCGAGGAGAAGGCGCTGCGTCTGCGGCTGCTCGGCCAGCAGAAGAGCCACGTCTCGCTCGACGACCTGTTCGCCCGTATCCAGGAGGGCGAGCTCAAGGACCTCAACCTCGTGGTCAAGGCCGACGTCCAGGGCTCGATCGAGGCCCTCAAGGACGCGCTCGACAAGATGGACCAGACCGAGGTGCGGATCAACGTGATCCACTCGGCGGTCGGTGCCATCACCGAGACCGACGTGACCTTCGCCGACGCCTCCGACGCGATCATCATCGGCTTCAACGTCCGTCCGAACCCGGCCGCCAAGGCGCAGGCCGAGAAGGACAAGGTGGACGTTCGCCTGTATCGCGTCATCTACCAGGCGATCGAGGACATCAACGCCGCTCGGGTTGGTATGCTCGCCCCCGAGTTCCACGAGGAAGACACCGGCCGCATCGAGGTTCGCGAGCTGTTCCGCGCGCCGAAGGTGGGCGTCATCGCCGGCTCGTACGTGCAGGAAGGCGAGGTCCACCGAGACGACCAGGTCCGCGTGGTCCGCGAGGGCACGGTCATCTTCGAGGGCAAGATCGGCTCGCTCCGCCGCTTCAAGGAGGACGTCAAGAGCGTCAAGTCCGGGTACGAGTGCGGCGTGACGGTCGAGGGCTACCAGGACCTCAAGGAAGGCGACATCCTCGAGACGTTCCGCACCATCGAGGTCGCTCGGGAGGCGTAACAACTCATGAGGCAGACCCCACGCACGCGCCGTCTGAACGAGGCGGTGGCGGAAGCTATCGCCGTGATCTTGGAGACCGACATCGCCGACCCCCGTCTCGACCTCGTGACGGTGACGGGGGCCGATGTCGCCCAGGACCTGTCCATCGCGCGGGTCTACGTGACCGCTCATGGTGACTCAGAGCGCTACGAAGAGGTCCTCACCGGCCTCGAGTCGGCGAAGGGCCGCATCCGTAGCCTGCTCGCCCGTGCGGTCCCCATGCGACAGGTCCCGGAGCTGCGTTTCGAGCTGGACACCTCGGTCGACGCCGGCATGCGTATGCGCGAGGCGCTCGAACAGGTACCGCCAACGCTCGCCGCCCGCCGCGAGGCGGGGGAGGACGAGGCCGCGGACACCGGCGTCGGGGACACCGCCTCCGACGACTCCGCCCTCGACGACACCGCCGAGGAAGACGCGTGACGATGCTCGCGGCGTACCACCACGCTGCCGTCGCGCTCCGGCGAGCGCCGTCGGTGGTCGTGTGCGGCCACCTTCGTCCTGACGGCGACGCGGTGGGCTCGACCCTCGCGCTCACGCTCGCGCTGCGCTCGGTGGGCGTGCCCGCGGTACCGACGCTCGCCGAGAAGTCGGCTCGCGTACCCAAGACCTACGACTTCCTGCCCGGCACCGGGCTCTACGTGCCGCTCGGCGACCTCGAGGTCCCCTCGGTGTTCGTCGCGCTCGACACGCCGAACCCAGGGCGCCTGGGCGAGGCGGCGGAACTCGCGCAGGCCGCGGACACCCTGGTGATGCTCGACCACCATCCCGACGCGATCGAGTGGGGCACGGTCAACGTGCGCGACCCCAAGGCGTCGTCGACCTCGCTCATGGTGTGGCGGCTCGTGACCGGCGCGCTCGAAGTGACGCCGACCCCCGAGATCGCGATGTGCTGCTACGTGGGGCTCATCACCGACACCGGTCGCTTCCAGTACGACAACACCACCTCGGACGCGATGCGCGAGGCCGCCGACATGCTCGACGTGGGCGTCGAGCCCGCCGAGGTCGCGCGGCTCGTGTACCAGGACCGCTCCGTGGGTTCGCTCGCCCTCGAGGCACGTGCGATGGAGCGCATCACGGTGTGCAACCACGGCCGCAGCGCGTGGTCGTGGATCGAGGAGGGCGACTTCGCCGAGACGGGCGCGATCGTCGAGGAGGCCGAGTACCTGCCCGACGCCGTGCGGCTGCTGGGCGGCATCGACGCGGTCGCGCTGCTGCGGGTGTGGGGCGACGAGGTGCGTGTCGGCCTGCGCTCGAAGACCGGCGCTGACGTTGGCGCCGTGGCGCGCCACTTCGGTGGCGGAGGCCATCGCGCTGCGTCCGGCTTCACCTACCACGGCTCCAAGGAGACGCTCCTCGCCGAGCTCCTGCCGCTGCTTCCCGGTGGCGACCAGGACGGCGTGTGCTACGGGGTCTCCGAGCTCGCGAACGCCGCCGGTGGCGAGCAGGGGTGAGTGCGAAGCGCGGCGAGAGCGGCCTTGCCGGCATTCTCGTCGTGGACAAGCCCGAGGGTCTCACCAGCCACGACGTGGTGAACCGCGTGCGTCGCGCCCTGGGTGAGAAGCGGGTCGGCCACGCCGGCACGCTCGACCCGATGGCGACCGGCGTGCTCGTGGTCCTCGTGGGCCCTGCGACGCGTCTCGCTCCCTACCTCACCGCCGCCGAGAAGCGCTACCGCGCCCAGATCGTGTTCGGCTCGGCGACCGACACCGACGACGCCGAGGGGCGGACCATCCGCGCCGCGCCCGTGCCCGATGAGGCCGCCGACCCCTTCTTCGCCGCGGCAACGGTCGCCGCGCTCGTGGGCGAGCACGACCAGGTGCCGCCGGCGTTCTCGGCGATCAAGGTCGACGGCAAGACCGCCTACCGCGAGGCCAGAGCGGGGGAGGCGCTCGAACTCGAGCCCCGGCGGATCAGCGTGCTGGACGCGCGGCTCGTGGGCGTCGAGGTCGAACCCGAGGTGGCCTGGGATGTCCAGTTCGAGGTGTCGAAGGGCACCTACATCCGCGCGCTGGCCCGCGACCTGGGCGAAGCCATGTGCTCGGCTGCGCATCTGGGGGCCTGCGGCGCACCGCGTCTGGGCATCTGGCGCTCGACGACGCCGTGACGCTCGATCGCATCGCCGAGGCGGCGGGTCAGGGGCGCATTACCGAGCTGTTCCACGACCCTGTGCTCGCGTTGGGCCTGCCCGCGCTCGAGCTCGACGACGTCGGCGCCGAGGGCATCCGCAACGGCCGCAGCGTTCCCGCGCCGGCGCCCACGACAGCCGCGCCCACGGGCGATGGCGCGCTCCTGCGCGCCGCGCTCCCGCCCGACGCGCTCGTCTCGCTCACTCACCAGGGACGCCTACTCGCACTCGCGCGCGTGTTGGGCGACAATCTCGTGCCGCAGGTCGTGTTTCCCGAAGGCCTCGAGACAGGAGCGCGATGAGCCGAGTGGTCACGTGGGAGTCGGGCAGCCCGTCGCTGCCCCGCGCGGTCATCGCGATCGGCGTGTTCGACGGCGTTCATCTGGGACACCAGGCACTCCTCGCCGCGACCGCCGCCGACGCGCGCCAGCGGAGCGCCTCCTCTGTCGCGGTCACGTTCGATCGCGACCCCGACCAGGTCGTCACGCCCGAGTCCGCGGCCCCGCAGCTTCTCTCGCTCGACGACAAGCTCGCGTTCATGGGCGAGTGCGGCGTCAACACCGTGCTCGTGGTGCCGTTCACCGAGGCCGTTGCCCGGCTGTCGGCCACGGCGTTTCTCGACGGAGTCGTGGCGCCGGCGGTCGACGTCGTCGCGATCCACGTCGGCGCCGACTTCCGCTTCGGTGCCGAGGCGGCCGGCGATCTCGCCACGCTGTCCGTGTGGGCCGAGGCGCGCGGCATCGCGGTCCGCGGCCACGAGCTGCTCACCGTCGATTGCGAGCCGGTGACCTCCACTCGCATCCGTGGCCTGGTCGCCTCCGGTGACGTCGCCGCCGCCGCACAGCTGCTCGGCCGCGCACATCGGGTAACCGGCACCGTGGTCCGCGGCTGCGAGCAGGGTCGCGAACTGGGTTTCCCCACCGCCAACCTCAGGCCCGCGCCGCACGCAGCACTGCCGGCCGACGGCGTCTACGCCGGCGGCGTCCACCTCACCGACGGCTCGACCTGGCCCGCCGCCATCTCTGTGGGCACGCCGCCCACGTTCCCCGAGGCTCGCGACTACCTCGAGGTCCACCTCATAGACTTCGAAGGGGACCTCTACGACGCCGTTGTCATCATCGAGTTCGCCGAGAAGCTCCGCGACCAGCGTGCCTTCGACGACCTCACCGATCTCACCGCCGCCATCCGCGCCGACGTCGCTCGGGCGCGCGACGTGGCCGCGACCTCGGGTCAGGGCCTGGATCTGTCATTTCGCGATCTCGGTCCGGCGACCGGCGCGGGGGTCGCGCCCGCGCAGCTCCCGGACATACCCCCCGACGGCAGCGCGCTGCCCGACGACGCACCGCAGTGGGTCCCGGTCGCCAGCGTCATACTCGTCGGCCAGTACGCCGCGATGACCCAGGGCGGCGTCTCGGCGGCGACGCTGGCCATGGCCCTCGACGCCGCGAACGTCGCGTACCGCTGGGATCCTTTCGATCCCCGCGATGCAGTGCCCGCGATGTGGCGCTCGCCGATGACCTTCTCGGTGTGGGTCCCCGCCGAGCTCGCATCGGTGGCGGCCGACGTGGTCGCGGGCACGACCCCCGGCGAGCCTCCCGAGGACCTCGAGGAGTGGCTCGGCGATGACGTCTCGGACGATGACCTCGTCGAAGACCCTGCCGCGCTTGCGGCGGCACAGGCCGCAGTCAACGAGGCTCGCAACGCCGCGCCGTTCTCGGTGATCGGCGCGGGCGAGGCGATTCCCGAGGGCGCGGAGGAATTCGCGTGGGTCTACCTCGCCGAGGGCCACGCGCCAGGTCCGATCGAGTACCTCTCGGAGGCGCTGAACGACGCCGAGATCGAGACGCTGTGGGAGCCGTTCCCGCCCGAGAAGCGGGCAGCGTTCTGGGGCAGGACGAACCTCACCGTCTACGTGCCGCTGGTCGAACTCGACGCGGCACGCGCACTCGCCGACGGTATCGGAGCGTGGGACGGCGTCGTCTACGAGGGCCCCGACGCGGGGAGCGAGGACCCGGACACGGGCAGCGTGGACACGGACGCTGGCAGCGGGGACCGACCCACAGGCGAGCTCGAGGGCGAAGCCGAGGCCGCGGCCGACTAGCCGCGGCGGTACCTCCACGGCCCCCCGCGGCCGGCCAAGCCCCGCTCGGCGGATTGTGGGAACATCTAGCACCGGAGCATCCGGCGGTGTGGTTCGGCGAGGGCGGGCCCAACACCGTGTCGACAACTGGAGGCATACGTGGGCAGCAGCGGCGAGAAGCACAAGCACCCCGGCGACAACCGGAGCCACGAGCAGCGCATGGAGGACGAGGAGCGCGCAGCCGAGCAGCCGTGGTACAAGGCCAGCACCTGGGCGTGGCTCGTGATCTTCGTCGTGCTCGCGTTCGCCCTGTTCTACCTCTACACCGTGCTCAGGTAGCCCGCCTGTAGCCTGACCGGCGAGGCACTCCACGCCTCCCGCACGCGAAGCGCCGTGCCTCCCGCACGCTAGGCGCTGACAGCAGCCGGGATTGTGGTATACTTCCTCGGCTTTGTACCTACCTCGGCCTGAGTGGTGCGATCCCACCGACGCCCAACCCGGACCGAGGCGAATCCACGAGAAGGGTGGAACCCGAACATGGCTCTAGCCAAGGACGTCAAGGCCGGCATCATCGGCGAGTACAAGCGCGGGGAGACCGACACCGGGTCGGCCGAGGTGCAGATCGCACTGCTCACCCAGCGCATTCGCGACCTCACCGAGCACCTCAAGGTGCACCAGAAGGACCATCACACCCGCCGCGGCCTTCTGAAGCTCGTCGGCCAGCGCCGCCGGCTTCTGAATTACCTCAAGAAGACCGACATCGAGCGGTACCGTGCCGTCGTCGCCCAACTGGGAATCAGAGGGTAGCGACCGAAACGAGGTTCGACCGAGGCGGGAGCGAAAGTCTCCCGCCTCGTTGTATGGAGAAGGCGCCTTGCTGATGGCGCCGACGGGGGAGGCGTCCCCCGCACGAACGGCCCGTCCGATACGGGCCGCGAGAGGCAGCCGACACGCGTAGGGCGTGCGGCGATGTGCAGAGGAAGAGACGCGCATGGCAAAGATCGTTGATAGCTTCGAACTCTACGGCAAAGAGTACGTCCTCGAGACGGGCGAGCTGGCCAAGCAGGCCGGTGGCGCCGTCGTCGTCCGACAGGGCGACAGCATGGTCCTGGTTGCGGCTACGGCGTCCAAGCAGCCCAAGGACCTCGACTTCTTCCCGCTGACGGTCGACTTCGAAGAGCGGATGTACGCCGCGGGCAAGCTCCCCGGCGGATTCATCAAGCGCGAGGCACGCCCGAGCGAGAAGGCCGTCCTGACCGCCCGCATGATCGACCGTCCGCTGCGCTCGGCCTTCTCGGAAGGCTTCCGCAACGAGGTCCAGGTCATCGCGACGGTGCTCTCCGCCGATCAGATCAGCCAGCCCGACGTCATCTCGATCATGGGTGCCTCGGCGGCGCTCATGGCCGCGGGCATCCCCTTCGAGGGCCCCATCTCCGCCGTGCGCATCGCGTACGACGAGGAGGGTGGCTTCATCGTCAACCCGACTTTCGACGAGGCTGAGGCGTCCGCGCTCGACCTCATCGTCGCGGGTTCGAAGGACGCAGTGTTCATGATCGAGGCCGGGTGCGACGAGATCGCCGAGGAGGACATGCTCGAGGCGCTCGTGTTCGCGCAGGAGGCCATCGGGAAGTTCTGCGAGATCCAGGAGGCGTTCCTCGCCAAGTGCGAGATCACGCCGATGGACGTCAAGCTCGACGAGCCCGATCCCGAGCTTCGCGACCGCATCTTCGCCGCCGGTGGCGACAAGATGCGCGAGGCGCTCCACAACCCCGACAAGCACGCTCGCATGGCTGCGGTCGCCGCGGTCAAGGACGAGCTTCTCGCCGAGTTCTCCGAGGAGGAGCTCGCGGCGAGCGGCAAGCAGATCAAGGCGCAGCTCAAGCAGCTCGAGAAGAAGACCATGCGCACCATGGTCCTCGACGAGGGCGAGCGCGCCGACGGCCGCACCGTCGAGGAGATCCGCCCGATCAGCTGCGTGGCGGGCTACCTGCCCCGCAGCCACGGTTCGGGCCTGTTCACCCGCGGTCAGACCCAGGTGCTCTCGGTGCTTACGCTGGGCATGCTCTCCGAGTGGCAGCGCATCGACACGATCGACGTGTCGGAAGGCAAGCGCTACATCCACCACTACAACTTCCCGCCGTTCTCGGTGGGCGAGACCGGGTTCATGCGCGGTCCGAAGCGCCGCGACATCGGTCACGGTGCGCTCGCCGAGCGTGCCCTGCTCCCCGTGGTCCCCGTCGAGGAGGACTTCCCGTACACGATCCGCATCGTGTCCGAGGTGCTCGAGTCCAACGGCTCGAGCTCGATGGGCTCGGTGTGCGCCTCGACGCTGGCGCTCATGGACGCCGGCGTGCCGATCGCGGCGCCGGTCTCCGGTATCGCGATGGGGCTCATCAAGGAGGGCGACAAGGTCGCCGTTCTCTCCGACATCCAGGGCCTCGAGGACTTCCTCGGCGACATGGACTTCAAGGTCGCCGGTACCGAGAACGGCATCACCGCGCTGCAGATGGACAACAAGGCCCGTGGGCTGTCGGTCGACATCCTGTCGAAGGCCCTCACGCAGGCGAAGGCCGGCCGCGCCCACATCCTGGGCAAGATGCTCGAGGCCATCGAGACGCCGCGCGAGCAGCTCTCCGAGTTCGCGCCCCGCATCCTCACCATCAAGATCCCGACCGACAAGATCCGCGAGGTCATCGGCAGCGGCGGCAAGGTCGTCCGCGGGATCCAGGAGGAGACCGGCGCGCAGATCGACATCCAGGAAGACGGCACGATCTACATCGCGAGCCGCGACCTGGGTGGCGAGGAGGCGCTCAAGCGCATCCAGAACATCGTCAAGGAGCCCGAGATCGGCGAGATCTACGAAGGTCGCGTCGTGTCGATCCAGCCGTTCGGCGCCTTCGTCGAGCTGGTTCCCGGCAAGGACGGCCTGCTCCACGTCTCGCGCGTCGCGCAGGGACGCGTCGAGAAGGTCGAGGACGTGCTGAACGTCGGCGACGAGGTCAAGGTCCAGATCATGGACATCGACGAGCGCGGCAAGGTCTCGCTCGACCGCCTCGACAAGCCGCCGGCGCCGCCGCGGGCCGAGGGCTCGGGCGAGGGTGGTTCCGGCAGTGGCGGCGGTGGCGGCGACCGCGGCCCTCGTCGCGACGGTGGTGGCGGCGGCGGAGATCGCCGGCCGCGCAGGCGCCACTAGCAGCGCCACGACCGCACTTCGCGCGCACAGCGCACCCACATCACGCATCACGCACCAACGCGAGGCCCTCGGGAGACCGGGGGCCTCGTTCTATGCGTGTCTCCGGAGGGAGTGTCATACCTCGGAGGCAGACTGCGGTCATATCGGCGAAAGAAGGGGCAAAGCCGGTCGCTGCACCATTCCTGCAAGAGAGGACCGACAATGACGCAACCGACCCCGGTCGATCCTGCATCGCCTCGCGCGCCGAAGTTGATGGACCAGATGCGCGCCGCGTTACGTGCCAGGCACTACAGCCCGCGAACCGAGCGCGCCTACTGCGGCTGGGTGGTCCGCTACATCCGGTTCCACCACTACCGGCATCCAAGCGAGATGACCGAGCCCGAGATCAACGCGTTTCTGACCCACCTCGCCGTCGACGAGCACGTAAGCGCGTCAACGCAGACCCAGGCCCTCTCGGCGCTGCTCTTCTTCTACCGGTATGTGATCGGCTATGAGATCGGCGAAATCCACGGCCTCGTGCGCGCCAAGGTCTCCCGGCGACTCCCCGTGGTGCTGACGCCTGATGAGGTCACGTCGCTTCTCAACCAACTCGAGGGGGACTACCGACTGATCGCCTCGGTGCTCTACGGGTCCGGTCTTCGACTGATGGAGTGCCTCGAGCTCCGGGTGCAAGACGTCGATTTCGACCGCAGCGAGATCACGGTCCGCCGAGGCAAGGGAGACAAGGACCGCATCACGATGCTCCCGCAGTCGCTGAAGCCGGCGCTTCGGCAGCAACCCGGCGGGCGCAGCCGCCGTATCATGCAAAGAGCGCATGACCGCGGGCTATGCGCAACCACGTTAGCACCATCGCCGTCGACCGATTCGGAGGAGCCAGACCAGATGGACGCCTTCGAGCGGCAGGTGCGCGCGACGGTGATCCAGATGCTTCGTGACACCGGGAGGGCACCGACAGCCTCCGCCATCAGCGAGATGCTCGGTCTGGCGGAGTCCCGCGCCTCGGCGGCGCTTCACTCACTGGCGGACGAGCATCGCCTCGTGCTCGTTTCTGGCACCGATCGCGTGAGAATGGCGCATCCGTTCTCTGGCGTGGACTCGGACTTCCTTGTCGCCATCGGCGAGCGGACGTGGTTCGCCAACTGCGTGTGGGATGGTCTGTCGATCCTCGCGCTTCTCGGCGACGGCACGCTCCAGACGCATTCACCGGCGACGGGCGAGTCGATCACGCTTTCGGTGCGCGATGGGGCGGTCGAAGGCGACGCCATCGTGCACTTCCTCATTCCCGCAAGGCAGTTCTGGGACGACATCGTCTTCACTTGAGCGAACATCACGGCTTTCCGGTCGGAAGCAGACGTGCTCTCGTGGCTGGATGCGACTGGACAAAGCCTCGGTGCGCTCGTGACCACGCAGACGCTCTACGACCTCGGTCGCGACTGGTACGGGACGCGGATGGACCTCGATTGGCAACCGGCGACCGCGACTGAGGCGACAGACACGTTCGCGAAGCACGGGCTGGTCGGCGAGTTCTGGTCGCTGCTGTAGTCGAGGTGCTAACAAGCGCATCAACCCGGCGCTTTGAGCGCGTCGTAGGCCGAGATCGAAACGGCGCAGGTTATGCGCCTCGACGTTCGACAGAACACGGGTTTCGGACCACTGCCGTCCAGCGCTGCGGGTTGGAACGGCGCTTGTTCTGCTGGACCGCAAGGTCCGTTGCGTGCAAGCACGGGAGGCGCTCATGTCTGCAACCTGGGGCGAGTTGATGGAGACCGGCGACCCTCATATGGATCGCCAGCACCGCGAAATCATCGAACTCGTCGATCGTCTCGATGCTATCGGCGCGGATGATGCCAGCTGGATGGGGCATGCGCACGAGATCCTTGACCAGGTCATGGATCTCACGATCACACACTTCACGACCGAGGAACTGCTGATGGTACGGGTCGGGTACCCGGGTGACGCCCAAGAGCGCATGCTCGAGCAGCATCGTGATTTCAGTGCCTACGCCCGCATTCGGGTTCTTGAGTTCCGCGCCGGTGACCGCTCGGGGCTGGCGCTACTGCCAGGCTTCCTGCGGATGTGGCTGGTTGAACACGAGTTCGGTCTCGACCGGGAACTCGTGAGATGGATTCGCTCCCACGCGGACGACGAAGTCGCCGCACGCACGTAGCCGTCTGTCGAACAAGCGCATCAACCTGACGCGGAGAGCGCGTCGTAGACTGAGAGCGAAGTGGCGCGCAGGTTATGCGCCACAACGTTCGGCGCACGAATGGCCTAGCGAACCTGTCAGGCAGCGAGGGTTGTGAACGGCCAAGCGTCGAAAGGGGCAACCATGAGGAGAATCTCGATCATCTTCGCCGCCGCTCTGCTATTCGCCTCGACGACGGCGTGCACTGCGCAGACCGAGCGGACGGCTACCCCGAGCACAGCGGGATCCGTGAGTTCGGGAACTCCAACCGGTGACGTCTTCTACAGCGAGCCGCGGTTCCCCGACCCGCCCTCGTCGAAGGGGTACCTCTCCTTCGAGGGGGCGCAAGCCAAAGTCCGGTTCACTATCCGCAGACTGAGGGATCTTTCTGGCGCGGAGCTCAAGGACTTCGTCGTGGTCGAAGGCTGGGGTGGTCCCGGGGTGCAGATGCGGAGCGGGGAGTTCATCGCCGGACAGTATCACGCAGGCACCACTCAGAAGGCCGCTGCCGATGTGCGCGCGTTTCCGCAGATGCCGTTCGACCCTCGATACATGGAGAGGGTGCAGGTGGGCAGCGCCGAGGCCATAGCGTGGGACGCAGTCGATACGGGCGGCGCCAACAACAGGCTGGTCGTTCCGTACTCCGGTGTCGTCTTCCAGATCGGTCCGGACTGGTTCACTTTTCAGAGCTTGGACGGCAAGATCAATCGGACACAACTTGTGAAGATGGCGCAGGATCTGGCAACGCGCTAGGCTCCGATGTCCTGTGTGAGCGGCACCGAACAAGCGCATCGAGCGGACGGCGTCAGCGCTAGACTGAAGTCAGGCACAGGCCGCCGCTCATGCGCCACAATGTTGCGCAGATTCGGTCGACGAGGGGAAGCCGACACTCCGCGTTGCGACTGTAGTGCGGGTTCGTCATCCGGAGAGGCGGGGCGAAGAGTATGCTCGGGTCGCTGCAACCGCCGCATCGCACGGCCACTCTCGCCCTGATAGCGCTCGCGGCGGTCCTCTCAGCGGCCGCCTTCCTCATCGGCGTCGACGACAACCCGCCGGGCATCGCCCTGGCCGCCCTCTCGGGAGCCGTGTTCGTTACCGCCTTCGTCCATCACTGGCGCTCGCCCAGGCGCTTCCTCCTCCTCAGCGCACTCTCGCTGGCGGTCATCGTGATCTTCGGAGCGCTCGGCATCATGGGCGATATCGCAGTGACGGGCAACCGCCTCCCTGCGTCAGTGACCCCAGCTGCCGAATCCGCCGGATCCGCGCTCTTCCTCGCCATAGCGTTCCTGGGCGTGCCCTCTGTCCTGGTCGGGCTCGTCGGAGCAATCGTCGTGTGGCTGAGTCGGCGAACGCACTGAACTGCCCAACAAGCGCATCAACCCGACGGCGCAAGCGCCGTATCATGCAAAGAGCGCATGACCGCGGGTTATGCGCCTCAACGTTGGACGGACGGAACGGACCAATGTGAACGGACCGACCGACCAGAGACTCATGAGAGCAGTCGTGTGCACCAGGTACGGACCACCGGATGTCCTTCGACTCCGGGAGATGGCGAAGCCCGTTCCGAAGGACGATGAGGTGCTGGTCCGAATCCGCGCCACCACGGTAAGCACGGCCGATTGCGAGCTGCGGAAGTTCGACTTCGCCCCCTGGATATGGCTGCCCATGCGGCTGGCGTTCGGCATCGTCAGACCGAGGCAACCCGTGCTCGGTCAGGAACTTGCCGGAGACGTCGAGTCGGTCGGCAAAGATGTCCGGTCTCTCCGTAAGGGTGAGCGGGTCTTCGCGGCGACGGGCATCGGGCTTGGAGCCTATGCGGAGTACCTCTGCCTGCGAGAGAATCCCCCGACCGGGGCGGTCACGACGATGCCAGCAAGCCTGAGTTATGAGGAGGCCGCGGCCGTACCCTACGGAGGCGGCGAGGCACTGCGGTTCCTGCGAAGAGGCGGCGTCCAGAGCGGACACAGGGTCCTGGTCAACGGAGCGGGAGGCAGCTTCGGCTCGTACGCCGTCCAACTCGCCAAGGTCCTCGGGGCGCACGTGACCGCGGTGGACAGCGCGTCGAAGCTGGAGATGCTTCGTACGATCGGCGCGGACCGCGTCATCGACTACGCCCAGGAGGACTTCACCGACGGCCCTGAGACCTACGACGTCATCTTCGACGTTGTCCGCAACACTCCATCTGGTCGCATGGTGCGGTCGTTGACGGAGAACGGATGCCTGCTTATGGCCAATCCGGGCTTCTTGCAGATCGTTCGCGCCAAGTGGGCTTCGAGGGGCAGTAAGAAACGGGTCTCGATCGCGGGATCGGGCGTAGCGAGCGAGGACCTCGCCTACCTGGCAGGCCTGATCGACGCGGGGAAGCTGCGCCCGGTCATCGACCGGTGCTTCCCGCTCGAGCAGATGGCGGAGGCCCACCGGTACGCCGAGACCGGGCAGAAGTTGGGGAACATCGTCGTCGCCGTCGCGTAGCCACGGGCCGGGCCGGGCGCTGATGTCGCTCGGGCCGTCCAACAAAGGCATCGAGCCGACGGTCACACGGTAGAATCCACCTGAGAGTCGCACAGCCGCCGCTCATGCCAAACGCGTTAGATGCAGCGCGCCAAAGCCGATTTGGAGTGGGGAGGGCGGTGACGGTGCCAGTCGTTGCCCTGCTCGTCGCGATTCCCGTCGCAGGACTCCTCTCCGCCCTGCTGATGCGGCACTCGACCTCCTGGAAACGGGCCTTGGTCACTTCATCTCTGGTGTCGCTCTCACTCAGCGCAGCCGTGTCGCTCTGGTTCGGCTGGAAGGTTCGGGCGAGCGACACCGACCCCGTGGCCGGGCTGATCCTGTACGTCGCCGCGCCCGCCATCGGACTGGCAGCAGCCTTCGGCAGCGCATTTCGGATGGGGCGTTCATCTGGGGAGGGCGGGTCACAGGGCGCGCCGCGCGGATTCTGTGGGGTCGTCGCCTGGGCAGCGTTGCTCGCCGTGTTGTGTACGGCTGTCGCCGTCGCGGCGTTCTCCGCTGGGCTGCAGATCACGTAGAACGGCGAGATGTCCTGCGCGCATCTAACAGGCGCATCAACCTGACGCGCAGAAGCGCGTCAGCTACGCTGACGACCAAGGGCGCGCAGGTTATGCGCCACGACGTTCGACGGAGTGGGGGACCGGTATGAGGGTGCTGCTCATCGGACTGCTCGTCGTGACCGCACTAGCCGGATGTACGCCCGGTGGATCGACCACCCAATCGGGCTCTCAGCGTTCGGCATCCGGGCCTATCTCGGCCGATCCAACGGGCACCGTCCCGGCCAACAACCCGTCTGCACCGCTCGAGGATGCGCTCGGCAGGACTCCGGAAGATGCCATCGCGGCGCTCACGGATGCGCTGGACAGACGAGACTGGAAGACGGCGTATTCGCTCTATGCTTCTCCCACCCCGAATGCGGAGATCGCGGCGAAGGACTGGTCCGAAGCCAACGATCGCTACACCGGGCTCACTGTCCACGAAACGCGGGTGACGGACTCCGGACGCGCGTGGGTGCGCGTGACCTATACGCTCACAAAGACGCCGGCGGGCCAGTCCGCCTACTCGGGAACGGTGGGGGAACCGGGCGAGTGGTGGCCCGTGTACAAGGTGGGTGGGCAATGGAAGGTCGGATGGATGCCTCGGCCGTGAACACCTGTCGAACAAGCGCATCCAGCTGACCGCCACAGGGTGGACTCGACCTGCAAGGGCATTCGCCGCAGCTGATGCGCATCGACGTTAGGCGGAGAGTTGATTCAGCAGCTCTGGTCGTACTACAGCGCTCCATGGCGTCGGTACCTCGCCTTCGACGGCCGCTCAACGCGTCGCGAGTTCTGGACCTTCTACGTCGGCAACGCCCTGCTGTACCTCCTCGCGAACGCGCTCGACGCCGGCCTAGGACTTGTGAAGGAGTTCGGGCAGGACGGGCCAATCAGTCTGCTCTTTCTCCTGGTGTCGCTCGTCCCACTCATTGCGGTCGCGGTCCGGCGTCTGCACGACGCCGCCCGAAGCGGTGCATGGGTCCTCGCATATGTGATCCCACTGGTTGGATGGGTCATTGCCCTGGTCCAGCTGCTCGCCGGAGGCACCGTCGGTCCAAACCGCTTCGGTGACGATCCGCGACGCCGTCCCACGCCCGAGATTGCTTTCCCTGACGACAGCGGCCCGCCGTACGCCGCACCAAAGGGAAGGCTCGTCCAATGCCCATGGTGTGGTCGCACGAATCCGGCTGGGTTGACGCAGTGCCAGTGGTGCCATGAGCCATACAGGGAGCGGATGCAGACGGCCCCTCCCGCCTAACAGGCGCATCAACCCGACGGCGCAAGCGCCGTATCATGTACAGAGCGCATGACCGCAGGCTATGCGCCACGATGTTGGGGCGACGGGGGAGGAGACGCAGGGATGGCGAGTCCTAGCCTCACGCCAGATCCGACGTTCGTCTCACGAGCGACGCGCCTTGGCATTGCCGCCGCTTGGATCACCTTCATCGTGGTCGAAGTCTATGCGGTCGTGTCCGGAATCGCGTTCGCTTCGCAAGGGCGGGCGGTGGAGAGCGGACCCTTTCTCTCGATCATGGCGCTACTGGTCGTCGTGATGGGGCCGTTCCTGGTGCTCTCGATGGTCGCAGTCCACGCCTATGCCTCCCCGACACGCAAGGCGCTCGCCCTCGCGGCCCTCGTCTTCATGATCGCGTGCGTGGCCGTCACTTCCTGCATCAACTTCATGCTGCTGCTCGTGAGCAGTCGGCCCGAACTGTTCTCGGAGTCGTGGCGCGCCGTGTTCCTCCCATGCAAGTGGCCGGTTCCCGCATTCGTACTGGACAACTTCGTCTGGGACTGGTTCTTCGGGATATCGATGCTGCTGGCGGCACCGGTTTTCGGCGGGGACACACTCAGGAACGCACTGCGCGCTGTGATGATCCTAAGTGGGGCCCTATGTCTCGCGGGACTGGCCTGGCTTGCGGTTTCACCTGAACAAGCCATCATCATCGGCATTCTCGGCTGGGGAGCAGCCGGGCCCATCGTCTTCCTTCTGCTGGCGAAGGTGTTTGGGCGTGTTCAGGCTGGGACTGGTGATGTTGCCGCGCCCTAACAGGCGCATCCAGCAGAACGCCGCGAGGCAGACTGCGCAAGAGAGGCGCTCGGCGTCTGCTGATGCGCGTGCACGTTGGGCCCATCGGGAACTCGTGGACGGGGGGGGTTCGATGAGACTGGGCGCGCTCTACCTAGCATCCGGACTCACGGCGATCTGGGGTATCGCCCACCTCTTTGCCACCAGGGGCGCGGTCGCAGGCTTCGGCGAGATCTCGACCGACAACCGTCACGTCATCACCATGGAGTGGATCGTCGAGGGCGTCGCACTCGTCACGATAGGCGCCTTCGTGGCCGTGGCCACGCTGCTCGGCCTCGGCTCGCAGGTGTCGTCGGCCGTCTTCGCGGTCGCCGTCGCTGCACTACTCGTACTCGCGATCGTCTCTCTCTTCACCGGCTTCCGGGTGCCGTTCTTGCCCTATCGGCTCTGTCCGTTCATCTTCACCACTTCTGCCGTGCTGATCGTCTGGGGCGCGTGGAGCTGACCGTCGGCCCCTGCATCAGACCGTACCGCGAGGGTCTTACAGGCGCGTCAACCTGACGCGCACAGGGCGCGCGTAGACTGACAGGGAACAGGCGCGCAGGTTAGGCGCACAAACGTTAGGCCGAGCTGGGGGCAGGTGCGGTGACCACATTCGTCATCGTCGCGGCGATCAGTGGCGTACTTTTCGGCGCCATGGACGCGCTCATGAATGCGAATCCGCTCGCGAGACGTCTGTACTCGGTGTACGAGCCCCTCTCCCGGACGTCGCTCAATCCCGTCGCCGGCGTAGTGATCGATCTCTTCTACGGCTTCGTCATGGCGGCGCTGTTCGTGATCCTCTACGAGGCGCTGCCCGGAGCGAGTGGCTTGCTCAAGGGCCTGAGCTTCGCCGTGATCGCATGGTTCTTCCGCGTTCTCATGTCCGTCTTGTCGCAGTGGAGATGTTCCGCGCCCGCTTCGGGCTCTTACCTACACGCTCTTGGCAGGTCTCGGAGAGATGGTCGTGCTGGGGATTCTGTATGGCCTAGCGCTGACGCCAGCCGCCTGGTCGCCGGCCTAACAGGCCCGTCAGGGCGCTTTGCGCGCTAAGCTGGAAACGCGCAGGTTATGCGCTCAAACGTTAGGCGTTATCGGGGAGAGCCGGGGATGGGCGAGCTCGGAAGTTGCGAACTCGCACGCGTCGTTCGCGGCGTGCAACCGTCCGCGGCCATCAGGGTCGCTGAGTTGTTCTACCTCTCGTTCGGGGAGAAACTCGCCGGTCTGGTGCTGCCCAAAGACCGCGAGGCGGGGATTGCCCTTCTTGGCGAAGTCGTTCTGTCTCGACGAAGTCTACGCGGCCCTAGACCCCTCCGGCCGGGTGCTCGGCGTGGCTTTCGTCACCGGTCACGACCGGGTCCTGTGTGTCAGTCGCAGTGCACTGGCAGTCGCGTACGGGAGGTTCGGAGGGGCGTGGCGCTACGCCGCCTATCGCGCGCTCTCCGGAGGGCGGCGAGATTCCCCCAAAGACGTGCGCGGGCTGGAGGGCTTCTCGGTCAGCCCGGAGTGCCGCGGCAAAGGAATAGGCGCGGCGATGATCGAAAAGATCGCGAGCGACGCCAGGAGCGAGGGTGCCCGAGCAATCGAACTCAATGTCGGCGACACGAACCCGGCACGGCATCTGTACGAGCGCGCGGGGTTCAGACAGACCCGAACGGGCGGGGTGGGCCCGTTCGCAAAACGGCTCGGGTTCAAGCGGTTCGCCTACTACGAGCTGGAGTTGTAGCGCAGAGTGAACGCCCAACAAGCGCATCCAGCCGATGGCGGGAGGTTGTTCTCAGAAGGGGCCCGCTCGGCCACGGTTGATGCGCTTGGGTTGTCGGCCTGCACCCCCGCAGGGTCTAGTACTCGCCCTTGATAACGAAGAATGAGCCCCGGATCGTCCCCGCGAGTTTGGACTTCTGTCGAGCGAACTTGAATCTTCCTTCGAGCTCTCCGGGCACTTCCATCCCTTCGGAGAGCTTGAATCCGACCGCTCTCTTCTTTGGATCATCAATCGAGTACATGACATTGACCGCAAGCCCATCCCCATAGAACACGTAGGCCATGCGGATGCCCTCCACCTCGAAGCGAGACGTCTCAAGAGGCTTCGCTGCGAACTCGATGCCGCGCTCCTCTTTGAGGATCTTGCTCACGTAATCGAGTGTGTCCTTGCTCTCACTTGCAGGGACGACAGTGAACGCATGCTTGTACTTGTTCATGAAGTACCGTGCTTCGTTCGCGCGCAGCCCGGCGAGTGCTTTCGCTACGGGCGAAGACTCCAGGCCCGCCTCGGAGACGTTCTGGAAATCGACTACATCGGCCATGCTCGCCTCTCCTTCGCCCTCATAGCCCCGTCGCTATACTGCCCCTTCGGACAGGCAGGTACACCTCGGCGGCTCGTCGAACAAGCGCTTCCAGCTGGCGCGAAGGCCTGCGTTACACCCACAGTCAGAGGCGCCCCGCTGAAGACCGCGGCCTAACCGACCGCCGAGCGGGGAGCCAGTTTGTCGAACTCAAAGCGCAGTGCAGGACTTGTCTCACGAGCGTCTCAGCCCGACGGCGCAACCGCCTTATCATGCAGACAGCGCATGACCGGGGGGTTCTGCGCGCTAACGTCAGGCACAGGGGGAGAAGCGTCAAGGCGCTTCGCGCAGTACGGTTGGAGCGCGCAGGTTGCGCGCAACCACGTCAGGTGTAGCTGCGGGGACCGTTTGGGGGAAACTGTCGTGAGGCTCGCACGAATCGCGTTATGGACAGGGGCGGTTGTGGATGCTCTCGCCGCCCTGCAGCTCCTGCTCCCGACCACCTTCGTGGTCGGATCGTTCTCGGGGTTGCGCGTCCCTGGAGGAGAAGGCAGTCAGCTGGCGCTCGAGTCCGCAGCACTCCTGTTCGGTTGGTCGGCGATCGAGGTGTGGGCAGCGCAACGGCCCGACGAGCGACAGGGCGTGATGCTCGTGGGCCTCGGCGTGCTCGCCGTCTTTCTCGCCCAGGGTCTTTGGCTGGTCACCAGCGGAAGTGCGGATACCGCCGCAACGCTCCCGATTCTCGTCCTGCAGGTGTGCC
Source organism: uncultured Coriobacteriales bacterium (assembly GCA_963761535.1). Lineage (GTDB taxonomy): Bacteria > Actinomycetota > Coriobacteriia > Anaerosomatales > CAVXGS01 > CAVXGS01. The sequence continues at coordinate 575,454 of CAVXGS010000002.1, forward strand.
TCGTCGTGTTGTTCGTTGCAGGGATCCTTGCCCTCAGGCGACCGGAGCGCATCGATGAGATAGGGCAGCACACCTAGCAGGCGCCTCAAGCTGACGGCGCAAGCGCCGTATCCTGCTGAGGAGCGCATGGCCGCAGGTAGGCGCACAATCGCCAACAGGGAAGGCCACAGTGGACGTGGGCCCCTTCTTCGACAATCGAACCTTCACGGGTGAGGTCAACGAACTCGGTCATCCCGAAGTCGTGACCTTCGTGAGCCACTGCGTCTTCATCGACTGTGAGGTCACGTTCGCACGAGCTGCGATCTCGTACGCGATCGAGTCATCGGTCTTTCGCAGCTGCACTATCCGCGCAAAGCGTCCACAGCTCGACCACCAGCTCCACAGCAACGATTTCGTGGACTGCAAGTTCATCGGCAAGTACTGGGGGTGCGAGTTCGGTGACCGCGTTTGGTGCGACGCGGCCTGTTCAGCCATGAGAAGGCCGGGACGATTGAGGGCTGCGACCTCTCGGAATCCAACCTCGACTGGGTGCTCTTCAGCAACTGCGACATGGGGACCTTGGTGCTGCCTGGCTGGCCGCACTTCACGCTGCTCGATCCGGAGAAGGTAGCGCGGAGCCTCCCGCAGGGGCTGGATGAGGAGCTCGATATCCTCATCGAGATCGCCTCGGGGGTGCAGCCGCTCTCGCGTGGCCTGACCTTGGACGCGAAGCGCTTCCTGCGTGAATCGACGCTCGACGAAGAATCGCTGCGCGCCGTGCTGAGCAGCAGTGCGTCCATCCAGCTCTAGAACATGACCGGCGTCGCCGGCTGCTGACAGTCGCATCCAGCTGACGACCGGACGGTAGCCTGACCTGGAAGCGTTGCTCGCGGCGTTGCTCGGGTTCGTCGCCTACGTAGTACTGCGATGACGACGTTCCCTGCCGCTCCAACAAGCGCAGTAGGCTGACGGCGCAAGCGCCGTATCATGCCGAGGAGAGAGTGACCGCACGTTCTGCGCAAACCGCTAGACAGCCCGGGCCCAGAGCCCTCGTCCAGGAGACCTCGGGAATGGAATACCGGACTCTAGAGTGGGTTGTGGACGGTTCCAACTGGACCCGCTTGCGGCTAATTGATGACGAGCAGCTCGAAGCGGTTTTCGAACTCGACAATCACGGTCTGCGCGGGCAGGTCGCGCACGGGACGCTCAACGGCGAATCGTGGAGGCTCAGGAGACGGGGCTCTGTGCGCGTCCACTTGACCTTCGAGCGGGTGAGCGACTCCGCAGCTCTGGTCGAGTTCTCGATGCTCCCGCTCCGCTACCGGACGCGATTACGCGACTCGCAGGGGCACTCGTACTTCGCGAGCCAGTGTATGGAGCCATGACGTTGTCGTGTTCGACCGCGAGAAGCGGAAGCTCCTTGTGACCCGCGACTCAGTGCAGCAGGGTCATCACCGCGTGATAATCGCCGGCCCCGCTAGCGAGACGGAACTCGGCCGGCTGGTGCTGCTCTCGCTCTATCTGAAGCTGGCGGAACTCTGCAACCCATGGCCCCTGTAGGCGTGGGCAATGCAGGTTGCCCAGACGCATCAGCCCTTCGGCACAAGCGCCGTATCATCTAGAGAGCGCGTAGCGCGGTTGATGCCCCCAACGTGACGCAGAGCCGGAGGTGACCTTGGCCCGTCCTCGGAAATGCCCCGTGTGCGGGCGAGGCAATCCGCCTGAGCTGACGCAGTGCCAATGGTGCAAGGCGGAGATAGGCCCCATCGACACAGACGGTGTGATGGTCGGAACGTACGCTGACGGCAGGCCCGTTCACCTCAGCGCTTCGACAGGCCGCCTGGATGTCGGCGGCACGCCGGTTGAGCTCGAGACAATGCGAGCCTACGACGCCGTTGCTCAGGTTTCGTGGCTAAGCGATGATGCACGGCGGGCGTCGCTCCGCGCCTACGACATGTCGCCGCTCAGCCCTGCCGAATGGATAGCGTTCACCATCGCCTTCCTCGTGCTGGCCGCGCTGTCCTGGCTCATCGGCACGGGTCTGCATTTGGCGTGGCGGAGGTCTCGACCCGTGCAGGCGCGACAGATACTCGTCCTCGGCTGGGCGGTCTTCGCCATCGCGGTTGTCGTGAACCTCGTCCTGAACTTCACAGACGTTCTGCCACGGATGTGACACCGCCCCAGGCCCGACTCGACTGGCAAGGACATCAAACTGACGCGCAGAAGCGCGTCAGCTAGGCTGGAGGTCGAAAGCGCGCGGGTCATGCGCGTTCACACTAGGCGGAGCCGATCGGAGCCCATGCTCTACCTCGAAGACGACAGGCGCGACCTCTGGCCGGCAGTGGCGCGAACTCTGGCCTCACTCGAGCCGCTGGACATGGTGCTCTACCTCTACGAGGGGGAAGGCCCCGAAGCGTTCACGCCGCCCTTCCAGGCTGCCGAACAGGACGAGTACCTCGAGCCCGTGACCGGCTACGCAGACGGCGCACGCCCGCTCTGCAGCCGTCGCGTACCCATTGACGAGGAGTTGCTGACCTGGCTCGAACCCCGCACCGGCGACTTCGAGGATTGGGGCGACGCTCTGGCTGCGTACCGCCCCGGCAAGCTCGACCTCGTCGCCGCAGTCATCCCACATGAAGGCATGATCCTCGTGGCAGACGAGTTCGGGTCTGCGATGGCCGCGGCCGGTCTTCGGCTCAGCAGCGACGCACCCGACTGGTGGTAGCGCGCCCAACAAGCCCATCAGGCCCGACGCGCACAAGCGCCGTGCCGTGGACTGAGGGGGACAGGCGCGCAGGTTGTGCGCCACACTAGCAGGCGGGAAGCGCTTCGGCGTCCGCTCAAGCGCACAAAGGCTGGCGATGCAGGTGGGGAAGTGGAGCGGGTGACACCTCAGGGGTTCTTGCCCAACGGCCAGGCCCGACTACGGGCCTCCGAGTGGCACGCCGCCGAGTCGGCCAGGATCCGGCGGGGGGCCTGCGCACGCTTCGACCCGCTGATCGCAGAAGCCACTGGCTTCGCGGCTCTGCGATTGCGGCTCGCGAAAGCGCGTGAGGTCCGCAAGCGCATCGCCCAGCTGGCGCCCGACGACGCCCTCTACGTCAGCGGGACGAGGCGCGAAGCCTGATCGCTACCACACGCCTTGGCGCGACGCCGTGCGGTGTCGGCGAGCAGACGGCGATAGCGCGCGACCGGTTGATGAGCCGCGGAGGTCCGAGGGGGATACGTTGGTGACACGCAGGGTCTGGAACGCCCTGGCCGTCATGGCGGTTCTCGTGAATGTGGTCGTTGCTGCGCGTGGGCTGTATCGCGTGTTCGCCGGAGTCCCTCTCCTAAGTGGCGGTCCCGCCTCGAAGGCAGCGATGGACTCGATCGCGGCACTCGTCATCCCATTGGCTGCAGCGGCACTCCTCAAGCCGCCCTTGGCTCAGTCCCGAGTTCGTTCGTTCGCGGCCTTGGTCGCGCGATCCGTGGTCGTGGGCATCACGGGATTCGCGGCGGGTCTCGTCGCGGGACTGATCGTAGGCCGGTGGGGCGAGATGACGCAGGGCGGTGGCATCGCCTACGCGGTCGCCGCAGGCGCTCTCTTCGTTCCGCTCATCTTGCTGCCAGCCGTGCTGTATGTGATGCAGGTGACGGCGCCGTCCTCGTTGCACGTGATGGGAATCTCGGCAGGCGCTATTCTGCTGCAGCTTGCCGCGATTCTTGCCGCGATCGCGGTGACGCTGGTTCGGCTTCTCGGCAGGTCCAGACTGGATAAGGGGGCCTCCTGACCATGCTGGGCCGACGCCTCGAGAAGCGCCCAAACCCGACGGCACAAGCGGCTTGCCGCCGCAGCGCTAGACTGATGTCAGCCGGTGGTCGCTACTGATGCGTGTCACCTCTGCGACAGGAGGCGGAGCCAGTGCCGCTCAGGGTAACGCCCAGAGAGAAGCTGCTGCCGGATGCTCTGACGCGGGAACTCGTGGCACCATGCGGAATGAACTGTGGCCTCTGCATGGCCTACGTGCGAGACAAGAACCGGTGCCTTGGCTGTCGCGCGGGAGACGACGGCAAGGCCAAATCGTGCCTTGCGTGCTCGATTCGCAACTGCGAGGCGATCCGATCGGGCCAGTCCGCCTTCTGCAACAGTGACTGCGAGCGGTATCCGTGTCCCCGGCTCAAGCGGCTCGACGCCCGGTATCGCGCGAAGTACCGGATGAGCATGCTTGAGAACCTGCGGTTCATCCGCGACGAGGGCGTCGAGGCATTCGTCGAAGCCGAACAAGAGCGCTGGCAGTGCCCGGAGTGCGGCGGCCTGCAGTGCGTTCACCTGCCGCAATGCGTCTACTGCGGTCACGAGTGGTCGTGACAAGGGTGCTCAGAGTCGCTCTCTTGATCGGGAGGTAGGAATGGCCTCGGACTTGGGCTTCGTCGAGTATGTATGCGAACAGGCTCGCGATGCGGGTGCGATCCGCTTCCGGAAGATGTTCGGAGAGTTCGCACTCTATTGCGATGACAAGGTCGTCGCCCTCGTCTGCGACGACCAACTCTTCATCAAGCCCACCCAGGCCGGCCGTGCCTTCCTCGGCGAGCCGCTCGAAGTGCCCCCGTACGCTGGCGCGAAGCCGTACTTCCTCATCGAAGCGTTCGATGATCGCGAATGGCTTTCGGAACTGGTGGCTCTGACGGCTCGGGAACTGCCGACACCCAAGCCAAAACGGCCGAAGGCATCCTGATGCGGGCCGTCGTCTGCCGCAGATACGGTCCACCCGAGGTCCTTGAGATCCAACAGGTGGAGAAGCCCGTTCCGAAGGACCACGAGGTACTCATCAAGGTGCACGCGACGACCGTACACCGTGGGGATGTGAGGATCCGACGCTTCGACGTTCCCCGTGGGCAGCGGCTCATGGCGCGACTTGTCCTTGGATTCACTCGCCCGAAGAACCCCATCCTCGGGATGGAACTTGCCGGTGAGGTCGAGTCGGTCGGCAAGGATGTGACCCTGTTCGAACCGGGAGACGGGGTCTTCGCCTTCACCGGATGGGGTCTCGGTGCCTATGCCGAGTACGTCTGCGTACGGGAGAAGCCCCGGAGATCGCTCACGAAGGACGGGATGCTGGCGAAGAAGCCCACCAACATGACCTTTGAGGAAGCCGCTGCCGGCGCGGCCACGGGAGGAGTCACGGCATTGCGGGTCCTCAGAAAGGCGAACATCCGAAGCGGGGACGAGGTTCTGATCTACGGGGCCTCTGGAAGCGTGGGGACCTACGCCGTGCAACTCGCCAAGTCATTCGGGGCACACGTCACCGGGGTCTGCAGTACCGCGAACTTGGATCTGGTGCGATCGCTCGGGGCCGACAGGGTGATCGACTACACGCAGCAGGACTTCACCCAGGGTGACGAGACCTACGACGTCGTCTTCGATGCCGTGGGCAAGCTCTCGCCTTCACAGGCCAAGGCGCCGCTCCGAAAGACAGGCGTCTATCTCAACGTCAACAAGGACTCAGGTACCGGTGGCGGGAGCCTGGAGGACTTGTTCTTCCTAAAGGGACTCATCGAGACCGGAGAGGTCCGGACGGTCATCGACAGGCGCTATCCGCTGGAGGAGATCGTCGAGGCTCACCGATACGTCGAGGAGGGGCACAAGAAGGGTCACGTCGTGGTCACAGTGGCGTAGCGCCGCTGTGCACACGTCCGGTGCGACCGGCAAGGCGTCAATCGCCCTGGCGATGACACTCGTCGCCGTTGTGCTGGTGCAGGTGCTCGCATTGCGAGCGACGTCGCCGGCAGTGCCCGCGATAGCCGCGCTGTGGATCGGGACGGTCGTTGTCGGCATCTGGGGTCTGGTGGACCGAGGGAGTCGTCGCTTGGCCACCGTCGCGTTGGCCATAGCGGCTGCTGTCGCTGCGCTCTGGATCCTCGCTACGTCGCTGTAAGGCGGTTGCCGCCTAGTCGTCGTAGTCGTCCTGCACCAGATCGGTCGGCTTGAAGACAGGATGTATCTCGATCCGGCCTTGCCGAGCAGCGGGATGGAGCTTAGCGATTCGCGCTGCGACCGCGGTGTTTGGCGCGGCCACAACGAAGAAGGCTGACGCGACGAGATCAGACCTCCAGACCGTTCCCTCTCGGACCGAGTCATCCTCGACCGTGATGGCTGTCGTGCTCGGGTCGAATGCGAAGCCACGCTGCTTCGCGAAGTAGGTGCCGCCCGGCTTGTGACCGTCCTGTTCGGTGTGTTCTTGGGCAAGTAGCTCTCCTGAAGGGGGTGCGTGTTGCAGCCAATCGATAACCGGTTCGCGATCGCGATACTGCCGGCAACGCGGGACGACTTGCCCGAGATCCTCGAGGTCCAGCGACGTGCCTTCACGCACACGGCGGCACTCTACGATCTCGCCCCCGAGTACTTCCCTCCATTGGGAGAGGAACTCGACGATGTCTACGCCAGCTTCGACCGAGGGGAAGTTGCCCTCAAGGCCGTTGGCGATGACGGCCGCATCATCGGGGCGATCCGGGCTGACGTATCGGGGGACAGCGCCGAGATCACGCGCCTCATGGTCGACGACGGCTACACGGGACGGGGTGTGGGCGCGGCGTTGCTCGCCGCCCTCGAAACCGCGTTGCCGGCGGACGTCCGAACCATCGAGCTGTTCACGGGGGAGCGAAACGTCGGCGCCATACGGCTCTACGAGAGGGTCGGCTATACCGTCACTCGCACCGAGGAGTTCGAGCCGGGCGTGGTGTTCGTCTTCATGGACAAGCAACTCCCGCAGCTCTAGTCGCGGGCCGTGTGCCCACGACGTGCCCTCCGTCTGACGCGCAGAAGCGGTCTGCGTGGACCTGGTCGTATCGTGGAACAATCTGGTCGATCCGGGGTGCTCCCGGCAGCCGCGAACTGACGGAGGCAGACGATGGGCTCAGCACGCGCTACGGGGTCAGGAACTAAAGAGGACCCTTGGGTGCTCACCACCCCCAGCGGTTCTTCGGAGTACCGCATGTATCGCGACGAGAGCGCCGATCCTCCAGCACTTGTCTGCGTGGTCGGCAAGACGGTTCTCTCGTATCAGCTTCGCGCAATCGACGACCTGCACGCGATGCTCCAAGAGCGCGGAGACTGGGTGCCTCTCGGCAGCGCCGACGAACAGAAGCCCGCGGCCGAGGGCACGGTTGAGGCGTGGGGCCGTTCGGCAGACAACCCAGTCGGGGGCTGGTACGGTCTGAAGAAGGGCCTCCGCGGTCGCTTCGGGATGTACGTGCCGCCGCTCCTCGAGGCCCTCGGGTTGGCGGAGGTCGAACACAATCCGCGCAACAACCGCATGCGGGCGCTCTAGTCAGCAGCTCGTTCGGCCCGCCCCAGCGACGTTCGCGACGCGCCGGCTGCTCGCCAAAGGAGGCGGAATCCGTGGGTGACCTCATCTACTCTGCCATCGCGTCCCTCGACGGCTACGTCGCGGATGAGTCGGGCAGCTTCGACTGGGCCCAGCCTGACGAGCCGGTCCACTCCTTCATCAACAGCCGCGAACGCTCGGTCGGCACGTATCTTCTCGGCCGCCGGATGTACGAGGTGATGTCGTGGTGGGAGACCACCGACGATGCGGTCGACCTTCCCCCGTACATCGAGGAGTTCGCGGAGATCTGGCGCGCTGCCGACAAGGTCGTCTACTCGTCGACGCTCTCGCAGCCGTCCACGTCGCGAACGCGGATCGGGCGCGAGTTCGACCCCTCCGCCATCGAGCGGATGAAGGCGGAATCCGAACGCGACATCTCGATCGGAGGTCCGACGTTGGCTGCTGCAGCCATCGATGCCGGACTGGTCGACCGCTTCCAGCTCTACATCGCTCCCGTCATCGTGGGCGGAGGGCTTCGCGCCCTCCTCGGAGGCGCTGGTCAGCAGCTGGAACTGCAGGGGCAGCGACGCTTCGAGAGCGGGTTCGTCTTCCTGGACTACCGGCGAACGGACGCACTGCGTCCACCTCGGCATGGGGCGGGCGAGGGGTGAGGTCTTGGCGCGGAGGAAGAAGACATACAACGTCTACGTGATCGAGTTGAGCCGCGACGTCCTGCAACATCGGAAGTTCGTGGATGCGAATCCTTACATGCGCCGCGACAAGCCCTGCGTCTACGTCGGTTCGACGTACCTGACTCCCGAGGCGCGCTACCAGCAGCATCTCGACGGCCACAAGGCCAATCGATACGTGCGCGAGTACGCCATCGAGCTGAAGCCTCGGCTCTACGCCAACTGGCAGGGCTACGAGACTCGCGAGCTGGCAGAGGCGGCGGAAGTTGAAGCGGGCAGAGGGCCTGCGCAAACGGGGCTACGCCGTGTGGTACGGGGTCTGATCGCTCGACCGAGGGGGAGAGTGCGTGCAGACACAGCAGGGGATGGGTCCGTGGTGGGCGGTTCTGACCGTGTGGGCCGTCGTGAACTCGGTGAACGTGCTGCAGTCCGCCGGGTTCGTGTCCAGGATCCGCACGGGATCCATGACCCTCAATCACCGGCTCGGCTACGTGATGATCGCCCTGGCCGTACCGACACTCGTCGCGCTCGTCGGTTTCCTCGAAGCGCAGGCGGGCATGCTCGCGTACATCGGGCCGATCGCCTACCTGTGCTTCGTGGCACTCATGCTGGCCGTTGACTACATTGCGCCGGTCGAATTCCGACGGCCGCCTCGGTACGGCATCCTCGTGCCCTACCTCGTGCTGTTCTTTGGAGCGATCGTGCTGATGGGTCTGCCGATGTACGGCATCGATCGCTCGTACTGGCTGGTCACGGTGGCTACCAGCGTCCTGCTCATAGCCTCGATGGCTGTGGCCTTGCGTAAGGGAGTGGGGTAGCCGTCGCCGCCCGTCAGCGGACTCGCTGCGCTACGTCGTCGTAGACTGGTGAGTCCCTGGTGTGGGCTTCCCGCACTCTGAACTCCGGCACGCGCAGGAGGTTTGCGGACCATGACGATCAGCTTCGAACAGGAGACCGAGCGGTACTTGCTCGAGTCGATCAAGCGTTTCTTCTCCGAGGAGCTCGAACTGGAGATCGGCGACCTCAAAGCCCTCGCGATCCTGGAGTACTGCACCCGCGAGGTATGCCCCAGCGTCTACAACCAGGCGATCGCCGACGCCCAACGGTTCATGGAGCGTGCGGTGTCGGACCTTGGGGGAGTGCAGTTCCAGCCGGAGTTCGACTACTGGAAGAAGCGCTGATGGACGAGCGATCGGCATCGGGGCTTTGGAAGGCGTTCCTTGCCGCCGGGACGCCTGAGGCAGCCCTCGCCTCCGGCTCCAGCTACTCGGCATGGCAGTTCGGCTACGGCGTGGAGCAGGGCGACCGACTGCTCGCATGCGTGCTCGAAGGCCCGAAGCGCGCGACGGCCGGAGCTCTGTGGGCATACGAGGCCGAAGGCGAGCCCGTTCCCGTTCCCGGCGACTTCAGCGTGCTGCTCGATGGCCGAGGGAACGCGCGGTGCGTCATTCGCACGACCCAGGTCGATGTCGTGCCGTTCGACCAGGTCGACGAGGCGTTCGCGTTCGACGAAGGCGAGGGCGACAGGTCTCTGGAGTACTGGCGAAGCGTGCACTGGCCATACTTCGAGCGCGAGCTCGCTGATCTGGGCCTCGAGGCGCGCATGGACATGCCAGTGGTGTGCGAGCGGTTCGAGGTCGTGTTTCGCGACGATGGCTGGAGCTAGGTGCCCACACCCGAGAAGCGGTACTTCGAGCTGAGCCTCGACGAGCTGAGGGCCATCGGGGGCTGGGCCGCGGAATGCGCGGAGCGAGCGCTTCCTCTCTACGAGCGCGCGGAAGATGCGGATCGGCGGCCACGCCTGGCGATCGAAGGCATCCGGGAGTTCGCCGACGGGGGAGCGCGGACTGCACGACTGCGAACCCTCGCGCTGGACGCGAACGCCGCGGCACGCGATATCGCCGACCCCGCCGCGGCTGCTGCCGCTCGGTCGGCCGGCGCCGCCGCCGCAAGCGCGTACACGCACCCGCTGGTCGACGTGCATCAGACCAAGCACGTCGTGGGCGCGGCGGCGTACGCGGCACTCGCGGTCGAACTCGCGAGCCGTGGCGACGCTACCGCTGCGGACTGCGAGATCGGGTGGGCGGTCGATCGCGCGCCGAATGAAGCGCGGCACGTCCTGGTGAAGATGCCGGCCCGGGAGTTGGGGAGAAGCCGGCTCGACGCGCTCCTGTTCGCAGCGGATGCAGGCCTTCGCAGCAGGAACGCCCGATGAACGGAGGCCGTGGTGAACGATAGCGGCGCCCCAACCGTGAACGGTCGACCGCTCGGAGCATGGGTCGCACGGGTGGCGCGAGCCCTTGGCGGCTTCGTGGCGGCGATTCTCATCGGCATTCTCGTGCTGTCGTACTCGCCGATCGATCTCGTTGCCGGCGGTGCAACAGAGCGTGCCGGCAGCGCGGAACTCGTCACGCTTGCGCTCGGACTGCTTCTGGCACTACCCGCCGCATTCGGGATCGTGCTCGCTCTCGGCTGGCGCGAGGACCGGCCGGTTTGGGCCGCGGGGGGCTTTCTCCTCGGATGTGCTCTCGTCTCGGCGGTGCTGATCAGCACGAAGTACGCGACCGACGAGGGCGTGGCACTGGCGCACTTCCCGAACTACGCGCTCGTCGCGGCGGCCGTCGCACCGGCCATCGGCGCGGTGCTGGCGCTCGTGGCCCTGCGACGACGAGGGCATAGGGTCTCCTAGGCGGACGGGAACATCCCCACCATGGACCTGCCGATCAGCCCGTACGTGGCCCCCATGCTCGCGCGCGCTGTGGAGACGATCCCGCGAGGCGAGTTCGGCTACGAGCCGAAATGGGACGGTTTCCGGGCGATCGTGTTCCGGGACCACGACGAGGTCGTCATCGGCAGCCGCAACGAGCGTCCGATGACGCGGTACTTCCCCGAACTCGTCGAGGCCCTTCGCGCCGAGTTCCCGGAGTGCTGTGTCGTGGACGGCGAGATCGTCGTCCCCGACCCCGAGGCGGCGCGCCTCGACTTCGAGGCACTCCAGCAGCGGATCCACCCTGCCGAGAGTCGCGTGCAGCTGCTCGCGCGGCGCACTCCTGCCCACTTCGTCGCGTTCGACCTGCTCGCCCTCGGCAAGGGCGACCTGCGACAGCTGCCGTTCCGGGAACGGCGACGCCGGCTCGAAGAGGCGCTCGCCAAGGCGAAGTCCCCGGTCCACATCACGCCGTCCACGCAGGATCCCGACCTCGCCGAGCAGTGGTTCCAGCAGTTCGAAGGCGCCGGGCTCGACGGGGTGGTGGCCAAACCGCTGGACGGCGTCTACCAGCCGGACAAGCGTGTGATGTTCAAGATCAAGCACGCACGCACTGCCGACTGTGTCGTAGGTGGCTTCCGGACCTTCAAGAGCGACGAACACGCGGTCGGATCGCTCCTGCTTGGGCTGTACGCCGAGAGCGGCGACCTGATGAACGTCGGCGTGGTGGGCGCGTTCTCGGCAGCCCGACGTCGAGCGCTCTTCGACGAGCTGCAGCCACTGGTGACCGCACTCGAGGGCCACCCGTGGGACTGGGCGAAAGGACAGGCCGAGAGCCGAACACCGCGCAGCGCCGAATCCAGCCGATGGAGCGCCGGCAAAGACCTGTCGTTCGTGCCGCTGCGTCCCGAGCGGGTCGTCGAGGTCCGCTACGACCACATGGAGGGGGAGCGGTTCCGCCACACGGCACAGTTCGTGAGGTGGCGCCCCGACCGAGACCCCCGGTCGTGCACGTTCGATCAGCTCGAAGTGCCGGTCGCGTACGACTTGGCCGAGATTCTCGGCTGATCGGCTGATCCCGAGCGTTCGCGACTGACGGTTTCGGCGCACTCTCGGGCACAATGAGGGAGATTCTGGTTCGATACGCCCGAACGCCCACACAGGAGATCGCATGGAGCGCCCCGACCTTCACCGCTACATCAAGACAACCGAGAAGCTCGTCGTGCCCTCGAAAGTCGCGTCCACGGTCCAGGGAATGCAGATGCTGCGCAAGCTGCCGCTTGGACTGCAGCGCCGCCTCGTCGAACGCGGCGCTCGGACGAACCCGTACATGAGCTTCATCGTCGAGCCGTACGCGCTGTTCCTGGCCTTCGAGATCGTCGATCCGGATGCGGTGAAGGGCCTTCTGCCACCCGGTTACGACCTGTTCCCCTCGGCGATGTTCGAGGGAACCGAGAAGCGCCTGTGCGCGATCGTGAGCGCGTTCACCGTGCATACGAGCGTGTTCTGGGGGAGTCGTGTCGAGTTCTACCTGGTCGCCGAGAACTGCACCACGGGCCTGCTGTCGTGGGTTATCGAGGAGTACGAGAGCAACACCCACAGCTACGACCCGAGCCGGGGTTTCATCGGGCCGAGCACTTCACACTCCGTGGTGACCACGTCGTATCAGGGCGAGATCATCGTCGACGTGGCGAGTGCGACGACTCCCAACCGCCTGGCGCTGACAGCGGACCTCACGAACGGCGTGACGACGCCTCTTGACCAGCGGTTGTGGGTGGAGGGGAACCTTTCGGTGGACTACGGCGGCGAGTTGCAGCAGTGCACGAAGCCGTTCAGCCTGGTGTTCGATCCGGGGGAGATGGCGAAGGCCATGCAGATCCCGGTCGACGACATCTCGCTCTGCCACAACACGTTCGGCGGGAGCGCCCTCGCCCCGATGCCGTTCGAGGTTGCGGTGTTCCCGTACGCGCAGCACTTCGTGACCTCCAGCTTCCCGACGGCGACGGAGCTGCGCACCGCCGAGGACGTCGAGCGCGCCGTGGAGGAGCTGAGCGCGAAGTTGCAGGCCGGATCGTAGTCGCGCCCTCGGGGGCCGTCGCTGGGGGCCGAGCGGCGAACCCGCGCGCCAGCCAAGCTAGACTGGTCGGGGCCGCATCGAAAGGACGCCGTGAGACTGCCTGCATCGCTTCGCCTGGTACTCGTGACCGCATTCGCGTTGGGGTGTGTGACCGTGGCCGCCGGGTGTGCGGACTCGAAACAGCCCGGGGCTTCCGTCTCCCCGAACGTCGCCTCCCAGGAGACCTCGGTGGCTCTGCCCGCCAAGACCGCCACGGTCGACGGCAAGCGAGTGGGCGGAGCCTCACCCACGCTGACGCTGCAGGTCCAGCCACTCGAGTACGCGGTCGACGAGACCGTGACCGCCACGGTGAGGATCTCGAACGACGCGACATCCGCAGCTGTGGTGACCGCGCCGGGGGGCTCCTACTACAACGTGAAGGTCACAACTCCCGAAGGTGACACCGCTTTCGACTCGTGGGAGCTGCCGGAGGGCGCCTCGCTTCCCCTCGCGACGCGCGTGCTCCAACCCGGGGCCTCGATGGCCGACGTCGTCCGGTTCTCCCTGGAGGAGCCAGGCGAGTATCGGGTTCAGGCGTACCTCAACGGCCCGTTCACCCCCGCGGTCACCATCACCGTTCGGTCGAGACCCGAGAGCGGGAGCTGATTCGTTCGTGCGCCTGTCAAGCGATGTCACCATCCGCACCCTCGGGCATGACGACGTCGATGCTGTGGATGCGCTGCGCGCTCTCGCCACCGTGTTCGCCGAGGCGTTCGAGGACCGCGACACCTATCTCGGCGCACAGCCGGCGGGCGCCTACCTCGCGGAGCTACTCGGCGAACGCACCTTCATCGCTCTCGTCGCGACAACGGACGACGAGATCGTGGGAGGAATCGTCGCCTACGAGCTGCGCAAGTTCGAGCAGGAGCGCAGCGAGATCTACCTGTACGACCTCGCGGTCGCGCAAGCGTATCGACGGCGCGGGATCGCAACCGCGCTGATTCGCGAGCTCGCCTCGATCGCCGAGCAGCGCGGCGCGTGGGTCGTGTTCGTTCAGGCCGACCTGGGGGACGAACCAGCCATGGCGCTCTACGCGACAGTCGGGGAGCGCGAGGACGTCGTTCATTTCGATATCGCCGTGCCATGGCGCGAAGATGCATCTGGCCCGTCGACCAAGGAGCACCCATGACAGAGCGGTCGGCCGCAACCACGATCGACGAGTACATCGCCGAGTTCCCACCCGAGGTGCAGGCGAAGCTGACCCAGATGCGACAGCTCATCCACTCGCTGGTGCCTGAAGCCGTCGAGTCGATCAGCTACGCAATCCCGACCTTCGACCTGGACGGCAAGCACCTCGTGCACTTCGCGGCGTTCAAGAACCACATCGGGTTCTACCCGACGCCCAACGGCATGGAGGAGTTTGCCGAGGAGCTCTCGGCATTCAAGAGCGGCAAGGGGTCGGCTCAGTTCCCGCTCGACGACCCGCTGCCCACCGATCTCATCACGCAGATCGTCGAGTTCAGGGTCGCGAACCTCCGCGGGACGCACGCGTCGAAGGACCAGGACGACTGATGGCGGACGTCGGCGGCGCGGGAACGCGCTCGCTCGCGCTGCGGGTGTTGCCGGGCACGCTCGCGGTGTGTCGACTCGCTCCCGGTGCGAACGTGCCGCGATGGGCGCTCGAGGCGGCTGCACCGACGTCGTCCGACGCGCCCAGCGCGGTGCCGCTGTTCGCCCTGACCCGCACCGCCGAGGAGCTCTCGATCGTCTGCGAGGAGGCGATCGTCCCCGCCGACGTGCGCTGCGAGCGCGGGTGGCGCGCTCTGGGCCTCATCGGGCCGTTCGAGTTCGATCTCACCGGCATCCTCGCGGCGATCGCCAACCCGCTCGCCTCGGCGGGGATCGGCATCTTCGCGCTTTCCACCTTCGACACCGACTACGTCCTTGTGAAGGAGCGCGACCTCGACACCGCGTGCCGTGCTTTGCAGCAGGCGGGGCACCGTTTCGTCGAGTAGGAAGCCAGGCCTCGACCGGCGTTGCCGGCACCCGCGCGTGCACTCGGCTCGGCTCGCCGGATCCTCTCGGCATCACTCCTGCTCATGGGTCGCCTGTGGGACAATACGACGCTGACGTCGGATGGCGTCCCGCACCTCGGTCTGACCACACACCATCAGGAGGTCCACGTGTCGAAGCGCTCGATTACGCTGCTGCTGGCATGCATGCTCGCGGCAGGTCTCGCCCTCACCGGCTGTGGCAACAACACCGCCGAGCAGCCCGCCGAACCCCAGGTCGGCGCCGAGCAACCGAGCCAGGAAGCACCGGCCACTGAGGCGACCACGCCCGCCGAGGCCGCTCAGCCTGCCACCGAGCTCAAGGTGGAGGACCTGGTGAAGGGCACGGGCGCCGCGGCTGCGGCTGGCAAGCAGGTCACCGTGCACTACACCGGGTGGCTCACCGACGGCACCAAGTTCGACTCGTCGAAGGACTCCGGCCAGCCGTTCTCGTTCGTGCTCGGCGCGGGCGAGGTCATCCCCGGCTGGGACCAGGGCGTGGCGGGCATGAAGGTGGGCGGCAAGCGGAAGCTCACCATCCCGCCCGACCTCGGATACGGCGCACAGGGCGCCGGCGGCGTGATCCCGCCGAACGCGACCCTCGTCTTCGAGGTCGAGCTTCTGGGCGTGCAGTAGCCACTCGAGCGGCATGCGCGTAGCACATCGGTAGATACGCACGACGGCCGGGCTCGCCACATCGGTGACCCGGCCGTCGCTATTCGAGGGGGAGGTGCAGGGTGCGAAGGTTCTCCGACTGGCTCGTCGGCCACTCGTCCGGCTGGCTTGCGCTGGCCGCAACCGTCGGATTCATCCTGTTCGTCGCGCTCGTGCTCCCGGCCCAGTCCAGGGTGCAGCCGTCGGCCGAGGGCGTGCGGTCGCCGGACCTGTCGTTCTTCTACACGCCGAGCGATCTCTATCGAACCGCCGAGGCCTATGGGCCTTCAGGTCGCCAGGCATACGTGCGAGCCCGGGTCACCTTCGACGTCGTCTGGCCGGTCGTCTACGTCGCCTTCCTCGCCATCGTGCTCTCGTGGATCGCAGGGCGTCTGGGGGGCGAACGGTGGCGACGGGCGAACCTCGTCCCGGTGGCCGCTGGCATATTCGACCTGCTCGAGAACGTCTGCACCGCGCTCGTGATGCTGCGCTACCCTGCAACCACACCCGTGCTCGCGGCGCTGGCGCCGGCGTTCACGATGCTCAAGTGGACGCTTCTGACACTCGCGTTCGTGTTGGCTGCCGGTGGAACGCTTCTGGTGGCCTTCCGCAGCGTCCGTGCGCGAACACTCGACTCCGACTCGAGGTGAGTCAAGGATGTGCCGAAACATCAAGGTCTTGTTCAACTTCGACCCTCCGGCCTCGGAAGAGGAGGTCCGGTCGGCGGCGCTTCAGTACGTGCGGAAGGTCAGTGGCTACGCCAGACCGTCAGCGGCCAACGAGGTCGCGTTCGAACGCGCTGTCGACGAAGTCGCGCAGGCGACGACTAGGCTGATGGACTCGCTCGTGACTTCGGCACCGAAGAGAGACCGCGAGACGGAGATCGCGAAGGCGAAGGCCCGCGCAGTGCGGAGGTTCGGCGAGTGAGCGACCGGGAACTCATCGAGGCGGCGCGTTCGTGCGAGGAGTGCACCTGCTGGCTCGAGGTGTGCGAGGCCGAGTGCTGCAAGATCTTCACCTTCAACCTCACGTTGAGGAGTGACGTGCGCTTCGGGCCCGACGAGGTGCGCTTGCACACCGCCATCACACCCGATCTCAAGCGCTACTACGAACTCCACGGAGCCACGGTCGAGGGTGACTGGGTCACCGTTCCACGATCCGCATGTCGCACCACCCTCGACAAGCTGGAGGTCTTCATGACCTGCCGAGAGCTGCGTGACGACGGGCTATGCGGGCTGCACAAACGTGGGAAGCCAAGCGCGTGTGCGGACCTCGACCTGAGCACAGCCTCCAGCGGTGACTGGGCGCTCACGCCTCGCTGCCTCTACGGCTACAAGCTTGCTGCAGCAGAGAGCGGTGAGGGCGAGTCGAGGCAGGACGTCGGGTGAACATCGGCTTCCCGCCGGTCGCGTCCGAGAATGCCCGGGTGCTCGTTCTCGGCAGCATGCCGAGCGTGATGTCCCTCGAGGCGAAGCAGTACTACGCGAACCCCCGCAACTCGTTCTGGCCTTTCATGGCCACCCTGTTCGAGTGGCCTGACGGCCTCGGCTACGAGGGTCGTACCCAGCGCCTCGCCGAGGCGGGCGTTGCGCTGTGGGACGTGCTGCACGCAGGAGAGCGACCGGGTAGCCTCGACGCCGACATCGTCGCCTCCACCGCCGTCGCCAACGACTTCTCCCGGTTCCTGAGCGATCACCCGGCGATACACACAGTGTTCTTCAACGGGGCGAAGGCGGAGCAGCTGTTCGAGCGTCTCGTGAAGCCCGGGCTCGAGCCCCACCTCGTCGAGCGCCTTTGCTGCGTGCGGCTGCCGTCGACCAGCCCCGCGAACGCAGGCGCCTCGTTCGCCGACAAGCTCGCCGCATGGCGCGCCGTCCGCGAGGGCTCAGCCGTAGCGGACGCCGGTGATGGCGGCGGCGCCCTCGGGACCCGCCCGCGTCCGCGCGATCCTCTCGGCGGGGAACGTGGTACTGGCTCCCATGGCGGGCATCACCGAGGCGCCGTTCCGCGGCATCTGCAAGCGGATGGGCGCGGGGCTCACGTACACCGAGATGGTCAGCGCGAAGGGGTTGCACTACAACCCCGATTCGCGCGTCTCGAACGAGCTGCTCACGCTCGCGGCCGAGGAGGTCCCCTGTGCGGTCCAGATCTTCGGCGCCGAGCCCGAGCTGATGGCCGCGCAGGCGGCGCGGATCGTGGAGCGACACGACGAGAACGTGGCGCTTCTCGACATCAACATGGGGTGTCCCGTGACCAAAGTGGTGGCGAAAGGGGAGGGCAGCGCGCTCATGCGCACGCCCGGGCTCGCCGCCGAGATCGTGGCGGCCGTGGTCGCGAACGTGCCCGTGCCCGTGACGGCGAAGTTCCGCACCGGTTGGGACGCGCAGAGCGAGAACGCCGTGGAGTTCGCTCAGGCGATGGAGGCGGCCGGGGCGGCAGCCGTGGCCATCCACGGACGCAGCCGCTCGCAGTTCTACCGCGGTCCGGCGAACTGGGATGCGATCGCGCGCGTGAAGCGGGCGCTGGCGATCCCGGTACTCGGTAGTGGCGACGTGTTCTCGGCGCAGGACGCGAGGCGGATGCTGGACGAGACCGGGGTCGATGGGGTGATGGTCGCCCGAGGCGCGCAGGGCAACCCGTGGATCTTCGCCCAGGCGCGCGCGCTGATCGATCGTGGGGAGACGCTCGAGCCCCCGACACCGTTCGAGCGCATCGACACGGCCCGGGAGCACGCGGCCGCGCTCGTGGCGCTGGGTGGGGAGCGTGCCTTCACCCGGATGCGCAAGCACGTGGGGTGGTACATCACCGGCATGCCTGGCGCGATCCGCCTCCGCGATGCGGCGAACCACGCCGCAAGCTACGCGGAACTCGACGCCCTGCTCGCGGAATACCGTGCGTACCTTGAGGAGCGACAGCTTCGGGTACCCTGAGAGTACGGTCCGCGCATGTGCGAGCACGCCCGGCTCGGCTGTGCGGCACCACTCGAACTCAACCGCTCTCGACCCGACCACAAAGGGGCCTGCATGTTCTATCGCAAGACGATGCTCGACAACGGGATCACCGTGATCAGCGAACCGATGGACGAGGTCCGCTCCATCGCGCTGGGCATTTGGTTCGCCGTCGGCAGCCGTGACGAGGCGTCTGCCGAGGCAGGCATGTCGCACTTCATGGAGCACATGATGTTCAAGGGGACGCCTGCCCGGTCGTCCCGCGAACTCTCCGAGGCGTTCGACCGGCTCGGCGCGGAGCTCAACGCGTTCACGTCGAAGGAGTACACCTGCTACTACAGCCGTTTCGTCGACGAGCATCTGGAATCGGCGATGGAGCTGCTCAGCGACATGGTGGTGAACGCGTCGCTCGACGACGAGTCGTGTCGCCAGGAGCGCCAGGTGGTCATCGAGGAGATCGCCCGCACCGAAGACGCCCCGGACGACCACATCCACGACATCTTCTCCGAGACGCTGTGGCCCGATCACCCCATCGGCCTGCCGATCCTTGGCACCCGGGACATCGTGGGCGGGTTCGACCACGCCCAGTCGGTGGCGTTTCGCGGGCGCCACTACCTCACCGGCAACACAGTGGTTGCCGCGGCCGGCAACATCGACCACGAGGAGCTCGTCCACCTTGCCGAGCGCCTGCTCGTGATGCCTGGGGGGCCTCGCTCTCAGCGGCCCGTTGCCCGGCCCACCAGCTCGTCACGGATCGCTGTGCTCAACAAGGACACCGAGCAGGCCCATATCTGCTACGGCGTCTCGACGATGAACGCTCACCATCCCGACCGCTTCGCGCTGAACATCCTCGACGGGGTGTTGGGCGGCGGCATGTCGTCTCGGCTGTTCCAGGAGGTCCGCGAGAAGCGAGGGCTGGCCTATGCCGTCTACAGCTTCACCGCGCTCTACCAGGACACCGGGGAGTTCGGCGTGTACGCGGGAACGCGTCCCGAGAACGCCGAGGAGGTCATCCGCCTCATTCAGAACGAGGTCGAGAAGATCGCCGATCAAGGCGTGACCGCCGAAGAACTCGACCGCGTCCGTCAGGCGGCGAAGGGCCATCTCGTGCTGGGGATGGAGGCCACCCGCAACCGGATGACCCGCCTCGGCAAGAACGAGGTCACCGGCGGCGAGATCCTCTCGGCGGACGAGATCATGGAGCGGTTCAACGCGGTGACGATGGACGACCTGAAGCGCGTGAGCGCAGAGGTGCTCACGGACGACAAGGTGCTCGCGGTGATCGGGCCGTTCGAGCCCTCGTCGCTCGAGCACCTGGTGTAGCGGCCGAGAAAACAGGGGAGGCACGCCGAGATGATCCGGGTTCTGGTGGCCGGCGCCGCCGGCAAGATGGGGCACGAGGTCGTGAAGGCGGTGACCGCCGCCGACGGCATGGAGGTGGTGTCGGCCGTCGACATCAGCCATGCGGGAGAAGAGCTCGACGACGGCGCCGGCGGCCGCCTCACGGTGGAGGGCGACCTCGCCGACGCCCTGGGCGCGCACGAACCGCACGTGATGGTCGACTTCACCCATCCATCCGCCGTCGAGGGCAACCTCCGAGCCGCCCTGCCCGCCGGAGTGGACTGCGTAGTGGGAACCACCGGGCTCTCGAACCAGAAGCTCACCGAGCTGGCGACGCTCGCGCCCTCGGGAACTTGTCTGTTCGTGGCGCCGAACTTCGCCATCGGAGCGGTGCTGTTGATGGAGTTCGCCGAGCGCGCGGCCAAGTTCATGCCGCACGTCGAGATCATCGAGCTCCACCACGATCGCAAGGCCGACGCGCCAAGCGGCACGGCCCTGCGGACCGCGGCGCTCATCGAGGCGGTCCGCCCCGACGCCCCGCCGACGCCCGGTGCCGAGACCGAGCTCCCCATCGCGCGCGGAGCACGCGGCGCGTGCGTGGGCGGCACGAGGATCCACTCGGTACGGCTGCCCGGCCTCGTGGCGCACCAGGAGGTGCTGTTCGGGGGACAGGGTCAGACCCTGTCGATACGGCATGACTCCATCGACCGGACCTCATTCATGCCCGGAGTCGTCCACGCCATTCGAGCTGTCGTCAGCCGAGAGGGACTCGTCGTCGGACTCGAGTCGGTTCTCGAGGAGTGGGCGTGACGCACGAGGCAAGCGGACAGCAGCCCGTCCACGGGGACGCGAGGGGCGAGCGAGGAGGGGACGACCGCCCCGTCGTGGTCATGAAGTTCGGCGGTACGTCGGTGGGCACCGCCGAGGGTCGCGGCGCGATCACCGCACGGGTGCGCGAGGCACTCGAGGCTTTGCAGGCGCCGGTCGTGGTGGTGTCCGCGATGGGCCGCAAAGGGGCGCCCTACGCCACCGACACGCTGCTCGGGCTGGTCGACGGCCTGCCGGCCGACGATCGCGAGCGCGACCTGCTCGCCTCGAGCGGTGAGGTGATCGCGGCGGTCGTCGTCGCCCACGAGCTGCGGGATGCAGGGATCGACGCAGCCGCCTACACCGGCGGCGAGGCAGGGATCTCGACCGACGGGGTGTTCGGCGACGCCACCATCCTCGAGGTTCACCCAGCACCTCTGCTCGAGTGCATCGCGGCGCGACGAGTACCGGTCATCGCCGGGTTCCAGGGGATCGGCGCCGACGGAGCGCTCACCACGCTCGGACGTGGCGGCTCGGACACTACGGCGTGTGCCCTCGGCATCGCTCTGGAGGCCGAGGAGGTGCAGATCTACACGGACGTCGACGGCGTGATGACCGCGGACCCGCGTTCGTGCGACGGCGCCAGCGTCCTCGAGACCATCGGTGCGGACGAGCTGTTCCAGATGGCGCGCCACGGCAGTCGAGTAGTGCACACGCCCGCCGCCGAGCTCGCGCTGTCCGCGGGTCTCGCCGTACGGGTCCGCAACACCTACACGGACCACCCCGGCACCCGTGTCGCCGACATCGAATCCTACCGGCCCGATTCCGTGGCGACTGCCGTGTCGCACATGGACGGCCTCGCTCGCGTGTCGGTGGAGCTGGGCGGCAGCGCGGACGAGCTCGCCAACACCGAGGCGCAAGCCGAGGCGTATCGCGCCCTGGCGGACGCCGGCGTTTCCCTCGACATGTTCACGCCTGCGGGGCATAAGCTGCTGTTCGCGCTCGCCGAGAGGGACCTGCCGACCGCGGAGACTACGATCGGCCGGCTCGGCATGCGGTGCGACGCTACCGGGTCGCTCGCCAAGGTGACCCTGATCGGTGCTGGCATGCACGGCGTGCCGGGAGTCGTGGCTCGCATGGCCGAGAGTCTCGCCGCCGCCGGCGTTCACGTGCTGCAGACGGCGGACAGCCACACCACGATCTCGATGCTCGTGCCCTCGGCCGAGATGCAGCGGGCTGTGGAGGCTTTGCACGACGAGTTCCGACTGTCACGCGCCGAGGCGATCCCGGACTGACGCGTGCTACGCGAGATCGACCATCTCGAGCCGCAGGCCTGACGCTTCGCTGTCCCGCAGTGTCAGCACGGCGCGAGATCCGGCCGGCAACGGCCCGCGCACCCGTTCGAGGATCGGCACCGCGAGCTTGAGCAGCGCGGAGGCGCTATGACCATCGAGCACGACGACGTAGTGCGGCCGCATGCCTCGAACCGATACCACTACACCGAGGCCTTCCCACGCGAGCGCCTCTCCGAGCACGGAGGCTAGCCCTCGGTCCTCGAGGTCGTCGAGCCACAGCGCGTCGTCGCCGTGCGTCCACGGCACCGGCTCGCCATGAGCAACATGAGCCGCGACCAGCACGCTGACTCGCTCGGTCCACGGCGGGTCCGGCATGGGCATCGGCACGAACGGATCCTCGATCTCCACGTCTCTCACCTCCGACGGGAGCGTAGCCCGCGGGTCTGACACGGGCATGAATGCAGACGAGGCGGTGCGCCAGTCCGGAAGGCCGCCGCAAGACCCTCTCGGCAGGAGGCAGGACATGCCACAGCCCGTCATCGCCTACATCACCGCCAGCCTCGACGGCTTCATCGCGGATCGCGACGGGGGCGTGGACTGGCTCCAAGGCGCCGAGGGCCATGACTACGGCTACGCGGAGTTCTACGCGGGAATCGACGCCGTGCTCGTAGGGTCGAAGACGTACGAGCAGGTCATTGGATTCGACATCGATTTCCCGTACGCCGACAAGCCGTGCTACGTCTTCACCTCCCGAGAGGACCTGCCGCGTGCTGCGCCAACAGTCGAGTTCGTCGCCGAGGACCCTGCCACGTTCGTCGCACGTCTCGCGGAGCAGGACGGGCGAGGCCTGTGGGCGTGCGGGGGCTCTCGGCTGCTGACCACGTTGTGGGACGCGGGGCTGATCGACGCCATCGACCTGTTCGTGCAGCCGATCGTGCTGGGCGACGGCATCCCGCTGCTCGAGACACCTCACGCGTCGAGACGCATCACCCTGAGCCAGGCGCGCTCTCACCCGGGAGGCCTGGCCGAACTCCGGTACGAAGTAGAGCGGACGTAACTCGTCCGAGGAAGCGAGCGAGCTGACCAGAACCGTGGGCGCGGCTCAACGCCCGAGCAACGTCCCTGCTCGGGACGTTCGGATGTCGGCGTCGTGTGGCACAATACGTCGGTACGCGAACCAGTTGCGCCGGAGCTGTCGCGCTCCGGCTTTCCGAGGGGCTGAGCATCATGTCAACGCCGCGCTTTGGCCGGATGATCACGGCCATGGTGACCCCGTTCACCGAGGATCTCGAACTCGACCTGACCCGCGCTGCCGAGCTGGCCAGCAGGCTCGTCTCGCAGGGCAGCGACGGACTCGTGGTCTGCGGTACCACCGGCGAGTCGCCCACAGTGTT
Source organism: uncultured Coriobacteriales bacterium (assembly GCA_963761535.1). Lineage (GTDB taxonomy): Bacteria > Actinomycetota > Coriobacteriia > Anaerosomatales > CAVXGS01 > CAVXGS01. The sequence goes on from CAVXGS010000002.1 coordinate 598,682, forward strand.
CTACGACCAGAAGATCGAGCTGTTCAAGGCGGTCATCGACGCGGTGGGCGGACGCGTTCCGCTGATCGCCAACGCCGGCGACAACTGCACCGACGATTCGGTGGAGTTCGCCCGCGAGGTCGAAGCCCTGGGCGTCGACGCGATCATGGCCGTGGTCCCGTACTACAACAAGCCGCCCCAGGAAGGGCTCTACCGCCACTTCCGCGCGATCGCCCAGGCGGTCGAGCTTCCCGTGATCCTCTACAACATCCCGGGACGCTGCGTGATCAACTGCGAGCCGGCCACCGTGCTTCGCCTTGCCCGCGAGTGCGAGAACATCGTCGCGGTCAAGCAGGCCAACGGAGACCTGTCCCAGACCGCGGCGATCATCGCCGAGGCGCCCGACGGCTTCGAGGTCTTCGCGGGCGACGACGAACTCACGCTGCCGCTCATGGGTCTCGGCGGCACCGGCGTGATCTCGGTGATCTCACACGTCGCCGGCGGGCGCTTCAAGGAAATGATCGAGGCCCAGGTGGCCGGCGACCATACCAAGGCGCTTCGCATCCACCTCGAACTGATGCCGCTCATGAAGGCGCTGTTCATGACGGCCAACCCAATCATGGTCAAAGACGCACTGAGGCTGCAGGGCTTCCCTGTCGGCGGTGTTCGACTGCCGCTGGTCGAGGCTAGCGCGGAGCAATCCGCCGAGCTCGAGCGCGTCATGCGTCACGTCGGCGTGCTGTAGCTGCTTTCGAGCAGACATTGAGCACCGCCTGAGAGGAGCATGATCACTTCCGCATGCCCAAGCAGAAGACCGAGTCATCCAGGGACGCCCGGCCCAAGGCAAGAACCAGGCACAAGCCCAAACCTCGTCCGACGCCGACAGTCCGGGTCATCCCCTTGGGAGGCCTGGACGAGATCGGCAAGAACATGACGGTGATCGAGTACGACGACGACCTCGTCGTCATCGACGCCGGCCTCATGTTCCCCGACGAAGACCACCCCGGCATCGACCTGATCCTGCCGGACTACGCCTACATCCTTCAGAACGCCGACAGGCTCAAGGGCATCGTCATAACCCACGGCCACGAGGACCACATCGGCGCGCTGCCGTTCCTGCTACGCGATCTCGACCGGCCGGTGCCCATCCTTGGCTCGGCGCTCACGCTCGGCTTCATCAAGGACAAGCTCGCCGAGCGCGGCATCACCAAGCCCAAGCTGCGCGAGGTGAAGTCGGGGAGCCACGCCACGTTGGGCGTGTTCAGCTTCGATTTCTTCGCGGTGAATCACTCCATCCCCGACGCGTTGGGCGTGTTCGTGCGGACGCCGTTCGGCAACATCCTCCACACCGGCGACTTCAAGTTCGACCAGACCCCGATCGACGGGCGGCTCACCGACTACGCCGCGCTCGCCCGGTTCGCGAAGCAGGGCGTCAAGCTGATGCTGGCGGATTCGACCAATGCCGAGCGAGGCGGCATCACCCGCTCCGAGGCGGAGGTCGGCGCGGTGCTGCGCGACATCATCGTGAACGCCGAGAGCCAGGTCATCGTGGCGTCGTTCGCGAGCCACATCCACCGCGTGCAGCAGGTGTGCGACGCAGCGGTGGACGCTGGCCGCAAGATCGCGGTCACGGGCCGCTCGATGCTGCGCAACACGTCGATCGCGCGCGAGCTGGGCTACCTGGAGATCGACGAGGGCGACCTCATCGACGCCTACCAGACCTCGGGCATGCCGCCGGAGGACCTCGTCGTACTCTGCACCGGAAGCCAGGGCGAGCCCCTCTCGGCGCTAGCCAGGATCGCGAACGGCGACCACCGCACCATCCAGATCGCCGAGGGCGACACCGTGGTCATCTCGGCGACGCCCGTTCCGGGCAACGAAAAGGCGGTGAGCCGCGTGATCAACCGGCTCGCCAAGCTCGGTGCGGTCGTTCACCACCGCGGTTCGGCCGAGGTGCACGTGTCCGGCCACGCCGCCGCCGAAGAGCTCAAGCTGATGCTGAACCTCACCAGGCCGGAGTATCTGCTGCCGGTGCATGGTGAGACCCGCCACCTGCGAGCGCACGCGCGCCTCGCCGAGTCCGTGGGAGTGCCACACGACAACATCTTCGTCATCGACAACGGAGAGGTGCTCGAACTCACCGAGGAGGGCGTCCGCGTTGCCGGCAAGGTGCCGAGCGGCGTCATTTTCGTGGACGGCCTCAAAGTCGGCGACGCAGCCCACATCGTGCTGCGCGATCGGCAGCACATGAGCCAGGACGGCTTCGCGACGGTGGTCCTCGCCCTCGACACCCAGACCGGGAAGCCCGTGGGCGACCTGGAGCTGGTGACCCGGGGGATGGTACTGGGTCCCGACGCCGACGAACTGCTCGAGGAAGCACGTCAGCGAATCGCGAAGGTGCTCGATCGCACATCCAAGGAAGGCGTCACGGACGTGCAGATCGTGAAGAACGCGGTGCGCGAGTCGCTCTCGCAGTTCCTGTGGGAGCGGATGCGACGCCGGCCCATGGTCATTCCCGTGGTCATGGAGGTCTAGCCTGTGTCGGTTATCCAGGCCGTCGTGCTCGGCATCGTTCAAGGACTGACCGAGTTCCTGCCCATATCGTCAGACGGACACCTCGCCCTCGTGTACGCCGCGTTCGGCCAGAAGCCGGTGCTCAGCTACGAGGTACTCCTTCACGGCGCGACCCTTCTTGCGATGCTGGTGTACTTCCGAGCCGACATCGCGCACCTGCTCTCCGCACTGCTACCCAAGAACAAGGAGCGAACCGCCGAGCGACGCCTCGCGGCTCTGATCGCGTTCGGTACGGTGATCAGCGGCGTCGTCGCCCTGGCGCTGTCGGACGTGGTCGAACCTCTGTCGGCGTCGCTGGTGTGGGTCGGGATCTTCTTCCTGGCGACCTCGGCACTGATGGCCACCGCCGAACTGGTGCACGGCCGCGAGTGTCCCGTGGACGAACCGTCGAAGCTCAGCTGGCCGAAGACAGGCTTCGTGAGCGTGCTCCAAGGGCTCGCCGTGCTTCCCGGCCTCTCGCGCTCGGGCTCGACGATCTCGGGAGGCGTCATGTCAGGACTGGATCGCGAGCAGGCCGCTCGATTCTCGTTCCTGCTCGGCATCCCGATCATCACCGTCGCGTTCGCCCGCGACTTCCTCGACCTCGTCCAGTCCGGTTTCCGGCTGCCCGATCCGGTGGCCTCGATTGCCGGATTCGTCGCCGCGGGGGCGGCGGGCTACCTCGCGATCTGGTGGCTGCTGCCGTTCCTGAAGACCCACCGCCTGTGGTGGTTCGTCGGCTACACCGCCATACTCGGGACGGTCGTACTCGCACTCGGCATCACGGGAAGGGGCTAGCGTGGCCGAGCGCTCCAAGAACACCGGTGGCACCCGCAACGGCAGCCGATCGGCATCCCGCGCTTCGAACAACCGTGGTTCCTCGGCGGGGTCGCGCAAGGGCAGCACGCCGAGCCGTGCCTCGCGCAAGGCGCCCGCAAAGGCGGTCGAGCGCAGGCCCATCCTCGACGCCCGAGCCAAGCGGGATCTGGCCGGCGTCGCGATCTCGGTGACCGGCGTGGCGATGATGATCGCCGTGACCACGGACCGCACAGGTGTCGCCGCCGAATGGATCGCCTCGGCGCTGCGCTCCCTCGTGGGCCTTGGCGCGTACGTGGTGCCCATCGTGCTCGTGCTGTGGGGGATCAGCTTCTTCGTCCGCGTCGGTGATATCAGCGAGGCGCGCATCGGTGCCGGTCTCGCGATGATCGTGGTCGCGCTCACCGGCATGGTGGCCCTGGCGACGCCGGAGGCCGACTTCTTCGGGCCCGAACTGTCGAACTACGGCGGGTACGTCGGCGCCTCGATCGCGTGGGTGCTGCACACGCTTGTCGGCACTACGATCGGCTACGTGCTGCTCGTGGGCATGCTCATCGGCGGTTTCATCGTGATCGGCCTGTCCATCTCCAAGGCGGTCGAGATCGCTCTAGACCGCTGGTTCCCTGGCCGAGACGAGACAGCGGCGGCTCCGAGAGCCGAGCGAGCGCGCCCGGCGAGAGTCACGCCAGGGGCCGACGACGTCACCCAGCGAACGCTGCCGCTGCCGCTCGACGAGACCGACGAGGCTTCGGCTACGCCCGCCAGCTCCGGACGCCGCCGCAGCGGCGCCGCGGCCGGGGACCCCGAAGCCATGCGCAAGACGACCCCGGTTGCCGCCGTGAACCCGCGGCGGATGGAGGGCTTCGAGCTTCCGTCGGCGGAGCTGCTGCTCCGCACGATGGAGAACGCGTCGATGCAGCGGGCCACCGACAGCGAGCTCGGCCACGTGGCGCAGGTCATCGCGGGAACGCTGTCCACCTTCGGCATCCCCACCTACGTGACCAAGCTAGACGACCGCAAGTTCACCAAGGGCGAGCAGGAGCAGATGTCTCGGGTCGTGGACTGGATCGCCGGTCCCACGGTCACGCTCTTCCGCCTCGAGATCGCACGCGGCATTCGCGTGAACACCATCGGCAGCCTCGCCGACGATCTGGCGCTGGCCCTGGCATCGAGCCAGATTCGCGTGCTGGCCCCGATTCCGGACACGTCGCTCGTGGGCATCGAGGTGCCCAACGTGCGGCGTCGCGATGTCACACTCGGCGACGTGATGCCGCCGGCTGGCGCCGGGGGTCCGCTCATGCTTGCGGTGGGCAAGGACGTCAGCGGCAAGGCGGTCGTGCCCGACCTCGCCAAGATGCCGCACCTGCTCATCGGCGGTACCACCGGCTCGGGCAAGTCGGTTGCGATCAACAGCATCCTTATGAGCATCCTCATGCGCACGACACCCTCCGAGGTCAGGCTGATCCTGATCGACCCGAAGCGCGTCGAACTCACGCTCTTCAACGGCGTGCCGCATCTCTACGTGCCGGTCGTGGTCGAGCCCAAGGAAGCCGCAAGTGCGCTGGCATGGGCCGTCTCGGAGATGGAGCGACGGCTCCGGGTGTTGTCCAGCGCCGGCGTCCGCAACGTCAGCGGGTACAACGAGCTCGTCCAGAAGGGCAAGCTTGGCGAGGAGGCAACCGAGCTTCCGTACCTGGTCATCGTCATCGACGAGCTCGCCGACCTCATGATGGTCGCCGCCAAGGAGGTCGAGGACTCGATCTGCCGCATCGCACAGCTCGCGCGCGCCGCAGGCATCCACCTGATCGTCGCCACGCAGCGCCCCGAGGCCAACGTCGTGACCGGCCTCATCAAGGCCAACATCACCAACCGGATGGCGTTCCAGGTCGCCAGCTCCATCGACTCGCGGGTCATCCTCGACGGTCCCGGTGCCGAGAAGCTCGTCGGCCGGGGCGACATGCTGTTCGCGATGCCGAGCGAGTGGTCCAAGCCCAAGCGCGTGCAGGGCTGCTTCGTGTCCGAGGACGAGATCAATACGGTTGTCGACCACCTGAAGAACCAGGGCGAACCCGAGTACCACGAGGAGATCCTGCACCTCAAGGTCTCCTCGGTGGGTGGAGGCATCGACGACGGCGACGACGACGATCCGCTGCTCTGGGAGGCCGCAGACGTCGTGGTCACCAGCGGTCTCGGCTCGACCTCGATGCTCCAGCGGCGCCTGAAAGTGGGCTACGCTCGCGCCGGTCGCATCATGGACATCCTGGAATCGAAGGGTGTCGTGGGTCCCCCCAGCGGCAGCAAGCCGCGCGAGGTGCTGGTCGACATCGAAGAACTCGAATCGATCAAGGCGTTCGAACGCCACGACCGAGAGGAGGCGATGTAGATGGCCGAGACCCTCGGCGAGACTCTGAAGGAGCGGCGCAAGCAGCTCGGCATCTCGCTCCCTCAGGTCGAAGAGCAGCTGCACATCCGCACGCGGCTGATCGAGGCTCTCGAGGAAGGCGACTACGAACGCCTCCCGAACCCCGGCTACGTCCGCGGCTACGTTTCGACGTACGCCCGCTACCTCGAGCTCGATCCAGAGCCGCTGCTGAACATGTATCACGCCGAGACCGGACACGGCCGCTTCCACCGCATCGAGCTGCAGGAGACCGCGGTGAAGCCGCGTCACGAGCAGCACGCACTGTCGTGGAAGGCCGCCTTGGCCGCCGTCGCTGTGCTCGCGCTCGCGTCGCTCGCGGTGTGGGGGGTCATGACCGTGATCAACGGGCCCGAGTCTCCTCCGCCCATCGCTCCGGAGCCCACTGCGACGGTGACCACACCGACCACTGGCGCCACGGGCGCACCGGGCACGGGAACGACCGGCTCCGCACCCACGAGCACTTCCGGTGCGACAGGGAGCGCCAACACGACCGCTGCGAAGCCCAAGCCCAAGGCCTTCCGGCTGAAAGTAGTCGTGGACGGCGGCGAGTCGTGGCTCGAGGTCAAGGTCGACGGCACGACCGAGTACGCCGACGTCGCCCAGTCAGGCGAGACCAAGCAGTACCGGGTCACCAAGTCCGCCGAGGTGAAGGTCGGCCGCCCCAGCGCGGTGACGGTCTACCGGGACGGCGTCGAGGTGCCCATCACCGAGAAGAACGGTATCGGCGTGGTCTCTCTGACCACGACGCCTGCCTCGCAGTAGAAAGGAGAGGGGACTACTCCATGGCCAAGGACTCCAGCTTCGACGTGGTGTCGCAAGTCGACATGCAGGAGGTCGACAACGCGTACCAGCAGGCGGTCAAGGAGCTCGCACAGCGCTACGACCTCAAGGACAGCGGCTCGAAGATCGACTTCGACAAGCACGCTTCGACGTTCACCGTGCACGCTCCGAGCGACTTCATCGCCAACCAGGTCATCGACGTTCTGAACACCAAGCTCATCAGGCGTCAGATCGACATCAAGGCGATCCAGTGGGGCAAGCCGGAGGCCGCGAGCGGAGGCACGGTCCGGATACTGGGCAAGATCGTCAGCGGCATCGAGATGGATCTCTGCCGCAAGATCAACAAGGACATCCGAGACCAGAAGTTCAAGGTCAAGGTGCAGATCGAAGGCGACCAGGTGCGCGTGTTCTCGGCAAGCCGAGACGAGCTCCAAGGCGTCATCGCGTTTCTGAAGGAGCAGGACTACGGTATCCCGCTCCAGTACACCAATTACCGCTAGCACCGCTCAGCCGATGCCCACACCTCCCGCAATCGCGTTCATCACCCTCGGCTGCCCAAAGAACGAGGTCGACTCGGACCGCATGCGCGCCCTCGTCGAACGCGCGGGCTTCGAGGTCACTGGCGACCTCGCCCTAGCCGACGCGGTCGTGGTCAACACCTGCTCGTTCATCCAGGAGGCCACCGAGGAGTCGATCGCGACCATCCTCGAGGTCGCCTCGGAGTGGCTGCCCGAGGGTGCCGACCGCAAGCTCGTGGTGGCCGGATGCATGCCCAGTCGGTACGGCGACGAGCTCACCACCGAGCTCGCCGAGGTGTCGGCGTTCGTGCCCGTGGGGCGCGAGGCGGAGATCGCGACGATCCTCGCGGGGCTGCTCGGATTCGAGACACCCGCGCCCCGGGCGACTCCGACGAGCGGTGCCCGCAGCGCGGTCGGTCCTTCCGCCTACCTCCAGATCGCCGACGGCTGTCACCGCTCGTGCGCGTACTGCGTCATCCCGGCGATTCGTGGTCCCTACCGAAGCCGTCCGCTCGAAGAGATCGTCGCCGAGACCCGCGAACTGGTCGCCCTCGGAGCCGGGGAGATCATCCTGATCGGGCAGGACACGACGAACTATGGGGCCGACCTCGCCTCGGGCGAGACTCTCGCCGACGTGATACGTGCGGTGGCCGCGGTCGAAGGCGTGCGATGGCTGCGGGTCATGTACGCCCAGCCCGACGGCATCTCCGAAGACTTGCTCGCCACGATGGCGTCGCTCCCCAACGTCGTACGCTATCTCGACCTTCCGTTGCAGCACGCCAGCGCCGCGGTGCTGCGCCGCATGCGTCGAAGGGGGAGCGCCGAGGACCACCTCGCCCTCATCGCTCGCATCCGCGCCGCCATGCCCGACGTCGTGCTGCGCACCACGATGATCCTCGGCTTCCCCGGCGAGACGCGCGCGGACGTCGAGAGGCTCCACGGTTTCCTCGCCCAGGCTCGTTTCGACTACGTCGGCGTCTTCGCATACAGCCCCGAAGAGGGGACCGCTGCCGCCGAGATGCCCGAGCAGGTCCCGCAACGAACCCGCGTGGCGCGCGCTCAGCGGACGCGCGATCTCGCCGAGCGGATCGGGTTCGAGAAGGTGGCCGAGCACGTGGGCGAAACGCTCGAGGTGCTGGTCGAAGCCGTCGACGAGGACGAGGGCGGGCCCGTGGGACGGTGGCGGGGCCAGGCACCGGAGATCGACGGCCTGATGCTGCTCGACGATGCGGCGGCCGCACACGTCGGTGAGTTCGTCTCGGCGAGGGTGGCGGAAGCACTGGGCTACGATATGGAAGCGGAGGTGATCGAGTGAGCGACAACCGTGGTGGCGACAACCAGATGACCGCGGCGAACCGGGTCACGCTGACCCGTATCGTGCTCATCCCGGTATTCCTGCTGGTACTGCTCACCGAATGGCCCCGGCTCTTCCCCGACGCACCGGTACTCGCCGAGCTGCGACCGTGGATCGCGGCGATCGTGTTCATCGTGCTTGCGGTGACCGATAGCGTCGACGGCTACCTCGCGCGCTCGCGCAACGAGGTCACCACCTTCGGGAAGTTCCTCGATCCGCTCGCGGACAAGCTGCTCGTGACCGCAGCGCTGCTCGCACTCGTTGAGCTTCAGGTGCTTCCGGCGTGGATCGCGTTCGTCATTCTCGCCCGCGAGTTCATCGTCTCCGGCCTGCGCATGGTCGCCTCGGCGGAAGGGCTCGTGATCGCCGCCTCCGGCTACGGCAAGCTCAAGACGGTGCTCCAGATCATCGCGATCGTGATGTTCCTGGTGAAGGACTCGGCGCTCATCGCGTTCTTCGGGGTGCAGTTCGTGGCGGTGTTCAACGCCGCGTCGTGGCTGTTCATGGGCGCGGCGGTGACCCTCACGATCGTGTCGATGGTCGACTACTTCCGCCACGCGTCCAAGGTCATCGTCGGTCCGTGGTCCTCCGGGGGCGCGTGATCGTGGCATCCGCCGCGATCGTCACGGTCGGCACCGAGCTGACCGAGGGGCTTCGTCTCGACACCAACTCGCGTGAGATCGCGGCCTCGCTCGTCGAGCGCGGCTACGACGTCACCGAACTCGTGAGCGTCGGCGACGACGAGGGCGTCCTTGCCGAGACGCTGCGCCGGCTGACCGCGACCACGTCGCTCGTGGTCGTGACCGGGGGCCTCGGCCCGACGCACGACGACATCACCCGTGACGCCGCGTCGGCCGCGCTGGGCCTGCCGCTTCGCCGAGACGACGAACTCACCGAGACGCTGCGCGCTGTGGTGATGCGCCACCGCGATGGCGAGGCGCGCGAGCAGGTGTTCCGCCAGGCCGACGTGCTCAAGGGCGCCGAGGTGCTTCCTGCCACCACCGGCACCGCTCCTGGACAGATCGTCCCGACGGCGGCGGGCTTGCTGGCCCTGCTTCCCGGGCCGCCCAAGGAGATGCGGGGCATGCTCGGGCGGGTCCTGGAGCGCGGCAGTGGCTCGAGGCCGGCCGTACGGGAGCTCGGCGTCGTCGGCGTGCCCGAGTCCGACGCGCAGGTCGCCGCGCAGCGCGCGATCGAGGGCGTAGCCGGCATCCGGCTCACCGTGCTCGCTAAGCTCGGAGACGTCCGCATCCTGCTGCTCGACCGAGGAGCGGGGGAGGCCGCGCTCGACAAGGCGCTCGCAGCGATCTGCCACGACCTCGGAAGCGCGTGCTACACCACCGAGGGGCTCACTCTCGCCGAAGTCGTCGTTCGCTCGGCCGTCTCGCGCCAGCTCACTTTGGCGACCGCCGAGTCCTGTACCGGTGGGATGGTGGCCGCCGCGCTCACCGACATCCCCGGATCCTCGGAGGCCGTCCTCGGCGGCATCGTGAGCTACAGCAACGTGGCGAAGCGCGACCTGCTGGGCGTGCCGGACGAGGTCCTGGACCGACACGGGGCCGTTAGCCGGGAGACCGTCTCGCTCATGGCGGCAGGCGCGATCGAGCGGCTCGGAGCAGACGTTGCGGTGGCCATCTCCGGCATCGCCGGCCCCGGCGGGGGGAGCGACGCCAAGCCCGTCGGGACCGTGTGGTTCGGGGTACGAGGGCCGTACCGTGCGTGGGACGTCGAACGCCACTATCCCGGCGACCGCGAGTCGGTGAGAACGCGGTCGACCGTCTTCGCCCTGGACCTGTTGCGCCGGCAGATCCTCGGACTGCCGCCGCCTGCGTAGCGCGGTCGGAGTCTCGTCGTGAGCGTCCGGTGCTTCACCGCCATCGAACTCCCGCTCGCAACACGCGAGGCTCTCGTCGCGGGTGGGGAGCTCATCCGTTCCGCCGACCCACGGTGGCGCGGCGACAAGTGGGTCGCCGAACCTAATCTCCACATCACGCTCACGTTCGTCGGTCACATCGCCGAGGACGACGTCGACGTGCTGGTCCGGGCGTGTCGCCAGGAGGTCGCCGCGATCCCGCGATTCTCGCTTGCCGTCGACCGCATCGTCGCCGTCCCGCGGGCGAAGAAGGCACGAATGCTCTGGGCATCCTTCGGCGACGCCGACGGAACGTGCCAGCGGCTCGCAGATGCCACAGGAAGAGCCGCGCTCGCCGTGGGCATCGCGCCGGAGGACCGCCCCTTCCGCGCGCACGCCACCCTCGTGCGCGCTCGGATGCCTCATCCGGTGCTCGCGGAGGCGCTCGAAAGCGCCAACGACGCGCTGAGCAGGGGAGACAGAGCCGTGTCAGTCTCGGCTGTTACGGTCTTCAAGAGCACGTTGGGCAACGGTGGGCCGACCTACGAAACGCTGGCGATCTGCCCCTTGGCAGAGTGATGGAATCGGTTTGACACCGAACATGTGTTCGTGTAGCTTCGGGTCGAGCCCCAGCGGAGTCGCCCTTGAGACGAGAGGGAGCATGAAGGCATGAGCGCCGACAAGGACAAGATGCTCGATGTCACCAAGGAGCAGATCGAACGCAAGTTCGGCAAGGGCTCCATCATGAAGCTGGGCGAGAACGCCGCCAGCGAGCAGATCGAAGCGATCCCCACCGGATCCCTGGCCCTGGATGCCGCACTCGGCATCGGCGGCGTCCCCCGCGGTCGTGTCGTCGAGATCTTCGGCCCGGAGTCGTCGGGCAAGACCACCCTCGCGCTGCAGATCGTGGCCGAAGCACAAGCCCTCGGTGGCGTCGCGGCGTTCATCGACGCCGAGCACGCCCTCGATCCGGGTTACGCCTCCCGCCTGGGCGTGGACATCCAGGAGATCCTCATCTCGCAGCCCGACACCGGCGAGCAGGGCCTCGAGATCGCGGACATGCTGGTGCGCAGCGGCGCGATCGACGTGATCGTCATCGACTCCGTCGCCGCGCTTGTGCCTCGAGCCGAGATCGAGGGTGAGATGGGCGATGCGGTCGTCGGCCTCCAAGCCCGGCTGATGAGCCAGGCCCTGCGCAAACTCGCCGGCTCGCTGAGCCGTTCGAATACAACGTGCATCTTCATCAACCAGCTGCGCGAGAAGATCGGCGTGATGTTCGGCAGCCCCGAGACCACCACGGGCGGTCGCGCCCTCAAGTTCTTCTCGACGGTTCGGATCGACATCCGTCGCGTCGACTCGATCAAGCAGGGAACCGACATCGTAGGCAACCGCGTCCGGGCAAAGGTCGTGAAGAACAAGGTCGCGCCGCCGTTCCGGCAGGCCGAGTTCGACTTGATGTACGGCTCGGGAATCAGCAAGGAAGGCTCGATCCTGGACCTCGGCGTCGACGAGGGCATCGTGTCGAAGTCGGGCGCGTGGTACACGTACGGGGAGGAGCGCCTCGGTCAGGGCAGAGAGGCAGCCAAGGATTTCCTGCGCGAGAACCCCGCGCTTCGAAACGAGATCGAGGCGAAGGTGCGGGAGTCGCTCGGGCTGCCGGTGGTCGACCACCCCGTTGTCACCCCCGTGGAGGTTGGCCCGGTCGCCGACTAGCCGCCGCGCACCCCGCTGCCCATGCTGATCACGCTGGTAGCTATCGAGACGACGGGCCGCTCTCCGCGCGCCCGTCGTCTTCGCTTCGACCATGCAGAGCCTCGGCTGACGTCCGCGGGCGTCGTCAAGCTGCTCGGTTTGGCCGAAGGCGACGAGTGGGACCTCGAGCGACTCGATGAGGCCATCTCACGGGCGGAGCCCGAACTCGCCAAGGAGCGCGCGTACCGGATGCTCGGCTACCGCGAGCGGTCGGCGTCCGAGGTACGCCAAGGGCTGCTCGACGACGGATACTCACCCTCGGCGTGCGCTGCGGTGGTGAGCCGGCTACAGGAACTCTCTCTGGTCGACGACGAGCGTTTCGCTCGGAGCTGGGCCCGTGCGCGAGTGCTTGCCGGCTACGATCGCCGGCGGATTCGCCGCGAACTCGAGCAGCGCGGGGTAGACTCGGACCTCGCCGAGCAAGCGCTCGTGGAGTCCGCGCCCGAGGACGGGGCACTGCTTCGCGCCCGGCAGGCTCTTCGCGGCAGGACAGCTTCGGACCGGAGAGAGCGCGACAAGCTCGTGCGTCGCCTGGTGGGCAAGGGGTTCGACCTCTCCACGGCCATAGCTGCGGTGGAGTCTCCCGGGGGGTCGGACCCCGAGAACGAGGGCACGCAGCTGCCTGATTGACCTGCCGCTTTCTTGACGCTTCGCACTGCCGTAGCTACGATTTGCGCGTGGGCATCTGTGATTATCCGCGCTCGTGACGAACGCGCGGTTTGCGTGCAGCTCTGAAGGCATATCTTTCCGCCGACGGCTCGGTCGAGCCTGTCGGCGTCATGCATATACGAGCGCACCCTTCACAGTGCCGGACGCCTCGCGTCCGGTTCTCGCCTTTTCGGGAGCCGACCTGCGGCGTCTTACTGACTACGAATGCACCATGACAGCCCGCCATGACTCACGAAAGGAGGGCGTTCGGTGACTGATGTGATCATTGGAGTCATCGCTCTCATCGTCGGCGTCGCCCTCGGCTATCTGCTCAACCGCTATCTGATCAAGGACCGTACGACGCGAGCCGCAGACGACGCGGCCCGCCTGGTCTCCGACGCGGAGAAGCAGGCCGAGACGCTCAAGAAGGAAGCGCTCATCGAGGCCAAGGACCAAGTCTTCCGCATGAAGCAGGAAGTCGAGTCCGAGAACAAGGAGCGCCGCAAGGAGATCCAGGCCCTCGAGCAGCGGCTGGCACAGCGCGAGGAATCCGTCGATCGCCGCGCGGAGTCGATCGACAAGCGCGAGCATCAGCTGTCCTCCGCGCAGGGGCAGATCGCCAAGCGCGAGAAGGAACTCGACGACATGGTCGAGGCGGAGCGCCAGCGCCTCGAGATGCTCGCCGGCATGACGGCCGACGAAGCGCGAGCCGAGCTCATGAACCGCATCCAGGACGACGTGAAGCGCGATGCCGTCGCCTTCATTCGCGAGACCGAGATGCGTGCCCGCGAGGAGGCCGACAAGAAGGCCCGCAACATCGTCGGCATCGCGATCCAGCGCGTCGCCGCCGACCATACCGCCGAGTCGACCGTCTCGGTGGTCCACATTCCCAGCGACGACATGAAGGGCCGGATCATCGGCCGCGAGGGTCGCAACATTCGCGCCTTCGAGCAGCTCACCGGCATCAACCTCATCATCGACGACACCCCCGAGGCGGTCGTGCTCTCGAGCTTCGACCCTGTCCGCCGCGAGATCGGCCGGGTGACCCTCGAGACGCTGATCGCCGACGGGCGGATCCACCCCGCCCGCATCGAGGAGATGTTCAAGAAGGCCGAGACCCTCGTCAGCCAGCAGGTGCACGAGGCCGGCGACCAGGCCGCCTTCGACGCCGGCGTACAGGGCCTGCACCCCGAACTCGTGCGCACGCTCGGGCGCCTCAAGTTCCGTACCTCGTACGGGCAGAACGTCCTCAACCACTCGCTCGAGGTCGCGTACCTCGCCGGGGTCATGGCCGAGGAGCTGGGCGTTGACGGCACGCTCGCGAAGCGCGCCGGCCTGTTGCACGACCTGGGCAAAGCCATCGACCACGAGGTCGAGGGTCCTCACGCCGTCATCGGCGCGGACCTCGCTCGCCGGATGAACGAGCCCAAGTCGATCGTGCACGCCATCGAAGCACACCACGCCGACGTCGAGCCCCAGACCATCGAGGCCGTGCTCGTCCAGGCCGCCGATGCCATCTCGGCAGCTCGACCAGGCGCTCGCCGAGAGACGCTGGAGAGCTACATCAAGCGCCTCGAGAAGCTCGAGGCCGTCGCCAATTCTCACAAGGGCGTCGAGAAGACGTACGCGATGCAGGCCGGCCGCGAGATCAGGGTCATGGTCAAACCTGACCAGATCAACGACGCCGACTCCGTGGTCCTTGCTCGCGACATCGCGAAGACCATCGAGGAAGAGATGGAGTATCCCGGCCAGATCAAGGTGGTCGTGATCCGCGAAAGCCGGGCGGTCGACTACGCGAAGTAGCGCCGACAGTCCCATCAGAGTCTCAGAGGCCGGGGAGGGCGACTTCCCCGGCCTGCTGCGTGTCCAGCACCAGGCGTTCGCGAGGGTTGCCGAGGAGGTGGGCGTCCCCGCCGAGCACATGCCACCGGTGCTCGAGGGGCTCGAGGACCTCGTACGCCTCGCCGAGCAGGGTTGGCGGTTCTGGATCGCGACCGACGGCGAAGCGATCGTGGGCACCGTCAGGGGACGCGAGGTCGAGGCCGTCGTCGAGATCGGCCGTCTCGGGATCGCGTCGGGGTATCAGCGCCGAGGCATCGCCACAGCCCTGATGGCCGCTCTGGAAGCGGGATTCCCCGAAGCGCGTGCGTTCGAGCTGTTCACGGGGCACAACGCGTACCCGCCACTGGCTTTGTACGACAAGCTCGGGTATCGGCACACGAGAGACGAATTGCTGCCCAGCGGCTATCGGCTTGTGTGGTTGGAGAAGGCGACACGGACCGAGGAGAGCGGGTAGACCGAGCCACGCGTGCGACGCGGCCAATGCCTCGAACCGCTGACTACTCGGGAACGAACCAGGCGTAGGTGCCGTTCGCCCACTGTCTGGTGTCCGTCCACGCGGAGACGACAACCGTCTCGCCCTTGGTGTCGCCGGGAATCCAACGGACCACCACCGCGTCACCATGCTCGTCAGTCAGGGCCCGATCGACAACTGCCAGGCCCTTCGACCGCCACCACACGCTCACGGCCTCGCTGCGCATGGGTCGGCCGTGCTGGTCGCGCACGTGCACGACCACGCGAAGATACTGGCGCGCCCGAATGCCCTCGACTTCTCGCAGCTGGGCCTCCGTACCCCCGCTCGCAACCTTCGAGTAGGCGACGCGCTCCCAGTCCACGGAGGTTTCGACGCCTGCGAGAGCGTCTCGAGGGGGTGTGTGGCCGGGAATGGGTGGGCGCAGCCCATTGAACGTGATCGCCTGCGCCGTTCTTGCGCTCTGAGTCCATGAGAGCGCCGAGAAGGCCAGAGAGCAGCCAAGTACGACCGCGACCACCATCTTTGCGGGCAGAACGCCTTTGCGGGTCCCGGGCAAGCCCGGGCGGGCGCGGTGCGCCATCGACAGCCCCCCTCGTCGGCACGACAACGCTTTCGCCACTTCGTGTATCGGCCGAAGAAGGCCGCGACCTTGAGGCGAGAATCCCGAGGCGACTATGATTCGGAATGGCTACCAGTCATGCGAGCGGGCCGCCCTTGGCGGCTCGCACCCTTCTTGAGGGCGCCCGGGCACAGTCAACGCCCCGATTGGTTCTCGGCGGGCGGACAGACCCTATACTGGCACCCATGACCGAACCCACCGCCGAGCGAGATTCGCTCATCGACTTCGTCAGCCAGGTATCCGGCGAGGCTTTCCTCAAGGTCGAGGAGAACCTCGGTGACGGCTACGTACGCCTCCGCATCTCGGAGGCCGAGCGTCGCCAGGCCAAGCACGACATACGCAGCGTCGAGGACATCGTCGTCGAGCTGCTGCGCAACAGCCGTGATGCCCACGCACAACGGATCTTCCTCGCCAGCAGCCGCGAGGGTGACGTGCGGCAGCTCGCCTTCATCGATGACGGCGTTGGCGTGCCACTCGGCATGCACGACCGGATCTTCGAGCCCCGCGTGACGAGCAAGCTCGACACCATGGTCATGGATCGCTGGGGCGTTCACGGCCGGGGGATGGCGCTGTTCTCGATCCGCTCGAACGCTACAACCGCCCGCGTGGCGTCGTCGGACACGCACAAGGGGACGTCGGTGCAGATCGTGACGCACGCATCGGACCTCACCGAGCGCGCCGACCAATCCACGTGGCCGACCGTCGAGAAGGGGGAGGACGGCTCGCTCGCCGTCGCTCGCGGTCCGCACAACATCGTGCGGCGCGTCGTGGAGTTCGCCGTGGAGAACCCCGGGATCGACCTCTACCTCGGCTCGCCCGCCGAGATCGTGGCGACGCTCATCGCGGTCGCACGTGGGGCGCTCGACTCGAGCGAGCTGCTGTTCGCCGACGTCGCCAAGCTCGCGGTGTGGCAGCGACCCGCCGCCGCCTCCGATGCCTCGGAACTCGTCGAAGTGGCCGACGGCCTTGGGCTGGCGATCTCAGAGCGCACGGCCCACCGCGTGCTCAACGGACAGGTCGCGCCGGTCGGCTCGGTGCTGCGCGCCGTGGCCGGGCCGCTCGAGCCTCGCGTCGCCGAGACGCCCGTCCAAGCAGACATCTACCGGGACCGCCGAGGACTCAAGATCCATCACACCGACCTCGCCGACTTCCGCCGCGACCTTCAGAAGGCCTTCGAGGTGATCAGCGAGCGATACTACCTGCATCTCAAGTGCGAGCCGCGAATTGCCGTTGGTAGAGACGAGATACGGGTGCGGTTCGACGTCGAGAAGGACGACTGACCTATACTTTGCAGTGCTGTGCTCTTGCACACCGCCCCGCCAATAGCTGCAGCCGCCGAGACCGCCCCGGTCTCGGCTCCCACCAGGAATCGAACCAGTAGGAGGTACTTCGGCGTGGAAGTCCTCAAGGTCTCCAGCAAGAGCAACCCGAACTCGGTCGCCGGCGCACTGGCCGGCATTGTTCGAGAACAAGGCGCGGTCGAGATCCAGACCGTCGGCGCTGGGGCGCTCAACCAAGCGATCAAGGCAGTCGCGATCGCGCGCGGCTTCATCGCACCGTCGGGCATGGAACTCACCTGCATCCCCGCATTCGCAGACATCCAGATCAACGGCGAGGAGCGGACCGCCATCAGGCTGCTGATCGAGCCGCGGGACATGCATCACCGCTCGTAGCGCGCATGCCGTGCGCGCTCGGCGAGGACCGGCGCCGAGCAGCTCGGGGGGAGGCCGCCGGTGAACGCCGACCTGCACACCCATACCACCGCCTCCGACGGCACCATCACGCCTGCCGGCCTCGTGGCCCTCGCACTCGACCGACGTGTTGACGTCCTCTCGATCACCGACCACGACAGCGTCGAGGGACTCGCGCCAGCGCAGGCTGCTGCAGCGGGTTGCGACATCCGTATCGTGCCGGGAGTCGAGCTCTCGGCGGTACACGACGGGCGCGACGTACACGTCCTCGGCTACTTCGTCGATGCCGAGGACCCGCGCCTGCTCGGCCACCTCACCGATCTGCGTGCAGCGCGTCTGCGACGCGCGCGGGGAATGGTCGACGCCCTGGAGTCGGCTGGGTACGACGTGACACTCGACGAAGTCCTCGCGCTCTCCGACGGCGGTGCCGTCGGCAGGAGCCACATCGCTCGCGCTCTGGTGCACAAGGGCCACGCCGAGACAGTCGCCGACGCCTTCCAACGCCTGATCGGACGTGGCCGACCGTTCTACGTGGGCAAGGATGTCCGCTCGCCCCAGGAGGTCGTGGAGGTGATTCGCGAGGCCGGGGGTATTCCCGTCCTCGCGCACCCCGCGATCAGCCGCGTCGACGACCTCATCGAGCCACTCGCTCGTCACGGGCTCGGCGGAGTGGAGGCCTACCACGCCGACCATTCGGCGGCCCAGCGTGTCGAGCTGGCGAACGTTGCCGCGCGCCTGGGTCTCCTCGTGACCGGCGGCTCGGACTACCACGGCCCGCACGCGCCCAATCCCGACCTCGGCGACGTCGACCTTCCGAGCGAGGCGGTCGAGTCATTGCTCGAGGCGGGCGAGCGACTCGGCCAGGATCGCCGATAGAACCTGAGCCCTGCCGACACTGGCCGACGCGCACCCGTTCGCGGGCACGACGCGTGCTACACTCCGCGCGCCATGGATACCTTCTTCATCAAGACCTTCGGGTGCCAGATGAACAAGCACGACTCCGAGCGGGTCGCGGGACTGCTCGGCGGGTCCGGGTTGACCGCCGTCGATGCCCCCGAAGCCGCGGACGTCGTGGTGTTCATGACCTGCTGCGTGCGTGAGAACGCCGACACCAGGCTGTACGGGCAGGTCGCGACACTCAAGAGCGTCAAGAACGCGCGGCCAGGTCAGCTCATCGCGGTGGGCGGATGCATCGGCCAGCGGGATGGGGAGAATCTGCTGAAGCAGCTCCCCCATGTGGACGTGGTCTTCGGAACCCACAACGTAAGCCACCTGCCGAGCCTTCTCGAGTCGGCGGCTTCTCAACGTCGACCTCAGGTCGAGGTTCTCGCGGAGGGGGTCGAGTTCAGCGCAGACCTACCCGGCAGTCGCGAACACCCTTGGCACGCCTGGGTACCGGTCACCGTGGGATGCAACAACTTCTGCACCTACTGCATCGTGCCCTACGTGCGGGGACGCGAGCGTAGTCGCCCCCACGAGCAGATCGTGGCCGAGGTCGAACGCCTCGTCGATGAAGGCGTGCTGGAGGTCACCCTTCTCGGGCAGAACGTCAACAGCTACGGTCGCGACCTCCACGGCGAGCCCCGGTTCGCCGAGCTGTTGCGGACCGTATCGGCGACGGGGATCCCACGCATCCGGTTCGTGACGAGCCATCCGAAGGACCTGTCTCCGCAGACGATCGAGGCCATGGCCGAGCTCGACAACGTGATGCCGTACCTGCATCTGCCGGTGCAGTCGGGCAGCGATCGGATCCTCAAGGCGATGAATCGCCACTACACGGCGGATCACTACCTCGGGCTGGTCGAACAGCTCCGAGAGGCGGTGCCCGGGATCGCGCTGTCCACCGACGTGATCGTCGGCTTTCCCGGGGAGACGGACGCCGACTTCGAGGACACGATGCGGGTCGTGGAAGCGGCGCGATACGACCAGGCATTCACGTTCATCTACTCGCCTCGCGACGGAACTCCCGCAGCGGCCATGTCCGACCTCGTGCCACGCGAACTGGCACAGACCCGCTTCGACCGCCTCGTCGAGAGCGTGCACCGTTCCGTGCTGGCCAACAACCTGCCGTTCGTCGGCAGTTTCCAGCAGGTGCTCGTCGAAGGCGCCAGCAAGCGCAATGCGACCGTGCTCACCGGAAGAACGCCGACCGCGAAGGTCGTTCACACACCGGTTCCCCAGGGGAGAACCGCCGAGGAGTTCGCCGGGCAGTTCGTGAGCGTGCGCGTCGACGAGGCCCAGACGTGGTTCCTTGCAGGCAGCATCGTGGAGGCCGAAACCCCCTCGCAGTAGTCGATCCGGGCGGGCATCGCCGTAGGTCGTCATGGCATCGGGAACAATCCTCTCGTAGACCGCACACGCGGCCGACCGCTCGAAGGAGGACTGACCGATGTCGAGCACGTTCGGAGTCATCGCACCCCACCCCCCGATCATGGTCGAGGAGGTAGGAGGCGTGCAGGTGCGAGAGATACCGTCCACCCGTGCGGGAATGCAGATCGAGGCCCAGAGCCTCGCGGTGTTCGATCCGGACGCCGTCGTGATCATGTCGCCGCATGCCCCCGTTGCCGGTGACGCATTCCTGGTGGACGGCTCGAAGGAACTCTCCGGCTCGCTTGCGCAGTTCGGCGACCGGCGGACCTTTCGCTACCGAGGAGACCCGGACCTCGCGACTCAGATCGTCAACCTGCTGGAGGCGCGCCGGGTCCCGGCGGCACTGCGGAACGAACTGCGCGGTGCGTCCGGCGGCGTCTTGGATCACGGTGTCTTGGTGCCGATGAGCTTCCTCGATCCGGACGGACGGTGGCCGCTCGTCGTCATCTCGCTGTCGATGCTGCCGTACGCCCTGCACCGTGAGGTCGGCGAGGTCGTATGCGAGGCGGCCACGAACCTCGGTCGGCGGGTCGCATTCGTCGCCAGCGGTGACATGAGTCACCGTCTCAAGAGCGAGGGGCCGTACTCGTTCTCGCCATTCGGTCCCCAGCTCGACACCGAGATCCGCAACCTGATCGCGGCGGGCGACCTCGACGCCCTCTCGGAGATCGACCCCCAGGTTGTCGAAGGGGGCGGGGAGTGCGGGTTGCGATCGTTCATCGCGCTCGGCGGCTTCGTGGGTCACGGACGCGTGCCCACGCGGCTTCTGTCGTACGAGGGGCCGTGGGGGGTCGGGTACATGACCGCGCTCGTCGGGGACTCCGCGCTTACGGCAGCCGACAGCCTCGGTACGGTCAACGAACGCGGCGAGGCGGCATCGCCCACGCCAGCGCCGAGAGCGCGGAAGGCGGAAACCGTGCCGCGAACGCCTGAAACCGGTCGCAAGGGTGGCTCGGCGGGCGCAGACGACTCGGAAGTCGTGCGTCTGGCGCGGAACGCGATCGAGCGCTACGTGCGTGAGGGCGGGGACCTCGAAGCCCCCGACCTCAGCGACGCCACACTCCCCGCGCGTGCCGGCGCGTTCGTCAGCCTCCATCGGGACGGGATGCTGCGCGGATGCATCGGGACGATCGCTCCGACGAAACCGACGCTCGCGGAGGAGGTTG
Organism: uncultured Coriobacteriales bacterium; assembly: GCA_963761535.1. Lineage (GTDB taxonomy): Bacteria > Actinomycetota > Coriobacteriia > Anaerosomatales > CAVXGS01 > CAVXGS01. The sequence continues at coordinate 619,516 of CAVXGS010000002.1, forward strand.
CGGCGAATGCAGTCGAAGCCGCGGCAAGGGATCCACGATTCCCGCCCGTGACCGCCAGCGAACTCGACGACCTCGACGTGAAGGTCGACGTCCTCCACGAGGCCGAGCAGATCGAGTCCCTCGAGGACCTCGACGTGAAGCGCTACGGGTGCATCGTGTCGTGCGGGTACCGCCGCGGCCTGCTGTTGCCCGATCTCGAGGGCGTCGACGACGTGAACACCCAAGTGAGCATCGCGATGCAGAAGGGCGGTATCCTCCCTGACGAGCCCGTCTGCATCGAGAGGTTCCAGGTTGACCGCTACACCTGAGTCGCGTTCTGCCGGATCACAGCACAGCCCCGCGGAGCCTCATCGCCCGTTCGTTCTCGCCGTCGTCGGCCCCACCGCGGTGGGCAAGACCGCCGTGGCCGAGGAGCTCGCGGTGCGTCTCGGCGGGGAGATCGTCTCGGCGGACTCGATGCAGGTGTATCGGCGGATGGACGTCGGGACGGCGAAGCCGCCTCGGGGTGCACGTCGGGTGCCCTACCACTGCATCGATCTTGCCGAGCCGGGAGAGGCGTTCTCGGCGGCGCGCTTCCAGGAGTGCGCACGTGAGGCGTTCGGCGAGATCGCAGCGCGCGGCAAGCTGCCCGTGCTCTGCGGGGGGACGGGCCTCTACGTACGTGCCGCACTGGACCCATGGGAGTTCCCCGCCGGCGAGCAGGTCGACAACCCAGTGCGCGAGCGGTACGAGGGGTTCGAGCGCGAGCACGGACCCGACGCGCTCCACCAGCTGCTCGCCGAGCGCGATTCGGCCTCGGCGGCGCTCATCCACCCGAACAACGTGCGGCGCGTCGTGCGCGCGCTCGAGATGCTCGACACCGGTCAGAGCTACGCGGAGCAGGCAGCGGGGTTCTCGGCGAGGCAGAGCGAGTACCCGTGCGCGCTCGTCGGGCTCACGATGGACCGCACCCAGCTCTACGCCCGAATCGACGAACGGGTAGATGCGATGCTCGAGGCCGGCCTGCTCGACGAGGTCCGAGCGCTCCTCGAAGCGGGCTTTCGCGGTGCGCTGACCGCTGCGCAGGCGATCGGCTACAAGGAGCTGGTCCCTGTGATCGAGCGGAGCACTCCGCTCGATGAAGCCGTCGATGACATCAAGCGGGCGTCTCGGCGATACGCGAAACGACAGCTGACGTGGTTTCGGGCGGACCCGCGAGTGCAGTGGGTCGACGTGAGCGACATGTCGGTGGCAGAGGCAGCCGACACCGTGAGTGCTGCGCTAGACTTGGCGGACATCTCGGCAGGACGCGCAGACCGCGAAGAAGGGGAGTAGGTCGTGGAGCTCGAGTTCTCGAAGATGCACGGGCTGGGCAACGACTTCATCGTCGTCGAGGACCTTGAGGAGGAGCTCGACTTCGCCCCCGAGGCGATCGAGTGGCTGTGCGACCGCAACTTCGGGATCGGTGGTGACGGACTGATCCTCGTGCGCCCCGGCATCGCCGGCGGCGATTTCTTCATGGCGTACTACAACGCGGATGGACAGGCCGCCGAGATGTGCGGCAACGGCATTCGCTGCCTGGCGAAGTACGTCGTCGACCACGACCTCGTCGAGGGCGATCGGGACGAGATCGTCGTGGACACCCTCGTCGGCGCCAAGACGATCCAGGTCACGCGCGACTACGAGGGACGGCTGTATCTGGCGACGGTCGACATGGGAGCGCCCATCCTCGATCCCGCGCAGGTGCCCACCACGATCGACGACGACATGGTCGTGGACTGCCCGATCGAGACCGAGCTGGGCGAAGTGCGCGTGACCACCGTGTCGATGGGCAACCCGCACGCCATCATCGTCGTCGACGACGTCGACGAGGCGCCGGTCGAGACCCTCGGCCCGGTGATCGAGACCGACCCCCGTTTCCCCAGGAAGACGAACGTCGAGTTCGCACAGCTCGTCGACGAGGAGACCATCGCGCTCAGGGTGTGGGAGCGAGGCGTGGGCGAGACGCTGGCGTGCGGCACCGGCGCGTGCGCCACGCTCGTCGCGATGAACCTCCTGTGCCTCACCGGGCGCGAGGCAGTGGTTCAGCTGCCGGGTGGCGAGCTGGCGATCCGGTGGGCCGAGGACGACCACGTCTACATGACCGGCCCCGCCGAAGAGGTGTTCGCAGGCGTCATTACCGTCCCCGAGGACGACGACGAGTAGCGACCACTCGAGCACGCCCCGTGACGGGGCCCGATCCGCTACCTGACCGTGAAGTGACCCCGCGCGGGGGGCCTCACACCTTCTGCTAGGATGACCAGATGACCGTGCCCGCGAGAGCGGGCACGGGGTCGTCTTTCGCCCGAGGAAGGGGATGGCTCACCAGTGAGGACCGCCAAGCGCATCGACAATCTGCCGCCGTATCTGTTCGCCGAGATCGACCGCAAGAAGGCGGCGAAGCAGGCGCAGGGCATCGACGTTATCTCGCTCGGCATCGGCGATCCGGACACGCCCACTCCGGCGCACATCGTCGCGGCGATGGAGAAGGCGATCCACAACCCGGCCAACCACCAGTACCCGAGCTACTTCGGCGCGCCGCGGTACCGTGAGGCCTGCGCGAGGTGGATGAAGAACCGATTCGACGTCGACGTCGACTTCAACAAGGAAGTCCTCGCCCTCATCGGTAGCAAGGAGGGAATCGCCCACCTGTTCACCGCGTTCGTCGATCCCGGTGACTACACGCTCGTGCCGGGCTGCGGCTACCCCGTCTACTACACCGGAGGCGTCATGGTGGGTGGAGAGACCCACTGGATGCCCATGACCGAGGAGAACGGCTTCCTCGCCGACTTCGAGTCGACCCCTGCCGAGGTGCTCGCCAAGGCGAAGATGATGTTCCTCTCGTATCCCAACAACCCGACGTCGGCCATCGCGAACGACGAGTACTTCGACCGCGCCATCGCGTTCGCGCGCGAGCACGACATCCTGCTCGTCCACGATAACGCGTACTCGGAGATCGGCTTCGACGGCTATCGCGCTCCGTCGATCCTCCAGCGTCCGGGGGCCAAGGACGTCGCCATCGAGCTGTTCAGCTGCTCGAAGGCGTACAACATGACCGGCTGGCGCGTGGCGTTCGCCGCGGGCAATGCCAAGGCCATCGACGCACTGGGCACCGTCAAGAGCAACATCGACTCGGGTGTCTTCACGGCGGTGCAAGACGCCGCGATCGAGGCGATGACCGGACCTCAGGACTCGATCGCCGAGCTGAACGAGCTCTACGCCCGTCGCCGAGACCTCGTGCTCGACGCGCTGGCCAAGATCGGGATCGAGGTTCCCAACAAGCCCGTGGCGACCATCTACGTCTGGGCCAAGGTGCCCGAGGGCTACACCTCGGCCGAATTCGCAGCGAAGGTGCTCGACGAGGCCAACGTGATCGTCGCGGCGGGCTCCGCCTACGGCCCGAGTGGCGAGGGGTACATCCGAATCTCGCTCACGACCCCCGACGACCGCCTCGAGGAGGCCGTCCGCCGCATCGAGGCGACGCTCTAGCGCACGCGCCTCGTGGAGGCGACACCGGTCGTCAACGGTACGTCCCGCGACACGCTCGCCAGGTGCGAGCGTGTCGTTGCTTGTCCTGAGGGAATGGACTCCACGTGAGAGACCGACAGTACCCGCATACCGGTGACGAGCGACTCGAGCTGCGCGACCGCGCGGTGCTCGTCGGCGTCGACCGGGGAAGTGGGGAGTGGCCGCTCGAGGAGTCGCTCGCCGAGCTCTCCCGGCTCGCCCACACCGCAGGCGCGGATGTTGTTGCCACCGCGTCGCAGCGGCTCGACAAACCCAATCCGCGCACCTTCATCGGCGCGGGCAAGGCCGAAGAGGTCTCCGAACTCGCGAAGCACACCGAGGCGAACGTCGTGGTGTTCGACGACGAGCTCACCCCGAGGCAGCAGGCCAACGTCGAGGACCTCATCCCCGACACGCGGATCCTCGATCGGACGGCGCTCATCCTCGAGATCTTCGCGATGCACGCAACCACCCGCGAAGGCAAGCTACAGGTCGAGCTGGCGCAGCTCGAGTATCTGCTCCCCAGGCTGCGAGGCATGTGGGGCCACCTCGAACGGGAGCGTCTTGGCGGTGGGCGCGGCGCGCGGTTCGGCGCAGGCGAGAGCCAGCTCGAGACCGACCGCCGCATTGCCAGGCGACGTATCTCCGAGGTCCGGCGCGAGCTGGAGCACGTCTCGGCGGAGCGCAAGCTGCAGCGCAAGTCCCGAGCGCGAAGTGGCGTGTTCCGCGTGTCGCTCGTGGGCTACACGAACGCGGGCAAGTCGACGCTGCTGAACCGCATGACCGGGGCCGACGTCCTCGCCTACGACATGCTGTTCGCGACCCTCGACTCGACCACTCGCAAGCTCTCACTGCCCGAGGGACGCGAGATCACGCTGACGGATACCGTCGGGTTCATTCACAAGCTGCCGCACAACCTGGTCGACGCGTTCAAGTCGACGCTGGACGAGGTGCGGGAGGCCGACCTGCTCCTCCACGTCGTCGATGCGTCCCATCCGCAGCGTGACGCGCAGATGCAGGCGGTCCGGGAGGTGCTCGCCGAGATCGACGCCGTCGACAAGCCCACCCTCTACGTCTTCAACAAGGTCGACGCGATAGGCGAGACCGACGGGGAACCGGCGGACCAGCTGCTCGCGAGGCTGCGCAAGAAGTACCCGTCGGCGATCTTCACGTCCGGGCTCACCGGCGAGGGGGTTGACGCGCTGATCCAACGTATCGGTGAGGAAGCGGCCCGGGGCAGCTGCACCCTGAGCCTGACCGTGCCGTTCACCCGCGGTGATGTCGTGAGACTCGCGCACGAACGGGCGCAGGTCGTGAGCGAGCGCCACGCCGAGGACGGAACCCATCTCGTGCTTCGCGTCCCGGCCGACCTGGTCCGCTCGTTCGAGGAGTTCGCCGAGAAGGGCGACTCCGCCGAGGACTAGGCGGTCGTGAGCGTTCTGATCACGTCGGCGAGATAGACGGCGGTCTCGGCGACTACCGTCGGATCGACCTCGACCGGCGTGTCCGCCTCCGTGTGCGCGATCGTCATCCTGAGGGCGCTCGCATCGGCCGTGGTCAGCGCCACCGCGGGAATGCCGCGCATGACGAACACCATGTGGTCGCTCTGCGGCCACTGCTCGCCCTCGACCACGCGACCGCCGAGAGCTCCTCGGACGACGTCTGCCACCTCGGCAGGGCACTCGTACAGCGACACCTCGGTGTCGTGGTCGCGCCATCCCACTCCGTCGACATTGATCTCGAGCACGACCTCGTCCGCGAGACGGTCACCCTTACGGGCCAGGTACGACACCTCGCCGGGGGCGGCGTAGTCGTCTTCGCCGTTGAACGGCACGAGTTCGATCCCCATCGCCGGCTCATGCCCGGCGAGCAACCGCGCAACGAGCAGCAGGATGGTCACACCGGTGGCATTGTCGATGGCGCCTGGCGTGCCGCGCCGGCTGTCGATGTGAGCGCTCACGACGACTCTGCGGTCCGCCGGACCGCGGAGCGCCTCGAGCTGATGCGCGGTCGCCAGACGGCGCCCCGAGCGGATCTCGAGCCGGCACGACTGCCCAGCGAACTCGGCGAGAGCGGCACCGTCGACGTCGGTCATGAAGGCGTGAGGCAGGTCGAAGTCGGCGTCCTCGATGAGCGGGAATGGATACAGGCTGCCGACAAGCTCGCTGCTGCGTCCGGTCGCGGCAACCACCGCGAGCGGCTGTGGCTTCTCCAGCGCCTCAACGATCTTCGCGTGGCGCTCGAATCGGTAGAACGGGTAGTTCTTGGGCGTGAGCTGCTCTTTCACCAGGTCGCCGCGCACGAGAAGTACCGCACCTCGGGCTTCACACGCCTCCAACTCGTCGAGGGTCTCGACGACCACGAGCGGCGCATCGGCTCGAATCGCTGTCGAGTAGGGGCCAGGAAGGACCCTCGACGACCTTCCACCAGCCTCGAGCTGCGCCGATTCGGGCTCCCACACCACGCTCGGAATCTCAGTGCGGGTCAACTCGAACCCGAGGCCGGCGATCTCGCTCTCGAATAGCTCGACGGCGTGGGCGTTCCCCGGGCCGCCGACGTGACGGTCGGGAAAGGGGAGGCACAGCGCATCCACGTAGGCCGCCGCCTGGGTGACAAGCCCCGGATCGAGCATGTTGCTGCTAGACACGGCGGAAGAGCGCGACGACCTTACCGACGATCGCGAACTCGCCGCCGGTAACGACGATTGGCTCGAGGGAGCTGTTCTCGGGCTGGAGGCGAATGCTGCCGTTGGATTCCCTGAAGTAGCGCTTCACGGTCGCCTCGTCCTCGATCATCGCGACGACGATGTCGCCGTTCACCGCGGTCTTCTGCTGACGCACGACCACGAAGTCGCCGTCGAGAATCCCCGCCTCGATCATCGAGTCGCCCTTGACCCGAAGGATGAACGTGTCCTCTGCCCCCAGCTCAGGCGGCAGCGGAATGGTCTGCTCGATGTTCTCGGCAGCGAGTATGGGGACGCCGGCGGCGACACTGCCCACCAAGGGCACGGCGTAGACCTGTCCATAGTCGACCGCACGCTCGTTGTCCCGGAAGTCCAGTACCTCGAGCGCCCGAGGCTTACTGGGATCGCGCTTGATGAACCCCTTGGCCTCGATGGCCGCGAGGTGAGAGTGCACCGTCGAGGAGGAGGAGAGCCCGACCGCCTCGCCGATCTCCCGAACGCTTGGAGGAAAGCCGCGCCGGTGAACCTCCTGGCGGATGTAGTCCAGGATCTCCTGCTGCCGCTTGGTGAGACCGGACTGATAGGCCACGGCGACCTCCTCGGTGTCGAACACATGTACGCCCCGAGTCTAGCCGAGGCTGCCTGGACTGGCAAACACCCGTTCGATTCAGCTGGCAACATCTGCTTGCAATCGAACATACGTTTGGTACTATTCGAATACGAACACACGTTCGCTATGGCTCGGTCACGTTGAGACGCAGTCGCACGACGATGTCAGAGCCGCGGACTAGGGTCCGCGTGGTGAACGAATGAAGGAGCGAACCGACATGGACATCACAGCCACCGGCCAGACGTATGGGCAGCAGCACCGAACGGCGTCGCGACGCCGTCGGGGCGGCCGACTGTATGCCGCGCCGCGCGCAGACCGCCCAGACGGCCGATCCGGCAAGGGGCTCAGCGCGATCGAGGTCCTCGTGATCGTTGCGCTCATCGCTGCGGTGCTGGCTGCCGCACTCCTGTCCGGGCACGGCGGGTCGGGCGTGCCCGCGCGTACCGCCACCATCAAGGTGGGTGCCGGCGAGTCGCTGTGGTCCATCGCCGTCGATCATCCCGTCGCGGGTCTGACAACACAGCAGGCCGTAGAAGTGATCCGCAGCGCGAACGGGCTCGCCGGCTACGAGGTGGCCGAGGGCAGGCTTCTGCAGGTCCCGGTCCAGGCCAGCGAGAGCGTCGCGCTGGCGCGGTAACGCGCGCGTTTCGAGGCGTCCTCGGCCCGCGTTGTTCGGGGGCATGAGGCGGACTCTGACACCGTGTCGGCTCAGACGGTTGTTGCCCCTACATCTTGTGTGCTAACGTGCTGGCGAAGTCCAGATGTAGGGGATGGGGACGTATGCGGTGTCCGTTCTGCGGGCACGATGAGACCAAGGTCGTCGACTCGCGCACGTCCGAGTCGCAAGACGCCATCCGCCGCCGCAGGGAGTGCCTGCAGTGCGGGGATCGCTTCACCACCTACGAGCGTCGCGAAGAGATGCCGCTCATGGTCGTGAAGCGGGACGGTTCCACCGAGCCCTTCGATCGCGGCAAGCTGCTGCGCGGCCTCATCGTGGCGTGCGCGAAGCGCGACGTCCCCGTCGAGCGGCTCGAAGGCCTCATCGACGACATCGAGGCCGAACTCCACAACGAGATGCGCTACGAAGTCCCGAGCACGCAGGTCGGCGACATGGTGCTGCGCCGGCTCCGCGACGTGGACAAGGTGGCCTACGTTCGCTTCGCCTCGGTCTACAAGTCGTTCCAGGACCTCGACGAGTTCACGCGCGAACTGAAGCAGTTGGCCTGATGCAGCTCGCCGTCAAGCGCCTCGACCCGGGTTTGCCGCTGCCTGCGTACGCCCACGACGGTGATGCCGGGCTCGACCTGTTCTGTGCCGAGGACGTCACGCTCGGCCCCATGGAGCGCAAGCTCGTGTCGACCGGGATCGCCCTCGCAATCCCCGAGGGATACGCCGGCTTCGTCCAGCCCCGCAGCGGCCTCGCGCATCGCGAGGGCCTCTCGTTCGTCAACACGCCCGGCCTGATCGACGCCCACTACCGGGGCGAGATCAAGGTCATCGCCATCAACCTCGACCCTCAGAAGACCCTCAGCCTTCACCGGGGCGAGCGCATCGCTCAACTCGTGGTTCAGGCTGTGGCCCGTGCCAGCGTCGTAGAGGTGTCCGACCTCGACGAGACGGTGCGAGGTGATGGCGGCTTTGGCAGCACCGGCCGCTGATCGCCGCCCCCGCATCCGCGTTGCCGCGCTCATCGTTATCGATGGACGAGTCGTGCTTACACGGCACCTCAAGGACAGCGAGCGATACCACCTGCTACCCGGAGGGGGTGTCGACTGGGGTGAGACGACCACAGACGCGCTACGCCGAGAGGTGCTGGAGGAGACAGGGCTCGAGGTCCGAATCGGCCGACCGGTGCTGCTCTCCGACACCATCGACCCGGCAGGCAGCCGTCACGTCGTGAACATCGTCTTCCTTGCCGACGTCACGGGAGGGGTCGTCACCAAGACGCCCACAGATCCTCGCATCGAGGCGGTGGACCTGCTCGATCCCGCGCAGCTCGCCGAACTCGACCTGCGTCCACCTGTCGCGGACGCCATCACCGAGGTGCTTCGCGATCCGGGCACTGCCACAGCACGCTATCTCGGATCGCTGTTCGTTCCCTAGCACGCGCGCTTTCGAGCGCGGAATCGATGGACGCGACCGGTGCGGTCGCGGCGGCCCAGCGCGGCCGTTCGGCAAGAGGGAGGCGTATGGAGGGGTTGTTCAAGTTCTCAGAGCGCGGGACCAATGTGAGAACGGAGCTGCTTGCAGGCCTGACCACGTTCCTGACGATGGCCTACATCATCTTCGTGAACCCGGGGATCCTGTCGGCGGCGGGCGTGCCGTTCGAGGGCGCCGCGACCGCCACCGCACTCGGCGCGGCACTCATGTGCCTCGCGATGGGCTTCATCGCGAACCGTCCGCTTGCTCTTGCCTCGGGCATGGGCCTGAACGCCGTCGTGACCTTCTCGATCATCGGCTTCCAGCAAGCGAACGTGCCCTGGCAGGTGGGCATGTCGGTGATCTTCGTCGAAGGCCTCATCATCCTCGTCCTGGTCTTGACCGGCGCTCGTGAGGCGATCATGAACGCGATCCCGCTGGACCTGAAGCGGGCCATCGGCGTGGGAATCGGCCTGTTCATCACAGTCATCGGCCTCATCGAGGGCGGCATCATCGTCCCGAACGCAGCCACCGTGGTCGGGCTCGGCGACTTCACGACCAAGTATGTGTGGGTCACCCTCATCGGTCTGTTCGCGATCCTCGCGTTCATGGCGCTGAAGGTGAAGGGCGACATCCTGTGGGGCATCCTCGTTGCCGCGGTCGCAGCGCTGCTGCTTGGCGTGACGAGCATCCCGAACGCGGTGGTCAGCGCGCCCAGCTTCACCACGTTCTTCGCGCCATTCCAGCAGGTCAAGGGCGGTATGGCCGTACTTCAGATCTTCACACCTGCGTTGCTGTTCGCGGTGTTCGCCGTGATGCTGACTGACTTCTTCGACACGATGGGCACCGTTATCTCGGTCGGCGAGCAGGCCGGGTTCACGGATGCCGATGGCAAGGTTCCCGGTATCAAGGGCATCCTCGCGGTCGACTCCGCCGCAGCCAGCGTCGGCGGCCTGTTCGGTGCGTCGTCCATTACCACCTACATCGAGTCTGCGGCAGGCGTCGCCGAGGGCGGCCGCACCGGTCTCACCGCCATCGTCGTGGGCGTGCTGTTCGCCATCTCCGCGTTCTTCTCGCCGGTAGTCAAGATGATCGGCGGCGGCCTCCCCGTGCCAAACATCGAGCGCTTCGCCTCGTTCCAGGGCGCCGTCGCCGAGAAGATCGTCACCGGGACCAGCTTCGTGTCGTTCCCGATCACCGCAGGCGCGCTCATCATCGTCGGCTTCCTGATGATGCGGACCGTCAGCGAGATCCCGTGGGACAACCTCGAAGAGGCGTTCCCCGCCTTCCTGACGATCGTCGGTATCCCGCTGACCTACAACATCAGCTACGGCATCGGCCTGGGCTTCATCAGCTACGTCGTCATCAAGCTGTTCCACCGCAAGGTCGGCGACATCCACCCGCTGATGTGGGTTGCGAGCATCGCGTTCCTCTTGGCATTCCTGCAGGGCCCGATCTCGAGCCTGTTCTAGACGCGCCCGCATATATCGGTTCCGCACCACCGACGAGAAACGAGAGGGGAGTGCATGGCGAGCCAGCAAGTCATACAGACCGACGAGTCGTTGCCCGTAGGCAAGGCCATCCCGTTGGCCTTGCAGCACCTGATGGCGATGTTCGGCGCGACGGTCCTGGTCCCGATCCTCACCGGGCTCGACCCGGGAGTGGGTCTCATGACCTCGGGCCTTGGCACGATCATCTACCTGATCTGCGTTCGCAATAAGATCCCGAGCTACCTCGGGTCGAGCTTCGCGTTCATCGCTCCGCTCATCGCCGTTGGCGGCGGGCCCGGCGGCGACAACATCCCCGCCGCGCTCGGCGGGCTCGTGGCCGCGGGCATCGTGTACATGATCGTCGCCGGGATCATCAAGGCGTTCGGTACCGGATGGCTCAACAAGCTGCTTCCGCCGGCGCTGGTCGGCTCGATCGTCATCGTCATCGGGCTCGGCCTCTCGGCGGTTGCCGTGAAGATGTCGCTGTACCCGATGGCCGACCCCAGCAAGGGCGTCGACCTGGAGCTCGTCGCGGTGGCGTCGATCACGCTCGCGTCGGCCGTGGTGTTCTCCAGCTTCTTCAAGGGCTTCGCCCGCACGATCCCGATCCTGCTCGGCATCATCGTGGGCTACGTGGTCTCGATCGCCCTCGGCCTCGTGAACTTCGAGGGCATCCAGCAGGCGGCGTGGATCGGTCTGCCCAACCTCACGTTCCCGACGTTCGAACTCGACGCGATCCTGATCATCGCGCCGGTGGCCATCGTGGTGATCATCGAGCACATCGGCCACCTGCTCGTGATCAACGAGATCACCGGCAAGGACTTCACGCCGATGCTGCCCGAGTCGCTGTTCGGTGACGGGCTTGCCACCGCGGTCTCGGGTGCCGTGGGCGGCACGCCGTCGACCACCTACGCCGAGAACATCGGCGTCATGGCGGTCACCAAGGTCTACGCGACCCAGCTGTTCTGGTGGGCCGGAGCGTTCGCGTTCCTGATCGGCGGCTTCATCCCCAAGTTCGGGGCCGCGATCAGCTCCATCCCGACCTGCGTCATGGGCGGCATCTCGCTGCTGCTGTTCGGCCTCATCGCGACGAGCGGACTTCGGCTGCTCGTCCAGAGCGGCCTGGACTTCAGCCACAGCCGCAACCTGATCCTCGCGAGCGTCGTGCTCACGATCGGCATCGGCATGGAGACCGGCGGCTACGCGATCCCGCTCGGCAAGTACACGATCCCGGGCATGGCGCTGGCCGCGTTCATCGGCATCATCCTGAACCTCATCCTGCCCAAGGAGTCCGAGGGCCTCGCGGTCGATTCGCCGGACTTCGTCGGAGAGCTCCAAGCGGAGGCCGCCGAGAAGTAGCCGCCGCTCCCACAACACCGTTTCGGGTCGTCGCGCACGCACGACCCGACGGCAACGACGGCCCCGGACTGCTTCATGGCGGTCCGGGGCCGCCTCGGTTTCAGGGACCGGGCTCCGTACCGATACACGGAGCAGACAACAAGCCTTCGTCGCAAGGGCCCCGCATGCAGCTGCAAAGAAGCCTCGCTCGCGCGATCGCCGCGATCGCGTTCGTGTCCGTCGCCCTCGCGCCGGGAGTCGCCGCGGCCTCCGACGCCCACATCTGGCACGTGAGCGCCGACGACAAGGTCTATCCGACCTCGCAGCCACCCGTGACCGCGTACGCCGCCGAGACCACGCCGACGACGCCGATCTCGCTCGCCGCGGCACAAGGCGAGTACGAGAGCGTGCAGGTGGCGGTGCACGCCGACACGCCCGTGACGCGGCTCTGGCTGTCGTGCTCCGACCTCGCCACCGAGGACGGCCTGTTCACCATCCCCGCCGAGACGTTCGAAGCCCGCAAGGTGGGCTACGTCTACGTGCGCTATCCCTCGTACGGCTACCGCAAGGTGGGCTACCAGCCCGATCCGCTGATACCGCTCACCCTGGCCAATGGGCAGCGCCTCGCCGAGAAGCATCGGACCATCGCAGCGGGCAAGACCATGCCCTTCTACCTGAGCTTCTTCGTGCCCGACGGGACTCAGCCGGGCACGTATGCCGGCACGGTGCGGCTGACGATGGACCGCCTCTCGGACGGGCGTTCGTACGAGACCACGATCCCCGTGCGACTGCAGGTGTACCCCTTCAGCGTCGCGAAACGCACGCTCAAGACCTCGTTCGGCATCAGCTTCCGGTGGTCGATGTACTTCGGCACACCCAACCACTTCTGGCTGGGACAAGGGGAGGGCGACGACCGGGTCACCGAGCGGACCACGTTCAAGGCCGACCAGATGAACGGGTGGTTCGACGTCCTGAACTCCTACCGTCTCTCGCCCGCGACCGTTCAGCCTGCGTGGGCAGGGCCGAGCGGCGGGGGAACGATGACGCGTGCGCAACGCCTACCTCAACGACTACCTGGGGACCGGCACGGCCACCACGTTCGAGGGCATGCGGTACGGCTTCACGAGCGTGCGCGTGCCGGAGAACGTCGTCCCAAGCTACATGCGCAATCCGTTCTACCCCGGGGGGTATCGCCCGCGGCCGGAGGCGATCAGGTACCTGAGGAGCATGAGAGCGGGGCTCGCCGCCAACGGGCACCTGAGCAAGGCGTACTTCTACGCGGTCGACGAACCCTCAGGCTCGAAGCGCGGATTCATCACGGCCTACGCGCGCCTCGTGCACACCTATGCACCCGGCGTGAAGTTCATGGTCACCGCACCGGCGCCGAACTTCTCCTACCGGCCCGTCGCGGGAGTGGACACCTACGTCCAGCGGCTGCACTTCTACTACCGCGACTTCGGCCGCTGGGTCCGCCCGATTCGGCGCTCGGGCCGCCAGGTCTGGATCTACAGCCACGCCGGTGCGTTCATCGGCCAGGCTCCCAACTACGTGATCGATGCCCCGTACACGAACACGAGGGCGATGGGCTGGTTCGCCTATCACACCGACGCCGCCGGCCTGTTCTACTTCTCCGTGAACGCCTGGCGGCCGAACAACGGTTCTCCGGCTGCCCGCGACCCGTACCGGGACCCGCTGTCCTTCCGAGGTAGGTACCGGATGAACGGCGACGGAACCCTCGTGTATCCGGGCTACTATCCCGCGCAAGGGCTCTGGGTCCAAGGCGCGCCTCCTGTGGCGAGCCTGCGACTCGAGGCACTGCGCAGCGGCCTGGAGGACTACGAGTACCTCCGTCAGTACGAAAAGCGCTACGGCCGGGCCGCAACACTCGCGAAGATACGGCCCGTGATCAGCACCCGGCGCGCGACGGTGCGCTCCAGCGGCGCCTACACGTTCCCGGCGTACGCGAAGAGCGGCTCGGTCTATCGCCGAATGCGCTCACAGCTCGCAGCGGGCATCAGCGCCCCGTAAGGACATCCGAGGAGGGCTACAGACATGGGACCGACCAGCCGGAGGTTGCAGATAGCGGCTCTGCTCGTGGCTTCACTGTCCGTCGCGGGCTGTCAGCCGCGGTCTGGCAGCCCTCAGGCAGCGACGCCCGAGGCCTCCACGACCGTCGAGATCGTGCTGCCGAACCCGGCCGGACCGATACACGCCGCGCAAGACACCGCGGCCAGATGCAGACGCGGCAGCAACCCAGCAGCAGCAATCGCTCGACGGGCTGACACAGCCCTGAGCCGAGCGCTGCACCGCGCGAGGGCAAGAGCGGGCCGGCGCGACAGCAGGCGACTCGACGCCCCAGGGCGTCCGACCACTCTCCACGCTCTCATCTCGCATGGTTGTATGTCTGATAATCTATCTTATGTAACCTCATGCGCAAACCAGTCATCCCCCGAGGCGAGGAACACCGCTGGCTGGCTCGTTCGCGGCCCACGACGGGAGCGCGAGGGAGGATGACCTACCCGGACCCGTCCTCGTCGCTCGCCGGGAAGTGCGTGGTCTCGAATTGCGAGCGGGTCATGTCGCGCAGGTCGTCTTCGGCCTCGGCGAGGAACTCGTGCGCCGAGTCCTCGTCGGCGAATGCCGCGAGCCGCACCACGCGCTCCGGCGCAGCACCCACCCACACCGCCTCGACGACGTATGCCGACTCCCCGGGCTCGATCCGGATGTTGGGCTCGCGCCACAGGATGTCGTCGTGCCACTCGAAGTCGAGCTCGTCTGCCCCGTCCATGCGGGTCATCCGCACGCGCCAGAAGTCGTCAGCCGGTCCGATGACCACGTTCGCCGCTCTCAGGGCCTGGACGCCAGGCGTGTGTAGTCCTTGTTCGACGACACCCACCCCTTCGTCCCCGACTCGTCCTGAACCTGGTAGTAGCCGTTCTTGGTGAGGTAGTAGCCGAGCCGCTCGTTCTTCTTCAGGGCTCGGACGACATTGGCGGTGGTCGACGGCGCGGTCCGCAGATTCACCCCATCCACGAGCACGATGACCACCTTGTCGGTAGACGGCTTCGTCGGCGTCGCGCTCCCCTTCCCGCCCGCGGTGGCGGTCGGGGGATTGAGCGGGGGCCTACCCGTCTGGGTCACCGAGGAAGCGGGGCCGGTCTCCGGGCGCGAGACCTCGGTGCGGGCCTGCTTCCGCTTCGCCGCCCGGTAGTCCCCCATGATGTTCATGAACACCGAGAAGACGACCACGGCCAGGATCAGGCCACCGATGACGCGAGCCCAGTTTCGCCAGTCACTCATATGTACAGTCCTCCGCCATACACGGCGCGGTCCTCGATCCGACAGGCCGTGCACGCTGCGGTGATCGAAGCATCAGCCGCGCGTACGGCGGCATCGAACTGCGAAAGATCGATCTGGCCGAGCGTTGCGAGAATCTCCTTGACTGTTTGGTTCCCACCCAGGCGGCCGACCTCGCACTCGAGATACCATGCGGCGTCGGCAAGCGCCTCGGCGGCGGGAACGGCCTCACTCGGGACGGGCATGAGGTCGAGTTCGTCGCGCAGCAGAGCGGCCTGACCTGCGACGTCTGCAAGGGCCCGCCTGTTGACGTCGTCGCGGTCGGTCTCGAAGCGCATCAGCGCGGCCTGATCGAGCTCCTTCAGGACCGACACCACCTCGACGAACGAGCGACGGACGGACACGAGCTCTTCTCGGTGGCCGATGAGCCCGAGAACGGTGTTTCGCTTGTACTGGCGCCATAGCGCAACCACGCCCAAGGCGAGACCGCCCAGCGCGAGTAGTCCTCCCAGAATCGCAAGCCAAGCCCAGGCAGCCACCCGAACCTCCCGATAGAAGGCCCTACGCCGGCTCGTTCGTCGAGCGCAAGTCGAGCACCCGCTTGCTCTTGCCTGCGGTCCGCTCGATAGTCCCCGGCTCCACCAGTGTGACCTTGACCCGCAGGCCGAGCACGGACTGTAGCTTGTCCGACACCTTGCCGGTGAAGGCGACCATATCCGCCATGATATCGGAGAACACCTCCGGAGCGACTTCCATGCGCACCTCGAGGTCGTCCATGTTGTGCTTGCGATCCACGACGACCAGATAGTGCGGACGGATGCCCTCGACGGTGAACAGCACATCCTCGATCTGGCTGGGGAACACGTTCACGCCCCGGATGATGAGCATGTCGTCGGTCCGGGCGCGTACGGGCCGCATACGCGCCGTGGTTCGGCCGCACTCGCAGCGCCCCGTTTCGACCGTCGTGAGGTCGTGCGTTCGGTAGCGCAGCACCGGGAATGCCTCCTTGGTGAGGCTTGTGAACACCAGCTCGCCCTCGTCACCGGGGTTCACCGGTTCGCCGGAATCAGGGTCGACGAGCTCCCAGAGGAAGTGGTCCTCGTTGATGTGCAGACCGCACTTGCACTCGCACTCCCCGGCCACGCCGGGCCCGACGACCTCGGTCAGACCGTAGTTGTCGGTGGCCTTGATGTGCAGTCTCGCCTCGATCTCGCGGCAGGCCGCGTCGGTGGTCGGCTCTCCTCCGAACAGCCCCAGCCGAAGCGGCAGCTTCTCGAAGTCAATCCCCTGCTCCTCCCCTTGTTCCGCCAGGTAGAGGGCGTAGCTGGGCGTCGACACGAAGACCGTGGTGCCGAAGTCGGAGAGCATGGTCAGATGCCGCTCGGTCTGCCCCGATCCGGCGGGGATGATGGTGGCGCCGAGGCGCTCGATGCCGTAGTGCATCCCCCACCCTCCGGTGAACATGCCGTACAGGAACGCCATCTGGACGAGATCGCCCCGATGCACTCCGGCGGCAGCGGCGACGCGGGCGGTGCACTCGGTCCACGTGTTGATGTCGCCTCGGGAATACCCGACGACGATGGGCTTGCCGGTGGTGCCGGACGAGGAGTGAAGACGGACGACCTCCTCGAGCGGAAGCGCGAACATCCCGAACGGATAGGTGTCGCGAAGCGCGCTCTTGTCGGTGAAGGGCAGCCGCCGGAGATCCTCGAGCGTGCGCAGCTCGCGCGGACGGACGCCCGCGGCGTCCAGTCGCTCGCGGTAGTACGGCACGCGGTCGTAGACCCACGAGACGGTCATCTGGAGGCGCCGCAGCTGCAGGTCGTGCAGCTCGACGCGATCCATGCACTCGTACTCCGGGTTCCAGATCATGGCTCTCCCCTATCCTTTGTCGGCCGCCCGGCCGTCGCCATGCCACTGGCCGAGGTAGATGGCCCTGATGTCCTCGTTCGCGAGGAGCTCGTCACTGGGTCCCTCGAGCGCGACCCGTCCGGTGCGCAGCACGAATCCGCGATCGGAGTGCTCCAAGGCAAGCCGTGCGTCCTGTTCGACGAGCACGACGGTGACGCCGTCGGCCTTGAGCGCGTCGAGGACCCCGAATATCTCGCGGATCACCTTCGGGGCGAGGCCGAGCGACGGCTCGTCGAGCAGAAGAAGCCGGGGCCCCGCCATGAGTGCCCTGCCGATCGCGAGCATCTGCTGCTCTCCGCCGGAGAGGGTCTCGGCAAGCTGCGCTCGACGGTCCGCCAGGGCGGGAAACAGCGTGAAGACGCGATCGAGCCTCTCCCCGTGGGCCGCCGAGTCACCGCGGCGCACCGAATGCGCGCCCAGATCGAGGTTCTCCTGCACGCTCATCGGGCCGAACAGCAGCCGCCCCTCGGGGACGAGCGCCATCCCGTCGCGCACGAGGCGCTCTGGTCGACCCCCCACGATGTCGCGTCCCTGATAGCTGATCGTGCCGCCGAACGGGCGCAGAAGACCCACCAGCGTCTTGAGCAGCGTGGACTTCCCCGCCCCGTTCGCGCCGACGATCGTGACGGTCTCCCCCGCGCTCACCGAGAGGGACACGCCGTGGAGTACCTCGACGCGCCCGTACCCTGAGCGCAGGTCGGAGACGTGGAGGAGCGGTGGGGGCGCGTCAGTCATCGCCACTCCCCTCCCCCAGGTAGGCCGCGATCACTGCCGGATCCTTCTGGATCATCCGCGGTGGGCCCTCGGCGATCTTCGCTCCGCGGTCGAGCACGACGATCTCGTCGGAAACGTCCATGACGAGACCCATGTCGTGCTCCACGACCACCAGCGTCACGCCACGATCGCGAATTCGCCGCAGGACCTCCGAGAGGGACTCTGTTTCCGAGGCGTTCAGGCCCGCGGCCGGTTCGTCGAGGAGCAGGAGCTTGGGTCCGGTGGCAAGCGCACGCGCGATCTCGAGCAGACGACGCAAGCCGGCGGGCAGGTCGGCCGCGCGTCGATCGGCCCACTCCTCGAGCCCGATGAGCCGGAGCAGCCGTGCGGCCTCCTCGGCGTCTTCGCGATCTTGCGAGGCCGCAGTCGGCCAGCGAAGCGCCGCGGCGAGGAAGCCGATGGAGCGGTGCGCCTGTCGGCCTACCAGCACGTTCTCGGCGACCGTGAGGTCGTCGAAGAGCTGGGTGTTCTGGAAGGTGCGGGCCAGGCCACGCGTCACGCAGTACCGCGGCTTGGCCCCGGTCACGTCGTGCGCCATCGAACGTGACGGACCCGGTGTCAGGACGGTCGAAGCCGGTGAGCGAGTTGAACAGCGTCGACTTCCCCGCGCCGTTAGGTCCGATCAGGGCCTTGATCGTGCCTTCGTGCACGTCGAAGCTCACCGAATCGACTGCGGTGAGGCCCCCGAACCGCTTGGTGACGTTCTGTACCGAGAGCAGCGTCATGCCTCCTGCCCCCTCTCGGCACCGCGCCGTCGCCACAGCCCGCCGAGGCCCATCGGTGCGAACAGCACGACCAGGATGATCGCAAGGCCGTAGATGTCAGGCACGTAGCTCTGGATCGCCTCGGTGGTGGTGCGGGGCAAGCCGGGCAGGAGCGCACCGGTGTATTGCAGCAGGGTGAGCAAGGTCGCCGAGAGCGCGGGACCGGCGAGCGACGCCGCCCCGCCAAGGACGGCCATCGCCAGGTAGGTCACCGACGCCTGGAGCGTGAACGCGCTGGGAGAGACGAAACCCACGAACGACGCGTACAGCGCACCAGCGAGGCCAGCCATGCCTGCGGACAACGTGAACACGCGCACTTTGATGCCGGTCACGTCGACGCCCGACGCTTGGGCGCCGAGCTCGCTGCCGTGCACAGCACGCATCGCCCGGCCAGGTCGCTTGGAGACGAGGTTCGCCGCCACGAGCAGCGCCACTCCGGCAACGCCCCACACGAGCCAGTACAGGCCGGGCGGCGTCCGCACCTGAAGCGGGCCGAGCGCGGGGAACGGGATCCCCCCGATGCCGTCGATACCGCCCGTGATGGGCTGAGCCTCGACGAACGCGATCGACATGAGTTCGCCGAAGCCGAGGGTGGCCATCGCCAGGTAGTGCCCCTTGAGTCTGAGGCTGGGAATGGCGAGCACCAGCCCGCCCGCGGAAGCAAGCAGCCCCGCGGCGGCGAAGGCGACAAGCCACGGAAGCTCGAGCTTCACCGTGAGGTTCGCGCAGGTATACGCACCGATACCCACGAAGGCGGCGTGACCGAGCGACACCTGTCCCGCGTATCCGAACAGCAGCGCGAGCCCGGTGACCACGAGCACGTTGATGCCGACAAAGGTCAGTATCTTCAGCAGGAAGCGGTCGCTGATCAGCAGCGGCACGAGGGCGACCGCGACCGCGGCTGCGAGGGCGACGAGCATCGTCCACCTGCTACGCACGATCACACCTTCTCCCGGCCGGACCGTCCGAACAGACCCTGAGGCCGAACGAACAGCACGAGCAGGAGCACCACCAGCGCGGCGGCGTCCTTGTACGTGGGGTTGGTGAGTCCCGCAGTGAGCGATTCGAGCAGCCCGAGCACGAGCCCGCCGCCCACGGCCGCGGCGGGGTTACCGAGCCCGCCGAGGATCGCCGCGGCGAATCCCTTGACGCCGATCCCCGACCCGACGCCGAACGCGGCCTGCGTCAGCGGCGCGACCGCGACGCCCGCGAGAGCTCCGAGCGCCGCCGCCATCCCGAACGAGGCGGTGACCATGAGCGCCGCGTCGACCCCCACCAGCCGTGCAGCATCGCGCTGCAGTGCGGTGGCTCGCATCGCCCGGCCGAACCGGCTCTTGCCGTACACCCACGCGAGCACTGCGAGCGTCGTGAGTGTCAGTCCCCACAGCCATAGGGTCTGCAGCTCGACTGCTGCGCCCAGAAAGCGCACCGAGTTGCCCGCGGAGAATGCGGGCACCGGGATCTCGTCGGGACCGAACGCGTGCAACGCGAACTGCCGCATCAGGACAGAACCGCCGATGGTGACCATGATGATCTTGAGCGGGTCGCCACCCTTGATGGGCCTGATCGCCAGCAGCTCGAACACGACGCCGATGACGGTGGTGACGGCGATGGCGATTGCTGCCGCGAGCAGCACGGGCAGGCCACGGCCGGAGAGGTACGCGGCGAACATCCCGCCCAGCATGAAGAACTCGCCTTGAGCGAAGTTGATCGCCCCTGTCGACGCGTAGACGATCGTGAAACCCAACGCGACAAGCGCGTAGATGGCTCCGCTCTTCAGCCCGCCGATGACGAACTGCAGGATATCGGCTGCGCCCACGTGCTATCCGTCGCCTTCGAGCAGTGTCGACCCGTCGAGCACTACTGGGCCGCCTGCTCCCACGCGCCGTTCTTCACCACGTAGAGCGTGAGGTCGTTCGAGGTCAGGCCGTTGTGGTCCGTCGGAGTGAAGGTGAACGATCCCCCGTAGCCGATGAGTGCCTTTGTCGCCTCGATCGCTGCGTTGAGCTTGGCGGGATCCGTGTCTCCGCCGGTCTGCTTGAGTGCCGCGGCAAGGATGTTGATGGCATCGAACGCATGACCCGCGAAGATGTCCGGCTCCGCGCCGTAGGCCTCTTTGTAGCGAGTCGAGAAGTCGTTGACGACCTTGTACTCCTCGGAGTCGGTGCCCCACGTCGCAGGTACAAGGCTCTTGCCGGTCCCGAACTGGAAGCCTTCGGCGGCCTCGCCCGCGCCGGTCACGAACTCCTTGCGAGCCTGGCCCGACCCCCCGAACCACGGCTGCGTGATCCCGAGGTCCTTCGAGGTCTTGAGGATGTTCGCGGCGTCCTTGCCGGCGGTCCACAGCAGCATGGCGTCGGCTCCCGACGCCTTCATCTTCGTGAGCTGCGCCGAGAAGTCGGTGTCGCCGGGATTGAAGGTCTGATCCGATACGACTTCCACGCCGGACTTCGGCGCCTCGGCGAGGATAATGGCCTTGCCGTCCTTGCCGTAGCCGTCGGCACTGCTGAGCAGGGCTACCTTGGTGTGGCCCTGGCTCTTCATGCTGTTGAGCACGAACGGCACGACCAGCGTGTTGGACCACGGCGTCTGATACACCAGCTTGTCGAACTTCTGGGTCACCGCGGTGCCACCGGCCATCGAGATCTCGGGAATGCCCGCGCGGTCGATGTCGCCGCGCACCGCCATCGACTGACCGGTACCGGTCGCGCCGAGGATGGCGACCACGCCATCCTGCTCGATCAGCTTCGCGGCTGCCGAGACGGCCTTGGCCTCGTCGGTACCGTCGTCTTCGATGATCAGCTCGATCGGTCGGCCGTTGATGCCGCCCGCGTCGTTGATCTGCTTCACCTGCAGCTGAAGGGCGTTCTTCTCGGGCTCGCCCAGCCCCGCGTAGTTGCCCGTCAGCGAGAGGATGGCACCCACCTTGATGGGTTCTCCTCCCCGCCGCTGGTCTCGCTGCCCGTCCCGCCCGAACTCGAGGTACATGCCGAGCCGAGCGACAACGCGAGCAGCAGCACCGCGAGCGCGAACACCGGCGCCGATCGCTTCCACCACTTCCTGATCACCGACGGATCCCTCCTTCTTCGAGCGTGCGGACTCGGGAGGGGCCCGGCGACCGGGTCCCTCCCGAGACGATTGCGTCTACTGGGCCAGTTGCCAGGTACCGTCCTTGACCACGTACATCTGGAGGTCGTCGGTCGACAGGCCGCCACGGTCGGTCGGCGAGTAGTTGAATATCCCGCCAACCCCAGGGAGATCCTTCGTCGCGTCGATGGCCGCCTGGAGCTTGGCCGGATCGGTGTCGCCGGCGGTGCTCTTCAGGGCGTTCGTGAGCACGTTGAATGCATCGAACGCGTGACCCGCGAAGGTCGAGGGAGGCGTCGTGTACGCGTCGACATACCGCTCGATGAAGTCCTTGGCGATCTTGTACTGCTCGGTGTCGGTGCCGTACGTCTCGGGCAGGAGCACCTTGCCTGCGGCGAACTGGAAGCCCTCGGCGGCCGGACCTGCACCGTCGATCAGTTCCTTACGCGCGTTGCCGTGGCTTCCGTAGATCGGGATGGTGACGCCAAGGTCCTTGGCGTTCTTGAGCACGGTCGCCGCATCCTTGCCGGCGTTCCACATGAGGATCGTGTCCGCGCCGGAGTTCTTGAGCTTCGTGAGCTGCGCGGTCATGTCGGCGTCGCCGGGGTTGAAGGTCTGGCTGTCCACGACGGTCATACCGTACTTCGGGGCCTCGGCCTGGATCACGGCGAGCCCGTCCTTGCCGTATCCGTCGGCGCTGCTGATCACGGCGATCTTCTTGACGCCCTTCTTCTGCAGCGCGTCCAGGGTGAAGGGCACGACGATCCGGTTGGTCCACGCCGTGGTGACCTGGAGCTTGTCGACCTTGTCGACGAGCACGGATCCGCCCGCCATGGAGATGCCCGGAAGGCCCGCCCGGGTCAGGTCCCCGCGGATGGCCATCGACTGGCCCGTACCGGATGGACCGAGGATTGCGACGACTTTGTCCTGCTCGATGAGCTTCGCCGCCGCGGCGACCGCCTTGGCCTCGTCGGTCGCGTCATCCTCGAAGATGACTTCGACCTTGCGGCCGTTGATGCCACCAGCATCGTTGAGCTTCTTGACCTCCATCTCGATGACCTGCTTCTCGGGAGTCCCGATGCCCGCGTACGGGCCGGTCAACGAGACGATCGCACCGACCTTGATGGGCGTCGTGTCGTTCTCGGCGCCCGTGTTCGAACCTGTAGAGCTCGCTTGCCCGCACGAGGTCAGCGCGAGCATGGCGGTCATTCCCATGACCGCTGCGGCGTACCGCCATCTACTCATGGACCGTTCTCCTTACCCGTTGCCCCCAGAGACCCACGGGTCTCCGCTGTCTATACGGCGATGTCGTCGAGCGACACCAACTCGACAGGAGCGCCCTGCAGAAGCTGCAGCGCCCTATCGATATCCGCCACATTCATGACCACGTAGGTCGAGACGAGTGAGTACACGTATTCGATGTTCACGCCGGCATCCGAGACGGCCTTGAGCGCGGCCGCGAGTGCGCCGGGAACGTCGGCAAGCTTGATGACGATGACGTCGGAGTCCTTGACCGTGAATCCTGCGTCGCGCAGGGCCCGAGAGCCGGTCTCGGGATCGTCGACCACGAGCCTTACGATGCCGTACTCCGCCGTGTCGGAGACCGAGAACCCCCGGATGTTCACGCCCGAGCCCCCCAAGACGTCGGTAACCTCGCTCACTCGACCCGCCTTGTTCTCGATGAACACGCTCAGCTGCTTGACCTTCACAGGTTGCACGCCCCTTCCGCACACGCCCTTCGGCCCAGTTCGAACGCCTTGAGGTTCGCCTCGACCGTCTTGGGCGGAACCCGTTTGGCGATCACGTCCAGCCACAGCTCCTCGGGGAACGGAAGCCCCTCGGAGAGCCCTCCCATGAGCACCACGTTCGCCGACTTGGGGCTACCTGCCTCACAGGCAAGCTCGTCGGCGTCGAGGAAGATCGCACCCTCGGACTCGAGAACCGCCTTCAGTCCGACAGGGCGCGGCAGCGCACCCGTCAGCACCGGAAGCGGGAGAATGGTGCGGCTGTTGACGAGGAGACGCCCGTCGGGCCGGACGTAGTGGATGCGACGGGCGGCCTCGATGACCTCGAAGGCCACCAGATGGTCGACATCGCCGGGGTCGGTGACGGGCGAGAACACCTCGTCGCCGAACTTGACCACTGTGTCGACGCTTCCGCCGCGCTGGGCCATCCCGTGGACTTCCGACAGCTTCACGTCGAGGTTCGCGGCGGTCGCGACCTTGGCCAGCACGTCGGCTGCGAGGATGGTTCCCTGGCCCCCGACACCGCAGAGCATCACCGTCGTCACGCTCACAGCCCACCTCCGAAGTCGCAGGCAGGTCCCGAGGGGACGATGGCGTCGTAGCGGCACACCTGCACGCACTGCCTGCACCCGACGCACACCGAGGTGTCGATGAACGCCTTGCCGCTCTCCGACTTCGCGATAGCGGGGCAGCCGAGACGAACGCACACGCCGCACGCGGTGCAGGCGTCGTCGTCCACCCCGAACGGGGTCTTCTCGTCGCGCAGCAGCAGCGCGCACGGGGCCCGGAAGACGATGACGGAGAGCTCCTCGGCGGCGGTCTCTTCCTTGATCGCGGACTCGACGCCGGCGAGGTCGTGTGGGTCCTCCTGGCGTACGCGGGCGATGCCCAGGGCCCGGGCCAGCGCGGCAAGGTCCAGCTCGACCGTCGACGCTCCACCCAGGGTGGTCCCGTTGACCGGGTTGCCCTGGTGGCCGGTCATGGCGGTGATGCGGTTGTCGAGGATCAGTATCGTGCCGGTACCCGCGTTGTAGGCGGTGTTCATCAGAGCGGTGACGCCGGAGTGCGCGAACGTCGAGTCACCGATGACGGCGACGACCGGGCGCTTCTCGACGCCGCCCGCCAGTTCCATCCCGTGTGACATCCCGATGCTCGCACCCATGCATACACACGCGTCCATCGCCGAGAGCGGCGGTAGCGCGCCGAGGGTGTAGCACCCGATGTCGCCGGTCACGACCGCACGCAGCTTTCGCAGGGCGTTGAACACGGGGCGGTGGGGGCAGCCGGGACACATGAGCGGAGGACGCGGCGGCAAGTCGTTCTCGGCTTCGCGAAGCACCGGTTCCTCGCCACCGAAGGCGCGACGGACCGCCCCCGGCGTCAGCTCGCCGAAACCGGCAAGCGAGGACGGGGTTACGTCGATGCCCAGCGCACGGATCGAGCGGGCGAGGTAGTCGCCGCCCTCTTCGACCACGTAGAGACGGTCGACCTTCGCCGCGAACTCGCGCAACGCAGCAGACGGCAGCGGGAAGGACATGCCGAGCTTGAACACGGATGCATCGGGAAGACCCTCGCGCACGTGCTCGTAGCTGATCCCGCTGGTGACGATGCCGATCTCGCCTGACCTCATCTCGGCACGATTGACCGCTGCGGTCTCCGCCCAGGCGGCGAGGTCGACGAGGCGCTGGTCCCAGACGTGGCGACGCGCACGCGCCATCGCCGGCATCATGACCCACTTCGCCGCGTTACTGGTGTAGGCCGCGCGGGCGGGTTCGACCGCCCCCTCGTCGAGCTCGACCGCGGACTTCGCATGAGACACACGGGTCGACGACCTGATCAGGACGGGTACGTCGAAGCGTTCCGATAGCTCGAACGCCAGAATCGTGAGGTCGCGCGCCTCGCTGCTGTCCGCAGGTTCGAGCATCGGTACGCCCGCGAACGCGGCGTAGTTGTGCGAATCCTGCTCGTTCTGCGAGGAGTGCATCCCGGGATCATCGGCGACAAGGATCACGAGACCGGCTCCGACGCCGGTGTAGGCCAACGTGAACAGCGGGTCCGCGGCCACGTTGAGGCCGACGTGCTTCATCGTGACGAGCGTGCGCCTGCCGCCCATGCTCGCGCCGGCGGCGACCTCAAGGGCCACCTTCTCGTTCGGTGCCCATTCCGCGTACGTGTCGGGGAGCTTCACGAAGTTCTCGAGGGTCTCCGTGGATGGCGTACCCGGGTATCCGACCCCGATGCGCACGCCTGCTTCCCACGCACCGCGCGCGATGCCTTCATTGCCCGAGAGAAGGGCACGCGTCACCGAAGGAACCTCCCGAGAGCCGCCGGAGTCAGAAGTGGACGAATCATACCATGCCGAGCAGGGCAAACAGTCCGTGGCCGCAGGTAGGCAGGGCCGTCTCGGGGAGCGGTGCGCGTGGGGGCGCGAGCGGTCGCCGAAACGACCTGAGGACGCGGACTCAGAGACCTACGGGCGCGACGCCCCGACGTAGTCGCCTCGGCTCGCGATCCGCTCCTGCAACGACGACACCCGCACCACATCGCCGGTCTGAGGCGCGTGGATGTACGTGCCGCCGCCAGCGTAGATACCGACGTGATGGATCTGCTCCGGGTCCTTGCCGTATGCGAAGAACACGAGATCGCCGGGCTGGAGCAGGTCGAGCCGGTCGGCGGGAATCTTCGCCGCAGCGAAGTACTGGTCCCGCGCTGTCCTCGGCACCTGGATCCCGAGCTGTGCGTAGCAGTACTGCACCAGTCCCGAACAGTCGAAGCCTGACGGGGTGGATCCGCCCCACACGTACGGCACACCGAGGTACTTCATCGCGACGAGGACGACGCCCGACCGGGCGCCACCCAACTTGGAGACGTCTATGTTGGGAGCAGAACTGGCACTCTTCGCGCGCTGTGCCCTGAGGGCAGCTGCCAGCCGGCGCGCACGCTCGGCGGCGATGCGCTCCTGCCGCTTGCGCTCCGCGGCGATCAGCCGTGCCACATCCGCGCGAATCGACGCGAGGTACTCACGCTGGGACTGCAGCGCCGCAGCCACCTCTGCCTGCTTGGAGCGGGCCTTCAGCCGCAGCTCGGACTGCTCGGCCTCACGCTGCTCGAGCATCGCTCGGGCCAGCTCGACCCGCTGCTTCGCGTCGCGAACGGCCGTCACGACCCCCGCGTCCTGGCGTCCTATTCGACGATAGAGCTCCAGCCGCGTGAGCAGATCGGAGAAGTCGGCCACGCCGACGAAGAAGGCAACGGGATCGATGCGCCCGTTGCGATACATCGACGCGGCCCTGTCGGCCAGCTGTTCCTGCGACCGTGCAAGGTCGCGCTTGGCCCGGGCCAGTTCGCGTTCGTTGCGAGCGATCGAGGCCCTCGTCTTGTCGAGACGGCCCTCGATCTGTCCGAGTTCCTCGGCACGAAGCTCGAGCTGCGTGGAGAGGTCATCGAGACGCGCCTGTGCCCGCGCTGCATCGCGCTTGCGTGCCTCGATGCGCGCGTTCGTCACCGCGTACGCAGGAGCCACGGAAGTAAGCGTGAGAGCGGCGACCAAGCCCGCCGAGAGCAGTCGCGACGCGAAGATGCGACCTACGTGGTGCACGGACCCTCCTGGTGTGATGTGTGCTGCGATCGAGGTGTGTCCGGGTCGCCGAGCGACACCCCTATCCTACCATCTATCGCCACGTCCAGACCCCGACTGGAGCAGCGGTTACAGGTCCGTTGACTTTGGGAGGCACGCGTACGCCCCCTGCGGAGCGCAAGGGGCGTCAGCTGTGCCGTTGAATCCGCTCGACGTCGAGCTAGTCGACGTGGATGAGAGAGACGACCTTCACGTCCTGCGGAAGCTTGTCCCTGCCGTTCAGGAAGTCCAGCTCGATCAGGAACGCGAAGCCCGCGACCTGTGCACCCATGCTGGCGACGAGCGCGGCCTTGGCGGCCGCGGTACCGCCGGTGGCAAGTACGTCGTCGACGATCAGCACCACGTCGTCGGTGGTGAACGCGTCGGTGTGGACTTCGAGCGAATCGGTGCCGTACTCGAGCGCGTACTCGTGTCGCGTGGTCTTCCACGGCAGCTTGCCCGGCTTGCGCGCAGGCACGAATCCGGCGCCGAGGTTGTACGCGAGCGCGCCCCCGAAAATGAAGCCGCGGGCCTCGGCACCCATGACCTTCGTCACGCCAAGCTCCGCGAACGTCTCGCCCAGCATGTCGATCGCCTTGTGAAACCCTTCGGGGCTCGCGAGCAGCGGCGTGATGTCCTTGAAGACGACACCCTCCTGCGGCCAGTCGGGAATGTCGCGAATGTAGCGCTCCAGGTCGTTCACCAAGTCCTCCTCGATGAGGTTCGTCCCAAACGGGCAGCGGGCAGAAGCGTAGCCCAATCGGCAGACGGATGCACTCGGCTCACGCCGCCGAGCCAGGCACGACCGGGGAGGCGAACGCCGCGAACGATGCGAGCTGAGACTCGGTTCCCAGCGCGACGGCATGGTCGCCGGCAGCGAACCGGAATCCGCTGTCCGGATTCGCTTCGATGCGTCCGTCCGAGCCTCTCACCGCAAGTACGTACACTCCGGTCTTCTCGCGGACCCGAGCCTCGGAAAGGGTCCTGCCGACGAGCTGGGAGCTGGCGTCTATCGCGTATTCCTGCAGCCTGAACTCGACACCCTCGCCGTGCGCGACGAGGTCGAGATAGTCGGAGACCACCGGCTGCATCACCATCCCGGCCATCCGTCGCCCGCCGATCACGTTCGGCGTGATCACCCGGTCCGCCCCCGCCGTCAGCAGCTTCTGTTCTGATGTCTCGTGCGACGAGCGCGCGACGATGAACAGGGCCGGGTTCAGCGCCCGGGCGGTCACCGTCACGAAGAGGTTGTCGGCGTCGGAGTCCACTGCGGTCACCACCGACTTCGCACGCTCGATGCCCGCCGCCCGAAGCGTGTCCTCCTCGGCGGCATCGCCCTTGACGAGCAGCCACTCCTCGGTCCTGCAGGTTGCCTCGGCCTCGTCCGAGGTGTCGACCACGACGAAGTCGCAGCCGGACTCGGCGAGCGAGCGGGCAACGACGGATCCCACACGACCGATCCCGCACACGATCGCGTGGCCGCTCAGGCTATCGATGCGCCGGGCCATGGTGCGTCCCTCCAACGTCTGGATGAGGTGGCCACCGGACAAGTAGTCGACGATGGTGGCCAGAGCGACGAACTGCACAGAGATGCCGGTGATGATCAGCAGGATGGTGAAGGCGCGCCCGGCTTCGGACAGCGGGTGGACCTCGGCGAACCCCACGGTCGCGATCGTGATAACGGCCATGTAGAGCGAATCGAAGAGCCCCCAGCCTTCGATGAGACGGTAGCCGAGGGTGCCCACCGCGACGACGGCCACCAGGGCCACCATCGCGAACGCCACGCGGCGCACGGGCGTGCTAAACCGCCGCTGCATCAGGAATACGATTCCTCGGGAACCGCAGCGATGTAGGGAAGGTTGCGGTAGCGTCCGCCGACGTCGAGCCCGTAGCCGACAAGGAACTGGTCGGGCATCACGAAGCCGGTGTGCTCGATCGGCACGTTCGCGATGCGCCGGTGGGGCTTGTCCAGCAACGCGCAGATCTCGAAGCTGGCAGGTCGGTGGGCCTTCAGCAGGTTAGAGATGTAGTGCACGGTGAGGCCCGTGTCGACCACGTCCTCCACGAGCACGACGGCCGCGTCGTGCACGTCGTCGCTCAAGTCCTTCGTGACGCGCGCGACTCCGCCCTGCCCAGGGTGGTACGGCGCGATGCTCAGAAAGTCGATCGACAGTGGGATCTCGATCGCGCGAGCGAGGTCCGCGAGGAAGAACAGACCCCCGCGCAAGACCGTGATGAGCCGCAGGTCCTGCCCCCGGTAACGCTCGCTGAGAGCAGCGCCAAGCTCGGCTACCTTCTCGCGGATGGTGGGCTCGTCGAGCAGTACGTCGCCGACCCAGGGCGGAGCGGTCGGCGTGCTCACGTCTGGCTACCCTTCTCGGCCGGCGAATCCGAGCGCGCATCATCGAGTCCGTGCTCGGCCGACACGACACCGCCGCCCTCGGCGTGAGGGACGTCGACGGGGGCGATCCCGAAGCGCTGCAGCAGGCGGCGGAAGTCCTTCTGGTACAACACCCTGACGTTGACTTCAGGGTGCAGCTCCTTGAGCCGCCGTACCTTGCGGTTCTTCTTGGTAACGAGCTTCTGACTCATCGTGGTGAGCTCGATGTAGACGTCGAAGTCAGGGAGATAGAAGTCCGGCGTGAACCATGACAAGACATTCCCTTTGGCGTCCCACTCGAGCGGGAACGACGTGGGCTCGTACTCCCATTTCACGCCGTAGTAGTCGAGAATCTCGGCCGCGACCCGCTCGCTGGCGTGTGCGAACCGCGGTGCGACCTCGCGATCGTCGTCGTCGGCCTGCGTTGCGGTGTCGATTCCGTCGGTCGGCATCCCCTACGACAGATCCTCGAAGGTCCGAAGGAGCGAGCGCCGCAGCAGGCGGCTCTTCAGATCGTCCGTCAGCGTCGAGAGCTCGGTGAGCGTCTCGGTGAGCTTCTGGCGCGACTCGGGTGTCTTGTGCCGAAACGCCGGCATCAGGATCTGGGAGAACAGCGCGGCCTCGCGCTCCGCGAACGTCTCGTACATGCGCAGGTGCCGGGGCTCGACGCCGTACTTCCGAAGATCCCAGGCAGCGTGGATGATGGCCACGTCGGGACGGGTTATCTCGAGTCCGACTTCCCCGCTCTGCAGCTGGATGAGTCCGAAATCGGCGATCTCCTTCACGAAGGACACTGGCACGCCGATCACGCTGGGCGCGTCTTCGAGCGGCAGCGGGCCCTCGTCCTCACCGCCGAGAGGGAGTGGCTCGGCGACCGGCCCACCGGCACGCTCGAGCTCTGGCGGCAGCTTGCCGCGGTCGTAGTCGGCCAGACGCTCTCGGATCACGGACAGCGGAAGGAAGTGCTCTCGCTGGAGCCGCAGGATGATCTCAAGGCGGGCAACGTCTGCCGTCGTGAACTTGCGGTACCCCCCGCCGGTCCGCTCGGGGGCGATGAGGCCCTCCTCCTCGAGAAAGCGCAGCTTCGAGATGGAGAGGTCGGGATAGGAGCTTTGAAGCTTCTGGACCACTTCGCCGATGGTGAGGTAGTCGCGGCTTGTCATCGTGTGCCGCTCCCCTTCTGTCCGACGAACGTCATGCAGAACGTGCCGATCTGTACCGAGTCGCCCTCGTTCAGGACGGCGGACTCCACGAGCCGGTCGTTGACGTAGGTGCCGTTCAGGGATCCGGAGTCGCGGATCACCACGTCGTCACCGACAAGCTCCACCACTGCGTGTTCGCGCGAGACGGTGACGTCGTTCAGGAAGATGTCGCAGGACGGATCGCGCCCGATCCCAACGCGCTCGCTCTCAAGGGCGAATCGCTCGCCGGCGCCGTGCCCCTTATGAAGGACGAGCGTGGGGGCCTTCACGCCGCCAAGGGCCGGTGCGACGTCGGCTTGCGGCACTGCCGTCGCGCCCTCTACCGGCGCGAACGCGGCAGTGGCCTCGATCTCTACTCCGCACGACGGACACGACGACTGCGCGGGGTCGAGCTTGGCTCCGCATTCCGGGCAGTCGGCCATGACGTCCTCCTCGCGACCAGCTAGCTTCCGAACGTGACGTCCGGAAGCGTGAACGACTGCTTCAGCTCGCTCTCGAACGCATCCACGATCTCGGGCTTCTCGAGGAGCTCCTCGACCTTCTGTTCGTTGAGCCGATTGCGCACGTAGGGGTCTTTCATGATGTCGAAGAGACCGCGGCCGTTATGAAGCTCGCGGATCACGTAGTCGGTGACGCGCGCCTCGATGGGATCGTCGGTCAGGCTCGACAGGAAGTCCTTGAGTCGGGTGTTGAGGTCGGGCACGCTTCCTCCTCGTACGCGTCAGGTCCGGTTGGACGGCAGGGTCTACTCTGCGGAGTCGCCGTTGTCCCCGCTGGCGACATCGAATCTCGACACACCGCGCAGATCGTTGGAGAGGATGTCGATGAGCTTGTTGACGTCGCGACCGGTGATCACGTCGTCGCCGGCCTCGCGCTGGCCCTTGAGCCGGCGCACGAGTTCGGCCCGAAGGATGTCGATCTTGCCGTGCAGCACGCGACGCCGGTACGAGATCCTCTGCTCTTCCTCGTACAGCTTGTCGAGCAGGGAGCGCAGCTCCTCGTTGGACAGGCTCTCGAGGTCGAGTAGCGCGTCTTCTTCGGTGCGATCAAGCTCGTCGGACATGGTCTCTCCGTCCCCTTGGCGACCTCACGCCGATTCTACCGCATGCGCGCAGACCGCTGGGGTTCGATTTCGCCGGGTTTTCCTCAAGCTGAACTCAAGCTTCATGCTCGATCAGCTCCCGACGGAGCTCGGACGTCGACAACGGCCTGCGGCAGCAGGTCTTCCGCGAGCGCACGCTCCAGCTCGCTGGGCTCTCCCAGCTCGAACTCCACGCCCAGCGCGCTCGAGAAGCCGCCGACCACCGCGTCCTTCAGCATCGGGAGCGACGGCGGCTCCCCCAGCTCGTCGCCCAGCGTGACGGTCGAGTCACCGAGCCTCTCGGCATCGTCGCGATCGAGGCCGAACACGGCTGCCTCCCGAGCGATGTCGCGAGTGCGCACGAACGACCCGTGCTGGAGGACCGTGTCGTGGAGCCAGACCTGGGCCGAGCCGGAAAGCTTGCGGCCTCGAAGCGACAGGTCGGCCGCGGTGCTGTGGAGATAGCACGCCGAGGAACCGCGAACTCCCAGGTCGCGTGCGACCAGCTCCGCGCCCACGCCGAGGCCGCGATACGCGTTCGCCAGTGCAGCACTCAGATACCGATACGACGCGGCCGTACCGCGTGGGACGCCATCAGACGTCGACGCTACGACCGAGTAGGTGAGCTCGTCGTCGTGAAGCACCCCGCGGCCGCCAGTGAACCGCCGCACGACGTCGACGCCTGCCCGAACGCACGCTTGGAGATCGATCGAGGCTACGTCCTGGAACTTCCCGAGCGTAACGGTGGGTCGCTCCCACTGGTACAGCCGAAGCGTCGGTGGCGATTCACCGCGGTCGCGCGCGACCTGGATCGCGCGGTCCAGCGCCATGTTCCACGCCGCAGGACAGCGGTCGTCTATCAGCAGGCGCCATGGCGCCGCGGGACTCATTCGCCGGTCGGGCGCCACGCCAGGTCCGGGTTTCGGGCCGCCCCGGCCTCGTCCAGACGCCTCACCGGCGTGGTGTAGGGCGCTCCGATCACGAGTTCGGGGTCCTCGGCAGCCTCGGCGGCGATCGCGAGCATCGCGTCGGCGAACGCATCGAGGCTGGAGAGCGGCTCGGTCTCCGTGGGCTCGATCATGAGCGCCTCCTCGACCAGCAGCGGGAAGTACACCGTGGGCGGATGGAAGCCGTAATCGAGCAGGCGCTTCGCGATGTCCAGAGTCCGCACGCCGTGCTGACGCTTCTGCCGCGAGCCCGACAGCACGAACTCGTGCATGCACACCCGGTCGTAGGGCAGGTCGTAGGCGCCCTTGAGCCGCTCCTTGAGGTAGTTCGCCGAGAGAACCGCCTGCTCGGCCACTTCCCGAAGCCCTTCCCCACCCACTGCCCGGATGTAGGTGTAGGCCCGAACGAGCACGCCGAAGTTGCCGAAGAAGCTGCGCACTCGACCGATGCTGTGTCGCGGAGCGATCAGGGTGTAGCTGTCGCCGTCTCGAGCAGGGAGGGGTCCCGGAAGGAACTCGGCGAGTGCCTCGGACACGCACACCGGACCCGCGCCCGGCCCCCCGCCTCCGTGGGGCGTGCTGAAGGTCTTGTGGAGGTTGATGTGCAGCGCGTCGAATCCCAGGTCGCCAGGGCGCGCCTTGCCGAGAATGGCGTTGAGATTGGCTCCGTCGCAGTAGGCGTAGGCGCCGACCGCGTGCACGCGCTTCGTGATCTCGAGGATCTGCTCGTCGAAGAGCCCGAGCGTGTTCGGGTTCGTGAGCATGAATGCGGCGACGTCCTCGTCGAGCGCGGCCTCCAGTGCTGCGAGGTCAACGAGTCCTCGCTCGTCACTCGGGATCGTGATGGTCTGGTAACCGCACATCGTGACGGTGGCGGGGTTCGTGCCGTGGGCGGTATCGGGGATGACCACCTTCGAGCGAACGTTGCCGGCGGCCTCGTGAGCTGCCCGAATGCACATCAGCGCGGTGAGCTCGCCGTGTGCTCCAGCAGCCGGCTGCAGCGTCACGCCGGGCAGTCCGGCGACTTCGGCGAGCGCGTCGGCGAGGCCGACCATCAGCTCGAGCGCGCCCTGCACCGACTCCGTCGGCTGGTACGGGTGCAAACCGGCGAAACCCTCGAGGCGACACGCGTCCTCGTTGACCCTCGGGTTGTACTTCATGGTGCAGCTGCCCAAAGGGTAGAAGCCAGAGTCGACGCCGAAGTTCATGTCGGCGAGGTGACCGTAATGGCGCATGATCTC
The DNA here is from genome assembly GCA_963761535.1 of uncultured Coriobacteriales bacterium. GTDB lineage: Bacteria > Actinomycetota > Coriobacteriia > Anaerosomatales > CAVXGS01 > CAVXGS01. The sequence continues at coordinate 653,346 of CAVXGS010000002.1, forward strand.
GAGTTCGGTCACGTGAGGCAGCGCCGGCGCCTTCTCTCGCAGCGCGCCTCCCAGCGCCGCCGCGAGATCGACCGCCGGTACGTCGCCCTCGGGGGGCAGCACGCAGGAGGACTCGGGAGACCCGAGCTCGAAGATCAGCTCCCGCGGACCGCGCTTGGGCGCGAGGTCGGGTGTGTTGGCGAGACGCTCGGTCACAGGGAAGCCACCTCCTCGACGAAGGCGTCGATCTCGGCGCGCGTACGCATCTCGGTGACGGCGAAGAGCACGAGCTGGTCGGCCTGAGCGGCGAGCGCGAGGCCGGGCGTGGCCGCGATCGACGAGAACGGCACCCCCGCGAGGTACCCCCGCTCGAGCATCGTTCGATGCATCGACGAGACGTCGCCCTCGAATTGGAGGGCGAACTCGTAGCCGAACGGCGGCTCCGACGTCCACGGCAGGCTGAAGCGGCCCGTGTCGATCAGCCGCGACCGCAGGTAGTGGGCCTTGGCGATGCACGCCTCGGCTATCCCTGCGAGACCCTCTGCTCCCACCGCCGACAGGTAGACACCAGCGGCGAGCGCGGCGAGCGCCTGGTTGCTACAGATGTTGCTCGTCGCCTTCTCGCGACGGATGTGCTGCTCGCGCGTGGACAGCGTGAGCACGAATGCCATGTTGCCGTCGAGGTCGACGGTCCGACCCACCACTCTGCCAGGCATCTGGCGGACGTGGTCCTTCCGGCAGGTGAAGAATCCGAACCCGGGCCCACCGAACGACATCGCACTGCCGAGAGGCTGTCCCTCCCCCACCACGATGTCCGCACCGGCCGAGGCCGGTGTCTGCATGACCCCGAGCATGATGGGGTTGGTGGCGACGACGAGCAGCGCGCCGGCCTCGTGCGCAGTGCGCGCGAGCGCCGAGAGGTCCTCGAGGTTGCCGTAGAAGTTCGGACTCTGGACCAGGACCGCGGCGACGTCATCGCCGACCTCGCCGAGCGCAATCGTCCCTGCTGCCGCGTCGAGCGGCGCGACCGCGACCGTGAACGTGCCCGCCTCCGCGTAGGTCGCGAGGGTCGCCTGCCACTCGGGGTGCACCGTCGAGGCACACAGCACGTGCGAGCGCTTGGTGAGGCGGCAGGCCATCATCGCGGCCTCGACGAACGCGGTCGCCCCGTCGTACATGCTCGCGTTCGCCACATCCAGGCCGGTGAGCGCGCACATCATCGACTGGTACTCGTAGATCGCCTGGAGCGTGCCCTGCGACGTCTCCGCCTGGTAGGGCGTGTAGGCGGTGAAGAACTCCGGTCGCCGCAGGACGTGGTCGACCACACTCGGGATGTAGTGGTCGTAGCAGCCTGCGCCGGCGAACGAGACGAGCGAGCCGGCTGCCGTGTTCTTGTCGGCGAGGGTTCGAAGATGTCGCACGAGGTCGATCTCAGAGAGCCCGGCGGCGATGTCCAGCTCGCGGTCGAGGCGGACCTGCTCGGGAATGTCGGCGAAGAGCTCTTCGAGCCCCGAAACGCCAACAGCGCGAAGCATGGCCTCGCGCTGCTCGCAGGTGATCGGAATGTAGTTCAAGGTGCCCTAGGCCTCCGCGATCGACTCGTCGTAGTCGTCAGCGGACATCAGGCCCTCGACCTCGGCGGGATCGTCGACCCGGACCTTGATCATCCAGCCCTCGCCGTGGGGATCCTGGTTCACCGTCTCGGGCGTGTCGCCCAGCGAGTCGTTCACCTCGACGACCTCGCCGGTGATCGGGGCGTACAGCTCCGAGACCGACTTGACCGACTCGATCTCACCGAAGGTGTCTCCTGCGGTGAGGGTGTCGCCGACGCCGGGAAGGTCGACGTACACGACCTCACCAAGCTGGTCCTGCGCGTACTCGGAGATCCCGATCACGGCGACGTCTCCGTCCACCATGACCCACTCATGCTCGGTCGAGTACTTGCGATCGCTCGGATGACTCATGAAACGCTCCTTCCCCAGCGGGCGCGGCCCGGCTAGGCCACCGATGTCCCCTTCACGAACGGCGGCTTGGCAACGACCGCCGCCACCACCTTGCGGCGGATGGCTACTTCCAGACTCGTTCCCGGCTCGGAGAGCTCGGCGGGAACGTAGGCGGTCGCGATACCGCCTTCGAGGGTCGGAGAGTAGGTGCCGGAGGCTACCTTACCCACCTGCTCGCCCCCGTGCAACACGGGGAATCCGGGCCTCGGAATGCCCTCTTCGACCCGCAGCCCCACGAGCTTGCGGGCGGGCTTCTGCTCCCGGACTCGCGCGACCACGTCGGCCCCGACGTAACCGGTCTTCGCCTTCGGCGCGACCCATCCCAGGCCTGCCGAGATGGGATCTGTGGTCCGGTCCATGTCCTGCCCGTACAGCGGGTAGCCCATCTCCAGCCGCAGGGTGTCTCGGGCTCCAAGGCCGGCCGGCATGACCTCGGGGAACGAGAGCAGTGCTCGCCACAGGCGCGGAGCATCCGCGGCACGGGTGAAGAACTCGAATCCGTCCTCGCCGGTGTAGCCGGTTCGGGCGGCGAGTGCAGGAACCGTGTCGAGCACGACCTCGTTGATATGGAACCGCTCCGGCGGCACCCATCCCTCGTGCGCGAGCTCGGTCGCGATCTCGACCGACTTGGGCCCCTGCAGCGCGATCAGGCCGGTGCGGTCCGACTCGTCGGCGACCTCCAGGTCCTCTGGCGCGTGCGCCCGGATCCACTCGATGTCGGCCTCCCGGTTCGAGGCATTCGCGACGATGAGGTACTCGAGGTCGCCCGAGTGGTAGACGATCAGGTCGTCGATGACGCCGCCGTCCTCGGCAAGCATCAGCGTGTACTGCGCCTGACCCACCTCGGGAATGCGCTCCAGATCGTTCGTGAACAGCCGCTGCAGCGTGTCGAACGACCCGAACCCGAACACCCGGAACTCGCCCATGTGGCAGACGTCGAACACTCCGGCCGACTGTCGGACGGCGCGGTGCTCGTCGATGATGCCGGTGTACTGCACCGGCATCTCCCAGCCGGCGAACGGCACCATGCGGGCACCGAGAGCGAGGTGTTCCTCGTAGAGCGGGGTGCGCTTGAGCGCTTCGGTCATGGGGGCGCGACCTCTCGTCCGTAGGCGCCGTTAGTAGCGGTTTGTGTCTACCACAACCCGCACCGATGCGCCCACGCCGCTAGCCGAAGATGCCCTGCCAGACGCGCGCGATCTGGATTCCGGCCCGCTCGAGCAGCGTCGGAGCACGAACCGATCGGGTCGCCACTACCGGTACGGTCGCGACGGTCCTTCCCCCTTGCGTGAACACCACGGAGCCGATTCGCTGCCCCGCCTTCACTGGCGCCACAAGCGAGCTCTCCACGGACACCTTCCGCTTGATCGCACCCTGAACGTCGATAACGCTGGCCGAAGCGTCCTGGGACACCGCCGCGGGGATGCTCACATCCAGATAGTCGCGCACCGCCGGGGTCGCGACCACGGTCCCGCTCGTTGCGAGCTGCTGGCGGCGGTAGTGCGCGAAGCCCCAGTCGAGCAGAGCGCGGGCCTCGGCGAATCGGGCTGCCTCGGAAGGCGTGCCCAGAACCACGGCGTACAGCTCCTCGCTCCCGCGCCTCGCCGCAGCGGCCACCGAATAGCCCGCGCCGTTGGTCCAGCCCGTCTTCACGCCCGTCGCGCCGCTGTACGTCCCGATGAGGAGGTTGGAGTTGTGCACGCGGTGCTTCGCCGCGCCGATGCGGATGTACTCGATTCCCACGACGCGACGGAACTCGGGGTTGCGCATCGCGTACCGAGACAGCACCTCGATGTCCCGGGCCGAGGTGTAGTGCCCCCGCTCGTCGAGACCGTGCGCGTTCTTGAACGCGGTGTCGTTGAGGCCGAGCTCTTTCGCCTTGCGGTTCATCTTCGCAACGAACGCCTTCTCGCTGCCGGCCGTCGTCACAGCGAGGGCGGTGGCTGCGTCGTTGCCCGACTTGACGAGCAGATCCTCGAGCAGGCGCCGGATCGTGACCTTCTCTCCCGCGCGCAGCTCTGCGGCGGACTCGCCCACCGTCAGCGCGATCGGCGGCACGGTCACCTTGCGGTCGAGCTTGCCCTCGTCGAGCACGACCACGGCAGTCATGATCTTCGTGATGGACGCCATCGGGCGCTTCGCGTTGGCGGACCTCGCCCACAGGATCCGGCCTTGCGAGTCGACCAGGATGCCTGCTCGCATGTCCACGTCCGGGAGCGCGCTGAGCCTCAGACGCTGCTTGCCGGCAGTCGCCTGGCCCACGCGATCGCTCGGTCGTGGCTCCGCCGGCGCCCGGTCGGCGAGAGGACCCGCCAGCATCGCGACCGCGGCCGCACCTGTCGCGAGCAGCGCGAAGGCCCGCTTCCACCGCTCAGCTGCGGAAGCAACGGTGCCGATACTCGCTTGGGGGGTTGGATACATCGCGGCCGGCCCTCGGACGTGGGTTGCTCGGCAGGTGGAAGAGCCTGCCGGAGTCTACTACAAGGACCGTGCCGCCTCTCGAGCTCGTAGCGGCGGCGTTGCCGAGAGTGGCTCCGCGGGTCTGAGGAGGGACCGATGGGTTACCGACGGTTCGAAGAGCTCGTGATCGCGCTGGGTGTCGCCGCGGTGACCGCGACGATGCTGCTGTCGCTGGAGGGCGGGCTCACCGCCCAAGAGGTGATGCCCGGGCTGCTCCTGCTGGGCGTGCTGATCGGCGCGGTGCACTGGGGTCGTCGAGGCGGGTTCATCGCCGCGGCACTGGCCGCACTCATCGACGTCGCGTACAGCGTCCCGATGCTCTCCCGCCCGGCGGGTACCGACTGGGCGACAGTCGGGCTTCTCGTTGCCCGGCTCGCCGCGTACGGACTCGTCGGGATCCTGGGCGGAGAGATCTGCGTGCGCGTGCGGCACGCATTCATCCGGCTCGACAACGAGGGAGCCTTCGAGGAGTGGAGCTCGCTGTACAACCAGCGATTCTTCGGCAAGCAGCTGGATGTCGCCCTGTCGCGCAGCGAACGTTACAGCGAGCCCGCTGCGGTGGTGCTGCTCACCCTGACGCCTCGAAACGCGCGGCGCCCCGCGCGCCAGCATGCCCTCGTACGCGAGGTCGCTGCAGAGCTGCTCGACGGCGTGCGCAATGCCGATGTGGTCGCGCGACTGGACGACGGCCGTTTCGCGTTGCTGTTGCCGCACACGCCCAAGCGCGCCGCGGATTCGGTGGCGGCGCGCATCCGTACGTCGGTACGCGTTCTCGTGAGCGCTGCGGACGACGAGCTCGCGGCCGTCGTGCTCGGCGCGCCTGAGGACATCCGCGCGCTGCAGTTCCTCGTGCAGCAGTGCCTGCGGCAGACCGATCAGGAACCGTCAGGCGCGTACAACTCGCCTGCATCGAGCACGCGGAAGCCCGCCGAGGAGAGCGCCTCATCCGCCCCCGAAGCGTCGACCTTGAAGATGTCGACCGCCGCGTCGCCCGAGGGCTCGACGAACGCGTAGGCGTACTCGACGTTCAGTCCCGCCGACCCCAGCGTCTCGAGCACGTCCGCGAGCCCGCCGGGACGATCGGGTATCTCGACCGCGACAACCGGGGTGAGCGACGCTCCGAACCCCAGCTCGCCGAGCCGCCCCGCGGCGTCGCGGGGATGATCGCAGATGATGCGGACCACGCCGAACTCCTCGGTGTCGGCCACCATCAGGGACCGCATGTTGATCCCCGCATCGCCCAATGCCCTGGCCAGCTCGGCGAGGCGACCAGGTGAGTTCTCCAGAAAGACCGACAGCTGCTCGATCATGCTAGTTGCCCCCTTCTGAGCGCAGGTCGACCACGCGCTTCGCTTTGCCCTCGCTTCGGGCGATCGACTTCGGCTCCACCAGCTTCACCGCTATCGATACCGCGAGCGCCGACTCTATCTCGGCCTTCACCCGGCGCTGGATGCGCTCGAGCACGCGGACCTCGTCGAACGCGATGTCCGGATCCACCTCGACGTGGACCTCGACGTGGTCCATGCTCGCCCGCTTCGTGAGCACGACCTGGTAGTGGGGAGCGACGCCCTCGATGCCTGTGAGTACCTGCTCGATCTGGCTCGGGAAGACGTTGACGCCGCGGATGATCAGCATGTCGTCGCTTCGACCGGTCACGCGCTCCATACGGCGGAAGGTCCTGCCGCACGGGCACTGCCCCGGGATGATCCGGGAGATGTCGCGGGTCCGGTACCGGATGACCGGGATGCCCTCCTTGGTGAGCGTCGTGAACACGACCTCGCCGTACTCGCCGTCGGGCACCGGCTGGAGCGTCTCGCGATCCACGATCTCGATCAGGAAGTGGTCCTCGAACACGTGGAGGCCGTGCTTGTGGACGCATTCGGAGGCCACGCCCGGCCCCATGACCTCGGAGAGCCCGTAGATGTCGATCGCCGAGACCCCCAGCGCGTCCTCGACCTGACGGCGCATGTTCTCGCTCCACGGCTCCGCACCGAACACCCCGATCCGCAGCGGCGTGTCGCGCAGGTCCACGCCGAGTTCCTCGGCTGTCTCGGCGATGAGCAATGCGTAGGAGGGGGTACACGCGAGGACGGTGACGCCGAAGTCCTTCAGGATCTGGACCTGGCGCTTGGTGTTGCCGCCCGAGACGGGGATCGTGAGCGCGCCGAGACGCTCGCTGCCGTAATGGGCGCCCAAGCCGCCTGTGAAGAGGCCGTATCCGTAGGTGACTTGGATGATGTCCTCATCGGTGGCCCCTGCCGAGGCGAACGTGCGGGCCATCAGGTCCGACCACCGGTCGATGTCGCCCTCGGTGTAGCCGACGACGGTGATCTGGCCGGTCGTACCGCTCGAGGAGTGGACGCGGACGATGTCACGCAGAGGAACGGCGAACATCCCGTAGGGGTACGCCGAGCGCATGTCGTCCTTCACCGTGAACGGCACGCTCGCGAGGTCGTCGAGCGATGCGACGGATGCGGGGTCGAACCCCGCCTCGTCGTACTTGCGCCGGTACAGCGGCACGACGTCGTAGACCCGGCGAAGCAGCGACTGCAGGCGCTCGAGCTGGAGCTGTTCGAGCTGCGGCCGGGGCATCGCCTCGAGCTCGGGCTGGAACATGCGGACCTCTCCCCTCCCGCACCTCTCCCCCGCGCGAGACTCGCCGGCTCGACGCCGCAGGCGCCTACGGCCTGGGCGTGCTCGTCGCCGTCTTGCTCGGCGAGGGCTTGGTGCCCACCTTGACCGTCTCGGACTTCGGTCGGTAATCCGAGACGAACCGGTCGACCCTGATGACCTTGCCATCCTTCTTGACGGTACGCGTCACGACCATGGCGCGACCTTCGACGCCGGCGTCCTCGACGAACTTCGAGCCCGCCGGCAGCGTCGGGTCCTTCACGATCTCGGTCTTGAACGGACGGACATCCGTCCACGGACCGTCGACGTAGGAGACATCGTAGCGCGGGTCGGTGCCGTACAGGGACACGGTGATCGACGAGGGCGTGTACGATGTCGCGATCAGCACCCAATGATCGGTCGAGTTCGTGAACTTGAAGTCGGGCCCACCCCACGACACCGTCGCGTCGCGGCCGGCCGGATAGTGGCTGATGTAGAACATGTGGTTGATGCGCTGGTCGACCGGGAAGCCGGAGAAGAACACCGCGTTGAAGAGCGTGGTGCACACCTGACAGATGCCTCCGCCGAGCTGCGGCACGAGCTTGCCCGCCACGATCGCCGGTGCTTCGACGTAGCCCTTCTCGGCGGTGCGCTGACCTACGGAACCGTTGAACGAGAACTGGCCTCCCGGCGGGATGAGCTTGCCGTTGAGCGAGTCAGCGAGCAGGTGGATGTTGTTCACGCGAGGCTTGTTGGACGGCCCATACGTCGTCGTATAGGTCGCGATGCGCTCCTTGATCCCGTAGGTCCGCGCCTCGTCGGTAGTGATCGCGGGTGCGGTCCGGCCGATCTGGAGCTTGACCGTGCGCGGTCCGTCCGCCTGGGCGAGGGCCGATGTCAGGTCGCTCGCCAGCGCGGAGAGGTCGGGTCCCACCCCGTCTTTCGACGGCACGATCTTGACCCGGCCGTTGTCGACCTCGAAGCGGGCGTTCTGGGGAGCACGGCCCAGCTTGCCGAAGGTGCCCTGCGTCGACTCGTCGAGTGCAGCCGGATCGATGTAGGCCTCGAGCTTCTCGACGCCCGCCTTGCCCACGGGTCTGAACGACGTCCACGAGGCGATCTGCTTCGGCGGGAACTTCCATGTCCTTGGACCGCGGCTCACCGCAGCAGGGGCCGCCATGAACGCCTTGGCCACCGCCATCGCATCGCGGGCCTCGGCGTCGGTGATGGCTGGGTCGACGACGGTCATCGGGACCTCGAAGGTACGCGTACCCGAGAGCAACCCGGACCTGAGCAGCACGCGCGCCTTGGCCTGGTCGACGGCGCGGCCCTTCTTGGAGGCCATCAGCGCCATCGACGTGCCCTTCACGCGAATCACCGCGTCCTTCGGCGCCACTGCCACACGCCTGTCGATCTCGGTGAAGAATGCCGCCGTCTTGGTCTCGTCGACTCGCGCCTGTGCGGGAATCTCAACATTGCCGAGCCACGCCTGGGCCCTGTTGCCGAGCGAGGCGCCAAGACCGCCCGAGCGGCCGACGTCCCACGCCGCCGAGGCAAGCGCGCTCGAATCGACCGACGCGCCTACGCCTTCGGCGCTTGCCTTCCAGGAGCGCTCGCCCAGCGTGAAGACGATCGGCGTCGATGCCATTCGCTTGGAGAGCTCGCGCTCGATCCGCAGACGAGCGGCTGCCTGCGACAGGCCGCCCACCTCGATGCCGGCCACGACCACGCCGGGGTGGACGCGTCCGGCGCTGGCGATCGCCTCGGCGACTCCGCCCACGGCCAGCACGGCGACCAGCACGAGCGCGGCGATCAGCAGGGCCTTCGCGCCCGTGCCTGACGAGGCGCGCGAGGACCGCCCGCGGGAGCTCGAGGCGCTCCGGCGGGCGGTCGATCGGGACGAGGGTCTGTAGTCGGGTTCAGGCAAAGGTGCAGCTCTCGGCAGGGGTCGTCGCGTCCGACATATGGTAGTGGCGTGCCAACCTTAAACGTGGACGAGACACAGAGTCGTTACGCTCCGGACGGCGCACCTCGGCGGACTTCGGCGAACAGGTAGGCGTACTTCACCGCCGAGACCATCGACAACACGATTCCCACGTAGACGAACCACATGCCGAGGGCCACTGGCTGACTTCCCCATCCGGGAAGTGCCGGCGTGTCGACGATGCCGAGACCGGGCACCTGGGGCCAGTTGAGGATCAGTAGCGAGAAGCCTGTGAGCAGCACCGCAGTGGTCGCTTTTCCGATGTAGCTCACCGACAGCTTGCGGCCCGCCTTGTCGAGACGCCACAGGCCGTACAGCAACAGCACGTCCCGAGTCACGAGAAGCAGCACGATCCACAACGGCAGCCGGTCGATCAGGTAGAGCCCGAGTACGCCGGCGGCGATGAGCAAGCGGTCCACGAGCGGATCGATAGCCTTGCCGATCATCGTGACCGTACCGGTGCGCCGAGCGATCTGTCCGTCGAGCCAGTCGGTCGACGCGGCGAGGGCGAACAGCACGAAGGACACGACATCGTTCTCGCCGGACACGAGCACGGCGAATGAGATGGGTACCAGCACCAGACGAAGCACGGTGATGACGTTGGCCGCCGTGTACACGTCTGCGCTGTGGTCGATCGGGTTCTCTGGGCGGGGCGTATCCGGGGTGCCTACCCCGGCCTGCGTCTCGTCCACTACCACCATTCCTTCCGTCGGAAGTACCACACCATACCAAGTCCGATGGCGCTCATGCCCGCGAGCACCAGCCAGAACGACCACCACGCGAACGGCGGGGGCCACATGCCGGCACCCTCTCCGCGATCGACCACCGAGATGTTCATTCCGTAGATGCCCGAGATCAGCGTGAGCGGCATGAAGATCGTGGCGACCACGGTGAGCTGCTTCATGATCTGGTTCATCCGGTTGCTCTGCGCCGAGAGGTAGATGTCCATCACCGACGCAGCCACATCTCGATACGTCTCGATGGCGTCGTCCACGCGTGCAAGGTGGTCGCCCACGTCCTGGAAGTATCGGTACGCGTCCTCGCCGATCACGCCACGCTCGCGCGCGAGCGCGCGAAGAATATCGCGCTCGGGACCGATGATCCGATGAACCTGCACCAGGGCGCGGCGGAGTGAATGCAGCTTGCGCAGGCTCTCCGGCTCCGGGGCAGCGATCACGATCTCCTCGATCTCGTCGAGCTGCTCGCCGAGACGATCGACCATGGGAAGCACGTCGTCGACCATCCGATCGATGATGCCGTGCAGCACCCAATCCGGACCCCTGCGGAAGCTCTCGACGCCCTCGGCAGCCTGCAGATCGATCGCTTGCACTGTCGCGGCGTGCGCAGTGATGAGGTGCCCCTGACCGAGGATGACATCGAGTTCCACCAGTTCGAACGCGCCCGAAGCACGCGGTTCTGGTGACAGCCACACCATGTGCAGACGCTGGGGGAACAGGTCGAGCTTCGGGCGGTGCTGCTTGTGCATCACGTCCTCGACTTCGAGCGGATGCAGTCCGAATCGCTCGGCGACGAGCCCGAGCGATTCCTCGTCAGGCTCGCTGACATCCACCCAGCACCACGAGCTACTCGCACACGCCTCGGCGAGCTGCTCGGCACCGCCGAAGCGCAGCGCATCGTTGTCGAGCCACCACACCTTGACCGTGGCCACGACGGGCCCTCCCCTCGAGCGGCGAATCTCGCGCGTGCCGGCCCGCGCTGGTGACGTGTCCCAGTCTAGCGCGCGGACGAGACGGTGCGTGCGCCCACCCGAGAAGCCCCCGCGGGATTCCTCTCCGGGTGGTTCAGGAGCGAGCGGTACTACGCGATGTCGAAGCGATCGAGGTTCATCACCTTGTCCCACGCGGCGACGAAGTCGCGGACGAACTTCTCCTCGGCATCATCGGCAGCGTAGACCTCCGCGATCGCTCGCAGCTGCGAGTTCGAGCCGAACACCAGATCGCATCGGGTGGCCGTCCAGCGAGGCGCACCGGACCTTCGATCGCGGCCCTCGAACACCCCGTCCTCGGTGGTGCTGGGATGCCACTCGGTGTCCATGTCGAGCAGGTTGCAGAAGAAGTCGTTCGTGAGCTTCTCCGGGCGCGCGGTCAGCATGCCGTGAGGCGAGTGCCCTACGTTCGTGTCGAGGACGCGCATCCCGCCGAGCAGCGCGGTCATCTCCGGAGGCGTCAGGGTCAGCAGCTGCGCCCTGTCGACAAGCAGCTCCTCCGGGGACATGCGGTTGGGGCGCCCCACGTAGTTGCGGAAGCCGTCCGCCCGAGGCTCCAGTACCGCGAAGGAGCGAACGTCGGTCTGCTCCTGAGTCGCATCGGTACGTCCGGGCGTGAACGGGACGGCGACCTCGTGTCCCGCCGCCCGAGCAGCTTGCTCGACTCCCACCGCCCCGCCGAGGACGATCAGGTCGGCGAGCGAGAGTCTGCGTGCCGTCGGACCGCTCGCGGTTGAACTGACCGCGAATCTCTTCGAGGGTCTCCAGCACCGCCTGCAGCTGCTCGGGCTGGTTCACCTCCCAGTCCTTCTGCGGTGCCAGGCGTATACGAGCCCCGTTGGCCCCGCCGCGCTTGTCGGATCCGCGGAACGTGGAGGCCGAGGCCCATGCAGTCGTCACAAGCTGGGACACCGTAACGCCGGAAACGGCGATCCGCCCCTTCAGCTCGGCGATGTCATCGGCATCGACGACCGGGTGGTCCACAGCGGGTACGGGGTCCTGCCAGATGAGGTCCTCGGCCGGAACCTCCGGACCCAGATAGCGCGACTTCGGGCCCATGTCTCGGTGGGTCAGCTTGAACCAGGCCCGGGCGAAGGCATCGGCGAACTCCTCGGGGTTGTCCCGGAACCCGCGAGCGATGGGCTCGTAGATGGGATCGAAGCGCAGGGACAGGTCGGCGGTCGTCATCATCGGCCGGTTCTTCTTGGATGGATCGTGGGCGTCGACGATCATGTCTTCGTCGGCGACGTCCTTCGCGATCCACTGGTAGGCGCCTGCCGGGCTCTTGACCAACTCCCATTCGTACTTGAACAGGGTGTTGAGGTAGCCCATGTCCCAGGTGGTCGGGTTGGGCTTCCATGCTCCCTCGAGACCGCTCGTGATGGTGTCGCCGCCCTTGCCGGCGCCGAAGCTCGACTTCCACCCCAGGCCCTGGTCCTCGATCGGTGCGGCCTCGGGCTCCGGACCCACCAACCCGGCGTCACCGGCGCCGTGGCACTTACCGAAGCTGTGACCACCGGCGACCAGCGCGACCGTCTCCTCGTCGTTCATGGCCATCCGTGCGAACGTCTCACGCACGTCTCGGCCCGAGGCAACGGGATCCGGATTGCCGTTGGGGCCCTGCGGATTCACGTAGATGAGCCCCATCTGCACGGCCGCCAGCGGGTCCTCCAGCTGGCGCTCGCCCGAGTAGCGCTCGTCGCCGAGCCACTCGCCCTCCGACCCCCAGTAGACCGACTCCTCGGGCTCCCACACGTCTTCGCGGCCTCCGGCGAAACCGAAGGTCCTGAACCCCATGGACTCCAGTGCCACGTTGCCGGCCAGGACCATGAGGTCGGCCCACGACAGCTTGCGGCCGTACTTCTGCTTGACCGGCCAGAGCAGCCTGCGAGCCTTGTCGAGGTTGGCGTTGTCGGGCCAGCTGTTGAGCGGAGCGAACCGCTGCTGCCCCCCGCCCGCGCCACCACGCCCGTCACTCACTCGATAGGTGCCCGCGCTGTGCCACGCCATCCTGATCATGAGTCCGCCGTAGTGACCCCAGTCGGCGGGCCACCACTCCTGCGAGTCGGTCATCAGGTTGCGAAGGTCCTGCTTCACGGCCGCCAGATCGAGGGTCTTGAACTCCGCGGCGTAGTCGAAGCCCTCCCCCATCGGATCGCTCACCGGCGAGTTCTGGCGCAGTACGCTCAGGTCGAGCTGCTCGGGCCACCAGTCCTTGTTCGAGGTTCCCTTGCGAGTGATCGGCGATTCGACGTTGTCGCTCACGGTGCCTCCCTGTGTCGGGCGGGTCTTTCACTGGTCTCGATCGCACCTCGGATCGGAAGCGCTCGACGCGGCGAGTGCCGACGTCACAGCCGACGCCCTCAGCCTGCGCCATACGTTCCCAGAGAGGAATGTTCCTGAAAGCCGGAGATCGCAAGCGGGTTTCGCCACGGGTCTGGGGCGTCGCAGCCCGAGTCGCAAACCCGCGGGAGCGAAAAACGGGGCCCCGGCCGGGACCCCGTTCTTTCACGCTGGTCGGGCTGACAGGATTTGAACCTGCGACCCCTTGACCCCCAGTCAAGTGCGCTACCAAACTGCGCCACAGCCCGAGAAGCCCCGAAGGGCACCGATGTATGGTACCCGCCGCCTGTGGACGGGGCAAGAAGCGATTCGACGACCGCTATCGGCGGGCAGCGGCGGCGCGACCGGCGGGCGCCATCCGGTCCCACAGCAGCCGCGCGATCTCGCGCTTGCCGCACGCCGGGACCTCCTCGGCACCCTCGGCGCTCACGAGCCACACCGCGTTTCGGTCGCTTCCGAACCCGAGACCCGGCACCGACACGTCGTTGGCAACCACCAGATCGAGGTTCTTCTCCTCGAGCTTGCCACGAGCCGCCTCCAGCACATTCTCGGTCTCGGCAGCGAAGCCGACGAGGACGCGCCCGTCCTTGCGCGCGCCCAGACCGGCGAGGATGTCGGGATTGCGCGCCAGCTCGATCGACAGCGGTGCGTCGTCCTTCTTGACCTTGCCGGTCGCCGTCCGCGCGGGACGGAAGTCGGAGACCGCAGCGCTTGCCACGACCACGTCGGCAGCCCCGAATGCGGCGTTCGCAGCCTCCGCCATCTGCAATGCAGTCGTGACGCGCACGGTCTGCACTCCGAAGGGGTCTGGCAGCGTTGTCGGACCGCTCACGAGCGTCACCTCAGCGCCACGGCGCGCGGCCTCCTCGGCGATCGCGTAGCCGGTCTTGCCGCTCGACGCGTTCCCGATGAACCGCACGGGATCGATCGCCTCGTGTGTGGGACCGGCCGTGACCAGGACGCGCACGCCCTCGAGGTCGAGGGTACGGCGCGCCTCGGCCAGTACGGCGGCTGCGATGTCCTCGACGGCGGCGAGCCGCCCCTCCCCCACGTCACCGCAGGCAAGTTCGCCGGCTTCCGGCTCCACGACTACCACACCTCGCGATCGCAGCGTCGCGACGTTCTCGCGGGTCGCGTCGGCGCGCCACATGTGCACGTTCATCGCCGGAGCCACGACAACGGGCGCCTCGGTCGCGAGCAGGGCTGTCGAGAGCAGGTCGTCGGCCCGTCCCTGAGCGAACACGGCGAGCGAGTTCGCAGTAGCAGGCGCGACCACGAAGACGTCCGCCTCGTCGGCAAGCGAGGTGTGGAACACCCGCTTCGACTCCGGGTCGTCCCACAGGGTCAGGGCGACGGGTTCGCCGGTCAGCGCTCGGAACGTCGCGGGCCCGACGAAGTGCGTCGCCGCCTCGGTCATCACGACCTTGACCCGACACCCGGCTCGCTGGAGCACGCGAACCAGCTCGCACGCCTTGTACGCGGCGATGCAGCCGGTGACGCCGAGGACGACCGTGGGCTGTGGGTTCTCGGTGCTCATGGCGACCTAGTATCGCACGGGTCTCTCGGCGTAGGCGTTCGCCAGTCGCGCACGGAGACGGCGACCAGCGCGGGACAGCGAGTGAGTGCGGCGCGTCGGCGACAGGTTAGGGAACAATGGCACAGGAGCCCAACGCGGCTCCGTCGGCGTTCTCGGAAGGAGTCCGACATGGCATTGGCGCCATCGCAAGGTGAGGTGCGCATCCGCATCGGCGGGCCGGCGGGAATGGGGATCAAGGCGGCAGGGGCGACGCTCGCGCGCGTCTTCTCCCGTTCCGGCTACCACACCTTCGATCTCACCGAGTACCCCTCGCTCATCAAGGGCGGGCACAACACCTACCACATCCGCGTCTCCGAGGCGCCCATCTACAGCCATGTCATGCCCACCGACGTGCTCGTGGCGCTCGACGCATCGACCATCCCGCTCCACGCCGAGGAACTCACGCACGGTGCGGCAGTCATCTACGACCCCGCCGAGCTGAAGGGCGAGGCGCCCAACATCGAGGGCCGAGACGACCTGTGTCTGACGCCGGTGCCGCTCAAAGACATCGTCTACGAGTCGGGCGGACAGCTCATCATGCGCAACACGGCCGCCCTGGGGGCGGTGCTCGGGCATCTCGGCTTCCCGCTCGAGCCACTGCTCGACTCGCTGCGCGCTCAGTTCGCGCACAAGAAACCCGAGATCGCCGAGCTGAACGTCGCCGTGGCCCAGCGCGGGTACGACGTCGCGAAGTCGACGGCATGTCACTTCCCCTACCGCATGCAGCCTCGCACCGGCGAGCCGAGGCGGCTGCTCGTCGACGGGAATCAGGCCATCGGTCTGGGCGCGTTGGCCGCCGGGATCGGGCTGTACTGCGCATACCCGATGACCCCCGCCAGCTCGCTGCTCCACTTCATGGCGGCGATGAGCGAGCGCTTCGGCGTCGTGGTCAAGCACACCGAGGACGAGATCGCGGCCATGAACATGGTGGTCGGCGGCTCGTACGGCGGAACGCGTTCGATGTGCGCGACGTCGGGTGGCGGCTTCTCGCTGATGGTGGAGGCGCTCGGCATGGCTGGAGTGAGCGAGAGCGCTGTCGTGGTCGGGCTGTTCACACGGCCCGGACCGGCGACAGGCCTGCCCACGTGGACCGAACAGAGCGACTTGCGCTACGCGATCCACGCCTCCCAGGGGGAGTTCCCCCGCGTGGTGCTTGCTCCCGGCGACCGCGAGCAGGCGTTCGAACTGGCCTGGCGCGCGTTCAACCTCGCCGACCAGCTCCAAACCCCGGTCATCATCCTTGGCGACAGCTACCTCTCGGACAACACGCAGACCGTCTCCGAGTTCGACCTCTCGGCGGTCACGATAGATCGAGGCAAGCTCGTGACCGAGGGCGAGGTTCCCGACGGCTACAAGCGCTACGACCTCGACACCGACGACGGGGTCTCGCTCCGCGCGCTGCCCGGGGTGAGAGGCGCGCTGCAGCTCGTGAACTCCTACGAGCACGACGAGCGCGGGTGGGCCAACGAGGACGGTCCGATGCGGACGATGCAGAACGAGAAGCGCCTTTCGAAGATGCGCCTCGCCGAGACCCTCGTGCCCCCGCCGTTGCGCTACGGACCGGATCACGCACCGCTGTCGGTCCTGTGCTTCGGGACCACGATTGCCCCGCTCAGGCAGGCGATGGCTTGGCTCGGCTCGGAGGGTGTCGAGGTGAATGCGCTGCAGGCCGTGACGATGTGGCCCTTCCCCACCGACGAAGTGTGCGCCTTCATCGACACCGCCGAGCGCGCCGTCATCATCGAGGGCAACGCGACCGGCCAGTTCGAGGGACTCGTGCGAGAGCAGTGCCTGCGTGACGTTGCCGACAACCTGCGCCGGCACGACGGACGCCCGTTCTCGCCGGAGCAGATCTACGCGTACCTCCGCGGGCACCTGGGGCTTGCCGAGAAGGCACCGCCCTACGGGTGTGAGGGCGTCGGATCGATCGAACTCGTCGGGACGGAGGTGTAGCGCGATGCCGGAGGTCAAAGACTTCGTCACGCCGATCAAGCCCACGTGGTGCCCGGGGTGCGGCAACTTCGGGATGTGGGAGGCGCTCAAGCGCGCACTCTCCGAGCTCGGCTGGGAGAAGCACGAGTTCACGGTGGTGTGGGGCATCGGGTGCCATGGCAACGGCGCCGACTTCCTCGATGTCCAGGGCTTCCATGGCCTGCACGGCCGCGCAGTGCCGGTGGCCAACGCGATCGCGCTGACTCGGCCGGACCTCCAGGTCGTGGTCGAGATGGGAGATGGCGACGGCTACGGCATCGGCCTGGGGCACTTCGTGCACGCGTGCCGTCGTAACCAGAACATCACGCTGCTCGGGCACGACAACCAGATCTACGGCCTCACCACCGGGCAGGCCTCTCCCACCACCGACCACTTGATGAAGACGGTCTCGACGCCCAAGGGCGTGCTCGAGGAGCCCGTCAACCCGATCGGCCTGGCCTTGGCAGAGGGCGCGACCTTCGTCGCCCGCGGGTTCGCCGGGGACATCGCTCACCTCACCGAGCTCTACAAGCAGGCGCTCACGCACAAGGGGTTCGCGATCGTCGACGTCTTCCAACCCTGCGTCACGTGGAATCACGTCAACACGTTCCAGTGGTACCGCGACCGTCTGTACAAGCTCGAGGAGCGCGACTGGGACACCACCGACAAGGTCAAAGCATTCGAGCTCTCGCTGACGTCGTTCCACGACCTCACGTGCACGCCCGAGGCCTGCCAGCTGCCGATCGGCGTGTTCTACCGAGAGGAAGGCCGACCGACCTACGAGGACGAGCTACCCGCGGCGCACGTGCCCGGCTACAAGCGGGCGGAGACGCCTCGCGACGTGAGCGAGCTGTTCGCGGAGCTGTCGTAGCGGCCCCAACAGCTCGAGCGCAGCCGGGTCGACGGGGCCTCGGTCTGGCGACCGCCGCGCCCGGGAGCGACCACGGCCCCTAAGGGCGGTCCTGATCGGGGGCGAGGATGAACGCCGCCGAGGTCGAGTGATCCTCCGCGCCGACAAGCCGGATGAACGCCTCGGCGACCCGAGGGTCGAACTGCGTCCCCATGTTCAGGTCGATCTCCTGCAGCGCGGCGTGGAGGGTGAGGGCGCGACGAAACGCCCGCTCGTGCGTCATCGCGTCGAACGCATCGCAGACGGCAAGGATGCGTGCGGGCAGCGGTATCTCCTCGCCGACGAGGCCGTCGGGGTAGCCTGCCCCGTCCCAGCGCTCATGGTGGCCCCGGATCCACGGGAGGGCCATCTCCAGGCCGGTCGCCTCGGCGATCCGCTCTCCGAAGGCTGAATGCTCCCGTACCTGGACCCACTCGCGCTGCGGTGAGCGGCGCCGGCTTGCGCAGGATCCTCTCGGGGACCCCGATGTAGCCGACATCGTGCAGCAGCGCAGCCAGATCGAGGGCGCGCAGCTCGTCCTCGGCAAGTCCGAGGACTCGCCCCACCATCACGCAGAGCTCCGCGACGTGCTGGGAGTGATGGCGAGTGCCCGCCTCCCTGCGATCGACCGCCGCCGCCAGGGCCCGTACCGCGCCGAGCTGGTTCTGGCGCTCGAGCGATTCGATGCGCTCGTCGGCACTGGTATGACGCACGATCGCGGGGTCGTACACCACCGTGCGGCCCTTCCCATGCTCCTTGGCGTGGTACAGGGCGCCCTCGGCCAGGCGCTTGAGCTCGGAGGCATCGATGGCATCAGTCGGGAAGGTCGAGATGCCCGCCGAGGCGGTCACGCCGGTAGCGGCGTGGATCGCGGCGCGGATGCGGTCGACGCGCGCGGCCGAGGCGGCGCCCGAGGACTCGGGCACGAGCACGCCGAAGAGGTCCCAGCCCAGCTTCGCAGCGAGCAGCTCCCGCCCGGCCATGCCGTGGATCGCCGTTGCCGCTGACCTGATCACGCGATCGGACGAACCGAACCCCTCCACCTTGTCCATGAGCTCGAGGTCGTCGAGGTCGATGAGGACGAGCGAGAGGGGCTCCCCGGTGCGCACCGAGACGTCCATCTCGGATTCCACCAGTTCGGCGAAGTGGCGAGCGTTGTAGAGGCGAGTGGTCTGATCGACGACCGCCGCGCTCATGAGACTGCCGCTCGCGATCGCTCCGAAGACCTCTCGGCACAGGAACAGAACGACGAGCGCGACCGCGGAAGCGAGGTAGAGCCGCCGCTCGAACGTGCTGTCGGCGACGAACGACGCCGCGACCATCCCGAAGGTCGACACCAGCGTGAACGCGTCGAAGCCGATACCCGTCCAGCCTCCGGCCAACAACGTGGTGGGCACGTGCCGACGCACGGGAACGCCGTGCACGTCATCGAGCAGGTAGAAGGTCGCGCCCAGGAAGACGGAGTACTGGCCGGCCATCCACAGTGCCTCGGCGACCTGCTCGGCGTAGCTCGGCCATCCCAGTTCGGACGCCGCGAGCAGCGGTTCGAGACAGAGCCCCAGCGCGTAGATCCCGATGCCGCCCACGGTGAGCAGTTCCCAGCGCCGCCATGCCGGGGCCTTGAGCGCACCGACGTTCAGGAACGTGCCCAGGAGCACGGTGAACCCGATCGCGGTGCGGAATGCGATCTGTGTCTGGATGACGTGGTCGGTGAGGCCGAGGCTGTCCATGAACGGCTCGACGAGCATCCCGTATGTCATCAAGAACACCAGGATCGCGGCGATCAGTCCCGATGCGAAGTACTGCAGGCGAGTCGGCAGCGCTGCCTCGGTCGCCCGCGACACCGAAGCGAGCAGGTATGCGAAGATCACGCGCCGGAATCGCGGCGAGAATGAATCCCCAAGGTCCAGCCACCGCCTCGACCTGCTGATCGGTGATGACCCAGTACGAGTAGGCGACCTCGAGTACGAGGATGAAGAGCAGCGTGCCCGACAGGAGCGACCAGAAGCGGCGATCGTCGCCGACCGGCGACCGCACCGCTGCAAGCAGCGAACCGCCGACGGCGAGAACGAACGGAAGGAGATACACGAACTGGTTCAGCAGGCCGCGGGAGACCTCGTCAGAGGTGGGTTGTTGGGTCAGCTGGTAGACCAGCAGCGCGACGAGCAGAAGTACAGCTCCGGTCAATCCGATTCTGCGTCGCTGCGACCATGCCCGAGCGTCAACCACGGCGCTCCCCAACGTTCCAGGACCCCTCCCCAACGAGCGAAGCCGGCACCTCCTCGACAAGGCACCGGCTTCAACGCTAGCGAATCACATGCCCCGGCGGTCTTCGCCCGGCGGCGGGTGCGGCCCTGGGGCTAGATGAGCCCGAGCGCCTTGCCGGACTCCTCGAACGCGGCGAGCGCCTGGTCGATGTCCGAATCGGTGTGCGTTGCCATCAGACAGGTGCGCAGGCGATCCGTGCCACGGGGTACGGCGGGATGCACGATCGGGCACACGAAGACTCCGCGGTCGAAGAGCATCCGCGTGAGATCCATCGTGAGATGCTCGTCGCCGACGAACACCGGTACGACGCACGTGGTCGCTTCCATGGTGTTCCAGCCTTGCGCCTTCAGCCCCTCCGAGTAGCGCTGCTGCACCCGGTGCAGCTGCTCGACACGCCACGGCTCGTCTTCGATGACGTTGAACGCCTCGAGTGCTGCGGCTGTCTGAGCGGGAGGCAACGCCGCGGAGAAGATGAACGGCCGCGAGAAATGCCGCAGGTAGTCGATCGTATCTCGGGTGCCCGCGCAGTAGCCGCCGATCGACGGGATGGACTTGGAGAGCGTCCCCATCTTCAGATCGATGGAGCCGTACATGTCGAAGTGCTCCTCGATGCCGTGGCCCGTCGCGCCGAGCGACCCCACGCTGTGGGCCTCGTCGACCATCAGCCTGGCACCGAAGCGGTCGCACAGCTTGCGGGTGGCCGGGAGGTCCATCACGTCGCCGTCCATGGAGAACACCGAGTCGGCGATCACCAAGATCGTCGAGTACTTGCCGGCAGCATCGGCGAGGAGCTTCTCGAGGTGCGCCATGTCGTTGTGGCGGTAGGTCTTCCACTTCGCGCCGGACAGGAGGCAGCCGTCGACGATCGACGCATGATCGAGCTTGTCCATCAGCACGAGGTCGCCCGGGACCGGTGAGACCGGTGATGATGGCGATGTTGGTGACGTACCCCGAGGAGTACACGCACGCGTCCTCGCGCTTGGCGAACGAGGCGATACGCTCCTCGAGCTCAACGTGGAGGTCGCTGGTACCGGTCAGCAGCCGAACGCCGCCCGCACCGCTGCCGTACTTCTCGATCGCGTCGATTGCGGCCGCATCGATCCTCGGGTGGCCGATGAGGCCGAGATAGCTGTAGGAGGCGAGCATGACCATCTCGCGGCCATCCGCCATCTGCACCGTATGGTTGACGGGACCGGTTGTCGGCTGAAGGTAGAAGTACCGGTTGGCCCCCTCAAGCGCCGCCTTGCGCTCGCGATACATCGCAAGCCGCTCGTCGATCCCATCGTGTGTCGACGGTGCGGTCTCCAGCATGCGCTGCCCCTCCTGTCACGCCGTCTCGTACGGCTTGTGTACAAAGTTGTGTACACACATCCTACCACTGCCGAGAGCAGTAGAATCCTCGGCAGGGTAACGACGTGGCGGGGACCGTCGCAGGAGCACGGTCGACCGGACCGCCGCCGACCGACGCCGACGAAGGGGCGAAAGCCGTGGAACGCGTAGTGATGGTCATCGCGCCGAGCGTGTTTCGGGACGAGGAGTACGTCGAGCCGAAGGCGGTGCTGGAGGCGCGCGGCGCCGAGGTGACCATCGCAAGCACTCGCCCCGGCACCTGCGTCGGCAAGCTCGGTCTGGAAGCGAGTGCGAGCGTCAGCGTCGCCGACGCCCGAATGCAGCCGTGGGACGCGGTCGTGTTCGTAGGTGGGGGCGGCGCCGAGGTGTTCTTCGACGACCCCGAGGCCCACGCGCTCGCCCGCGACGCCGTGGAGCGTGAGGCCGTGCTGGGGGCGATCTGCATCGCACCCTCGACACTGGCCCGAGCCGGTCTACTCCGCGGCCGTCCGGCTACGGCGTTTCCGAGCCAACAGGCCGATCTGGTCGCCCACGGTGCGACGGTGGACCGGCGAAGCGGTGACCGTCGATGGCCGGCTGGTGACGGCGAACGGCCCCGAGGCGGCGACGCAGTTCGGTGAAGCTCTTGCCGATGCGCTGGACCTGCCCCCGCAGCCCGGTGCCTAGCGGCGCTTAGAGCTCCCTGGTCGAGAACAGCACGGCTGCCAGAGCCACGAACACCGCCACGGCGACGGCGGTAGCCAGAAGCGGCCAGACGAGGTCCGGCGACTTCTGCGTGATGAGCGCGGCAGGCGCACCAAGCAACCCGATCGGGCTGTACTCCACGGCGGGCCTCCACATCGCCGCGATCCCGCCGAGCCCCCACCCCACCAGCGCGACGATAGCGGCGGCGATGGTCGGAAGGAACGCCGAGAGCGCCTCGGCGATCGCGATGGCGAGGAGCGCCAGGGCCAACCACGCGCCGGACGCGTAGAGCAGCGGCCGAACGGGGGCCTCGCCGAACGCGATCCGGGTGCCCGCCAGCACGACGAGCGTCGAGACCACGGTGGCGACCGTGACCAGCGCCGCCTGCGCGACGTACTTGGCCACGGCGAAGGTCGAGCGCGACACCGGCTTCGTGACGACGAGTGCGGCGGTGCCGTTGGCGCGCTCGGTCGCGATCAGGCCGGCGCTGGCGAAGATGACGAGCATGGTCCCCATCTGGCCCAGGTTCTTGATCCACTGCTCGTAGGAGTCGACCCAGCTGATGTCGCGGGTGATCGTGATCGCGATCCCGGTACCGCCGCCCGAGGCGTACTTCATCAGGTACGGGATCGCCTTCGCGGTGATCGGGCTCAGCACGGCGAAGAACAGCAGCACCCCGCCGATGACCCAGAGCCGCCAGGTACGGGTGATCTCGGCGGTCTCCTTGCCGAGAAACCTCAGGAAGGCCTTCATCGGTCGGCCGCCTCCCCCACCAGCTCGACGAAGACCTCTTCGAGCGACACCTCGCCGCCTTCGAACCGCCGAAGCGCGAGCCCGCGCGCGGCAACGAGGGCGGGAAGGGCGAGTTGAGCGGCTTCGACGTCGTCGACGCTGAGCGTGATCGTGTCGTCGTCCACCTCGGCTGTCTGCGCCCACGGCTGACGGCGGATCTCCTCGGCGAGAGCGTCGGCGTCCGAGGCGACCTCCACCACCAGACGGTGGGCCGCGTAGCGGGCCTTGAGCTCGGCGATGGGAGCCTGTGCCACGACGCGACCGCGGTCGAGGATCGCGACCCGATCGCACACGCGCTCGACATCGGCAAGGATGTGGGTCGAGAAGAACACCGTGGTCCGGCCGCCGAGTGCGGCGACCATGTCCAGGACCTCCTTGCGGCCGAGCGGGTCGAGCGCGCTCGTTGGCTCGTCGAGCATGAGGAGACGCGGGGCGTTCACCAGGGCCTGCGCGACTCCGAGGCGCTGCTTCATGCCCCGGGAGAACCCACCGATCTTGGTCTCGACGTCGGTAAGTCCGGCAAGGCCGAGCAGAACGCCGACGCGTTCGTCGAGCACGGACTTCGACAGCCCGAACAGACCGCCTGCGAAGCGCAGGAACTCCTCGGCGGTCATCCACTCGTAGAAGCCCGGAACGTCGGGCAGGAAGCCGATCGACGCGCGCGCCACCGAGCTGCCGGCCGGAGTGCCGAAGATCGTCGCCGTCCCGGAGGTCGGCTTCGCCAGACCGGTCAGGATGCGCAGCGTGGTCGTCTTACCGGCGCCGTTCGGGCCGAGAAAGCCGAACACGCTGCCCTCGGCGACGTCGAGATCGACGGCGTCGAGAGCGTGATACGACCCGTAGACCTTGGTCAGCCCGCGTACGGCGATAGCGGAGGCCGCCGATGGGATCGCCGTGTCGGCGTGCGAGGCGGGCGAAGCGGCTAACGCGAGCGTCACGGGAGCTCGCCCGAGCCGGTACCGTCAGCACCGATCTCGGGGTCGTCCGCCAAGGCCTCGGGGGTCGCCGCGGCAGCCTCGGGAGAATCGGGTGCGACCGCGGGGACGACAGGTGGAGCCGGTGCTACGGGGGCGACTGGAACGCCGGCGCAGGAGGTACCGCGACTGCGGCGCGGCGGTGCCGCGGAGCGCCGTAGAGGGCATCAGCGGCTTCAGCCGCACGGCTGGCGGCGGGTGCGGCGACGGAGGGCTCGATGGCGGGGGCGGGCTTGCGCCCGAGGATGAAGAACAGGATGGGCCCGACCAGCTCGCCCAGGATGATGATCAGCGCCCACACCCACTTGCGGCCACCGATCGTGATCCGATCCGAGGGGGTCTTGACCAGCAGCACGAGCGCGACGATCTGCAGCGTGAGCTGAAGCAGGAGCAGAAGCCCGATACCGAGGAACAGACCGTTCACGCGCGTCCACCTTCCCTCATGACCGGCGCGTGGCGCGCCGATTCCCAACCGATGACTCTAGCGCATCCAGACGCGTCAGACAGCGCGATCCACGGCCGTTCTGACAACAGGTCAGAATCCCGGACGTGCCACGCGCCCAAAGAGGGCGCCGTAGTCCGGAGCGAGGCGCGCGACCGTGTAGGTCTCGGCGAGGGCCCGGGCGGCATGGGGCGCGGGTCGGGCAGTGACCACCTCCCGCAGGGCCTGCACGAGCCCATCGGTCACCGTCGTAGAGCATCTGGGCGGGGTAGATCTCGGGATACGCGAGCCGATCCGGTACCAGCGGATAGCAGCCCGAGTACGCCGCCTCGATCATCGCGAGACCGAAGAACTCGTTGACGGCGGTCGACACCGCGATGTCTGACGAGGCGAGCAGTCGCGCGTACTCCTCCCTCGATCCCGGCTCACCCACGTGCACCAAACGCGAGCCGAGCAGCTCCTCCGCACGCAGGATCGACTCGGGCACGTCCTGAAACGACTGCCCCGCGACCGCGACCTCGAAGTCGAGTCCCTCCTCGGCGAGCCGAGCGACCGCCGAGAAGAACGCCTCGGGGTTCTTGTCGTGCTCCCACCGGTGCGGCCAGCACGATCCGGCACCGATCCCCTCGGACGACCTCCACCGCGTCGAACGGGGTCGGGTCGAACGGCGGATGGAGTACCTCGGACTTCTCGGCGATGCGGTCGGCGAGCCCCGAGGGCCGACAGTCCGGGAACTGGCGGATGAACGCGGGGATCTCGGCGAGGAAGCGGTCGCGGTTCCACTCGGTGTTGAAGACACAGCGCTCGGCACTGAGCGCGGAGGTGATGTTGGTGAGCGGGAACTGGAGGTCCCACTCCGCGGTGTGGCGGTTGGGGTAGACGAGCTGGTTCTCGTGGAAGTACAGGATGGCGGGCACGGCTGCGATCGGGGGCGGTACGAGGCCGCGCCATTCCGCGAGGTTCAGGAACGTGGACGCGAACACGAGGTCGAACGGAGCCGATCCGAGCCGGCGTGACAGCGCATCGGCCTGCGAGGCGAACGTGATCGCCGCACCCCGCATCCGCCACTTCCACTTGCGAGCAGGAAGCGTGAGCAGATGCCAGTCGGCGTCGACGTACTCGACGAGCGTGTCGAGCACCGCACGATGAGAGCCACCGTAGTACGGCTCGAGCGCGAGGATCGACAGACGCTTCTCGCCCGGCGCGCCAGTCACGGGGTCTCGCTCGACACGGGTTCCATCGGCGTAGGCCATCGCTTGGGCGGGCGATACGAGGGCGATCGGTAGTCCTGCCAGCTGATCGACGCCAGTGCGTCGGCCACCATCCGCTCCTGGTCGAGGGCGGCCTCTGCGTCGAGGACCGGCTGGAGCCGAGCGTGCGTCTCGGGCGTGCGCGGCATGAACAGCGTGCAGCAGTCGACGTGCTCGCTGGTCGAGAGCTCGTAGGTGCCCAACTTGCGCGCGTCGCCGATGATCTCGATCTTGTCGCTCCCGACCAGCGGGCGCAGCACGGGCAGCGTGGCCGCCTGGTCGACGACGGCGATGTTGTCGAGCGTCTGGCTCGCCACCTGCCCCAGGGACTCGCCCGTGACGAGGGCCTTCGCACGCTCGGTGAGGGCGACCTGCTCGGCGACACGGAACATCAGGCGTCGGTAGAGCAGCACGCGCAGGTCGGGCGGTGCGGATAGCGATATCTCGCGCTGCAGGTCACCGAACGGCACGAGGTAGATGCGGCCGAGACCACCGGTGCGCGACAGCACGTCGCCGATGGTGGTGACGAGCCGCTCGCTGGAGTCGTTGGTCTGGGGGCGACCCGAGAAGTGCACACCGACAGCCACTGCGCCGCGTCGCATGAGACGCCACGTGGCGACCGGAGAGTCGATGCCCGCCGAGAGCAGCGAGACGACTCGGCCCGCCGTGCCGATGGGCAGCCCGCCGATGCCGGCGACCCGCCGCGAGTACACGTACACGTCGCCTTGAACGACCTCGATGTAGACCGTGGCCTCGGGACGGGTCAGATCGACCGAGAGACCGGTGGAGTTCCGGAGGTGCTCCCCTACCCGAACGTTCATCTCCATGCTGTTGAGCTCGAAGTCGGTGTTGGAGCGACGCGCCTGCACGCGGAACGTACGCGCCTCGGGGAGCTCGGCGAGAGCGAGTGAGGCGGCCCGCTCGATCTCGCCGATGTCGCGGGCGGTCCGATACGACGGCGAGACCGACACGATCCCGGGTAGCTCGGCGAGCCGGGTAACGACATCGTCGAGGGCAGCCGAGGAGGTGACCTCGACGGCCAACCGGCTCGCGATCCGCTCGGCGCGTCTGGCGGCGAAACCCTCGAGCGCCGCGTCCAGGTTATCCCGGAGACGGCGCTCGAATACCGATCTATTGCGGCCCTTCAGGCCGATCTCGTGATAGTGGACGAGTGCGACGCGCTCGAACATGAAGCGCGCACTCCCCTTCGCTACTTGTAGCTTTCCTTGACCCGCTCGTACGACACGTCGCCGTTGTCGATCTCCTCGAGGGCGAGCGACAGCGGCTTGGTGCTGGTGAGCTTGGCGATCTCGCTCGATCCCATCGCGAGCAGTGCCTGGTCGCGCACGCCGTGGATCATGTCGTTGATCTGGCGGGCACGACGGGCCGAGACGATGCAGAGCGTGTACTTCGAATCGACCTTGCCGAGCAAGGAGTCGATCTCCGGTTCGATGACAGACATGGGGGCTCTCTTCCTTCGTGAACGGCGGTGGACTTCAGCCGACCGGACGGTCGGCATACGAGTCGATGATGGCCGCGAGCTCGTCTGCAGCTCGCGAAACGTCGTCGTTTATTATCACATGCCCGTACTGCTCGGCAAACCGTAGCTCCCGCTCGGCATTCGCGAGCCGCAGCGATATCTGCTCCTGCGTCTCGCTTCCGCGGGCCTCCAGCCGACGGCGCAACTCATCCATCGAGGGTGCGGTGACGAACACCAGCACCGAGGACGGCTCCAGGCGCTTCACCTGCATCGCGCCCTGCGGATCGATCTCGAGGATGACCTGCTTGCCGCTTCTGACGTGGCGCTCGACCTCCGACCGCGGCGTACCGTAACGGTTGCCGTGGACCTCGGCCCACTCCAGCACGCCGTCTTGAGCGACGAGCAGATCGAACTCATCGCAGGACAAGAAATGGTACTCGCGGCCGTCGATCTCACCGGGACGCGGAGGCCGCGTCGTGACCGAGATCGACACCCAAACGTCAGGGACCCGGTCAAGCAGTGCCTTGACCAGGGTCCCTTTGCCCGCACCCGAGGGGCCGGACACGATGAACAGATTGCCGCGTCGCATGACTCGAGAGTGTACGCGAGGCGGGGCCGGACCGCGCTACTTGGCGAGGCGCTCCATCAGGTGCTCGCGCTGGCGGGCGCCGAGGCCCTGAACGCGACGGCTCTCAGAGATGCCGAGCTCCTCCATGATCTTCGCGGCCTTCGCCTTGCCGTAGCCGGGAAGCGACTCGAGGAGCGCGGACACCTTCATGCGCGCAACGACCGGGTCGTCCGACTTCTTCATGACGTCGGCGAAGCTCATCTCGCCCTTCTTGATCTTCTCGCGCAGCACCGCGCGCTTCTGGCGCGCCTCGGCAGCCTTCTTGAGCGCAGCCTGACGATCGGCGTCGGACAGGTTCGGCAGGGCCATCGTTCCTCCTTGCGATCCTTAGGCGGGGACCTTTCGCGCCGTCATCCCCCTCGTAGCTTCCTACGGCGCGGTAAAGCGACATTGACGGATGTTACCCCTGACCTGCGGCGATGCCAATACCTACCCACCGATTCTTCGGCTGCCGGGGCTGTAGACCGGCACTCCGTCGCCGCAGAGGCCACACGAATCGGGGAGCCAACTCTCAACCTCGAGTTGAAGCAGAGGCCAGAAGGGTGTGTCGAAGGCCTTCGCCCCTCCACGGTCGATCAGCGATGCAACGCCCGCGACCTCACCGCCGGCGGCCCGGACCAGATCGATGACCTCTTTGACGCTGCCACCAGTCGTGACAACGTCCTCTACGACCAGCACTTTCGCTCCTTCGGGAACCTCGAACGCCCGACGGAACACCATGTGCCCCTGCTCCCGTTCACTGAAGATGAACTTGACCCTCAGTGCCTGCGCGACAGCGAAGCCGAAGATGATGCCGCCAACCGCAGGTGCGGCGACGAGGTCCACGTCCAGACCAGCGGGAAGTCGACGAACGGTTGTCTCGGCAAGCCGAGTGGTCAGGACCGGATCCTCGAGAACACGCGCACACTGCACGTATGTGTCGCTGTGACGGCCGCTGGTCAGCACGAAGTGACCGCTTCGGATCGCGTTGGCGTCCTTGAGTGCCTGCAGCATCTCGTCGTTCGTCATCAGGCCGGTCATGACGCTCCTTCCAGCTCGGACACGATGGCTTCGAAAGCGGTCACGGGATCGGGCGCTGCGGTGATCGGGCGCCCGATCACCAGGTGGGACGCACCCTCTGAGAGCGCTTGGGCAGGGGTCATGACCCGCGCCTGATCGTCGATGGAAGCTCCGGGAGGCCGAACCCCCGGGGTGACCACCAGCGCATCGGACCACGCTTCCCTGATGGCCGCCGCCTCGAGAGGAGAGCACACCACGCCGTCCGCGCCCGATGCCCGCGCAAGCGTGCCCAGAAGCTCGACCTGCTCGGCCGCGGAACGCTCGACGCCGATGCTGCGCAGGGTTCGATCGTCGGTGCTGGTCAGCACGGTGACCGCGAGAACGGCGGGAGCGGCACAGCCTGCGGCACTCGCACCCTCGGCGGAGCCCTCGACAGCCGCCTCGATCATCGATCCTCCCCCGCTGGCGTGGACGGTGATCATCCCGGCACCCAGACACGCCAGCGACCGGGCAGCCCCGCGCACCTGATGTGGGATGTCGTGAAGCTTGAGGTCGACGAACACGTCGAGACCCAGATCGCGCAACGTACGGACGAAGGCAGGACCCTCGGCGTACATCAGCGTCATCCCGACCTTCATCCACCGGGCGTGCCCCACCAGCTGGCGGGCCAGGCTCAGGGCCTCGTGCCCCGAACCCACGTCGAGCGCGACGATGATCCGATCTCTCATGGCATCCCCTCGGCCGACAGTCGGTCGGAACCCTCGTACACTTTCACGGGACGGTTTCGCCCCGGGACGAACAGCAGGACGCGGGTACGGACCTCGCCCAGCGCCGACACCTTCGCCCCGAGTCGCAGCAGGCCGGTTTGTTCGGCCCAGGACTCGGTCGTCCACACCGCCGAGCGATCCTCTTGCACGAGCATCACGCGGGTTCGCTCGCCCGACGCGCTGACTTCATCGTACTGGTCGGCACCCCGGGCCGCCTCCGTGCCGACGAGCACCCCCCTGCCGGACGTGCCGAGCAGCCTCGGCAGTGCGGCGCCCTGACCGACCGCGAAGATCGTACGACGTGCCTCCGTCGCGACGTCTTGAGCCGCGATCGCGCGCGGGCGCGAGTACGTCGCGAGCTGGTTTGCGACGCCCAACCATGCGGCTGGGGTGGCTATGGAAAGCGCCGCCGGCTGGGTGAAGACCAGGGTGCCGTCTCGGCTGTAGACGTTCACGGCCGAGGATGTCTCGGCGGCGCGGGTGGATCGGGTATCGAGCGTCAGCGCCGCGAAGTAGGCTCCAGCGGCCGACCAGCCGAGGGGGACGAGCGTGTGGCCGTCGACCGAGACCTCCGAAGGCGCGCCACCACGAGGCTCGAACACCAGCATCGCGGGCGCGCTCCCGACGGCCTCGTCGACCACTGGGACGACGCGGTCGCCTTGCGCGTTGGCCATGGGCGCCCACGAGGTTGCGTCACGAGAGGCGGAAGGCTCGCCGAGCACCCAGCGCTCGAGCCCAGCAACGGGCGCGTCGGCCCCGCTCCGTCTGGCGAGCGGGAAGCTGCCGTCCGCACGTGCCGACGCGGCGACCTCAGCCGCGGACATCGGCACGATCCACACCGCGGCCGCTGCCTGTTCGGTACGAAGCCAGACGTAGCCCCGCTTGGTCTCGAACCGCCGGGTCTCGGGATCCCATGACTTGACCAGGGGCGTGCCGTCGCGCTCGAAGTCCTGGATCACCGCGTAGCGGCCGGCACCGGCCCACTCCGTCCACTCGAACCCGGTGGTGTCCACCGCACGCTCGTTGGTGACCTCCTGCTGCCTGATCGAAGGTCGGACCACGAGGACCGCGAGCGCTACGAGCGCGACAAGGGACAGCGCGGCGATGGCGAGGAGGGCCGGGATCCGGCTTCTTCGCGGGCCTTCGGGCTGCTCCGGGCTGTCGGCCGCGAGCTCGTCGGTCACGCTTGGAGCCCACCGATGAGGTCCCGCGCTGCCGAGATGCCTCTGGTGCGGCAGAACTGCTCCACACCGTCCAAGACCCGGATGGTGGCGGTGGGATCGACGAAGTTCGCAGTCCCCACCGCGACAGCCGTGGCACCCACGAGCATGAACTCGACGGCGTCCTCGGCGGTCATGATGCCACCCATACCGACGACCGGAATACCCACGGCCGAAGCCACCTGCCACACCATCCGCAGCGCCACCGGCTTGATCGCCGGCCCCGAGAGCCCGCCGACAACGCGAGCGAGCTTGGGACGGAAGGTGTCGACGTCGACGGACATGCCGAGAAGCGTGTTGATCAGCGAGACGGCGTCCGCGCCCGCTGCCTCGACCGACCGGGCGATCGAGACGATGTCGGTCACGTTCGGCGAGAGCTTCACGATCAGCGTTCGGTCTGTGACCGTCCTGCAGCGCGCCGTGACCTCCGCGGCCGAGACGCAGTCCGTGCCGAACGCCATGCCCCCGGCGTCCACGTTGGGACACGAGATGTTGACCTCGTAGCCCGCGACCCGAGGTTCGGCCTCCAAGCGCTCGATCACCGCGGCGTACTCATCGACGCTGTGCCCGGACACGTTCACGATCACGGGCGTGTCGGCGACCTGCTCCTCGAGCCACGCGAGGTGCCGAGCGCAGAAGCCCTCGACGCCCGGATTCTGCAGCCCGATGGAGTTCAGCATCCCACTCGCCGTCTCCGCCATCCGGGGGCTGGCGTTGCCGGCCCACGGTTCGAGCGAGACGCCTTTGGTCACGATCGCGCCGAGTCGGTTCAAATCGATGAAGTCCGCGAACTCGCGCCCGGAAGCGAAGGTCCCCGACGCGGTCATCACCGGATTGCGAAGCACGAGCGAGCCGAGTGACACGCTCATGTCGACGGCGGAAGCGTGCTCGTGGCCGTGAGTCATTCCGCGGCTCCCCGGTGGTTCTCGGGGGTCTCGGCGGGATCCCACACCACGTCCTCGGCGGGGAACACCGGACCGTTCACGCACGCGCGACGGAACCCGTGCACCGTGGTCACGACGCACGACAGGCACGCACCCACTCCGCAGGCCATCAGACGCTCGAGCGAGACCTCGCAGTAGACGCCGCGGTCGGCCGCCTGGGTCGCGACGATCCGCTGCATCGGCTCGGGGCCGCAGACGTAGACCGCGTCGAACTCCTCGGCGGCGAGAAGGCGCTCGGAGACGCCGGTCACGAACCCGTGGTAGCCCTCGGAGCCGTCGTCGGTCGCGTACTCCACGCGTCGGGCAACCGACTCGAAGACGCCACGGCCGACGAGGCGATCCGCCGTGGGAGCGCCCTGGGCGACGACGACGGCGACGCCGAGCTTGGCGAGGTCTTCTGCGAGGATGCCGAGCGGCGCGGATCCCAGACCGCCAGCGACCAGCAGCACGTGCGCGGCCTCGTCGGGCAGGGTCCAACCGTGGCCTACGGGTCCCACGACGTCCATCTCCATGCCCGGCTGCTTGAGCGAGAGCTCGCGAGTACCCGGCCCGAGGACCTGGTAGAGAAGCTCGATCCGGCCGCCTTCTCGGCGGTGAACCGAGAAGGGTCGCCGCAGGATGAACTGGGCACCTTCGGAGATGCGAAGGTGCACGAACTGCCCGGGGCGGACGTTCTCGGCAACGTAGGGCGCGTGCAGCACGACCAGCCCGACCCCTTCGGCGAGGCGGTCGTTGGCCAACACGCGGACGCGCTCGAGCTTAGGCACGACGTGATGCTGACCCACGGGGTTCTCGAGGCGAGCCATCAGTTCGACGACCTCACAGCGACTCCTCGAGCGCCTCGATCGGATCGGCCGGCACCGAGGCCCGCGGCGTTCCGAAGTCCTGCACGGCGAACACGCCGAGGCGGTCCTCCTTGGCCGCCTCGATCGCCTGCACGATGGCCATGGCGGCAGGCAAGGTGGTGATGTTGGTGATGCCGTGACGGATGGCCGCGGCGCGGATGTGGTACCCGTCGGAGCGGGTCTCTCGGCCGAACGGCGTGTTGATCACAAGCTGCACGTTCCCGTTGGCGATCTCGTCGATGACGTTGGGACGGCCCTCGTGCTTCTTGAGGACCTCGGTCACGGGGATGCCCGCGGCGCGAAGCGCGCGTGCGGTTCCCTTCGTGGACATCACTCGGAAGCCGAGCAGCGTGAGGTGCTTCGCGACTGGCACGATCGAGCGCTTGTCGCGGTCGCACACCGAGACGAACGCGGTGCCCGCGGTGGGCAGCGAGTAGTCGATCGCGAGCTGCGACTTGGCGTAGGCGGCCGGGAAGTCGTCGGCCACGCCCATGACCTCGCCCGTCGACTTCATCTCCGGACCGAGGACCGAGTCGGCGCCGGGGAACCGCCCGAACGGCATGACCGCTTCCTTGACGCAGAAGCGCTCGGGCTCGCGGTCGTCGGGCGGTAGGTCCATCTCGGCGAGCTTGCGGCCAGCCATGACCTGAGCTGCGACCTTCGCAAGCGGCACGCCCGTGGCCTTGCTCACGTACGGCACCGTACGCGACGCCCGAGGGTTCACCTCGAGCACGTAGATCTCGCCGTCCTTGACCGCGAACTGCACGTTCATGAGCCCTCGCACGCCAAGCCGCATCGCCAAGGCGCGGGTGTGCTCGCGGATCCGTTCGATCACGTCGAGGGTGAGGGTGAACGGCGGAATGCAGCACGCCGAGTCGCCGGAGTGGATGCCGGCCTCCTCGATGTGTTCCATGACCCCGCCGATGTAGGTCGTATCGCCGTCGCAGACGCAATCGACGTCCACCTCGATCGCGCCTTCGAGGAACCGGTCGAGCAGGACCGGGTGGTCGGGCGAGACGCGTGTCGCCTCGTTCATGTACTTCTCGAGGTACTGCTCGTTGTAGGCGAGCACCATCCCCCGCCCGCCCAGCACGTAGCTCGGCCGCACCAGCAGCGGGAACCCGATCCTGCGAGCCACCTCGAGCGCCTCGTCGTAGCT
The DNA here is from genome assembly GCA_963761535.1 of uncultured Coriobacteriales bacterium. Taxonomy (GTDB): domain Bacteria; phylum Actinomycetota; class Coriobacteriia; order Anaerosomatales; family CAVXGS01; genus CAVXGS01. The sequence goes on from CAVXGS010000002.1 coordinate 686,689, forward strand.
GCTCGCGGTCCCGGCGTCCGGATACGCGATGCCCAGCTCGTCGAGGATCGCCGAGAACCGACGACGGTCCTCCGCGAGGTCGATGGCCTCGGGCGCGGTGCCCATGATCGGCACGCCGGCAGCCTCGAGCGCGTGTGCCAGCTTGAGCGGCGTCTGCCCGCCGAAGGTCACGACGACGCCGCCAGGCTTCTCGGCATCGACGATGTCCATCACGTCTTCGTAGGTGAGGGGCTCGAAGTAGAGACGGTCGCTGGTGTCGTAGTCGGTGGAGACCGTCTCGGGGTTGCAGTTGACCATGATGGTCTCGTAGCCCATGTCCGACAGCGCGTAGGCAGCGTGCACGCAGCAGTAGTCGAACTCGATGCCCTGACCGATGCGGTTGGGACCGGCGCCCAGGATCATCGCCTTGGGTTTGTCGGTGGGCAGGACCTCGTCGTCGTCCTCGTACGTCTTGTAGTAGTACGGCGTGAAGGCGGCGAACTCGGCCGCGCAGGTGTCCACCGACTTGAACGTCGGCTTCACGCCCACCGCCTTGCGAACGGCGCGGATCGACAGCTCGCTCGACCCGGTGAGGTGCGCGAGCTGCACGTCCGAGAGGCCCTGGCGCTTGGCCTCACGGAGCTCGTCGGGGGTGAGCGAGTCGAGGCTCCGGCCCGCGAGCGTGCGCTCGAACGCGATGACCTGCTCGATCTCGCGCAGGAACCACGGGTCGATCCTGGTCAGCGCGTGCAGGTCGTCGACGTCCCGGCCGCGGCGGAACGCTTCGGCGATGTAGAAGATCCTGTCCTGGTTGGGCACGGCGAGCCGCTCGTCGAAGTGCGTCTCGTCGAAGCTGTCCTTGCCGTCCGCGCCCAGGCCGCCACGCCCGTTCTCGAGCGAGCGCATCGCCTTGCCCAGCGCCTCGCCGAACGTGCGGCCGATCGCCATGACCTCGCCGACGCTCTTCATCCGGGTCGTCAGGGTCTCGTCGGTCCCGCGGAACTTCTCGAACGCCCAGCGAGGCACCTTGACCACGGTGTAGTCGATGCTCGGCTCGAAGCACGCCGGCGTCTCGCGCGTGATGTCGTTGCGGATCTCGTCGAGCGTGTAGCCCACGGCGAGCTTGGCGGCGATCTTGGCGATCGGGAAGCCGGTGGCCTTGGAGGCCAGCGCCGAGGAACGCGACACGCGCGGGTTCATCTCGATGACGACCATGCGGCCGTTCTCGGGGTTGATCGCGAACTGCACGTTCGAACCGCCGGTCTCGACCCCGATCTCACGCAGGATCGCGATCGAGGCGTCGCGCATGGTCTGGTACTCGCGGTCGGTGAGCGTCTGGGCGGGAGCGACGGTGATCGAATCCCCGGTGTGGATGCCCATGGCATCGACGTTCTCGATGGCGCACACGATCACCGCGTTGTCGTTGACGTCGCGCATGACCTCCATCTCGAACTCTTTCCAGCCGATGATCGACTCCTCGACGAGCACCTCGCCGACCGGCGACAGCGCGACGCCGTTGGAGACGATATCCCGCAGTTCCTCGAGGTTGAACGCGATGCCGCCGCCGGCGCCTCCCAGCGTGAAGCTCGGGCGGATGACCACCGGGAAACCCATCTTGCCCACGAGCTCCTCGGCGTCGAGCACCGAGTACGCGTAGCCGCTCTCGGGCAGGTCGAGACCGATGCGCTCCATCGCCTCCCGGAAGAGCTTGCGGTCCTCGCCCTTCCTGATGACGTCGAGCTTCGCGCCCACCAGCTCGACCCCGTACTTCTCGAGGATGCCCGCCTCGGCGAGCTCCACCGCGCAGTTGAGGCCTGTCTGGCCGCCCAGCGTGGGCAGCAGGACATCGGGTCGCTCGGCGGCTATGACCTTCTCGACCATCTCCACGGTGATGGGCTCGATGTAGGTGCGGTGCGCGAGTTCGGGGTCGGTCATGATCGTCGCCGGGTTGCTGTTGACGAGCACGACCTCGAAGCCGTCGTCACGCAAGACCTTGCACGCCTGCGCGCCCGAGTAGTCGAACTCGCAGGCCTGGCCGATGACGATCGGCCCGGAGCCGATCACGAGGATCTTCTTGATGTCGTCGCGGCGCGGCACTACGGCTGCACCACCACAGGACACGGGGCATCTCGCAGCAGCCTCATCGAGAGGCCCCCGAGCACCGCCTTGGACAGACGCCCTTTGCCGCGGCGACCGGTGATGACGCCGGTGGCGTTGACCTCGTCGAGGAACTCGACGACGGCGTCCTCCGCGCTCGGGCCCGTCCGCAGCTCGCAGACGCACTCGACACCGTGCTCGCGTGCGATCGCCCGCAGCCCCTTGAGCATCACGTCGACCTCGAACCGCTCGTTCTCGGTCGCGGCCTCGGGCAGCACGTGGAAGATGTAGAGCGTGTCGATGTTCTCGGCGGGACGGTCGAACGCTGAGAGGAACGCGCGCGACGCGGACGCGGAGAAGTCGGTGGGGATCACGAGGCGGCGCCCGAAGGCACGGGCGAGGTCGGCGGGGTCCTCGGCGGCCTCGAGCAGGTCGTAGCGCACGGTCATCGTGCGGACGTTGCCGGAACTCACGATGTCCTCGGACACCGAGCCCGAGAACAGGTAGTCGACGATCGACTTGCCTTCCGTGCCGCAGCAGATGACGTCGACGTCGGCCTGACTGGCAAGCGCGAGAACCGCTTGCCGCGGGTCGCCCGCGACCACGCGCCACTCGATGTCCATCGGGCAAAGCTTCGTCCCCTGCGCCATCGCGGCGAGGCGCTGGCGGGCGCGGTCCATTTCGGCGGGAATCACCGGCGCCTCGACGCCCTCGGACTCGACCGCCGTCGCCACGAGCAGACGCCGAACGGACTGCACCGACAGCCCGCAGGCGTACTGCAGCACGAGAGCGTCGCGCTCGTCCTGGGTACTGATGGGCACGAGCATGGAACTGATGGCCATCTGTCGTCTCTCCCCTTCTTACGGCTTCGGCGCGGCCGACAGTGGGTCGGGATCGCCGTCCATCAGTCTGGTGAACGCTCCGAACAGGTAGCGCGCATCGTGGGGACCGGGCGCTGCCTCGGGGTGGTACTGCACCGAGAACGCCGGCGCGTCGAGGAGTCGGACGCCCTCGGTGGTCATGTCGTTGAGGTTGACGTGCGTGAGCTGCACCCGCCCGAACTGCTCGCTCGAGACCACCGGCGCCACGCCGGCCTCGACCCACGCCCCCAGGTCGTTCGCTTCGAGCTCGAGCCCGCCCGAGTCCTCGGGCACGAGCGCACCGATGCTGCCGAAGTCCACGCAGAAGCCGTGGTTCTGGCTGGTGATCTCGACTTTGCCGGTGAGCATGTTCTTCACCGGCTGGTTGCCTCCGCGGTGTCCGTACTTGAGCTTGTACGTGCTCGCTCCCACCGCGAGCGAGAGCATCTGGTGGCCGAGACAGATCCCGAACACCGGCTTCTGTCCGATCACGTCACGAAGCGTGGAGTACACGTAGTCGACCGCCGAGGGGTCGCCGGGCCCATTCGCGAAGAACACTCCGTCCGGGTCCGAGGCGAGGATGTCGCTGGCGGTGGCGGTGGGCGGCATCACGTCGAGCTGGCAGCCGGCCTCGGAGAGCCGACGCAGGATGTTGTACTTGATCCCGGTGTCGACGACCGCTACCCGGTAGGCGGGCGAGACCGGCAGCACGCCGGTGTCGACCGGCAGGTCGCAGTCGGGCGGCGCCTCGCTTCCCCACCGATACGTCTCGGCAACCGCCACCTCCCGCACGAGGTCGCGGCCGACGAGGCCCTCGCTCGCTCGCGCCTTGGCGACCAGCGAGTCGGGTTCGAGGTCGACGGTCGAGATGACCGCGCGCATCGCGCCGCGCTCGCGCAGGTGCTTCGTGAGCCGCCTGGTATCGATGCCCTCGATGGCGACGATCCCGTGTCGCTCGAGGAACGCCGGCAGCGACTCCTCCGAGCGCCAGTTGGAGGGGGTACGGCACATCCGCCTGACCACGAATCCTTTGGCGAAGATGCCGCGCGACTCCATGTCGGCGCCGTTGACCCCGTAGTTGCCGATATGCGGCATCGTCATCGTGACGATCTGCCCCGCGTACGACGGGTCGGTCAGTACCTCCTGATAGCCGGACAAGGAGGTGTTGAAGCACGCCTCTCCGGCGGCTTCACCTGGAGCACCGCAGGCAGTACCAGAAAAGACGGTGCCGTCCTCGAGTGCGAGCAGGGCGCGTTGTGCCACCTACGCGACCACCTTCCCGTTGCGCAGTACGAGTTTCCCGCCGACGACGACCTCGGTCGCCTTGCCGAGCAGTGTAGCCCCCAGAAACGCCGAGTTGGCCGACTTCGACAGGAAGAACTCCTTCGTGATCTCGACCCTGCACTCGGGGTCGATGACCGTGAGGTCGGCGACGCTTTCTGGCTCGATCGTAAGCGGCTCCATGCCCAGAACGCGCCGCGGACCGTGCGCCATCCGCTCGACGAGCGCGGACCACGAAAGGTGCCCCGGGCCGACGAGGTGCGTGAGCACGAGCGGCAGCGCCGTCTCGAGGCCGGTCGTGCCGAACGGCGCGACCTCGAACTCGAGCGCTTTCTCGTGGGGGGCGTGCGGCGCGTGATCCGTCGCGATGCAGTCGATGGTGCCTTCGACGAGCCCGGCGACCAGGGCCTGCCGATCCTCGGCCGAGCGCAGCGGCGGGTTCATCTTCAGGTTGGTGTCGTAGGTGACGTCGATCGCGTCCTCGTCGAGGAACAGGTGATGAGGCGTGGCCTCGGCGGTCACGGCGATTCCCCGCGCCTTGGCCTGCCGCACGAGCTCGACCGTGCCCGCGCTGCTCACGTGCTGGAGGTGGAGACGGCAGCCGGTCAGCTCGGCGAGGCGGATGTCGCGCTCGGCCTGGATCTCCTCGGCAGCGGCGGGCCAGCCACCCATGCCGAGACGGGTCGAGACGACGCCCTCGTTCACGACCCCGCCCGACACGAGCGACTCGACCTCGCAGTGGCTCATGACGGGGACGCCGAACGCCTTGGTGTAGTCCATCACCCGGCGCATCATGCCGGCGTCCTGAACCCCGCGGCCGTCATCGGTCACCGCCACCGCGCCCTCGGCGACCATGTCGCCGATCTCGGCGAGCGACTCGCCCTTGAGGCCCACGGTGCACGCGCCCACGGGATAGACCCGCACGACGCCCTGCTCGGCGGCTCGCTCGATAATGAAGCGCACCGCGGCGCCCTCGTCGGTCACCGGGTTCGTATTGGGCATCGCGGCAACCGCCGTGAAGCCACCATGCGCGGCGGCGCGGGTTCCGGAAGCGATCGTCTCCTTGTCCTCGCGCCCCGGCTCGCGCAGGTGCACGTGCAGGTCGACGAGGCCGGGCACGACGACCTTCTCGGCACACTCGACCACGGTCGTCCCCGACGGAACGTCCAGGTTGGACCCGACAGCCTCGATCTTGCCGCTCTTGACGAGCACGTCCATGACTCCGTCGAGCCCGGCGGCGGGATCGACGACTCGTCCGCCTCTAAGCAGCAGCGGCGCCATCGGCGTCACCTCCCAGCAGCAGGTACATGCAGGCCATCCGCACGGCGACGCCGGCGTTCACCTGGTCGAGGATCATCGCGCGGTCGGAGTCGGCGACGGCCGCCGAGATCTCCACGCCGCGGTTCATCGGCCCGGGGTGCATGACCTTCGCATTCGGTTTCATCTTCGCGGCGCGGGCCTCGTTGATGCCGTAGAACCGGGCGTACTCACGCAGGCTCGGGAACGGCTGGCCCTCGGCGCGCTCCATCTGGATGCGAAGCATGTAGGCCACGTCGAGCTCGGGAAGCACCTCGTCGAGCGAGGCGACCACCTCGGCGCCGAGCACGTCAGGTCGCGCGGGCAGCAGCGTGGGCGGCGCGACGACCACGGGCGTCGCCCCTACCATCCGCAGCGCGGGGATCAGCGAGCCGGCGACGCGCGAGTGCGAGATGTCGCCCACGACGGCCACCTTGAGCCCTTCGAGCGTCCCGAAGCTCTCCCGCATCGTGTACAGGTCCAGAAGCGCCTGGGTGGGGTGCTGGTGCTTGCCGTCGCCGCCGTTGATCACGTGCGTGTCCATGTGGTCGGCGATGATCTGCGGCGCGCCGGCGTACTTGTGACGGATGATCACCAGGTCGCACGCCATCGCGTCGAGCGTCTCGGCGGTATCCGCGAGCGACTCGCCCTTCACCGTCGCCGAGGACGACGCCGAGAAGTTGATCCCGTCCGCCGAGAGCCGCTTCGCAGCGATCTCGAAGCTCGTCCGGGTTCGCGTTGAGGGCTCGAGAAAGAGGTTCACAACCGTGCGGCCGCGCAGCGTAGGGAGCTTCTTGATGCGCCGCTCGTTCACTTCCTTGAACGACTCGGCGGTGTCGAGAACGAGCCCGATCTCGTCGGGCGTGAGGTCCTCGATCCGCATGATGTGGCGGGTGGCCAGCCTCACTCGTCCACCTCCACGTCCACGTCATCGGCGTTGACTGCCCCGGCCGAAGCGCCGTTGTGCTCGCCGTTGGTGCCGAGGATCTCGACCGCGTCGCGACCGTCCTGCCCGCCGAGAAACACCTTTACCTGCTCCGAGCTCGACGAGGGGACGTTCTTGCCGACGTAGTCGGCCCGTATCGGCAGCTCGCGGTGGCCGCGGTCGACGAGCACGGCGAGCTGCACCGAGTGCGGACGGCCGTAGTCCATGATCGCGTCCATGGCGGCTCGGATGGTGCGTCCGGTGAACAGCACGTCGTCGACGAGCACGATGTCGCGTCCCTCGACGTCGAACGGGATGTCGGTGCGCTTGACCTCGGGGCTGAGCCGAGTCGCGAGGTCGTCACGGTAGAACGAGATGTCCAGCATGCCCACCGGCAGCGTCACGCCTTCGATCTCGGCGATGCGCGCCGCGAGCTGCTCGGCGAGAACTGCGCCGCGGGTGACGATGCCGACGAGCGCGAGATTGTCCGCGCCCTTGTTGCGCTCGAGGATCTCGTGGGCGATTCGCGTGATGGCCCGCTGGATCGCGTCGCCGTCCATCACTGTCGCCTTGGTCCGAAGCTCCACTCACCTGCCCTCTTTCCCTGTCAGCCGCTGCTCGATCCGTAGACGGACGCGAGCTGCGGTACCCAAGAACAAGAAAACGCGCCTCCCCGCGGTGGCGCGGCAAGAAGGCACGTCGGCAGATTGCGTGAGCGCACGAGGCGCGGTGGCGGTATGCGATGTGTTCCCCTTGCCGGCCTCACTGGACCGGGTTAAAGGTCGTGGCGAGGTTACCCCAGCCGGGAGCGCGATACAAGCCGCCGAGGTCAGCAGCGAGAGCGTCCCCGCCGGCTACGGCTTGCGGCCCGCGGCGAGCACGGCGAACACCTCGTCGCCCGCCTCGGTGCGGCGCATCGCGCGGTCCTCGATCGACGCCAGCGGACCGGCAAGATCGCTCGGCAGCGGGTCTACGAATTCGAGATGCTCGCCGGTGATGGGGTGGTCGAGAGAGAGCCGGTACGCGTGCAGGAACTGCCGCGTCAGGCCCAGGTCCGCCTTCGGCTTTCGCGCGCCGTACATCTGATCGCCGACACACGGGTGGCTCGTGTACGCCATGTGCACGCGGATCTGGTGCGTCCGCCCCGTGTAGAGCTTGCACTCCGCGAGCGTGAACCCGTCGTCGTAGGTGCCGGCGTCGTAGCGTTCCAGCACCCGGAAGGTGGTGACCGCCTGCTTGGCGTCCGCGCGGTCGGACACCGCCATCCGCATCCGTTCGCGCGGGTCGCGGGCGAGCGGGGCATCGATGAGACCCGTGTCGGGAGCGATGTAGCCATGCACGAGCGTGAGGTAGCGGCGATCGATCGAGCGCAGCTTGATGCCCTCTTGCAGCAGCACTTGGGCCTCGTCGCTCTTCGCCACCATCATCAGCCCGGACGTGTCCTTGTCGAGCCGGTGAACGATGCCGGGGCGATCCTCGCCAGCAAGGGTTCCCAGGTCGTCGCTATGGGCGAGCAGCGCGTGCACGAGCGTGCCCGACCAGTGCCCCTGGGCGGGGTGCACCACGAGCCCGACCGGCTTCGAGAGCACGATCATGTGCGCGTCCTCGAACCGGATGTCGAGCGGGATGTCCTCGGCTTCGAGGTCTCCTCGGTCCCACGGCGGGATCTCGATCTCGATGCGCTCCCCAACCCGAACGCTGTGTCGCTTCACGGCCGGCTCGCCGTCGACCAGGACGTGGCCCTCCTCGATGAGTCGCGCGGCAGCGGAGCGACTGGGCAGGAACCCGAGCCCGCCGAGCACCTGATCCAGACGCCTGCCCGTCTCGCTCGGTTCGACGACGTGCTCGTAGTACTGCGACTCGGCCATCTCGCTCAGACCTCGTCGTCCGGAAGCGAGGACGGTACTTCATCAGCGTCGCTCGACGGCGTCGGGGAGACCAGCAACCACACGATCAGCAGCCCCACCCCCACGAAGATCGCCGTATCCGCGACGTTGAACACCGGGAAGTCGATGAACCCGAACTCGAAGAAGTCGGTCACCCAGCCGGGACCCGCGCGGTCGATGAGGTTGCCGATCGCACCTCCGGTCACGAGCCCCAGGGCGACGACCACCAGCGGCGAGGTAGGCCGCTGGCGCCAGAGGTAGATGCCCACGACCGCGAGCACGACGCACGTGACCGCGATGAAGATGGGCTGACGACCCGCGAAGATGCCGAACGCCGCCCCGCTGTTCTTGGTCAGGGTGAGATTGAGCACGCGTGGGACGAGCACGACGGTCGACCCCATGTCGAGCTGAGCGCGTGCGAGGGCTTTGGTGACCTGGTCGAGCACGACGACGACCACCGCGATCGCGGCGACCCACACGTACGAGTGGCGGACCTTCACCGAGGCGACTCTTCGGCTTCCTTGCACGCGATGCACAGGCTCGCCGTCGGGTAGGCCTCGAGCCGCTCGACCGGGATCTCGGCGTGGCACCTCGCGCACGTGCCGTACGTGCCCGCATCCATGCGCTCGAGAGCCTGGGTCACCTCGAGCAGTCCGTCGCGGGCGTTCTCCTCGAGCGTCATGTCGAGTTCTCGCTCGAACGTCGCGCTGCCCTGATCGGCCATGTGGTCGCGGTAGTTGTTCTCGCCGCTGGCCTCCGAGAGGGTCTCTCGCTCGAGCCGCTCCATCTCGGCAACGATCGCGTGGAGCCGATCGCGCTCGGATTCGAGCTGCGCGCGCAAAGCGTCACGGCTGGCGCCGTCCATCGTCCCCTCCTCGGATCGCTGCCGGATGCGCAGATGCCCGTTGCCGGGCATCTGGGATTCACTGTCTGGATTGTACCACCGTCACCTGCCGAGAAACCCTTCTCGGCCTCCCCTAGCCGACCGTGGAGAGCACCTCCGCGCACCGCCCGCAGACGTCCGCGTGTGCGGCATCCACACCGAGCCGGCGGTAGTTCCAGCACCTCGGGCACTTCTCGCCTTGGGCGTTGCTCACCTCGACCGTGGCAACGGTCGCATCATGCGCGCCGTCGCCCCGCTCAGCGAGTTCGACACCCTCGACGATGAACAGCTCGGGCAGCACGTGTTCGAACGCCCGCAGCGCCGCAAGCTCTTCGCCGCCGGCCTCGATACGCACTCGGGCCTCCTGGCTCTTGCCGACCTTGTCCGCGTTCCGCGCCTCCTCGAGCGCCTTGGTGACCTCATCGCGCACAGCGAGGAGCCGCTCGAAGCTCGCCGAGAGACCCGCCGCCTCGTCGCCCGGCACGGTCACGACCGGCCACCCGGAGAGGTGCACGCTCTGGGCGTCGCGCATCGCCTCGGGCATGAAGTGCCATACCTCCTCGCACGTGAACGCGAGGATCGGCGCGAGCATCCGCACCAGCGCCTCGAGAACGGCCGCGAGCACGGTCTGGGCGCTGCGACGGGCCAGCGACGCCGGGGCATCCGCGTAGAGCCGGTCCTTCAGCACGTCCAGGTAGACCGCCGAGAGGTCGGTGACCACGTAGTCGTAGATCGCGCGGTAGACCATGTGGAAGCGCCACTCGTCGTAGTAGCCGGTCACGCGATCGACGAGATCGCCGAGTCGCACCAGCGCGAACCGGTCGAGGTCGGCCAGCTCCGCCCACGGCACCGCATCGCCCGGGGTGAAGTCAGCGATGTTGCCGAGCAGGAAGCGGAACGTGTTGCGTATCCGGCGGTAGGCCTCGCTGGTTCGGTCGAGGATCTCATCGGACACGTTGACGTCCTGGCCGTAGTCGGCAGCCGCAACCCAGAGCCGCACGATGTCGGCGCCCGACTTCGCGACCACGTCGATCGGCGAGATCACGTTGCCGATCGACTTCGACATCTTGCGGCCGTCGCCGTCCACGATGAATCCGTGCGTGAGCACGCTCTTGAACGGCGCCGCATCGTAGGCGCCTACGCTCGTCAGCAGTCCCGACTGGAACCAGCCACGATGCTGGTCGCTTCCCTCGAGGTACATCTCGGCAGGGCGATGAAGCTCGGGCCGAGGGTCGAGCACGCTGGTGTGCGAGCAGCCGCTCTCCCACCACACATCGAGGATGTCGGACTCGGGCCTGATCTCATTCGAGCCGCATCGCGGGCACGCGGTCCCCGCGGGCAGGTACTCGGAGGGCGACTTCGTGAACCACGCGTCGGCGCCATCGCGCTCGAACAGCTCGATGACCGCGTCGAAGGTCGCTTCGTTGGCGACGGTCTCGCCGCACTTCGCGCACTCGAACACGGGCACCGGCACGCCCCATGCACGCTGGCGGCTGATGCACCAGTCCGGACGGTCCGCGACCATCGAAGAGATACGGTTGATCGACCAGCCGGGGATCCACTCGACCTCGTTGATGGCCCTCAGCGCGTGCTCCCGCAGGTGCGTCGAATCCATGGAGACGAACCACTGCTCGGTCGCACGGAAGATCACCGGCTGCTTGCAGCGCCAGCAATGGGGATAGCTGTGGTCGGTCTTGCCCGCAACGACGAGCGACCCGTGCTCCTCGAGCCACGCAACGATGACGGGATTCGCCTCGTCGACCGAGAGACCTTGGAAGGGTCCGCCACCCTCGCCAAAGACGCCGTTGTCGTCGACCGGCATCGGCGAAGGCAGTCCGAATCGCTGCCCCACCAGGTAGTCCTCCTCGCCGTGACCTGGCGCGGTGTGCACGGCGCCGGTCCCCGTCGAGAGCTCCACATGCTCGCCGGTGATGATGACGCCGGTCGTTCCCTCATGGATGGGGTGAGCGTACTTCAGCCCGCTGAGCTCAGAACCCTTCAGGGCGGGTCCACACTTCTCGACATCATCCCAGCCCGCTATACCGGCCACCGTCCCGAGCAGCTCCTGCGCGACAACGAGCAGCTCGTCGCCAACGCGAACCGCGACGTAGTCGGCGTTCTCGGCCAGCGTGACCGCAACGTTCGCGGGAAGGGTCCACGGCGTGGTCGTCCAGATGACAACCGAGACGGGCAGATCCGAACCCGCCCACGCTTCGGGAACATCCATAAGCCTAAACTTGACGTAGATGCTATCGCTGGTCTCGTCCCAGTACTCGATCTCAGCTTCAGCCAGCGCCGTCACGCAGCGCTTGCACCAGTGGATGGGCTTGCGACCCTTGTAGATCGCCCCATCCAGGTACATCTTCTTAAAGACCTTGACGTTGCCCGCCTCGTACGAGGGGCTCAGGGTCAGGTACGGATCGTCCCAGTCCCCGCGAACGCCCAGCCGCTTGAACTCCTCGCGCTGAACGCCTACAAACTCCATCGCCCAGTCGCGGCACATCGCGCGCAGATCGGCCTGGCTCGTCTCGGCCATCTTGTGCGGCCCGAGCTTCTTCTCCACCTGGTGCTCGATCGGCTGCCCGTGGCAGTCCCATCCCGGCACGTACGGCGCGTAGTACCCGCGCATCGTCTTGTACTTGACGATCAGGTCCTTCAGCACCTTGTTGTACGCCGTGCCCATGTGGATGTGGCCGTTCGCGTACGGCGGGCCGTCGTGCAGCACGAACGGCTTCGCGTCCGCGCGGGTCTCGAGCGACTGTCGATAGACATCGATCCGGTCCCAGAACGCGAGCCACTCCGGCTCCCGCTGTGCCAGGCTCGCCCGCATCGGGAACTCCGTCTGCGGCAGATTCATCGTGCTCTTGTAGTCCTGGCCCACGTGCGTGCCGTCCCTTCGCTCGTCGCGCCTCTCGCGCGTCAAGAAGCCACCCATGCCCTGCAGCGCCGTGTCCGCACCGCATCTCCCCGAAATGGACGAACGCGCCCCATCCCGGACATCGCCGGGACGAAGCGCGCCCGAAAGAAGGTCGCTCTCCGCGGTACCACCCAGCTTGCGCCCCGCTCGGGAGGCGCCACTCGGCTGCCCTGTAACGGGGGCTCCCGTCGAAGCCTACTGCCGCACAGGCGGGTTCGGTCCGAGGCTGATGGGGTGATCTTCTGCCGAGTCGTCCCCGCGGGCTCGCACTGTCCCCGCTCGCTGAGAGGAGGTGCTCGACGTACTCGTCCCCGTCATAGCCGTTCATGCCGCGCGCACACGCAGCGTCGCCGATGGTAGCGTGCCCGCCCGACGGGGGTCAAACCCGCCGCGGGGGCGGCCCGTGCGGCGGCCACGGCACCACGAGCTGGTGACGTCGCCCTAGACCTCGCCCTCGCCCATGGGCGTCACGAACGTGATCGACGCGATCGCGATCGCGACGAAGTCGCGCTTGTCACCGACGCGGTACTCCTTGCCACGGTCGGTGACCATGACGTCGGTCAGACACAGGAACTGCTTGTCGTAGGTGTTCAGGTGGTCCGAGAGCCTGAAGCGCTCGCTCTTGCGCTTGTACACGTATCCTCGGAACGACCGCTCCGAGGTCTCCACCAGCACCTTGATCCGCTCGTAGCCGTCCCCGGGCTCACCGCCGACCCTGCCCTGCACCAGCTCGTCGCTCATCGATCCCCTTCTCCGACCGTGTCCGGTCGCCCGAGCGCTGCGAACAGCTGCTCGTCCGTCACGCCCACGACCTCCAGCTCCTTGTGCCTGGCGGCCTGTCCCTTGACCACCGTGACCCGCGACTTCGGCACGCCCACCGCCTTCGCGACGGCCGCGCACGCCTCGGCGTTGGCCTTGCCGTCCTCGGGGGGAGCCGAGACCCGCACCTGAAGCTCAGCGTCGCGCCATCCGGCGATGCCAGGGCGCGACGCTTTGGGTGTCACACGTATCGCGAGCCGAGCCACGAACGCTAGTCGATCTCCTCGATGTCGGTGTCGACGTCTCGCTCGCCCAGGCTGTCCAGTGACGGCAACCGGAACTCGGTCGGCTCGACGAGCTCGACCTCGGGATCGATGTCGGCACCCTCTACCTCGCCGAGCTGCACGGACTCGACCGCCGCCGAGAGGTTCGCGGATGCGGCTGCGCTGTCGGCCACCGGCTCGTCGGCCTCCGCGTCCGGCGCCCACAACGCGGGCTCGGGCTCGTCGTCGGAGCCGCCCTGCGCGGCTGAAGCCGCGGAGACGGGAGCTGCGCGCGGCGGCGGCACCGAAGGCAGCGACCTCAGGCTCGACACTCGGCTCGCCTCCGACCATCCCCTGCACGTCCTCGGGAAGCGCCACCTCGTTGACTTGGCTCGCGGCCGCATCGAGCATTGACTTGAACCGGGTCCGGAAGTCCTCCTCGGCGGCCTTGATGCGGGTAAGCTCGCCCGCGACCTGCTGCTTCTGCTGCAGCGCGTTGTGGATGATCTCCTTGGCCTTCAGCTCGGCGTCGCGCAGAACCTGATCGGCGTCGGCGTTGGCCTTGCCCACGATGTCCTCGGCGGAACGCTGCGCGGCGAGCATCGTGTTCTGGATCGTCTGCTCGTTGACCTGGTAGCGACGCAGCTGCTCGGTCGCACCGTCGAGCTTCTCGGAGAGCTCGATGTTCTCCTTGAACAGCCGCTCGAAGTCGTCGGCGACCTCGTCGAGGAAGTTGTCGACCTCGCTCTCGTCGTAGCCGCGAAGTGAGCGGCGGAACTCCTTGTGGTGGATATCGAGCGGCGTGAGCTTCATCGAGCGACCCCTCCGTTACACCTGCGAAACGTGCGATCGGACAGCACCTGCTATCCGGCGAGCAACCTGACCAACGCGTTGCCAAGGAGCTGCAACACGAGTATCGCCACTATAGGCGAGATATCGATCATGCCAATAGGCGGAATGATGCGCCGGAACAGTCCGAGATAGGGCTCCACGATGCTGGCGAGCACGCGGTACACGTCGTAGAGCACGCCCTTGACGGGGATCCACGACATCAGGACGTACGCGATGATGAGGAACACGTAGAAGCGTGATGATGCGGTTCAGGATGAACGCGAGTCCGACCATGCTCATCTAGCCGAGCTCCTTCGCACGCTTGACGGCGGCATCGACCCCGTCGGCGATCGCCGAGGGCAGGCCGGAGCGCTGCATCGCCTCGAGCGCGGCGATCGTCGTGCCGCCGGGGCTGGTCACCGCATCGATCACCGCCTGGGGATGCTGGCCGGTACGGTCGATAAGCTCGGCGGTGCCACGCATGGTCTGAATGGCCAGGCGCTGGGCGACGTCGCGAGTGAGCCCTTGGCGCACGCCCGCGCGTGCGAGCGAATCCACGATCAGCGCGAAGTACGCCGGTCCGCATCCCGAGATCGCAGCGGCGGCGTCCTGCGAGCGCTCGTCGAGCACGACGGCCTCGCCGATCGCTGCGAACAGGCCGCGAACGGTGTCCACCTGCTCTGACGGTCGCGCTCGAGCCACCGCTCACCACGGCCATGCCCGCGCCGACGAGAGCCGGCGTGTTCGGCATGACCCGCACGACCGCGGTTCCTTCGGGCAGGAGCGCCTCGAGGCGTTTGGTGGTGACGCCTGCGGCGATCGAGACGACCAGCGCGCCGACGAGGCGGGCGGCGATCCCGGACACCACCCCCTCGATCACCTGCGGTTTGACGGCGAGCAGCACCACGTCGACGGGGGCGTCGAGTTCCTCGGCCGACCCGAGGCAACGGACGCCCGTCGCCGAGGCAAGGGCATCTCGGCGGGCAGCGTCGGGTTCGACGACGACGATTTGGTTGGCGGAGACGGTCTCGGCAGCCACGAGGCCGCCGATGATCGCCTCGCCCATACGACCGCCACCTACCACCAGCAGGCGGCCGGAATACCGGAGCGATGAGGACACGACAGGCCTTTCCAGCTAGTCGATCTTGAAGACGCCCGAGTCGCGCATCTGACGGCGCTGGGCGTCGTTAACGTCGAAGTTGTGAGGGGTGAGCATGAAGACCTTCTCGTCGATCTTCTGCAGCCCCCCGTCGAGGCCGTAGACGAGCCCCGAGGCGAAGTCGATGTAGCGCTGGTGCAGGTCGGGCTTGGTCATGCTGAGCTTCATGATCACCGGCGTCCCCTGCTTGAAGCGGTCCGCGATGGACTGGGCCTCGGTGAAGCTGCGCGGCTCGACGATGTGCATCTTCACGTTAGGCGCCATGGGAGTCACCGAAGCGGCGCCGGTGGGCACGCTGCGAAGGGATGGCTGGTAGCGGTCGCGCTCGTAGTCGTCACGGTCGACTCGACGCACCGCCGGCGATCCACCGTGAGGCGTCTCGTACGGTGAGGGCACTGACGCACGGCGAGGCCGCTCGTCCTCCTCGGGCTCGTAGTACTCGTCTTCGTCGTAGTACTCGTTCTCTTCGTAGTCGTCGTCGAGACCGAGCCGAACCTTGGTGCGATGCCACCAGCTCACGTGAGCGCTCCTTGCACTTCTACGGGTCACGTACCGAAGATGGCGCGCCCCACGCGCACCATGGTCGCCCCCTCTTCGACGGCGACCCGGTAGTCGTTAGTCATCCCCATCGAGAGCTCGTCTAACTCTACACCATCGAGGGGCGACGCCTTCAGCGAATCCCGCAGCTCGCGCAGCTCGCGAAACACCCATCGCACCTGCTCGGGACGGGCGTACGGCGCCATCGTCATCAGGCCGCGGACGAGCACGTTCTCCGACCGGCACGCTTCGAGCAGCGCGTCGGCGACCTCGTCGGGCGAGAAGCCGTGCTTGCTCTGTTCGGCGGCGACGTTCACCTCGAGCAGCACCGGCTGAACCACACCGATCTCGCCGGCTTTCCGGTCGATCGTATCGAGCAGGCGGATCGAGTCCACCGAGTGGATGAGACACGCCTTGCCCACGACGTCCTTCACCTTGTTCGTCTGCAGCGTGCCGATGAAGTGCCAGTTCATGTCCGGGAACAGCCCGTACTTGCCCAGGAACTCCTGGACGCGGTTCTCCCCGAAATCCCGGATGCCTGCGGTGATCGCGTGACCGATGACCTCGATGCCCACCGTCTTGGTCACGCCGATGATCGTGATCTCGTCGGCCGAGCGACCCGCGCAATCCGCTGCGTCCGCGACAGCCCGCCGGACGACCTCGTATCGCTCGGCGACTGTCGTCACGTCGCTACTCCGCCTGATCGGCGGCGTGCGCCTCCCGCTCGCCGGTGATCAGGAAGGCGATCCTCTCGCCGATGTCGATGGAGTTGTCCGAGATGCGCTCCAGATATCGGCTGGCAAGCACCATCGCGGACGCCCACTCGATCTCGTCCTCGTCGTGCAGCCGCGCAAGCTCGCGGAAGAACTGCTTGTAGAGCTGATCGATCGGCTCGTCGAGCTCCGGCAGCTTGCGCGCGAGGTCCAGGTCGCGGTTGTCGAGTGCCTCCCGCGTGGCATCGAGCACGCGGTACACGAGGTTGCCCTGGGCCTGGATCAGGTCGTAGAGGGTCTGGGGGCCCTTCCGACCGGCGGTGCGCTGCGCCGCCTTGGCGATGTTGGTCGCGAGGTCGCCCATCCGCTCGAGGTGCATGCCGATGAAGGTGAGCGACTGCAGCAGGCGCAGGTCGCGGGCGACCGGGAACTGCGTCGCGATCGTCTCGAGGACCCGCTCCTCCACGCCGAGGCAGCGGTCGTCTATCTCGTCGTCGCCGTCGATCACCTTCTGCGCGAGATCGGCGTCACCCGTGACGAGGGAGTTCACCGCGTCCTTCGTCGTCAACGTGACGCACAGAAAGATGTCGACGACCTCAGCGTGGAGATCTCGAAGCTCCTGTCGGAACTGCTCGCGCATGACTGGCTCCTCATGGCCCGATGATGTTTCGTGCGAGTATAGCCGCCCCTCGCACCACTACAGCAACGTGCAACGAATCGTTTACGAGCGCTCCTAGCCGAACCGCCCGGTGATGTAGTCCTCGGTCTTCTTGTTGGACGGGCTCGTGAAGATATCCGACGTGCCGTTGTACTCAACCAGCTCGGCAGGCTCCCCGGCGAGCTCCTGGAGGAAGAACGCGGTGTAGTCGCTCACACGCGCGGCCTGCTGCATGTTGTGAGTCACGATGACGATGGTGACCTGGTCCTTGATCTCGGCCATGAGGTCCTCGATGCGCTGGACGCTGGTGGGGTCGATCGCCGAGCACGGCTCGTCCATCAGGATCACCTCGGGCTGGACCGAGAGGACGCGCGCGATGCACAGCCGCTGCTGCTGGCCGCCGGAGAGCGCAAGACCGTTCCTGCCGAGGATGTCGCGCGTCTCCTTCCACAGGTTCGCGCGCTTGAGCGACTCCTCGACGATCGAATCGAGCTCGGCCTTGCGCTTCATGCCCTGAAGGCGGGGCCCGTACGCGACGTTGTCGTAGATCGACATCGGGAACGGGTTCGGCTGCTGGAAGATCATCCCGACTCGGCGCCGGATATCGACGGGGTCGACGCCGGACGCGTAGATGTCTTCGCCATCGAGCGCCACGAGACCCTCGACCCTCGTCCCGGGAATGAGGTCGTTCATCCGGTTGAGGCAGCGCAGCACGGTCGACTTGCCGCACCCCGACGGGCCGATGAACGCGGTGACGGCGTGCTCGATGACCGGAACGGTGACGTCCTTGAGCGCGTTGAAGTCCCCGTACCAGAAGTCGAGGTCCTCGATCTTGATCTTGTCCCGGGTCTGCGTGGCGACGGCGCTCACGCTCGTGGGCGGCGGGTTCTGCTCGGGCATGTGTCTACACCTTCCGGTATCGCTTCAGCACCCACCGGGCGGTGAGGTTGAACGCGAGGATCAGGATCATCAGAACGAGTGCGGTGCCGTATGCGGCAGGGAGGTTGATGCCCTCCATCGCGAGCCGATACAGGTGAACCGTCATGCCCACACCGCCGTCCAGCGGGCTCTTCGCCTGGTTGATCGAGTCGCCCATGGTGTAGATGACCACGGCCGTCTCGCCCACCGCGCGTCCCGTCGCGAGGATGATGCCGGTGATGATGCGGGGCGCCGCGGCGGGAAGAACGGCTCGTGACACCGTCTGCCACTTGGTCGCCCCCATGCCGTAGCTGCCCCACCTGATGTAGCGCGGCACCGCCCGGATGGACTCCTCGGTGGTGCGCATGATGATCGGCAGCATGAGGAAGCTCAGCGCCAAGCGCGCCGGACAGGATCGAGAAGTTGAACCCCATGGCCTCGACGAACAGCGCGAAGCCGAACAGGCCCAGCACGATCGACGGCACCGAGGCGAGCGAGTCGGCGGCGAACCGGATGGTGTCCACGACCTTGCCCTGCCGCGCGTACTCGGCGAGGTAGACAGCGGCCAGCACCGCGATCGGCGTCGCGATCAGCATCGCCAGCGCGGTCACGTACAGCGTGTTGGTGATGGTCGGCCAGATGCCGCCCTCGTAGTTGATGCCTTGCGGCCAGGTGAAGATGAACGCGAACGAAAGCGAGCGGATCCCGTTCACGAACACGTACGCGATGATCGAGAACAGGATGATCACGGTCGTGATCGCGGCTGCCCACAGCAGCCCGAGCGCGACGTTGTTGGCGAGTCGGCGATTCATCGGCTACCTCGCGTCGATATCCGAGCCGAGCCGCGCGATCAGGCGCACGGAGGCAACGAGGGCCATCGAGAATGCGAACAGCACCGCGGCCATGCCGAACAGCGCGGAGCGATGGAGGCCTGTCGCATAGGGCATGTCCATCACGATCTGAGTGGTGAGCGTCGCCATCGGCTTCGCCAGCCCGGCGGGGACCACCGGCGCATTGCCCACGACCATCAGCACCGCCATCGTCTCGCCGATCGCCCGACCCATCCCCAGGATGATCGGCGTCGATGATCCCGATCTTCGCCGCGGGGATCAGGACCTTGTAGATGGTCTGCCACGTCGTCGCGCCCATCGCGTAGCTCGCTTCCCGGATGCCACCCGGGATCGAGCGGAGCGCGTCCTCTGAGAGCGCGGCAATGGTCGGCACGATCATGATCGCGAGGATCAGCCACGCGGTCACCGCCCCGAAGCCCAGTCCGCCGCTCGCATTGGCGATGATCGGCCGCAGCATCACGATGCCGAAAAAGCCGTAGACCACCGACGGGATGCCCGCGAGAAGCTCCACGGCGGGCCGGACGATGCTGCGAACCTTGGGAGATGCGATCTCCGAGAGGAACACCGCTGTTCCCACCGCCAGCGGCGTTCCCAGCACCAGTGCGCCGACCGTCACGATGATCGAGCCGGTCAGCAGCGCGAGGATGCCGTACTCGCCGTCGGACGGCGCCCAGATCCAGCTGAAGAAGCCGCTCAGGCCGACGTCGGTGAACACGGGCAAGGCGCGCCATCCAACGAACAGGAAGATGAGCGCCACACCGACCACGGCTACGCACGCGCATGCGAAGAACAGCGTGGCGAGAGTCCACTCCTTGGCGACCGTCTTTCGAGATACGAGCTGAAGCTCCGAGGGCTTCCGGCTCACGCTCGCACCCCACACATGGCTGTCACTCGGACGACCCCTTCACCGAGCTGATGGGCAGGAAGCCGGCGTCCACGACCACCGTGTCCTGGATCTCGGGCGAGAGCACGTAGTCGATGTACTGCTTGGCGAGGCCAGTGGGCTCGCCCTTCGTGAAGAAGTGCAGCGTTCGGCCGATCGGGTACTCGCCCGACCCGATGCTCTGCGGGGTGGGAACGATACCGTCGACCCACACCGCCTTGACATCTCGGGTCGCGAACTTGGGGTTGACGAAGCCGAGCGAGATGTAGCCGACCGCACCCGGCGAGCGACTGACCACGTCGCGCACTTGCCCGGTGCCCGGCAGCACGGCGGCAGCGCGATCGAAGGGAACGTCGCCCATCACGAGCTTCTTGAACGCCTCGCGGGTTCCTGACGCCTCGTCGCGGTTGACAAGGTCGATCGGCACGTCGGCGCCACCGACCTCGCTCCACTTGGTGATCTTGCCGGCGAAGATGCCCTGAAGCTGCTTGCTCGTCAGGTTCCCCACCCGGTTCGCAGGGTTCACGATCACCGCGATGCCGTCGAACGCGATAGGCGTGTCCACGAGACCGAGGTTCTTTTCCTCGTCCTTGAGGTCGCGAGACGACGTCCCGATCTGCGCAGTCCCGGCTGCCACAGCCTCGATCCCCGCCGAGGACCCACGCCCGACACCTGGACCTGGGATTCGGGGTGCTCCTTCTCGAAGTCCTCGCGAGCGATCTCGGCGATGGGCAAGACCGTCGTCGAACCCGTCACGACCAGTCGATCCGCTCGCCCCTCGCCTCTCGCGCAACCGGACAGCACGAGAGCACAGAGGAACGCGACGGCAAGGAGGCAAGCCGAGCGATGGAGGCCGAGGCGAGGATTCATCGACCTACTCGAGGATGAGTGCGAGGGCCGCGTGACGTCCGGTGATGCCGGACGACGCGCGGTACGAGAAGAAGCGCTCGGTCGCCTCGGCAGTACAGATGCCGAGGCGGCACATGTTCTCCACACGCACCCCTGAGGCCGTAAGGTCTTCGGACACGGCGGCGCCGAGATCGAGGTGGCCCGGCGCGGCCTCGCAGACTGTATCAAATCTTCGTGCAAAGCCTGTAACAAGTTCGTTACTCACAGGGTAGTGCCGGGCGCAGATGTGGGGACCGACATAGGCGAGCAACCGGCCAGGGTCCGAGCCCGCCGATACGAGCTCCTCGACCGCGAGCCCCGAGATGCCGCCGAGCGCCCCTCTCCATCCCGCGTGAACGACAGCCAGACGCCGCGCCACGGGGTCGACCACGACCACTGGGACGCAGTCGGCAAACAGCAGCATCAGCGGCACGTTCGGTTCGTCAGTCATCAGAGCGTCGGTCGCCCCGACAGGCGCGCGTCCACCCGACGCGAACGCGCCCCTGCCCTCGTCCTCTCGGCCCACCCACGCCCGAGCCGTTCCGTGGACTTGCTCGGCGGTCACGAGCGTTGCCGTGGATACTCGCGGGTCGAGCGCCTTGAGGAAACGGCGGCGGTTCTCGTCGACCGCGTGCGGATCGTCGCCCACGTGGCCGGCAAGGTTCAGGCTGTCTCGCGGCGATACACTCACGCCGCCAGCCCGCTCGGAGAACGCGACGATGATGCCGGCGTCGTCTCGCAGGCCGCGGTCCTCATACCACCCGATGCCGCCGCGGGTGACGTGCGTGAGCTCGGTGATCATGGTCAAGACACTCCCGTTCGTAACTTCTGACAACAACGCCTCGGGGCGAGCACGCCCTCGGCTCCATTGGAGTATCGTCGAAGACGACGTGTCACCGACGAGGGAGGATGCCGCATGGGCGTGGATATCTCACGCGCGTTCAAAGCGCCGTTCGACGATCCGGACTGGGTGAAGAAGACTCTGTTGGGATGGCTCTGGTTCCTTCTCATCTTCACCATGCCCGCCGCTTACGGAGCCTCGATCGAGTACATACAGCGTGTCGCTCGGGGGGACGAGGGACTTCCCGAGTGGGACGACTTCGGTGGCAAGTGGGTGAAGGGGCTGCTTGCCATGGTGGCAGGCTTCATCTACTTCCTGCCGGTGATCCTCATCGGGACGATCCTGGTGGTGCCGCTCGCCATAAGCGCGAACACGAGCGCTGACGGTCTGACCGGCCTGCTTGCCGGCGGTATGTGCCTGTTCTGGGTCGTGGCCGCCGTCTACATCGTCGGCGTGTCCGTGCTGTTCTACGCGGCGCTCACAAACTACGCAATGAAGGGCCATTTCGGCGCCTTCTTCGAGGTGGGAGACATCCTCGGGAAGGTCAAGGTTCAGGGCTACTGGACGGCATGGCTGTTCTCCATCGTCGTGAGCATCGCCGCATCCGCGATCACGAGCGTCCTCAGCGCCACGACCATCGGCGCAATCCTCTGGGGCGCAGTGACCTACCTGCAGGTCATGATCACCGCCCACCTGTTCGGACAGTGGGCGCGCGGTGCGTACGCCGTCAGCCCCTGCATACGCTCCCGCGGCCGCCGGCTACCCGGTCCCGACCACGCCGCCGGCTCCGCCCGCCTACGCGCCGGCACCCCCGGCCCCCGTCGCGCCCCAGCCGGCCCCGCCCGCGCCCGCGGCTCCCGCCCCTCCTCCGGCGGTCCCGCAACCCGCGGCTCCGGCCGTTCCTGTCGCCCCGGTCGCGCCCGAGCCGGCCGCTCCGGCCGCTACGCCTGCGCCCCCGACACCTCCCGCGCCTCCGGTCGCGCCCGCGCCTTCAGTGCCGCCCGCACCGGTCGTGGAGCCTGCGCCCGCTGCGCCGGCCGAAGTCACGCCCGAGGTCGACGTGACGCCCCCGGCCGCGCCGGTCGAGCCAGTCGAGCCCTCGGAGCCCGACGAGCCGGGATCGTCCCCAGGCGCTTAGCGGATCGAGGAGCCGACCGAACCCGCGTCAAGCGAGTCACAGCTCCAGAAATGAGGAGGACCCTGTGGCGACGAGGTCCCGCCGTCGTCGCCACAGGGTCCAAATTGAGAACGTCGCGCTGATGCGCAGCAGTCTACACCGTCTAGACGGTCCTGCGCCGCAGGAACGCCGGGATGTCGAGCTCGTCCTCGGCGATCGGCTCGAACTGGGGCACCGAGAGGCCTTCCTCCTCGCCGCCGACCGCGCCGAACTCCATCGTCTCCTGCTTGCGGCGACCGTCGAATCCGGTCGCGATCACGGTCACGCGAATGGTGTCCATCATCGAATCGTCGATGACCGCTCCGAAGATGATGTTGGCCTCGGGAGACGCGGCAGTCTGAACGACCTCAGCGGCCTCGTTGACCTCGAACAGGCCGAGGTCGCTTCCGCCGGCGATCGAGAGCAACACGCCCTGCGCCCCCTGGATGCTCGACTCGAGCAGCGGGCTGGAGATCGCCGCTTTCGCTGCGTCGTGGGCGCGATTGTCGCCCGACGCGAGACCGATGCCCATGAGTGCAGAACCGGCGTCTTCCATGATGGTGCGAACGTCGGCGAAGTCCAGGTTGATCAGACCGGGCACGGTGATCAGGTCCGTGATGCCCTGGGTGCCCTGCCGAAGGATGTCGTCAGCGATCCGGAACGCGTCGAGGATCGACGTCTTCTTCTCGGCCACCTGCAACAGGCGGTCGTTGGGGATCACGATCAGCGTGTCGACACTGTCGCGCAGCAGCTTGATTCCGTCTTCGGCCTGCAGGGCGCGCTTGCGCCCCTCGAAGGAGAACGGACGGGTGACCACGGCAACAGTGAGCGCCCCGATCTCGTTCTTCGCGATGTCGGCGATCACAGGAGCGGCACCGGTACCGGTGCCTCCGCCTTCTCCGGCGGTGATGAAGACCATGTCCGCGCCCTGGAGCGCCTCCTTGATCTCCGCGCGGTTCTCCTCGGCAGCCTGGACTCCCACGTCGGGGTCGGCACCCGCCCCGAGACCCTTCGTGAGATTCACGCCGACGTGCACCTTGTAGTCGGCGTCGCTCATCAGCAGTGCCTGCGCGTCGGTGTTCACCGCGATGAACTCGACGCCCTTGACCCCGGCCTCCACCATACGGTTGACGGCATTCGTGCCTCCGCCACCCACACCGAGCACCTTGATCACGGCCAGGTAGTTCGCGCCTGTTTCGAGCATTGGGCCTCCCCTTGAGTGAAAGGAGCTTCCTCTCGACTCCCTCGGAAAACTCTCACCCTCAACTTTAGCGTTAGTCGCGCCTTCGAACGCTCAATCTTTGCATAAAGCTTACCCTCCCGCAAGAACTTTTTGGGGGGATTCTGGAGTGGCTCGGCTTCTGCACAACCAACAGAGGCCTTGAGCTGCGGGAACTCGTCGAGCTAGGGCTTGTCGAGACCCCGCCACGTGGGCCGATCGGGGGTCCGCACATTGATGTAGACGAGCTTGCCCTTCTGCTGAGCGAGGATCGCGAGCACCACAGCGTTCTTCTTCTTCATCTCGGTCGCAGGCCCCACGAAGATCTGGATGCCGCCCTTGGTCACCAAGGCGGTCTTCTCCACCGAGGGCGCGGACACGAACTTCACGATCCCGCGGAGCGGTTGCGTCAGCTGACGCAGCACCGAAAGCGCGTTCGTGATCTCGGCGGAATCGGCCGGCGAACCCACGACGGGCTTCAGCCCCTCGATGTCGATGACCGCCGGGACGAGGAATCGGTCGCCCTTCTGCTGCGGCTTCAGCCAGACCCCGTCAGAGGCGACGAGCCATGCGGCATGCTTCGAGGTGCGAACCCAGGCCGCCGGCACCCGTTCTCGAACGCGGATTACGAGGGTGTGCGGGAAGTCCCGCTCCACCACCGCGGACGCGACCCACGGCTCAGATGCAACGCGCTCGGCAATTGCCGAGCGATCGACGTCGAGCAGGGTCGCTCCCTCGGGTACCGCGGCGAGGCGGAGCACGGTCTCGGTCGGGACGCGGGATGCGCCAGTCACCCTCACGTCGCGAACCGCGAACGTCTCGGCATGACGGAGTCGCGCGAGCCCGAAGACCGCGAGCGCGACCAGCGCGACCACGCCGACCCCGATCGCGATCCTGCGCCGCTTGATCGAAGCCTGACGACGCTCGCGGTCCTGTCGTCGAGCCTCGACGAGGCGATTGCCCGCGGTGCGTTCCTTGGGACGTTGCAGCCGTTCTTTGGGCGTCGATTCGACCTCGGGCTGACCCTTCGAGTACCTGACGCGAACGGTCTCGCGAGCACCGATGACGACGCGCTTACGGCTCGTCGAACGATCCGAGGAACTTGATTTCTGGCGTGAGTTCGACGCCATGGGCGTCCCGTACCCTCTCCTGTGCGATCAGCATCAGTGCGACGATGTCCGAGGCGGTCGCACCGCCGAGGTTGACGATGAAGTTGGCGTGCACCTCCGAGAACGCGGCGCCGCCGACTCGCTCCCCTTTCAGGCCTACCGCCTCGATCAGTCGGCCCGCGGAATCGTTCGGCGGATTCACGAACACACTTCCCGCGCTCGGCATGGACAGCGGTTGGCTGCGCTTGCGCCGAGCGAGGCCCGCTTCCATCGCGAGACGGATCCGGTCGCGGTCACCCTGGGACAGGTGCAGCGTCGTCTCAACGATCACGCCCCGCGACGGGAGGTCGCTTCGGCGGTAGTCCCACTCGATGTCTGACGCCCGCAGGCGCTGCAGACCTCCCCCGCCTGGGCGGAAGACCGTGACGGACTCCGTGATGGAGTCGATCCAGACATCTCTGCTTCCGGCGTTCATCGCGAGCGCACCGCCGATGGTGCCCGGAATGCCCACCGCGAACTCGAGTCCGGAGAGACCCGTCGCGAACGCAGTCTGCACGAGTCGCGCCAGCAGCACGCCCGATCCTGCGTGGAGCAGCTCTTCCTCGGCGGTATGCGACCGGAACGCTCTGCCCAGCACGAGCACCGCGCCGGCGTAGCCGTCATCGCTCACGAGCACGTTGCTGCCCTTGCCCAACACCGTCCATGCCAGGTCGTGCTGAAGCAGGATATCGGTGCAGGCATGCAGGTCGGACAGGTCGTCGCACTCGATAAGAATCGCTGCGGCACCACCGACCCGGTAGGTGGTGTGCCGGGACATAGGTTCGTTCCGACGAACCTTACCCTTAACTTGAGCCTTAAGCTCGTGATATGCCTCCGCTAGCGGCATGCTGATGCGGCCGATTGCTCGCCGAGCGCCTTCGCCAGCTCGGGTCCCAGTGCGGTCACATCGCCGGCGCCCATCGTGAGCACCAGGTCGCCGGGCTCGACGCGCCCGGCGAGGTAGCCGGTCACGTCGGCGCGGTGCGGCAGCCACGTGACCTGCGCGCGCCTGTCGTGGCGGAGGATGCTGTCGAGGATCGTCTTACCGGTGACTCCCGGTATTGGCGTCTCGCCCGCGCTGTAGACGTCCATCAGGACGACCCTGTCGGCGTCCCCGAACGCCTCGCCGAACTCGTCGGCGAGCGCGGCGGTGCGCGAGTAGCGATGCGGCTGGAACAACACCCAGATGCGACGGTAGTCGAGCTCACGAGCGGCCCCGACGGTAGCGCGCACCTCCGTGGGGTGGTGCGCGTAGTCGTCGACCACGGTCACCCCGTCCACCGTCGCGACGTGATCGAAACGGCGTCGCACACCCGAGAAGGTCGACAGAGCGGTGCCCGCGGCGTCCAGCGGCAGGCCGAGCTGCAGCGCCACTGCAAGCGCGCCGGCCGCGTTGGCGACCATGTGCTCGCCGGGGACGGGGCAGACGCACTGAGTGGTCTCTCCGGCTGCCGTCCTCACTCGGAACGTGCTTCCTTCGCCGGAGTGCCCGACCGTCTCGTAACGCAGATCGTCCGACTCCAGCTGGCCGTACGTCACAACTCGTCGTCCAGACTCGCGGGCCAGTTCGAGGAGCCGCTCGTCGCCGCTCCACGCGATAACGATCCCGTCGTCAGGCACTCGACGCATGAAGTCCGCGAAGGTCGCCTCGATCTCGGCGAGTCCGCCCTCGTAGTGATCCAGATGGTCGGCCTCGATGTTGGTGATCAGCGCGATCTGGGGCGTGAGGTGCACGAACGAGCCATCGCTCTCGTCCGCTTCCACGACGTAGTGACGTCCGGACCCCGCTACGGCGTTGGTGCCGAATCCGTCCACTTCACCGCCGATGAGAAACGTCGGATCGAGACCGAGACGGGCGAGCATCGTTGCCACCATCGAACTCGTCGATGTCTTGCCGTGGGTACCCGCGACGGCGATCGTGGTTCGGTCCTCGGCAAGGTGCGCGAGCATCTTGGCTCGGGGCCACACGGGGATTCCGCGTCGAAGCGCCTCGGCGAGCTCGGGATTCGTCTCCGGAATCGCCGAGGAGATCACGACGACCTCCGGGTCACCGAGGTTCTCGGCGGCGTGACCGATGGTCACCGGCACCCCTTCTCGAGCCAGGAGCCTTGAGTACCTCGACTCCTTGAGATCCGAGCCGGTGACGGGGACGCCTCGGCGGTGCAGCACGAGGGCGATGCCGCTCATTCCGGCTCCACCAGCCCCGATGAAGTGGGCGTAGACGCGCTGGCTCACGCGGATCCTCCGTGATCGTCGGTGGGAACATCGCGCATGGCGGCCGCTCGCGCGAGAGCGATGACACGCTGGGCGGCGTCCGGCCTGCCAAGGGTGCGTGATGCGGCTGACATGGTAGCACGGCGCTCGGCGTCGCCGAGCAGTGCCAGAAGCTCGTCACCGAAGCGTTCCTCGTCGAGTTCGGCGTCGGCTACGAGTACTGCTGCCCCGTTCTGCACGCACGCCGCGGCGTTCCGGGTCTGGTGATCGTCGGTGGCGAAGGGATACGGCACGAGCACCGCGGGCTTCCCCAGAGCCGTGAGCTCGGCGATCGAGGTGGCTCCCGCCCGGGAGACCACGAGGTCCGCGGCCGCGAGGGCGCTTCCCATGTCCTCGAGGTAGTCGAGGAGGTGCCAGCGCGAGGCGAGGTCGGCGTCGTCTCGGCCGAGCGCGGCAGCGACCGCGTCGTACTCGGCCTTGCCGGCAACGTGAACGACGTGGAGTCCGCTCACACGCATCAGTCGGTCGCGGAGGCCGACGATGGCCGTGTTGAGGTGCCGGGCACCCCGGCTGCCGCCGAACACCAGCAGCACGAGCGCCTCGGGGGGCAGCCCCAGTCGCCCCCTCCCCTCCTCGCGGGTAGCGGCAAGCACCTCGGGGCGAACGGGATTGCCGGTCACTCGAGCGCGCTCCGGGTGCGCGAGCAGCGGCGCGGATTCGGGGTACGTGACGCCGACCGCCAACGCCCATCTCGAGAGCGTGGCGTTCGCCATACCGGGTACCGAGTTCTGCTCGTGGAGCACCAGCGGCGTGGAGGTGAGCCGCGCGGCGGCCCCGACCGGCAGCGACACGTAGCCACCGAACCCGAGGACCACGTCGGGCTGCAACGACCGTAGCAGGCCGACCGCCCTGACGGTCGAGCCTGCGATCCGCGCGGACGAAGTGACGAAGGTGGTCGGGCGTGCGCGATCGTAGCCGGCCGCAGGCAAGCCTACGAACTCGAGCCCAACCTCGGGAACGAGCCGGGACTCGAGCCCCTCAGGCGTGCCGACGAACGTGACTTCGTCATGCTCGGCGACGAGCTGGGCGGCCACTGTCAACGCGGGATAGATGTGGCCGGCCGTCCCGCCGCCGCTCAGCAGGACCTTCAAGCGGTCCCTCCTCGTCTCGCTTCCGTCGCCGCACCACTCGCGGCGCCTTGGCCCCGTACCGCGAGACCGACAGCAGCAGCCCCACGCACGTCATCGTGACGAGCATGGAAGAGCCGCCGGCGCTGACGAACGGAAGTGGCTTCCCCGTCACCGGTATGAGCCCGGTAACCGCTGCCATGTTCATGAACGCCTGCAACCCGATCATCGCCGTGAGTCCTCCGGCGACCATACGTCCGAACTGGTCCTTCGCTCCCAGAGCGATCCGCATCCCGGCGTAGATGAAGAGGCCGAACAGCGTCACCACGGCGAGCGTGCCGAGCAACCCGAGCTCCTCGCCGATGATCGCGAAGATGAAGTCGGTGTTCGCCTCGGGAAGGTAGAAGAACTTCTGCCGAGACAGGCCCAGACCCACACCCTTGAGCCCTCCGGTGCCGAAGGCGAGGAGCGCCTGGATGATCTGGTAACCCGAGCCCTGCGGGGAGGCTCCCGGATTCATGAAGGTGGTGACGCGCAGCAGGCGGTACGGCTCGACGAGGATGCCGATCGTGCCTGCCGCCGCGACCGCACCCATCGCGATACCGAACCAGTACAGCGGCGCCTCGGCGAGCCAGAGCACGACCATCACCCCGAGCATCAGCGACATCGCGGTGCCGAGGTCCGGCTGCATGATGATCATCACCGCTGGCAGCGCGCTCACGCACGCGACGGAGAACGCGTAGCGCCCCGTGGTGAGCTTGCCGCGGCGCCACTGCACCGACAGCGCCGCGATGAACAGCACGGTCGCGACCTTCGCGATCTCGGATGGTTGCAGGGTGACGAAGCCCAAGTCGAGCCAGCGGCGGGCACCGTGGCTCACGATGCCGATCCCGAAGGTCACCAGCAGCAGGCCGATCGACGCCCACCAGACGACGCGCGAGAGGTCGTAGAGCCTGCGATAGTCCAGCCTCGAGAGCGCGAGCGCGACGGCGAGCCCCATCGCGATGTAGATGGCCTGCTTGATCGCGTGATGGAACATCGAGCCGTTGTTGACCATGTCCGAGACGTACGACGCCGAGAACACCATGATCAGCCCGAGCACCATCAGCGCGATGGCCGAGCCGAGCATCAGATAGCGCGTGGTCGCTCCGCCGGCGTAGACGACCTTCCGACCGCCGCTCACGACGCGCCTCCATCCGGAGCCGGGCCCAGTGTCACGCCGCGTCTGCGGCCCGGGCCGCCACCAGCGCCTTGAAGGCCCGGCCGCGCTCTTCGTAGTTCGCGAACTCGTCGAACGACGCGCAGGCCGGGGACAGCAGCACGACGTCCCCCGGGCGAGCGAGGTCAGCGGCAGCGGCGACCGCGGCCGCCATCCCGGCGGTCGACTGCACCCGCACGCCGAGGCCGTCGAAGGCGGCCACGAACTCGTCTGCCGCCTCGCCGAAGACCACCGCCGCAGCGGCCGCGTCCGCTACGGCTTCGGCAAGCGGCCGAAGGTCGTTCTGCTTGTTGCGGCCGCCCAGGAGCACGATCAGAGGCCGATCGGGAAACGCCGACAGCGCCTTGAGCACCGCGTCGGGGTTGGTGGCCTTGCTGTCGTTGAAGTACTCTGCCCCGCCGACCTCGCCGGCAGGCTCGAGGCGGTGCTCGATGGCACGGAATGTCCGTAGTCCCTCGCGGATGCTCGCAGCAGGGACGCCCACGGCGTGCGCCGCCGCGGCGGCAGCGAGTGCGTTGCTGACGTTGTGAGCGCCTAGGATGTGCAGCTCGTCCGGACGAACCAACCGGACGATGCCGCCGGGCGTCTCGAGTGCGAGCTCTCCGTCGACAACAGTCGCGCCGGGCAGGAACCTGCCCTCGCGGCTCACCCGCACGGTCTCGATGCCCGCCTCGGAGGCGATTCGGGCGAAGGGGGCAGAACCTGCGTCGTCGACGTCGACGATGGCGGTGTCTCCCCGCCCCTGATTCGCGAAGATCCGGGCCTTCGCGGCGACGTAGTCGTCATGGGAACCGTGCCAGTCGGCGTGATCGGGGGTGATGTTGAGCAGCACGGAGACGCGGGGGTGGAAGGCCTCGGTCAACGCGAGCTGGAACGAGGACACCTCGGCGACGAGCACGGTGATCTCGTCGATCTCGGCGACCGCCGCGATCGCGGGCGGCCCATAGTTGCCCACCAGGGCGGCGGGGGTTCCACCGGTATTCAGCAGATGGGTCACGAGCGCCGCGGTCGTGCTTTTGCCGTTGGTTCCCGTGATGGCGATCCAGGGTGAGCTCGACTCGAGCCACGCGAGCTCGATCTCGGAGATGAGCCGGGTGGACGCACCTCGTGCCCAGCGCATGAGCGGTGCGCTGGGCCTGATGCCCGGGCTCGCCACGCCGAGGTCGAAGCTGCCGTCGACAGCATCCACCCCGAGCACGACGCGCGCGCCCAGCGCCCCCAGCTCCTTCGCGACGCCGGTCGAGGCGCTCGTTCGAGCCCGAATCGACGATCGTGACCGACGCCACCTCGGCCCCGAGCTGGCGCAACAGGTACCGCGCGGCCGCTTCTCCGCTCGACCCCAGGCCCACGACGAGGACGTCGCGTCCCCTGTTGTCGCCGCCGGCGCTCACAGGATCCTCCGAACGCTTTGCACGAAGTAGATCGCGAAGCCGAGGCCCGCCATGATGCCGGTGATGATCCAGAAGCGGACCATGACCTTGGTCTCCGACCACCCCTTCATCTCGAAGTGGTGGTGCAGTGGCGCCATCCGGAAGATGCGTTTGCCGGTCAGCTTGAAGGACGCGACCTGCAGGACCACCGAGAGGGTCTCGGCGACGTAGATCGCGCCGATCAGCACGAGCAACAGCTCCGTTTTGGTGATCGCCGCGAGTGCCGCAATGGCGGCACCCAGGCCGAGCGATCCGGTGTCGCCCATGAAGATGTCGGCCGGGAAGCTGTTGTACCAGAGGAAGCCGATGCAGGCGCCGGCGATCGAGGCGGCCAGTAGCGCCGTCGACAGCTGGTCCTGGCGGAATCCGATGCCCGCGTACACCAGGCACACGATCGCGACGGTTCCGGCGGCGAGACCGTCCAGCCCGTCGGTAAGGTTCACCGCGTTGCTCTCGGCGATCATCATGAACGAGACCAGGCCGAGGTAGAGCCACGGAACCACCAGGGTCATCGAACCCAACTGGAAAGTGCTGGTCAGGCTCTCGGTACTGAGACGGATCGCGGTTCCGGGCACGCCGATCCAGGTAGGCAGGTCCGCCCAGTTCACCACCAGCAGACCGAAGCCGACGGCCACGAGCGTCTGCCACAGCAGCTTGGCGCGAGGACGGAGTCCGAGGGATCTGGCCTGGGTCACCTTCGACCAGTCGTCGACGAAGCCGAGCAGCCCGCAGGCGAGCGTTGCGATGAGCGCGGAAAGCGTGAGCCGAGTGGGCACGCCCATCGCGACGAACACGACCGCGATCACGAACAGGATGAGCACGCCACCCATCGTCGGCGTGCCCTGCTTGACGAGATGACCCTGCGGCCCGTCAGCGCGGACTTGCTGGCCGACGTTGCGAACCCGCAGGAGCCGGATCCAGAACGGGAAGAGCAGCGCCGCCAGCAACAGCGCGGCGGTCGCCGCGAGCACGATGAGGTATGTCGGGTAGCGTTGCAGGTTGCTGAGGAACGTCATCCGCTCACCAACCCCTCCACCACTCGCTCGAGCCCCATCACGCGCGACGCCTTGACCAGCACCACGTCGCCGCGCCGAACGACGCCGGCGACTGCCTCGACCGCCCGCTCGACGTCCGGGGTCTCGATCACGCGTACCGCGGACATGCCGGCAGCACGTGCGCCCTCGGCCACACGCCTCGCGCGCGATCCAACCGTCACGAGCCGCTCCACACCCGACTTCGCCACGAACTCGCCCAGATGGAAGTGCGCGAGATCCGCGTAGGAGCCGAGTTCGGCCATGTCGCCGATCACGGCGATACGGTCCCCTGGCGCGCATGTCGCGGCGAGCGTGTCGACGGCGGCGCGCATCGAGGTCGGATTGGCGTTGTACGCGTCGTTGATCACCGTGACGCCGGAAGCGGTCGAGAAGGACTCCATGCGCATCGCGGTGACCGTCGCCTGCTCCAGGCCGCGTGCGATGGTCTCGAGGTCGAGGCCGACCTCCAGGGCGACCGCAGCCGCCGCGAGCGCGTTGTAGACGTTGTGACGACCGGGAGTCGGCAGCTTCACGCCGACGCTTCCGCCACCCGTCACCAGGGAAAACGATGGTCTGCTGGCGTCATCGAGCACGATGGCGTCGCCTCGCACGTCCGCATCGGCCCCGAGCCCGTACCGCACGACCCGGCGCCGAAGCGCGACTCGCGAGCTCCGGCGTGCGGGCATCGTCAGCGTTCAGCACGACGACGCCGTCCGCGCCGATCGCCTCGGCAAGCTCGCCTTTGGCGCGGGCGATGGCGTCCTCGGTGCCGACGACTTCGATGTGCGACTGGCCGACGTTCGTTACGAGCCCGATCGTCGGGCGGGCGATCGCGGCAAGCTCGGCGATCTGTCCCAGACCGCGCATCGCCATCTCGACCACGAGAACGTCCGTTCCCGCATCCGCCTCGAGGATCGTAAGCGGCGCTCCGAGCTCGTTGTTGCGGTTTCCCGAGGTCGCGACTGTCACGAACCGCTGGCGCAGCACGGACGAGAGCAGGTCCTTCGTCGTGGTCTTGCCGGTAGAACCGGTGATGCCGATGACGGTCGCGCCGAGCTTGTCCCGCTGGTAGGAGGCGAGAGCCTGCACGGCACCGAGCACGTCGGGCACCTCGATGATGGCGGCGCCGACGTGCAGCGCGCCTTCGGCAAGTCCCTCGACCTGCTCGAGCGGGCGTGAGATCAGAGCAGCGCACGCGCCGTTGGCGAGGGCGTCAAGCACGTGCTCGTGGCCGTCGCTGTGCTCCCCAGGGAGTGCGGCGAACACATCGCAGGTGCTCACCGCACGCGAGTCGATCGCGATGCCGGTGACTCGCAGGGACCCGGAGCCGGATACCAGTCGGCCACCGACCGCGTGCGTGAGGGTGTCCGCGGTGAGCGTCAGCACGAAAGCACCTCGCGCGCGACCTCGCAGTCGTCGAAATGGACGGTCCGATCCGCGAAGATCTGGTAGTCCTCGTGTCCCTTGCCGGCGATCAGCACGCAGTCGCCCGGCTCGGCCATCTCGATCGCTCGGGCGATGGCACGTCGCCGGTCCACCTCGACGGCGTAGTCCGCGCCCGTGTCGCGAAGCCCGTCCTCGATCTGCAGGATGATGCCCACAGGGTCCTCGGACCGGGGGTTATCGCTGGTGACCACGGAGAAGTGGGCGTGTCGACCGGCAGCGGCACCCATGAGAGGCCGCTTGTCGGGATCGCGGTCCCCTCCGCAGCCGAACACCGCGATGACCCGACCCTCGGTCACGTGCTTGACCGCGCCGATGGCCTTCGCGAGCGAGTCAGGCGTGTGGGCGTAGTCCACGACCACCGAGAACGGCTGCCCGCACTCAACCCGTTGAAGCCGGCCGGGAACCTGCGGAGCTTCGTTCAGTCCCGCCACGACGTGCGCCAGGTCGACGCCGACCGCAAGTGCGCATCCGGCCGCCACGAGGGCGTTACTCACGTTGTAGCCGGCCGCCAACGGCAGCCGCACCTGCTCGGCGCCATGGGGCGTCTCGAGCACGAAGCTCGAGCCGGTCGCGTCGAGCTGCTCGTGCCGAGAACGAACGCGAGCAGCTCTGTGCCGCGAGACCGTCCACTCCGCGCCGATGTCCTCGGCCATCACGAGCCCCATCTCGTCGTCGACGTTGACGACGCGCGAGGCCGCGCCGAACTCGGTGAACAGGCGTCGCTTGACCGAGAAGTACTCCTCGAGCGTGTGGTGGTAGTCGAGGTGGTCCTGGGTCAGATTGGTGAACGCAACGGCGGCGAAGTCGCACGCATCGACACGATGGAGGTCGATCGCGTGGGAGGAGACCTCCATGGACACCGCGCGCACTCCCTCGTCGCGCATCTCCGCGAACAGCTGCTGCAGGTCGAGCGACTCAGGAGTCGTGCGGGCCGAGTCCAGACGCCGTCCGACGATGGACGTGCCGACCGTTCCGATGATGCCCGTGGGCATGCCCGCCGCCCGGAGGATCGAGTCGAGCAGGTAGGTGGTCGTGGTCTTGCCGTTGGTGCCGGTGATTCCCACCAGTCGAAGCGCCGAGCTCGGACGGCCATAGAAGGCTGCCGCGGCGTGTGCGAGGGCGATCCGGGTGTCGGGGACGACGATCTGGGGGACGTCCGCCTCGACCGCGGACTCGACGACCACGACGGCCGCCCCACGAGCAACCGCGTCTGCGGCGAAGTGGTGGCCGTCGTGGCGAAAGCCCCTGATGCAGAAGAACGCGTCGCCGGGGGCGACGCGATCCGAGCGGTACGCAAGGCCCGAGACGGGCGAGTCGGGACCTTCGACAGCGGAGCCGAGACCCGACAGCAGCGCTGCTATCCCCATGGTCTGGATCTGGTCCACCTGCCCCTCTCGCCTCCCGAAAAGCCGAGCCAGTCTAGCATGCGGATCAGTGTCCGCCGTCGTCGCCGGCGTCGTCTGTAACCCCGTCGTTGCCGCCGGTGGCATCAGAGCTTCTCGCCTTCTTCTGCCCCGGCTTCGCGACGCCCGCCTGCTTGGACGAAGCCGCCTTGTCGACATGCTTGCCGGGCTTCGCAACGGGTCGTCTCGGCGTGATCTGCAGATGCTCCATGCAGAACTTGCCGACAGCCGAGAACGTCGGCGCCGCCACCGCACCGCCGTAGATCGCGCGCCTCGGCGCTGAGAGGATCACGCAGATGACGACCTCTGGGTCTTCGGCAGGCAGATAGCCGATGAACGAGCTCTCGTAGACACCCTTGGCATAGCCCCCGTTGTTGGGAAGAGCGACCTGGGCGGTGCCGGTCTTCCCGGCCACCGAGTAACCCTCGACCTGGGCCTTCGTGCCCGTGCCCTGCGTGACCACGGTTTGCAGCATCTTCGTTGCCGCGAGCGCGGTCTCGGTGGAGACCGCCCGCTCGGTACGCCAGCGATTGGCGCCTGCCGCGGGCCGCGAGAGAAGGAAGTGCGGCGTCACCATCACGCCCTTGTTGCCGAGCGCGCCGAAGGCCCTCGTGAGCTGCAGTGGCGACGCGGAGACGCCCTGGCCGAACGAGACGGTTGCGACAGTGAGCGGGGTGAGGTTGCTGCGCTCCGGCATCCAACCGGTCGACTCGGGATCGAAGTCGACTCCGCACGAGCGGCCCAGGCCGAAGCGCGAGAGCCGGTCTGACAACCGCTTCGCGCCGAGCGCGAGCCCGATCTTGGCCGCCCCGACGTTCGACGAGTGCATCACGATCTCGGTGAGCGACCAGCGCACCGCGCCCCGAGAATGCGACTCGCGGATGGTCTCACCGCCCAAGTGCAGTTGAGACGGGAGCGAGAGCTTCGAGCTCGGCTTGAACGCCTTCGCGTCGATGGCTGCCGCAGCCAGGAGCGCCTTGAGCGTCGATCCCGGCTCGTAGGCGTCGGTGACGCCCCGGTTCTTGAAGGCATCGACGTCTTTGACCGTCGCGAAGCTGTTCGGGTCGAACACCGGCGTCGAGGCCATCGCGTAGATCTCGCCCGTCTTCGGGCTCATGACGATGATCGTGCCCTTCTTCGCCTGCCAGTAGCGCACCGCGCGCGCGAGCTCGGTCTGTGCGTAGGCCTGGATGTCTCGGTCGACAGTGAGAACGATGTCCTTGCCATGGACCGGATCGACGCTCTTGACCACGCCACCAGGGATTTCGCGGCCGAAGGGATCCCGTTCGGCGAGCAGCACACCCGGCTTGCCTGCGAGCACGCTGTTGTAGCGAGCCTCCAGCCCCGACAGACCGTTGTTGTCCACGCCGACAAAGCCGAGTACCTGGCAGGCGAGCGTGCCCGAGGGATAGAGCCGCCTCGAGTCCTCCAGGAACCCGATCCCCTCGAGCTTCAGCTTCTCGAGCGCGCGCGCTCGCGTGAGGTCGACCTTCCGCCCGATGTAGACGAACCCCGCGTCCTGCGCGAGCTTCGCCTCGTAGTCGGCGGGCTTGCCACCCAGCACGCTCGCCAGGGTATGGGCAGTACCCTTCTTGTCCCGGATCTGGCGGGGGTTGGCGTAGATCGTGCGCGCTTCGACGCTCGATGCAAGCGGCTCGCCCCTCTCGATCGTAGATCGTGCCGCGCTGGGGCGTGATCTGCACGTCGTGGAGGCGCTGGGCCCTGGCTTGTTTCCGATACTCGCCTGCCGAGACACCCTGCACCCACACGAGCCGAGCGGCGACCACGGTGAGCAGGAGCATCAGGAACGCGAGCGTCAGGACGAATCGCCGAGACGACGAACCCCGCGAGCGCGTGACGACGCGCTTCGCGGGCGCTTACCGGGACGACGCGAGACCGACATCGCCTACGAGGAGGACGCGGGCTTCTCCCGCCGCGACGTCGACCACCGAGTCGACGACAGCGGGCAATGCAGGGGGCGGTGCTTACGGACGGAGCGGACGCCGGCGTCACCTTGGGGCCGCCGGGCGAGGGTCGCAAATCGATGTAGGAGGTCTTGTCGGCGACATCCATCCCGAGACTCATTCGAGGCGATGCGGCGAATCCGGCTCGCCGAGGCAAGCTGGGCCTCGTGCACCTCGAGCATGTCGCCGTGGAACCGAGCGGCCTTGATGTCGTTGCGAAGCTTCGACGACGCGAGTGTGGCCTCGGCCGCCTCCGCGGAGAGCCACACGCGACCGAGCGCGGCCAAGGCGAGGACCGCGACCAGCACGCAAAACGTCACGAACGCCTCGTACGCGACAGCGTGAGCGGCGGGCCGTCGCGCTGGCGCGGCCTTGCCCTTCGGCGCGGCGTGCCCGTTACGGACGAGTCGCAGGTGTGGACGAGACTGCCGCACCTCGTGCTCGATCTTCAGTGCAGGCAGACCCACGCCGACCCTCCCCTCGTCCCAGTTCCTCAGCGGCCGCTCGCGGCCGCGAACCTACAGCTTCTCGGCGACCCGTAGCTTCGCGCTGCGGGCCCTCGGGTTGGCCTCGATCTCCTCGGAGGTCGGGACCACCGGTCGGCGCGTGACGATCCGGAGTACCGGCACGTGTCCGCAGGTGCAGACCGGAAGGCCTGGCGGACAGGTACACCCTTGCGCGCCCTGGCTGAAGACTCGTTTGACGATCCGGTCCTCGAGCGAGTGGTAACTGATCACGGCGATCCGTCCCCCTGGCGCGAGCCAGCGGACGCCGACTCCAGGGCCTGTTCGAGGACGTCCAGCTCGTGGTTGACCTCGATGCGGAGGGCCTGAAACGTCCGCTTCGCCGGGTGGCCTCCCGCTCGTCTCGCCGAGGCGGGAACTGCGGCCTTGATCACCTCGACGAGGTCACCGGTGGTGGCGATGGCGCGGTGGGCGCGCTTGTCTACGATGAATGCTGCGATGCGCGACGCCCACCGCTCCTCGCCATACTCACGGATGATCCGAGCCAGATCGGCTTCGGAGTAGGTTGCTACGACGTCTGCTGCGGTCAGTGCTTCGTGCTCGGGGTCCATCCGCATGTCCAGGGGCGCGTCCTCTCGGTAGGAGAACCCGCGCTCCGCGACATCGAGCTGGGGCGACGACACGCCAAGGTCGAAGAGGAATCCGTCGACGTAGGCGATGTGCGCCTCGGCGAGCAGCGAATCGAGCTCGCCGAAGTTGCCCTTGAGTAGGACGATGGATTGCTGGCCGAGGGGTAGTGTGGCTGCTGCTGCGGTAAGCGCTGCTTCGTCCTGATCGATTCCCACGAGGGTGCCCGCGGGCCCGATCAACTCTGCAAACCGTTTCGCGTGTCCTGCCCCGCCTAAGGTACAGTCGACGATTATCGAACCGGGCTGCGGCGATAGGTGCTGCGTCACCTCGGCCAGCAAAACTGGGGTGTGCCGGTATTCCATTGTCAACGCCTACAGGAGTCCGGCGTCGGCCAGCTCCCGGGCGAGATCCTCGGCGTTCTGCTCGATCTCGCCCTCATATGCGCTCCAGGTTTCGGCGTCCCAGATCTCGATCCGGTTGCCGGTCCCGGTGATCGCCACGTCCTTGGCAAGCCCCGCATGCTCCCGGAGCTTCGGCGGCAGGGACACTCGGCCCGCCGTGTCCAGCTCCACCTCTACCGCGCCTGCCGTGAAGCGACGGCGCAACTGCCGGATGCGAGGGTCGAAGTCCTCCCTAGCCAGCAGGCCCGACAGAAACGAGTCGTACGCCTCGCTCGGATACACGTAGAGGCAGTTCTCGAAGCCCTTCACGATGACCACCGAACCGGTCATCTGGGTGCGGAACTTCGAGGGCATTGACACGCGTCCCTTGGCATCGAGCGTGTGATGGAACTCGCCGAGAAACATCCCTCGAAGTGCCCTTCAGTCCTCCCCGGGCAGGAAGGTCCGAACTCCCCTCCCCGCTTCCTGCCGACACTCTATGACACTTCATCCCACCATGCAACACTTTCACCCACATTCATCCACGGGAACGGTTCTTTGTCCCACCTGCGCCGGTCTGGTGGTCGATCGCGTCGCGAACCAAGTCGCTTCGGCGAGCGTCTGAAGGGCTGACAAGGCAAGTCGGTGGGTCACATTGACAGTCGGATATGGAGGCATGGCGGTTGCTCCGAGCGTGGCTGGCGCTTAGAATTCATAAGACAGCTCTGTGTGCTACTCGGAGAGGTGAAGACTCCTCATGACCGCGAACGTTCCTATCGTGCTCGTCCAGTTCCTCGCGCTCGCCTTCTTCGTCGTAATCGCGCTGGGTATCGCGCTTGGTGCCTACGCCGCCCGCTCGCTCAAGCGTGCCGAGCAGACCGTTCCGGTCGAGGCACCGGTCGCGGTGACTGCGTACGACGCGCCGGCCGCGAGCGACAGCGCGGTCGAGTCCTCGATCGACTAGCCGCTTCCCTCCATACCGACGTCACTCGGACGCCCACCCGCTTGCGGGATGGGCGTCTCTTGTTTGTCTGGCGCCTTGATCGAGAGGAGCCGTGATGAACGTCCGGAGAATCCTTGTGGGAGCGGGAGTCCTGCTCGCAGCGCTGGTCGTGGTCGGATGGGTCGCATCCATCGCACTGACCGGCGCGTCCGTGGGAGGCAGCACCGAGGGGAGCGTCGGTGCCTCTGCGTCGAGCACCGCGGTAGAGATGTCACCGCCGGCAAGAGACGTTGCCGCGGCACCGGACGCCGCCATGACGAAGGAAGTCGCTGCCAGCGAGGCCGGCGGCTCGATGGCGGGAAGCGTCAGCGAGCAGCGCGCCGTCGTCCGAACGGCTTCGGTCACTTTGACCGTCGACAAGGTCCCCTCGGCTGTGGAGAAGCTTCGGGCACTGATCGCCGCCGCAGGTGGCGAGGTCGACTCGCTGTCCTACTCGGCAGGCACCGAGCAGCCCTATCCCCTCCCGATCGAGCAGTCGGCCGGCTCGGCACGGGGCCCGCAGTCGGCGACCGTCGTGATCCGGGTTCCCGCGGGCAAGCTCGAGCCACTGAGTCGGTCCGTCGCCCGTCTGGGTGAGGTCACCGCGCAATCGGCTGCGCAGGACGACATCACCGCGCAGGTGGTGGACCTCGACGCCAGGCTGCGGAACCTGCGCGCCGAGGAGATCCGGCTCCGCTCGTTCCTCGACAAGGCGGTGCGCGTATCCGACATGCTGAGCATCGAGCGGGAGCTGGCCCGGGTGCGCGGCGAGATCGAGGCGATGCAGGCCCAGCAGCGCTACCTGAAGGACCAGGTAGCGATGGCCACGCTCACGGTGTCTCTCTCCCAGCCGGCGCCGGTGGTCTCCCCTGCCGGAACGAACTGGGGTTTCGGCGAAGCTGTGACACGCGGCGTTCAGGCAGCAGCTACCGTCCTCGGATCGACCATCACCGTCGGCATCGCGCTTCTGCCGCTCGCTGCGGGTATCCTGCTCGTGTGGTGGCTCGTCGCGCTCTGGCGCCGTCGCCACCGTGGGCATCGAGAGGCCGCGCTCGAAACGGAGTAGTCAGATACATCCTCGAATCCGCATATCCCTGTGGGCGGCGGTCGCGATCGTGGCCGCCGCCTTCATGCTGCGCACCGTGCTGCGCGGCTTCACCTTCGACCGCACCGACGCGATCGTGTTCGGGCTGTTCCTGGTGGTGCTGACGGTGACGGCGTTAGGGCGTCGGTGGGTCGCGGCGGGCGCTCGCGCGGAGGCCGCGGCCCCTCGGACGGGGAGCGGGACGACACCGATCAGGCTGGCGACGAACCCCGCGAGACCGAACCGCGCTAGAGGCTCCGCAGCCCGCTAGTCCTTCTCCTTGTACGGCTTGCCGTCCGCGGCCGGAGCGACTGCACGGCCCATGACGCCGGCGAGCACGATGACCGTGAGCAGGTACGGCAGCATCAGGAAGAACTGCGGCGGGATCTTGATGACGTCGCTGAACAGCTGGAGTTTGAGCTGGAGCGCGTCGGCGAATCCGAACAGCAGCGACGCCAGGTAGGCCCCTCCCGGAATCCAACGCCCGAAGATCATCGCGGCGAGCGCGATGAATCCGCGGCCGTTCGTCATGCCCTCGGTGAACCCGCCGATCTGCTCCAGCGACAGTTGCGCGCCGGCCAGACCGCCCATGACTCCCGACATCATGACCGCGAACCAGCGGCCCCGGTACACCGAGATCCCCACCGTGGCCGCGGCACGGGGATGCTCGCCCAGCGACCGCAGGCGCAGCCCCCAGCGCGTCCGGAACAGGGCCCAGGTGAAGAAGATCGCCGAGAAGATGCCCACGTACACGAGTGGCGTGTAGCTCAAGAAGACGACGTCGATCCAAACCCACAACTGACCGAAGAACCCCTCGCCACCGACCGGGAGCTTCAGGAGCGGCGGAATCGTCTTCACCGGATCGGTGGTACCGGGATGGCCGTAGATCGTCTCCATCAGGAATCCCGAGACGCCCAGAGCCAGGATGTTGATCGCCGTGCCCGAGACGACCTGATCGGCCCGGAGGTTGATCGAGGCAAGCGCGTGGAGCGCCGCGAACGAGCAGGCCGCGGCGACGGCGGCCACGACGCCGAGCCACGGGTTGCCGGTCGCCAACGTCACGACGCTTCCAAAGAACGCCGAGATGAGCATCAGGCCTTCCATCGCGATGTTCACGACGCCCGATCGCTCGCAGATCGTCGCACCGATCGCGGCGAGGGCGATCGGGGTCGCCAGCCGGACCGCGGAGGCGAACAGCTCGGGAGTCAGGACCTCACTGAGCAACGGGGACCGCCCTCCTCTCGCGGATGCGCGAGACCGTCCAGGTGACGATCGACTCGGCTGCGATCAGGAAGATGATGATGGCCTGGAGGATCGCGATGAGCTTCTGCGACACTCCGGCCTCGAGTTGCATCGTGCCGGCTCCGGCAGACAGCGCACCGAACAGGATCGCGGCAGGAATGACTGCGATGGGATTGTTCTTCGCGAGCAGCGCGACGGCGATGCCGGTGAACCCGAATCCTGACGAGAACTGGTCGAACAGGCGGTAGTGGACACCCATCACCTCGGAGGCACCCGCCAGGCCCGCGAGAGCACCAGAGATGCACAGCGACTTGATGGTGGTCGAGGCGATCGAGATACCGGCGTTCTGCGCGCCCAGCGGGTTGAACCCGACCGCGCGGGCCTCGAAGCCCAACGTCGTGTACTTGAGTATCAGCCACACGAAGATCGCCACGACGATGGCGACGATGACTCCCAGGTGAGCGCGAGACGACTGCAGGAACGTCACGATCTCGAACAGCCTCGGCAGACGCGCGTTGACCGCGATCTCGGACGTCTGGGGTACCGCGCCCGGTGCCTTCAGCGGGCCGGTGACGAGCCACGACACGAGATAGCGCCCGATGTAGGTGAACATCATCGTGGTGATGACCTCGTGGGCACCACGCGTGGCCTTGAGGACTGCGGGGATGAAGGCCCAGGCTGCGCCCCCAAGCATCGCCGCGATCAGGATGAGCGGCAGCGAGATGATCCACGGCATGCCGGCGAGCTGCACCCCGAAGAACGCGGCTGCAAGACCCCCGAGGAAGAGCTGGCCCTCCGCGCCGATGTTGAACAGGCCGGCGCGGAAACCGTATGCAACTGCGAGGCCGGTGAACATGAGCGGAGTAGCCCTCAGCAGAGTCTCGCCGATCGCTCGCTGGGTGCCGAAGGCCCCCTGGAACATCGCCGAGAACGCCTCGACGGGGTTGCCCCCGGTGAGCAGGATGATCACCGAGCCGATCAGAACGGCGATCGCCACCGAGATGAACGGCGTGGCTATCTTGATCGCGCGATCAACGCGCTGTTGCTCGAGCGCGAACCGCTTCTCCATCGAGTCCGGGCCGGGGACCTCTTCAGGAGACATCTCCCTCAGGTCGTCATTGCGCTCGTCAGACACGCTCGCCCTCCGGTAGGTCGGAGACCGCCGGGCGCAGTTCCTGCTCGCCCTTGCCGCCGGTCATGTAGAACCCGAGCTCCTCCTCGTTCACCGCACCGCTCTCGAACTCGGCGACGATCCGCCCCTCGTAGAACACGAGGATGCGGTCCGAGAGCGAGAGGATCTCCTCGAGCTCCATGCTCACGAGCAGCACGCCCTTGCCGGCACCTCTCTCGGCGAGGATCTGCCGGTGCACGAATTCGATGGCGCCGACGTCGAGGCCGCGCGTTGGCTGCCCCGCCACGAGAAGCTCGGGATTCCGACCCAGCTCGCGCGCCAGCACGAGCTTCTGCTGGTTGCCGCCCGATAGGTTCCCGGCCAACACCGTCGAACTGGGCGTCCGGACGTCGTAGTCGGCGATGCGCTTCTCGGCCATCTTGTTCATCGCAGCGCGGTCGAGCACGCCGAAGCGCGAGATCGGCGGTCGGGCGTGGTCGCCGAGAGCCACGTTCTCGATCAGGTCGAACTCGAGGACGAGTCCGCGCCGCTGGCGGTCCTCGGGCACGTGCGAGACGCCCGCCTGAATGGTCGCGCGGGGATCGGCGTGCGTGATGTCCTTGCCGAGCAGGGTGACCTTGCCACCCGATGCCTTGCGAATGCCGGTGACAACCTCGATGAGCTCCCGCTGGCCGTTGCCGTCGACACCGGCGACGCCCACGATCTCGCCTCGGCGAACCTCCAGGGTCACGCCGCGGAGTGCCTCGAGCTTGCGGTCGTCGAGCGCATGCAGGTCCTCGACCCGCAGTACGACGTCGCCGGGTGTCGACGGCTCCTTGTCGACCCGCAGCACCACGTCGCGGCCTACCATCATCTTCGCGAGCGAGCGCTGATCGCATGCCGACGGGCTGGTCTCGCCGACCACT
The DNA here is from genome assembly GCA_963761535.1 of uncultured Coriobacteriales bacterium. Classification (GTDB taxonomy): domain Bacteria; phylum Actinomycetota; class Coriobacteriia; order Anaerosomatales; family CAVXGS01; genus CAVXGS01. The sequence goes on from CAVXGS010000002.1 coordinate 730,293, forward strand.
TTGCCCGCGCGCATCACGACGATGCGGTCCGAGAAGTCCATGACCTCTTCGAGCTTGTGCGTGATGATCACGACGGCGAGGCCTTCAGTGACCAGCCCACGCACGATCTCGAACAACTCATCGACCTCTTGTGGCGTGAGAACCGCCGTGGGCTCGTCGAGGATCAGGATCCGAGCCTGACGGTAAAGCGCCTTGAGAATCTCGACCCGCTGCTGCATGCCAACCGAGAGGTCCAGAACCCGCGAGTCGGGGTCGACTCGCAGGCTGTACTTCTCGGCGATTTCGACGACACGCTCGCGCGCGACGGTGCGATCGATCACGCCGCCGCGGGAGACGGGCTCGTTGCCCAGCACGATGTTCTCGGTGACGGTGAGAGGCTCGACCAGCATGAAGTGCTGGTGCACCATGCCGATCCCCAGCTCGATCGCGTCCTTGGGGCTATCGATCTTGACCGGCCGGCCCTCGACGAGGATCTCGCCGGCATCGGCGGAGAGCAGCCCGTACACGACGTTCATCAGCGTCGACTTGCCGGCGCCGTTCTCGCCAAGCAGCGCGAGCACTTCGCCGGGCGAGACGGCAATGGACACGTCTTCGTTGGCGAGAACGCCGGGGAAGCGCTTGGTGATGTGCCGGCACTCCAGGATCGGAGGTCCCGACGCGCCGGGTGTGGGCAGTTCGCAGGCGGGGCTGGAGTCGGAGCTCATCGTTCTCCTGGCCTCAAGCGGGAGGGGCCGGCGACGATTCGCCGGCCCCTCGCTGTCATTCGAGCTACTTCTGGACCGTGTCGGGAACAGTGAAGCCGCCGGAGATGACCTCCTGCTTCGCGGCCTCGACCTTGTCCTTGATCTCCTGCGGGATCTTGCTCTCCCAGTCGTGGTACGGCGCAAGACCGACGCCGTCCTCCTTGAGGCCGAACAGTGCGTTCTCGCCACCCTTGAGGGTGCCCTCGTTCGCACGCTTGACCGTCTCGTACACCGCGTTGTCAACGCGCTTGACCGCGGAGGTCAGGATCACGTCGCCGGCGTTGGGGATGGTCTCGTACTGGTCGGCGTCAACACCGATGAAGATCGCGTCGTTCTCCTGGCACGCCTTGAAGGTGCCGAGACCGGTCTGGCCTGCAGCGGCGAAGACGATGTCCGCACCCTGCTCGATGAGGGCCTTGCCCGCCTCGAGACCCTTCTGCTGGTCGGTGAACGAACCGGTGTAGATGCTCTTGACCTGGACGTTCGGGTTGGCCTTCTTGGCACCCGCGACGAACCCGGCCTCGAAGCGCTGCACCGGCGGAATCGGCATACCGCCGACGAAGCCGAGGATCGGCTTGGCGTTGATGCGCGGGTCGATCGCCGGGTCGGTGGTCATCAGCGCGGCGAGATAGCCGGCCAGATAGGCCGCTTCCTGCTCCTTGAAGTTCAGGCCGATGACGTTCTCGATCGTGGGATCGAAGAACTGGTCGATACCGCCGAAGGTGACATCGGGATACGTGGTGGAGACCTTCGAAACGGTGTCCTGCATGAGGAAGCCGACCGCGAAGATCGGGTTGTAGCCGGCGCTTACGAGCTGCTGGATGTTGCTCTCGTAGTCCGCGGCCTCCTTGGACTCGAGGACCGTCGTCTCGATCCCGAACTCCTTCTTGGCGCGCTCGAGGCCTGCATTCGACAGGTCGTTGAACGACTTGTCGCCCAGACCGCCGATGTCGGTGACCATCGCCGCCTTGATGTCGGACTTTGCCTCGCTTCGCCACCGCCCGTGGTGGACGACTCGCTCCCACCGCCCCCGCACCCGACGACCAGTGCGGCAACCAGTGCGAGAACGAGCGTGAGCACGACGAGCTTGGTCCCGTGACTTCTCACGGACATCCCTCCTCTTCCAGTCCGCGACGCCGCAAGCATGCGGTTCGCGATGACGGCGTTCCCCACTCTCCTCCAACATCATACCGCTGCGATGCCACTTCGCACGCACTTGCCCTGAATACAATCCTCGCCTTACCGCATACGGGCCCGCGGGTGCGTGGACAGGTACTCCTCCCTCAGGTGGATGCGGTCGACGTGGGTGTAGATCTGGGTCGTCGCGATGTCGGAGTGACCGAGCATCTCCTGAAGCGCCCGGAGGTCCGCACCGCCCTGGAGCAGGTGCGTCGCGAAGGAGTGACGCAGCGTGTGCGGATGCAGGTCCAGGCCGACCCGACCTCCGTACGCGCGGACCATCCGGAAGAGGGCCTGGCGGCTGAGCCTTCCGCCCCTCGCGTTCAGGAACACGGCGGAGGGGTGCTGCGAAGCGGAGGCTGCAGTCCGCAGGTAGGGGCGGCCGCTGCGCAGGTACGCGTCGAGGGCATGGGACGCGATGCCGCCGATCGGCACCAAGCGCTCCTTGCTCCCCTTCCCGAACACACGCACGAAGCCGGCCACCAGGTCGAGGTTGGCTAGGTCGAGCCCGACCGCCTCGCTCGCCCGCAGTCCGCAGCCGTACAGCACCTCCAGCAGCGCCCGATCCCGAAGGCCGAGCGGCCCATCCGGGAAGGGCTGACCCAGCAGGCGGCCGGCGTCGTCGATGGAGATGACGTCAGGCAGCCGCGCGATCTTCTTGGGCAGCGGAAGCCGGGAGGTGGGATGGTTCTCGGTGATGCCTTCGCGCACGAGGAAGCGGTGGTAGCTCTTGACCGCCGACACCTTCCGCTGCACCGACGACGGTGCGAGACCGTCCGTGCGCAGCTTCACGATCCACTCGGTGACGTCGTCGCGGCCGACGCCCGCGGGATCGACGATGCCCCGCTTCTCCAGGAAGTCGGCGTAGTTGCCGAGATCGCGCCGATACGCGCCGATCGTGTTCTGGGAGGAGCCTCGCTCAACGGCCAGGTAGCCGAGGAATTCGTCGATGAGTTCGCGCATGAGAGGAGTATGTCATCTCCCTGCAGGATGCAACGAGGGGCGGAGGAGCATCACTCCCCCACCCCTCGCGTCGATCCATGCACGCGCGGTGTTACGAGCTCTGGTCGTCGTCCTTGGGGGACGTGCCCGCTCCGCCGGCGCCACCAGAGGCACCCGGACCCGCGGGCCGCTCCGGCCGGGCGGGACGGTCGCTGCGTGCGGGGCGTGAGGGTAGCGCCGTCGTCGCCGAGGAAGCAGGCGCCGCAACACCGGGCTTGGGCTCGCCGGTCGCCATCTGGTTCAGGAGCTCCTCGCGGATCGCGTGGACCCGCTTGGCCTCGCCCGCTTCACGCTCGGGCGCCGACTCGGACACGCGCTGAAGCTCCTCGGTGGCGAGCAGGGTCACGAGGAGGTTGAACGCGTTGGGCGTCTCCCCGCCGCCGTCCCCGGTCTGGACGACCGTGCTCGGGACGATCGGCACCTTGGAGGTCTCGATCGCGCTTGCGAGCTTGCCCATGACGTCCTGCACCAGCTGCAGCTGCGGGCCGCCGTAGGCGCGCACCTGCTCCTCGATCGCCATGGCCTTGCCGATGCCCACCTGGGCCTCGCGCTTGGCGTCGGCCTCGGCCAGCATCTTCACGCGCTGTGCCTCGGCCTCGCCGAGCATCTTGACCTTCGTGGCGTCGGCGTCGGCAAGGACCTTGACCTTCTCGGCATCGCCGGAGGCGAGGGTCTTGACCTTGTCGGCGTCGGCCTTGGCCAGCGTGCGGACTCGTTCGGCGTCCTGCACGGCGCGCTGGAGATCGGCACGGGCCTGGTTCTCCTGGACCTGGATGTTGATCTGTGACTGGGTGAGCTGGGTCTGCTGCTCCGCGACCGCCTGCGCTTCTTTGAGCTCGCGCTCCTTGGAGGCCGCGATGCGCTGCTTCTCGTAGGTCTCGAGCTTCTCGGTCGCGACCTGCCGGTCCCGCAGCTGGGTGAGGATCTGCTCGATCTTGTCGTCGCCGGGAGTGCCCTTCGGCGTTCCGATGAGCACTTCCTCGAGCTCGAGGTTGTAGTGCTGGAACTTCTCTTTCATGTCGATGCCGGAGCGCTGCTGGATGTCGGCGCGCTCCTGGATGAGCTCGATGAGCGTCATGGTCTGCGCGATGTTCTTGAAGTACGCCGAGACCATCGGATCGAGCGTCTGGTTCACAAGCATCTTGATGTCGCCGAACCGCTGGATCACGAGCGGCGCCTTCATGTAGTCGATGTGGATGACCACGGAGAGCGGTAGCGAGGGCTCGAAGGCGTCCTTGGTGATGAGCGAGACCTCGGAGAGGTTCTCGTCGTACTGGTGCGCGCCGGTCTCGCTCGCGATCCACTTGAGGATGATGTTGGTCGTGGGCACGAGGATGATCTTGCCCGCATAGAGGTTGAACGCGTACTTGCCAGGCATCAGCGGCGTGTTCCAGACGCCACGATGCCCCGCCTCGACCAGCTCGCCGTGGCGGTACTCAACACCCGACAGGTCCTCGCCCTTCGCGCCGAAGTACGAGACGACCACGCCGGCGTAGCCCACCGGGATGACCGACTTGTCGATGAGCTCGACGGTCGCGAACAGACGGTTGATGAAGTACGTGCCCTCGGTCAGGACCTGGTACTGGCGGCCGCGATACCCGCCCGACGCCAGGAACTTCTCGGGGTCCTGGAAGTTGCTGTGGTAGGAGGGGTCGTCGGCCTTGTCCCCCACCGGCGGGGCGATGATGTCGCCGAGGGGCAACGACGGGCCATCGTGCACGGTGACGATGCCGAGCCTGTCGTCGGCACCCTTGATGACCACCGGGTCGAACCCGCCCACCCCCTGCAGATGAGCGGCCATGCTCTCGATGGTCGCCTCCTCCTGGGCGTCGCCCATCGGGAGGTAGTACGTCTTTGTCTCGGTGATGATGATGAACTGCGCGAGGTTGAACGCGTAGGTGCCCTCTCGGATGATCGCCCGCTGAGGACCCCGCTGGCCGCCCTCCTCGATGAACTGCTTCACGTCCTGGAAGTTGCCCGCGACGACCTTGCCGAGCGTCTGCTCCGGGCGGAGCGGTTCGCCGTCGCGGGAGAACACGTAGCCGATCTTGCCTTGTGGGATGGTGACGAGCGGCATCTTGTGAATGCGGTACATCAGACCGGTCTTGAAGTGGACGCCGCCTCGCAGGATGTAGGGCTGGTAGCCGGCTTCACCCTGCAGGGCCATGATGCGGTCCTTGACCGACCCTCTGGGTGACCACCACTTCTCGACGATACCGACCTGGTCGCTGCGGATGCGCTTGAGGCCCGAGGCCCACAGGAGCACGAGCAGCACCACGAATCCGACGACGACCCAGATCCCCGTCGCAATCAGACTGGACATGATCGCCTTTCCCTTCATCGACCCGGTGTCCCCACCCGGGCTTCGCGACCCCTTCCCGGGAAGCCGCTACTCTCTTATTTCGCATCCGGGCGTCGGCACCTACGCCTACGAACCGTAAGGTTGCGTAAAGACCCGCGAGCGGGCGTCACGAAGCGCGAAGGCCGCCTCGACGAGGCGGCCTTCGACAGAGCGATCCGAAGCGTCCGTGACGCTAGGAGAGCAGGCTGTCGAGGGGCGTGTACTCGAGGCCGTGTGCCTCGGCAACCGGCTTGTAGGTGACCTTCCCATCGAGCACGTTGACGCCCTTGGCGAGCGCCCGATCGTCCAGCACCGCCTGCTTCCATCCCTTGTCGGCGATGGCCAAGCCATAGCGCAGGGTGGCGTTGTTGAGCGCATGGGTGGACGTGTTGGGCACCGCGCCGGGCATGTTCGCCACACCGTAGTGCAGCACGCGATCGACGAAGTACGTGGGATCGGCGTGGGTGGTGGGCTTGGTGGTCTCGATGCAGCCCCCCTGGTCGACCGAGACGTCCACGACCACAGCGCCCGGCTTCATCTTGGGGAGCATCTCCTTGGTGACGAGCCACGGCGTGCGGGCACCAGGAAGCAGGACCGCGCCGATCACGAGATCGGCGTCGAACACGGCCTGCTCGATGTTGTGACGGTTGCTGTACAGGGTGCGCACGCGGTTGCCCCACAGGTCGTCGATGTAGCGGATGCGGTCCATGTTCACGTCCATCACGGTGATGTCCGCGCCCATGCCGACCGCCATGTAGGTCGCGTTCAGACCGACGACGCCGGCACCCAGGACGACGACGTTCGCCGGCAGTACGCCGGGCACGCCGCCCATGAGCACGCCGCGGCCGCCGAGCGTCTTCTGGAGGTACTGCGCGCCGACGATGGTGGCCATGCGACCGGCGACCTCGGACATCGGTGCGAGCAGCGGGAGCTGACCGCTAGGCAGCTCGACCGTCTCGTAGGCGATACACACGGCCTTCGAGCCGACGAGTCCGACCGTCTGCTCGTAGTCGGGGGCAAGGTGCAGGTAGGTGTAGAGGATCTGGCCCGGCTTGAGCATCTGGATCTCGACCGCCTGCGGCTCCTTGACCTTGACGATCATCTCCGCGCGGTCGAAGACCTCGGCAGCCGTCTCGACGATCTCGGCCCCGACGGCCTCGTACTCCTCATCGGCGAACGACGAGCCCACGCCGGCCGACCTCTCCACGATCACCGAGTGACCGTGGTGCACGAACTCGCGCACCGAACCGGGGGTCAGGCCAACACGGAACTCGTTGTTCTTGATCTCCTTGGGGACTCCGACGATCACGTGCGTCTCCTCTCGCGTGATACGTGCACCTGTTCGGACGCCAGAAAGCGGCGGACTCGGGTTGCCGGTCCCCGGTGCCGCGTCAGGAAAACCCGACTAAGCATAGCGTTCGCCGATGATGGCACAAGCACTTACAGCAGCGCGGCCGCGGCCTCACCGGCAGCGAACGCCGCCGAGAAGAACGCGGGGTCATCATCCAGGCCCCGCCCCATCGAACGGGGCTCGACCCCACGAAGGCTCGATCGATCGACTCGACCGCCGCAGTCCGCTCGCGCGTGCCGCTCCCAGATGCCGGAGGAGTCGAGCGCCGCGTCGAGCGCGGCAGCCTGCTCGGCGGGAAGCCCGGGAACCGCGACCAGCGAGGGTGCGAGCGCGATGCGGGTGAGGGCTACGACAGTGTGGTGGCTCAGGACCCGGTGACGCTCGCGGGGATCGGCGAACGAGACGCGGATGACAGCGACGGCCCGACCCTCGAGCGCGGCGACCGCGTTCAGGGCCTCGCCCTGAGCGATCCCGCCATGCCCGAAGGGCGTGGCAGTCCCCACCATGCCGGGACCTATCGAGACGACGGCGACGTCGGCGCCGGCGACGTGCCTGGCCGCGAGCAGTCCCGAGTGCAGGTTGACTGCTTCGAGTTCCGCGCCGAAGGACTGACCGCACGAGATCGAAGCGTCGAGCAGCCCGACCTCCCGGCACTCTCGAGCGACGGCCGAAAGCGCGTAGGGTAGCGAACCGAAGTCGGTATGGCAGTAGGCGACTCGCGCGTCCGGCCGCACCGCCTTCACGGCCGCGGCGACGAGCGGCATCTGGCTGTGGAGTCCGCAGCACACGACCGGCATCCCGTCGAGCGAGGTGGCCGCGGCCATGGCCTCGTACGTCTCGCCGCCGGGCTCCTCGACGGCGTCGACGTCGAGCTGCAGCGGCGTGTACCGCAGCTTCATGATGTGACCGCCCGAGGGTTCGTCGACGACCTCGTCGGCGACATGGTCGCGCGCGGCGGGCCACCACGAAGTGGACTCCGCCGGTTCCGAGTCCCAGGTCCACGGCGGTCGTGTTCAGCAGTACCGCGTCGCCCGGCGCACAGGAGCCCGACAGTCGCGGGTAGGCGAGCCCCGGGTGAGGCAGGCCGTCGCCCGCGTCGACGACGAGCGACTGCGCGCCACCCACGGGCTCCGAGACCTCGAGCACGCGTCCCCACACGAGCCTCACGTCGATCGCCTAGCCTCGGGCCATGCGACGGGCGACGGCGACCAGCATGCGCGGTGAGGACCTCGAGATCGGCGACCGCCAGCGACTCGTCGGTCGAATGCACGTCGGTCATCCCGCAGCCCAGCGCGAGCGTGGGGACCCCCTGCGCGGCGAAGATGTTGGCGTCCGAGCCGCCTCCCGTGGTGTAGGTGTGGGGCTCGAGGCCGACGTCTCGGCAGGAGGCCATCACCAGCTGGACCGAGACGTCGTCGTCAACAGCCCGAAAGCCGGTGTACTCGCGGTTCCAGACGATCTCGACACTCCCATCGCCCTGGCGAGCCGCGTCGCGCATCGTCTGGTCCATCTGCTCCCGGACCTGCTCGACGCGCGCCGGATCGATCGAGCGGCACTCACCCGTCACGATCACGCGGTCGACCACCACGTTGGTGGCGACACCGCCCTCGATGGTGCCGACGTTCGCGGTAGTCTCGGCGTCGAGCCGCCCGTTGGGCATGTCCACGATCGCTCGCGCGGCGATGCGCAGGGCCGAGACGCCGCTCTCGGGCTCCACTCCCGCATGTGCTGCCTTGCCGAGGAACTCCGCGCGGAAGGTGTAGTGGGTCGGCGATCCAGTGACGATCCCGCCGGGAGACCCGTGGGCATCGAGCACGAGGCACAGGTCGGCGCGCGCGGCGGCCGGGTCGAGCGCCTTCGCACCTACGAGACCGATCTCCTCACTCACGGTGAACAGCACGCGTACGGTGGGATGGTCGCCACCGTCCTCGGCGAGACGGCGGACGCATTCGATCGCGGCTGCGAGGCCGGCCTTGTCGTCCGCGCCCAGCACCGTGTCCCCCGCCGAGCGGATCACGCCGTCCTCGACGTACGGCTCGACGCCCCGGCACGGCATCACGCAGTCCATGTGTGCGGAGAGCGCGAGGGTGCCCGAGATCGTCCCCGGGAAGATGGCGATCAGATTGCCGACGTTGGCTCCGGTGATGAGCGACGTGTCGTCGAGCGACACCTCGCACCCGGCCGCCTCGAGAGCGGCGGTGCAGTACGCCGCGACAGCGGCCTCCTCGCCGGTGGGGCTATCGATGAGCGCCAGGTCGAGGAAGGTGCGAAGCAGCCTCTCGTCCCTCGCGTCGCCCACGACCGCTCGCGCCCTAGCCCGCGTCGCGAGCGGCGCGATGCTTCGTCGCCGCGCCGATGAAGTCCCGGAACAGCGGAGCGGGCCGGGTCGGACGGCTCTTGAACTCGGGGTGGCCCTGGTTGCCGAGGAACCACGGGTGGTCCGGCAGCTCGACCATCTCCACGAGCTTGCCGTCGGGCGACAGGCCGCTGATCACCATGCCGGCGTCCACGAGCTGCTGCCGATAGGCGTTGTTGACCTCGTAGCGATGGCGGTGACGCTCGTAGATGACCTCTTCGCCGTACGCGGCGAAGCCCTTGGTGTCCTTGACCACCTTGCACGGGTACGCCCCGAGACGCATCGTGCCGCCCATGTCGTCGACGTCGTGCTGCTCGCGCATGAGATCGATGACGGGATGCTCGGTGACCGGATCGAACTCGCTCGAGTTCGCTCCCGTGAAGCCGGCCACGTGACGCGCGAACTCGGCAACGGCGACCTGCATGCCCAGGCAGATCCCGAAGTACGGGACCCGGTTCTCGCGAGCGTAGCGCGCGGCGCGGATCTTGCCCTCGATACCTCGGATGCCGAAACCGCCGGGCACCAGGATGCCGTCCATCTCGGAGAGGATCTGGTCGACCTCCTCGGGAGTGAGCGACTCGGCGTCCACCCAGTGCACGCACACCTTGTGGTCGTGGTAGATGCCCGCGTGGTCGAGGGCCTCGTTCACCGAGAGGTACGCGTCGGGCAGCTGCACGTACTTGCCCACGAGCGCGATGTCGACTTCCTTCTCGAGCCCCTTGCGGTGGTCGACGAACGAGTCCCACTCCGCCATATCGCGCTCGCCGCACTCGAGGCCGAGCCGCTCGATGACGAGCTCGTCCAGGCGCTGGTCGGCGACGTGCATCGGAACCTCGTAGATCGAGTCAGCGTCCTCCATCGAGATGACCGCCTGCGGCTCGACGTCGCAGAACAGGGCGATCTTGCGGCGGATCGACTCGTCGATGGGGCGATCGGACCGGCACACGATGAAGTCGGGCGAGATACCGATGCTGCGGAGCTCCTGGACCGAGTGCTGGGTTGGCTTGCTCTTGAGCTCGCCCGACGCCGCGATCCACGGCACGAGCGTCACGTGGATGTAGCAGACGTTGTCGCGGCCCTTGTCCTTGCGCATCTGGCGGATGGCCTCGAGGAACGGCAGACCCTCGATGTCGCCGACCGTGCCGCCCACCTCGGTGATGATCACGTCGGGCTGGGTCTGCTCGGCGAGCCGGTTCATCCGGTCCTTGATCTCGTTGGTCACGTGCGGAATGACCTGCACCGTGCCGCCGAGGAAGTCGCCGCGCCGCTCCTTGCCGATCAGCGTCTGGTAGACGCGGCCGGCGGTGAGGTTGCAGTCCTGCGTGAGCGACTCGTCGATGAAGCGCTCGTAGTGGCCGAGGTCGAGGTCGGTCTCGGCGCCGTCGTCGGTGACGAACACCTCGCCGTGCTGGAACGGGCTCATCGTGCCCGGATCGACGTTCAGGTAGGGGTCGAGCTTCTGGATGGTCACTTTGACGCCGCGGGACTTGAGGAGCCGGCCGAGGGAGGCGGCGGTGATGCCCTTGCCGAGAGACGAGACAACGCCACCTGTCACGAAGATGTGCTTGGCCATATGGATACGATCCGCTCCCCTCTCAAGGTGTCGTCCCCGGTGCGTTCCCGCGCGGGCTCGGTCCTCCGCCATTCTAGCGGTACCGTCGCCCGTTCGCGCCCCCATCTTGGTCCACTCCGCCGCGTCCCCGACGCCTACACGTCGTCGGTCCTCGGCTCGCCGTCCGGCTCGTCGAGATCCGGCCTGCCGAGCCGGTCGAGCCACCGCAGGAACGCGTGCCGCTCGATCAACTCGCTGTAGGAGTAGCGCTCCGAGATGCCATTGACTAGCAGCAGCAGGCCCGCCACCACGCCGAGGATCGCCAGCGCGGGTCCCATGCCCGCCGCGGCCGCCGGGGCGAGCCCGACGAAGATGACGTAGCCGAGGAGCGCCCCCACCGCATTCGCACCGCCGTCGCCGAGCATGCCTCGCTCGTGGACGTCGTACGGCCACATCGCTGCGAGTCGGGCCGGCGAGCATGATGGCCACGAGCGCGACCGCGAGCGCCGTACCGGCGGCCGGGACCCCGGCCCGAACGCACAAGACGAACGTGGAGAGCAGCGCGAACACCAGCAGCACTCCCCCGACCTTCAGCGCACGCCCGGGCCGAAGGTCGGCGAGGTTCACCGCGTTGGCGGAGAGTGCGATCACGAGCGTCCCAAGGAGCGTGGTCACGGAGATGGCGAAGATCGGGGGACCCGACATGCGTGCGGCGGCGAGCCCCTCGGAGAGCGACGCGTACACCGCGGCGAGGAACGCAACGAGTCCGATGCCCAGAACCTTCAGGCCGCCGGTGGTCATCTGGCCTCTGGCCATCGAGCCCACGTGTCCGCGGAACCCCTTGGCATCCCTGCCGCCCCAGACGTCGTCGATGACGCCGAAGATCATCGCTCCCAGCGCCACGCTCACCATCGACGAGAGCGGGAGGATCGCCTGGAGTCCCTGAAGGATGCCGAGCGGCCCCAGCGCGCCCTGCACGTCGACCGGGTAGAAGTACAGGCTGAGCCGCAGCGCGACCACGCCGATCGCCCACAGCGGGAACGCGATCCACAGCGCGGGCGCAACGAGAACGCCTCGGTAGTTCTGGACGGTGTAGCGCCCCGCCTCGATCGTGGGCCATAACGCGGCGAGCACCACCGCGGGCAACCCGTACGCGGCGAGGATGGCGGCGGCGATCATGCCGATGGCGGCAACGATGCTCATGCGCGCTCCTCGGCGGTCTCATCGCGCGTCCGCGCGGCGGCGAGGGCCACGTACGCGAAGGAGAGCAGCACCATGTTCGACAGTGCGATGGGCATGACGATCCCCGAGTCCTCGCTCACGTAGGCCACCAGTCCCGCGATCACGATCGCCTTCATCGCTCCGAAGTACGACGGGTCGGCATCGGCTACCACGCGGTGCGGCCCGCTCGGACGAAACGCTCCCCACAGCAGCCACCCGTAGATCACCACGAACAACAGTATCCACGGTGTGGCGCGCAAGTAGGCGAAGCTCGCCGCGGCCTTGCGCACGACTATCGTTCCCAAGGCGGCGATGCCGCCGCTCTCCGCCGAGGCGATCGCTCGCGCGACATGGGTCTGCGAGGACGCAAGCGAGTCGACCCACGCCGCACCGAGTGTGACCGCGGCAGCGAGCGCGAACGCCAGGAGCACCACCCGCCACGAGAGTCGCCCGCCGGATGCGAGACGAGTGGCGAGCACCACCGCGACCGTCCCCCACACCGCGACCCCGATGTTCGCCCCCGCCATCGGGAGCACTGCCGTCAGCACGAGCGCGCCGCCGAAGAGCGGGATGCCCCAGCTCGCCATGCGCCGGCCGCGATACCCGCCCATCTGATCGGCGACGAGCGCGACGCCGAGCAGGCCGCTGCTCAGCATGATGGCGGCGGGCTCGTTGCCCAGCCCGTAGAACCGCGCCGCCTCGAGCGGCGAATACCCCAGGGACGTCGAGAACGAAAGCGGGGCACCGAGCCACTGGTCGACGGCGATCACCAGGGCCGTGCCGATCGAGACGAACCCGAAGGCGATGCGCCGCGGGAGGAACCACCGAACCAGCAGCGCCAAGAGCCAGATCGCGAGTCGTGGTCCATCGCCAGCGTAGCCAGCAGGTCTAGCCCTCGCTGCGGCTGAGGGTCGAACGCGAACGCGAGCCACGTCGCCGCGGGCACGGACGCGAGCAGGAGCAGGGTGGCGTCGAAGAACGCCGACACGGCTCGGGGGACGCGCCGCCCGCGGTTTATGAGCGACGCGACCGCGAGGGTCAGGGCTACGACCAGAACGATGGCCAGCGTGTAGTAGGTGAGGACGAAGTACTTGACGCCAAGGGCGGCCCGCGCGAATCGGTCCGTGCGGCCCAGCACCGCCAGGCGCTCGGCCGGGGTGCCCGTCGCCGCCTCGCGGCCGACCGGAGAGCCGATGAACGTCGCAGGGCAGCGGCAGGCCCGCAGCCGCGACCGCGGTCGCCGAAAGGTCGGGCATCGTGACGAGTGCGTCTCGGCGCGTGGAGGAGCTCGACGCGAAGCCGGGCCCCGCCGAGAACTCGCGGCCGTACAGCAGCACGGTGCCGAAGCCCTGCGGCGCGGCCTTCGAGCCGTAGGTGGGGATCGAGACGACCATGAGCAGGTCGTCCGGGGTCAGCCCGTTCGAGCCGAGCGCGACCGTCTGCTCGAGATCGGCCAGCGCGATCGCGCGCCATTCGGGATCGGGTTCGGTGGTCGAGCGCTGGGCGCGCACCAGCCGGAAGGTGTCGCCCGCGTCGAGTACGGCAAGCGTCGGACCCGGGCGGCCCGCGGCGTCGCGAGACGCCTCGTCGTAGGCCTCGGCGAGCCTGTCGGCGTCCGTCCGGATGCCGTATGGCGCAGCGTCATCCGTCGCGAGCAGGCTCGCGCCGACCCGGCCCCACGGGACCTTCGCCCGCGGATCGGCCGCGGCGACGCCCGCCGGACGGTCGAGACTGCGACGTAAGCGAGGCCCCCAGTCCGAGTTACCGAGGGCGAACACGCCACCCCTCGCACGCTGGAAGGCGTCGGCAAGCGCCCCCAGCTCGGCGCCGAGGGACGCGTCGTCCTGTGCGCGCTGCGCGAAGTCGTGGCCGAGGTACAGCACGTCGGCCCCGCCGGGAGGCGTCCGGTACAGCCGCTCGAACTCGAGCAGGACCGGGCGCCCGTCGATCGTCTCGCTCGCGTCGTAGGCCGGGCGCGCGCCGAAGGCCGGGGCGGTCCAGGCGCCCGCCGAGAGCGTCATCGCCGCCTGTGACGGGACGGTGATTCGGGCACCCTCCCCCAGCTGGCGTTTGGCGACGAGATTGGCGAGGGTCGATCGGCGCAGGAGGAAGTCGAGCGTCGGCGTGTCCTGCGCGTTGACGCGGGTCCAGTCGACCTCGGTGGCGAGCACGATCACGACGCGACGGGCGGGGCGTTCGGCCGCGACCGCGGACGGGGCAGCCAGCGCGAGTGCGATCGCGAGTACCATCGCGACGACCAGCCCGAGCAGCCCGGCGCGCAGGAGCGCGCGAGGTGCGTGTGGATGCGGGTGGCTCACGGGCAGCTCCTGTGCCGCCCCTGGTGGGGTCGGCTCGTCCTCGTCATTCTCGGCGGGGAGCGCCGATGCGCGCGAAGCGTCGGCGGGTGCCCGAGCCGAGTATAGCGAAGGCGAGCGCGCCGGCTGGGTTGGCTACAATGGGTTCGCCGTTCTCGAGCCCGTCAGGCCCGGCCTTCCGGAGGCAGCCATCTCTCGTCCGTCCATCGCCCGCTCGACCGCCACGATGTCGACGGCGACGCTGGTCTCCCGGATCACCGGGTTCGCTCGAATCTGGGCCATGGCCTTCGCGATCGGCGCGACGGGCCTCACCTCGGCGTACAACCTCGCCAACACGATCCCGAACATGGTGTTCGAGCTGCTCGCTGGCGGCATCATCGCGTCGCTGTTCATCCCGATGTACATGGAGGTGCGCGAGCAGCGCGGCGAGGAGAACTCGCAGGCCTTCGCAAGCCATCTGATGACGCTTACCGTGCTGGTCCTGGGCGCCATCAGCCTGCTGGGCATGTTGGTCCCGCAGCTGTTCGTGTGGACGCAGACGTTCACGCCCTCGGCGCGGGAGTCGACCGCGGTCATCGCATCCGCGAACTTCTTCTTCGCCTTCTTCGCGATCCAGATCGTGGTGTACGGCGCCGGCTCGATCCTATCCGGCCTGTTGAACGCGCACCGCGAGTACCTGTGGCCGGCACTGGGACCGGTGTTCAACAACCTCGTGGTGATCGGGGTGTTCCTGAGCTTCGCCTACGTCGCGCAGGGCGACCCCAGCACGACGGCGCTCGCGTGGCTGGGCGTGGGCACGACCCTCGGCGTCGTGGCGATGTACGCCGTCCAGCTGCCTTCGCTGAAGAAGACCGGCGTGCGGTTCCGGTTCGCGCTCGACCTGTCGGACCCGGACCTCCGTCGCCTGCTCGTACTCGCGGTACCGACGGTCATCTACGTCGCCACGAACCTGCTGGCGTTCTCGTTCCGAAACGCCTACACCCTCTCGGTGTCAAAGGAAGGCATCGGCGTCCTCACGTACGCGTGGACGTTCGCCCAGCTGCCCTACGGCATCGTGGCGGTCTCGCTGGCGACCGCCGTGTTCACAGAGCTGGCACAGGCGGCGAGCACTCGCGACATGCCCGCGTTCAAGCGCCAGTTCGGCTCGGGGATCCGGGCCACCGGCGTCCTGATGCTGCCGATGTCGGCGCTGCTGTTCGCCCTGGCCGTGCCCATCGTGTCGCTGCTGCGGGTGGGCCAGTTCACCTCTGGGGCCGTTGAGCCGGTCGCGCAGGCACTCCAGTGGTGGGCGGTAGGTCTCGTCTTCTTCGCGGCGATGATGTTCCTGCTGCGCACGTTCTACTCGCTCAAGGACACCCGGACGCCCATGCTCCTGAACCTCGCGGTGACGGTGCTCCAGATCGGCCTCTACATCGTGCTCACCAGCGGACTCGGAAAGTGGCCCGGGCTCGGCATCAACGGCATCCCCATCGCCGAGACGATCACGTGGGGCGCGCGCACCCTGGGACTCGCAATCATCCTGCGAAGGAAGATCCACGGCTACGATGCCTCCGGCGTGCTGCGGGTCTACGGCCTCATGACCGTGGCCTCGATCGCCGGCGGTGCCGTCGCCTACCTGGTCGCCGGCCTCGTGGCTGGCGCGATCGGCGGCGTCGCTGGGACCTTGCTTCAGATCGTGCTCGGCGGCTTGGTCGGCCTGGTCGTGGCGTTCGGGCTCGGCGCGCTCTTCCGCGTGCGCGAGGTCCGCACCGTCACCAACTCGCTCGCCCGCTTCGCGACCCGACTTGGCTCCAGGGGCTAGCCCGAGATGCCGAAGGTCGCCTGCCTGATCGCCGCGCATGACGAGGCCGAGCGGATCGCCGAGACGCTCGCGGCGGTCCTCGCCCTTGCCGAGGTGACCCGCGTCGTCGTGGTCGACGACGGTTCCGAGGACGACACCGCCGACATCGCCGATGCGGCCGGCGCGAAGGTCGTGCGCCTCGCGTTCAATGTCGGGAAGGGCGCCGCGCTCGAGGCCGGCGCCGCCCGCGTCGCCGATGCCGATGTCGTTCTGCTGCTCGACGCCGACCTCGGCTCCACCGCCGAGCAGGCGACCGCGCTGTTAGCGCCCGTCCTCGCCTCCGAGGCCGATCTCGCTATCGCGGCGTTTCCGGCACCCGTCAGCGCCGGCGGGGTTCGGCGCGGTGAAGCGACTCGCGCGCTGGGGCATACGGCGTTACGGAACGCCTGGGTCGGCGGGGTTCGAGCCGAGCGCGCCGCTCTCGGGTCAGCGCGCCTATACCGCTGCGGCGTTCGAGGCCGCACGGCCCTTCTCGGGAGGGTACGGGGTCGAGGTCGCGAGCACGATCCGCGTGCTGCGAGCGGGACTGCGAGTCGTCGAGGTTCCGACGACGATGGCCCACGCTGCGACCGGGCGCGACCTCGCCGGTTTCGTCCACCGTGGGCGCCAGTTCGTGCACGTCGCGCTCGCCCTCGCCCGCCTCGCCAGGGAACGTCGAGCCGCGACCCCTCGTTAGCGCGTCAGGAGAGACCGTCACCGCGAGCCGAAGACCCGCTCGGCCGCGACGCGCTACTCCATCTGCGACGGCGGCGGGAACGAGGCGATCGTCCCCTGCCCTACCCCGTAGTAGCCGGGGTCCGCGCCGGTCAGCAGCATGACGAGGGTATATCGCCCTGCCTCGGTCCCCAGCGTGTCGAGGGCGGAGATCCCCGCAGCATCGGCTTCCTGGGCGAGGTTGCTCTTCGAGTCTTTCCTCTGCGCGCCGAGACTGGGTGTTCCGAGACGCTGGAACTCGACCGCAAGCGCAAGGGCACCGGGATCGGCCTTGCCGTCGAACGCCGCGAGATCGACCACTCCTGCGATCCGCTCTGCGGGGGCCTCGGCCGAGTCGAGGACGCCAGCCTCGTTCAGCGCTTTCGTGACCGGGCCGGCGACGCCGTCCGTCCACTCCTTCGCCAAGGCGGCGCTCGCCTGCTGTAGCGCATCTGCTGCGCTGCCCGGCTCGGTACCCGTGGCCTGAGCGACGGAGCTCGCGATCTGGGACTCGTCCAGACCCAGACTCGGCTGGGTGAGCGCAACGGTCACGGCCTCGCCCCCGGCGTCCCGAATCGCCGCCTCGGTGGCCGAGAGACCCTCGACCTGGCCCGCGTTGGTCAGGACGAGCACGGTTGCGCCGTCGAGGCGTCCGGCCACCGCGTCGTCGACGAGCGCCGTGGCCAGCTCGCGCTCCA
Source organism: uncultured Coriobacteriales bacterium (assembly GCA_963761535.1). Taxonomy (GTDB): domain Bacteria; phylum Actinomycetota; class Coriobacteriia; order Anaerosomatales; family CAVXGS01; genus CAVXGS01. The sequence continues at coordinate 747,584 of CAVXGS010000002.1, forward strand.
GCTGCAGGTCGGCGTTCAGCGTCTGATTCTGGGTCTTGAGCTTCGTGTAGTCGGTCCGCAGGCTCGTGACGAGCGCCGCTCGCTGGCGAGTCAGCACGCCGGACTGGACGGTGATCCCACCCAGCAACAAGCCGAGCGAGAGCGCAAGGAACACCGCGACCAGCGAGGCGATGTGGTAGCGCAGGTTGTACACGCGTTCTCGGTCCCTTCTCGTGCGGGAGCTAGACGCCGAACCATGCCCGGAGTCGAAGCATCAGCAGTTCGAGAGCGTAGCGCGCGGTGGGCGAAATGACGAACAGCGCGGTCACGACCGCGAGTGCGGCCACGACGAGCACGACGAGTTCCCTCGGTCCGGCCGCGGTGCGGTAGAGCTTGCTCACGCCTTTGGCGTCGACGAGCTTGGGACCGACCTTCAGCCGAACGAGGAAGGTGGAGGCCATCCCCGAGCGGCCCTTGTCGAGGAACTCGACAAGGTTCGCGTGCGTGCCCACCGCGACGATCAAGTCGGCACCGGATTCCCAGGCAAGCAGCAGGGCGAGGTCCTCGCTCGTTCCGGCGAGTGGCCAGACCTTCGACGACAGCCCCAGGCGCTCCACCCGCTCCAACCCCGGCGTTCGGCCGTCGGCATACGCGTGCACGATGATGTCGGACGCGCTCTCGAGCGCCTCGTCGGACACGGAGTCCATGTCCCCCACCACGATGTCGGGCGTGAAGCCCTCTTCGATCAGTGCGTCCGCCCCGCCGTCCACCCCCACGAGCACGGGCCTGACGTCCCGGATGTAGGCCTTGAGCGCGGTGAGGTCCTGTCGGTAGTCGTAGCCTCGAACCACCACGAGCACGTGCCGGCCTTCGATCGGCGTCTTCACCTCGGGTATCCACGCCTCGTCGATCAGCAGGTCACGCTCGCGGTCCAAGTACTCGATCGTGTTGCGCGCGAACTTGTCGAGCTGCTCGCCGAGACCGACCTTCGCGGCCTCCATTCGCTCCTCGATCGCCGAGACCGAGAGCCGCTCTCCGGACGCGATCACCTGTCCTCGGCAGAGAACGTTCCCGCCGTCCACCTCGATGAGGTCGCCCTCGCGGACGCGCTCGAAGATGTCCTCGCCCACGTCGTCGATGAGCGTGACTCCGCCGCGGGTGAGGATCAGAGGTCCGAGGTTGGGATAGGTGCCCGAGATCGAGGGGGAGGCATTCACCACGACCTCGACGCCGGTGCCGAGCAACCCCTCCGCGCTGACCCGATCCATGTCGGCGTGGTCGACGATGGCCACGTCGGACGCGTCGAGGCGCTTCACGAGGTCCTTGGTCCGCTTGTCGAGTTTGGCGACGCCCTGCTGTCGCATGTGCCTGCGGTCACCCTGCCGTTGTGGACTGTGCGGCGGACGCCGCCGCGGTGCTCTGCTCGAGCAGTTCCCGCGCGTGAGCGAGCGCCGAGGCGCTCGTGTCACCCGACAGCATACGTGCGATCTCGGCGACGCGCTCCTCGGCATCTACACACCGGACGTTCGTGTGGGCGCCGTCCCCCGCGAGGGTCCTCGCGACAACAAGGTGCGTCTGCGCGAACGCGGCGACCTGCGCGAGATGGGTGATGACGATGACCTGATGCGTGTCGGCCAGGGAGCGAAGCCGGCGACCGACTGCGGTCGCGGCAGAACCACCGATACCCGCGTCGATCTCGTCGAAGACGAGGACGGGGACGTCGTCGGCAGCACCGAGCACGCTCTTGAGCGCGAGCATCACCCGGGATATCTCGCCCCCGGAAGCGATGCGGGCGAGCGGGCGAGCGGGCGTGGCAGGTGCCGGCCGGTACAGGAACTCGACGCTGTGCGAGCCGTTGGTGCTCCACCGCGCGAACTCAAGCGGTTTGATGGCCACCTCGAAGCCCGCGCCGGAGAGCGCGAGGTCCTGGGCCGCCTCGGTGAGGGCCTCGGCGAACCCCGGCGCGGCTGCCGAGCGGACCTCGGCGAGCGCCTGCGCAGCGGCCCGGTACGTCTGCTCGGCTTCTGACAGCGCCCTGTCCGCCTCGGCGAGGCCGTTCTCCCCCAGCTCGAGCGCTTCGAGAGACGCGACAGCGTCGTCGCGCGTCGCAAGCACGTCGGCGAGGGTGGGGCCGTACTTCTTCTTCAGTGCCGCAAGCTCGGATAGGCGCGACATCGCGACGTCGAGCGCCTGCGGGTCGTGCTCGATCGCGTCGCGGTAGCGGCGAAGATCCGAACCGATGTCGTCGAGTGACTCGGCGACCTCCGCGAGCGAGGCGGCCAGCGCATCGAGCGCAGGGTCGACGCCTGCAACCGACTCGAGGGCCATCAGAGCGCGAGCCAACGAATCTGCGGCACCGGCCTCATCACGCAGGGAACTCACGGCGTCCGCGGCGGCGGCGATCAAGCGCTCGCCATGCTGGAGCGCTGGGAGTCGCGCGGAGATCGCCTCGTCCTCGCCCGCGCACGGGTCTACCGCTGCGATCTCGTCGGCGACGTAGCGGAGGTAGCCCGAGCGTCGCTCGGCTTCGGCAAGTGCCTCGGCGAGCGCCGCCCGGTCCGCGACCGCCTGCTCGTAGGCGAGGCGCGCCACGGCGTACGCGGTCAGCGCGTCGGAAGCAGACGGGCCTATCCAGCGGTCGAGGTAGCCGACGTGCGTGGCCGGCCGTATCAGCGACTGGTGATCGTGCTGGCCGTGGAGGTCGACCGCTGGGCCGATGCGCTCGGCCATCTCTCCCACCGTCGCCATCGAGCCGTCAATCGAGCAGCGGCTTCGACCGTCGGCAGTGACCCGACGCTTGGTGATGATCTCGTCGCCGTCGAGCCGGAAGCGGCCCTCGACGAGGGTCTCGGGAGCACCGTGCCTGACATCGCCCGAATCCGCGCGCTCGCCCAGCAACAGCTTGAGCGCACCCACGAGCGCGGTCTTGCCTGCTCCGGTCTCGCCCGTCAGCGCGGTCATCCCCGGCCCGGGCTCGAGCCAGACGTCCTCGATCAGTGCGAGGTCTTTGACGTGCAGTTCCTCGAGCACGATCTCACGAGCCCCCGAAGAACTCTCGGGCCACGACCTGGTAGAAGTCTCGGCCGTCGGCCTTGAGCAGCAGGACGTCGTGCGGGCTGCGAGCCACCACAACACGAGTGATGCTGCGGCGGCACGGTGTCGAGTCGCCGTCGACCGTCAGGCACGCCTCGGCGCTGCGCTCGGGGTCGAGCCGGATCTCGATCACGTCGCTCGGCCCGGTCACGAGCGCTCTGGACGCCAGCGTGTGCGGCGCGAGCGGCACGACGAGCATGCCCCCGGCCTCTGGCGACACGATGGGCCCTCCTGCCGACAGCGCGTACGCGGTGGACCCAGTGGGCGTGGCGACGACGATGCCATCGGCGCGGAACGACATGACCTCGGTGTCGTTGATGGCGACGGTCAGGTCGATGACCCGGTTCGATCCCCCGCCGCGTCCGACGCAGATCTCGTTGAGCGCGCGGTAGGAGCCTGCGGGCTTGCCGTTCATCTCGACCTCGGCCACCAGCGTCATGCGACGCTCCAGGGCGACCTCGCCAGCGAGCGCGTCACCGACCGCGGACCGCAGCGACCCCGGCCCCGCTCCGGTCAGGAACCCCAGTCTCCCGAGGTTCACGCCGAGGATGGGCACCTCTCGCTCGCCGAGCACGTGGAAGGCCTTCAGGATCGTCCCGTCGCCGCCAAGCGCGACGACAAGGCCGGGCTGGCCCAGATCGGCGGGCGGGACGCCGAAATCGGCGAGACCGGTGGCGAGAGCATCGTCGTGAACGAGCACGGGCTCGAGGCCCTCGGATGCGAGCCACGACACCAGCTCTGTCGCCGCGGCAGCGGCTTCGGGCTTCACGACGTTGGGGACGAGCAGTACCCGCACGCTACCCTCCCAGTTCGCGATGCGCCGCCGAGACCACCTCGGCGAGGTCGAAGTCGGCGCAGGGGCCAGACACAGCCGCGTACGCCCAGAACTCTAGGTTACCCTCAGGTCCCGCGATGGGCGAGTACGTCACGTCGCGCACGACCAGACCCCCGAGGTTCATCGCCTGCACGGTCTCGCGCAGCACCTCGAGGTGAACTCGTGGATCCCTGACCACACCCTTCTTACCGACACGGCCTTTACCTGCTTCGAACTGGGGCTTAACCAGCACCACGAGCAGGCCGTTCTCGGCCATCAGCGCGCGAAGCGCTGGGAGCACCTTCGCCACCGAGATGAACGACAGGTCGGCGACCACGAGCTCGAATGGCGCGCCCAGCGCAGCCGGATCCGCGTGACGGATGTTGGTACGCTCGACGACGGTGACCCGCTCGTCGGTGCGGAGCGACCACGCGAGCTGCCCGTAGCCCACGTCGACTGCGACGACATGCGTGACGCCTCGCTGCAACAGGCAGTCGGTGAAGCCGCCCGTCGACGCGCCCACGTCTATCGCGCGAAGACCGGCGACGTCGAGACCGAACGCGTCGAGCGCTCCGGCGAGCTTGACGCCGCCGCGCGACACGTAGCGAGGCTTCTCGGCGACGTCGAAAACGTCGTCCTCGACCACCGCGTGACCCGCCTTGGTGACGATCTCGCCGTTGACGCGGACCTCGCCCGCGAGCACGGCCGCGCGGGCCTGCTCGCGTGACGGGAACAGACCGCGCTCAGCGAGCGTGACGTCGAGCCTGGCTCGACTCACTGCCGAGTTCCTCCGCCGCGTCTTCGACGTCGATGGTGCGGATGCGTCCCACGACCGCGTCACGGACGCCCTCGGGGGTGAGTCCTACTTCGTCGAGCAGGCGCGGCATCGCACCGTAGGTCACGAAGCAGTCGGGAACCGCGAGCATGAGCACGGGCGCCGAGAGCCCCAGATCCGACATCGACTCCATGACCCCCGCGCCGAAGCCGCCTCGAGCGGTGTTCTCCTCGACGGTCACCACGAGCGGATGGTTCGCGACCGCCCAGGACACCGCCTCGAGATCGAGCGGCTTGACCCATCGCATGTTCACGACACTCGCCGAGATACCCTCGGCCGCCAGCAGCTCGGCGGCCTTCTCGACCACGCCCACCATGCGGCCGACGGCGAGCAAGGCCACGTCGCTCCCCTGCCGGCGGATCTCGCCGCGACCCGCCTCCAGCACCACCGGCTCCTCCGGCAGCGCCACGCCCACACCGGCGCCACGGGGGTAGCGGATCGCGACCGGACCGTCGGCGGCTAGCGCGGTGTGGAGCGCGTGGGTCAGCTCGGCCTCGTCGGCCGGTGCGAGGATCATCATGTTGGGGATGGAGCGCAGGTACGTCAGGTCGAACACCCCGTGGTGGGTGGGACCGTCCTCGCCCACCAGCCCGCCCCGGTCGAGGCAGAACACCACGTGAAGGTCCTGTAGCGCGATATCGGTGATGAGCTGGTCGTAGGCGCGCTGGAGGAAGGTCGAGTAGATCGCGACCACCGGTTTGCGCCCGCCGATGGCGAGACCGGCCGAGAGGCCCACCGCGTGCTGCTCGGCGATCCCGACGTCGTAGAAGCGATCGGGATACATCTGGGCGAAGGTGTCGAGTCCCGTACCCGAGGGCATCGCCGCGGTGATCGCGACGAGCGCGGGCTCCCGGGATGCCTCGGCGACGAGCGCTCGCGAGAACGCCTCGGTGTAGCTCATCGGCCCGTTGCCGCTGCGCGGCGTGCCCGTCTCGATCGCGAAGGGCCCGATGCCGTGGAACGCGTCGGGCTTCTCTTCCGCGGGCGCGTAGCCCGCGCCCTTCTGGGTCACCGCGTGGATGATCACCGGACCGTCGACGCGCTTGGCCCGGTTGACGGCGTCGCGCACCTGCTTCACGTCGTGGCCGTCGATCGGCCCGACGTACTTGATGCCGAGCTCCTCGAAGAGCATGCCGGGCACCAGCAGCTGTTTAACCGACTCCTTGACCGCCTCGCCCGCTTCCACCATCACGCGTCCGAGGCCGGTTGCCGCGAGTGCCGACTCGACGCCATCGCGAAGGCGGGTGTAGCGAGGATCGAGGCGGACGCGAGCAAGATAGCTCGACATCGCCCCGACGTTCTGAGCGATCGACATCTCGTTGTCGTTCAGCACGATCAGCATCTTCGGACCCAGATGCCCGATGTGGTTGAGCGCCTCGAACGCCATGCCGCCCGTGAGCGAGCCGTCGCCGATCACCGTGCATATCTGCTCGCTGCTGCCTCGTGCGTCGCGCGCGAGCGCGAGTCCCAGGGCGATGGAGAGCGAATCGGAGGCATGTCCCGCGTCGTACACGTCGTAGGGCGACTCGTTGCGCTTCGTGAAGCCGCACATACCGCCGTACTGGCGCAGCGAGCCGAACTTGTCCCGTCGTCCAGTCACCAGCTTGTGAACGTAGCTTTGATGGCCGACGTCCCAGAGCACCTTGTCGGGGGGGCAATCGAGTGCCAGGTGGATGCCCAGGGTCAGCTCGACGACTCCGAGGTTCGGAGCGAGATGACCGCCGTTCTTGGCCACCGTGGCAACCAGGTCCTCGCGGATCTCGGCGGCGAGCCGAGTCATCTCGGCGTCGCTGAGCCGGCGGAGGTCGGCAGGCGTGGTGATGCCATCGAGAACGCGTTCGGGCACGTGGTTCAGCTCCACACGGTGGTCGGCAGTCCGGTCGGTGACGTCACGTGCAACACGGGATGATGGTACCGCTTCGCGCGGATCGTCGCGTGCTAGTCCTCGTCGGCGAAGATGTCGTCGTACTCGTCGGCGTCCGCCGCCGCGTGCTCGTCGGCCTCGTCGCGGGCCTCGAGGACCGCGGGTGTTCCCGCCTGCTCGTCCGTCTCCGGGTATTCGTCTGCAGCGTCCGTGCCAGCGCCCCCGGCATCGATCGCGACACCCGTCGCGACATCGGTGGCACCCTCCGCGCGACTCGGCGAGTCGACGGCCTCCGCGCGCTCTCCGCCCTCAAACTCCTCGGCGGTCTCTTCCGCCCCGTCGGTCTCCGTCTGGTCGATGCTGGGACGCCACTCGGCGTGATCGACCAGCTCGGTGCACTGGTTGGCGAGCCGGACCCCTTCCTCGAGCAAGTCGAGGCTTTGCTCCAGCGACGTGTCCTTCTTGCGGACCTGGACCACGATCTCCTCGAGACGCGCGCGCGCCTGCGCGAATCCTTGCTCCTCGGCCACCTTCGATGCCCCTTCTCTACGCCGAGGTCTGCTCGGCGATCTTGCCGAGCACCCCGTTCACGAACTTCGACGAATCGTCCCCGCCGAACACCTTGGCCAACTCGACTGCCTCGTTGATGGCCACGCTCGGCGGCACCTGCTGTGCGTCCCCGTGGAGGATCTCCCACGTGGCGACGCGAAGGATGTTGCGGTCGACCAGCGGCATCCGCGAAACGACCCAGTTCTGCGACACCGACCCCAGCAGCTCGTCGATGCGCTCCTGGTGTTCGTCGACTCCCAGAACGATCTCGACCGCGTACTCGGTCGGTTCGCCTTCGGCCAGCGAGTAGGTGTGCTCGCCGAGGATCGCCGAGACGGGCTCCTCGGTGATCTCGCGCTGGTAGAGGATCTGAAGCGCCTGGCGACGAGCCAGGCTGCGGTCGCGGGACATCACGATTCGGTGAACACGACCCCGTCGACGAAGACGTCGACCGCTGCGACGTCGACGCCCACCTGGCTCTTCATTGCTTCGGAGATCGCGCGCTGCACCGCGGCACCAACGTCCCGCAAGTTCTGACCGTACTCGATCTGGACGTGGACCGTCACCGTGATCCCGCCGTCCTCGTCGCGGCAGACGTCGACCGGGCGGGCTTGACCCTTGCGGCCCCGCTGCACGAACCCCGCGATGCCCGCGGCGCCGATCGCCGCCACACCAGGAACGCCCTGAGCGGCGACCGTCACGATCGTGTCCAAAACACCCGGGGCGATGCCCAGGCCCTCGAAATGGATCTCTTCAGTCACGAGCCGTCACCTCACGTCGACGTCACGCGTCGGGGTCGCCGGTCATGTGTTGTTCGATGAAGTCAGTATAGATATCGCCCGACTGGAACGCGGGCAGTTCCACCACGGCCTGGTGGAATGGGATCGTGGTGGGGATTCCTACGACGATGAACTCGTCGAGGGCCCGGCGGGCGCGGGCGACCGCTTCGTCGCGGGTCTCGCCCCACACCACGAGCTTCGCGAGCAGCGAGTCGTACGTAGGCGGCACCCGATACCCCGAGAAGCAGTGGCTGTCCACGCGGACTCCGAAGCCGCCGGGCGCGTTGAACACCTCGATCAGGCCGGGATGCGGGCGGAACCCGTGCGCGGGGTCCTCGGCGTTGATTCGGAACTCGATCGCGTGCCCGTTGAGATGGATCTCTTCTTGGGTCTTGTGCTTCATGGGCTCGCCGGCGGCGATCCGGATCTGCTCCTTGATCACGTCGACGCCCGTGATCTGCTCGGTCACGGGATGCTCGACCTGGACGCGGGTGTTCATCTCCATGAAGTAGAACGACCCGTCCTCGGCGAGCAGGAACTCGACGGTGCCTGCGTTCACGTAGTCGACCGCGCGGACCGCCTTGAGCGCGGCCTCGCCCATACGAGCGCGGAGCTCGGGGTTCAGCGCAGGGCTCGGAGCCTCCTCGACGAGCTTCTGGTGCCGCCGCTGGATCGAGCAGTCGCGCTCGAACAGGTACACGGCGTTGCCGTGGGTGTCGGCGAGCACCTGGATCTCGACGTGGCGCGGGCGTGCGAGGTACTTCTCGATGTAGACCGTGTCGTTACCGAACGCCGCGGCCGCCTCGGTCTTCGCGGCCTGCAGGTTGTTCTTGAGCGACGCCGGGTCCTCGGCGACCCGCATGCCCTTGCCGCCACCGCCGGCCGACGCCTTGATCAGCACGGGGAAGCCGACCTGCTCGGCGAAGCGGAGTGCCTCCTCGTAGCTCTCGACAGAACCGTCGGAACCGGGGACCGTGGGTACGCCTGCGGCGGCCATGGTCTCGCGGGCGACCGACTTGTCGCCCATGCGCTCGATCGCGTCCGGCGAGGGTCCGATGAACGTGAGACCGGAGTCGGCGCAGGCGCGCGCGAACGCGGCGTTCTCGGCGAGGAACCCGTATCCGGGATGGATCGCCTGCGCGCCCGACATGAGCGCGGAGGAGATGATATTCGGCATGCTGAGATAGGACTGGGCGGCGGGTGCGGGCCCGATGCACACGGCCTTGTCGGCCATGGCCACCGGCAGGGAGTCCTTGTCCGCCTCCGAGTAGACGGCAACCGTCTCGATACCCATCTCCCGGCATGCGCGAATGACCCGGAGCGCGACCTCGCCCCGGTTCGCAACGAGGATACAGTCGAACATCGCCACCCCTAGACGGGCTCGTAGTAGAACAGGACAGTCCCGTACTCGACTGCCGAGGCGTTGTCCACGCAGACCTCGCGGATGACTCCCGGCTCCTCGGCGGCGATCTCGTTCATGAGCTTCATCGCCTCCAGGATGCAGAGCGTCTGGCCTTCATCGACCGAGTCGCCCACGGTCACGAACGCCGGATTACCCGGGGCCGCGGACTCGTAGAACGTCCCGACCATCGGCGCCGAGACCGACTTCCACGTTGCCGGGCGCTCGCCTGCGGCAGCCGCGGCCTCGGGGCCGCCGCCGCAGACGCGGCGGGGGCAGCGGCAGGCGCGGGAGCCGGTGCGGCCGCGGTGGCCACCGCTGGAGCGGCGCCCTTGCGAACCACCACGCGCAGGTCACCCTCCTCGATCACGACCTCCCCAACATCCGAGGCCTCGACGAGCTTGATGAGCTCACGAATCTCGCTGATATTCACCGCGTCATCCTCCCTGACGGTGTCGATCTCTTCGCCGAGCATGAAGACGGCCTTCTCGGCGCCCTCCTGATGCTTCTCGAGGTAGATCCGGGCCTCGTTCGGGAAGAGGGCGTACATCAGCACGTCCTCCTCGCTGCGCGCAAGATCGCCGATGTCGGCCGCGACCTCGTCGTACGTGGTGGTCACGAGCGAACCCGGCCGCACCTCCGCCGACAGCGGCTGCTCTCCGCCCAGGACCTTCTCGATGATCTGGCGGTCCATCGGGCCGGGCGCCTTGCCGTAGAGTCCCCGGATGTAGTCCTTCATCTCCTGTGGGACAACGGCCCAGCGCTTGCCGGTGAGCACGTTCATGACCGCCTGCGTGCCGACGATCTGCGAGAGCGGCGTCACGAGCGGCGGGTAACCGACCTCGGCGCGCACCTTGGGGATCTCGGCGAGCACGTCGGGCAGCCGGTCGATCGCCTTCTGGATCTCGAGCTGGCTGACCAGATTGCTCATCATGCCGCCGGGAACCTGGTGGCTGAAGACCTCCATCGACAGCAGCGTCGTGATGCCGCGCTTCAGGCCCTTACGCTCGCGGACCGCCTCCCAGTACTCGGCGATCTCGAACAACAGGTCGAGGTCGATGCCCGTGTCGAAGGGGCTCTCCTTGAGCGCCGCGACGATCATCTCGCCGGCGGGCTGACTGTTGCCGAAGGCGAGCGCGACCACGGCCGTATCGACGATGTCGGCACCCGCTTCAGCGGCTTTCAGATAGTTCATCGGTGCCATGCCGCCGATGTAGTGGCAGTGGACGTGGACCGGAAGGCCGACCTCTTCCTTGAGCGCGCGGACCATGCGCTCGGTCCTGAACGGGGTGAGCATCCCGGCCATGTCCTTGATGCAGATGGTGTCGGCGCCGATCTCCTTCAGCTGCACCGCGTAGTCGACGAACGAGTCGAGTGTGTGCACCGGACTCACGGTGTAGGAGATGGCCCCCTCGAAATGCCCCCCGCACTCCTTGATCGCACGTGCGGCGACTTCGACGTTGCGGATGTCGTTCAGCGCGTCGAACACCCGGAAGATATCGATGCCGTTGCGCTTCGACGCTCCCACGAAGCGGTGGACGATCTCATCCGAGTAGTGATGGTAGCCGACGAGGTTCTGTCCACGCAGCAGCATCTGGAGCGGCGTGTTCTTGACGTGCTTCTTGATCGTGCGGAGGCGCTCCCAGGGGTTCTCGTCGAGGAAGCGCAGGGCCGCGTCGAACGTCGCGCCTCCCCACACCTCGAGCGACCAGTAGCCCACCGAATCCATCTTCGGGAGGATGGGAAGCATGTCGCCGATCTCCATGCGTGTCGCCCACAGCGACTGGTGCGCATCGCGCAGCGTGGTATCGGTGATGCGAACGGGTTTCATCGCACGCTCCTTGCGGATGTGACCTGCCGTAAGGGCGAACGGAGCGGGCCCGTGACTCGCCCGTTCTGTCGCGACCGCCCTCAGGTAGAAAGCACATTGTATATGAAAGCGAGCGCTCGCTGGGACGCGAACGCTCGCCCGTGAATCGCTGCTACGACGCGGCGTCAGACCCGCGTGACGTACCGCCCGTCGCGGGTGTCGATCTTGAGCTTGTCGCCGGACTCGACGAACATCGGGACCTGCACCACGGCGCCCGTCTCGAGCGTCGCGGCCTTGGTGCCGCCCTGGACCGTGTCGCCCTTGAAGCCGGGCTCGGTTTCGGTGACCTCGAGCTCGACGAACATCGGCGGCTCGACGCCGATGTACTCCCCGTCGGCGGTCAGGATCTCGACCTCCTCGTTCTCCTTCAGCCACTTCGCGGTGTCGCCGATGAACTCGGCACCCAGCTCGACCTGCTCGTAGGTGGCGGCGTCCATGAAGTGGAAGGCCGTCACCGTCGTTGTAGAGGTACTGCATGCGCTTGGTCTCCATGCGCACGTCGTCGACTTTCGCGCCGGCGTTGAACGTGATGTCCACGACCTTGCCGGTCTTGAGCTCCTTGAGCTTCGTGCGCACGAACGCGCCGCCCTTGCCGGGCTTCACGTGCTGGAACTCGACGATGATCCAGCGCTTGCCGTCGTACTCGATGCACATGCCGTTCTTGAACTGGTTCGTGCTGACTGCCACCGCGAATCTCCTTCGTGTCTCGGGATCCGGCGGTCGCCTCCTGGGCGCCGCTAGACCTCGATAAGGTCCTTCGTCGAGGTGGTCAGGACGCGACAGCCGGTCGCTTCGACCACCACCAAGTCCTCGATTCTAACACCGCCGAAACCGGGCACGTAGACGCCTGGTTCGATGGTCACCACTTCTGCGACCTGCAGCTTCTCGTTCCCCCGCGCCGAGAGGGTCGGCAGCTCGTGGACCTCGCGCCCGACACCGTGACCCAGCCCGTGCGTGAACGCGTCGCCCAGACCGGCCGCGATCAGCACCTCGCGAGCGGCGGCATCCACCTCGGCGCCAGTCGCCTCCGGAGAAACGGTCTCGATACCCGCCTCGTTCGCTGCGCGCACGGCCTCGTACACCTCACGCTGGCGGTCGCTGGCTCGGCCCACCACCACAGTGCGAGTCATGTCGGCACAGTAGCCGTCCACCTTCGCGCCGAAGTCGAGCACGACCAGATCGCCCGGTGCGATGACCCGGTCGCCGGGAACGGCATGGGGCTTCGAGGAGTTCGGTCCGCTCGCGACGATCGGGTCGAACGCGAGCCCTTCACTGCCCTGCCGGCGCAGGAACACCTCGAGGTCGAGGGCGACCTGCGCCTCGGTGAACCCTGCGCCCAGGATCCCGAACAGGTACTCGAACCCGGCATCGGTGAGCGCCTGTGCGCTGGCGATCGCCTCGAGCTCCCCCGGATCCTTGACGCGCCGGACCTGCTCGACCCAGCCGTCCGTGGCCTCGATGCGCTGGGGTAGCTGCTCCTCGAGACGCCTGAACGTGCCTACGGTCAGCGTGCTCTCGACCGCCACTCGCCCGTCGGTCGCCGCGGTCTCGGCAACATGGGCACTCACGGTCTTCCACAGGCTCTCGGGAGCGAGGACGACCTGCCAGTCCGAGCCCTGCGCAGCGGCCCGGACGACCTCGACGTACCGACTGTCGGTGAAGAGCGTGGCCTGCTCGGCGGTCACGAGCGCGACGGAGGCCGGCTCGGCGTCGAAGACGCCCTCGAAGCCGGTCAGGTACGCGACGTTCGCCGGCAGGTTCGCCGCGAAGGCCGCAAGGCCCGACTCGGCGAGACGATCTCGGACGGCATCGATGCGGCGTGTGACGCTCACCGCACCTCCTCGTCTGCCTGCGCGGACGCCGAGACGGACGCGACAGCGGCACGGAAGCCCAGCAGGTAGGAGTCGGCCCCGAAACCCGCCACCTGCCCGACGCAGTACGGCGCGATCACGCTCGTGCGACGGAACTGCTCGCGACCGTGGATGTTGGAGAGATGGACCTCGACCACCGGAAGCTCGACGGCTGAGACGACGTCGGCGAGCGCATAGCTGTAGTGGGTGAACGCTGCCGGGTTGAACACCACGGCGTCGTAGTCACCCCGCGCCCGCTGCAAGATCTCGACGAGCTCGCCCTCGTGGTTCGACTGTGCGAAGCCGGCCTCGACCCCCAGCTCGCCGGCAAGCTCGGCGACCGCCGCCTCGATCGCCGGAAGCGTCGCGGTGCCGTACACCTCCGGCTGCCTCGTCCCCAGCAGATTCAGGTTCGGGCCCGATACCACCAGCACGCGGATCATCTGCGACTCCCTCAACGGACCGTCAGGCTTCGACCCTATCCTACTCGCCGAGGAACTCCGCGAGCGCGTCTCGGATCACGACGTCGCCGACGGGAGTGCACGACCACACTCCGGGACGCCGCACGAGCACGAAGCGGACCTCGCCACCGCGCGCTTTCTTGTCCGAGTGCATCGCGGCGAGCAGTTGCTCGGGATCGAGATCGAGGCGATGGTGCGGCAGGCCGAGGGTGTCGAGCAGAGCGCCGAGCCTCGGCGCGAAGGTCGCCTCGGCATCGAGCATCTTGCTGGCGAGCAGCGCGGCGAACCGCATCCCCTCAGCCACCGCCTCGCCGTGGGTGAACTCGCCGTAGCCGAGTACCTTCTCGATCGCGTGTCCGAGGGTGTGCCCGTAGTTCAGGCACTCCCGGCGACCCGACTCGCGCTCGTCTCCCGCGACCACACGGGCCTTGAACTCGATCGACCGACGCACCGCCTCGAACACAAGGCTCTCGTCGCGGCCTGCGAGCGCCTCGGCGTTCGCCTCCAGCCAGTCGAACAACTCGACGCCATCGATGGCGCCCGCCTTGACGATCTCCGCGAAGCCGCTGGCCCACTCTTCGTCCGGCAGCGTCTCGAGGAAGGCCGTGTCGACCACGACCAGACGCGGCTGCTTGAAGGCGCCCGCGAGGTTCTTGCCCGCCGCGAGGTCGACCCCGGTCTTGCCGCCCACCGACGCATCGACCTGCGCGAGCAGCGTCGTCGGGATGTTGACGAAGTCGACGCCGCGCAGGTACGTCGCCGCGACGAATCCCCCGAGGTCGGAGACGACGCCCCCGCCCAGCGTGACCACCGCGTCACGCCGGTCGAGACCCGCCGAGGCGATCGCCTCGAGCAGCGCGCCGGCCACGGCCCAGGCCTTCGCCTGCTCGCCGGCCACCACGGTGAACCCCTCGACCTCGAAACCGGCGCGCAGCAGCTCGGCCTGAACGTCCACGCCGTGGGCCTCACCGACGTTGGCATCGGTGATCAGTACGACCTTGTGGGCGGCAAGCGCCGTGCGCACTCGCGCGCCGAGCTCGCGCATGATTCCGGTGCCGAGGACGACGTCGTAGGCGGCACCAGGCACTTCGACGGGGATGACGACTGGGTTCACTCGGAGCTCCTTCGATGGCGGTTGTCGGCTACGTCCTCGAGATCGCCGCGCTCGCGCAAGGCACGCTCGACCTGCAGCTCGACGTCATCGGGAGAGAGGCCGTCGGTGTTGAAACTGACGGTAGCGACCTCGGCGTAGAGCACCTCGCGCCCCGCGAGCAGCGCCTCGATCTGCTCGGGGGTTCGACCAGCGAGCAGCGGGCGCTCGCGGCCAAGGCCGCACCGCTGCATCGCCTGTTCGGCGGAAACCCCGAGGTAGACGACCACGCCGAGCGTACGAAGCAGCGCGCGGTTCGACTCCCGCAACACGACGCCGCCGCCACACGCGACCACCGCCGGCGGCTCGGCTTCGAGCGCGGCAAGGGCGGCAGCCTCACGGTCTCGGAAGCCGTCCTCCCCCTCGCCGGCGAAGATCTGCGCGACCGGCGCACCGGCGCTGCGCTCGACGCGCTCGTCAAGATCGACGAACGGGGCACCGAGCCGCTCGGCGAGCAGCCTGCCCACCGAGGTCTTGCCCGAGCCCATGAAGCCGACGAGCAACACGTGGCTGCGGAGCGAGGTCACCGAGCGATCCGCTGCCGGTACATGTCGAGTGAGGCCTTGATGTCCTCGAGCGAGTCCCCACCGAACTTCTCGACGTACGCGTTCGCCAGTACGAAGGCGACCTCGGCCTCGCCGACGATCGCCGCCGCGGGTACGGCGCACACATCCGAGCGCTCCTTGCTGGCGTCCACCGTCTCGAGCGTGTCGATGTCGACGCTCGCGAGGGGCTTCATGAGCGTCGGAATAGGCTTCATCGCCGCGCGCACCACGAGCGGCTCGCCATTGGTCATGCCGCCTTCGAGCCCTCCCGCGTGGTTCGTGGGCCGGTAGAACCCGAGCGGCCCGTCGAAGCGGATCTCGTCGTGCACCTTCGAGCCGGGCTGCCGGGCACCAGCGAACCCGTCTCCGATCTCGACGCCCTTGATCGCCGGGATCGAGACCAGCGCGGCTGCCAGACGCGCGTCCAGCCGACGCTCCGCCTCGGCGTACGAACCCAGACCCGGAACGAGGTTTCGGGCCGTGACGCAGAAGATGCCGCCCAGCGATTCGCCGGCAGCGCGCGCGGTGTCGATCGCCGACTTCATCACCTCAGTCGTGGCGGCGTCGGGGCATCGAACGGCGCTCGCTTCGACCACCGAAGCGTCGATCGACGCCGGGTCGAGCGGTGGCGGCATCTCGACATCGCCGATCGCAAGCACGAACGAAGAGATCTCGACGCCGACGGCGCTCAGCAGTGCCTTCGCGATACCCCCCGCAGCGACGCGCGCCGCTGTCTCGCGGGCACTCGCGCGCTCCAGGATGTCTCGGACGTCGTCCGAGCCGATCTTGAGCACGCCGGGGAGGTCGGCGTGGCCGGGCCGAGGCGCAGTCACGCGCACGTTCTCGGGGCGCTCTCCCGCGATCGACATCACGTCGGTCCAGTTGTCCCAGTCCCGGTTCGATACCGAGATCGCCACCGGGCTACCGATCGTGGCGCCGAAACGGAGGCCGGAGGTGATGAGCGCCTTATCCTGCTCGATCCGCTGGCGTCCCCCGCGTCCGTATCCGCCCTGTCGGCGCGCGAGATCGGCGTCGATGGCCGCAGCGTCGACGGGAATGCCGGCTGGAACGCCGGTCACGATCGCGGTGAGCACACGGCCGTGGGACTCACCTGCGGTGGTGTAGCGCATCAGCGCCTCCGAGAAGACCGTGCGGGCTGGAAGTGGGGAGATTCTAGCACTCCCCTCCCGCCGGGCCTCGGAGGCGCCGGAAGTTCGCGATGAAGCTGAGAGCTACTTCGAGATGCCTACGCCAACGCTCAACGTGATGCTCTGGTCGCCGTAGAGCATGACGACCGTCGACTCACGAATCTCGAGCACCTGCCACGGGGTGTCGGGAATGCTCTCACCCTCGGCAAGCGTGTAGGTCTCGCCGTTCCACGCCAGCACGGCCACGGGCTCGCCGTCCTCGGTGGCGATATCCTGGAGCACGAGCGTGTTGTCCGCGCTCGACTGAGCGGCGGTGTTCGTGGTCGACGACGTGGTACCGCCTGTCGACGAGTTCGCCGTCGTTCCATCGGTGGTCGTCGGGTTGGTCGTCAGGACCACCGTCGGCACGAAGACATCCCGGTAGGTGAAGACGTCGTCGAACTCCACGTCCTCGGGGACCTTGATGTCGACCGCCTCGGTCGGCGCCTGCGTCGACGTGCCGCCCCCGGATGGCGCCGTCGTGGTCACTGCCACGTCGCTTCCGTCGTCGGTGGCACCGAAGAAACCTAGTCCGATGATGCCGAGGATCCCGACGATCAGGACGACGGCCGCACCACCGACGATGAGCTTGCCGGCGCGGGAGTTCAGGAACCCTCGAATACCCGGCTTGGCGGCAGGCGCCTGCGGAGCGGTGGGGTCGAAGGGTGTGAGGTTATCGGCCATGGTGTCTCACCCTACTGATTCGAAGTCGGGACGGGACCGGTCGCGGGAGGAATAGCGGTATTGGAGGCGGCCTGGGGGACCGTGTACGCCTCGAGCCGCAGGTTGGTGAACTCGGTCGTCTTCGCCGAGGCAGTCTGGTCCTGGCCCGAGGTCGAGCCGTTGCCGGTGTTCGACGAAGCGTTGTACTCGACGATCCTTACGGCACGGGTCATGTGCTGGATCCGGTTCATGAAGTCGATCGTGTCCGACCACGAGCCGCTGATGCTGACCTCCATGGGCATGACCACGTACGTGCCGGCCTTGTTCGCGGCAGCGTTCGTCGACGTCGCCGTCGCGCCGGGCTGTCCCGGCTGCTGCGCGGCGGCGGCCGTGCTCGAAATCGGATCGTCGGGACGCAGGCCCTCGAAGTTCACGCCGGACTGCAGGGCGATGTCCTGCAGCTCGATGATGAGCGACGGGAGCTCGGGGGTCTCGGGAACCGCGTTCGCGAGCCGCAGATAGGCGGCGTCGGTCTGCGCGGCCCGATCCTTCATGTCCTGGCGCTGGAGCAGCAGAGCGTTGGCCTCGTCGACCTCGGCCTCGGCGGCCTTGATCTGCTCGCCGATGGTCGCGATGGTGTTGACCTGCGGATAGATCAGCAGCAGGCCGGCGATCACTGCGAGGACGAAGATGCCCGCTGCGACCAGGATGAGTTTGTCTCTCGGTGAGATTCGCATCGTCTCTTCCTTGGGCTACTGACCGGCTGGAGGCGGGGCAAGCACGGCCGTGGTCGTCGCGGTTGCGTTGGTCGAGGGCGTCGCGACCTTGGCCGTTGCCTGGAACTGCAGGGTGGGAGCGGAGTCGTCCGTCGCCTGCTGTCCGGTGCCGCTGTACTCGGCGACGGTGGCGTTGGTCAGCCAGAGGTCGTAGAGCTCGGGCATCGCGTTCAGCAGTACGAGCATCTTGGCGATGGACTTGTAGCTCTCGGCCGAGGAGTCCGGGTTCGCGTTGGGCGTGTAGCCCGAGATCGTGAGTCCCGTGTCCTCGTTGCCCTCGATGCTGGTCAGCCAGATCTCGTCAGGCAGGATCATCGAGATGTCGCGCGAGAGCGCGGCCCAGTTCACGCGACCAGAAAGCGCGACCTGCGTGACCGATGCCTTCGTGACGAGGTCGCCTTCCTTCTGCTCGAACACTGCGAACTGAGCGGCCTGCGCGTTCAACTGCGCTGCCTGGCTCTTGTACTCCTGGAGCGTGGCCCGCTCGCTGTTCGTGTACCAGAACAGGCCGAAGGCCACGGTGCCGATGGCGGCGAACACGACAAACCCCATCAGGAACACCAACGGATAGTACCGGTCCCACTTGCGGCGCTCCTGGATCTCGGGAGGCAGGAGGTTGATGCGGACCATCTAGTCGACACCTCCCATGGCCAGTCCGACCGCGGCAGCACTGCCCATGCGATCGGCGATGACGAGGTCGCTGGAGCCGTTCATCGAGATCCGCGCGAGCGGGTCGCCGATGAGGACTTGCGTTTGGAGCCCGCGCTCGAGATGCGTGGGCAGGTGGCGGAGCATCGCACCGCTGCCGGAGAGCAGGATGCGGCGGATCACGTGGGACTGGGTCGCCTGGGTCAGGTAGTAGTCAAGCGACCGGCGCACCTCGGCGACGAACTTGGTCATCTCGCGCTCGAGGGCGTCTTGCGCGGCCTTGGTCCGCTCGTCGAGCGGCATGCTGGGCGCCTGTCCGTCAGGAGCGGGCAGCCCCACCTGGTTCTTGAGCATCTCGGCCTCGTCGATCGTGAGGTTGAGCGCGCTCGCGACAGCCTGGGTGAACTGGTTGCCCGCGAGCGAGGACACGCGCACAAAGCGCGGGACGCCTCGATCGACGACCACGATGTTCGTGAGGCCGGAGGTGATATGCACGATACCGGTGGCCTCGCCCGGACCTTCCTCGGCGACGCCGGGGAAGATGGTGTCGGTCGAGCCCAGGAGCGAGCGCACCAGCGCGAACGCGGTGACGTCGATCTGGGCGAGCCGGAGGCCGGCCCCTTCGACCGCACGCACCACGTTGTTGACCATGTCCCGCTGGGCCGCAACGAGCAGCACTTCCATCATGTGCTCGTCGCCAGGGGTCATGTAGTCGCCCAGGACCTGGAAGTCCAGCACCGCCTCTTCGACGGGGATGGGGATGTAGTCCTGGGCCTGGTACTGGATCGCGCCTTTGAGTTCGGCCTTCTCCATGTAGGGCAAGTCGATGAGGCGAACGACGACCTTCTGGTTGGAGAGGCCGATGCTCACATCCTTCGTCTTGAACCCGCCGTGGCGCCACAGGTCCTTGATCGCCGAGGCGACGTGATCGGGATCGACCACTTCACCTTCGACAACGGCGCCAAGTGGCATCGGAGCGATGCCATAGTTGCCGAGCGCGAAGCCGCCAGAGGCGGGCTTCAGGTGGGCGGCGCGCACGTGATCCGTGCCAATGTCCAGGCCGACAACCGCCGGACTTCCGCCAAGAGAGACAGGAGCCACGCATCCTCCCTCAACTGCTGCTACGAACTGCTGCTACGACTAGTGCTTTTTGCGATGCTCCCGGTGCGGGATTCTATCACACAGGGGGTATCGGCTAACCGTGCCGAGAACCTAAGCCCGAAGGCCAAAATCCCCTGTCAAAGCCACAATTACTGCCTCGTCCACGTGCCCTTCGCGATGATGCCGGTGCCTGCGTAGCCGGCTCCGCGAGGGTCGGTCGGGCCACCCGGCATGCTCTCGGGAAGCCAGGTGATGGTCTGGGGCTCGGTCTTGATGGTCTGGTTCGGGTGCTGGGGGTCGATACCGTTGGCGTGGATGGTTCCGCGCATCTCGGTGTAGTTGCCCTGCAGAATGAAGTTCTGGTTGGCGAAGATGACGCCCTCGAAGGCTCCACCGTTGCCGTCCAGGGTCACGCTTCCTGCTGCCGCGATTCCCAGACAGTTGGATCCGTTCAGGTTGTTCGCGTCGTCGGCGCCGGAGAGCGGACGCAGCTCTCCCCCGGCCATGTGGATCACCGCGTCGCCGTTGGCGACGATGGTCCCGTTGCCAACGTACTTGCGGACGTTGTTCGTGAAGGTGAGGTCGCCGTCCACGAACACGGTGCCCTCGACGTACAGCACGCCGCTGGCGGCGTCGAAGGCGAAGTCGTCGTGGTTAGCCGAGCCGGAGGGGTACCCGCTCCCGGGGTACTTGCCGAAGCTCGTCGCCCCGATCGTGAGGTTGTGCGTGCCCGCACGCAGGGACGCGTGACCTGCCGTGCTTCCCACCAGCTTGTAGCACTCTGACGCCCCCGTCGCCTTGGTCCCGGTGTAGGACGAGGGCAGGTTCTCGGTAGCCACCTCGATGTTGGCGATGCTGCGATCCTGCCGCCCCATCAGGTTGTCCGAGGACTGGAGTTTGGCGAGATCGAACGACGTCTCGAGATAGAGCGCGTCGACCCACGGCAGGTCGATCTCGGGAACCTTCGTGTACACCTTGGTCTGGGCCGGGCCGTTCTGACTGATGTCGGCACCCTCGCTGGCGAAGATGCTGTAGGTGCCGCTGTCGGCGAAGCATTGGGTGTTCGCCCAGATGTGCACGAACCCATTGCGCGCGAACAGGGGGCCGTTGTGCAGCTCGATCTGAGAGTTCATGTCCACGTCGCCCATGACGTACATCGGACCCCAGAGGTAGCAGTTGCCGTTGAGGCTGCCGCCGCTGCCGAAGGGGTTCGGGAACTCACCGTTGGTGCCGGCGCCGATGTTCACGTCCCACAGGTCCATGTAGAAGAACGTCTCGCGCACGGTCTCGCTCGTGCCGCGCGACGCACCGAAAGAGGCGATCGTGTACATGAACGGCACACCTGTCGTCCCGACGTTGATCGTGTACTGCCCATCGGGTGTCGTGCCGGTCTTGGTGTAGCTCGCGTTCCCGTTGAAGTTCGTCGTGGAGAAGGTCGCGAGCTCCCGGTCCAGGCCTGACGAGGCCACCTGGAAGGCGGTGCTCTCGGTCTGGACTCGTCTCGATTCGGCGACGGACTGCTGTGCGAGGAAGAAGCCGCCCATCGCGACCGCGGTGATCACCGCGATGGCGCCGAGGACTGCGAACAGTACGAAGCCCTCGTCGTTTCCCATGAGTCTGCGCATGTCTTCCTCCACCTAGCGGTTGCGGAACCAGACCCGCCGCGTATCGCGGAAGGTCCGCCCGTTGTGTAGGGACGAGATGGTCACGGCCACCTGCGTCGAGCTCGCCACGACTGATGCGGGCGAGCTGACCGGCAAGACGGTCCCTGCCGAGCTCATGAACGTGAACATCGGCACGCTGCCCGCCACGTTGTTGTTCTGCCTCGACCACACCATCGTGCGAACGAGGGCCACCGGCTGGAGCGGGTTCGTCGAGCTGGTCGTATAGACCTGCTCGATCAGCCGCCCGTCTGAGCCGGCGACGATGCGGTGGTATTCGTTCACGTTGTCGTTGTTCTGGTCGGTGGTGAAGCTGAAGCCGTAGGCGGTCAGACCCGCCGGGTCGATCAGGATGTTCTGGCTGAGCAGCTTGTCGAACGCCTGCATGGGCCCAGCGATGTTCTGCTCGAAGTAGGCCTGCTTCTGCCCGGTGTCGCTCCCCTTCTGCGCCACCTGGAGTCCGGCCCACATCACGCTCATGACGATGAGCATGAGCGTCATCGCCACCATCATCTCGGCGTAGGTGAAGCCATCGTCCGTGTGCAGTGCGCGAGTCATACGACGCATCCTCATCACCAGCTCGCCGTGAAGTTCGTGCCGGTCGTTGCCGCCGTACCGGTGGTGGCCTTGTTCGAGGAGACCGTCTCGGCGCCGGTGGCCTTGTAGCCCTTCGGAGTGAGCGTGATCCGGAGTTGATAGGTGTAGGGCTGAGGGGCCACACCGTTCGAGAAGGGACCCTGCGAAGGCGCGGTGTCGAGATAGCTCCCACCTGCGGCAGCGGTCACGTCGGCGACGAGCGCGAGTGCGCCGTTGCCCTGCGCACGCCAGAGCTCGTAGGTCGCCGAGCCGCTCGTCGCCCACGCGGGAACGGCGGGAATCGCGAAGGTCGACTTGAAGCCGAAGGTCGTCTTGCCCTTGCTCTTGGTCTCGGTGATCACGTACGTGCCTTGCAGGCGGGGCGGCGTGATCTTCGCCGTGGCGGACTGCGTCCACGCGCTCCACGACTGCGTTCCACCTGACGTGGCGCGCGGGCTGCCCGCTCGAACCATGACGAGGTAGCGGGAGAGCGGATCCACGCCTACCGTCAGGCTGGTCGCAGCAGCGGGTGAGGGCGCGTACGTCCCGATCGTGTTCCAGCCTGCCAGCGTCGCGGCTCCGACGGTGTCCTCCACCAGAGCGAGCTCGTACTTGGCCGCCGCGTCAGTGCCGTCCATCGCCTGAGACCACGACGCCGCATCGCTGAGGTTCCAGCCCGAAGCGCTGATGGCCTGGGTGGGCGCCGAAGGGGCATCCGGCGGGTAGTTGTCGACCAGGTAGCGGCGCTGCTTCGAGCCCTGCTGTCCCACGTCGTCATACGCAGTGATGCGCACGGTCCGGTACCCGTCTTGGACGGTCGGGATTGCCGCCGGTGTCGACCTGCGCGGTGTTCCAGCCGAAGCTGAGCGCTTCGCTGATGTTGCCGCCGGTGAAGTCCTCATAGGCTTCGGTGGAGAACGGCGTGTTGCCGTTGCGGAGGAAGACCGGTCCGCCTTGCCCGTCCACGAGCATCTCGATGCGCGTGATCTGGCGCCCCGTTGCCGCGGAACCCATCGCTCGGATCGTGATCCCGCCGCCGCCGAACACGTTGCTGCCGAACAGCACGGCGTCCTGCACCGGTGACGGGTTCTCGAACGTGATACTGGGCGCGCCACCGCCGAGACCGCCCTGGGTGATGCCACCATCGACGTTCCGGATCGCGGCGAACGCGCTCATGGTGACGTCGGGATGCCCGGCCTTGGTCGCTCGTGCGACGACGCGGATCTCCTTCGTGCCGTTGATGGTCGACTTGTCGGTCACGGTGTAGGTCAGGGTGACCGTGAATCCGTCGGCCGTGGTCGTGGTCTCGGAAGCGAGGTTGCCCTGAGCCACCCACGCGAACGGCTGGGCGCGTACCCAGTCAAGTCGGCTCGAGACGAGGTTCGTCACCGAAGCTCGCTCCTTGGCCATCGCCGTCATCTGGTTCGTGGCGAGCACGAGACCCAGGATCGCCGTCAACACGAAGAACAGGATCGAGGCCGCGACCACGACCTCGACGAGTGTGAAGCCGTCATCGTGGTGTCGCGCCGGCGTAGCCGTGCCCCTGATCATGTGCGGTCACCCCATTCATGCCGAAACGAAGCGCACGAGGTGCGCTCACAGTGTGTGTATCGGCAGGGGTTCTCGGCGTCTTGACGCGAGAGGACGGGGGTCTGTGACGCGGAACACGCGAAACGCGGCGGAGGACGCTACGAAAGCAGCCCGACGTACGCGCCCCAGGCGACCGGTCCCCACAGAACGGTCAGCACCGCACCGATGGCGAGGAACGGCCCGAACGGGAACTTGGTCTGCAGCCCGAGGCGGTGCGCACCGGTGGCCACGAGCCCGTAGACGGCGCCAAGCACCGACCCGGCGAAGAACGCGAGCAACACGTAGGGGCCCAGGAAGATCCCCATCGCGCCCAGTAGCTTCACGTCCCCACCGCCGAACCCATCGACCTTCCGGACCGCGCTGTACAGCAGCGCGATGACGACGGAGACGCCGATGCCGACGAGCGCACCGACGAGTGCGGTGGTCAGCGGGGCGGCCGGCAGGCCGAGCGTGGGCGTCAGGGGGACGAGGGCGACGCGGAGCACCGTCGCGGCTACCGCCCCGACCAGCCCGACGAGCGCGGTCAGGCCCACGAGCGGGTCAGGCAGCCGCATGATGTCCCAGTCGATGAACGACAGCAGGAGCAGCAGGTAGAAGAACGCGATCGCGAACGCGGTCTGGGCGGTCTGGCCGAACTTGAGCCCGGCAGCGACCCAGAGCACGCCGCTCAGCAACTCGACGATCGGGTATCTCGGCGAGATCCTCGTGCCACAGGCGCGGCACTTCCCTCGCAGGAGCAGCCAGCTCGCGACCGGGATGTTGTCGTGCCAGGCGATCGGCGTCTCGCATGCGGGACAGCGCGAGGGCGGGCTCGAGAGCGACTCGCCGCGGGGGAACCGCCAGATCACCACGTTGCCGAAGGACCCGAACGCAAGCCCGAACAGCGCGAGGGCGAGGAGGAAGAACCACGTCGGCAGCATGAATCCCTTTCGAAGCGTCCGGCGCCGCACAGCTTACGTGTCGGTGCGCTGGCATGTCGAGAACAAGACGGGGAGAAATGAAGGAGGCCGGCGCTTCGCCGGCCTCCCACGAGGTGCTTGGTGCTGTTCGCTGAGGGCTACTGGTACGAGCCGTGAGCGAAGTCGCCTGCGGCGGTCGGGCAGCCGTTGCACTGGCTACCACCGGTGACCAGCGTGTAGGCGGTCGTGGTGCCCGGGTTCACGGGCCACGCCTTCAGGTACGGGTTGGTGCCGCCGGTCAGGTCGGTCGTGGCGCTCGGGAACACGCCGTACTCGGCCTGATAGGAGTTGCACGCGCCGTCGATCGTGCGCTGGTTGGCGAAGCAGGACTTCTTCTGGGCGTTCTTCTTCGCGCTGTTGAAGACCGGGATGGCGATGGCAACGAGGATACCGATAATGAGCACGACGACCATGAGCTCCACCAGCGTGAAACCCTCCTGCTTACGGAACAGCTTCATGTGTCGCACCTCCTTCCCCCACTCGGGGTTTCTCTTGCGGGTGACATCTGATCACCCGACATCCGACACCGTGTTTATCGATGTCAGCGCGCCTAACCTTTAGCGGAACCCCCGCTGACGTGACGACCGTCACACAGGACTGCGCGCCGATGCATTCAGCTCGAGCTTCCACGTATCGACACAGCCGATCGGGACAAGACGAAGGAGGCCGGCGCTTCGCCGGCCTCCCACGAGGTGCTTGTTGCTGTTCGCTGAGGGCTACTGGTACGAGCCGTGAGCGAAGTCGCCTGCGGCGGTCGGGCAGCCGTTGCACTGGCTACCGTCGGTGACCAGCGTGTAGGCGGTCGTGGTGCCCGGGTTGTTGGGCCACGTCTTCAGGTACGGGTTCGTGCCGCCGGTCAGGTCGGCCGCGGCGCTCGGGAACACGCCGTACTCGGCCTGATAGGAGTTGCACGCGCCGTCGATCGTGCGCTGGTTGGCGAAGCAGGACTTCTTCTGGGCGTTCTTCTTCGCGCTGTTGAAGACCGGGATGGCGATGGCAACGAGGATACCGATAATGAGCACGACGACCATGAGCTCCACCAGCGTGAAACCCTCCTGCTTACGGAACAGCTTCATGTGTCGCACCTCCTTCCCCCACTCGGGGTTTCTCTTGCGGGTGACATCTGATCACCCGACATCCGACACCGTGTTTATCGATGTCAGAGCGCCTAACCTTTAGCGGAACTTGGCCGTAGGTGACGCACGTCACAACGAGACCCGCGGCCCGGCGCGGGGGCTGCGGACCCACAGGCTCTTCGAAGCGAACACGCAACGAAGCCCCGCCGGAGCGGGGCCTCGCATCGATCCTCGGTGTGGTGCTCGTCGGGCTACTGCACCAGGGTGATGACCTTGAACATCGGCATGTAGAGTGCGATGACCATCGCACCCACGACCAGGCCGAGCGACGCCATCATCAGCGGTTCGATCAGCGACGTCAGACCGTCGACCGATGCCGAGACCTCTTCGTCGTAGAAGTCCGCGACCTTGGAGAGCATCGCGTCCAGCGCGCCGGTCTCCTCGCCCACCGAGATCATCTGCACGACCATCGACGGGAAGACCTTCGACTCCGACAGCGGCTTGGCGATCGTCTCGCCTTCCTTGATCGCTGCACGCGTCTTCTTGACCGCTTGGGCCACCACTTCGTTGCCGGCGGTGTCCGACACGATATCGAGCGCCGAGAGGATCGGCACACCCGCCGAGACGAGGGTCGAGAATGTCCTGGTGAACTTGGCGAGCGCGATCTTGCGGGTCAACGGACCGAATACCGGCATCTTGAGCTTTGCGGTGTCCCAGATCATCTTGCCGCTCGCGGTCCTGGTCCAAGCCCTGAAGCCGAAGAACCCAGCCACGCCACCGATCACCACGGCGATTCCGCCGATGCCCGCGACGAAGTCGCTGACGGTGACGAGCACCTGCGTGATCAAGGGGAGTTCGCCACCCATGGATTCGAACATCGTCTCGAAGGTCGGGACGACGAAGATCATCATCGCTGCCAGGATGACGACAACCAGCACGAACATGGCGATCGGGTACGTCATCGCGGACTTGATCTTGCCGCGCAGGGCGAGCTCGTTCTCGAAGTGGTCGGCCACGCGGGTGAGGACCTCGTCGAGCACACCACCGGTCTCACCGGCTCGGACCATGTTCACGAAGATCGGCGGAAACACCTTGGGGTGCTTCGACATCGAGTCCGACAGCGACTGCCCGCTCTCCACATCCTTGCCCAGCTGTTGGATGACGCTTCGAAGCGTCGCGCTCTCGCTCTGGCTGCCGAGGATCGCGAGGCACTTGGTCAGCGAGAGACCGGCGCTGATCATCGTCGCGAACTGTCGAGAGAAGATCGCAACGTCCTTCTGCTTCACGCCTGTACCGAACTTGAGCTCGACCTTGTTCAGCGCCTGGATGCCGGCCACCTGGTCGAGTTCCAGGATGATGTAGCCCATCTGGGTGAGTTTGGCCTGGACGGCCTCTTTGGTCTCGCCCTCGAGCTGACCCTTGACCACCTTGCCGGCGCGGTCCCGAACGGAGTACGCGTAGCTCGCCATCTTCAGATGCTCCTGCCGTTGCTACTCGTGCGCCACCTACACGATGACGCGGACTACCTCTTCGATCGACGTCTGTCCCAGCCTGACCTTCTCGAGTCCGTCCTGCCGGAGCGTGAGCATGCCCTGATCGATCGCGACCCGCCGGATGTCCTCCGACGTTGCCTCATCGACACAGAGCTTGCTGATCTCCTCCGACATCATCAGGACCTCGTGGACGCCGATGCGTCCGCGATAGCCCGTGTTGCCGCATTTCTTGCAGCCGCCCGCCTTGAAGACGGTCTTGGGCAGGTTATCGGCAGCAAATCCCGCCTCGATGAGTACCTCTGGCTTAGGTGCCCACTCGACCTTGCAGTCAGAGCAAAGCTTCCGAGCGAGGCGCTGCGCGAGCACGCAGTCGACCGCCGAGGAGACGAGGAACGGCTCGACCCCCATCTCGATGAGTCGGGTGACCGCGCCGGGGGCGTCGTTCGTGTGCAGCGTCGAGAGGACGAGGTGGCCCGTGAGCGCGGATTCGATGGCGATCTGGGCCGTCTCCTGGTCGCGGATCTCGCCGACGAGGATGACGTCGGGAGAGCAGCGCAGGAACGAGCGGAGCGCCCGGGAGAACGTGAGCCCGGCCTTGTTGCTGATCTGGCACTGGTTCACGCCCGGCAGACGGTACTCCACGGGGTCCTCGGCAGTGATGATGTGCCTGGCCGGGATCGTTCAGGACGTTGATCGCCGCGTAGAGCGACGTGGACTTGCCCGAACCGGTGGGGCCGGTGACGAGGATGGCGCCGTACGGCTTCTTGAAGGAGCCCTCGAACCGCTCGAGCGAAGATGGCAGGAAGCCCAGGTCCTCGAGTCGCAGCAGGATCGAGTCCTTGCGCAGGATACGAAGCACGACTCGCTCCCCGTACACCGTGGGGAGCGTGGAGACGCGGAAGTCCAGCTTGGTCGTGCCTACCGTCACCGCACAGTGCCCGTCCTGGGGCTTGCGGGACTCGGCGATGTCCATCTCGGCCATGATCTTGAACCGCGAGATGATCGACGTCTGGATCGACTTCGGGCTGCGCATGACCTCGTGGAGCACGCCGTCGATGCGGAACCTCACCCGCAGGTCGAACTCCTGCGGCTCGATGTGGATGTCAGACGCCCGGTCGGCAACCGCCTTCTGGATGATGTAGTTCACGAGCTTGACGGCAGGTGCTTCCGAGGTGACGTCGGTGAGTTGGTCGAGCTCGTCGTCGCCGAGCTCCTCGCCAGTGCCGAACAGCCCGTCCATGTCGGCCTGCTCGGCGACCTTGTAGTACTCCTCGATGGCAGCGAGGATGTCGTCCTTGGTCGAGATGGCCGGCTTGATCTCGCGCTTGGTGATGATGCGAACGTCGTCGAGGGCCAGCACGTTCTGCGGGTCGGCCATCGCGACGACGAGCACGTCTCCGCGCATCTCGACGGGCATGAGCGTGTAGCGCAGCGCGAGTTCCTTGGGGACGATCGCGACGGCACCGGGTTCCGGGCGTTTCTCGCCGAAGTCGATGTACTCGATGCCGATCTGCTTCGCCATGACCGAGAGCACGGCGCCCTGGGTGGCGTAGCCGAGATCGACGAGGACGCGGCCGAGAGGACTTCCGGTGGCGCGGTGCACCTCAACGGCGTCGGCGAGCTGCTTCTCGCTCACCACGCCTGCCTTCACCAGGAGTTGGCCGAGCCTCAGTCCGGCCTCCGCCACGTTGCCTCGTCCCTTCGCACTTTGCCGCTCGGGCGGGCCGAACCACATACGTGTTCGACCGCGATGCAGTCCATCGGGAGTGAGGCGTCTGCACGCCGACGCCGCTGACCCGACACCTCAGGTATCGGCAAACGGCCAACGGCGCTTAACGGACCCGAGCGGGTCGACGGAAGAGTGCGGCGACGCGCCGCTGAAGGCGAGGGAACGACCTACGCCGAGGTGTCTTGGTTCTCGCGGAGGTCGCTCAGTAGGGTGTCGGCGTAGCGACGCAGGCGGTCGAAGGTGGCGGTGCCCTCCCTGACGCCCACGCGGTGCTCACCGAACCACATCTCCACCGGGGAAGACAGCTCGATCTCGGGAGCCGGATCGTCCTCGACGGCAGAGCGCTGAGCAGCGCCGTCACCGCTCTGCACCGGAACCCGCAAACCGGCGACGCGAACCGCGGGTCGAGGCTCAACGGGACGCTTCGGCTCGGGTTCGGGTGACGGCTGGAGAACCGGCGGTTCGGCGGACCGGACCACCGCAGCGGGACGCGGCGCGGCAGGCCCGGGCTCCGGCGCTGCGGCACCGCCGGCTCGGCGGGGCCGCAAGGTCAGGCGCGGGCGCGGGCTCGGGGGCGAGAGCCGGGGTCGTGGCAACCGGCTCCGGACGCCACTGCACCTGCTCGGCGGGGAGACCTGCAGCGCTTGCGGTTCTGGGCACGGTCGCTTCGGTAGCGGGGATGGCAGCAGGGATGACGACCGTGGGAGGCTTCGCGTCGTCGGGGATCGGGGCTGGGGCGGCCGAAGCCGGTTCCGAGGCAACCGCCGCAGCCGGCTCGTCCTCGGTCTGTTGCTTCGCCATCTCGGCCTCGAGCGATGCGAGGATCTCCTCGGCGGAGGGCAGCTTGTGGGGCGAGGGCGCTCCGATCTGCGGAATCCGGCCCGGGCCCTCGGGAATCGTGGACGCTGCCGCTGCCGGCTTCGCGGGCGCGGGGACAGGGTCGCCCAGCGGCCCCGATACCGGTGCCGCCATGGTCGCCTGCGCACCAGGTGCGGGAGCCATCAGCACGACGGGCTGCTCGGCCTCGAGCGTCGACAACGCGGGCTCGGCCAGGGCCGACGAGGCGAGGACAGGCTCGGGCGAGCTTGCCGCGGGCCGGACGGCACCCACGCCCCGTCTCCTGGAGTCTTCCTCCCACACGGGCTTCTCGGCGAGGGGCTTGAGCAGTGCGGCGTGAGGGCTGTGCTCCGGAACCGGCACCTGCAGGCCTCGCAAGTCGGCGTCGACGGGCACGTCCATAGGAAGTGAGGGCATCGCGGGATGGTCTTCCACGCTCACGTTCGGGTCGCGATGCCTCACCCGGACAGCGATGACCACCACCGTGATGAGACTGACCACCATCAGGGCGAACGTCGCGGCCAGGATGTACAGCCGAGCGTCCACCGGACTACCCCATCGTCTCGAGGATCTCGTACAGCAAGCCGAGCAACGCTTCCTTCACCGAATCGCGGCTCCGTGCGTTCACCGCGATCAGCGGCGCATCCTCCGCCAGCTGGAGCTGCTCGCGCACCTGCGCCACGCCATCGGCGTCATCGGCGTCGAGCTTGTTGGCAGCGATCACGTACGGGACGTCGGACATCTCGGTGAAGAACGCGATCATCTGGCGCGCGTCCTCGAAGGACTCCGAGTCGCTCGAATCCACGAGCAGCACGAAGCCGAGCATCCCTTCCGAGAGGGTCTCCCACATGAAGGAGAACCTCGACTGACCGGGAGTGCCGAACAGGTAGAGCACCACGTCGTCGGAGACGGTGATGCGCCCGAAGTCCATGGCGACGGTGGTCTCGCCCTCCCCCTCGCCCGAAGTGTCGCTGATCTGGCGCTCGGTGGACAGCACGGTGATCTCGCTGACCGACTTGATGAACGTCGTCTTGCCAGCGTTGAATGGGCCGGTCACCACGATCTTGACGGACTGCATTCGCTACCTCACAGGTTCTTGATGCCGTCGATGATCTTGAGCAGCGTGTCTTTGTCCACGCGGCGATCGAGGCCGATCTTCGTCGCGCCTGGCTCGGGGATATGGTTCACGCTGGCGGTCGGCCGACCTGGACGATGCCGCTCCGCGCCGGTCAGCGCCGAGAGCTCGTCCCCGATGCCGCTCGTGAGGCCGAGCCCGTCCTCGATGGCGATGTCCTCGAGGTAGTCGGAGGTCGAGATCACACCGGCTGTGGGGACCTCATCATCCTCTAGCAGATCGGCGTCGAAGCCGGCTTGGGCCAGATCGACAGGTGCGGTCTCTTCGGCGAGCTGGTCGAGCGACTCCATGATGCTCACGAAATCAGTCGCTTCTCCTGCGCCCGCTGCGGGGACATCCGCCGCATCGAGATCGAGGATGATCGCGGGCTCCTCCTCGAGATCCTCGACAACGGGTATGTCGATCGGGGCGACGTCGACGGCAGCCACGGACTGCATCGACATCGGCTCCACGACCTCGTCGATCTCGTCCTCAGGCTCGACTGCAAGCGCGTCGAGACCCAGATCCGCGAAATCCACCTCGAGGTCCGCCGAGAGGTCCTCGAGCATCTCAGAGTCCGGCTCTGCCTCAGGCTCGGCCTCGATGATCTCGATAACGGCGGTCACCTCTGGAACCAGCGACGCCAGGTCGATTCGCTCGACTTCGGGCTCGGGCTCGGGAGTCGGTTCAGTGTCCGGGCTCGGGTTCGGGCTCGGCTCCGGCTCGGGTTCCGGTTCCGGCTCGGGTTCGGGCTCGGGTTCGGGCTCGGGCTCGGGTTCGGGCTCCGGTTCGGGTAGCGGCTCGGGCTCGGGCTCGGGTTCGGGCTCGGGTTCGGGCTCAGGTTCGGGTTCCGGCTCGGTCTCGGGCTCGGGTTCGGGCTCGGGCTCGGGCTCAGGTTCGGGCTCAGCGGCTCGGGCTCGGGCTCCTCGATCTCGAGTTCGGGTTCCTCGATCTCGAATTCGGGCTCCGGTTCCGGCTCCTCGATCACAGGCTCGGGCTCGGGCTGCGGTTCGGGCTCCGGCTCCGGTTCGGGCTCCTCGGTCTCCTGCGGGAGCGCGGGTTCCGGCTCTGGCGCGGTCTCCGGCTCGGCCGCGGGCGGCTCCGGAAGCTCGATGACCGCTGGTGCGGTCATCGCAGCAGCCGTACCGTCGAGCGACTCCGGCATGTCGACCGGCGGAACCGGCTTGAGCTCGAAGACCTCCTCAACCGCGGCAGGGGGCTCGGGTGCGACGGCAGGCTCGGTGGTGACTTCGGCTGGGGCGGCCGTCGTGGGCTCCCCACCGATGTTGATGTTCTGCAGCCGGTCATAGCTGAGAAGCTCGCCCAGCTCCCCGAGCTCGAACTCGAAGGGCGACGGCGTCTCGCTGGGCTCGGCGGCCGTGGCCTCGACGACGTCAGCACCTGCGGCGAGGATGTCGGCAACGGCTTCCGCTTCGGCTTGCATCGCGGCTGCGACCTCAGCGGGCGCCGGCTCGACGTCAGGGGTCTCCTCCGGCTCCGGCAGCGGCTCGGGCTCCGGCTCGGGCTCGGGCTCCGGCTCGGGTAGCGGCTCCAGCTCGGGCTCGGGCTGCGGTTCCGGTTCCGGCTCCGGCAGCGGCTCGGGCTCCCGCTCGGGTTCCGGCTCTGGCTCAGGTTCCGGTTCCGGCTCTGGCTCCCGCTCGACCTCAGGGGCTGCCGGCGTCAGCAGGCTCATCATCTCTTCGAAGACGTGGACGTCCTCGGTCGTCGGCTGACCGGCGGCGAGGAATGCAGGCTCCTCGGCAGGGGGCGGTGCGACCGCAGGCTCCGTCTCAACCACCGACGGCGCCTCGGCGGCTCCCTCTTCCTCCGCGGGAGCAACCTCAGCTGCGGGAGCGGGTTCCGGTTCCGCCGCCGCGGGCGGTGCCTCCGGCTCGGCGGCAGGCGCGGCTGCAGCGGCCGCCTTCGCCTGCTCGGCTGCCAAGCGCTTCTCGGCGGCTGCCCGCTTCGCATCGAGCTCTACACGCTCGGCGCGCAGGCGCTCGATCTCGTCGTCGGACGCGAACTCGAGAAGCCCAGCCGAGAACAGGCCGTACAGGATGCGGGCGACCTCGAAGTCGGTCCGGCTGGTCTCAACGGCGAGGTCGGCGACCGACCGGGTCCCGTCGACGAGAAGCAGCAGGCTCCACTCGATCGGCTTGAGCGAGATCTCGAAGGTCCCCTCGCCCGGGCGCCGTCGCCATCTTGAAGACGACATCCGTGGACGGGATCTTCTTGCGGATCCGGTTCCACTCCTCGAGGCGTCGGCTGCCCTCCATGATGATGTTCTCGATGGACACCGACAGACCGATGTCCTCCTCGACCGCCTCGGGCATCTGTTCGAAATCGAAGTCGCCCTCGTCCCAGCGCATCAGGTCGAAGATCGAGTCCTGGATCTGCTCCTGGACGAACGACTCGAGCACACGCTCCGTGATGTAGCCCTCGTCCACGAGGATCGCGCCAAGACGTCGGCCGCCCTCGGGCTCGGCCGCACGCAGCTCCAACGCCCGCTTCAGTGCCTGCGGCGTGATGCGTTGGCCGCGGACCAGCCGATGGCCGAGCTGCTCGTGATTCCAGTTGGACTGCGCGAAGAAGACCTCGCCCTCGCGGAACCACACGCTCCCCTCGGCGCCGTCACCGCGGACGATGCGCAGCACCCCGGTCTTCCTGCTGAAGGTGACCAGCTGGAAGACGTCAGGGAGGCTGAAGTCCTTGAGGTTGCCGCGCAATGCCATGAGCTGTGTGTCCGGGCCTTTCGTGGACGGGTGCGAGTATGGCTGCTAGCCGAGTATCTGCGTGATGACCTCGGCAGTGTCGCGCATGTCATAGAGCACGAGGCCGAGCTTGGCCTCGCGATCGGCCAGTGCGGTGAGTACCGCTCGGCTACCGGCGGCGATGAGCACGACGTAGCCGCCGTCGCCTTCGATGAACACCTGAGACAGCGAACCACGGCCGAGTTCGGCCGCAGCACGCTCGCCGAGGCCGAGGATCGCCGCGGACATGGCGCCGACCCGGTCCTCGTGCATGCCTTCGGGCAGCGCCGAGGCCATGGTGAAACCGTCGAGGGACACGAGGGCCGCAGCCTGGATGTCGACGTTCTCGTTCATCAGGTCGTTGAGCGCGCGCGCCAGACGGGCCTCGCGACTCTCGCCTGTTGCAGGAGCGGCGGGAACGCTCGGGGGCGCAGCCTCGGGCACGGGGGCAGGCGCCGCCGGAGCCGGGGCGACCGGAGCCGGGGCGACCGGGGCCACAGCTGCCGGGGCCGCGACAGAAGCCGCTGGTGCCGCAGGCGCCGCCTCGACGGCTGGCGCCGGCGGTGGCGGC
This sequence comes from uncultured Coriobacteriales bacterium, assembly GCA_963761535.1. Taxonomy (GTDB): domain Bacteria; phylum Actinomycetota; class Coriobacteriia; order Anaerosomatales; family CAVXGS01; genus CAVXGS01. Next base: position 781,503 of record CAVXGS010000002.1, read on the forward strand.
ACAGGCTGAGTCACCGCTGCCGAGGGCGCGGGAGCCGCAGGTGCGGGCAACACCACTGGCGGGACAACGTCCTCGTCGTCTTCGACGAAGTCCTCGTCCGCGTCCGTGATGAAGTAGTCGCCAAAGTCCTTCTCAACCATCGAACCGAGCACCTCCGGGTCCGAAGCCGGGCCGCCTCATCATTCCACGACAACCAAGGTCGCACAAATCACTTCAGCAGGTGGGAGCGTGCGCCACAGGACGCCGCCCTTCCCGCCCCTACACCACCACTCGCAGGATCTCCTCGATGGACGTCTGGCCCATCCGACACTTCTCGAAACCGTCGTAGCGCAGCGTCAGCATGCCTTCGGCGACGGCCTGCCGCTTGATCTCGTCGGCGGAGGCGTTCTCAACGGCGAGCCGCTCGAGGGCCTCGGACATGACCAGAACCTCGTGAACGCCCATGCGGCCCTTGTAGCCGACGCCGCTGCACTTCTTGCACCCCTTGGCGCGGTACAGCGTGGGCAGGTTGTTCTCCTCGTAGGGAAAACCGATGCGATCGAGTGCCGCTGGGTCTCCCGTGTACGGCTCCTTGCACTCGCACAGCCGCCGAGCGAGTCGCTGGGCCATCACGAGCGTGACCGCCGATGCCGAGAGGAACGGCTCGATGCCCATCTCGGTGAGTCGCGTGAGCGCCGAGGGGGCGTCGTTGGTGTGAAGGGTCGAGAGCACCAGGTGACCGGTCAGCGCCGCTTCGATAGCGATGGTGCCGGTCTCGCGGTCTCGGATCTCACCGATCATGACCTTGTCGGGGTCCTGACGCAGGATCGAGCGCAGTGCCGCGGCGAAGGTCAGTCCCGCCCGCTCGTGGACCTGCACCTGAGAGAGACCCGACAGGCGGTACTCGACAGGGTCCTCGACGGTGATGAGGTTGCTCTTGGGATCGTTGGTCTCGTTGATCGCCGCATAGAGGGTCGTCGACTTGCCGGACCCCGTGGGGCCGGTGACGAGGATCGCACCGTAGGGCAGCTTCAGCGCTTCGAGCAGCGCTCGCATGTTGTACTCGAGGAACCCGAGGTCCTTGAGCGACATCATGATCGAGTCCTTGCGCAGCAGTCTCAGGACCGCCATCTCGCCGTACACGATCGGGAGCACCGCGACGCGGAAGTCCACCGACTTGCCGTCGAGCATGACGCCGAAGCGGCCATCCTGCGGAACGCGCTTCTCGGCGATGTCCATGCCGCAGGTGATCTTCAGCCGGGAGATCAGCTGGCGATGCATCTTCTTGGGCATCGTGAAGACCTCGCGGCACACACCGTCGACGCGGTAGCGGACTCGGAGCTCGGTCTCGTAGGGCTCGATGTAGATGTCGCCCGCACCTTGGCGGATCGCCTCGGTCACCACCTGGTTCATCAGCCGAGCCACCGCGGTGTTCTCGTCGTCCTCGTCGTCCTCGCGCTCGTCCATCTGGATGGCCATGGCCTCTTCGAGGTCCCCGACCATGTCGTCCACGTTCGCCTGCGAGGCGGCGAACTTGTCGAGCGCGGCGAGGATGTCGGCCTCCAGGGCCACCACCGCGCGGACCTCGTAGCCCGACATGATCGAGATGTCGTCTACCGCGAAGATGTCGTACGGGTCGGCCATCGCCACGACGAGTTCGTCCTCGGCGATCTTGATGGGCAGGGCACGATAGCGACGGGCGACGTCGATGGGGACCTTGGTGGCCGCGTTCGGGTCGATCTCGTAGATGCCGAGGTCGACGAAGGTGAGGCCCATCGACTCCGCGAGCGCTTGGGCCACGGACGTCTCGCTCGCGAAGCCGAGTTCGTCGAGGACGATAGGCAGCGGACGACCCTCCGCGGCGCCAAGCGCCTCGGACAGCTGGTCTTCCGTGATGACACCGGCGCGGACGAGGGTTCGCCCGAGCCGTGTGCCTGCTGCCGCCATCTAACCCGCCCCTATCTCGCCCGCCGTGCCGCGATCGCTTGCTCCGCCGCGCGACGCATGACGTCACGAGGCATCCGCGATTCCGCGGTGTCTCTCCATATATCGGCGGCTGTGGCCCCTTGGCACACCAGCATTCCGAGACCGTCGTACGCGGCGGCCCCTGCCGCCTTCGCCTCCTCGAGCAGCCGGGTCTGGTGGCCGTAGATGAGGTCGTAGACGACCTGCCCCTCGTGCAGCCACGCCGAGGCGATCGGGCTGGGATCGGCAGGCCTCATCCCGACCGACGTCGCGTTCAGAACCAACGCCGCAGACGACACCGACTCCTCGGCATCCTCGGGCGTGGCGCACACGACCTCGGTGTCGCGACCGAGTGCCTCGATCCGCACCGCGAGCTCCTCGGCTCGCTCCAGCGAACGATTGACGATCGTGACCTTCGACGCGCCGCCCAGCACGAACGCGACGACCGCCGAGGAGGCCGCGCCGCCTGCTCCCAGCACTGCGATCGATGCTCCGTCGGGCGAGAACCCCGCGTCGGTTTCGAGCGCTTCGAGCAGGCCGCGGCCGTCGGTGTTGTAGCCCATGAGCGCGCCGTCGCGGACCTGGACGGTGTTGACGGCTCCCGCGATGCGGGCGACCTGCGCGACTTCGTCACACAGTTCGAGCGCCAGCTGCTTGTAGGGCATCGTCACGTTGAAGCCGACGAACGGCAGCGAGCGCGCCGCAGCGGCAACCCGGCGAACTCCCGCCTCATCCGGAACGCCGAGCGGCAGGTAGACCCAGTCGAGCCCCAGCTCCTCGTACGCGGCGTTGTGCATGACCGGCGACAGCGTGTGCTCGATCGGCCATCCGATGACGCCGGCGAGTCTGGTCGAGCCCGAGATGCGCGTGGTCATGACGCGCTCCCCTCCTGGTCCGGATCAGGACGAAGTGCGGTTGCTGCCGACCGGCTGACGGTCGCGCAGGAAGAGGCGCTCCAGACGCCGGAGCGCGAGCGTGTGCGGGAGGTCGGTCGCCGAGAGGGGCTCCACCAGCGCCGTCCGCATGCCCAGCAGCTTGCCGCCCAGCACGTCGGTGAACAGCTGGTCCCCGATCACGACCGCGCTCTTGCGTGACGAGCCACACAGCTTGAGCGCGCGCAGGAACGCGAACGGTAGCGGCTTCACGGCCTTCGCGACGAGCAGGCAGTCCAGCTCGCGCGCCACGCTGTGGACGCGCTCGTGCCAGTTGTTCGACACGAGGCACAGCGTCATCCCGTGCTCCCTTGCGTCCCGCGACCACTGCTTCAGTTCCGGGGGCACGACGTTCGTGTCTCTCGGCAGCAAGGTGTTGTCGAGGTCGACGAGAAGCGTGTCGACGCCCTCGGCAGTGAGGGCGTCGAAATCGAGGTCCAGAACGCGGGTGATGTAGAGGTCCGGTGAAAGCACGCGTCTCCTAGTGGTCGGGTTGGCCGTTTCCGTCGTGATCGTGTTCGAGCCCGGTGGCTTGCGCCCCTTCGCCCTCGAGTTGCTCCAGTCTCTGCTGTATCGCCGAGACCAGGTCCTGTCGGCCCTGAAGGTCGAACACCGCGCGGAACACCGCCAGACTCTCGTATTCGTCGTCGATGTTGTCATACGTGGCGCTGGGTGCAACACCCACCACCGCCTGCTCGTACGCGAGGTCCAGATTCGCCTTCTTGTCCTGGAGCAGCAGCAGTTGGATGTAGTTCGCTCGCATGAGCCCGGACCGCGGATTGTTCGCGATGCCTTCCTTAGCGACTCGGAAGGCGTCGTCCCACTGGCCCCGCTTCCCCAGGATGAAGGCCGCATTGTAGTACGACTGGACGAACGAGGGGTCGAGCCGCTGGATCAGGTACAGACTCGGCATCAGAAACGTCAGGTCGTCGAGGCTCTTGTTGACGTAGAACTCGTGGAACTGCGGCTCGAGCCGGTTCCACAGCACCGCGGCCGCGAACACCCTCACGCCGCCCAGGTACGCGAACCCGGCGTTGCCGAGAAGCTTCCCTGTGGCGGTCGCGGGTTGCGGTGGAGCGGTCTGGGCGCCGACTGCTTGCACGCCGAGCAGGGCCACGAGCAGCACGCCGACGAGCGCGACGACGATCGCAGGCTTCGAGACGAGGGCATCCATCAGAGGTCCCGCCCCTGGAACAGCGCCGCCCCGCCTAGCAGCAAGATCGCGCACCAGACAGCGAACGCGACGAGCATGACGCCCACGTAGCCAAGCCCGATACCGGTTCCGTGAGCCACGGGATTGACGATGTTGAATACGTCGAGCGAGGGCACCCACCACGGAGCGACGACGCCCTCCGCCCCGCCCGTGACCAGACTCGCCGTCGAATGGCCGACGAAGAGGAACGCAAGTGCGGCGACGACCCCGGTGACCGCGCCGAGGCGCGAGGTCACGAGGATGCAGAACGCGGCGACGATGCCGGACTCGAGCAGGATCGCGAGCGAGGCTTGTGCGAGCTGCAGCATCGGCTGCCCGTACGTGAGCCAGCCGATCCCGAGCGTCACCGCGAAGAACGCGAGCTCGACGCCGGCCATCACCAGTACGATACCGAGCCACGTCCCGACCAGATACTGCCAGCGGGCAACATCACGACCCAGGATCGTGAACACGGTGCGGCGCTCCACCTCGGTGGGAACGCGCGTCACCGACAGCGCGATCGACACCACGAGCGAGGCCGCGAAGGTCAGGGCGATGGCGAAGTCGCGGAAGACCGCGGCATCCACGCCGGTGCCGTAGCTGGGCAGCGACGGGATCGCGACGGCCAGCAGCGCGGCGAACACGAGCACCGCCCAAAGAACCTTGCGACGCAGCGCGTCGGAGACGACTGCGAGTGCGATCGCGAGTACTTTGCGCATCACGCCACCTCCTCGACTCTGCGCTCGGCCTTTCGAGCCGGCTGCGCCACGCTCACCGCAGGCCCGCCGCTGTCCGCGGGATCGCCGGTCTCGGCAAGCAGGCGGGAGAAGTAGTCCTCGAGCGAGTCGCGCTTGGGCGTGACGCTCACGATCTGCCAGCCATGGTCGTCGAGCGCGTCGACCACGAGCCGCACGCTGTCGTCGGCGACCGAGAACGCCACCGTCGAGCCGGAGTAGGCGGTATCGGTGACGAGCGCGGCGACCGCAGGTGGGAGATCGCCCTGCCCGCGGGCCCGCACCGATGTCTGACCCGCGACGTTGAGCAGGTCATCGATATGTCCGCGAGCGGCGACACGGCCCCGGTTCAAGATCGTGACCTCGTCACACACCGCCTCGACCTCCGAGAGCTGGTGCGAGGAGAGCAGGATGCTGGTGCCGGCGTCGCGCAGTTCGAGCATGAGGTTGCGGACGTCGCGCTGACCGACCGGATCGAGGCCGCTCGCCGGCTCGTCGAGCACGACGACCGCCGGCGATCCGAGCAGCGCCTGCGCGAGGCCCAGGCGCTGCAGCATGCCGCGCGAGAACCTCGACAGCAGCGTCTTCTGCTTGCCCGCGAGCCCGACCCGCTCGAAAGTCCTTCGGCTTCGGCGCGGATCTCGGCCACCGACATGCCGCTGAGCTGCCCATAGAGCCGCAGCGCCTCCCACGCGGTCAGCTGCGGCGGGAAGTACGGTTGCTCGGGCAGGAACCCGAGCTGAGCCTTCGCTCCCGCCTTGCCCGCCGGAATGCCGAGGATCTCGAACGTCCCCCCGGAAGGCCGGACCAGCCCGAGCAGCATCTTGAGCGTGGTGGTCTTGCCCGCGCCGTTGGGCCCGAGCAACCCGTGGATCGCACCGTGCGAGACAGCGAGCGAGACGTCTGCAACGGCCTCCCTGCGACCTCCCGCGGCCTTGCCGTAGTCCTTGCGGGCATGCTCGATCAGGATGGCCGCCGAGCCGGCCTCACCCGGAAACCGGCGAAGGCGTCCTGGGGTCGCGGTCTTCGTGTCCGCGTTGCTCTTGTCCGTGGTGCTCATGTCCGTGGTCACCTGTTCTCCTCCCACGATCCGCATTCGGGACACAGGCCGAATATCTCGAAGGTATGGGTCACGTCGGTGTAGCCCCGCTCTGTCGCGGTGGTTCGAACCCACTCGCCGACCAGCCCGTCGGGAATCTCGACACCGGAGCCGCAGTGACGGCAGACGAGGTGGTGATGGTGGCCGTCCGCGCACCAGCGGTACACGGCGGTGCGGTCGCCCGACTGGACGGAGTGGATGCGGCCTTCATCGGCAAGTAGCTGCAGGTGGCGGTAGACGGTCGTCAGACCGACCCGCGCACCTGTCGCGTGCAGTTCGGCGTGGATCTCCTGGGCGCTCCTGAAACGGTCGGACGCCCGCAGCACGGCGACGATCTCTTCGCGCTGCAGCGTCTTTCGGAGTACCGGCCGTCCCGCCAGGAACGCACCGTCCGCTCGAACCATCGTCCACCTTCCCATCCTCGTGACGCACCCCAAGGCGCAGTCACGCCGGGGCCAGATGGTAATGGTTTCGGATTCCATCCCCGAGAACTTGAGCGCGAAGCTTCGAGTTCCTCGGGGAATGCGGGTGCGGAGACTGGGGTGCTACTGCCCGAAGACCTCGAACGACTTGCGCTGGGCGGCGGCGAACTCGGTCGGGTTCGAGGCGAACGTCTGCGACCCGTCCTTGCCCGTGAGCACGTAGTAGAGGTAGCGCGTCTGTGCGGGCTTCGCCGCTGCCTCGAGGGAGGCCCGGCCCGGATTGGCGATGGCGCCCGGCGGCAGTCCGTCGTGGATGTAGGTGTTGTACGGGCTGGGAGTCGCGATGTCGCGGTTGGTGAGCCGGAACCGGGTCGTACCCAGGACGTACTGCACGGTGGAGCACATCTGCAGCTTCATCCCGATCTTCAGCCGGTTGTAGATGACCGACGCGACCAGCGGCCGCTCCTTCGCCACCTTGGCCTCGCGCTCGATGATCGATGCCGCGACCACCACTTCGTTCAGGTCGAGCCCCCGCGATTTGGCGTAGGCGAGGTCGACCGTCGACATCTCCTCGTCGAACTGGTCGAGCATCAGCTCGATCACGTCGCGAGCTGAGGCGCCTTCCTTGATCTCGTACGTCTTGGGAAAGAGGAACCCCTGCAGAGAGCCCTTGTAAGCCTCCGCGAGGTACGGGTGCTCCGCGGAGAACTCGGCCGCTCCCCCGTTCGCCAGACCGAGGAACTCCTGGGCGTCGATCCCGGCCTGCTTCTGCATGCGGGCTGCGATCTGGGCGTTGGTGAAGCCCTCGGGGATCGTGACGCGGGTGTACTTGACCGTCGGCCCGGTCACCAGGGCGTCGATCACGACGTCGTCAGGCATCCCGGTGGTGAGCTCGTAGGTACCGGCCTTGAGTTGTGCGCCGACACCCGAGTTCTTGACCTGCTTCACGAACGTCCCGGCATCCGAGACGACGCCGGCTTCTACGAGCTGATCGGCGATGACCTTCGTCGTCGAGCCCGAGGCGATAACGACCGTGGCCGGCATGCCTTCCTCGATCGCCGTCTTCGGTTTGGGCGCCAGGGCGCGCTGCGCGAAGACGACTCCGACCACCACGCCGAGCACCACCACGGCAAGCACGAGCACGGCGATGACCGTGCTGGCCCCGTTCCTTCTACGCCTGCGTCGCGCCATCGCCTGCCTCCTCTCGCCGAGCGTCGAGCCACGCCTGCAAGAACAGCGAGGCCGCGACGGCATCAAGCCGGCCGCGACGCTCGCGTTCGCTCATACCTGCTTCCAGCATCGACCGTGCCGCTTGCTGCGTGCTGAGTCGTTCGTCAGCGAAGTCCACAGGAACTCCCAGCTCGGCGCCGATCCGCTCGGCCTGCGCGCGCACTCGGCGCGCCTGCGGGCCTTCGGTCCCGTCGAGTGAGAGTGGAAGGCCTACGACGATCCGCTCGGGTTCGTAGTCCTCGGCGAGACGACGCAAGGTCGTGCCGTCGCGCAGCGCCGAAGCGTCGAGCACCTTGACGGGCAGCGCCACGAGACCGGAAGCATCCGACGTCGCCACGCCCACGCGGCGCTCGCCGATGTCGAATGCGAGCACGCGCACGGGCGCTAGCCCTGCTCGGCCGGCGCTCCGAGCAACCGCCGAGCGGCATCCAGCGCCGCATCGATACCCGAGGCGTCCGTGCCGCCACCCTGCGCCATGCTCGGCTTACCTCCGCCGCGACCCCCCACATGGGGTGCGACCTCCTTGATGACCTTGCCGGCGTCGAAGCCCGCCTTGACCGCCGAGTCGTCCCCGGCGGCGAGCAGGATCGCCCCGCCATCGGCAGTTGCCACGGCGAGCACGACAGCTCCGCCGCCCAGCCGCTGGCGCAGCACGTCGGAGAAGCCTCGCAGCTGCCCTCCGTCGCCTTTGCCCACGTTCGCGACGATGAGCTTGTAGCCGACATCGACAGCCCCATCGAGGAGTCGCCCGATGTCGCCCTCGGCCATCACGCTCTTCGCGGTCATCGCACGTGCCTCGAGGTCCTTGATCCGGCGCACGCTCGCTGCAGCCCGCTCGGCCACGTCGCCCGGCGGAACGCGGAACGCGTCGGCGGCAGCCTCGAGCTCGGCTTCCTCGGTCCGGACGTAGTTGTACGCGTCGTACGACGTCGTGCCCTCGATGCGCCTGAGGTTGGCGCCGACACTGCCCTCGGACGCGATCTTGAACAGGTTGATCTCGCTGGTCGCGCCCACATGGGTGCCGCCGCACAGCTCCTTGCTGAACGCCCCGCACTCCAGCACGCGCACGAACTCCCCGTACTTCTCGCCGAACAGCGCCGTCACGCCGGCCTCGCGCGCCGTAGCGAGCGAGGTCTCGTAGGCCCTGACCTCGTGATTCTCGAAGATCTTGGCGTTCACCATGGTCTCGACCTTGGCCAGCTGCTCTCGGCTGGGTGCCTCGAAGTGCGTGTAGTCGAAGCGGAGGCGATCCGGAGCGACCCGAGAGCCTCCCTGACGGACGTGCTCGCCTAGCACGAGCCGCAGCGCCCAGTGGAGCAGGTGCGTGGCGGTGTGATTGCGGCGGATGCGCTCGCGCCGCATGGTGTCGATCGCGGCCCGGACGCTGTCGCCCACCGAGAGCGAGCCCGTCTCGACCCGACCGACGTGGCTGTAGAGCCCCTCGCGGATCTGCGTATCGGCGACTTCGACGATGCCGCCGCGCTCCGCTTCGATCCGGCCGGTGTCGCCCACCTGCCCGCCTTGCTCGCCGTAGAACGGCGTGCGGTCGAGCACGATCTCGACCTCGTCACCTGCCGAGACGGACTCGACAAGTTCGCCTTCCGCAACCAGCGCCAGCACGGTGGCCTCACACTCGTCGAGCGCGTAGCCCACGAACTCGGTGGCGCCGTGTCGCTGCGCGAGGTCGGAGAAGAGCCCGCCGAACGTCGACCACGACTCGTCCTTGACGTGGGCCCGGGCGCGCTCGCGCTGCGCCTCCATCTCGGCGTGGAAACGGTCGAGATCGACCTCGAGCCCCCGTTCCGAGACGATCTCGGAGGTCAGCTCGAGGGGGAATCCATACGTGTCGTGCAGCACGAACGCGGTCTCTCCGGCAAGCTGCCGATGACCGGCGCTCTCGAGCGCGGCGAGCTCGCCCTCGAGGAAGCTCAGCCCCTGGCGCAGCGTCGCGCCGAAGCGCTCCTCTTCGCTCGCCACGATGCGGTCGATGAGCTGGTGCTGGTCCTTGAGCTCGTGGTAGGCGTCACCCATCAGCTCGACGACGAGATCGACCATGCGCACCATGAACGGGTCCTCGAAACCGAGCATGCGCCCGTGACGCATCGCTCGGCGCATCAGGCGGCGCAGCACGTAGCCGCGACCCTCGTTGGACGGCAGGATGCCGTCGGCGATCATGAACGACACCGCACGAGCGTGGTCGGCGATGATGCGCAGGCTCGTATCCGACTTGCCGCCGCCACCGCCGTATGCCACGCCAGTGATCGACTCGGCCTCAGCGAGCAGCCGCCGCAGGACGTCGGTCTCGAAGTTCGACTGGACGCCCTGCAGGATCGTGGCCACGCGCTCGAGACCCATGCCCGTGTCGATGTTCTGCTTCGGCAGCGGCTCGAGGGACCCGTCCTCGTGGCGTTCGTACTGCATGAACACGAGGTTCCAGTACTCCACGTACCGGTCGCAGTCGCAACCGGGCGCGCAGTCATCGCTATCGCAGCCCAGCGCCTCGCCCTGGTCGTAATACAGCTCCGAGCACGGCCCGCACGGCCCGGTAGGGCCAGCCGCCCAGAAGTTGTCGGCGGCGCCCATCCGCACGATCCGCTCGGCAGGCACCGCGCTCTCTTCGAGCCACAGCCCCTCGGCCTCGTCGTCGTCCTCGAAGATCGAGGCCCAGATCCGCTCGGGGTCGAGCCCCAGCACGTCGGTCGAGTACTCCCACGACCAGCGGATCGCCTCACGCTTGAAGTAGTCGCCGAAGCTGAAGTTGCCCAGCATCTCGAAGAAGCTGTGGTGACGCCCCGTCGTTCCGATGATGTCGATGTCGGTGGTGCGGACGCACTTCTGGCACGTCGTGGCGCGGGTGAATCCAAAGTCCTTCAGGCCCAGGAACGCCGGCTTGAACTGCACCATGCCCGCGGTCGTCAACAGCAACGAGGGGTCGTCAGGGATCAGCGAACTGCTCGGGTATCGAGTGCATCCTTTGCTTTCAAAGAACGAGAGGAAGCTCTCGCGTATCTCGGACGACTTCACTTGCCGGTATCTCCATCCGTCGTGGGGGCCGCAGCCTCAGTATCTTCGCACGGTTGACCGTCTTCGTCGCATTCGTCGGTCTTGAACAGAGCTCCTTCGGGCGTGGCGAGCTGAGACGAGGTGGACCGCTCGAAGTAGTAGATGAACACGCCCTGCAGCGCAGCGGCGACAGGGATTGCGAAGATCAGACCCGCGAACCCGAACAGCGATCCTCCGAGCAGCAGCGAGAAGATGATGAGGGTCGGGTGGAGGTTGACTTCGCTCGACATCACCCGAGGCGTGATGAGGTTGTCGGTGAGCTGCTGGGCCAGGATCACGATCGCGACGCCGAGGATGCCCTTGAGCGGGGAGTCGAACAGACCCACCAGCCCGGCGAGCAGCGCCGTCACGAACGGTCCGACGTACGGGATGTAGTTCAGGATGAAGGCCAGGGCGCCCAGCAGAAACGCGTAGGGAATGCCGACGACGAACAGGCCGACCATCGCGATACCGCCGGTGCACAGCGAGGCGATCGTCTGGCCGCGCAGGTAGCCGCCCATCGACTTCCCGACCTCCGCGAAGAGCAGCTCGACGTCCTCGCGCCACTTGCCTGACACGACCAGGATCTCGTCGCGGATCGTCGGCAGGTCCCGAAGCGCCCAGAAGGTGATCACGAGCGCGATGAACGCGTCGAGGAACAGCGTGAGAGCCTGGCTCGCAGCATTGAGCAGCCATCCAGCCAGCGAGCTACCCGCCGACGCGATCGCCGTTCCGAGCTGGCTGATCGCGGTGTTGAGGAACGAGCGCACCCACTGCGGCATGATGAGCCCGCGCAACGTCGACTGCACGGACTCCACCGACTGCTGCGCGTCGGCGATGTACTTCGGCGCGTCGGTGGCCAGGGCGGCGAATTGACGGGCCAGGACCGGCGCGATGAACGTCACGAGCAGTCCGACACCGACCAGGAGCGCGACGATCGCCAGCAGAGCGGCGACCCCCCTGCGCATGCCGCGTGCCTCCATTGCGCGGACCGGCCACGCCAGCAGGAACGTGAGCACGAATGCCATAACGAACGGGACGAGCGCCGCCGAGATACGCTGCAGCACCCACCCCGCTACCGCAAGCAGCAGCAGCGCGCCCACGATGGTCCACACGCGATACGCCCGCTGCTGCCAGCGTTCGAGCTGCCAGGGGCTCGGCATGACCTACTCCTTGACGATGTTGTCCCGCAGCACCCGCAAGGTCCGCCGAAGGAGCCGCGACACCTGCATCTGCGAGATATCGAGCTGGCGAGCGATCTCGGTCTGGGTCAGTCCCTCGAAGAAGCGCAGATACAGAACGCGCTGCTCCTGAGGCGATAGCTCCTTGAGTGCCGAGCTGAGTGTAGCGCGGTCGTCGACGACATCCATCAGCGCGTCGTTCTTTCCGATGTACTCGAGGATGCTGAAGCTGTCCGAGCCATCCCCGCCGCGATCGGTCTCCAGCGAGACGAAGTTGTACGCCTCGCTCGTCTCCATCGCCTCGAGTACCTCCTCGGACGTGACCCCGAGGTACTCGGCGATCTCCTGGATCGAAGGCGAGCGCTGGTTCTTGACGGTCAGCGCGTCCACGGCTTGGTTCACCTTGAACGACAGCTCCTGCAGGCGACGAGGGACCTTGATGGCCCATCCCTTGTCGCGGAAGTAGCGCTTCAGCTCGCCAACGATGGTCGGGGTCGCATAGGTCGTGAACTCCACCTGGCGGTCGATGTCAAACCGGTCGATCGCCTTAATGAGACCGATGGTGCCCACTTGGACGAGGTCGTCGACGGGCTCCCCGCGGTTGCGAAACCTGCTGGCGAGGTACTTCACCAGGTTCAGGTACATGGTGATGAGCTCGTCGCGCGCTTCCTCGTCATCGGTCGCACGGTAGCGCCGGAACAGCTCTCGTGTGTGCTCCTTGTCCCAGGACAGGGAGCGGCTCTGCTTCGGACGCCGACCCCTAGTCGACATCAAGCGGCACCGAACCCTTGATCTTGGTGACGCGAAGGTGCGCTCCGTCCTCGTCGCTGGACAGCTCGAACCTGTCGCAGACCGATTGCAGGATGAACGTCGCGTAGGAGGCCCGTCGCTCGGCTTCCTCGTCCGTGAACCTCGACTCGCGGCCAAGGGCCACGACGAGCTCCATCTCGGCATCGCCGAGGATGAAGTCGACGGTCACATGGTCCTCCTCGAGGACGGTGTCGGCGGCGTACACGAACGCCTCCTCGGCAGCCAGTCGGACGTCCTCGACGTCGTCGTAGGACATGCCCATCCGTGTCGCCAGCTCGGAGGCCGTCATCCGGACGGTACGGGCGAACTCGCTGCGTGATGGCACGCTCAGTCTGACGCGGTCGCTCATGCTTCCTCCGGGTCTTCGGGCAGATCTGGCGTGTCGAGTGGTGGCGTTTCGACAGGCGGTGTATCGCCCGCCGAGACGACCGAGGGCGCGTCGTCGGCAGCCGCGGGGAAGTCCACCCGCACGACCTCGCCGGCATCGTTGGCCTCGTCGGCGTATTCGGACTCGACGCTCTCGCTCTCGGCCGCGGACTCGTCGAGCAGAACGACGTTCACGAGAGACTCCTCGGCCGAGTCCGGGCGCTCGTTCCGAGCGTGGGAACCCTGCCTCCGCCGAAGCCCGCGTCGGACGCGGTCGGCGACCTCATTCACCAGGTGGATCGGGGCGTCCACCACGTCGCGTACGGTCTCGGCGGTGTCGGAGAAACGGTCCACCGCGCTCTCGAGCTGGTTGACGATGAGGTCGACGCGCAGGAGTTCGGCGTTGAACGCATCGACCGAGACATCGAGCTTGTCTGCGAGCGGCATCACCCGGGCGTCGAGATCGTCGGCGAGTCGGCGAGAGGAACGGGCAGCCTTCGCAACCTCGATCCCAGCCCAAATAGCCACCCCGCCGACGGCGATGGCGACAAGCAACGCTACGATCGAGAGCAGAGGAATTGCGGTGCTCACGGGCCTCCGGAAGGGGTCGAACAGCCGCTCCAGTGTACCAAAGCGGCCCCCGGAGGCGTCGTGACGGCCGATGGGGTACTCCGCGTTCAGCCCAGGGCTACTCGCCCGGCTTCGGCTCGGTCGAACTCGACTGGTCGCGCTCGTCCGCAACGTCGACGGAGATCGTACCACCGGCTCGAGACGCGCTTCGCTCGGCCTCCCACCCTCGTGGCGAGGGCCGGTAGAAGGCGTGCGGTTCGAGCCCGTCGGGAAGGTAGCGCTGCTCCACCCAGCCGCCGGGGAAGTCATGAGGGTATCGGTACGGGCCGTACGCGTCAGAGCCGGGCCGGTGCCGGTCGCGCAGGTGGCTGGGCACCGGGCGCGCCGGACCGTTGCGCACCTCGGACAGCGCCGCGTCGACCGCGACGTAGGAAGCATTGCTCTTGGGCGCCAGCGCCATGTACACCGCCGCCTGTGCGAGATTGATGCGGCACTCCGGCCAGCCGATCGACTCGGCGGACTTGAACGTGGCGTGCGCGACGAGCAGTGCCTGTGGATCGGCGTTGCCCACGTCCTCGGAGGCGAAGATCAGAATCCGGCGGGCGATGAACTTGGGATCCTCGCCGCCGTGGATCATCCTCGCGAGCCAGTACACCGCCGCGTCGGGGTCGCTCCCCCGCATCGACTTGATGAACGCCGAGATGACGTCGTAGTGGACGTCGCCTTCCTTGTCGTACGGCAGCACCCGCGTGGGGCTGGCCTCGCGCACGTCCCCGATCGTGATCGCGGAGCGCCCGGTCTCGTCCGCCTTCGCGCACTCGGCGGCGAGTTCGAGCGTGGTCAGTGCGACGCGGGCGTCCCCGCCGGCGGTGAGCACGATCGCGTCCTCAGCGTCCGGCTCGAGCGAGACGGCGGTTGCGAACCCCCGCTCGTCGTCGAGCGCGCGGCGGACGATCTCGCGGATGTCTTCGTCGGAGAGAGGCGTGAGCTCGACGATGCGCGAGCGGCTGATCAGCGGCGCGTTCACCTCGAAGAACGGGTTCTCCGTCGTGGCGCCCACCAGCACCACGAGCCGATCCTCGACCGCATGCAGCAGCGCGTCCTGCTGGGACTTGGTGAACCGATGGATCTCGTCCACGAACAGGATGGTGCGCTGGCCCTGCATCGCCAAACGGCTGCCGGCAGCCTCGATGGCCTTGCGCAGGTCCGCCACCCCGCCCGACACGGCCGACACCTCCACGAAGGCCGCCTTGGTGGCCGCGGCGATGATCCGTGCGAGTGAGGTCTTCCCCGTGCCCGCCGGCCCGAACAGGATCAGCGAGGAGAGCTGGTCGCGTTCGATCGCGCTGCGAAGCCACGTGCCCGGACCCACGGCGGCCTGCTGCCCCACGAACTCGTCGAGCGTTCTGGGCCTCAAACGCACAGCGAGCGGGGCGACCTCACGTCGCGCCCGCTCACCGGATTCGTCGAAAAGGGTATCCACGCTACTCGGTCGCCCGCAGGATCTCTCTCTCGATCAGCTGACGATCGGTATATCCCCGGCTGCGCCACAAGATGGTCCCCGCCGAGTCGATCACCAGGATGCTGGGGGTCGAGGAGATCTTGAGCTGGTTCAGCATCTCGATCACCTTCGACGCTTCCTTGTCGGCCGAGAGCTTGGGATCGACCGTGACCGCGCCGCTCTCCACGTCCGTCTTGACGTAGCGCGAGGCATCGTACGCGACCAGGTCGATGAGTCCGCGATACGACTTCATCGCGGCGTCGACCTCGGCGCGCGTCTCGGAAGATGCCCGCTGCGTCTTGTCGTAGACGTAGATCAGGATCGGCTGCTTCTTGTCGAGGCGCTTCTGTACCTCGGCGGGAAGCCCCGTGGCTTGCTCGGTGAGTGCCGCGTACGTGACCGTCTCGGTGGGCGAGCGATCGGCAACGAGCATGTCGGGGTTCGCGTTGACCGCCACGGGAGGGGGCGGTGCGGCGGCCTGGCTGGCGCCCTGGTCGGCGCTCGGTGCCGCAGCGGTGTCTTCGCCACCACCACAGCCGGCGAGCGTGAGTGCGAGCGCTGCTACGAGTAGTACTACGACGAGTCTGCGCATTGTTCTGTTTTCCTCCCGGTCACACCGGTGCCCCACCTTGGCGTGTCCCGACGCGGTGACCTGCTCTCGCAGGTGGGTGCCCGCACCTACGGCTTCCAGCTTCCTCATCTGAGGAGGATTCCTGTCTACCGTGGGATGGTGAGGCTCCCTATGTGAAAGTGTTGGTACAGCCGCTCAAATGCCGGGAACACGCGCAAGGCAAGGCCTTGCCAAAGTGTACCCTCGCGTCGCGTCCCGCGCCACGCGAGAGGTACGTTCACAGGGGTTATCGGCAGGTGTGGGCGAGAAGTCTAGTCAGTACGTAGATGGACTTCGCGAAGTTGTCTTTTCGAGACCTCGTCCGGGGCCCCGGTCATCGGATCCGAGCCCGAGGAGGTCTTGGGGAACGCGATGACTTCGCGGATCGATTTGGCGCCCGCGAGCAGCATGATCAGGCGGTCGAGGCCGAGCGCGATACCGCCGTGCGGCGGCGCGCCCATCGACAGCGCCTCGAGCAGGAAGCCGAACTTCTCATCGATCTCCTCGTCGGCAAGACCGAGCAGCTTGAGCACGCGGCGCTGCAGCTCGGGCTGGTGGATACGGATGGTGCCGCCGCCGATCTCGTAGCCGTTCATGACCAGGTCGTAGCTGTGGGACCCCACCTCGAGCGGCCGTTCCTCGAGGTGCTCGAGGTCCGACTCGTCGGGCATCGTGAACGGGTGGTGGTTCGCCGCGTAGCGCTCGTCGTCCTCGTCCCACTTGAACATCGGGAAGTCGACGACCCACAGCGCCGAGAACCCCGTGCGCTCGATCCCGAGCTGGTCGGCCAAGCTCAGCCGCAACACGCCTAGCACCTCGTTCGCGACATCGGCCGTGTCCGCGATCATCAGGACCAGGTCGCCCGGCTCGACCTCGAGCGCGGAGCGCAGCCCTGCCATCTCGGCCTCCGAGAAGAACTTCGCGATGGGCGAGCGCACCTCGCCGTCGGTTCCGAACGCGACCCACGCCAGACCTTTGGCGCCAGCGTCGATGGCGGCCTGGTTCAGCGCGTCGATCTTGCTGCGGGCGAAGTCACCGGCACCCTTGGCGTTGATGCCCTTGATGACGCCGCCACCGCCGAGCGCCGACGCGAACACCTTGAACTCCGAGGCGGCGAACACCGCGGACAGGTCCGCGAGTTCCATCCCGAACCGCGTGTCGGGACGGTCGGAGCCGAACCGGCCCATCGCCTCGGCGTAGCAGAGCCGAGGGAGCGGTACGGGCAGGTCGACACCCGCCTCGCGCATGACCTCGTGCATGACCTCTTCCATGAGCCCGATCACGTCGTCGCCGTTCACGAACGACATCTCGACGTCGATCTGGGTGAACTCCGGCTGGCGGTCGGCGCGAAGGTCCTCGTCACGGAAACAGCGCGCGACCTGGTAGTAGCGGTCGACACCCGCCACCATCAGCAGCTGCTTGAACAGCTGGGGTGACTGGGGCAGCGCGTAGAAGTCGCCGGGGTTGAGGCGGCTGGGCACGATGAAGTCGCGCGCGCCTTCCGGCGTGGACTTGCCCAGCATCGGCGTCTCGACCTCGACGAACCCGCGGTGCTCCAGCGAGCGGCGGAAGCGCTGCGTCACCCGGTCGCGCAGCAGGAGCGCGGCGAGCACCTCGGGACGGCGGATGTCGAGGTAGCGCCAGCGCATCCTCGTGAGCTCGTCGGTCTCGATACCCGCCTCTATCTCGAACGGCGGCGTCTCGCTGCGGTTCAGCACCGCAACTTGGGTCACCACGATCTCGATCTCGCCGGTGGCGAGGTTCGGGTTCTCCGTGCCGGCGGGGCGCTTGCGCACGGTACCGGTGACGGCCAGCACCCACTCGGGACGAACCTGCTCGGCGGTCACGAACGCGGCGCCGGAGTCCTCGGGATCGAAGGTGCACTGCACCAGACCGCTGCGGTCGCGCAGGTCGATGAAGATGAGGCCGCCATGGTCTCGCCGGCGATGCACCCAACCGGCAACGGTCACGGTAGCGCCCTTGTCCGCAGCGCGAAGGTCGCCCGCCGCGTGCGTCCTCATCGAGTGAGCCACGTTCATCTGCCTGACGACCTTTCCGTCGGAAGTCGGTTCGCGTGCGTCATCGTGCACGAGTCAGAGAGGGTACCCCAAGAGCACGGCCACGTGTTCGGCGAGCCCGGCCAGCCCGACCGGCACCTGCTCCTTGGTCTGCATGTCGCGAACGAGCACCTGCTCTGCGGCGAGTTCGTCGGGCCCCACCACCACCACGAGGCGCGCGCCCAGACGATCCGCTTGCTTGAACTGCGCCTTCAGGGATCGCTCCTGGTGGTCCATCTCCGCGGCGATGCCTCGCTCGCGCAACGCCTGCGCGAGACCGAACACCTCGCCCCGCACGCTCGCGTCGACCGCAGCCACGTACACCTCGGCGCGCGGCGGCGCGGGGATCTCGACCCCCGCAGCCTCCATCGCGAGCAGCGTGCGCTCGAAGCCCAGCGCGAACCCAAGGCTCGGGGTCCGCGGACCGTCGTACTCCTCCATCAGGCGGTCGTAGCGCCCTCCCCCACCGATGGCGTTCTGCGAGCCGAGGCCGGCATCGGCCTGCACCTCGAACACCGTGCGGGTGTAGTAGTCCAGCCCGCGCACCAGCGAGGGATCCTCGGTGTAGGGAATGCCGAGACCGTCGAGGGCCGCCTTCACGTCCTCGTAGTGGGAAGCGCAGTCGTCGCACAGCTCGTCGCGCAGCAGCGGCGCGTCGGCCATGACCTCGGTGCACCGCTCGTTCTTGCAGTCGAACGCGCGCAGCGGGTTCGAGTCCGCTCGGCGGTTGCACTCGTCGCAGAGGTCCTCGGCGTGCTCGAGGATGAAGCCGCGCACCTTGTCCCGGTACGCGGGTCGGCACGACTCGTCGCCCATCGAGTTGAGCAGCAGGCGCATGTTCTCGGCGGGAATGCCCAGCGCGAGGAAGTAGCGCCACAGCAGGGCGACGACCTCGGCGTCGACGCTGGGCGCGGACATGTTGAGGGCCTCCGCGCCGATCTGCCAGAACTGGCGCATCCGGCCTTTCTGCGGCCGCTCGTAGCGGAACATCGGGCCGGAGTAGTACAGCTTGGCGCCCTGGCCGTTCGCGGTGAGATTGTGCTCGAGCGCCGAGCGGACCACGCTGGCGGTGCCTTCGGGACGCAGGGTGATCGAGCGGCCACCCTTGTCCTCGAAGGTGTACATCTCCTTCGAGACGATGTCCGTGGCCTCACCGATGCCGCGCGTGAATACCTCGGTGTGCTCGAACAGCGGCGTGTAGATCGGCTCGTAGCCGTAGGCGGCGAACATCGTCTGCGCGGTGCGCTGGAGGTGCTCCCACGCGCGAGCGGTGGCGGGAAGCATGTCGGCGGTGCCCTTGGGGGCGCGTACGTTCATCGCAGGCGGGGCCTTCTTGACGGTGCGGGCGGGGTCGGTGCCCTACTCTAGCGCAACCTGCAAGATCTGCGGCCCTTACGCGCGCGCGGGTCACTCCACGGTGAACGTTACCGGGCCCAGAGGCGACTCGATGTTGCCCGCCACATCCACCGACCAGAACTGCAGCGTGTGCTGCCCTGCCGAGGTCACCGTGACCGACGTGCCCGTCGCCTGCGGGTCTGCATCGAGGAGGTAGTACGTCTCGAAGACACCGGACCCGCCGGGGTTGTCCGCTGCGCTCAGCGCGATCGTCGCGGTGCCGGTGTAGGTCGCCTGCGCATCGGAGGTCGTGGTCGGCGGGGTGAGGTCGACGATGGTGAACGTGATGGTGGTGTGGACCTGCTCGGCATTGTTCGCCGCGTCCACCGACCAGAACTCGAGGGTGTGCTCGCCCACCCCGACGACGTTCACGACCGTGCCGGTGGCCTCGGTGGCGCTGTCGAGGACGTAGTGGGTCTCGCCCATCCCGAAGCCGCCGACGTTATCGACGCCGGTGAGCGTGATCGTCGCGGAGTCCGCGTAGCTCTGCGACCGCGTCGGACGTCGTCGCGGGAGCGATCGTGTCGCTGATCGTGAAGGCGACGCTCTTGTGGGGCATCTCGACGTTGCCCGCCGCATCGACCGACCAGAACTCGAGCGTGTGGCTGCCAGCGGTGCGCCACGGTCACCGACGTTCCCGGCGTGCCGGGGCCCCCGTCGAGGCTGTACTGGGTCTCGGCCACGCCGGTCCCACTGCCGTCAGACGCGGTGAGCTGGACGGTCGCCGTGTTCTCGTAGGCGAACTGGGCATCCGAGCTGGTGGTCGGAGCGGTCGAATCGATCACGAACGTCGCCGTCTTGTGGCTCTCGACGTTGCCCGCTTCGTCCACCGACCAGAACTCGAGCGTGTGTGGCCCGTCCTCCGAGACCATCACCTGCGTGCCCGTCTGCTGCGCCCCGCCGTCGACGGTGTAGTGGGTCGCCGAGACCCCCGAGCCGCCGGCGTTGTCGGTCGCGGTGAGGACGATGGTCGCGGGCAGCAGGTAGGTCGGCTGCGCGTCCGATGTCGTCGTCGGCGCGGTCGGGTCCACCACGAACGTGACCGTGGTCGCGGTCTCCACGTTGCCCTGCGCGTCGACCGACCAGAAGCGCAGCGCGTGCGTCCCGGGGCCGGTCACGACCACGCTGGTGCCGGTGGCTTCCAGACCGTCGTCCACGACGTAGTGTGTCGTGGCCACACCGACGCCGCCGAGGTTGTCGGTCGCGGTGAGCTCGATCGACGCGGTGTCACCGTAGATCGCACGCGCGTTCGATGTCGTGGTCGGGGCTATCGCGTCGGTCACCGCGAACCCGACCGTCGTGGGGTTCTCGGCATTACCGGCGGCGTCGACGGACCAGAACTCGAGCGTGTGCGACCCGGCGTTCGACACCACGACGGTGGTGCCGGACGTGGCCTCGCTCGCGCCATCGAGGCGGTAGTACGTGCTAGCCACGCCCGAGCCGCCCGTGTTGTCGGCCGCGGTGAGACTGATGGTCGCCGTGTTCACGTAGGCGATGCCGGCGTCGGAGACGGTCGTCGGAGCGATCGAATCGCCGATGACGAAGGTGACCGAGGACGGCGTCTCCGCGTTGCCCGCAGCGTCGACCGACCAGAACTCCAGCGTGTGGCTGCCCGCGGACGACACCGAGACGCTCGCGCCCGCGGTCGGCTCCGAGGAGCCGTCGAGGCGGTAGTAGGTCGCTGCCACGCCAGAGCCACCCGGGTTGTCGGTCGCGGCCAGGCTGATCAGCGCGGTGTCGGTGTAGCTGGGGAGCGCGTCACTCGTCGTCGTGGGGGCGATCGCGTCGCTCACGGTGAAGGTGACGAGCTGGTGGGGGCTCTCGGCGTTGCCGGCGGCGTCTACCGACCAGAACTCCAGCGTATGGGTCCCCGTCGTGCCGACCGTGACCGAGTCGCCGACCATCTCGGTGTCGCTATCGAGGATGTAGCGGGTCGACGCGATACCCGAGCCGCCGGCGTTGTCGAGCGCGGTGAACGCGATCGCGGCGACGTTCACGTAGGCGAACTGCGCGTCCGACGTGGTGCTCGGGGCGACGAGGTCGTCGATCGCGAACGTGACCGTGATGCGATCCTCGACGTTACCGGCGTTGTCGACCGACCAGTACTGGAGCGTGTGCCCCCCAGCGGTCGAGACGCTGACGACGGTGCCGGTGGTCTCGGCCGCCCCGTCGAGGACGTAGTGCGTGCTGGCCACGCCGGTCCCGCCGGAGTTGTCGGTCGCGGACAGCGTGATGGTCGCCGCGTTGGGGTAGCTGCTCGTCGCGTCGGAGGCCGTCGTCGGAGCGATGGTGTCCCCGATCGAGAAGGTGACCGACTGACGCGGTTCGACATTGCCCGCGCTGTCGGTCGACCAGAACTCGATGGTGTGCGTGCCGATCCCCGAGACGACGACCTCGGTGCCGTCGGTCGCGGTGCCGCCGTCGAGGATGTAGCGCGTCGTTGCCACGCCGGAACCGCCGGCGGTGTCGCTCGCGCTGAGGGAGATCGTCGCGACGTTCGAGTACGAGGTCTTCGCGTCCGAGGTGGTCGTGGGCGCGATGGTGTCGACGATGTCGAAGGTGACGGTCCGTCTCGGCTCGACGTTGCCGGAAGCGTCTATCGACCAGAAGTCGAGGCTATGGGCGCCCACTCGGTCGACGGCGATCACGGTGCCGGTGGTCTCGGCGCCCTGGTCGAGCGAGTAGTGCGTCGATGCGACGCCGGACCCGCCAGCCGTATCGGCCGCGCTCAGCGTGATGGTGGCGGCGTCCGAGTAGGTCGGACGGACATCGGACGTCGTCGTCGCGGCAGTGGTGTCGAGGACGGCGAACGTGACCGTTTGCCGCTGCTCCACGTTGCCCGCAGTGTCGACCGACCAGAACTCGAGGGTGTGCGACCCGACGCCCGAGACACTCGTGACCGTCCCCGTCGTCTCGGCGCCACCGTCGAGCGCGTAGTGCGTGCTCGCGACGCCCGAGCCGGCGGAGTCGTCGGTGGCGCTCAGCGTGATGACGGCGACGTTCTCGTACGTTGCCGTGGCATCGGAGCTGGTGGTGGGAGCGGTGGTGTCGATCAGGAAGGTCGCCGTCCGACGCGGGCTCTCCACGTTGCCGGCGGCATCCGTCGACCAGAATTCGAGGGTGTGCGTTCCCGGAGCAGCGACGTTCACGACGGTGCCGGTCGTCTCGGCGCCACCATCGAGCACGTAGTAGGTATCGGCGATGCCCGAACCGCCCGGCGTGTCCTGGCCCTCGAGCGTGATGGTCGCGGGACCGGAGTAGAACTCGCGTGCGTCGGACGTGGTGGTCGGGGCAACAGTGTCGATCACGAAGGTGGCGGTCTGGTGCGGCGTCTCGACGTTATCGGCTCGGTCGACCGACCAGAACTCGATCGTGTGGCTGCCCTCCGCCGAGACCACGATCGTCGTGCCGGTGGTCTCCGCGCCGCCGTCGACGCGGTACGAGGTCGAGGCAACGCCCCAACCACCGGCGTTGTCGACTGCGGTCAGCGTGATGGTCGCCGTCTCGCTGTAGAAGGGCTTGGCGTCGGACGTGGTCACCGGCGCCGACTCGTCGACCGAGGCCAGCGGATTGTGGACGTTGCTACCGTCGGTTCCGTACTCCCGACCGTGGCAGGTGTAGCAGGACACCGCATCCGCTTCGTCATGGCCGGCGCGGGCAGGCAGGACGAGGGAGCCGCTGGTTCGCGACAGACCGACGATCCGGTCGGACGACCCCACCGGCGCGTAGGCGCCCGGCGACGCTGTCCCAGCCGCGATTCGTGTCCGACGCGGTGTGGCACGTGAAGCAGAACTGCCGAACACCAGCGTCGGTACTTGTCTCCAGGCTTCGTCCCCGCGTGTCGGCGATCAGTGCCGCGTTGCCGCGGGTCGATCCGTGGGGGTTGTGGCACTCGTAGCACGGCAGCGGCGCGCCCACCGGCAGCAGACCGCCGCTCGTCTTGATGCGGTGGCCCGCGCTCGAGGTCTCGGCGGTGATGTAGCGTTTGATGTCGACGGGCGCCGTGGTCAGGCCACTGGGAGTGCTCCCCCCGTGACATGCCAGGCACGCGCTCGCGTAGGCGCCGTTGGCCTGATCGGAGGCAACGCTGGAAGCGGAGGACGGGCGGAAGGTGTCGAGCAGCCCGTCGTAGGCATTCGCGCCGCGATGCGCGGCGTGGCAGTACAGGCAATCCCCCGGTGCCCGTCGCAGTTCGGCTCCGCCCTCGACCGTGATCGTGGTCTCTGGAAGCTGCGAGTGCGGGTTGGCGGCGCTGAGGTAGGTCGCACCCCCGGGCCACGTGCCGGAAACGGGATAGCCTGCCGCATCCGTTGTCGGGTTCGAGACGTCCGGATAGCCGGCACCGAACCACGAGTCGTCCTCGTCATGACAGCTCAGGCACCACTGCGGGCCGGTTCCGGTGACGCTCGCGCCGTTGATCCGGGCCTTCGGCAGCATCGGCGACGCGGCGCTGTCGCCGTGGGCGTCGTGGCAGCCAGCTGCAACTCGCAGTCAGCTCGCCGGCCGAGGGCGTCGTTTCGAGCGTGTGGCCGCTGGACAGAGCGAAGGAATCCCTCGACCTCGACTTGATGTTCGTGTTGGCTCCACGGCCGTCATGGCACCGGTAACAGGTCTCGGCTTCTCCGCCCGTCGTCGTTGTAGCGGCCGACCGGAGCAGACGCTCCGATCCGGCAGCGTGTGTGTCGTGGCAGGCGGCGCACATGTCGGTGTCACGGGTGATGGTGGTGTGCGGCGAGTACTTCCACGTCGCGGTCACCGGGCCGGCATCGGCGGGCGGCGACTGGCTTCCGGAGTTGCTGACGGCGATCACTCGGAAGTAGTACGCCGTTCCCGCGAACCCCTCGCTCACGTCGAAGGTGGTTGCCGCAGTCGTGCCGACCTTGCCCCACGGACCGTTGGGGGCTTCCGAGGCATAGATCAGGTAGCCGAACGCGCCTTGCGGAGCCGTCCAGTTCAAGCGAGCTACAACGGGCGACTGGGAACCCGGCGTGGCCGTCAGGCCGGTCGGCGCATCGGGAGCGTTGGCGTCGGCGGCGAACGACAGGGCCGCCACGGCGGTAAGCAGCAGGAAGGCCGCTACGAGGGCAGCGGCAACCGTTCCAAGCCGTGAGGCGCTGATGTGTCGGGCTGATGCCACCGGACTGCTGTCCCTGGTCCGGCGCGGGGACCGCGATGCGGCGGACTCGTGCCCGCCATCCGTCCGAAGAGCCGCGCCTCAGTTGCGTGTGGATTTCGTGAACATAGATGAGCAACTGAGACGCCAACGGGCGAAGGCCCGGGTGGGCTCACAAAACGCGCACAACCGGTGACAGAAGCCAGGTTGCTGACCTCGGGGAATCGAACTACATCGTCGGGTAGACCCGCGACCAGGCTGGGTTCTCCGGTGCGCCGTGACAGGGCTCGGTCCAGCAGCCCTCTTCGGTGTACGGCTGATGCTGCCACGTCTTGCCATGTCCGTGGCACGACAGGCAGTTGTCGGACGCGGTCGGACCCTTGCCGCGCATGTCGTGGCCGTAGCCGCTCGTGTCGTTGTAGTACCAGTGGCAGTCGTAGCATCCCTGGTGATACTGCTCCACCGTACCGGTGTGGCACGCCGCACAGAGCTGCTGGATGTTGTTGCCGTTGGTGACGGCGATCCCGGACGTACCGTTCACGGTCCCCGGTATGTGGTAGGGATTCGTCCCGCCATGACTCAGGTGGCACGCCGAACACGCCACTTCCTGGCCTCGTGAGTACGGGGACTTGAGGCCGCCACCCCAACCACTGCTCGCGACCCCCGAGTGGAAATCGTCGCCGGGCGCGCCGGACCAGTTCGCACCGATGTTCGGGACGCTCGCAGGTACGGTGACCCCTGCGGGAGGCGTGCCGTCGTGGCAGGTGAGGCAGAATGTGGCGTTGGTCTGCGCGACCGACTTCGCCGCGGTGACATCACTGCCCGCGTCGCGCGGCGACAGGATCTGTTCCCACTGCCCGGTGCTGAAGTTCCAGATCGATGCGAAGGTGGGATACCCCTCAGTCGCCTCGCCGTGGCCGGTCCACTGGAACGACAGCTCCCGCGACGACCCGACCTCCTCGGGAGTGAGGCGCACGCGCATGACCTGGAAGTTCCAGGCGCGGTCCGCCGAGGCGAGATCGGTGCGCCAGTAGCTGCCATCGACGGTCGTGGCGTTCGAGAATCCAGAACCCGCCGCGCTGCCCTTGGCCGCCAGCGTGGGCGTCGCGCCAGTGCTCTCCCAGCCTTCGACCACCGGCACCGAGACGGTCGACCCGTCGATCCGCACGCGCCGGATCAACGCGGCATCGGTGTCGACGGAGAACAGGCCGCGGACCTCCTCCTGCATGCCTCGAGTGAAGGTCAGCCCGTAGTCGCCGCGAGCATCGGCCACGGAGGCGGATGCCGGCGGCTGCGACGGCTCGGACGCGTCGGGCATGAGGAAGCTGAAGAGGTTCTCGAGCTTCTGCAGGAACGTGTCGGGTGCAGGCGCGGGGGCGGCCGGAGCGGCGGGAGCCGGCTGCACGGTTGCCTGGTAGCGCGTGTTCCAGTCCGCAAGGTACTGCTGGTGCTCCGCATCGGTCGGGTACTGCTCCGTGGGCGGGTACGGGAACGTGCTCATCGCGTGGAACGGCAGCGGGTCGACGGTCTTCGGGCACTGACTGTTCGGATCCTTGTACCAGCCGTCAACGAGCACCACGTACTTGCGCTGCGTGCCCGTGGCAGCCGGCTGCGCCGGAGGGACGAACTGGGCGGTGATCTCGTCTCCTCCACCGAAGATGACGTACTTGTCGTCGCCGGCAGTGGCCAGCAACGGCGTTACGTCACCGAACTTGGTGTAGTTGCCCGGGAAGTAGCTCGTCCAGCTGTTCGGCTCGCCGTAGATGTACTCGTAGAAGTCACCGGGGCCCGTCACGCTGTCCTGCCCGTGCCACTGCAGCGTCGCCGACTGCAGCGGCAGTTCGACGAGGTTGACTGGGACGTCCTGGCTCGTGTCGACTCGGATCGAGTCGATGTAGGTCTTGTACAGGAAGGTCAGCCGTAGCTTGCGGCTCGAGGACTGCCACACGTTGGTGATGTCCAGGGCGAGCGGCCGGTAGAACTCGGCGGGTGGCGCCAGAATGGCCTGCGTCGCCGGCACAGACACCCACGTGCCGGCATCGTCCTGCACCTCGATCTTCGTGCGGTACGAGAACGTGCCTGCTCGTGCGTAGCCCTCGGGGGAGTTCGGGAACATCGTCTGCGCGTCGATCAGGAGCTTGGTCTGTGGCGCGCCCAAGGCGTGGGCCAGATCGAGCTCGATCGTCTGGTAGTCGAACGTCGTGTTGCGCTCCGGATTCAGGAGCAATCGCTGCTCGTCGGAAGACGAGATCGCGGCCAGGACGTCCTGCCCGGTGTTGACCCAGGTCGCGCTGAGCGGCGCCGGGGCATCGGTTCGTGCAGTGTGTACTTCGGCGGTCACCGTCGTGTACTCGGACCCACCTTGTGCGGGTCGCTCGGTGAAGAGCTCGTAACCGTCAGGGACGTCAGCCGAGTACAGCGCCCACCCGTCCATGTAGTCGACCTCCGGCCGCTCCTCGACCATGCGGAAGTCGAGGAAGCCGTCCTTGACCACGGGGTCGTTCTGCAGAACATAGGCCTCGTTGGGCTGCGGCTTTGCGAACCCGGTCGCTCTGGGGATGGCCAGCTTGCCCTGTCCGTAGAGGTCGGTCTCGAAGCCGTAAGACGTGCCATCCCACGTGAACAGGTAGGGACAGGTGGACGACGGGGTGTAGTTGGAGAACGCGCTCCATCCGGACCAAGCGCTGACCGCGAACGTGTGCCCCGCGTCCCGCGACCGAACCCGCCAGTTCCAGTCGCCGTACGCGAGACCCGTCACTGCCCACGAAGGATCCGTGCTCCAACCGTAGTTGTAGGTGGTGACTCCATTGGTGAGTTCGGCCTGGTACTCCACGGGGTCGCCGTCGACCGACGTGACCGAGCCCCACGTGAACGTGTAGTCCGTCCATTCGTAACCGCTGGGCGCGGGATTGAGAGCGGGGGTCGCCGGCGCCACCATCGGCATGAACGTCGCGTCCTGCGACACGCTCGTGTTGCCCATCGCGTCCGCCGATCTGACGCGGAAGTGGTAGGTCTGGCCCAGCACCAGATCGCTCGTGACGACGGAGTGGTTCGTCGACAGGGCGTCCGTGCCGTACGAGCCGATCTCGTAGAGAGGCGTGATGCCCAGGTCCACCCGGGACGTCGCCTTCTCGTTGGTGAGCCACGTGAAAGCGGGAGACGTCGCCGGCTGGCTCGCAACGTCCAGGGCGAAGCTGGAGATGATCGGCTCCACCCCGTCGTGCTGCGAACCCACGAGTGCGTAGAAGTCCCCGTTCCCGTCGACGTAGTCAGCGATGCCGGACGTCATCGTGGTACCGATGCTGTCCGGGTTCTTGAACGGGGAGCTCGGGTTGTCCGAGTGAGGGTTGTGGCAGTCGCTGCACGCCATCTTCGAGCCCGAGGCGGCCATCTGGTCGGGCAGCAGGTCGTGGTGGGTGTTGGGCGCCGACGAAGCCGTCAAGCTCGCCGCGATGTTCGTTCCGCTCGCGGAGTTGGGACCTCCGTGACACGCCAGCGTTCCGTTGCCCAGGCACGTCGACGACTCGGGGGCCACGGTGAGGGCCGGCAGCACCGTGCCCGACGCGTCGGTCGCCCCGTGTACGGCGTGACACGTGCCGCACGAGCCGGTCGCCCCGCCGGAGTAGGTCACGTCCAGCCGAACGACGTCCGTGTTGACCGAACGGTGCGGCGCCCAGGACGCGGCCGCCAGCTGCATCGGTCGGTCAGCCGGTTCGCTGGCCGCACTCGAGATCAGCGGATTGACGACTCGCGTGTTGTACTCCGCTCGATACGCGTCGTGCTCGGCGTCAGCGGGATAGCTCTCCTCGGCGGGATAGGGATAGTTGGACATGGCTGCGAAGGGCAAAGGCTCGACCTCAGCAGGAAGGTCGGTCTTGCGGTCCTTGTAGTAGCCGTACGCGGAGAACACGTACTGACGCGTCAGTCCTTCTGCCGGATCAGGCAGAGGCTGATACGAGAGACTCAGCTCGTCGCCCTGACCCATGATCACGAACTTGTCGTCGATGGCGCCGAGCAGCGGTCCCACGTCCCCGTAACGCGTGTAGCTGCCGCTGTAGTAGCTGCCCGCCGAGACACCCACTCCGTAGTCGAACGCCGCGGTCATCTCCGAGCCCGTCTCCAGGTCCACGCCGTGGTATCCAAGGTTGGCGGAGAGGGCGGGAACCTCGCTGACGGTGATCCATTCGTCCTGCGTGGTGTCGACAGCGATGTAGTCGATGAGGGTCCGGAACAGGAAGGTGAACCTGACCTTGCCGGTGGTGCCTTGTACCGCGCTCGTCAGGTCGAAGATGTAGGGGCGGGAGAACTCGGGCGGTGTGGGAAGCGGGTTCGCCGAAGGGACGATCGAGCGCCACGTGCCGTCGGTGTCCTGAACCTCGAGCTCCTGTGGCAGGCCGAAGGTCGCACGCCGCGCGATCCCTTCCTGGGTCACCGGGAACTCGCTGATCGCGTCCATCACGACCTTCACCTGCGGCGCGGTTTGCGCGTCGGCACCGAGGTCGACCTCGAGCGTCTTGTAGGTGAACGTCGTCTCGGCGTCCTCGTTCAGGGCGACGAGCGTGCCGTCCTGTGAAGCGACGGCATCGAGCACGTCCGCACCGGTGTCGGTACGACTGACCGACGCCGGCGCGTGCAGGTTGCGGGTCGTGTGAAGCGCCGACTGAAGCGGCGGGAAGGTCCGCCTGCCTGCGACGGCCTTCTCGGCGAAGACCTTGGCCCCAGCCGGCTCGTCGATCGCGTAGAGCTTGTAGAAGTCGAGATAGTCGACCTCGTAGCGCTCCTCCACCAGCTTGAACTCCAGATTGCCGGTGGGAGTCGTCGTGACCGGTGTGGACACGACGTAGGCGTCATTCGGGTTCGGCTGCTGATAGCCGCCGCTCACCGTGCCGCCGATACGACCCGCCGTGAAGTTGTCGGACTCGAACTGGTACTTCACGCCGTCCCAGGAGAAGAGGAACGGACACGAGCCGCCGGCGATGTACTCGAACACCGCAGAGAAGGCGTCGGGAACCGAAGAGACGGTAAGGACGCCATCCTTGTCCCTGCCGACGACCCGGGCCTCGTACGTGCCGAACGGCACCGAGACCGTGGCCGTGGTGGTGGTCAGCCACGACGGCGAGACGTAGGAGAACGCCTGGCCGTTGGTTCGCGTTCCGGTGATGCTCAACTGGTAGGCGTAGGGTGCGCGAGCCGAGTCAGCCATCGTCCACGAGACGGGTACCGGCACCGTGGTCTGCGCGTTGCCCGTGTTCTTCACCGTGCCGATGGGGCTGATCACCGGTGCGGGCACCCCAACCGCGGTGTCCTCGGTCGTTCTCGTGAGACCGCTCGGATCGGCACTGCGCACCCGGTACCGGATCACGCCGCTCGGTGCGGGAGGAGTGAAGGTGACCGTGTGGGTGGTGACCAACGAGTCGTCGCCCGCCGAGCTGGCGTAGGGAGGACCGTCTGAGTCGAAGTCGACCCAGCTGGTGGAGCGGCCCAGCGTGTTCCACGTGACGCGAACGTCTCCGCCGGCAAGGGCCGAGACGGTGGGTGTGGTGACGAGCTGGGCGTCGACCGCCTTCTTCGCCTCGGTGAGCAGCCAGACGTGGTTCCCCGCGTCGACGAAGCGAGCGGGGGTGATGGTCGCCGTGGAGAAGGTCGACGGTGAGGCCGCCATGGCCTGCGCGAACGGGACCCAAGCCCCCGCGACGTTGTCCCAGAGCGAGACCGTGACGGGGTATCCGGCGACCTCGCTGCCGTAGCCGAGCCACGTCGCGCCGAGCGACTGCAGTCCGGTCGCGCCGTCAGGCAGCAGGAAGCGGTACAGCTGGTAGTCGGACTGGCCGGTGATGTCGGCGAGGGCGGTGCGCGTGTAGTTGCCATCGGCGGTGGCGAGCGAAGCGATCCGGGCGGCAGGGATCGCGGCGCCGGGGACCGCCGGTGTGGGCAGCGTCGTGGACTCCCACGCGGCGAAGCCCTCGCTCTGCGAGTTCAGCACGTTCGTCACCGTGCCGGTCACGTCGTTGTGCGAAGCGCGCGAGAAGGACGCGGAGCCTTGATAGGAGTAGGCGTTCGGCTTCGAAGTGCCCGCCGCGTCGTGGCAGGAGTAGCACAGCTGGTTCCCCGAGGCGCGAAGGTACTGAGGCCGTCCGCCGGACCCGTGAGGATCGTGGCAGTTGGCGCAGTCACCCGGCTGTGCCTTCGTCGACGGGAAGACAACAGCGGCCTTGGTCGACGTCGTGACCGAGCTGTGCGACGTCATGCCGAACACAGGCGTGCCCGGGAACGTCCCGACGGGCGTGCCATGGCACTGCAAGCAGAGAGGGTTGAAGCTCGACGTGACCTCGACGCTACGTGTCGTACCCGTGCTGTCGACGATCTGGGTTCGGATCAACGCCAAGTTGGTCGACCCGTGCGGCTCGTGGCACGAAGCGCAGGGGATGTCGGTCCCCGACGGAGGCTGCAGCGCGAGGTCGTGTCCGCTGCCCTGGAAGTCGCTGACGAGGTCTCCGCCAGGCAGGGCGGACCCGGGGCCGTGGCAGGCGCCGCAGAACTCGACCCCCGAGGTGGCCTCGGCGGAGCCGGCGGACAGCGAGCGCGGATTGCCCTCCGCGGGACCGCGGTGCGGAGTGTGGCAGTCGGCACACAGAACGCGTCCTTCTGGCACTGGGTGGCGCGACTTCACCAACGCGGCGGACTCCGTGGTCTCTCCGAAATCGTCGCGCACGTCAGTGGCATCGGTGCCGTCATGGCAGGTGTAGCAGACGGCTTGGGCCGGCGCGACCGGAAGCAGCTGGTCCGCCTTCGCCTCGTGTAGCGTGTGGCACTTCTCGCACTTCTTCGTGCCGGTGGTGTACCCGCCGTGCGGCGTGTCCGTGGTATCCGCGAAGGCTAGCCCGGGAACGAGCAACGAAGCCGAGAGGATCGCGAGGACGCCGACGAGACTCATCCGATGCCAGTACCCGGCTGGGCGAGTGTCGCGCAGACGCACGTTGCGGACTCTGTCTCTGTGCAGGAAGACGTGCTCCAAGGCGACGCTCCACGCACGCTCAGGAAGCCTCGTGGTGGAGACCTCCTGAGCAGGCTTCGATGTCATGCCCAAAGTATACCATCTTCAGGAACGTTAAGCGACGAGCCGAATGTGGGTTTTCCGTGGTCGGGATAGGTGTCGAACCCACCCCCACCCGGTGTATGTATCGGCTAGGCGAGCCGTCCCGCCAAGAGCCCGAGCCACGCAGCGGCGAGACCCAGCGCGAGCGAGCCCACGGCGTAGGCGAGCGCGGTCGCCGAATGCCCCCGCAGGAGCAGCTCGACGGACTCGAGGGAGTACGTGGAGAACGTCGTGTACCCGCCAAGGATCCCCACCGCCACGAAGGGGCGCCACCACCCGGGCCACCCATGCCGCGCGGCGACCGCGACGACCAGCCCGAGAGCGAAGGCGCCGGTGACGTTCACGAACAGCGTGTGCCACGGCACCGAGGCATCGGCCTGAGGCCCAAGTGCCTTGCCCGCGAGGTAGCGCAGCGACGAGCCGATCGCTCCGCCTGCGGCCACCATCGCGAGATCACGCAGCTGAAGCGTCACGACGCCGCCCTCAGGCTTTCGGGAAGAAGGGGTTGATCCGCCGCTCCCGGGCAATGGTCGTGTCCGGTCCGTGGCCGGGATGCACGATCACCTCGTCGGGCAGCGTCGAGAGCTTGCCGGCGATCGAAGCCCTCAGCGCGTGACTGTCTCCTCCGGGGAAGTCGGTGCGGCCCACACTGCCCGCGAAGAGTGTGTCTCCGCTGAACAGGTGGTGGCCGGCCAGCAGGCAGATCGAACCCTCGGTGTGGCCAGGGGTGTGAAGAACGCGGAGCGTGACACCCTCCCCGACCTCGACCTCCTCGCCCTCGACGAGCAGCCGGTCCGGGGCCGGGGCGTGGTGGTGCAGGAAGCCGAACAGCGCCCCGCCGGAACCCTCGGCGCTCGTCACCCGATCGGCGTCTCGTTCGTGGACCAGAAGCGGCGCGCCGGTACGCTCGAGCAGCGAGGTGGCCGCACCGAGGTGATCGAAGTGCCCGTGGGTGAGGATCACCGAGCTCACGCGACGATCACCCAAGGCGTCGAACAACACGCTTGCTTCGTCGGCGGGATCGATCACGACGACGGGCCCGTCCTGCTCGGCCGCGACGATCCAGCAGTTGGTCTCGAGCGGACCGAGCTGCAGTCGCTCGACGATCACCCGGCCTCCCCCTTGCGACGCTGTCCGCCGTCGCCGGGAAGCATCCGGTGCGCCTCGAACACCCCGTTCACCCGCCTGACGTCCTTGAACACCTCTTGCAGCCGGTTCATGTCGGAGAGTTCGAACAGGAATCGCATGTCGACGAGCCCGTCGCGATGGGTGGTCGAGGAGGAGGCAAGGATGTTCACCCCGGCCTCCGCGAGTGCGGTCGTGACGTCCTGGAGCAAGCGAGTCCTGTCGAGTGCCTCGACGTAGATCTCGACCTGGTACGTGGTCTCGCTGCCCAGGTCCCAGTCCACTTCGAGCAGCCGCTCGGGGGTGCGGAGGAGGTCCGCGGCGTTGGGGCAGTCGGCACGGTGGACCGAGACGCCCCTCCCCCTGGTCACGAAGCCGATGATCCGGTCCCCGGGAACCGGGTTGCAGCACTTGGCCAAGCGAACCAGCACGTCGTCGATGCCCTTGACCCTGACGCCGACACTCTGCCGCCGACGCTTGCTGCGTGGCGGCGTCATCGGGGTGGCGAGTGTGAACTCATGCGTAGAGGCCTCAGGTTCTACTTGAACGTGAGTCTCCTTCGACATCAACTTCAGGAGCTTCGTGCCGACTTGCTTCGCCGAGACCTTCCCCGCCCCGATTCCTGCGACGAGGTCGTCGGCGTGCTGGTAGTTCATCTCCTCGGCAACCTTCTGCAGCGCCTTCTCGGCAGTCTTGGAGCCGATGCCCAGGCCGTGCTTGCGCATGACCTTGGCCAGCTCGTCGCGGCCGTGGGCCAGATCATCGGTCCTGCTGGCCTTGCTGAAGTAGTTGCGGATCTTGCTGCGTGCCGAGGAGGTCGCGACGATGTTCAGCCAGTCACGGGACGGACTGGAGCTCTTGTTGGTGAGGATGTCGACCCGGTCCCCCATGTGAAGCTCGTAGTTGAGCGGCACGATGGACCCGTTGACCTTCGCCCCCACGCAGTGGTTGCCCACCTCGGTATGGATGGCATAGGCGAAATCGATAGGAGTCGACCCGCGCTTGAGGGAGATGACGTCGCCCTTCGGAGTGAAGACGAAGACCTCCTCCTCGAACAGATCGATCTTGAGCGCCTCCATGAACTCGCGGGGGTCCTTGAGCTCGGTCTGCCACTCCAGCATCTGCCTCAGCCACGCGAGGCGCTCGTCGAAGCTGTCGTCGGAGCGGCCGCCCTCCTTGTAGCGCCAGTGAGCCGCGATCCCGTACTCCGCGGTCCGGTGCATGTCCTCAGTGCGGATCTGGATCTCCAACGGCCGGCCGGCCGGCCCGATGACGGTCGTGTGCAGCGACTGGTACATGTTGAACTTGGGCATCGCCACGTAGTCCTTGAAGCGGCCGGGAACCGGCTTCCAGATGGAGTGGACCGTGCCCAGAGCGCCGTACACGTCCTTGACCGAGTCGACCAGAACGCGCAGGGCGATGAGGTCGTAGATCTCGTTGAAGTCCTTACCTTTGTAGGCCATCTTCTGGTAGATGCTGTACAGGTGCTTGGGTCGGCCGGAGATCTCGGCGACCACCCCGATCGCCTCGAGTTCCGTGCTCAGCTGCTCGATGACCTGGGCCAGGTACTCCTCGCGGGCCTTGCGACTCTCGGCGACCATCTGCGAGACCTGGCGGAACTTCACCGGCTCGAGGTAGAAGAACGCGAGGTCCTCGAGCTCCCACTTGATGGACGAGATGCCGAGACGGTGCGCGAGCGGCGCGTAGATCTCCATCGTCTCGCGGGCCTTGTCGAGCCGTCGCTCCTCGGGCAACGCCGCAAGCGTCCGCATGTTGTGGAGCCGGTCGGCGAGCTTGATGAGGATGACGCGGATGTCCTTCGCCATCGCGATGAGCATCTTGCGCAAATTGTTGCTCTGGCGCTCCGAGACCGACTCGATCTCGATCTTGCCGAGCTTGGTGACCCCGTCCACGAGCTCGGCGACCTCGTCTCCGAAGGCCTCCCGAACCTGATCGATGGTCGCTTCGGAGTCCTCGACGGTGTCGTGCAGCAGGGCGGCTTCGAGGGTGGCGGTGTCCATGTGGAGCTCGGCGAGGATCAGCGCGACCTCGAGCGGGTGGCTGACGAACGCCTCGCCGGTCTTGCGGATCTGCCCTGAGTGAGCTGTTTCGGCGAACTCGAAGGCGGCCTCGAGCGATGTGAGGTCCGCACCGGGGTTGTACTCCCGGATCTGCGCCTCGATCTGTTCGATGGTCGCCGGCACGCTCGCCATGGCCTCCTTGCGTGTTCAGTCCCGCTCCGCCGCCGGAGGCTCCGCTCTACGCGCCAGCTTCCACGCGGCGTGTGGGCAGGATAGGACGGTTGAACCGTGCGAGCAAATCGTCCGCCTCGGCGGCGAGCACCCACGACTTGAACTCGCCGAACGCCTCGATCTCCTCGAGACCCTCCGCGTAGCGGACGCTCGACTCCAGATCGGTCTTCTCGGCGACCGAGATCACACTCAGTCGCCGGTACGGACCGTGACCCTCGCTCTCGACCAACCCCAGCTCTCGGAAGATCCCGATCGCCGAGGACACCCCCCGCTCGTCGAGCCCGAACCCCTTGCGGCGCTTCGCCGCAGCTTGCGCGAGCTCGGCGTTCGTGATCTCGAACTGCGGCCCCTGCGTGGCCTGGCACTCCTTCATCGTCAGGTAGAGCGCGGCCATGTCGTCGCGCGACGGGGCGAGTGAGCTGAGAATGGCCTCGTTGATGCGCGCGTCCCTGCTGCCGAAGACGAGGTGCACGCTGGCATCGGCCCCGTCTCGACCCGATCGGCCGCACATCTGGTTGAACTCCACCTCGCCGAAGGGCAGATGGTAGAGCACGACGTGGCGTACGTCGGGGATGTTCACTCCCTCGCCGAACGCGCTGGTGGCGACGACGACCTGCAGGTCTCCGCCGCGAAACGCCTTCTCCACCGCGTGCCGTGGCCCGCGCGCGAGCCCACCGTTGTAGAACGCGGTCTTGAACGCGATGTCGGGCACCCGCTTGCGAAGCATGCGCGCGAGCCGCACCGATTGCTCCCGCGAGTTCACGTACACGATGGCCTTCTCCCCCCGGGCGGCCAGTCCGGCGAGGTAGCCGTCGCGATCGGCGATGTCTCGGCGGTCCTCGACGTGCAGGTTCTCCCGAACCGTGGGGTCGGCGACGACGCGCTCGATACGAAGCGAGGAGCAGATAGCGTCGGTGGCCTCGTCACCGGCCGTGGCGGTGACCGCCAAGACCGTGGGATCGCCGAGCAGGGACACCGCGTCGCCGAGTCTGGCGTAGGCGGGGCGATGGCCCGCCCTGGCCTGCGCGACGTGATGCGCCTCATCGACGACCACGAACCCCACGCGACCGGCGTTCGAGAACCGCTCGGCGTGGTGGAACAGGAACTCAGGCGTGGTGAGCACGACGTCGACGACACCGTTGCCCAGGCCCTCGAACACGTCGGCCCGCTCCTTCTCCGGCGATTCACCGGTGAGCGTGCGGACGACGAGGCCCACCGTGCCGAAGTCCTCGTCGAGGTGGAAGGACTGGTCGGCCACGAGCGCGCGCAACGGGTACACGAACACGCTCGCTCGTCCGTGTCGCAAAGCCTGCTGCGCCGCGTGCAGGTGGAAGATGAGCGACTTGCCGCGGCCGGTCGCCATCACGGTCAGTGTGTTGTGGCCGGCGGCGAGGTGAGCGAGCGACTCGGCCTGGGCCGCGTGGAGCGAGCGCTCGCCGATGAACCGGCGTACGAGTTCGGCCTCGAGTTCCTCGGCGGGCAATGCCGCGAGCTCAGCGCGAACCTGCAGACGCGTCGCGAGTTCGTCCTCGCGGTCCTGGACGGCGTCCCGGCGGGACACGAGCACGTTGACCCCGAGGGAGCGGTCCGACTCGCCGCCGGTCACCTCGGTGACCTCGACGTCGTAGTCGACCCCTGCATCCACGGACGGCGAAAGCGCGGCAGCAAGCCGCCGGTTGAAGAACCCGACCTGATCGCCGTAGGGGTCGAACAGCGCGCAGGCGTTGGGGTCGAACTCGTTGTCGGGCTGACGCTCGAGTCGCAGCGGGGTGGAGGGGTGCAGCCGGCCCAGTACGTCCTGGCGGCCCTCGAAGGTGACGCCCACGAGCTTGGTGTGGAACGCGGTGGCATCGGCGATCCCGGCGTACTCCTCGCGCGCGATGATCTCGTCCGCTCGGGCGAAGAGGTCGGCGACGAGGTCCTCGGCCGGCGATCGCTCGCTCACGCGCGGCACGATGCGGCGCACCATCAGCTGAGGTCGCGTCCTGCCTCGCCATTCGCTGACGTCGAGCTCGAACGCAACGTCGACCGCGCACTCGCAGTCGACCAGCTCCTCGATGTCGGTACACCGAAACGCGATCGAGGGAACCGTGGCCGCGCCATCGAACGCGTCGAAGCGGAGGTGTGACGATTGCTTGCCCACCCGCGTGCGCCCGTTCATGAACACCCCGATGGCTGCGAGCAGCGGCTTGCGGTTCTGGTGCCCGAAGGGCTCGAGGAGCGCCAGTTCCGCGCCGAGCTCGATGCCCATGTCGCCGAGCGCGACCTCGGCGTCCACGATCATCGGCGCTTCGAACTGCTCGGCGGGCAAGGCCGCCAGGGCGGCGTTCATCCTGTCGCGGAACTCGTCGAGCCGCTCGGCGGGCAGCGCGAGGCCGACGGCGGCGGCGTGCCCTCCGAAGCGGTCCACCAGGTCCGCGGTCGACTCGAGCGCGCGGAACAGGTCCACCTGCCCCACCGAGCGGCCGGAACCCGTCGCAACGCCGTCCTCGATCGAGAACAGGAACGTGGGAACGTGATACGTCCCCATCAGCTTGGACGCGACGATGCCCTTCACGCCGTCGTGCCACCCCTCGCCGGCCAGCACGAGCGCCCGGTCCCCTTCGGAGTAGGACTCACGGGCCTTCGCCAGCGCCTCGGACATCAGGTCCGCCTCGACCGACTGCCGCACGCGGTTGTGCTCGTCGAGAGCCAGCGCGAGGGCCTCGGCTCGGGCAGGATCGTCAGTGGTGAGCAGCTCGAGCGAGATGGCGGGGTCGGCCATGCGACCCGCCGCGTTCAGGCGCGGGGCGAGGCCGTAGGCCACTGACTCGGCAGTCACCTGCGTCGTGCTCGTCCCCGCAACCGCGCAGAGCGCGGCGATGCAGGGTCGTGGCGCCTCGCGCATGCGGGCGATGCCGTCCGCGACCAGGGCGCGGTTCTCTCCGGTCAGCGGCACGATGTCGGCGATCGTTCCCAGCGTGGCGAGGTCGGTGAGCGATCGCCACGCCGAAGGATGCCCCACGCGCTCCCCCACCGCCTGGATCAGCTTGAGCGCGACTCCTGCTCCGGCGAGGCCGGCGCTGGGACACGTGGAATCGAGCTTGGGGTCGGCGACGGGAATGCCATCGGGCACGAGCGCGCCGGGTTCGTGGTGGTCGGTCACCGCCACGGCAACGCCGCGGTCGACAAGCAGACGGACTTCCTCGGCGGAGCTGATGCCACAGTCGACCGTGATCACGAGCCCGGGCTCGCAGACAAGCAGTCGCTCGATGGCCGCTGCCGAGAGCCCGTAGCCCTCGTTGAAGCGATGCGGTACGAATGCGACCACATCGGCGCCCATCTCCCGCAGCCCGCGAAGCGCGACTGCAGCCGCCGAGATGCCGTCGAGGTCGAAGTCGCCGAAGACCGCGATCCTGGTGCCCGAGCGGATCGCCTCGGCAGCGGCGTCGGCGACCGCGTCCATGCCCGGGATGCCGGAGGGATCGAGCCAGTCGCGTTCGAGCGATGGCGAGAGGAACGCCTTCACCGCAGCGGGATCGGTGATGCCCCGCGCGGCAAGAACGCGAGCGGTGATCGCGGAGAGCCCGGTGTCCGCCGCGAGACGCGCGACCGTCGCGGCGTCGACGGACGCGAGCATCCAAGGGGCGCGCGGGCAGGGCTCAGATGTCATGCACTCATCCTATCGGAGAGCAGCGACACGCGAGTGCGAAAGCGGACCCGCGTACCGCACGCAGGAGGCCGACCCGATGGGGCCGGCCTCCGTCAATGCGAGACGATATCGCTCCGCCGTTCGGGCGACGGGCGTTGGTTCTAGGACCCTTGTGCGGCGTACTTCTTGGCCAGCGCCTTGTACTTGGGCTCCGAGGACTTCCACGACGCGTAGATGGGCGCCGCGACGGCGACCGAAGAGTACGCACCGGCGAGGAGACCGATGACCAGCGCGAACGCGAAGTCTCGCAGCGTCTCACCGCCCAGGAAGTACATGGACACCATCGGGATGAGGGCCATGAGCGAGGTGTTGATCGACCGGGTGAGCACCTGGTTGATCGAGTCCGTCGCCATGTCGAAGAAGCTCTGCTTCACGAGGTACTGCGAGTTCTCGCGGATGCGGTGGAACACGACGATCGTGTCGTAGAGCGAGTAACCCATGATCGCCAGCAGTGCGGCGAGCGTGTTCGGCGTCAGCTCGCGCCCGGTCAGCGCGTAGATGCCGAGCGTGATGATGATGTCGTGCGCAAGGGCGACGATCGCGGCGATCGCCATCTTCCACTCGGCGAATCGCAGCGAGATGTAGATCAGGATCGCGAGCATCGAGAGCGACAGCGCGAGCAGGGCGCGATTCGTGACGTTCTTGCCCCAGTTGGGGCCGATCGTGGTGACCTGGAAATCCGCGGTCTTGATGCCGAGCTCGTTGGCGATGTCTCCCGCAAGCTTGGTTGCAGCCTGAGGGTCGGTCTCGGCGATGCGGATGATGTACGCGCCGCCTTCGCTGGTCTGAATGCCGGCGTCGTTGACGCCGCGCTGATCGAAAGCGTCGCGGACCTTCTCGATCGAGACGTTCTCGGACCGGGCGATGTCGATGACGGTGCCGCCCTCGAACTCGATGCCGAAGCTCAGACCGCGGACGGCGATGGCGCCGATGCTGATGAGCACGAGCGCGATCGAGATGCCGAAGAACACCTTGCGCAATCCCATGAAGTCGATGCGCCTACGCATTGGCGACACCCCCCTTCCGGCTGGGCTTGCCTGGTTTGGTCTGGCTCGCCTGCGCAGCTTCCTTGGCCACGCCCCACAGGGCGGGGGTCTTGCCGATGATCGACTGCGCCAGCAGGATCAGCGACGGGCGAGTGAACAGCAGCGCAGTGACGAGGTCGAGCACGATTCCGAGGATGAGCGTGAACGCGAAGCCGCGGACCGGGCCGATGGCCACGAGGTAGAGCACCAGCGCCGAGACGAACGTGACCAGGTCGGCGTCGATGCTCGTGCCGATCGCGTGGCGGCTGCCCGAGGTGGCGGCGCTGCGATAGGTCTTGCCCATACGGATCTCTTCGCGGAACCGCTCGATGATCAGGATCGACGTGTCCGATGCGATGCCGATGGTCAGCACGACACCGGCGAGGCCAGGCAGCGACATCGCGAACACGTTGAGGTCGGACATCAGCGCCAGGGCGCCGAGGTACAGCGACGCGAAGATGCCGAGCGCGGCCACCGCGAGCCCACCGAGCGCGCGGTAGAACACGAGCAGATAGATGCTCACGACCGCGAGGCCGGCGAGCGCCGCGAGCAGCGCTGCGCGCAGCGAGTCCTGGCCAAGCGTGGGACCGACCACGCGGGTGTCACTCGGCTTGAGCGACACCGGCAGCGCACCGGTCTGGAGCACGGTGGCGAGATACTTCGCGGTCTCGCCGGTGAAGCTGCCGCTGATCTGGGTCTGGCCGTCCGGGATGGCGCTCTGGATGACCGGCGCCGACTGGACCACGCCGTCGAGCACGATCGCGACCTGCTTGCCGATGTTGCGGGCCGTGAAGTCCGCCCACGTCCGCGTGCCCTGGGGATCGAAGGTCGTGTTGACGACGATCTCGCCCGTCTGGGAGTCGGTGCCCACCTCGGCGGTCTTGATGACCGCACCGGTCAGAGGGGCCTCCGGAGCGCCGATGGGCTGATAGGTGCCCTCCTTGAGCTGCGGGCGGTCCTTCGCCGCGGTATCGGTGCGCATCGACTGGATCGCGGCGACCGTGGCGCTGTCGGTGATCGCCGCGACATCCACGAACTCGAGGCTACCGGTGGACCCCAGGATCTTCAGCGCTTCCTCGGCATTCCTGATGCCGGGGAGCTGCACGAGGATGGAGTCGTTGCCCTGGCGCTGCACCGAGGCTTCCGATGCGCCCAGACGGTCGACGCGGTTCTGGACGATCGTCGTGGCACGACCCATCGCCTCGTTCGTGATGGGCGTCGAGGCCGTCGGCTGCGCCGTGAGGATGACCGAGAGGCCACCCTGCAGGTCGAGCCCCTGACGGATCTTCGTGTTCGGCGGCCAGAACAGGGCCCACGAGCCGATGACGAGGATCGCGATGACGACCAGCGACAGTATGTTGCGCTGTCTGAGATCCATACTCCTGCCTTCCTTGCCGTTATGTGCAGCTGCTAGAGCAGCTTGGTGCCGTTGATGACGAGCGAGAACTGCGCGTCGAGAACCTCCGCGGCCCGACGGGCCATCTGCATGCGCGAGAGGAAGATCTCGAAGTACTCCATGACGTGGCTTTGCGTGGTGTCGATGTCGATCTCGAGCGTGATGGTACGGGTTTCCGGGTCGACGCGCGCGAAACTGCGCCGTGCCGCGAAGTTCACCCGGTCGTGGATGTCGAAGTCGAGCGGCTCAGCGCGCACGCGTGTGTGGTGGACGTCGGCCTTGTCGGCAATGATGACCGCGGCCGCCACCGGAGTAGCCGGGATGCCGCTCTCCTCTTCGTGGTTGCCCACCGCGTTCAGGCAGATCGCGACCTCCTCGTACGGCATGCCGAGCCGCAGCAGGACGTCCTTCGCGATCATCGCCGTGGAGAGACCGTGGTCCTCTCGGCTGACCACGTTGCCGATGTCGTGCATGAAACCGGCGATACCCGCGAGCTCCGCGTCGCGCTCCGGGTACCCGAGACGCAGCAGGATGTTGCGCGCGATATGTGCGGTGAGGTTCGCGTGGCGCTCGCTGTGCTCGGTGTAGCCGATCCTGGCCAGGTACGCGTCACCGACGTGCATGTACGCGAGAAGCTCCTCGTCGTGCTGCACGGTCTCAAGGGTGACCACCCCCGCAGCTGCGGGGGCTGACGTGACGGGCTCGAGCTCGGCCATCCTCTACTCCGCGCCCCTGCCGTCGTCGTCGGTCTCGGTTTCGCCGGCCTCGAGCACGCCGGGCTCCACTGTCGCATCGGCGTCGGCGTCTTCGACGTCCTCGGCCTCGACCTCGTCCGGCTCGTCCTCGTCGGCTAGCACGCGGCTCACGGCGTCCTTCATGTACTCCATCCGGCTGCCGTCGGCGACCTGAAGCAAGACGCGGTCGCCGCGGACCTCGACGATCTCACCGACGAGCCCGCCGATGGTCACGATCCGCTGTCCCGCCCTCAGCTGCGCCACGGTCTGCACGTGCTGCTTCTGACGCTGCTGCTGGGGACGGATCAGCAGGAACCACATCGCCACCATGACGATGACGAGAACGAATAGATTCGCAGATCCACCGGGCATGAATGGCACTCCCGTCAACAGGTACCAGGCGCGGACAGCCAACGCACTATGATAGCTGCCCGACGCGTCTCGTAGAAGTGCCGATTTCCTGCCACGAGGCGCGAAGCGGGATGCACTAGTAGTCGACCGCGGCCGGTGACGCCATCCACTCCCCCACGAAGGCGGCGTAGCGCCCCTCGAGCACGGCAGCACGTGCCTTGCGCGTGAGGTCGAGCAGGTAGTGGAGGTTGTGGATCGACAGCAGCGTCGAACCCAGCATCTCCTTGGTGGTCACGAGGTGCCGCAGATACGACCTCGGGTAGCGCGTGCACGCGGGACACGTGCACTGCGGGTCGAGCGGCCCCGTGTCCCGCGCGAACCGGGCGTTGCGCAGGTTGAGTCGCCCCTCCGAGGAGAACGCTGTCGCCATCCGCGCGGTCCGCGTGGGGAGCACGCAGTCGAACAGGTCGATCCCGAGCCCGACAGCCTGCACGATCGTCGTCGGGTTGCCCACGCCCATCAGGTAGCGGGGCCTGTCGGCAGGGACGGCGGCGGCAACGGGTTCGAGCGACTCGAGCATGAGATCGTGAGGCTCGCCCACCGAGTAGCCCCCGATGCCGTAGCCGGGGAAGCCGATCTCGACCAGCCGCTCCACACTCTCGAGCCGCAGGTGTTCGAACACGCCGCCCTGCACGATGCCGAACAGCGCCTGGTCGTCTCGGCGATGGGCGGCCTTCGCGCGGCCTGCCCACGCAGCCGAGCGCCGAACGGCCTGTGCGACGAGCGACTCCTCGGCGGGGTACGGGGGGCACTGGTCGAGCTGCATGATGATGTCGGCGCCCAGCGCCTCCTGCACCGCGACGTTCTGCTCGGGTGTCCACTCGTGCCACGCGCCGTCGACGATCGAGCGGAATCGGACGCTCTCGTCGGTGATCTTGAACGTGTCGCCCAGCGAGAACACCTGGAAGCCACCGGAATCGGTGAGGATGGCGCGGTCCCAGTCCATGAACCGGTGGAGGCCGCCCGCGGCCTCGACGATCTCGGTCCCCGGCCTGAGGAACAGGTGATACGCGTTCGAAAGGACGACCTGCGCGTCGAGGTCGCGAAGCTGGTCGCTGGTGACGCCCTTGACCGTCGCCCTCGTGCCCACGGGCATGAAGATCGGCGTCTCGATGTCACCGTGGAGGGTGTGGAACACCCCGGCCCTCGCCGAGGTCTCCGGATCGGTCGCTATGAGATCGAAGTCGAACCAGGCCATGCCGGCGATTCTAGCAGGCACCCCGGGCGGTCCTTCGGGTTCGCCTCCCCCACAACGCCGGGTGCGCCCAGTGGGCTATCCTGCTCGTCATGAACCCTCGCGCG
The DNA here is from genome assembly GCA_963761535.1 of uncultured Coriobacteriales bacterium. GTDB lineage: Bacteria > Actinomycetota > Coriobacteriia > Anaerosomatales > CAVXGS01 > CAVXGS01. The sequence goes on from CAVXGS010000002.1 coordinate 824,733, forward strand.
TCTTCGTTCGTCTGAAAGGGCGACATGGACCAGACTCGGCGTGACGACGCGGCCCTTGTGGCCGCAGCACGCGACGGGGACCTCGACTCGCTCGAGGTGCTCGTCCGTGCCTACACGCCGGCGGTGTACGCGCACGCGTTCCGCTTCTTCGGGGACGCGTCCGCTGCTGAGGACGCGGTGCAGGAGGTGTTCATCAAGGTGTTCCGGTCGCTGCCGGACTTCGACGGTAGGAGTTCGTTCTCCACCTGGCTCTACCGAGTCACCCGCAACGTGTGCCTGGACGCCTTCCGTGCCGGCAAGCGTCGCCCCGTGCCCGTGGACCCGCTGGATGCGATGCCGATGGGGTCGGCGGATCCGGCCAACGAGGCCACGATGAACGTCGCCGTCGAGCAGGCGCTTGCGGCGATGCCACCCGAGGACCGCGATGCTCTCTCGGCAGTGTCAGTGTTCGGGCTTTCGTACGAGGAAGCCGCTCAGGCGCTCGGCGTTCCCGCCGGAACGGTGAAGTCCCGGGTGTTCCGCGCCCGCCGCTCGGTCGCACACGCACTCGATCTCAAGCCGAAGGGGGGAACCGCCTGATGGAGTGCCACGACGCTCAGCGGATCATCAGCGAGGCCCTCGACGGCGAGCCCGTCGCTCCCGCGACCATCCGCGACGCCAAAGCGCATTGCGCCGGCTGCCGCGACTGCCTCGGCTACGTGAAGGCACTCGCCGCGGCAAGCCGCGCCCCGCTGCCCGAACCCCCCGCCGACCTCGCGGACCGCGTGATGGCGGCGATCAGAACCGAGGCGGACGAGCGGGCGGTCGCCGAAGCGTACGCCGCAGCCGCGGCAGCGGTTGCTGCCGAGAAGGCCGCGGCCGACGGCGGTACCGTTGCCGCGACGGGCGAGACAGCCGACGGCGGCGCGGGCGCGCCGGTGGCGCGCTCCGAGCGCGAGCCGGTGGACGTGAAGGCGCTCTGGGCACGCCTCACCCACCCCGAGAACCGCAGAACCGTGGCGATCTGGGCCGGTGCGGCCGCGATGCTGCTCGTGTTCGTAGGCGTGGTCGCGGTCGCCGGCGTGAACTCGATCCTCGGCGGTGGAACCACGGCGACCAGCTCGTCGAAGGCGGGCGACGTCGCAGCGGAGAGCTCGGCGGGTCGGGAGTCTGCCGCGGAGCTCGCTCCGCCCGCCCAGGACTCGGCGACGACCTCTTCCACCGACATGGGCGCAGCTGGCACCGCCGCGGCTCCTTCGGCGAGCTACATCGTCGCGGGCGGCTCGGTATACCGACTGCTTGGTCCGAGTACCTACGCGCGATCCAACCTCACCACGGGCGGCACGACCACAAGCTCGCTGGGGAGCCAGGACCCGCCCAAGGCGCTCACCTACTACGTCGCTCCGGAGAAGAACAAGGTCGTGCTGGACGACGGGACCGGCGCCCTGCTCGTGTTCGAACTCATCACGCGGGACTTCGCAGGCCGCCAATTCGCACTGCGCTCGGGCGACATCACGTCATTCCGGCAGTGGCCGACGATGCCGCCGCCCATGCAGGCGCCGGCAAGCCCCGACGGCTCCCCGCAGTTCCAGCCTGCAGGCACGAGTCTCGGCGTGAAGGCGTACGTCCAGGCAGGCACGACCGCCGATGCGGGCATCGCGATACCGCCGAACACCCCCGCGACCGATCCCGCGGGCGGCAATCCGAACTGGACGTGGTGGACCCCGCTGGCGAAGTGATACCGCCGGCGTGAGCACGGTACCCCTCCGAGCCGATACCATAGGCGTCGACCGATCGGCTCAGCCGAGGAGATCCATGCCCGCAATACGTCGCATCCTGGCTGTGCTGACCGTGCTCGGTCTCTCGGCGTCCGCGTTCGTGCCCACCCCGGCGGCATCGGCCGCCCCCATCGCCGGCGCTCGTCCCAGAGCCGCCAAGATCCGACTCGCCCGTCCGCTGAACGGCCCGGGAGCGGTCAAGGCGCTCGGAGCGAACGCCGCCCGTGTCGCCCGCCTCAACCGCCGCACGACAGCGCAGATGGCCAGGCTGCTTCGCACCGACCCGTCTGTGTGGATCGATCGCGGCGGGCGACTGCACTACCGGGAGCCGGTGCCGCCCGCATCCGCTCTGAGCGCGCCATCCGACGCTGGCAGCGCTGCGCCGCTCGCCCCTCTCGAGGAGACGTTCGCCCTCCACAGCAAGCCGGGCTCGAAACGTGTGATCTACCTCGACTTCGACGGACATGTGCTGCAGGACACCGGCTGGAACGATGGGACGATCCCCGACCCGGTCGTCTGTCCGCCGTGGAACGTGGAGGGCAGCCCGGACACCTTCGGGGACAGCGAGCGGACGCTCATCCAACGGGTGTGGCAGCGCGTCGCCGAGGACTACGCTCCCTTCGACGTCGATGTCACCACCGAGGCACCCCTCGAAGCCGCGATCACCCGCGACAGCACCGGTGACGAGTACTACGGCATGCGCGTCCTCGTGAGTCCGATCGCCAGCTACTTCGGCAACTACGGTGGGTACGCGTACATCGGCGTGTTCAACGATGTCGGCGACCGCTTCAAGCCCGCCCTCGTCTTCCCGGAGAAGCTGGGGAACGACGAGAAGTACATCGGCGAGGCTGCCGCGCACGAGTGCGGGCACACGCTCGGCCTCGATCACGACGGGACCACCGCTGGCACCGTCTACTACCGCGGTCACGGCTCCGGCGGGACGACCGAGACGGGCTGGGCACCCATCATGGGCAGCGGCTACTACCAGAACGTGACCCAGTGGAGCCGCGGCGAGTACTACGCCGCGAACAACACCCAGGACGACCTCGCGATCATCTCTTCCTTCGGGTGCGCCCTCCGGGCCGACGACCACGGCGACAACACCGGCGCCGCGACCCAGGTCGGCTCCGGCACCGACGTCACCGCGTCGGGCGTGATCGCCTCGGCCGACGACCTCGACGCGGTCTCGTTCGTCGCGGGCGCCGGGCCGCTCACTCTGACCGTGTCGCCCGCCGCGCTCGGCCCCGATCTCGACATCTTGGCGAAGCTGTACGGTCCGCAGGGCGAGCTCGTCGCCGAGTCGAACCCTGCCGGCGCGCTCGGGGCGAACGTGTCGGCGACCGTCTCCGAGGGGCGCTACGTGCTCGTGATATCGGGAACCGGTGTCGGCACTCCCCTGGCCGCGACTCCCACGGGCTACACGAACTACGGATCGCTGGGCTCCTGGACGCTTCTGGGAAGCGTCTTCCCCATCGGGCCCGTCGAGCCCCCCACGGCAGCGATCACCGCGTCACCCACGGTCGGGATCGCGCCCCTCCCCGTCACGTTCGACGGAAGGGACTCGGTCGACCCGGACGGCACGATCGTCACGTGGGCCTGGGACTTCGGTGACGGCGCGAAGGCAACCGGCGCGACGGCCTCGCACGTCTACGCCACGCCGGGCACCTATCACCCGACCCTCACCGTCACCGACGCGACCGGTCTGACCGGACAGGTCTCCACCCAGGTCACGGTCTCGCCGCCTCCCCTGCACGTCGACGGCCTGAGCGTGAGCACGACGCGCGTGAGAGGTGGCTGGTCGGCCCGCGCGCGCGTCCGGGTCGTCTCGGCCGGCGGTGGCCCGGTCTCCGGGGCGAGCGTCCGCGTGACCTGGAGCGGGCCTGTCGTCGGAACGAGCGTCGGCACCACGGATGCCAACGGGAACCTCACCCTCGCGTCGCGGGCGTTCAGGGGAACCGGCGTGATCGGAGCTGCGATCGCCGAGGTCTCGAAGCCGATGTGGATACACGACGCCGCCGCCGACACGATCAGCTCGGCCTCGGCCGTGTTGGTCGAGCGACGCTCGTCGCGACGTTACGCTCGTCCGCTGACCGCGGGCCTACAGGATGAGCATCGCGTCGCCGAACGACAGGAACCGGTAGCGCTCCTCCATCGCGGTGCGGTACGCGGCCATGACCGTCTCGCGTCCCGCGAAGGCGCTCACCATCATCATCAGGGTCGAGCGTGGCACGTGGAAGTTCGTGATCAGCGCGTCCACAGCGCGGAAGTGGTAGCCGGGCAGGATGAACAGCCGCGTCGACGCGTCTGCCTCGGTCACGCCGTCCGCGTCGTCGTCCCACGCGCTCTCGAGGGCTCGGACCGAGGTCGTGCCCACCGCGATCACCCGACCGCCTCGCGCGCGCGTGTCGTTGACCTCCTCGGCGACCCACGGCGGCACCCGGAAGTGCTCGCTGTGCATCACGTGGAGGGTCGGGTCGTCCTCGCTCACGGGTCGGAAGGTATCGAGGCCGACGTCCAGCTCGACCGCGGCGATCCTCGCGCCCGTCGCGGTGATGCGCTCGACGAGCCCGGGCGTGAAGTGAAGGCCGGCGGTGGGAGCGGCGGCGCTACGCTCGTCGCGCGCGAAGATGGTCTGGTACTCCTCGGCATCGTCGAGCTTGCGCGTAACGTACGGCGGGAGAGGGACCTCCCCGATACGGTGCACGATGTCGATGAACCGATCGGTCGACGGGGTGGAACTGAACCAGACGCCCGCCGCGGTCGTCGAGCACGTCGAGCACGAGCGCGGTCATCGCCCCATCGGCGAAGATCGATCCGAGCACCGGGCTGGAGCTTGCGGCCCGGCTTGGCCAGACACTCCCACACGTGCTCGTAGCGCTCTCTGAGGAGCAGCAGCTCGACGGCCGCGCCGGTCTCGTCCTTGACCCCGGGCAGCCGCGCGGGCAGGACGCGCGTCTCGTTCACGACCAGGAGGTCGCCGGAGCGCACGTATTCCGGAAGGTCGCTGAACACGCGGTGGTCGAGCTGTCCGCTCGCCCTGTCGAGCACCAGCAAGCGGCAGGAGTCTCTCGGCTCGGCGGGCGATTGGGCGATCAGGCCGGTCGGCAGGTCGTAGTCGAACTCATCGGTTCGCACGGGCTGCCTTCCTCGCTCGGCGCTCCCTTTCGACGGAAGCCTGCGACAGGTGGCACCCGCAGTAGCGCTGCCGATACATGCCGAGGTCCCTGGAGCGCTTCGTTGCCTCCGAGAAGCGGTCCCGGAAGTCCCTGTCGACGTACGTGACACCCGCCTCGCTTCCCGCGAGGTTCCCCTCCTCGGCGATCGCCGCTGCGTCCTGGTAGGGACTCACGGTGAGGGTCGTCGCGAACGAGTCGAAGCCGTGCTCCGCGGCCCAACGAGCGGTGGCCGCCAGACGCTGGCGATAGCAGGCGCGGCAACGCTGCTCGATGTCGTCGCCGAACCGGCCGACCTCTGCGGCCCAGCGCTCCGGCTCGTACTCGAGTTCGATCACCTCGATGCCTTCGGACTCCGCGTACTCGAAGAGCGAGTCGCGCCGGCGCTCGTACTCGTCCACGCCGTGGATGTTGGGATTCACGAACAGCACGACAAGCTGCTCGGCCTGCGACGCGAGCGCGTCGAGGGGCTCGAGCAGGCAGGGTCCGCAGCAAGCGTGGAGCACGAGTCTGGACACGGCGGGCTCGTCCTTCGTCGGGGGCTCGTCGGCTGGATTCTATACCCTTCGGGTGCAAAGCAACGGGGCGGTCCCTGAGGGAGCCGCCCCGGCGGTTCGTCGCTGTCGCGCTGAGGCTTACGCCTTGCGGACGTTGCTCGCCTGCAGCTTGCCGTTCTGGCCGGTGGTCACCTCGAACGCCACAGACTGCCCCTCATCGAGGGACTTGTAGCCGTCCATCTGGATCTCGCTCCAGTGGACGAACAGGTCCTCGCCGTCCTCGCGCGAGATGAAGCCGTAGCCCTTCTCCGGGTTGAACCACTTGACGGTGCCTTCTGCCATGCTTCGCCTGTCCTTCCGCCCCCTCGGGGCAACTCCGTTCGGTTCCGTGGCATCCCTCGCCGAGACGACGAAGGCTCCCCTCACCGACCACCTTGCTTGGGTCGCCAAGCGACCCGTCGACGAGTTTCTCAAAGCCTCCGAAGGCTGACAATAGGTCGGGAGCCAGTGAGGAGTCTGCCTGACACGAGGTCCGCGACCGCGTCGCGGTGACCGGCGTCGAGCTGGTGTGCTGACGGCTGACGGCTGACGGCTACGACGCGCGCTTCCGGTTCGACATCAGCGCGAAGGCGAGCACCGCAAGGATCAGGAAGAACACGCCGACCAGCGCGTAGAGCACGGTCGACCCGCTCGATGCCGAGCCGGCCTGCCCCTGTCGAGCGCTCCCCTGCCCGCCCGCGTAGCTCACGGTGATCGCCGTGGTCTCGCCCGGCTTCATGATCTTGGTGGGAAGCGCGTAGAGCGTCTCCCCGAGTGGGTTCGTGGCAGGCGTGCCTTCAGGCGTCGGAGCGATCTGGACCTGCGAGACGCCGCCCGGCATGCGGACCGAGAACTCGGTCCGCTCCGAGGGCGCGGCCTGTATCCAGGTCAGCTTCATCGTGGTGGTGCCGTCTGCAGCGGTCGACGGGATCGTGAACTCGGCCTGGGCGCTGCGGGTCTGCTCGAGGGTCATCTCGAGGACCTGGCCCCCGGTGCCCTGGACCATCCGGTACGGGCGGTCGGGGTCGGCGGTCGGATCCCCGCCGAGGATCTCGCCGACCCACGTAGGCATCGCGCCTTGCGGCACCGGGATGCGCACCATCGCGGGCAGCTGCGTTCGCGGCGGCAGCTGCACGGCGACGATCGCCGCAGCTTGTCCGGGCGTGATGTCGGGCGCCAGCTGGACCTGGTACACGCCTTCCGCCAGCGGCGCCGGCGTGACCGCGTCGGTGGCCGCCGTAGAGGGCGGGACCGTCGGTGTGCCGGTCTGGGCGAGCGCCACCGAAGCGAGCGAGCACGCGAGCACGAGGGCGAGGACGACGACCGCCGATCTGAGCGTCGAGCGCATTGGCAGACTACCTCTCCTGCACCAGGCCGGCGGCCTTCGCCGCGGCCTCCGCGGTGTTCATCACGAGCATCGCGCGGGTCATGGGACCGACACCGCCAGGGACGGGGGTGATCGCCGACGCAAGCGGCTCGACGGCCTCGTAGTCCACGTCACCCACCATGCCCTCGTCGGTGCGGTTGATGCCGACATCCACGACCACTGCGCCGGGCTTCACGAACTGCGCATTGACCATCTCGGGCCGCCCGACCGCAGCCACGAGGATGTCCGCCTCCCGGCAGACCGCAGGAAGGTCCGCGGTGCGGGAGTGGCAGACGGTGACCGTGGCGTTTCGCTCCAGCAGCATGAGCGCCATCGGCTTGCCCACGATGTTGGAACGGCCGATCACGACGGCACGCTTGCCCGACGGGTCGATCCCGTAGTAGTCGAGCATGCGCATGACGCCCCACGGCGTGCACGCCCGCGCGCCCGGAAGCCCGCGCACGAGCCGACCCAGGTTCACGGGATGAAACCCGTCCACGTCCTTATCGGGGTCGATCCGCGCGATCGCCGCCTCCTCGTCCAGGTGCCTCGGCAGCGGCATCTGCACCAGGATCCCGTGCACGGAAGGGTCGGCATTGCACTCGTCGATGATCGAGTTGAGTTCGTCCTGGGTGATGTCGGCGGGACGGCGGTAGTCGACCGAGCGGATCCCGACTTCGTCGCAGTCCCGCTCCTTCATCCGCACGTAGGAGTGCGAGGCGGGATCGTCACCCACCAGCACGACGGCGAGACCGGGGTCGACCCCAGCTTCCTTGACCCGGTCCACGAGGTCGGCTGCGTCGGACCGAACCGTCGCGGCTACCAGCTTCCCGTCGATGATCTCGGCCATCACGCTGCCTTTCGATGCCACCGACGCTCCTGTCGGGCGCCGACCTGCCGATGCGAACGGTAGCGTAGCATTCACCCACCGAGACGCACCGAGCGGTTCGGCGGGATGCACGGTGGCACGGAGAACGGCCCCGAGTGGCGCGGACGGACCGGCCTAGCCGGCCTTCACGATCTCGAGCAGCGAGCGGAACTCGTCGGTAGCAGCGACACCGACCGCCTCGTACATCACCGACTCCGCGAGGGTTACAACGACTCCCGCCTGTCGCAGCCGGGCCAGCGACACCTCGTGGTCGTGCGACGAACGCGAGCAACACGCATCGGCCGGCACCTGGACGCGGTACGACCTGCCGACCAGGTCGAGCGCGGTCTGCGTCACGCAGATGTGCGTCTCCATCCCCGTCAGCACGACCTGCCGGCGCCCCGTCGCCTCGAGCGCCTCGAGGAACCCCGGCTCTCCGCAGGCGCAGAAGGACGTCTTATCGAGGCGGTTCACGCGAAGCCCCGCTCGCTCCTGGTCCTCTAGCAAGTGCGACCAGCGCCGGCTCGGTGTCGCCGAGTCCTCGCGGGTACTGCCGCGTGATCAGGACAGGCGCACCAATGAGCGTGGCGAGCCTCACCAGCTGCGACACCCTGCCCAGCACGCGCTCGCGCTCGGCCATCGCCGCGGCCAGCCGCTCCTGGACGTCGATGACGACGATGACGAGGTCGTCTCGGTCGGCAAGATCGGGATGGTTCGCCACCCGCGTCTCCTTCTGTCTCGGCCTTCAGTCGCCGCGGCCGCGATCGTCTCGGCCAGCGGTTCCCTCGACCAGCGACCCTCTCGGCCCGCCGGACTATGGCGCCCGTTCGGCTCGGCGGCGGGCTAGCTGGCGCTCGTGCTCCCCGGGCAGCGGACACGTGTTCGGACCTTCGACCAGCGCCCGACACTCCCGTTCGATGCCCTGCAGCGTCCCCTTGAACACGAACTCGTGAAAGGGAAGCACCGCGTACCAGTACAGCCTGCCGAGCACCCCTTTGGGCTCGAAGATGGCGGTCTGACGCACCAGCGTACAGTCCGCCTCGCCGCTGATCTCATACTGGAGCCACCCGCGTCCCGGCATCTTCATCTCCGCGACGAGGCGAAGCAGCCGAGGCGACTCGATTCGCTCGACGCGCCACCACTCCAGCACGTCGTCCTCCAGCAGCGCGTAGGGATCGCGGCGCCCACGCCGGTGTCCGGGGCCTCCCACGAGCAGGTCCATGAACCCTCGCACGTCCCACAGCACGTCGTATGCGTACCACCCTCGCTCGCCGCCGATGCAGGCGACCGGGTCGAAGGCAGCCTCGGGGGGACACGCCACCTCCAGCGTCCGCGAGTCGGCGACCCGCCCCTCGCGGGCGACGCGTTGGGCCTTGAGCGGCTACGCCGCGCGGCAGCTCCCTGCTCCACCGGATCGCGGCGAAGTCCCGGTCCTCCTCTGCGAGGGCGAGATCCATCGCCTCGTCGGCACCCATGGGATGGATCTGCGGGAAGTCCCGCGCTGCAGCATCGTTGGTGACGATCGTGGGGAACTTGAGCGACTCGGCGAGCTGGCGACCCACCGTCGCCTGCTTCGGCGTGAACAGGTAGAGCCACCATCCCGAAAGGCCTGGCGAGAGCACCGGGACGGGGATCACCAGGCGGTGCAGGCCCCGTCTATCTCCATAGAGCCTCAGCAGGTCCCCGTAGCTGACGATGTCCGAACCGCCGATCTCGTAGACCCGATGGCCCTCGAACGCAGGAAGTTCGATCGCGGCGACCAGGTAGTCAACTACATCCCGGATCGAGATCGGCTGTGCGGGCTGGCGGACCCATCGGGGCGTGGTCATCGCGGGAAGCTTCTCGACCAGATTGCGGATCATCTCGAACGAGGTCGAGCCGCTTCCAACGACGATCGACGCGCGGAACTCGGCGACGGGGACGCCGGTGGACGCGAGGATGCGCCCGACCTCGTGGCGGCTCGAGAGGTGCTCCGAGAGCCCCGGGAGTTCCTCCCCCAATCCACCGAGGAACACGATGCGCTCGACGCCCGCGTCGGCGGCTGCCCTCGCGAAGATCTCGGCGGCGGCGCGGTCGCGGGCGGCGTAGTCGGCGCCGGCTCCCAGCGTGTGCACGAGGTAGAACGCGGTGTCGGATGCCCTGGAGCGAGGCGAGCGTGGCCTCGGCGTCGAACGCGTCCGCCGCGACGACCTCCACCGCCTGGGGAGCGCGGACCGCCGACGGGCGGCGTGCTGACGCTCGCACGCGGTAGCCGGCCTCGACGAGAGGCGCCAACAACTGGGCACCGATGTAGCCGGTCGCCGCGGTGACAAGCACAGCGCTCCCGGCATCAACAGCCGTTTGTTGCGGCATCCACGCCCCCCTTTCGCGCCTCCGCTAGAACAGCCCCGGCTGGTCGGGTGCCGAACTCGGAGGCTGCTGACCCAGATGCTCGTACGTTCGGACGGTCGCCTGGCGCCCCTTCGGCGTTCGCGTGATGAGCCCCAGCTGGAGCAGGTACGGCTCGTAGACGTCCTCGAGGGTGTCGGAGTCCTCGGCCACGGCACTCGCCAGCGTGTTGAGCCCCACGGGCCTGCCCGCGAACGTGACCGCCAGTGTCTCGAGGATCTTCAGGTCCATGGCGTCCAGGCCGGCGTGGTCGACCTCGAAGAACGCGAGTGCTTCCGCGGCGACGTCCTCGTCGATGTGCCCGTCCCGACGGACCTGGGCGTAGTCCCGCACGCGTTTCAGAAGGCGGTTGGCGAGCCGCGGGGTTCCTCGGCTGCGCCTCGCGATCTCGGACGCGCCCTCGGCGTCGATCTCGACCTCGAGGATGCGAGCCGAGCGCTCCACGATCGAACGCAGTTCGTCGACCGTGTAGTAGTCGAGCCTGAACGCCATCCCGAACCGGTCGCGCAGCGGTCCGGTCAGCAGCCCGGTGCGCGTGGTGGCGCCAATGAGGGTGAACGACGGCAGGTCGAGCCGGATCGAGCGCGCCGCCGGCCCCTTCCCGATCACGATGTCGAGGGCGAAGTCCTCCATCGCGGGATAGAGGACCTCCTCGACGGCGCGGTTGAGCCGATGGATCTCGTCGATGAACAGCACGTCGCGCGCCTCGAGGTTCGTGAGGATGGCGGCGAGGTCGCCCGCGCGCTCGATCGCCGGCCCGCTCGTCGTGCGTATCTTCACGCCCAGTTCGTTCGCCACGACTTGCGCCAGCGTCGTCTTGCCGAGCCCCGGCGGGCCCGACAGCAGCAGGTGATCGAGCGGCTCGTTACGCTGCCGCGCCGCCTCGATCAGGACCGAGAGGTTCTCCTTGACTCGGGACTGCCCGAGGTACTCGTCGAGGCAGCTCGGCCGCAGCGTGCGATCGATCTCCAGGTCGTCTTCGGTGAAGTCCGCCGAGACGAGCCGTTCCGCGTCGTCCGCTCCGCCCGGGTTCCCGGCCTCCCAGATCGTGCTCACAGCGCGGCCACCGGTCCTTCCCGCCGAGCCAACAGTCGCTCCAGTGCGTACGCGCCCGCGGCCCCGAGCCACATGCTGAGCGCGAGCGGCGGTGCAACGAACACGGCGATCGCCGCGATCGCGTCGTTGCCGAACGCGTCGGTGAGCGCGAGCGCAACCGGCTCGGCGATGATCGAGACGAACCCGACCAATGCCCACAACGCGAAGAGCGCGACGTGATGCGGGTAGCGGCGGTGAAGGTACACGGGACGGGTAGCGGTCGGCACCGTGACCGGAGGCGCCGAGCGCCAGGCAGCGACGAGCCCACCGGCGAGCAGCAGCAGGCTGGGCACGAGGACGAACGCCAACAGCGAGCCGCCCGGGATCCCGTTCCCCGTGTCGAGCCGCGGGAACACGACGAGCACGGCGAGCGCGGTGACTGCCGCGGCGAGCCCGACGGCGAGGGCGGAGAGTAGCCCGCGGCGCAGGGGCGGCGTGGCACGACCCAGCGCGATCCACGCCTGTGCGGCCGGACCGCCCAAGGCGATGGCTGCAGCGACCACGTTCAGCACCGTGGTGCCTGCCGCCAGACAGAAGGCGACGAGCAGCGAAGCGAGGGCGGACGCCGGGGCAAGCACCGCGAGGCTGCGCCACCCACCATCGCCGGCCGCTGCACTCATGCCGATCCACCCAGTCGTCTCAGCGCATGCCGGAGAAGGCCTTGGGCGTCATGGGACGGTCCCTCGAAGCCCTTCAGCGCGGCGGCCACCTCCGAGGACGAGAAACCCATGGACAGCAGCGCGTCGGTGGCCTCTGCGGCCGCAGCAGCACCGGAACCCCGTGCCGCGGCTCCACCCTGCCCGGCCGCCAGCTCCGGTACGCCGACCTTGTCCTTGAGCTCGAGGCAGATGCGCTGGGCCGTCTTCTTCCCGATTCCCGGAACGCCAGAGAGCAGCGCCACGTCCTCGGTGGAGATGGCGGCAATAAGGTCGTCGGGCGAAAGCGCCGAGAGTGTTGCCAGGGCGACCTTGGGACCCACGCCGCTGACGGTGATGAGCTGCTCGAACGCGTCCTTCTCGGCGAGATCCTCGAAGCCGAAGAGCGACAGCTCGTCCTCGCGGACGTAGAGGTAGGTCCATACGGTGACCTCGTCGCCCTCGGCGGGAAGCGCGGAGATCGAGGACGTCGACATCGCGAGGCGGAAGCCTACGCCGCCGACATCGAGCAGGCAGGAAGCAGCCGCCTTGCCGGCGACGCGTCCGGTGAGGAACGCGATCACGGCGCGGCCTTCAGGTCGGAGAGCCCGGTAACCCCGCGCGCAGTGCCGGTGGCCGGAGCGCCGTAGGCTCGCCGCTCCATCCCCCGGCGGCCCTGGAACGCTACGTGACAGAGCGCCACGGCGAGCGCGTCGGAGGCGTGGTCCGGCGCCGGGTCGTGGTCGAGCCGGAGCAGCGTTCGCACCATGTACTGGACCTGCTGCTTGTCTGCGGTGCCACTGCCCACGACGGCGTGCTTGACCTGCACGGGCGAGTACTCGGCGATCTCGATCCGCGCCTCCACGGTCGCGAGCAACGCGACTCCGCGCGCTTGGCCGGTGGCGAAAGCGCTCTTCGCGTTGGTCCCGAAGAACACCGACTCGACCGCGCATTCGTCGGGACGGTAGCGCGCGACCACCTCAGCGATGGCGTCGTGCACCTGCGAGAGCCGCTCGGGAACGGGGGTCTCGGCGCGCGTGGTGACGCAGCCGTAGGCGAGACAGGCGGAGCTACTCCCCGTTTGCTCGACGATGCCCCATCCGGTGTTCGCCAAGCCGGGGTCGATGCCGAGGATGATCACGTCAGCCCTTCGCGCCGGCGGCAATCGAACATATGTTCAGGGTAGCGTAGGGGTCGGACAGGCGCAAAGCCGCGACACGCCGAGCCGATCAGGACTCGAGGGCCGCGGCGATCTCCGGTGTCAGCTCCATCGTGTGGTAGACGTTCTGGATGTCGTCGTGCTCCTCGAGCACGTCCACCAGCCGCAGCACCTTCTTCGCGTCCTCGACGGTGACGACCGTCGCGTTGACCGGCTCCATCACCAGCTCGGCACCGCTCGTGACCACGCCGGCCGCCTCGATCGCTGTCTTGACGGCCATCGTGTCCGAGGGCGCGGTGTAGATCAGCCACTCCTCGCCGCCCTCTTCGATGTCCTCGCCACCGGCGTCGGCGACCAGGAGCAGCAGCTCCTCCTCGTCAGGCGCCGCGGCCTTGTCGATCGCGATCTGCCCCTTGCGCTCGAACTGGAACGCGACAGAGCCCGTGGCGCCGAGGTTGCCGCCCGCGCGAGTGAACGCCGAACGCACGTCGGCCGCGGTACGGTTCCGGTTGTCCGTGAGCGACTCGACGTACAGCGCCACGCCTGCCGGGCCATAGCCCTCGTAGACGACCTCTTCGTAGTTCGCGGCGTCCGCTCCGGCGCTGAACGCCTTGTCGATCGCGGTCTGGATCTTGTCCTTGGGAAGCGAGTAGCCCTTGGCCTTCTCGATCGCCGCGGCGAGCGACGCGTTGTTCTCGGGATTCGGGTCGCCGCCGGTCTTGGCCGCCACCGTGATCTGCCGCGAGAGCTTGCTGAACAGCGCGGAGCGCTTCTTGTCCTGCGCCGCCTTGCGGTGCTTGGTGGTCGCCCACTTGGAGTGTCCGGACACGTCTGACTCCTTTACACACGCCAGCGCCGCAGGACGTTGCCGATCGCGTCGCCGCTTACGGCCCTACTGGCCGATGACCCGCTGAATGAAGAACCGGTGGACCCGCGGGTCGCCGGTGAGCTCTGGATGGAACGTGGTCGCCATCAGCCTATTCTGCCGCGCGGCCACGATCTTGTCGTCGTGCCGCCCGAGAACCTCGACCTCAGCACCCGACCGCCTCGATCCACGGTGCCCGGATGAACACGCCGCGGAACGGCTCGTCGAAGTGAGCCAGTTCGAGGTCGACCTCGAAGGACTCGAGCTGACGTCCGTAGGCGTTGCGCCGAACGGTGATGTCCATGAGCTCGAGCACCCGCTGGTCGGGGACGCCGTCGACGACCTCGTTCGCGAGCAGGATGGCCCCCGCGCAGGTGCCCCACACGGCCATTCCCTCGGCGTGCCGCTTGGCGATGGGCTCGTAGAAGCCGTAGCTCTCCATGAGCTTGGCGATCGCGGTCGACTCGCCGCCGGGGATGATGAGGCCGTCGAGCTCGTCGAGTTGCTCGGGAAGCCGCACCGCAACGGTGCGAACGCCCAGCGCCTCGAGCGAGTAGACGTGCTCCCTGAACGCACCCTGGAGGGCGAGGACTCCGACCCTCACTTACCAGCCACGCTCCTGCATGCGCTCGTGCTCGGGGATGTCGGGGATGTTGATGCCGACCATCGCCTCGCCAAGGTCGCGTGACACGCGCGCGATGATCTCGGCGTCCTCGTAGTGGGTGGTCGCCTCGACGATGGCGCGGGCCCGCTTGGCCGGGTCGCCGCTCTTGAAGATGCCCGAGCCCACGAACACGCCGTCGCAGCCGAGCTGCATCATCAGCGCGGCGTCGGCGGGCGTGGCGATACCACCCGCCGAGAAGTTCACGACCGGCAGCTTGCCGTTGTCGTGGACCCACTTCACGAGCTCGTACGGCGCGCCGAGCTGCTTGGCCGCGTCGAACAGCTGCTCCTCACGAAGCCCGGCGACCCATGCGATCTCGTCGGTGACCGTCCGGATGTGGCGGACCGCCTCGACGACGTTGCCGGTGCCCGGCTCGCCCTTCGTGCGCACCATCGCGGCACCCTCGGCGATACGGCGCAGCGCCTCGCCCAGGTTGCGGCACCCGCACACGAAGGGGACGGTGAAGTCCCACTTGTTGACGTGGTACTGCTCGTCGGCCGGGGTGAGGACCTCGGACTCGTCGATGTAGTCGACGCCGAGCGACTGCAGGACCTGGGCCTCGACGAAGTGACCGATGCGGCACTTGGCCATGACGGGGATGCTGACCGCGTCGACGATCTCGGCGACCTTGGTGGGGTCGGCCATCCTGGCGACGCCGCCGGCCGCACGGATGTCGGCAGGGACGCGCTCGAGGGACATGACGGCGACGGCTCCGGCGTCCTCGGCGATCTTGGCCTGCTCGGCGGTCACGACGTCCATGATGACGCCGCCCTTGAGCATCTCGGCCAAGCCGGTCTTGACCCGAAGCGTCCCGATCTCCTTGGGGTTGTCTGGCACGCGGCAACGACTCCTTCCAACGCGCCTTCATCGGGCGCGGTCATGGCGTGTAACCATGGGATTGTACCGATGGCCGTACTGCGGAAACAAGCACCGCCGAGGTGCGGGATGCGGGGCGAAGCAGCCTGTCGCGACCAAGCGGTCGCGCGTGGGAGCGCTACTTCAGGGTGATGTTCACCGACGGCATGAGCACCTCGATCCAGGTGTTGCCGCGCGCGAGCTGCACCGGCTTGCCGTTGGCGTCCTTGAACTGCGGCGGTGCGTTCTTCGATGCCGTCCAGGACCCCGGGAACTGCTGTCCGTCGCGGAACACGACGGCTCGGCCCGTCCCCGTGAGCACGATGTCGTACATCTGGCTGCCCCACTTGCTGGTGCCCTTGGGCACGTGGCGCGCCCACATCACCACGACGTTCTTGGAGCTCAGCTGCTTCCCGGTGAGGCGGTCGGTGAACTCACGGCCGTTGTTCGTGCGCAGGTAGCTCTTGGACCCCTTGTCCCAGGTCCAGAGCACGGTGTTCGCCGGCGAGAACGGCACGTAGACCGACTTGACCGTCGGGGTGCCCTCGTCCGAGCGGCGCAGGTGCTGCATCGGCTTCGGGGCGCCGGTGATCTTGTACCCGCGGCGCTTGGCCTCCTCGTAGCCCTTCTTGGGCTCGAGGTAGAGGTTGTGCGGGGCGTACCGGTCCGTCGCTCTGAAGTACGGGTAGACCAGACCGGCATCCTCGGACAGGTTCGGGATCCCGGCGTTGTTGATCACGCGGTTCACCTGGCTGTTCGCCCCCGAGAAGAACAGCAGTGCGTTGTACTGGGGGACGATGTGGAGATCGGCGAGCCTCGCCGAGCGAACCGGGCCGATGACCTTGGGCAGCTTCGACTGGAACAGGCTGTTGAACCGCGTGATCCCGCCCTCGGTCACCTCTTCGTAGACGACGTCCGCGGACTGCAGGCCGGACTGGGGCCGTGACTCCGGGGAGTTCTCGACCTTGACCGCCATGACGCGACGTTTCGTCGCTGCCTCGCTCGGCGCAGTCAGCCCCGTGAGGGGCCAGCGGGGAGGCGTCGGCGGCTTCGGTACCGTGCGCTCGATGGTCGCGACCGGCCACGCCGAGACGAGCTCGGGCTGCTTCTTCGGGCCGCATCCGACAACGGCGAGCGCCACCAGCGCGGCGAGCGCGAGTGCGACGGTCCAACGAACTCGGGTCATGAAAGCTGTCTCCTCGGTAAGCACCCGGACAGAATACACCGATAACAGGAGCAGGAAGCGCTCCACTTTCGTCCGATAGCGGCCCGTTGAAGGTGCCGTTTCGGTGACGAACGTGGGGCGAGACGGATGCGAGAAAGCGAACAGCCGTGGCCTGCAGCCTGCTCCACATGATCGAGCAACCGATGGCGTCGCCCTACAGCGACCCCGACCTCAAGGACCTTGTCGGGGACATGCCGAGGCTCTTCTGCGCGGCGTCCCAGCCGGCCAGCGAGCTGCGACCCGGCGAATCGGTGCGCTGCTTCGAACGCGACGTACCGTGCTGGAAGACGCCGGCAAGCGGAGGGCGGGGCTAGCGCTTCAGCCCACCCGGCCCCAGCTGCGGGTCGAGACGCTTCCGCGCGCGCCACACGAGCCACGCGCCACCGACGACCATCGGGATGCTGAGCAGCTGCCCCATCGTCACACCACCCGCGATGAACCCGAGCTGCACGTCGGGCTCGCGGAAGAACTCGACGCCGATCCTGAACACGCCGTAGAGCGCGATCAGCCAGCCGAGCAGCTCGCCGCGCGGGCGAGGCGGCAGCTTGCGCGCGAGCAGAACCATGACTGCGAGCAGCACGGCACCCTCGAGTAGTGCCTCGTAGAGCTGCGAGGGGTGCCTCGGCAGATCCCCGGCGCCGGGAAACACCATGGCCCACGCGACAGTGCTCACGCGGCCCCACAGCTCGCCGTTGACGAAGTTGCCGAGCCGCCCCAGCCCGAACCCGATGGGAGCGCCGACCGCCCCCAGGTCGCATACGGTCAGGAACGGCATCTTGAGCGTCCGGGCCGCGAACCACCCCGCGATCAGGATGCCTGCGAGCCCTCCGTGGAACGACATCCCCCCGTCCCAGATGGCGAAGATCTTGGCGGGCGAGGACCAGTACTGGCCGGCGCCGTAGATGAGCACGTACCCCAGCCGCGCTCCGAGGATGACGCCGACGATCGCGTACAGCAGCACCAGGATGATGTCGTCGCCGCTCATCTTCAGGCTCCAGCGTCGGGAGAGCCATCGGATGAGCAACCCCGCGCCGACGAAGCCCGCGACGTAGGCAAGCCCGTACCACCGCACGGCGAACGGCCCGATCTGGACGAGGACCGGGTCGATCGCGGGGTACGCGATCACCGCAGGAAGCCACGCGCTCATCGCGAGTCCCGGCACGTGCTCAGCCGAGGATCAGAACTGGACCTGAACGGGCTGCTGAGCGACTTCCTCGGTCTCGAAGTACGCGCGCTCCTTGAAGCCGAACATCCCCGCGATGAAGTTGGTGGGGAACTTCTGGATCGTCTCGTTGAGCGACATGACCGAGTCGTTGTAGAACTGCCGCGCGTACGCGATCTTCGACTCGGTGTTCGAGAGCTCCTCCTGCAGCGAGAGGAAGTTCGTGTTCGCCTTGAGGTCCGGGTAGGCCTCGGCGACCGCGAACAGGCTGCGGAGCGTCTGGGTGAGGGCGTTCTCGGCTTGCGCCTGCTCGGCGACGCCCTGAGCACCGACGGCCGCCGCGCGTGCCTCGGTCACCTTTTCGAACACGCCGGACTCGTGCGAGGCATAGCCCTTCACGGTCTCGACGAGGTTCGGGATCAAGTCGTAGCGGCGGCGCAGCTGCACCGTGATCTGGGACCAGGCGTTGTCCACGCGTGCGCGTAGCGTGACGAGACGGTTGTACATGGCGATGACCGCGAGTACGGCCACCACCACGACCAGCACAAGAGCACCGACGCAGACCCACTCCATACCGAGTTCCTCCTCGAGGCGAGCGGTCGAGCGAACCTTGAAGGCGGGGCAGCTGGCGTTTCAGCTGCCGACCATCGTACCTGAACCTCCGAGGAGGTGAATGAGAAGCGCCCCCCGGAGGGGGCGCCACGTCTCTTCGTAGTGACCCGCGAGCGCGGGGGGATCACGACTGGTGCTGGCGCGAGTCGATCTCCTTGAGCGCGTCCTCGACCGAGTCCACGTGCTCGAGCTGCCGCCTGAAGTACTCGCAGTATGCGTCGGCGACCTCGTTCGCCAGCGGCTCGGGCAGGGGTATCGTCGTGACTTCCTCGCCGTCCCCGTCCTCGTCGATCTCCATCCGGATCTGCGCCTGCACCTGCTCGAGGAGCGCCGACAGGTCGCCGAACGGCGTCTGCGAGAGGTCGCCATCCTCTGCCAGCTGCTGGATAGCCGCCACGAGGAAGTGAGGAACGATGGCCTGAACGGTCACGTGCTCCCCGCACTGGGGACACACGAAGGTGATCTCGGCACGGTGAGGCTCGCGGAGCACTACGGTGTCGATGTCCTCGAGCGACACCGTGACCGGCCCGTCAATGGGGCATGTGATCTCGAACTCCATGGCACTCGCCTCCCGGGTCGTGCGGACCCGCTTTCATTGTACCTCGGCACCGTTCCGAGCTACGTCTCCTAACGTGCCCGAGTTGCCGCAAGAAGTGCGCCACAGTGGTACCATCCGCCGAGCCCGACTGTGGCCTTTTCGGCTCGCTTTTCCAGCTCTTTCCCGACCTGGAGTCGCCACTATCGTGACGAAGCATCAGTTCACCAGGGGAGTCCGGCTCGGCTTCCCGATCCTGCTCGGCTACGCCCCGGTCGGGGTTGCCTTCGGCGTTCTCGCCGTCACCTCGGGATGGACCGCCGTACAAGCCGTCACGTGCTCGGCCACGGCGATCGCCGGCGCGGGCCAGTTCATCGGCCTGTCGGTGATAGCCGGCAGCGGCTCGCTCGTTGCGGCGCTTGTGGCGACCGCGGTCGTCAACCTGCGCTACGTGCTGTTCGCCTCGACGATGTCGCCCTACCTGCGCGGACTCGACCCCCTGCGCCAGGCCCCGCTGGCCTTCACGCTCACCGACGAGACCTTCGCGGTGAACATCGCGGACCATCGGGCGCATCTGGCCACGCCGACCTCGATGCTCGGTGTCGGCGCGATCGCGTGGGTCGGATGGGTCGCGGGCACCGCGGTCGGCGCGTTCGGCGCCGGTTGGGTGGGCGATCCGAATGCGTGGGGAGCCCAGTTCGCGATGCCGGCGATGTTCACCGCGCTCTGTGTCGCGCTCGCCGAGAACCGCCGGCACGTGGCCGTAGGCGCGCTCGCTGGAGCCGCGGCGATCGGACTTTCGCTACTGTCGCGCACCGGGCTTCGAATCGACGCGAGCTGGCTGGTGGTCCTCTCGGCGATGGCCGCCGCAACGGTGGGGGCGCTGGTATTCGATGAGTGAGCCATCGCCCGCAGTGGTGTGGGGACTGGTCATCGGCATGGCCGTAGTCAACTTCGCCGAGCGATTCGTACCCCTCGCCCTTGTCTCGCGAATGGATCTCCCTAAACCTGTGCTGCGCTGGCTCTCGTACGTGCCCATCGCGGTCATGGGCTCTCTGTTCGCCACGCAGGTCCTGATGCCGGGCGGCGAGCTCGTGCGTCCTTGGACGAGCCCGTGGTTCTGGGCGGCGTTGGTCACCGGCGGCGTCTACTACAAGACCCGCAGCTTCCTCGGCGCGACGGTGGCGGGGATGGCGAGCTTCGTCGTGCTGGGCCGGCTCCTCGGCGGGTAGAGGCTCTCGTACGCTAAACTGACGCCTTCGCTGGCCGTGTGTTAGGAAGGACCTCGTCATGGCGCGCATCCGTCCGTTCCGGGCGTGGAGGTACCGCCGCTCCGGAGACGACATCTCCGCGGTCGTCGCTCCGCCATACGACGTGATCACCCCCGAGATGCGACGCGTCCTCGCAGGACGCGACACGGCGAACGTGGTCGGCGTGGAGCTCCCCGAGGGCAACGACGACCCGACGGCGCACGACAGCAAGTACCGCCATGCCGGGGAGATCTTCCGCCGGTGGCGCGAGGACGGGACGCTCTCCCGCGACGAGCAGCCCGCGATCTACCTGCTCGAGCAGCGCTACCACGAGGGTGGTCGCGAGGTCCGCCGGCGGGCGTTCCTGTGCGAGGTCGGCGTCGAGCCGTTCGACGCGGGAGTCGTGCTGGCCCACGAGCGGACGCTGCCCAAGGCCCTCGGGGACCGGTTCGAACTCATCAAGGCTTCCGCCGCCAACTTCAGTCCGATCTTCGGACTGTTCGCCGACGAACCCGACGTCTCAGGTCGTCTCTTCGAGCGCACGGTCGCCCAGAGCGATCCGATCGCGTGGGCCGAAGAGGACGGGGGCGTCGCCACCAAGCTCTGGGCGATGACCGACCCGGAGGCGGTGGCGGCGTTCGTCGGCGTGCTCCACGAGGACCGCGTCTTCATCGCCGACGGCCACCACCGCTACACCACCGCGATCGCGTACCGCGATCTGCGGCGAGCCGAGCACGCCCCCGCGCCGCACGTCGGTCCGCACGTCGGTCCGGAAAGCGAGCGCCGGGTCGTGGATCCCGACTACGACTTCGCCCTGATGGCGCTCGTGAACATGGACGACCCCGAGCTGGTCGTGCTTCCTTACCACCGCGTCGCCCAGGTTTTCGCCACCTTCGACGCCGACGCGTTCGCCGCCGCGCTCGGGAAGCACTTCGACGTGCGCGACCTCGCGCCAACCGCGGATCTCGAGCACGAGCTGGCCTCAGCGCCCCGCCCGGCCTTCGGCGTCCTTGTCGAGGGCCGCGTGCCGTGGGTCGTCTCGGTGAAGCCCGATCTGGACCTCGACAAAGCCATCACCACGGAGCACTCGCGCGCGTGGAAGCAGGTCGACACCGCCGTGCTCCAGGAGCTCGTGCTGGATGCGATCCTGGACATCCACCCCGACCGCCCCGACACGCTCGAGCGGATGTCGTTCGTCAAGGGACTGGATGCCCTCGAAGGGGCCGTCGACGCGACGCACGTCGGGTTCGCGATGCGGGCGACCGGTCTCGATCAGCTGCGCGCGGTCGCGCTGTCCGGAGAGACCATGCCTCAGAAATCGACGTACTTCTACCCGAAGGTCCCCGCCGGTTTCGTCATCCGGTCCATCGAGGATCCCGAGTAGATCGCCCGCGGGCGGCGCGGCCTAGGTCGGCCTCCCGCTTCGGACGCCCACTCCCTCGACGTTATGGGCGGTGAGCCGCGGGCAGACCTCGCCCAGACGACACCGCTCGCAGTCGGGACGCTTCGGCCGGCACGTCTCACGCCCGACCAGCCACGCGGGCAGATCGAGCGTGCCGGGTGCATCCGGACACGCCTGCGCCGCGGCATGTTCGACAGCCTCGACGGAGTCCTCGGCGATAAGTCCTGCCCGCAGGAACACCCGTCTCACCTGCACGTCGTAGGCGACCTGCCCGCACTCGCGACCCTCGAGCTCCACGCCGAAGTGCCGCGTCAGGATCTCGACGGCCATGACCGCCTTCTTGCGACCGATACCGTCGAACGCCGAGAGCCGCTCGGTCACCTCGAGAACGTGGGCCCCCGCGGGCCAGATGTTGCGCGCATCCCCGGCGTAGTCGTCGATGAGACGGCGCGCAGCCGCCGATACCCACTTCGGCAGCGTTTCTTTGAACCGGTGGAGCATCGGTGGCTGCTGGAATGCGTCGCGGACGGCCTCGGGCCGCTCGGCAAGCTCGGAGAGCTCCAGCGTCCCGAGCCGCTGCAAGAGCAGGTACGGCCCCGACCACGCCCGCTCCGCGGGGATTCCCTGAGTGAACAGCACTCCGATCAGGAACGCGTTCGGCGAGCCTCGAAGGAGGGAGTCGGCGGCCTCATCGCCCGTGAACGAGTCCCCCACCTGCGCCGCGCCAAGCCGCTCGAGCTCCCGTCCATACGAAAGCAGCGCGTCGGCGACGACGCGCTGCTGATCGGTCAGCCCCTGTCGGATAGCTCTTCCGATCAGGACTCCTCGACGGGCTCCTCAACGGGCTCCTGCGCGGCCTCGAAGCCTTCGAGCCGCGGGCCGCGAGTCAGGAAGTGCTCGCAGTAGATGCAGAGCTGCTTGATCGCGGCGTTGCGGTCGACGTCAGCCCGGAACACCATCGCAGGGTCGCTCGTCAGTACGTGTTGAGGTCGCTCGCAGTTCGCGAACGCGCACTTGGTGGGGCACATGTCGAGAATGACGGTCGCGTGCGCGCACGCCGACTGCATCTCCTCGTCGCATCCGCGCTCTTCCCAGCATCTTGCCATGTAGCGAACCTCCCGGTGTCCGGCCGTGGGGGCGATTGTACCGCGCACGACACGTCCAGCAGCAAGTGCCGCGCCCATGCCGATTCGGGCCATCCGCGCCGCCGGCTGACCGCGCCGATGGGGTATCCTATCGGCCTATGGGCCTGCTCACCACCTCTCAGCAACTCCCCAGCCGCGTACGCACGCTGGTCGTGGGTGCCGGACCTGCCGGCATCATGGCCGCGATCGCTGCCGCTCCCGCCGGCGACGTGCTCCTCGTGGAGGCCTCGACGCTTCCGCGCGACAAGAGCTGCGGTGGGATGCTCAACGAGTACGCGCAGGAGTTCCTCGCGACCTTCGCCGAGGTACCCGAGGAGATCATCCTCTCCCCGCGCTACGTGAACTTCCGCTATCACGACTGGGACCGGGACATCAAGAAGCCCACCGAGCTGCGGTTCCTCAACGTGGACCGTCGCGGCTTCGACGATTGGCTGCTCTCGCTTCTTCCGCCGGAAGTGACGGTCGCGGCGGGCATGCCGGTGACCGGTTTTGAGAGCGGCGAGGACGGCGTCAGGGTCACCGTGGGCCGCGAAGATGATTCGGCGGTCGTCCACGCCGAAGTGCTCGTCGGCGCCGACGGAGCCAGATCGCCGGTTCGACGCGGCCTCGGCTTGGGAAGCGCGGCCAGCTACGTCACGCTGCAGGACTTCTGCCGTCTCGAGGGCGATATCCCGGCCTACTTCGACTGCATCTACCTGCGAGACGTCGGCGACAGTTTCGGCTACGGCTACCTCGTGCCCAAGGGAGACGTCGCGATCGTCGGCTCCGTGTTCTACCCCAAGACGAAGCGACCGTACGAGAAGCACGAACAGGTGCTCGCCAGGCTGCGCGAGGTCTACCCGCTCGGCGAGTCAGTCAAGCGCGAGGCGGCCGCCGCGCTTTGCGTACGGGCGGCAACCGACGTCGTCCCCGGCATGGGGAGGGTGCTGCTCGCGGGCGAAGCGGCGGGCTACATGTCACCCACGTCCGGCGAGGGCATCTCCTACGCGATGAACTCCGGCTACCTCGCCGGCCATGCGATCGCGCAGCACGGCCCGGCGGGTTCGCTCGGCGCCTACGCCGAGAGTTCCGCACGCATCGCGGGCAACATCCGGCGCAAGCTGAAGTGGCTTCCGTTCATGGAGTCTCGCGCCGGCAAGTACATGGCGGGCTTCGTGCCCACCCCTCTGGTCTCGAGGGTCACCAAGGGCCTGTAGCCCGACCTGGCGGCCGACCTCCGGGTCGACCTGCGGACCCCCGCCCGACCTACCGCGCCCGCCCGTTGAGGTACATCTTGCTGGGCGACGCACCCCGCTGGTGCTGGTACTTGCTGCCCAGATCGGCGGACCCGTAGGGCCTGTCGACGGCCGACGTCATCTGCGAGAACGAGATCTGCCCGATCTTCATCCCGGGTCGCAGCACGATGGGCAGATTGGCCACGTTCGACAGCTCGAGCGTGATCTGTCCGTCCCAACCCGGATCGACGTATCCGGCGGTGGAGTGGATGAGCAGGCCGAGGCGCCCCAACGAGCTCTTGCCCTCGAGCCGAGCCACGATGTCGACGGGCAGGGCGATGCGTTCGACGGTGGTTCCGAGCACGAACTCGCCGGGGTGCAGCACGAACGGCTCCTCGGCGCTCGCCGTGACCCGCTCCATCAGCCCCTCCTGCTCCATCCCCGGGTCGATGTAGGGGTACCGCGAGTTCCTGAAGACCTGGAAGTCGTCCCCGAGGTGCAGGTCGATGCTCGAGGGCTGGATGTCCGCGCGATCCAGCGGCTCGACCACGATACGACCCTCGGCCAACTGTTCCTTGATGGTGCGATCCGAGAGAACCATCCCACTGCCTTCCGAGAGGTTCGGCCCGCACGAGGCGGGCCGAACCGGCGAATCATCATGTCACCGCGTGCTGCGCGCGCCCCACATGGCGTGGAGCGCGTGCGCCTCACCCCGTTCGCACTACGCGCACTTGCTGAAGCCGCACGACCGACACACGGCGCAGCCGCTCTCGTGCTCCAGGGTGCTGCCACATTCGGGGCAGGCACCGGAGAGGTTGTCCAGCGAATCGGTGTGCTTGCTCACCGCGCTCGCCGCCTGGCCGGTCTCCATGAACTCTTGCGCGTGCTCGAGCACGATGCCGACCGCATCCGCGCAGGAGAGCACCTTGCCGCCCTCGGCCCACGAGGGGCTCGGGCAGCGGATGCCGCGGAGATGCTTCACGACCGCCGAGGGGTCGACACCCGCACGCAGCGATACCGAGATGATCCGGGACAAGGCCTCCGACTGCGACGCTGCACACCCACCGGACTTGCCCATCTGGGTGAACACCTCGCACATGCCCTGCTCGTCCCAGTTGACCGTGACGTAGAGGTTGCCGCAGCCCGTCTGGATCTTCTCGGTACGCCCCATCGTGACAGACGGCCGCGGACGCGGCTCGAGGCTGCCGGGCATGGCGGGGAGCTCTTCCGTCGCGGTTCCCTGACCTGCGGTCTTGCCGGTGGTCAGCACCTGGCCGCTCTTGCTGCCGTCGCGGTAGATGGTGACGCCCTTGGTGCCCAGCTCGTAGGCGAGATCGTAGACCTCACGCACGTCCTCGGCGGTGGCGGTGTTCTCGAAGTTCACGGTCTTCGACACCGCGTTGTCGGTGTGCTTCTGGAACGCCGCCTGCATCCGCAGGTGTGCGGTCGGGGTGATGTCGTGGGCCGTCACGAAGATGTCCTGGAGGTCGTCGGGCACCTCGTCGATACCGTGCACCGAGCCGTGCTCGGCGATCAGCTGCATGAGCTCGCGGCTGTAGAAGCCGCGCTTGACCGCGACCTCCTCGAAGATCGGGTTGACCTCGACCAGCCGGTCGTTGTCCATGACCGTGCGCACGTACGAGACGGCGAACAGGGGCTCCACGCCCGACGAGCAGTTGGCGATGATCGAGAGGGTGCCGGTGGGCGCGATCGTCGTGACCGTCGCGTTTCGCATCGGACCGCCCTCGGGCGTGTCGTAGATCGAGCCCTCCCAGTTGGGGAAGTTGCCGCGCTCGTCGGCGAGCTTGCGCGACGCCGCCTTGGCCTCGGCCTGGATCGTGCCCATGACCCGCTCGCCCAGGGCGACCGCGTCGTCGCTGTCGTAGGCCACGTTCAGCTTGATGAGCATGTCCGCCCAGCCCATCACGCCGAGGCCGATCTTGCGGTTGCCGCGCGCGAGCTCGTCGATCTGCGGAAGCGGGTAGTTGTTGACCTCGATCACGTCGTCGAGGAAGCGCACGGCACGGTGCACGATCTCGGCGAGCTTGTCCCAGTCGACGTCGGGGCCGTTCTCGGTGTAGGTGACCATCCGGGCGAGGTTGATCGACCCCAGGTTGCATGCCTCGTACGGGAGCAGCGGCTGCTCGCCGCACGGGTTCGTGGACTCGATCTCGCCGAGACGAGGCGTAGGGTTGTCGCGGTTCATGCGGTCGATGAAGATGATGCCGGGATCGCCGGTGGCCCAGGCCATCTCCACGATCAGGTCGTACACCTCACGAGCGTCGAGCTGACCGACCACCGCCTTGTCGCGCGGGTTGATCAGGTCGTACTCGGTGCCGGCCTTCACTGCCTCCATGAACTTCTCGGTGAGCGCCACCGAGATGTTGAAGTTGGCGAAGTCGCCGTCGGCCTTGCACTTGATGAAGTTCAGGATGTCGGGATGGTCCACACGCAGGACGCCCATGTTCGCGCCACGCCGCGTGCCCCCCTGCTTGACCGCCTCGGTGGCCTGGTTGAACACGCGCATGAACGAGACCGGCCCCGACGAGACGCCCAGCGTGGAGCGGACGACGTCGCCACCCGGACGCAGGCGCGAGAACGAGAAGCCCGTGCCGCCACCCGACTTGTGGATCAGGGCCGTGTCGCGGACGGCACCGAAGATCGACTCCATCGAGTCGTCGACCGGCAGCACGAAGCACGCGGACAGCTGCTGGAGCTCGCGGCCCGCGTTCATCAGCGTGGGCGAGTTCGGCAGGAACTCGAGCGACGTCATCAGCTCGTAGAAGTCCTGTGCGCGCTCGGCGACCTCGGTGTCGGAAGCACCGAAGGTCCGCTCCGCCGAGGCGATGTTCTCGGCGACCCGGGCGAACATGTCCGAAGGCTTCTCGAGCGGGTTGCCGGCTTCGTCCTTGGTGAGATACCGCTTCTGCAGGACCTTGAGCGAGTTCGGGCTCAGCAGGTCGTCGATCGCGCGTGAGTAACCGGTCTTTTCGGCGGCGTCCGCCATACGTTCCCCCTCCATATCCGTTCACTGCCTCGAACGAGGCGGATGACTCTCATCTACTAGATATTGCGGCTCGCCAATAGTAGAGCGCCACATGTAGTGCGTCAACGGGATTGAGCTGCACTTGGACGAACGGTTTGCGAGCACGCCCGTACGGCACCGTTCGAGCGATGACGAACCCGGCGTCGGGCCAGCCGAACGGCAGGAAATCAATGCCTGACGGCAGCGTGATGATCCGGCTGTGGGTCCTGGCCCTCGTCTGCGTCGCGAGTGCCTGACCGCCGGCATCCGGGCCGGCTGGGAGGGCGGCAACGCAAAGAGACCCCACCAGCGTCTGGCGGGGTCTCTCATGAACTGCGTGCGCGAGCCGCGAGCTAGACGGGCTCCACGCGGGAGATCTCGGGGAGGTTCTCCTTCAGCACGCGCTCGACGCCGTTCGCAAGGGTCAGCTGCGACATCGGGCAGCCCCGGCAGGCGCCCTGCAGCGCGACCTTCACGACACCGTCGTCGCAGACCTCGACGAGCTCAACGTCCCCGCCGTCGGCCTGAAGCGCCGGGCGGATCTGATCGAGGACTTCCTGAACCTGTTCCTTGGTGGGCATATGTCCCTCCTCGTTGGGTTGTCACATCGCCAGGCCGGCGATGCGCCGAGCCCGTGAGACGAACAGCGAGTACCGTACCACAATCCTGACTGGTCTAGTCAAGTATGCGTTGCCAGTAGATCGGCCGGCCGAGCTGGAGCTGCACAGCGCAAGGGATTCCTCCCCTGGAGAACACAAAGAGCCGTCGGATGTGCTCAGCGACGTCCTACTCTCCCACGGCCTGACGCCGCAGTACCATCGGCGCTGGAGGGCTTAACTGCCGAGTTCGGAATGGGATCGGGTGTACCCCCTCCGCCAAAATCACTGAGCACATCCGGCGGCTCTCGCCGGACGGCATAGGTATGCCGTTTTCAATACACGTCTCCCGGTGCCTGCCGGCACCTCAAGAGCTGCATAGCGCGCCATCGCTTCAGAATGAGAACAAGACCTCGGCCGATTAGTACCGCTCGGCTGAATGCATTGCTGCACTTACACCTGCGGCCTATCAACCTCGTAGTCTACGAGGGGCCTTACCCGGTTAACCCGGTGGGAGAACTCATCTTGGGAAGGGCTTCCCGCTTAGATGCTTTCAGCGGTTATCCCGTGCCGAACGTAGCTAACCAGCGGTGCCGTTGGTCGACAACTGGTACACCAGAGGTTCGTCCGCTCCGGTCCTCTCGTACTAGGAGCAGCATCCCTCAATTCTCCTACGCCCACGGAGGATAGGGACCGAACTGTCTCACGACGTTCTAAACCCAGCTCGCGTACCGCTTTAATTGGCGAACAGCCAAACCCTTGGGACCTACTACAGCCCCAGGATGCGATGAGCCGACATCGAGGTGCCAAACCCTGCCGTCGATGTGGACTCTTGGGCAGGATCAGCCTGTTATCCCCGGAGTACCTTTTATCCGTTGAGCGACGGCCATTCCACTCTGAGCCGCCGGATCACTAGAGCCTAGTTTCCTATCTGCTCGACTTGTAGGTCTCGCAGTCAAGCTCGCTTATGCTCTTGCACTCTACGAACGATTGCCAACCGTTCTGAGCGAACCTTACGCGCGCCTCCGTTACATTTTAGGAGGCGACCGCCCCAGTCAAACTACCCACCTGACACGGTCCCCCACCCGGATTCACGGTGTGGGGTTAGATCGTCAATCTGCCGAGGCTGGTATTCCAAGGTCGGCTCCACCGAGACTGGCGTCCCGGCTTCACAGCCTCCCAGCTATCCTCTACACGACAAACCAACGATCAATGTCAAGCTGTAGTAAAGGTTCACGGGGTCTTTCCGTCCTTCCGCGGGGAATTCGCATCTTCACGAATAGTACAATTTCGCCGAGTCTACGGTTGAGACAGCGCCCAAGTCGTTACGCCATTCGTGCAGGTCGGAACTTACCCGACAAGGAATTTCGCTACCTTAGGACCGTTATAGTTACGGCCGCCGTTTACTGGGGCTTAGTTTCAGAGCTTCGCCTTACGGCTAACCCCTCCACGTAACCTTCCAGCACCGGGCAGGCGTCAGTCCCTATACGTCGTCTTACGACTTAGCAGAGACCTGTGTTTTTAGTAAACAGTCGCTTGGGCCGTTTCTCTGCGGCCTCAGCCCGCTCACACCGCGAAGGTGATCACAGACCGAGGCGATCCTTCTCCCGAAGTTACGGATCCATTATGCCGAGTTCCTTAACCGTAGTTCTCTCGATCGCCTTGGTATTCTCTACCTGCCTACCTGTGTCGGTTTGGGGTACGGGCACCGGTAGAACTCCCTAGAGGTTTTTCTTGAAAGCATGGGATCACTGACTTCACTCAATCGCTTCGTCATCAGCTCTCAGGCATGTGTGTCGCGGATTTGCCTACGACACGCCCTACAGCCTTTCACGCGGACGTCCAGAACCGCGCTCAGCTACCCTACTCCGTCACCCCATCGGTAATAACGCGCTACCAGTGGTACAGGAATATCCACCTGTTGTGCATCGACTACGCCTTGCGGCCTCGCCTTAGCTCCCGACTGACCCTGGGACGATTAACGTTGCCCAGGAACCCTTAGGCTTACGGCGGAAACGTTTCTCGCGTTTCTCTCGCTACTCATGCCAGGATTCGCTCTTCTGTACAGTCCACAGACGGTCACCCGCCTGCTTCGATCCGAACAGAATGCTCCCCTACCACCCCACAAAGTGAGGTCCGCCGCTTCGGTACCATGCTTGAGCCCCGTGAATTGTCGGCGCATGTCCACTTGACCAGTGAGCTATTACGCACTCTTTAAATGAATGGCTGCTTCTAAGCCAACATCCTGGTTGTCTTGGCAAACGCACATCCTTTGCCACTTAGCATGGATTTAGGGACCTTAGCGGGCGGTCTGGGCTGTTTCCCTCTCGAGTACACAGCTTAGCCCACATACTCTGACTCCCGTGCTCTGGAGTACCGGCATTCGGAGTTTGGTTGATTTCGGTAAGCGGTGAGGCCCCCTAGACCATCCAGTGCTCTACCACCGGAACTGAACGCACGAGGCTAGCCCTAAAGCTATTTCGGGGAGAACGAGATATCTCCGGGTTTGATTAGCCTTTCACTCCGATCCACAGGTCATCCCCTCCGTTTTCAACCGAAGTGGGTTCGGCCCTCCACGAGGTCTTACCCCCGCTTCAGCCTGCCCATGGATAGATCACCCGGCTTCGCGTCTACGACGTGTAACTAAGCGCCCGTTTAAAGACTCGCTTTCGCTGCGGCTCGCTTATAAGCTTAACCTTGCTACACACCGTAACTCCCTGGCTCATTCTACAAAAGGCACGCCGCCACCCTGCCGATCCCGAAGGAACGGCTTTCCGGGCTACGACTGCTTGTAAGCACACGGTTTCAGGTACTATTTCACTCCCCTCTCGGGGTGCTTTTCACCTTTCCCTCACGGTACTGGTTCACTATCGGTCGCTGGAGAGTATTTAGCCTTGGAGGGTGGTCCCCCCAGATTCCTACCGGATTTCACGTGTCCGGCAGTACTCGGGTGGTCATCTCGGAGTCACTGCAGTTTCGCGTACGGGGCTTTTACCCCCTATGGCCGACTGTTCCAAGTCGTTCTGCTACCACAGTGATTTGTAACTCCGTGACAGGTCGAAGGCCCTGCCTCGATGACTCCCACAACCCCTCATGCAGCAACGCCCTTCGGCTTACACATGCATGGGTTTAGGCTGTTATCCGTTCGCTCGCCACTACTAGGATAATCTCGGTTGATTTCTCTTCCTCGGGGTACTTAGATGTTTCAGTTCCCCCGGTTGCCTCCCTCCTGCCTATGTGTTCAGCAGGCGGTAGCTGGGCATGACCCCAGCTGGGTTTCCCCATTCGGAAATCCTCGGATTGGCCGTTGTGTGCACGTACCCGAGGCTTATCGCAGCTTGCCACGTCCTTCATCGGCTTCCAGCGCCAAGGCATCCACCGTGTGCCCTTAGTATCTTGTTCTTGACCATTCGTGATGCGATTTTGCGCTATGCAGCTCTCAAGGTGCAGGCGCGCCCCAGGAGGGCGCGCGAGCTCAAGGCCGGAGCCTTGAAAAGCGGATACTGTGACACCCTTCGATCGAGTCGAAGAGCCGAGGAGCCTCACCAACATCAGCTCTAGGTCCCAGGAGCTAAAGCTCGACCGGGTACCGACTGGATCCGTGGATCCAGTGCTGGTGTCTCCCTAGAAAGGAGGTGATCCAGCCGCACCTTCCGGTACGGCTACCTTGTTACGACTTCACCCCCCTTACCCTCCACACCTTCGGCGCCTCCGTCCCAATGGGTTCGGCCAGCGACTTCGGGTGCAAACGACTCGGGTGGTGTGACGGGCGGTGTGTACAAGGCCCGGGAACGTATTCACCGCGGCATGCTGATCCGCGATTACTAGCAACTCCGACTTCACGAAGGCGAGTTGCAGCCTTCGATCCGAACTGGGGCCGGCTTTAAGGGATTCGCTCCGGATCGCTCCATCGCTGCCCGTTGTACCGGCCATTGTAGCACGTGTGCAGCCCAAGACATAAGGGGCATGATGACTTGACGTCATCCCCACCTTCCTCCGGCTTGACGCCGGCAGTCTCGTATGAGTCCCCAACTAAATGCTGGCAACATACGACAGGGGTTGCGCTCGTTGCGGGACTTAACCCAACATCTCACGACACGAGCTGACGACAGCCATGCACCACCTGTGCAGGGCCCTTTCGGACGCGACGTTTCCGCCGTTTTTCCCTGCATGTCAAGCCTTGGTAAGGTTCTTCGCGTTGCTTCGAATTAAGCCACATGCTCCGCTGCTTGTGCGGGCCCCCGTCAATTCCTTTGAGTTTTAGCCTTGCGGCCGTACTCCCCAGGCGGGGCACTTAATGCGTTAGCTGCGGCACGGAGGGAGTTGGTGACCCCCCACACCTAGTGCCCATCGTTTACGGCTAGGACTACCAGGGTATCTAATCCTGTTCGCTCCCCTAGCTTTCGCGTCTCAGCGTCAGTCGTGGCCCAGAAAGCCGCCTTCGCCACTGGTGTTCCTCCCAATATCTGCGCATTTCACCGCTACACTGGGAATTCCACTTTCCTCTACCAGACTCAAGCCTGCCAGTTCGAGATGCAGGCCGCGGGTTAAGCCCCCGGTTTTCACATCTCGCTTAACAAGCCGCCTACACGCGCTTTACGCCCAATAAATCCGGATAACGCTTGCCCCCTACGTATTACCGCGGCTGCTGGCACGTAGTTAGCCGGGGCTTCTTCTGCAGGTACTGTCAGTTTCATCCCTGCTGAAAGCGGTTTACAACCCGAAGGCCTTCGTCCCGCACGCGGCGTTGCTGCGTCAGGCTTTCGCCCATTGCGCAAAATTCCCCACTGCTGCCTCCCGTAGGAGTCTGGGCCGTGTCTCAGTCCCAGTGTGGCCGATCAGCCTCTCAGCTCGGCTACCCATCGTCGCCTTGGTAGGCCATTACCCTACCAACAAGCTAATGGGCCGCGGGCTCATCCCTGTCCGTCGGAGCTTTCCCGATGAGACCATGCGATCTCGACGGAGTATCCGGTATTAGCTCAAGTTTCCCTGAGTTATCCCGGTGACAGGGGCAGATTGCCCACGTGTTACTCACCCGTTCGCCACTCGAATTCCCCCGAAGGGGCTTTCCGTTCGACTTGCATGTGTTAAGCACGCCGCCAGCGTTCATCCTGAGCCAGGATCAAACTCTCCGTGGAAGATGTCACAGACCGAAGTCTGCGATTCACGAAGTGTGATCCGGTTAATCCGGATTGACCGACCTACGCTCCTAAGGAGGCGGAACGCGGTTTCGATCGTTTCTGTCAGCCGGTTTGGTCCTTTATCGACCCTCTCGGCATGACGGGGTGTGATTTGATCTGCAATTGCAGACCTTTTGGCTCGTCACAGTATCCGTTTTTCAAGGTTCAGGCGCGGCGGGTTTCACCCAGTCTGTCCTGCGCTTTTCCCCGCCGTCAGCCACCCGAAGTCGTCGGGCGGCAAGGGGATACAATACGCGCGGCCCAACCCCGTGTCAACACCATTCCCGAAGTTTTTTCGACCGCTTTCCGCGACCCTTGGTTCGGGTGCGGACCGCCGAGAACAGGCAGGTCGAAGGGGGCTCTCGATCCGGCTCGGCTCGAGACGGGCAACGCCTCGCGCTCAAGTGCAACGCCCGTGCCACGTGACGCGTCGTCAGGATGGAGTGGCCCGCCTGCGTGCGCGTGTCAGGGGCGGGCGGCGATCCGAGCGAAGCGTCGCTTTCCGACCTGCAGTACCTTACCTTCTACGCGCGCGCGCACGACTCTATATGCGCCGGAGCCGACCACCTCGCCGTCGATGCGGACCGCGCCCTGGTCGATCATGCGCCGGCCCTCGGACGCCGATGGCACGAGTGCCGCCTCCGCGAGCACGCCTGGCAGGTAGACCTCGTCCTCGAGCGCAATGGCGAACTCGGCGATCTCCTCGGGCAGCTCATGCTGCTTGAACACGCGATCGAAGGCTGCCTCGGCCTCATCGGCTTCACTCGCCCCGTGGTACAGGGACACGATCTCGCGACCGAGGCGACGCTTCGTCGCGTTGGGATGGAGCTCGCCCGAGCCGAGGCCGGCCTCGAGGGCGTCGACCTCGTCGACCGGAAGACCCGTGCACAGGCGGAAGTACTTCACCATCAGCTCGTCGGGGATCGACATGAGCTTGCCGAACATGTCGGCCGGCTGGTCGGTGAGCCCGATGTAGTTGCCGTAGCTCTTGCTCATCTTCTGAACGCCATCGGTCCCCTCGAGGAGCGGCAAGGTCAGGCACACCTGGGCGGGCTTGCCGAGGCGCTCCATCAGGTCGCGGCCGGCAAGCAGGTTGAACAGCTGGTCGGTCCCGCCAAGCTCGACATCGGCGTCGATCGCCACCGAGTCGTAGGCCTGGGCCATGGGATAGAGGAACTCGTGCAGCGAGATGCCGACGCCCTCGCGGTAGCGCTTCGAGAAGTCGTCGCGCTCGAGGATCCTGGCGACGGTGAACTGGCTCGTCAGCCGCAGGATCGCCTCGAAGTCGAGTTCCCCGAGCCAGTCGGAATTGCGCCGAAGCTCGGTCGCGTCGGGATCGAGAATCTTGAACGCCTGGTCGATGTACGTGCGCGCGTTCTCCTCTATCTGCTCGCGGGAGAGCGGCGGACGAGTGGAGTTGCGGCCGGACGGGTCGCCGATCAGGGCGGTGAAGTCGCCGATGATGAGCACGACGACGTGGCCCAGGTCCTGGAACTGGCGCAGCTTGCGAAGCGGCACGGCGTGCCCGAGGTGCAGATCGGGAGCGGTCGGGTCGACCCCGAGCTTGACTCGCAGCGGACGGCCCCGCTCGAGCTTCTCGACCATCGCAGGCTCGGGCACGAGATCGGCGATCCCGCTCTTGATGACGTGCAGCTGTTCGGAGGCCGAAAGCACCTGTGCGACGCTCCTCGTGACGTGGCCGAGCGGCCGGGGTAACGCCACGGCGACGGGCCACAAAGCCCGCCGCCGTTGGTCTGTGAGTTGCGTAATACTCTACCAGACCATCCCTGCGACTCCCCTCGTCCGGAGGGCTGCCGCACCCGACCGAAGGCCACCCGAAGCATGTCGTACGACCGTCCTCAACCGCGCCCGCGCTCTCGTCGCTCCACCCCGGAGCGGCGTGGGAGCCGCGCGAGCGCGAAACGAGCGCGCAGCACCGAGATGCCGAGGCCTCCGCGCGAGCGCGCGCCCAGAGCGCGCCGCTCTCGCCTGCCCCGGTTCGCGCTGCTGGCAGTCATCCTGTTCGTCGCCGCGGCGCTCCTCACCGGCTGCGGGCTACTCGGCATCGGCTCGGACCTGCCGGACCCGGCGACGACGGCTGCTCGGGGCAGGGACCAGTCCACGATCATCTACGACCGGAACGGCCGCGTCGTCTCGAAGCTCTTCGCCGAGCAGGACCGCACCGACCGGCGTCTCAAGGATATCCCTCCGGCGCTGAGGCAGGCAGTGATCGCCGTGGAGGACCGTCGGTTCTACGAGCACTCCGGCGTGGACCTGACGGGCACGATGCGCGCGCTCTTCACCGACATCAAGGAGGGAAGCGCGGCTCAGGGCGGCTCCACGATCACGCAGCAGTACGTGAAGCAGGCCTACGTCACGGACGAGAAGACGCTGCGGCGGAAGGTCTCGGAGGCGATGCTCGCGCGCAAGCTGGAGCGCAAGTACACCAAGGACCAGATCCTCGAGCTCTATCTCAACACCATCTACTTCGGGGAAGGCGCGTATGGGGTCGAAGCGGCGTCGCAGACCTACTTCGGCAAGCGCGCCCCCATGCTCACACTCCCCGAGAGCGCGCTACTGGCCGGGCTGATCCAGTCACCCAACGGGCACTCGCCTTCCTCCAATCCTGAAGCCGCGCTTCGCCGTCGCAACATCGTGCTCGGGCTGATGCGGGACCAGGGCTACATCTCCGAGGCGCAGTACCAAGAGGCGAAGGCCACCCCGATCAAGCTGGCGAAGCCGAAGCGGGCCGCCACCAAGGCGCCCTACTTCATGGAGTGGGTGCGCTCCCAGCTCGTCGCAAAGTACGGCGAAGACGCCGTCTACCGCGGCGGCCTGCGTGTGTACACCACGCTCGACCCCAAGATGCAGGCGGCGGCAGAGCGGGCCATCGCGAAACAGCTCGATCGTCCCGGCGACCCCAGCGCCGCCCTCGTTGCGATCAAGCCTTCAAGTGGCGAGGTGCTGGCCATGGTCGGGGGCCGTGACTTCGGGAAGCAGCAGTTCAACGTCGCCGTGCAGGGCAAGCGCCAGCCCGGCTCGGCGTTCAAGCCCTTCGTGCTTGCCTCGGCGCTTTCGAACAAGGTCTCGTCCGAGCAGACCTTCACGTCCGGTCCCGCCCGGCTACGGCTGCCCAATGGGCAGACCTGGAAGGTGACGGGCTCCTCGGCGGGAGGGCCGATGCGGCTTCGGACCGCGACCGAGAAGTCGGTGAACTCGGTGTTCGCACGGCTGATCCTCAAGGACGGCCCCGACAAGACGGTCGCGATGGCCCACAAGCTGGGCATCGCCGAGGACCTCGAGGAGGTGCCGGCGATCGCGCTCGGCGGACTGCGTCACGGCGTGTCCCCGCTGAGCATGGCCGCCGCGTACTCGACGTTCGCGGGGGGCGGCACGGCGATCGAACCGCACGCGATCACCAAGGTCGCGAAATCCGACGGCGTCGTGCTCATGGAGGCGGAGCCGAAGAAGACCAAGGCGCTCGACCCCGCGGTCAGCTACCTCGTGACCGATATGCTGCGCGGCGTCATCGCCAAGGGGACGGGACACGACGCGGCTATCGGACGCCCGGCGGCCGGGAAGACGGGCACGACGGAGAAGAACAACGACGCATG
The DNA here is from genome assembly GCA_963761535.1 of uncultured Coriobacteriales bacterium. Taxonomy (GTDB): domain Bacteria; phylum Actinomycetota; class Coriobacteriia; order Anaerosomatales; family CAVXGS01; genus CAVXGS01. The sequence goes on from CAVXGS010000002.1 coordinate 861,054, forward strand.
GTTCGTCGGCTACACGCCCGATCTCGCCACAGCGGTGTGGATGGGCTACTCGGACGGCAGCAAGCCGATGAACTCGGTGCACGGCATCACCGTGACCGGCGGGTCGTTCCCCGCTCGCATCTGGGCGAGCTTCATGCGCGAGGCGCTCAAGGGCGTCCCGGAGCACACGTTCGAGGAACCCAAAGGGCTCACCCACGTCACCATCTGCTTGAAGACGGGGCTGAAGGCGACGCCATACTGCCCCGAGCGCGGCCGCGGCCTGTTCCTCTCCGGTCACGCCCCGAAGTCGTGCACCCTCCATGCGACCGCCCCGAAGGTGCTCGTGCCGAGCTTGGTCGGGATGACCAAGGACGCCGCGATCGCCGCTCTCAAGAAGCTCCGCATCGCGTTCGAGGTCGTCGAGCAGGAGTTCACGAACGTGAAGGCCGGGACGGTCGCCGAGCAGACGCCGAGAGCCGGAAGCGTCGCGACGTCGTCGACGGTCGTGAACCTCGTGGTCGCCAAGCCGCCGGTGGCAACGGCACCGCCGGTCGCGCTGGTCAGCGGACCGAGCAGCGGCACGGTGAAGGACAAGCTGAACTTCGACGGCAGCGGCTCCACGTCCGGCGTGGGAATCGCGAGCTACCTGTGGTCGTTCGGTGACGGAACCGGGGCAACGGGAGCGACTGCGACCCATCGCTACCAGGCGCCCGGAACCTACGAAGTCACGCTTCGTGTGACTGACACCAAGGGACAGCGGTCCTCGACGAGCATCACGGTCGTCATCAACTAGCTCACGCCTCGGTAGAAGTGGCCTGACGTTGTCTGGCGGTCTCCGGCCGCTCTGCGCGCCTCTGCCTCGGCCGGCTCCGGAGCGACGCCTGCCTCGGCCAGACCGATCGCTCGCCTCACGCGCTGGACTGCAGTGCTCGCTTCGGCGGGCGACTCGCTGTGCAGGTCGAGCCGGAGCATTCGCACCCCGGTCGCGAGCACCTCGGCAAGGCGTGGAACGAGATCGAGCGGGACCGCGTTGTAGATGTGGCTGCGCCCCGCCACGTCCGTGAGAACGGGGAAGCGATAGCCCTTGCGATCTCGCAGCCATCGCGTCTGGGCGCGGCGCGAGCACCCGCGGCAGTTGCGGTCGCACTCCCCTTCCGACATCAAGACGCAATGCTCGGTCACCATCAGTTCCTGCCGGCCGTAGATCGCCGTGCCGAGAGGAACGGACGACTGTCTGGCGATCGATGCGATCTGCTGCTCGGAGAGCTCGGGTGACAGCCAGACCTCATCCGCGCCGAGCCGGTTCAGGACCGCCACGGACCAGGGGTTCACGGCGTTGAGCGACCAGTGGGCAGCAACGGCACGCTGCGATGCTGCCGCGCGTACCGCGCCGAGATTGGCTGCCACCGCGCAGGGGCCATCGGTGGCAAGAGAACGCAGCGCCTCCTCGAAATCGGCGTCGTGAAGGATGCGCGGCAGGAGCGGGGCGATGCGGGGATCGGCGTCGGCCCAGCTACGGCGCGCCTGCACGGGCAGATGCACCTCGTCGGCGCCGGCCTGCAGCGCGGGCTCGACCGATGCGGCATCCGCCAGCTCGACACACAGCTTCACCCGATCGCCCGCCGATCGCGCCCCGGCGCTTCGCTCGATCCCTGGCGCGTGGGGAGTCCGAGACTCGCGCTGACGATCGGCCCACGCAGCGAGCAGGCCCCGCTCGTAATCGGCGATCGCCTCTCGGCGAACCTGATGCAGCTCGGAGAACCCGAGGCCCACGCCGGGCGACAGGGAGATGTCCCACGCCGACGGCTCGTACGGCGTGCCGCCCAGCCGTCCGACGTGCTCGCGGATCTGCTCGGCGGTGAGCTCGCGGGTGCGGGCAGCCTCGACCGGGTGTCCGCTCGCTTCGCCGCACCGGCCGATGCCGTCGCAGATCTCGATGCCGAGCGGCTCGCCTCGGACGGCGCGAACCGACACGGTCACGGGGGTCCGATCCGAAGCGTCAGCCTCGAAGGTGCGTCGCGCCGCTGCGAGCAGGGCCGCGTTCGCCACACGGAAGACGCGATCACCCGCCTGCACCGGCTGCTCGGTGCGCACCCCGACCCGACACCCCGCGGGAGCCGAGGCGGACGGCCGACCCTCGACCCGCAGGTGACCGGCACGCTGCGCGAAGCGACCGCGGCCCGTCCAGAACTCCAGTGTGTCGTCCGACTCCACGGCGGTCTCGAGCGCGATGATGGCCTCGCCCTCAGGCTCCACGCGGGCGACCCGTCCCACGAGTACGCCCCGGTTGTTGGGTCGCCGGTAGCTCATCATGGCGTTGCCGCGCTCGCCGGCCAGGTACGCCTCCGAGAAGCCGCGGCTGAACGCTTCCGAGAGCACGGACATCTCGGCATCGCGCACCTCGAAGCTCCCGGGGTCCTCGGCGAGCCGATCCAACGCGGCGCGATAGACCGAGGTCACGAGGGCAACGTACTCGGGGCTCTTCATCCGACCCTCGATCTTGAGCGCGGCTATCCCTGTCGACACGAGCGACGGCAGCGCGGTGATCGAGGCGAGGTCGCGCGGCGAGAGGAGGTAGGCGCCCTCGGCGGCGAGAACCTCGCCCCCCGCATCGAGCAGCTCGTACGGCAGTCGGCAGGGCTGGGCGCACTGTCCCCGGTTCGCACTTCGCCGTCCAATGAGCGAGGACATCAGGCACTGCCCCGAGTAGCACATGCACAGCGCGCCGTGCCCGAAGCTCTCGAGTTCGACCGGCGAGCGCTCGGCGAGAGCGGCGATCTCGGCGACCGACAGCTCGCGCGCGAGCGTGACCCGAGAGACTCCAAGGTCGGCAAGTGTCTCGACGGTGGGGAGGTTGTGCGCGTTCAGCTGGGTCGAGGCGTGAACGCGGACCGACGGCAGCGCCTCGCGAATCGCAGACAGGACGCCCAGGTCCTGCACGATGACGGCGTCCACTCCGGCGCTCCAGGCGCGATCGACGACCTCCAGCGCCTCATCGAACTCGCGCTCGAGCACGAGCACGTTGAGTGTGAGGTACACGAGGGTGCCAGCCAGATGCGCGAACCGGACGTGCTCCTCGAGGCCCTCGAGCGTGAAGTTCTCGGCGCTCCGCCGCGCGTTGAATCGGTCCACACCGAGATAGACGGCGTCCGCGCCGTTGTTGACAGCGGCCCGCAGCGCTGCGGGTCCACCGGCTGGGGCGAGCAACTCAGGCAGCCTTACCAGCGGTTCTGCCACCACGATGTGTCCGTTCGCCGTTACTGGTCGGTCAACGAGTCTGTATCGTTGTTGGTACGCGATTCGCCTTGCACGAGACAATCTCACCGTGGAGGTGACGGCCACAGCATGTCAAGGCGCCGCCGATTGCGCCGGTCCTCCTCCAAAGGACCGCGCTACATCTACATAGCCCTGGAGATCGCGGCTGCTGCCACGGTCTTCTTCGTGGTTATCGTGGCGCTGGGCTCGGCGGTCGCGTACGGGCAGGTGCAGGGCTACCTGAAGGGCCTCCCCGACTACCACAACCCCAAGGCCTTCCGTGTCGCCGAGGCCACCCGCATCTACTCGGCCGACGGCAAGCTGATCGGCAAGTTCTACCTCGAGAACCGGACCGTGGTCCCGCTCTCGCAGATCTCAACCGATCTGGCGAACGCGATCGTGGCGATCGAGGACGAGCGGTTCTACAAGCACCGCGGCGTCGATCCCGAGGGTCTGACCCGAGCCATGGTGAAGAACCTCCAGTCGGGCTGGGGCGCCGAGGGCGCCTCCACGATCACGCAGCAGTACGTGCGCAACACGCTGCTCCTCAACGAGCGCACCGACGTGACGCTCGCGCGCAAGATCCGCGAGGCCTACCTCGCGATGGAGCTGGAGAAGGTCTACTCCAAGCAGGACATCCTGAACATGTACCTGAACACCATCTTCTTCGGGCAGAACGCCTACGGTGCCGAGGCGGCAGCGCAAACGTACTTCGCGAAGCACGCGCGGCAGCTCACGCTCGCCGAGTCCGCGGTGCTCGCCGGCCTCCCCCAGTCGCCAAGCCGCCTCGACCCCTACCTCAACCCCGAAGGCGCCGTCGTGAGGCGCAACGAGGTCCTCGCCGCGATGCTGCGTAACGGCTACATCGACCAGGAGCAGTACGACGCGGCGATCAAGACGCGGCTCAAGGTCAAGCGCGCGCGACAGCCGATGGAGGGCATCTACGGCGCACCGTACTTCGTCGCTCACGTGCGCCGACTCCTGCAGCAGCAGTACGACCCCTCGGTCGTGTTCAAGGGCGGCCTTCGGGTCTACACCACCATCGACATGAAGATGCAGGCCAAGGCCGAGAAGGCGACCAAGCAGCTCAAGGGCAAGGGTGCTCCGGAGGCGGCGCTGGTTGCGGTCGACCCTCGGACCGGCTACATCAAGGCGTTGGTCGGCGGCCGAAGCTACGCGGAAGACAAGTTCTCCCTGGCGACTCAGGCGAAGCGCCAGCCGGGCTCGTCGTTCAAGACGTTCGTGCTCACCGACGCGATCGAGCAGGGCATGCCGCCCTACTACCGCATCGCTTCGTCCTCCCCCGCCATCATCCCCATGAAGCCCAAGCCGTGGGTGGTCAACAACAGCGAGGGTAGCGGCTACGGCATGATGTCGCTCGAGGCAGCGACGTGGAGCTCGGTGAACACAGTGTTCGCGCGCGTCGCGGTCGGCATCAAGCCCAAGACCGTCGCCAAGGTTGCCCAGCGGATGGGCATCCGCACGTACCTGCCGCCGCTTCCCTCGATCTCGCTGGGAGCCGTCGGCGTCACGCCGCTCGAGATGGCCTCGGCCTACGGAACGCTCGCCACGGGCGGCGTCCACAACAGGCCCGTCGCGATCACGAAGGTGATCGACCCCGACGGGAAGGTCATCTTCCGTGCCAAGCCGAAACCCCGCCGGGTCCTGAAGCCGGCCGTCGCCGGCGCCGTCACCCAGATCCTGCGCGGGGTCGTCCGCCAGGGCACCGGCACCCGAGCCAACATCGGCCGCCCCCAGGCCGGCAAGACCGGGACCAGCGAGCACAACCGTGACGTCTGGTTCGTGGGGTACACGCCGCAGCTATCCACCGCCGTGTGGGTCGGGCATCGCCGAGAGAAGACGATCTACGTCAACGGCGGCCGCGCGTTCGGTGGAACGGTCGCGGCACCCATCTGGGCTGAGTTCATGAGGGCCGCGCTCAAGGGCAAGCCGGTGCTCGACTTCCCGAAGGCCCCCAAGCCCGTCTACAACGCGTCCAAGTTCAAGATTCCTGGCGGGGGCTCGCCCAAGGTCGCGGGCGAGAGCCTGTCCAGCGCGCTCTCGAAGCTCAAGGGATCCGGCTACGAGATCGTCATCAAGTACGTGAGTTCGAGCAAGCCGGCCGGCACGGTCGTCTCTTCGACCATCAGCGGAAGGACGATCACGCTGATCGTCTCCAGCGGGCCGGCCGCCCCGACGCGACCAGGTGGTACCACGGGCGGTGGCACCGGCGGTAGTACCGGCGGCGGCACCGGAGGCGGCACGGGCGGAGGCACCGGCGGCGGTGGCGGGGGCACCACCACCACGCCCAACCCGCCCAACCCGCCCTAATCGGCCTCCGCACACTCAAGATCGCAACGGGCCCCGCGTCACAGCCGCGGGGCCCGTCCGTTACTCGGTATCGGGAGGTCGCCGCAGGGGCAACCGTCGTCTAGAGCCTCGAGACGCGCACCATCCCCGAGGCGGCCACGACGTCGAGCTCGCCCTGCTTCTGGATCGCGTCGAGGATGAGGTTCATGCCGAGCACGTCGCTCGAGATGTGGCCCGCGATGACGAGATTGAGCTTCAGCTCCTCGGCGCGCTTCCGATGGTCCTCGCTGTAGTGCATCCCGACGAGCGTCCCCACACCCGCCGCCGACAGGCGATTGAGCGCGTCCATGGGACCCTCGGTCCCACCGGTCATGTCGACGACGATGCGACCGGCCCTGTTACTGTCCGAGCCCTGAACCACCGTCGGCCCGTACCCCTTGAGCGCGCCGTCCCGATACTCGGGAATTCCACGGAGCACCTTGACGACGTCGGCCAGCGTGCGCGGGGCGGCTTCGTCGAGGGCAGCTTGGACGAACGAGTTCACGGCGTTGTCGGCCGGCGTGTGGCACGACAGTGATGCGAAGCCAAGGAGCCTGGCTGCGTCGATCGCGCGGTAGTGGTTCACCGGCATGATGCGCCGATGCACTTCCTCGGCGCGGGGGCCGATGAGCGCATCGGCGGCGGCGATGGAGACGCCCTGCTGGGCCCACAAGTCCGCCTGCAGATACATCACCTCGTGGAGGTTCGCATACCCCGGACCCTCGGGATGGTGGGCGAAGATGAGGTCGATCGGCTCGCCGCGCTCGCGCAGTCTCTCGGCCAGGAGGACCTCGCCGACCTCCATGTCGACGCCCACGAGCGCGCCCCTGATGTCCTGCTCGGGGTCGCCGGCGCAGATCCGGGTGTCGGAGTACGGGTTCGCGAGCTTCTCGGTGTCGAAGAACTCCCGGTCCTCGTCATCGAGCTTGTCGTAGGCCTTCTTGCAGTCCGAAAGGACGCGGTCGATCTCGTCGCGGTCGCGGGCGTCGTACTCGATACCCGTGCGCACGCAGATGTCGTAGAGGTCCTTGAGCTTCACCGGTCATCCTTTCTCGACTGCGTGCCGCGGCCAGGCGCAGGGCCCGTCTTGCCTCTCGACACGAAGCGGTTCTCGTTCAGATAGAAGCGCAGCTGGAGTTCGTGGCCCGCCGACAGCCCCACTCTGCCGGACACGGCTACGTCCTCGGCAGGCACACGAGGGGAATCGTACACCACGATGCGGCCTTCGCCGAGGCGAGAGCCGTTGTCGGTGAGGTCGACTCCCAGCGCCTGCGCCAGCTTGCCCGGGCCGTTGCAGAGCTCGCGCGGCGGTCGCGGCGTCCCCCCGTGGCTGCGCCTCCGGATCATCTGCTCGACGCCCACGAGCGGCTCCAACGCCCGGATCAGGACGGCCGACGCAGTCCCGCTCGATTCGCAGACGAGGTTGAGCATGTGGTGGTTGCCGTAGGTGAAGTAGACGTACACCGTGCCGGGCTCGTCGTACATCACCCGGTTCCGATCGGTGATCTTCCGGGTCGCCGCGTGCGAGCCCGGGTCGTCGGGACCAAGGTACGCCTCGGCTTCGACGATCGCCCCACCGGTCGTGACGCCGCCGACCGTACTCACGAGCAGCTTGCCGAGAAGCTCGCGCGCGACGAGAGGCGCGGGACGCTCGAAGCATGCGGCGACCAAGGCCTTCGATGGGAGGACGTCATCGTCCGGGAGGATGAATCGAGCCATGGAGGGATGGTATCCCACCTGTGGCTGGGGCTCCGCGGGTAGACTTTGTTCGGGGAAACGCGATTCGCACGGGGGAAGGAACGCACGAGTGGACGCCAACGAACTCGTACTCGAGCGGCGTGACAACGATCGCCGAGTCACCCGCAAGAGCCTCTACTACCCCGAGAGGCGCACCGGCTTCGACAGGCGCAGTCCGTCCCTGCTCACCGGGACGCTGCGCGACCAGCCCGTGCTTCTCGCTGCGGTCCTTGTGTCGATCAACATCCTCTCGATCGTCGACTGGCTGCTCACCATGCACGTGCTCGAAGCGGGAGCGGCCGAGGGCAATCCGCTGCTCGCGGTCATGATCTCGACCAATCCCACCGCCGCGTTCGCGTTCAAGCTCATGGCGACACTGGGCGTGACCATCGCGCTCTGGTCGTGGCGCCGCTACCGCGCCGTGCTCGCAACCGCGATCGGAGCGTTGCTGATCTACGCGGGCCTGATGGCCTACCACGCCTGGGGACTCTCGCAGCTCGGACTGATCTAGCCGCTGCCTCGAGGGGCGTCGGCCGCGAACTACTCCCAGCCGAGGACCTTCGCGCGCTTCAGCCACGTTCTCGCGACACTCCACGTCTGCGCATTCAGCAGCTCGTCAGGTGTGACCAGCCCACGGCGCGCCTGCGCCACCCCGTAGCGCATGTAGCGCAGCTGCTCGGCGGCGTGGGCGTCGGTTCCCAGCGAGAAGCGGACTCCGAACCTCCGACCCAGACGGATGTGCTCGGCGGAAAGATCGAGACGGTCAGGATACGAGTTGATCTCCATGATCGTGCCGGTTTCCCCTGCTGCTGCAAGGACCTGTTCCATGTCGAGGGCCATGGGATCGCGGCGGCCGAGGATGCGTCCGGTGGGATGCGCGATCACGTCGACCAGGGGATGCTCGATCGCGCGCACCAGGCGCTTGGTCACGGTCGCCTCGTCCTGGTCCCATCCGGAGTGCAGCGACGCGAGCGCGATGTCGAATCGGGCGAGCACCTCGTCCGGGTAGTCGACTCCCCCATCGTCGCTGATGTTGAGCTCGATACCCTTGAGGATTCGCACGGTCGCGTCGTCCTGCGAATTCAGCTCGTCGATCTCATCGAACTGCCGCTCGATCTCGGCGACATCGAGGCCGCCCACCATCCGCAGGTCGTAGGCATGGTCGGTGGTGGCGAGGTACTCGTAGCCGAGTTCGGCGGCGACCGCGCGATTGGCGGCCATCGTGCTCTTGCCGTCGGTGAACGTCGAGTGACACTGCAGGTCACCGCGCACGTCGTCGAGGGTGACCAGCCGTGGTAGCGAGTGGGCCGCCGCGAGTTCGATCTCCTCGAGGCCCCACCTGATCTCCGGGGCGGGCACCGACATGCCGAGAGCGTCGTACACCTCGGCCTCCGTCGCGCCCGCGACACGCTCGCCCTCGCCGTCATCGACGACGCGGAACACGCCGTACTCGTTCACCTTCAGGCCGCGGGCCTTGGCGCGTTCGCGCAGCCGGACGTTGTGCTCCTTGTTGCCGGTGAAGTACTGCAATGCTGCGCCGAACTGGTCGGGCTCGACGACGCGAAGGTCGACCTGCAACCCGTCGTGGAGCTCCACACTCGCCTTGGTGCCACCCACCGCAAGGACTCTCTCTACGGCCGGCAGTGCGGCGAAGGCGGCAGTGACTTCCTCCGCCCGCTCGCTCGCCGCGAGCAGGTCGACGTCGCCGATCGTCTCCTCGCGGCGCCGGATGCTCCCGGCCGGCTCGACCCGATCCACTCCGGGAAGGGCAGCAACCTCGAGCGCCAGCTGCTCGGCGACCGGAAGCGCGACGGCGAGAGGCGTGCGCTCGCCGTGGCGCTGCCTGGCCTCCAGACCACGGGCGATGTTCTCGGCGGTCTTGGCGCCGAACCCCCTGAGGGGAGCGACCGCGTCGTCGGCGAGCGCACGGGCGAGGTCGTCGGTGGTCGAAACGCCGAGCCACTCGTGGAGGAGGGCAGCACGCTTGGGCCCCACGCCGGGGATCTCCATGACCTCGGCGAGGGTCGGGGGAACGGTCTGGGCGATCTGGTCGAGCTGGTCGAACGAGCCCCGCTCCACGATCTGCTCCACGTTGGCCGCCATCTTCGCGCCGACCCCGGGGATCTCGGTGAGCCGACCGTCACGCGCGAGCGTGGCGACCTGTTCCGGCCAGGCACGGATCGCACTCCCCGCTTTCCTGTAGCTCAGGAAGCGGAACTTGTCGGCTCCGGAGAGCTCGAGAAGCGCGGCCATGAGATCCAGCTTCGCGGCGACGGCCATGTTGTCGTAGGCAGGCATGCGTTGAGAGTACCCGAGCGCGGTCAGACCTCGCTGGGAGTCGGAACCGGCTCCCAGTATTGGGAAGCCACAAGCACTTGCTCAGCAGTCTCGAGGAGCCGCCACTCCGCGGCAGAGGCCTTCTTCGACGGGCGGGTCGTGGCGATCCTCTCCACGGCGGGGAGCAGAGACGTATCTTGCAGCAGCTCGACGGCCTCCACCGCTACCGTCCGCACGGACGCGGCTCGGTCGTCCAGCGCGCGTCGAACGTCCTCGGCAGCCCCTTCTGCATCGAGCAGCACCGCCGCCTTCAAGGCCTCGACCCGCACACCTGCGGCGGAGTCGCCAAGCATCTCGCGGGCTCGCGCTGCGAGCAAGGACCGCTGGTCCGCCGTACTCAGCCAGCCCATTACCATCACCGCTTCGCGCCGCACGCGAGAGTCGTTGTCGCGGCTGGCGCCGAGCAGCTCGACGGCAAGCTCGGTGGCGATCTTCCCGTCCAGTAGCTGCCCTCGCTCGTGCTGCATCTCGAGGACTGCGAGGATTGCGCGCGCCGCACGCCTTCGGAGATTGGAATCCTCGGTACCGAGCAGCGCGGCCAGGTCCCCGAGCACCTCCGGACCGAAGATCCCAAGCGCTTGGGAGGCCTCAGCCGACACTCTCTCGCTGCCGTCGGTCACGAGCCCCAGGAGTGCGTCCTTGGCGCGGCCGTCGGAACTGGCCGCCAGAAGCCACATCCCGCCCGCGGCAGCTGAAGAGACGCTGCTCGCCCTGGGCGCCCGTGTGGCGAGCTCTATCAGCACGGCCATGAGCTCCGGGTCGTCGGCAATCGCGTTGCGCACCGATTGGCCGACCTCCGCCTCGTAGTTGGTCACGTTGACGCGAATCGACTCGAGATCCTCGTCCACGTCCGCGAGCAGCTCTGGGCTGAGATCGTCAGGTGTCAGTCGGGTGAGTCCTGTCTCTTCGACCCACAGATCCTGCAGCGCGTAGACCGATGGACCCCACACGGCAATGAGCGCATCGCCCGCAGCCTCCCTGACCTGAGCATTCGGGTCACGCAGTGCGAGGCCGGCAACCTGCGGCAGTGCGCGGGGTTCGCCCACGTACGCGATGTACGTGGCGGCGGCAGCGCGCTGGTAGGGTTCGACAGAGCCGAGCAGGGCTTTGATCGCTTCCAGTGATGCGGGCCTCGCGGCGCGGCGCTTGAGCGACCAGCCCGCCCAGATCCCCTGTCCGACCAGGCCCCCGATGATGGCGAGCCAAGGCCACACATCTGCGACCGTGCCGGTCATGAGTGGCAGCGGCGCGAGCGCAACCAGGAGCCAGAGCGCCGGCAGCAGGAACCGGGCGTGCCCTGTGTATCCGAACAGGGGCAAGAACGGGATCAACGCGAGGGCAACAGGAGCGACCGTGTCGAGCACCCCGGCCGGCGCATCCTCGGGAATGGCGAACCACCAGACAACAGCCCCGAAGGCGACGACGAGAAGAACGAGTGCGATAGTCCAACGCGGACGGCGCATCGGAATGTCGAGCAGCTGGTAGGGCTCGGTCTCGAACAGCGCTCGGAAGGCTGCGACACTGGCCCATCCGAATGCCACCAGGACCATAAGAACCGCACCCCCGCCCCCTGACTCCATCGCACGGTCGACGGTTCGCTCCGCGGCGGGCGAAAGCGAGCCCGCGAGCGCAACGAGTGCCGCGACGATGAACACCTCCGCGCCGGCGACGAACTCCACGAGCCCGTACGCCCACCACAAGCTCTCGCCGTACTCGGGGGAGCGAAAACGACGCAGGCCGCGGCGCATGGAATCAACATCGTCGGCGGCGTCGTGCTTGAGGAGGCGCAGGAACCGTTCGAATCGGCTCACCCGACGGCGTCGCTCGCTCACGCCTGCTGGCTCTCCAGCCACGCGTTGTCGGCCTCGAGCGCGTCGGTCGCCTGCGCGAGCTGCACCCGCACCGCGCTCGTCGCGGTGCCGCCCTCGCTCGTGCGCCGCTCCACGACCGCCCGGATGTCCACCGCGGCCGGCGCGTCCGCGACCGAAGTCCTCGCTGGCCGCGCCGAACTCCTCGGCGGTGAGATCGGACAGCGTGCGCCCCTCGCGCTCGAGCTGCAGCACCAGACGGCCCACGATCTCGTGCGCCTGGCGGAACGGCACCGACTTGCCCACGAGGTAGTCGGCGAGATCGGTGGCCGCCATGAACCCGCCCTGCGCGCCTGCGGCCATGCGGTCGGCATTCACCTTCAGCGTGTCGAGCATCCCGCTCATCGCGCGAAGCGATGCGGCGAGCGTGTCGATCGCGTCGAACGCCACTTCCTTGTCTTCCTGCATGTCCTTGTTGTAGGCGAGCGGCAGGCCCTTGAGCGTCACGAGCAGCGCCGAGAGATCCCCGACCACACGCCCGGTCTTGCCCCGCACGAGCTCGGCAAAGTCGGGGTTCTTCTTCTGCGGCATGATCGAGCTGCCGGTGGAGAACTCGTCGTCCATGGTCACGAAGCCGAACTCCTCGGTCGACCACAGGATGAGTTCCTCGGCGAGCCGGGACAGGTGCACCTGGCACACCGCGGCCGCGTAGACGAGGTCGAGCAGGAAATCGCGATCCGAGACTGCGTCCATGGAGTTGGGTGCCACCGCCGAGAACCCCAGGCGCTTGGCAACGTACTCGCGATCGAGGTCGAAGGTGGTGCCCGCGAGTGCCGCACTGCCGAGGGGCAGCACGTCGGCGGCCTCGTGCGCGTGGCGAAGGCGAGTGAAGTCGCGGGCGAACATCCACGAGTACGCGAGCATGTGGTGGCTGAACAGCACCGGCTGCGCCTTCTGCAGGTGCGTGTAGCCGGGCATGACGACGTCGATGTGCCGCTCGGCGAGCCTGACGAGCGCCTTGCGCACACACACGACGCGATACGCGAGATCGGCGATCACACGCTTGGCGTAGAGGCGGGTGTCGGTGGCGACCTGGTCGTTTCGACTGCGACCGGTGTGAAGCCGTGCTCCGGCCGGGCCGATGCGCTCGGTGAGCACGCGCTCGATCGCCATGTGGACGTCCTCGTCGGCGATGTCGAACTCGAAGTGCCCGTCCCGGATCTCGCGATAGATCTCCGAGAGCCCCGACTCGATCGCGTCCGCGTCGGTCTCGGTGATCACGCCCTGCTTGGCGAGCATCCGGGCGTGCGCGATCGAACCTCGGATGTCCTCCGCCCACATCCGCTTGTCCACCGGAAGCGAGGCACCGAACTCCTGGAGGAACTTGCCCGGCGTCTTCTCGAACCGGCCCGACCAGGGCGTCTTCGTGTCAGTCATCGTCGCCTTCCTCGCCGGCAGATGCCGTCTCGGGCTCGGTCTGGGTCACGGGCGCCGACTGAGTGTCGGCACCGGTCTCGGTCTCGCCCTCGGTCGCGGCCTCGTTCTCGGCCGCGGCCTCCGTCACGGACTCGGTCTCGACGGTGCCGTGCTCGTCCTTCTTGCGCTGGCCGAGAACGTAGCCGAACCAGAACGCCAGCAGGGACGGCCCGAAGAGCAGCAGCGCGAGCGCCGCGATGATCAGGAACTCGGAGCCGCCGACGTTCATCGCAGCCTAGACCTCGCCTTCCTTGCCGACCTTGCGGCGCTGGCGCGCCCACACCTTGACGGGCAGGCCGTGAAGGTCGATGAAGCCCTTGGCCGCCTTGTGGTCGAAGGTGTCGGCGGCATCGTAGGTGGCGAGGTTGTAGTCGTAGAGCGAGTAGGGGCTGCGGCGGCCAACGGGGACGCACGAGCCCCGGTAGAACCTGAGCCGAACGTCGCCGGTGACCAGCTGCTGGGTGGTCTCGATGAACCCGTCCAGCGCTTCCTTGAGCGGCGAGAACCACATGCCGTTGTAGACGAGGTCCGCCCACTTCTGCTCGATGCCGAGCTTGTAGTGCAGCACCTCCCGCTCGAGGCACAGGTCTTCGAGCGCCTTGTGGGCGGTGATGAGCGTCAGGGCCCCGGGCACCTCGTAGATCTCGCGGCTCTTCACGCCGATGAGGCGGTTCTCGATCATGTCGATGCGACCGAAGCCGTGCTTGCCGGCGAGCTCGTTCATCGCGTTGATGATCTCGTGGAAGCTCATGAGCTCGCCGTTCAGCGCCACCGGGACGCCCTGCTCGAAGCTGATCTCGGCGTACTCCGGCTCGCTTCCGCACGCGTCACCGCGAGCGTCGTTCGTGAGCGTGTAGATGTCCGCCGGCGGCTCGACCCAGGGATCCTCGAGCACGCCGCACTCGATCGCGCGACCCCACAGGTTGTCGTCGATCGAGTAGGGGTTGTCCTTGGTCGTGGGCACGGGAATCCCCCGCTCAGCGGCCCAGTCCATCTCCTGCTCGCGGGTCTTGAGCTCCCACTCGCGCACCGGTGCGAGGACCTCGATGTCGGGGTCGAGCGCGGCGATGCCGACCTCGAAGCGGACCTGGTCGTTGCCCTTACCGGTGCATCCGTGGGCGATGTACTTTGCGCGGTGGCGATGGGCCTCCTGCACCAGGTGCTTCACGATGATCGGCCGGCTCATCGCCGAGAGCAGCGGGTACTTGTTCTCGTACAGCGCGTTGGCCTTGAGCGCCTTGGCCAGGAACTCGTCCACGTACTCCTCGCGGACGTCCTTGCACACCGACTCGATGGCCCCGATGGAGAGCGCCTTCTGACGTACGAACTCGAGGTCCTGACGCTCCTGCCCGACGTCGACCACCAGCGCGATGACGTCGAGGTCGTAGTTCTCGGCGATCCACCTGATCGCGACGGAGGTGTCGAGACCTCCGGAGTAAGCGAGCAGACACTTGTCACGGGCCATACCGGCGATTCCCTTCGGTGCGATGCGGTCGGGTCGCGATGGGCAGGTGCTGCAGCGGCCTTACGAGACGCCGCGGAACTTGTTGAGCTGGTCGACGAGCTTGGTCGCATCCGCCGGACTGTTGCTGATCACGAGGATCGTGTCGTCGCCGGCGATGCTGCCGAGGATCCCGTCGAGCTCGGCGGCGTCGAGCGCTGCCGCGACGCCGGGCGCCGTACCGGTCGACGCCTTCACGATGACGAGGTTGTCGGTGAACTTCACCTCGGTCACCAGGTCGGCGACCATGCGCTGCAGGTGGAGGTCCTCGGCGAGTACGTACACGCCTTCGGGGAGCTTGCGCAGGCCCATCTCGGTGATGTCGCGCGACACGGTGGCCTGCGTGCACACGAAACCGCGCTTCTTGAGCAGGTCCACCAACGCGCGTTGCGTGCGCACCCGCTCGTCGCGAACGATGCTCCTGATGGCGTCTTGCCGCTCGAGCCTTTTCCTCATCGGTCCAGTCCTGTCGTCGGGAACGTGCGTCCTGCGGTGCCTCGGGGTTCGCGCTAGGCGAGCACCAGTGACAGCAGGGCCTTCTGCGCGTGGAGTCGGTTCTCGGCCTCGTCGAACACGATCGAGTTCTCGCTGTCGATGACCTCGTCGGTCACCTCTTCGCCCCGATGTGCCGGTAGGCAGTGCATGAACTTCGCCGAGGACGACGCGGCCTCCATGAGCGACATGTCGCACGCGTAGGGAGCGAAGACGTCCACCCGCTCGCCGTGCTCGGACTCCTGACCCATGGAAGCCCAGGTGTCCGTCGCGACGACGTCCGCGCCCTCGACCGCCGACGGTGCGTCGTGCGTGACGACGAGTCGCGCCCCCGTCGCACTTGCGATCGACTTGGCCTGCTCGACGATCGCCGGATCGGGCTCGTAGCTCTCAGGGGTCGCGATCCGGACGTCCGCGCCGCAGAGCGCCCCGCCGAGCAGGTAGGTGTGGGCCATGTTGTTGCCGTCGCCCACGTACGCCAGCTTCACACCGGCGAGCCGACCCAGATGCTCCTTGATAGTGAGGAAGTCGGCGAGGCCCTGACACGGATGGTGCTCGTCGGTCAGCGCGTTGATCACCGGGACGGAAGCGTGCTCGGCGAGCTCCTCGATCGTGGATTGCGCGAAGGTGCGCAAGACGATCGCGTCGCAGTAGCGCTCGAGGACCTTCGCGGTGTCGTGGATCGACTCGCCCCGGGAGAACGCGCCCTCGGGCCCGCTCATCACGATGGGATGGGCGCCGAGACGGGCGCACGCGACCTCGAACGACACCCGCGTGCGAAGCGACGGCTTCTGGAGGATCACGGCGATGGCCAGGCCCGCGAGCGGGGCGCTGTGGTCGCCGGCAGCCCACGCGCGCTTCTGCTCGATTGCCGTGTCGAGGATGAGCTCGAACTCGGCGGGAGTCAGATCGGCGAGGGTGAGAAGGTCGCGTCCGCGAAGCGTGTCGTTCATTGCACTCCCTCGGTCAGAATGTCGGAAAGAACCCTCAGGAGTGTATCAACCTCTGCGTGAGTGCACACCAAAGGCGGAAGAAATCGGACAATATCCGTCCCGATGTTGTTCAGCACGATACCGCGGGACAGGGCCTGTTCGGCGACCTGCGCCGCGATCGGGTCGCGCAGGGTGATCCCGACCATCAGGCCGAGTCCGCGAACGTCGACGATCGCGCCCGTGGCTGAAGCGAGCTCTCCCAGCCGGTCGCGCAGATACGCGCCGGTCTCGACGGCGTTCTCCCCAAGCCGTTGGGTGACGAGCGCGTCGACGGTGGCGAGACCGGCAGCCGTCGCGAGCGGTCCGCCGCCGAACGTCGAGCCGTGCTCGCCGGGAGCGAATGCGACGGCGGCGCTCCCCCGCCCCGCTACGGCACCGATGGGGACACCGTTCGCCATGCCCTTGGCGAGCGTCACGACATCCGGCGTCACGCCGTAGCCCTGGAACGCGAACGCAGGCCCGGTGCGGAAGAAGCCGGTCTGGACCTCGTCGATCATGAGCAGGCAGCCGCGCTCGTCGCAGATCGAGCGCGCTGCGCGCAGGTACTCCTGGGTGCACGGCCACACGCCACCCTCGCCCTGCACGACTTCGAGGAACACCGCCGCGACAGACTCGTCGACGACCGCGTCGAGCGCATCGATGTCGTTCAGCGGCACGTGGACGAACCCCTCGGGCAGCGGCGCGAATGCCTCCTGCTTCGAGGGCTGCCCGGTGGCTGCGAGCGCGGCGAGCGTCCTGCCGTGGAACGAGCGCTCTGCCGTGACGACGACGTGCGCGCCCGGCTTGTGCGTGTTCGCCCAACGCCGGGCCAGCTTGATGGCGCCCTCGGTCGCCTCCGTGCCCGTGTTGGCGAAGAACAGCCGCCAGTCCTGCGCCGAGCTGGACCCGTCGGCAGCCAGGAGCTGCGCGACCTTCTCGGCGAGCTCGCCGCGATGCTCGGTGTAGAACAGGTTGCTGACGTGGACGAGCTTGGAGGCCTGGTCGCAGAGCGCACGGGCGACCGCGGGATGAGCGTGGCCCAGGTTCACCGCGCCGATCCCGGAGACGAAGTCGAGGTACTCGCGACCGTCATCGTCGTAGAGCCGCATGCCCTCGCCGCGCACGAACATGACCGGCTTGCGCCCGTACGTGGGCATGACGTAGGTCGCGTCGAGCGCGAGAGCGGCGTCGAACTCCTGCGACACGCTAGGCCCCCGTCCCGAAGACACCGGCCGACTCCAGAACGTCGCCGGGCTCGGCGATCATCGTGCCCACGCCTTCGTCGGTGTAGACCTCCAGCAGGAGCGCGTGGGGCACGGTGCCGTTGAGGATGTGCGCACGGCGGACGCCGCCGGCAAGCGCCGTCATGCACGCGGCGACCTTGGGGACCATCCCGCCCTCCAGCTCGTCCGAGGCGATCATCGCCTCCGCCTCCTGCGGAGCCAGGCGGCTGATCAGCGAGTCCTTATCGGCGAAGTCGCGGTACAGGCCGTCGACGTCGGTCAGGAAGATGACCTTGTCCGCCGAGAGGGCCGCCGCGAGCTCGCCCGCCACCAGGTCCGCGTTGATGTTGTACGAGCCCCCGTCCTCGCCGGCGGCCACGGTCGCGACGACGGGAATGAATCCGTCCTCGATGAGGTTGTCGACCACGGTGGTGTCGACGCGCGTGACGTCGCCCACCCGGCCGAGACGCTCGTCGCGCTGCTTGGCGATGATGAGCTTGCCGTCGTCACCCGAAACGCCCACCGCGAGCCGGCCGTGACTGTTGATGGACGCGACGAGCTCCGTGTTGACCTTGCCTACGAGCACCATCTTGACGACTTCCATCGCCTCGTCGGTGGTGACGCGCATTCCCTGATAGAACTCGACGGGAAGGCCGAGCCGGTCCATGTAGCCGGTGATCTCGGGGCCGCCCCCGTGCACGATCACGGGATTGATGCCGACGAGCTTCATGAGCACGATGTCGGACGCCACCGAGTCGCGCAGGGCGGTATCGGTCATCGCCGCGCCTCCGTACTTGATGACGACCGTGCGCCCCCAGGTCTGCTTGATCCACGGAAGCGCTTCCATCAGCGTCTCGGCTTTGTTGAGTAGGTCTCTCACGCTTGTCGCTCCTCGCTCGCGCGTGTGGCGCCGCTGTGTGGTGCGTCCTGCACCTGCGGCCCGTGACTAGCTGCGGTACTCGCCGTTGATCCGCACGTACTCGTATGACAGGTCGCAGGTCCACACCGTGGCCTCCGCATCGCCGAGATGGAGGTCCACGCGGATCTCGATCTCGGGCTCGGCGAGCGCGACCGACGCGGCCTGCTCGTCGAGACCGACCGCCTCGCCCGCTTGACACACGAGGATGCCGGCAAAGGTCACGTCGATGGCTGCGGGGTCGACCTTCGCGGCGGTCTTTCCCACCGCCATCACGACCCGCCCCCAGTTCGCGTCGCCACCGAACAGCGCGGTCTTGACCAGCGGCGAATTCGCCACCGCCATCGCAGCCTCGTGCGCGTCCTCATCGCTTGCCGCACCGGCGACGGTTACCGTCACGAACTTGGTGGCACCCTCGCCGTCGCGCACGATCATCCGCGCCAGCTCGCCGCACACCTCGTCGGATAGCCGCGGCGACCTGGGCGAAGCATTCCCCACCGACGTCGATGGCCGCGCCGTCCTCGGCACCGCTCGCCATCAGCAGCACCATGTCGTTGGTGGAGGTGTCCGAGTCGATGGTGATGCGGTTGAACGTCACGTCGACCGCCGCTCGCAGTGCGGCGTCGCAGGCGGCAGGCGTCAGAGGCGCGTCGGTGGTCACGAAGCCGAGCATCGTAGCCATGTTCGGCATGATCATTCCGGCGCCCTTGCTCATGCCCCCCACCGAGAAGCGCCGGCCACCACACTCGCACGTGACGGCGACCTGCTTCGCGAAGGTGTCCGTGGTCATGATCGCCTCGGCGGCGTCGTCGGCGTCGGCGTTGTCGAGCGCGTCCACGGCTTCAGGCAGCGCATCGACGAGCTGCTGCACCGGGAGCGGGACGCCGATCACGCCGGTGGACGCGACGATCACCTGAGTCGGGTCGCAGTCGAGCAGGCGAGCGAGTTCGCTCGCCGTGCGGCGCGCGTCGTCGAGCCCGCGCGACCCCGTGCACGCGTTCGCGTTGCCCGCGTTGGTGACGGCGGCGCGAATCAGGCCGCCCGCGATGTGCTCGCGCGAGAGCAGTACGGGAGGCGCGGCCATCGAGTTCAGCGTGAACACCGCGGCCGCCGGGACGGGCTTCTCGGCGACGATCAGGGCAAGGTCGCGCTTGCCGTCGCCCTTGAGCCCTGCCGAGACCCCCGACACCAGGAAGCCCTCGGGCGCGACAACCCCGCCCTCGGCGTATCCGAACTTCACGTCGCTCATTGCTCGCGTCTCCTACACCACGGGTGACGGAATGCCGAGGCCCGCCGTCTCGTCCAGGCCGAGCACCAGGTTCGCGCACTGGATCGCCTGACCCGACGACCCCTTGATCAAGTTGTCGATCGCACACGCGACCACGAGCATTCCTGTGCGCTCGTCGACAGCCACCCCGATGTGAGCGCGGTTGCTGCCCGAAACCTCGCGGGTCCCCGGCATGTGGCCTGCCGCCCGGACGTGGACGAACGGCTCGGGGGCGTAGCGCTCGGCGTACATGGCGACTGCTGCCTCTGTGGTGAGCGGGACGTCGAGCGGCAGATACGCGGTGGCGAGCAGCCCGCGGGTCATCGGCACGAGGTGCGGAGTGAAGGTGACGCCGACGTCGTGCCCGGCGACCTCGGCGAGTCCCTGCTCGATCTCCGGCGTATGACGATGGCCGGCGACCTTGTACGGGGCGAGGTTCTCGTTGACCGTGCAGAAGTGGACGCCGGGCGTCGCGCTCCGACCGGCGCCGGAGACACCGGACTTCGCGTCGATCACGACGCGCTCCGCCGAGCAGATCCCCGCCTCGAAGGCCGGCGCGGCGGCGAGCAGCGAAGCCGTCGGGTAGCAGCCGGGGCACGCCACGAGTCGCGCATCGACGAGCGCGTCCCGGCCGAGCTCGGGCAGGCCGTAGACCGCCTCGGCGAGCAGCTCGGGGGCGGTGTGCTCGACGTCGTACCACGCCTCGTAGACCCCGACGTCCTTCAGGCGGAAGTCAGCCGAGAGGTCGATCACGGTGACGTCGCGGAGCAGCAGGTCGGGCACGAGTGCCATCGCAGCGGTGTGCGGCACCGAGAGAAACGCGAGTGAGGCAGCCGACGCGATCGCGTCGGCGTCGGGCGCCGTGAAGGCGAGGTCGGTCGAGCCCGACAGCGCGGGATAGACGTCGGTGAGTGTGCTTGCCCTCGTCCGCCGCCGACGTCGCACACGCCAAGCGCAGCTCGGGATGCCCGAGGATGAGGCGGACAGCCTCGATTCCTGCATACCCCGCCGCCCCAACGACCGCGACGTTCACCATCCCGCACTCCTCTCGCCTGTTCTGCGTGTGAGTGGGAACTATATGCAAGAATAGTGATACTGGTCAAGTTCTATGCGCTCAGAGCGTTTCAGCTCTTCATGGCGGTTGCAGAATCTGGTCCCGCCCGGCCCTTCGCAGCTACTCGAGAGATCCCGCGCGTGCCAGCGGCCAGTACAGGGCGACTGCGTGCCCACGAACCGTGGACAGCGGTACCGCGCCGAACCAGCGGCTGTCGGTGCTGTTGGGACGGTTGTCCCCCATCAGCCAGACCGACCCCTGCGGCACCGTGTACGGCAGCTCGATGTCTCCGGGCTCCGTCGTGGCACCGTGCGTGTACGGCTCGCTCAGGCGCTTGCCGTTCACGTACACCGCGCCATCGCGGACGTCGACCGTCTGCCCACCCACCGCGACCACCCGCTTGACGAAGGTCCGGGAGCCACCAGGCTCGTCGAAGATGACGATGTCACCCTGCTTCGGCGAGTGGAGAAAGCGATAGGTGAACCGGTCTGCGAGGAACCGGTCGCTGATCTGCATGGTGGGAATCATCGACTCGCTCGGCACGATGTAGGGCGCGACGGCGTACGCTCGCACCACCTGCGCCAGGAAGAACGCGGCCGCGACCATGACCAGCGTCTCGAGGATCCAGCGCACGGTGCTGCGCGCCTGGCCGCTCTCCGTCTCCATCCTGACCTCCGAGTTGTTGCGTTGCGTTTCGTCCATGCTCCCCAGCATAGGACGAGCCACCCGTCTGTGCGACGAATGCGATGTGTTCGATCGGTGGATTCGTCCCCTAGCCTCGCAGCTCCCCGCCCACGGCGGCGGTCACCTTGCGCACCAGCCGTTCGTGGGCCTGCTCGACTTCCTCGGCGGTGAGCGTCCGGTCCGAACGGCGATACGTCAGCGAGTACGCCATCGACACCCGTCCCTGGGGTACGCCCGTACCTCGGTAGACGTCGAACAGCCTCGCAGACTCGAGCAGGTTCCCACCCGCCGAGGCGATCGCCTGGCTCACTCGCTCCGCCGTGACGTCGTCGGGTACCAGCAGCGCGATGTCGAGCTCCATCGCGGGGAATCGCGGCACGTCGACGAAGGGGCGCTGTGCGCTGGCCGCGCGAAGCAGCACTGCGAGCGACAGCTCGAATGCGGTGACTGGCCCTTCGGCCTCGAAGCTCGCCAAGCACGTTGGGGTGCACCTCGCCGAGCCACCCTGCCACCTCACTGCCGATCAGCACCTCCGCCGACCGCCCCGGCTGCAGCCACGGCCGGTCGGCCGCGCGGAAGCGGAGCTTGGCAACGCCGATCGAGTCCGCCAGCTCCTCGACGATGCCTTTGCCGTCGAAGAAGTCGAGGTGGGCCGGGGCATTCGGAGTGGGTGCCGGGTCGTTCCATGCCTGGCGGTGCCACCTGCCGGACAGCACGCCCGCGATCATCGTCCGCTCCTTGGGCTGCTTCTTGCCCTCGGCCGCAAGAAAGACGCTCCCCTCCTCGTAGAGGTGAACGTCGGGCACGCCCCGTCGCTGGTTGTACGACACGCTGCGCAGCAGGCCCGGCAGCAGCGTGCGGCGCAACACCGCCTGCTCGACCGACATCGGGTTCAGCAGCTCGACGTGACGCTCGTTCTCCTCGAGCTCGACACCCAGTCGCTCGAGATCGCCGGGATCCGCGAACGCGTACGTCATCGTCTCGCTGAGGCCCAGGCCTCGAAGCGCGCGTCCGATGCGCTCCCGCCACGCCTGCTCCTCGGAAAGCCCGCCGGCGCGGCCGGCCGACGGCAGCGTCGACGCGACGTTCTCCATCCCCCACACCCGGACGACCTCCTCGATAAGGTCGACCTCCCGCTCGATGTCGGGCCGGAACGTGGGGACCTCCACCGAGAGGACTTCGCCTCCATCGGCGATCGACTCCGAGGACTCCAGAGCCACGACGAAGCCGAGGCGCGCGAGGATATCGAAGACCTCCTCGACGCCGAGCTCGGTGCCGAGGAACCCGTTGAGTCGCGCCATGCGAAGCGTGAGGTGCACCGGCTCCGGGGGCACCGGATAGGCGTCCACGACGCCAGGTGCGACTGCGCCGCCGCAGATCTCGGCGATGAGGGCGGCGGCGCGATCGGAAGCGGCAGCACTCGCGGCGCGATCGACGCCGCGCTCGAACCGGATCGACGCCTCGGAGATGAGGCCGAGGCGCCGACTCGTCCGGCTGATCGACGCCGGATCGAACCGCGCGGCTTCGAGCAGCACGTTCACGGTGCCGTCGTGGACCTCGGTCGACTCGCCGCCCATGACGCCGGCGAGAGCGACCGGTCCCGTCGGGTCCGTGATCAGAAGCGTGTCGTGCGCGAGCTCGCGCTCCACGCCGTCGAGCGTCGTGAGCTTCTCGCCCTCGCCCGCAAGCCGCACCCCTATCGCGATACGCCCGGTCTCGTCGCGGGCGAGCAGGTCCGCGTCGAACGCGTGGAGCGGCTGCCCGAGTTCGAACATGACGTAGTTGGTGATGTCCACGACGTTGTTGAGCGGACGCCCGCCGGAGGCGACGATCCGCTCGGCGAGCCAGTCGGGCGACGGGCCAACCTTGACGCCGCGGATGACCCGCGCGGTGTAGCGGGCGCAGAGCTCCGGCTGGTCGATCGCCACCGAGACCTCCTCGGCGGCAGGGCGACCAGTCTCCTGCGGGGTCGAGGCGGGAACCGACGCGCTCGTGCGCAGGACGGCGCCGGTCTCGCGGGCGACCCCCGCCATCGAGAGGCAGTCGGGCCGGTTCGGGGTGATCTCGAGCTCGAAGATGCGGTCGGACAGGCCGCGATACTCGGCGAAGGGCGTACCGACAGGGGCGTCCTCGGGCAGGATCAGGAGGCCACTGTGGTCGGTGCCCAGCGCCGAGTTCGGACGCCGAGCAGTTCATGCCCCGCGACTCCACGCCGCGAAGCTTGGCCTTCTTGATGGTCATGCCGTTGGGAAGCGTGGCTCCCACGAGCGCGACGGGCACCTTGTCGCCTGCCTCGAAGTTCTGCGCGCCGCAGACGATCTGCAGCGGCTCGTCCTGGCCGATGTCCACCGTGGTCACCCAGAGCGTGTCGGCGTCGGGATGGCGCTCCTTGGCGAGCACCTGCCCCACCACCACGCCCTCGAGCGCCTCTCCCGCGGTGTGAATCGTCTCGACAGCGGTGCCGGTCATGTCGAAGCGGTCGGCGAGTTCTTCGGCGGTGAGCGGAATCTCAACGAGTTCTTTCAGCCACTTGAGCGAGACGAGCATCTCGCGTCCTTTCTCGTCGTGCGGAAATCAGCGGGCGAGGTCGATCAGAACTGCCTCAGGAACCGCATGTCGCCCTCGAGCAGCATCCTGAGGTCGGGGATGTTGTAGCGAAGCGCGGCGATCCGCTCGACCCCCATGCCGAACGCGAAGCCTGTGTAGCGCTCCGAATCGATGTCACAGAAGCCGAGCACGTTGGGATCGACCATGCCGCAGCCCAGGATCTCGAGCCACCCGGCCCCCTTGCAGAAGCGGCAGCCCGCTCCCTCGCAGATGCCGCAGGACACGTCGACCTCGGCGGAGGGCTCGGTGAACGGGAAGAAGTGCGGCCGAAGGCGCGTGCGGCGGTCGGGACCGAACAGCGCCTTCACGAACTGCTCGAGCGTACCCTTGAGGTCTCCGAAGGTGATGCCCTCGTCGACCACCAGCCCCTCGATCTGCGTGAACTGCGGCAGGTGGCTCGGGTCGGCGATATCCCGGCGATACACCTTCCCCGGGGCGATGACGTAGATCGGCGGTGCGTTGCACTCCATGTACCGGACCTGCACGGGGCTCGTCTGCGTACGGAGGAGCACATCGCTCTCGCCGGTGATCGCGGCCACCTCGCCGGACAGGTCCTTCACGTAGAACGTGTCGGCCAGCGAGCGGGCGGGGTGATCGGCGGGCGTGTTCAGCGCGGTGAAGTTGTAGTAGTCGAGCTCGACCTCGGGGCCCTCGGCAACGGAATAGCCGAGGCCGACGAAGATGTCGGTGACTTCTCGCGTGATGCGGTTGATGAGGTGCTCGTGGCCCAGCTCGCGCCTGCGCCCGGGAAGCGTCACGTCTATCGCCTCCGCCGCGACGCGCGCGTCGAGCGCCGAGGCCGACAGCTCCTCCTTGCGCTCGTCGAGCGCGGCCTCGAGCGCGACGCGGACCTCGTTCGCGGTCTTGCCCACAGCGGGCCGCTCCTCGGCCGACAAGGACCCAAGCCCTCGCAGCACGCTGGTGAGCGAGCCCTTCTTGCCGAGGTACGCTACTCGCACCGCATCGAGCTCGGCGAGCGATGAGGCAGCGGCAACGGCTGCGAGCGCCTCCGTCTTCGTTTGCTCGAGCTCCTGGAGCACGGTCATCGGCTCCTCCTCGTACCTTCGTCGTCGTCCGACATGACAGGAGCCGCACCTGCCGTCGTCGGGCCTTCGTTGCCCGAGGACGGGAGATGCGGCTCCCGCGGTACCACCTCGATTGGTCGGCTTGCCACTCAGCGGTCTCGCCGGCCCACTCATCGCGGCGCATTCGCGCCGCTCGAATCCGGGCTTCTCACCGCGGACGTCCCGATATCGGGGGATCCGGCTTCCCTAGTGCCGACCTCACGCGAGTGCGGAGGACGGGTTCAGGTCGCGGCTGGTGGAGTGAACCGCCTACCTCACCGCCCGGGGCCCTTCCAGTCACGGGGCCCTTCCCTGGTCGGTCGGCGCGCCGGTCGACGTCTCTCCGTCATTGCCGAGTGCTATCCGATTGGTTCGCGAGTTTAGCATCGCCCGAGGCGTGACGCCATCGGCGCACCGCCGCTCCGAGGTGCAGCACGCTCACCACTCGACCTTCGATCGCCGACGTCTGGACTGGCTTGAGATCCGCCACCGGGTTCGCATCTCCTTGGGTGACCCACCGGCCCGAGCCGGCCGCACCCACCACCCGATGCAGCACGTCGGGATGGCCAGAGCGCCGTATCAGCACGATGTCGCGCACCCGTGGAGATGCGCCTCGTCGGACGAGGACGATGTCCCCGGGCTCGAGCGAGGGCTCCATCGAGCCGCCGCCGACCCGCACGGGGACGACCTCCTTGGCGGAGACGAGCATCGCACCCGCCACTGCGGCACACGCGACGAGCCAGACCAGCGAGGACACCAGGCGAGACATCAGTGCGCCTGCTCGGCATCGACGGTGAGCGAGACCTTCACGTAGTCACCGGTGACATCGTTGCCGGACTCGGGCGGAAGACCGATCTCGAACCGCATGTCCCCTCGCGCACCGGGACTCATCCGCAGCGCCTCGGTTCGCATCTGGGAGAACGGTCCTGCGTAGAGCGGGACGTTCCCGGCGGTGACGGTGCACGTCAGAGACTCGTAGAACGCGGTGATACCCGCCGACTTGTACGGCGTGACCACGACATCGATCGGCAGCGAACCGTCGTTGACGACCGCGAGCGAACGGGTCGCGCTCGTACCAGGCGCGAGCGATTCGATCGACAGCGGAGCGCTGGTGGGCTCCGTCGACATCGCGACATGACCGGCTCGTATCACCGAGTCCGGGACCTTGATCTGCGCAGTGAAGTACGCGCTCGCTGCGCCGATCGACAGCGCGAGCAGTGCGCCGATGGCCGTGGTCAGGACGCGCTTGAACATAGGACATCCCCTCCTCGAGGGACGTGCCTGCCGAGGGGGGACGGGCGATGGACGATGGTCGGCCGGTGGCGCCGTGCCGGCCGACACGATCGTGCGCCCTGTGCCTTGCGCCGTGCTTACCCGCCGCTAACGGGAGCACATACGGCGAAGCCCCGCTACTGTGGCGGGGCTTCGGTGAGGTCGTGCTGAGGTGCGGGTCCTACGCCGCGGCGGCGTTGGCGTCCTTCGCGACCTCGACGAGCTTGGCGAACGCGGCCGGCTCGTTGACGGCCATGTCGGAGAGGACCTTGCGGTCGAGGCCGACGCCGGCTTTCTTGAGGCCGCTCATGAACTGCGAGTAGGACAGGCCGCTCAGGCGGGCACCGGCGTTGATGCGGGTGATCCACAGGCGGCGAATCTCGCGCTTCTTGTTCCGACGGTCGCGATACTGGTACTGCAGCGAGTGCTGGACCTGCTCCTTGGCTGAACGGTAGGTACGGCTCTTCGCGCCGTAGTAGCCCTTCGCCTTGCCGAGAACGGTCCGCTTCTTCTTCTTCGCATTCACTGCGCGCTTTACACGAGGCATGGTGCGATCACTCCTTGGATCGTCGAGGGATGACGGTCCGGCTTATCTGCTAGCCGATTCCGAGGTTCTTCTTGATGACGTTGTTGTCGGCCGCAGCAATCTCGGTCTCGTGACGGAAGTTGCGCTTACGCTTCGGCGACTTCTTGGTCAGGATGTGGCTCTTGAACGCCTTCCCGCGCATGATCTTGCCGGTGCCAGTCACGCGGAACCGCTTGGCGGCTCCCTTGTGGGTTCGCATCTTGGGCATGTGGTGGGCCTCCTACTCCTCGGCGGCTTCTGCCGCCGGCTCTTCGTTCGCGCTGCTGGCCTCGGCCTCGTCCGCCTCGGCGGGCTTGGCCTTGGGCTCGACCTTCTTCAGGGGGGCGAGGAGCATGTGCATGTTCCTGCCCTCGAGCTTGGGCTGGGTCTCGATCGTGGCGGTCTCGCCGAGCTCCTCGGCAACACGCTCCAGGATCTTCAGGCCCAGTTCGGGGTGAGCCATCTCCCGCCCGCGGAACATGATCGTGACCTTGACCTTGGCGCCAGCGTCGAGGAACCGGATGACGTGGCGCTTCTTGGTCTCGTAGTCATGCTTGTCGATCTTGGGGCGGAACTTGATCTCTTTGATCTCGACCTTGGTCTGGTTCTTCCGGGCCTGTTTGGCCTTGATGTCCTGCTCGTACTTGAACTTGCCGTAGTCCATGATCTTGCAGACGGGCGGGTCGGCGTCGGGAGCGATCTCAACGAGGTCGAATCCCTGGTCGTCCGCGATCCGCAGCGCGTCGGAGACGGCGAAGATCCCGAGCTGGCTTCCGTCGACGCCGATGAGCCGGCACCGTTGGGCCCGAATACGTTCATTGAGCCGAGGATCGTTCGTGCTTATGAGCGGTCACCTCCGTGGTTGGCGCCGACCGCGTTCTCGCAGCTCGGCGCAAAAGCAAAACTCCCGCGGCTGTGAGGATCGCCGACGGGAGATGGGTGCGCGCGACAGGTCCCACACCGTGGACCCGCGCTCGCATTTCATCGACCAGACAGCTACCCGTATCGGCGCCGCAAGGTGGGGACCACACGACCTTCGTCAGGAAGGGGTCCCGCTTGTGAGCGGTATTCGATTAGCGGACGGATTATAGCGGCGCCGAGGACGACTGTCCACGGTCGCATCACCACCGCGCTTGCCAGCCGAGGCGGACCGGTCGCGTCAGGGCGTGTCGGCCAGCACCTTCTGAGCGAACGCGACCACCGTCATCGCGCCGATGTCGCCTTCGGTACGCTCGCGCACGCCCACGCTGCCTTCCTCGGCCTCGCGGTCGCCGACCACCAGCATGTACGGCACCTTCTGCTGCTGGGCCTTGGCGATCTTGACCCGCATCGGCTCGTTCTGGTCGTAGACCTCGACGCGCACGCCCTCCTGCGCCAGCTGGGTGCGGACCTTCTCGGCGTACTCGAGGTGACGGTCGGAGATGGGGATCACGACCGCCTGTACCGGCGCAAGCCACGTCGGGAACGCGCCGGCGTAGTGCTCGATGAGGATGCCGAAGAAGCGCTCCATGCTGCCGAGGATAGTGCGGTGGAGCATGAACGGCTGGGCCTCGGTGTTGTCGGCGGTGCGATACGTCATCCCGAACCGGAGCGGGTTGTTGAAGTCGACCTGGATGGTGGCCGTCTGCCACGTCCGTCCGATGGCGTCACGCAGCTTGATGTCGATCTTGGGACCGTAGAACGCGCCATCGCCCTCGTTGATGTCGTAGGCCATGCCGCGCTGCTCGAGCGCGTTCATCAGCGACTTGGTGGCGTGGTCCCACTCGTCGTCGAAGCCCTGGATGGACTTCTCGGGACGCGTCGAGACCTCGGCGGTGTACTCGAAGCCGAACACGCCGTTCACGTAGTCCACGAGGTCGAGCATCTTCATGACCTCGGGGGTCACCTGCTCGGCGGTGCAGAAGATGTGCGCGTCGTCCTGCGTGAAGCCGCGAGCGCGCATCAGTCCGTGGACCACACCGGAGAGCTCGTGGCGATACACCGTGCCGAACTCGAACATGCGGATGGGCAGGTCGCGATACGACCGGATCTCGTCGTTGTAGATCATGATGTGGCCCGGGCAGTTCATGGGCTTGATGCCGTAGTCGTTGACGCGGCCATCGCCCTCGTCGATCTCGAAGAAGTACATGTTCTCGCGGTAGTTGTCCCAGTGGCCCGAGATCTTCCACACGTCGGCCTTGTAGATGTGCGGGGTGATGACCTCGACGTAGTCGCGCTTGTAGAGCTCGGCGCGCAGCCACTCCTGGATGAGCCGCAGCACCCGAGCCCCCTTGGGGTGGTACAGCGGCAGGCCCGCTCCGGCCTCCTCGTGCAGCGAGAACAGATCGAGCTCGCGACCCAGCTTGCGGTGGTCGCGCTTCTCGGCCTCCTCGAGACGGGTCAGATACGCGTCCAGGTCCTTCTGCGTGAACCAGGCGGTGCCGTAGATGCGCTGGAGCATGGGGCGGTCGGAGTCGCCGCGCCAGTACGCGCCCGCGATCTTCAGCAGCTTGAACGCGCCGATACGACCGGTGGAAGGCACGTGCGGGCCTCGGCAGAGATCGGTGAAGGCGCCCTGGGTGTACGTGGAGATGGTCTCGCTCTCGGGCAGCTCCTGGATCAGCTCGCGTTTGTAGGGCTGCTCCTCGAACGCGTCCCATGCCTCGAGCTTGTCGAGCTCGGTGCGCTTGAACGTCTTCTCCTCGGCGACGATCTGGCGCATGCGCTCCTCGATCGCGTCGAGGTCCTCCGGGGTGAAGGGGCGGCCGATGTCGAAGTCGTAGTAGAAGCCGTCCTCGATGGCGGGGCCAATGCCGAACTTGGCCATCGGGAACAGGTCCTTGACCGCCTCGGCCATCACGTGTGCCGCCGAGTGCCTCAGGATGTGCAGCGCCTCAGGGCTCTTGTCGGTGATGATCTCGACCGCATCGCCGTCGGCGACCGTCTTGTTGACGTCGGCGTACTCACCGTCGACCTTGGCGGCGATCGCCGCTTGGCCGAGGCGCGGTCCGATGGCCGTGGCGACGTCGAGGACCGTGGATCCCTCGGGAACCGCCTTGGTACCGCCGTCGGGAAGCGTCACGGTGATGTCAGGCATATGCGCGCACCTCTCGAGATATGCAGCCGCCCCGACAAGGCGGGGCGGGTTCAGGCCGTCCGATGTCCGAGTGTAGCTGCTACTGCTTGGTCTTGCAGTAGGGGCAGACCTGCCAGTTGAGCTTGAGGGCCTTGCCGCACTCCACGCAGGGCTTGCGCAGCTTCTTCATGCACGACGGACAGATGAGGTAGTCGTTCTCGATGGGCTTGTCGCACGAGGGACACGTCTCGTAGTCGCGCTGCAGCGCGGCCTCGCGGGCACGGATCTCGAGCTCCTGCTCCTGACGGTCTTCGATGGTCATGGGCGGACGCACGATAAGGTAGACGATCCAGCCCACGCCGAAGGTCACCAGCACGATCAGGCCCCAGAACCACCCCATCGCACCTCGACGATTGGCGTCGCGGAAGGTCCAGAAGGCCACGGCCACGAGGATGACCACGAAGAACAGCGTGCAGAGGTTGCGCGCGAGCGCGAACTCGGGGCTGCCCAGGATCGGATCGAGAATGTCGCTAAACATCGACTCCCTTTCAGCGCGCCCCCCTCGGCGCGCGCACCAGCGGCGATTCTAGCAGAGCGCTTCGTCGGCCTATCCCGGCGTCGATTCCCCGATACCGAACTGTCGCTCGAGCCGTCCGCAGGCGGTCAACGCCTCGCCGGCCATGTAGAGGCTTCCAGTCACCACGACAGGGACGTTCTCGCTCGCCACGGCTGCAAGTGCGTCGGCGAGGCGATCGTAGGACGGGCAGGGTCTCCCCGTGGCTCGCTCAACGAGCGCGGCGAGTTCCGGGGCGGGTCGCGCGCGCGGAGACTCCGGGGCCGTGCACACGAACCCCGACACGACCGGCGCCAGCGCCTCCACGATGCCGTCAGCGTCCTTGTCCGCGAGCACGCCGAGGACCACGGTCGGCCGCTCGTCGCCGAAAGCCTCCCGGAT
Organism: uncultured Coriobacteriales bacterium; assembly: GCA_963761535.1. GTDB lineage: Bacteria > Actinomycetota > Coriobacteriia > Anaerosomatales > CAVXGS01 > CAVXGS01. The sequence continues at coordinate 891,621 of CAVXGS010000002.1, forward strand.
CGCCGAGGCGAGAACCGCCGCCGCCTGTGGGTTGTGCGCGCCATCGAGCACGAGCGGCGGTTCTCGGCGCACGACCTCGAAGCGCCCGGGAAACCGCATGCCCGCGAACGACGCGCGCAGCGCTTCGAGGTCGAGCGCGCGGCCGAGGGCCGCCTCGGCGGCGGCGACCGCGACGGCGGCATTCGGCGCCTGGTACGACGGGGCGGCAAGCCGGAGGCCGGGGTAGTCGGCGTGGATGCCTCGGACGTCGAGCGTCGTGTGACCGGCCGGCTCCACCGGTCGCTCGGTGACCCGGTAACGCACCGTCGATTCCTCGGCCACAGGCGACTCGCTGGCGAGCTCGGCGACGAAGCGAGGCTGCGCCCCGAGCGAGCGGGCGCGCTCGAGGAAGATGTCGACGACGGGCGCGGTCCCGGGACCCAGAACCGGAACGGAGCCGGGCTTGATGATCTGCGCCTTGTCGGTTGCGATCGCCTCGAGGGTGTCGCCGAGCCGCTCGGTGTGGTCGAGCCCGACGCCCGTGATCACGGCGACGCGCGGTGCCACAACGCTCGTCGCGTCCCAGCGTCCGCCCATGCCCACCTCGAGCACGCCGTAGTCGACAGCGCGCTCGCGGAAGAGCCACAGCGCGGCTGCGGTGAGCAGCTCGAACTCGGTGAAGTCGAGGCCGGGGTCTCCGGTCGCGTCGCCGGTGCCCCCAGTGTCGTCGCCGCCGCCGCGGGCTCGCGTCGCCGCGTCGAGCGCGGCGAACACGGCGCGGGCGAACTCGCCCTCCTCCGCCGGTCTGGCCGCCGATCTCGATACGCTCGGTGTAGCTCACGAGGTGTGGGCTCGTGTACGCCCCGGTCGAGAGCCCCTCGCCCGCAAGAATCGTCGCTGCCAGCCTCGTGACCGAGGTCTTGCCGTTCGTGCCGGTCACCTGGACTGAGGCGAAGGAGTCCTGCGGGCGACCCAGCGCATCGGTCAGCGCCCGGATGCCGTCGAGCGAGGGATGGATGCCGAACGTGAGCGCACGACCAAGGGCGTCGACCGCGCGCGCGTAATCGCGAGTCTCGTTCGCCTCGCCACCGCCGTTCATCGCCGCTGCGGCCGAGCCACGCCCCGCGCCCCTAGCCGAGCTCGGCGAGCTGCGCGTCGAGGGTGGCGAGCGTATCGGCCAGGTCGGCGGCCTTGCCTCGGTCCTTCTCGATGACCTCTGCCGCGGCCTTGGCGAGGAACCCTTCGTTCGAGAGCTTCTTCTCGAGCCGGGTGAGTTCGGTGGCGACCTTCTCGCGCTCCTTGCCCAGCCGCACGCGCTCGGCGTCGAAGTCGACGAGCCCCTCGAGCACAACGTACACCTCGCACGGACCTGCGACCGAGGCGGCAGCGTGCTCCGGCTTCACCGCATCGACCGACACCTCGAAGGAACCGACGCCAGCCAGCGAACGCACGAGGTCCGCCTCCCCCACCAGCAGCAACGCCTCGGCCTGCGGCGCCTTCACAACGACGTCCAGCGCCTGCTTCGGCGGAATCTGATAGCGCGCCCGCGCGGCTCGCACGGCCACCACAACATCCTGGAGCAGTTCGATAGAACGCTCGGCCCCCTCGTCGGCGAAGCCCGCAAGATCCGCAGGCTCCGGCCACGGGGCGACCATCAGCGACTGGGCGTCGCGATCGGGCGAGAGGGGCACCTGACGCCAGATCGCCTCGGTGACGAACGGCATCATCGGGTGCAGCAGCCGGAGCGCGGTGTCGAGCACGAAGACGAGGTTCGCCTGGGTTGCTCGGCGCGCGGCGCGCGACGCCTCCGATGCGCCTTCAGCAGCGCCCGCCTGCAGGCGGCTCTTCGAGAGCTCGATGTACCAGTCGCAGAAGTCGTTCCAGAAGAAGTCGTAGAGAGCGCGCGCCGTCTCGCCGAACTCGTAGACCTTGACGCCCTCGTCGACCGTGGCGGCGAGGGTCGCGAGTCGCGACAGGATCCAGCGATCCGCGACCGTGGCGGGGTTCGGCTGGGCGCTCGGCTCGTAGCCCTCCAGGTTCATGAGCACGAAACGGCTGGCGTTCCAGATCTTGTTCGCGAAGTTGCGGCTGGACAGCAGCTTGTCCTCGGCGAACTTGATGTCCTGGTTGCCGGTGACCTGGAGCATGAGGCCGAAGCGCATGCCGTCGGCACCGTAGTGCTCCATCAGGTCGAGCGGGTCGACACCCGTACCCAGCGACTTGCTCATGCGCCGCCCCTCGGCGTTGAACACCGTCGGGTGGATGATCACGTCGTGGAACGGGATCTCACCGTCCACGAAGTACATGCCGCTCATGATCATCCGAGCGACCCACAGGAAGAGGATGTCGCGAGCGGTCGAAAGCACCGAGGTGGGATAGAAGTACTCCAGCTCGGGCGTCTGCTCCGGCCAACCGAGCGTGGCGAACGGCCAAAGCTGCGAGCTGAACCAGGTGTCGAGGACGTCCTCGTCCTGGCGCACCGGCGCGCCGCACTTCGGGCACTCGGCGAGATCTTCCATCGAGGCTACCGTCACGCCGCACGCGTCGCAGTAGAAGACCGGAATGCGGTGGCCCCACCACAGCTGCCGCGAAATGCACCAGTCGCGGATGTTCTCCATCCAGTGGAAGTAGACGTTCTCCCACCGCTTGGGGTGGTAGGTGACGCGTTCGTCGCGTACGGCCTCGATGGCGGGCTCGGCGAGCGGCTTCATGTCGACGAACCACTGATCCGAGAGCCACGGCTCGATCACCGTGTGGCACCGGTAGCAGTGCCCCACCGAGTGCACGTGCTCGTCGGTCTTGACGAGCAGGCCCTGCTCCGAGAGGTCGGCGACCACGCGCTTGCGCGCCTCGTAGCGATCGAGCCCTGCGTAAGGCCCGCCGTGCTCGTTCACTGTGGCGTCGGCGGCGAAGATGTTGAGCTTCTCGCAGTTGCGGCGCTCGGCGATCTCGAAGTCGTTGGGATCGTGAGCCGGGGTCACCTTGACCGCACCGGTGCCGAACGTCGGGTCCACGTACTCGTCGGCGACGATCGGGATCTCGCGTCCCAGCAGCGGCAGCACCACGGTCGCGCCGACGAGGTCCGCGTAGCGCGCGTCGTCCGGATGCACTGCCACGCAGGTGTCACCGAGCATCGTCTCGGGACGTGTGGTCGCAACCACGACGTACGTGTACGTGCCGACCGGTTCCTTGAGCGGGTACCGGATGTGCCACAGGTGGCTGTCGAGGTCCTCGTGCTCCACCTCGATGTCCGACAGTGCGGTCGAACACCGGGGGCACCAGTTGATGATGCGCTTGCCTCGGTAGATCAGGCCCTTCTCGTACCAGTCGACGAAGACCTTGCGGACCGCCCTCTGGTACCCGGGGTCCATCGTGAACACCTCGTGCTCGTAGTCGCACGAACATCCCATGCGCTTGAGCTGCTCGATGATGGTGGAGCCGTACTCGGCACGCCACTCCCAGCACGCTTCGATGAACTTCTCTCGGCCCAGGTCGTAGCGGGACAAGCCATCCTTCGCGATCTTCTGTTCGACTTTGTTCTGCGTAGCGATCCCCGCGTGATCGGTGCCGACCACCCACAGTGCCGGCCGACCCGTCATCCGCGCACGTCGCACGACCACGTCCTGGATGGTGTTGTTGAGCGCGTGGCCCATGTGGAGCGAGCCGGTGACGTTGGGCGGAGGAATGACCACGGAGAACGGCTGGACTCCCTCGACGATCTCCGCCGAGAAGTACCCGCCGTCCGTCCACGAGGCGAAGATCTCGCCCTCGACTGCCTTCGGGTCGTAGGCCTTGGGGAGTTCGGTCATCCGCTCGTACGCCTCTCTCCATCGAACGCGGGGTCTGAAGTGCCCCGATTCTACGCGATGCGAACGAATCGCGAGGACCGCGACAGGGTCCGCCGCCGAGGGAGTAGGCTGGACGCGAGCACTGGAGCAGGCGCGGCTTGCCGGCGAGTTCCGACGAGGGAGGGCCCCATGGGATCGAACAGCGGTACCGTACGCGTGGACACCGGGATGGGCATCGTGTGGATCATCGGCTGGATGTTCACGATCGCGTTCGCGAAGCAAACGTTCTGGATCGCGCTGTTGAGCCTGTTCATCTGGCCGTACTACCTGGGCGTCGCGGTGCGGTAGCACGCGAGAGCCCCGCGACCGAGAGGACGTCCATGGACCTACCCGACATCGCGGCAATCGTGTTCGCAGCCGCGGCTGCGGTGGTGATCGCGTTCCAGCTGGCGCTCGCCGCAGGCGCGCCGTGGGGCAGCTATGCGATGGGCGGCGCCTATCCGGGGAAGTTCCCGCCCGCGCTGCGAGTGGCTGCGGTCGTGCAGGCAGCACTTGTCGGCTTCTTCATCGCGGTCGTGCTCTCGTCGGCCGGCCTCGCGTTCGAGAGTCTGACAGCGGCAGCGCCGTGGCTCATCTGGGTGGTGGTCGCGTTCTCGGCGGTGAGCCTCGTGCTGAACCTGATCACGCGGAGCAAGCCGGAGCGAGCGATCTGGGCGCCGGTCGCCGCGGTGATGCTCGCGAGTTCGCTGGCGGTCGCCCTGGCATGAGAAGGGCCCGAGCCGAAGCTCGGGCCCAACGTCGACTCTCGATCGAAGCCTGGCGCTACGCGCTCTCGGCCTTGCCGCGCCGCACCACGGTTGGTGGTGCATCGCCCTTGGCGGCCTCTTCGGTGACGACGACCTGCTCGATGTCGGGTTCGCTCGGCAGGTCGTACATCGTGTCGAGAAGCAGCCGCTCGAGAATCGAGCGCAGGCCGCGGGCGCCGGTGCCGTGCTTGATCGCCTGCTGGGCGACTGCACGCAGCGCGTCCTCAGTGAAGGTGAGCTCGACGTTCTCCAGACCGAACAGCCGCTGGTACTGCTTCACGAGCGCGTTCTTGGGCTCGGTCAGGATCAGCATGAGGTCGTCCTCAGAGAGCTCCTCGACGTGCGTGACCACCGGCAAGCGGCCGACGAACTCGGGGATCATGCCGAAGTGGTTGAGATCTTCCGGAAGCACTTGGGCAAGCAGCTCGCCCTGATGCCGCTCGGCCGCGTCGGAGAGATCGGCGCCGAAACCGACGCCCTTCTTGCCGATGCGGTCGGCGATGAGCTTCTCGAGCCCGACGAACGCGCCGCCCAGAATGAACAGCACGTTGGTGGTGTCGATGCGGATGAGCTCCTGCTGCGGATGCTTGCGCCCGCCCTGCGGTGGAACCGCGGCCTCGGTGCCCTCGAGGATCTTGAGCAGCGCCTGCTGCACGCCCTCGCCGGACACGTCGCGGGTGATCGACAGGTTCTCGGCTTTGCGCGCGACCTTGTCGATCTCGTCGATGTAGACGATGCCGACCTCGGCCTTGGGGATGTCGAAGTCAGCCGCGGTGATCAGCTTCAGGAGGATGTTCTCGACGTCCTCGCCCACGTAGCCCGCCTCGGTGAGCGCGGTGGCATCCGCTATTGCGAAGGGAACCTTCAGGATCCGCGCGAGCGTCTGGGCGAGCAGCGTCTTGCCGCAACCCGTGGGGCCCAGCAGCAGGATGTTGCTCTTGGCCAGCTCGACGTCGTTGTCTTCGGTCACGACTCCGTGATGGACGCGCTTGTAGTGGTTGTGCACCGCAACGGACAGGACCTTCTTCGCCTCGTCCTGACCAACGACATAGTTGTTGAGCTGCTCGTATATCTGCCGCGGCGTCGGAAGGTTCTCCAGCAGCGGCTCGGCTTCCTCGGCGAACTCGTCCTCGACGATGTCGTTGCACAGCTCGATGCATTCGTCGCAGATGTACACGCCCGGACCCGCGATGAGCTTGCGCACGTGGCGCTGGCTCTTGCCGCAGAACGAGCACTTGAGGTCGTTGGTTTCGCCTTCGCGAGCCATGAAGAGCTACTCCTTGACGACGCGGTGCATGAGGATGTCGTCCACGAGGCCGTACGCTTTGGCCTCGTCGGCGGTCATGATGTTGTCGCGCTCGGTGTCCTCGTGGATCTTCTTGACCGGCTGACCTGTGTGCGAGGCGAGGATCTGGTCCAGCGCATCGCGCATGCGGAGCATCTCCTTTGCCTGGATCTCGATGTCGGTGACCTGACCCTGCGTGCCTCCCCACGGCTGGTGGATGAGCACGCGGCCGTTGGGCAGACAGAACCGCTTGCCCTCCGCGCCGCTGGCGAGCAGCACAGCAGCCATGCTCGCGCACTGTCCCACGCAGATCGTGGACACGTCCGACTTGATGTACTGCATCGTGTCGTAGATCGCGAGGCCGTCAGTGACCGAGCCGCCCGGCGAGTTGATGTAGAGGTTGATGTCCTTCTCCGGGTCCGAGCTCTCCAGGTGCAGCAGCTGCGCGATCACCAGGTTCGCGATGTGATCGTCGATCGCGCTGCCCAGGAAGATGATCCGCTCGTTGAGCAGCCGGGAGTAGATGTCGAAGCTGCGTTCGCCTCGGCTGGTCTGCTCGATGACGATCGGAATCAGGGCGTTGGCCGCCCCGGAGGTGGTGGGGTTCTGGGACACGCTACTCCTCGCTTCCTGCCGGCTCGACGGCGTCGTCGGATGCTTCGGAGGGGGTCTCCTCGGCGGACGCTGGCTCGTCGGCGGCGGTCTTCTTCTTGGAGCCCGCCTTCGCGCGCCCCTTCTTGGTGTCTTTCGTCTCGGTACCCTCCGCGTCACCTGCCGTGGCGGCCTCCGCGTCGACGATCTCGAACGCGGCGTTGTCGAGCAGCCAGTTCACGGCCTTCTTCTGCTGCACCTGCTCGCGGATCACGGGCATGAGGCCCATGTCCTCCCACTGCTTGCGAGCCTCGTCCTTGTCCTGCTGGGTGGCAGTGGCCATGAGCTCGAGCTCTTCGTCGATGTCCTCGTCGGTCACGCTGAGGTCGAGCGTGCGGAACAGCGCCTCGAGAGCGAGGTCCTCGCGCACGCTCTGCTCGGCCTGACCGGTGACATCCGCGGCGATCTGCTCGTCGGACTGTCCCGAGAGCTGCATGTACTGCTCGAGGGTGATGCCGCGCGCCTCGATACCCTGCACGAAGTCGCGCATCATCGACTCGGCGCGGGTGCCCACCATCACTTCGGGGATGTCGCCTTCGAGCCGCTCGGCGAGAGCCCGGCGCACGCCGCGCTCCTTGGCCTGGACGTGCGAGACCGCCTTCTCGCGGGCGAGACGCTCGCGCAGCGTGTCCTTGAGCTCGTCGAGCGACTCGAACCCGCCCACCTGCAGCGCGAACTCGTCGTCGACCTCCGGCATCACCTGGGTCTTGATCTCGTGAACGGTGACGTCGAACGAGGCCGTCTTGCCGATGAACTCGGCAACCGACGAACTCTCGGGGATGGTGAACTCGATGTGGGTCTCTCCGCCCGACATCGTACCGGTGAGCTGCTCGTCGAACTCCACGGGCATCGAGCCCATGCCCATCTGGTAGAGGTACTTGTCGACGCGGTTGCCCTCGTACTCCTCGCCGTCCACGAAGCCGACGAACGAGATGAGCGCGAAGTCGGTGCCCTCGACACCGCGGTCCTCGACCGGGCCGAGGCTCGCGTACCTGCCGCGAAGCTGCTCGATCTGCGCGTCGATGTCCGCATCGGTGACCTCGTCACCGGGGACGGTGACCGAGATGCCTTCGTAGGACGAGATGGTGAGCTCGGGTCGAACCTGGACCTCGGCGCTCCACTCGTAGTCCTCGCCCGGAGTCACGGGGTCGAGGTCGCCCACGTTGGGCGACTCGATGGGGCGCAGGTCCTCGTCCTCGACAGCTTTGGGGTACGTGTCCTGAACGAGCACCTCAGTGGCTTCGCCCAGCACTGCGTCCTTGCCGACATAGTTGTCGACGACTTGCCGAGGCGCCTTGCCCGGACGGAATCCCGGCACCTTCAGGCGGCCGGCGAGCTCCTTGTACACCTTGTCGATGGCCTCGTCGACCTGGCTGGCATCCACGCCAACCGTCAACTTCACGACGTTGCCTTCGAGCTTCTCCACGCTGGTCTTCAAGCAATCCTCCTTGTGGACTACGACACGGCTTTCCGCCGAGTGAGAGTACCGATGGTGCGGGCGAGAGGACTCGAACCTCCACGAGTTGCCTCACGGGAACCTAAATCCCGCGCGTCTGCCAGTTCCGCCACGCCCGCTCGCAACCTAACGACTATACCAAAGGCGACGGACATTCCTCGCGCGCGACCTGCCGAGATGACCCACGGAAGACGGCGCGGCGAAGCACGGTGCGACGCGGCGGGCGGGAGGACGGATGGAGCGGGTCAGATCTGTTGGAGCCGCACCGAGGCCGCCTTGAACAGCAGGTTCACTGCCATCCCTTCGCAGAGCTCGAGCGCCTCGGCCGTCGAGCGAGACACGACGGAGGACAGGAGCAACGATCCGGCCTCGACCACAACGCGCTCCGACGCCCCCGACGGAGCGAGCTTCGCGACCCTTCCCTCGAGCCACGTCGCGTCGGCGCCGTGGGGCGCCTGGAAGCCGGATTCGAAGAGCACGACGTCCTCGGGGCGCACGCCGACCCGCACCCTCGCGCCCACCGGCAGCGACGAGAGCGCTCGCACGAACGCGCCACCGCAATCGACCGTGACCAAGGCGCCGTCGGTCGCCGTTACCGTACCCTCGGTCGGAAGCTCGGTGCCCAGGAAGGCGGCGACCCAGGGGTCTGCGGGCAGGGTGAGCACGTCGTTGGGCTCGCCCTCGGCGATGATGCGACCGTCCCGCATCACCCCGATCACGTCGGCGACGACGGCGGCCTCGTCCTGGTCGTGAGTCACGTAGAACGCGCTCAGCTTCTCGGAGGCGAGGATGTCGCGAAACTCGAGGGTGAGGTCGCGCTTGAGTAGCGGGTCCATGTAGGAGAGCGGCTCGTCGAGCAGCAGGAAGCTCGGGCGCAGGACGAGGGCACGGGCGAGCGCGACGCGCTGTGCCTCGCCGCCGGAGAGCGTCAGCGCGGACTGCGGTTCGCGGCCGGCGAGGCCTACGACGCGCAGCGCGTCGGCGACGAGCGCCGCGCGCTCCGACTTCGCGACGTGTCGCAGTCCGAGCCCGTAGGCGACATTCGCGCCGACCGTACCGCGAAGCAGGTACGGCTTCTGGAAGACCGCGGCGATCCTGCGACGGGCGGCGAGGTCGTTCTGCGCCACCGGTGCGCCGTCGTAGGTGACAGAGCCTGAGGTCGGAGCCTCGAGCAGCCCGAGCACCCGGAGCAGCGTCGACTTGCCCGCACCCGACGCGCCCACCAAGGCGTACGTCTTGCCCGAGGGGACCTCGACCCGATCCACGTCGAGTACGGTCTTGCCCCGGTACTCGACACGCAGTTGCTCGCCGCGGACGGTAGCGGGAGCCTCGCCGGGTGCCGTTCTAGCGCTCATAGCCTGCACCGGCGTTCTGCAGCGTGGTAAGGGCGACGTTGACGCCGAACGCGATGCTGATCAGCACGACCGCCCACGCCATCGCCTGGGCGAAGTACCCGCGCGTGACGTTGGCCATGATCGCCGTGGTCATCACGTTGGTGTAGTGCTCGATTCCGCCGCCGACGATCGAGACCGCGCCGACCTCCGAGATGATTGCGCCGAAGCCCGCGATGATCGATGCCATCACGCCGGCGCGGACTTCCTTCAGCACTGCGGCCCCCTCCTGCACCCGCGACGCTCCGAGCGCGCGCAGCTGCAGCCGGAGGTCCCGCGGCACCGCCGCGACCGCGGCGGCAGTCACGCCTACCACGAGCGGCCCAGCGAGGATCACCTGTGCGATGACCATGCCCGGCGGGGTGAAGAGCAGGTTGAGCATGCCGAGCGGGCCGGAGCGGGACAGCGCGAGGTACACGAACAGGCCGACGACGACGGGCGGAAACCCCATCGCCGTGTTCACGAGCAGCAGGAGCACGCCTCGGCCCGCGAACCGGCTGACCCCCAGCAGGTAGCCCAGCGGAACGCCGACCACCGAGGCGATGAGCACGGCGGAGCCCGAGACCTGCAGCGAGAGGACGATGACCTCCCAGACGTCGAGGTCTCCGCCGGTGAGCAGATTGAACGCGCCCGTGAGCGCATCGAGGTAGATCTGCATGGGTGCCCCGCTCTCGCACAGCGTCCCACCGGCCCCCTCGTTCGGGGACCGGTGGGACGAACTAGGTACGACCTACGTGCGCGAGTGTAGCCCTACCAGGGGTACGGGCCCGCGTTCGGCACGAACATGATCTGGCCGGGATACGTGTACTCGCCATAGCTCCTGATCAGGCTCTGCACGTACGGCGAGCGCAGGAAGAGGCTGAACTCCTGACCGCCTTCCTGGTTGCGCGCCCTCGCGACGACCTCGACACCGTACTGATTGAAGTAGCGCCCGTCGCCCTCGTTCACGACCGTCGAGGTTCGGCGTGATGCCGAGCGCACCGGCGTTGAGCCACGTCGCCCGGTCGGCGAGGGTGTAGCCCTCGCTGCTCGCGTTGTTCGCGGCCGCAAGCGCCTGCGCCATGCCCATCGTGCCGGAGGCCTTGTACCACGGCTGGCCGATCTGCGGGTTGCCCAGCAGCGCCCAGATCTCCTTCTCCTTCGTATTGGTGCCGGAGTTGTCGTTCCGAGACCAGAAGGTGGAGCTCGTCGAGGCGACCTTGCCGAATGCGGACTGCGCGCTCTCGGAGAGCGTGATCCCCGCCGGGTTGGCCTTCGGGCCGACCAGGATGAAGTCGTTGTACATGACCTTGTAGCGGCTGGCGCCACGGTAGAGCGACGGCTTGCCCGCCACGATGCCCCGCATGAAGTCGGCCTCGGCCTTGGGGCTGTGGGTCAGCAGAACGTCGGCGTCACCCGTACCACCCAAGGCGATCGCCGCGCCGGACCCGACGAAGGTAGCCTTGATCGCGTACTCGGGGCACATCTGGCGGAAGAACGGGCCGAGCCGCTCGAACAGGCCTGAGTCGCGCGTCGATGTCGTCGATGCGAGCAGGACCGAGTAGCGCACGCCGGGACCGTTGCGCACGATCAGCGTCGCGGTCCGCGAAAGCGTGGCCGGCGAGCCGAAGCGTGCACGCACGAAGAACTTGCCGCCCAGCTTGGGTGTGTAGTACACGGCCCAGCGACCGTACTTGTTGATCTTGGTGATGTGGGTCTGAGTCCACCAGGTGCGACCCGGCTTGCGGATCTCGACCCTGATCGTCTTGCCCACGTAGCGCGGGCCGACGTAACCGCTGATGCGGAAGCGAGCCGCTTTGTACTGGTAGCTCGTGCTCAGCGCGATCGTCGACCGCGGTGTCGCCGCAAGCGCGACGGACGGCGCCACGAGTGCGGCGACGACGGATACCGCTACCGCGAGCGCCATCAACCTCATCACCGTGGCCTTGCGAGTTCTGCGACGCATCGTGACTCCCTTCCCCCGGGGTCGACGGCAAGGGCCGTCTCCCCCATACCGATCGCCGAGGGTTGCTCGGCGGCGTTCCGGAAACCGACTCACCCCGTCCTTCGCGGGGCGTGAATCCCCACTGCCGTGCTACTTGACGAGCACCATGCTCGCGGCAACCTTCTTCAGCTCGGCGAGGCTCATGTCGCCTGACAGCTCGGCAAAATTGCCGCCCTTGCTGACGACGATCATCACCGGAGTGCTCGGTATCGCTCGGGTCCTGGTGCACAACATCGGCCGAGTCGCCCGAACCCCACCTGGCTTTGCCCACCGAGACGATGTCGTAGGTGCGGTTCTTGGGGCTGCCCTGCATGAAGTGCAGCACCTTGCCGTCCTTGAGCCACACGGTGTCGCAGACGAGACCGGAGCCGACGTCGAACTCGACCACATCGACCGTGTCGAGCTTGTAGCCGGTCGGGATCGTCTTGGGGAACCACACGGGGCTCTTGACGTTCAGGGAGAACGTCCCGACCTTCGCCGGCCAGATCGAGCTCTTGGGAGCGGCTCCGGAGTTCTGCATCGGAGCCTGCGAGAGGTCGCCGGCACCAGAGCCTGAGGGCGCGGGAGCCGGGGCGCCAGCAGCGGCGTTCGTGCCCGTGGGCGCTGTGGACGCGTTGGGCGTCGACGTGCCCTGAACGCTCATCGGCGCCTCGACCGTCCCGGTGGTCACGTTGGCACCACGGAACTCGATGATCGGGGCATTGCGCGACTGGCGACAGCCGGTCGCCGCGAGAACGAGCACCGCGAGAAGAATGATGACGAAACAGAAACGCGCCGACACTGTCGGCACGCGTGTATGGCGGCGCATGTGGTCTCCTTCCCAAGCACGGGAGGCGCCGCAGTTTCCCGCGACACCCTGCGGGCTCGGGACCGTGGGCAGGCGCCAACCGCCGTTAGGTCACTCGAGCTCGGAGGCACGACGAGTCAGACTCGGGTGCGAGGAAGAGCCTACCGCGCTGGGAGTGGATTGGCAACGCCGCCGGGCCGCCGTCGACGCTGCCCTAGGGCCTGCGCGCCTGAACCTTCACGCTCTCGAACAACGCCGCGGCCGCCTCGAGCTCGTCTCGGCCGGCGATGCCCTGCCGAACGAACTCGTCGATAAGGTCCTCGGCAAGGACGTCGCCGAGGCCGAACGCGCGCGACTCAACCACTCGGACGTCGACGAATCCCGCCTCCTCGACCAGACGCACGTAGTCGTCCTTGAGGATCGCGCCAGATAGGCACGACACGTAGGCGTCCACCGACTCCCGCAGCACGCTCGGCACCTCACCGAGCAGCACGATGTCGGAGAGCGACAGGCGACCGTCGGGCTTCAGCACGCGGAAGGCGTCGGCGAAGACCTGGGCTTTGTCGGGCACGAGGTTCACGACGCAGTTGCTGATGATCGCGTCGACTGACGCGTCGGCGACCGGCAGATGCTCGATCTCGCCGAGCCGGAACTCGACGTTCTCGAACCCGCCCTCCAAGGCGTTCCTGCGAGCACGCGCGAGCATTTCGGGGGTCATGTCCACGCCGATCACGCGACCGGTGGGACCAACGCGATTCGCGGCGAGGAAGCAGTCGATGCCCGCGCCGCTCCCGAGGTCCAGGACCGTCTCGCCCTCTCGCAGCTCCATCAGCGCGAGCGGGTTTCCGCAGCCCAGGCCAAGATCGGCACCTTCGGGGATGAGTGCGAGCTCGTCCGCGGCGTAGCCCAGCTGCTCGGTGATGCTTCTCGGACTCGTGCCGCAGCACGAGGCCTCGCCAGCACGAGTCACCGGCGGGCTGCAGCAGCTGGTCGCGTTCGTCGCGTGCCCGGCGTACCTGTCGCGCACCGCTTCCTTGATCTGGTGGTCGTCGTACATGACTGACTCCTCTCGGCAGGTCCCGGGCGTGCCCTATCGGACCATCCCCGTTCACGACTCGTAACAATTTCGATAGTTGTCGAACTATACCCAGAGCGGATAGTATTTCGACGTACGTCAAACTGTCAAGGGGTGATTCGATGGCCAGTCTGAGTGTGTCCCCCGCCCGCTTACTCGACGAACAGACCGATCTGGTGTTCAAGGCACTCTCGTCCAAGACAAGGCGTGAGATCCTCGTGCTCCTCGCGTCGTCCATCGGGGCCGAGGACGATCGCTGCTGCTCCCCCGACGAGGTGTGCGCCTGCGTGTTCGTGGAGAAGCTAGGCATCGGCGCCCCCACCGTTTCGCACCACATGAAGGTCCTGATCGACGCCGGTCTCGTCACTGCGCAGAAGCGTGGGCTGTGGGTGCACTACCGGCTGCGGCCGGAGGGACTGAGCGACCTGATCGTTGAGCTGGGGGCGCTCGTGGGCTGCTCGGCGAATGGAGGATGCTGATGACCGAATCCGTAGCGAAGCGCCTGAGCTTCCTCGACCGCTACCTCACCCTGTGGATCTTCCTCGCGATGGCGGTGGGCGTCCTCGCGGGCGCCCTCGTTCCGGCGATACCCGAGCTCATCGGCACGTTCACCGTGGGCACGACGAATGTCGCGATCGCCATCGGGCTCATCGCGATGATGTACCCCGCGCTCGCGAAGGTCCGCTACGAGGAGCTCGGCGATGCGATGCGGGACAAGAAGGCCCTCACGCTCGCGATGATCATGAACTGGATCGTGGCGCCCACCGTGATGTTTGCGCTGGCGGTCGCCGCGAACAGCGTGTTCAGCGGCTTCGAGGACTACATGATCGGGCTCATCATCATCGGCATCGCGCCGTGCATCGCGATGGTGATCGTGTGGAACGGCCTCGCCAAGGGCGACTCCGAATTCGCGGCCGGTCTCGTCGCCATCAACTCGGTGATGCAGGTCCTGTTCTTCGGCGTGTACGCGTGGTTCTTCGTCACCGTGCTGCCCCAGGCCCTCGGGCTCGAGGGCGCAGTCGTGGACGTCTCGCCCGCCGAGATCGCCACGACCGTCTTCATCTACCTCGGCATCCCGTTCATTGCCGGCGTCATCACCCGGTTCTCGCTCCGCCGGGCCAAGGGTGCGTGCTGGTACGACGAGACGTTCGTGCCGAGGATCGGACCGGTGACCCTCGTGGCGCTGCTGTTCACGATCTTCGTGATGTTCTCGCTCAAGGGCGACCTCATCCTCCAGATCCCGCTCGACGTCGTGAAGGTCGCTCTGCCGATGCTCGTCTACTTCGCGGCGATGTTCTTCCTGACGTTCTACGTGGCCAAGAGCCGCAAGCTTGACTACGCGAAGACCACCACCCTCTCGTTCACCGCCGCGTCGAACAACTTCGAACTCGCGATCGCGGTCTGTATCGCGGTGTTCGGCATCAACAGCGGGCAGGCGTTCGCTGCGGTCATCGGACCCCTCGTCGAGGTGCCGGTCCTGATCGGCCTCGTGAACGTGGCGTTGGCGTTCCGGCGGCGCTACTTCCCAGACGAACTGCCGCTCGAGGCGGACCTCCTCGGCAAGGCGGACGAGACCATGGGCGCGCTCGAGGACGGATGCGTGGTCAATCGAATGCTGAACGAAACGGAGTAGGCATGCAGCGCTTCGCACTCATCTCGGACATCCACGGGAACTCGGTCGCGCTCGACGCGGTGCTGGACGACATCGAGGCGCACGGGCTTGCGGGGACCACGTACTGTCTCGGCGACCTGGTGGGCTACGGACCCGATCCTTCCGGCGTCATCGCGCGAATCCGAGCCCGCGGCATCCCGACGATCCGAGGCAACTACGACGACGGCATCGGGAATCGGCGAGGAGAGTGCGGGTGCTACTACGCCACCGAGCAGGCCAAGTCCGACGGTGCCGCGTCGTACGCGTTCACCGACGCCGCGCTCGACGACTCGGAGCACGAGTGGCTGCGGGCGCTACCGGACGAGATGCGGCTCGAGATCGAGGGGCTGCAGGTCCTGCTGGCCCATGGCAGCCCCCGGAAGATCAACGAGTACCTGCTGCTCGACCGCAGCGACGAGCAGCTCGCGCGGCTGGCAACGCAGGCCGGCGCCGACGCGGTGTGCGTCGGGCACGTCCACATCCCCTACCACCGAACGGTGGCAGGCGCGGACGGTCGACCGATCCACTACGTGAGCAGCGGGTCGGTGGGCAAGCCCAAGGACGGAGACCCGAGGGCGGGATGGGTCGAAGTGTGCGTGGGAACGTCGGACGAAGTCGCGGATGCGCGGCTGGGGACGTCGGCGGCGGGGCCAACTGCAGTTGCCGGCGATCCATCTCGGCGTCGTCGTTCACCGGGTGGCGTACGACGTGGAGGCTGTTGCCGACGGCCATGAGCAGCAGTGGACTGCCAGCGAGGCTCGCCGAGGCGCTGCGTTTGGGGTAAGCCACCGATGCCTCACTTGGATGCGAGGAAGCGCTGCGCTCGACAATGTACTTGCCGCAGCAGGTGGATCGCCACGCAGGCGCAGCAGCCTGGACCAGTCGAGGGGCCCGCATGCGCGGGCCCCTCGCCAGTCGCCCTGATCGAGAGATCGTTCCCTACCTCGTGAACCGCTTCCAACCGGTGAGGTTCGTCGGCGCGGTGACGTACTCCCCAGGTCGTAGTCGAAGTACGAGACCTCGGTCGTCACCGTCATCTCCGGCCTCAGTGTCTCCACGTCGTCCCAGAAGATCGGAGCGCCCGGAGGGCCGACGACGATGTTGTCCAGCATCCAGCCCAGGCCGTAGGTGTAGAAGTCGGCGAGGTAGGCAAAGCGGATGCGTACGGTCTGCCCGGCGTACGCCGACAGGTCCACCTGCCCGTCGACCCAGCCGCCGCTCGCACCTGTGATCCCGTTGCCGAGGTTCGGCCCGTAGGGATTCGTGTTGGTGGTGAAGCTTGTTGGCAGGTTGGTCCAGGTCGACCCGCCGTTCGTCGAGATCTGGACGTAACCGTAGTCCCAGTCCTTCTCGATGTCGTACCACGTCTTGAACTCCAGGAGCGAACCCGCGGGCAGGATGATCGGATCGAGCGTCATGGTCAGGCGGGTGTCCATTCCCTCGTCGTCGAACCAGTAGTCCGAGTACCAGGCGTAGCTGCCCTCATAGGGGTCAGGAACGGCGATGTTCGCCCCGTGGCAACCGGAGCATGCCGTGGTGTAGTACGGCCAGCCGCCACCGATGTAGCCCTGCGTGTGGCAGGTGGGCGCCCGCACCCGATGGTCTTGTTCGCCGAGTTCGGATCGGGATTCGCCCGAATCCAACCGTGCGCGTCCATCGCGTTCGTTCCGGTGTTGCCCTCGCCGTTGTCGTAGTAGCCCGCAGGGTTGTTGTGCTTCTCATAGACCGCGGTGTGGCGCGCTGTGCCCACGATTGCGTGGTTCGGCAAGGTCGTACCGTTGTGGCACGCGCCACAGCTGCCGTCCCATCCCGTAGCACCGAGACTGGTGAACGCCGCACTGTTGTGGCACTCGGCGCACGACGTCGAGAGCGTCTTCAGGGTCGGCTCGCTGGTCGCCGGATTGATGCGAACGTTGATGGTCCTGTTGTGCTCCTGCACCAAGTCCTGGTAGTGGCACGGACGACGGCCGTTCGTCGGATTCACGAAGCCGCAGCCCGCCGTCACATCGGCCGTTCCCATCTTGTGGGCGTTGCCGGCGTCTCCGTGCATGACTGTGCCAGCGGCCGTATGGCAGCCGCCCTGCGCGCACGACTTGTCCCAGCCGCTCGTGAGGCTGTTCCTCGGCGAGGGATGACACGCGTCGCACACGGAGGATCCGATGCTGGATGACGACGCGGTGGCCTTCGAATGCTCGTCTGTCATGAGCATCACATGGCACTCCGAGCACGTCGCGGAGTATGCGTACGGCGGGTTGTAGGTGGCGTTGTCGCCCGGGGCAGGCCACGCGCCACTCGTGGTGTCAGCGCCCCTGTCGGACGTATGGGCGCCGGATCGAATCCGTGCGGAGTCGTCAGCGTGTGGCAGTCGGTACACGTGGGAACGGTAGGCAGGGCAAGGGCGTCCTTGACCCTCTGGCTCACGTTTGGACCGTGACACGTGAGGCAGGTGTACTTGTTGCCACCATCATCGGTCCACCTGTTGTGTTCGATCGAGACGTCACGCACGTGGCACGCGCAGCCCGTCATGTCGCGGTCCTGACCGTGCGCCTCCCCGAGGTCGTCGTGGTTGGGCACGGTGGGGTAGACGTTCGACCCGTGGCAGTAGGTGCAATCGGCGAGCAGTACGGCGGACTCCCCCTCCACGTGGTAATCAGGAGGCCCGTAGAAGCCGCCTATCGGCCCCGCGTAGCCGTGGCACGCGTCGCAGTTGTCCATCGGATGCGCAAGCGGATACGTGGCGTGGCACTGCGTGCACGCGTAGTTCGCTGCCATGTCCGGATAGATCTGGACCCTGAAGGACCAGCTGATGCTCGCCGAGGCACCCGTGGTGTCCGTCACGTTCAGAGCGACGGCGTGCACGACATCGTTCTGCAGCGGCGCTGTCGGCGTGTAGGAAAGCACCTTGGTGAGCGCGGAGTACGTGCCCGTTACCGGCACGCCGTCTACCGTCATCGACCACGACGCCAACGGGACGCCATTCGGCGAGACGACCGCCGAGATGCTCGGCCCGTCAGTGCTCACCTTGCTTCCGTCGGCAGGGACCATTGTCCCGATCAAGGGAGCTGCCCGCACTGTGAAGCTCCACGAATACGTGCTGCGAACGCCGGCGTAGTTGAGCACTGAAGCCGAGACCGTGTGGGACCCATTCTTCAGCGAAGCCGGCTGGTACGTAACCGTCGAGCCAGACCATCTCCCTCTGACGTTCACGCCGTCGACCTTCATGATCAGGCTCGACGTATTCACGCCGGCGGGATCGGTGATCGTGACCTTCACCGCCGGGTTGGAGAGCGGGGTGGACGAGAGTGGAGCAGGCGTCGCATTCGTGTAGCTCGTAGCGGCGACCGCAACTGATGCACCGACGGCCATCACCAGAATCCAGAACGCCAAGGGCAGCCGCTATCCGAGCCGGGACGCGAACGCGCGCTTCGAACAGCCATCGCGAATCCCCCCTCACGGAGGCAGATGGCCGGACCGGAGCTGCACCGCCCCCAGGCGCTCCATGAGAGAATATTAGCGACGATAGTCGTCCGTAACCAGTTT
This sequence comes from uncultured Coriobacteriales bacterium, assembly GCA_963761535.1. Lineage (GTDB taxonomy): Bacteria > Actinomycetota > Coriobacteriia > Anaerosomatales > CAVXGS01 > CAVXGS01. Next base: position 910,014 of record CAVXGS010000002.1, read on the forward strand.
CTGACACACTGCACGCGTCACCGAACATCAATGGGAATGCGGTCGTCGTCTCGCGGCGATTGACGCCGTCTATTGCCCCGCTGAGACCCGAGATCTTCCCAGCACCTCGCCTACTCGCGCGCCAGCGGGCGAACGAACAGGCGGAGCGGGACCCTCAGGCGAAGCTGGCGGGAAAGCAGAGGAGTCCGATCCGCAGCTGAAGACGGAGAAGCCGGTCCGCAGAAGCGGGCCGGCTCTCCTATTCGCGGACGCTGGACGGCAAAGGGCTCGAACCTACGACGTTGGGATTCAGAGTCCGTCTGCTGTCACGCGAGCTCGACCGCTAGCTGCGGTCCGTACGCGATCGGCAGGGTGACCAAACCATCGTCGACCTCGACCTCGATGTAGCTTGGGCTGCATGCGCCGGGTACAGAGCAAGGACCTCTAGCCAAATCGCCCTGGGACGGATGCCCGCCCACGGATACCGCAATCGGCAGTCTTCGCACTCGCCTTGCCCGGTGATTCGTACGACCATTCCGATGGGAGTCTCTCCGAGCGCCATGGCTGCTCGCCTCCCCTACGCAACCGGTCGCACGGCGCGATGACGCAACAGTGACCAGCCCACGGCGCCGAGCGGAATCACCACGACCGCGACACTGATAACCGTCGCGAGCGCACCTTCCTCGAGAAGCTCGAGCCCCTCTTCGATCGCCTCTGGCAGTGCGAGGACACCGGCCTCACCGAGTTCGAGCACGCCTATCCCGATGAACCGCGTGGCCAGCAGTACGAGCGCTACCGACGTCGCGTAGAAGAACAGCTTCAGATCGATCCGGGCCGCGCCATAGAAGACGGCGACACCCAAGCCAGCAGCGAGGGCGAGACCGACGAGGCCGCCGAGCAGCGTTGCTGCTACGCCTTGATCGAGCGCGTTGGCCGCGAGGAACAGCACGGTTTCGACGCCTTCACGGACGACCATGAAGAAGGCCACGAGCCCGACGGAGAAGGCAGCCAATGAGGACGAGGCAGAAGCCGTTTCGATTCCGGCCTCGACGCGCCTACCCATGTCACCACCGGTGCGCAGCATCCAGTACACCATGGTGAGGACGAACCCTCCCGCGATCAGATACAGCACGCCTTCGAGGGCTGGATTCTCGAGTTCGGCGCCCATCGGCGCTCAGCCCGATGGCGAGTGCAACGCTCGCAACGACTGCGATGGCCGCACCGGCAATGATCGGACGGCGCAGACCGGGCCTTCCGGTTCGCACCACGAACGCCAACATGATCCCGATGACGAGGGCGGCCTCGAAGCCCTCTCGTAGAGTGATCGACAGCGCTTGCAGCACGACGCTATCCCCTTCCTGACGGCGAACGCCGGGTTGGTGTTCGTCCAATCTAATTGCAGGACTTAGCAAATGCTAAGTGCATGGGACGACGCCGTCAACGGTAGAAAGCGCACCAATACCGTCAGGATTCTCTGGGCGGACCCCATTCCGGGCCGACAGGCCGCTGACGCGCTAGTTCCGGAAGCGCGTCACTTGGGCATTCACTGGATCATCCTGCGCACCGAGATGATGGCGCAGCGCTCCGACCAGTTCTTCTTCGTCGGGCCGCTCACCTCGCGATCAGCACCGATGCGATGCTCGCGACCCCGAACAGGATGAAGATGACGCCCGAGATCCGGCGCATCAGGAGTTCCGGCACGCGGCTGCCGAGCAATCGACCGATCCCAATGGCGATGGCGTCGGCAAGGACCATGCCGACGGTCGAACCCAGCGTCACCGCCCAGAACCGGGCCACCGCGCCGACGTTCTCGGGAGAGCCCACAGCTGCGAACCATGACTGAACGGTCGGCCCGGCTGTCTTCAAGTAGGTCACCAATGCGGTTCCCGGATCGACGGCGATCGCTAGCGTCATGATCTGGGTCTTGTCGCCGAGCTCGGCGAAGAAGAAGGCGATCGCGGTCGCGATGACGGGGCCGAACCTGCCCCCCTTGTCAGCCTCGCTCTCCTCGACCTTGTCGCCGCGAAGGGTCCAGATGCCGAATCCGATGAAGAGGATGCCCGTCATCCAGGGGATGACGCCTTGGGGAATCGCCGCGCCGAGGAGCTGACCCGCGAGCGCGGTGAAGAAGTGGACGACGAATGTGGCGACGAAGATGCCTACAAGTACCTGCCACGCCTTGTACCGGGTCGCAAGAAGCAGTGCGAGCAACTGTGACTTGTCCGCCAGCTCGCCGATCATGATCAGCGTCAGCGCAACCAGGAAGATGTAGAGCACGCACCCCTCCAACCGCTCGGCCGGAGGTCCTTTGACGCTCCGGCGGACGACGCACCGCTCGCGATGCGACCACATCCGCCGAAGGTCTCGCGTGGTACTCGATCAAGGAAGAGTACTGGCGCACCGGGGTCGTTGCCCGACCCAGCGTGTCGACGCGTCCCCCACGCCAAGCGTGGTTCGCTACTCCCCTTCGGGCCGGAGAAACGCTACGCCATCCTGCGTGCAGCGGTCAATTCGCGCGCCCTGACCAGCTGGCTGGATGCGATTGGGAATAGAACCGCTATCGGTTGCACGGCGACAGGAGGCACCAGATGACAAGGTTCGAGAACGACGAGGCGAAGAGTCACCCGCTCGTGACCGAGCTAGGGACCGGAACGTACTACTGGTGCCAGTGCGGCAAGACCAAGACCATCCCCTACTGCGATGGCTCCCATCAGGGGACCGGGATCGCCCCGATGGCCTTTGAGATCGAGCAGCCGGCCACGCATGCGATCTGCAACTGCGGGCTCTCGACCAACCCGCCGTACTGCACCGGGGCCCACGTAGAGATCGAATAGACTCAGCGGAGAGGCTCCCGTCTGAGGGCAGGACGACGGCCCGCCGTCAATGCGCCGCCGGTCAGAAGGAACCGGAGGGGCCGGGCTTGTAGGCCCGGCCCCTCGATCATCGATGACGGCCTGAGGCGGACTCGAACACCGATACCCTCTGCTCGCAGGCCGCTCGCCGCCGCGCTTCGCTATTGGATGATGCTGACGGTTGCGCTCTTGCTGTACTCCGTGTTCCCAGCTAGGTCCTCAGACCAGTAGTAGATGGTGTTCCGGCCCGGCGTGTCGATTGTGATATCCACGGGTGCGTCCACCTTGACCGTCGGCCCGTAGCCCGCCGAGGTACGGATGGTGTAGTAGGTGGCTGCGACTCCCGAGCCGTCGGGTTGGTCGGCTGCGGTCAGGTGCACAGTCCTCGGCGGCCCGATATAGACGCCGTTGGCGACGTCTACCGTCGAAGTCGGCGCAGTGTCGTCACCGTTCACGATTGTGAACTCGACACTGTTGTAAGGGGCCTCCTCATGGCCGACGGCATCTCGTGCCCAGAACCACAGCTTGTGCGTGCCGCTCTTCCATGCCCTGACGGTGGTTCCCGTCTGCTGGGTGCCGGTCTCGAGGCGCCAGAAGATCTTGTCGACGGCGTAGTCGTCGGTCGCCGACAAGGTGATGGTCGCAGAGCCCTCGTACGACGGCTTCGCATCCGACGTACTGACCGGACGCTCCCAGTCGATGTATATCGGCATGACGGTGTGTGACTCTTCGTTGCCTGCGTTGTCGACCGACCAGAACTCCAGCGTGTGCCATCCGCGGAGGCCGTAGATGACGAACCGCGGATAGTCGTTCACGGGGTCGCTGTCGATGCGGTGGTACGTGGCGGCCACTCCCGAGCCACCGGGATCGATAGCAGTCAGATTGATCCACGGCTGAATGGGCATGACTGTGCCCCTGTCCGACGTGGTCACCGGCGCTTGCAGATCCGCAACGATGTCGAACGTGACGGTGTTGGCTGTCTCGGCATTACCGGCGTTGTCTACAGACCAGAACACGAGTGTGTGTGATCCACCGGTGTAGAGGCTCAGCGAGGTGCCCTCCGTCTGCGGGCCGTCATCGAGCCGGTAGTAGGTATGGGCTACGTCCGAGCTCGGGGCCGGATCCGTCGGGGTCAGCCTGATCGTGCCTCCCCCGATGTACGCGCCGAGGGCGTCGGAAGTCGTCGTGGGCGCGATGGTGTCGGTGGTGATCGTGAAGGTTATTGCGTGGGCTTCCTCGATGTTGCCGGCCTTGTCGACCGACCAGAACTCGACGGTCTTGGTCTCGATGCCGCTGGCAGGTCCAGGAACGCTGACCGTCGTCCCCTCGGCCTGTGTGCCACCGTCAACGCGATAGTACGTATGAGCCACGCCCTTCCCGTACGGGCCGTCATCGACCGACAGTGTGATCTTGGCGACGCCACCGTACTGCCGAACGGGCATTCGACGTCGTGACAGGAGCATCCTCGTCCAGGAACGTGTGGCACTGAGTGCAGTCGCTCGGAGTGGCGTACCAGTTCGGTCCGTGGCATCGGCAGCTGCCCCCGTCGGCGCCGACGTGGATCGCGCCGGCATCATCGTGATACGACGGATGGCAGTCGCCCTGCTGGCAGCCCTTCTCCCACGTCGTGAAGCTGCCAAGGGGGCCACCTTCAGCGTGGCACGTCGCGCAGTTGTTCGCGTGTACCTTCGCGATGTTGGCGCTGTGGCAGAGCTTGCATTCCATGTACATGTCGGCACGATCGCCCAGGTCCTCGTGGTACTGGAAGACGGTCACAGAGGCCGGGCCCATCGAAGCCGTGTGCGTCACAGCCATGCCGGGGTGCGGAGCCTCGGCGTTGTGACATGCGTCGCACGCCTTGACGCCTCCGGCGATGGCTGCGACCACCCTCGGGTCTTCGGAATCGTGGCAGCTCTCGCACGTGCCTTTGTGGACGTTCGTGAGCGCGTCGCCGGTGTGGCAGCCCGAACCGGCGCATGTGGGCGAGACGGCAGTCTCGTGAGCGGTCGAATGTGCAGCAGCCCCGGGGTGGCACCCTTCACAGTCGGTGATCCCGGCCGCGAGCGCTTCCTTCACCGCTACAGACGCGGAATCGCCGTGGCAGCTGGCACAGGTGAGAGAGCTGCCCGTCTGGCCGATCCAGCGGTTGTGCTCGATGGTGAGGCTCCGCACGTGGCAAGCGCAGCCCGTCATGTCTCTCGTCGTAGAGTGAGCGACCCTGAGGTCGGTGTGCACCGGCACGGTCGGGTAGCCGCCGGTGTGGCAGTAGGTGCAGTTCTGCAGGAGCTGTGCAGCCTCGCCTGCCGGGTGATAGTCGGGCGGTCCGTAGAAGCCGCCGATGGGACCCGAGTAGCCATGGCAGTTGTCGCAGTTGTCCATGGAGTGTAGTGCCGGGTAGCCGAAGTGACACTCGACACAGCCCATCGAAGAGACCATGTCGGCGTAGATCTGGACCGAGAACGACCAGGTTACTGAGGCGGTCTGCCCGTAGGCATCGTTCACGGAGAGCACGACGGTATGCGATGCATCGTTACGAAGGCCCGTCGAGGGGGTGAACGACACCATCTTCGTGACGGGGTCGTAGCTCGCATCGACACTCACGCCATCGACCGTCATGGCGAACGAGGAGAGCCCGCTGCCGTACGTCGTGACCAGCGCGGAGATAGCGGGCTTGTCGGTCGCGATCGTCGTCCCGTCCGCTGGTGTCATGGGACCGATCACAGGCTTGGCGCCCACACTGAAGGACCAGTTGTACGTCGAGCGGACACCGGCCCAGTTGAGAAGCGAGACCGAAACAGCCTGAACGCCGTTGGCGAGCGCCGTCGTCGGCGTGAACGACACCGTCGACCCCGACATCCTGCCGTTCACCTTCACGCCGTTGATCTTCATGATCAGGCTTGAGGCGTTGAGGCCCGCCGGGTCGGTGGCGGTGACCTTGATCTGCGGCTTGGTCAGCGCGGTGGTGGTCCCCGCCGCCGGCGTCGGATTGGTGTAGCTCGTGGCGGCAAACGCCGCAGGAGCCAATGTGAGAAACGCGATAGCGCACGTGGCCAAGAACGAGAACGACCGCGTGGGACGCAGGCACCTGAAGAGGCGTCGCATCATACCCCCCATTCGAGAACGCGTAGCTTGTCTCCCGCCTGAGGGAGTATTAATGCATCTTAGCGTATCGGGCCTGACAGGTCTTTCCAAGTTCGGTGAACGGCGGACTGCTTGTCAGCAAAGGCAACGCGCGGCGCGCCACCATCGAGACGCCCAGTCCGAACGCGAGCATCAGGCAGCCCGAAGCGAGATCGAGTGAGAGGACTAGGGATCGCGTGGGAAAACCCACAGCTTGATGGCGAGCAGCAGCGCGAGCAGCTGGGACTTGCCTGCAAGCTCCTGCTCCCGCTGGTCATCGCAATCGGATCACGCGACGCCTCCGGCGAGCAGGCGCCCCCGCCCTCAGAGCGACGACAACAACCCTGCTATAGCCGCCGACCGCTGTCGTTTCGCTCCTACTGGTGGACGCCTATGCCGGGATGGCACCGAAGGCATACCGCGTCGAGGTTGTTCTCGGTGATCGTTGCGGCCTGGTAGGTCGAGGTCCAGTTGCCGTTGTTGTCGATGAACGTCGTCGTGTAACTGCCCAGCAACTTGATGTCCGAATTGCGCCCCGAATGGGGGAAGTCCGACCGCTGATACGTGATGGGCTGTACGCGCTCATAGAAGTAGTCACGAGTGCCGTAGTGGCACTGGGTGCAGATCGCATGGACGCTGGAGTACGGCGTACCGTGGGTGTTCCCCGCGGTGTCAGTGCTCGGATTGCTCGCCGCCGCAAGCCCCATCTGCGGCGCGAGATCGTTGCGGTGACAGGTGTAGCACTGGCCGGGACCAGAGTAGGCCCCCACGAGCGGCGCAGGATGTGTCCTCTCCGTGTGCGCCTTGAAGCCGAGTTCCTGCTGGGTAAGGAACTGCCATGCACCGACGTTGAGGTTGTGGCAGTCGGCGCACCACCACGACAGCGCCATCTGGTTGACCTTGTTGGGATAGCGATGGACACCCTCGTCGTTGGGTCCCGCCCCGAACTTCTGAGCGATCCAGATCGGCGCGGCTGCAGTCACCCCGTTCTCGAAGTAGGTGAACGCCGCCGAGTACTGGTTCGAGTAGTTCACGCCCACGGTCGCCGAGTCCTCGATGACCTTGACCTGCTGCCCGGGATCGTAGTACCCGAACGAGTTGGGTGTCCCCGTTGTGGACGCTGAAGGATATCGCTTCAGCAGTTTGTAGCCCTTGGGCAAGAACGGTCCGTCCACGACGCCCGTGTACATCCAGGAGGGCCAGTTCGTGAACGACCGAGGACGCCACACCTCATCGATCGCGTTGTGCGTCTGGTGACAGCTCATGCACCGCAGGTTCAGCGGCCCGATCTTGGAGTAGCCCGAGCGCCCGGTGCCTTCATCGCTTTGACCGTGGTGACGAGCGAAGCGGTACATCTGCAGCTTGTTCGCGTCGTAGGCCCGAACTTGGATGATCTCGGAGATGGGGTTGCCGTCGCAATCGACACCGTTCAACGTCACGGCCTGCGCGTACTGCCTGACGGACGAGTCGGGAACGGAGCACGCGGCACCGATGGTGTGGCCGTTGGTGGTGTCGATTCCGGCGGGGTTCAGGTCGTACACGACGATCGAGGAGTGAGCACTGCCTCCGATGTGGCAGTAGGAACAGGCATCGTCCTGCGAGTCAGCGCGCAGAAGATAGTACGCGCCCTCCGCGCGGTGCACGGCGTGACACACCTTGCACTTGTTCGTGGTGGTGTCATAGCCGCCATGCGGCGAACTGGTGTAGCCGAGGCCGGCAGGAATCGGAGTCACACCGTCCGAGCCGACCGTGCCGTTGAACGCCGAGTAGCCGCCTTCCGTCTTCAACGCAGCGTCCTGAAGGTCCTTGTATGTGAAGTCCGATGCTCCCGGAGCTGTGGTCCCACCGGTTGTCGACACCGTATCGGTGCTGATCACCGTCGGAGGGACGGCGAAGGCGGCCGCAACCGCCGAGAGCGTGAAGATCATCAGAGCGAGAACGAAGGTAGCCGTAACCCGACGCGGCTGCATGGTCGTGTCCCCCTTGGCTCGAACGTTCCTGTGACCCGCGCCGGCGCCCCCCGACCGCGGTCGTCGCCTGATGGTACACAAGGCCGGCTCACGTTCGCATCGTCCGGTCGTAGGAATCGTGTCGTACAGGAGGGCATCACCTTGGCCCCGCCTTCAGATCCGCGAACGCACAGCCAAGCAGAAAGCCGGTCCTCAATCGGACCGGCTCTCGTATTCGCGGATGGTGGGCCGTATAGGGATCGAACCTATGACCTTGGGATTAGACGCGTCTCACCTGCGGCTGGACGAAGACAGGACCGCGCGCGGCGTCTCCCAGGCCTAGGGCACAACACTGAAGCTCCACGTCGTCGAGTGGGTGGACCAGTCGTAGCCCCGGAAAGTCACTTGCACAGTATGGGAGCCCGGCGTGAGCACCCCGCTTTGGAATGACAGGGTCGGCCCGGGTGTAGTCGTACATGGGCAGAGACTCCGCCTCGTCCACTCCCAGGATGTCGTAGGCCAGGCGAGGCTTCACCGTCTTGCCGTCGAGCTTCATCGAGTAGCCGCTGCTCTGGATGCCACTCGGGTGGTACAGCCTTATCGAGAGCTTGGGCCTCGAGGTGCCGACGGTGCCTGTGGGCGACTGGCCAAGGAACGCTCCCGCCGGTGCCATCACGGCAAAGGGCGAGAACGAGTCGGTGCGGCCGGTGATGGTGTTCTTCACCGTGTCGACTGAGACCGTGATCTCGTCCCATCCGTTGTTCTTCCAGTGGAAGAGCTTGAGGTTCGATTCGTTCACGCCTTCGAGGTCCGATTCGTTGTAAGGAATCGTGACCGTGACGAAGCCAGTGAACACTGCCGTGGTTGAGATGTCGTAGTAGTCACCTCGGAGAACACGGAAACCTGAGGGCGCCTGATGACCGGATGACTCGGCAGCCGAGGAAGTCCCGACGTCGAGCACACTGTCGAAGCCGAGCACGATGCCGACGGGGTCAATGCTGACCTCTGTGGAGATCCGCGGCGCAATCGTGAGCGACACGGTCGCGGGTGCCGATGAGGTCGAGGCGTCGGAGGCCGTGAACGTGAACGAGTCGGCGCCGGCGTAGTTGGCGTCAGGCGTGTAGGTCACCTTGCCGTCGGCCACCGTCGAGAGCGACCCGTGGGCGGGAGGCGTGGCGATGGCGTAGGTGAGCTCGTCGCCGTCGGCGTCGGTGCCCGCCAGGGTGATCTGGACCGGTGTCTCCTCCGCTGTCGTCTTGGAGCCCGCCGTGGCCACCGGGGCGTCGTTCACGCCGGTCACCGTGAGCGACACGGTCGCGGGTGCCGATGAGGTCGAGGCGTCGGAGGCCGTGAACGTGAACGAGTCGGCGCCGGCGTAGTTGGCGTCAGGCGTGTAGGTCACCTTGCCGTCGGCCACCGTCGAGAGCGACCCGTGGGCGGGAGGCGTGGCGATGGCGTAGGTGAGCTCGTCGCCGTCGGCGTCGGTGCCCGCCAGGGTGATCTGGACCGGTGTCTCCTCCGCTGTCGTCTTGGAGCCCGCCGTGGCCACCGGGGCGTCGTTCACGCCGGTCACCGTGAGCGACACGGTCGCGGGTGCCGATGAGGTCGAGGCGTCGGAGGCCGTGAACGTGAACGAGTCGGCGCCGGCGTAGTTGGCGTCAGGCGTGTAGGTCACCTTGCCGTCGGCCACCGTCGAGAGCGACCCGTGGGCGGGAAGCGTGGCGATGGCGTAGGTGAGCTCGTCGCCGTCGGCGTCGGTGCCCGCCAGGGTGATCTGGACCGGTGTCTCCTCCGCTGTCGTCTTGGAGCCCGCCGTGGCCACCGGGGCGTCGTTCACGCCGGTCACCGTGAGCGACACGGTCGCGGGCAGCGAGGACGCCGAGGCGTCGGAGGCCGTGAACGTGAACGAGTCGGCGCCGGCGTAGTTGGCGTCAGGCGTGTAGGTCACCTTGCCGTCGGCCACCGTCGAGAGCGACCCGTGGGCGGGAGGCGTGGCGATGGCGTAGGTGAGCTCGTCGCCGTCGGGGTCGGTGCCCGCCAGGGTGATCTGGACCGGTGTCTCCTCCGCTGTCGTCTTGGAGCCCGCCGTGGCCACCGGGGCGTCGTTCACGCCGGTCACCGTGAGCGACACGGTCGCGGGTGCCGATGAGGTCGAGGCGTCGGAGGCCGTGAACGTGAACGAGTCGGCGCCGGCGTAGTTGGCGTCAGGCGTGTAGGTCACCTTGCCGTCGGCCACCGTCGAGAGCGTGCCGTGGGCGGGAGGCGTGGCGATGGCGTAGGTGAGCTCGTCGCCGTCGGCGTCGGTGCCCGCCAGGGTGATCTGGACCGGTGTCTCCTCCGCGGTCGTCTTGGACTGGGCGGCGGCGACGGGCGCGTCGTTCACGCCGGTCACCGTGAGCGACACGGTCGCGGGCAGCGAGGACGCCGAGGCGTCGGAAGCCGTGAACGTGAACGAGTCGGCGCCGGCGTAGTTGGCGTCAGGCGTGTAGGTCACCTTGCCGTCGGCCACCGTCGAGAGCGTGCCGTGGGCGGGAGGCGTGGCGATGGCGTAGGTGAGCTCGTCGCCGTCGGGGTCGGTGCCCGCCAGGGTGATCTGGACCGCGGTGTCCTCGGGCGTCGTCTTGGACTGGGCGGCGGCGACGGGCGCGTCGTTCACGCCGGTCACCGTGAGCTCGTAGTCGTTGAGCACCCACCCGTCTTGATCGGTCAGCCTCAGGTAGACGGTTCCAGCTCTGTCGGCGGTCCACTTGAACCTGACGACAACATCGCAGTACTCACTCGTGAGCGGAGTCTGCCCGTCGCTGGCAAACAGGCAGACGAAGGTTCCCGAGGCCGTGGACCCAGGCGTCTTCTCCACGGTGTAGGTCTTCCCGGCGACAGCGTCGAACTTCACCCAGTCGACATCATAGTAGGGAGACAGGCTCCGATGCTGGGAGATCCCCGAAACGCCTATCTCGTTGGCTTCTTGAGGCGAGTCGTCCGGCTCGTAGCCATCAATCTCAAGTCCTGTCCCTATTGCAGGCTGGAGGGCGAACTCAAGTGAGACTGTCGATAGTCCGTCCCAGTCGCGGGTCGCCCTGCCCGTGCTGTGCCCAGCGCCGGAGACGGCGTAGAACCAGTACTCACCAGGCGGAAGGCTGCCCGTGTATTCGAGTGTGAATCGACCAGCACCGTCTGTCGCAGTGGTGGCGACAGGAACGTCCTGATTGAGCCCTGCGTCATATCTGTACGCCGCTACATAGGCGCCTTGGATCGGCATGCCCGTCGCGGTGTCAATCACTGTGCCGGTGGCGAGCTGCGAGATCGGCATGAGCGCGAGCTCCGCGAGTACTGAGTCGATGCCATTCCACTCAACCATACCGTCCTGCGCGGCATACCCGGTGGGTGATGATCGGACGAAGTACCGACCGGTTCCGTGACTCGACTCGCGGGAGAACGTGTAGTCTCCCCTGCTGTCGGTGACGGTCTCGGCGACCACCTCATAGTACGGGTGATAGTGGTAGAGCACCACGCTAACGCCCGGCAGCGGTGCCCCGGTCCTGGCATCGGTCGCAGTGCCCCTCACCATGGTCGCAGAGCCGACCGCCACCGAGGCCATGGCCGCCGCAGACGATAGGACTCCGTCAGTCGCTCTGAACGTGAACGAGTCCTCGCCAACGTAACCGGGAGCCGGCGTGTAGGTAACCCTGTTGCCAACTATCGACCCGAGCGAACCGTGGCGGGGCGAGGAGACGATGGTGTAGTCGAGCCCGTGGCCGTCTGGGTCGCGGCCCATCATTATGACGTCGACGGGAACGTCCTGCACAGTGGCTACACTCATCGGCGTTGCTTCTGGAGGAAGATACTGCGGCGACCAGAAGACCGTAACCCCGCGCGTTTCCAGTGCAACTATCGTCGCCATTGCCGGCGACCCCGGCGTGAGATCCAGGTAGTTCTCGGCCAGCGTCACCCAAGTCAAGCTAGGTAGATCCGAGAGCGGTCCAATTTCCGCAACCCGATTGCGTTCGAGGAAGAGCTGTGTCAGGTGGGCCAGACCTGCCAAGGGAGAAGTGTCAGAGACGCGGTTGTACTCTAGGTTCAGCGCGGCGAGATTGGTGAGACCTGCGAGTATCGATACGTCGGAGATGTTGTTGCGGCGAAGGTCGAGCTGAGTCAAGTCGGCAAGCCCGCCAAGGGGCTCAAGGTCGACGATTCGGTTTCCTCCCAAGTTGACCGACTGCAGGTGAGTGAGGCCGGCGATGGGTGAGGTGTCGGAGATATCATTGCCGCCGAGACCGAGCGAAACCAAGTTGGTGAGTCCGGACAGCGCGGAGATGTCAGAGACCTGGTTGTTGTTCAGACTGAGACCGTCGGTAAGCTGAGTGAGGCCAGCCAGTGGCCAGAGGTTGGAGATCTCATTGTCATCGAGGCGCAGCAACGACAGGTTCAGCGCAGTCTCTAGCCCAGTCAAGTCGGTGATGCCTAGGCCCCGCGCGCTTAGCGAAGTCAGACCCAGCATGTCGGTTCGCGAGATTGGCAGCGGCTGCGCGATTCCTAGCGTGGCGCGAATGGCAGACTCAAGGCGAGGGTCGCCAAAGACAACCGGAGGAATCGCGAATTGAGTGGCCTCTTGGTTTCCAGCCACATCCACAGAGAAGAACTCGACCTCGCATTCCCCTCCAGCTTCGCGCGGGAGTGTGGAGTCCAGCGAGTACCTGCGCCAGGAAGTCTCGCCCTTCACGCGCCAGTACGTTTCGTACACACCCGACAGCGTGTCGGTGGAACTCGCATGAATGGTTCGGGACGAATCGATGGAGAGTGCGGTCCTCGGCGGCGTCCAGTCGAGGAGTACCGACTTCGACTTGCGCGACTCGACGTTGTAAGCCGGCAGATCGGTCCAGTAGTCCCCGCAGTCTCGCGCATACCATTCCAGAGTGTTGGACCCTTCGATCCAAGGCTCTGCCGGCGAGAGGGTCACGGTGAGCGCTTCTGAGCGCTTCGCATCCGGGGGATTCCAATTGAAGTCATGCCACGATTCACCGCCGTTGTTGATGCGCCAAGACACCTCACACACGCCGGTGAGGTCGTCCGTGATCTCGAAGTGCGCCACGACTTCGGATGGACTGCGGTACCAACGCGACGGCGAGATGTTGGTTTCAACGGTGTCGGGAGGTACAACGTCGTAGGTGAGGTCGAAGTCCATCGACGCCACCTCGCCCTCGCTGACAGTGATCGTTCTTGTCTGCGTGTTGATTCCGCCACTGCCCGCGACTACGGTGTAGCTTCCCGGCGGCACTATCAGCTCGTACCACTGCCCTGTGTAGAACACGTAGTTGCCAAAGCCGGGGACATAGTCTGCTGGGTAAGTGGCAAACCCTCCCCCCGACACCGAGGCAACCGCTGACACGTTGAGGAAGCTGGGCATGTAGCCCCAGGTGGGATCGGTGGTCAGGCGGCCGGTGATCACGGCCCGATTCGAGATGTCAGGCCGCGTTTGATAGACGTAGAAGATCGTATCGTCGCCCGTCGCCTGCCACATGCCGGCAGTGCCGACGGGGTCTTTCCAGACCGCATTCCCAAGGTGCGAAGGACTCGACGAATCGTGGGCCAATCCCAGCTTGTTCGCACTGTCTCCCCCAGCGAAGGCGACGACGAGGGCGTACTTGTTGCCCGCCTGAAGCGAGACGCTGTTGTCAAAGTGGAACGTGATCAACTCGCCAGAAGGCGAACTCGAAATCGTCGAGACGTCTACGGGGGCGGAAGTTGCGAGTGGCGGTCCCCACGGATAGCTGTCAATCCCGTACCACCCGCTTCGGCGGTACAGGTACGCGTACGCCGAGCCCGTGGGTGTTCCGACACGCTGCAGTAATACCTTGGCGGAATCTAGCGTACCGTCGACTGCCGCGAACGCCTGGCCTCTCTCAATGCCCGAGTAGATGTAGCCGCTCGCCCCGGCCCAGTTCGTCTCCGCGTAGCTATCGGCGACAACGGTCCTACCCAGCGCGATAGTCGGGGCGAATAGCAGAACGCAGACCGCGATCACAGCGATGACTGACAGTCCTGCTACGCGATTGCGAAAGACGCGAACGTGCGTGCAGCGTTCAGGGCACACGAGAATCCCCCTGTTCTGCGAGGTCTCCCCCGCCGAACTTGCATTTAGAGAGCACGATCGTGCTCCCCCCTAGGCAGATATTACCAGAGGTCGAAAGTGCGGCCTGACGCGGCCCCAGCGAAATCCCGGCGCAATGAAGAACGCCGGCTCCTTCTCGGGAACCGGCGTCGTGAGTGCGGATGGTGGGCCGTATAGGGATCGAACCTATGACCTTGGGATTAAGAGTCCCCTGCTCTACCAGCTGAGCTAACGGCCCAAACGCGCTCGCATATTGTAGCGTCTGCCCCGCTGTCCGCAAGGGGTCGCTCGGACGAGGTGGCAGCCGCGGGGCCAAGGAGCCAGCCATTTCCAGTTCACGCTTGCCTGCTCCCCGCTTTCACACTTAAGATACGTGAACCTTGCGTAAGGGAGTCTTGCGTGACCCGATCGTTCAACACTCGGCAGAACTTGGCGCTCTCCTTCGGCGCACTGATGCTCGTCGTCATCGTCCTCATGACCCCGTGGATCGACCAGGTGGGCGGCCAGCGGATCGTGCAGCTTGGCGCCTGGGCACCCCTGTGGGCACCGCCGTCCGCCTCGGCAACGATCGACTTCGTACGGCTCGGCGTGGAGGCGACCCTCGTCGTGGGCGTGACGTGGCTCGCGGTGTGGATGTTCCGCGACTAGCCACTGGTCGGGGCTCTCGGCAATGACGAAGGCCCGCACTCGGCGGGCCTTTCGTGTGTTCACTGGGGTGGGCGAGGGGACTCGAACCCCCGGCCTTCGGAGCCACAGTCCGACGCTCTAACCAACTGAGCTACGCCCACCATGAGGTAACTGGCACGCCCGGAGGGATTCGAACCCCCGACCTAGAGATTAGAAGTCTCCCGCTCTATCCAACTGAGCTACGGGCGCATATCAAATCGCTGCCCGGGTCGTATCAGCGAACCGATACCCTACCCGCGCCACGCGATCTATGTCAATGGAGCGGCCGACGGGACTCGAACCCGCAACAGTCAGCTTGGAAGGCTGATGCTCTACCAATTGAACTACGGCCGCATTCTGGTCGGGCCGGCGGGATTCGAACCCACGACCCTCTGCTCCCAAAGCAGATGCGCTACCAAACTGCGCTACGGCCCGACCTCGCACCGCCGAGGTCCTACAAGGGCCTGACGAGCAGGAGCATTCTACCCTAGCTTCGCGGCCAGTGCGCGCAGCGCAGAACCGCGATGGCTGATGGCGTTCTTCTCGGCGAGATCGAGCTCGGCCATGGTGCGTCCCGGGGTTGCGTCGGGCCAGAACAGCGGGTCGTAGCCGAAGCCACCCTCGCCTCGCGTCTCGAAGCCGATACGGCCCTCACACGTGCCGTCGGCGAGGACCTCGGCGCCATCGTCGGCACCGCCCCGGTCGACGAACGCGACCACGCAGTGGAAGCGTGCGGTGCGTTCGCCCTCGGTGACGTCCTTGAGCGCCAGCAGGAGGCGGGAGTTGTTCTCGGCGTCGGTCGCGCACGGGCCGGCGTAGCGGGCGGAGTACACGCCGGGCTCGCCGTCGATGGCGTCGACCTCGAGACCGGAGTCGTCGGCGAGAGCCGCGTGCCCGAAGGTCCGCGCGGCGAAGCGGGCCTTGATGAGCGCGTTCTCGGCGAAGGTCGTCCCGGTCTCCTCGGGCGGATCCCAGGGACCGAGTTCGGACGCGGCGACGAAGCGCCACCCGGGGAACGCCAGCGCCGAGCGGATCTCGACGAGCTTGCCGGGGTTGCCGGTCGCGACGACCACGAGGCGCTCCGTGGAGGCGTCAGAACTCGGAGACATCGGCGTCCCCCGCGAGCACCGCATTCTGGATCGCGACCAGGTCGGCGATGCCGGCGGAAGCCATGTCGAGCAGCGCATCCAGCCGGACACGGTCGAACGGCGTGCGCTCGCCAGTGCCCTGGACCTCGATGAACCGACCGGCGTCGTCCATCACCACGTTCATGTCGACCTCGGCGACCGAGTCCTCGGCGTAGTCGAGATCGAGCAGCAGCTCTCCGTCAACGAGACCCACGCTGGTCGCCGCCACGTTGTGGAGGATCGGGTTGCGGGGCGTCTTGCCTGCCGAGACCCACCACTCGAACGCGTCGTGCATCGCGATGTACGCGCCGGTGATCGCCGCGGTGCGGGTGCCCCCGTCGGCCTGGATGACGTCGCAGTCCACGGTGCACGTGACCTCGCCGCCCATCGCACCCATATCGACGGCGGTGCGCAGCGACCGGCCGATCAGGCGCTGGATCTCCTGGGAACGGCCCTTCACTCCGGAGTTGCTCTCGCGGCGCGAGCGGGTGTGCGTGGACGCGGGCAGCATGGCGTACTCGGCGGTGACCCAGCCCTTGCCGCTTCCGCGACGCCACGACGACACGCCCTCGTCGATGGTGGCCGCGCAGAGCACGCGGGTGTCGCCCAGCTCGAATATGCAGCTGCCGTGAGCGTGCGTCAGGTAGCGGCGGGTCACCTTCACGTGGCGCAGCTTGTCGGCGGACCGGTCGTCGCGTCTGGGCATCTAGCGCTCCCCCTTCCGGGGTTCGACTTCGAAGGTCTCTAGTTCCGAGGCGACGGTCACGGGGCCACCGAACGCCTCGGCCGCCACGCGCTGCGCTTCGGCGCGGTCGTTCGTGGGCCACATGTGGACGAGCACCAGCTCGCCCACCCGGGCATCGCGCGCCATGTGTCCCGCTTGCGACGCAGCCAGGTGCGGTGCGGCGCCCTTGTACGCCTCGGGCATGGTGGCCTCGGCGATAAGCAGGTCGGCACGGGCCGCAGCGACCATCGCGCCGTCATCGGGAGCGGTGTCGCCGGTGTAGACCAGCCGCGCCCCATCCGCCTCGATCACGAACGCGAAGCTGGGCGGGGTGTGGTCGACGGGGAACGCAGTGATCGACAGGTCGCCGACCGTGTGGGTCGAGTGCGGGACGAGCGCGTGCGGCACGAAGGCCTCGTCGAACTGCTCGGCGCCTCTCGCCGAGAGCAGGCACTTCATCCGATCGAACAGCCCCTCGGGCAGGTACAGGTCGAGCGCGGGCGCCGGGCCCTGTGGGGCGTAGCGCAGCAGGGCCTGCAGTGCGTAGAGGTCGCAGAAGTGGTCGGGATGGGAGTGGGTGATGAATACCGCGGAGAGCGCGAGCGGGTCGGCAACCTTCGCGAGGTTGGAGAGCACCCCGTTGCCGCAGTCGAACAGCACTGACGTATCCGCGGACTGCACGAGGTGACCCGAGCAGGCCTGACCGGCGCCGGCGTAGCTCGCCGAGGATCCAAGGACTGTCACCCGCATGCCGTCTCATCCCCCACTTCTCTGCGTGCAGAACCGGACTCGAACCGAGCCCATCGCTCATCGTCGGGCAGCGCGACGAGTTCGTCGAGAGGCACGGGCATCACCTCGCCGATATCGTGGCCCCACACCCGGCTGCCGAAGCGCCGGAAATCCTCGATGTCGCCGGTCGCGAAGAACGCCAATCGGCCCGGCGCACCCTCCGCGGCGAGGTGCCCGCGGCGGCCGAGGGTCTCGGCGACCTCTCGCGCGGTCTCCTCGGCGGACGAGATGATGCGCACCCGCGGTCCCATGACCTGCTGGATGGGCGTCGAAAGCAGCGGGAAGTGCGTGCATCCCAACACCAGCGTATCGACCTCGCTGCGCTTGAGCGGGTCGAGGTAGTCGCGAGCGACCTCGTAGAACGACGGTCGGATCACGATCTCGCTCGACTCGACGAGGATGTCCTCGATCGGTCCCGGGCCGCGGCGGCAGCCCTCCTCGGCGATGTCGACGAACAGCGGTGTCGCCGCCGAGAACACGGTGACACCCGCGTCGAGCGCACGGACGGCATCGGAGTACGCGTTCGAGGCGATGGTGCCGGTGGTGCCGATCACGGCCACCCGTCGGTTGCGGGTGACCATGACCGCCGCGCGAGCGCCAGGTTCGACGACCCCAACGACCGGCACGTCGAACGCCTGCTGGGCGAGCGTGAGTGCGCAGGCGGTCGCGGTGTTGCAGGCGATCACGATGAGCTTCACCGGCCGCTGCTCGAGCCACGTTCCGATCTCCAGCACGAAACGGCGAACGTCGCCAGGATTCTTGGGACCGTAGGGAAAGCGAGCCGTGTCGCCGAGGTAGACGAGGGATTCGTTCGGCAGGGTCCGGTCGATCTCTCGGGCGACGGTCAGTCCGCCAAGGCCCGAATCGAACACGCCGATGGGAAGGTTCTGCATGCCCGTCAGTATACTTCGGGCATGGCCTCCTCCCCGCCACCCTCATCGTTATCGGGAACGTCGCCCGCGGCGACGACGGCGTCGCCCATCGGGTGCTGGAGCTGGTTCGCGCGAAACTCGCAGCCGACGCGGCCGAGCGGGTGAAGTTCCTCGCAGTGCATCAGCTCGACGTGGGCATGGCCGCCGATCTCGCCGAGAGCGACCTCGTCGTGTTCGTGGACGCCTGGCGGCGCGCGGCGCCGCCGGTCGAGGTCGTCGAGGTCGTTCCCGGTCCCGGCGCGTCGTCCCTGCATGGCACCGATCCCGAGGGGCTGCTCGGCCTGGTCGAAGCGCTGTACGGGCGGCCGCCACGCGCGGTGCTGCTGGCGGTCGCCGCTCCCCAGATGGGTCACGGCGAGGGGCTGTCCGAGACGGCCGAGGCCGCCTCGGTGGAGGCGGCCTCGGTGGCTTGCGCGCTGCTCGCCGAATTCGGCGGGCGTCTCGGCGGCTCGGTACCTGAGGGGTAATCAGCTACACGAGCGCCTTCCATTGCGAGAGGGCATCACCAGCTCCTCGAGCCCCCCACATGTCGACGACCCGCTGGTCCCGGCAGACACACTCGACGAACTGCGCGTACTGCTGCTCGGACATCCCGAACGTTGACGTACCGGTCGAGTTCGACGCGGACGCCATGATCATCATCGTCATCGCTTTGCCGAAGCTTGATTCGAGCTTCTCGCGGACCTTGTCGACCGCGGCGGTGGTGTCCACTCACGACACCCCCCTGCGCTCGAGCACCTCGCCGCGTGCCGAGACGACCTCGACGACGAGCGGCATGCGCCCGATTTCGTGCGTCGCGCACGAGAGGCAGGGGTCGTGCGCGCGGATGCCGAGCTCCATCCGGCGGAACACGTCGTCGGGCAGCGCACCTTCGTAGGCGGCGCCAGAGACCGCGTCGAGCACCGCCGCGTCCAGCGAACGGACGTTGTGCGTGGTGGCGACGATCAGGTTCGCCCTGGTGACCTTGCCCATCGGATCCGCCTCGTAGTGGTGGATCAGCGTACCCCGGGGTGCCTCGATCGCGGCGATGCCGGTACCCGGCTGCCGTTCGACCTTGATCCGCACGTCCGCCGAGACGATCTCGTCGTCGGCAATGCAGCGCCGCAAGGCGCTCCGCTGCCGCCACGAGCTCGATCATCCGCGCCCAGTGGTACGCGAGCACGTCGTGCACGGGCCGGCCGAGCGTGGCGCGATACTGGTCGAGCAGCGCCTGTGAGCGAGGTCCCGGCATCGTGTCGGCGAGGTTGAGCCGCGCGAGCGGTCCGACGCGGTAGGTGCCGACCTCGGGACCGAGCGCCGTGAGGTAGGGCGCGTTCGCGTAACTGTTCGCGAGCGGCTGCTCGGCGATGTGCGAGGCGTAGTCGGCGACCGGCCACTCCTCGGCGATCTCGCCGCTCGGCGCCATCACCCGGACGTCGCCGTCGTAGAGATCGAAGTCGGCCCCGCTCATCTGCGCGAGGTAGCTCACCGGCTCCGCCGAGAACCCCGGGTGCTGCGCGAGCAGCCGCTCGGTCGCCTCTCGGGCGAGTTCCGCCGACGGTATCGCGCCGGCGAGGATCTCGGCCGCGAGCTGCTGGAGCTCGCCGCGCTGCTCGGCGGTGATGCCGCGGCTCATGCCGCCGGGGATGGCGGTGACCGGGTGGCTCGAGCGCCCCCCGACGATCTCGACGATCCGCTGTCCGGCTCGGCGAAGCGCGATGGCGCGACGGGCGAGCTCGGGCTCCGCAGCGATCACACCGAGCAGATCGCGCGCGGCCTCTCCGTCGCCGAGAAGGAAGTCCGGCCCGGCGAGGAAGAAGAAGTGCAGCGCGTGGTCCTGGGCAAAGCCGCCCAGGTGCAGCACTTCGCGAAGCATCCGCGCGGCTGGCGGGATCTTCGGCGCCCAGGAGCGCGTCGGCGGCCTTCACGGCGGCGAGGTGGTGCGACACCGGGCACACGCCGCAGATGCGGCTCGTCACCAGCGGCATCTCCCAGATCATGCGTCCCTCGAGCATCGACTCGAAGCCGCGGAACTCGGTCACGTCGAAGTGGGCGTCGTGCACCCGTCCGGCGTCGTCGAGGTAGAGCGACACGCGACCGTGACCCTCGATCCGCTTCGTGGCTGGGAGCTTGACGGTGCTAGCCATCGAGCTCACCCCCTTCCGCCTCCACGATCCCGGGGAACACCGACACCGGCATCGAGAAGCGGTAACCCGTCCCGATCAGGTCCTCCATGTACATCAGCGCGCCAGCCGGGAGCACGGCGGCCAGCGCGTCGACCGTCTTGCCACCTTGCTCGAACTCAAGCCGGCTGGGTCCCATGCACCCCCGGCACGGCACCGACGAGCTCGTGCACTTGGCGCCGCACCCTTCCCGGGTCATCGGCCCCATGCACACGACTCCCTGCTCCAGGAAGCACGCGTCGGGATCGATCTCGTCCAGCTCCATCAGTGCGAACACGCTGTCTGAGATGAACTCCTGGCTGTGGTTGAGGAGCTTGTCTTTGACCCGAGGGCACTCGTCGCACAGGTTGCGCCGAGGCGGCTCGTAGGGCGAGCCCTCCAAGGCAGCGGTGACGCACGCGAGCAGGTTCGCCGTCTCCGGCGCGCAGCCGGGCACGGTGTACTCGACCTCGACGAAGTCGCGCACTGGGCGGCAGCGGTTGGCGAATGCGGGAAGGCCATCGCCCCTCTTCTGCGCAACGCCCTCGTCTCCGAACGCAGTGGCGAGCACGGTGTCGCGAGCGGACAGGTTTCGAAGGCCGCCTATTCCGCCCAGCACCGCGCACGAGCCCATCGCCACGAGCGTTCCGGCGACCTCGCGGGCGCGCTTCAGGTGGCGCAGGTCGTCGTCGGTCTCGACGGGCCCTTCGACGAGAACGACGTCCACGTGGTCGGGCAGCTCGTCAGGACCGGAGTAGGGCGTGTTGACCAGATCGACGATGTCGAGCAGGTCGAGCAGACCATCGTGCGCGTCGAGCAGCGACACGTGGCAGCCCTCGCAGCCGCCCAGGGCGACGGTGGCGAGCGTCGGCTTCGACATCTACGCCACCACCCTTCCGTCGGAGAGCGTGCCCACGGTCTCGAACACGTCCTCGACCTCGGCGATGAACTGCTCTCCCTCGAACGGCGAGATGTCGACGATCCGCAGGCGCGAGTCGTCGAGGTGGCGAGAGCGCAGCACGGTGCGGAGCAAGTTGATGCGGCGGTCCATGTCGAGGTTGCCGATCAAGTTGTGACAGTGGCCTTCTCGGCAGCGGAACACGGTCACGCCGTCGAAGCCCTGGCGGAACGCCTCCAGCACGTAGAGCGTGTCGAGACGACCGCCGCACGGAATGCGCAGCGGCAGGAACGACGCGGGGTATCCCCGACCGCGCTCGGTGGCGATCTTGCCCGCGTCATCGGCAGCGGGATAGCCGCAGCCACCGCAGAGGAAGCCGATGACTTTGGGGTCGCCTTGCGTGTCCACGTCGGCGAGCGCGCCGATGGCGTCGAGCAGGTAGTCGTGCGGTGCGTTGATGATGTCGCGAGCGCCCACCGGACACGACACGACGCACTTGCCGCAGGCACGGCAGCGCCGCGCGTCGACCGTTGACAGGCCGGTAGTCGTGTCGATGCTGCAGGCGCCGAAGGCGCACGTCTTCACGCAGGATGCGCAGCCACCGCAGAGGCTGTCGTCGACGCTCGAGACGTCGTGGAAGTGGGTGACCGTCTCTTGCGACAGCGCCAGGATGATCGCGAGTGCCGCGGCGTCCGATGCGGCCACGCGGTCGCGGACGCCGCGGGGCCGCTGGCGCCCGATGCATCCGCCGGTGCGGTCTCGGAAGCGACGACCATGATGCCGGGGTCGACGGTCTCAGCGGGGTGCGTGGTGGGCTCGATCGAGCGGGCACATCCCTCGTCGTCCACGTCGACCTGGAAGTGCTGGCGTAGTTCCTCGACCCACTCCGCGCGGTGCGGCTCGGCGATCAGGATGCCGCCGACCTCGACCAGCATGCTGGGGCCGCTGCCCTCAGCGCGGCTGGTCTCGCCGCTGCTGTCGATCCACACCCGGTAGTCGCCGACCCACCCGTCAGCATCGGCGATCGAAGCGTGGTCGATGACGGTGGTGTGTGGGTGGTTCAGCACGAACGCCGCCGTCGCGCGCAGGGCGCCCCCCGCCGTGACGTCTCGGCAGCCGGTGTCGCGATCGGCCATGACGACCGAGAACCCGACCTGCAGCAGCCGTTGCGCGGCGACAAGTCCCTCCGCGGTGCAGCCGAGCACGAGAACGGAGCGCTTGGGTACGGTGGTAATCGCGACCAGCTCGGTGCCCCGTTCGGCGCGAAGCGCAGCGACGTTGACGACGCCTCTGGCCTTCTCGGTGGCGCCGGCACGGTCGTCGGGGTGCGCCAACGCAACCTGCTCGAGCAGGTTGGCGGCGATCACGCGATTGGGGTTCACGCCGGCCGCCGCGAGGCGGTCGCGCACGAAATGCCCCGAGAGGCTCTTGATGTAGTGCTCGTACGAGTTGCCGCCGAGCACCACGGCGTCGACTCCGTACTCTTCGACGTCGGCCACCAGCCGGTCGATGACGCCCTGCTCGAAGAAGTCGTCGAACACGCGGACGACGCCCGCGCGAGCGGCAACGTCGGCCGCGGCGGCGTCGAGATCGACGACGGCGTCAACGGCGCCGCGACATCGCGACAGGTAGACGCCAAGCGTCATGACCCTCACCCCTCTTCTGATGAACGACGCGACAGCGTATGTGTCTGCCGGTGCGCGAATGCCGCGTCGTCAACCCTCGCATACAAGCAGGGTTATCGGCGCTGGGAGACAGAGGGTTGATACCGCTCGCCGAACATGAAACCGCATGAACGAGCGAGGCCTATGCGCGCGCTTCGCTTGGGCTACCCGCGACGGGGCGGGAGCGGCTCGGCCGCAGGCTCGCCGAGCAGGTCCACAACGGCGAGACCGATGTCGTCGAGGCCGAGGACCTTGTCGACGGCACCCAGCTCGATCGCCGCCTTCGGCATGCCGAACACCGTGGAGGTCTCCTCGTCCTGAGCGATGGTCGCGGCCCCCGAATCGTGCAGCCGCTTGAGACCGCGAGCGCCATCCGCGCCCATGCCGGTGAGCAGCACGCCAATGGCGCGGCGCCCGTACGAGATAGCGACCGACTCGAAGAGCCGGTCGACGGAGGGGACGTAGAGCTGGCTCGCCGGCTTCTCCTCGAACACGAGCCGGTCGCCCACTACCGCGAGGTTGCAGCCAGTGGGCGCGAAGTAGACAGTCCCGGGCTCGACGAGCTGCCCGTCCGTCGCCGCCGCCACGCGGTTCAGCGTGGACTCCTCCAGCCAGGTCACGAGACCGGGGATGAAGCCGTCGGCGATGTGCTGCGCGATCACCACCGCGGCCGGCAGCTTGGCCGGCAGCGCGGCGAGCACCGTGAGCAGCGCCGAAGGGCCGCCGGTCGACGACCCGATCGCCACGAGGGTGCGGCCACGGGTGTCGCTGATGCTGGCGAGATGCTCGGCGGCGCGCTCCCGGCGTCCCTGGATGTGGGTGATGACCCGAACGTTGGCGAGCAGCTTCACCTTGCGGATGAGGTCTCGCCCGATGGCCTCGAGCTCGGCCCAGTCGCTCGGCTCTGGCTTCTTGACGACGTCGAGCGCGCCGAACGTCAGCGCCTCGAACGCGAGTCCCATGCCCTCGCCGTAGACCGACGTCGACACCACAAGGATCGGGGTCGGCGTGAAGGCCATGATCTGCTCGGTGGCCTTGAGCCCGTCCATTCGCGGCATGTGGATGTCCATGGTGACGAGGTCGGGCCGCAGCCGAGACACCATCTCGACCGCCTCGACGCCGTCCTTGGCCTGGCCGACCACCTCGATCGATGCGTCGGAGGCGAGAATCGTCGCGAGCATCTCGCGTGCGACGAGCGAATCGTCACACACGACGACGCGAACGATCTCCTTCTTGGCCACGTCTTCCCCCCGACGACGCTAGCGAATGAGCCGCTCGACCGTATCGAGCAGTGTGTCCTGGTTGAACACCGACTTGGTGATGTAGGCGTCCGCGCCGGCCTGGATGCCCTCGGCCTTCTCCTCGTCACGCTCGAGCGAGGTGACGATGACCACCGGGATGTCCTTGAGCTGGTTGTCGTTCTTGATCGCGCGGGTCAGCTGGAACCCGGTCATTCGCGGCATCTGCACGTCGGTGATCACCGCGTCGACCTGGACCCCCTCGCGCAGCATCGTGAGGCCCTCCTGGCCGTCGACGGCGGTCTCGACGTCGTAGCCGGCCGCCTCGAAGATCGAGCGCTCGAGCTCTCGGGTGGTGAACGAATCCTCGCAGATGAGCACGCGACGCGCGCCCTCGTGCTCCTCGCGCATGATCTGACCCATCCGCTGCCCCGCGCGCATCCGAGCGTTGGTCATCAGGTCCGGCACGTTGAGGATCGGCACGATCTCGCCCGCGCCGAGCACGGTGACGCCTGCGATGTTGTCGATCTTCCGGAGGTGGCTGCCCAGCGGCTTGATCACGATCTGCTGCTCGCCGATGAACCCGTCCACGATGAAGCCCATCCGCTGCCCCGAGAACCCGATCGTCACGATCGGCACCTTCGCGCCCTCGTGGTCCGTCTCGGGAACGTCCAGGATGCTGCTCAACCGGACCACCGGAATAGTCCGGCGTTGGCGACGGATGACCTCGCGGCCCTCGGCCTTGAGGATCTCGGTGGGATCGACGCGTAGCGTCTCTTCGACCGAGCTCGTGGGTAGCGCGAAGACCTGCTCGCCCGAACGCAGCAGGAGCGCGCGGATGATGGCAAGCGTCAGCGGGATGGCCATGCGGAACGTGGTGCCCTTGCCCAGCTCGGACTGCACGTCGATCGAGCCCTTGAGCTTCTCGACGACGAACTCCCGCACGACGTCCATGCCGACGCCGCGTCCGGAGATCTCGGTGATGATCGCAGCGGTGGAGAAGCCGGCCTCGAAGATCAGGTAGACGGCCTCGCGGTCCGACATCGATCGCGCCTCGGACTCGGTCAGGTAGCCCTTGCGGATCGCTGCCGCCTTGACCTTCTCGGGATCGATGCCGCCGCCATCGTCGGCGATCTCGATGATGATTCGGTCGCCTTCCTGGCGTGCAGAGAGCTTCACGGTGCCGGCTGCCGGCTTGCCGCGCTGCTTGCGGGTCTCGGGGTCCTCGATGCCGTGGTCCACTGCGTTTCGCATGATGTGGATCAGCGGGTCGTTGATCTCCTCGAGGACCTTCTTGTCGAGCTCGGTCTCGCCGCCCTCGATGACGAGGTCGATCTCCTTGCGGAACTGCTTGGCCAGGTCGCGGACGGCCCTCGGGAAGCCCTGGAAGATCGTGTTGGCGGGCAGCATCCGCAGCGCCATCGCCTGCTCCTGCAGGTCGTTGACGACAACGCCGGCCCGCGAGACGTCCTCGCCATAGTCCTTCACGAACGAGTTGGCCATCCGCCTCGTGTCCGACGAGCAGCGAGTCGACCGCGTTCAGCGCCGTCTCCAGGGAGGCGAGCTGGTCGGCGTCCACGACCGCAGTGAGCTCTCCACGAAGCCGCAGCCAAGCCGACCACGCGTCGGCGAGTTGGTTGCCCTGCATTCGGAGCTCGGACAGCCGCTGCTCCGACTTGATCTGAGCGATCACGGTCTCGCTGATGAGGTTCAGCAGCCGGTCCACTTGCTCGGTCCGGATGCGGATCGTCGTCTGCGTCTTCGCCTTCAGCTCCGCGCCCGAGCCGCCCCCTGCGGCGCTCCCGCCGCCCGAGCCGCCCTTGCCCGCCGTGCTCGAGGGCGCGTCGGTGCCCGGCGCGTCGGCGCTCGCGTCGGCGCTTGCATCCGCGTCGGCCACGCCGTCGCCGTCCTCGGCGTCGTCCTCGCCGCCGTCGCCGTCGCCGTCGACATCGCGCTCTCCGGCGTCAGCGGGCGCGACGTCGTCACCCTCTGCGCCGCCGGGCGCGGCACCGCTCTCGGTGCTCGCGTCACCAGCCGACGCGGCGCTCGCGTCGCCGGCCGCAGACGCCGCGCCTGTCTCGGCACCCGTCACATCGGGCGCATCGATGCCCGCGACCGCGGTCAGCCGAGCCTGCAGCGCTTCGAGATCGAGGGCGTCGTCAACGTTCTCGCCGCCGTTCTCCACGAGGTAGACGATCGCGTCGAGGGCCTCGAAGAAGTCGTCGCTCATCTTCGCGGTGTAGGCCAGCTCGCCATCGCGGACCTTGACCATGATGTCCTCGAGCCGGTGCGCGACGTTGCTGATGTCGATGAGCCCGACCATCCGCGACGCGCCCTTCAGCGTGTGGGCGTCGCGGAGCATCTGCTCGATGAGCGGCTTGTCGTCAGGCTGCGCCTCGAGGGTGATCACGCCCTCGTTCAGACGCTGCAGAAGGTCTGCGGCCTCTTCCTGGAACTTGGCGACGAACGCGCTGCGGTCGAAGTCGACCATGTCTTAGCTCTCGCTCTCTCGCGCGTTCGG
The DNA here is from genome assembly GCA_963761535.1 of uncultured Coriobacteriales bacterium. GTDB lineage: Bacteria > Actinomycetota > Coriobacteriia > Anaerosomatales > CAVXGS01 > CAVXGS01. Next base: position 936,723 of record CAVXGS010000002.1, read on the forward strand.
GCTATCCCTGGTCCACGACGGAGAACGCCGAACCCACTTGCGCCGACTCCTTGGCCATCGCCGAGAGCTGCTCGGCGGCACCCGCGACCTGCTTCGAACCCGCCGCGGTCTGCTGTGCGACCGTCGCGACCTCGCGCATCGCCTTGACCACCTGGTCGGTCGCGCTCTTCTGCTGCTGCGTGGCCGCCGAGATCTCCTTGGCCGCCACGGTGGTCTGCTCGACCATCTCGAGGATCTGGTCCAGCGAGTCGCCCGTGGTGTGGGCCAGGTCGACCCCGCCCTGGACGTGCTTGAGCTCCTGCTCGGTGGACATGACGAGCTCGTTCGCCGAGGACTGGATCTCGTTCATGATCGTGGAGATCTCGCTCGTGGAATCGACGACCGACTCCGCGAGCTTGCGGATCTCGATGGCGACGACCGAGAAGCCCTTGCCCGCCTCGCCCGCGCGCGCCGCCTCGATGGCGGCGTTCAGTGCGAGGATCTTGGTCTGGTCGGCGATCGAATTGATGATCGCGAGGACCTGGCCGATCTGCTGGCTGCGCTCGCCGAGGGTGAGGATCTTGTTCGCGCTCTGCTGCGTGCGAACCTTGATCTCCTCCATGGCGGTCAGCGTGTTCATGACCGCCTGCTGACCGTTCTCGGCGGAACCGAGCGACGCCTCGGCCATCGACACGACCTGGTTCGCGTTCTCGGCGATCTGGCGGTAGGTGGAGGCGAGTTCCTCCATGGTGGCGGTGGTCTGGCTGATCGACGCGGCCTGCTCGGCGGCACCGGAGGCCTGCTGCTCGGTGGCGGAAAGGATGTCGTTCGCGGACTGGGACAGGCGCTTCGAAGACTCCTGAGTCTGGCGGATGAGATAGATGATGAGGTCGAGCATCTGGTTGTAGGACTGCGCGAGCACGCCGATCTCGTCCTCGCTCTTCACGTCGACCTTCTTGCCGATCTCGCCCTGGCACGCCGAGCGAACGCTCTCGACGACGAGGTTCAGCGGCCCGACGAACTTGCGGCCGAGGAAGTACAACAGCACGCCCCAGGACACGAGCAGCACGGTAGTGAGGCCCAGCATCATGAACGCGTCGGTCGCCCAGTTCTCTGAGGCGGCAATCTCGTCCCTCAGGATGAAGTAGAGCCCCGCGTACAGAATGACCTGGTAGACGATCTGTATGAGCACCGTCCAGAAGATCAGTCTGTTGATGAAGCTGCTCGATATCCGCTTCCGGATGTCCATGGTCCCTCGCGCCCTTCCCCGTACCTGCCTAGTGCCGGTTCGACCCGCCGACCGGCTCCAACACCCTGTCCACGTTCACGACCCCGATGAGCGTTCCGTCCACGTACACGCTGCCCGAGACGAATTCGGCCTGCGTCCGATCGATGATGCTGACCGGCGCCTCGACGCCGCCGTGCGGCAGCTCGATGATGTCGCCGATCTCGTCCACGACCATCGCCGTCGCGACCTCGTGGTTGTTCGCGACGATCGCGGGCAGCTGCTGCCCGTCCGAACTCGCCGAGCCAAGCCCCATGATCTTGGCGAGGTCGGTGACCGAGAGGATCTCGCCCCGGATGTTGACCACGCCCTGGATGAAGTCCGGCACGCACGGCACCGGGGTGACTTCGTACTCCTGGTAGATCTCGCGCACGTCCTCGACGCGCACCGCATACCACTCGACGCCGAGGCGGAACAGCAGCAGGGCGACGCGATCGCCGGCGTTGTCGTCGACCGCCTCCTGCGCCAGTGACGCGGCGCGCTGGAGCAAGACCTCCTGCGCTGCCTGGTCGAGCCGCGTGCCGTGGGCGTCGCTCATCGCGAGCCCCCCATCGCGTAGAGCCCTCCGCCGAGCAGCAGGTCGAGGTCGAGCACGTAGACGAGCCCCGACTCGAGCCGGGCGACGCCGAGCATCTTCGAAGAGAGCGCGTGCATCGCGGGAGCGTCCTGCAGGCAACCCGCCGGCAACTCCAGAACGTCCTCGACCGCGTCGACGAGCAGCGCGACCAGGTCCCCGCCGGCATGACAGATGATCATCGGTGTCTCGAGGCCGTACTCGGCGGGGGGAAGCCCGACGAGTGCCCGGAGGTCCACCGCGGGGATGACGTTTCCGCGGAGGTTCACCATGCCCACCACCGCGACGCCACCGGATGGAACCTCGGAGAACGCAACGATGTGCTGGATCTCCTGGACCCGCTCGATGGGCAGCGCGTAGCGCTGTTCGGCGAGGTGGAAGGCCACGACCTGCTCGACCCACTCGCAGCCGGGGCTGTCGGGACCGGGCTCGGTCTGGATGGCGGTCTGCTCCGAGACGATCTCGGAATGTGCGTCGTCGACGGAGGTCTCGGCCGTGAGATCGGCCGCCGTGTCCGCGTCTGTGGCTACGACTTCAGGCTGCTTCTTGCGCGGCAAGGTGTACGTCCTATTCCGAGAACCTCAGCACCCGGTCGAGTTCCTCCGGGCTCACCAGACCTTCCTTCACTTTGTCGAGTCCTGCTTGCGTCATGTCGCGCATGCCGGCGGCACGGGCGACGGCAGCCAGTTCCTCCGCGCCGGCCGAGCGCGCTATCGCGGCCCTCACCGGCTCGGTGAACGGGAGCACTTCGAACAGACCGGTCGCGCCTTCGAAGCCGCTCTTCCCGCAGGCGTCGCAGCCCGCGCCGGAGCGAGCGGTCATCCCCTTCGAGGCGCCCGGGATCTTCTCGGCGAGCGGGATTCGCTGCTCCACCGAGCACAGCGGGCAGTTGGTACGCGCGGTGCGCTGACCGACCGCGAGAGCGAGCGCGTTCGCGAGCGACACCGGCTCGGCGCCCAGATCGAGCATCCGACGGACCGCGGTAGCGATCGAGCCGCCCGCGAACGTCGCGATCACCAGCTTGCCGCGGGCCGCGGCCTCGACCGCGAGCCGCACGTCCTCGGCGGTCTGGAGCGAGTCCATCGCGAGTACGTCGGTGTCCTGGTGCATCCCCGCCGAGAAGTACGCCGCGGCGGGCATTGCCGAGCCGGGCCCGACAAGCACCTGGGCGACGGACGGGATCTCGTGCTCGGCCGCTTCTTCGACCGAGTAGGCGATGCGACCGGCGCGCGCGGCGTGCGAGAGAAGCGCGTAGTACGTCGTGCTGCGGCCACCGCCGATGGGCGACGCGATCAGCACGAGTCCCTTGCCTCGCTCGATCATCGTGTGGAGTGCCCGCTCCTCGGTCTCGTTCATGCCGAGGGCGACGAGCGACTCAGGGGCATCGACCGGCGATCCCAGGGCGAGCACAACCCGCTGGCCACCGAGTGTCGGGACGATCGAGGTGGTGACCACGTATTCGCGACCGCGAATCTCCGCGCGGATACGGCTCATCGCCGGCTGCCCCGATGGCGTCTGGGTCAGGCGCACGTAGCTCTTGAACCCGTTGATGAGCGCCGCCTGCATCGAGAGCGGCGCGCTCGCGATCTTCTCGAGCCGGCCGCCTACCCTGAAGACCAGGAAGAACTCGGCCTTGTACGGCAGCAGGTGGATGCGTGTCGCGTTGCGGTCCGAGGCGTAGTCGAGGATGTCGGCGACGAGCACGGCGACCTTGCGGTCGTCGGCGACGGCAAGCACGTCGAGATCGATAGCGTGGTCGGGAACCGCCCGGGCTTCGACGACCTGCTCGATCCCACCGTCGGTGGGTGCCTCCTCGGCTTCGGGCGCGGTCTCGCCGACCGCGGCCTGCGCGGACTCCTCGCTCATCGCGTCGGCGGGCTGCTCGGCTGCCTCGACGTCTTCCGCGGCCGCTTCGGCGACCGGCGGCTCGTCGACCTCGAAGAAGTCGGCGACCGAGATCTCCTCGTCAAGCCCAAGGTCCGCCGGGAAACCGGGAAGACCGGGCACGAGAAGCTCGGGAGCGGGAGTCTCGGACGGCGCGGGTGCGGCGATCGCCGCCTCGGGGGCGGGGACCTCGCCGCTCGCGGGCGCGGGTGCTTCGGCGGGATGGCCGAGATCGGCGGCCTCCGCGACCTCGGGCTCGTCACATCGGCGGCTTCCGGCTGCTCCGCAGGTTCCTCGGCGGGATACTCCTCCGCGGGCGTCTCGGCAGCGGTCTCCTCGGCGGGCTCCTCGGTGGCCTCGGCCTCGCCGTAGTGCTGCACGATGGCGGCTTGGACGGCAGGGGCATCGGCAAGGACCGCCTCGACCTCCACGCCCAGCTCGGCGGCGAGCGTGTCGAGTTCGAACACGTCGATGGGATCGCCGATCGCGACGGTGAGCATCCCCTCGATCTCGAACAGGGGGATGACGCGATGCGCTCGCGCTACGTCGCCGGGGACGAGTCGCAGCGCGGACTCGTCGGGTGCGTAGCTCTCGAGGTCGACCCGGGGCACGCCCAGCTCCTCCTCGAGAACGTTCGCGATCTGGACCGGAGTCACGAGGTCGCGCTGCACGAGCACCTGCCCGGCGGTGGTACCGGTGTCGGCGGCGCTCGCTTCCGAGACGCGCACCTGCTCCGCGGTTACGAGCCCCGCGGAGACGAGCGCGTCCAGGACGCGCCGGGTGAGGGTTGCAGAATCGGGCATGGTGGGTTGCGCCTACCCTTGTGCCTTCTGGAGTTCCTCGGCGACCGCGCCAAGCAGCCGCTCTGGCTCGATGGGCTTCGTGAGGTACTGGTTCGCGCCGGTCCGAATGCCTGTCGCCATCGCCTGCTCCTCGGTCTTGGCCGTGAGCATGATGATCGGGATCGCCTTGTACTTCTGGTCGAACTTGAGCAGGCGGCAGACTCGGTAGCCGTCGAGCTTGGGCAGCATCACGTCGAGCAGGATCAGGTCGGGCGCCTCCGACCGCGCCTTCTCGAGCGCCTCCGCACCATCCACCGCCGTGATGACCTCGTAGCCTCCTGACAGCAGGATGGCCGTGATCATCTCGAGGATGGTCGGACTGTCGTCGACCGCCAATATCCTGGCGTTGGCCATGAACGAACTCCCCTTCCCGCACGAAGACGCACGCGGCGTCGTTCGTGTTATCGCCCGACTGGACCGGCTTCTTTAGCCGGCGCGGGCCCCCTTCCGACAATCTATCAAACCCCGCTCGCTGGTCTGGGCCAGCAGGTCCGGGCGAAAACCGCCCAGGAAACGGGTCCACTCCCCTTCCGGGTTCGCCTCGAGCGACACGAGCGTGTTCGCGTACTCGCGACACGCGTCCTCGGGCATCCCTTGCGAGCGGTAGATGTTCGCGAGGTTGAAGTGCGCGAGCACGAAGTCGCGATCGATGTAGAGGGTGCGCTTGAACTCGTCGATTGCCTCGCCGGGCCGTCCGCGTCTCTGCGAGATGACCCCGAGGATGTAGCGCGCCGGTGCGATCAGCGGATCGATCTCGATCGCGCGACGAGCTGCGGCGACGGCGTCGTCCAGGTCGCCAGCCTCGGCACTGGCGAACGCGTCCGCAAGCTGCGCGTGCGGATTGTCGGGCGCCAGACGAGCGACTTCCCGCCCCGCCTTCCTCGCGCGACCCACGTCGCCCTCGTCGATCAGCGCGTAGACCTCCTCGACGCCCTCGGCAGCAAGATGGGCGGCATCGATCGGCGGGGTCTCGACGTCCTCGGTCGCGAGTTCGCGGATCCGGGCAGCGGCATCGAGGCGCGCCGCGGCCTCGGCCCGGCGCTGCTTGCGCCGCCGCTCCGCCTCGCGCTCTGCCCTCGCACCGGCGCCGACGGGACCCGCAGCACCCACGGCAACGCCTACCCCCGCGGGCACGACCGGTATCGAGCCGCTGTCCGCGCGCTCGCTGTCGGCGCCATCGGCGCGTCGCTGCAACAGCTGGTCGAACGTGAACAGCCGTCGCGGATGGGGCTTGCGGTACAGGAAGACGTCGTTGGTGTGCACCGGCTCGAACTGGTCTGAGATCGACGCGAGCGTCTCGGAGTGGCCGATGAACAGGTAGCCGCCGGGATTCAGCGAGTCGAAGAAGTTCTGCACCACTCGGCGAGTCGATTCGAGGCGGAAGTAGATCGTGACGTTGCGGCAGAAGATCACGTCCCAGTTCCCCATCAGCACCGCCGGATACGGCTCCTTGATGAGGTTGTGGTACTGGAAGTCGACGAGATCACGCACGCGCTGGTTGAGCTTGAGCCCGCCCTTGACCCGATCGAAGTGACGAGCCACCAGCTCTCCCGAGAGGTTCGCGACGCTCTTCTCCGGATAGACTCCGTGCTTCGCCTTGCCGAGCGCCTCGGTCGACACGTCGGTCCCCAGGACCTCGGGACGGAACCCGTGCTGTCCGAGGCCTGCCTCGATCAGCGACATCGCGATGGTGTAGGGCTCCTCGCCCGTGGAGCAGCCAGCGGACCACACCCGAAACTGCTTGGCGCCCTCCGGCCTCGCGTTCAGGATCTCGGGAATAACGCTGGAGCGAAGCGCCTCGAACTGCGCGGGGAAGCGGAAGAAGCTGGTCTCGTTGATGGTGATGAGGTTCAGGAGTTCCTTGAACTCGGCCTCGTCGTTGACCAGCAGCGTGTAGTACTCGTCGAACTCGGTGAACCCGTGGCGGGTCGCTCGCGCGACGAGCGAGATTCGAAGCGAGTCGACCTTGCCGTCCTCGAGGAAGATCCCGGCGTGGTGATGGATCCAGTCGCGGAAGCGCGAGAACTCCTCGGGGGGCAGATCCTTCGATATCGGGGTGCCGCTGGGGCTCATGCCTCCGACGGCCCCGCTACTTCGCACCCTGGGCGGAACCGACCTGCTCGATCAGCCCCGAGGCAAGCATCGCGTACAGCGTCTTGGCCGTCTCGAAGTCGTTGTATCCGGTGGCTTCGACCAGCTCGCGCACGCTGCGCCCGCCGTGGAGGTAGCAGAGCACCATCCACTCCTTGGGCTTCAGATGGATGTCGATGGGCCGCTCCCCCGGCGCCGAGGACATCGCGAAGCGAGCGTCCATCGACGGGATCTTCTCGAGGATGCGGTTCCACTGGTCGAGCCGCTTCTCGGCGTCCGAGATGAGCGCGTCGACGGAGACGGCAAGGCCGATGTCCTCGTCCTCGCACACCTCGTCGGGCTCGAAACGCAGGGTACCCTCGTCCCACCGGAACAGCTCGAACAGCGTGTCCGAGATCTGGTCCTGGATGAACCCTTCGAGCACGGCCTGCTCGACGTAGCCCTCGTCGATCAGGATCTGGCCCAGCCGGCGGCCGGCCTTCTCCTTCTTCTGGATCTTCTTCAGGCCGAGCGCCTGGCGAAGCTGCTTGTCCGAGATGATCCCGGCCTTCGCGAGTCGCTTGCCCAAGTTGTCCTTGTGGCCGGCAGAGACCGCGAAGATGACGTTGCCGTCCTTGAAGCAGATGCGTCCCTCGGCTTCGTCACGGGAGACATGCAACGTGCCCGTCTTCTGCCCTTTGGCGAGCAGACGGAACATGTCGGCAAGGGAGAAGTCCTTGAGGTTGCCCTCGAGCGCCACACGTGCCTCCGGATGTCTTCGTTGATGGCTGCGTATTCCGGTCGGACAGGGCCTATTGTGGGCCGTGGCTCGCGTCCGCACCGAAGCGTAACACGCTGTATGGATGGTCGGTAGGAGCCGACGCCGACTGTAGGGTTGTCTACGAAGATTGCGCGAGAGAGGTTCGCACCCCGCGCGCGGCCGTGACGAACGCGGCGAGCTCCTCTGGAGAGGCGATTCCCCCGTCGTCGGCGATGAGCATCGGTCCCCGGCGCGACAGCGAGACCGCACCGGCTGCCTGCTCGCGGGTGGCGGAAAGCAGCCCCGCCGCCGGCAGGCCGCCGATCGCGGCGAGGCGAAGCGCCCAGGCCGCTTCGACGAGGGCGTCGAGCCGGTCGAGGGCAAGCCCTCCTGCGTGCACCCCGACGTACCCCGCTCTCGCCAGCGACGGGAGGAAGGTCCTGATGTCGCCGTCGGAGTGGAACAGCGGGAGCGTTCCGGAGGCGACCGCCTCGTCGGCAAGCCGCCGGTAGCACGGCAGCAACGCCTCGATCGCGTAGTCCGGCGACACGAGGGGTCCCTCGGCTCCAGCGAGGTCGTCGGCCACGAGCACCGCCCGCACTGCCAGATCGGAGGCGCGGCGAACCTCGTCAAGCGCCGCGTGAAGCTCGCGATCGAGCGCCGCGGCCAGCCGCGCCGGCTCGGCGGCCGACATACGCAGCGTCTCGAGTACGCCGTGCTTGGCCTCGACCCTGCCGAGCGGTCCGCTCACGCTCCAGATGGGCAGCGCACCCTCGGAGCGGACGGCGGCGACCGCCTCGTCCGCCCATGCGGCCTCCGCCGGTACGAACGCGAAGTCGAGCGGCACGTTGGCGACGAGCGCGCCAAGTGCCTCGGCGGGCGTGTCGGCGGCTCCCCAGAAGAGCGCGTCGAGCGCAGCTTCGGGTACCCACGTCACGCCGATGGGCGCCCGATGCGACGTGCCCCGCAGCACGTTGACGACGTCCTCGCCGCTCACCGGTCGTCCACCTCCTCGGCCCTCCACGCAACCCACACGGCCTCGGCCTGCGCTCGCCACAATCGCGTCCGGTCCGACGTGTCGTACCCGTGGTCGGCCGCCCACTGAAAGTACCCTTCGCCGGGCATCCCCGTGTCGGCGCGCACCACGAGCGACGCCATGATCGTGCCGGGGTGCGCTTCATCGGCCTCGTCGCACGCGTCGTCGACAAGGGCCATCACCGCCGACGACCTCGCCAGTACCCGCCCTTCGAACACGGTGCGAGCGATCTCTCCGTACGTGACGGTGCCTCCGCTTCGTGCCGCGTCGATCAGCAGCGCCCGCAGGTGCGCGGCCATCGCTTCCCACTGCGACTCGGAGAACCCCCACCGACTCACGTTCGGCTCATCCCCGTTCCGCGTCGCGTCAGGTCGAAGCGCCAGCGGTTCGCGCGCATCAGGCTTCCGGGCGGGTACTCGACGTCGACCTCTTCGAGCAGCTCGAACCCGGACTTGCGGCACACCGCGTTCGAGGCGGCGTTGTCGATCCGGGGATACGCCTCGACGTAGGGATGCGTCCCCTCGGCTGCCACCCGATCCAGCAGTTGGAGCACCGCGGCCGTTGCAATGCCACGCCCTTGGCACTCCGGCAGCACGTTCCACCCCGCCTCCCAGACGGCCTCGCCGAGCCACTCGCTCTCCCAGTAGCCGACCCATCCGACTCCCGGACCGTCTGGCTCGAGCGTCACGGCACACACCTCGCCGGGCGGCGTCATATCCAGATAGCGCTGATGACGGGAGGCCAGCTGCTCGGGCGACTCGGGACCACCGATGTAGTGGGTCGTCTCGGGATCGCCGAGCAGGCGTGCGAGCAGCGGAGCGTCGGCGCTCGACCACGCTCTGAGAAAGACCTGTGGTACTGCGTGATCGGACACGGTCAACTCCTCTACGCAGCGGCGATCTCCCACCCAACGACGTATGCGCCCACCAAGCATACGGGGTGCGGTGCAGCAGCCAGCGCAAACAGAAGCGGCCCGCACCAGGCGGGCCGCGTGCGAGCCGCCCCAAGGCGGCCCGACTCGAGTTGTTGGTGGAGGCGCGGAGACTCGAACTCCGGTCCATAATACGCCCCCGGAAGGCATCTCCAGGCTCAGTCGCCGCTTGTGTCTCGGGACCGGCTACACGCAGCGACAAGCGCGTCGGTCCCCAGCTGGTTCAAAGTCCCTTGCGGCATACCGGCTACGTCCGCTCAGCAAGTCCCCTGAATGGCGCCGTCTCGGTATCGGGGACGCATACCGGTTGGCGTCGCTGCTCTAGTTAGGCAGCGAGTGCGTAGTTATTGTCGACGCTTGAGGCGTCTTTACCCCTGTTTAGCGAGGTGAGGAGACCTCGGCCTGCTTCCTTCCTCGAACGTATCATGTCGAAACCAGTCGCCCCCATGAGGTGGCGTCTCATCGACGCTTTCAAAGTGCTCGCGGCACCCTCTCCCGCGCTGGCAAGTATACCCGCCACGACTGACATGGCGCGGTATCCGGAGGAGCAATCGCCGTGCCGCAGCCTCGGCCCCGACGCACGCACCGCGCGCGGCTCCCAGAGGCGCTACTGCCCCTTCTGGCGCTCGCGCATGGCCCGTTGGATGTCGCGGTCCTGATCGCGCTTGGCGATCGTGTCGCGCTTGTCGTAGAGCTTCTTGCCTCGCACGAGTCCGAGTTCGACCTTCGCGAGCCCGTTCTCGGCGAAGTACATCTTGAGCGGCACCAAGGTCCAGCCCTGCTCCTTCGTCTTGCCGATGAGGTAGCGGATCTCGTTCTTGTGGAGCAACAGCTTGCGGGGCCGGTTCGGATCGACGTTGCTGCGGTTCCCGTGGCTGTACGGCGAGATGTGGACGTTGTGCAGCCACACTTCTCCGCTGCGCACCGTCGCGAACGACTCCCGAAGAGACGCGCGGCTCTCGCGCAGCGACTTCACTTCGGTTCCGGTGAGCGCGATGCCCGCCTCGAACGTCTCCTCGACGAAGTAGTCGTGGTAGGCCTTCTTGTTCTCGCTGATGTTCTTGCGTTCGGGCATGGCGCACCCCCCTCCGACCATCTGGACCGCATACTGCGAGGCTACATGCTCGGAATGAAGTCGGTGTCCGGCTTGAGATCGAGGATGAATCGGGTCAGAAGCTTGACCGCAGCGTCGAGATCCTTGAGTGCGAGCACCTCGTTCTGCGTGTGCATGTAGCGCAGCGGAATTGACACGAGTCCCGCGACCTTGCCGCCCCGCGACAGCTGGATGGCGTTCGCGTCGGTGCCCGTGCCTCTTGGCTCCGCGCCGATCACGTACGGCACCTTCGCCTTCTCGGCAGCGGCGACCAACAGGTCGAACAGCAGGGGGTTGATGTTGGGACCGCGAGCGATGATGGGGCCGCCTCCGCAGTCCGCCTCGCCGTGCTTGCGCTTGTCGATGTCCGGGTAGTCCGTGGCGTGGCCGACCTCGACCGCTATGCCGATCTCCGGATCGACCCCGTACGCCGAGGTCGTCCCACCGCGCAGACCGACTTCCTCCTGCACCGTCCCGGCGACGACGAGGTTCACCGCCGCGCCGCCCGCCTTCTTGACCTCGGCGAGGACCATGGCCGAGATCCAGGCGCCCATCTTGTCGTCGAACGCACGGGAGACGGCCATCCCGTCGCCATACTCCTGCAAGCCCTCGGCGAAGGTGATCGGATCGCCGACTCGAACCCGCTTCTTGGCCTCGTCGCCGGAGAAGCCGATGTCGACGAACAGCTTGTCGAGCTTGGGCGCCGCCTTGCGCTCGTCGTCCTCGAGCAGGTGGATCGGCTTGCGGCCGATAAGGCCGAGCAGGACGCCGTCGCGGGTGTGGACGTGCACGCGCGTTCCCGGGAGGACGTTGGCATCGACGCCGCCGATCCCCGCCACCGAGATGAAGCCTTCCGCCGAGATGTAGTTGACCATGAGGCCGATCTCGTCGATGTGCCCCGCGAGCATCACTGTCGGCGCCTTGTCCGGCTTCGGCTTCGCCTTGAGCAGCGCGTGGACCGAGCCCATCACGTTGGTCTCGATCTCATCCGCATGTGGGGCAAGCCACTCCCTCAGTACGGCAGCGGCTGGCTGCTCGTAACCCGAGGGTGACGGCGCTTCGACGAGCTGGCGCAGGAACGCAAGGTCCTTGGAACGCATCAGGATCCCTTCTCGATGCATACGACATCCCCAGTCTACCCGACGGGGTCGCGCATGATGGTTCCCTGGCCGACTGGACCGCGCGCCGCTAGCGCAGCAGGCCGTCCTTCGCTGCTGGCGTGAGCTCGCCAGATTCGACGTCGAACAGCCTCGCCAACCGAATGTCCGCCGAGGGCAGCGGGACGTCCATACCGAGCGGACCGAGGTGCTGCCGAAGGTCCTCGACGCGGTCGATGCGCCGCCACTTGACCACCTGGCCGTCTTCGTTGCGCTCCGGAACGGCCTCGTCCTCCGAGAACCACGCCTCCCGATCCCCAGGCAGCGCAAGCTGCACGGGTCCGGTCCGCGAAGACTCCAAGGCGTGCAGCAGGGCCACGTGGTCGCGCGTGATCATGAGTGCCTTCGCGTCCGCCTCGCGCACGCCGTCGACACGACGGTCTCCGCACTCGCGCATCTGCTCGGCGCGTGCGAGGAGATGCGCCACCACGGCGAGCAGCTCGGCCGAGGAGAACGTCTCGAGCATGGCCGGCGTGAAGCAGACAATCGGGCCCTCATCGCCCAGTCGGGCGCAGGCGTCCACGCGGGAGCCGTAGACCTGCCGCGGCAGACGCTCGAAACGCGGGTAGATCGCTGATCCGCTCGCCAGCTGGTAGCGCGCAAGTGCCTCGTCCAGATTGGGCACGTCACCTTGGAACAGCCGTGCGGCCTCCTCCGGAACGGCGAGCGGGTCTCTCGACTCCGCCTGCGCGACCTCAGCGGCGGCGAGCGCACGCTCTTCGTCCCACAACGACGGCCGTCGATTCGCCCGCTTCAGCACCAGTACTGCGATCAGAAGACATACCGCAACAAGCACAGGCGCGAGGGCGACCAGCCCAAAGCCGGAGACGAGCGGCCGCCCCAGGGCGATCAGCAGGCCAATGAGCCGGACGACCACGAGCGACGCGATCACGAGGCCGACGGGAAGGACCCACCCGCGCCCGCGTTCGAAGCGCTCGATTCGGTTGTGCAGCGATTCTCGGCTGTTCGGCACGCGGCACCTCTGTAGGGCGCGGCCCTCCGACAGGGCCGACGCAGAGAGCATCGGCTGGCGTGCCGAGCGGCATGAGCGCTACAGGGCGACCTCGGGTACTCCCGAGGGCGCGGGCTCGGTCGTGCGGATCGCCGCGAGCCCACTGCGCATCACGAGTCGCCGCGTCAGCGGCCCGTAGATCGCCGAGGACTTGACCATGCGCGCAACCACGTCGGCCTTCAGCGGTACTGCGGCCATCGAGTACCGCTCCACCGCGCCACGCATCCCCGGTGCAAGAGCGGCTGCCAGAATGCGTCCGCTGCGAAGCGCGTAGCTGATGCCCTCGGCCGAGCTGGGGCTGATCAGGCCGGCGGCCTCCCCCGCGAGCGCCACATTGCCGGCGCCGAATCGGACGTGGGCCGGCGATGATGGCCGCAGGATCATCGCCGCTCCCCGGTCAGACTCATCGCCGAAGTTGAAGCCGGCCTCGCGAAGCTCGACCACGAACCGATCGAATCGTTCCGGCGCGCCGCCGCCCAGCGGGAACGCAGCGCCCACGAGTGTCATGTCGCCCTTGGGGATCGTCCACCCGTAGAAGTCGGTCAGCCTCTCGTCGAAGGCCGCACCGTAGTACGAATCGGTGGCGGTTCCCGAGAACGCTGCCTGCACAGCAGCATAGCGGGGCGGCATGGTCTCCCGGGGCAAGACGGCGCGGCGCACGATCGAGCGTGCTCCGTCGGCACCGACCACCAGCCTCGCCCGCACGGACGCACGTCCGCCCTCGGCCGTCGAGAACGTGACGAACGACCCGTCGTCGTCGAGCTCGACGCCAGTCGCGGTCCAGCCGAACGCGCGCTCCACCCGATCCGGTACGAGCGAGACCAGCCAACGATCGAACGCGTCGCGGTCGACGTTGATGTAGAAGCGCTGATAGAGGCGCTCGAGGCGGGCGTTGAGATCGAGGGTCCTGACGGCAAAGAGCTGCGGGCCCAGCACCACGTGACCCGGCACGCCGAGGCCCTGGCGCGCGAGCTCCTTCTGCGCCTTGGGAGCGAGCAGGCCACCGCAGAGCTTCTCGGAGGTGTGACGGACCCGCGAGGGCGGACCACTCAGATCCCGGCTGTCGACGAGGAGGGTTCGGTAACGGGGGCTCAGCAGCCTCGCGAGCGTGGATCCGGCGGGACCGGCCCCGATGATGCAGACGTCGTACATGCTCGGCCTCCTCGCGTTTGTGGGCGTGTCGATGATGCGCGCGAGGCGTGTGCGCGAGGGGGCGACGTCATGCGACCGTGTCCGTGCGTCGCCGAACCGTTGACCGAGGGGGCGGCCCGCACGAAGGCAGGCGAGGGCTACGCGAGCTCCATGTCGATGCGATTCTGCGAGGGCACGACCTCGACGATGCGCACGCGCACCTTCTGACCGAGACGGTAGTTCCGCCCCCGGTCCTGCCCCACGAGCATGAAGCGCTCGGCGTCGAGCTGGTAGTAGTCGTCGGTCATCCGCTGCACGTGCACGAGCCCCTCGGCGGTGTTCTCCAGCTGCACGAACAGCCCGAACGACTGCACCCCGGTGATGAGGCCGGGGAAGACCTCGCCGACCTTCTCGGCCATGAGCTCGCAGAGCTTGAAGCGCACGGAGTCGTCCTCGGCCATCTCGGCCTCGCGCTCCATGACCGAGGAGTGCTCGGCGATCCACTCGAGCTCGGGCGCCATCGCGATGGCGTCGGGGGCGGAATCGATCGCGCCCTCGAGCTGACGGCGCAGCAGTCGGTGGACCATCAGGTCGGGGTAGCGGCGGATGGGTGAGGTGAAGTGGCAGTACGCCTCGCTCGCCAGGCCGAAGTGCGGCGCGCAGTAGTCGACGTAGCGGGCGCGCTCCATCGCTCGCAGGAGCAGGGAGTTGATCAGGTACTTCTCGGGACGCTTGTGCGCGAACTCGATGATCTTCTGGAACGTGGACGGGCTCGCGCCGTGGATCGCCTTGATCGGGTAGTCGAACTCCTTGAGGATGACCGCGATCTGGTCGAGCGCCTCGGGGTCGGGGTCCTCGTGGATGCGGTAGATCGTGGGCGCGTCGGTCCGATTCATGTGCTGAGCGACGACCTCGTTGGCGCGGATCATCGCCTCTTCGATCATGTTCGTGGCGACCGTGCGTCGGCGAAGGATCACGTGCAGCGGCTTGCCGTCTTCGTCGAGTGCCACCTTGGCCTCGACGGTCTCGAAGTCGAGCCCGCCGCGCGCCACCCGCCGCTTGCTGATCGCCGAGGCGATGCGCGCGAAGTCCCGGGCTGCCTTCTCGATGCGTTCGTCGGGGAAGGCCGCCTCGCCAGCAAGCCACGAGTCGACCTCGTCGTAGTTGCATCGCCGGTCGCTCCTGATGATGCTCGGGAAACAGCCGCGAGGCCTGCAGGACACCATCGGGGGTGAGGTCCATCATCACCGAGAACGCGAGCCGGTCTTCGTTCGGCTTGAGCGAGCAGATGCCGTTGGAGAGCTCCTCGGGAAGCATCGGCAGCACGCGGTCGACAAGATACACGCTCGTGGTGCGCTGCCGGGCCTCCTCGTCGATCTCGCTCCCCCACGGCACGTAATGGCTGACATCGGCGATGTGGACGCCGAGCCGGACGAGCCCGTCGACATGTTCGATCGAGATGGCGTCGTCGAAGTCGCGCGCGTCGACCGGGTCGATCGTGAACGTGAAGACGTCCCGAAGGTCCTCGCGACCGGCGCGCTCCTCGGCTTCGATGCCCTGCTCGATGCGTTTGGCCTCTTCGAGCACGCTCTCGGGGAACTCGGTGGCGAGCCCGTGCTCGCGGATGATGATCTCGAGCTCGATGCCCGGATCGCCCTCCCTGCCGAGCACTTCCTCGACATAGCCCTGTGCGGCCTGGTGGCGGGTGGGATAGGCAGTGAGCCGTGTGACGACGATGTCCCCGTTGCGCGCGTCGGCTGCCTCGCGTGCGCTCACGATGACCTCGCTGCGCATTCGCGGGTCGGTGGGGGTCACGAGGCCAACGGCCCCGTGGCGTTCGAACCGTCCCACCACGGTCGAGGTCTTGCGCTCGATGACGCGCACGACGGTGCCGCGTCGACCCTCGCGCCCTCGCTTGGCCTGGGGGCGCACCGCCACGACGTCTCCGTGCATTGCCCCGGCGGTGTCTCGTGCCGAAACGTAGATGTCGCCCTCGGGGGCATCGACGAAACCGTAGCCGCGACGGGTGAGAGAGATCCTGCCGACGATCAGACCGCTGCGATTCGCCTGCTTCTCGCGTTTCTGCCGGCCCATGTCAGATTGCTCCTCGCCGTTGGTCGGGGTGAGTCTACCGCACAGCGGGACGAGATTTTCGCCGTCAGACTCCGATGCTAGAATTCCCGATAACCGAGCCCCGCCTACTTGCCGGAGGCGCCCATGACCAAGCCTCGACCCCTCGCACCTTGCCTCATCGACCGCGGCACGATCACCGATTTCCGAGACATGCTGCGGGCACTCGAAACGGTCGAGTCGCTTGAGTACACGTGGAGCGTCGACGGACAGACGGTGAGCGAAGGCCGAGGAACACTCGTCAAGCTCATGGCCGACCCCGAGTCGGCGACCATGACGGTGAACGGCTGCCTGTTCCTGAACGTCGCGTCGTTCCGCTACCTGGACTTCGAGCCCGAGAGCGGCGACACGTGGCGATTCCGACTCTACGGCGACGGCAGCCTGTTCGAGATCGTCACTATCGCCGACGAGCCCGAGGCCGCGGAGCGCGGTCCTCGGCTGCTTGTCGAGCAGGTGGGTGACGACTTCGAGATCATCTCGCTCGATGGCGAGGACGACCTCGACGAGTAGCCCTGCCGAGCGCGTCTAGCGGAGCTTGGCCTGAAGCAGCTCCAGGGCCCGCTTGAGCTGGATGTCCGTCTTGGCGTCCGCCATCTTCTCGACGTCCATCTTGACGACCACGTCAGGCTGCAGGCCCTTGCCGTTGATGGCACGGTCCTTCGGGGTGAGGTAGTGCGCGGTGGTGAACTTCACCGCGCCGCCGAACGGCAGGTTCTCCACCGTCTGGACGCTGCCCTTGCCGAACGTCTTCGTGCCCACTAGCGTGGCGCGAGCGTAGTCCTGCAGCGCGCCTGCAGCGATCTCGCTCGCAGAGGCCGAGTTCTCGTTCACGAGCACCACCAGTGGCGCGTCGGTGACGACGTTGCCGGTCGCGCGATACTCGATCGGCTTCCTGTTGCGCTCGTCGACCCGCACGATCACGCCGTCCTTCACGAACAGCGACGAGAAGTCCACGGCCTGGTCCAGCAGACCGCCGGGATTGTTGCGCAGGTCGAGGACGAAGCCCTTCGCCCCCTGCTTCTTGAGTTTCTCGATCGCGTCGGCAACGTCTTTCGCCGAGGTCTGGTTGAACTCGTACATCGCGATGTAGCCGACGTTGCCCTTGAGCTCGGTCTTGATGTTGGGGTACTTGATGTCGGCGCGCTCGAGCTTGAACGGTACGAGCTTCTTCGAGGCGGGACGGAACATCGTGACCTTGACCGTCGTGCCCTTGGGGCCGCGGACCATCTTGACCACGTCGTCGCTCGTCCACTTCTGCTTCGTGGTCTTGTCGATGGTGCGGATCACGTCGCCGCGCTTCACGCCGGCCTTGGCCGCGGGCGTCCCGGGGAACACCTCGATGACGTAGGCCGCCCCGTCCTTCTCGCCCAGTCCGATACCCACACCGCCGTAGCTTCCGACCATCTGCTCGTTGAAGTACTCGAGGTGCTTGGCATCCAGATACGTCGCGTACTTGTCGCCGGTGGCCTCGAGCAGGCCCTTGATCGCGCCGGCCGTTGCCGAGGTCTCCGAAGGCGGCTTGAGCGCGTCCTTCTGCAGCAGCGAGTTGACCTTGTCGACCTTGTCGCCGACATCCTGCGCGCCATGGTTGAACGTCGGCACTTCGACGCTGGCGATGGCAGCTTCGGAGGTCGCTCGGGACACGACGAAACCACCGGCGAACCCGGCGCCGAGCAGGATGAGCGTGAGCAGCGTCGCGACGACGACGCGAGTGGGCGTCTTCATGGTGTGTCAGGTCTTCTCTCGAATCGGGTGGTGGAACCTCTACCCGGCGCCACTAGACCTTCAGGTAGCGCCTCAAGGCCAAGCTGGAGCCGATCAGGCCGATGGCCACACCCGCCACGACGAGCACGAGACCGATCTGTGCGACCGCCGCTGCCGTCACTTGGACCGGCAGGAACGGCAGGGCCTCGCCGAGTCTCGGCAGGATGAGGGCCTCCAAGCCTGTGATGGTCAGAATCGCAAAGGCTGCGCCAAGAATTGCCTGTAGCACGCCTTCGAGCAGGAACGGCGTCCGGATGAACCAGTTGCTCGCTCCCACGAGGCGCATGATGCCGATCTCCTTGCGCCTGGCGTAGATGGCGATACGGATCGTGTTGCTGATGAAGATCAGCGAGACGATCACGAGCATGATCACGAACACGACGCCGATCACTCGCACGACGCGGGTGAAGGCGAAGAGCCTGCGGACGACCTGCTGGCCGTACTTGAGCGACTCCTCGGGGTTCTCGGGACGATCAGCGACCTTGGTGAACAGCGCCTGGGCCTTGATCTTGGCGACCATCGCTTCCACGGTGCGGGGATCCTTGAGCGTCACGTCGAGCGAGGCCGGCAGCGGGTTTCGGTCCAGGTTCTGGACAATCTCGGGAGACTGCTTCATCTCCTTCTTGAACCGCTCCAGCGCCTCTGACTTGCTGGTGTAGTCGACGCTCTTGACGAGCGGTTCGGCGAGGAGCCACCGCTGGAGTGCGTTCACGTCGGCGGTAGGTGCACCGTCCTTCATGAACACCTGGATCGAGACCTTGCTCTCGACACTCTGTACCACGCTGTTGACCAGCACGCCGAAGACCAGGAACACGCCCACGAGCAGCAGGGATAGGTAGATCGTGATCACGGCGCCGAACGACATCACCCAGTTGCGTCGGAAGTTGACCAGCGACTCCCGGGTGAAGTAGCTGAAGTTAATCGACATAGCCGTAAACTCCTCGGTCCTGGTCGCGGATGACCCGCCCGTTCTCGAGGGCGATGACGCGCCGCCGCATCGAGTCCACCATGTCGCGGTCGTGCGTCGCCACGAGGATCGTCGTGCCCGTCTTGTTGATGCGCTCGAGCAGCTTCATGATGCCGAGCGAGGTTTGAGGGTCGAGGTTACCCGTCGGCTCGTCGCACAGCAGCAGCGGCGGACGGTTGACGAATGCACGCGCGATCGAGACACGCTGCTGCTCGCCACCGGAGAGCTCGTCGGGGTAGCTGTCGACCTTGTCCTCGAGGCCCACGAGACGCAGGACCTCGGGCACCTGTGTGCGAATCACGTGCTTGCTCTTGCCGATGACCTCGAGGGCGAAGGCGACGTTCTCGAACGACGTCTTGTTCGGCAGGAGCTTGAAGTCCTGGAAGACGCACCCGATGTTGCGGCGCAGGTACGGCACCTTCCAGCCCTTCAGCTTCACGAGATCCTGGCCCGCGACCACGATCTGACCCTGCGTGGGAACGAGCTCGCGCAGCATCAGGCGGATGAAGGTGGACTTGCCCGAGCCCGAGTGACCGACGAGGAACACGAACTCGCCGGAGTTGATTTGTACGTCGACCGCGGAGAGCGCCGGCTTGTCCGCCCCGTAGTACATCGAGACGCCGCGAAGGGTGATCATCGGGGGGCCGGCGGGCCTGGTCTCCACCGTCGGAACCTGCGGTGCCATGACTTCAGGCACCACAGAATCGGCGATGCTATCCAAGGGTCTGCTCCAATTCGTTGAACGATTGCCCCGCGGGACAGTCTAACAGAGAGCAGGGTGCCAACCCCCGGGCGAGCGCTCTGTTGTTTCGGTGGAGGCGCACCGGTATGGGCGGCGCCGAGACGGAACCGCTTGGAACATTCTGGCTGGTCAGAGTGCTAGACGAGCTCGCGCGCCGCAGCGGCGATGTCCTCGGCGGTGAGTCCGAAGTGGGCCATCAGCTCGGCCGGCTCTCCACTCGTCCCGAACACGTCGGCAACACCGACGCGACGCGTGGGAACGGGGCACGCCTCGGCGAGAACCTCGGAGACCGCGGAGCCCATTCCCGCGAACACGGAGTGCTCCTCGGCGGTGACGATGCGCCCCGTCTTGCGGACCGACGCAACGAGGGTGTCGACGTCGATCGGCTTCACGCTGTACACGTCGATGACCTCCGCCGAGATACCCTCCGCGGCCAGGATGCCCGCCGCGCCAAGCGCCTCGGCGACCTCCACCCCGCAAGCGGCGATGGTGACGTCGGTGCCCTCGTGCAGCACGTTGGCGCCGCCGACCACGAGCTCGACGTCCTCGGGATAGATCTCCTCGACCGCGGCGCGTCCGAGACGCACGTAGAAGGGCCCGGGTGTCTCGGCGGCGAGTCGGAGGGCGGCCTTCGCGGAAGGGTAGTCCGCGGGCACGATCACGCGCATCCCCGGCAGCACGCGCATCAGCGCGAGATCCTCGATCATCTGGTGGCTGCCGCCGTCGGGACCCACGGTGATGCCCGCGTGCGTGGGTGTGAGCTTCACGTCAAGGTTGCTGTAGCACACGGTGTTGCGGACCTGGTCGTAGGCGCGACCGGTGGCGAAGACGGCAAAGGAGCCAGTGAACGCGGTCTTGCCGGTGGCGGCGAGTCCCGCGGCCACGTCGATCATGTTCGCCTCGGCGATGCCCACGTTGAAGAACCGGTCCGGATAGGAGTCCTGCAACTTCGAGGTTGTCGTCGACTTCGAGAGGTCGGCTTCGACCGCGACGACGTCGACGCCCTCGTCGGCGAGCTGGACGAGCGTCTCGCCGAGTGCTTCACGGGTAGCTCTCTTCGCCATGGCGCGGGGATCCTTTCGAGCGTGACCTATAGGTCGGCGGCGGCCGACAGTCTGACGATCAACACGAAATACAGCAGTGGCGTCGCGTCGCCCACTTAGACGCTCGGCTCCCCCACCGCGAGCTCGGCGAGCGCCTGGGCCCGCTCCTCGGGAGTGGGTGCCTTGCCGTGCCACCCGTAGTTGCCCTCCATGAACGAGACGCCCTTGCCCTTGACGGTACGGGCCACGATGACCGTCGGCCCGTCCTCGAACTGCGTCGCCTGCTGAAGCGCGGCGTACACGGCCTCGACGTCGTGGCCATCGACCTCGAGCGCATTCCACCCGAACGAGCGGAACTTGTCGGCGATGTGACCGAGACACATGACCTCGTTGCACGCCCCGTCGATCTGCAGGCCGTTGTCGTCGACGACGGCGATGAGGTTGCCCAGGGCATGATGCGCCGCGAACATCGCGGCCTCCCACACCTGGCCTTCCTGGATCTCGCCGTCGCCGAGCAGGCAGAACACCCGTCGCCCGCTGACGTGAGCGGGGTCCTCGCCTCCGCGGATGCCGAGTGCCATGCCCGATGCCACCGAGAGGCCCTGGCCGAGAGATCCGCTGGACACCTCGACGCCGGGGGTCTTCTTGCTGTCGGGGTGGCCCTGCAGCATCGAGCCCAGCTTGCGCAAGGTGGCCAGATGGTCGCGCCCGAAGTAGCCCGCCTCGGCAAGCGCTGCGTACAGCACGGGTGCGGCGTGGCCCTTCGAGAGCATGAACCGGTCGCGTCCGGGCCACTCGGGATCGGACGCGTCGTAGCGCATCACGCCGCCGAAGAACAGCACCGCCACGATGTCGGCCGCCGAGAGGGAACCGCCGGGATGGCCACTGCCGGCCTCGGCGATCATCTCGACGATGTCGGCGCGCATCTGCGCCGCCTTCTCGCGGACGAACTGGGGGTCGAAATCGGATGGCATCTGGTGCTCCGTTCTGGTCGATCCCGGTTGCGCTGTGAACGCGGTACGCCGAGCACGAAGGATAGCACTGCCACGCGACGCGCCCACGGAAGAAGGAGCGCCGCGGCGAGGCCTCGGTCAGGCGCCGCCTTCCGCGCGCTCGTACGCCTCGGCGAGCGTCTCGAGCGGCACGGGAACGATGCCACTTGCGCGACCCGCAGCGCCGAACGCCTCGTAGCGCTGCACGCACAGCTCGCGGGCCGCGGCCCTTGCCTCGGCGAGGAACTTGCGCGGGTCGAACTCCGAGGGCTTGTCGGCCATAAGTCGACGCATCGCGCCGGTCATCGCGAGCCGGATATCGGTGTCGATGTTGACCTTGCGCACGCCGTTTCGGATGCCCTCCTGGATCTCCTCGACCGGCACGCCGTAGGTCTCGGGGATCTCGCCGCCGTACTCGTTGATGATGGCGAGCCAGTCCTGCGGCACGCTCGAGCTGCCGTGCATGACGAGCGCCGTGTCCGGGATGCGGGCGTGGATCTCGGCGATCCGGTCGATGGCCAGCACCTCGCCGGTGGGCTTGCGCTTGAACTTGTACGCCCCGTGGGAGGTGCCGATTGCGATCGCGAGCGCATCGACGCCGGTACGGGCGACGAAGTCGGCAGCCTGGTCCGGATCGGTGAGCAGCATCTCGCGCGTGAGCGCGCCCTCGGCGCCGACGCCGTCCTCTTTCCCCGCGGTCCCGGTCTCGAGCGACCCGAGCACGCCGAGCTCGCCCTCGACCGTGACGCCCACCGCGTGCGCCATCTCCACGACCCGCTGAGTGGTCTCGACGTTGTAGTCGTAGCTCGCTGGCGTCTTCGCATCGGGCATCAGCGAACCGTCCATCATCACGCTGGTGAACCCCGCGCGTATGGCGCGCTGGCACAGCGCGGGGCTGGCGCCGTGATCGAGGTGGATCGCGATCGGGATGTGCGGCCACGTCTCGACCGCGGCCTCCACCAGCTTGCGCAGGAAGACCTCCCCGGCGTACTTGCGAGCGCCCGCCGAACTCTGCAGGATCACCGGGCTATCCACCTCGTCGGCAGCCTCGAGGATGGCTTGGATCTGCTCCATGTTGTTCACGTTGAACGCGGGCAGTCCGTAGCCGTTCTCGGCGGCGTGATCGAGCAGCTGTCTGACGGAGATGAGCGCCACGTGAGGTCCTCCTCGGCTCGTCGGGGAAGGGCAGCCGCACCGACGCGGCCCGCCCGATAGTACAGGTAGTGAGCTACCCCCTCGCGAGTGCCTTCTGTCTGCGTTCGGCCATCCGCCAGATGAACGGCGTGAAGATGAGCTGCATCGCGAGATCCATCTTGCCGCCAGGGACCACGATCGTGTTCGAGCGCGACATGAACGAGTCGTGCAGCATCGAGAGCAGGTACGGGAAGTCGATGCCCTTGGGGTCGCGGAACCGGATGACGACCATCGACTCATCGGGCGTCGGGATGTCGCGTGAGATGAAGGGGTTGCTGGTGTCCACGATGGGGACCCGCTGGAAGTTCACGTGGGTGAGCGAGAACTGCGGACAGATGTAGTGCATGTAGTCGTGCATCCGCCGAAGGATGACGTCGGTCACCGCCTCCACCGAGTAGCCGCGGTACCGGCAATCGCGGTTGATCTTCTGGATCCACTCCAGGTTCACCACCGGCACCACGCCGATGAGGAGGTCGGGATAGCGGGCCACGTCGACCTCGGGGGTGACGACCGCGCCGTGCAGGCCTTCGTAGAACAGCAGGTCGGTGTCCTCGGGCAGGTCCGCCCAAGGGGTGAACGTCCCCGGCTCCTGGCCGAACGGCTCGGCCTCCTCGGCGTTGTGGAGGTAGTAGCGGCGCTTGCCGGTGCCGGTCTGCGAGTAGCTGCGGAAGAGCTCCTCGATCTTGTCGAACTCGTTGGCCTCGGGACCGAAATGGCTCAAGTGCCCGCCGGGTAGCTTCTGATCCTCGGCCATCAGGTCCTTCATCTGCTGCCGGTCGTGGCGGTGGAAGCTGTCGCCCTCGACGATGGCGGCGCTAAGGTCCTCTCGGCGGAAGATCGCCTCGAAGGTCGACTTCACCGTTGTCGTTCCGGCGCCGGACGATCCGGTGATGGCGATGATCGGGTGCTTCTCCGACATGTCCGGCTCCTTTCCGCCGTTCGCGGCGCTAGTCGGCGCCGCGGAACAGTCCCCTGTCGTTGAACAGCGGCGTCTCGTCGTTGGATCCGGCTGCGTCCCCGGGCGCCGCGTCTCGGTGATCCGCGCGGCGCCCGGTGGCAGCTTCATCGCCGGCATCGGCGCCGTCGCTGCGGACGCTGTCGCTGCCGGCGTCGAACACGCGGCTCGCCCTCACCTCAGGCGCGCTGATAACCATGAGGTCCTCGGCGCTGAGCTCGCCCGACTGCTCGAACAGACGCAACGCCTGGCGCATCCGCATGCGGTCGAGCGCGTTGCGCACGGAGCGTGCATTGGCGAAGTGCGGCTGCCGCCGACGCACGGCGACGTACTCGGCGAACGCCTCGCGGCCCTCTTCGTCGAACCGGTAGTTCCACTCGGCGAGCATCTTCTCGGCGATGGCGAGAAGCTCGGCGTCGGTGTAGTCCGGGAACTCGATGTGGTGGGCGATCCGTCGACGCCATGCCCGGATTGCTCGCGAAGAACTGCTGCATCCGGTCTTCGTAGCCGGCCACGATCACGACCAGGTCGTCGCGCTGGTTCTCCATGACCTGCAGGAGGATCTCGATGGCCTCCTGCCCGTAGTCCTTCTCGTTCTCGGGGCGGTAGAGGTAGTACGCCTCGTCGATGAACAGCACGCCGCCCATCGCCTTCTTGAGGACCTCCTTGGTCTTGGGCGCGGTGTGACCGATGTACTGGCCCACCAAGTCGTCGCGGGTCACCGCCACGACGTGGCCCTTGCGCACGTAGCCGAGCCGGTGGAGGATCCGCGCCATCTCCATGGCCACCGTGGTCTTCCCGGTGCCCGGGTTGCCGGTGAAGCTCATGTGCAAAGCCGGAGGCTCCGCCGAGAGACCCATGCGCGAGCGCACCTGCTCGACCAGCAGCAGCGCGGCGATCTCGCGGATGCGCCGCTTCACCGGCTCCAGGCCGATCAGGTCGCGGTCGATCTCGTCGAGGACCTCGCCGAGCCCGGCCTCCTCGAACTCGCGCGCGAGGTCGACTCGGGCGGTCGGGGCGTCGGAGAGACTCGACGGCAGGCTCCGCGGCCGCGGTCACGCCGGTGTCGTCGGCCGTGGCGTCGTCGGCGTGGCGCGGGTGTCGTCGGGTTTCTTCATCGTGAGCGCCTGGGCTTCAGCATCGGTCTCGGCGGCCTGCACGGCCTAGTCCCCGCCGACCGGCTCGTAGCGCTCGCCCTCGGGGGCGGCGCGACCCGCGTACGACAGCACGCTGTACCGCTGCTCGCGGCCCGGAGCGCCGGTTCGCTGCAGGTAGAACCCCGGCTCGACAGGCGGGCGATGCACGATGAACGAAAGCGCGACCGACTCGACTCCGTGCTGGGAGTTGAACGCGGTGACCCTGATGTAGCGCAGCGGGTAGTCGCGTTCGGCACTCGGCGATCTCGTTCATGATGCCGGCGGGATCGGCAAGGTCGAACATCGGCTGGCCCCACATCTCCCAGTACGTGCTGCGGGGATGGATGTCGTCGGTGTACTCCACCGAGACGGCCCAGCCGTGATCGAGGCAGAACTGCAGTTGCATGCGAATCTCGTCGTCGGTGAGATCCGGCAGGAACGAGAAGGCTCCCTGGGTGACTCGCATGTCGTGCTCCTTTCGGCGGCTGCGAACGCGCGTGCGTCTCGGCGGGGCTACAGGGCGGTTGGCGTTGGAACGACGTCGAGCGTGTCGGTACTCGCGTAGTCGAAGGTGACCTCGCCCCACGTGTCGAGCGCGGCGCGAAGGGGTCGGCACGTTTCCGCGGCGGCGGCGAGGATGCGGGGCCCCTCGACGAGGATGTCGCGGCCTTCGTTGCGCGCCTTCACCATCGCCTCGAGGGCGACGCGGTTGGCGGTCGCGCCGGCGGCGATGCCTTCGGGGTGGCCGATGGTGCCGCCACCGAACTGCAGGACGACGTCGTCGCCGAACAGGTCGAGCAGCTGGTGCATCTGGCCGGCGTGGATGCCGCCGGAGGCAACCGGCATCACCGAACGCAGACCGCACCAGTCCTGCTCGAAGAACAGGCCGTGCTCGAGGTTGACCTCGTTCTTGCGCTCCCGCAGCACGTCGTAGAAGCCGAGCACCGAGTTGCGGTCGCCCTCGAGCTTGCCCACGACGGTTCCCGCGTGCAGGTGATCGACGCCCGCGAGTCGCAGCCACTTCGAGATGACGCGGAACGACACGCCGTGGTTCTTCTGCCGCGTGTACGTCGAGTGACCGGCACGGTGCATGTGCAGCAGCATGCTATTGCGCTCGGCCCACTTCGCCATCGACTGGATCGCGGTCCACCCGATGACGAGGTCGATCATCACGATCGGCGAGCCCAGCTCCTTGGCGAACTCGGCGCGCTCGTACATCTCCTCCATCGTGGCGGCGGTCACGTTGAGGTAGTGGCCCTTGACCTCGCCGCTCGCGGCCTCGGCGCGGGCAGTCGCCTCGGCGCAGTAGAGGAACCGGTCGCGCCAGTGCATGAACGACTGGGAGTTGATGTTCTCGTCGTCCTTGGTGAAGTCGAGGCCACCGCGCAGCGCCTCGTAGACGACGCGTCCGTAGTTCTTGCCGGACAGGCCGAGCTTTGGCTTGACCGTCGCGCCCAGAAGCGGGCGGCCGAACTTGTCGAGCCGCTCGCGCTCGACCACGATGCCGGCGGGCGGACCGGGAAACGTCGTCACGAGTGCCGCAGGGATTCGCATGTCCTCGAGCCGAAGCGCCTTCACCGGCTTGAAGCCGAACACGTTGCCGATGATCGAGGCCGTCAGGTTCGCGATCGAGCCGGGCTCGAACAGCTCGATGTCGTACGCGATGTAGGCGAAGAACTGGTCCTCGGCGCCGGGCACGGGGTCGACGCGGTACGCCTTGGCCCGATAGTGCTCGGCTGCGGTGAGACGGTCGGTCCACACGACGGTCCACGTGGCGGTCGAGGACTCGCCGGCAACGGCGGCGGCCGCCTCGATCCAGTCCACGCCCTCCTGCGGCGTGACCCGGAACACCGCAAGGACGTCCGTGTCCTTTGGTTCGTAGTCGGCGTCCCAGTAGCCCATCTTGGCGTACTTCATGACGCCGGAGCGGTATCGCTCGGCGGGATCGCTTGCCGGAGTGGTGTCAGCCATGATCGCCTCCCTCGGTAGGAATGGTGTCTACCGTAGGGGCACGAGGGGCGCGACCCAATGAAGCTGCCGCCGACGGTCGGGGTGGGCGGCGGGAGGAGGGATTGGGGCGGTAGGCGGTCGAGCGAGTACGGCGAGCCATCACCGCCGGGCTCGTGCGCACGGGACCGGGGTCTCGGCGAGGCCGTCATCGGGACCTCCGGCTATGAACCTGCTCCGCCGAACACCCAGAAACTGGTCACCAGAACGATTGGGACACTACGCATGAGTATCGTGATATCGGTGCCGACGTACACTGCTGCCAGCACTGCGACCGCGCCAGCAACGGTGAGAACGCAATTGCGGTGCAGGTGCCACTTCGCAGTCTGTCTCGCAAGCACATACAGCGGGACCAGCCAAGCCAACGGGAACAAGGCAACCACCACAGGAGCCCATACGGGCATACCCGCAGAGCTGCCTACCACGAACACTCGAGCGCAGACCACCCCAGCGACGAGCGAGTAGAGTCCCACTGCGAGCCCCAGCACGCCGGAGAGGGCCAGACCGAGGCGATTGCCCGCATCGCCGCGGTCCGGCCCACTCCCCGGGTTCGTTCTCTCAGACGCGTCTGCCACGCCTCACCCACGTGAACCTCATGTGGAGCGTTAGCCCACTGCTGCTGACCGTGATGTACTTCCTGCTCGTCGCCCACGACATGACGAGGCGCTGCCCGACATCCCCCGCGATGAAGTTCCCCCACACCTTCCATTTTGCCAGGCTCACCATGCGGTTCCATGTTGCGATTCGTGCAGGGCTGTTCAGCAGGAAGGTCGGGCCGGCCGAGGCTGCGGCGCCAAGACCTCGCACTAGGGTCGCCCAGCTGTAGCCGGTGTAGGCGTAGAGCCAGTACTTGCTGATCCAGAGCCTGACCGAGTTCACAACATGCTGAGTCATGTAGTAGCCCGACGGAGCTCCGCCCGGCTGATATAGCCAGCGTTTGACGTAGCTAGGTGTACAAGTACGTCACCCAGAGCTGGGTACCGGGGAAGAGGAACGATCGTTCCACAGCCCACTGGGATCCACTTGCCCCACGGGATCGCCCTTGCAGTATTGATAGGCGCTCTCCTCGCCGTCAGCCTCGGCGGGATCCTTGGTGATGAACTGACGGGTCGAGGGATCGTAGTAGCGCTGGGAGCAGTAGTAGAGTCCGCTCCACGAGTCGTATGCGTAGCCCGCGTACCTCAGGGGCTGCACAGCGGCAATCCGGGCGGCGAGTGTCGTGCTAATCAGAGCTGTGGACTTGGTGCCGGACGCGACTTGATTCCCCCACGGATCGTAGCGGTAGTAGGCGAACGCGTTGCCCGCGGCATCGAGCAGCTCCGATACGTCGCCGCGGTCCGTGGTCACGAGGTAGAACATGGTCGCTGAAGTCGCCTGGCTGCCGCGATACACACCCGCATAGGGGTTGTCGTTCGCATCGAGCATGAACGTGACGTTGCCGGTCGCGTTCACTGAGCCCGAGACAGTCCTCGTGCTGTTCACCGACAAGAGCTTAAGCCCCACATAGCTGTAGGCGGTGTCCGTTGTCTGCGTGCTGGTCGTGACCTTCGAGGTCAGGCGCTGGCCGCTGGCGTCGTACGTGTAGTTCGCTTCGAACGAGGGCGACCGATACCACGTCAGGTGCTGCGCATAGTCGTAGACGAAACGCTCGCGCGTCTTGTCCGTGGTCGGCCCCTGGGCGACACGATTGCCCGTCGATGCCTCATACGTGTAGGTCGTGGTCACCGAAGTGCCCAGCTTGCGGTTGAGTAGCTGGTTGGTGGCAGCGTGGTATGTGAAGGTCGTCGCGGATCCGCTGGCGGGCGTGACGACCGTCAGGTTGCCCGCCGCGTCGAACGTGAAGGTCTCCGTTGTAGTGGTCGACCCAGACGTGATCACGCTCCTACTCAATCGGCCATCGGCACCGTAAGTCCACGTGCCCGTCCAGGTTCCCGGATAGGTAAGCGGCATCTGGTCCTTCGTCTTGCGACCGGTCGTAGCGTCGAAGGTGTACGTGGTCGGAGTAGAGCGTCCATAGCCGGACTGTGTCGCGACCTTGCCGGCGGCGCTGTAGGTGACTCCTGCGGTCCGCCCGCCCACCGACCACGCGGTCTCGCGACCGGCAAGGTCAGTAGCGGTCACCGAGCGCGCAACGCTGCCGCCGAGGTACTGGGTCACGCGAGACGTCTCGGCGCCCTTCGGGTCGTACGTGACTGTGACGGTGGCATCTCGCTTGGGGTAGACGATCGTAGTCGTAGCCGCCAGAGACGAGCCGGGACGGTACTGATACCTGCTGACGAGTCCGGTGATCACGTCGGTGGTGGCGACCGCGCGGTCAAGGCCGTCGTACGACGTCTGCATCTGTCGGACCACGATTCCGGTGCTGGCAGTCTCGGACTCCATAGTCACCCGACCAAACGGGTCGTACGCGGTGTTCTTCTTCGTGTCGTCGGGGTTGCGTGTTTCGGTGATTCGACCAGCCTCGTCCCAGTCGTAGCCGGTGACGGACCAGATGTTGGGTTGCTGGATGTGACCCACGCGGCCCGACGGGTGATACACGTAGTTCTTGGAGGTAGTGTCTGCCTCCTGCTCCGTCATCACCCAGCCCATCGTGTTGAAGGTGCGGGTCGTGCTACCGGTGTTGGTCTCACGACCGTGCTCGTCGTACACGTGGGTAGTCGTCATGCCGCTTGCGGTGGTCTCGGCAACCAACTGACCAGCCGGGTTGTATACGAAGGTCGCTGTCGACGTGGCGCCACTCTCTGTGGGTCGGTACTCGAAGACTTTGTTGCCAGACCCGTCGTATGCATACTCCACCCAGGCGCCATCGAGCTCGGTGATACGCTTCTCCTTGCCACCTGCGAAGTACGTCGTGCGCTTCGAGGCAGAGTCGGCGTTACCCGGCGGCACCATGGAGGTCTCGCGACTCTCGGCGTCGTACCGATACCTGGTCGCCGCGGTGAGGTTCCCCGCAACACTGCCTGGAGCCCACTGCGCCGTGAGATTGCCGCGTGCGTCGTAGCGACTCGTCACGCGTACCCTGCGCCGACAGGACGTCGCTGATGTCGCGTCCGACGGCGTCGTAGGTGCGCGAATCACTGAGTTGTCCACGGTGCCGTTCGAATCCAGATACTCCTCGAGGGTGATGCGACCGACGGGGTCGACGGTCTTGCGCACCCACCCGACGCGAGTGCTGCTCGCCGCGTCGGTTCTCCACTTCTCGACCTCATTGCCAAGGATGTCGTAGGCGCTCTTCGTCGCTGTTCCTGCGCCGTCGGACGTGGAGAGCTGACGTCCAGATACGGAGTAGGTGTTGTCCTTGCTCACCCAGGCGAGTTCCCATCCCAAGCCGTCGATGAGGTCCGTCGGCTTCTCCCACAAGAGGTTGCCGAAAGCGTCGTAGGCGCACAGCGCCTCGATTTCGTCGTAGGGATACGCCGGGAAGTTCCACTCACGTTGAACGACCCCGTGGCTCGTCCGCTGTGGTTGGCCGTTCGGAGCGAAATTGCTGAAGTAGGTGTTCTCGACGGGACCGCCGGACTCGCTGGTCACTCGACCTTGGGCGTCGTACGTCCAAGACTTCGTTACGCCTTTGGCCTGCTCAGCCTCGAGGTTACCGTTGGCATCGTACGCCCTGCCGGTAATCCGCCCAGCGGGATCGGTCTCTCGCACGAGGTTGTCAGAGGAGTCGTACGTGTACGATGTCCGACCGCCAACCCGGTCGACGCGCGCGGTCGCGTTTCCGCGGGCATCGTATTCGGTTCTCACGCTGTAGCCCGAGCGGTCCGGTCTCAGCAATGACCTCGTTCGTCGGCGCGTAGACGTAGCTCCAGCTCGCCGTGGTCTCGGAGGCAATCTTCGGCTCGGTGCGCGACGACATGGTCCCGGTCGGATTCCAGCCGTAGACACGAGTGATGGTCCCTGCGGTGCCGTCAACTTCCCCGTAGGTAGAGATCGTCGCGGACGACGTGGCATACGAGATGTCGGCGCGCTTGTTTGCGTTCGTTGCGTAGCCGGGGTATCGCACCTGGCTCAGGCGGTTGGACCCGTCATACCCGAAACCCCAGAGCGCGGACACTCCTGCCATGCTGACCTGGGCACCACCCTGAGTCTCCACAGCAAGCGACGCCAGCCGCCCGCCAGCGTAGTCGTACCGAATGGCATAGGCCTCAGAGGTGCCTGGGTAGTAGGTCACCCGAGGCGTCGAACCACCTGCGTAGTCAATCCGCCTGACACCAGCGCTCGTCGCATACTGCGCCGATTCGATTGTTCCTGCCGAGAACGTCACTTCGATCGACTGCGTGTTGGCAGCGCGGATAGCGAGGTGCGTTCCTCCCGTCCAGGTGTAGGTGACTTCCTGGGCGTTCTTGTCGCCCTCGGCCAGCAGCTTCCCGCCGGCGTCGAACCTGAGATACTGGCCATCCTTGAATGCCAGCTTGTACCCATACGCCTCGTTGGTCAGCGTCCCGTAGTAGCCGTTGGGGGCTAGGTACTCCTGCTGGGCCGTGGCTGTCGCCACGGAGGCGTAGTACAGACGGTATGTCGAGCTGTCACCGACGTTGTTCTGACGGAACGCTAGCTCGATCTTGCTTGGCTCGGCGTGTGAATACGCCTGGTAACGGGCCTGCGGCATGACGCACACGCCGTCGCGAGATGCGTCTGTCACCTTCGTGCGCGCTGACCAGGTCTGTGTGGCTCGGTTGAACACGCGGTATGCGATCTCGTTGCCGACGTTGTAGAAGACCCAGATGTTGCCAGCGGCATCTGTGGTCGCCGACGGCAGGTAGACGCTCGTGGCCGGCTCGCTGTCGAGCGTAGTCCAGGAGCTCCAGGTGGCGGTCGACGGGGTGTAGACCGCGTAGCTCAGGGCGAGCGGGCTGCCCGACATGTTGGTGTTGAACGCCCATATCTTGCCGTCGCTGTCGACGATCTCGTTGTGATAGGTGGTGTTTACCGCCGACACCAGAGTCGGCCCGGACCAGACTCCCGCCACGCGCTTCGCCATGTAAAGGTAGCCGTCGGTGTACCTTCTGAAGAACGTGTAGAGATCGGAGCCTATCGGCACGGTGTTGTGATAGGCCTGGTCGTAGCTCATGCCACCCACGACGCCAGTCGTTCCGCTCCATGTCCCAGCGCTGAAGGTCCTCAGCCCCAAACCCCGCCAGTGGCACCGGTCGAAGACCAGCTGCAGCACCCCCGTGGGGTCAATGGCCGGATTGGCGAACAGTTCGACCTCGTCAGCAGCGGAGTGCCCGGCTCCGACCTGATTCACAGCACTCCATGCACCCATGTAGTCCCGGTACCGATGGTTGAGGCGGATGTCGTCCGGCACGTACAGCTGCCACAACACGTGAATCCGATCGTTCCCATCGATCTTCAGGACCGGGGGCGAGTTGATCGTGAACGTCGACGAGCTGCCGATCTCCTCGGGCGTCGACCAGGTCGCGCCTTGATTGGTGCTCATCACGTAGTAGACCTTGTTCGCCGGCGCGTCCTGGTACACAGCGTGCAGGTTCCCTCGGCTGTCGCGAACCAAGCTTCGCGCCCACGAGTTCGAATTGAGCTGAGCACTCGTCGTGCGAACTCCCGTGTCCGTAATTGTCGCGCCAGATGCCACGAACGGGTGGCGCTCACCGTCCTGATCCACGTATGTCACACGTCCGGCAGAGGTCTCCAACCTGCTCTCGAAGTTGAACATCCACCCTGGACCGAAGCTCGTCGATGCAGTGGACTCTGAAGAATAGACCCTCGAAAGCTGGGCCATCGGCCCCCATGATGCGACGGACAGGTCGGTGGAGCTTAGCGAGAGCGCGCCTCTGTCCAGTGTCGCCTCGGCAGGGTGACGAGCGATCTCGCCGAGATCGTGCACGGTATGACGCGGATCGTCGTTCACCCGGAGCGTGCGGTTCGGGAGAATCACGGTCGCGGTCGCACACGACGAGATCGACGCATCACCGTTCGCGTTGTACGGAACCACCTTGAAGTAGTAGCTCAGAGAGTCATCGAAGGAATTGGTCGCCCCCATCTTCTCGTACAGCCGCTCGGGATTGTCTCGGAGGTCCAAGCCCGGCCTGGAGTAACGACGAATCTCCGACCCGCCGGAGAGGCGGCCCATCCAGAACACCTTGTTCGCGTCGTCATAGCAGCCCGAGATCACGTACGTCGCACCTTGGTTGATGGTCCAGACGTTCGACATGCTCCAGCTGGCGAGTGAGACCTTGACGATCTGAGCGGAGTCACTCGCCGCCCACTCGATGAGGTAGAGCGACGACCCGTCGCACATGACCCCGTCGATGTAGTAGCTCTGGTTGCCGATGTCGTGATCCGCGATGAACGTGCCGCCGGTCGTGAACTCGCGGACTCGGTAGCCGTTGTAGCCGAGCCCCCTGCTGTACGCGATCGAATAGATTCGATCGCCGTCTGTGGTCATCAGCGTGTACTGGCCAGACGTCGTTGTGGGCTTACCGGTGTTGTAGTTTAGCGGCGGCACACTGAATTCCAGTGTCGTCTCGACGGCACTGCCTGCGGCCGCACCCTTCCACACGCCCTTTATGGTGTTCGCGGACTCAGTACGCCCGCTGTACAGATAGCCATTCAGGTAGAAGGCACTGATGGTCGGCTTGGCCGCGTAATCGGGGCCGACGGTCCCGTAGATGGTGCCCTTCGTCGTGCCATTCAGCCCCGTGCCAACCTTCAGCCACGACGTCGGACCGGCGTAGGTCCGCCCAGGCCCGCGCGTAGAGATACTGGCCATCGGTGAGGACGAGACCGCTGCTCGTCTGACCTGCGACGGTTACAGTATCCTCGGCGGTAGCCGCGGAGGGAGTCGAGGCCCCCGCAAAACCGTTGCCGGCGTAGCCCAACAGTGAGGCTGGCAACCCGGGAGTCCGTGGGGAAGACGTTCGCCCCGGCACTCGTCCAGGTCGTTGTCTTCGATCCGAGCACCCGCCCCACCTGCTGGTAAGCGTTCCCGTCGAACGCGTACACCTTGTAGCCCGCTGCACCGGCCACTCGGTTCCACGAGAGGTCGACCTTGCCGCGACCAGCTCGAGGCTGGTCGTCGTAGGTCGTCGGCGAGGACATGCGCCACCAGTCGTAGCCGGTCGCAGTGGCAGTCGCCGCCGCCGAGGAGGCTGGCGCGGCGCCCGAGTAGTCGATGGTCAGCACGGGTCGGTACGTGCTATTCGAGTACTGTGCCGACGCAAAACGCTTCAGGGACGCAGTTGTCCTCTGCGTTCCGTCCTCCTTCTGAGTGAGCGCGATGCCGTAGTTGGTGTCTGGGTCGGCAGCCCACGACGCAACGTGCGACTTCGCATCCCAACGAACCCACTTGCTTGCGCCTGAGGTGACAGAGGTCGCGACCATGGAGCCCATAGCGGGGGCGCTGGTCCAGGTAACGCCGTCCTGCCACGCCGACGTCACCCTCTGCGTGTAGGTGCTGGTGGTCGCGGTAGACCCATTCGTAAGCATGTAGACCGACAGGGTGGACGAGTTGATTGTCGCGCCCTCAAGGTTGGAGCAGTCGAACCGGAGCAGGGACCTGTTGTAGCCCGTTCCGTCGAACCCGACGGTGAGCGTTGCGCTGCCGCTGTAGTCGGTGCTCGGTGCCGCTTGCGACACGTACGTATCGGGGAGGAAGCGTGCCGTGAACGTGGGGTCGACACGAACGGGGTAACTGCGGGCCGGATCAGCCAGCCAGGCGCGAGGGATCTCGTACCCGATCACGCCACCATCCGCCGTTGGCTTGACGCTCATGCTGGCGCTGACACACGCGGCACCAGCTGCATCAACAACCGTCAACTCACCTAGCACAAGCTCGGGCGTGCCGCTGCCCGGGCGGACCAGCATCCATGTGCCCCCCGACTGACGCAGCTCAAGTTGGCGCAGCCGGAGTCTGAATGCGAAGCTGGACGGCGCGTGACTGCTTGACAGTACGACCGTCTCCTTGATGCCGTCAGCGAGGAGCTCGTACTCGAGAGAGGTATCGCGCGCAACGCCCGAGTAAACGGCAGTGCCACCTGACGCCTTGGGCGTCCCCTCGACGGCGTCAATGAGGTCCATGTCGAACTGGCCAGCACCGACGCTGACCTCAACCGGCGCTCCGGATGCGCCGTCCGAGAACGTCACTTCCATCGCCGCAGTGCTGCCCTCGACAGCGCCGCCCGCCCCGGCTGTCAGCTTCGGGCTCTGCCGGCCCGGCGCATCAGCGGCCACAACGGCGCGGTACGTGCCGTCGGACATCAGGTAATGGCGAGCCGTCTTCGAGCGCTTCGCCTCGATCTCCCGGACCACCGACCGAGGTGCCGGTGCGGCCACAGACTTAGCGGGGGGCGCACCAGCCAACGCTGGCGCGGGGAATGAAACGAGGACGAGTGAAGCGGAGAGAACGAGCGCGAACGCGCGACGAATAGCCAGAGCCATGGCCCCTACCCCCAGTCTCCGTCTGCCTCCCCCCTGCCGGAGGGGCATGCATAGTGCACGGCGCCATGATGCGCGCTCGAATCGGTGAACGGTAGTGCTTCATCGAGTCGCGGCGAGGGCTTACAGGCCGTTTGTCGGTCATGCGCATCCATTGGTCGGCGTCGACTGTCCGCGACGCGGACTGTGGCTCGATCGCGGGGACGTTTGCGGGAGTGGAGCACGTCGGCGGCTCCGACCGCCCGTAGGTGCTAACTGGCCGTTTGTCAGAAACTGCCTGCGGAGCCCCCAGTCCGGCACTCCCGCCACCAATCCAGCGCGCGGGCGCCATCGCGCGGGCGGCCAGCCCCTACCGGGCCGCGTCGAACTTGCGGAAGCCCTCGCCGATCGCCTCGTGAACGTCGGAGAGCACCATGAACGCGTCTGGATCGATCGCCGAGACAAGCTGCTTCAGGTCGTCGATCTCAGGGCGGGACACCACCACGTAGAGCATGCCGCGTGGCTCGCCGGTGTAGACGCCCGTGGCGGCGAGCGCGGTAGCGCCGCGGTTGAGCTCCTCGTTGATCGCCGCGCCGATCTCCTCGGCACGATCCGAGATGATCCAGGCCGCCTTCTCGACGACCGGACCTTCGAGCACCAGGTCGATCGACGCACCGCCAACAACGATCGCTACCGCAGCGTAGAGCGCGTAGTTGAGGCCGAACGCGAAACCGGCGGTCACGGTGATCACGGCGTCGATCAGCAGCATGAGCTGCCCGACTGCGAGCGGCACCCGCCGCGCGATCATCTGCGCGACGATGTCGGTGCCGCCGGTGTTCCCGCCCGCCTTGAATACCATGCCGAGCCCGATGCCGGTCGTGGCACCGCCGTAGAGGGCCGCCAGCAGCAGGTTGTCGCTCGCCAGTGCAGGCGCCCTCGTCGCGATCAGGTCGACGGCCAGCGAGAGGCCGATGATGCCGTAGATCGTCTTCACCGCGTACCTGGTGCCGGCCATGCGCCACGCGAGCAGCAGCAGCAGGGCGTTGAACACGAGCATCATCGTGCCGACGCCCGGCGCGGGCAGGCCGTTCTCCTTGAGCAGGTAGTAGATGATCGTCGAGAGACCCGACACGCCGCCGGCCGCGATCTTGTTGGGGATCAGGAACGAGTCGAGACCCCACGCCGTAAGCAGGATGCCGCCGGTGATCCAGAGGAACTCGCGAACGGGGCGATGTCGCAGCACGCGCTGGGGAGTCAAACCGCGAAGGCGACTCGTCACCGCTGCGATCACGACACCTCTCCCTCGTTGATGTCACGTGCTGCCGCGTCCTTGAGACGCATAAGCGCCTCGAGTACCGCCGCATCACGCGCACTCGCACGCGCCCGACCCCCCGATCGCGGCGCACTCCCCATTCTCGCCGAGCCCTACCGCCTCGCGCCAGCTCCACTCGCCGCCGGCATCGATGTGGGGCCGCGCCCGCTTGCCGAGAAGGAACGCCAGCACCGACTCGCCGGAGCGATTCACGATGTCGGCCTCTACGATACCGACGGCCGCGGCCGCCTCCAGGGCGGCGTCGAAGACCCCGACCCGGTTCGCGTAGTGGGCGTCGGAGCCGACCACGATGGGAGCGCCGGCAGCTTTCGCGGCCGTTGCGAACTGGAGCTCGCGCTCAGTCGCCTCGGAGCGGGGCGTGGTCGTATCGAAGGAGTGGTTGTTGAGCTCGAGCGCCACACGGTGTCTCGCCGCCGCCTCGACCACGACATCGAGCTCGAGCGGGAACTGCACCTCGTTGCCGGGATGGGTGATCGCGTCGACGTAGGGGTTCTCGATGACCCGCAGCAGCGCCTCGGTGTTGCGGACCCGGTCTCCGTCGTCGAAGCCGAGCCCGGGGTGTAAGCCGACGGCGACCAGGTCGAGGCGAGCGAGGTGGTCGTCGGGCAGATCGAGGCCGTTCTCGGTGTGTGGCACGACGTTGGCCTCCACGCCCTTGAGCACGCGCACGCCGTCGATGACGCTCGCCACCACCCTCTGGTTGCGGAAGTAGTAGCGTTCGGCTCCCCGGGGCGCGAGCGCGGGACCGTGATCGGTGATCGCGATGCACTCGAGGCCGCGGCTCCGCGCGGCGACGGCGAGTTCGGTCACCGTGCAGTAGCCGTCCGATGCGAGCGTGTGGATGTGCAGGTCGGCGAGCAGGCGCACCTCGGACCGGGCCCTATGCCTCGGTGGCGGCGATGCTCGGCTCGCCCGCCTCGGCGTTGCGATCAGGGCCAGGGGCGGCGGCCGACGAAGCGACGCTCTCCCCCACCTCCTGCTGGACTCGCCACTTGTGGAAGCCGACCACGAAATCGTCGATGTCGCCGTCGAGCACCGCGTCGACGTTGCCGGTCTCCACACCGGTGCGCACGTCTTTCACCAGCTGATACGGATACAGCACGTAGTTGCGGATCTGGCTGCCGAAGCTGATGTCGCGCTTCTCGCCCCGCAGCGCATCGATCTCGGCGCGGCGCTTGGCCTCTTCGATCTCATACAGCCGCGCCCGAAGGATCGCCATCGCGGTGTCTTTGTTCTTGTGTTGGCTCTTCTCGTTCTGTACCGAGACCACGATGCCTGTGGGCAGGTGAGTGATACGGACGGCCGAGTCGGTCGTGTTCACGCTCTGGCCACCAGGCCCGCTCGATCTGAACACGTCGATCCGAAGATCCTCGTCCCTGATGTCCACCTTGATGTCGTCGGGCAGCACGGGCAGCACCTCGACGCCCGCGAACGTGGTCTGGCGTCGCTTCTTCTCGTCGGTGGGGCTGATGCGCACGAGGCGGTGCACGCCCACCTCCGACGAGAGCATTCCGTATGCGTTGCGTCCGTGAACCGTGAACAGCGCGCGATCGATGCCCAGCTCGACGCCGGCAGGTGCGTCGTGCAGATCGACCTTCCACTTCTCGCGCTCGGCGTACTTCACGTACATGCGGAGCAGCATCTCGGACCAGTCCTGGGCCTCGAGTCCGCCCTGACCCGGCGTGATGGTCACGATCGCGTCGCCGGCGTCGAACTCGCCGTTGAACCACGTCGCCACCTCGAGTTCGTCGAGCTGCTTGGTGATGTCGCGCAGCGCCCGTTCGACCTCGCGGGCCAGGTCCTCGTCTTCGGCCTCGAGTGCCAGTTCGTTCGCGACGTCGGCATCGTCCACCGCCGCCGAGACGCGCTCGTAGTTCTCGATCTCGTCGCGAAGACCCGAGGCCTGCGCCATGGTCGCCTGGGCGGCCGACTGGTCGTCCCAGAAGCCCGGCTCGGCGGCTTTCGCCTCGAGCGCAGACAGTTCGGCACGCTTCGCTTCGACGTGGAGGTACTCGGCCATGTGGTCGACGCGCGCGCGAAGTTCTGCGATCTGCTGTGAGCGGTTCTCGATCAACGGGGACCCATCGGTCGGAGGCGACGCGCCGAGAAGTCGGTGACGAGGGACTCTCGATCGGCGCAGGCGCTTCGCTTGCATCAGGATTCCTACCCGCCAATGCTACACCACCGGCGGCGGCACCTCGCCCATGCAGAGTGGCGGTGGTCCGTGTCGCTCGGCTAGACTCGCTATCAGGCGAAGAGCTGCTGGAAGTACGGGGGACGGATGGCCCAGGCTAGCGAGACGACCGAGCAGGATTCACCTCGACCGAGGATGCGACTCGGCAAACTCGTCTCGCCGGACAGCTACGGTATGACGCTCGTGATCATCGCGGCGACCTACATCATGTCGGTGTCGCTGCCGCCCAGCTACGCGGGCCTCGTCGTGGCGATCCAGATGCTGGCGGTGTGGCTGATCTTCCGGGTCTCGCGGGCGAAGCGTCGGGCCCGCTCCATCGGTCGCCTCTTCCTGGTCATAATCGGCGCCCTGCTCGTGGGGCAAGTACTTAGCTCCGTCTTGGGCGGCAAGGATTACGCGCAGGGCCTCCCGCTCCTCAGCGCGACGCTGTACTTCCTCGCGCCGATCGTGGTCCTGCGCGACGTGGCCGCTCGGCCGACGGTCGACGAGGAGAGCCTGTACGGCGCGCTCGCCTCCTATCTGCTGATCGGGATGTTCTTCGCGTTTGCGTACCGCTTCGTGTCCCAGGTTCAGACCAGTCCGTTCTACGGCCCCAACGGCGACGGCACGCAGGCGCAGCACCTGTTCTTCAGCTTCGTCACTCTCACGACCACCGGGTACGGCAACCTGGTGCCGGCGTCAAATCCCGGCCAGACCCTGGCAGTGACCGAAGCGCTCATGGGACAGATCTTCTTGCTCACCGCATTCGCGAAGATCGTGAGCGCGTGGCGGCCATCGGCGTTCGCCAGGCGCAAGACGCCCAGCTGGATGATGGAGTCGAACGAGGCAGAGACGAACGAGGCGCCCCCCGAAGGAGACGCCTCGTAGTTGAAGCTCGATTCGCGGCGGGAGGCGGTCGCTCGGGACGCTGCCGTCAGCCCTGAACACTCGGGGCCGCTAGCCGTTCGCCCCGTGGCACTTCTTGTACTTCTTGCCGCTCCCACACGGACACGAGTCGTTTCGCCCGACGTCCGCCCACGGGTCGTCCTTGTCCTTGACCATAGTCGCCACCCCACCACCGGTGGCAGCGGATGCAGCCGCGATCTGATCGGGCGACGGACCCTCCACACCGGCGGCAGCTGCAGCCTCGAGCGCGCCGGCGAAGATCGAGCCCTCGGTCGGCGCCGAGTACGCCACCGGCTGAGCCACCTGGGCCGGCGCCAGCTGCTCGGGCACGAGTTCGACGTGCATGATCGCGCGCAGGAAGTCCTCGTTGATGCTCGTGACCAGGTCCTCGAACATCTGGAACGCCTCGGCTTTGTACTCGACCAGCGGATCGCGCTGACCCATCGCCCGCAGGCCGATGCCCTCCTGGAGGTAGTCCATCTCCTGCAGGTGGTTCATCCAGTGCGTGTCGATCACGCGAAGCATGACCTGCCGCTCGAGTTCGTGCATCACGTCCTCGCCGAGCTCGGCTTCCTTCGCCTCGTACTTCGCGTTGATCGCGTCGACGAGGTGCTCGACGAGCTCGTGCGGGTTGTCCGTTTGGCCTTCCATCTCCTCGATCGCCGAGTGGTCACCGGTGAGGTCCCGGAACCACGCCCGCAGGCCGTCCCAGTCCCATTCCTCCGAGTAGACCCGCTCCGGCGCGCGCATCAGCACGTTGGCCTCGACCACTTGGCGCTCGATGTCCTCGAGCCGCTCGTGGATGTCCTTGCCATCGAGGATCGCGTTGCGCTCGGTATAGATGACCTCGCGCTGTTTGTTCATCACGTCGTCGTACTCGAGGACGTGCTTGCGTGCGGCGAAGTTCATCGCCTCGACCTGGCGCTGCGCACCCTCGATCGCCTTGGACACGAGTCCCGCCTGGATGGGCATGTCGTCCGGAATCTGCGTGCGCTCCATCATCCGGCTGACGCCGTCCATACGGTTGCCGCCGAACAGGCGCATGAGATCGTCCCCAAGCGACAGGTAGAACTGCGACAGGCCGGGGTCGCCCTGACGACCCGAACGACCACGCAGCTGGTTGTCGATACGGCGCGACTCGTGGCGCTCGGTGCCGATGATCGCAAGGCCCCCGGCCTCGACGACCTTGACGTGCTCGGCCTCGAACACCTTCTTGGCCTCGGCGAGCGCCTCGGCCTTCTGCTCCTCGGTGGCGTCCTCGGGCTGCACGCCCTTGCTGCGGCAGATGTCCTCCCACATGAAGTCGGGGTTGCCGCCCAGCACGATGTCGGTACCACGACCGGCCATGTTGGTGGCGATGGTCACCGCGCCGAGACGCCCCGCCTGCGCGACGATGTGCGCCTCGCGCTCGTGCTGCTTGGCGTTCAGGACCTCGTGCGGGATGCCACGCTTCTTGAGCAGCCGTGAGAGGTGCTCGGAGTTCTCAATGGAGATAGTGCCTACCAGCGCGGGCTGACCCGCCTCGTGCCGCTCGGCGACGTCCTCGACCACGGCGTTGAACTTCGCTTCGAGGTTGCGATAGACGAGGTCGTTGTTGTCCTCGCGGACCATGGGCCGGTTCGTCGGGATCACCATGACCGGCAGCTTGTAGATCTCCCGGAACTCGCCATCTTCGGTTACCGCCGTACCGGTCATACCCGAGAGCTTGTCGTACATGCGGAAGTAGTTCTGGAGCGTGATCGTCGCCAGGGTCTGATTCTCCTCGCGAACGTGCACCTTCTCCTTGGCCTCGAGTGCCTGGTGCAGACCCTCGGAGTACCGACGGCCATACATGATGCGGCCGGTGAACTCGTCGACGATGAGCACCTCGCCGTCCTTGACCACGTAGTCGACGTCGCGCTTGAACAGGAACTGCGCGCGCAGTGCCTGCTGCAGGTGGTTCACCATCTGCCCGGACGGATCGGCGTAGATGTCCTCGATGCCCACAAGCTGCTCGATCCTGGCGAGACCTTCCTCGGTGGGGACGATCGTGCGCTTGGCCTCGTCCTTCTCGAAGTCAGCGCCTTCCTTGAGCCGAGGCATGACCTTCGCGAAGTCCTTGTAGCTCTCGGCGGAGCGGGTACCGGCGCCCGAGATGATCAGCGGAGTCCGGGCCTCGTCGATCAGGATCGAGTCGACCTCGTCGACGATCGCGTAGTGGTGGCCGCGCTGCACCCGGTCCTCGGGCACCACGACCATGTTGTCGCGCAGGTAGTCGAAGCCGAACTCCGAGTTAGTGCCGTACGTGATGTCGGCGTCATACGCCGGGAGCCGGTCCTGCGGCATCATCTGTGACTGGATGATGCCGACCTTCATGCCGAGGAACCGGTAGAGCCGACCCATCCACTCGGAGTCGCGGCTCGCAAGGTAGTCGTTGACCGTGACGACGTGCACGCCCTTCGCCGGCAACGCGTTCAGGTACGCCGCGAGCGTCGCGACGAGCGTCTTGCCCTCACCGGTCTTCATCTCGGCGATGGTGCCGTCATTGAGCACCATGCCGCCGATGAGCTGCACGTCGAAGTGCCGCATGCCGAGGGCGCGAACGCCGCCCTCGCGGACGACGGCGAACGCCTCGGGGAGCAGGTCGTTGACGGCCTCGCCGTTCTCGAGCCGCTCGCGGAACTCGACCGTCTTGCGCGCGAGCTCCTCGTCGGAGAGCTTCTGGATCGAGGGCTCGAGCTCGTTGATGCGAACGACGTTGGATTCGTAGCCCTTGAGCTGCTTGCCTTCGCCGATGGTGAGGATCTTGGTGAGGAAGTTGGCCATGTGATCGCTGCTTTCGGCCCGGGGGTGACGTCACGCTAAACGGCCCGCGCATGACACGCGCAGGCCCTGACCGATGGTAGCACAGGGTGTGCCTGTATCCGGCCCTGCTCGGACCCTCCACGGCATCAACACACCTGCCGAAATGCTGTCGGTCGCGGGGTCCTGTGCGCCGAGCTAGTCGCGAGTGATGACCGGGGTGTACAGCGGTACCTGAGGCCAGAGCTCGAGGATGTCTCGGTTGTAGAGCCGGATGCAGCCGTGACTCGCCTTCGTGCCGATCACCCACGGCTCGTTGGTCCCGTGGACGCCGTAGTTGGTGTAGGCCCAACCCGAACCGGTCCACTTCCAGAGCGCAAGCTTGCGCGGTCCGTACACGCCGCCCGGATCGGTCCGCAGCTTCGCGCCGACCCGCCACAGACGACTTGGCGTCTCCATTCCCGGCCGTCCTGTGGCGACGGGATAGGTCTTCACCAGCACGTTATTGCGAACCCAGTACAGGCGGAATTCCGACTTGTCGATCACGATGCAGGTCGCGTACGGAAATCGGAGCCGCTCCACACGAACTGTTGCCGAGGACGCGGCGAGGCCGTCAGGATTCGTCGCCGCGACCCGCCACGTGCTCCGGCCCCTGGGCACGTTGATGAGCCCAAAGTCGTACGCGCCGAACGGCACGACGGTCCGGGCCGCCTTGCGCACGCCGTTCACGTACAAGACCACTCGCGTTGTGTTCGAGCCGGCGCGGCCCCTGACCCGCGCCCGGGCTCCCTCCCAGCGGTGGAGCCCTCCGACGACCGGCACCGCGGGCGCACCAGCGATCTCGCGCTGCACCGCACTCGGAATGGCGACCTTGGCACCCACGACCCACGCACCAGCGGGCATCGTAGTCACGTTCGAGAGAAGGGTCGCCGTTGATTTCTCGAGCCGAGGTCCGCCCGCCCGCAGCGAGATGCCACCGCCGCGGGCGGCGAGCGACGCCCCGATCGCGGCGTCGGCGACGGTGTTGTAGAAGGTCACCCGGTCTCGGCCGGTCCAGCCTCGGCCACGGCCCTGTTCGCGACCGCGGCGGAGTTGGCCGCGCCGGAAGCGGACGACCACCTGGCGGTGGCGTGCAGCCGGGATGCGACCAGCGCGGATACCGATGTCGTGCTTCCGACCACGATCCGCTCTGCTGCACCGGACTCGGAGATGCCCCGCGACGTGGCCGCGAGCACTTCGTTCGCCTTGGTGAGGATGAT
The DNA here is from genome assembly GCA_963761535.1 of uncultured Coriobacteriales bacterium. Classification (GTDB taxonomy): domain Bacteria; phylum Actinomycetota; class Coriobacteriia; order Anaerosomatales; family CAVXGS01; genus CAVXGS01. The sequence goes on from CAVXGS010000002.1 coordinate 980,235, forward strand.
CGGCGCGCCGGTGCTCGCCGAGATCATCGCGGCAGGGGAGCCGTCGAGCAGGCCCGCCGTGGTCTGGCCGTTGATCACGAGCGCGACGGAGGGCACGGTGCGCGACGTCGCGGCTGCTTCAGCACGAACGCGCCGAGCAATCTCCCAGCTGAGGCTGTAGCGCTGCGCGTAGGGCCAGGGCTGTTCGACCGTAGCCGAGGCACCCGCGCTCGCCTTGATCGCCGAGAGCACCGAGGCCGGCGCCGTGACTCGGTTGTCCACGACGGTGACGGTGAAGGTCGGGTTCAGGGACCGAATCTCGGTCAGAGCTTGGTCGACTTCGGGAGCAACCGCGGTCGATCCCACCAAGAGCAAGGGCGCGTCGTACGCCCAGCACAAGGACGACGCGAGCAGCGCGTCGCACAGGGCCGCGTCGGTCGCCGAGGCCACGACTACGTGATCGACACCGCTCCACCCGGGGAAAGCCTGCTTCGCCGCGAGCACGGAGGCTGCGGAGCGCGTGGTGGCAGTCAAGCGAGGCGCGGGGACCGAGTGGTGCATGACGCCGTCGGGCCACGCGGCGAACGCTGCGGTCGGAGCGAGCGCCACGATGAGCAGTGTCGCGACCGCCGTAGTGACGAAACGGCGGGACGTACGTGATCGGCTCATGGCCCCTCCCCAGAAGCGAGACACGCGGTCTTCCTTCAGGTTAGCAGCCAGCCGAATCGCGTGTCAGTGAGCCAGGGTGCCGGAGGACCCCTCCGGAGACGACGATGGATTGTTCGGCTTTGCTTCGGTGCCCCTCAGAGTCTCCCAACTCTCACCAATGTCGCAGCCGCCGATCCACGCACTCCCCGAACGAGCCCTCCGACGTGTGGCGCGTGACCACGACGTCATCATGGACTGCCATCCTGAGCGATACCTTACCGACGTCTAACCGCTTCTCGCGGATTTCGGTTTAGATCGTCTCACCGCTGTCGTAGGGCTGGGTGAGGCCCTCCTCGGCAAGCCATGCGCCCCACCGCTGCGCGCTCAAGGGCCGCTCCTCCAGAGCAAGGATCTCGTCGTACAGCGCCCGGGTCTCGGTCGACGGATCCAGTCCGAGCTCGTCGATCAACTTCGAGCGACACTCGAAGTAGGTCTCGATCGCCGCGCTGCGTTGGCCGGCCTTGATCTGCGCTCGAAGAGCGGCCTGGTACAGGTCCTCTCGGAAGGGATCCGAGCCGAGACCTCGGCGGGCGAACTGCAGGGCTGTCGCCGAGTCGTCGACCGAAAGAGCGAGGTCGCTGCCCCGGAGCATCGCGTCGCAGAACTCGTGGCGGTACCGGTCGCGCATCCCCTGGAACGACGTGTCGTAGAGGTCGCCGGGCAGCAGCTCGCCGCGGTACAGGTCGGCAAGACGCTCGTAGGCCATGATGGCCGCGCCTTTGTTGCCCGAAGACGCGGCGACCCGTGCCTCGGCGACGAGCTTGTCGAACTCGTCGACGTCGGTTCGGACCACCTCGGACACGGTGTGGCAGAGGCCGCCCGTCGCTTCGATGTAGGGGCACTCCTCACCCTTGCCGTCCGGCCCGAGCAGGGCACCCTTCATCACGCTCCACGCCACGTAGAGGTTGTTGCGAGCGCGCTCCTCGCCCATGTCGGGCCACAGCCGGTCGCACAGCTGATCGCGCGTGAGGGAGTGACCGTTGATCGACGCCAGAATCGCGAACAATGCTCGTGCCTTGCGCTTGCGCCAGTCCTTCTCGGTGATCAGCCGAGGTCCGACCGAGACCTCGAATCCGCCGAACATCTTGACGCGGCACAAGGGGCGCCCCTCGCGCTCGATCCACTTCTCGAACTCCTCCGCGCCGAGTAGCCGCCTGCCGAGGGCCGCCCACTCCGGTTCCGGCATCAAGCTGCGTGCGGCGGTGAGGGATCGCTCCGCGTTCTCCGGCAGCACCATTCGCAGCATGCGCACCGGCAGGTCGTCTACACCGACCGCAGCCGCGAAGGCAACGATGAGCTCGGGGAACGCTCGGATGTACATGGCCGCTTGCCAGTTCGAGCTGCCCGTGAGGATGTAGTCGCGCAGAGGGCGGATGCGTTCGGCAGCGGCCTCGGGATCGGCGTTCATCAGGTCGATCTGCGAGAGGATCATCGCCGCCCTCAGCTGGTGATAGCTGTTGAGAGGGTCGATGTCGTTCAGGGCGGATACGACGAGCTGCCGAGCGGACCGGGTCTCGCCGAGGGACAACATCGATGCGGCGACCTCGAGTTGGGCGAGAGTCGTCAGAAAGGCAACGCCCTCGAACTGCAGGGCCTCCAGTGCAACCTCCGACTCGACCAGCGATTCATCCAAACGCCCGCAAGCCCGGAGCACAGTCGCGTAGTAGATACGATTGTGATCCGACTCCGACCTGAAGTGTGTCCGTCCCAGCGGATGCCAGCGCTCTGAAACGAGGCGTAGGCGGACAGTCGCCGAGCCCAAATCGAGCCGCACCTATGACCGGCCGAAAGATGCCCTCAAGGTCCGTCGCGCCGAGAGCCGTGATGTATCTCAGCGCCCATTCGGCGCACTAAGGACTGGCGGTCCAACCGACCTCGCTCAGTGCTGCAGCAGCGTTGCCCAGCCACGACGGTCTTCGCTTATCAGGTCGGCCTCTTTCGAGGACGCCACAGCCGAAGTAGAGCTTAGCGCCTCGTCGTAGCGACCACTAACCAGCGCTACGCACGCTCCCTTGCTCGTGAGCGCTGCAGCTGCGGCCGAACGACCGAGGTCGTCACCGACCATTCGCTCGGCGGCCAGCATCCATTCCTTTGTCTCCTGAACACCGGCCTGAGTACATGAAACGGTACCCCAGTGCCGCGCACATCAGGACTCGCTCCTCGGGTCGAAGGACTCGCGAGCAGATTGCGGCCAGATCCCGCAGGGTCGGCGGCAGCCCGCCAGTGTCGCCAATTCGTTCTGAATGGCGGCCTGAGGCGCGATCGCCTCGAATGCAAGACGTTGGTCGGCTGCACCTGCGCCATGGATGACGACGACTTTCGCCTTCGTCGCCGCATCGTCAGCGGCGCCCGATGCATAGATCAGCTCTGCCTGTAGCAGCAGCAGACGAGGTCGTTCAATCAACTCACGTAGCGACAAGCCGAGACCATTCGCTGACAGAGGTGCAGTAGCCGCCCCTGAGGGCGACCGAGCCGTTGTCCTCCAGCCATTCCGACGAGACGTCGACCCTAGTAGAGGCGTCGACCAGATCCAGTGCCTTATCAACTCGCCCGTCGAGCAGCTGATCAACGACGGTGGTGCAATTCATGTCAGTAGGCAGATGCGACCGCCGAGCTCCTACACGGAGGCCCTGCGGAGGATGTCGTGCACGCGGAAGCCAAGTTCGGGAGCCTCCGTGATGGTCACGAGGGGGAGCACTCGTGAGATCGACGGGACGAGGGCTGGCTCAACGCCAATCGACTGCAGTTGCTCGTTGGTTCCGGATCCGAGCATGGCCATCGCGGTCAGGGTCTTCAGGTCCTCGTCCAACAAATGGGCCGAGATGACTCTGTTAAGCAGACCATCTAGGTCCAATGAGCGCCGCTGCGCGAAGGTTCCGCTCGCGCCCGCACCGCCACTTGTGAGCAGGACCGCGAAGAAGGCGGCGTGGCCACCGCTCGCTCGCCACGCTTCTTCGAGCACCTCGATCGACTGACCACCGGACGACGCTGTGTCGAACATCGACCTAGCCTCTTCATAGGTCAGTCGCAGGGCGCTCGCGTCAAGGTACTGTGCGTGCTCGATACCGAGCAGAGGAGTGGCATTACGGGTGGTTGCTACCAAGACGCCACCTACGGCTGTGACTGCGTGCGCGACAACCGCCAACTGCGCCTCCAGTCCTGGCATCTCCCCGAGGGGCAGGTCGTCCAGCACGAGACACAGCCGATCGCCGCAGCTGTGACTCCGCTCCAATGAGGCGACCAAGTCAGACGTGTCACCGGGGCCGAGCGGAGAGGTGGTCCCCGCGTCACCGCAGTCTCGGTCGCACGGCCTGCGCGACCGAACCGAGCAGGACCGTCTCTCCGTGGGCAAGACGGCCGCAATCCACCCAGACCGCTCGATCAAAGCGCGAGTCGGAAGCGAACTGGGCGGCGAGCACCGTCTTGCCATAACCTGACGGCGCTGCGAGGACTTTCACGGATTCGTGCCGAGTTGAAAGCGCGGCAAGCAGATCGCCGCGCACAACTGTCGAATCCGTGGGGGGAGGGCTCCAGTGTGCAGCCTCAGACATGATCGTCACTTCCTGAAGGACGAGCAGGAGACACTGGGGGACTACATAGTACCGTGTCGCTCGCCGCTTCGCACTCTCTCCGCTGGCCGTTCCAGCGAGTAGTGGACGACCACCACGACCACACCGACGAGGAGTAGTACATCACCCGAACTCAGCAAGAACCCGCCTGCGCCAGGCGCATTGAGACTGACAACGTCGCCGAGTGCGGTTAGACGCGAAGGCGCAGCGGAGTAGAATGACCCGCCTGTCCTGCCCGCCTCCAGTGCTGCCAGTGACCCCGAGAACCTCGCGACAGGCATGAACCCGTTTGCGGTTACGACAATCAGATTGAGCAGCACGCCGGCCGCAACAAGCGGAATCCCCCGAACTTGCCAGTTGAGCAGCAGCATCAACAACAGGACCGCCAGAATCAGCTGCCACAGGCGAACTGGGTTCCACGGTAAAATGGCTACGATTGGTACAGCGAGGCGGCCGCGGGCCAGAGCTTGGGCGGCAAAGAGGACCAGTATCGGGACTTCCCCGCGCAGGTGCAGCTCCCCCAGGTTGCGCAGGCGACCTCGTGTGATGAGCACGCCGGCGGCCGCCGCGAACGCAAAGGCCACAAACGAGATCACGGCAGCGCGGGCACGGGGTAGCCCAAGCGAATCGTGGCGGAAATCGCCTTGGCCTTGTCGCTCGCCGAGACCAGTGCAGCCACGGCGGCCACCTCGCCCCCTCCTACCGCTGGTGGGAGGTCGTCAGACGTGTCTATCTCACTCGACAGGGCGATGATCAGAGCCTGCAGGCGCTGCTCAGGGGTCGACTTCTCGATCGCCGGCGTATCACCATCAAGGATGCTCAACAGAGGAACCACATCGGAGAGGAAGCCCACCTGAGCGAGAACTTGGCCCGCCTGCCGCCTCCGATGCTGGTCGCCTGGCCACTCGCCCGGATCCATGCTCACCAGATCCAGGTCATGGAGGAGGGCGGCGTAGGAGATCCTCTCAAGCGCGGAACTACTCAGCCCCATCTCCTCAGCAATGTCTCGGGCAACACTCGCCGTCCGCTCGCCGTGCCCAAGCCTACCCGGATCGGCAGATTCGGCAGTCTCGACCAATACCTCGACTGTGTTCATGTAGGTACTGCGCACATCGATTAGAAGGGCGTACGAGTGACGCAGGAGGAGGAGGAGCACAAGCGAAAGCGCGACAGACCAGATACCCATCTGTTCGTATGTCATGACGAGCAGCACGGCAGTGGACACCTCGGCGAGCAGAAGGGGGCCCTGGAACCTCACGTTGCCGCGGAGCAGTCCACCGAACGGCCGACTCAGCCTCAGGGCAGAGAAGGACTGCGAGTACAGCAGTTGCACAATCAACAGGACACTACAGGCGACGCCTACCGCGACGTATTCCGAGTAGGCTGCAGGCGGCACGAAAGCGCGTAGGGCACTCATCGACGCGCCGGCGGCGGCCACTCCGAGAGCGGTCGTGCCCAAGTCGACCACGGAGTCGTAGACCTTGCCACGACGAGTCAGAACCTGAGCTGCCGCCCGAGCCAACAAGCTGACGATCATCACGAGCAGGGGTGAGAGGGTCAGGAGACCTGCTGCCACTAAGGGACCATCCAGACCTATCCGATCCCCGTGAGGGAGCGACAGATCGAAGAAGTCGAGAATCAGCACCCCCACAGTCAGGGCGACGACCAGTCGAACGGACGGCGATCCAGAGGGTGCCGGTAGCGCTGCAACGAAGGCGATCGACAGCAGCATCGTGCCGAGCCCCCAGAGGCCCCTACGCCTCGGTGAATCGCCGGTCAAGTCACGCATGGCGCAGCTCCTTCGTCCCCGGCTTCACCAGAACCTCATCCAGCTCCGGAGAGTAGAGATAGGCGGCACCTGAACTCACGAATGCCTCGACCATCAAAGGGTCAAACTGAGAACCTGCGCCTGCAAGCAGCTCACCGAGAGCATCGGAGGGATTCCGGGCTGGACGATACGGTCGAGCTGTTGTCATCGCGTCAAAGGCGTCCGCAACCGAAAGCAGACGGGCAAGCTCAGGAATGGCGGGCCCCGACAATCCGGCGCAGTAACCGCTACCGTCGTACCACTCGTGGTGGTGCCGAACCAACGGGACTATGTCCCGCAGTGAGGGCACACGGCTCACGAAGTCTGCCCCCTTGTTGGGGTGCCTTCGGATCGAGAGGAACTCGTCCTCCGATAGCCGATCCGGCTTTACGAGAATCGCCCGCGAGACAGCGATCTTGCCTATGTCATGCAGGAGTGCTGCACACTCGAGACGCTCAAGCACCGTTTCGCTAAGCCCGAGCTCACGTCCCACCGCCTGCGCGTAACCCGCAACACGCTCAGAGTGCCCCCGGGTGTAGGGATCCTTTGCCTCAAGTACGCCGATGAGCGACCTGACCGTGTCAGCGTAGGCCTCACGCAGCTGGATGTACCGTTGGTAGACCTGTCTTGCAACCGCAAGCGGAGCGATGAAGAGAGCGAGCCCGATCGGATTGATTGCGAGCACTTGCGCGATCGCGAATCCGACGAATGCAAGGGCGAACTCATTCGGAATGATCCAGCCAGTCCTGCGTAGGACGCTGCCAATTCGCAGGCGACCTGCGACAGCGATGACAACTGAGATCAGAAGGACATTGCCAGCGGCACCCACCAACGCACAGGCCAACAGAGGCAGTAGCGCATCAGAAAGGGTGGTTGCGGTGAAGGGTACCAGCGAAACTGCGGCCCCTGTCTGCGACCAGAGGAACTGGCCGCCGCAGAGGGAGTAGGTCCAGCCAGCAGCAAGCAGGAAGAGAACTGCGGAACTCATGTTGTAGACGGTGCGACTGAACGGCTTCCGTGCGCGGAAGTCCGCGACGCTGATCGCGATGCCCATGCCGACGATGGCGGCGGAAGTAGGCCCGAGCAAGACCACAGCGGCCATCATCAGCGGAAACGCCATCGAGATGCTCTGGCCGCTCGGAAAAGCGAGAGCGAAGTTCTCGGAGACCACGACGGCTGCGAGAAGCAGCGGCAGTGCCCAAGTCCAAACTGGTGGATATGCGTACCAAGACGCGGCGAAGGACACGGCAGCGACGAGGTAGACGCTGAAGAGGTAGTAGTAGAGGGGGCGGTGAACCACTCTCGCTTCAGACACCGCGGTTCACCGCCCCCTATGCATCCGAGCCGAACAGAGATGCCGGTTCTACCACTTGAACATTGCCCCGCCGGCGAGAACAATGGACGCCAGCGAAGCCATGACAAGCAGGACTCGCTTCATTGTGAGAAGACCCCCCTGTCGGGATGTTCTTGGTCTTCTCCCACCCCGCTAACGATGGAAGAGCGCTGTCCGCTCCGCTGCAAGAAATGCTGACAGACTCATTACTCAGCTCGCAGACTCGATCCATATCAGGCTATGCAGTTGTCAGGAAACCGATGCGACGGTTGAGCGCATCAAGCGTGGCGCGAACGATCGCATCCTTCTCGTTCTGACGCACCAGTGAGGAGCCAGTGAACGTCTGCTCCCCGAAGTTGGTGACGAGCACTATACACGCAACCGCTACCTTCTCGTGGCCCAGCTGCACCACGGTCACATCTTCCAGCGCGAAGTTCACCATCTCGCCCGACCACTGCTCGAGCGCGTCAAGCGCCGCCAGCGCGAGCATCCTCAGCCGTCCGCTCTGACTCGCTGGACCCTCGGCACTCCCGGTGTAGCGCGTTCCGCCAATCTCCAATGTCACGGTTGCGCCAGCCGAGAGACCCGTGACCGAGGCGTTGATCGACAGTATCTTGGGCCGCATCATCACGTCGGTCGGCGGCTCCTCTGGAGCCCTGGTTGCCTCGTCAGCGACCGCTCGACCGAGCTGCGCCACGGAGATCTTCTTGTGGTCGACGTTGATGCCGAAGCTCGCCATCAGGGTCGATTCGATGTCCCTGACGAGCTGTTTTGCCGTTTTGGTCGGGAGCGCGAGGACGTGAATCTCCTCGATCGCTCCGCTTTGAGAGGTCACAACTCGAGCCGCTTTGATCTCGGCGACCTGCCCGAGCGCGTTCTCGAGGTCTTCGACGCGAACTTGAGAGGCGTGCTCCTCCACGAGGGAGCCCCCTTGCTTGGTTGAATGCTGCTCTTGAAAGTCGCCACGCGCGCCGCGTCGGCGCGGCCCCTCACCAGACTAGGGTCGCCCGCTTCAGCGTGTCAAATACTGCGATGTGCGTCCGAGCTGCGCGTATTGTGACCGCCATCACAGATACCGGCGGCCACAGCGTCACGCCGCTCCCGAACGCGTCGGTACGGCATCTACTCGGGCTGCAACACCCCGAAATCGCCGTCGTCTCGGCGGTACAGGACGTTGACGTCTCCACTGTCGGCCGCCGCGAACATCAGGAAGTCGTGGCCAAGCAGCTCCAGCTGCAGGATGGCCTCGTCCCAGTTCATCGGCTTGAGCTCGATGGACTTGGTCCGCACCACCGTGCCCGCGTCCTGCCTGAGATCGGCTCCGTTCAGCTGCTCGTCGCCGGGCGCGGTCTTCACGATCTCGGGGACTCGATGGCCCCGGCCGTTGTAGCGGTCGTTCAGCCGGCCCTTGTACTTCTTGATCTGACGCCCGAACTTGTCGGACGCGAGATCGATGGCCGCGTACATGTCCGTGGACGCCTCCTCGGCGCGAACAACTCGGCCGCCGATGAACGCCGTGATCTCGGCGACGTCCCGGTTCTCAATCTCGGGGTTCTTCTCGACGTGCAACCTGACTTCGACGCGCATATCGTCGCGATCGAGGGTCCTCGCTACCTTGCCCACCTTCTCTTCGACGTACGCTTTGATCGCATCCGAGACGGGCATGTGCCGGCCAACGACCTGGATTTGCATGTCGACGTCCCTCCTTCAGCTGGTTGTCTAAAAGATACCCCTTCCGAGGCGCGGAGGTCTGCACTACCGAGCGACCCCCTGTCGCTGGCGGCGGCAGGGGGTCGGTGTGCGGTCTTGCTTCTCAGGCGACCCGACGGGTCACTGGGGGCAGTCGCCTCAATTCTCGCCTGCGCCCTCTCCCGCGCCCGCTCCAGCACCGGCACCAGAACCGGCGGCGCCGGCCGGAGGCATCGCGGCCATTCGCTGCGCGACCCACTCGCGGAGGTCGGTGTGAACGTCGAACCCGTACTTCGCGGCGATGTCCTTCATCGGGACGGTCATGTCGGCGGGCTGAACGCCGAACTGCGCCTCGAACTCGGCCGCCGGGATTCCGGTCGCCTGCGACACTTCGGCGAAGCTCATCCGCCCCTTGATGTCCTCGACGTTGATGGTGCCACCGTTCGATGCGGCGGAGCCTGCGAGCGTCGGCATCGTCCACGCGAACGCTCCACTCGCGGTGCTCGCGACGAGCAGCACTGCGATCATGCCCGTCACGAGTCCCAGGACCTGCTGCGGACGCAGCGAGGTGCGATGCCGAGCGAAGCCGGCGTCTGCGACGTCGAGCGTGTTGGCGACTGGACACGCGTTCACGCACTCGTTGCAGTTGATGCACTCGCAGTCCGACACCGTGTCGACTGTCGAGACCTGCACGTTCATCGAACACGCCTTGTCGCACGCACCGCAGTCGATACAGGTGTCGGCGTTGCGGCGGACCTTGAACAGCGAGACGGGCGCGAGGATGCCGAGCGTGGCCCCCATCGGGCACAGGTACTTGCAGAAGAAGCGGTCGTAGACGACCGAGCCTGCGAGCGAGATTCCGAGCACTGCCAGTCCGATGCCGAACTCGGCGAACAGCTCGCCCGAGGTCAGGTGCATGTAGGCGACCCACGGATCGTACGGCCGGATCACGAGCGCCGCGGCCTGCCAGGTCCACACCGTGAAGAATGCGAGCACCCCGTACTTGAGCAGGCGAGCCGGCCGATCGAGCGAGGCGGGTACTTCGGGCCGCTTCTTGCCACGCCAGAGGAACGCGCCAAGCTTCCCGAAGAGCTCCTGCAGCGCGCCGAGCGGACAGATGTAGCCGCAGAACGCCCTTCTGAACACGAGCGCCATGAGCAGGACGACGCCAAGCAGGATCACGCTCGACACCGCGATGCGCTGCAGCAGACCCTGACCCGACAGCAGAGACCACAGCGTCTCGATGCCGCCGAACGGACACAGCGCGTCCACTCCCACGGGCTTCGCAACACCGCCGACCTGATGGAGCACGCCGATGGTCGTGATGATCAGGAGGCCCGCGATCAACACACCGAGGCGGATCGCGCGACTGCGGCGCTGCGCGGTTCGATCGCTGCGCTGGTACGGGGTACGTGCGCCGCCCGAGCCGTCGGCGGTGGATTCGTCGGCCGCGGGATCTCCCGCCGCAGACTCGTCCCGTGCAAGCTGTTCGTCGCTCATCGTGCCTCCCGGTCGCGTGTCTGTTCCAAGAACAGGTATCGCACCGCGGTGTGAAAACACGATGAACGTGCGACGAAGAGGCGTTGAGATGCCGCCTGGACGTGAGACCGGGTTGGCGCGGAGACAGGCGGTGTGGGCCCCTAGGTGATGTGCCCCAGGAAGTCCTTGGTGCGCTCGTTCTGCGGGCTGTCGAACACCGCGCTCGGCGGCCCCTGCTCGACGATCACCCCACCGTCCATGAAGACGGCGCGGGTGGCCACGTCTCTGGCGAAGCCCATCTCGTGGGTGACGACAAGCATCGTCATGCCCCCGCGTGCCAGCTCCTTCATGACGTCGAGGACGCCGCGGACGAGCTCGGGATCGAGCGCCGAGGTGACCTCGTCGAAGAGCATCACGTGCGGATTCATGGCCAGAGCCCGCGCGATAGCGACGCGCTGCTGCTGGCCACCCGAGAGCTGCGCGGGGTAGTAGTCGACGCGATCGGCGAGACCGACCTTCGTCAGCTGCTCGAGCGCGATCCGCTCGGCCTCGTCCTTGGAGCGCTTGAGCACCTTTCGCTGCGCGAGCATGACGTTGCCCTTGGCGGTCAGGTGCGGGAACAGGTTGAACTGCTGGAACACCATGCCGATGCATTCGCGCATCCGGTTGATGTTGGTCTTCGGGTCGGTGATCTCGATGTCCTCGAAGTAGATCTTGCCACCCGTAGGTTCCTCGAGGCGGTTGATGCACCGGAGCAGCGTCGACTTGCCGGAGCCCGACGGGCCGAGAATGACGACGACCTCGCCCTTCTCCACGTCCATGTCCACGCCCTTGAGGACGTCGAGCTGACCGAAGCTCTTGTGCAAGTCTACGATCCGGACGATCGGTCCGCCCGTGTAGGTGTTGTCGGTCATCGGCTAGTCACGCCCCTCTTCCGCTCCGGACACCGCATCCTGCTGGGCCTCGTCGGCAGTGCGGGTGAACCCTTCAGTCGCACTGTCCAGAGCGCCTCGCTTGGGACGGCCGCCGCCATCCTTCGGCTCCTCGACGTGCCCGCCTTCCGAAATGGCAAGACGCCGCTCGAGGCTGCCGACGTAGTTGATGAGCGGAATCGTGACGATCAGGTAGTAGACCGCCGCGATCAGGAACGGGGTCAGGTTGCCCGTCCGGGACACGATGCTGTTGGCTCGGTACATCAGCTCGATGATGCCGAACGCCGAGAAGATGGCCGTGTCCTTGAACAGGAGAATGAACTCGCTCGTCATCGTCGGCAGGACCCGCTTCACGGTCTGCGGGATGATGACGTACTGCATCGACTGCGGATAGGTCATGCCGAGCGAGGACGCCGCTTCGAACTGACCCTTCGCGATGGATTGGATGCCCGCGCGGAAGATCTCGGCGAGGTAGGCCGAGGAGTTCAGCGCGAGCACCGCGATACTACTGAGGAAGTCGGGTGCCCGCACCCCCATGACACGCAGTCCGATGAACACAATGGCGATCTGCAGGAACAGCGGCGTGCCTCGAACGACGTTGATGTAGAGAGCGGCCAGCCAGCGCACAGGCGGGATCTTGGACATCTTGGCGAACGCGAGCGCCAAGCCTCCGAAGATGGCGAGCGGGAATGCCACCAGGACCATGCTGATCGAGTACAGCCAGCCGTAGAACAGCAGGGGCACCGACAGCGCGATCAGTTGAGGCCGCATGAAGATCGAGAGGATCTTCACGTTGTTGATCGCCTGAACCCAGGCCTGGTCGTCGAGAGCACGGGAGATGATGTCTGCCCGTGTGGGTGTCGTGTATTGGAACGTCAGGGGATCGCCGGATCCTGTGAGGATCTCCTTCTCGGTCCCGTCAGTGACGTAGGCCCCGTTCAGGGTGTAGCTCTGGCCCTTGTTGGGGGTCACGACCCCGCGAATGTAGACCCGCAACGTCGTGGGCTGGCTCTGTCCGTTCTCGTCCTTGTAGTTCGGCGGTATCGCCGGATCGAACGTGAGCCGAACCGTCTGACCGTCTATGGCGGCGGCGGACTTGATGGGGACCCGCGTGAGGCCCTCCAGCGTCAGCGCTTCGACGCCGGTATCGTCCGTGGCCTCTTGCTTCCTGGTCTCGCTGAGGTCGAACCCCTCCGGGAAGGTGAAGCTGACCTCGCTGATCGGCCCATCGCCGACCGTCTGCCCCTCGAAGGTGAACCGAGTGGGGACACCGCCGACCTGGGGGTTGACGGTAACCCCTCCGGTGAGCGCGAACGCGCTGGGCGCGACGGCGAGCGCGACCGACACGACCAGAACGGTCAGCGCCAGAAGCCTGAGGGCCCTGCCCTGAGTGCTGCGAACCACCTTCATCAGGATGACCGGTCCTTAGGTGTGGGAGAGGCTCCCGGCCATGCGGCCGGGAGCCTCTGGCGTTCACGGGTCGGTGGAGGGACCGCGGGGGCCCCTGCGCAGCAGCCTACTGCTGAGCGAACCACTTGTCGTAGATCTTCTGGTACTCGCCGTTGTCCTTGAGGGTCGTGAGAGCCGCGTTCACGGCATCGCGAAGCTCGGGGTTCTCCTTGGAGAAGCCGAAGCCGTACTGCTCGCCGGTCGGGATCTCCTTGACGATCTTGATGCCCTTGCTCGCGTCCTTGATCAGGTACGCGGTAACCGGCAGGTCGTTGACGACGGCGTCGACATTGCCGGCCTGCAGCGCGTTGAGCGCATCGGTGGCGGTCTTGAACTCGACGATCGATGCCCCGGCGGGCTTCAGGTTCTCATTCGCCCAGTCGAGTCCGGTGGTTCCGGCCTGCGCGCCGACCTTCTTGCCCTTGAGCGAGGCCGGGTCGGTGTAGGTGGCGCCTTCCTTCATCGCGATCGACTGGTTCGAGTCGATGTAGGGATCCGAGAAGTCGATCTCCTGCTTGCGCTCGTCGGTGATTGTCATGCCCGACGCGATCATGTCGAACTTGCCCCCGGCCTTGACGGTCGGGATGAGGGTGTCGAAGCCCTCGGTCATGAACTCGCTCTCGAGCCCAAGCTCCTTGGCGATGGCCGCGACGAGATCGACGTCGAAGCCCTCGGCGGTGCTACCGTTCATCGACTCGAACGGCGGGAACGCCGTGTCGGAGCCGGCGAGCAGCTTGCCCTCTTCGATCGTCTTGAAGGCCGGCTCGGTCGCGACCGGCTCGGTGCCTGTGGTCTCCTCGGCGGTGTTGTTCCCACACCCGACAAGGGCCAGCGACAACGCCAGCACGACTACGAGACCTAGTACGAAAATGCGAGATCTCATGCTTCCTCCCTTGGAACCCTCTAACGGTACGAACGGTACCTTACCCTCGCTGAATCCCGACCAATAACTATACACGTTGGATGGCCAGCGAAAGTCCCTTGCAGGTGTATGCAGGAACTCGTTCGGTCGATGCATTCCGGAACGACCGCGTACGAGACCTGTTACGGAGTCGCCGTCCCCTCGGCAGAGGCGGGGAGCTTGAGCTTCGGCAGGTCCCCTACCCACTTCATCCGGATCGTGGACAGTATTCCGTCGGCGTTGAGCTGATCGAGCTCCGCGCGGACGGCCTCCTGGAGCTCCGCGTTGTCGGGACGCACCCCTATGCCGATCAGGGCCGCGGGCTGCAGCTGTCCGACCATGCGCACCGTCTCGAGGTCGCGCGCGATGTACGCACCGACGATCGCGCCCCCCGCGGCGAAGCGCAGCGCCCCGTCCGAGACCTGCCCGAGCGGCTCGCGCAACGTCGAGAAGCCCTTGACCGCCTGCTCGCCCAGTTGGTCCTGCAGGTACCAGAACGCAGCCGAGCTGTACTGCGCCCCGACCGGAGCGCTGCCCAGCTGCTTGATCGTGATCGACGGCTCCACCGATGCCGTGGCGATCTTCGCGAACAGCACGGGCGCGTCGCTGATGTAGGTCCCCGCGTAGCCGATCGTACCTGTGGTGGTCGCCGAGAGAGGCACCGACATCGCGATGTCGACGGTTCCGTCGGCGAGCGCGGTGGCGACGTCCGAAGCACGTACGTCGACGAGTTCGACTTTGAGGCCGAGGCGCTCGGCGAGCGCCGAGGCGACGTCGACGTCAATGCCCACCTGCTGGCCGTTGTCCTCACCGGCGAAGGGCGGGTACTCGAGGTCGACGGCAACCTTGAGAGTGCCGGCCTGGCCTATCGCCGGAGGGGTGACCTTGGGCTCCACGGACGGAGCGGCCTGCTTGCGGCTACATCCGCCCAGGACGACGGGCGCTGCCAGAAGCGCTGTGAGCACGGCCACTGTCGCGAGCGGACCAACGATGCGCCGCATGAACTCCCTTTCGCAGGGCTCGAGGAGATGACGACCGGTTCGCGCGCTTTCACCCGGCTGACCTGGTCTTTGGCCCCACACTCGCGTGCCGGAGCTTCCGCTTGATGCTATCTCACTACCGACTCTCTCGCCCGCCGAGACGACGGACGGCACGACTTACCCCTAAGACGCGCCATGCTCACACGACCCCTCGCGGGCACCGTGTTTACGTGGGTCCTTTTGGCCGCGTCTACCTTGGACTGAGAGGACGGGTGTCCTCCGCAACCACAGACCCGGGTGAAAGCGACGCTGATTCTAGCACGCATGATGCCGTCACCACGCCCTCGCCAGCACCGCGCATCTCACCGACTCCGCACCCGCCGCGAGCAGCGCCGCCGATGCGGCATCGAGGGTCGCGCCGGTGGTCATGACGTCGTCGACGAGCAGGACGCGGCCACGCACCGGCGCGACGGCGGCGAAGCTGCCTGCCGCGTTCGCGGCGCGTGCCTCGCGACCGAGAGAGCGCTGGTCCAGGGCCGCCGTGCGCACGAGCGCCGGCACGAGCGGCGCCTCGACGCCGTCGGCGACGGCCGCCGCGATCGCCTCGGCGTGGTCGAATCCGCGACGGCGGATGGCCTTGGGCGTGGCGGGGACGAACGAGACCGCCTCGGTCCACGCAGGCCACTCGGCGGCGACCACACCCGCGAGGAGGCTGCCGAGCAGTGGAGCCAGCCGCCGCTCGCTGGCGTCCTTGTGGAGCACCACCGCGCGCGACAGCGGCGGCTCGAGGCTGCCGAGGGCGACAGCGGCATCGAAGGCCCACGTGGCGTTCCAGCACTCGGTGCATACGAGCGCGCCGTAGGGCGCACCGCAGCGCGGGCAGGCGGTATCCGCTTCCACCCGCGGCAGCGACTCTCGACACTCGTCGCACAGGAGCTCTCCGGGAAGGTCACAGCCGGCGCACCGCGTGGGGAACAGCAGCTCGAGCAGACCCTCGGCGAGACGACCCAAGCTCCCCTCCCCTTCCCCTTGCGCTGGACGCGGTCGGCGCGAGGGGCGGCATGGGCTCGACCTCGCGCTACCGGAACGCGATCACCTGGACGAGCGGCATCGTGACCGCCGCGGCCGCCGTGGACACGAAGATCGCCGAGGCGATGAAGTCCGTGTCCAGCTCGAAGCGACCCCCGATCGGCAGCGTCAGCATCATCGCGGGCATGCTCGCCTCGAGCACGGCGACGCGGAGCGCTGGCGCAGGTCCCACCACAAGCAAGCCGAACCCCACGGCGATGGCCGGTGCCAGCAGCAGCTTCAGGCCAGCCTGGGCCGCGAGGGCCGTTGTTCGACCCTTCATCGCTCCGGGTCGCAACGAGACGCCGACCGCGAGCATGATCAACGGTGCGACAAGGCTTGCACACAGGTCTATCCCACGGCTTACCACGAACGGCATCTCGAACGGCCGCAGGGCGAGCGCGACGAACAGCGCGATCACCGCGGGGAACGTGACGATCTCGCGAAGCGGGTTCACGCGTTGGGCGTCGTCCGCCGCTCCGTAGTGCTGCGCCACGAACAGGCCCACCAGCACGAGCGCGGCCACGGTTCCGAACACGTCGTAGAACACGGCCCCGGCCACGGCCGAGTCTCCGAACAGCGCGGCCGTGGCCGGATACCCTATGTAGCCGGTGTTTCCCAGCGCAGACGTGAGGATGAATGCGCCGGCGAGGGTGGGTGGCAGGCGCATCGCCTTCGCCAGCCCCCAGGACACCAGGAGCATGACGGCGAACGTGAGCCACGCGACCGCCACCACCCGACCGAGCTGCACTGAGAGCTCGGCGCCGTGAACGGCGCGGAACACGAACGCCGGAAGTCCCACGTAGATGATGATGTTGTTGAGCGGCCGCGCGTCTCCGGAGTGCAGCAGTCCGGTAGCGCGGATCACCGCGCCGATCGCGACGATCACGACGAACGTGACGATCGTGCCTGCCAGCGTCAGAAGCGTCACGTGCGCCGCCCCGTCCTTCTCGGCGTGGGAGTGCCTGGTACCTCGCCGACCCTACTCGACGTAGAGCTCGTGGATGCCGCCCGAGCCCATCGTCATGACCGCGAGCGACTGCTCGTAGGGGGGCTCGATGATGCCGTTCTCGATGATGATGGCGGTGACCAGCTCGTTGGGAGTGACGTCGAACGCGGGGTTGTAGACCGGCACGTTGCTGGGTGCCGTGCGTGCCCACCCGTCCAGCTGGTAGCCCCCACCCCTGCGCGTGAGCATCAGCTGATGCCCCCGCCCGAGGTGGAAATCGTACGCGCCCTCGGCGGTGAGCTTATCGAGGAGCTTCGCCGCGTCCGGGTCCGACGGCTCGAACTGGGCCGACCACGTCGTGCCGAGGACCTCCTCCGGCGCCCGCTGCTCGATCTCGATCTCGTCGCCCGTGCTGATGAGCAGGTCGACCGTCGAGGAAGGAGCGGCGACGTAGAACGGGATCCCGTGGTGCTTGGCGAGCACGGCGAGGCTGTAGGTGCCGATCTTGTTGGCCACGTCGCCATTCGCGGCGATGCGGTCCGCACCGACCACGATCGCGTCAACGGCGCCCTGCTGCATAACCCAGCCTGCCATGTTGTCGGTGATGAGCGCGCAGGGGATCTCGGCCTGGAGTAGCTCCCACGCGGTGAGGCGCGCACCCTGCAGGACCGGACGGGTCTCGTCGACCCACACGTGCAGGATCTTTCCCTGCTCGGCGGCGGTGAAGATGACGCCGAGCGCGGTGCCGAAGTACGCCGTCGCGAGCGAACCGGCGTTGCAGTGGGTGAGGATCCGGGACTCCGGCTTGATAAGCGAGGCGCCGAACTCGCCGATCCGGCGGTTGCGTGCCTCGTCCTCGGCGATCATGTTCTGCGCTTCCTGGATGATGAGGTCCTTGAGCTCGTCCAGCGGCAGGTCGGCATTCTGATTCGCGAGCTTCCGGATGCGCATGGCACCCCACGCGAGGTTCACAGCCGTGGGCCTTGCCGAGACGACCGCCTCGATCACCTCGTCGAGCCCGATCAGGAACTCGTCGACCGTCTCCATGCCCTCGGTCTCGTTCTGTGCCCACAGCGCGAGCGCCAGTGCCGCGGCCACGCCCAGGGCGGGCGCACCTCGGACGGCGAGTGACTTCACGGCCCAGCAGACGCCCTCGGCGGTGTCGCACTCCAGAATGTCGCCGACGAGCGGAAGGCGATTCTGGTCGATCATCCGGACCTTGCCGTCTTCCCACCAGATCGTGCGGGGGATGTTGTCGAGAGCCATGCGACGTCCTTTCGAGGGTGCGCGAAGGGCAGCCGATTCAAGGGGCGGCGGAGCACCGCTCATTGAAACATACCGCGCGGTCGCGGTTCGTGGCGATGCGGGTACGCTGAGACTAGCCGCGGGATTCTTCGCCGAGGTCCCAGAGCTCGACACGCGGTCGGGCATCCTCGCCCACCGGCCGGCCCGCTCGGCGCAGACGGGCCGTCTCGATCCAGAAGCCCAAGGCGAGGCCGACGTACGGTGCGACGTCGGGGATGCCGAGCTTGAGCGGGTCGACCGACTCCAGCTGCACGAGTCCGAACGTGAGCGCGGACGCCACGTCCCGAACGATCGAGGCCATCGAGCCAGGCGACGCGAGGAAGTAGACGACGCTCATCAGTACGGCCGCGCCGACGAACAGCACCCACATCGTGGCCACGAGATCGACGAGGCGGCGCCAGGGTCGTGCGCGAACGAGGAGCGCGGCTGCGACGCCGTACACGACGAGCTTCAGCCCGGCATCCGCCACGAGGTACGCCGAATCGCTCATCCGCCCCACGCCCAAGAGCATGGGGACGGCGAGCAGCGGCAGGATCCCGAAGGCCGTCGCGACGAACGCGACGACGAACCAGACGCCCGCGTCGAGGTCGAAACGGGGCCGGTTTAGCAGGTCCCCTCCTGCCACGAGCACAGGTATGCCTGCTGCTCGTCGGTGAGCGTGTCGATGGCGACGCCCATGCTTGCGAGCTTGAGGGCGGCGATGCCGGAGTCGATCTCGTCAGGCACGCCGTAGACCCCGGGCTCGAGCGAATCTGCGCTCGCGACCATGTACTCGGCGCAGAGCGCCTGGTTCGCGAAGCTCATGTCCATGACGTTGGCGGGATGGCCCTCCGCGCACGCGAGGTTCACGAGGCGGCCATCGGCGAGCAGGTAGATCGCCCTGCCATCGGCGAGGATGAACTCCTCGACAAGCGGCCGGACCTCACGAGTGCTCACAGCCATCTCGCGCAGCTTCGGGATGTTGATCTCGGCATTGAAGTGGCCGGAGTTGCAGATGATGGCGCCGTCCTTCATCCCGTCGAACATCGCGACGTCGATGACGTTGATGTCGCCGGTCACGGTCACCCAGACGTCGCAGATCTTGGCGGCGTCGGCGGCGGGCATGACGCGGTAGCCATCCATGACCGCCTCGAGGGCCTTCAGCGGATCGACCTCGCATACGACGACGTTGGCACCCATGCCCGAGCCGCGCATCGCGATACCGCGACCGCACCAACCGTAGCCGGACACCACGAGGGTGCGACCGGCCAGCAGCCGGTTGGTCGCCCGGATGATGCCGTCGAGGGTGGACTGGCCCGTGCCGTAGCGGTTGTCGAACAGGTGCTTGGTCATCGCGTCGTTGACGGCGACGATCGGATACTTGAGCGCGCCATCATCGGCCATCGCGGCGAGGCGGATGACTCCCGTGGTGGTCTCCTCGGTGCCGCCGATAATCCATTCGAGCATCTCCGGGCGCTCGGCGTGGATGCGCCCGACCACGTCGGCGCCGTCGTCCATCGTGATCTGCGGCTTGTGATCGATCGCCGCGTCGATGTGCTGGTAGTAGGTGTCGGTGTCCTCGCCCTTGATCGCGTAGGTGCGCACGCCGTAGTGGGTGACGAGTGCCGCGGCGACGTCGTCCTGCGTGGAGAGCGGGTTGCTCGCGCACAGGACGATATCCGCACCGCCCGCCTTCAGCGTACGCATGAGGTTGGCGGTCTCGGTCGTGACGTGGAGGCACGCCGCTACGCGGACGCCCTCGAGCGGCTTCTCCACCTCGAACCGCTCGCGGATGCTCGCGAGCACCGGCATGTCCTTGTCGGCCCATTCGATACGGGCTTTGCCGGCATCCGCGAGCGACAGGTCCTTAACGTCGTGCTCCATGGAGTCCTCCATTCCGAACGCGCCAGTGCGCGAGGCAAAGTCCTCGTGCACTTCGAGCGCGACTTCATGCATCGTGCGCTGCGAGATCAGCGCGAGACATCTGCAGACAACCGCTGAAGTATACCAATCACGAGCGAGCTCATGCCCTGCTCGGCAGCACGGCCCACCGCGAGGACTTCCTCGTGCGAAAGGTCACCGCCACCTGCGATGTTCGTCACGAGGGACAGGCCGAGAAGGCGCAGCCCCAAGGCCCGCGCGGCGATGGCCTCGGTGACGGTGGACATTCCGACGACGTCGGCGCCCAGCGTGCGGAGCATGTGCACTTCCGCGGGCGTCTCGTAGGCCGGGCCGAGCAGCCCGGCGTAGACGCCCTCCTGCAGGGCGACATCCAGCTCCGCCGCGACGTCGAGCGCGAGACGCCGGAGCGCCGGGTCCCACGTGTCGCCCATCGGCACGAACGGTACCCCACCCTCGGGACCGGGCCAGCCGACGAGCGGGCTGGTGCCCGTCAGGTTCATGTGGTCGGCCAACAGCACGACATCGCCGGCGTGAAGGTGCGGGGCGATGCTGCCGGCGGCGTTGGTGAGGACGAGCATCTCGGCACCGAGCGCCGCCGCGAGGCGGGCCGGATACGCTGCCGCGGCCGCGGGCACACCCTGGTACAGATGCACGCGGCCGTCGAAGACCACGACCGGTGTCGTGCCCACCCGTCCGGTCACAAGCCGACCTGCGTGGCCAGCTACGCTTTCGGTCTTGGGGAAACCCTCGAGCTCCGAGTACGGAACGACACTGGCGTCCTCGACGAGCGCGGAAAGCCCGCCCAGCCCGCTCCCCGCGACGATCGCGACGCGCGGGACGAGCGGGCCCACCGACGCGATCCGCTCGATGTCGGAGACCGGGACCTTCAGCTGATCACGCATGCCGCGCTCCCTCCGTCGGCAGGTTCATTCCCCCATCGCGTCGCGCAACGCCGAGACCAGCCGCTCGCTCTCGGCTTCGAAGTTGAAGCAGCTTCTCGCCGCGTCGAGCCCTTGTCGCTGCAGCGCGTCGGCACGCTCGTCGTCGGTGAGCACGGAGACGATCGCCAAGGCGATCTCGTCGACCGAGTCGGGCGTGACGAATAAGCCACCCTCGGAGTCGGTGGCGTCACGAATGTTGGGGAAGTCGCTCGTGACGAAGGGTGCGCCGGCGGCCATGTAGTCGAAGAGCTTCGAGGGGATGTTGCGGCGGTACTTGGGCGTGTCGGCGAGGATCGCCAGGCCGACACGGGCGCTGGCGAGGTGCTCGCCGATCTCGTCGTAGCGCATCCTTCCGAGAGCCTCGACGCCGTCGGGCACCGTGCCCAGCGACCCGTCCTGGACCGGGCCGATCAGCACGCAGTCGCGCTTCGGGGACGGTCTCGCGGACGAGGGCGAAGGCGTCGAGCATGATCGCCGAGCCCCTGGACGCGGTGATGCCACCCACGTACGCGATCACCGGCTCGCGCTCCGAGGCCACCGCCCCGGCCGGGAACAGGTCGAGCGGCGGGTAATTGCGGACGAGCACGGTTGGAGGCACGTGTGCGGCAAAGCGCTTGACGAGGTAGGAGTCGGCGACGGCAAGCAGGTCGATCGACGGGGTCATCCGCCGCTCGGTCTCGTCCACGCTCCACGACGCGGGGCCGCGAAGCGGTGACGGGATCCATCCTTTGCCCAGCATCATCGACGGGTAGTCCTCGTGCACGTCGTAGGCGGTGACCACGCCCCGCCGAGCCACCCGCCCCATCCGCGGTAGCAGCTCCGGATCGTGCACGAGCACTGCGTCAGGGCCCTCGGCAAGCGCGGCGTCAATGAGCCGCCCCCCGGCGCGGAACCGCTCGCGCCGACCGCCGGCGCCGCCGATCCGACGCACGAACAGGCTGCGACCGCCGCCGGCGTCGATCTCGAAGTCCTCGCCGTCCTCGAGCAGCCACAGCGTGGTGTCGAAGGCGCGCGCGAGAGCACGACCCTCTCGGTACGTGACACGCGCGTCACCGGAGTGGTGGACCGACGAGCAGATGGCGAGCCGCTTCACCGCGCGCTCACACGTTGTAGAGGTGGGCCTTGTACCCCGCGCGGTTGCGTTCGTCGGCGAACCACTCGACGGTGCGACGCAGCCCCTCGTCGAGCCCGACCTGCGGCGTCCAGCCCGTGAGCTCGGTCATCAGCGACGAATCCGCCAGCAGCCGCTCGACCTCGCTCTTCTCGGGGCGAAGCCGCTGCTCGTCGGTCACGATCCGCGCTCCGGGGCGGACCATCGCGATGAGCTTCTCGGCGAGGTCGCCGATCGTGATCTCGGCGCCCGAACCCATATTCACGTCGCGGCCCACAGCGGCGTCGCACTTCGCGAGCTCGATGAAACCCTGCGCGGTGTCGGTGGCGTAGTTCAGGTCGCGGGTGGGCGTGAGGGCGCCGAGGCGGATCTCGTCGGCGCCGGCCATCAGCTGCGTGATGATCGTCGGAATGATGGCTCGGGCCGACTGCCTCGGGCCGTAGGTGTTGAACGGCCGGGCGATGACGACCGGCGTGTCGAACGACCGGTAGAACGACTCGGCGATCGCGTCGGCGCCGATCTTGGTCGCCGAGTAGGGCGACTGTGGCTGCCGCGGGTGCTTCTCGTCGATGGGCACGTACTGTGCGGTACCGAACACTTCCGAGGTCGAGGTCACGATCACGCGCTCGGTACCCAGGTCGCGAGCCGCCTGGACGACGTTGAGCGTGCCCTTCACGTTGGTGTCGACGTAGCTGTCGGGCGAGTGGTACGAGAACGGGATCGCGATCAGCGCGGCCAGGTGGAACACGACGTCGACGTCGCGCATCGCCTCGCGCACCCCGTTGGGGTCGCGGACGTCGCCCGCGAACACGTCCAGCTTCTCCAGCGTCTCGCCGGCGACCGTGTCGAGCCAGCCCCACGAGTTGAACGAGTTGTAGTAGACGAAGGCCCGGACGTCGGCCCCTGCCTCGACGAGGGCCTCGGTGAGGTGGCTGCCGATGAATCCGTCGGCACCGGTGACGAGCACCTTCTTGTTGTTGAGATCCATGGCCCCTCTTCACCTCGCGCCGTCGCGGTCGTCCGGCGGCAATTGTACGTCAGTCGCCGAGGACCTCTCGGTACGTTTCGACCAGCTGGCGGCCGATGGTGGCCGCGCCGTAGCGGTCGCGTACTCTCGCCGCTATCGCCTCGCCATCGAACCCATTGAGCCGAGACAACATGTCGCGGATCCCGGTCGCGAGCGCCGACGATTCGCACTCGACGACCAGTCCCGACTCCTCGGTCACGATGTCCTCCGGTCCCCCCGAGCGGGTGACGACTGCGGGAAGCCCTGTCGCCTGCGCCTCGACGAGCGCGACGCCGAACCCCTCGCGGCGCGAGGGCTGCACGTAGAGGTGGGCGGCGGAGAGCTCCTCGACGATGCGCTCGGGGGGAAGCTTCCCGGCGAAGGTCACCCGCTCCGCCACTCCCCGCTCGCTGGCGCGTGCCTGCAGCCGGGTGCGCTCGCTCCCGTCGCCGACGAGCACCAGCTCGAGCGGCTGCTCCGGTGCCGAGGCCAGCAGCTCGGCGAACGCGTCGACGAGCAGGTCCACGCCCTTGTAGGGCTCGAGCCGACCCACGCTCACCAGTCTCACCGGCTGGTCGGCCGCGCGTCTCGGGCGCGACATGTAGCGGAAGGTCGCGTCGTCGTAGGCGTCGGGGATCACCCTGACCTTCTCGGCGGCGGTACCGAACTCGCCGCGCACGTCCTCGGCGATCTTGGTCCCGACGCAGATGACGACCGCGGCCACGTCGACGACACCGGCGATCGCGTCGCGCCACGCGGGACGGTCGAGCATGGTGTAGAGGTCGGATCCGTGGACGGTGACGACGAGCGGGATATCGGCCTGATGCGCGAGTAGGGCCGCCGCCGCGCCGCTCGGGAACAGCGCGTGAGCGTGCACGAAGCGCGCGCCTCGCTCGACGGCGGGGCCGAAGAAGCGAGCCGAAGCCCGTGCCATCGACTCCCCCGCCTTCTCGAACCGCACCCGCTTGGGCAGCACGAAGTAGGTCGGGTGGAACACCTTGATCCCGTCGACCTCATCGCGCTCGGTCACCACAGGACGGCCGGACACGCCGCGAAGTGGCGCCGGGGCGGACGGAACCGGGGCGATCACCGTCCAGTCCACCTCGCCCGCGGTTGCGAGCACCTGGCGCAGGACGAACAGCCCGCGCAGCGGTTCGGCGGAGTTGGGAAACTGCTTGGCGAGCGTGATGCCCGTCAGGCGGGCGGACTGAGCCTCCGATGCGGAGCGCTCACCCATTGGCCCGCCTCAGCAGCAGGGCCTCCCTCACGCCGGCGATGGCCACGCCGAGAACGAGGCCCACCAGCAGCGCGGCGGCGACCGTCTGCGCCGAGGCCATCAGGGCCCCTTCCCTTGTCGCGCTTGCTTC
The DNA here is from genome assembly GCA_963761535.1 of uncultured Coriobacteriales bacterium. Taxonomy (GTDB): domain Bacteria; phylum Actinomycetota; class Coriobacteriia; order Anaerosomatales; family CAVXGS01; genus CAVXGS01. The sequence goes on from CAVXGS010000002.1 coordinate 1,004,689, forward strand.
GCCCGTGGGGACGTAGGCCGCTTGCATCGCTGCAAGTGACGCCTCGTAGCCGAGCAGAGCGGTGCGCGCGGTCCACAGCTTCTCGGCGAGATCCGCAGACTGCCACGGGTCGGTGACCTTGGTTCCCGAGATGGTGTCGATGGCACTTCGTGTCTCCTGAGCGAGAGCGGCAACGCGGTCGGTCTCGATGGCGTTCAGTTCGGCGACGGCGTTCGCCCCCTGGCCGGCGAGTGCGATCGCCAGCTTGCGTGCGGTCGCCTCGTCCTCGGCGCGGTACTCGAACACGAGTTCTCGCACCGGACTGCCAACCAGATACGCTTTGGCGTTGGCCTTGAGCTCCTGCGCGTCGACGCCGGCCGTTGCCGCCGCAGCCTCGTAGAAAGCACCCGAGGACACCGCCGCGAGGGCCTGGTCCGGTGACGCCAAACCGGGATAGCGGTTGAGCGTGCCGGGGTTCACCCGGACGGACGACGATGCGACGTAGGCTGTCGAGGACTGCTGCGCGAGGAGCACGCCCACGACGAGCGCCGCGACCACCGCGAGCGCGACGACCCACCACTCCCTGCGGACCGCGTCCGCGAACCGGAATCGCTCCGGGCTCATGAAACGACCTCCTCGGTGGTGCTTCGCATCCGCGCAGCTGCGACTCCCAGCGCCGCGAAGAACCAGACGTACTCGAAGTACAGATAGTACTGGAACAGGGACTGGACCATGAGAGCGACGAGCCCCGCCAGCGCGACCGACTGGAACGTGGTCCACGGGCCCGCCCGCGAGACGAAGAACACCCACACCAGCGCGCCCACGAGCACGATCATCGCGACCAGACCGGCGATGCCCGCCTCGGCGACCATCGCGAGCGGCACCTGGTGCGGCTTGGTGATGGTGCGGATCGCGCGGATGTTGCGGTAGGCGGGATACGCCTGCGAGAAAGCGCCGAGGCCGGTGCCGAACTGCCAGTTCTGCTCGGCGATCTGGACGAGGGACTGGGTCATGTACACGCGCGTGGCGACGGAAGTGTCGCGGCGGTAGTCGAAGATCGACTGCACGCGCTCGGTGATCGCTGCGGGCGACACCAGTGCCGCGACCACCGCGAGCCCGGCGCCAGCCGAGAGCAGCGCGAGACGAGCGCGGGGAGGCGCCGTGAGCGCCACGATGACCAGGCCGGCAAGGGCGCCGACCCACCCGGTGCGCGAGTAGGTCACCACCAGCGCGGCGCCGGAGACGGCGAGCACACCCAGCACCGGAAGCCGCACCGCAGCCCGCTTGGCGTGAACGAGCAGGGCGGCGCACGTCGTGACGCCCACGGACAGCAACCCGGCAAGGTTGTTCGGGTCGCTGTACAGCGCGGACACGCGCGACAGCTGCTCGCCCTCGAGGCTGGTCTGCACGTGCACGTTGCCGATGGGCAGGTCCGGCACGAGGTACTGCGCGATCGCGAGGGCTGCGGCAGCCGTCACCGTGGCGAGGAACATGCCGAGAACCCAGTTCGCGACTCGGCGGTCCGCAAGGTAGTGGGCCATGAGCGCGGTGAACAGCCACAGGAAGCCGAGGCGCGCCACAGCGAGCGTCGTCGCGGCGCGATCGAGCGAGAACGGCCACGACCACACCGCGGCAGCGAGGAGACCGAGCATCCCCACGTCGAGCGCGGATGGCTTGTAGCGCTCGGTGCGCGCCAGCAGCCGCCATCCCCAGCTCGCGAGCGTGAGCATCAGCAGGAGCTGGTAGACGGTGAGCAGCACCGGACGCGAGAGGACGCGCCCGTACTCGTCGAGGGGAAGCGCCGCCACGATCAGCACGACGCCGACCTGCGGCCACGCGACGACCGCGACGGCGGCGGCGAGACCCAGCACCACGAGCCCGGCGAGCAGGGCATACTGCGGCGCGAGCGCGGCGACCAGCCCGGCCGCGAGGCCCACACCAACGGCAAGGCCGGCCCACACGCCGCGCCGGTCCGCCAGTGTTGCCGCGAGGGTGCTCACCGGGCCACCACCGTATCGAGGACCGCGGCCAGGCGCGCCGCTTGTGCCCGGCGGTCGAAGCGCGAGACGACATCGGCGTCCGGCGTGGGGAGCGCGACTCCGGCCTGCTTCGCCTCGGCGATCTCGACGAGGACGTCGGCGAGACCATCGACGTCGCCGTGGGACACGGGCCACCCCGCGTGGGCTTCCCGAACGAGCTCGGCAGCGACTCCGTCCTCGGGACCGGCGAGCAGGATGGGGATCCCCATGCCCAGGTACTCGAACAGCTTGCCGGTGTAGCTGCCCTTCGATTCGGGCACGTCGCGGATCAGCACGACGCCCGCGTCTGCCTCCGATAGAAGCTCGAGCGCCCGATGGTGCGGCTGGTAGCCGCGGAAGACGACACGATCGGAGACGCCGGCACGGACGGCGGCCTCCACGGCGAACGGAGCCTCGGGGCCGATCACCTCGAAGACGAGCTTCTCGGCGGCGCTGCTTCGCTCGGCGGCGCGGCGCATGGCTTCGAACAGCGTGGCGGGATCGGAGTGCGCCGGATACAGCCACCCCATGAACGCGATGCGGGGAGCTGAATCCGGCTTGGGGGACCAGGGCACGAGGTCGGCGGGATCGAACCCGTTGGGGAGCACGGTGACGTTCCGGCCGCCGAGCTCGGCGACCTCGTCGCGGATCGGACCCGACACGCACGTGACCGCCGAGGCGAGCGAGAGCACCTGGCGCTCGCGCGCGAGCGCGCGACCTCGGTGCCACGCGGTGGGGTGCAGCGAGCCGGGATTGTCGCGCCACGCATCGCGGAAGTCCGCGACGAACGGCACGCCGAGGCGGCGGGCGATGCGAGCGCCGGCGACAAGCACCGAGAACGGCGGCCCGGAGGCCACGACCGCTTCGACCCGCTCCTCGCGGCCCACCCTGACGCCGGCTTCGACGGCCGGGCCGATCCAGTATGTGGCGAAGTCGGGGACCGCGACCCACGACGCGATCTGCGAGGCGCGGGAACCGCGGCGCGAGAGGCCTCGGGGGCTGTGGACGAGGTCGCGGACGACGCCTTGCTTCCGCCCGTGTTGCCGCCGCGCACGCGGCTCGCTGCGCGTGAGACCGCGGAGGCGACATGGCGAGCAGGCGTGCGAACGACGCGGATCGAGGCGACCTCCCGGGCGAGCGACTCGTCGACGGCACGGCCGGGTACCGGCTCGGCGGCGATCACCGTGGGCTGCCAGCCAGCCTGGGGGAGGTAGCGACAGAACTTGGCGACGCGCTGGACGCCCCCGCCGCCCGTGGGCGGGAACTCGTAGGCTATGACAAGGACAGCGGGCATGCGGGCTTTCGTACTCTTCTCGGCGTCGGTCTCGGGGACACGTGGGGATTCCGACCGGCTCCCGAGGTTAGCACGAGCCAACGCCGCGCGGCTCGCCTACTGAATCGCGCCCGATGTGATGTCGAACGCGTCGATGCCCACGGTCACACCGCGGCTGGCGGGCACCTTGGTGCCGGTGACCTTGACCGTGAGCGTGTGGGTCTTGCCCGTCGCCAGCCTCGAGATCGCGAAGACACGCTGGTGGTAGGCGACCCTCGAGGAGTAGAGGCTGATCGTTCCCTTGTACGTGCCGTCGACGTAGACGTTCGCGCGCCCGTAGCTGGAGGCCTTCGGCGCGATGAGTGCGATGCCGGTACCGGTGAACTTGATCGTCGACGTCGAGCCCTTGGTGCGGCTCCACTTGTAGCTGCGACCGGAATGGGACACGCCCGTCCCGGTGCGCCAGGAACCGGTCCACGTCAGCTTCGGGTTGTCCTGCTGTATCCGGGTGATGTTCGTCTTCTTGGTCACGAAGAACTTCGTCGAGCGCAGTCCGAGAGCGCCTCGGAACCAGTCGCCGGTGGGCCGCGTCTTCTGGCCGTCGGACCAGGTCAGGTTCACGTACTGAGCGAAGCCCGACCCGCTGGCCGCGCGGGTGATCCCCACCGCGGTCACGATCGCGGGGCTCGGTCGGGTGTAGGACGAACCGTGCGAACGAAGCTTGGACGCGAGCGTGGAGCCCGTGTAGGCGATGGCCGGTCCCCACGACTTGGCGTATGAGGAACCGGAACCGATGTCGGCGTCGGCGACGGTGCGGTAGTAGGGCCGGGGGCTGGAGCCGGTCCACACGTCTTGAATGCTCGCGGTGCGCCCGCCGGATGAAGACGAGAAGAACGTGCGTACGACCTCGGAGTGCGAGGCGCCGCCGTACGTGCCGCTGAAGTAGACGACGCGGTTCGGGGTGGCCTTGATCGCCGCGTTGGTCGACGCGGCCTCACCTTCGTAGCCCAGGTACACCTGGTGGCGAGTGGTGCAGTACATCTCGCCACCGGTGGTGACGGCGTACGAACGCGCGGCAACCGCTTGGGCCTTAAGCGCCTCGGCAGGCCACGACGAGGGCGACTCGCCAGGGACGACGCCGTAGAGGTAGGAGTCCATCGGCAGGTAGTTGACGACCTTCACCCGCGGCGAGGTAGCCGATCCGTTGGGTGTGACGCGCAGTATGCCGCGGTAGCGCTGGTTCGCGCGACCGTAGTTGCCGCTGGCCTCAGCGACGCGCACCAGCGAGAAGGCTGCGCCCGTCTCCGTGACGTTGGCGTAGTTGGAGATCGTCAGGCTCGCCCCCGTGCTCGGGGCCGCCGCGTTACGAACCTTCACCGACGTGCCCGACGGAGTGAACACGTAGGCCGTATCGACGGCGAGGCTCGTGCCGTTGACCACAAGGCGCCCGCCGGCGTGCCCCGGCGACAGCTTGAACGACGTCCGGGTGTAACCCGCGTTGTAGGTGCTCGAGCCGGCGGTGTAGTTCGCCTTGGGATCCAGGTTCACCTTCACCGTGCCCGCCGAGACACCACTGCGGGCCGGGACAGTCGTGCTCTGGTAGAAGTGGGTCAGTATCTGGCCGTAGGTCCACCCGCGGTCGGCGTAGCCCTTCGCTCCCCACTGGGACAGGCCGATGCCGTGACCGTACCCGCGGCCGGTCACGAGGAAGGTGTCCGCGGCGAGCGCGGGGATCTGGGATGCCAGTGCCACGGCCACGAGCGCGGTCGCCGTAGCGGCGACGCGCACGCAGCGAGAAATCGAGACCCGGCTACGACGATTGCTGCTCATGTGTCTCACACCTCACGCGTTGGTTCGCCTGTCGATTCTACCATCGGGCTCCACTCGGCCCGTCATGACGACCTCGTTGCCGCCGTGTCATCTCGCCGCCTCCGCGCGCCCTGTTCACGGGAGCGTCACGCGCTGTGCTCGGTACTTCGACCGTGTGCTAGGGTGTCTGTCGTTCTCGGCAGGTCTCGCTCGTCGCCTGACGAGCGGCCGCAAACCGAGCACTCCCGGCACCGAGAGGTCCTGCGTGCGCATCCTCTACATCCATCAGTTCTTCGCGATGCGCGACTCGTCGCACCCGACCCGCTCCTACGAGTTCGCTCGTCGGATGGTGGCCCAGGGCCACGAGGTCGTCATGGTGACCGGCTCTTCCCGGCTTCCCGAGGCATACCGCGACAAGCTCGTCTCGCGCTTCGACGTCGACGGCATCCACGTCCTCTCCGCCCGCAACACGTATTCCAACTACATGAACTACGCGTCGCGCATCGCATCGTTCGCGCGCTTCATGGTCGTCGCCACCTGGCTCGCAATCACCGCGCCAAGACCGGATGTGGTGTTCGCGACCTCGACGCCGCTCACCGTCGCGGTGCCCGGCTACCTCGCGTCACGACTGCGTCGCCGTCCCTATGTCTTCGAGGTGCGCGACCCGTGGCCCGACGCGGCCTTCCAGATGGGCGCGCTCTCCCCCACCAGCCTGATCGGCCGTCTCGCGAAGTGGCTCGAGCGCCTCACGTACCGCTCCGCCGACGCGATCGTCGCGCTCTCCCCCGGCATGGTCGACTTCGTGCTCGCCGAGGGGACCGACCCCGCGAAGGTACACATGATCCCGAACTGCTCCGACGTGGACCTGTTCCACCCCGGCGAGAAGGACCCCGAACTCACGTCGCGCTGGGGGCTCGAGGGCAAGACCGTGGTCGGCTACACCGGCGCCATCGGACCCTCCAATGCCGTGCACGTGATCGCCGAGGCGGCACGGCTGCTCCAGGAGCGCGGGCGCGACGACATCGCGATCCTCGTCGCCGGTGACGGCAGGTGCCGACCGGAGATCGAGCAGATCCGCGACGAGCAGCATCTCGGCAACCTCGTGCTGACGGGCAGCGTTGCCAAGCACGACATGCCGGCGCTGCTGCGTACCTGCGACATCCTGCTCGCCCACCTGGCGAAGGTACCGGTGCTCTACACCGGTTCGCCCAACAAGCTGTTCGACGCGATGGCCAGCGGTCGGCCCATCATCGTGAACTCGCCGGGATGGACCAAGCCACTGATCGAGGACCACGACGCCGGCGTGTTCGTCGAACCCGAGGACGCCGTACAGCTCGCCGACGCGATCGAGCATCTTGCCGACGACCCAGACGGCCGCGCACGCATGGGCGCGAACGCCCGGAGGCTTGCCGAGACGGACTTCAGCCGGGACGTCCAGGCCGATCGCATGATCGCGCTGCTGGAGTCAGTGGCGGCCGGAAAGCCGAAGCGCTCGGGAGAGATCTAGGGCGCGCTCGCGGTGGCCGAGGAATCGGCTGCTCGCCAGTCGCGTCCCACGACCAGGAGCACGTCACCGTCGAAGCTGTACTGCTGTCCCGTGTCGTTCACGAGCTTGCCTCGGCGGATCGTCGACTTCACGCGCTTGGCCACTGCGGCATTCGTGCCGCGGTAGACGATGAGTGTCGCCGCGTAGTCCTGGCGCTTGGCGTTGCCCACCTCGCCGACCTTGAAGCCGCTAGCGCGTAGCAGGCCGGAGCCGGTGGCGGCCAAGCCGGATATGCCGCTGCCGTTCCGGACGTCGATGGTGTACTGCGCCGGAACGATCTTCTTGGGATCCGCGGGCGGTTCGAACTCCCGTCCGGCCACCATGTTCTTGATGAGACGCTTCGCGGTCGCATCGTCCGTGACGACGTAAGGCGAGATCCACTCGCCCTTCATCGTCGCGGTCTGGATGTTGTCCTCGGGGATTCCCCTCATCTTCGACGCCAGCCGCAGCATGAGCCCGAGCTGCATATCCGTGTCCACGGTCTTCGCGACGCTTCGCACGAAGGCCGGCAGCTTGGGCAGGTTGCGCGTGGCGCTCGCCTCTTTCGCCAGCGCCTTGAAGAACGTCTGCTGGTGTCGCATGCGGCTGAAGTCGGCGTCGGGGAACGCCCGGCTGCGGACGTACACGAGGGCGTGGTCGGCATCGAGCTTCTGGTAGCCGGGCTTGATCGGCGTGCCTCGGTGTCCGGGGTTGGCCCGCGCCGCCTTGGGGTCGTCGATGTACTGGTCCACCTTCACGTGCACGCCGCCCAGGACCTCGACCAGGTGCCGGAACCCGTAGAACCCGACCTCCATGTAGTGGTTGACCTGCACGCCGGTCTTCTTCTCGACCGTCTCGACCATGAGCGCCGGACCGCCGAGCTGATACGCCGAGTTGATCTTCTGGGTGCCGTGCCCGGGGATCTCCGCTTTGGTGTCCCGAGGTATCGACAGCAGCCAGACCTTCTTCTGCTCGGGATCGACCCGCGCGAGGATGATCGTGTCGCTGCGCTTGTCCTTGGTCGCGGTCACCTGGTCGGCGCCGAGGAGCAGTACCGTGAAGGGCTTGTCCGGCTTGGGCTTCGGCGTGGCCTTCGTGTCCGAGAGGACCTTGGCGAGCTTCGTGTCCTTGGTCACCGACGCAGTGAAGTCCTGGTTGACCTCCCTGGTGAACGACCACGCCCACACCGCCGGTCGCACCTGCACACAGGACTACTGCGGCGAGCACGCCGAGCAGGACGTTGCGGACGCGGCGCCGGCGCGTGCGGGCCTGCGCGGTGTAGCGAGCCGTGGGGTCGCCCGGGCCGCGCCCCGCTGCCGGAATCCGATCGGCAGTGGCCCTCCGAGCTCCGGCGGTGCGAGGCTGGCGGGAGCTCGGCTCGGAGTACGCGGCGTCAGACCGAGGGCGCGGAGCGCCGCCGGTCCTGCTGACCTTGCCTTTGACGTGCTTGCCCAACCCGTCCCACCGTTCTCGACTCCGCGAGTGCGTGATCCGCACGCGCGTCCGACCACTATACCGAAGCGCACGCCTCGTTCCTGGGCCGGGTTACTCGACCGTTACGAGCCGTAACGAGCGCTCGCCGGCACCGTCCCTACCTTCCCTGAGCATGCCTATGGCTGCTCCACGGGCACCGGATCGACCTTGAGGGTGGCCGAGGTCCAGTCCTTGCCCACGATGACGAGCACCGGCGTCTGGAACGCGTACATTCCTCTGCTCGCGACCAGCCGCCCCACCGGGAGGGCCTTCGCCACGCTCTGCGCGGCCAGACGCGCGTTGCTCTTGTAGATCACGAGCGTCTCGTCATACACGAACTGGTCGGCGTTTCCCACGCCATTCACCCGATAGCCCTGCGCCTTGAGCAGCGACGCCGCCTGAGCGGCAAGGCCGGAGGTCCCCGATCCGTTCCTCACCGACACCACCACCCGCGACGCGGGCATCGTGGATGGTGGCTTCGGGGTCGCCTTCTGGAGCGAACCGCCTGCCACGAACGCCGAGGCGAGCCGCTGCACGGCAGCGGGATCGACGTCTTTGGGCTCGCCCTCCCCGCTCCCCCACAGCGCCCCCGTCTCGACGGGCCCGGCGGTCGCGCGGAACCGGTCGAGCATCCTGCGCAGGTCGCGCGATGTCATGTCGGAGAGCAGGCCACCGGAGAACTGCGAGGCCAGCCGGGGCGCAAGGAATCGGCCGTCGTTGCGGTGCGAGCGTGGAGACGAGCGCCCCGAGGAACAACCGTTGACGCGTCATCAGCCCGCTCTGCGTCTCGCCCTCGGGCATCGCGCGGACGAAGGTCACCGCGCGAGCGCCGTTCAGCAACTGCCTTCCCGCGTCCACGCGCGTGGCGCCGCCGACCGGGACGCCGTTCGGGTCCGAAACCGCGGCGGGAACCGTCGCCCACACCCCACCAAGTCCATCAACTACGCCGCTGAGCGACGAGATGCGCACCGCCAGCACGTGGTTGACCGGTACGCCGAGTTCCTTCTCGACGGTGTCGACCGCTGCGGGATAGCCACCGAGGGTCGCCACGTCGCGCAGCGCGCGCAACGGGCGGCACGGTACCCGGCCCCGCGTCGGTCGGACTCCGTGGTACCTGCGGTCGCACCGCGATGTCTGGGGCCAAGGAGATCGCACTCACCTTGTCAGGCGTGATGCGAAGAAGCATCACCGCACGAAGCGGCTGGGTCTGTTGCGCGGGATCGCCGTCGACACCCAGGGCGAGCACCGTGTAGGTCTCGACCCCCGAGTGCACGGACGTCACCGCGCGCTCGATCGGCTCGCGGTCGGCGGCTGCGAACCGCAGCGAGTTCTCCAGACCGCGCAGCCACACGAACCCGAACGCGACCACTGCGATCGCCACGACCGCTGCCACACCGATGGCGACCGCCGCGAACGCGCGGCGCCGCCGGTTGCGACGCTGCTGCTCGCCCGAAAGGCGCGGCGGTGCCTCGAGCGCGCCGCGCTGGCGCGTCTCGAGCGGGAGCGTCTCGCCGGTGTCGTACGGCTCCTTGCGGCCGACCCGAGGCGGCATGGCCGGTACCGACGCCGTCGAGCCCACCTCGTCGCCGCGCTCGCCGGACTCGGCGGACGGCCGTTCGGGGGGGAGTCGCTCGGGGGAGCTATCGTGACGTCGGGGCGTCATGGGGCGGTCAACACGTCCTTCTCGCCACGCGTCGCGTGGCGCGGCGCGTGCCTAGTAGCGGTCCTCAAGTGCGGCAACCACGGCTTGCGCCGCATGGCCGTCGCCGTAGACAGCGGGTCGCTCGGCAGGCAGCTCGATCGAGTCCACCGCCGTGCGGATGAGCTCTTCGTTGGTGCCGACCAGCCTGTTCCATCCCAGCTCGACCGTCTCGACCCACTCGGTCTCGTCACGAAGCGTGACACACGGCACGCCGAAGAAGTACGCCTCCTTCTGCATGCCTCCCGAGTCGGTCAGCAGCGCACGGGCGCTGCGCAGCAGCGAGACCGTGTCGATGTAACTGATAGGCGGAACAGCCCGGATACGGTCCGCGGCTTCCACCGCATTATGCAAACCGAATGCCTCCAAGTTCTTGGCGGTCCTCGGATGGACCGCCCACAGCACCGGCTTGTCCAGCGCCGAGAACGCGCGTACCACCGCCGAGAGGCGCTCCGGGTCGTCGCTCGTGGCCGCGCGGTGCACGGTCGCGAGGTAGAATTCGCCCGGCTCGACGCCGAATCGGGCGAGCGCCTCGGCGGGGTCGACGTGCTCGGCGAAGAAGCGCGCGGTGTCGAGCATCACGTCCCCGACGAGCGAGACGCCCTCGGTCACGCCCTCGGCAGCGAGGTTGTCGACCGCCGTGGGCGTCGGGCAGAGCAGCACGTCGGAGAGGTGATCGACGAGCACGCGGTTGATCTCCTCGGGCATCGAGCGGTTGAACGAGCGCAGGCCGGCCTCGACGTGCGCCACGGGGATGTCGAGCTTGGCCGCGGCAAGGCCGCCGGCCAGCGTCGTGTTCGTGTCGCCGTACACCAGGACCACGTCGGGGCGCTGCTCGACCATCAGCTCCTCGAGCAAGCCGAGCATCTCGCCGGTCATGCGTCCGTGCGACCCGCCGCCCACCGCGAGGTTGAAGTCCGGCTTGGGGATCTGCAGCTCCTCGAAGAACACGTCCGACATCTGGTAGTCGAAGTGTTGCCCCGAGTGCACGAGTATCTCCTCGTGACGCTCGCGAAGTGCCCGACACACCGGAGCGGCCTTGATGAACTGAGGCCTCGCCCCCACTACCGAGATGACCTTCATGGGTCTCTACGCGCCTTCCGCCGGATCTTCGTCTGCGCCGTGCGGCTACAGCGCGCCGAGCACCACGCGGGCGACCTCGGCCTGCTGCTCCCGCGTGATGCCGGGGAAGCACGGCAGGGCGAAGGTGCGCGCGTCGCAGCTCTCGGCCACGGGAAGGCTTGGCTTCTCGAAGCCCTGGACCTTCGCGAACGCCTCCTGCTCGTGGAGACACAGCGGGTAGTAGAGCGCGGTGCCGATACCGGCGTCCTTCATCGCGCCCATGATCCGCTCGGCGGCCTCGGCGGTCTCGGCCTTGACCACGTAGAGGTGGTAGACCGAATCGCCGAAGTCGCGGGCGACCGGGAGCTCGAGGCCCGTCGCGTCGGCAAGCAGCTCGGCGTAGACCTCGGCGCCGGCACGGCGCTGGGCGTTCCAGCGGTCGAGGTGAGGCAGCTTGACGAGCAGGATGCCCGCCTGCAGCGCGTCGAGGCGCGAGTTCACGCCCAATGCGTCGTGGTAGTACTTCACCGTGGTGCCGTGCGAGGCAAGCTTCTTGGCGCGCGCCGCGAGGTCGCCGTCGTTGGTGGTGATGCAGCCGCCGTCGCCGGCGCAGCCCAGGTTCTTGCTCGGGAAGAACGAGAACGCGGCGGCGTGGCCGATACCGCCGGCCTTGCGGCCCTTGTAGGTCGCGCCGATCGCCTGGCAGGCGTCCTCGATGACCGCGAGCTCGTGCCGCTCGGCGATCTCGAGCAGCGGGTCCATGTCGACGCACTGGCCGAAGATGTGCACGGGCATGATCGCCTTGGTCCGGTCGGTGATCGCCGCCTCGAGCTTGGTCACGTCCATGTTGTAGGTGCCGGGCTCGATGTCGACGAACACCGGGGTCGCGCCGACGTGCGCGATCGCCTCGGCGGTGGCGAAGAACGTGAACGGCGTCGTGATGACCTCGTCGCCCTTGCCGATGCCCATCGCGGCGAGGATCAGGAACAGCGCGTCCGTGCCGTTGCCGCACGCCACGGCATACTCGGTCCCGCAGTACTCGGCCATGGCGGCTTCGAGCGCCTTGACCTTCGGTCCGCCGATGAACCCGGCCGAGCTCATCGTCTCCGACCACACCTGGTCGAGTTCGGACTGGAGCTCGCGGTACTGTGCCTGAAGGTCGAGCAGCGGGATTCCCATCGTGCCTCCGTGTCAGTGATCGGTCGGTCTTCTTCGATGCCGCGGGCGCTGCTCTCGGGCTACAGCGGCCCTGGACTGGGTGAGTTGTCTACTCGGCGCCGAGCAGTTCCTCGCTGGGCACCTCGCGCACCGGTTTGGCCGGCACGCCCATCACCACGGTCTTCGCGGGGACGTCGCGCGTGACGATCGCCCCGGTGGCGATGAACGCCTCCTCGCCGATCTCGATGCCCGGCAGGATGTGGCATCCGCCTCCCACGCGGGCTCCTCGGCGGATGGTCGCGCCCTTGAGCTCGGCGAAGCGCTTCTCGGTACGGCCCATGTAGTTGTCGTTGGTGGTCACGACCATCGGGGCGATGAACACGTCCTCCTCGATGGTGACGTACGCCGTGACGTACGCGCCGGACTGGATCTTGGTGCGCGCACCGATCGTGGTGTCGTTCTCGACCGTGACCGCGCGGCCCACGACCACGTCGTCGCCGATCTCGCAGCGCTCGCGCACGCCCGCGGCGTCACCGACGATGACCCGATCGCCGAACGTGGAGCCGGCCATCAGCACGGCGTTGCTGCCGATGCGGCATCCCTCGCCCACGACAAGCCCCGGCAGCGGTCCCGCCTTCGCGGTGGAGCGCGGCGAGAGGGCGGGGCGCTTGCCGATCACCGACCCGTCCGAGATCACCGTACCGTCGCCGATCACCGCGTCGTCGTGGATCGTCACGTGGTCGCCGAGCATCACGTCGGCGCCGATCCTGGCGCCATGACGGATGTGCGTGAACGGCCCGACGATCACGTTGTCGCCGATCACCACGTCGTCGTCCACGATCACGAACGGCGCGGGCTTGAAGTTCTCCCCCACCTTGGCGGTGGGATGCACATACGCGGTCATGCGCTACACCTCGATCGTCGTCTCGACCGGCGTGCCGCCCGAGGCCATCGACTCGTCCACCGCCTCGAGCACGCGCACCACGCGCAGCCCATCTCGGCCGTCACTTCTGGGCGTCTCGCCCGCATCCACGCAGTCGAGGAAGTGCTGGACCTCGATGCCCAGCGGCTCGACCATCTTCAGGTACGGCACGGTGATGTCGCCGAAGCGCAAGGTGAGGTCCTCGCCGTAGCCGAGCGCGTCCTCGGGAGCGCCCACGCCGCGATCGTAGATCCAGATCTTCTCGGTGGCCTCCATGTCGTCGAACACCAGCATCTTCTTGGTGCCGACGATGGTGAGCTTGCGCACCTTGTGCGGGTCGAGCCACGACACGTGGATGTTGGCCATCTTGCCGCTGGGGAAGTGCAGGTTCGCGAACACGACGTCCTGGACGCCCTTGGTCACGTAGTCGGCGCCCGACGCGTTCACGTAGTCCGGCATCTCGCCGAGCAGGTACAGCACGATCGACACGTCGTGCGGGGCGAGGGACCAGAACGCGTTCTCCTCGGTGCGGACCTTGCCCAGGTTCAGGCGCTGCAGGTAGACGTAGAGCACGTCGCCCAGCTCGCCGGAGTTGATGCAGTCGCGGATCCAGTTGATCGCCGAGTGGTACTCCATGAGGTGGCCGACCATCAGCACGAGATCGCGCTCGTCGGCGAGACGGACGAGGGTCTCGGCGTCGGCCGAGGTGAGCGTGAGCGGCTTCTCGACGAAGCAGTGCTTGCCCGCCTCGAGGACCTGCTTGGCGATCGCGAAGTGGCTCGGTGCCGAGGTCGCGACAACCACCGCCGCGATGTCGTCCCGAGCGAGCATCGCCCCCAGGTCCGACGTCGTCTCGACGTACGGATACAGCGCCGAGAGCTTCGCGAGGTTTGGCTCGGACAGGTCGCACGCGGCCACGAGCTCCGCGTCGCCGAGGCGGTCGAGGTTGCGCACGAGGTTGGGGCCCCAGTACCCGAAGCCCACCACGCCGACGCGGATCGGTTTGGCCATCTAGAGTCGCACCACCGTTTCGGCAGAGGAGTCCTTGAGCGCGTTGCGGGTGTCGAGCACCAGCGGCGCGGTGCGTACCACGAGGTCGTAGTCGACGCCGGTGTGGTCGGTCACGATCAAGACGAGGTCCGCCTTCTCGAGCTCGTCGGCAGTGAGATCCACGGAAGGAATCCCCGTGCCCGCCACCGAGAACTTCTCGACATACGGGTCGTGATAGACGACGTCGGCGTCCTTCTCGAGAAGCAGCTCGGTGACCTTGATCGCCGGGCTCTCGCGCATGTCGTCGATGTCCTTCTTGTACGCGACGCCGAGCACGATCACGCGCGAGCCGGAGAGCGGCTTGCGATGGTCGTTGAGCGCCTGCATCGCGCGGGTCACGACGTAGTACGGCATGTCCTCGTTGACCTTGCCGGCCAACTCGATGAACTCGGTGTGGAAGTCGTACTCGCGGGCCTTCCACGACAGATAGAACGGGTCGATCGGGATGCAGTGGCCGCCCAGGCCGGGCCCGGGGTAGAACGGCATGAACCCGAACGGCTTGGTCTTGGCCGCGTCCACCACCTCCCACATGTTGATGCCCATGCGCTCCGAGAGCACCAGCAGCTCGTTCACGAGCGCGATGTTCACGCAGCGGAAGATGTTCTCGAGCAGCTTGGTCATCTCGGCGGCACGGGTCGAGGAGACCGGTACCACGGTGTCGAGGAATCGCTCGTAGAACAGCACGGCCAGCTCGGTGCACCTCGGGGTCACGCCGCCCACGACCTTCGGCGTGTTCTTGGTCTGGTAGACCGGGTTGCCAGGATCGACACGCTCGGGCGAGAAGGCGAGGAAGAGCTCGGCCCCGACCTTGAGACCGCCGGCCTCGAGGATGGGCTGGACGATCTCCTCGGTGGTGCCGGGATACGTGGTGGACTCGAGGGTCACGAGCATCTCGGGATGGAGGTAGGGCGCGATGGCCTCGGTCGGCCGCGACCATGAAGGTGACGTCGGGCTCCTTCATCTTGTTGAGCGGGGTGGGCACGCAGATGGCGACGCAGTCGCACTCCGCGACACGCGCGAAATCCGTGGTCGCCTCGATGAGCCCGTCGCGCACGAGAGGCGCGAGCTCGTCGGTGGGAACGTCGGGGATGTAGCTCTGCCCCGCGTTGACAAGGTCGGTCTTCTCCGCCGAGACCTCCAGGCCCACGACCCGGTTGCCTTCCTTGGCCATCTCCACGGCCAGCGGCAAGCCGACATACCCGAGTCCGACAACGCCGAATACCGCGCTGCCGTCACGCAGCTTCTGTTCGAGTGACATAGATCCCCTGTCGTTGACCGGCGAGCCGAGGTGCCGGCCGCGCCTCGCGACGTCTGAGAGAGCCCGCACGTGAGCGGGCTGGAAAACCGAGCTATTGTATCGCAAACATCAGCTCGCCCGAGCACACGAGCTGACCCTCGCAAGTAGCCTCGGCCTCGCCGAAACCGATCGGCCCGCGCCGCTTGGTGATGCGGCATTCGAGACGCAGCACGTCGCCCGGCTTCACCTGTCGCTTGAAGCGCACCTTGTCGATGCCGGCGAACATCGCAAGCTTGCCCTGGTTCTCCTCGAGCGAGAGCAGCGCGACGGCCCCCACCTGCGCAAGCGCCTCGACGATCAGCACGCCCGGCATGACCGGGTAGTCGGGGAAGTGACCCTGGAAGAACGGCTCGTTCGCCGAGACGTTCTTGATCCCGACCGCCCCAACGCCTTCCTCGATCTGTTCGATGCGGTCCACCAACAGGAACGGGTAGCGATGCGGGATGACCTTCTTGATCGCGTCGATATCGAGCACTTAGCGCTCCTCCCCGACTCTCTCCACGTCCGCGCCGAGCGCGCGCAGCTTGTCCACGAATCCCTCGTAGCCACGGTCGATATGGTAGACGTCGCCCAACGACGGTCTCGCCGTCGGCCACCAGCGCGGCAAGCACCAGCGCCGCGCCGCCGCGAAGGTCGGGGCAGCGCACGGGCGCGCCGGAGAGCTGGCCGACGCCCTTGACCAGGGCGTGGTGGCCTTCGATGCGGATATCCGCGCCCATGCGCCCGAGCTCGTCGGCGAACATGAAGCGATTCTCGAAGACGTTCTCGGTGATGATGCTGCCGCCCTCGGCGATCGACATGAGCGCCATCCACTGCGCCTGGAGGTCGGTGGGGAACCCGGGATACGGCAGCGTCTGGACATCGACGCCGAGCAGCCGCCCCTCACGCTGGACGCATGCCCCGTCGCCGAAGGTGGCGACCCCGCAGCCCGCCTCGGCGAGCTTGGCGAGCACGAGCTCGAGGTGCGCGGGATCGAACCCCGTGACGGTGACCGGACCCCCGACGAGGGCGGCGCCCACGAGGAAGGTGCCAGCCTCGATCCGGTCGCCAACGGTGCGATGTTCGACCGCGCGCAGTTCGTCGACCCCCTCGATCTCGAGG
The DNA here is from genome assembly GCA_963761535.1 of uncultured Coriobacteriales bacterium. Lineage (GTDB taxonomy): Bacteria > Actinomycetota > Coriobacteriia > Anaerosomatales > CAVXGS01 > CAVXGS01. The sequence continues at coordinate 1,021,055 of CAVXGS010000002.1, forward strand.
GTCGGCGTTCCGACGCCGGTGATCTTCGCACCCATCGCGTTCAGGAACTCGATCAGGTCGACGATCTCGGGCTCGCGCGCGGCGTTCTGCACGACCGTCGTGCCCTTCGCGAGCACCGAAGCGGTCAGCAGGTTCTCGGTGGCGCCGACGCTGGGGAACTCGAGTGTCACGTTCGCCGCGCGAAGGCCCCCCTCGGGCGCGATGGCGTGAATGTAGCCGTGACCGAGGTTCACCTCGACGCCCAGCTGCTCGAGCCCCTTGATGTGCATGTCGATCTTGCGCGACCCGATGTTGCAGCCGCCCGGCATCGCGACCCTGCGCCTCGCCGCAGCGCGCGACGAGGGGGCCGAGCACGGCCGTCGACGCGCGCATCTGCGCGACGAGATCGTAGGGGGTCTCAATGCTTTCGACGTGTGTCGCGTCGATCTCGAGGGCATGATCGGTGCGCGCCACCGACGCCCCGAGCCCGCCGAGAACCTCGGCCATGATCGCGACGTCGGCGATGTCGGGGACGTTGGTGATGCGGGTCATGCCCGGCGCGAGCAGTGACGCGGCCATGAGCTTGAGGGCGGAGTTCTTCGCGCCCTCGACGCGCACCTCGCCGGAGAGCGCGCGTCCGCCGCGAACGATGATTGATTCCATGGGTGAAAGGATACCGTCTCTCCCCTCATGCCGAGCCGCCCGTTACGCAACCGCAGCCGAGAGGAGCGGGCGGAGCTAGGACTCGGGGTCGGCGGGTACCAGCTCGAGCTCTCGCAGCGACACCCGCTTCGTCCGGTTCGCCACGAGCTGCTGCCCCACCTCGCGGAAGCCGAGAGCGTCATGGAAACGCTCGGAGGCGGAGTTGGGTGGATCGACATCGAGCTCGCAGGCGACCCTGGGTACACCGGTTCGGAGCGCATACTCGAACAGGTCGGCGTACAGCAACCGGGCGAGACCTCTGCCCTGACGGGAGCCCGTCACGATGACGCGGTCGATGTAGAGGAATCGGCCGCCTCTGCCCAGGAACCACAGGTAGTTGGGACTGGCGTAGTCGGCCCCCTCGCGTAGAGCGAGCAAGAACGCGACGACCGCGTCTCGTTCGACGACCACGCGATGGTACGCACTCGCTTCGTGCAGCCGCGCCAAACCAGGCCGATCAAGCGGACTCGTGAAGTGTACCCAGGTCGCGTTGAGCCGCAGGATCGCCTCGAAATCATCCTCGACGGCGTCGCGAACGATCAGGTCTCCCTCGCCCACTCCGGTCGGTCCCAGCATGACCCTCCTGTAGTCTCGACTGCCGATCCACGTAGCCTGCGCACGTCGCACGTTACCCCGGCGCCCCTCACACACAGAAGCCCCCGCCGCCGTGATGGCCGAAGGGGGCTTCTCGAGTTCGCACGTGAGGCCGTGGCGCTAGGGGCGAACCCGTCCGCCGTCTCGGCCTGCTTGAGCTGGAGCTCGTACCACGCCCGGTCCATCTCGGCGATGGCGCGCTCCTCCTCGGCCTCGGCCGGGAGGTTCTCGAGGTCGGCGCAGGCAAGCTCGCACGCCGCCTGAGCACGCTCGGGGTCGATCTGGCTGACCGCGATCGCCCGCTTCGAGACGAGCACGACCCGGTCCTCGCGAACCTGCAGGTAGCCACCGGAGACGGCGAACCACTCCCAGTCGCCCGGGTTGGGGCCGTACTTCACCCGCACCTCGCCGGGAACCAGCGTGGTGATGAGCGGAGCGTGAAGCGGCAAGATGCCGATCTCGCCGTGGTCGGTGGTCGCAACGACCATCTCGACCTCGTTGGCGTAGAGGATGCCGTCGGGCGTGACGACCTCTGCAAGGAGCGTACGTGTCACGTAGGTCTCCTTATGCCGCCTCGGTAGCCATCTTCTCGGCCTTGGCGCGGGCCTCTTCGATGGTGCCGACGTAGCGGAAGGCCTGCTCGGGCATGTCGTCGCAGTCGCCGCGAACGATCGCCTCGAATCCGGCGATGGTGTCCTCGAGCTTGACGTACTTGCCGGACATGCCGGTGAACACCTCGGCCACGTGGAACGGCTGCGAGAGGAACTGCTGGATCTTGCGCGCACGCGCGACGGCCTGCTTGTCGTCCTCGGACAGCTCGTCCATACCGAGGATCGCGATGATGTCCTGGAGGTCCTTGTAGCGCTGCAGGATCTGCTGGACGGCACGGGCGCAGTCGTAGTGGCGCTGCCCGACGATGTTGGGGTCGAGCGCGCGAGACGTCGACTCCAGCGGGTCCACGGCGGGATACAGGCCGAGCTCGGCGATCGAGCGCGACAGAACCGTCGTGGCGTCGAGGTGGGTGAACGCCGTGGCCGGCGCGGGGTCGGTGAGGTCGTCGGCGGGGACGTAGATCGCCTGTACCGAGGTGACCGAGCCGGTCTTGGTGGACGTGATGCGCTCCTGCAGCTCGCCCATCTCGGTGGCCAGCGTGGGCTGGTAACCGACGGCGGACGGCATGCGGCCGAGAAGTGCGGACACTTCGGAGCCGGCCTGGGTGAAGCGGAAGATGTTGTCGATGAACAGCAGCACGTCCTGGCCCTGGTCGCGGAAGTACTCCGCGGCGGTCAGGCCGGCGAGGCCCACGCGGAGACGGGCTCCGGGGGGCTCGTTCATCTGGCCGTACACGAGCACGGTCTTCTCGATGACGCCGGACTCGGTCATCTCGACCCACAGGTCGGTTCCCTCACGGGTGCGCTCGCCCACGCCGGTGAACACGGACGTACCGCCGTGCGCCTGGGCGAGGTTGTTGATGAGCTCCTGGATGATGACCGTCTTGCCCACGCCCGCGCCGCCGAACAGGCCGGTCTTGCCGCCCTTGATGTAGGGCTCGAGCAGGTCGACGACCTTGATGCCGGTCTCGAAGATCTGCGTCTCCGGCTCGAGTTCGTCGTAGCCCGGGGGCTCGCGGTGGATCGAGTAGGTCTCTTTGACCTGGATGTCGGTGCCGTCGATGCACTGCCCCTGGACGTTCCAGATGTGACCCAGGGTCGCGGTGCCCACCGGCATCTGCATGGCCGCGCCGGTGTCGACGACATCCATGCCACGGGTGACGCCGTCGGTGCCGTCCATGGCGACCGCGCGGACGACGCCGCCCTCGAGGTGCTGCTCGACCTCGAGAAGCAGGTGGATGTCGCCCATCTCGGTCGTGCCGTCGATGGTCAGCGCGTTGTAGATCCCGGGCATCTTGTCCGGATCGAACTCAACGTCGATGACCGGGCCGACGACGCGGACGATCCGCCCGACGTTCTGCCCGTCGTTGTTCGTTGCCATCTACTCCTCCTCCAAAGCCGCAGCACCGCCGACGATCTCGGCGATCTCGGTGGTGATCGCGGCCTGACGTGCACGGTTGTAGCTGCGCGCCAGCGTGGTGATCATGTCGCTCGCGTTGTCGGTCGCGGACTTCATCGCGGTACGCCGAGCGCCCTGCTCGGACGCTGCGCTCTCGAGCAACCCGCGGTAGACCAGCGCCTCGAGGTAGTACGGCAGCAGGTCGGAGAGCACCTCGGTGGCCGACGGCTCGAAGATGTACTCCAGGTTGATGCCGCGCTCCTCGACCGCCTCTTCGGCGCTTTGCAGCACCGAGGACTCGATCGGAAGCAGCTGGTGGGACTCGGGGGACTGCTCGGCGACGTTCTTGAACCGGTTGAACAGGATGTAGGCGCCGTCGATCTCGCCGGCGACGTAGCGCTCGATGAGCCAGTCCGCGATCTCGCGAGCGTGCGAGAAGTCGGGCTTGTCGCTCATGTCGCGGATCGCCAGGACGGGCTCGATACCGCGGTAGCGGAAGTAGCTGAGCGCCTTCTTGCCCACGGTGATGAGCTCGGTGGCGACTCCGGCCTCCGCCTCGGCGGTCAGCGCCGCTTCGGCCATCCGGATGATGTTGGTGTTGAACGCTCCGGCAAGGCCGCGATCCGACGACAGCGCGATGTACACGACACGCTTGCGCTCGGCGTGCTGATCGAGCAGCGGATGCTGCAGGTCGGGCACGTAGCGCACCACGTTGCCCAGCACGTCGGCCAACGCGAACGCGTAGGGACGCGCGTTCTCGATGCGGTCCTGCGCCCGCCGGATCTTCGCGGTCGCCACCATCTCCATGGTGCGCGTGATCTGGCGCGTCGACTGGACGCTCACGATGCGCTGCTTGATGTCGCGAAGCGTCGCCATGCTCGCCTACTCCTCGCCCGCGGCGAAGATCGTCTTGTACTGCTCGATGGCCGCCTTGAGCTTGCCCTCGGTCTCCTCCGAGATGGTCTTCTCGGAAACGATGGTCTCGCCGATCTCGGCGTGCGAGGCGTTGACGTACTCGATGAAGCCGTCGCGGAACTCCTGGATGCGATCGGTCTCGATGTCGTCGAGGTAGCCCTTGGTGCCGCAGAAGATCGCCATGACCTGGTTCTGGACCGGCATCGGGACGTAGCGGCCCTGCTTGAGGAGCTCGACGAGGCGCTCGCCTCGGCTGAGCTGCTGCTGGGTCGACTTGTCCAGGTCCGAGCCGAACTGGGCGAAGGCCTCGAGCTCGCGGAAGGACGCGAGGTCCAGTCGCAGCGAGCCGGCGACCTGCTTCATGGCCTTGATCTGCGCGTTACCACCGACTCGCGACACCGAGATACCCACGTTGATGGCGGGACGGATGCCGCGGAAGAACAGGTCGGACTGCAGGAAGATCTGCCCGTCGGTGATGGAGATGACGTTGGTCGGGATGTAGGCCGACACGTCACCGGCCTGCGTCTCGATGACCGGCAGGGCGGTGAGCGAACCCGCGCCCAGCTCGTCGTTCATCTTGACCGCGCGCTCGAGCAGACGGCTGTGCAGGTAGAAGACGTCGCCGGGGTACGCCTCGCGTCCGGGAGGACGGCGCAGCGTCAGCGACATCTGGCGATAGGCGACGGCCTGCTTGGACAGGTCGTCGTAGATGCAGAGCACCGCGCGGCCCGGGTTGTCCTTGCTGGCCGGCTCGCCGTCCTCACCGTGGTACATGAAGAACTCGCCGATGGCGCAACCGGCCATGGGAGCGATGTACTGCAGCGGCGCGGCGTCCGACGCGGTCGCCGAGACGATGATGGTGTAGTCCATCGCGCCGTAGGACTCGAGGGTCTCCACAACGCCCGCCACCGTCGAGGCCTTCTGGCCGATGGCGACGTAGATGCAGATAACGCCCGTGCCCTTCTGGTTGATGATCGTGTCGATCGCGACGGCGGTCTTGCCCGTCTGACGGTCGCCGATGATGAGCTCGCGCTGGCCGCGACCGATCGGGATCATCGCGTCGACGGCCATGATGCCGGTCTGCAGGGGCTCGTGCACGCCCTTGCGCTGCACGACGCCCGGCGCCTTGAACTCGACGGGGCGGTAGCCCTCGATGCCCTGGATCGGGCCCTTGCCGTCGAGCGGCTCGCCGAGCGGGCTGACGATGCGGCCGAGCATGCCCTTGCCCGAGGGCACCTGCACGATCTTGCCCGTGGTGCGGACGGTGTCGTTCTCCTTGACCTTGATGTACTCGCCAAGCAGAACGGCGCCGACCTCGCGCTCGTCCAGGTTCAGGGCCATGCCCATGACGGTCTCGCCTGCGGAGGTCTCGAACTCGAGGAGTTCGCCAGCCATGGCGCCGCGAAGTCCTTCGACGCGGGCGATACCGTCACCAACCTGGGCAACGGTTCCCACTTCGCGGGACTCCACGCTCGTCCTCAGAGCCTCCAGCTGAGACCGGAGTACTGCGTCGATGCTCGCGGCGGTGATGTCCGCCATCTAAGCACCACCTCCAGTGAGTGCGTTCGTGGACAGAACGGCGCGGGCGTTCTCGAGCTGCGAGACGATGCTCGCGTCGATCCTGCGCCCCGCGGCGTCGATGACGATGCCGCCGATGATGGCCGGGTCGACCTTCTCGCGAAGGACCACCGCCTGGCCGATATCGACGGACAGCTTGTCCGAGATGGACTGACGGAGCGACTCCGTCAAAGGGATCGCCGTAGTGACATCGGCGACGACGATGTTGCGTCGCTCCTCGGCCACTCGGTCGTACGCTTCGACGACTGCGGGAAGCAGGTCGAAGTTCTCCTGCTCGACCATGACGGCAAGCGCGCCGTCGATGGCCGGGTGCAGTGCCGGGAAGATCGAGCGAAGCACGGTCACCCGCTTGTCAGCGGGCAGAGAGTCGTCCGTCATGGCGTTGCGCAAGTCCGCGTGTCCGCGCACGACGTACATCACCTCGTTCAGACCGCCGCCCACGAAGTCGACCGCGTTCTCGGCGGCCGCCGCCTGGTAGAGCACCTGGGCGTAGGTCTCCGTGATCTGCTTCGCCATGGACCTGCTAGTTCGCATTGATGCTCCCGGACTCGGCCAGGTACTTGGCGATGATCGCCTCGTGGTCGGCCTGGTTCAGCTCGGAGCCGATGAGCTTGCCCGCCACCGAAACAGAGATGTCGGCGACGGATGCCTGCAGGTCGGCGATGGCAGCACGCTTCTCGCCTTCGATCGCCGCACGCGCCTTGTCGATCAGCGCCTCGGCATCGGCCTGCGCTCGCGCGGAGGCCTCGGAGATCGTCGTGTCCGCCGCCTGCTTGGCCTGCGTGAGGATGTTGTTGGCTTCCTTGCGGGCCTCGGCGAGCTGCACCTTGTACTCCTCGAGCATGCGCTCGGCGTCGATCTTCGCCTGCTCTGCGCGCTCGAGGGACTCTCGGATGTTCTCGGCCCGCTGATCGAGCATGCCGGTGATCGCGGGCCACGCGAACTTCGAGAGGACGAAGAAGACGATCAGGAAGGACACGATGGCGGGGATGAACTCCGCCGGCTTGGGGATGAGCGCGGCGGCGCCACCTGCGGCGGCAGCCTCCGAGACAGCCTCACCCTCAGCAGCGGACTCCTGCGCGAACGCGAGTGCGGTCATGGCGAAGAACGCCACGCTCACGCTTGCGGCCAGCAGCGCCACTCGTATCCGGGTCAGCATTCGTTCCACGAGCTTGCCTTTCGCTAGGAACTCGTACTCGAAGGGGCTGACCAACTAGCCGATCTTGCCCTGGACGATGATGCCGAGAACGAAGCCGAGGAGCGCGAGGGCCTCGGCGAACGCGGCGCCCAGGATGAAGACGGTGAAGATACGGCCGGCCATCTCGGGCTGGCGAGCGGTGGACTCAGCCGCCTTGCTGCCGATCCAGCCAATGGTGAAGGCCGGCATGGTGACGGCGAAGCCGTACAGAAGAGCGAGACCGACGAATTCCACGATTCCTCCTTGCCGTATGTGTCCGGCCCCCTTTTGGCCGAACTACATTCCAACTTGCCGAACGCCGACACTCGATGCCGACGGACGTACCTCATCAGGCGCGCCTTCGCGGCGCGGTGGTGCTAGTGCTCGTGCGCAGCCAGACCGATGTAGACCGTCGTGAGCATCGTGAACACGTAGGCCTGCACGAAAGGCGACGAGCACCTCGAGCATGTAGAGCGCGGTCATCAGGATGAGCCACCCCAGCGAGGGCAGCGCACCCAGAACGGCGCCGCCAGTGAGCCCGTGGCCTTCCATCAGCTTCTCGATGAGCCCCTCGGAGAAGAGCGCGGTCAGAGTGGCGAAGATTCCGAGGATGATGTGGCCGGCGTACATGTTGGCGAACAGACGAACGGCCAGCGTGAAGATACGCAGCGTCGCCGAGAACACCTCGATGACCCACACGACGAGGTTGATGGGGAATGGTACGCCTTTGGGCGAGAAGCTCTTGATGTAGGTCCAAGCGCCCTGGTTCTTCACGCCAACGTAGTTGAAGAAGATGAACACCGTGGTCGACAGCGCCACGGTGACACCCATGGTGCCGGTGCCGGGCCGGGCGCCCGGGATCAGGCCGACGAGGTTGTTGATGAGGATGAAAATGAAAATGGACCCGATGAAGGGGAAGTAGCGCTTCCCGTCCTTCTGGCCCAACAGCTGGATCGATACATCGTTGCGGACGAACTCGGTTAGTGCCTCGACGCCGCCGGCGAGACGCCCTTTCGGTACGAGGGCTACCCGCTTGGTGGCGAGGTACATGATGATCGCCAGGAGAAACACGGCGAAGAACATCCAGAAGATGTAGGTGGAGAGAACGAACTCGTTGATCGCGTAGGACTGGCCGTTGATCGAGACGGTTTGCAGGCTGGCCAGTAGATGATCTACTTCTTCGCCGAGTTTACTGAGTGGATCCACCCTGTTGCTCCCCGTCCTTCTCGCCTTGTCTCGACTGACGCCGAGGATCAGCACGGTCGCGACCACGAACGCCGTGAAGAATCCCATGACGACGGACACGCCGAACGTCGGAAACACCCTGGGGGCGATGGAGTGATAGAGAAACATCACTCCGATGGCGATGAGCAACCCCACGAGGATGCTGCCGAGGCCTAGGCCCCACGCGTCCCCGGGATGTCGATCATCGTAGAACCAGACGCTCAGCAGGACCGGCGTGACGATCACCGCGCCGAGCACGAACCCTGCGAGGGCCGCGACCCATGGCGCGCCCAGAACAGCGCCGATGCCGGTTGATATCACTGCGTCCGACTCCCCTACCCCTGGCCCCCAGTCGCCGTTTCAAGAACGGCAGCCCGGGGTAGTCAACGCGGAATACTACATGAGCGTGTAGGGGGCAACAAGACGCAACATGCGTTTAGACCGCATCGGTCCGCTCGTGGGTCTCGGCGTCGACGAGATCCGTCCTCGCCCTCGGTGACATGGTGCGCCGCCTCGAACAGGCCGAGCCAGTACGCCATAGCTGCCGAGACGGCGAACATGCCCACCATCGCGAAGACTTTGATGAGCCCCGGCGCGTAGCGGACGGCGTAGCCCACGACGGAGAGCGCGATCGACCACGCGTAGATGATGAGCACCGTCTGGCGCTGGTCGAACCCACGCCCGAGGAGCCGGTGGTGGATGTGGCCACGGTCTGCCTCGCCGATGGGACGGCCGTGCCGCAGCCGCCGGATGATCGCCGAGCCGGTGTCGAAGATGGGCACCCCGACGATGAGCAGCGGCACGGCGAGCGCGATGGCCGCGGTCGTCTTCATGACGCCCAGCAGCGAGATCGTCGCGAGGGTGAACCCCAGGAACAGCGCCCCCGAGTCCCCCATGAAGATCGACGCGGGGTGGAAGTTGTAGCGCAGGAAGCCCAGGCACGCGCCGATGAGCACCGCGGCCAGCGCCGCCGCGTCGAAGCGGTTGCCTTGGACCGCGAGCACGAGCAGCGTGCCGCCCGCGATCGCTGACACGCCCGCAGCCAGTCCGTCGAGGCCGTCGATCAGGTTGATGATGTTGGTGAACGCCACGATGTAGATGATCGTGACCGGGATCGAGAGCGTCCCCAGCGCGATGAGCCCGCCCCCGAACGGGTACCCGACGTAGTCGATGCGGATACCCGCGAACACGACCACCGACGCCGCGGCCAGCTGGCCCAGGAACTTGACGCCGGGGCTGAGGTTCTTCAGGTCGTCGATCAGCCCGACGAGGAACACGAGGGTCATCCCGCCGAGGATCGCGGCGACGTTGACTCGCGACGTCCCCTCGACGAACGGCCCCTGCCACCCCAGGTAGAGCTCGCCCGCGTACTGCAGCGCGAGCGCGCCGATGACGCCCGCGTAGATCGCCACCCCACCCAGCCGCGACATCGGCTTCAGGTGCACCTTGCGGTGATCGGGCTGGTCGACGAGCCCCAAGCGGTTCGACAGGTAGCGCACCACCGGCGTCAGCGCCAGCGCGATGGCGCCGGCGGTCAGGACCAGCCGGACGACCAGATAGACGATCGGCGTCAGGTACGACGGAAGGCTCACGCCTCGGAGACCCCCTGGGCGCCCGACCTCGGATGCCGCGCCCGGCGTGAACTGCCGAGGAACCACGCCCGCCTCGGCGAGGAGCTCCTCGGAGAGCGGGTCGGGGTAGGGCTCGCGGAACACGATCTCGACCACGCCCGCGTTCAGCAGGATCTTGGCGCAGATGAGGCAGGGCTGATGGGTGCAGTACGCGGTCGCGCCGTCGATGGGGATGCCGTGCTTGGCCGCCTGGATCACGGCGTTCTGCTCGGCGTGGATGCCTCGGCAGAGCTCGTGCTTCTCGCCGCTCGGCACGCCGAGCTTCTCGCGGATGCAGCCTACGTCCTCGCAGTGGCGCACGCCGGAGGGCGGGCCGTTGTACCCGGTGGCGAGGATGCGCTTGTCCTTCACCAGCACGGCGCCGACGTGGCGGCGCATGCAGGTGGCTCGCCCGCCTACCTGCTCGGCGATCTGCATGAAGTACTCGTCCCAGCTGGGGCGGGGCATCTTCGCGTCCCTACTTGGTGCCGTAGAGACGATCGCCGGCGTCGCCGAGACCGGGGACGATGTAGCCGTGGTCGTTCAGGCGCTCGTCGATGGCGCACACGTAGATGTCGACGTCGGGGCAGCACGCGAGGACTTCTGCGATACCCTCCGGAGCGGCGATGATCACGAGCAGCTTGATCGGCGCCGGCGCCCTTGTCGCGCAGGAACTGCACCGCCGCGGCGGCCGAACCGCCGGTCGCGAGCATCGGGTCGACGATCATGACGTCGCGCTCGGCGATGTCCTCGGGCAGCTTGTTGTAGTACGCGACCGGCTGGAGCGTCTCGGGATCGCGGTAAAGGCCGATGTGGCCGACCTTCGCGGCAGGGATGAGCTCGAGCACGCCGTCGACCATGCCGAGACCGGCGCGCAGGACCGGCACCACGGCGACCTTCTTGCCCGCGAGCACGAAGCTCTTGGTGTCCTGGATCGGCGTGGTGACGCTCGTCTCCTCGAGGCCGAAATCACGGGTCGCCTCGTAGGCCTCGAGCATCGCCAGCTCGCGCACCAGTTCCCGGAACTGCTTGGGACCGGTCTCGATGTCGCGCAGGTGGGTGAGCTTGTGCTGCACAAGCGGGTGCGCCACCACGTGCACGTTGGGATGCGAGCCAGGGTCGGTCACCGTCTGCCTCCTTCATCAGCGGGTCGTCCTCGCCGAGACTGACTCGGCGCTCGGATGCGTCTCGCGGCGCCCGCGGCTGCGCGAGCCGGCGGGCGCCCTCGGGATGCTACAGCTCGGGATACAGCGGGTGCGCGTCGAGCAGCCCCGCGACGTCCTGTGCGATGGCCTCGAGCTTGGTGTCGTCGTCGCGGTTGAAGATCGCCTGCGCGAGCAGGCAGCCCACGGTGTGCGCCTCGCCCTCGGTGAACCCGCGCGTCGTGATCGCGGCCGAGCCGACGCGAATGCCGCTCGTCACGAACGGGCTCTCGGGATCGTTGGGGATCGCGTTCTTGTTGGTGGTGATGCCCACGGACTCGAGGAGCTTCTCGGCATCCTTGCCGGTGATGCTGGCGGGGCGAAGGTCGACGAGCATGAGGTGGTTGTCGGTGCCGCCGGAGACAAGGCGCAGGCCGCACTCGACCATCGCCTCGCCCATCGCCTTGGCGTTGATGACGACCTGGTCGATGTAGGTCGAGAACTCGGGCTTCAGCGCCTCGCCGAACGCGACGGCCTTCGCGGCGATCACGTGCTCCAGCGGACCGCCCTGCAGGCCGGGGAACACCGCCTTGTCGAGCGCGGTGGCGTACTCCTCCTTGCACAGCACGAACCCGGAGCGCGGGCCGCGCAGCGTCTTGTGGGTGGTGGAGGTGACGAAGTCGGCGTAGGGCACCGGCGACGGGTGGGCGCCGGTCGCGACGAGCCCCGCGATGTGGGCCATGTCGACCATCAGCACCGCGCCGACGTCCTTCGCCACGGCGGCGAACCGCTCGAAATCGATGACCCGCGGATACGCCGAGGCACCCGCGATGATCATCTTGGGCTGGTGCTCCTTGGCGAGACGCTCGACCTCGTCGTAGTCGATGGTCTCGGTCTCGAGGTCGAGGCCGTAGGGCACGATGTTGAACCACTTGCCCGAGAAGTTGACCGGCGAGCCGTGGGTGAGGTGCCCGCCCATGGCGAGGTTCATGCCCATGACCGTGTCGCCGGGCTTGAGCATCGCGAAGTAGACGGCCATGTTGGCCTGCGCGCCCGCGTGCGGCTGCACGTTGGCGTGGTCGGCGCCGAAGAGCTCGCAGGCGCGGTCGCGGGCGAGGTTCTCGACGATGTCGACCTTCTCGCACCCGCCGTAGTAGCGCTTGCCGGGCAGCCCCTCGGCGTACTTGTTGGTGAGAGGCGTTCCCGCCGCCTCGAGCACCGCCATCGAGACGAAGTTCTCGGATGCGATGAGCTCGATGGTGGAGCGCTGGCGGTCGAGCTCCGCATCGATCGCTGCGGCGACTTCGGGGTCTTGCGCTGGGATGTACTTCAGAGCCATGGCGACGGTGCGTCCTTCCCTCGTGGCGGTCGTGCCGACGGCGCTGGCGTCATCGCCGGCACCGGTGATTCCTGCTGTCGCTAGGTCCGCTCGCTCTCGGCTGCGGTGATCTTGTCGATGCGCCCCGCGTGTCGGCCCGCCTCGAAGTCCGTGTCGAGGAACGCGTCCACGATGCCCAGGTTCACCTCGAGCGGCACGAAGCGGCCCGAGACCGTCACGACGTTGGCGTTGTTGTGCTGCCGAGACAGCCGCGCGAACTGCTCCGACGTGACGTTCGCGGCGCGGACCCCCACGATCTTGTTTGCCGCGATGGCCATGCCGATCCCCGTCCCGCAGACGAGCACGCCGCGGTCGGCGTCTCCCGACGCCACCGCGCGAGCCACCGCAAGCCCGAAGTCGGGGTAGTCGACCGACTCCTCCGAGAAGGTGCCGAGGTCGGCGACGTCCTCGCCGCGTTCGCGCAGGTGGGCGGCGATGCGCTCCTTCTGCTCGAGAGCCGGCGTGGTCGCTTCCGATGGCGATGCGCATGAAAGTGAGGCCTCCCCGCGGGCCGAGACGGTCGGTGAGCGAAGCCGATTGTACCCCAACAGCTTGGGCGGTCAGGGCGCCCCATCGGTCGGCAAAGCGGGTACTCTGATGCAGAGATGAACGACGAGCGCACACCCGCCGATTCGCCCGACAGGCAGCCCGCAGCGGAGCAGCCGTCACCTGCGGCGCCCCCGGCACGAACAGCGACGGCGCGTCACCGGACCCTGTGGATCGTACTGGGGATCCTCGCAGCCGTGCTGTTCCTCGGCGCCCTGGTAGGCGTCGTGGTCTGGGGCCTGAACCGTCCGGGGCCGACACCGATCACCGGAGCCGCGGCTGTCGCCCCGTACGCCGCGGCATGGACCTCGGCGATGAAGAAGGCCGGCGTCGAGGCGACGCTTCCGGCCGAGCCGACCGACATCACGGCCCTGCAGGCCGCCGGCCAGCACGACTTCTCGGCGACCTTCACGGCCGAGGAGATCACGGCGCTCGTGAACGTCTACCGCTACGCGCCCCCCGACCAGCCGGTGACGCTGGGGAGCGTGAGTGTGCGCTTCCCGCAGGCGGGCAACGGAGTGCTGAGGGGCAGCGCCGTCATCAGCGGTTCGAGCTACTCGGCGGAGCTTGCCGGCCCCGCGGGCTACGAGAACGGCTCCATCGTCCCGCAGGGGGACATCAGCGTGTCAGTCGAGGGCTTCGGGGTTGGCGGCGAGCGCGCCCAGCAGGCGATTCAAGCGACGTTCGACTACCTGAACCAGTTCCTGCGCGAGGCGCCGGGGCTCACGATCGAGAGCGCCGAGATCACGGCCGAGGGCCTCTCGGTCACCGGCAAGGCGCCCGACGTGCTCACGAACCCCGCTCCGGATGCTGCGGCGCCCGGCGGCGCCGTAGCCCGAGCCGCGTCAAGCAGCCTCAGTCCGACCGCAGTCCGACGGAGCGCGGACCCGCACCAGCCAGTCCGGCCAGACGTCTCTCTCGCCGCTGCGCTGCCTAGACGCCGACCGCTCCCATGATCTCCTCGGTGGACACCGCGCCTTCGCGCAGGATCACAGGCTCTGCGCCGGTGCAGTCCACCACCGTGGAAGCTTGCTGATGCTCGGTCTCGCCGCCGTCGAGAGCGACGTCGGCATGGGAGATGATGCGCGGCTCGACCTCGTCGAACGAGCCGGGAGCAGGGTTGCCGTGCGTGTTGGCCGAGGTGGCGAAGATCGGACCGCCGGCGGCCTGAATGAGCTCCATGACCACTTCGTGCTTGGGACTGCGAATGCCGATGGTGCCGTTCGGCGCGCGGAAATCGCGCGGGACCTTCTCGGAAGCCTTCACGACGAGCGTCACGGCACCGGGCCAGAAGGCCTTGGCGAGCGTGTGAGCGTACTCGGGGACTTCGACACCCCACGTGTCGAGCGCGTCCTCGGTCTCCACGAGCAGGGGGATGGGCATATCGGCGGGGCGGACCTTGACCTCGAAGATCTCGTGCGGGCCGAACTTGGAGTCTGCGAGTGCGCCGAGACCGTAGACCGTCTCGGTGGGGAACACGATGATCCCGCCGTCACGAAGGACCGTGGCGGCGAGATTGATCACTTCGGCGTTGGGGTTCTCCGGATCGACTCGATAGACCTTGGACATGGCGATCTGCCTCCTCTTGGTAAGGCCCTTACCCACTGGTGGCCGAGACACCCGCCGAGCTGCTCGCCGGAGCTCTCGCGACCAAGAACCGGTCGCGGCCGGTCAGGTCTCGCACCACCTGCACATCCTCATACCACTGTAGTACTTCTCCTGCCGCCTCGCGCACCCTTCCCGCATCCAGCTCGAGCGCGATGATGCCTCCCGGCCTCAGCCAGTTGCGGGCCTCGCTCCAGATGCGTCGGGCGACCCGCAGACCGTCCTCACCACCGTCGAGCGCAAGACCGGGCTCGTAGCCCAAGACCTCGGCGGGGAGGTCGGGCACGTCCGCCGTGGGGATGTAGGGCGGGTTGGCGACGACGACGTCCACGGTACCGCGCAACTCGGCCGGGACCACGTCGGGCGGTGCCGACTCGAGCGGGACGAACAGATCGCCCTCGAGAACGTGGACGCGATCCGCGAGCGCGAGCCGGAGGCTGTTGGCGAGCGCGACGTCGACCGCGAGAGGCGAGATGTCGGTCGCCCACACGAGGGCCTCGGGGCACTCCTGCGCGATCGAGAGCGCGACGCACCCCGAGCCGGTGCACAGGTCGACGACGCGCGCTCCGCCGCGCTCGGTACCGGCCGCTCCAACGGCCGGCAGCACCGCGTCGACGAGGACTTCGGTCTCCGGCCGCGGGATCAGCACGCCAGGGCGCACCTTCACGATCAGGTGCCGAAAGGCCATCTCGCCGCTGATGTACTGCAGCGGCTCGCCGTTCGCACGGCGCCTGACCGCCTCGCGCAGCATCGTCCGCTCCTCGGGCGCAAGCGGACGGTCGTGGAAGGCGTAGACCTCGACCCGTGTCAGTCCGGTCGCCGCCGAGAGCAGCCACTCGGCGCTCACCCGCGGCTGGGGGTCGCCCTTCTCGGCGAGGTAGGCGCGCGTCCAGTCGAGCGCTGCCTTGACGGTCCACGTGGTGGCGTTGTCGGTCATGCGACCAACTCTACCCGAGCGATGCGTGCTGCGGACCGCGACGAGCGCACTGCGGGACAGCGTGGCCGCGCGCTACACGGCAGCGGCGAGCCTCTCGGCACGATCGGCCGCGGCAAGGGCGTCGATGATGCCCTCGATATCGCCGGCCATGATGGCGGGCAAGTTGTGCACGGTGAGCCCGATCCGGTGGTCGGTGAGGCGGTCCTGCGGGAAGTTGTAGGTGCGGATCTTCTCGCTGCGGTCGCCCGATCCGATCTGGCTGCGGCGCTGGGCGCCCAGCTCGGCCTGCTGCTTCTCGAGCTCGAGCTCGTACAGGCGCGCCCGCAGGACCCGCATGGCCTCTTCGCGGTTCTGCAGCTGGCTCTTCTGGTTCTGCGACTGCACAACCAGCCCGGTAGGCAGGTGCGTGATGCGCACCGCCGAGTCGGTCGTGTTCACCGACTGGCCACCCGGCCCGCTCGAGCGATACACGTCGATGCGCAGGTCGTTCTGGCTGATCTCGATCTCCACGTCGTCGGCCTCTGGCAGCACCGCGACCGTCGCGGTCGAGGTGTGGATGCGTCCCTGCGACTCGGTCACCGGCACGCGCTGCACGCGGTGCACGCCCGACTCGAACTTGAGCTTCGAGTACACCCGGTCGCCCTTGATCCGGAACGACACTTCCTTGAACCCGCCGCTCTCCGACTCGCTCGAGTCGATCTCCTCGACCTTCCAGCGCTGGCCCTCGGCGTAGCGCACGTACATCCGGTAGAGCTCGCCGGCGAAGATCGCGGCCTCGTCGCCGCCCGCGCCGGCGCGGATCTCGACGATCGTGTCCCTATCGTCGTTCGGGTCGCTCGGCAGGAGCATGACCTTGAGCTCGTCCTCCATCGCCGGAAGCGTAGCCTCGATCTCGCGCGCCTCTTCCGAGGCAAGCTCGCGCATCTCCGGGTCCGACTCCGAGCGGAGCATCTCCTTGGCCTCCTCGAGCGAGTCGAGGGCGGCGAGATAGGCGCGGGCCCGCTCGGCGAGCGCCGTCTGAGCCCGGTGCTCCTTGGCGAGCTTCGCGTAGGCCTTCTGGTCGGACATGATCGCGGGATCGCTGATCCGGGCGGTCAGTTCCTCGTAGGACTTCAGGATCTGTTCGAGCTTCTCACGCATCGATGACTCCCACGATGTCGTCTCGTTCGTCTGCGAGTTCCGCTTGGTCGCACCCGTATTGCGTCCCCGACACGTGCGTGCCGGCGGCCTCGGCTTGCTCGCGGGCGATGATCGGCTTCACGGCCGCGATGGCGATCTCGACCATCGAGTCGTCGGGCTCGGAGGTGGTCATCCGCTGCAGCTGCATCCCCGGCCACAGCAGCACCTTCACCAGGCCGCTGTCTTCGTGTCGGCCCGCGTAGCGGATGACCTCGTAGGCGAGTCCGGCGATCACCGGCAAGAGCGATATCCGGATGAGCAGCGTCAGGGCCGACATCGCGAGGGGGTTGGTGACACCGAGTGCCGCGAGGATCGCCCGCAACGGCACGAACAGGTACACGATCAGAGCGACGACCATGACCATCAGCAGAAACGAGGTGCCGCATCGCACGTGGGCGGTGCCGAACTTCTGGACCGACGGGGGATCGAGCGGCACGTGGTGCTCGAAGGCGTGGATCGTCTTGTGCTCCGCGCCGTGGTAGGCGAACAGACGCTTGACGTCCTTCATCCGCGAGATGAGGAAGATGTAGCCGAACAGCACGAGCAGCCGCAGGATGCCGTCCACCAGGTTCCACTTGAACGGCGCGTCTTGAAGCCGGCCCACCAGGAGGTTCGTGACCAGATACGGCAGCACGATGAACAGCGCGATCGCGAGCAGCACGCCGAACACCATCACGAACCCGACCTCACGGTCGGTCAGCTGCTCCTCTTCGGTCTCGCCCGAGTGTGCCGCCGAGATTCCAATCGCCTTCATCGCGAGCGAGATGGTGTCGTAGAGCGCGATCACACCCCGCACCACCGGCTTGGCGAGCCAGGGTCGCCGGTGCGGCGCGGTCGCGAGATCGTGTGACTCGCAGTGGATGCGGCCACTCGGCTCGCGCACGGCCACGGCCCAGTTGTACTTGCCGCGCATCATCACGCCCTCGATGACGGCCTGGCCGCCAATGTGGGTGTGCACCACGGGCTCGACGCGCTCGACAGCGGTCGGGGCGCCCGCGGCTGGCGGCGCTTCGGCGGCCGGTGCGGCGGCTGGCGGCGCCTCGGCAGCCGGCGTCTCGGCCGGCGGGTTCGCGCTCGTTGTCTCGTCAGTCACGTTTGGGCGCCTTCGGATAGGGGTCACCACAGGTCATCTTGCCTTCTCGGCACGGACCGCGGCGACATGAAGCCCCCGCGTCCATGAAGATGTAGGGAGCGGTGGGCTCGGCAAGCTCGAGCATGCGCAGCGCGACCTCGCGGATCTCCCACTGGGCTCGCTTGCAGCAGCGCAGCTCGAAGAAGTGCAGTAGCTCGCGCACGTTCATGGTGACGACGATCTTCGTCTCCATCGCGTTGGGCAGCAGGTAGCGCGCGTCCTCGGCCGCGACACCCGACTCGATGAGCTGCCGGTATGCCATGAACGAGTCCGCGCACGCCGAGAGGAACTGCTGCCGGCGCTCGGGGTCCGCATCCACCTCCGGCGGGATGATGAACGACGGGTCCTCGGCGTAGCTCACGTAGCGCTGCGACTGCTGGTTGTAGCTCGCGAGACGATGCCGCACCAGCTGGTGGGTCATCGCGCGCGACACGCCGTCGATCGCGAACGTGTAGCTGGCGTGCTCGAGCGTCGAGGTGTGCCCGCTGGTGATGATCGTCTTCAGGACGCGATGAACAGCGTCCTCGCCCATCGTTTCGAGCAGTTCGGCAGCGCCGACCGGCGCGTAGCACAGCCGCGCGGCGGCGGCGATCGCGCGTTCGGGGTCGGGCGTGTGGTAGAGCAGCCGAACGTCCACTCAGGTCCTTCCGGGAGAAACGAAACGGGGAGGCGACGTGCGCCTCCCCATTCTAAGTCAGTCGCACGCGTGTCCGGCTGACGCTACTCCGCGGCCTCCTCGGCCTCGGGAGCGACCACCTCGACGACGACCTCCTCGGCGAGCACCTCGCCGGTCTCGGCGTCCTCGACCACGATGTCCTCGACGACCTCACCGGTCTCAACGTCGACAGCGACGACGTCGTCGATGATCACGCCGTCCTCGACGTCGAGCACGACGGTCTCCTCGACCACGATCTCGTCGCCGGAGGCCTTCTCGGCCTCGGCGGCCTTCGCCTCAGCCCGGGCGGCCTTGCGGGCCTCCTTCTCGGCTTCCTTGGCGGCCTTCGCCTCGGCCTCGGCCTTGGCGGCCTCCTTGGCGTCGCGCTCGGCCTTCGCCTTCGCGGCGGCCTCCTCGGCGGCGGTGCGGCGCGCCTCCTTCTCGGCAGCCTCGCGGTCGCGAACCTGCTGAGCGGCGTTGCCGAACTTGTCCGAGAACCGCTGGACGCGTCCACCGGTGTCCACGAACTTCTGCTTGCCCGTGTAGAACGGATGGCACTGCGAACAGAGCTCGACGTGGAGCTCCGACTTGGTCGACCGGGTGGTGAACGTATTCCCGCAGGAGCAGATGACCTTGGCGTCAACGTACTCCGGGTGGATTCCCTGCTTCACGTGCTACACCTCCGTGTCACGGCCCTGGTTTCCAACCAGGCGCCTTAAGGACAGCCGCAAGAGGATAGCACCTGCCGTGCCGCTGGAGAAGGGGCGATTTGCCGAGGACCCACAACGCGTCAGCAGCGGCTTGCGACTGCGGAGGTACCCTCGCACCGACGCCGAATGTGAGATGGGACCGCAAGCCGAGAGGACGGAAGACGTGAACGTGGACGAGTCGGGGATGCGTTGGTTCCCGTCGAAAGTGGACGCCTGGCTGATCGCGCTGCTCGTGTTCGTGCCGCTGCCATCGCTGCTGGTCCTGGTGGGTTCGATCCGGACCGGCGATGCGACGGGCATCCGGTCGAGCGCGATGGCGTGCGCGCTGGTGGCCGCGATCTACGTGGGGCTCGTGTTCCCGGTGCGCTACGGCGTCGGTCACGGCGTGATGGTGCTGCGGTTCGGCCTCGCGCGCTCGCACGTCGACCTGACCACGATCACGTTGGTGGAGCCGACACGCAGCGTGCTGGCCTCGCCGGCCTTGTCGCTCGACCGGCTCGCGCTCCGCGCATCGGCCGACGGGCTTCCCTCAGCGATCGTCTCCCCGGCCGACAAGCAAGCGTTCCTCGACGCCGTTGCCGCCGAGGCCGGCCTCGAGCGAGTCGGGGACACGCTGGTCCGCCCAGAAGAGACGCTTGGCCCCTAGTCGCCCAGCAGGCTCGCCATCCGCGTTTGGATCGTCCGCGCCGCCCGTTCCGGCGACAGCCGGTAGAGCCGGTCCATCGCCGTGACGTCAGAGCCCACCGTCACCCGGTAGGCGTCCCGCTCCATGGCGTCGACGATGATCCGAGCGGCATCGGCAGGCTCGATGAGCTTGATCTTCGACGCGTCCACCTTGGACAGATCGGCGTTGACCTTGACTCCCGAGTGATCGGCGATGCCGGTGCGCGTCGAGCCCTGAAGGACGATGGTGACCGACACGGGCGTGTCGGCGAGTTCGGAGTGCAGCCCCTCGGTGAGCAGCTTCACCGCGGCCTTCGAGGCGCCGTAGATGGTCTGCCCGGGGACGGGGACGAACGCGCCCATGCTCGCGATGTTGACGATGTGCGCCGCCGGGCGCTTCAGGAGGGTGGGCAGGAACGTCTTGGTCATGTACAGCAGTCCCCAGAAGTTCACGTTCATGACCCGCTCGATGGCGTCGTAGGCCAGGTCGTTGACCTTCACGAACGGCTGGATGATGCCGGCACAGTTGATGAGACCGTCGACCTGACCGTGCGCGCCGATCACCGCCTCGGGCAGTGCTTCCACCGCGGAGCGGTCGGTGATGTTCACCACGTGCGTGGACAGCCGGTCCGCCGAGGAGCCCGCGAGCGAGGATGTCTCCGCCAGCGCCTCCTCGCTGAGATCGACTGCGGCGACCCGTGCCCCCTTGCCGAGCAGGTTGAGGACGAGTTCTCTACCGATGCCGTTGCCCCCGCCGGTGACGACGATGGTCTTGCCGGAGACCTTCATGTCGAACCTCCTGTCGAGCCGCAGCCCGAAGTCGGCCGCGTGCGATCGTGTGCCGGCCCTCGCTCACCCAACATGATACGTCTCGTCTCGTGCGCGCCCGTGACAACGACTACCATCGAGGCCACGGCCCAACGTCGAGACGAGGACTGAACCTGTGGCCCTGACGATACGCCCGTACGAAGACGCCGACAGGGACTTCGTGCTCTCGCTCGTGCCGCGCTTCACCGACTTCGTGTTGCCCGAGTGGGGTGATGTCGACGCGATGGAGGCGACGAACCGCGCGGACCTGGAGAAGGCGCTCGATGCGAAGGCGACCGACGTGGCGGTGTTCGTGGCCGAGGACGACGGCGAGCTGCTCGGCTTCGTGCACGTGCAGGCCGAGCGGGACTACTTCAGCGGCCTAACGAACGGGTACGTCGCCGACATCGCGGTCGGTGCCGACCAAGAGGGACGCGGCGTGGGTCGCGCGCTGATGGCGGTCGCCGAGGAGTGGACGAGAGAGCAGGGCTTCTCGCGCCTCACGCTCTTCGCGTTCGCGTCCAACGAGCGCGCCCGCCGGTTCTACGAGCAGCTGGGATTCGAGCCCTCGTTCGTCAAGTACAGCAAGACCGTCGAGTGATCGGGGTGGTCGTGTGGACCGGATGCTGACCGTCAGAGTCACGCTCGCCGCTCTGTGGACCGCAACGATGCTCGCGTTCCTTCTCGGCGACGTGCTGCGGCTGTTCAGCGGCGACGCGGTGCCCGGGGAGATTGACGGCGAGGCCGCCACGCAGGGGATGTGGCTCGCGGCCGCCCTCATCATGCTGGTGCCGATCCTGATGGTCGTGCTGTCGGTGGTGGTCCCCTACCCCGCGATCCGCTGGCTGACGATCGGCGTCGCGCTGGCGACCATCGGGTTCAACGTGCTCGGACTGCCCTACAAGGGCGCCTACGACAACGTGCTCATCGCGGTGAGCTTCGTGTTCTGCGCGGCCATCGCGTGGTACGCGTGGACCTGGAGAGCGATCGCGCCGTAGCCGACGCGGGCTCTCCGGTACGCACAACGACTACTTCGTGCTCTCCCAGCGGCCGAACTCCATCTTGGCCTTCAGCCCCTGGCCGCCCGAGTCGTTCTTCGCCTGGCGGTAGTCCTGGCTCTTCGTCCACGCATCGGCAGCCTCCTGGGAGTCCCACCACGACATCGTGACGATCGTCATCGGATCGAGTACGTCGCGAGCCACCACGAGCTTGACGAAGCCCGGCTGCTGCGAGTAGGCGGCGGTCATCCCCGGCGCCATGGCGACGAACTGCTCGGATCTCTTCCTCGGTGCTCACGGTATAGAGCGCGGTGCTGAGAACGGTCATCGATCTTCCTCTCGGTTCCGACGGCGTGTCGCCGTCACTTCTGACGAGTCACCTTGCCGAGCAGCCCGGCCAGCTCGCCGAGCTCCGCATCGTCGAGCTCCTCGAGCATCGATGCAGCCTGGCCGAGGCGCAGGTCGTCGAACTCCCGATAGAGCCGGTGGCCGCACTCGGTCAGCAGGAGTTGCACGCGGCGTCGATCCGACGGGTCCGTCTCCCGGCGAAGCAGCCCGCCCTCGACGAGGCCGTCCACCAGCTGGGTGACCGCGCTCGACGAGATGCCGAGCCGAGACGCCAGCGTCGACGTCGTGATTCCGGCGTCGCCGGCTCCGGCGACCTCGTGCACGAGCGCTCCCTGCGCGGGGCTGACACTGCATCCCGATCCCGCGGCGGCGCCCGCGCGCTCAAGCCGCCTCAGCTCGATGAGTGCGTCGCTGATCGCGCGGATGCTCTGCTGTCGTGACTTCTGACTCATGGCCCGATGGAAGCACGTCCCGTGCCATTGCGTAAGTTGCTAATCTATTTAGTGACTTACCCAGCTCAGAGTGACCGGCCCACCTACTGGGCTCGAACGCACGCGCACCGCCCGCGCGAACGCGGACGGTGCGAGGAGTCGCAACGGGATCTTTGCGACGGCGACCCGGGCAAGGGTCGGCGACGGTTTTCGAGGGCGAGCGGCCCGGGGAACGTCGCGCTGGCGGCGAGAATTGAGGAGCGACCCTTGCCCGGGTCGCCCCCCGGGACTACATCTCGATACCGTTCCCCTTGTCGCGGGACTGCTTGGCCATCCGGACGAGGAACTCCTGGTTCGACGTCGTCTGCTTGAGGCCCTTGATGAGCATGTCGACGGCCCGCTCGGTGTTGTCGATCCCGTGCAGGATGCGGCGCACGCCCCACACGAACGGAGCCTCCTGCGGATCGAGGATCAGCTCCTCCTTGCGAGTGCCGGAGCTGATGACGTCGATCGCGGGGAAGATACGGCGGTCGGCAAGCGAGCGGTCCAGGCGCAGCTCCATGTTGCCGGTGCCCTTGAACTCCTCGAAGATGACCTCGTCCATCTTGGACCCGGTCTCCACGAGAGCGGTCGCAAGGATCGTGAGCGACCCGCCGTGCTCGATGTTGCGCGCGGCGCCGAAGAACTTCTTGGGCGGGTAGAGCGCCGTGGAATCCACACCACCGGACAGGATGCGGCCGGAGGCCGGAGTCGCGAGGTTGTACGCACGCGCGAGACGGGTGATCGAGTCGAGCAGGATCACGACGTCGACCCCGGACTCCACCAGGCGCTTCGCGCGCTCCATCGTGAGCTCGGCGACCGCGATGTGCTGGTCGCTCGGCATGTCGAAGGTCGAGGATATGACCTCGCCCTTGATCGAGCGCTCCATGTCGGTGACTTCCTCGGGGCGCTCGTCAACGAGCAGGCACATCAGGTAGACCTCGGGGTTGTTGGTCGCAATCGCGTTGGCGATGTCCTTGAGCACCGTGGTCTTGCCCGCCTTGGGAGGCGAGACGATCAGCCCGCGCTGACCCTTGCCGATGGGCGCTACGAGGTCGATGGTCCTCGCGGTGATGAAGTCCTTGCCGTGCTCCATACGAAGGCGCTCGTCGGGATACACCGGCGTGAGGTCGGCGAACTTGGGGCGCCCGCGCGACGCGTCGGGCGCGTTACCGTTGATCCCGTCGACCCGCTGGAGCGCCGGGTACTTCTCGGTGTCCTTGGGCGGACGGACCTGCCCACGGACAAGATCGCCTCGGCGAAGCTCGTGGCGCCGGATCGTGGACATCGAGACGTACACGTCGTTGTCGCCGGGAAGGTACCCGCCGGTGCGGAGGAACCCGTAGCCCTCGGGGAGCACGTCGAGAATGCCCTTGACCTCGATGAAACCCTCCGAGCGGATCTTCGCCTCGAGGACGGCATCGATGAGCTGGTCCTTGAGCTTGAGCTCCTTGGTGTCCACACCCAGTTCGGTGGCCATGGTCCGAAGGTCGGCGACCTTCAGCGGCTCGAGATCGGTCCGAGTGATGGACGGCTGGACCTCCTGCGGCCCGCCGCCTCCGCGACGGCCGCGCTTGCGAGGACGAGCACTCACGCGTTCTTCACCTTCTCCCAGTCGGCGAGGAATGATTCCAGCCCCCTGTCGGTCAGGGGGTGCTGGACGCACTTCTTCAGCGTGTCGAACGGAACGGTCGCGATGTCGGCGCCCATGAGGGCGGCCTGGGTCACGTGCTGGGGGTTGCGGATCGACGCCGCAATGACCTCGACATCGTGGCCGAAGTCGTAGTTCGACAGGGCTTCGACGACCTGCGAGAGCTGGGCGATGCCATCCTCGGAGATGTCGTCGAAGCGACCCACGAACGGCGAGACGTACGCCGCGCCGGAGCGAGCGGCCAGAATCGACTGCGGAACCGTGAAGCACAGCGTCATGTTCACCTTGACGCCCTGCTCGTAGAGGGCTCGCGTCGCGGCAAGACCCTCGGGCATGGTGGGCACCTTGACGACGACGTTGTCGGCGATCGCCGCGAGCTCGAGACCCTCGGCGACGATCTCGTCGCGCTTGAGCGAGACCGTCTCGGCGGAGATGGGGCCGGGAACGATGTCGCAGATGCGCTTGATGTGGGCCTGGAAGTCGGAGAGCTTGCCACCCACCCGCGCGTACAGCGTTGGGTTGGTGGTCACGCCTGAGAGCACGCCCCAGCTGGCGGCCTCTTCGATCTCGGCGATGTCTGCGGTATCGAGGAAGAACTTCACGCTCGGCTCACTCCTTTGTGTTCGTGGACTTGAGCAGGTCACGCGTTCTGTGCGGGCGGTTCGGTATCGATCGCTCGGGCGATCACGTGTTCCAGCACGTCATCGATCGTACGGTCGAGCTCGTGGCTGTAGATGATGGGAATGTCGTGCTCGCGAGCGAGGCGCTCTATGTAGCTGCCCAGGAGGCGGATGTCCTCGAAGTTCGAGGTGTAGCGCTCCTTGGGCCGGCTCCCCTCTGTCTGAGCCTCTCGGATGTAGAAGTGGCTCAGGTGGTTCTGTTCGTCCTCGACCCCGATGACCAGCTCGACCACTCGGGCATTCCCCACGTGCTCCAAGTCCAAGTAGCCGGGGACGACATGGATTCCCTCGACGACCAAGGAGAAGCCCTCGAGGATGGCCCGTTCGATGAGGGCCTTGATGCCCGTGGATACGACGGCGGTCTGCTCGCGGAAGCCGACGATCACGGGATTGGCGCCCTCAGGCACGGGGACTCTCAGACACCGCCACGCCGAGAAGGCGCTCTCGTGTATCGCGGGCATGAGGTCGGGCGTGAATATACCACGCATGACCTGGCGGATGGAATCCGTCGACGAGATCCTCGTGATGCCGAGACGGTGGGCGACCTCGGTGGCGATCGTCGACTTGCCCACGCCGGTCGTTCCGCCGATGAGGATGATGAGGGGACGGTTGATGTGGCTGAGGTCGCGCAGCTTCAGGTAGCGCCGTGCGTACTGCGGTCCGGCGAGCGCCTGCAACGCACCGTGCGCGACCTCCCGGATAGTCGCGACCGTGATCAGGTCGGCGCCTCGCCCGTATAGCTCGTCCTGGACCGCCTGCGCGATGCCGAAGGCAAGACTGGGTTGCAGGCCGGTGGCCATGAACGACTGCGCGAGCAGCCCCTTCGAGAACGGCACGTGCCTGCCGTTCATCGTGATCGTGATCGCGGGCGGTCGCTCGGCCATGCCTGGGCCTACCCTTCCCGTCGGGTCGCGGCCCGATCGCGTGCAAGCCGCGCAGCAGATTCGTAGGCCGCACCAAGATCGCTGCCGTCCAGCGCGACCGGCTCGTTGTCGCAGAGCACCACGGGGACGCCAAGTTCCTCGCCGAGCGCGGCAACGACATCGACAGCGGCGGCCTTGAGCTCGGTAAGCAGCAAGTCGAAGGTACCCTCGGCGTCGGCCAGTTCCTCGCGCAGCAGCGAGCGATTCGAGAGATGCGCGCTGACGCCCACGACCTCACATCCAGAGTCTGCCTCGAGGAAGCGGGCGAGGTGGTGCACGACCGCCTCGGGGGCGGTGGTCGCGAAGAAGACCCGGCTTCCCGCAACCGGCTCGATGGGCCGCGGGCGCAGTGTGGTCGTGATCACGGGCAGCTCGGGTCGCAACTCGGCGATCGCCTTCTGCACCAGCGCGACCTGTTCCGGCGATGCCGCGGGCTCCTCGGCGGACGCGATGACGACGAGGTCCGCGCGGGCGAGGCGATAGGGGCCGAAGTAGTCGAGCACCGCGCCCGGTCCCTGCGAGGCGGCGACCACGAGCACGGTGGCGTCGGCGAAGACCGGTGGGATCGCGGCGCCGGACCCCTCGAGCATCACGAGGTCGAGTCCCAGGGCGTCGGCCATGGCCGCCCCGGCCGGGACGTTACTCACGAACGTCTCCCCCGCCATCCCGCCGCCGCACCGCCGGCACCCCACGGTCACCACGCGACTCATGACCGCGTCCTCGTAGTTGTCGCTCGCGGCGTGGCGGCCCTGACGCGCGAGTGCGAGCAGGTCGGTGGTGGTGAGCGCGACCTCGTCACCCCGGATGAGCTCGGGCTCGGGTGGTCCTCCGCGCCCCATCGCCACGACCACGACGTCCAGGCCGGTGCGCTTCAGGTGGCGCGCTATCGCTGCCGAGACGGCCGTCTTGCCCACTCGCTTGCCGGTCCCGATGATAGCGAGCGCGGGCGTGTCGGTGGTGGCTTGCACGAGCGGCGGGGTGAACGCGAAGTCCGCGCCGAGATACTCGACGCCCTGCCGCAGCGCCGCTGTCGCCAGCTCGAACCGCACCGCGGAGGAGACGACCGGCTCGTCCGAGAGGTCG
Organism: uncultured Coriobacteriales bacterium; assembly: GCA_963761535.1. GTDB lineage: Bacteria > Actinomycetota > Coriobacteriia > Anaerosomatales > CAVXGS01 > CAVXGS01. Next base: position 1,047,751 of record CAVXGS010000002.1, read on the forward strand.
ACCACGACCTCGGGCTCGAACCGCGCCAGTGCCTCGGACAGCGCGTCCACCGCCGAGACCGCTGCACCACCCGACCGCCCCGCAGTGGGCGCCGCGGCTGGAACGAGATGCGGCGATCACGGGCAGGCCGTAGATCTCGCCGGCGGGGCGGTCGGCGATCTTCTCCGTGCCGCCGATGAAGGCGGCGGCCACGAACTCGTAGCGACCCGAGAGCTCGTCGAGTGCTTCCCGCACCACGGGCGGGTAGTGCTCGCCGTCGATGACGGCGACAGCTCGGCGACGGGAGATCGGGGCTGCGTCGCTCACCAATCGTCCCCGTCCTCGGAGACGGCCCACCGACAGCTTCGCTGATGTGCCTGCATGTCGGCCACGATCTCGGCATCGCGGTACGGCTCCTTCAGCCAGACCCGCACCCGATCGTGGCCGAAGATCTCGATGACGTTGTAGCTGGGCCTGATCGTGCCGCGCAGCCGGTGGGTGCAGCAGGTGCCGGCGTTCACGATCAGCATGTCCTCAAGCCGCCACACGTTGGGTACGTGCTTGTGCCCGCAAAGCACCAGGTCCGTGCCGTTCGAAGCGAGAACGCGGAGCAGGTCCCCCGCGTCGCGCACGACGTTGCGCTCCCGCCCCGTACCCGGCACGGGCACGAGATGGTGGTGCAGCGCGAGGATCTTGAACTCGTCGGGGTCGGCGAACGCATCTTCGATCCAGCGGTAGCGGGTGCGCCCGACGTGCCCGGAGTCGAGGTCGGGCTCGCTCGAATCGATGCCCAGCACGTGTACGTTGCCCAGTCGACGCTCGCCGTTGCGCTCGCCGAACAAGTTCTCGAACAGCTCGTCGCCGACGTTGCGGGCGTCGTGATTGCCGAGCAGAACCACCCTTTGCTCGCAGTGGATCCGCGCCAGCAGGCGGTGCGCCGCCCGCATCTCGGCAGCGAACCCCATGTCGGTGAGGTCGCCGGTGACGATCACGGCGTCCGGTTCGAGCTGGTTGAGCTCGTCGACCACGCGAGTGGCGAGTGACGGGATGTGGTAGCGCGACCCGCAGTGCAGGTCCGAGATGTGGGCGATGCGAACGGGAGCGGTCACGTCAAGACGACCTTTCGTTCGTGGGCCCGAAGGGCCGGGCCCGTGCCTCGATCCGCGCGCGCCGGGGAGCTCGCTACTTGGGCAGCGCCTGTCGCAACGAGTCGAACGGCAGCTTCACGCCGGAGGTCCCGAACAGCGAGCCCAGGAACTCCGTGGGGTCGTAGTCGGGGTACTCGACGATCCGTGGCTCGCCCTTGATGCCGCCGCGCCGCGCCGCCTCGTCGACGGCCTCGGACATGCCGCCGATCCGGTCCACGAGCCCGAGCTCCTTGGCCTTCGTCCCCGGCCACGCCCAGCCGTTCGCGAGCGTCTCGACCTCCGAGCGAGGCATCTTGCGCCCCTCGGCGACGATATCGATGAACTGGTTGTAGACGAGGTCCACGTCCTGCTGCAGCATCGCCCGCTCTTCTTCCGTGAGCGGCTTGTATGGGCTGCCCGCGCCCTTGTACTTGCCCGCGGTGATGCTTACGAACTGGATCCCGAGCTTCTTCAGAAGGCCCTCGACGTTGGGGATCTCCGCGATCACGCCGATGCTGCCGACCGTCGAGCCGGGCATCGCGTAGATGACGTCGGCTTGGGAGGAGACCATGTAGGCTCCCGAGGCCCCCGCGTCGCCGATGCTCACCACGACCGGCTTCTTCTCCCGCTTGATGAGCCCTGCGATCTCCTCGCTCGCGGCGACGGTGCCGCCCGGCGAGTCCACGCGCAGCACGACCGCCTGCACGGAGTCATCGTTCGCGACCTCGTCGAGCTGCCGCATGATGCGCTCGGGGGTGACGGTCCCCGCTCCGCCCGTTCCCGATATCACTCCGTCGATGCGGATGACCGCGACCGCGTCACCGAAGCCGCTCCCCCACTCTCCAGTGCCACTCGTGTCGTTGGCCAGGATGGCGACCATCGCGATGCAGCTGCCGAGGATGCCGAGGACCAGAAGCGTGACCAGCACGACGACCCACCACCGGCGCTTGCGAGGCGGCTGGGTGTCGGCACGACGGCCATAGGGGGGCGGCGGATAGGAAGCCGGCGGGGCCGTGCCCGCGGGCTGTCCGTAGCCAGCGACCGGCGGGTAGCCCTGTGGGGGCGTGCCGTAGCCGGGGGAAGCGCCGTAACCGGGACCGGAGGAGGCGGTCGCCGGTGGCACGGTCGCAAATGGATCCTGGATCGGGCCGGTGCCGCCTTGTGAGGGCGTCGCCTCATCGGTCATGGGGTTTCCCTCCGGAGGAGTGCGCGCGACAGCGCGTGGATCGAGGGGGCACTCGGTATGTTCCCCGAGGGTGGAACGGCGGTCAACCGCGAGTCGACCTGAGCGGTCCCGTGCCGGCAGCGACGAGACCGGCAATGAGCCACAGCACCCAGAAGTAGAGCGAGAACTGAAAGAACGCTCCGACCACAAGGCCGACGAACGCGGCGAGAAGCGCGGCGTCGTAGCCGTCCCATCCGCGCTGAGCCCGACGGACGAAGCTCACCACCGCCGCAACGGCGACCAGCAGCTGGGCGACGAGACCGGCGATGCCCGTCTCGGCAACGAACGCGAACGGGACCTGGTGCGGGTGGGCGATGCGCTCGAGCGCCTCGGGATCGCGATAGGCAGGATAGACGTCCTCATAGGCCTCCAGACCCACCCCGAACAGCGGGTGGTCGCGGATCATCTGCGCGGACGACCCGTACATCAGCAGCCTCGTGCGCGACGACGGGTCGAGCCTGCCTTGCGGGAACCGCTCGATCACGAGCGGTGTCGCGACCAGCGCGGCGATCAGCAGGCCCGCGAGCAACAGCACCACCGGACGCCGCGTCCCCTTGGGCAGGATGATCGCCAGCGTCACGAGCCCGACGCCCAGGGCGAGCATGGCCGAGCGGCTGTACGTCAGCAGGATGACTACCGCGAGCACGAGCGCGGACAGGTACCACACGGTGCGACGGACGCGTTCGGCCTTGTCGGCCGCAAGCCCGAGCGCCATGACGCACGCCGCAGCGAGGTGAGCGGCGAGGAAGTTCGGGTCGAGGTAGAAGGCCGCAGGTCGCACCGTACGAAACGTCTTGGTGATCCAGTAGCCTCGGCCGACCCCGATGCCGATGCCGGGGAAGAAGACCTGGAGCAGTGCGACCGCGGCCAACCCGAGCGACGCGACGACGAACACCGAGGCGAGCCGTCGAGCGAAGCTCTCGTTCGCGGAGAAGCGTGCGTACAGCAAGGCGAAGCCGGTCAGGCCGAGCAGGCTCAACGTGTAGGCCGCCGAGCGCCCCGGGGCCGCCGACGTGGCGATCGACCACGCCCCGGCGAGGGGGAACGCAAGAAGCGCCCACGCGAGCGGGCCGAGCGGCTCGCCCGCGTGCCCCTTTGCCCGGACCTCGCGCCACGCCCACACCGCCAGCGTGACTACCAGCACGATGTTGAACTGCGTCAGGTGCACTCCGGCGACGTCGACGGACAACGCATCACGCAGAGATGCAGCGACGATGAGCACGGCCAGAGCGATGTCGAGGCGCCACACCGCCGCCGTGCACAGCACGGCCGCCAGTGCGACCGCGAGCACCTCGCCCAGAATCGCCATCGCGCCCTCGTTCCGTCCCTAGCTGACGAGCGCCCCGGCGCGGTCGACGCGTAGCGCCTGCGGCGGGCGCCGCGTGCCGAGCCCGCGGATCGCGGGGGCGGCGCGATCGGCGACCTCCGTGGCGAGCGCGTGGGCCGCCTCGTCGGTATCCGCGGCGACGAGCCCGATGACCGTGGGGCCCGCGCCCGAGAGCGCCACACCTGACACGCCCGCGTCGTGAAGTACCTCCCGGACCTTGCCCAGGTCGGCTACCGCTATCTGGCGATAGGGCTCGTGGAGCCGGTCGTCCAGCGCCTGGCCCAGCAGTTCGGGCCTGCCGCTCACGATCGCGGCGGACAGCAGCCCGGCGTGCCCGACGTTGAAACTCGCGTCTCGGTGGAGGACGGAGGGCGGCAGAAGGGCTCGGGCCGTCTCGGTGGCGAGCTCGGCGTGCGCGGGAACGACGACTGCCGCAAGACCGCGCGCCGGTTCGAACCGTGCGCAGCGCGGAAAACCGCCGGTGTCTTGCCAGCACACGGTGAATCCGCCGAGCATCGCGGCGGCGATGTTGTCGGGATGCCCCTCGATCTCGGCGGCCATCTCGATACGCCGCGCTTCGCCGAAGTCGGCCTCGGCGAGTCGCTCGCCCAGGAGCAGCCCGCCGACGATCGCGGCGGACGAAGAACCCAGACCGCCGCGCAGAGGGATCACGTTGGAGGAGACGATCCTGGCCTTGAGCTCTGGCCGTCCCGCTTCCTCGAAGGCTCGAGCCATGGCCTGGGCTACACGATTGGAGCCGTCGGTCGCCAGCTCGCCCTCGCCCTCACCGTGGACGACCACCGACCACTCGGGGGCCAGCTCGGCGGTGAAGACGTTGTGCATGTCGAGTGCGAGGCCGAACGAGTCGAAGCCGGGCCCGAGGTTGGCGGAGGTCGCCGGAACGCGGACGGAAGCTCCCACCTAGAGGTCCTCGACGCGCACGAGCGAGGCGACCCGCTCGACCACGTCCATCGCCTCGATCTCCGCGAGTGCCGCGCGCACGTCGGCCTCGCGGGCGAGATGGGTGACGTAGACAAGCTCGGCAACGCCGCCGTCGGCGTCGCTCTGCTGGATGACCGATGCGAGCGAGACACCATGGTCGCCCAGCACCTTGGCGGTGGCGGCAAGCACGCCCGGCTTGTCGGCGACGTGCATGCGGACGTAGTAGCGGGTCTCGAGGTCGGCGATATCGCGCACCGGAAGCGTCTCGGTGCAGGTGCAACCCACGAGCGGTTTGCAGTTGTTGGCCTGGATGCGACGGGCCACCTCGATGACGTCACCGACCACTGCCGAGGCGGCCGGCAGCGAACCGGCGCCTTCGCCGAAGAACATCGTCTCCCCCACCGCGTCGCCCACGACGTAGATGGCGTTGTACACGCCGCTGACCGAGGCGAGCGGATGGTCCTCCGGGATCATCGTGGGATGCACGCGAACGTCGATGCCCGTCTCGGTGCGCCGGGCGATCGCCAGAAGCTTGATCGCGTACCCCATCGCCTCGGCATACGCGACGTCGTCGGCCTCGAGCCCCCGGATCCCCTCGGCGGGGACCTGCGACATCACGACACGGCTGTTGAAGCCGATCGATGCGAGGATCGCGATCTTGGCTGCGGCGTCGAGACCATCGACGTCGGCGGTGGGATCCGCCTCTGCGAACCCGAGCTCCTGCGCCTCGGCGAGCGCCTCGTCGTAACCGAGCCCATCGGACTGCATCCGGGTGAGCATGTAGTTGGTGGTGCCGTTGACGATCCCGGTCACGGACGTGATCTCGTTGCTCGTGAGCGAGTGCTTGAGCGGACCGATGATGGGGATGCCGCCACCCACGCTCGCCTCGAACAGGATGTCCACCCCGGAGGCTTCAGCGGCGTCCATGATCTCCTCGCCGTGGGTGGCGATGAGTGCCTTGTTCGCGGTGACGACGCTCTTGCCGTTGCGCAGGGCGGACAGGACGACATCGCGCGCGATGCCGGTACCGCCGATGAGCTCGATGACGACGTCGACCTCGGGGTCGGTGGTGACGCTCATCCCGTCGGTGGTGAAGTTCGCCAGGGGGATGCCGAGTTCGGCCGCCCGCGCCTCGGACAGATCGGCGAACCGCGTGAACTCGATGTTCACGCCAGCGCGACGGCGAAAATCGAGCTGGTGGCGACGGAAGATCTCGACGACGCCGGAACCGACGGTGCCGAGGCCGATCAGGCCGATTCGAACGCTGGACATGGGCTCCTACCTCCAAGAATGCGAACAGCGCCGCGTACGTCGCGCGCGGCGCTGCCTATTGTAGCCGAGGGTAACGACACAAAAGTGCGAGGCCGCTGGTCCTCCGAACGAACATCCCCTTGCGGTTACTGCCCATCCGGATTCTCAACGACCTCGCAGTAGTGATTGTGCCCCAACCGCGGGCAAATGCAAGGGGAATCCGGGACGAAACGACGAACGGTCTCGAGGAAGTGCTAGGCGTTGACCCGAGAACTGCGAACGGTACCATGAGCCCGCCGAAGGGGTTGCGCGACGAGAGCGAGGTACGACGGGGGTCATGACGACCTCAGAGCCCGCTTCACGTCGCTCCGCTTCAGCGCCTCTCGGCCGTGCGCGGTGGCGACATGGTGGCGCAGATCCGTTGACTCCCGGCCGCACACCGGGCACCTCACCAGACCTTGCTGGGGCACCGTCCACAGGCGCGCCGGTTCGCCGCCAACGAAGGCCACCACCAGCGCGACGGGGAACACAACGCCGAACAGGACATACGGCGTGGTCGAGAGGTCTGCCCCGCCAAGAACTCCGAGCGGCCTGCTCCCCAGCTGGAAGGTAGTGACGAACGTTCCGAACAGCAGCAGGCCCCCGGCAGCCGCCCCGACGAACGCGAGCTTGCGTCGCCAAGAGAAGCCCTGAGCGGCCACGATCACGGCGATCGCCGGGATGAGCAGGTAGGAGTCCTTCTCGCGATCGAACCTGACAGGTTCCCCTCCGGCGAGACCCCGGAACACGTCGGCGAGCGCCGCCGACAGGCCGCGGTAGACCGACGAGATCGCCGGCCACGCGACGAACAGCACGGCCGACACGCCGACCACCAGCAGAGCGAAGCGCCAGCTAGGCTTCATGGGCCTTGACTCGCCCGATCCACAGCAGCCACAGCGCCAGCACCGCGAGCACCAGCAGCACCTGGAAGACGTAGTCGTGGATGAGGTCGAACTGGTTCGGCAGGAACTCGGCGACGACTCCCGCTCCCACCAGACGAGCCATGTTGACAGCCAGCAGCGCGGGAACGCCGACCGCGAACGCGAGCAGCTTGTCTCGGCGGGACGCGGGATACGTGAGCACCAGCGCCGCGAAGATGGCGATCAGGTACGCACCGGTGCAGTCTCGGCCGACCAGGAGGGTGCGCTTGTCGGTGTAGATGTAGTTGCCTGCCACCGCGTTGTCGACACCGACCGCGGCGATGAGCGCGCCGGCGACGCTCGCCGTGCTATCCGCGATCGGCCTCACGAGGGGCGCCGGAGTCAGCGTGATCGCGAGTACCAGGACCACCAGAAGCGCCACGAACGCAATCACGCGGGCCTGCTGGCCCGCGCGCTGCGAATCCGTCTGGCTCTCTGCCTTAGCTACGCCCGACGCCACCGCGCCTGCTCCTTCGAGCCAGCAAGCCCCCGCCAAGGACGGCCATCAGCGCCACGCTCCACGTGCTCGTCGCGGGGACACCCGATACGGGTGGCGCGGGACCGTTGGACGCGTAGATCGCGAAGTCGGAGAACGAGGTGGTACGGCCGGTGATGGTGTTGGCGGTGGTGTTGACCGCCACCGTGACGTTCTCCCAACCCACGCCCGTCCGGTAGTGCCACATCTGCAGGGTGGACTCCGTCGCCCCGTTCAGGTCGGCTTCGCTGTACGGCATCGTGACCTCGATGAAGCTGCTGTAGACAGGCGTCGAGGTGATGTCGTAGTAGCTGCTGCCAACGAGCGTGAGGCCGGACGCCGGCACTGGCTGGCGAGGTGCGATCATCGCCGCCGCGGTGGTCGGCGTCGTCGTCACGCTGTAGAAGTTGAGGGTCACGTTCGTGCTGCTGTTGGCCGCCGGAATCGTCGTTGTGTACGGGAAGGGCTGCGGAGCACCTGCCTGCGTTGTGAACGTGACTGCTCCCAGCGCGGACTGGTTCCCGGCGTTGTCGTACGCCCGCACGCGATACGTGTAGTTGCTCGACTGCGTCAGTCCGCTGACGGGGGCACTCGTCGAACTCGTGGTCGCCACGACATTGTCGGCGGCGTCGTAGACGCGGTACTGGGCGACGCCCGAGTACGTGTCCGAGACAGCCGGCCAGGAGATGGTCGCCGACGAGGCGGTCACGTTGGACGCGGTGGGCGATGGGGTCCCGGGCACCGTGGTGTCGACCCTGATCGGGCCGGAGTTCTTCGGAGTCTCGTCAGTCGATCCGACCTTCGTCGAGTAGAAGTACAGGGTGTTCGTGCCGGCCAGGCCGGAGATCGGCCCGGTGTAGAGACTCCAAGGTCCGGTGACTGAGGCCCAGCTGTAGTAGGTGATGGCACCGGCACCGGCGTCGAGCGTGAGCAGCGGTGCCGACGCGTACCAGCCGTTCTGCCCGTTGGGTGGCGGCGCACTCAGCGTCGTCGTGGGTGCGCCGTTCAGGCTCGTGGTGACGGGCACGCCGGCTGACGCCGACCCGCTGTTGCCAGCGACGTCGACCGCGGTGACGGTGTACGTGTGGCTGCTGCCCGGCACGAGCCCCGACATCGTGCGAGTGGTGCCGGACGTCGTGGCTACTAGGCTCGCGCCGTCACGGATCTCGTAGAAGCCGACGCCGGAGTGCGCGTCGGCGACCGCCGTCCAAGACAAGTCGACCGACGACCCGGTCACGTTCGAGGCTGCCACGACCGGCGTACCCGGCGCGGTGATGTCGACCCTGACCGGTCCGAACGACTTCGGGGTCTCATCGGCGGAACCGACGGCGGTCGAGTAGAACCACAGCGTGTTCGTCCCCGAAGGCACCGAGACGCTCGTCCCCGCGCTCCACGGTCCCGACGGCCCTGCCCAGCTGTAGTACGTCGTACCGGGCAGGTTCGAGGTCAACGTGATCAGCGGTGTCGTGAGGTACCACCCTGCCGATCCGTTGGCGGAGCTCGGCGCGATCGAAGTCGTAGTCGTCGGGGCCGCCGCCGCGAGCGTTGACGCGGCCACGGGCGCCGAGCTCGCGCCCTGGTTCCCCGCCACGTCGACGGCATTCACGGTGTAGGTGTAGCTGGTGTTGGGCGCCAGTCCGGACATCGTCCGGCTGGTCGCCGCGGTCGTCCCCACGACGCTGGCGCCGACGCGGATCTCGTAGTAGGCGATGCCGGAGCCCGAGTCGGTCACCCCGCCCCACGACAGGTCGATCGACGTCTCAGTGGGATTCGAAGCGGTGGCGGTCGGAGCGGCGGGCGCGATCGTGTCGACGTAGTAGACCGCGGTCTGAGTGGTCTCGGCGTTCCCCGCCAGATCGACCGATCGGTACGAAAGCGTGCTCGTTCCTTCGGCGGGCGTGAGCGGCGCGAGGTACGCCGAGAGACCCGAGCCATTCCAACCGGAGTAAGCCGTAGCGCCCGCCTCGGTGGGCACGAGCGTGACCGACGGGGGCGAGGTGTACCAGCCGGCGAGACCAAGCGTTCCGCCGGCGTCGGTGCGAATCGTCGAAGGCGACGCGGTATCGAGGATGATCGTGTCGGTGAACGACCCCGACTGGTTCCCGATCGTGTCGGCGAACTGAACGTAGACGGTCTTGGTGCCGTCGGGACCCGCGAGCGTCAGGCTCTTGGTCGCGCCGTACTGCTCCCACGACGACCAGTTCGTGCCGTCGATGGAGAAGCGCATCTGGGCGATGCCCGAGCCGCCGTCGGTCGCTGATAGCGCCAGTGCGGCGCTCGTGCTGGTGGTGTACGTTGCCCCCGCGTTGATGCTGACGGAACCGCTCGGGGCGACGTTGTCGACACGAACACCGCTGACTCCCGAGGCCGTTCCCGCAACCGCGTCGCTGTCGGTCGCGCGCGCATCGATGCTGTAGGTGTAGGCGCCCTCCTCGGCGGGGAGGGGTTGCCAGTCGTACGACCACGATGTGGTTCCGGTCGCGAGCAACCACGTGGGGTTGATCGTCCACTGCGAGATGCCGTCCCAGTAGAGACCGTCGGAGCGGCGGATCATGACGTCGACGTGATCGATCGCGTGCCCGAAGTCGGCGGCTGCAGTTCCTGAGATGCCGAACGAGGTGCCCGAGATCCAGGCGTTGGGAGCAGGATCGGTCACCGTGGCCGTGGGGTTGTTCGCGGCGAACGTGGCGCCGATGGTGTGCGGCGCCGTCACGTTCGAGAACGTGTACGTGGTCGCCAGGGACCGCGCCGCCGTCGACAGTCAGCGTCTCGATGTGGAAGCCGGGGTTCGGGGTGATCGTGTAGGTCTGGCTCGCTTCCTTCGACGACGGACGTCGACCCCCGACGGCGCTATCGTGCCGCCGGCGCCTGCCGTCGACGTGATCGTGTAGGACGGCGGCGTGTACTCGACGGTGACGAACAGCTGGGTGACGTGAAGCGTCCGGTCGCCACCGTTGCCGGGTCGTGTCACCTGGCGCACCACTCCACGAAGAGACGCGAGGTCCGCCCACGTCCACGCGCCACCACCGGGCGCCGTCGGCGCAGTCCAGGAGTGCGTGGTGTAGACCGGCGCTGTCGCCAGAGTCCGTGCAGGCGCGTTGAAAGTGACGCCCTCCATCGTGGGCGCCCCCGTGGCTGCGGCGATGCCGAGCTGCATCGGTGCGATGCGGGTATTGCCCGACCCGACGATGGCCGCTGACAGTCACGGTGGTGATCGTGCCCGTGGTTCGAGTCACCGGGTCGAGCGTGAGGTAGACATCTTGGTTGTTGAGGGTGGGGCTGAGACCACGCGCGAAGCTGGAATCGGCGTCGTCCGTCGCCAGGCTCCCCTGCCAGGCATTCGCCGTGGGTGCCGTGGTCCACCGGTGGTCCGGGCGCCCGCGGTATCCGCGTTGGTGGGATACACCATGAGCGTCGCAGCGAACGCGGTAGCCGGCCCGCCGAGATAGACGCAGCGATCGCGAGAAGCGCGACGAGCCGAGCGAAGCGCGATGCCGGTCGCGTTCCGGTCCGAGACACCCTACCCCCACACGTTCGGGCCCCTATTGCAGGACAAGCGCTGGGTTGCCGGACCCGCGCCTGCCGTTACTCTAGGGTCCAAAGGTGCCCACTGGCAATACTTGACACGGTGTAACTCTTGACACCTTGTCAGGCGTTTCCGCAGATAAGGGGCGCTGTCAGGCCCGGAGCTCAGATACCCCATGGCGGCATCGAGCGAGAGCTACTCCACCTCACACTTCATGAGGTCCTCGTAGGTCTCTCGGCGGATCACCCACCGCCACTCGCCGTCACGCACGAACACCACGCCCGGACGGACGTTCTTGTTGTAGTTGCTCGACATCGACTGGCAGTACGCGCCGGTGGAGCACACGCACAGGATGTCGCCGACCTCGGGGCACTGCAGCGGCGCGTCGCGCACGACGATGTCGCCGCTCTCGCAGTGCTTGCCGGCCACGGTCGCCACCATCTCTCGCGGCTGGTCGGCCTTGTTCGCAATGATCGCCTCGTAGTGCGCGTCGTAGAGCGCGGTCCGGATGTTGTCGTTCATCCCGCCATCGACGGCGACGTAGGTGCGGATGCCTGGGATCTCCTTGATGGTGCCCACCGTGTAGAGCGTCACGCCTGCGTTGGCCACGATGGACCGCCCCGGCTCGACCGCCATCCTGGGCACCTCGAGGCCGTGCTTCTCGCACTCCTCCTTGATGCCGTCGACAACGACCTTGCCGAACTCCTCGACTGTCGAGGGTTCGTCCGGCACGCCGTACGCCACGCCGAGACCCCCGCCGACGTCGAGCATGCGCACGGCGACGCCCGTCTCGGCCTGGATCTCGCGCATGAAGTCGACCATCTTGGCGATGGCCGCGTGGTAGCTGTTGAGGGCGTAGATCTGGCTGCCGATGTGCATGTGCAGCCCCTCGAAGTCCACACCGGGTGCCTCGACGGCGCGCTTCACGGCCTGCATCGCCAGGCCCTGGTTCAGCCCGAAGCCGAACTTCGAGTCCTCGGCGCCGGTCATGATGAAGTCGTGGGTGTCGGCCTGCACGCCGGGCGTCACGCGAATGAGCACCTTCTGCTCGATCCCGAGCTCCGATGCCATCGCCGAGATTCGCTCGAGCTCGTCGAAGTTGTCGACGACGATCCGGCTGACCCCGGCCTCGAGGCACTCGCCGATCTCCCGAGGCGTCTTGTTGTTGCCGTGCACCTGCACCCGCGACATCGGGAACCCGGCACGCATCGCGTAGGCGAGCTCGCCGCCCGAAGCGCACAGCAGGCAGCAGTCCTCCTCCTCGACCAGCCGGATCATCGCGAGCGACATGAACGCCTTGCCCGCGTAGACCACGTCCACGTGCGGCCAGTGGTAGCGCGTCCACTTCACGTACTCGGCGAGGCGCTGGCGGATGGTCGCCTCGTCCATCACGTACAGGGCCGTGCCGGCCTCGCGGGCGAGCTCGACCATGTCGACGCCACCGACGCACAGATGGCCTTCGCACACCTGCGCCGTCACGGGCAGCACCGCAGTGAGGTCGTGCGCGGTGCGCTGGTCGGCCACCGCGGGGGGACGCGGAGCGGAGGGCTTCCCGGCCATGGGACTACATCCTTTCGGGAGCGGTCACGCCGAGCAACCCGAGTGCGGTGGCAAGGGCGCTGCGCAGGGCGTCGGCAGCGTAGAGGCGGGCTGCGGTGAGGTCGGGGGCGTCGGGATCGACGACGCGGCACACGGTGTAGAACTGATGGAACGACGCGGCGAGTTCCTCGGCGTAGCGAGCGACGCGGTTGGGGGCGAGATCGCGAGCGGCGCCGTCGACGACCTCCGGGAACTCGCCCAGCTTGCGCATGAGCGAGAGCTCTGCCTCCTCCGTGAGCAGCGCGAGGTCCGCGTCGGGCGGAACGATCTCGGCGGAAAGCGACGCGATGTTGACCGCGTCGTCGGCGGTGTCGTGTCCCGCGGCCTTGCGCAGGATCGAGCAGATGCGGGCGTGCGCGTACTGCACGTAGAAGACGGGGTTGTCGTTGGACTGGCGACGGGCGAGCTCGATGTCGAAGTCGACTGACTGGTCGCTCGAGCGCTGAAGGAAGAAGTAGCGCGCCGCGTCTCGACCGACCTCCTCGACGAGCTCCTCGAAGGTCACCATCTCGCCGGTGCGCTTGCTCATGCGCACAGCCTCGCCGGCGCGGAACAGGTTCACGAGCTGGCCGATCACGATGTCGAGCTGCCCCTCGTGACCGAGGGCGGCGACGGCGGCTTTCATGCGAGCGACGTAGCCGTGGTGGTCGGCGCCCCAGATGTTGATGACCCGGTCGAAGCCGCGGTCGTACTTGTTCTTGTGGTAGGCGACGTCGGCGGCGAAGTAGGTGTAGCTACCGTCCGACTTGTGGAGCACCCGGTCGAGGTCGTCCCCGAAGTCCGTGGAGCGGAACCACACCGCTCCGTCCTTCTCGTAGATGTAGCCACGCCCGCGGAGGTCCTCGATCGCGCGCTCGATCGCGCTGACGCCGTCAGCACCCGGCTCGTGAAGCGTCCGCTCCGAGAACCACACATCGAAGTCGACCCCGAAGTCGGCGAGCACGTGCTTCAGGTGCGCGAGCACCTGGGTGTACGCCTTCTCCTTGAAGTGCGCCTCTCGGTCCTCGGCGGGAGAATCCGCCCACACCGGGCCTTCGGCATCGAGGATCTCGCGGGCGATCTCGGCAATGTAGGGCCCGCGGTACCAGTCGTCCTCGAACTCGATCTCACGACCGCACAGCTCCAGATACCTGCCTGCGACCGACTTCGCGAAGATCTCCATCTGGTTGCCGGCGTCGTTCACGTAGAACTCGCGCTCGACGTTCCAGCCCGCGTGCTCGAGCACCCGCGCCATCGCGTCGCCGAGGGCTGCCCACCGCCCGTGTCCGACGTGCATCGGACCCGTGGGGTTCGCCGAGACGAACTCGACCTGGACCTTGCGACCGGAGCCGCCGTCGGTGCGACCGAAGTCCGCGCCCTGTTCCCGCGCTTCGCGCAGCACGCGCTGGAGCGCCGAGGGAGCCAAGCGCAGGTTGATGAACCCGGGGCCGGCGACTTCGACGGACGCGATATCGGGGTGCTCGGCGATCCGCTCCGCAATGATGTTCGCCAACTCGCGCGGGTTCATGCCTGCGGCTTTGGCGCTCCGCAGCGCGATACTGGTGGCCCAGTCGCCGTGGCTCGGATCGCGGGGGCGCTCCGGCTCCGGCGCGGGTATCTCGGCGAGGGCTATCTGACCGTCGGCGACGGCTGCGGCGGTGGCGGTGGTGACGAGCTCGGCAACGAGGTCGCGCACGGGGGTCTCCGCTTCGTGGCTCTCAGGCGGGCAAGGGCAGTCATTGTAGCCGATGAAGCCCTCGTCTTGAGCGTCAGAACAGCTTCGCGCCCGGGGCCAGACGGAAGCGGACGAGCGTCTGTTTGTCGAGCAGGTACACCACCCACAGATCTCGGGTGCGGTCGTCCTTGCGCACGACGAAGGAGCGCAGCACGACGAGCTCCCCTCCCGGCTCGAGCTTGCGCGCCGCTGCCGTCACCGGGCCGGCATCCGAGAGGGGCTGGTCTGCGAGTCCGGCCACGACGACGTCCTCAGCGCCGCCGATGGGCGGGCGGTGGTGCCCCTTGCCGTCGTGGACGAGCAGCCAGTCGGGTGAGAGTGTCACCGTCGCGGGTTCGGACCCAACGTTGCGGACGCGCAAGCGCAGGCTCAGCCGCGTGCTCCACGGCTGCGGGTCGAGCGCGGGCCCGCCTTCGATGTCGGTGAGCGGTCCGGTGCCGACGTCGGTGAGCTCCACGAGGAGGGTGCCGATGCGAACCTCCTTGTGGGGCACGCTCTGGCGGATGGTCTTCAGGCCGGTCGTCGCGGTGAACTCGCCCGGCACCGGCTCGGAGCTGACGTCGGGCTCGACCGCTGACTGCGCCGCAGGCTCGAAGGACGCCGGTTCGGGGACGCGGCTGCGCTGGCAGCCGGCGACCAGCAGCGCGAGCGACGCGAGGAGCAGCGCAGCGACCAGCCGCGTGGGCGCCGCCGAGCGATGTGGGCGCCAGATGCGCGGTGTTGAGGAGTCACTGGGGTTCTTCGGCATGGCTGCCTTGCAGCAAGTTCGATGCTCGAAGCGCCGGACGGGAGTGGAAGATACTCGTCAGGCACGCCGTTCACGAGGGCGAGGAGACACGATGGGTGACGCCGGCAAGGCGAAGGAACGCTACGACGTCGTGATCGTCGGAGCCGGACCGGCGGGTCTCTCGGCAGCGGTCTACGCCGCACGGCAGGGACTGACCGCCGCGGTGGTGGCGGGATCGATCGGCGGGCAGGCGATGTGGGCGCGTCACGTCGAGAACTACATCGGCTGGCAGCTGGTGTCGGGACCTGAGCTGGTGGACCGCTTCCGCGAGCACGTCTCGCAGTTCGACGTGGACTGCTTCGACGGCAACCTGGTGAACGCGATCGTGCCTGTCGACGACGGCTTCGAGGTCTTCAGCCGAGAGGGGCTGACCGTGCGCGGCCGCACCGTCATCATCACCACCGGACGCGCGGTGAACCGGCTTGCGATCCCGGGCGAGGACGAGCTCGTGGGGCGCGGCGTGTCCTACTGCGCCACGTGCGACGCGGCGTTCTTCGTGGGCAAGCAGGTCGTGGTGGTGGGGCCGGGCGAGTCGGCGGCCGACGCGGCGCTCCAGCTGGCCGCAGTGGGCGCTTCGCGAGTCGTTCTCGCCAACAAGACCCCGGTGGTCGCACCGCAAGCGGTCATCGACAAGCTCGCGGCGGAGCCCGCGATCGAGACGCGATACGGGGCGAAACCGGTGCGTGTCGACGGCGAGGACCGGGTCACTGCCCTCGTCGTCGAGGCCGACGGCACCGAAGAGCGCATCGAAGCCGATGGCGTCTTCATCGAGAGCGGGTCGATCTCGGCGAGCGAATTCGCGATGGGACTCGTCGAACTCAACGACAAGGGCGAGATCGTGGTCGACAAGTCGCAGCAGACCTCGACGCCCGGCATCTACGCCGCAGGCGACGTCACCGACCTGTTCGGGAAGCAGATCGTGCTGGCGGCGGGCCAGGGGGCGCGTGCGGCGATGGCCGCCGGGCGCGACCTCAAGCGGCGATAGCGCGGGCGCGCACGGGCTGTGCGCGCGATCTGCGGCGGCGCGTTGGAGGCGGCGGGGGCGTGCCGCGAGCGGCGAGCGAGCGCTACCGGTGGTAGGGCTCGCCTCGGCTGATGCGAAACGCCCGGTACAGCTGCTCGAGCAGCACGACGCGGGCGAGCTGATGCGGCAGGGTGATGCGACCGAGTGAGAGCCGCTCGTCGGCTTGCGCGGCGACGTCGGGAGAGAACCCCGACGCGCCACCGATCACGAACGCCAGCGAGCTGCGGCCGTTGAGCGCGTGCTGGTCGATCCAGGCGGCGATCTCCTCGGACGAACGCTGCCGGCCCCCGATGTCGAGCAGGACCACGTGCGCGCCCTCGGGAAGCGCCCGCAAGATGTCGGCACCTTCCTCGGCGCGGCCACGCTCCTCGCCGCGGCTGAGATCGCGGTCCGCAACCTCGATCTCGTCCACTCTGGCGTAGGGCTTCAGACGCTTGAGGTACTCGTCAGCCGCGTCGCGGTAGTAGCGCTCCTTGAGCTTGCCGACCGCGACGACGGCGATCTTCACTGCGCCTGGTCCGAGCCAAGCGTGATCGGCACCGTCTTCGTCGCCTCGCCGCGCACGATCACGAACGGCACCGACTCCCCGACCTGGTGCTCCCGCACGGCAGCGAACACGTCCTCGGTGGTGGTGATCTCACGGTCCCCGATCTTCACGATGACGTCGCCCCGCCGAAGCGCGGCCGCCTCGGCAGGCGAGTTCGGGTCGACGAAGCGCACCAGCGCACCACCCGTGTCGGGAAGCCCGAGCTGGGCTGCAAGCTGCTGGTCGACCGTCTGGAGCGACACGCCCATGTAGGCGTGGCGGGCCTTGCCGCTCTCGATGAGCTGGTCGGCGATCTGCCGGGCGAAGTCGATGGGGATCGCGAAGCCGATACCGGCCGACTGCGCAGCACCAACGTCGCCGGTAGGCGACTGGATGAGGGTGTTGATGCCGATCAGCCTGCCCGTCTCGTCGATGAGGGCGCCGCCGGAGTTGCCGGGGTTGATCGCGGCGTCCGTCTGGATGAGGTCGGTGTAGGTGGTGATGCCCGCCTTCGAGTTACCCCGGGCGCGCTCGGTTCGCTGCAGGGCCGAGATGATGCCTTCGGTGACCGTCTTGTCGAGACCGAACGGGCTGCCGATCGCCAGAACGAACTCGCCGACCCGAAGGCCCTTCGACGTGCCGAACTCGATCGCTGGATAGCCCGTGCCCTCGATCTTGAGCACTGCGAGATCGGTGACGGGATCGGCGCCCACCACCTTGGCCACCTTGTCCTCGTTGCCGTAGGTCACCACGATCTCCGAGGCACCCTCGATCACGTGGTAGTTCGTGAGGATGTAGCCGTCATCTCGGATGATGACGCCGCTGCCGTTGCCGGCCTCCTGGGTGAACTGCTGACCGGTGAACGGATCGAGGCCCGCCTGCCGGATCGAGACGTTGACCACCGAGGGCTGGGCCTTGGCCGCCACGACGACAGCGCGGTCCTCGGCGGCGCTCGGGTTGATCCGAACCGGAGTCGAGGTCGTAGCGCGGCTCGCTGACTGCGCGACGCGCAGCGCGGGTACGCCCGAGAGCAGCCAGAGCGCGCCGGCTGTCACGAGAACGCCGCCGACCAGCGCGCCGAGTGCCGCCGAGACGATCACCGCGGCGCTCGACCAGCGCTTCTCCTGCACGGGCTCTTCGCAGGGCACGTCACCCTCACCGGTGTAGTCGCACACCGGGAGCGGACCCGTGACGACGTGGGGCTCGCGAGCAGGCGGCACGTCGTGGCCGAGGTGCTCCGCGGGGTCGGCGGTCCAGGCGAGGTCCTCGCCCTCAGCTCCTGCGGGCTCGACGTGCGGGTACGCCCTGCGGTCCTCGCCGCTCCACGACGGTGCGGAAGACGGCACTGGCGCGGGCGCAGGCGGGGGCGGCGGATACGCGGAAGTGGCCGGCGGAACGCCGGGAGCGTCGGGTGCCGAAGGGTTCTCGGCGGGGCCGACGGAGTTGTCGAAGGGTCGATCGTTCTGGTCGCTCATCGGTTGTATTCCTCGCGACGGTGTCGGTGATGGTAAGTGCAACTAAGCAACGTCCATACCCGTCATACCAGCATCTACCGAGTGTACGCTGGGGCTCCACCAAAACAGCACACCCAGCACAACGGCTGTTCAGATAGGCGGTGGGGTATTTGGGCGGCGACGCGGACGGCTGCGTCGTTACGCGAACACGCCGAGCCAGGTGATCACGGCACCCGCCGCGATGCCGAGACCGACGGTTGCAGCCACGAGCAGCGCCAGGGAGGTACCGGCACTCACCGAGCGCGGCACCGGGGTCAGCTGCTCGAGCTCGGGGGCGAAGAACATCGTCCGAACGATGCGCAGGTAGTACCCCGCGGAGACCACGCTCATCACCACGCCGACGACCGCGAGGGCGCCGTACCAGCCGCCCGCCGACACGGCCGCGCTGAACACGCCGAGCTTCCCGAAGAAGCCGATGAGCGGCGGAACGCCCACCAGCGACACCAGCGAGATGACGACCGCCCACGCGGTGGGACCGCGCCGAGTGGAGAGCGACGCCCAGGACTCCAGCAGCGGGCCCTCCTCGGCGGCCACCAGCATCACGAGCATCGACGGGATCGCGTAGGACAGCGCGTAGAGGATCGCGGAACTGAAGCCGACCGCTGTCAGCGCGACCGCGCCGGTCAGCAGGTAGCCGGTGTGCGCGACGCCGGAGTAGGCCATGAGGCGGCGCAGGTCGGTCTGGTTGAGCGCGGCGAGGTTGCCGAACACCATCGAGAGCAGCGCCAGCACGCCGACGACGATCGCGATCGAAGGCACCGGCGTCGCCACCGCGTCGAGGAACCGCACGAGCACGATCGCTCCCGCGAGCTTGGGCACCGTCGAGACGAACGCGACCGAGACCGCGGACGCCCCTTCGTACGCGTCGGGCGCCCAGTAGTGGAACGGCACTGCCGACAGCTTCGCCGACATCCCCACCAGCGCCAGGGTCACCGCGAGCAGGGCGAGCCCCTCGGACTCAGCGAGCGCACCGAATCCCGAGAAGAACGTCGTCCCCGCAAGCCCGAAAACGAAGCTGAACCCGTAGAGCGCGATCAGGCTCGTGAGCAGCGACATGAGGAAGTACTTGAGCGCGCCCTCGAGGTTGCGGATGTCGCCTCTGCGGTAGCCCACGAGGATGTAGGCGGGCATCGTCGAGATCTCGAGAGCGAGGAACAGCGTCATGAGCTCCGCGGCCGAGGCGAGGAACATGGCGCCGGCGGTCGAGAACAGCGCGAGAGCGACAGCCTCGCGCTCCCCTCCCTCGACGCCGCGCCCGTAGACCCACAGGCACCACACGGCGGCGAGCGCCGCAGCACCCACGCGCACGAAGCGCGCGGGGCCGTCGAGCACCAGCATGCCGCCGAACGCGGTGCCCAGCGGCAACAGGGCAGCGCCGACGGCCGCGACCGTCCCGCCGACCACCCCGAACAGCGCCGCCATCCGCTGCCTGCCGCCGGCGTACTCGGCGAACAGCGCGCAGGCCGCCGCCAAGAGGACGAGCAGCTCGGGAGCGATGCGGGCGAGGTCGGACATCTACGCTCCCACGATCTTCGCGAGCGCGGTCGAGAACGGGTTGGTGTACTGCAGCAGCAGGTCCCAGTACACGCCGATCGCCACCACGAGCACGAACAGCGGGGCGAAGATCAGGATCTCGCGAGCGGTGAGGTCGGTGGCGTCGGCGATCGAGAACGACGGCTGACCGAACACCACGCGCCGCAGCATCCAAAGGATGTAGGCCGCGCCGAACAGCACGCCGAGACCGGCGAGGATCGCGAACCACGGAGACAGGTCCGAGACCCACGCGCCCAGCAGCGACAGGAACTCACCGACGAAGCCCGAGAGCCCCGGCAGACCGAGCGAGGCGAACCCGAAGAACGCCATTGCGAACGCGGCCTTGGGCAGCTGGTTGGCGAGTCCGGAGATCTCGGCGATCTGCCGCGTGTGCGCTCGCTCGTAGACCGCACCGACGCCGATGAACAGCGCCGCCGAGACGAGTCCGTGGCTGAAGTTGACCGCCTGCGCGCCGTTGAGTCCGGCGGCCGTGCCCGCAGCGATACCCAACATCGCAAAGCCCATGTGCGACACCGACGAGTACGCGACGAGCTTCTTGAGATCGGCCTGAGCGAAGGCGACGAAGGCCCCGTACAGGATCGAGATCACCGCGAGCGTCGCCAGAATGCCCTGCCACTGCTGGAACGCGTCGGGCAGCATCGGCAGGGAAACGCGCATGAAGCCGTACGTGCCCATCTTGAGCAGCACGCCGGCCAGCAACGCGGATGCGGCGGTGGGGGCCTCAACGTGGGCGTCGGGGAGCCACGTGTGCAGCGGCCATACCGGGAACCTTCACCGCGAATCCGAGGAAGAACGCCGCGAACACCCACCACTGGGCGGTCGACGTGAGGCCGGCGCCGCCGCGGGCGATGAGCTCGACCATGTTGAAGGTCCGCTCGGCACCGTCTGGCGCGGCGAGGTAGAGCACGATGATGCCGAGCAGCATGAACACCGAGCCCAGCAGCGTGTACAGGAAGAACTTGAGCGCGGCGTACTCGCGCCTCGGACCGCCCCACTGCCCGATCAGGAAGTACATCGGGACCAGCACGAGCTCCCAGAACACGTAGAACAGGATGAAGTCGAGGGCCATGAACACGCCGTTCATGCCCACGCCCAGCAGCATCAGCATCGAGAACCAGAACCGCGGCTTCTTGTCGGTGTTCCAGCTCACGAGCACGGCCAGCACGGTGAGCAGCGCCGAGAGGAACACCATCGGCAGCGCGAGGCCGTCGACCCCGAGGTGATACTCGATGCCGGCCTGGGGGACCCACGCGAACTTCTCGACGTACTGCATGCCACCGCCGGGCTCGAAGCCGGCGACGACCACCGAGGTCACGACGAGGTTCGCGAGGCTGGCGCCAAGCGCGATCCACCGGGGCCACGTGGGCTTCGATGCCGGCACCACGGCGCAGGCGATCGCCGCAACGAGCGGCAGGAACGTGATGATGCTGAGCACCCCTAGGCCCCCTTCAGCATGAGGACGACGTACACCGCGAGCAGCAGCACGACGAGCGCGCCGATGACGAGACGCTGGTAGGACTGCACGTTGCCGGTCTGGAGCTTGCGCGCCGAGGTACCGCTGCGCTTCGCGATGGTGGCGATCCCGTTCACCGCGCCGTCGACGATCGTGCGATCGGTCCACGCCGAGCCCTCGGCGACCCTGGCGAACACCGCGGCGGACCCGTTGACCGCGCCGTCGATGACCGCGCCATCAAAGATGCGCAGGCGCTTCGCGATCCACTGGAACGTGCGGACGAACAGTCGGTCGTAGGTGAGGTCGAAGTACAGCTTCGAGGCGAGCATCTGGTACGCGAAGCCCCACTGCTGCTTGATGCGGGCGGTGTTGACCACGACGTTCCGGCGGCCGTAGAACCACCACCCCACCGCGATGCCGGCGAGACCGACGCCCGAGGCGACCAGGATGATCGGCATGGAGGCCTCGCCCACCGGCTCGCCGAGAAACGCGCCGAGCGGCTTGGCGAACCAGCCGATCACGAGCGTCGTCACGGCGAGCGCTCCCATCGGCAGCACCATCGTGGCGTGTCCCTCGTGGAGATGGTCGGTCTGCGCCGGCCCGGTGAACACCCGGAACCAGAGCCGCGCCACGTAGTACGCGGTGATGAACGCCGAAAGCAGCACGAGCGCGAAGATCGTGTAGTGGTGCTCGTGCCAGAGCACGTTCACGATCTCGTCCTTCGAGAAGAACCCGCTCGTGGGGAACACGCCGGCCAGCGCCAGCGCGCCGACCGTGAACACCGCCGTGGTCACCGGCATGCGGCGGGCGATGCCGCCCATCTCCCGCATGTCCTGGGTGTGGGCGGCGTGGATGATGGTGCCGGCGCCCAGGAACAGCAGCGACTTGAAGAACGCGTGGGTCGTGAGGTGGAAGATGCCGACGAACGCGTCGGCCGTGCCTAGACCCACGAACATCAGTCCGAGTTGGCTGATCGTCGAATACGCCATGACCTTCTTGATGTCGTGTTGCACGCAGCCGAGCAACCCACCCATGAGCGACGTCGCGACGCCGATGACCATCAGCGCGGTCAGCATCATCTCGTTGACCGCGAACACCGGCAGCGTCACCGCGACGAGGTAGACGCCCGCCGCCACCATCGTCGCCGCGTGGATGAGCGCCGAGGCCGGCGTGGGGCCGGCCATCGCGTCGGGCAGCCACACGTGGAGCCCGATCTGCGCCGACTTGCCCATCGCCGCGATCAAGAACCCGATCGCCGCGAGCATCGCGGCGCCGGCCGCCCACTCGGGCAGGGACTCGATGGCCGCGTGCAGCTCGAACGTGCCAGCCTGCTGCCACACCACCCACAGGGCGAACAGGAACCCGAGGTCGCCGACACGGGTGGTCAGAAACGCCTTCATCGCGGCGGCGCGCGGCCCTGCGAGCTCGTACCAGAACCCGATGAGCAGGTACGAGCACAGGCCCATGATCTCCCACGACGCGAACATCAGCAGAAGGTTGTCGGCGAGCACGAACGCGAGCATCGCTGCCGTGAACAGCGATAGCACCGCGAAGAACCATCCTCGGCGGGGGTCGTCGCGCATGTACGCGAGCGAGTACACCTGCACGCAGATGCCCACGCCCGTCACGATCACGACCATGAGCGCCGAGAGCGAGTTGAGACGCAGGCCAAGATCGATGTGTTGGGTGCCGATGGTCGCGAGCGGCCAGTGCAGCGTCCAGATGGGCTCCTCGGAACCGCCGGGCCACACCCGCACGAACGCCGAGAGCGACAGCAGGAACGACGCGGCCATCGCCCCGACCGAGAGGTACGCGCCGTAGCGGCGAACGTCACGCGACAGCGGCAGTAGCACCACGAACACGAGTGCCGGGAGCAGCGGTATGGCGACGACCCAGTTCACCCGCTACCCCTTCAGCCGATCGAGCGATGGCAATTCCACCGAGCGGTTGCGGCGATACACCGAGAGCACGAGCGCGAGGCCCATGCCCACCTCGGCGGCCGAAACCACCATCACGAACAGCGCGAACGCCTGCCCGGTCATGAGCTTGGGCGTGACGAACCGCGACAGCGCCACGAGGTTCAGGCTCACCGCGATCGACATCAGCTCGAGCGACATCAGCACGGTCACCGCGCTCTTCTTGGAAGCGGCGCCGTAGAGCCCGATGGAGAACATCACCGCCGAGAGGATCAGGAACGGAGTCACGCCCAGCTGCATCTAGCGCTCATCCTCCTTCGACCACCACACCGCACCGACGATCGCGATCAGCAGCACCACCGAGGCGAGCTCGAACGGGAGCAGCCAGCGGCCGAACAGCGCGGTGCCGATGTCGGCGATGTCGGGGACGCGGGCAGGGAACTCGGCGGCGGGAAGCTTCGCGCCGAGCACCGCGACGGTCACCAGCGTTGCGAACGCGACCGCAAGCGCAAGCGCGGCCCACGAGAAGTCCAGCGAGCGAACGGCGTCCTCGCGGCGGCGCAGCGTGAGCATGATCGTGAAGATGTTGAGCACCGCGACCGCGGCCGCGTACACGAGCAGCTGCAGCAGGGCGACGAAGTTCGCCGCGAGCAGGAAGTAGAGCCCCGCCGCGGTCACAGACGTGGCCAGCAGCCAGTACGCGGCGTGCACCACGTTGCGCGACGAGACCACGCCGAGACTGCCCACGACCGCGAGCGTCGCGAGCACGGCGAAGCCGACTGTGTTGACGGTCTCACTCACCGGTCGGCTCGCCTCCCTCTGTCGCTTCCGGGGCCGGCGGGGCCTCCGCAGGCGCCGGGTCGGCGGCCTCGGGCTTCGCTCCCGCAGCCGGCTTCTCCGCCGCGGCCGCGGGCTTCGCGGGGGCGGCGGCGGCCGGCTTGTCGCGCTTCGGCGCAGCGGCGGGCACGTCGACGAGCAGGTCGACGGTGAGCTCGGCGGCGCTGACGCGGGCGAGCTCGTAGTCCTGGCCCATCTCGATCGCGTCGAACGGGCACGCCTCGACGCACAGCCCGCACATCATGCAGGCTCCGACCTCGTAGGTCATCCGGTCGATGTGCTTCGAGCGGTCGTCGCCCGTGGTCGTCTGCAGGTCGATGATGTAGTCGGGGCACGCCCGCACGCAGCTCATGCACGCGGTGCACTTGGTGTTGCCCTGCTCGTCCATCTTCGGCTGGAGCGCCCATCGGGCGCGCTCGGGAAGCTGGATCTTCTCGTGCGGGTACTGCACGGTGATCGGCCCGCGAAGCATGTTGCGCATCGTGATGGCCATGCCCGTGAGCAGGCCTGTTCCCCAGATCCTCACGAGCCCACCGCCTTGACGGCGATCTGCCCGAGCTTCACGAACAGACCTGTGAGCATCAGCCACGTGAGCGACGCCGGAAGCAGGATCTTCCACCCGAGGGTCATCATCTGATCGATGCGGACACGGGGCATCGTGCCTCGGATCCACATGAAGCAGAAGATCACGAGGTAGGTCTTGAGCATGAACACGATCGGCGCGATCGGGGCGTACCACTCGTAGGGCATGAAGGGGATGCGCCACCCGCCCAGGAACAGCGTGACGGTGAGGGCGGCCATGATGAAGCTGTTGCTGAACTCCGAGAGGAACAGCAGCCCGAACTTCATCGAGGCGTACTCGGTGGCGAAGCCCGCGACGAGCTCGGATTCCGCCTCCGACATGTCGAACGGCGTCTGGTTGAGTTCGATGAGCGCCGAGACCACGAACATCACGAAGGCCGGGAACATCGGGATGAAGAACCACAGTCCCGACTGTGCGTTCACGATGTCGGCGAGGTTGAGCGAGCGGGCAAGCAGCGCCACCGGCAGCGCCGAGAGCAGCAGCGGCACCTCGTAGGTGATCTGCTGCGCGACCGCGCGCATGCCGCCGATGAGCGACCACTTGTTGTTCGACGCCCAGCCCGCGGCCAGGATGCCGAGCGGCACCAACGACAGCACCGCGAACGTGTACAGCAGCCCGTTGGGCGAGTTCGCAATCGACCAGCTGCTCGAGAACGCGATGGCGCCGTACGCGGCCAGCGACGGCACGAACACGAGCGCGGGCGCGATGAAGTACAGTGCGCGATCGACGCCCGCAGGCGTCGGGTCTTCCTTCGACAGCAGCTTCAGGACGTCCCACGTGGTCTGCAGGACGCCGTGCCACCCCTGCTCCATCGGCCCCAGGCGCACGTGCAGGTGGCCGAGGACCTTGCGCAGCATGTAGATGAGCACCACGCCGTTGACGAGCATGAGCCCGAGAGCGGCCAGCACGCCGAGCAGCGCCGAGAGCCACGGGTTCATCGGTCCACCTCGCCAAGCACGAGGTCGACGCTACCGAGCACGACGATCGCGTCGGCCAGGAGCGTCCCCGGCAGCGCCTGCTCGCCGGCCTGCAGCGCGTAGAACGCCGGTGGGCGGTAGCGCATCCGGTACGGGGTGTCCGAACCGTCGGAGACCAGGTAGACGCCGAGCTCACCGCGGGGCGACTCGACCGCGGCGTACACCTCGCCCGCGGGCGGTCGCAGGACCCGCGGGACCTTCGCCATCGTGTCGCCCTCGGGCATCCCCTCGAGGCACTGGCGGCAGATGCGCACCGACTGCCGCATCTCCTCCATCCGCACGAGGTAGCGCGCGTAGATGTCGCCGTCCTCGGCGGTGGGGACGTCGAACTCGACCTTGTCGTAGGCCGCGTAGGGGCGCTCGCGACGGATGTCGTAGGCGACGCCGCTCGCACGCAGGTTGGCGCCGGTGAGCGAATAGGCCAGCGCCATCTCGCGCGAGATCACGCCCACACCCCGCGTCCGCATCTGGAAGATCTCGTTGCCGCCCAGCAGCGCGTCGTGCTCGGGCAGGTGCACGTCGAAGTGGTCGAGGAACCGCTTGACCTTGCCTTCGATGCCCTTGGGCAGATCGGCGACGACACCGCCGGGGCGCACGTAGTTGAACATCATCCGCTGGCCGCTCACGGCTTCGAGGATGTCGAGGATGTCCTCGCGGTCGCGCACCGCGTACAGGAACTGTCCCATGGCTCCGGCGTCGAGGCCCATCGGCCCGTACCACAACAGGTGGCTGGAGATGCGGTTGAGCTCTCCGAGCAGCGTGCGGATCCAGTTCGCCTTGTCCGGCACCTCGACCTCGAGCAGCGCCTCGGCGGCGAGCGCCGCGGCGAGTTCGTTGTGAATACCGGAGATGTAGTCGCCGCGGTCCATGAGCGTGCCGAGCGCGTTGTAGCGGCGGTGCTCGGCGAGCTTCTCGATTCCGCGATGCAGGTAGCCGAGCGATGCCTCGGCGGCCTCGACCTCCTCGCCGTCGAGCTCGAGCAGGACACGCAGGACGCCGTGGGTCGAGGGGTGCTGGGGACCCATGTTGACGACGAGGTGCTCGGTGGCGAGATGGTTGACCGCGACCGGAGGGCGCCGCACGCCGGCGGGCAGGATCGCGGGGACGTAGGAGCCCTCCGCAGCTATCCCCTCAGCGGCGAGACTGCCCGGGGTCACGTCGTAGATGTGGTCGGTGGCGCTCACGGAAGCCCCACGGGGTCGTTCTCGCGGTCGCGGACCTGCTCGGCACCGCGAACCTCAATGCGCTTGAGCAGCAGCGGCTCGACGCCTTCGACGGTGAGCAGCCGTTGCGGGTTGGGATGGCCCGAGAGCTTCAGGCCGAACATCTCGGCGGCCTCGCGCTCGGGATACGCGGCGGCCGGGAAGACCTCCCACATGCTCTCGATCGTGCCGTCGTAGGGCACCGCGAGCTTCACGGTGAGGTCCTCGTCCCGCTTCAGGGACCGGAGCAGGTACACGATATCGACGGCCTCGCCGGTGTCGATGCCGAACAGGTCGACCATGAAGTCGAAGCCCGCGCCCTTCACCGCCTCGAGCCCCACTCGCAGGTTCTCCGCGGTGAGGCGCACCACAAGCGCGGTGCCCGACTCCTCGACCGAGGCGTTCTCGGCACCGCCGCCCTTGAGCGCGGATGAGACTCTAGCCGCGTCGGGCAGCAAGCCGCTCCCCTGTCTGCTCTTTGATCTTGTTCATCAGCTGCAGGAAGGCGTACTGCACCGACTCTGGCCGCGGCGGACAGCCCGGGATGTACACGTCCACCGGCACGATCTTGTCGACGCCGAGCACCACGTTGGGGTACTCGCGGAACGGCCCTCCCGTGCACGCGCACGCGCCCATCGCCACGACGTACTTGGGCTCGGGCATCTGGTCGTACAGCCGCTTCACGGTGAGCGCCATCTTCCGGTTCACGGTGCCGGCGACGATCATCACGTCGGCCTGCCGAGGGCTTGCTCGGAAGAACACACCGAGACGGTCGAAGTCGAACCTCGGACCGCTGGCGTGCATGAGCCCTTCGATGGCGCAGCAGGCGATACCGAAGGCGAGATACCACAGGGAGTTGCGGCGAGCGGTATCGAAGAGCTGTTCGCTCCTGATGAACAGCACCGAGTTCTCGCCGGTCAGCTTGTCTAGCGCCACTTCAGCGCGCCTTCCTTCCACGCGTACAGGAGTCCCACGACCAGGATCCCGACGAAGGCGAGCATCTCCCAGAGCACCACCAGGCCGGTCTCGGGACGGGCGAAGATCACGGCCCAGGGGAAGAAGAACGCCGTCTCGATGTCGAAGATGACGAAGAGCAGGGCGAAGACGTAGTAGCCGATGCGGAGCTGGACCCACGGCGGACCGATGGGGTCGACGCCGCATTCGTAGGTGACGGACTTGGCCGCCGAGGGCTTCTTGGGCGACAGCAGCCACGAGGTGGAGAGCGCGACGACGGTGAACGCCACGCCGACGATCGCGAACATCGCAAGGACGAGTTCCTCGCTCGCCATATTCGCGCTCACTCCCTTCCGCTCGCGTGTTGCCGGACACTGCGCCGGATACGGAAACGCCCCCGGCACGAAGTGCCTCCGGGAAGCGTCGGTAGGCGAAACTAGCATACGCCTAGGGGGCGGCTCCTGCGTTCGCGGCCGAGCTATCGGTGAGTGGAGTGTCAGCGGCGGTGAACGGTACCCAAATGCCAGTAAGCGGCGTACCGTTCACCGATTCGGGGAGGCGGAGCTGACGAGCGTGTCGGTGCCCGGAACGCGAACGCGGGACCCGAAGGTCCCGCGTCAAAATCGTGGAGCCGACGAAGGGATTCGAACCCTTGACCCCCGCATTACGAGTGCGGTGCTCTGGCCAACTGAGCTACGTCGGCGCGACGCGATTCGCTACTGTACCTGCTCGCCGCCGCCTGCGCCACCCCCGGAAGAGCGCCTTCTGCGACGGCGTCGACCGGAGCCCGAGGCCTGTCCCGACGATTCGCCCGAGCCGCCCCCGGATGACGCGTTCGGCTGGCTGCCCTGGGCCTGCTGCGGCTTGGGCGCAGCCTTCTCGCCGCCCTGCTTGGGCTGCTGCTTCTGCTGCTTGGGCTGCTGTGTCGCGCTCGCGTCGCCACCGCCGCCCTTGCCACGGCCGCGTCCACGGTCGCGGCGTCGCCGACCGCCTCCGCCGCCACCGGAGCCGTTACCGCCGGAGCCGTTGCCGCCGGCAGCACGCTCGGGCGCGGATTCGCTGGGAGCGCGGCCCCCGCGGCGGCTGCCCGCCGAGGACTCGGTCTCGAGCGCCGGGGTGTCGAGGACTGCGACAGGAGCCGCCTTGGTTCCGGCGGCCTCGGCGAACGCATCGGCGTCGATCGAGCACGGGCACGAGCCGCCCTTGCAGCACGTCATCGCCTCGAGCGGGACGGTGACGTTCGCACCCTCCTGGGTGCGCACCGTGACGCGCTCGCGGGGCGTGTTGAGGTCGGTGACCTTCGCGGTGCCCGCCGGCGTCTCGATCATGGCACCGCGCTTGGGGGCGCGGCCCTTGAAGTCCTTGTACGCGTCGTACTCGTAGCGAAGGCAGCACATGAGCCGACCGCACAGTCCGCTGATCTTGAGCGGGTTGAGCGGCAGGTCCTGCTCCTTGGCCATCCGGATCGACACCGGTTGGAACTCGCCGCCGAACCGCACGCAGCACAGCGGCTGACCGCAGTGCGCCACCCCGCCCACGAGGCGGGCCTCGTCGCGAACGCCGATCTGGCGCATGTCGACTCGGATGTGGAACTGGGCCGCGAGATCGCGGACGAGGTCTCGGAAGTCGACGCGGTCCTCGGCGGTGAAGTAGAAGATGCCCTTGTCGCCGGAGAACAGGTACTCGACGTCGACGGCCTTGATGTCGAGGCCACTGCGCTCGACGGCGGCCTTGAACGCGGGAAGCGCCTCGGCCTCCTTGACGAGCAGCTCCTCGGCGTAGGCGCGGTCGGCCTCGTCGGCGACGCGAACGACCGGCTTGAGCGCGGCGGGGAGTTCCTCGGCGGTCACCTCGTGAGGCGTCTCGACGATCTCACCGATCTCGGTGCCGCGTTCGGTCTCGACAACGACAAGTTCCCCCGCCTCAGGAGAGGTCGCGGCAGGGTCGAACCAAAGCGTTTTGGGTGTGGAGCGGAGTCTCACTCCCACTACCGTGGGCAACAGAGAACCTCCCGGATATCGAACAACATGGCCTCGATGGCCAGTTGCGGGCTCACATTATACGAAATGCGCTTTCGTGCAATCGTTACCGCCGAGAGAGCACGTGCCGCAGCACCAGGAGTGAGGGCCGACCCGACAGCGGTCATGGCGTCTTGAGCATCGGTGTTCGCGACGAGATCGGGAACACCTTGCGAGATAGCTAAGCAATCTCTCAGCCAGCTCTCCGCCACGTTCAGGACCTCGAGCACGCCCTCGCGCTCGCGCGCGGTGAGCTCGCGCTTCTGCCGCTCCTCGAGCGACTTGATCGCGCCGCGCGCCATGAACTCCGACTGCCGTCTCGAGCTCGGCGGCCTGCGCGGCCTTCGCATCCTCGAGCGGCGCCTTGACCGCCGAGAGCAGCGATTTCGCCACGTCGAGCACGTCGAGGTCGTCCATGTCGGCGAGGTTGTTGAGCGCGCGCAGGATCTCGTCGCGGGCATGACGCCTCGCCGAGGAGTCGAGGAAGTCGCGAGCGCGAGCGATGACGCCGCCGGCGGCCGCCAGGGCCGCGGTGGCCTCGGCCTCGGTGGCGCCGGTCTGGCTGCGGAGGAGACCGGCGGCGGTGCTCGGCGGGATGCGGCGGAACCGCACGATCTGGCACCGCGACGCGATGGTGGGCAGTACGGCGTCGTAGGCGTGGGCCATAAGGACGAACACGACGTCGTCGGGCGGCTCCTCGAGGGTCTTCAGGAAGGCGTTGGCGCTCGAGTCGTTGAACAGGTCGGCGTCGCCGATCAGGTACACCTTCTTGGGCCCCTCGATCGGGCGCCAGGCTGGCGTCTCGGATCACGTCGCGGACCTGCTCCACGAGGTAGCTCGCGGCGCCCTCGGGCCGGATGACGTGGACGTCAGGGTGCACTCCCCGCTTCACGCGCTGGCACGCCCCGCACGAGCCGCACCCGTTGTCGGCGCAGAGCAGCGCGCACGCGAACGCGCGAGCCGCGGTCGCCTTGCCGGCTCCCGGCGGGCCGACGAACAGGTATGCGTGCACGGTGCGGTCGGCCTCGACGGACGCGCGCAGGAAGTCGGCGACCCGACTCTGCCCGACGATGTCGTCCCACGCGCAGCGGGTCATGCGGCTCGCTCCACGCTAGGCGCCCAACGCCCGACCCACGAGCGGCAGGCCGCGAAGGGCCGCGGCGACACGCTCGGCGACCTCGTCGGGAGTGCCGAGCGCGTCGACGACCACGACGCGGTCGGGCTCCTCGGCGGCGAGCGCGAGGAAGCCCTCGCGAACCGCGACGTGGAACGCGAGGTCCTCGGACTCGAGGCGGTCGGCGCCGGAGTGGGTCGCACGGGCAAGGCCGACCTCGGGGTCGAGGTCGAGCACGATCGTGCGGTCGGGGGTGAGGCCGCCGGTGGCGATGCGGTTCGCTGCCGCGACGTCGGCGCGCGGCAGGTCGCGGCCGAACGCCTGGTAGGCGGTGGTGGAGTCGTAGAAGCGATCGAGCAGAACGATCTCGCCGGCGTCGAGCGCGGGTCTCAGCACGTCGTTGACGAGCTGCGCCCGGCTCGCCTCGTAGAGCAGGAGCTCCGTCGGCGCGGTCATCCCGGCGTTGGCGGGGTCGAGGAGGATCTCCCGCACGGCCTCGCCGAGCGCGGTGCCGCCCGGCTCGCGCACGAGACGCACCGTCAAGCCGGCGGCACGAAGCCGCTCGGCCAAGCGCGCGATCTGCGTCGACTTGCCGGTCCCCTCTCCGCCTTCGAAGGTGACGAGAATCCCGCGGCTCATCGCATCTGCTCCCGCCACTGGGCGGCGGCGGTCCGGTACAGGTCGCGCCCCTGTGTGTCGATTGCGACGAACACCGGGAAGTTCTCGAGCTCGAGCCGCTGGAGAGCTTCGGTGCCGAGGTCCTCCCACGCGATCGGCTCGGCGGAGACGACATGTCGCGCGAGGAGTGCGGCGGCACCGCCCACCGCGGCGAACGAGACGCTGCCGGTGCGGCGGCAGGCGTCTGCGACCTCGGGTGCTCGGGTGCCCTTGCCGATGGTCGCGACGATCCCCGCCTCGAGCAGCGCCGGGGTTGCGGCGTCCATGCGGGAGGCGGTGGTCGGGCCGATCGCGCCGAAGGGTCGACCCGCCGCCGGAGGCGTGGGCCCGGCGTAGAAGAGCACCTGACCCGCGAGTCCGAAGGGAAGCTCCCCCGTCTCGGCGAGCGCGGCGAGGAGACGCTCGTGCCCCGCGTCGCGGGCGGTGAACACCGGGCCGGACAGCAGCACCTCGTCGCCGATCTCGAGGGTGGAGAGCACCTCGCGGCTGACGGGGAGGTCGATCCGGCGCGGGCGCTTCGAGGCCGCAGGGCCGCCCGCGGGATCGGCGCCGTCAGGCAAGTGTGCGGGAACCTCACGCATCCGGCGTCACCTCCGCCGATGGGGGGCCGCTCGGCGGCGTGCCCGAAGAGGCCGCCGAGAGCTCGGGGGGACAGGGCTCGTCCTCGCAGCGGCGCCACTCGAGCGTACGGAACGCGTACACGGCCGCACCGAGGACGATGAGCGACGAGAGCCACAGCGTGATCCGGGGACCGGTCACGTAGAGCTCGTTGTAGGGGATCCCGATCCGTGCCGCCACGAGGAACACGATGCGCGCGATCAGGTCGCCGAGCGGCGCCATGACCGCCATCGAGATCAGCAGTGACACGCGGATCACGCTCTCGAGCGCGGTGAACACCCGGCCGCGGATGGCGTCGTCGGTGGTGCGCACGACGTAGCTCTGCCCTGCGACGGTGACCGTGGCGACGCAGGCGCCGGCAAGCGATCGTGAACAGGCACGCGATCCAGTAGGTCCTCACGCTCGCGAAGCCCAGCATCGCGAATCCGAAGGCAGCGACGCTTCCCGCGAACAGCAGCTGGAGTCGGAAGCGGTGTTCGAATCGCGGCACCACCAGCGCGCCCAGGACCATGCCCAGGGCGAGGCACACCATCACGAACGTGAGCCGCGAGCCCACCAGGGCCTGCAGCGCGGGCACGCCGTCGAGTATCGGGATGCCTCCGCGAAGCGTGCTCGCCTTCGCGATATAGGACTGCCCCACCGAGATGATCGTCCCGCCGCCGAGGATGGCCACCGCGATCACGCTCAGCAGGCCGCGAAGCTCCTTGTGGTCTCGGAGGAAGTGGAACGACTCGATGGCGTCCTTGCCCAGCAGCGACAGGTCGAACCCGCCCTCGCGGGCCTCGGACGGCAGGGCCTTCACCTTGATGGTGTAGATCATCGCCTGCCGAGAACAGGAACGTGAACACGTCCAGGATGACGCCGCCACGACCGGTCGCGAGCGCCGGCTCGAACAGGCCGGCGAATAGCGCGGCGATGGGAAGCCCCGAGTCGATGGTCCACCGCACCACGGCCTCGAACGCGGCGAGGATACCCGCCGAGGCGAGCAGGCCGACCAGCATGCTCGCCTGCTGCGTGGTGTAGGACAGGCCGTTGGCGGCGACGATGTCGTCTTCCTCGACGAGGTACGGGATCAGCGAGTTGCGCGCGGGCCAGAAGAACAGCGACGCCGTCTCCATGAGCAAGACGATCAGGTAGATGGCCCACAGCGAGTTGGTGAACAGGAGCGCGACGGCGAGCACGGCGCGCGAGAGGTCGGCCGCGATCATGACCTTTCGGCGGTCGTAGCGGTCCACGATCGCGCCGGTGAACGACGAGAGCACGAGCGCCGGG
The DNA here is from genome assembly GCA_963761535.1 of uncultured Coriobacteriales bacterium. Lineage (GTDB taxonomy): Bacteria > Actinomycetota > Coriobacteriia > Anaerosomatales > CAVXGS01 > CAVXGS01. The sequence continues at coordinate 1,080,902 of CAVXGS010000002.1, forward strand.
ATGATCTTGGCGATGAAGATGCCGGCGACGGCGAACGACGAGCCGCCCGACAGGGACAGCACGATCGGCATCAGCAGGCCGATGACGAGCCAGTCGCCGATGCCGCTCACGAACTGCGCGTACCACAGCCTGCGGAAGCGCTTGTTGCCCACCAGCCGCCCGTACGCCCCGCTCGTCGGAACCGCGTCGCCGTCGGCCTCGAGCGCGGCCGCGGCGGCGAACGCCTCCATGTCGTTGCGGGGCTGGTTCACGGCGCGCGCGATCGGCGCGCTCGCCCTCGGTCGCCTTGAGCGCTCTGGTCGCCCTGCTCTCGTCCGAGGTCGTCGTTCATCCCGCGAGCTCCACGCTCACCGAGCGCATCGCGCAGCAGCCGAGATTCACGGCGACAGGAAGAGCCGCGATATGGCAGGGTGCCGTCTCGATCTGCACCGCGAGCGCTGTCGTGTCGCCTCCCAGGCCGCCTGGTCCGATGCCTGTCGCGTTCACCGCCGAGAGTATGCGCGCCTCAAGCTCGGCGATCCGCGGGTCGGAGGAGTGCTCCCCCACGCGCCTGAGCAGCGCGTGCTTCGCGAGACTCCCGACCTTGTCGAACGTGCTACCCACACCGACGCCGATCACGAGCGGCGGGCACGCCGCGGTCGCCTTGGCCTCCACGGCCTCGAGCACCACGCGCTCGACGCCGGCCATGCCCTCGCCCGGTGGCAGCATCACGACACGCGAGGCGTTGTCCGAGCCGCCGCCCTTGAGCATCACGTGTACCCGGGCGCCGTTACCGCTCACGAACTTCACCTCGACGAACGCGGGAGCGTTCGTGCCGGTGTTCGTGCGGTCGACGAGGGCGTCGCGGACCACCGACATCCTCAGCCCCGCATCGCGGTACGCCTCGGCGACGGCGTCGTCGATCGCGGCACGCACGTCACCACACACGCACTCGTCCTCGCCGATCTCGAGCAGCACCCACACCGTGCCGGTGTCCTGGCAGGCGGGCACGGAGTCGGCCTGGGCGATCCGCGCGTTCTCGAGCAGCTGGAGCAGGACCTCTCGACCGCGGGGCGATCGCTCGCTCTCGACGGCTGCGCGCAGGGCGTCGAGGTAATCGGGCCGAACGCGCACGGCGGCCTCGCGTATCGATTCGGCCACCACTCGGGCGATCTGCGCCGAGTCGAGCACGCTACCCCCGCAGTCCGAGGGCGTCGATCGCCTCGGACACAGTGGCGGCGGATGCCTGAAGCGCGGCGAGCTCCTCGTCGTTGAGGTCGAGCTCGGGTATCTCGGCGACACCTTCGGGTCCCAGCTTCGCAGGGACGCTCATGTAGACGTCGGAGATGCCGTACTGGCCGTCGAGGTACACGCACGAGGGCAGTGCGACACCATCCGCCGAGAAGATCGAGCGGACCATACGCACGACGCTGGCCGCCGGCGCGTAGAACGCCGAGCCGGTCTTGAGCAGCGAGACGACTTCGGCGCCGCCGTAGATCGTGCGTTCGACCAGCGAGTCGACGGTCGGAGCGGGCACCAGCTCGGTGAGCGGCACGCCGCGGACCTTGCTGAACCGCGGGAGGGGCACCATGGCGTCCCCGTGCGCACCGCAGGCCAGAGCGTCGATCTGCGCGATCGGGATACCGGTGTGGTCGGCGATGGCGTACGCGAAGCGGGCCGAGTCGAGCACCCCGCCCATGCCCATGACTCGATGCGGGGGCAGCCCCGACTCCTTCCACGCGAGGTAGGTCATCACGTCGAGCGGGTTGGTGACGCACAGAACGAGCGCGTCGGGAGACATCTCAACCGCCTCGGCGATCACCGAGCGCACGATCGCGCTGTTAGCGGCAAGCAGGTCGTCGCGCGTCATACCCGGCTTGCGAGGCAGTCCGGCGGTGACCACGATGAGGTCGCTGCTCGCGGTCGCCTCGTACTCGTTGGTGCCCGCGACCACCGGACCGAACCGCTCGACACTACGGGCATGCAGCAGGTCGAGTGCCTTGCCCTGAGGGAGTCCCTCGGCGACGTCGACCAGCACGACGTCGGCGATCTCGTGGAGAAGCAGCAGCTCAGCGACGGTGGCGCCCACATTGCCGGCTCCGACGACGGTCACTCTGGGGTACGGCATGAGGCCCTCTCGGGTCGTGCGGAAGCCCGCGCTCGGCGGGCGGAGAAGTCAACAGATTCTAGCACGAGCGAAGGCCGGCTCCGGGGCCCGGAGAGGCGTCCGGCAGAGCCGTCTGCGCGGCGCTAGTCGAGGTCGGCGGGGTAGTCCACCGGGACCTTGCGGCCCTGATGATGCGCGAGCCGCTGCGCCAGGATCGTCGGGACCTCCGGAAGCTGCTCGCGCGGCTCGGGAACCTGTACCGGCACCTCGATCTCGGCCAGCAACACCTCGTCGTCCTGCCCGATCGCCTCGGCGAGCACCTCGCCCAGGAAGACGATCGCGCTCCCGCCATGCCCGGCATCGCCCGGCTCGGCGCCAGCCGTCTCGGCGATCATGATGAGCGCGGCGAGCGAGTCGGAGAGCCCCACGGCGAGCTCGAGCATGGCCTCGGCCTGAAGCTCGGACTCGTTGCGCGGGGCGAAGACAGCGGTCATGGGCGACTCGAGCATGATGCGGCGCATCTCGTGGACGTCGATGCACGAGTCGCCGACGAACACGCCGATCCTGCCGAGGCCCTGCACGCTTGGGGGCGCGGGCGCGGTGGCCGCCACGCCGAGCGCGCGGGGTGCGGTCTGGGGGATCAGGCGCTTGCCGGGAACATCCTCCAGCCCCTGCATGAACGCGGTTCGCGCGGCGTTCGGGAACCCGTCCTCGCGCAGAGCGGGAACGTCGGGCACGAGGACGAACTCGGCGCCTGCCTCACCGGCCTTCGCCGCCGCGGCGAGCAGCGCCTCGGCGTCCTCCATGCCGGTCGGCCGCAGACGGTGCTGGATGACCGCGATCTTCACTTCGCCCTCCCCTGCCGGGACTGTCGAGCCCTATGCCACGTCGCTCTCGCCGGAACCCGCCGCCGACTTCGGCTTCCGGGCCCGCGTCGTGGAGCCCTTCTTGGTGCCGGTCGAACGAGTCGAGCGGCTGCGGGTCGTCTTCGAGCCGCCGCGCTTCGCGGTCCCCCCGCCGGCTTCGGACTTCTCGGCCTTGGACGGGCACTCCGGGTTCACGCAGATCTGCCACGGCCCCCGCCGCGTCTGCACGACGATCTCGGGCGCGCCGCAGGTGGCACACGGGGCCTCGACAGTCGTGATCTCACCGCTTTGCGGCAGCGGGTAGGACACTTGGCACTCGTCGTAGTTCACGCAGCGCGCGTAGCGCTTCAGGGTCTTGGGGCTTCGCCGTGCGGTCACGCGTCCGCTGTCGCGGCCCGCCGCCGAGCACACCGGACAGGCGCCGATGTCGATCTCGGGCTCGTGGTTGGTCTCGCACTGCGGGTTGACGCAGCGCTCGATGGGCTTGGAGCGGAACTGCACGACCTTGATGCGCGGCGCCCCGCACGAATCGCACACCTGCGAGAGCGCTTCGATCTTGCCCTTCGGCAGCGGGTAGGTGACGTCGCACTCGGGCCATCCCGAGCACCCTACGAACTGGCCGGTCTTGCCGTGCTTCACGCCGAGGTCCTTGCCGCACTTGGGGCAGGTTCCCACCCGGGAGTCCTCGGCGGTGGCCTCCTTGAGCGCGTCGCCGACCTCGGTCGACTTCTCGATGAGCTGCCCCATGATCGCCGAGAGCAACGCGCGCGAGTGCTCCACGACCTCGACTCGCTCGGTCCGGCCGTTGGCGATCGCGTCCATCTCGGCTTCGAGCTCGGCGGTCATGTCGGGTGTGGTGATCCGAGGCGCGAACTGCGAGAGCGCGTCGATGACAGCGCGGCCGAGGCAAGTCGGTTCGATGGGGTCGTTCACGGCGTAGCCGACCTGGTACAGGCGGTCGATGATCGCGTGCCGCGTGGCCTTGGTGCCCAGCCCGCGCTTCTCCATCTCCTGGATCAGCGTGCCCTGGCTGTAGCGCCGGGGCGGCTCGGTCTGCTTCTGCTCCGACTCCGCGCCGAGGAAGTCGACCTCCTGGCCTTCGGCGAGCGAGGGCAGGGTCGTGTCCTTCTTGAGGCCGTAGTGGTAGACGGCCCTGAAGCCAGGCTCGACCAGCACGTCGCCGCGCGCGACGAACGGCTCGCCCTGGACGTCGACCGTCACCTTGGTGCCCTCGAGCGTGGCCGGACCGGACAGCGTCGCCATGAAGCGTCGCGCGACCAAGTTATAGAGCTTGCGCTGCTCGGGCTTGAGCTTCTCGAGGTCGGCCGGGGCTCCGGTGGGGTGGATCGGCGGGTGGTCGGTCGTCTCCTTCTTGCCCCGAGTGGCGTGCAGCGGCGCCGAGAGGATCCTGTTGGCGTGCTGCGCGTACTCCGGCACGCCAGAGAGCGTCCGCAGGATGCCGTGAAGGTCGAGCGAGGGCGGGTAGACCGTGTTGTCGACACGGGGGTAGCTGATCAGCCCGTCCATGTAGAGCGACTCGGCGATGCGCATCGTGCGAGCCGGCGCGAGCCCCTCGGCAGCGGCGGTCGCCTGGAGCTCGGTGGTGTTGAACGGAGTGGGCGGCTGAGCCTTGCGGGTCTTCTTCTCGATCGCGGTCACGCGACCGCTCTTGGCGCCGGCCACGGCGTCGAGCACGGCCTGGGCCGCCTCGGCGCTCTTGAACTTGTCGGTGGCATGCCCCGCGGAGAACTCCTCGCGGGTCGCACGGTCGTCACAGCAGGCGAACTGGCCCTTCACGGTCCAGTAGACCTCCGGGACGAACGCCTCGCGCTCCCGCTCGCGCTCCACGACGAGCGACAGCGTGGGCGTCTGCACGCGACCGGCGGAGCGGACGTTGCCGTACCCGCCGAACTTCGCCATGGTCAGGAACCGCGTGAGCACCGCACCCCACACCAGGTCGATGTCCTGGCGCGACTCGCCGGCCTGGGCCAGGCAGTCGTCGACCTGCGACAGCTCGGCGAAGGCGTGCTCGATCTCGTCCTTGGTGATCGCCGAGAACCGAGCGCGGTAGACCGGCGACTTCTTGTTCACCTCGCGCACGATCGAGCGCGCGTCGCTGCCGATGAGCTCGCCTTCGCGGTCGTAGTCGGTGGCGATCACGATCTCCTCGGCCTTGCGGGCCATCGTCTTCAGTGCCGAGATGATGTCGCGTTCGGCGGGGATCTTGCCCACCGGCGCCCAGACCAGATACGGGAGCGACGCGACCTTCCAGGTCTTCAGGTCGATGCCGCTCGCGGTGTACGGCTTGCCCTTCTTGGGCCACGGAGGGGTGGGAAGGTCGTCCGGCAGCGCCGCCTTGGTCTCCTTACCCTCCTCCCACACCGCCTTCCACGCGCCGTTCTCGAAGTGCATCGACGGCGGGAAGTCCACGCCCAGGATGTGGCCCTTGAGACCGATGCTCGCCCAGTCTTCGCCGTCGCGCCGGAAGTGGTACACGGGGATGCCCGAGACCTTATCGGCCTTCGGCTTGCCCACGGCAAGGATCTCCGCGAGCTTCTTCGCGGCTATGTTCTTCTCGGTGACGACGAGCCTCACGCGCATCGGCCTTTCGGTTCGAATCGAACGCTTCGTCAGATGCTTCAGCCCGATTCGGGCGGAAGTTGCAGCCGAGTATACACAGAGGTGTCAATCCCCAAAGTGGACTGCGAGGTTTTGCGGAAGCTTGTCCGGACCCTTCCGCGATCCCCCAAGGAGAACGTGCCCATCCCCGGCCGAGGAGCACGCGGGTCGCGGTCCGGGGCCTACTGCGAGCGGCGCGCCACCAGCTCGATCTCGACCCGCGCGCCGAGCGGAAGTGCCGCGACGGCCACCGTGCTCCGCGCGGGGAACGGAGCCGAGAACTTCGTGGCGTAGACGCCGTTCATCTCGGCGAAGTCGTCCATCGTGGTGAGGTACACGTTGCACTTCACGACGTCGTCCATCGAGAGCCCCGTCGCGGCGACGACCGCCGCGAGGTTGGCGAACACCTGCTCGGTCTGCTCCGCGACGCCGCCCTCGACGAGCTTTCCGGTCGCCGGATCGAGCGGCGTCTGGCCCGAGGTGAAGAGCAGCTCGCCCGCCCACACCGCGTGCGCGTAGGGACCGATGGCCGCGGGCGCACCGCTGGCCTCGACGATCTTCCGAGTCATACCCGACTCCCTCCTTGCTGCCGCTACAGCCCGATCTCGTCGGCACGCGCCTTCATCGCGTCGAGCGCGATGCCGAGGAACTCGTCGCGCTCGAGGCCCAGCTCCTCGCAGGTCGCCATCTGCTCGCGCGACGCGCCCCGGGCGAAGGCGCCTTCCTTCCACCGCTTCTTGAGCGACTTCAACTCCACGTTGGCGAGCGACTTGTCCGGTCGCACCAGTGCCGCTGCGACGATGAACCCGGTGGTGGGGTCGGCGCAGTAAAGGGCCACGTCCATCCGCGACTCGCGCGGGGCCTTCTCGGCGTGGGAGAGAATCGCGTGAAGCTGCTCGTCGTCGAGCTGGCCGGCCAGCTCCTCGGCGGTCACGAGCCCGTGGCGCTCGAAGTCGTCGGCGGTCTCGGCGTAGTCGAGGTCGTGGAGCAGGCCCGCCATCCCCCACCGGTCCACCTCCGCGGGCTCGAGCCCGTCGTGCGCCGCCAGCGCGCGCATGATCAGCTCGGTCGCGACGCAGTGGTTCACGAGGTTCGGGTTGGGGATGCGCTCCCGAACGAGCGCCAGGCCCTCGTCGCGCGAGATCACGAGGCGCCGCCCGCCCGCTCGGCCTTGACCGACTCGATCCGCTCGGTCAGCCAGTCCGTCCACGCCGAGACACCATCGCCCTTCGTGGCAGCGATCGGGAAGATCGGCGCGGTCGGGTTGAGCTTCGTGACGACCTCGCGGAACTCGGCCTCGTCGAAATCGAATACCCCGAGGGTGTCGTACTTGTTCAGGATCACGGCCTCGGCGATCTGGAAGATGCCTGGGTACTTGTAGGGTTTGTCGTGGCCCTCGGGCACCGAGAGGATCATCACCTTGGCGTGCTCGCCGAGGTAGAACTCGGTGGGGCACACGAGGTTGCCCACGTTCTCGACGATGATGAGGTCGAGCGAGTCGAGGTCGAGGGCGTCCACCGCACGCTTGATCATGTCGCTCTCGAGGTGGCAGGCCCCGCCGGTGTTGATCTGGACCGCAGGGATACCATGCGCCTTGACCTTCTCGGCGTCGACCTTGCTCGCGATGTCTCCCTCGATCACGGCGATGCTGTAGCGATCGCGAAGCGCGGCGATGGTCGCGAGGATCGTCGATGTCTTACCGGCGCCCGGCGATGCCATCAGGTCGAGAACGAAGACCCCGGCCTCGTCGAAGCGGGCGCGATTCTCGGCAGCGAGCTTCTCGTTCCTGTCGAGAATGGGTTTCGAGAGGTCGATCTGGACCATCGCTCACTCCTCGTTGGTGGACTGGGTGGCGTCGACGGTGGCGTCGCGAGCGGCATCAGTGGTGGCGCCGATAGCGGCGTCGGTGTCCTCATCCCCAGGCCGCGGCGGCTCGTCGGAGCCCGGCTCGGCGTCGTCGCACTCGATGCCGTCGATCAGCATCTCGCGACCCTGCATCAGCTCGACGTTGAGCGCGCCGCATTCCGGACACACCATCTGGAACCTGTCGTGGTCGTACTCGAGGCCGCACTCGCGGCAGCGCGACCTCGCCGGCACCTGATTGATCACGAGCGTCGCGCCCTCGGCCATCGTGCCCGGCGTGAGCGCCTCGAAGGCGAACTGCAGCGCGAAGTCGACGATCTCGGTCATCTCACCCACGCTGACGCTGATCTGGGTGATCCGAGTGCAACCGGCATCGGCCGCGGCGTCGAACGACGCGGCAAGGATGCCTTGCGTGATGCCCATCTCATGCATCGGCGGGGACGTGTCCTTCGTGGTCGGCGGTCGGAACCCTCGGCAGCCTCGCCGCCTCGGGAGTGGTTACGCCTCGGCGGCTTCGAGCCTGCGTTGCTCGGCGATGCGGCGAGACAGCACCACGCGAGCGAGCAACATGCTCGCCTCGTACAACAGCACGAGCGCGATGAACAGCGAGCCCATCGTGACGGGAGACCAGTCCGGCGTGGCGACGGCCGAGACGATCATGAGCACCACGTAGGACACGCGCCAGTTCGAGCGCAGCTTCTGGTACGGCACGATGTTGAAGATCATCAGGTAGAACACTACGACCGGGATCTGGAACCCGATGCCGAAGGCGAGCACCAGCAGCATCACGCCACCGAACCACCGCGCGGCGTCGGGCATGACCCCCACCGAGCCACCCAGCTGGGCGATCATCCACTCGAACGCCTTGGGCACCACGACGACGTAGCAGAAGCTGATGCCGGTCAGGAACAGGGTGATCATCGCGGCGAAGGTAGGGATGACGTACTTGCGCTCGCGCGGCTGCAACGCCGGCATGAAGAACGCCATCACCTGCCAGATGATGATCGGGCTGACCAGCACGATCGCCGCGTAGAGCGACACGCGGAACCGCAGTGTGAACCCCTCGAAGGGGCCGAGGGTCACCAGTGACTCGGCGCCCGCCGACTTCAGGTACGGCAGGACCGGCTCCATGATGAAGTCGTAGATCTGCCACGCCCAGCCGTACACGACCAGCGAGACGACCGACACGGAGGCCAGCACGATGACCAGCCTGCGCCGGAGCTCGGCCAGGTGGTCGAAGAAGGGCATTCGCTTGGGTGCGATGGGCATGTGCGTGACGGAGAGCCGAGGGGCCTACTCCTCGTCCTCCTCTTCAGAATCGTCGGCGTCGAGAGCGACGACCTGCGGCAGGTTCGAGACGGCTTCGGTCGCAGAGGCAGGAGCTGTGGGCCCGAACTCCGTGTCGGAGTCCTTAGCGTACATCTCCAGCCGGATCATCTTCTCCATGTCCTCGCGCGTCTGGTTGAACTGCTTCCAGAACTTCCCCACGGTACGCGCAAGCTCGGGCACCTTATCGGGCCCGAAGATGATGAATGCGAAAACGCCGATGATGAGAAGCTCGGTGCTACCGATGCCGAACACTCAGATGCCCTTTTCCGTGACGTCGCCGGCCGCACGGGTTACGAGTGACCACGCGAATCGCAGCACGAGTCGCGCCAAGTACCCTGTGACCGCCTAGAACTGCTTCGCCTCTGTGATGTCCGAGAAGATGGGGAACACCTTGTCGAGGCCGGTGATCCGGAAGATCTTCAAGATGTTATCGCGAGTGCACAGGATTCGGACACTCCCACCTCGTTCGCGAGCGCGGCGGAGCGCGCTGACCAACACGCCAAGACCGGAGCTGTCGATGAAGGTCACGCGCTCCATGTCCACGAGCACGTTGCTGCACCCCCGCTCGATGTTCTCGACGAGCTTCTCCTTAAGTGAGGGTGCGGTGTAGACGTCCACCTCGCCCTCGAGCGTCAGCACGCACATCGCGCCGTCCTGCTCGTCTCGGATCTGAAGTTCCATACGTCGCTGCTCCTTGTTCCCGTACACGGCGTTCCGACATTGTACTCTTGCTCACGCCACTCCCTCACCCCGCAAGGGTACATACGACACAAGTCGTCCACGGGAGGCAGCATTGGGACTCTCCATCAACCTTGACCAGAATCCTGACGTCTGGGTCGCCGAGATGATCGGCGATCTGGACTACGGGGAGTGTGCCGCGTTTCGGATGCAGATCGATCGGATCCTCCGCGAGTCCCCACCGGCGGTCATCCTCGACCTTACCGGCATCGAGTACCTCGACAGCTCGGGCCTGGGCCTGCTTCTCGCGCTCTCCAAGGAGTACGGCGCGCTGGGCGGGAAGCTGGTACTCGTGATCAACGACACGGTCGACAACATCCTGTCGCTCACACGCTTGAACGGGATCTTCGCCACGGCCAACGATCTCAGCGAGGCCCGCGCAATGGTCCCCCAGTACGCCGAGTAACGTTCCGCACGCGGCACGCCCCGACCGGGGCGAGCCGCTTCACCACGGGAACGCGAATGGGCGCCCTTTCGGGGCGCCCATTGTCGCGTTCGTAGTTAAGGCAGCAACCCGCTACTGGAGCTTCTGCGCCTCCGCGATGTTGCTCGTGGCCGACTGTGCCCGGTCGCCGTTCGGCTCCAGCTGCAGATACTTGTTGTACGCCTCGATGCGCTTTGGCCTTCGCGCCGGCGGTACCGCCGCGGGCCTGCTGGAGGTAGAAATTGCCGAGGTTGAACCACACCACGGCGAAGTCCGGCTTGATGGCGACCGCATCGTTGGCTGCGGTGATCGCGCCAGTGGTATCACCGGTGTAGTAGAGGACCACCGCGTAATCGCCGAGCAGCGAAGCGTCGTCCTTCTTGAGCTTCATCGCCTGCTCGTACGCATTGCGCGCGTTGAAGAACTGCATCGCCGGCGCGGTGGTGTTCTGGCTTGCCTGCAGCAGCGCACCGCCCCAGTCCATGTACGTGTTGCCGAGGTTCACCAGCGCCGTGAAGCTCGTCGGTTGGCTCTGGACCACCGCGGCAAGCGAGTCGACCTGCGGCTGGTACTGCGCGTTGATCTGCTGTGCCTGGTCGACAGGGGTCTGCTGACCCTGGTTCGCCGACGACGACCCGAACAGACCGCTGACGCCCGACCCGACGAACAGGGACACAAAGGCGACGATCAGCACGATCAGAACGACCTTCACCCACATCGGCGACTGAGCCTTGTTGATGGCCACCGTGACTCTCCGTTCTATCAGGGCGAAACAAGGGCCCGGCACCATCCCGGGGCCGGGCCCGCTTGGTTACGCAGTCGAACTACGGCGTGCCGGTAGCAGGAGCCGAACCGGTCGCCGCACCCGAACCCACGCTGGGGTGACCCGGAGGCAGCTGGCCGCTCTGCATCTGCTCGGGCGAAAGCTGCGGCGCGCTCATCGCGCCGTTGGCCCCACCGGGAGTCTCGGGCGTCGCGGTCTGTGCGCCACCGACGTTGATCGGCAGCAGGATACCGACGATGACCCCGAGGAGCAGCGCCGCTACGCCGATGAGCGCGGCGATGGTGTAGGTCACGCTCTGCTCGGGAGCCGCAGCCGCGGTCTTCGCGGCAGGACGTGCGCTCTTGGCGGCCGACGCGGCCGGCTTCTTGGCCGGTGCGCTCTTGGACTGCGGCTTGGCCGGCTTCTCGTCCTCGTCGAAGAAGAAGTCCTGGTCACTCACGTGAAATGCCTCCTACTGGTGAACGGGGGCGAGGGAGGGATACCCCATGCACGCCCGACCTGGCTTGCCTGAACCGCGCGACAGTATAGCACGGCGTGACCCACGGTCCGGGAGCCTATCTTCCCAGCTCACAGCCCGCATTGCGCCTTCCTGAGCAAGTGCCTCGCCAAGGGCGGGCGAATCATGAATGAAGTTTGATACGCATCTCTTCCCCGCGCGCCTGCAGGCGCTCCTTGTCGAGCTGCGTCCACGTGCTGTCCTCGAAGAGCACCTTGCCGCCGACCATCGTCATCAGCACGTTCATCTGATTCGCGGTGTGAACCAGGGCGCTATACGGATAGTGGGTCGGGATCTGGCTCGACTTCGACAAGTCGACGGCGATGATGTCGGCCAGCTTGCCCGGCTCGAGCGAGCCGACCTTGTCGTCGATGCCCAGCGCCCTTGCCGCCTCGAGCGTCGCGAGCTTCACGAACTGCCGTGTCGTCATCCACTTGTCCGAGCCGAGCATCGCGCGCTGGATCAACACGCCCACGCGCATGTCCTCGAACACGTCCATCGAGTTGGCCGCGGCCGGCGAGTCGGTACCCAGCCCCACGCGCAGCCCCGCCTGGAGGAACTTCTCGACCGGCGCGGCGCCCATCGCCAGCTTCGCGTTGCAGCGGGGACAGTACGCCACCGCGACGTCGTGGGAGGCGAGGATCTCGATGTCCTCGTCGTCGACCTGCGTGCAGTGGACCGCGAGCACGTTGGGCGCGTCGAACAGCCCCCACTGCAGCACGTAGCGCACCGGGCTCACGCCGGTGGGCAGCCACACCGGTGCCTGCGCGTCGTACACCTCGCGAACGTCGGTCGCGAGCATCGACGAGCCGTACTTCACGAACTCGTACTCTTCCTTGCTGCCTGCGAGATGCATCGCCACGGGGGTCCCGTCGGCGGCGTAGTCAGCGACGGTGCGGAAGAGCTTGGGGTGGCAGGAGTAGGCGCTGTGCGGCGCGATGCCGACGGTGACCATCGAGGGGTCGGCCTCGGAGCGCCACCGGTCGATGTCCTCGATTGCAGCGGCCATGACCGAGTCGATCTGCTTCGCATCGTAGGTGGACACCTCGCGATAGACGAACGCGCGCAGGCCACCTTCCTTCGCGGCGTCCGCCGAGCAGCCCCGCTTGGTGATGTCGGCGACGGTGGTGATTCCCGACCGCGCCGCCTCGAGCGCGCCCATGAGCGCCGAGTCGCACCAGTCCTCGTTGGTGAGGCGCTGCTCCTTCTGGAGCAGCTGCAGCTTCCACTGCGAGTACGGCAGGTCGTCCACGAGCCCGCGCATCACCGTGTACTCGAGGTGTGTGTGGGTGTCGATGAACCCGGGGAGCAGCGCCGCGAGCCCGAAGTCCCGCACCTCTTCCTCGGGATGGGCCGCCTTCAGATGCTCGAGGTCGCCGATCTCGACGATCGTGTCGTCGCGCACCAGCACGGCGCCGTTCTCGATGTGAGGAGCAGCGACGGGAAGCACGTAGCGGGCTGCAAGGATCATCGCGACACGCCTTTCACCGAGCACGCTTGGGCGCGAACCGCACCGCCGGCGACATCCCCGGCGGAGAGGTCACCGAAGGGACGCCTGCCGTTGGAAGAACGTCTATCGTAGCGGTTTTTCCGCGGTGTGGATGGCGACGATGCCGCCGGTGAGGTTCTTCCACGAGACGGGATCGAAGCCCGCCTGACGAAGTTCGGCGGCCAGTGCGTCTTGGACCGGGAACTGGCGGATCGAGTCGTTCAGGTAGACGAATCCGGAGCGGTCGCCGGTGAGCAGGCCGCCGATGAGCGGCACGATGCCGCGCAGGTACACGTGGTAGACCGCCCGCCACGGGGCGAAGGTCGGCCGGGAGAACTCGAGGATCACGTAGCGCCCGCCCGGCCGCAGCACCCGCACGACCTCGCGGAAGTTCGCGGCGCGATCGGGCAGGTTGCGGACTCCGAAGGCGACCGTCGCGACATCGAAGCTGTTGTCGTCGAAGGGCAGGTCCTGCGCGTCGGCCCACTCGAACTCGAGGGTCGTCGGCCCGGTGTACGCGACCGCCTTCTTCTCGGCCACGGCGAGCATCTCGGGGGTGAAGTCGGTGGCGACGATCTCGGCGGGCGCCGCCTGGTCCGCGATCGCCAGCGCCACATCGCCGGTGCCCGAGCACAGGTCGACGACGCGGGACTCGCTGGTGAGCTTCGCGGCGCGCACCATCTCGCGGCGCCAGCCGCGGTCGATGCCGAGCGAGGCGAGCCGGTTGAAGGCGTCGTAGTCCTCGGCGATCGAGGAGAAGATGCCGCGGACGCGGTCGGTGGTGGGACGGCCGCGTTCGGCCTGCTCCGGCGTTCCCGCCATCAGCTCTCGGCGCTCTCGAGCACGGGCTTGCGCGGGGAGGTCGGCGGGGCCACGGTCACCGAGACCGACGCCGCCTTCGACGCCGCGAACGCGCGCGCCTGGGCGGTGGGCTGGATCGGAAGCTCCGGAACCAGCGGGGTCGGGCGACGGCCGAGCAGCATCCTGATGTTCTCCCTCGCCCACAGGTTGAAGACGTGCACCACGCTGCGCGGGTTGATGGTTCTCGGCCACTCGAGCTGCGACTTCTCGACCACCGTCGACTCGGACAAAGCCTCGGTCTCCTGTTTGAACGCCACGAGCTTGCGCTCGATGCCGGCTGCGGGACCTTCGAGGATCTGGTCGATGCGGTGCATCGCCTCGCGGGCGGCGACGATGCGGCGCTCGGTGTCGACGGCGACATCCGGGCGGATGATCCCCGTCGCGGCCTTCGCCCGGTTGATCCGGATGGACGCCTCGTAGGTGGAGTCGACCATCTCGTCGGGCGACATCGCGTGGCTCTCGTAATTCATGATGTACTTCCACGACGGCTGGACCAGCCGCTGGCGGTGCTCCTCGAGCGTCTTGGCCCGCAGCGTGTACCCATACTTCTCCGGGTTGTCGAACGCGAGCGACCCCGGATCCAGGAACGGCGCCATCGGCGAGACGAACGCCAGCATCCGGGGGTCCGGGATCCGCTTGTAGAGCTCTTCGACGTAGGTGCCCGTGTCGAGCACGGACTGCGCGGTCTGCTCGGGGATGCCGGTCATGAAGTACAGGTCGAACCGCTTGCACCCGTGCTTCAGCGCGGCTTTGATCGACTCCTCGACCTGGTCCATCGTGTAGTGGTTCTTGCCGAAGGCGGCGCGGACCCCGTCGTCGTGGCTCTCGACCGAGATCTCCACCGAGTAGTCGTCGAGGTGCTCGTTGAGGTACTCGAAGAACTCCTCGGCGGGTGGCTTGAAGAACTCGAACGCGATGGGGTTCTTGAGATCGATCTTGTTGAGCGCCTTCATGAAGTCACGGACGTAGCCGCGGCCGGCCTGCAGGAAGTCGTTGAGCACGAACACCGGGCCGGGCACGTACTTCTGCACGTAGGCGATGTCGCGCGCGATGAGCTCGGGGTCGCGGAACGCGGCCTTCTGCCGACCGAAATGCTCGCGGAACGCGTAGGCGCTACCGCCGCACGTGACGCAGTTGTGCGTGCAGCCTCGGCAGGTGATCGCGGCGGTGACCGGATAGCGGAGCCAGTCTCGGAAGGGGACCTGGCCCACGAGGTCGCGGTAGCGGATCGTGCTGCGCATGTTGAACGAGTAGTCGAGCGAGATCGCGTTCATGTCGGAGGGCACCCAGTCGAGCGGGTTCACGACCGGAGAGCCGTCAGCGGTCTTCCAGGTGAGATTGGGGACGTCGTCGACGCGCCCCTTGCCCTTGAGCGCCCACAGCAGGCGCGTGATGGGCATCTCCTGCGAGTCGCCGCGGAGCACGTAGTCGATGGCGTCGTAGCCGATGAGCTCCTCGTGGAAGTAGCTCGACGACAGGCCGCCGAAGATCACCGGCTTGTCGGGGTGGTACTTCTTGACGATCTTCGCGATCTCCACCGAGCCGTGGGCGTGAGGCAGCCAGTGCAGGTCGATGCCGAAGGCGACGGGATTGAGGTCGCGGATGCACGCCTCGACGTCGAAGTTCTTCTTCTTCAGCATCAACACCGCGAGGTTCACGATCCGCACGCGCAGCCCATGGCGTTCCATGTACTCGGCCATGCTCGTGAACCCGAGCGGATACATCTCGAAGACGGGCGTGGACGGCACCATGTCCGACACGGGGCCGAACATGATCGCCTTCTCGCGGAAGTCGTACACGCTCGGGGCGTGCAGCAGTACCAGATCGACACTCGGCATACGCAGCTAGGCCTTCCTTACGCGGCTTAAGGCCCCTTCGCCCGGCTCGTGCCGGACTCCCCCCGCCGAGACACCCTCGGCAAATCGTCACGTCCATAACGCGAGGAACCGATCGCGGTCCCGCAGCATGGACTCGGACGACTCCGGAGAGCCGTCCGAACACACTGCTCGTGGCAGCGTTCCCTTGCCGGAGGGAACCGTGCCTTACTCTACCGAGCCTCTCACGTGGCAGCGAGCGCAGTACGTGGGCTCGTGGCACTCGAAGCACGCCGTCGCGCCCTTGGCCTGAACCGCGACGTAGTGCTGGTCGAGCCATTTCACGTTCGGGTTGTACTTGTAGTCCATCGCGCTGCCGTGATGGCACGAGTTGCAGCCTTCGTTGCCCTTGCCGTGGCACTGCTCGCACGACTTCGGGTACTTGCGCGCTTCCTTGGCGTGCCGCTCCTTGAATCCGACGGGGTGCGGCATCTCAACGCCGCCGTGGCATGCGTTGCAGAAGGTCTCCATGTCGTGGCAGGTGTAGCACGAGTTGATGGTGTCCACAGGCGGCAGGTGGATGCCCTCGGGCACGGGCGTTTCCTCGCCGCTGCGGTTCTCGGCGGCCTTCTCTTCCTCCGCCGCCTCGCCACCAACGACCTCGCTGAGCTCGCGGGACCTGGCCTCCCGCACCCGCTCGGCCTCCGCCTTGCCCAGCTCACCGTGGCCCTCGGGGAAGAAGTCAGGCGCGGAGTGGGACTCAGGCTTCAGCGGGAAGCCCTTAGGGTGGCACGCCTCGCACTCGCCGGGGGCGAGCGCTTCCTTGGTCTGGCTGTGGCACCGGAAGCACGCGGTCATCGTCATGAAGTTCTCGTGCGGCTGGCTCTTCTCGCCGGTCGTGGGATCGTTCAGGACCGGCTTGGCCGCTTCATCGTCGTGCGCGACACGGTTGTGACATGTGGCGCACTGCACGTCCTTCTCGGTGTGGACGGCGTGGTCGATGATGATGCCCTTGGTGGGGGTCATGTCGCGGTTCGTGGTGTGACACTGGGTGCACTGCCCGGACGGCATCTCAAGCGCCAGATGGCTCTCCGGGTTGAGCGGAAGCTCGAAGTTGTTGGTCACGGTGAGGTAGAGCTCGCCGAGCGCCTCCGCTTTGTGAAGGATGAACGTCACGGGGTCGGCGCCGACGGGCATGTGGCAGGCCATGCAGCTGATCTTGTTGTGAGTCGAGGCCTGGTAGGCGGCGATGGTGTCGTCCTGCACCTTGTGACAGCCGTTGGCGCAGAACCAGTAGGTCGAGGTCGCGCCGAGAGCCACGATCATGACCGCAGCCAAGCCGAGCACTGCGGCGAGCGTCCACACGATCGAGCGAGGCCGACGCTTCGGGTCCTTGAACGCCCCCGCGACCCACGCGAACAGCTTCGGCCGCTCGCGCTTCGGACGCGGGGTCTTCTGCTTCTTGGGCTTGGCGGGCTTGCCCGCCTTCTTGGCCTTGCCCTTTGCGGGGCGAGCCGCTGCCTTGCCGCGTGCCGGCTTCTTCTTGCCTGCGATCGAGGCGGCCGCGCTCTTGCGACCGGCTGCGGCGGCGGAGGCTGCTGCGGCGCCGGTCGCTGCTGCCGCAGCAGCGGCGATGGCGGCGTCGGCGGCGTCAGGGCCTTCCGCCTGGGCGGCGGGCGCAGCGGGCTCGGCGGCGGCGGGCTCGGCGGGCTCGGTGGCGCCGGGCTCGGCGGGCGAAACGTCGGCCGGAGTCGCGGCGGGCTCGGCGCTCGCAGCCGCAGCGGCAGTCGCTGCAGCGGGAGGCCATTCAGGACTGAACTCGTCGGGCGGGTACGCGGACTCGGATGCCGCCGGCGGCGCGGCGACGGGCTCCGGCTCGGGCTCAGGCTCGGGCTCGGGAAGGTCGGCCTCCGGCTGCGGTGCCGCGATCCACTCGGGCTCGGGGGTATCGAACGTAGCGGCCGCTGCGGCGGCAGGCGCGGCCTCAGGCTCCACAGGGGGCTCAGCGGCTGGCGGGGGCTCAGACTCGATCGACTCGGTCGCAATCGGCTCAGAGGGTGGAGCCGGCTCAGAGTCGGGTGTCGGCTCCGGCTCGAGGGTCGGGGCCGGCTCGGACGCGGGCTCGACCGGTTCCGGCGGAAGCGCTCTGACTCCCGCCAACGGCTCGGCCGGAGTATCGCTCGCAGCCGCAACCGGCTCCGAGGGCTGCTCGGCGGCCTTGGCTGCTCTGGATTCGGCGAGGCGCTGTTCGAGTGACTTCTTGCGCTGGAACGGATTCTTCACTGCAGTCCTATGGGAGGGTCGAGACGGTATGGCAGTTCAGGCATAGATCGTCGTCGGTCTCGACCAGTAGGTTCGGGTTCTCGGTCTCGTGCGGGAAGTTCTGGAACCTCGGGTTGTCGCTCGCGTTCAGGCCGTCCGGGGACGTGACCCGGAAGCCTTCGGCAGGTGTGGCCGGTGATGTGATCTGCGACGGGGTCGCATCGCCCACGTTGCGCGTGTCCTCGTGGCACTGCTGGCAGATCGGGTACTTCTGGTTGCCGTTGACGTTGCGCCAAGTGGGATCCGACACGTAACCGAAGTTGTCGCCGCCGAGCGGTCCGGTGGCCACCTGACTGGAGTTGAATCCGTTCGCCTTGTCCACGGTCCGGTAGAACCAGCCGGGAGCCGTCGACGAGTCGGCGACTGCGTGGTTGATCGTCTGGGTGGTGTCCGAGTGGCGGCCCACGTGGCACGCCGAGCACCAGTCGGACCCGTACTCGACGACCGCCACCGTGACCTCATTCGACCGCCCCGGCTTCTGCTTCAGCAGGTGGTTCGTGGCGATCGAGGCGAAGGTCGTGTCCTCGGCAGCACGCATGCGGTCGCCTACGAACGGCGAGACGCAGTCGGTGTTGTGGGGGCTGTGGCAGTCGGTGCACGTGAGGGAGCCACCTGTGCCCGCGTACCCCGTGGTCCGGGTCGTGCCGTCCGAGCGGCCGCCGGGCACGAGCATGCCGCCAACCGGTCCGGTGGTCGTCTCCACGCGATGGCCCGAGCCGGCCGGCTGGCCCGTCCGCGCCTGGACGACGCCATAGACGCCACTACCGCCGGTGCCGTCGTGGCACGTGTAGCAGAGGCCGAGCACCGTCTGGGAGCGCAGGAGCAGGAAGCTCGCCTCGGGTCCGTTGTGGACCACGTGGCACAGTTCGCACTTGTTGGTACCGGTGGTGTAGCCCCCGTGCGGGCCCTTGCGGGTGCCCACGTTGGCGCCGGCCTCGGACTCGGTGCCTTGCCTCGGCGCGACGGTGGGAGAGGCCACGCCGTCTTCTCGGCTGTGGCATGCCTGACAGGACCATTCCGGCGTACCGGCAGGCCCGACGGTCTGGCTGGATTCGTAGTAGGCGAATGCGGGCGTGGCGCAGAACAGCGCAAGCACGCCTGCACTCACGAGCGCCCACAGCAGACGTCTCCGCACGCGAGTCACTTCCCTTGTTGCTGGCGGCACAGCGAAGGGCCTGCACCTCTTGTGATAGTACGCGCGAATGGGCTGCTCAAGCAACATTAACGTCACCGCCCGACCATCTTGACGACCTGCACTCGGTCGTTCCCTCGATCGGCCACGAGGAGCACCTTGCCATCGGCGTCGACGTCGTTGGGGAAGTTGAACTGGGCGGGATACTGACCCCGCTCCCCGTACTTCGTCCCGATGCTGCCGTTCTCGGCGACGCGCACGAGCTGCATCGACAGCGGATCGGCCACGAGCACCGAGCCGTCGTCGAGCAGCGTGAGACCGCGCGGGAGCACGAACGGGTTCGTGGTGGGCGCCGAGAGACCGGTGACCTGCTCGCCGATCGTCTTGACCGGCTTGCCGAGGCCATCGTAGGCGGTCAGGCGGCTGTGGTTGGAGTCGGCGACGATGACGCTGCCGTCACCCACGGCAAGGATCCCGTTGGGCCGGTCGAGGTCGCCCTTGGCGTTGCCGGGCCTGCCGAACTGCTTGAGCAGCGTGCCGGAGCGATCGAACACGAACACCTGGTAGGCGTCGGTGGCGTACACTCGTCCGCCCTTGACCGCGACGTCGGTGACCGCGATGCCGTGGCCGTTGATGCCCGATCCGCCCTTGCCGGTGACCTTGTTGGGGTCGGGAAAGTTGCGCAGGTACTTCCCGTTACGGTCGAACACCTCGATGGTGTTGTTGTAGAAGTCTGCGACGTAGACGTCGCCATTGGCCTGATCGACCGAGATGCCGGTGGGATAGTTGAGCGACCCGGGCTTCCACGTGGCTTTGGCGCCGGGCAGCGGTTTGGCGATGCCGAAGGTGCCGAACTCGAACAGGAACTTCCCGCTGCGGTCGAACACGACCACGCGGTTGTTGCCAGTGTCGGCCACGTAGATCCTGCTGCCGAGGCCCCACGCCGCGCTCATCGGCTGCTTGAAGGTGGGCTTCGGGCCCTTGCCCGGACCGGTCAGCACGAGCATCGATTCCAGCCCTGCGCGCTCGACCGGGTTCTGGACCACGGCCTCGCCCGGCTTCATGAGCAGCAGATACAGGATCAGGGCGAGCAGAACCACGAACAGCACCAGTGCGATGATCAGGAACGCCTGCCGGGGCGTGATACCGCGGTCGTCGACCACCGCGCCATCCGTGGCGCCAACGGCAGACGCAGTCGGAACCGCGTCGCCGGCGTGTTCGTGAACGCCTCGCTCGGCTTCGTGCAGGGCCCTGCGGACCTTGTCGCTGTCAGTGCTCAAGAACGTGCCTCATTGCAGACGAGCGAGGGCCTCTTTGGCCTCGCGGAGGTTCGGGTAGTACTTCAGCGCATTGCGGTACTGGGCGATGGCCTTGTCGCGCTGGCCGGTCTTCTCGTACGCCACGCCCAACAGGTAGCGCAGGTCGGAGAGGTCGGGGTTGTCGGCGATGGCCGGCTCGATGGTCGCGAGCATCCCCTTCCAGTCCTGGTTGGCGTACTGGATGAGGGAGAGCTGCTTGGCGGCGAGCTCGTGACCCGGGTCGATCAGCAGCACCTTGTTGTAGTGCTCCGCGGCGGCCTTGGGGTCCTTGCTGAGCTCGTCGATCACGCCGAGGTTGAACTCCGCGGCGGTGTTCTCCTTGTCGGCCTTGAGCACCCGGGCGTACTCGCGCTTCGCCGCCGAGAACTTCCCGGCGCGCTGGTACGCGAACGCCAGTTGCAGGTGCGAGCCGCTGGTGCCGTTGCTGCTTCTGACCTGCTGCTTGGCCGCGTCCACCCTCAGCTGGGCGAGAGCGGACTCGCCCGTGCCCTTGGCGGGCCGCGAGACCTGGAACGTGTAGGCGCCGACGCCGATCACGGCGACGAGCAACACGGCGACGAGCAGCACGAGCCACAGTGGCACGCGGTGCTCGCCGGACGCACTCTTGTTCGCCGCAGGCGCGGTGTTGCCCATGCTCATTCAGCCGATCGTCGGCAGGCCGTGTGTTCTGCCTTCTGCGATACCTCTTTGCTGAAGGAGTCTGAGCAACCTCGGTGCCACGCGGCCCATCTCCACGATGTCATCACGGAGTGGTCGGCGAGCTGCCTCCGGACGCGTTCGCACTGGCCTCGATCGCGGCCAGCGCCGAGCTCACCTCCGCCGAGACATCCGCGTTGCCCACGGCGGCCGCTTCGGCGCCCGTGGCGTCGAGGAGCTTCTTGGCTTCGGCGAAGCGGCCCTCCTCGCCGTAGAGCTTGGCGAGCAGGATCGCGCCGTCGAAGAATCGGGAGTCGAGCTTGACCGCGAACTCCAGCTCCTTGATCGCCTCGGCGCGCTTACCGCTGGCCGCGAGTGCGGTCGCGAGCTGCAGACGGATCGCGGGGCCGAACGGCTCGACCTCCACGCCCTGGCGGGAGATGTCGATCGCTCTGGTGCGGAGGGCGGGATCGTTGTAGACCTGCGCACCAAGGTTGTAGAGCGACGCGAGGAACACGTAGTTGTCGTACTCGTACGGCACGAACGCGATGACGCCACGGAGCGAGTCCTCCGCCTTCGTGAACGCGTCGCGTGCCCCCGCCTGTAGCGACGCCGAGTCCTGCCCAGTCTGCTGCGCCTGGAACGCCTGCTGGTACGCCTGAATGAACAGGTCGTTGTACGCGAGGCCGACCTCGGCGCGGTACATGTCGTTCCACGGGTTCAGGCGCACCGCGTTCTGCGCCGAGGTGACTCTGGTCTGAAGGTCCGGGCTGATCCGCGCCACGAGGTACTGGCGGTCGGCGGCGAACCAACGGAACCAGAACACCGAGCCGATCACGGCGAGGATCACCAGCGCGACGGCCGGATAGATTCCCCACGAGGGCGCAGTGACGTCGCGAGACGTGGCGGTCGGGGCCAGCAGTGCGCCCAGGAACACCCACAGAATGAAGGTCCCACCCGTGACAGACAGGCCGAATGACAGGCTCGCGATGTAGCCGAAGCACGCAGCCCACATGCCGAGCAGCACCAGGCGGTCGCCGCTCACGGGCTGGGCGGGGCTGGCCGGCCGCCGCGCCGTCGGGCCCGCTCTCGCAGGATCGGGCCGCTTGAAGACGACCTTGCCGGAGCGGATCGCAACCCAGACGAACAGCCCGTAGAGCAGCAGCACGCCGGGGATACCGATGCCCGAGGCGAGCTGGAGCGGGTAGTTGTGCACGTTGTCGGCGACGGAGATGTAGCCGGCCGCCTGGACGTACTCGGCGGGCTTGTACTTGGGGAACACGAGGCGGAAGGTGTCCGCGCCGAACCCGGTGATGGGACGGTCCTCGATCGAGCCGAGTGCCGCCTGCCAGATCTGGGTTCGGGTCTGGCCGGAGCCAGTCTGCACGTCGAAGATCGACGCGAATCGCTTGACGAAGTTGGTGACCTCGTAGGGCGAGTTGAGCGACCACGACACGACACCGACGGCCATGACGGCGACCAGCGCGACGGCCGCCCAGTCGACCTTCTGCCACCTGGGCTTCAGCCAGAACAGGCCGAAGGCCATCACGAGCAGCGCCGCGATCCCGCCGATCCATGCACCGCGCGTGAAGGCGACAAGCCAGCACCACGCGATCAGGAAGAATCCGACCCAGTAGATGACGCGCCACTTGAGGTCCTGCGCGGCGAACACGAGCGCGAGCGCCACCGGCAGCATCAGTACGATGAAGCCGCCCAGAAGGTCGGGGTTGCCGTACGTCGAGAACGCGCGGTTGGGCTCGAACGGTAGCTGCCCCCACTGCAGGAAATCGAGTCCGAGGAACTGCATGACGCCGTAGGTGCTCACGACCACCGCCGACCAGAAGGCGACCTGCGCAAGCTGCCTCAGGCGCTTGCCTCGGTCGGCGAACTGGATCACGAGGAAGTACGCGACAGCGTAGTTGATGAAGGACAAGAGGCCTTCGTAGCGGCGGTACTTGCCGAAGACGGCCGTGGGCGGGTGGATCGAGAAGATCGCCGAGAGCGCGACCCAGCCGAGGAACACGAGCACGAGCCAGTCGACCGGCGTGCGGCGGATCTTCCCGCCCTTCACGAGCATGTACCAACCCCAGGCGGCGAAGGCGATCAAGCTGCCGACGCGCTGCACCAGCACCTTGATGGTGTCGAACTGGTCGAACGTGAGCGGGAATCCGTTGGTGCCCCGGACGTTGTAGTTGCTCATCACGATCGGCACGAGGAACACCATGGTGAGGATCGCGTACCACGCGATCTTCTGGGCGAGATCGAGCGCGTCTCCCGAGTTCGCAGCCGCCGCGGCGGCTGCCGCGGCACGCTGCGGCGCGGTCTTTCGGGACTTGGACGCGGCCTTGGAAGCGGTCGCCATGAAGGGGGATCTCCTATCTCGCCGGACGCGCGGTCGCGCGGTGGGTCATATCGTTCTAGCGCGCGCCATGCCCTGTGAGCACGACGCGCAGGGTCTCGCCGATGATCTGAACGTCCATCAGCAGGCTCTGATGATACATATAGATGAGGTCGTACTTGAGCTTGCGCTCCGGAGTGGTCGCGTATCCGCCGCTGACCTGCGCGAGTCCGGTCACGCCGGGCTTCACCGCGAAGCGCTCACGGTAGCCGGGGATGTCGGCTACGAACTGCTCGACGAAGAACGCCCGCTCGGGCCGCGGGCCCAACGAAGCTCATGTCCCCCTTGAGTATGTTGAACAACTGGGGTAGCTCGTCGATGCGGAGTTTGCGAAGGACCCTGCCGACCGGAGTGATGCGAGGGTCGTTCTCCTCGGCGAGGACGGGGCCGGATGCGCGCTCGGCGTCCTTCACCATGGTTCGCAGCTTGTAGACGGTGAAGGGGCGCATGCCCTTGCCCACCCGCTCCTGCGCGAAAACCACCGGCGTACCCATCGTGAGCAGGACCGCGAGGCCGGCGAGCAGGTAGATCGGCGAGAGCAGCACGATCAGCGCGAGCGACATCACGACGTCGAGGACGCGCTTCACGCCGACGTAGGTGTTGGTGCGCCCCGAACGCGTGATCTCCATGAGCGGGATGTCGCCGACGATGGTGTCGACGGTGCCGATGAAGACCTCGTAGAGCTCGGGCACGACGTCGACGCGGACGCGAATCTCGTCGGCGAGGACGAGGGATTCGACGAGCTCGCGCAGGGCGACCGGGCTCACCACGATCACGCGGTGGATCTTGTGCTTGGCGGCGATAGATGCCGTCCGGTCGACGGTGCCGAGCACCGGGAAGCCGCCGACGGTGCCGGGGGCGCTTGCGCCGGCTCGGGCGTCGACGTCGGGGCGAGAAGGCCTTCGACCCGAAAGCCCCATTTGCCGCGCTTGGAGAGCTCGGTCGCGAGTTCGACCGCGGTCTGGCCGAGGCCGACGATCACGACGCGCTGCTCTGGCCAGCGGATGGTGCCGAACCGCAGGAAGATCAGCCGCCACGCGACGACGAACGCGAGCACCACGAACACCGCGATGAGCAAGGTGGAACGGGCGAACGACACGGTGCGTGCGCCGCCGAAGAATGCGAGGGCGGCAGTCAGGATCGAGCCGAACACGACCGAGATCGTGGCGACGCGGAAGACGTCCCACGGGGTCTCGGTGGACTCGGGTTGGTAGAGGCCGTTGACGTAGCCCGAACCAAGGTAGACGGCGACGATCGCCGGCGAGAGGAACAGGAACGGGTTGAAGTTGAAGGCCGGCAGGGTGCCGTTGAACTTGATGAGGAAGGCAACGACGTAACCGCCGAACACCAGCACGGCATCCAGCACCAGCGAGAGGGCTATGAACCTTCGTCGGGACACTAGGCGGCGCTAACGCTCCGATCGAATCGTGTCGGACATGTCGGACATGTCGGACATGTCGGACATGTCGGACATGTCGGACATAGCGGATGTCGGCTATCGACGGGCACGTGTGCGAGAGGCATGCCGCTCGATCGCCTCGCCATAAGCTTCCATAACAGCATCACACATCGCGGGAATCGTGAATTGCGTGGTCGCTCGCTCGAGCGCCTGACGTCCGAGGCGCTGGCGAAGCTCGTCGTCGCCGAGCAGCCGCGAGATGGCCTCGGCGAGGGCGTGAGCGTCGTTGACGGGGACGGTAAGTCCCGTGACGCCATCGAGGTTGGCGTACGGCACGCCGGTGGTGAGGTTCGTCGACACGACCGGCAGCCCCGCCGAGTGCGCCTCGATCTGCACGAGACCGAACGCCTCGCTGCGCGCGACGCTGGGCAGCACGAAGAGGTCCGCGGCGTGGTACCAGGCGGCGAGTTCGTCGTCGTCGACACCGGACACGAAGGTCACGCGATCGCCGAGGCCGGCTCCCGAGGCCATCTCGCGCAGCTCGGGCTCGAGCGGTCCTCGGCCGATCATCACGAGCTGCGGGGCAGGGCGACCCGCGGCGCTGGCGGCCTCGGAGACCGCGGCGAACGCTCGGACGAGCACGTCGGCGCCCTTGTAGTACACGAGCCGGCCGACGAACAGCACCACCTGACGGTCGCCGAACGGCGCGCGGAGCTCCGCGGCGCGGGCGAGCAGCTCGGGGGTCTCGGCGTAGCGCTCGGTGTGGATGCCGAAATGCACCACGCGGCACTTCTCGGCGCGGGGCGCGAGGAACTCGGAGTGCTCGATGAGGTTGGGCGACGACGGCCATGATGAGGTCGGCGGCGTCGAGGAAGCGCTCGAGGAACGGCCGGTAGGCGGCGAGCTGCGTCTTCTGGCGCACGATGTCGGAGTGGTAGGTGACGACGAGCGGCAACGCCGGCCGGGTGCGCAGCCAGGCCAGCTCGCCCCAGGGGTACGGGAAGTGGAAGTGGAGCAGGTCGGGGCGCAAGGCAGCGGAGGACGCGGCAGAGGCCGTGCCGGCGACGGGACGAGCAGCCTCAGCCCGCAGGGCGGCAGCGAACTGCCACGACACCGGAGTCGAGGCGTACTCGAACGCGCGCGGCAGCCGCTCGACCTCAACGCCGTTGATGGTCTCGGTCACGCCCTCGGGCGAGTTCGCGCACACCAGCGCCCGTACGTCGGCCCCGCGGTGCTCGACGAGGCCCTCGGCGAGGTCGCGGACGTGGAACTCCACGCCCCCGATATGGGGCGGGTAGTACTTGTTGACCATCGTGACGCGAGCGGGCGCGCCCGAGACGGTTCCGCTCACGCGCCGCCGTTCTCCACGAGCGCCTTGCCCGCAGCGAGCAGGTCGTCGACCACGCCCATCGTGGGGGCCTCGGCGTAGACGCGGACGAGCGGCTCGGTACCGGACGGCCGCAGGAGCAGCCAGGTGTCGTCGGGCAGGAAGAACTTGATGCCGTCGGTGCGGTCGACTCGGCGGACCTCGTAGCCGGCGATCTCGGCGGGCTCGAGAGTGGGGACCTCGGCGAGGAAGCGGTCCTTGACCGCGGGCTCGAGGTGGAGGTCGACTCGGCGGTACTCCATGGGGCCGGTGACGTCGAAGAGCTCGGCGACGAGCCCGTCGAGCGAGAGGTTACGCACCGCCATCATCTCCGAGAGCATGAGCGCCTGGGCGAGGCCGTCGCGCTCCATGACGTGGAACGGCATGCCGATGCCGCCGCTCTCTTCCCCGCCGATGAGCACGCGCTGGGCGGGGTCGTCGGCGGTGTTGTGCTCGGTCATGAGCTCGTAGATGTACTTGAAGCCGATGGGCGTGGTGATGACCTCGAGGCCGAGGTGGGACGCGATCCGGTCCACGAGCACCGAGGTCGACAGCGTCTTGACGACCTTGCCGGTCATGCCGCGGTCCTCGACCAGGTGGCGCAGGGTCAGCGCGAAGATGCGCTGGGGGTTCACGAACTCGCCGTGGCGGTCGCAGGCCCCGATGCGGTCGGCGTCGCCGTCGGTGGTGAAACCGGCGTCGAAGCTCGAGTCCAGCACCGCGCGCTGCATCTCGTCGATCCACGGCGGGATCGGCTCGGGGTGCAGGCCGCCGAAGCCGGGGTTGGGGTCGGCGTGGATCTCGACCACCTGGGCGCCGAGACGCGCGAGCACCGCGGCGAGGTAGCCCTGCCCCGCGCCGTAGAGCGGGTCGACCACGAGGTTGAGGCCGGCGGCCTCGATCGCGTCGCCGTCGACGAGGTCGGCGAGCGAGTTCAGGTAGTCGGTCACGAGATCGACCGTCGCGAACGCTGCCGAGGAGCGGCCGGGGTCGTCGGCGGGAAGGGCCGCCTCGACGCGCTTGGTGAACGAGGGCGGCGCGCTGCCGCCGTCGGCCATCTTCAGCTTGAAGCCGAGGTACTCGGAGGGGTTGTGGCTCGCGGTGAGCATGACCGCGCCGACGGCGTCGCTGCGGTCGGCGGCCCACGAGAGCGCCGGCGTTGGCAGCATCCGGTCTGAGCAGCGCACCTTGAGCCCGTGGGCCGCGAGTACGGCCGAGGCCTCGGCGGCGAAGGTGTGAGCTTCGAAGCGGGTGTCGTAGCCAACGAGGATGGTGCCGCCGGGGTTGTCCTCGGCGAAGATGCGGCCGGCGGCATCGGCGATGCGGCGCAGGTTCGCGAAGGTGAAGTCGTCGGCGATGAGCGCGCGCCAACCGTCGGTGCCGAAGCGAATGGTCTCGGTCACTGGTGCTCCTTGGACGAGGCTTTCCCCTGCTGGTGGATTGTCCCACAGCGCGGGCGATGCGCGGGCGGGACGCGGGGCGTGCGCGGGCGAGCGGCGGGGGGGCGGGTGCGGCGGTGGGGATCCCCCGAACCGGTCCCCTACTTCGCGCCAGCCGCGAGACTCGCTTCGACCGAGGCGAGCGCCTGCTGCGCCCGCTTGAGCGCATCGGGGTCGGCCTTGTCACCCTTGAGCGCGGCCATGAGCGGAATACCCGCGCGGAAGCTCGCTGCGGCCTGCTCCAGGTCCCCCGAGTCGCGGTAGATATTGGCGAGCAGCACGTGCGCCGTCCCCCAGTTCGGGTCCGCCGCCACGATCTTCCGGGCGAACTGCAGCGCCCGCTCCTTCTCGCCCGCGAGCACGAGGGCCTTCGCGAGCTCGTACTCCAGCCCGGGCTCCAGCGGGAACCTGGCCAGTCCAGTCTCCGCGATCCTGATCGCCTCCGGCAGCGCCGCCTGATCGCCGAGTGCCGCCGACTGCACGTGCAGGTTGGTCATGAACCTCCAACGGGAGGCGATGTCCGGAGACAGGTCGAGCGCCCGCTGCGCCAGGCCTTTGGATTTCGTGAAGTATTCGACAGCCCGAGCGGGATCGGCTCCGCGGATCGCGCCCTGGGCTCCGATGGCCGACAGCCACGCGGTTCGCCAGGCGCTCGAAGCCCGAGCGACGTAGTCGTCGTTCCACGGCGTCAGCGCGACGGCGCGATCGTAGTGCTGCCCCGCGACGACGGGGTCCACCAGCTCCGCCGCGTAGCCTCTGGCGTAGCTGTTGTCGGCAACGCCGGGCACAAATGCCGCGAGGGCGAGAGCTGCGCACAGTATCGCAACGACCGGCGCGGCGATTCTGCCCCACGCCTTCTCGGATACCGCGATCGTTCGCGCAGTGGGCGCGACCAGCGCGCCGAGAACGAGCCAGAGCAGCGCGGTCGAGCCGATGGCCGAGACCCCGAACAACAGGTGGACCAGGTAGCCAACCGAAGCGGCCCACAGGGCAGCGAGCGGCAGACGGGATGTCTCGCCCTTGGGCCCGAATGCCGACCTCGCCGACGCGACGAGCGCCCACAATACTGAGGTCACCCATGCCAGAAACCCAAGTACGCCGGTGCCGACAGCGATGTGCAGCGGATAGTTGTGGGCGTTGTCGGCATACACTGCATTGCCCGAGATCGACGATCTCTCGGGGCTGGCGATAGAGCGAGTAGACGAACCGAAGCGTGTCCGGACCCCATCCCAGAAGCGGCCGGTCCATCAGCGCGCCAAAGGACGACCGCCAGATCAAGAACCTGGTCTCGGCACTGCCAGTGCCGAACTCGAACGTCGACCGTACGCGAGCGAGCACGTTGGTGACCTCGCTTGACGACCCGAAGCTCCGAACGACGAGCACGACAGCCGCCAGTACACCCACCCCGGCGATGCCAATCTCCGCAGACGTCAGACGGACCCGTGACCTGACCGCCGCGTAGGCGAAGATCCCGAGCGCGACCACGCCGCCGATCCACGCGCCTCGCGTGAAGGTCACGAGCATCGCGACGCCGTCGAGTGCCGCAATCGCGATCCAGGCGAGCCTCCAGCCGTTCCGGCTCTCGGAGAAGGCGAGTCCGAAAGCGCCAAGAAGCGGCAGAATCAGATAGCCCCCCAATGGGTCCGGGTTGCCGAACGTCGAGTAGGCGCGCTCGCGCCTCCCAGGCGATGGTTCCCCACTTCAGCGGTTCGAACCCGAAGTGCTGCATCAACCCATAGGTGGCGACACCCGCGGATGCCAGCACGAGGGCGCTCACCAGGGTTCGAATCCGCTTGGGCGAATCGACCAGCTGCACGGCGAGGAAGAACACGAGCGCGTAGTCGACGAGGGCGACGAGCCCTTCGTGTCGCGGCCCACCGAACACGGCGCCGGGGACAGACACACCTAGTAGGGTCGCCGCAGTTGCGATGACCACGAACGCGGCGACCGGATAGAGCACGGGTGTGAACCGGATGCGTCCGCCATGTCTCAGCAGACTGAACGCCCATCCGCCAAGACAGACCATTGCGAGCGCGGTCAGCACGATCCACTTGGGCAGCTCGAATTGATCGTAGGTCAGGCTAACGAGGCCGTTCCGAACGCCCAACCAGGTGAGGTTGGAGATTGCGAGCGGCACGGCGACCACGATGGCGACGAGTGCCCACCATGCGATGCGCGCGCCCAAGTCGTCAGGCGTCTGAGTATCCGGCTGCGGAGCGTGTCGGGCCTTCGAACCGATCTTGGCGACTGCGCTTCTGCGTGGAGCTGCCGACAACGTAGACCTTTCGAGGTCGAACGAATGCACAACTGGCCGAGTATAGGTCAGCACGCCCCGCTGACAGCACGAGACGTTCCAGCGCGTGCGCCAGTGTGGCTGAGAGCGTATTCCGAGCGATCAGCACCTTTGGGCGTTGCCGTCCGCCGTCAGCCCGTGCGCTTCATGAGCTCCATGTACACGAGCATGTGCCGCTTGACCGAGGCGGCCAGCTCCTCGGGCAGTCGTGGCCACCGGATCGAGCACGATGCAGTCCGCCGAGACGCCCGCATCCAGGACCTCTCGGCGCAGCGCCTCGCTCTCCACGAACACCGCTGCCGAGCGGCGCATCCCGACCTCGTCGAAGCGGCGGAAGAGCCGGTCGATCGACGGGCGGCGCCGCGTACCCTGCACGCCCGGAGGCGGGCAGCGTCGCGCAGAACCGGACATCCGGCACGTGACGCACCGCCCATCGAAGCACCGCGTCGGCCTCGAGCCCCGTCGAGTGCACGCACACCGGCTCGTACCGGCGCAGGTACTTGCGCAGCCGCGACCGCGACCTGATCACGTTCCACTTGTCCAGGAGGTACGGCGCGACGGTCACGCCCAGCTCGCGAGCGTCGTCGGCGGTGGGCGCGTCCTTGAAGCAGAGGTAGTGGACCGTGGCGCCAAGCGCCAGCAGCTCCTTCATGACCCCGAGCCATCGCTCTTCCACCCCGCCGGGTTCCTGCCGGGAGTTGGTCGAGATGAAGATGAAGGTGGAGTCGGCCCAGCGCCTCACGGGGTGATGCCGCCCTGACGGTCGCCAGCTTCGAGTCTGCGCCTCGCCGCTGTCCTCTGAGGCGGCCTCGGCCCCATCCTCTTCGTCCGGCACGGGCGGCGCCTCCTCGAGCCCGAGGATCAGGCGGTAGAGCCGCACCGTCTTCTCCACCATCTTGCCGAGCTCGAACCGCTCGACCGCCGTACGCCCGGCGGCACCCATCGCCGCGCGCTCGTCCTTGTCGCGCAGCAAGCCCACGATCTCTCGTCCGAGCGGCTTGGGGTCGCCGGGCGGCACGAGCACGCCGGTGACGCCGTCCTCGACCGCCTCAGGAATGCCGTCGACATTCGTCGCCACGACCGGCAGTCCGTATGCCATCGCCTCGAGGACCACGTACGGCAGGCCCTCCCAGCGCGACGACAGCGCGAACAGATCGGCGTCGGTGTAGACCTCGGCGAGCGAGGCGCGCGGGGCCACGAGCTTGAGGTTGCGCTCCAAGCCCAGCGCGGAGGCCTTCTCCCGAAGCTGCGGCTCGAGCGGGCCGGAGCCCATGAGCACGAGGACGGCCTTTGACTGCGCCACCGACACGCGCGCGAATGCCTCGAGCAGCGTGATCTGGTCCTTCTGCTCGTGGAACCGGCCGATCGAGAGCACCACGAGCTGTTCCTTCTTGATGCCGAGCTCTTGCCTGAACACGCCCCGGTCCGCCGAGGGCTGCGGCAGCTCGATCCCGTTGTGAACCGTCGAGGTGTGATCCGCCCGCAGGATCCCGAGGCGCTCGCCCTTCTCGACGTCCGCCTTGTCGACGGTGATGAACAGCGCGGTCTTTGGCCTCAAATAGCGCTCGAGTGAGAGGAACGCACTCCGCCTGAGCGCCGAGCCGGCCTTGTCGATGTGAATGCCGTGGAGCGTGTAGATGACGCGCTCGGCGGCATGTGGGTCGGCGAGGCGCGCGAAGGCAGCAGCTCGCGAGCCGTGCGCGTGCACGAGATCGGGCCACGAGTGGTCGATCGCGTTGCGCATCGCCCGGACCTTGCCCCACGACAGCCCGCTCGCGATGGGCACGTCGTAGGTGGTGATCTCGAGCTCCCGCGCGAGCACGCCAAGATCCCCGCCGCCCGGTGCCGCGAGCACCACCTCGATTCCGTGCTCGGGCAGACGCCGCATCAGGTCGGCGACGTGCCGCTCTCCCCCACCCGAGACCGAGTTCGCAGCCGCGACCAGCAAGACGCGTGGAATGTCGTTCTGTCGAATCCCCGACATCATCGTGGCGAGACCCTCTTCACGGCCCAGCCCAACGGCCAGGCGATTGGAACTATGAGCAGATACCCCAGCGCATACAACGGTCCGCGTCGCCGAGAGAGCAGTTGCGCCATGCTGACGACGCCTGCCACCCGCATCTTGGTGCGGGCCTTCTTCGACGCGGCCCCGCCGTGATGCAACACCTCGGTGCCGGCGAAGTAGCGCAGCTTCCATCCCGCGTCGCGCAGTCGCTGACACAGCTCGACATCCTCGCCGTACATGAAGAAGTCGTCTCGGAAGAGCCGGCCCGCAAGAGCGGAGCTCCGAAGCAGGATCGCCGCACCGGAAAGAACTTCGACATCGCGAGTGGACTCGTGGTCCCAGTCGTTGATCATGTACCGGCCGAAGCGGCCGTCGGGCCGACGCACGTTCAAGTGCGAGATGTTACCGAACTCGCCGGTGATGGAGGGGTCGCGGCGACCGCCCTCGTATTGGACGCTCCCGTCCGTACCTCGCAGGATCGGTCCCACCGCGCCGATGCGCTCGTCGCCGTCCATCTCCGCGACGAGCGCGCCGATCGTATCCGGTCGCACCTCGGCATCCGAGTTGAGCAAGAAGACGGCGTCGGCGTCGGACCGCTCGAACGCGAGGTTGTTGGCGCGGGCGAACCCGAGGTTCTCGGCAGGGCATGAGCTCGACCTCGGGGAATGTGGACGCGACCATCTCGGCGCTGCCGTCGGCGGACCCGTTGTCGACCACGAAGACACGGTGCGGCGCGACCTCGGAGGCTCTCAGGGAAGCGAGCGCTGCCTCGAGAAGCTCCTTGGTGTTGTAGTTCACAAGGATGACGTCGACGGACTGTAGGGACATCGAAAACCCCAGCCGGGGGTGGAGGAATCAGTCAGTCACATCATGCAGCAGGAAACGTGCGAGCGCATCAGTCCACGGCGGCATTTCGACACCGAGTCGCGCGCGCCTTCGAGCAATCGAGCACGGAGTTCTTCGGGCGGGGCGCCTTGCTCGGGAACTGGTCGCTCGTGACGGGATCGATCGGAACGTCGCCGAGACCCGCAAGCCGCAGAAGTCTCGACTGCGAGTTCAAGCGGGAGCACGAGCCCAACCCCGCGAGGTGGAAGGTGCCGGTCGCGCCCGCGTTCACAAGACCGAGCAGCCCTGCGGCGAGGTCGACGGTGTAGGTGGGCGAGCCGATCTCGTCGGTGACCACCGAGACCCTCCCCCGCTCGCGCGCCGCCGCAGATGATCTTCGTGGGGAAGTTGGCGCCGTTTGGACCGAAGACCCAGGCGGTGCGGACGACCAGCGCGTCGGCATTGGCGTCGAAGACGTTGATCTCGCCCGCAAGCTTCGACTCGCCGTAGACCGAGAGCGGATTGGGCTCGTCGTTCTCGGTGTACGGCCCGGTCTTGGCGCCGTCGAACACGAAGTCGGTGGACACGTGCACGAAGCTGCAGCCCGAAGTGGTCCGCGGCGAACGCAAGGTGCACGGGGGCGGTCGCGTTTACGAGGAACGCGCGGTCGCGGTCGTCCTCCGCGCGCTCGACGTTGGTGTAGGCCGCGGCGTTCAGCAGCACGCCCCGCTCGTGCGGAGTGAGAGCCGCAGCGAACTCGGCGACTCGCGTTCGGACGGCGTGCTCGTCGGTGATGTCGAACTCTGACTCCGGCGGCGCCTCGTACCGGATGCCCCGCTCGTCCAGCACGCGTTGCATCGCCGTGCCGAGCATCCCGCCCGCGCCCGCGATGAGCGTCCCACGCTGTGCGCGGTGAGGCGCCTTGCCCGCCGACCACGCTAGCTCCGGTCCTCGTACCAGCGCTTGCGCCAGTCGGCGAACTCCTCGGTGTGGTGCTTGATCTTGCTCCACCACCAGTCGTTGTCGCGGTACCAGCGGATGGTCTCGCGCAGGCCGGCCTCGAAGTCGACGGCCGGCTCCCAGCCCAGCTCCTCGCGCGCCTTGTCGCACGCCAGCGAGTAGCGTCGGTCGTGGCCGGGGCGGTCGGGCACCTGTCGCACGCTCTCGTCCCAGTCGAGCCCCAGCTCGTCGAGGATGATCTGCGTGATCTCGCGGTTCGTGCGCTCGTTGCCGCCGCCGATGTTGTAGACCTGCCCAGGCTTGCCGCGCAGCAGCGCGGCCTCGATGCCGTCGGCGTGATCGTCACGTGCAGCCAGTCGCGGACGTTGAGCCCGTCGCCGTAGAGCGGCAGCTTCTCGCCCTCAAGCGCGTTGGTCACGAACAGCGGGATCAGCTTCTCGGGGTACTGGTACGGCCCGTAGGTGTTGGAGCCGCGGGTGATGAGCGCCGGCGTGCCGAAGGTGGTGAAGTACGCGAGCACCTGCAGGTCGCCGCCGGCCTTGCTCGCCGAGTAGGGACTCGACGGCTCGATGCAGTCGGTCTCGCAGAACGAGCCGTCCTCGATCGAGCCGTACACCTCGTCGGTGGAGACCTGCACCATGCGCTCGATGCCCCGCTCGCGGACGACCTCGAGCAGCGTGTGGGTGCCGATGATGTCGGTGTAGAGGAAGTCCTCGGGGCTGGTGATGGAGCGATCCACGTGGGTCTCGGCGGCGAAGTTCACGATCGCGTCGACGCCGCCCGCCTCATCGAGCACCTCGTCCACGCGCTCGCGCTTGCAGATGCAGCCCTGGAAGAACGAGTAGCGCGGGTCGTCCGCGACGTCGCGAAGGTTGTCGAGGTTACCCGCGTAGGTGAGCTTGTCGTAGCAGACGATCTCCCAGTCGGGGTGCTTCGCGAGCATCCGACGAACGAAGTCCGAGCCGATGAACCCGGCTCCACCGCAAACGAGGAGCCTCATCCGTTCTTCACGCTCCAGTCGTAACCGATCTCGGGATCGTCGAAGGGCCGGCGGAACTCGTCGGGCTCGTCGTAGCAGTAGACCTCGTCAGGGAGGTTGACGATGAATGCGGGCTCGGTGCCGATGGCGGTGAACCCGTGGTACACGCCCTTGGGGATCACGACCATGCGCTGGCGCTGCCATCCGATCACGAACTCGTTGGTCTCGCCGAACGTGGGCGATCCGTCTCGTGCGGTCATGGAGCACCACCTTGGCCATGCCGCCGACGCACACGAAATGGTCCGTCTGCTTCTTGTGGTAGTGCCACGCCTTGACCACGCCGGGATACACCATGGTCACGTAGCACTGGCCGAACCGCTCGAAGTCCGGATCGTCGTTGCGCCACATCTCCATGAGCAGCCCGCGCTCGTCGGGGATGACCTTGAGGTCTTTGACGATCACGCCATCGATCATGAGCCTGTCTCCGTTCCTGTACGGTCACCGTGTAGTCTCGCAGCAAGTCCCGTCAGCACCAAGTCCTTCATGTCCGCCGAAGACCCGCCCTCGGGAACCCACTCCCTGCCGAGACCGGCTCCCGAAGCCGTCACTTCGTAGAGTCTGCTGGTCGCTACGTACCGCGCGCTCCGACCGGCACCCAGCGCGCACAGCAGTCCGGCGGACACCAGGCGCCCAAGGTCACCCGCCGCGGTCGCGTTCGAGACGTCGACCACGCCGCGGTAGTACCGGTTGGTCACCGCCCTGGCGAAGAACGCGTCGTACACCGCATTCGTGACCCGATCGTGGAGTCCGAGGTCGTGCACCACGACGTCTTCGAGCACCGTCCACAGTGCCCGCTCGGTCGCGTTTCGAAGAGAGAGTGCCTCCACCTGTCGAACCTGAGCAGAGACATGTGCCTCGACGAACGGGGTGATGTCCGCGTCAGGGTCCCAGCGCTCGCCCAGACACTCGAACGCCCGGTAGTAGTCGTCGACGTGTCTGCCCCACCACTCTTCGAGGCTCGTGAACTGCGGCCGACGAAAGCCTGCGCGATGCATCGCGAGCGACGCAAGGATCCTGGAAGTGCGGCCGTTGCCATCTTTGAACGGATGGACCGCGGCGATGGCGACGTGCACGACGGCAGACGCGACGGGACCAGCTTCGTTGGTAGCGTTCAGCCAGGCGCAAGTCTCTTCAACAAGACCGGGAACCCGTTCCGGCTCGGGTGGCAGGTACACCTGCTCGCCCGTGTGCCTGTTGGTAAGCCAATTCTGGTTCTCCCTGAACCGACCTCCGCCCTTGGCGTAGGAGCCGGCCAGTACGCGGTGATGCAGGGCCAGAACCAACTCGCTCTGCCACGAGAACGAGGCTGCGTCAGCGCGAGTAAGCACGTACCTCATCGCGTCGCGGTATCCGTCGACGAGATCGATGTCCTCGGACGAGACTCCCGCCGGACGCTCGCCGGCCAGGATAGACCGCACCTCGTCCACGGTTACGGCGATGCCCTCCATCCGGATCGATGCGGCCGTCGCCTCTACCTCGAGGTCCCGCCGCAGCCGACCCAGCCACACGCGCGGCAGAGGCCCTCTGAGTCGAGCTCTCGCCGAAGCTGCTCGATTCGAGCAAGACATGAGGTGATCTGCTCCGTGTGGTGGTAGGCGAACACGATGCTCCTCGATTAATCATCAAATCATTTAAACGATTATACGATTAATCGGAAGACACCGCGAGCTCGCCGAGGAGGATCGCCTCACACGCCCCCGACTGGGCAAGACGACGGTCTGCGGTGACAAGAGGCACGGCGAGCTGGTTGGCCAGCGCGGCGAAGGACGCGTCGTACGTGGTAAGCGAAAAGCGCAGACACAGCGACGACACGTCGTGCACAACGTGCGTGACCGAAACGAGGTCAAGGTGCATCGCGAGAAGGTCACCCACCGACAGTTGGAGATCCGCAGCCGACGCACCACGTCTCGACAGCGCATTGACGAACTCGAGCACCAGGAGGTCCGGTGCCGCGAGGGGGGAGGCACCGGCCTCGTGCGCGTCCAGAAGGTGCAGCGCGGCAGCTACGTCCGGTTCGCGGTCTTCTACAAACCACTTCACGACCACCGAACTGTCGACCACGAAGCCACATCCAGACAGCGACCCGCTCACAGGTCCTTCCCGTGGTTAGTATCGCGATCCTCGCGGATGATCTCGGTCGTGTCCTTGCCGGCGGGGACACGCTTCGCGATCTCGCGCGCACTGGCTCGCGCAGCAGCGATGTCCTGGCGCCGCCGTTCGGCGGCCTGCTCCGCCTGCAGCTCGGCCACGTAACGCGCTGAGGCCTCCGCGACCAGACCGCTCCGCGAACGGTTCAGCTCGTTGGCGAGCTCGTCGATCTCGAGCAGGAGTTCGTCGGGCAGGGATACGTTGATCTTGGCCATGGTAGTGCTCCCTGGTGGTGCCGTTTGGTGGTGCTAGCCTAGCAGACTTGTCCGACACCGGGCCACCCGACAGCACCGGGGGGTGTTACCCCCCGAGACACATCGTGCGCACGTAGTCGTAATACTCCGAGGTGGTGCCGTTCAGGCACTGCTCGAGGCCGTCCTCGTCGATGAATCCCATGCGGAAGGCGACCTCCTCGAGGCACGCGATCTTGAGGCCCTGCCGCTTCTCGATGGTCTGCACGTAGGCGCTCGCGTCCATCAGCGACTCCGGCGTGCCGGTGTCGAGCCACGCGGTGCCGCGACTCAGCAGCCGAACAGTGAGGCTGCCTTCCTTGAGGTAGAAGTTGTTGAGCGTGGTGATCTCGAGTTCGCCACGCGCCGAGGGGGTCACCTGCTTCGCGAGCTCGCACACCCGGTCGTCGTAGAAGTACAGCCCCGTGACGGCAACGTTCGACTTGGGCTTGGCCGGCTTCTCCTCGATCGAGAGTGCCTTGCCCGACTCGTCGAACTCGACCACGCCGTAGCGCTCCGGGTCGCGGACCTGATAGCCGAAGACAACGGCCCCTCCGGCAGTCGCATCGGCCGCAGCGCCCTGGAGCATGTTCGCCATGCCGCTGCCGTAGAAGATGTTGTCGCCGAGCACCAGGCACGCGGGCTCGCCGGCCGAGGAACTCCTCGCCGATCAGAAACGCCTGCGCGAGCCCCTCGGGTGCCGGCTGGACGGCGTAGGTGAGTTCGACGCCCCACTGCGAACCGTCGCCGAGCAGGCGCTTGAACGCCTCACTGTCGTGCGGCGTGGTGATCACGAGGATCTCCCGCATGCCCGCCAGGAACAGGATGGACAGCGGGTAGTAGATCATCGGCTTGTCGTAGACGGGAAGCAGCTGCTTCGACGTCGCGCGGGTGATGGGGTGCAGGCGGGTTCCCGACCCACCGGCGAGGATGATGCCTTTCACATAAGCTCCCTTGTCGCCGGGTTCGGACGAATGGCACTAGACCACTCCCAGCAGTACTCGCCTACTCGTCCAACATCGCAAGGTACTCGTCATAGTCCCGAATGTAGTCACCCGGATCATAGTGCTCGGAAGCTAGCACCATGAGCACAGCGTCTGCGGAGTACTTGTACTGGATGCCCCACACCATCGGGGGGATGAGAAGACCGACGTCGGGTCGATCCAGCAGAATCTCCTCACGCTGCCGGCCGTCATCAACAAGAACTGACACCCTACCTCGAACGCACACGAGGAATTGCGAGCAGGCGCGGTGCGCATGCTCGCCGCGGACGTCCTTGCTCGGAACGTCGTACACGAGAAAGACGCGCTTGGCCTCGAAAGGGACGTCTGGACCGAATTCAGCGGCGGCCAGGCTGCCTCGCAGGTCCGTTGCCGCACTGAGCCGATGGAGCGTCACGCCTGGGAGTGACGTTCCGGTGCTGGCCACGCTCCCGACAAGGCTGTCCGCGTAGCGGTCCGACCTCTTCACAGCGTCGACATACCCCACGATGCGCGCGGGATTGCCGACGACGATTGCCTTCGGTGGAACGTCGCGCGTAACCACGGCTCCCGCGCCCACCATGGCGTCAGTGCCGATCACTATTCCCGGCAGAATGGTCGCATTGGCGCCGATCGACGCCCCCTTTGACACTCTGGTCTCGGGAACGGACTCCTGATGCTGCTTGCTCCGCGGGAACTTGTCGTTCGAGAACGTGGCGTTCGGCCCGACGAAGACATCATCCTCAAGGCGCACGCCGTCCCACAGCTGTACGCCGCACTTGATGGTAACGCGGTTCCCGACAACGACATCGTTCTCGACGAAGACTCCGTCACATACGTTGCAGTCCTCGCCGATGCTCGCTCCAGCAAGTACGTGAGCGAACGCCCATATTCGAGTCCTCTCGCCCACGCTGGCCGTCTCGCATAGTCCATTGGGATGTACGAAATGAGTCATCACTTGTCTCGTTCGCCGAATGTCTCGTGGGAAAGTGGCACGTACAGAGGCCTGCCCTTGCTGTTCTCGTAGGTGCGCCACACATACGACACCGACGATACCCAATGCGAAGAGCGTCACGCTCAACGAGAAGAGCAGCAGCAGCATGATCGGCGTGTAGCCGAGGACCTGGATTCGTCCGGCCAGGCGCATGCTCACCACCGCGACCGCAAGGACAATGGAGATGAGTACGCCAAGAGCACCGGCGGTCGCCAGAAGCGAGATCGGCAGATCCGTGAACGCGAACGCGCTGTCAAGCAGGTAGCGAACCTTGCGACGAAAGCTCCAACCGCTCTTGCCGTGTTCGCGCGCAAGCCGACGGTACTCGACGCTCTCGCGGCGGAATCCGAGCCAGAACAGCAGTCCCACGAGGCTGGAGTTGGACTCGTGAAGGGATAGCAGCGCATCGCGCACGACGAGGTTGCAGCCGAAGACGTCGACACCACCGGCGGGCACCTCTGGCTGGACGAAGGTGCGGTATGTCCACCAGAAGACGCGCGAAGACACCGAGCTGAGGAAAGGATCGTCCCTCGCCGCTCTCGCACCAACCACGACGTCGACCTCCCCGCTTTCGAGTCGACGAAAGAAGGTGAGGATCAGCTCAGCCGGCTCTTGGAGGTCGGCTGCCATCACTGAGAAGTACGAACCGCGCGCTGCGGCAAGCCCCTGACGAATCGCGGCGAACGAACCGAAGTTGCGCGAGAGTCCGATCAGCTGCGACGCGAATTCCGCCTGCTCCAATCGTTCCCTCAGGGCGAGGTAGGAGCGGTCTGGTGAGCCGTCGACGACGAAGACGGCCTCGAAATCCCCCAAGCTCGCGTTCATGGCCGCTACCCGGTCAACGAGAGCAGGTACGTTCTCCTCGTTTCGATAGACGGGGATCACGAGAGAGAAGCGGACGATTGCCTGGCTGCCGGTCATGCGTCCGCTCGCAAGCAATCGCACACGTAGTCGACCTCGGCGTCGCTGAGCTCGGGGAAGGATGGGAGCGTCACGACCCTGTCCGCCGCAAGCTCCGTGGCCTCCAGGGCGAGGGAGCGCCAGCTCGCGTTCGCGAGTGCCGGCTGCATGTGGTCCGGTAGCGGGTAGTGAACGGCGGTCTCTACTCCGCGTGCAGCGAGGCGCTGCCGGAGGTCGTCACGGTTCGGGTGCAGTCCTACGATCAGATGGGCCACGGAGTCGTCACCCACTGGCAGCAGCGCCAGCGGAGTCCCCTCGGCGGCGTCCGCATACCTCCGGGCAATCTCGCGGCGCCTTTCGTTCCGGCCGTCAAGAGCCGTCAGTTTCTTACGCAATACGGCGGCCTGCAGCTCGTCGAGACGCGTGTTCCGCCCGTGAGGCAGAACCTGGTGGTAGCGTCGATCCCATCCGTACTGCCGGAGCATGCGGATCGTCTGCGCGAGGCGGTCATCGTTGGTTACCAACGCGCCTCCGTCCCCCAAGGCACCAAGGTTCTTGGTGGGGTAGAAGCTGAAGGTTCCGAGGTCACCGAATGAGCCTGCTCGCTGACCTCCGCGCTGCGCACCGTGTGCTTGCGCGCAATCCTCGACAACCCGCACGCCCGTCATGGACGCCAGTTCAATGATCGGCTGGACGTCCGCCAGCTTCCCGTACAGGTGTGTGACTACGATGGCTCTTGTCGCGGGGGAGATCAGCGGTTCGACTGATTGCACAGTGAGGAGCTGTGTGGCGGCATCGACGTCTGCAAAAACGGGGGTCGCGCCGACGAGGAGAGTGGCCGTGGTCGCGTACCCGCCGGCATTCGCTGCTGTGATCACCTCGTCACCCGGGCCACATCCCAAAGCCCTCAGGCCGATCTCCAGCGCATCTGTTCCGTTGCCGACACCCAGGCAGTGCGTGACTCCGCAGTAGTCCGCAAATTCACGCTCGAATGCGTCGTGCTGCGGCCCCATGACGTACCAACCACTGGCCAGCTACGTCGGCGATGGCCGTGCAAATCATGTCACCCACCGAGGCCATCTGCCTCGACAGATCATTGAAGGGGACTCGCATGCCTGTCTCCCTGTGGCTGGACGAGTGGCTGACCGCACTAGTTAGTCACATGGCGGGTCGTGCGACAAGGCGATCGGCGGCACGCTCATCGCCGAGTACGTGTGTCATACTCCCGCCACCCGGGAGCGAGCGAAAGATCGACCAGATGACCCGAACCGATTCCGCCGACAGCGCCGCGCGCAATCACCAGTCCTCACGGAGGAACGTCAAGTCAGTCCTGCGAATCGCGCCGTGGCTCCTGTTCGGGCTGGCAGTAGCCGGGTTCATGGTGCTCTCTTTCAGGCAACCGCTCTCCGCCGATGACTTCACGAATTCCCTCGTGTTGCGTTCGCATCCGAGTGTCGAGGCCTTCGTCCGCTACTACTACGACGCATGGACGGGCCGTGCGACCGGCATGGCGTTCCTCTGGTTCGCATTGCGCTTTCACGCCGCATTCGCGGTCCTCAACGGACTCGCCTTCGGGGCACTTGCCTGGCTAACGGTGGCCAACGGACTCGGCCGGGTGCCCGGGGCGCGTGGCGCCGACGCGGCGCTCCTGTGCATCGTCGTTGCCACGTACTGGTACGGCATGCCTGCCGCGTCGGAGACGTTGGTGTGGGCGACCGGATCGGTGACGTACTTGTGGTCGGCCGTCCTGATGCTCGCGTATCTTCTCCCCTACCGTCTGGATAGTAGTGCCGATGACATGCCGCATGGGCGTCGCGGCCCGCTGGGGACAGTTGCCGCCGCGGTGAGCATGGGTCTCCTTGGGGTCTTGACCGGCGCCTCCCACGAGCTCGTCGCTGTCGCCGTCATCGTCGTTCTGGTGGCCTACTTCGCGGACGCGCTGCGGCAACGCCGTCTCGGCTCAGTTCCCGCACACCTGTGGACCAGCGTGGCGGGACTGGCCATCGGAACCGCGGCGCTCTTCCTCTCGCCCGGCAACCAGGCGAGGTCGGTGACCTCTGGCAACCACGCTGGATCGATCGTCGGCTCGGTCGCGCAGTTCGGCACGTATCTCGCCAAGACGTTCGGCTCGTACCTGCCGAGAATGTATCCATGGCTGCTGCTGATCGTAGTGCTGGCTATCCCTGTCGCAGTGATCGCAGGTTCGGGTCGAGGCTCGGATTCGCACAGACCGTACTGGGCCGTATGGGCAATCGCTGGTGTCGCTACCCTGGCGCCGTTCCTCGTCGAGCCGGGGGTCGCGTTGCTCGCGGGCGCGCGTACAAATGCATTCATCGCCGTTCTGTTCACCGTGTCTGCGGTCTCACTGCTCGGCAAGGGTGTCCCAATCCTCGACAGCATCCCCGAGACCTGGTTGAATGCCGCCACTGCAATCATCCTAGGACTCGTATTGGTCGAGATCGCCGGCTCGATCCAGGTCGCGACCGCCATCGGCTCGCAGGTCGACCAGCGCGAGGCGTACATCGCCCAGAATAGGGACACCGGAATAGCCGACATCTCTGTGCCGCCGCTGGCGCAGAAACCCTACCGCACGGTCTACTACGTCGATCTCGGACCAGACCCCGACTACTGGCTGAACCGGGGGCTCGCCAAGTGGTACGGCGTGAAGTCAATCCGACTCCGCGAGTCAGCATCGCAGTAGGGTCCGGGAGTAGCCGGCGAACGCGCCCCCCAGCGCTACAGGGCCTACAGCATCCGATCGGACTTGATTCTGGCGTACAGGCGCGGGCTGACCATGATAATTGCCAGACCCAACAGGTACTTCGGTTTATGGGGGAACGCGCGACGCGAGCGCCAATACATCGAGCGAACTGCAGTGTAGTCACCAGAGAGCAACTTCTCTTCAAGGTGACGCCGATCGACGCGCGCCTTAGAGAAACGGATTGCGTCCGCGAGCGCCTGCTCCTGGCTTGCCGTCAATCCTGGCATCTCGACCGCTTCGCGCTGTATGGCGAGGAAGCTCTCGGCCTTGGCCACAAGCGAGCGAGTGCGCTGACCTGCATGTCGGCGGTAGAGCACGAGTACCTCGGGGTTGTAGATGTGCGTTGCCCCGAGCAGCAGTGCTCGCAGCCAGAAGTCGTAGTCCTCGGCGTGCAGCGGGCGGAAACCGCCCGTCAGCTCGAAGACCCGCGGTGTGATCGTCGCCATAAGAAGGATGCTGCTCTCCCGAGCCTGGTCCTCGGCACTCAGCGAGAACGGCTGTTCGAAGCGTGGACCTCGCCAGACCCTGCGACGAGTGCCGTCGTCGAGTACGTAGTCGCCGTTGCACGAGTAGATGTCATGACCCGGGTGCGCCTGGATGAAGGCCGCCTGAGACTCAAGGTAGCCGGGCAGAAGCATGTCGTCTGCGTCGAGAAAGACCCAGTATTCGCCTTTGGCTTGTGCTGCGCCCGCGTTCCGAGCTGAAGGCCGTCCCCGCATTCGGTCGGTCAAACGCGACAATGCGTGGGTCGCCAGCGGTAATCGCGCTGAGGACGACGGCAGTGGCATCTGTGGAGCCGTCGTCCACGACAATCAGTTCCCAGTCGCCACACGACTGAGCCTGCACTGACGCGACGGCTTCGCCGAGTGTGCCGGCGGCGTTATACGCAGCGATGATGACCGAGAAGGTGGGCGTCACGCTGAATCCCCGCCCACAGGCATCTTCGATCGCCGCTCGGCTACTTGCCGACGCAACAGCTG
Source organism: uncultured Coriobacteriales bacterium (assembly GCA_963761535.1). Lineage (GTDB taxonomy): Bacteria > Actinomycetota > Coriobacteriia > Anaerosomatales > CAVXGS01 > CAVXGS01. Next base: position 1,124,397 of record CAVXGS010000002.1, read on the forward strand.
TGTCCACGTCGCGGGGACCGCCGCAAACGCCAGGTCGCCCGCCATCTCGTTCAAGAGCCGCACGCCCATGAAACGGGAGAAGATGCCCAGCGCGGACAGGAGCACGCGATTCCGCCGGTTTCCAGTGATGATGCCGTAGCGCGCGTTGAGCTCCGCCGTGTCCTTCTCGAGTACGTCGAACAACTGCAGCGTCTTTCGGGAAGGCTGAACGCGCTCGAAAGCGAGTACCCGGTCGATACGCGCGAACCTGCGACCTTGGCTGAGCAAGCGAAGCCAAAGCTCGTAGTCCATTGCGAAATGGAAGGTTCCGTCCACAAGCGAGTCGCCTAAAGCGCTCCGTCGAATGAAGACCGTCGGCTGCGAGATATAGTCCTGCCGGCGAAACCACCAGCGTACGAATCCCGGGACCCACATCATATGCAGAACGAGGTTGTCCGCGTTCACGTATGCGGAGTGACCGTAGACCAGGTCGACGTCTGGGTGTCGCTCGAGGAAGTCGACGGCTTCCTCAATCGCCGTCCTCGCGAAGTAGCCGTCGTCGGAGTTGATCCAGCCTATGATCTGACCACGGCTCATGGAGAACGCCTTGTTGAGCGCATCCGATTGACCGTGGTCGGACTCGCTCACCCAACGGACGCGCTCGCCGGCGGCTCGGAGAATCTCCACCGTGCCGTCAGTGGAGCCGCCATCCGCGACGACATGCTCAACCTCAGAGTAGGTCTGGTCTTCGACGGAGCGCAGGTTGTCCGTGAGCCACCGGGCCTGGTTGAACGAGGGGGTGAGGATTGAAACCAGTGGGCGTGCCTGCGGCGTTGACGTCTGCATGGTCAGAATGCCGGAGGCGCATCGATCAGCGCCTGGTCGTCGTCGCTTAGAGTGCGTCCCGCAATGCGCCGATAGTGCGCGCGGAAGGTGCGGGCCGTACGGTCCCACGTGAACCGGGCAACGTTTCGGCGACCACCCTCCACGAGTCGCGCGCGAAGCTCCTCGTCAGTCCAGAGGCGCTTCACCGCATCGGCGATGCTCTCGACATCCGTCGGATCCATGATCAGCGCCGAGTCGCCGGCCTGTTCGGCGAGTGAAGTCACGTTCGACACGGCAACGGGCGTCCCGGCAAGGAAAGCCTCGGAGAGCGGACCAAACCCGCCGAACGCCTCGAACAACGTGGGGATCACGACGGCAGTGCTCAGGCGGTTTAGCGCTTGAAGCTCGTCAGAGCCGACGAACCCTAGGAAGCGGACCGCGTGATCCAGACGGAGCTCGGATACCCGGGCACGAATCACATCGTAGTGTTCATTGAGGCGCCCCGAGCAGACCAACGGTACGACCAGGTTGTCCCGGTCGCGCAGGAGCGCCAGCGCGTCGAGCAGCCGGAGATGGTTCTTGTGCGGCCACGTTTGCGCCGCGTAGAAGATGAAGCGCTCGGGCAGTTCCAGCCGGCGAGCAATCGCGGCGAGTTCCTCATCCGAAGGTACGTCGAACGCACTCAGTGCGGGTGCGAGCTGGATCACGATCACCTTGTCCTCGGGCAGTCCATAGTGCTGGACGACGTCATCCTTGCCCCATCGAGACGTGACGGTGACCATCTCCGCCTGCTCGCACATCGCCCGGTACATGGCCTCGCGCATCTCGGTCTGCTCCGCAGTGAAGAAATCAGGCAGGTGTAAGTGCTGCAGGTCGTGCGGGTGATACACGCTGGGAATCTCCGTTCGAAACCCCTGCTGCTGGGGGAAATGAACGACGTCCGCTTGCAGCCGTTCGGCGGCGCCGTCGGACGGTCGGGGACCGAGCGGCGGCTTCTCAGTGCCGTAGCGTAGGCGACGCCAGAGCGGAGCCGTGAATGGAGCCACGGACTTCGCGACTCGCTTCCAGGGCTTGGGTGCAGGACTGGGTAGGCTCGGGACGATCCTGCAGTTCCCCCGTATGTAGGGCTCCAGCCATGGCTGGTCGCCCTCGTATGTCAGGAAGTGGTACTCGTCGGCGCTGTCGTCGAGGCCGGAGAGACCGTGCGCCAGCCCGATGACAACTTGCTCGACGCCGCCGTATTCGCCGTGGACGAGTCGGGCGTCAACGGCCACTCGGACAGGGCGCGAGTCCTCAGTCATGAGCTCCGCCCACCCACCCTAGCTTGGCGGTGACTTCCGCGAGCATCGCCCGATACTCCCGCGACAGATAGGTCCAGCTGAGCGAGTCAGCCAGCTGGGCCGCCAACGCCGCCAGCCTCTTGGCCTCGGACGGACTACGGAGCAAGGTCTCCACAGCCTGCGCGATCGACGCTGGGCCGGTGTCCGGTAGCTCCCAGCTTGCATCCCGGTATGCATCGAAGATCTGCTCCTGCGAGAGGACCAAGGGCCTGCCAGCAGCGGCGCAGAACTTCGCCGCAGCGCTGGTCCCCTCTGGAGTGTCGCGGTGCGGAAGCACTATCACATCCGCAGCCTGCAGCAGCACCATCGCAGTCCCCTGCGGCAGATAGGTCGTGACCAGGGCAACGCTGGATTCGAGTCCGCGCCGGGCAATCTCGGCGCGACATGCGTTGTAGTACCGGTAGTCCGACGGGCCGCAGCGCGGGTGCAACGCGTTGCAGGCGATGAGCAGCGCAGAGGGGTGTCCTCGCCTGACGATGTCAGTGGCCGCGATCAAGTCCAGGGTGCCCTTGCGCTGCTGGAGAAAGCCAAACGTCGCGATCACGGGACAGCGGCTCTGAATGCCTAGCAGGCTGCGAACCTCGGTGGAATCGAATCTGGGCCAGGCACGCTCGCCCAGCCGCCAAACGCGCACATTGGCCGAGAGACCCCATCCGGCGAGTCTCACGCGGTCGGACTCCCCGTGAACGAGGATGCAGCTCACGTCCGTCAGGAGCGGCAGAATGTCCCGGAGCGAGCGCGCATCGGCGCCAGCGCTGTAGTCGGCTGAGGCAATCGCATGGATCTGCAGGATTGCCGGAATCCGGGCTTGCCGGGCGTGTCCAAGAACCGCCTCCAACAGATCTATCCCGATGTAGCCGAGGTTGTACTGGATGTGCATCACGTCGGGGGCGAATCCCGCCAAATCCGCGAGAAGACGCTGTGCGTCTCCAGATGCGGCGTCCCAGTCACGATAGAGTCGCCCGCATTCGTGGTCGACGGCTTGTGGTTCGCGATTGGCGAACACCGCAACATCCACGTCGTCCGCTACCGAATCGACCAGCTCTCGTACGTAGTTGTCCATTCCGCAGGCGACACCCCAGCGGCTGATCATTGCGAGACGCACTAGAGGGGACTTCCAGACTCCGACGCGAGCGGATCGCGCGGCCCTTCCGTTGCGGCCAACGCCGTCTCCAACTCGGACACCCGGTCCGCAAGGAGATACAAGGCGGAAACCACCTGAGCATCAAGGTCGTGCTGACGATCTACGAACGGGGCGAGCAACCGAAGGAGCAGACGGCGGGGAGCTGCAAGGCGGATTCCCGGGCGTACAGTCCATGCCGGGCCGGCGGCGCCCAGTGAAGACAACAAGCGCGCGCCCGCCGACCCCTGTCCCGGCACGTCTTCGGCCTCCGGCATGCCGAGCACGAGAGCGCTCCTTCTCGCAGCGGCCACCAGCTGGACGGAATCGAGCTGGTGCGCGCCAGCTTGCCAGTCAGCGCTGCCAAGACCATCACTGTTCATCTTGCGCACTCCGGTTCGCTCGGGTTGGTCCACGCGGCGGAGCACGCCGGCGCGCCAATTCGGACACGCCTAGTGTGCTGACCGCCCTTCTACATCATCATATCGTTCGACAGGTCCCCTCCAAGCGCGGAGCGCATGAGCGAGAAGCGTCGCATAGTCTCGAATACCTTGGCCAATGGCACCGCGCAGTTCATCGCCATGGCGTCTTCTCTCGTCTTCATGCCGTTTCTGATTCGCGCCTTCGGCCCCAGCGACTTCGGCCTCTTCTTGCTAGCCACCTCAGTGGCGGCGTACGCCACGATCGTGGATTTCGGAGTCGGCACTGCGTTGGTCAAGAACATCGCCGAGCGAACCACGTCCAACGACACCGAAGGCATCAGCAAGTACGTGTCGACGTCGCTGGTCTTCTACATCGTGGTCGGCTTGATCGTAGCCGTCGTCGTCACAGGAATCGCTCTACTGTCTGGGGCAATCTTCAGGGTTACGCCTGATGGAGCCCGGCTGCTGCGCAACCTGCTGTTGATCGTCGCCATCTCGTCAGTCTGGACGTGGCCCGGAACGACTGGCTACCTCGTGCTCGCGGGATTCCAGCGATACACACTGACTGCCGCAACCGCCGTGTTCGCGGCCGTGGCGAACGTCGGTGTGATCCTTGCCGTGCTGGCAACTCATCAGGGGCCTGTTGCACTGCTCGCTGGGCAGTCTCTGGTCGCACTGATTGCGGCCGCAGTCAACGTTGCGCTGGCTCGCAGGGTGGTGCAGGGAGTCCGAGTTCATCCGGCCCACGCCGACATGTCGGTCTTCCGAGATATCGTCAGCTTCTCTTGGGTCATCTTCGTTCTCCAGCTGTGCACGCTCGTGCTCTATCAGCAGACGGATCGCGTCGTGCTTGGCGTGTTCCTGGGAGCTTCGGCGATCACGCTGTACGAGGCTGCGGGCAAGATGCAAGGACTAGTGACGCAGCTGACCCAGTTCGCGACTTCGGCAGTCATGCCCTTCGCATCGCAGCTTCACGCCGAGGGTCGAGAGTCGTCCCTGCAGACCCTGTTTCACCGGGGCACGAAGTACGTCATGGCCTTGATTCTGCCGGTCGTCGTAGCCCTGATCGTCCTAGCCTCGCCAATCATTACCCACTGGTTGGGGCCGGCGTTCGCGACTCAGGCGCTGGCCGCCCAGATCCTACTGTCCTACCAGCTACTGACCGTTGGTGCCGCCATAGGCGACACGATTCTCGTCAGTCGAGGCAACGCACGGAAGAGGCTATTCAACAGCGTGTTCGTCGTCACACTCGGAAACCTCGTACTCAGCGTAGTGTTGGTCCAGCGAATCGGGATCCTGGGCGTGGTGATTGGGACGACCGTCCCCTGGGTTGTCGACTTCCCGATGCGACTCCGCGTGAATCTGAGAGAGGTCGACGTGTCCGTGCGCGATTGGCTTGCTCGTTCAGCGGGCCCGGTCTACCTATCGCTCGTCGCGACGGTCGGCGTCGCGCTTGCATCCTACTTGACACCACTGGTCAACTCACTACCGGGCCTGGCAGTCGCCGTGCTACTCTCCGTCGCAGCTTCCTGGGCGTCCATCGCGGCATTCGCGCTGACACCCATCGAACGGGAGGAGCTTGGGGGACTCGCCCATCGCCTGACGCGCAGGTTCAGCAGGTAGTAGTGGCCCTCTATGCGGACCTTTCTGCTGTCCGTCCAGGCGCTCCCCGCACGGACCCTGCGGGGAGTCAAGCGGGGCCTGGGAGGGCTTGACACTCCTCGCCACCACCTGCGAACGTTCGTCCCCGTGAACAGACACTCTGGTGATCCGCATCCACGTCTGGTGATAGAGGCATCGGCCAGAACGGAGCGACAGCCCCCTCTGCTGAGTATCGGCCTAGCCGTCTTCAACGGCGCAGAACATCTGCGCGAGTCAATCGATTCGCTACTGGCTCAGGACGTTGGAGACCTCGAACTTGTGATTTCCGACAATGCCTCGACCGATGAGACGCCCGCCATATGTGCTGAGTACGCGAGTCGAGACCCTCGCGTCGCGTACACGCGCAACAGTCAGAACATCGGCGCTGCTGCGAACTTCAATCGAGTATTCGCGCTGAGCTCTGGCCGCTACTTCATGTGGGGATCCGATGACGACATCTGGGAGCCCAGCTTCGCTCGCAAGTGCATTGGGCAACTTGACGTGGCACCCCGAGCGGTAGGGTGCACGAGCCAGATCGCATTCATTCGAGAGGACGGCAGCGCAAAGACGGAATGGACCTATGAGAGCATCGACACCAGTGGCCTGCCAGTTGAGCAGCGTGTACATGAACTCGTCAAGCGAACCGGCTGGTTTGCGGTCTACAGCGTGATCAGACCAAGTGCCCTCAGGTCAACGAGCCTCTTCCCGCCCACCTACGGCGCCGACGTACGACTTGTGCTTGAGCTACTGCTGCTCGGTGATATGCTCGCAGTCCCCGAAACCCTGCTTCACATTCGGGTGCCAGAGACTCTCAAGGAGGCTCATCAGTACGTCGATGAGCTCGATCCGAGCCGAGTGGATCATCAAGTCCAACCCGAAGTCCTGGAGCCGTACACCTATCTAGCGCGCGAGTTGCTCGCAGTTGTGAACGAGTCGGGTCTCGACGGGGAGACCGTCCGACGTATTGAGGACGATTTTGTACGTACGCTTGGACGCGAGAACCTGGATTGGGGAGGTCGAATCCTTGCCGAACGCGGGCTGTCTGTGCGGTCTTCACGCTGGGCCAGTGCCCGCGAGAGGGCGATTCGTGCAGCAGTCGGACTCTAGGCCGCCCCGAGGATGACGCTTGCGGGGCGGGGACTAGCCCTCGATCTCGGCAGGCAAGCCACAGTGGAGAGATGAAGTGGAAGAACTGGTCGAGCAGATATGCGCCCTTGGGGACCAGTGGTTCCGGGCAGGTAGCGTAGCCAATGAAGCCCTACGCGCCATGGCCCGACTGGCACCGACCGATGTTGCGCACTCCGCGGAGACCGGTACAGGCAGGTCCACCCTACTGTTCTCGCACTTGAGCGCGAATCACCTGGTATTCACTATTGAGGAGCCCGGAGCGGAGGACAGCACTGTCAAGACGCGGGAATCCGCCCTACTCAATCGTGACGGCCGTTCGTTTTGTTCTGGGCCCGACGCAGTTGACGGTGCCGCAGTACGAGTTCGTCGCACCGCTGGACCTTGTCTTGATCGACGGTCCGCACGGTTTCCCGTTTCCGATGCTCGAGTACTACTACTTCTACCCGTATGTAAGGCCGCGGCCTTCTCATCGTTGACGACGTCCACATTCCATCCATTCGGTTCCTCTACGACTTCTTGCTGAAGGATGACATGTGGCACTTCGAGGAACTGGTGGTCAATACGGCCCTTTTCACACGCACCGACGCCCCCAAGTTCGACCCTCTGGGGGACGGGTGGTTCCTTCAGGGCTACAACAGGGATGCGTACAACGCGATGATCTCACCCCGGGCGGGGCGCTCCTCGTGGCTCAGATCTCACGCGCCCGATTGGGCAAAATCGATGTGGCGCTCGGCGCGGAGAAGAAGCTGAGAGCGCGGCGGCCCGGGCTTCACATGACCACATCGCTAGGGTGTCCTTCGCAGCCACGCGCACGGCCAGTGGGTGACGGCCTGAGTGAGTCCGCTTTCATTGAATGACCAAGGCGGGTCTTCCAGGACGAACTCCGGGTGGGCCGCGGCAAACTCGATTGCAGCGTCGGCTGGGTTGTCCCACGACCAATCGTCGCTACCGCGCGGCACATCATGCACGGTGCGCATCACTCCATCAGTCGCAACGATGTAGGAACCGGGCGTGACGAAGTCCCTATACGCCTCAAGCTCCTGGGCCACGTGCGCCTTCGTGTGACATGAATCGAGAATCACCAAGACTCTCTCGCCGGCACCGCACAACGAACGAGCCGCCTCGACCGTGGATGGATCGGTCGAACTGCCCTCGATCAGAGTAATCAGCGGCTTGAGCTCGTGTGCCTCAATAGCCGCGCGGTTGTGCGGTCGAATCTCGATGTCTATACCGACCACCCGGCCTTTCCCCATCGCCTTGCACAGACTCGCGTAGAAGATGAGCGAGCCGCCGTGCGCAACGCCAGTTTCGAGGATGATGTCAGGTTTGACCTGGTAGATGACTTCCTGGATTCGAATCATGTCTTCGGGAAGCTGAATGATCGGCCGCCCCATCCATGAGAACGTGTAGGAGTACTTCTGGTCCCATCCGATGCGCACCCATTCGCGCGAAACGAGCTCGAAGGCTTCCTTGGAATACAGCGGCAGCGTCCGAGCCCGCCCGTTCTCGACGACCTCCAACGTCTGCGCGTCGGTGTCGATAGTCGCTTTCACGATCCCGAGCTCCCTTCCGTGATGTCCGCTAGTGCAATGGGCGTGTCCAGAGTCTGCAGTAGGACGCCTATCTCCTCCGTGTAGTTTGGGTTCATGACGAGACACAGCCCTACTCCGAGGCGGGGCAACTCCCGATAGTCGACGATTGGGTGACCGGTGCCAGCTACGAACATCCCTTGCTTGCGCTGATTCAGGTCGACGACGCACGAGAACTGAGTTGCCTCGGGATCCAACAGGTTCGCAAACGTGACCCCCTTCGCGCCCGCTCCCCACAGAGCGACCGCCTGGGCGGATTCCAGCTCCGCCAGGCGCATCCGAAGCGGCTCAAGGAACCCTCGTTCCCAGCTGGGATCAACGCGACTGGCGGCGGATTCGGGGAGCACGACAGGCGTGTCGACACCGGCAGATGCAGCGAGCGAAGCCTCCACCCATAGGTACTGGCCGCCAAACCCATGCAAGATCGATTGCGGCTGAAATCCTGCCCTCATCAGGGCTGTGGCCATCGATCCAGGATTGAAATAGGAGCAGTGCTCGTAGAAGAAGTCCCAGACTGCACCGGTCTCGATTATCCAGTCGACACACGGTGTCTCAAGGAAGAGCCGAGCGCTGGGAGACCCTGCGAGGGCCGTGCGAATCGAACGCAACAGGGCCATTGGGTCTTGCACGTGCTCTATGACATGACGGCAAACGACCACGTCTGCGGGTTCATCGGCTGATTCGGGACCGTAGAAGCTCCGGGTGAAACGCAGAAGCCCACGATTGTCCTCTGCCGGACCGTCGTAGCTCGGGTCGAATCCGTGGGCGAGGATACGCCCATCTCCCTCTTCCACGAGGCGTCTCAGAAAGCCACCTTTGCCACAGCCGACCTCGACTACCCGGAGTGCACCTTCACAGTCCCCCGTGATTCGCTCAACAAGAGCGTCCATGTACGAGCTGAAGTAGGCCGAGCACTCTTGTGTGTTGTCGTAGTACTGGCCGTATGCGAGCTTCGTAGTGTCGAACCTGGCATTGAAGACAAACCCGCACCGCTTGCAGCGCGCCAGCCCAAGGTCGCCGCGACCCACAGCAACCGCGTCTTCTCTGCTGGCCAGAAGCAGATTCTGATGGACAGGAACACCCTCGCGCACGAGGAACAACTCCGCACCTGCCGCATCACAGACTGGGCACTGCATCGGGGTCCTCCCCTCGAGCGAACCCGTCTCTCCACCAGGCCACGGTTGTCTCAATCGCCGAGTACCGGGTCCATCCGGGGTGCCATCCGATTTCGTCGACAAGGCGCGTGTTGTCGGCAACAGTGAATGAGCCAGAGGAGTCCGAGTTCTCGCATTGAATGAGATTCTGTCCGACCGACAGCGGTCGCAATGTCGGCGACGAGATCTCCGACTCGGGTCGAACGCCCCGATCCGATGTTGACGTCTCCCAGAACCTCCGAGCCCAGCAGCGCGACGAGTGCCCCGGCCACGTCGTCGATGTAGAGGAAGTCGCGAACGTCGTTCGGATGCGCGCACTCGAACCGCGCCCCACGTGCCAGCGCCCGGATCACTGACGGCACGAGCCGGCCAGCGGGTTCTCTCGGCCCGAACAGGTAGAAGAGATGCGCCCAGGCGAGACCGACGTCCCGCTGCGCAAGATACGCTGCCGAAGTGAGGTGCAGCGCCGCTTTCGCGGCGCCGTACAGAGTAGTTGGCTTGAGAGGCGTGACGCCCTCGATCAGCGGTGCGCCCGATTGCTCGTACTCGGCGCACGTTCCGACCATCACGGCCCTCTCGCCACCGGCATCCGCGAACTCCCGAATGAGATCGAACCCGGCGCTCACCCAGCGCAGGTTCTCAGCCGAGGTCCAGTACTCCCCGGGACTCACGAACCAAGCGAGATGCAGTAGGTGAGTCGGAGCCACGTCGGCGAATAACACCTTCACCAGCGGCGGGTCGAGTAGGTCGACGTCGTGCCAGGACACGCCAGGGCTTAGGTCGCTGGGCGCATCTCCGAGCCCGACGGCGTGGACCTCATGGCCGGCGTCGGCCAAGAGCCGCACGCACGGCCGTTCCGATGAACCCGCTCGCGCCGGTGACAAGCACTCGACCAATCTTCATCGCGAGAAGTCCGGAAGCGTGCGGTCCCGCTCGCTGATCACCGTCGGCTCGTACGGCCACGCGATTCCGAATGCAGGGTCATCCCAACGACAACCTCGGGCAAGCTTTGGCTGGTAGTACTCGGACATGTGGTACTGAACCACCGAACCGGGTTCGAGCGTCAAGAATCCATGCGCGAATCCGGCGGGAACGTACAACACCTTGTTGTTCTCGGCCGTCAGCTCGACGGTGAACGATTTGCCGAAACTGGCGGACTCAGGCTTCAGGTCGACTATGACGTCGAAGACCGCGCCGGCGGTGCATGCCACCATCTTCACCTCTTCGCAAGGCGCGGCCTGGTAGTGCAGCCCACGTAGAGTTCCGGCCTTCTTGTTGAACGAAATGCTCGATTGGACCCAGCGAGAACAGAGACCGTGGTCCTCCAGTTCCCGAGCGCACCAGACTCGCGCGAAGAATCCTCGTTCGTCGCAGGCTTTCTCAGGCTCGAGTACGAAAGCTCCGGAGAGCGTGGTCGCGACAAACCGCATGTTACAAACCCACCGAGTCCGAACGAAGCTGCTCCGCACCAACGACGGTGGGCTCGGGCACCGGGATGATGAACGATCCGCCTCGAGCCAGGTACTCGGCCTGCTGCCGGAGGATCTCGTCCGCGAAGTTCCAGGTGAGAAGCAGGACGAAGTCCGGCATCTCCTCGAGCAACCGTTCGGGTGGCACAATCGGAAGATGAGTGCCCGGGGTGTAGAAGCCCTGCTTCACGGTGCTTCGGTCCGCCACGAAGTCCAGGGTCTCGCTCCCGATGCCGCAGTAGTTCAGCAGCGTGCTTCCCTTCGCAGATGCCCCGTACGCAGCGATCCGTTTGCCCTGCCGCTTCAACTCGCGAAGCGAAGCCGTGAGTTCCAAGCGGAGGCTGGCCACCCTCTCTGCGAAGCGCAGGTACACCGCGTGGTCGTCGATGCCCCACTCGGACTCCTCGGCCAGCAGTCTCGGTGACGTTCGCTGAATGAGTCGCGGTTCGGCCGGCGTCGTCGATCCCAGGACTCGCGAACACTCGCAGGGAGCCACCGTGGATCGGGATGAGCTCAACGTCGGCGATCGTGAGTCCGTGTCGGGCGAACAGCGTGTCAAGCGCCTGCAGCGAGAAGTAGCAGAGGTGCTCGTGGTAGATCGTGTCGAACTCGACCTTGTCGACGAACTCCCGGACGTACGGAACCTCGATCACGGCGACGCCGTCCGGCTTCAAGAGCCGGGCGATGCCCTCGACGAACCCGTTGAGATCGGGAACGTGCGCGAGAACGTTGTTTGCGTGGATGACGTCTGCACGAGTCCCCTCGTCGACGAGACTCGTGGCCAGCTGGCTACCGAAGAACTCGACGACCGTCGGGATCCCACGCTCGCTTTCGGCAACTGCGGCGATGTTCGCCGCAGGCTCGATACCCAACACGGGGACGCCGGACTGCTTGTAGTACTGGAGAAGGTAGCCGTCGTTGCTGGCGATCTCGACGGCCAGGCTCTCCGGCCCAAGCGCTCGGCTCTCCATCAAGCGACCGGTGATCTCTCGTGCAGACGCGAGCATGGTGTCAGAGAAGGACGAGAAGTACAGGTACTCGCCGAACAGCTCTGTTGGTGAGAGCGACTGGGTGATCTGAACCAGAGAACAGTGGGGACAGAAGACAAGATCGAGGGGAAACTTCGGCTCCGCGCGCTCGAGGTCTTCTTCAGCAAGCAGCGAGTTCGCAAGCGGTGTCTCGCCAAGAGACAGGACCGGCAACAGGCCGACGTGCCGCATGCTCTGCAGTTCGTGACGGAGGCGCTCACGCACCCTCCTTGAAGAAGTCGCGATACCAGTCGATGGTCCGCTCAAGGCCCTCCTCGAGCGTGAAAAGCGGGCTCCAGTCAAGCTCGGCGCGCGCCTTGGAGGCGCTCAGGTACTGGTTGCGTATCTCGTGCACTGCCTCGTTGCGCACGTCCGGTTCCAGATTCGACCCCATCGTCGCGAGGATCTTCTCGGACCAGCTCGATCACTGTGACCTGGCTCTCGTTCGAGAAGTTGAAGGCTTCGCCCGTGGAGCGTCGGGTCGGCCGCTAGGCGCTCGGCAAGCAGCGTGTAGGCGGCAGCACCATCCTCCACGTAGAAGTAGTCGCGCACGAAGAGTCCGTCAGATCGGATAACGGGGTTATGCCCTCGAAGCACGGAGCGGATAGTGCCTGGGACGATTCGATTCCAGTTGAGGTCGCCGCCGCCGTAGAAGTTGCCGCACCGCGTGATGCCGACCGGGAGCCCGTAGGTCTCGGCGTACGCCTGGGCAATCAGGTCGCCGCATGACTTGCTCACGTCGTAGGGGTGACGGCCCTGAAGGGCGAAGCTCTCGTCGTAGGGGAGTTGCTCGTGCTCGCCGTAGGCCTTGTCCGAGGAGGCGAGGACGATCTGCTTGACCGCGGGGCTCCGCCGACACGCTTCGAGCAGCGCCCAAGTCCCAGCCGACGTTCGTCTCGAAGGTCGAGACTGGATTGCGGTTCGCGATTCCGACGATAGTCTGCGCTGCAAGATGGATGACCGTATCCGATCTCGTATTCGCCCAGCACGCGTTCGAGAAGCGGTTGATCGCGGACGTCGCCACGAACGACGTTGGTAGAGTCGACAAGGCCCGCCGCGCACCAATTCGCTGTGCGGAACCCAGTCACGCACAAGGCAGGTAACTTCGGCGCCGAGGCGTGCCAGCCTCCTCACTAGCCAGCCGCCAACGAGACCTGTTGCGCCTGTGACGAGGGTCGGCCGGTCTAGCCAGAACGCCCGGGATGCTTCGCTCACTCCCAGGTCTTCCATTCGGCCTTCCCCTCCTCCCAGAGGCTCTGGAGTAGCTGCACGTCGCGAATCGTGTCCATGCACTGCCAGAATCCCTCGTGTCGGTACGCCATCAGCTGGCGCTCGGTCGCCAGAGCCTCAAGGACATCGCGCTCGAGCACTGTCGCGTCGTCGCTCATGTACTCGAATACCGCGGGCTCGAACACCATGAAGCCGCCGTTGATCCACCCTTCTCCGATCTGGGGCTTCTCGGTGAACTGCGCGACCGCATCGCCCTCGAACACGATTCCTCCGAACCGCGAGGGGGGGCGCACCGCCGTCACAGTCGCGAGTCTGCCGTGTGACTCGTGGAACTCGAGAAGACGGCCAATGTCGACGTTCGTGACGCCGTCTCCGTAGGTCAGCATGAACGCTATCATCTTCGACCAGCTCGTTTCAGCCTCAGGACGCGGCCGCCAGTCATGCTGTCGTCGCCAGTGTCTACCAGGTGTACGAGCCAGGGCTCGCACTCGCCGCTCTCCGCCCGCAAGTCTCCGGCAGAGAGATCGACCGTGAGATTCCCAAAGAGCTGGTAGTAGTCGAGGAAGTACCGCTTGATCATCTCGCCCTTGTAGCCGAGTGCGATCGACGAACTCGTTGTAGCCGTAGCGCGAGTAGTGCTTCATGATGTGCCAGAGGATGGGTCGTCCGCCGATCTTCCACCATCGGCTTGGGCTTCACCCCGGTCTCTTCGGCGAGCCGAGTCCCCAGACCACCGGCAAGGATGACTGTCTTCACTTGTGCTCCGAGTTCCTCAGGTCGTAACCTTCGCGGTTTGCTTCCCACCACTCGACGGTGCGTCTTGATGCCCTCGTCGAACGGCACTCGTGCCTCGAACCCGAAGTACTCCTTGGCCCGGCTCACGTCGAGCTTGCGACGCGGCTGGCCGTTGGGCTTTCGTCGTGTCCCAGATGATCTCGCCCTCGTAGCCGACGTGCTTCGGCGATCAGCTCGGCGAGGTCCTTCATCGAGATCTCCCAGCCCGCGCCGAGGTTGACGGGCTCGGCGCCGTCGTACTTCTCGGCGGCGAGAGCGATCGCTCGCGCGCAGTCCTCGACGTAGAGGAATTCGCGCGTTGGCGAGCCGTCCCCCCACAGCACGACAGTCTCCCCGAGCTCGCGCGCGGCGATCATCTTGCGAATCATCGCGGGAATGACGTGGCTCGACTCGAGGTCGAAGTTGTCGCGCGGTCCGTACAGGTTGACTGGCAGCAGGAAGATGCCGTCGAAGCCGTACTGCTGGCGGTACGCCTGGCACTGCACCAGCATCATCTTCTTCGCTAGCCCGTACGGCGCGTTGGTCTCCTCGGGGTAGCCATTCCACAAGTCCTCTTCGCGGAAAGGGATCGGTGCGAACTTCGGGTACGCGCAGATCGTGCCGAGCGCCACGAACTTGCCCACGCCGGCGCGGCGCGATTCCTCGATGAGCTGGATGCCCATCATCGCGTTGTCGTAGAAGTAGCGGCCGGGGTTCGCCATGTTCGCGCCGATGCCGCCGACGACTGCGGCGAGATGGATCACCACGTCCGGCTGCGCGTCGTCGAGCATGCGCAACACATCGTCGCGCTTGACGAGGTCGTAGTCGGGATACTCGGGCACGAAGACGTGCTCCGCCCCAAGCCTCACGAGTTCTTCGAATAGGAACGATCCTAGGAAACCCGCTCCACCGGTGACGCACACCCGTCTGTTTGACCAGTAGGACACGTAAGCTACTCCCTCATCTGATTCCGCGGCACCCATCGGGGCTGCTACCGTGGTCCGTCCACGGTTGCGTCGAGTACGGCCAGGTCCGCCTCGACCATCATCGCGACGAGTTCCTCGAAGCTGATCGTCGGCTCCCACCCAAGAACCCGTCGTGCTTTCGACGCGTCTGCTACCAGAGCATCGATGTCGACGGGCCGGAAGAACGCGGGGTCGACGACGACGTAGTCCTCCCAGTCCAGCTCGAGCGCCGAGAACGCCGCCTCGCAGAACTCCCGCACCGTGTGGGTCTCGCCCCGTGCCGAACACGTAGTCGTCCGCCTGCGTCCTGCTGAAGCATCAGCCACATGCCGCGGACGTAGTCGCCGGCGAATCCCCAGTCGCGGCGGCGTCGAGGTTGCCCAGCCTCAGCTCCGTCTCGAGCCCGCGCTTGATGCGCGCTGCCGTCGACGTGATCTTGCGCGTCACGAACTGCGAGCCTCGGCGCGGCGACTCGTGGTTGAAGAGGATCGCGTTGCTCGCGTGCATACCGTAGGACTCGCGGTAGTTCGTGGTGATGAAATGCGCGTACGCCTTGGCGACGCCGTAGGGCGACCTCGGCTTGATCGGCGTCGTCTCCGTCTGCGGCGACTCGCCTGCGACTGTCGAAGACCTCCGCCGAGGACGCCTGCGCGAAACGAGCGTGCGGGCGACGCTGTCGCATCGCCTCCAGCAGGCGAAGCACGCCGACCGCGTTGACCTCGGTGGTCAGCAACGCGGTGTCCCACGAGCTGCCTGACGAACGACAGCGCCGCGAAGTTGTAGACCTCGTCGGGCTGCGACTCGTCGATCGCCGCGAACAAGCGACTCCATGTCGAGTAAGATCGCCCGGGACGAGCCTGAGCCGGTCGCCAGCCCGCCGGCGATGTGCGTCGAGCGTCTCGCTGCTGTCGGGCCCGGCGAGCCCGAAGACCTCGTAGCCCTCGTCGAGCAGGAGCTCGGTCAGGTAGGTGCCGTCCTGCCCGGCGATGCCGGTGATGAGCGCGCGCTTGCCCACGCTACAGCGCGCCCGCTGCGAGCTCGCGCTCGACGCGCTCGATGTCCGCGTCGACCATCATCTCGACGAGCTCCTCGAACGAGGTCTTGGGCTCCCAGCCGAGCTTCTCGCGCGCCTTCGACGGATCGGCGATCAGCAGGTCGACCTCGGCGGGCCGGAAGAACTTCGGATCGACCACCACGTGCTTCTCGTAGTCGAGTCCCGCGCGGCCGAATGCGAGCTCGCAGAATCGGCGCACCGTGTGGGTCTCGCCGGTGCCCACCACGAAGTCGTCGGGCTCGGGCTGCTGCAGCATCAGCCACATCGCCTCGACGTAGTCGCCCGCGAAGCCCCAGTCGCGCTTGGCCTCGAGGTTCCCGAGGCGAATCTCGGTGGCGAGCCCAGCCTTGATGCGCGCTACGCCGTCGGTGATCTTGCGGGTCACGAACTCGAGTCCTCGGCGAGGCGACTCGTGGTTGAACAGGATGCCGTTGCTGGCGTGGAGCCCGTAGGACTCGCGGTAGTTGAGCGTGATGTAGTGGCCGTAGACCTTGGCCACGCCGTAGGGCGAGCGCGGGTGGAAGCGCGTGGTCTCGCGCTGCGGCACCTCCTGGACCTCGCCGAACATCTCCGACGACGACGCCTGGTAGAAGCGCGCGTCGGGCTTCACGCGGCGGATCGCCTCGAGCAGGCGCGTCACGCCCGAGCGCATCGACGTCGCCGGTGTAGACCGCCTCGCGCCACGAGTCCGCCACGAACGACTGCGCTGCGAGGTTGTAGACCTCGTCGGGCTGCGACTCCTCGACGACGTCGAACAGCGACACCTGGTCGGACAGGTCGCCTCGGACGATGGTCACCCGGTCCGTGACGTGACCGATCCGCTCGAAGGGGTCGTGGGCGACTCGGCGGACGAGGCCGAACACCTCGTAGCCCTTGTCGAGCAGCAGCTCCGCAAGGTAGCGAGCCGTCCTGCCCGGTGATGCCCGTGATCAGTGCGCGCTTCGCCAACGTCGTCCCCTACCCTCTCGCCCAGTCGTCCTCGAGCCGGATGATGTCGTCCTCGCCGAAGTACTCGCCCACCTGGACCTCGATCACCTTGAGCGGCACCTTGCCGCAGTTCTCGAGGCGGTGTACGGCGCCCACGGGGATGAACACGCTCTCGTTCACGTGGACCTCGAGCGTCTCCTCGTCGCGCACCACGCGGGCGCGTGCCCGAGACCACGATCCAGTGCTCGCTTCGGTGGTGGTGCTTCTGCAGCGAGAGCTTGGAGCCGGGCGTCACTTCGATCAGCTTGATCTGGTAGTTGGGCCCGTCGAGCAGGCTCTGCCAGTTGCCCCAGGGCCGCAGCGACACCTTGGGCTGGGTGACCTCGGGTGCCCCCATGTGCTTGAGCGCCTCGACCACCATGCGCACGTCTTGCGCCCGGTCCTTCGACGCGACGAGCGTGGCATCGGAGGTGTCGACGACCATGACGTCCTTGAGGCCGAGCGTCGCGACAAGGCGGTCGGTGGAGTACACGATCGAGTCCTTGCTCTCGATGTCCACTCCCCTGCCCACGCGAACGGTGCCGTTGTCGTCGGGCGCGGCGCAGGTCTCGAGCGAGAGCAGCGAGCCCACGTCGCTCCAGTCGAGGCCCGGCGGGAATCACGGCGACGCGCGGCGAGAGCTCCATGACCGCGTAGTCGATCGACACCGACGGCAGCGAGCCGAAGACGTCGAGCGCCTCCTTGCCGGCGCGCTCCTCGGCGCTCATCTCGGCGATGCGGCGAACGCCCTGCGACGATCTGCGGCGCCCTCCTCGGAGGCGTTGTGGAGCTCCTCGAGGAGGCGGTCGGCGCGCATCACGAAGATGCCGGCGTTCCAGAAGTACTGGCCGCTGCCGATGTACTCGGCGGCGCGGCGCGCGTCGGGCTTCTCGACGAACTGCTTGGCGCGATGCGGCGTGACGGTGTCGACGCGGAACTGCGGGAGCGGGTCGCCGGACTGGATGTAGCCGTAGCCGGTCTCGGCGCGCGTGGGGCGGATGCCGATGGTCACGAGGTAGCCGTCCTCGGCAGCGAGGGTCGCCGCCTCGAGGCAGCTGCGCCAGAGCTCGCTGTCCTCGAGCAGGTGGTCGCTGGGGAGCACGATCATGATCGCGTCGGGGTCCTGGGCGACGAGCGCGGCCGCGCCGAGCGCGATCGCGGGCGCGGTGTTACGCGCGACCGGCTCCTTGAGGTAGCGGATGCGGTGGAGCTCGGGGTCGGGCTGCGCGGTGAGGTGGTTGCGGAGCTCGTCGAAGAGGCGCTCGTTGGTGAGCACGTAGACGTGGTCGCCGCTGCCGGTGAACGGCAGGATGCGGTGCACCGCCTGCGCGATGAGCGACTCGGTGCCGAACATCGAGAGCAGCTGCTTGGGGTTGAGCTCGCGCGACAGGGGCCAGAAGCGCTGGCCGCTTCCGCCGGCGAGCACGCAGCCGTAGACGTGGGATGAGGGCATGGTGGACGGTTCCTCGGGGTCGCGTTGAACAAGGCCGTGCGGACTGCAAGAATAGCAAGCCGCGGGCCGCGACTGAGCTGAGTCGGCGCGGAGGCTCAGCCCGGCGACGACGTCGAGCTACTGGCCGACCAGGTACAGCATGTGTGTCCTCGCCACGTGTGGGCAGTGCGCTGCCAGCCGAACGTGTGTGCTCAGGCTGTCGTGTAGCGACACAGCCTGGGCAGATTGAAGAAGTTCGCGTTGTGACCGACGGCCCCTGAGCGCGTACCCGAACAGCACCGGCCACACGTACTCGCCCTGGGGTCGCCCGATCTCGGTGAGGCCCGCGACCGGAGCATGCAGCTTACCGCCGTAGATGACGTTCACCATGCCCTCCGGCGCGGGCGGCAGCTGGCGCCCTCAGCTGCTTCACCTCGGCGATGCCGACCTCGTAGGGCAGTAGGTCGACGCTCGGGCCAAGCCGCCCGTAGAGCTTCGGGTCGACCCAGAGGATCACCGTGCCGGGGTCGATGCCCGCCTGCTGCAGCGTGGCCGCGACGGCGTCGACAGGAATCGGGCTGTAGTCCTTGGTCTCGAGCTCGAGCAGCGTGAACGGCAGCACGAGCGACGACCGCGATCAGCGGCGACCGGCGCCACCTGCCACGCGCGCTTCGCTCCCATGTCGAAGGCGAGCCGCGCCGACGCCGAGCGTCGCCATGGGCGCGAGCGGCAGGAAGTAGTACGCGTGGAAGTTGAACACCAGGAAGAACGCGCCGTAGACGCCGAGGTAGGAGAGCAGGAACTTGTCGGCGGGCTGCCGCTTCATCGCCATCCACACGACACCGGCGACCACAGCCGCGAACGCCAGCGGCGACATCATCCAGAACCACTGCTTGAAGACCCACTCCCAGAGGCCCTGCCAGCCCGTCCAGCCGCCCGTCTCCGAGCAACGCCCTGTGCGCCGAGGCGAACTGCGGCTGGCGAGGAAGCGGTAGAGGTACCAGGGCAGCGACGGTCAGCGCGAATGCGGCGAGCGCGACCCACGTCGACCGCAGCTTCAGCCACGCCGAGCCTGCCGGTGCGCCACGTCTGCCACAGCGCGAACACCGGCGAGCAGCAGCACGGCCGGAAGCTTGGTCAGGACCGCGAGCCCGAGCAGCACGCCCGACGAGCACGTAGTCGCAGTGCTTCTCGGAGGCGACCGCGTACACGAACGCGAGCATCGGCGCGAGCATCAGCGCGAGCATGAGCTCGTCGACCTGGATGTTGCGGGCGACGATCTCCTGGACCGGCGTGAACGCGAAGAGCGCCGCGCCCAGGAGGCCGACCTTGGCGTTGTAGAGCTTGCGTCCCAGCGCGAAGGTCAGCAGCGACCGCGGCGAACGCCGGCGACGATCGAGACGAGCCGGGCCGTCGCGATGGTCGCGCCGAACACGCGCAGCGCCAGCGACAGCGCGAACGGGTACACCCACGGGTTGTTGGGATCGAGCGGCGCGGTGATGGGCGCGAAGATCGGCCGTGCGACGTCCTTGATGCCGTTGAGCAGGTAGAAGCCCTCGTTGAAGACGTGGAACCCGCGGAGGCTCTCGCCCAGCCGATACGCCTCGAGGCCGGCGGCGAGCGCCGCGACGCGACGATCGCGACCCAGTACCAGAAGTCCGTTCGGCAGGCTGCGCGACGCAGGCCGCCGACGGCACGGCTTGCGCCTGCCTCCGACGATGCGCGCCGCTAGCTCGCTCACTCAGTGGCCCTTCCGATTGCTGCTCGCGGTTCACGCGTGGCCGGACCGCCGTCACGGCGCGATCTGCCGAGACAGGCCACTGCAAGCGATTTCCCTGCCGACGGTGCGGTATCCTTGTCGGCCGCTGTTCGACCCCGTTCGACCCGCCGCTCGCGCCCAGCGAGCATCGCATACGAGGACACCCATGCGCACCGCGTTCTTCATCCCGACCTACAACGAAGCCGAGAACCTCCCCACGCTCGTGGAGCGGCTACTCGCGCTTGAGGTCGCGCCCGACGTGGTCGTGGTCGACGACAACTCCCCCGACGGCACCGGCCGCATCGCCGACGAACTCGCCGCCGCCATCGCGCGGTCGCGTCCACGTGATCCATCGCACCGGTCCTCGCGGCTACGCGGCTGCCAGCCGGGAAGGCCTGCAGTGGTGTCTGAACGCGGGCTACGCGGCGATCGGGTCGATGGACTCGGATCTCTCCCACGATCCGGCGGTGGTGCCAGCAGCTGATCGCGGCTCTCGAGAGCGGCGCCGATCTCGCGATCGGTTCGCGCTACACGGAGGGCGGGGCCCTCGAGGTCGAGTGGGGACCAATCCGCCGCGCCGTCAGCAAGGCGGGCAGCAGCTACGCGCGGACGATGCTCGGCACGAGCGTGCGCGACTGCACGAGCGGCTTTCGCTGCTACCGTGCCTCGATGCTCGGCCGCGTGCCGCTCGCGTCGATCCGATCCGACGGCTACTCGTTCCTGATCGAGCTGCTGGCGGCGCTCGGCGACCTCGAGGCCAAGGTCGTCGAAGTGCCGATCACTTACGTCGACCGGCGCGCCGGCGCGTCGAAGATCTCGAAGACGATCATCCTCGAGGCGCTGGTGCGGACGACGCAGCTCGGAGTGGCGCGGCGCTTCGGCCACAACTGCGACGGAGTCAGCGGAGACCCGCTCCTAGCGCGGCTCTTCCGCCCTTCGCGTCTCGGCGACCTCCTCCTCGACCACCGCGCCCCACTCCTCGGATTCGAGGACCTTGGGCGGCTGTCGGAAGGTGAAGTACTTGTGGCCGAGGTAGCTGAACACGGTTGCGAAGATCACGGTCACGAGCTGGCCGACCGCCGGATGCAGGCCGAGGACCTTCACGGTGAACCACAGGATGCTGGCGCTTAGCACCTGTGCCGGGAAGTACACGCCGTACGCCCTGACGACCTGCTTGCCCCAGTGGCCCGGACTGCGGAATGCGATGTACTTCATCGTCGTCGTGCTCTGGACGACCATGATCACCCACACGCCCCACTGAATGACGAGGTAGTAGTAGTGGCCGATCAGCGAAATGAGCTGGTTCGTCGAGCCTTCGAGGGACTGCAGCGGCGGGCCGAGGTACTTGAGCGCAAGTACGAACACCACGTAGCTGAGCGCGGTGTTCCACATGCCCACCAGCAGGTAGCGGAGCTTCTCGCCGTGGGCGTCGTAGAGCTCTGAGATTGCCTGCTGCACGTTGTCGGATCCTCGCGTCTTGCCGGCCGCGGATTCAGTGCCGACGCGAAGTCTACCTCGAACGGGACGCGCAGACAGTCGCCCTAGGCTAGGCGCCCCCGCCTGCCCCCTTCGGGTGGAACACGCCGCCAAGCCACTTGCGGAGCGGCTCGGCGAGGTCGTCGCGCTCCATCGCCAGCGCGATGTTGGCCTGCAGCCACATGAGCACGTTGCCGGTGTCGTAGCCGTACCCGGGCTCGACAACGACCGCGTACATGTCCTCCTCCACCAGCAGCTTCACGAGCGCGTCGGTGAGCTGGATCTCGCCGCCGGCGCCGGGCTCCACGTCAGGCAGTAGCTCCATGACCTTGGGTGTGAGCAGGTAGCGACCGAAGATGGCGAGGTTGCTGGGCGCTTCGTCGGCGGGGGGCTTCTCGACCAGGCCGGTCACCCGCCACACGCCGGGCTCGACCTCCTCGCCGGCGATGACGCCGTACGCCGAGACGTCCTCGGGCGCGACCTCTTGCACAGCGATGACGCTGCACCCCTTGCGTTTGTGGACGTCGATGAGCTGCGGCAGCAAGTTGTTCGTTGGCACGAGCACGTCGCCAAGCAGCACGATGAACGCGTCGTCCACGGTGAATGGCGCTCCGCACATCACCGCATGGCCAAGGCCGCGCGGGTCGCCCTGCCGGGTGTAGAAGACGTTGCCGAGGTCCGTGGCGTGGCGCACCGCCTCGAGGAAATGCTCCTTGCCGGCCTGCTCGAGCATCGTCTCGAGCTCGACGACTCGGTCGAAGTGGTCCTCGATCGCCCGCTTCCGGCGCCCCGCGATGATGAGGATGTCGTCGATGCCCGCGGCCACCGCTTCCTCGACCACATACTGGATGCACGGCTTGTCGACCACCGGGAGCATCTCCTTGGGGGTCGACTTGGTTGCAGGCAGGAATCGTGTGCCCAGTCCGGCGGCGGGGATGATCGCTTTCATCGGGTGCGGTCCTTTCGAGAGACGAGGTTTCGAGAGACGAAGTGCGCTGCTGCTACCTACACCGCTGACGCTGTGTATCCTTCCCTACTTCACCACAGCGGGCGGCCGCCAGGGAATGCGGATCAGCAGCCAGCGCCCCTCCTTGAGCACCACGGTGCCGATCGCTCGCATCCCGATGCCCTCCCCCGGACCCACGATCGCGTACTCGATACCGGCCTCTTCGGCGAGGCGGGAGGCGGCCGCGGGATCCCTCTGCGCGTAGAGCTGGGTGATGACCGACTTGCGCTGTCCGGCCTGCCCGCGCATGAGCTCGCTGCGCCGCGCGTTCTCGAGATAGGCCAGGCGCCCCCCCACTCCCGAGACCCACGAGCCGAAGTTCACCTCGG
Organism: uncultured Coriobacteriales bacterium; assembly: GCA_963761535.1. GTDB lineage: Bacteria > Actinomycetota > Coriobacteriia > Anaerosomatales > CAVXGS01 > CAVXGS01. Next base: position 1,147,083 of record CAVXGS010000002.1, read on the forward strand.
CGTTCTGAACGACCCACGCGTCCTCGTCCACCCACTGCGGCATCTTCTGCAGGATGCGGAAGAATGGGCGCGGCACCACATACTTGCCGACCTCGCGGGCGGGTGTCATTCCGAGGAACGCGTACGAGAACACGCCGAAGCCGAGGACCGCGGCGATTCCGAGCCGCAGCCACTCCGGCCAACGCCGGCACGAGACGCTCGGGCAGCGCGCCGTCGAGCATGAGCGCGGCGAGCAGGATGCTCGCCCACCACACCACCTGGATGTCGTGCCACCCCACGTTCCACGTGAGCGTCACCCACGGCAGCTTCTGGACGATGGTGAACGCCAGCACGACGAGCAGCCCCAGGTAGAGCCACCAGAACCACGCGAAGGTCCCACCATCGGCCGCCGCCATCGGCTCGAAGGCACGCTCGCCGCGAATGCGTCGCACAACCGCCGAGCCCACCACGATCCACAGCCGCCACCCGGTCATGCCGAGGGCGATGTAGAGCAGCAGGAAGGCCGTGTCGCCCGCAGCGCCAGTCCGACCGGCGAGCGCCGCGACCTGTCGCCACAGCTCGCCGGAGTACTTCATCGGCGGGGCGGTCTGGATGTACTCGGACATGGCCGCCCAGCCGAAGCCGATGCCCGCGCCGGGGCCCGAAAAGTACACGAGCGAGATCAGCCCGAACGCGACTGCCGGAACCACCCCCGCGAGAAACGCCTTCCACGAGATGCGTCGGCGGAGCGCCGAGACCAGCAGCGCGATCGCGAACGCGGGGCACGCCGCCATCGCGAAGTTCGCCTTCATCGCGACCGTGCTGCCCACAAGCACGCCCGCCACCGCGTACGCCCATCCCTCGCGCCCGCGTGGTGCGACGATCACCAGTGCCATGGCGACCGCGATCGCAGTCGTGCCCACCACCGCGCCGGGATTGAACAGGAAGAACTGCAGCGGCGTGAGGCCAAACCGCCCGAACGACGCCACGAACTCCTCGGAGAGGAGCGCCCCCGCAGCGGTCAGCCCGAGCATCGCCGCGCCCAGATTCGCGGCCCGCACGCCCCCGCTCCACGCACGCAGCAGCGCCCACGTCGCCAGCACGAACGCCAGGTACGCGAACGGCACGAGCAGGGAGTAGAAGGCCTCGTCGGTGACGAGTCCGAGGGACTTCATCAGCGTCGCGGTCAGCGTGTCGAACGCGATGTGATACGCGGGGCGCTCGAAACCCGCCACGATCGGGAGCCGCGCAATCGGAAGTCCGCGCTCGATGCCCTCACGCGCCATCGCGAGGTGGAACGACAGGTCCCAGTGCTGCAGCAGCTGCACGCGTGTGGTGCGGAAGGGGGCGTAGGCGCGAGAGCCCTCGATCACCACCCTGAGCACCGCCGAGAACATCAGCGCCTCGCCCGCAAGGCTTCGCTCGCCCAGCATCCGACCGATCGCGCGCGCGCCCGCCGAGAACCCCGCCGGCCGCATAGCAGCGACGAGCAGCCAGATCCAGCCGGCCGCCGCAGCCGCAGCGAGCACCCAAACGGTCGCGACGCTGACGCGGAGGTACGCGAGCGCCAGCGCCACGACGTACGCCGCCGACACACCCAGCGCCCACCGAGCGGCGATCCACCCCATGGCGAGCCGTGGCACGCGGGCGATCTCGACGAGCAGCGCCCCGATCCCCACGAACGTGAACGCCGAGAAGAGCGTGAAAGCGACGAACTCGAGCCGCAGGTTGAAGGCGCCCTCTGCGACGGCGCCCCACGCGAGCAGCGCCAGATTGAAGCCGCCCACATGAGGGCGGCGATGACTGGCTCAGGACGACTGCTCGTGGCAGCGGGAGCGCCCATCGTCGAGGGCGCGGACGCGGAAGGTCCGGGGAGGGTTGCTGGGGGACTCGCGACATGCGCACAGGGTAGCATCGCCGCTGCGGCGCCGAGCGGGCGCTACGGGCTCGCGTCAGCGGTGCGAATCGAGAAGGGGCTGCACCACGTCCAGCTCGGAGAGTCCAAGCGCGCGCCGCCACCGCGCGCACGCCTCCGAGAGAGCGATGCCGTCGGGCAACGGAAGGATCGTCCGGGCATTTGACGTCGGGATCGGCACGAAGGCTGCGGGGTCGACGTACCGGTCCGTCTCGACGAGACAGCCGCAGCGCCATGTGTCCCGAGATCGGGCGGCTCTCCGACGTCACGCGCTCTCGAACATGCAGCTGAATGTGACTCCCTATCGATTGGCGATGCCGTCGACGATTGAGGCCGTATAGTCGAGGGTCGGTCGCGCCGCACGCGGCGACCGCGTCTCGATGGCCGGCTGGTGCTGGCAGATGATGCGCCGGAGGCGCGCGAATGCTCGGTTGCGTCGTCGCTAGGATTTTCAATCGGCTGGGGGATACCGGCCAGCTGGCTGACCTCGCGATCGTGTCGCGCGACATCGTCGATCCGCGGGGGCGGCGCGCCTGCGATCAGTGCGGCGACCGAAGACAGTGACGATTCGCGCGGCCTACGCGGCGAGAGCCATGCGCCGGTGAGGCGTCCCGTCACGAAGCCAGCGCACACGGTGTTGGAAGAGACGCCAAGCATCTCGGCCGCCTCTCTGCGTCGTGAGAAGCCGGTCCACGCCGAATCACCCTCCGGCCGCGATTCGTCACCTGTCGGTTGGCATCGACGCCGACGTACCGATGCAGGGCTGCGCGGGCCAAGGCGCACTTCGCTGTGCATGCAGTGCATGCAGCGTATGCAGCGTATGCAGTGCATGCAGCGCGCATGCCGGGCTACGCGCCCTCATGGCTACCTGCAGCACGGGACATAGTCAGCGACGTAGCCTCACCTAGCCGATGGGACTGCAGCCACCTCGAATAGCCCGCTTGGCGGTCGCCGGCGCTGGGCCCCCGCGCGCTACAGCTCGGCCAGCACCTCGGTCGCGGCCGCGACGAAGGCGTCGATCTCCTCGTCGGTGTGCGCCATGGACACGAAGCACGCCTCGAACTGGCTCGGCGCGAGCCAGAACCCGCGATCGAGCATGCCGCGGAAGTAGCGGGCGTACTTGTCGGTGTCGGCGGTCGAGGCGGTGGTCCAGTTGGACACGTCGAGGTGCGTGAAGAACATCGTCGACATCGAGCCGACGCGGTTGCACGCGACGTGCTGCGGTGCGCTGCCTGCGGCGCGGCACAGACCGTCGGAGAGCTTGCGGCCCTTGCGGTCGAGCTCCTCGTAGACGCCGGGCTGCGACAGCGCGGCGAGCGTCGCCAAGCCGGCGACCATCGCCACCGGATTCCCCGACAGCGTGCCCGCCTGATACACCGGTCCCACCGGCGCGAGCTTCTCCATGATCTCGCGCTTGCCGCCGAACGCGCCCACCGGGAACCCGCCGCCGATGATCTTGCCCAGCGTGGTCAGGTCGGGCGTCACGCCGTACAGCTCCTGCGCACCACCGAGGGCGACGCGGAATCCCGAGATGACCTCGTCGAAGATGAGCACGACGCCGTACCGGTCGCACAGGTCGCGCAGCCCCTGCAGGTAGCCGGGCTTCGGCGGCACGATGCCCATGTTGCCGGCGATGGGCTCGAGGATGATCGCGGCGATCTCGTCGGCCTGGGCCTCGAGGGCCTCGGCGACCGCATCGAGATCGTTGTACGGCAGCACGACGGTGTCGGCGACGGTTCCCTCGGTGACGCCCGGCGTCGACGGGAATACCCAGCGTCACGAGGCCGGAGCCCGCCGCAACGAGCAGCGAGTCGGAGTGGCCGTGGTAGTTGCCCTCGAACTTGATGTACTTGTCGCGGCCGGTGTAGCCGCGGGCGAGTCGGATCGCGCTCATGGTCGCCTCGGTGCCGCTGGACACGAAGCGCACCTCGTCGATCGACGGAACGGCCGCGGCAACCGCCTCGGCCATCGTCACCTCGACGCAGGTCGGCGCGCCGTAGCTCGTGCCCTTGGGGAGCTGCTCGCGAACGGCGTCGAGCACGTCCTCGGGAGCGTGTCCCAGGATCATCGGCCCCCACGACGCCACAAAGTCGACGTACTCGCGCCCGTCGATGTCCCAGATGTGGCTGCCCTTGGCGCGGTCCACGAACCGCGGCTCGATGCCGACGCTCTTGTACGCGCGCACCGGCGAATTCACGCCGCCGGGAATGAGCGAACAGGCCTGCGCGAAGAACTCCGAGGAACCCTGAGTCATGAGGTGACACTCCTTCGATAGCGGATGCGGGACAGTGTACCCCGCATGCCGGGGTGAGGGTGGCGCAGTGCTACACCGAGATCCCGAGCCGCTTCAGCACCCAGACCAGCTCCTCGGGCTTCACGTACACCCCGAACGGCAGCGACGCCTTGCACTCCGAGACTGACTCGGCGCTCCCGCCCACGAACACCAGAAGCGGTCGGGACAGTCGCTCGTCGGCGAGAATCCCCTGCGCCACCACGAGCGGGGTCATCCAGTCGTCGGAGATGTCGAGAACGACCGCGAGCGGTTGCGCCTCAGCGACGCAATCGACGCACCCCTCGGCCTCTGGCGACAAGATCCGCACGGCATGGCCGCGAGACGCGAACGGCGCCGATATCTCCTCGGCAAGCTGCTCGTCCTCGTACACGAACACCAGTGTCTGGTCCACGGCAACTCCCTTGAGGGCGCGAAACCGCAGGTGAAGCATGGTGTGGATGAGGCGTCTTGATTCTAGCACGCGCGTGCCGCGCCCTACTCGGGGGCAGGAACCAACATGAAGGGATGCTTATCCGCTTGTTACCTGTGCTTTCGGCGTCGATACTGGGTGTGAACACTTGTCAGCGAAAACGACGCGGAGCCGACAGACACCGCGTCGGTGTTCGCCGTCTCGAGCCGAGTCGTCGGACAACTCGCTGACGGGGTTCATCGGCTGACCGCAGAACGCGCGAGAGATCTGGCAAGAAGGGAGGTTCTGCAGGCCGAACTTCGTGTGTGTGGGCGCCAACGGATGCGGTGCGCTGTGGGGGCGCGCGCCTCGGTCGGCAGAGCCGGCACGACAGTGGCCGTGCGTCATCGCCGTGGACGATAGCAACGTCATCCAACCGAACGAGACCACCGCCGAGACCGGCGCCTCGACCGTGCCGGTCGATCCCTCGGGCGCGACCACGCCGCCAGTCGACCCCTCGGGCGCGAGCACGCCGCCGGAAGGCCGCCGCCGCCGCAGAACCGTCTTCGCCGTCCTGGTCCTGCTGCTGCTACTCCTCCTGTGCTCGTGCGCCTCGAGCACGCTCGTCTACTACCGGATCGGCCCGCAGCGGGCCAAGTTCATCGCCGCTAACGCCGAGTGCCTGAAGTGCCACACCGAACTCCTCGACGACTTCCGCATGAGCTCGACGCACCAGCCGTTCGTAGCCAGGCACTGCGAGTCGTGTCACACGCCGCACCAGCGCCTGCTCGAGGTGAGCGTCAGCGCCCAGGGCGGCGCCTGGACAACGCGAGTCTCCACGTGGATCCGCTGGGGTCCGCTCCGCTACGTCTGGGACTGGTGGGCCAACTTCACTCGCGCCCTGTTCGCTCCGATCACGGGCCGATCGACGTCGCGCACGGAGCCCGCGGCGACCGCCGAGGCCTCGAAGACGGTCGCGAAACGTCAGCTTGGGCCGGCAGGGCTCATCGCACCGCCGGCAGAGCTGTGCTGGATCTGCCACGGCAACCTGCGGCCGGAGCTCGGCATGTCCGAGCAGCACCTCCCCTTCGAGCGCAGCCAGTGCCTGAGCTGTCACAACCCCCACGCGTCCAACAACGGCCCGCTGCTCGTGAGCACCCGGGAGCAGCTGTGCATGACCTGCCACGGCAACATCGGCGGCGAGCTCAACCGGCTCCAGGTCCACCCGCCCGCGGGCAACTACCACTGCATGGACTGCCACAGGCCGCACGCCTCGAACTATCCCGGCATCCTCGTTATCAACCAGCGCGAGCTGTGCTTCACCTGCCACCCGAGTGTGGCGGTGCTCGCGAACAAGACCTACCAGCACAACCCGTTCTTCGCCGACAACTGCACCGGCTGTCACCAGCCCCACGGCTCGGACTACATGCCCCTGCTCAACGAGAACCAGCCGAACCTGTGCTACCAGTGCCACACGACGGTCGAGGGAGAGTTCAGCCGGGCAAGCCACCATCCGGTCCCCGACCGCATCACCTGCACGAGCTGCCACAACCCGCACGCCTCGGACTACCCCGGGATCCTCAACATGGGTCAGCGCTCGCTCTGCCTGAGCTGCCACACCAACATCGCGGCAATGACGAGTCTCTCGGTGCAGCACGCGCCGTTCGCCACGGGCGCCTGCACCCAGTGCCACGTGCCCCACGGCTCGGACTTCGGGCCGCTTCTCTCGCAGCCCGAGCCGCAGCTCTGTTACAGCTGCCACCCCAAGATCGCCGACGAGTTCAAGCTCAAGAGCCACCACCCCGTGCCCGAGAAGATGGTCTGCAGCGACTGCCACGATCCGCACGCCTCGAACGAGCCCGGCCTGCTGCCGGCGAGTGGCAACAACCTGTGTTTCAAGTGTCACAGCACGATCAAGCCCGAGTACGTGCTCTCGAAACACAGTGGGCTGAAGTGCATTCGCTGCCACAAGTGGCACGGCTCGAACTTCTCCTCGCTCCTGCGCGAGGAGAACCCCGACCTGTGCCTGCGCTGCCACTACCCGCCGTACTACGACGGCATCAAGGCGCACCCCGCGAGGCCGCACTGGTGGGACTGGCGCGCCAAGAAGCCGCTTACCTGCACCTCGACGTGCCACAACCCCCACGGCACGCCGTACGGGCACATGATCAGGCGCTACCCGTCCGACTGGGACGCGGTCTGCCTGCAGTGCCACCGCGGCGTCGGCAGGTGGTACTAGCCGAGAAGGCCGCGACGGGCAGCCGGCCGCGGCACCCTATCCCAGGTCCTCGGCGAGGATGTCGCAGATGCGCTCTGCTGCGTGCCCGTCGCCGAAGGGGTTCGACGCCCGCGCCATCTCCGCGTAGGCAGCGGAGTCGGTGAGCAGTCGGGCGGCCTCCTCGACGATCGTCTCGGTGTCGGTGCCCACGAGCTTCACCACGCCGGCCTCGACTGCCTCAGGGCGCTCGGTCACTTCGCGCATGACCAGCGCCGGCTTGCCGAGGGTCGGGCGCCTCCTCCTGCACGCCGCCCGAGTCGCTCAGGATGAGCGTGGAAGCAGCCATCAGCTTCACGAAGGGCAGGTACTCGAGCGGGCCGAGCAGGTCGACGCGCTCGTGACCGCCCAGGATCCGCTCGCACGCGTCGGCGACGAGCGGGTTGGCGTGCGTCGCCACCAGCACGTGCACGTCCGGGAAGCGTCGGGCGAGCTGCCCGATGGCGCCGAAGATGCGCTCCATCGGCTCCCCCCAGTTCTCGCGGCGGTGCGCGGTGACCAGCACGATGCGGCGACCGCTCGCGAGCGCCTCGGCCACGGGACCCGGCTGCCACTCGTAGGGCAGGTCCTTCACCGCGAGCAGCGCGTCGACCACCGTGTTGCCGGTGACGTACACGCTCTCGGGAGGGACGTTCTCGCGCAGCAGGTTCGCCTCGGCGACCGCGGTCGGCGGGAAGTGCCACCTCGTCACCTGCGTCGTGAGGCGGCGGTTGGCCTCCTCCGGGTACGGGTGGAACAGGTTGTTGGTGCGAAGACCGGCCTCGACGTGCCCGACCGGCACCTTGTGGAAGAACGCCGCGAGCGCGGCAGCGAACGTGCTCGTGGTGTCGCCTTGGACGAGCAGCGCGTCGGGACGCACCTGCTCCACGAGCGGGCTCAGACCCGACAGCGCCCGAACGGCGATGTCGGTGAGCGTCTGGCCGTGCTGCATGATGTCGAGGTCGTGGTCCGGCTCGATGCCGAACAGCGTGAGCACCTGATCGAGCATCTCGCGGTGCTGGGCGGTGACCGCGACGACAGGCTCGAACTCGCCGCCGCGCTCGCGCAGCCGCGCGACCACTGGCGCCATCTTGATCGCCTCGGGTCGGGTACCGAACACGACCAGGACTCGTCTCACGTCGGGCAACTCCTTCTGCTCGGGCTGCATCGACCCGAGCACTCGCGACCGCGTCGGTGGTTCCACAGGATGGTAGGTGTCTGTGGGCAGCTTCACAAGCCGAGGCGGGCGCCGCTGGAAGTGGCGTGAGCTGGGAAGATTAAGAAAGATTGGCTATACTGGCTTCTTGCGTACGTCCGCACCCGAGGCTGCGGACTCCGGTGGTCGAATCGCGAAGGCACGCGAGCGCACGTCAGGGCGCGCGTACGGCAAGGGGGACGACGGCATGGCCACGTTCTGGAGCACCCGCCGAGGAGCGCGCTTGGCACGGAGCGGGCCGGCGATTGCGGTCCTTGCGCTCCTGGTAGCAGTGGCGATCGGGCCGGAAGCCGCAGCCGCGGCCACGAGCACAGGCCCTGCGCAGTGGAGCGCGGTCCCCGCCGACGGAGCGACCGTGCTCGAGGCACGGCCGACGATCACGGCAACCGCTTTCGACGCCACGGGCATCAAGAACAGTGGCTTCTGGCTCGTCCTCGACGGTGCCATCGTGAGCGCGCGGTTCCAGTGGAAGATCGTTGGCTACAACGGGACCGTGCCGGTCTACGACAAGCGGTACGCGACGCTCACCTTCACCCCGAAGAGCGACCTGACCAACGCCAACCACGCACTCCGAGCGAATGTCTCGAATATTCGGAATCAAGCGTCCGCCTACTACTGGGCATTCACCCGCTCCGCCGCCCCGCAGCTGTTCGGGCCGCAACCTGCTCCCGCGTCGATCGTGACGAGCCGCTCGCCCGAGCTGACCGTTCGCGTCACCGGCGTCACCGCCGGCCTCGTGGGATCGTTCGTCGTCGACGGCGTGGCGGTTCCCGGGGTGTACTCGGCGACGACCGGCCTCCTGACGGGCGTCCCCTCGGCCCCGCTCGAGACCGACACCTCCCACGACGTCACTGCCACCGTCACGGTCCTGGGTGGAGCGAGCGCTCGGCTTGGGTGGAGCTTCACCGTCCAGCTGCGGCCGCCGATGCCGGTCGTGTCGACCTGCACCGCCTGCCACGCCAAGGCCGACCACCCCATGACCAACTGCGTCGGGTGCCACGGCCCCGACGCTCCCCTCGGCGAGTCCGAGGACATCACCGGCCCGCCGCACCCTACCGGTTACCTCGTCGAGCCCGAGTGGACGTGTGCCGGCTGCCACACCGGAACCTACGTCGGCCCTCCGGGTACCCACCCGTTCTCTCCTGATACGTACCACCGCTCGGCGGTGAGCGACGCGTGTACCGACTGCCACTCCCGTAGCCTGTCGGTCGAGCACAGCCGGCCGGGCTACGACTGCCTTACCTGCCACTCCTCGACGCGCAGCGACGTGCGGGCCGCAATCGCAGGTGGCGACACCTCGTGCGGCGCCTGCCACGGCGACGCCGGGGGGCACGAAGCGCAGCACGAGATCACGAGCAACCCCTGCGCGAGCTGCCATCCCGGCACGAGCCTCACGACAATCCACCTCTCCGGCGGCACCACGACCTGCGACTCGTGCCACGAATCCACGAATCCCAACGTGATCGCCGCGATCGATTCGGGCACCAAGGATTGCTCGGCATGTCATACCGCCGAAGGCCTCGACTACCACACCAACCTCGCGGCTGCGCACCTCTCCCCCACCACCTCGAGCTGCTTCGGCGTCGGTTGCCACGACGCGTCCCAGGACCTGCGGACGATCCACGACTTCTACGTCGGAACGGGCGCGGAGTTCTCGCAGTACGCCACGAGTTGCGACCTGTGCCATGCGAACGAGGACCCCGACCGCATCGACTGGAGCCAGGCGACCGCGACGTGCACCGGCGTGTGTCACAGCGGCGCGCCGCACACGCAGATGCCCGCGAAGCACGCACCCACCGCTGCGAGCAGCGAGTGCACCTCGTGTCACGGCACCGATCTCAACGCCACGCACGGCACCTACACCGACCTCACCAAGTGCGCCTACTGCCATGCCGACAAGGGCAACTGGGCCAAGACCGGTGACTGCGCGGAATGTCACAGCGGGGTGGACCACGAGACGATGCACCAGACGACCCTGGCTTCGGACTGCGCGAGCTGTCACCAGCCGATCCTGACGTCCGAGCACGCCAGGACGAGCTCGTCCTCGGCAGCGGGCGGGTGCGACTCGTGCCACCCGAACCCCGCCGCCTCCGCGAAGCCGTGGGGCGGGAGCTGCGTTCAGGGCGGCTGTCATGTCGCCGGAACCCCCACCGCGCAGCACGCGCAGATCGAGTCGAAGCACGCGACCGCGACGCCGACTCCTCCCTGCTTCGGATCGGGGTGCCACGCGGGCTCGCTCACCGAGCTGCACTCTCAGGCGTCCACGACCGTCGCCGGCGTGACGCGCACCGGCTGCAACGTCTGTCACACCTCGACGGCCGTGCCGACGACCACGGACTGCGCGACGTGCCACCCCGAGCGACTGCAACCGCACGGCTACGAGCCCGCCGACCATCGGAGCGATGTGGGGGGCACCCTGCTCACCGGCACGTACGCAGACGGCGGGACGTACTCGTTCCGGTGCGACGCATGCCACCTCACCGAGCTCTCCCCCGAGCACGTCCGGACCACGTCGTCCTCGAAGGACGCGGCGTGTGGGAACTGCCATCCCACGCTGGTGGATCAGCTCGTCCCGAGCTGGGCGAAGGGGTGCGTGCAGGCGGGCTGCCACCCGAGCGGGAGTGCCGACTCGAGCCAGCACGGCAAGATGGCTGTGGGGCATACCCTGGCGCCTGCGAACGCCACGTGTGCAGCAGCGGGGTGCCACGACGGTGGCGATCTCGCAGCGGTCCACAAGGGCACGACGGGGCAGTGCGCCGCGTGCCACTCGACATCGGGCGTGCCGACCACCCACGTCTGCGAGGACTGCCACGGCCAACCCCACGGCGACCTCGACGCGGCCCACACAGCCAACGAGACCGGCGGCCTGACCTGGCCCAACACCGGGGCCTACGCCGCGTGCACCCAGTGCCACTATCTCGACGTGCGCACAGAGCACGCCAAGGGCAGCTCCGGCTCGCTCGGCTGTCAGACCTGCCACGCCGATGGCGGACCGGTCTCCACGCTGCCGGAGGGCGGGTGGAACGGGAGCTGCGCGGCGTGCCACGCATCGATCCACCCCGACTACGACGCCGAGCACATCGCCTACGGCCAGGACTGCGCGGGCTGCCACGGCGATCCTGCCGACGCCCGAGAGTTCCACCGAACCTGCGGCGCATCGCCAGCAGGCGGCTGGACGCCCAACACCGAGGTCCTGCCCTGCCACACGGGGCCCGACTACGTGCCCACGCCTCGGCTCGGCCCGCCCTATACGAACGGCTACTGGTGTCGCACCTGTCACCCCGACGAGTGACAGAGACGGCACTCGCAGCAGGAGGACCGCCGCTCTGTGGCTAACATAGCGTCAGGCACCTGACGACAAGCCCACGATGACCCGCCCCCACGGGCGGGTCATCTCACGTGGAAAGGCCCATGACGTGACGGCACCGACGGCGCGGACCCCGATTCTCGAAGTTCGCGGACTCAAGAAGAGCTACGGCGAGCTCGAGGCGGTGAAGGGCATCGACTTCGAGGTCGCCGAGGGCGAGATCTTCGCGCTCATCGGGCCCAACGGCGCGGGCAAGACCACGACGCTGCGAATGGTAGCCACGATTCTGCGGCCGTCGGCGGGTTCCATCACCGTCGACGGCACCGACGCTGTCGCCGACCCAGGCCGGGTGCGCCAGCTGATCTCGTACCTGCCCGAGGAGGCAGGCGCGTACAAGAACCTCAAGGCGATCGACTACCTTCGATTCGTCGCCGAGATCTTCTTCGACGACCGCGACAGTATCGCCGCGGCGATCGAAACGGGCCGGGAGGTCTCTGGGCTCGGCGACCGTCTCGACGACAAGCTCGGGTCGTACTCCAAGGGCATGACGCGCAAGCTGCTGCTGGCGCGGACGGTGATGACCTCGCCCCGCCTGGCGATCCTCGACGAGCCCACCAGCGGCCTCGACGTGATCAACGCGCTCGAGCTTCGCGAGCGAGTGCGGCAGCTGGCCGACGCCGGTATGTCCGTGCTGCTCTCGAGTCACAACATGCTCGAGATCGAGTTCCTCTCCGATCGGCTCGCCATCATCGCCGACGGCCGCATCCACGCCGCCGGCACCGCCGCGGAGCTCAAGGGCGCGTACGGCGCCGACAACCTGGAGCAGGTCTTCGCTCGAATCGCCTCGGAGCAGTGGCCCGCAGCCTCGGCCACACGGCCACCCGCGCCTCCAACCGACGAGTCGCTCGAGCAGCAACTCGGGTCGAAGGGAGGCCGCCGATGAGGCGCTTCCTGGTCCTGCTGCGCAAGGAGCTCCGCGAGCTCGTCACCGTGCAGATGCTGCTGCCGTTCGTGATCGTGGTCGTGATGTTCGTCGCGCTGGGCCAGACGCTCTCCTCGGTGGGCGGTGGCGCCGACCGCACCCGCCCGGTCACGGTGATCGACAACGACAAGACGGCGACCTCGCGGATCGTGGTCGACGAGTCTCGAGAAGGCGGGCCTCACGGTCGTACCTGCCGAGACTGACGATCCCGACGCGCTCGCCCAGACCCTCCCGCGCGACTCCGGCACCGTCGTGGTCGCGATTCCGGCCGGCTTCGAAGCGGGCCTCAAGGCGGGCAAGCCCCAGCAGGTGGGAGGCTGGGTCGTGGTGCGGTCGTTCTCGTTCATGGGGAACCGGGATCCCAGCATGGTGCAGGGGGCGCTGCTCTCGGCGAGCCAGGCCATCGCGACACAGCTCGCGCAGCAGGCGGCGCCCGAGGTGTCGCCTCAGGTGCTCCAGCAACCCGTCGTCGTCGTCGAGCACGTGGTGGTCGGGTCCCGCTCGGCGGCCACACCGGTCGCCTCGGTGATGGCGTTCGTGAGCCAGCAGACGACGTTCATCCCCATCGTGCTGTTCATCGTCATCGTGTTCGCGGCGCAGATGATCGCGACGGCGATCGCCACCGAGAAGGAGAACAAGACGCTCGAGACGCTGCTGTCGTACCCGGTGAGCCGCGCGAGCATCGTGACGTCGAAGATGGTCGCTGCGGGTCTCGTGGCGCTGCTCTCGGCGGGGGCGTACATGATCGGGCTGCGGCAGTACATGGGCGGCATCGAGACCGGGCTTGGCGGGGACATGGGCGGGACGGCGGCGGCCCGCGCGCAAGCGGCGACCGAGGCCGCGATGAGTGCGCTCGGCCTGACGTTCAGCCCGGGCGACTACGTGCTGCTGGGGCTCACGCTGTTCGCGGGCATCCTCGTGGCGCTGGCGATCGCGATCATCTCGGGTGCCTTCGCCGAGAGCGTGAAGTCGGTGCAAGCGATGCTGACACCGCTGATGGTGCTGCTGCTGGTGCCGTACTTCCTGTCGCTGTTCCTCGACCTGAACGACCTGCCGCAGGCGGTGCGCCTACTGGTGATGGCGATCCCGTTCACGTATCCCTTCATCACCGGGCCGGCGCTGTTCCTGGGCAACTACGGCATCGTGTGGTTCGGGATCTTCTACCAGCTGGCGTGGTTCGCCGTGTTCGTGGCGATCGCGGCAAGGATCTTCTCCACGGACCGGGTGCTGACGATGAAGCTCAACATCGGGAAGCGCCGGGGGTCGGCACGGGGGCGGTAGCCCGGGTCTATCGGACGGTGCGCTGTATGCGGCCCATACCCTCGATGCGCCGCATGCGCTGCATGCACTGCATGCACTGTATGCACTGTATGCACTGTATGCGCTGTATGCAGCGCACGGCGGGGCACGCAGGGCGCGCTTCGCAGCGTCGTGCGCGCTAGGAGGACATAGCGAAGACGACCACGCCAGCCGCCGCGATTGCGATGCCCAGCCACTGCGCGGGTGTGAGGGACTCGTCGAAGACGGCAATCGATGCGAGCGGAACGCCCACATAGGTGAGCGCGAGCGTGGGGGCCGCCACGGTGATCGGCACTCGCGACAGCGCGAAGAGCCACACCGCCGCCGAGACCACGTACAGAGCCAGCCCGGCCCACACCTGCCAGGTCGAGAGGATGTCGGCGGTCAGGCGGAGCGGCTCGCGCAGTCGTGCGCGCCCGATCGGTCCGACCCGACGCATGCCCCACTTCAGCAGCGTCTGACCGAACACGACCAGCAGGACGGCGTCGACGGCGGCGATGAGTCCGGCGTTGCTCACGCGCTCCCCTTCCTTGGCGCGAGTCCGAGCCATCCCACCAGTGCAACGCCCACGACGATCATGGCGACTCCCGCCCATCGGGCCGGGGTCAGGGATTCGCCGGACAACAGCGCGATCACCGCGACGAATACGTACGCCGAGGCGCTCAACGGATACGCCACCGCGAGTTCCATGCGCGACAGCACGCCGATCCACACCACCGACGAGAGGCGCGTAGAGGACCAGGCCGGTCACGACCTGGGTGCTCGACCAGCGCATCACGCAGCGTCGCTACGAAAGCCTCACCGCCGAGTGCGACGGCCCCCTCTCGGAGCAGCACCTGCGCCGATGCCCCGAGCGCGATGGCGAAGAACGCGAGGAGCAGCGTCGCGACGGGCACGACCGACCGCTGCGCCTTCGCGACCTTGCCGATCACGCGGAAGTAGGCGCCGATCGTCGGCACGATCTTGATCGCCGACTCCTTGCGCTTCGCGCCGTAGTGCAGCACGAACGGCACCTCGGCGAACGACGCGTAGGGGCGGAGCCGCTCGGCGATCTCGACCATGCAGCCGAACCCGGACTCGCTCACGAAGTCGTCGCCGTAGCGCTCGAAACCCTGGCGGACGGTCTCGGCACGGTACGCGCGGAAGCCGCAGGAGTAGTCACGAACGCCACGCACCGGACGGACCAGCAGCACGAGCGCGCTGGCGCCGTACGAGAGCGTCCGACGAAACGTCGAGAGGCCCTCGACGGCCGAACCGCGGCGGTACCGAGACGCGATCACCACGTCGAAGCCCTCATCCAGCTTCGCAAGCATCGAGGGCACGTAGCCGGGGTCTTGGGTGAGGTCGGCGTCCAGCGTCACGACCACGTCGCCGGGCGACGAACGATCGGCAGCCTCGCGAAGGGCCCGGCGGATGGTGCGGCCCAGCCCCTGATTCGGCTCGTTGCGCAGCACGACGACCGGGGCACAGGATGAGGTGGAAGCGCGGGCCAGGTCTCCGGTGCCGTCAGAGCTTCCGTCGTCGACGATGACGATCTCGCAGCGCCAGCCCTGTTCGCGGGAGACCTCGCCGATACGGGCGATCAGGTCCTCGATAGACGCCGCCTCGTTATACGCGGGAATGGCGAAGCGGACCGTGCGAGGGCGGGCGGCAGGGCTATCGGAAGGGCGCGTGCCTGGCACTGGTCTCCATGGGACTCGGCGGCGAGGGCAAGACCGGTCAGCCGTCCGAACAGACCTGATGGTACCGCAGTGTCAGGTGAGGCGCGGGGACCCCCGGCTCGCGCCGAGGGCCCCCAACATGAAGAAGGCAGGAAGCGCTTTCTACGGGCCCCCCTCGTGGGCGCTCGCTCTCGCGAGCCTCACGTCAAGCGAACGTGAGTCGTGATCGGCACTCCCCACTTGTGTATGTACACCTAACGAAACATGAAATCAACTTAACAACGTGTCACGCGTCTATGGGGCTTCGCTCTGAGCCGCGCTGTTCGCGGATATGGTGTCGTAGAAGGGCGGGTGAACGGGCACTCGGACGAGCGCTGCTGCCAAGAGCACGACCAGCGCCACCACCGCGCCCACGAGCGCGATCTGAATCAGACCGGCCGACCCTTGTTTCGCCACCACCGGCTTCGCCACGCAACGCCTCCTCGGTCGGTATACTTGCCTGCGTCTTACGCAGTGTAGGCGTCAGTCTAGCGAACAGGTGGGTGTGATGGCGAAGAGCGCCAAGACCAAGAGACCGGTTGCTCCGTCTGCAGCACGTGCTGCCGTAGCGGAGCCGGCTCCTGCCGTGCTGCTCGTGGTCGGCGCGATCGCTGGCCTGTTCGCATACCTCGTCGTCTCCAACGGCTTCTTCGTAGCCGCAAGGCCGCTCCTGATCGGCGTCCTGCCCGGTCTCGTCGCGGGCATGCTGATCGCCGAGCCGATCCTGGCGGCTATCGCCGCAGCGAACTCGATCGCTTTCGGCTTCCTGCTCTCACCGCCCGCTGCCGTGCAGGCGACGGACGGGCGAGCGTGGTTGCTCGGAGTCGGCCTGGGATCGCTCGTGATTGCGGCGCTCGTCGCGGCTGTAGTAGCGCTGCTTCGGAAGGCCGGCGCGCGCCAGTGGATGCTCGCGGTGGCCGGGCTCGTGCTCGTCGCCGGGAGCATGTGGTACGGCGCGCTCACGATCGCCGGCAGCGCCACGCTCTCTGGCGATGCCGCCCTCGTCACCGCTCTCGACGCCCCCGTCGAGCCCTACAAAGAGATGACCGATCCCGAGGTCTACCTGTTCGTGAAGCAGCGCATGGATGCCGGCGCCAGCTACAACGCAGCGTGGGGCGAGATCATCAGCGCCCTCGGCGACCGCTACGAGCAGTCGGCGCCGGTGAAGTACCGGCTGCCCACGCTGCAGTGGTTCTGGGGACTGCTGCCGTCCTCGTCGTGGTCGCTCGTGATCGCGGCCCTCGCGTTCGGCACCATCGCCCTGCTGTCGGCGTACTGGTTCGCGTCACGGCTCACGTCGCCGGCACTCGGCCTGGTGGCCGCCGCCGCGGTTGCCACGCTCTACCTGCGCATCGCCAGCGGTCCCTATCTCCTGCAATACGAGAGCTGGGCGGCGGCCCTCAACCTTGTGGCTCTCGCCGTCGGGCTCGAGTCGCTCCGGCGCCGCGAGGCCGGCAAGGGCTGGCTGGGGCTCATGGGAGTGGCCGCAGGCGCCGCCCTGGTCGCCGCGCTCACCCGCGAGCTGTCCACCTACTTCCTGCTCGGCGCGCTCGTCGCGTCGGTCGCCACCGCCGAGGACCGCGAGCGCAGGACGTGGATCCCGTGGGCGGCCGCACTCGCGATCCTGGTCGTCGCCTACGTCGCACATCTCTCGAGCCTGAGCGCGGGAGGCTACCTGCAGGGCGGCGGCTTCAGCCTGCCCCAAGACTACTCGAGCCCACCGCAGGGTCACTTCGCCGCAACGCTCTCCTACGGAACGTGGCTCCTCGGCGGACTCCCGTGGCTGCCGTGGCTGGCGTACGCGTTGTCGTTGGCCGCATCGATCGCCCTCAAGGGCTGGCTCCGATGGACGACGCTGTGGGCGATCGCTGTCCCTACTGCTCTGTTCGTGTTCTTCTCACCCATCACTGTCTCCGGCAACCCTGCCGGTTACTGGGGCATGCTCGTGACCCCGCTCGCGTTCGCGATCGCCCCCGCCGTGGTGCTGCTGCTACCACCTGCACTGCGTTCGCTGGTTCAATCGCCGACCGGCGAGCGGCTGGCGTAGAACCTGCAGTCACCCGAACCGGCGCCTCCTGAACGGCGCACCCAATACGCACCCCAGAAGGAATCACGCGTGCTCGAACCGCATGACCAAACCGCTTCGCCCGAGGAGATCGGCGTCGTCGTCGTGATGCCGGCCTACAACGCCGCCAAGACCCTCGCCGACACCTATCGAGCGATGCCCGAGGGCTCGTTCCATCAGGTGATCCTCGTCGACGACGGCAGCCGCGACGAAACCCTCTCGGTGGCCAACGAGCTCGACATCACCGCGTTCGTCCACGACCGCAACTACGGCTACGGGGCCAACCAGAAGACGTGCTACACGGAAGCCCTCAAGACGCCTCACGAGATCGTGGTCATGCTCCACCCCGACTACCAGTACGACCCGACGCTTCTCCCCGCGCTCACCGAGCCGATCCGCCGGGGCGAGGCCGACGTCGTATTCGGCTCGAGGCTTCTCGGCGCGAATCCCGTGAAGCAGGGCATGCCTTGGTGGAAGTACGCCGCGAACAGGGCGCTGACCAAGCTGGAGAACGTGGTATTCGGGCTGCACCTGTCGGAGTACCACACGGGCTACCGCGCTTACTCCCGAGCCGCCCTCGAGAGCGTGCACTTCCAGATGAACTCGGATGGCTTCGTGTTCGACCAGGACATCGTCGCGCAGTTCGTGGCCGGAGGCTTCCGCATCACCGAGGTGGCGGTTCCCACGCGCTACTTCCCGGAGGCGAGCTCGGCGAGCTTCTGGCAGAGCTGCGTCTACGGCTTCTCGATCCTCGGGGTGCTCGTCCGGTTCAGCGCGCACAAGCTGGGCATCAGGCGAGACCCCCGCCTCGTGAGCCTCAAGGGCCGCTACTCACGCGTCGAGACCCCGCCATCGAGAAGTGGGCGTCGCACCACAGCCCGACGAGGCGCTCGGGCATCCGCGTGCTGCTCACGCCGAACCGCCACCAGGGTCCACGCGCTCGAGCTCAGGCTTGACGGGTGTGTAGTAGCTGGACGAGCCAGGACAGCTCTCACCGCCGTGCCGAACACGACGGGCGAAAGCGCCCAGCGGTATCGCCCTGGTTCGCGGGTCCCCGGCCGGGATTCCGGAGCTCGGTTACCACGACAGTCCGCTTGCCAAGTCTGCCCGCTCGCCGTCGACTGCCGCGCGGAGAAGCCCGCCTGCTCCAAGTAGTAGTCGCCTGCCGGTCCGATCGCGCTGCCGACGGCCTCGTCGACCACGATGCTGGTCTCCCGGCCACGGTAGCCAGCTGCGGAGAGCGTCGCGGGCACCTGGTCGATTCGCAGCATGCTCCACTTCTTCGCGCTGAGTGTCGTGATCGATACGGGCAGAATCAGAAGGACCACCAGGACCGCAAGCAGGGCCGTCCTGGCAGTGCGCCCGACACGAACCGCGGTGAGCGCTCTCCCAGCCGCAATTGCCGACCACGGCAGCAGCGGCAGGAAGTAGTACGAGTGCTTGTTGTTGACCACGAACACGACGAGATGCACCGCGGCGAGCACGAGGATCAGCTTGTCGCTGTCGGTGCGTTTGCGCGCCATCACGGCAAGCCCGGCCACCGCAAGCACCGCGAGCGCTGGCGAGAGCATCCAGAACTGCTCGCCGAGAACGCGCGAGATCAGGTCCGGAAACCCGTGCCAGCCGCCCGTGCGGTCGAGCAGGCCGCCCTGGGCCTCGGAGAAGCCGGCGGTCCCGAGAGCACTGTAGGCGTACCACGGCAGCGCGATGACGGCACAAGCGAGCGCGGTCACCCAGGTCGAACGCAGAGCGACCCACCGCCACGAGCGGGTCACCCATAGACGCCACGCCGCGAGCGCCAGGACCGCGAGCAGGACGGGAAGCTTCGTGAGCAGGCCGAAGCCGAAGAGCGTGCCGGCGGCAATCGCCCAAGGCGTGCTCTCGCGCTCGAGGGCCCGTACGTACGCCCCGACTGCCGCGACTTCGAATGCCAGCATCAAAGGGTCGAGCTGGATATTGCGACCGGTGAGCAGTAGCCCGGGTGCCACCGCGAGCATCACGGCAGCGAGCAGGGCGACTCGGCGCCCGTAGAGCTGCCGCGCCACCCAGAATGTCAGCAGGACGGCCCGAAGCTCGCCAAGATCGAGATTGCGCGCGCGAGGGCCACCGAAGGTCCGAACAGGCGGAATGCCGTGGCCAGCAGCAGCGGCAGCATGAAGGGGTTGTTCACGTCCTGCGGGGCGAGCACAGGAGCAAGCAGGCCTCGGTCGAGGTCTCTCAACGCGAAGGTGAAGTAGTACCCCTCGTTGTAGCCGTGATAGCCGGAGAGCGGGGCGCCGGCTCGGTAGAACTGCAACGCAGCCGCGAGCAACGCCACAACCACGACCCCAAGAAGGTAGGGATCGAAGTCGGCCTGCCGCAACTTCCGCACTCAGGCCCCTCTTCGTTGCAGCTAGTCGTGGCTCGTCGTGGAGACGCCTTCGGCGGCAGCAGCCGCGTCGAGGTCGCACTCGCCCTTCCACGCGGGCGGCTCGTACACGCAGTACGGCTCGGCCTCGAGGTAGTCACCGGTGATCTCCAGCGCACGCGCACGACATCCGCCGCAGACCGCGCGGAACTCGCACGCCCCGCACTTGCCCTTGAGCAGCGAGTAGTCGCGCAGGTTATTGAACACCTCGGACTCGGTCCAGATCTGGGAGAACGGCTGCTGCTTGACGTTGCCCAGCTGCATGTCGAAATAGCCGCAGGGCTGGATGTCGCCGGTGTGACTGATGAAGCAGAAGGTGATGCCGCCGAGGCACCCGCGGGTCATCGCGTCGAGCCCGTACTCCTCGCGGGTGACCTTCTTGCCCTCGGCTTTCGCGAGCTGTCGAATAATCCGGTAGTAGTGCGGCGAGTCGGTCGGCTTGAAGTGCAGCGGCGAGGTCTTCTGGCGGTGGTACGCCCAGGTGAGTACGCGCTCGTACTCCTCGGGCGGCAGCTCCTGGGCGAGCATCTCCGAGCCACGCCCCGTGGGCACGAGCATGAAGATGTGGAATGCGTCCACGCCGAGGTCCTCGGCGAGGTCGTGGATCGCCTCGACCTTGTCGCCGTTGAGCGTCGTGACGGTGGTGTTGATCTGCACGCCGACGCCGTGGGCCTTGGCCATCTTGATGCCGCGGATCGATGCGTCGAACGCGCCGGGCTCGCCTCGGAAGGCGTCATGCTCCTCGGCGGTGGGAAAGTCGATGGACACCGAGATGCGCGGGATCTTGTGCTCGGCCATCTTGGAGGCGATGTCCTCGGTGATGAGGGTGGCGTTGGTGCCGATGACCGGCATCGCGCCCTTCTCGTGGCAGTAGTCGACGATCTCCCAGATGTCGGGCCGCATCAGCGGCTCGCCGCCGGTGAGGATGATGATCGGGTTCGAGATCGTGACGATGTCGTCGATCACGGACTTGATCTGGTCGAGGGAGAGCTCGCCGTGGTAGTGGCCGAACTCGGCGGCGGCGCGGCAGTGGGCGCAGCTCAGGTTGCAGCTGCGGGTGATCTCCCACGCGATGATGCGCGGCGCCTTGATGCCGGTGCGCTCCTGGTACGCGATGGCCTCGGGGCCGCCGCCGGGGCGGAAGCCGACCGAGCGAGCGCCGCCGTGGCGCTGTCGCTCGCCCGCGCCCGGGCCACCGGGGACGCCGGCGGGGTGGCCGCCCATCGGAACACCGGCGGGATGCCGCCGCCCATCGGGATACCGGCCGGGTGCCGCCGCCCAGCGGGATGCCCACCGCGGTCTGACCGCAGCCCGCCTCGGCGTCGGCCATCTCCTGCTCGGTGAGCGTGGCGTCTTCGCTGACGACGGCGTCGGGGCCGCCCTCGAACTCCTCTTCGAGCTCGAGATCGGGACGCGCGTCGGAGTTGCCTACGTTCTCAGCCATGGATCTCCTCAATCAGACAACCGGTACCAGCCGAAGGCTCGGCGATTGCTCGGCTCGGAGGTGCAAAAAGCGCACCGAGACCCGTAGCGGAGCCGGGGAGATTCTAGTCGATAACACCGCATCTGTCGGAGCTGAAGTCCGGGCAACAGCGAGAGGGGCACCTCGGAAGGTGCCCCTCCATGCGGCGAAGCGCAGAGAGACCGGCTATTTCTGGTACTCCAAGCCGCAGCGGTCAAGGTGCTCGCAGATCGTCTCGATGTTGAGTGTCACCACCGACAGAGATGACGACGCCATCGACGCGCTCGACAGCGGCGCCACACGGGCAAACCTCTGCCGGAGCGACGTACTTCATGACCTTGTAGTAGTACGGGCCAAGAACCTCTACGTGGTGGCCACCGGTCGCGTTGTGGTGGGCCAGCTTGATGTAGGCGCGATAGTAGTCGGCCGTCGCATCAGACGCGTACGCCAGTGGCGCGGCGGAGTAGAGGCTGCCGCCGATGACCGCCGACTTCACCGGCGAGTAGGTACCGCCGTTGGCAATCATCGACACCACTTTGTTGTTCATCCACAGACGCGTCAGGTCGAAGTTGTACGAGTTGCCGTACGCGATTGTTGACCCGGACTCGTAGCCAAGACCCGTATCGCAGTGCGCGGTGACCGTGAACGCCGTTGGTGGGGCGTACGGATCCGGCTGCACAAAGACGACCGACTGGATCACGGGCTCCGTGTGCGGCACGTACAGGCCCGGTTCGACCTGGGTGTCATCGTCGGGTGATGGCAAAGGTCGCCGGGACGATCATCAGCGCGACGAGCGAGACGGCGAGCAGAACAGCAAGAAGACGCTTCATGGGAGATCCCCCCTCAGATAGCTCCCGCTGGGAACGGTGGCGCGTGCGCAGTCGAGACGACGCGCCAACGACCATTCGCTACGCAGTCGACCACCCCCTACCTCAGGGCACGGTCTTTGCAGCGGGCCGAGGTCTTCGAATGAGGGTTCCCGCCGCAGAGTCGGCGGCGCACCCAGCGTCGGCGTCGTGTCGGTCCCCCCGGTCCGAACGCCGCATCCACTACTTGAGATGCCCGTAGGCCAGCTTCCGGGACATCCTCCTTTGGGAGGACATCACCGTGTCAGGTGAGGGGGCCGATGATCGACCGCTGACAGCTCGGGCTACCCTTCGGTGAGCCACCTCGCGGCGTCCTTGGCGTGATAGGTGAGCACGATGCTGGCACCCGCACGCTTGAAGCCGGTCAGCGTCTCGAGCACCACGCGCTGCTCGTCGATCCAGCCCCTCTGCGCCGCAGCCTTCACCATCGCGTACTCGCCCGAGACGTTGTAGGCCGCCGTGGGGTAACCGAACTCGTCCTTGACCAGCCGGATGATGTCCATGTACGCCAGCGCCGGCTTCACCATCACGATGTCGGCGCCCTCTTCGATGTCGAGCGCGACCTCGCGCAGCGCCTCCTCGGCGTTGGCGGGGTCCATCTGGTAGCCGCGGCGGTCTCCGAAGGCGGGTGTCGACTCCGCAGCCTCACGGAAGGGACCGTAGTAGCCGCTCGCGTACTTCGCCGCGTAGCTCATGATCGGCACACCGGCGTAGCCCTCGGCATCGAGCGTTGCCCGGATGGCGGCGACGCGACCGTCCATCATGTCGCTGGGCGCGACCATGTCCGCGCCCGCCTCGGCGTGGCTGAGCGCGGTGTCGGCGAGCATCTCGAGCGTGACGTCGTTGATGACGCAGCCACGGTCGTCGAGGATGCCGCAGTGGCCGTGCGAGGTGTACTCGCACATGCAGACGTCGGTGACCACGTAGAAGTCCTGGTCGTGGTCCTTGATGGCCCGGATCGCCTGCTGGACGATGCCGTCGCGATCGTACGCGCCGGTGCCCACCTCGTCCTTCTCGAACGGCAGGCCGAACAGGATGACCGACGGGATCCCGAGCGACTTGAGCTCGTCGATCTCGGCTGGCAGCTGATCGAGCGTGATCTGGAAGACTCCCGGCATCGACCCGACCTCGTCGCGCAGGCCCGTCCCAGGCTTCACGAACAGCGGATAGATGAAGTCCGTCGGCGCGAGCGTGGTTTCGCGAATCATCGAACGGATGGTGTCGTTCGCGCGAAGGCGACGGGGACGGTATACGGGAAAGGCCATCGGGATGCTCCTTCGGGCTCAGGGGCCTATGGCACGTTGAACGACGCCGGGCGGCCGCGAGGGCTGCCCGACGCCGCCGGTTTCAGGTTCGAGAGTGGGCGCTAGTCGACGAAGTCGTCGACAGCAGGCTTCGGCTTCGCGCTCGCATCGGCTGCGGCGACGACGATCTCGGTCGACCCCGTCCGCGCATCGACGAGCTTCTTGAACAGCAGCGTCGACCACAACGCGGCCACGCTGAGGACGAGCCAGAACAGCAGCTGGGCGACGAACAGGACGATCTGGCCGTACTGCTGGATCCATCCCATGAAGCCGCCAGTCTCTACGGGCATTCCCTGACTCCTTTCGCGCGCCGTCGCATCGGCTGCGCTGCGGTGACACGAGCTTGGAGAAGTATACCGCGAACGACGAGGCCCCCGGACGGCGCCGGGGGCCTCGGTTCGACTCTGGTGGAGACGAGCGGATTCGAACCGCCGACCTCTGCCGTGCGAAGGCAGCGCTCTCCCAACTGAGCCACGTCCCCTTGATGGCGGCGAAGCGCCGCAAGAGCACGGAATAGGATGACGGCGAGTCGGCCCGGTGTCAATGGAAGCTGCGGCTGCATCGCGGCCATGAGGAAGCGCTCCCCGGAGACGACAGCCTCGCCGCCGGGACATGGGCCTTCGGATAGAATCGTCACGGTATCCGCCCGAGCACACGGAAGAGGACGCATGGAGTCGCTGCTCACCGTCGAGAACGCCGTCGCCCTGCTCACGCTGACCATCCTCGAGATCGTCCTCGGCGTGGACAACATCGTCTTCCTCGCCATCGTCACCCAGGACGTTCCTCGCGAGAAGCAGAACTTCGTGCGTCGCCTGGGCCTGGGGCTCGCGCTCATCGGCCGCATCGGCATGGTGCTGGGCATCTCGTGGCTGCTGCAGCTCGAGAAGCCGCTGTTCACCCTGCTCGGTCACGGTTTCTCGGCCAAGGACGTGATCCTGCTGGCAGGCGGGCTGTTCCTCGTCTACAAGGCGGTCACCGAGATCTACAAGACCACCGAGCTCAGGGAAGAGACCGAGGAGGCAGACGCCGAGAAACGGGTACGGGGTTCCATGGCCGGCGTGGTGGCCCAGATCGTGATCGTGGACATGATCTTCGCGATCGACTCGGTACTGACCGCCGTGGGCCTTACCAGCGAGACCGCGCTCATCATCATCGCGATGACGATCGCGATCGTCGTGATGGTCTTCTTCGCCACCCCCATCTCCGACTTCATCCACAAGCACCCGTCACTCAAGGTCCTCGCGCTCGCATTCCTCGTGCTCATCGGCGTGCTGTTGCTCTCCGAGAGCTTCGGCCAGGAGATCGACCGCAACTACGTGTACGCCTCAATCTTGTTCGCCCTGGCGATCGAGGCGCTGAACTTCCGCCGACAAGCCAACCTTGCGAAGCAGGCAGCCATCGAAGGCTCGGGCGGGCTGTAGCCGGGCGTACGAGCCGAGCAACAGCGACGGGTGCACGTGCACCCGTCGCCCAAGGCGAGCTGGAGGGCATGGCGGCGGGTTCGTGAGCCTGACTGCGTGGGCGCCGCCTGCGCGTGGCTTCCTGTGTCAGGCTGTGGCGCCACAGCCGCTCGAACTTGCGGATGCGCGGCTCGATCCAGAACGCGTGCGGATCGGCGGAAGGGCGGCGCTCGATGACCAGCGCCATCGCCTCCTCTGCCGAGAGCCCCTGCGCGATCAGGATGCAACACGCCATCGCGACGCTGCGGTGCCGCCCCCACCGGCAATGCGTGAGCACGCCGTGACCGGCGGCGAGCACTGGCAGAGCCTCCTCCACCCCGCGGACGAGCGTCCGCATCGGGATCGGGTAGAGCGGGGAATCCAACGCGGGTAGCCGCAGAACGACGAGCGGCGGCTCGAGCAGCTCGGGTGCGGGCGTGCCAAAGAGCAGCGTGATCACGAGCCGTATTCCCAGCTCGTTGACGTGGGCCGCGTGCTCGCCCCGAGGTCGGGCGGACACGTACAGCAGGTCCGTGATCTGTGAGATGTCCACGCGATCCTCTCGGCAGTACCGTTGGCGACAGCCAGCGAGTATCGTCTACCCAGACGCTCCTGCGCGTTACGCTCGAGCCACATATTGGTATCTTCTGCCAACAGAGTACTCGGCGATTACCCGCCAGCCATTCAGGGAGGTCGACATGCTCGCTCGCCACGTCAAGCTCGTGCTCACCGCCGCACTGCTGGTTCCGCTGATGCTCGTGGGGTGCTCGAACTCGGCGAACACCGGCAAGGGCGGGGACTTCGAGAACATCGACTGGAAACTCACCAACTACCTTGCCGCGGGCGACAGCCTCGAGTCGGTGCCTTCGAGCTTCATAATCTCGGCGAAGTTCCAGGACGGCCGGCTCTCCGGTAGGGCGCTCAACTCGTACAGCGGGTCCTACGAGGCCAAGGGCGACGGCGCCCTCACCATCGGGCAGGTCAACTCCACGCTGATGGCCGGGCCGCAGGACCAGATGGACGCCGAGAAGTTCTACTTCGACGCGCTGCAGAAGACCGCATCGTACACGTCCGACGGGTCGACGCTGAAGCTGTTCGACGCCGACGGCAACGAGCTGCTCATCTACGCCAAGAACGACGTCACGCTCACTGGCGCGTGGACCGTGACCAACTACAACAACGGCCAGCAGGCCGTGGTCGGGCTTGTCGCCGACACTGAGATCACCATGGAGTTCACCGAGGACGGCAAGGTCTCCGGCAAGGCGGTCAACACGTTCAACGGCGACTTCACGACGAGTGGCACCGACGGGATCGATTTCGGCCCCTTCGCGACGACCAAGATGATGGGCCCCGAGGACCAGATGAAGCAGGAGCAGCAGTTCCTTGCCGCACTGCAGGCGGCCCAGACCTACTCGATTCAGGGGAACACTCTGGAGTTCCGTCAGGGCGAGACGCTGCAGGTCATCGCGCAGCGCGCGAAGTAGGCCACCTGCTGCTGGGGCAGACGCGCACCAGCGGCTAGCTCGCGTAGTGCTCCACAAGGGCGGCGGCAAGCGACTCCATCGTCGCTTCCGCGGCCTCGACGTCTGCCGAGAACCCACGCTTCTCGAGCGCGGCCGTGGTCACCGGCCCGATGCTCGCGATCGTGAGCCGCTCCATCTGCTCTGCGGGGTCGAGGTCGGCGTCGGTCAGACGCTCGATGAAGTGCCTCACCGTCGACCCGCTGGTGAACGTGACGGCGTCGATCTCGCCGACACGCAGGCGGTCGACGACCGCCGGGTCGGGCTCGGCGGGCACGGTGCGGTAGACGGCAACGACGTCCACGTCGGCGCCCGCCTCGCGAAGGCTCTCCGGCAGGACCTCGCGCGCCTCCAGCGCCCGCGGGATCAAGACCTTCCAGCCCGGTCCCGCGCCCAGTTCGTCGAACGCGGCGGCGAGACCCTCCGCGGTCGCGAGGTCGGGGACGAGGTCGACCTCGACCCCCACCGACCGCAGCGTCTTCGCAGTGGCTTTCCCCACCGCTGCGACCCAGGGAGTGGCGAGCGCGTGTACGGGATCCTCACCGGTGATCGAACCGGCGCGGTTGAGGAACTCGGCGACGGCGTTGGCCGAGGTGAACACGACCCAGTCGTACTCCTCGATCTGGCGGATGGCCTCATCGACCTCCGCCCACGATTCGGGGGGCACGACCTCGATCACGGGGAACGCGACGACTTCGGCGCCCAGCGCCTCGAGCGGCACGGCCAGCGTTGCCGCCTGGGCCCGCGTACGGGTGACGATGACCGAGCGGCCGTCGAGCGGGCGCGGTTCGGCGATCGGCGCGCCGCCGGTCTCGGTGTCGCTCACGAGCGCCTCCCTAGGTCTTGAGGAGCCCGTCGACGTCGTCCGCGTCGCGGATCTCGGCAAGGATCTCGCCGGCGCCGAGTTCCAGCAGCGCCTCGACCATCCGCTGGCCGAGGTCCACCGGGTCGCCCACCACGCCCTCGAGCGTTGTGCGGACGATCCGCTCGCCATCGACCGAGCCCACCAGCCCGTCCATCACGAGCGTCTCGCCGTCGATGCGGGCGTAGGCGCCAATGGGCACCTGGCACCCGCCCTCGAGCCGGCGCATCACGATCCGCTCGGCGGTCACGGCCTCCATCGTGGGGAGGTCGGCGATCTCGCCGCACACCGCGGTCATGAACTCGTCGTCCTCGCGGATCTCGATGCCGATGGCGCCCTGCCCCACCGCCGAGACCATCTGCTCGGGCGAGATGTAGTGGGTGATGCGGTCGGCCCACCCCATGCGGGTGATGCCCGCCGAGGCGAGGATCACGGCATCGAGCTCGCCGGTCTCGGCCTTGCGCATGCGGGTGTCGAGGTTGCCGCGCACGTCGACGATCTCGAGGTCCGGCCGCAGCGGCCTTCACCTGAGAGCGGCGGCGTAGCGAGGAGGTGCCGAGCTTCGCGCCCTGGGGCAGCGAATCGAGGTTGTAGTTCGCGCCCGAGACGATCGCGTCGCGCGGATCGACTCGCTCGGGCATCGCCGCGATGTAGAGGCCCTCGGGCAGCTCGGTGGGGACGTCCTTCATCGAGTGCACCGCGAGATCGACCGTGCCGGCGATCAGCTCGACCTCGATCTCCTTGGTGAACAGGCCCTTGCCGCCCACTTTGGCGAGCGGCACGTCGAGGATCTTGTCCCCAGTGGTCTTGATGATCTTGAGCTCGACAGGCAGGCCGGTGATTGCCTCGACCTTGTCCTTGATGTAGTTGGATTGCCAGAGGGCGAGCTTGCTGCCTCGCGTACCGATGACGAGCTTGTCACGCTTCAGCGGATCGAGGTCAGGTGCCAAAGGTATCTCCCATCTCGCCCTTCGCGGTGCTGCCGGACTTCTCGGCCCGGCCGAGGATACTCCGAATGAGCCCCTTGTGTGGGCTCTTGCCCTCGGGGTTGGTGTCGAGCCCGTACAGGAACCTGGCGGCCTCGACGTACTCGTATCCGTCCTTCTCGGCGCCCACCTTCTTGAGTCGTTCGGTGGGGCCGTGGAGCATCTTGTTCACGATCGAGCACGTCAGCGCTTCGACCGTCTGCATCTCCTTGTCCGAGAGGCCACCCAGCCGCTTCATCGCCCGCTCGAGCTCGGCGAGGCGAACCTGCTCGGCTTTGGCGCGGATCGCCGCCACAGTGGGAACGACCTCGAGCGACTCGAGCCAGCGCTCGAACTCGCCCATCTCCTCGGCGATGATCACCTCGGCGCGCTCGGCCTCGCGCATGCGCTCCTCGAGGTTGGTCTCCACGACGCCATTGAGGCTGTCGATGTCGTAGACGTACGTGTCGCCAAGGTCGTTGACCGCAGGATCGATGTCGCGGGGGACGGCGATGTCGATGAAGAACAGCGGGCGGCCCTTGCGGGCGCGGCGGTGCTCGGCGACGTGGTCCTTGCGCACCACGTACTCGGTGGCCGCAGTGGACGAGATCACGATGTCGGCCTCGACCATCCGGTCGAAGAGCCGCTCGTACTCGATGGGCTCGCCGGCGAACCGGTCGGCGAGCTCGACAGCACGCTCGTAGGTGCGGTTGGCGACGAGCACCTTGCGAACGCCGTTCGCGCACAGGTGCTTCGCGGTGAGCTCGCTCATCTTGCCCGCGCCGATCACCAGCACGCAGCGACCGTCGAGGCTCTCGAAGACCTTCTTGGCGAGTTCCACGGCTGCGTAGCTGATAGAGACGGCGTTCTCGCCGATCTCGGTCTCGTTGCGCACCCGCTTGCCCACCTCGAAGCTCTGGCGGAACAGCTTGTTGAAGATGCGCTGGCACGAGCCGGCCTCGAAGGCGTACTCGTAGGCTTCCTTCACCTGGCCGAGGATCTGGGCCTCGCCCACCACCATCGAATCGAGCGAAGCGACGACCCGGAACAGGTGGCGGACCACCGGCTCGCCCTCGACGATGTAGAGGTAGCGCACGAGCTCGTGGCGATCGAGGTCGTGGTAGTCGGCGAGGAAATCGATGACCGCGGCGGGGCCGTCGACCTCGGCGGACGTGACGGCGTAGACCTCGGTGCGGTTGCAGGTGGAGATAATGACGGCTTCGGCGACGGCGGACGTGGAGGTGAGGAGCGACAGCGCCTCCTCCTGGCGATGAGCGGGAAACGTGAGCTTCTCGCGGATCTCCACGGGGGCCGTCTTGTGGCTCAGGCCGACCAGTGTCAGATGCATATCGCTAGATTCGCCTCACCACAAGTGCCGTGCGGTCCCTCGGGCACAGGTACGCCCTCGCCGGAGCGGTGCATGTTGTTCAGGCAAGCAGGCCCGGCGAGGGCGATATGTGACACCTGTGCGCACCATCCTGCACCTTGCCTGAACAGCAGCGATTCTATCATCCAGCGGCCCCTTCGGACAACGGCGGGCAACCCCGCGAACGCGTTCGAAGAGAACGTGTACCCGGAAGCAAACCCTCTGCCGAGATGCCACCTCGGCGCAAGAAACGTTAAGGATGGGAGGCCGCGCCGCGCGCGACCGAGCGGTCTAGCTCAGGCCGAAGACGTGGAACCCGACGGGCAGCGTGCGCGCGAGCACGGCGAGCACGGCCACGAGGACGAAGCCGAGGATCGCGATCCACGCCGAGGTCTTGCCACTCACATCGTGCCGGTACGTCAGCCACAGGTAGGCGCCGAAGGTGGCCCACACAACCCCCGCCATCATCACGCGCGGGTCCTGCCACCAGCCACTCACGTCCTGCTCGATGGCGCGCAGCACGCCCAACAGCAGGCCTGCGGTGTAGATCGGGAACGCCAGCGCGATGGAGCGGCGGGCGACCATCTGCAGGGTAGCCAGCGAGGGCAGCCGCCGCGTGAAGGCGTTGCTGCGATGGCGCTTCAGGCTCTGTCCCTGGAGCAGGTAGAGCATCGAGGACACCGCCCCGAACACGAAGCCCGCATTCGCGAAGACGATGAGCGCGACGTGGAATCCGGTCTGCCACCCGGTGATGAGCAGCTGCTGGTCGGGCGTGAGCGCGATGCCCTGCATCGTGCCGCCAAGAATCCGGGAGATCGTCATCAGCAACACGGCCACGGGAATCAGGAACGCTCCGTAGACCTTGAGCCTCAGTACGTGCTCCATCACGAAGTACAGCAGCACCACGGCCCATGCCGCCAGGTAGAGCTGGTTGGTGCCCGAGAGCTGCGTGCCGCCCGTCGACATCGACCGTGCGCCGATCGACAGCGTCTGGCAGATGAAGCCGGCGCCTGTCAGGAAGCGCGCCCACCAGGTGACCTGGGGACGCCGGAGCAGGAACTGGTAGGCGTAGAGCACCGTGGCCCCCACGTAGAGGGCGAAGGCGAACCAGCCGAGTACGATGCCTGCCTGACCGAGCACGTCAGTGCTCTCCTAACGGACGTGGCCGCTTGCTGCCTAGGAAGCCTGCTTCTCGCGACGCTCGACGGCGTCCTCGACGACGGTGACTTCCTTCTCCAGTCGCATGATACGGCGAAGCACGATGGTGACGTACACGATGAGCGCCGCCCACAGGATCGCGTACGCGGCGATCACGTACGGCGCGTCGTGCAGGATCAGCGAGTAGATCTCGGTGTTGGTGTTCATGTGGCTCGACTACCTCCTCACGCGGACCGCTCGGCCCGCGACGTCTCCCGGCTCGGGGCTATCCCTCGAGAGCGGCCTTCGCTGCGTCGGTGCGCTCCAGCAGTCGCTCCTCGCTCATCCGCATCACGTAGATGCCGTAGCCGATCAGCAGCATGCCGACCTGCGCGATGATGAACGGCACGAGGTTCGACGTCGCGAACCCCGACTGGAACACCACCGGGTGGTTGGACGGGATCAGCCTCGTGATGAAGAACGAGATGGGCGCGTCGATCGCGGCGATGATGCCGAACACCGCAGCGTAGGTCGCCCGGCGCTCCTCGTCCTCGATGGAGTTGCGCAACACGAAGTACGCGATGATGAGCAGCATCATGATGAAGTAGGTGGTGAGCCGAGGCTCCCACTCCCACCACACGTTCCACGACGCCTTGGTCCATAGCACGCCGGTGATCATCGTGAGCGTCGTGAAGATGAGCGCGACCTCCATGGCGATGCGCGCCTTGGTGTCGTAGTCCTTGCGCTTGGTCATGAGGAACCGGATCGAGAAGTATGCCGCGAGGAGCAGCACGAGGAAGCTCGCCTCGGCCACCGGCACGTGGAAGTAGAAGATCTTCTGACTGAACCACGCACGGCCGTAGACGAAGCCATCGCCGGTCTGCGCGATCAGCGGACGCACCGTGTCCAACTGCTGCGACACGGTCACGGTTCCGAAGGTCTGTACCTCGGCCCAGTAGAACGCGAGCAGGAACGCTGCTGTGGTCAGCAGCCCACCGATGATGACGAAGATCATCGCCACCTTGAGTTGACGCATTCGATCCTCCTGATCGACGTGTCGTTCGAGCTGCCGGCTAGGCTCCGATAACGAATTCGTAGAGCCCGAACGCAGCGAGCAGCATTATCACATCGTATCCCGCGGCCACGCCCATCATCTGCCAGTAGGTCTGGACCCAACCCTGGTCCCCGATGATGACAGCGGATGTCGCCGAGACGACACCCAGCAGCAGCGGGAACATCACGGGCACGAACAGCACCGCGAGGATGAAGTCCTTGCCGGTCGTGTTCACCGACATAGTGGCAAGCAGCGTGCCCATTCCCGCGATTCCGATCGACCCCACAAGAAGTGCAAGAGCCACCATCCACCACGGCCCCGCGATCTGCTTGCCGCTGCCCGAGAGGAACATCAACCAGAAGAGCGGGAGCGTGAGCACCTCGACGATCAGCAGGAAGATCAGGTTGCCGGTGGCCTTGGCGAAGAAGATGACCGGCCGGTCCACCGGGGACAGCAGCAAGGCGTCGAGGCAGCCCTGGTCCTTCTCGTGCACGAGCGAGCGATTCAGCCCGAGCATCGAGGTGAATAGGAACGCGAGCCACAGCAGGCCGCCGGCGATCAGCCGGACGTCGAACGCGTTGCCGGTCTGGGACAGCGCCACGTAGTACACGACGAGCGTCAGCAGCGTGTAGAGGCCCATCGACGTGAGCATCTCTTTCGTGCGCAGCTCCATGACGATGTCCTTGCGCAGGATCGCCTTGTACTGCCGCCACGAGTTGGAGCTCGACGCCTTCGCCGAGCGATCCGCCGGCTCGGTCCGGGTAAGGATCTTGGGCGTGTCCGACATCTAGGACACCCCCATCCCCACCGTGGAGCGGTACAGGTTGCCGAACGCCTCGTCGTCGATCGCTTCCTTCTCCTCGAAGAACACGACCTTGCCCTTGGCGAGGATCAGCGCGTGGCTGCACAACTCGAGACCCTTGGCCAGGTCGTGGCTGATCATCACGAAGGTGTGCTCGGCGCGGATCTGACCGATCAGCGAGTCGAGAATGTCCATCGCGTGAGGGTCGAGGCCCGAGTAGGGCTCGTCGAGGAAGATGACCTCGGGCTTGTGGAGCAGCGCCCGGGCGATCGAGAGCCGCTGAAGCATGCCGCGCGAGAACGAACGGACGGGGTCGAGCCGCCGGTGGTCGAGCTCGACGGCCTCGAGCAGCTCGCGAACACGGGCCGCGGGGTTCTCGATGCCGTACATGTCTGCGAAGAACAGCAGGTTCTCCTCGGCGGTGAGGTCGGGGTACAGCAGCGGATTGTGGCTGATGAGCCCGATGTGCTCGCGCAGCTCCACGGCGTCCTCGACCACGTTGAAGCCCGCCACGCGCGCCTCGCCCTTGCTGGGGTTGGTGAGCGTGGTGAGCACCTTGACCAGCGTCGTCTTGCCGGCGCCGTTGGGGCCGAAGATCGACAGGAAGGCGCCGCGAGGCAGCTCGAGGCTGATCTTGTCGAGGGCCTTGCGCGCACCGAAGGTCCGGGACAGTTCCCGGACCTCCAGCGCAAGATCAGAAGTGGGTGCGGCGGGCATGTGCTAGCCGACCGCCGCCTTGGCCCGCGCGCCCGTGTCCTTGCGAGATCGGGCCTCGCTCGTGGCGAGCTCGCGCGCCGCAGCGCCACGGGGCCACAGTGCGACGGTCGTGCCCAAGAGCAGGATGGCGAAGCCGATCCACGTGAACCATATGAGCGGGTTGATCTTTACGTTCAGGGACAGCTGTCCGCCCTGCGAGCCTTCGAGCGCGACGAAGATGTCGCGGAGCGGCTCGGACACCACGCTGGCGTTGAGGCGGGTCTGGCCCTGGATCGCGTACGCCAGCTGACCGGGCTCCAACGTGCCTACCGGCTTGCCGTTGCGGTTGACCTTGAAGAGCGCCTTGGTCTCCTGGTCCCCGTTGGGGAGCGTGTTCTGCTCCACCTTCTGGAACACGAAGGTGTAGCCGCCGGCCTCGGCGCTCGCGCCGGGTGTCTCGGGAACTGTGATCTTGATGTCGCGAACGAACATCGCCGAGCCCACGAGACCGATGAGGATGATGCCGACACCCAGGTGGGTGATGTAGCCGCCGGTCTGACTGCGAGCCTTCGACATGATCGCCCACAGCGCCGTACCGAAGCCCTCCCCGCGAGCGGCAGCCCGTTTGCGAGCGCCATCGACGAACATGAAGATCGCCGTGGACACCGCGAATGCGCCCACGATCAGGCCGACGACGGCCTCGACGTTGTGAACGATCTGCGCGACCTGCGGCGCGGTCGGGTTCTGCGCGGCGTAGATCGGGCGCAGGTTGAACCACCACTCGGCGAGCAGCGGCACGGAGAGCACCGCCGTCGATACGAGCGGCCACTTGATGCGCTGGAGTAGCGTGCCGCCCTCGGTCTTGCGCCACGACAGCAGCGGGCAGAACGCGAGGATGAACACGTACAGGATGCCGACGGGGCGGGCGACGGCGTCGTAGGTCGCGGCGCCGAAGTTCTGTCCACCGCCCGGCAGCCAGCCCGGCAGCGCGGAACTCACGGTCAGGTAGGCCACGAGCACGGCGGCGACGAGCATGAGCACGTTGTTGAAGTAGTACGCGGCTTCCTTGCTGGTCAGCGACTCGAACTCGTCGTTGCCCGAGAAGGTCGCGCCGCGCCACAGCATGCCGCCCACGGTCACGGCCAGGGAACCCAGGATCATGAACAGGAACAGGTAGAGGGAGAAGGGGTCCTTCTCGAACGCGTGCACCGACTGAACGATGCCCGAGCGGGTGATGAACGTGCCCAGGATGACGAGCGCGAAGCTCACGCCCGCGAGCGAGATGGCCCACCGCTTGAAGCCGTCACGGCGCCGATACACGGTGAAGCTGTGCAGCAGGCCGACGCCGGTGAGCCACGGCAGCAGCGAGGCGTTCTCGACCGGGTCCCATGCCCAGTAGCCGCCCCAGCCGAGCACGACGTACGCCCAGATGGCGCCGAGGCCGATGCCCATGCCCAGGAACAGCCAGGCGAACACGGTCTCGCGGTTGATGAGGTCGACCCAGTCGCGAGAGCCGTCGTTGGTGATGATGGCCGCGACCGCGAGCGCGAACGGCAGCACCATGCCCGCGTAGCCGATGAACAGCGTCGGCGGGTGCAGGATCATCGCCCAGTGCTGGAGCAGCGGGTTCATCGCTGCGTTGATCAGCAGCTGCCCGTTGGGTCCGAGCCACTCTGCGGGCGACTCCTTGAACGGGTTGTTGGGGTTCGAGAAGAGCATCGCCGCGAAGAACAGGGCCTGCACGACGTTCACGACCATCAGGCCGTTGTTGGACAGCCGGTCGGTGACGTCGAGGCGCTTGTATGCGAACCACGAGCCGAACAGCGAGAGCATCCAGGCCCACAGAAGGAGCGATCCCTCACGTCCGGCCCACACCGCAGAGATCTTGAACAGCCAGGCGAGGCTCGAGACGTCGGTGCTGTGGTTCTCGGCGACGTAGCGGAAGGTGAAGTCGTTGCGGAAGAACGCCACGAGCAGAATGCCGAGCGCCACCGTGAGCAGCGCCGCAACCACGAAGGTGATGATGTAGCCGACATTCGTCGACTTCTCCCCGTCCTTCTGGCCGAGCCGGTCTCCCCAGAGCAGAGCGATTACCGAGGCTACAGACCCGGCGAAGCCCAAGGCGAGGAGAAGGTTGCCGAAGCTTACCATTCACATGCTCCCATCAGATGCGGGTAGGCACGACGACAGCGGCGGTCGGCAGGCGACCGCCGCAACCGTCGATATGCTACTTCTGTGCGGCGTCTACGGCTACTTCCGAGGCCGCGAACGTGCCGTCGGAGGCCGGTTTGCCGGTGACGACGATCTTCTTGCCGCTGGTCATTCCGTCGGGGACGGCACCTGCGTAGACGACCGAGACGGTGGTGCCGGTGCCGTCGGGCTGGTCGGCGAGCTTGAAGCGCTCACCTGCACCCGGGGCCACGAGCGAGTCGGGCACCACGTAGCCGGCGACCTTGGTGAAGGTGATGCCCATGTCCTTGTCGGCGACGAGCTGCGACACGGTCATCGCACCCGTGGCCGACTCGTACTTGGACGGGCACTTGGTGATCATGTCGCTCGACTGGATGCTGCCGTCGGACTTGAGCTCGCCGGTCACGATGGCGACGACGCCGTCACCGAACGTGTTGGGCGCCGCACCGTTGTACGAGACCTTGAGCACGCCGCCGCCCCCGCCGTTCTCGGCCTTGATGGAGAAGAGCATCGGGTTGTTGCCCTTGTCCCACGAGCCGGGGACGACCGCGCCGGACACGCGTACTCGCTTGCCCACCAGCGACTTGTCCTTGAGCACCTCGTCGACCGACTTCGAGTAGGCTCCGTCGCTTTGCATGGTCGTGTAGAGAATCACTCCGACCAGGAGCACGACGATGGCGGTCACGCCAACGAGTCGGTTGCGCGCGCGCTTGTTCACTTTCGCGATCACTCCTCTACGCACGGATCACCCGTGTGGAGGCCGAACGCGGAGAAACGCGCGGGAGACCGCGCCGCTGATGCACCGCTTTCGGCTGCTTGCCTGAACAGCTGAATCGTACCATCCGAGAGGGGTAATTCGCCACCGTCGGAGGGTCCGATCCCGTCGGTGGCAGATGAGCAAAGCCGATGCCGAGAACCGCCCGTAATCCGGCGCCCGTCGGCGACGTCCGACAGCGCGAGCGGCCGAGACCGTGCGGCGGCTAGGCGCTCGGGGCTTCCCCGCGCTGCAGCCACTGCACGTCGGGCTTGAAACCGACGCTCTCGAGCAGCTCGCGGTAGCGCTCCGGGGAGAGCTCGCCGGAAGCGCCGTCGAGGGCCACCATCGTCGCCTCGATGACGTTCGTCCCGAAGGAGCGGCCGTTCAGTCGCGGCGTCGATGTGACGAAGAGCTCGACCCCGCGCGATCGCGCCAGCTCGACGTCCTCCGCGGTCGTGGTGTTCGTGATGATCCACTTCCCGGACATATCCGCGGGCATGAACTGCTTCACGTACTGCCAGTCGCCCGCGACGATGTCGGCCCATTCGTAGAGCGATTCCATACGCGGGTTGGCTTTGGGCGCCTTGTCCTGCTCGGACCCGGTCGGATACAGCAGCGAGAACGGCAGCTGGGCCACGATGGGGGTCAGAAGCCGGATGAGCACCTTCAGGCTTCCCCATCGTTTGATGATCACCGGCACGTCGATCGCGTACTGCAGGTCGCCGAAGACCTGCTGGGTCCCGGCGTTCTGGAGTGCCTCGGCGAGCCCCCAACGGTCCACCGCTGAAGTCATCAGCACCTTCTTGCCGGCGAGATCGAGGCCGCACTGCTCCTTCATGAAGTCGACCGTCGAGCCCTCGACCGGGCCCTTCAGTCCGCTACCGTCGACGATCGGAGTGCGCGAGATGCCCTTCGTCAGCTTCTTGGCGTCGCGGAAGAAGTACTTGCGGCCGTTCGCCCGCAGGTACATGTCGATCCCACCCATGCCGAACGCGTCCACCTTGCCGTCGAGCTCGGCGAATCGCGCCGCCGCCTTCTCGAGGCTGCCGTCAGTCCCTTCTCGGCGGATGCGGAACTCCTCGCCGAGCAGCTCGATCTCGACCTCGTGGTCGCGCTTCGACGAGCCGATCGACACGCTCACGACTTCCTTGACGGGACCCACCTCCCCGCCAGATCGGCGGCCTCGCGCAGCGCCGTGCCCACGCGCCCCTTGTGCCGGGCCGGAACGCTCATGATCGAGTCGAGCACGTGATCGAGCTCGGTGATGTCCACCTCGACGTCGTTGCGCAAGGGCGAGGGCCCCAGGTTGATGCCCACGACCTCGGTGCCGAGGATCTTCTCGATCGTCTTGATGCGCCAGTCGCTCGCCAGCAGGACGACGACGTCAAAGTCGCGCAGGTCGGCGAGCGTGTCGAGCAGCATGTTGAAGATGCTGGCGCCACTCCCCGCCTCGATCGACTCTCGCTCCGACTGCGAGAGCACGAGTACGAAGTCGACAGCGTGCCGTTCGGCGACCTGCCGGACCTCCTCGCCGTTGGCGATGGGAAAGCCGACGACGCCGATGCGGGCGCCTCGGCGAACCTCGCCGAGGGTCTCCAGGAACGACACGAACGAGCGCTGGACCCCGTGCTGGCGCGCCACCTCTTCCTGCGTGGCGCCTGCCTCGCGGTCCTCGAGGATGCGCGTGATCTCGTCGTGGACGCGCTCGGCGTTCACGACCTTGTCTCCGATGCGGTACAGACGCACCTTCGCGCGAACCCCCTCGACCGGCGTCCTCATGCGGCGATCCAGCCGCCAGGGGGCGCGTGTACAGAAGTGTAGACGGAGTGTACCGCCCCGGCGGCGTCTTGGGGTGACGGCGACCGGAGATCGGTCGGCGGAGGGCACGACCGGGACGCCAGTGCGGCACGGCGGCGCCGTTCGAGCGTCACCTGGGCTCGCGGCTACACGGCGCGGTTGCGCTCCCACACGAGGCGGAGGCCGTGGAGGGTCAGGTCCTCATCGACGTCGCTGATGGTCTCGCACAGCGGCGCCATGAGTGCGGCCAGACCGCCCGTGGCGACCACGGGGGTCTCCCGGCCGAGCTCCGCCCACACCTTCCGGACCAGCCCGTCGATCATCGCCGCTTCGCCCAGCAGCAGCCCCGACTGGACGCTCGCGCGCGTGTTGGTCCCGATGACCTTGGCCGGCGGCTCGAGATCTACCTTCGAGAGCCGGGCGGCTTTGGAGAACAGCGCCTCGGCGCTCGTCTCGACACCGGGAGCGATGACCCCGCCCACGTACCCGCCGTCCTCGGCGATCACGTCGATCGTGGTCGCGGTGCCGAAATCGACCACGAGCACCGCGTCTCGGAACTTGTGGTAGGCCGCCACGCCGTTGACCACGCGGTCGGCACCTACCTCGTGCGGGTTGTCGTAGCGGATCGGCATCGACGTCTTGAGGCCCGGTCCAATCACCATCGGGTCCCGACCGTTCGCGGCGCGGGACAGGTCCTCCCACGCCAGCGTGAGCCGGGGCACCACCGAGGAGAGGACGACCGCGTCGACGTCGTCCCACCGATGCCCGTCCATCATCAGCAGACCCGAGACCCGCAGCCGCAGTTCGTCGGCGGTCAGCGACGCGTCCGTGGACATGCGCCAGTGACCGACGAGCACGTCGTCGTCGAACAGGCCGAGCACGGTCTGGGTGTTGCCCACATCGACAGCCAGCAGCATCGAGCACTCCATCCGGGTGGTCCGTCGGCCTTCCCGATCTCGCACGTCAGAGGCCGTATGACGGCACGTTGACGGCGGCGGGACGTCCGGTGACGCGGTGCTATCATCGGCCCGGCGGCAGTCCCGAGCAAGTCAGGCGGGCCGCGGCGTCGGCACCGATCAAGGGGGCTCATCGGCGTGACTGAGACTTCGGCTCACATCCTCGTGGTGGACGACGAGCCTTCGATCACCGAGTTCGTCTCCTACAACTTGCGCAAAGAGGGCTACGACGTCGCCGTCGCCTCCACCGGCGACCAGGCGCTCGCGATGGCCAAGCTCGAGGCGTTCGACCTGGTAGTGCTCGACGTCATGCTGCCCGGCATCGACGGCTACGAGGTGTGCCGCCGGCTGCGCGCGGAGAGCGAGGTGCCGGTGCTGTT
Source organism: uncultured Coriobacteriales bacterium (assembly GCA_963761535.1). GTDB lineage: Bacteria > Actinomycetota > Coriobacteriia > Anaerosomatales > CAVXGS01 > CAVXGS01. The sequence goes on from CAVXGS010000002.1 coordinate 1,186,441, forward strand.
CCTCTCGGCACGCGACACCGAGCTCGACAAGGTCGTGGGCCTCGAGATCGGCGGAGACGACTATCTCGCCAAGCCCTTCGGGGTGCGCGAGCTGCAGGCTCGAGTGAAGGCACTGCTGCGACGCCGAGGAGCAGGCGGCCGCGAGGCCGGCGCGGCAGGCGACCGGATCGAGATCGCGGGCATCGTCGTGGACGACGCGGCACACACCGCCCTCGCCGACGGCAAGCCCGTCGACCTCACCCCCCGGGAGTTCGAGCTCCTCGCATGCCTGATGCGCCACGCGGGCAAGGTCCTGTCGCGCGACCAGCTGCTCAAAGAGGCGTGGGGCTGGGAGTACCTCGTGGAGACCAAGACGGTCGACACCCACGTGAAACGACTTCGGGACAAGCTCGAGGCCGCCGGCGTCGATCCGTCGCTGGTGGAGACGGTCCGGGGCTACGGCTACCGCTTCCGCGCCGTCGACACAGCGAGCAGCTAGCCGCGTCTGTTGGCAGCGATGGGACGAGGCAGCCTCCGCTCACAGATCGCTCGCGCGTCCTTCGTCTCGGCGGTCGTGGCCTCAGCGGCTGGCGATCGTGGTTGGCGTGCTCCTGCCGGCGAATCCGATCGTTCCTGCTGTCACCTTCGGCGCCGTGCTCGTGGTGGCGTGGTTCGCCTCGGCTGCGGTCGCCAAGCGGCTCGCGACCCCGCTCGAGCGCCTGGCCGCGACCTCGGCGACCTTCTCGGCGGGCGATCATTCGGCCCGCGCGAGCGTCGAGGGGACGCGTGAGGTCCGGCTCGTCGCCGACGGTCTCAACAACATGGCCTCGGAGATCGAAGGCGCGGTCGCGCAGGTGCGGGCCGAGGAGCGGCGCAAGTCGCAGTTCGTCTCCGACGTGAGCCACGAGCTTCGCACACCCCTCACCGCGATCCGCGGCGCCGCCGAGACCCTCCTCGACGGGGGCGTGGACGCCGAGGACCAGGAGCGGTTCCTCACGACGATCGCGACCGAGGCGGAGCGACTCACCCGCCTGGCGAACGACCTGCTCACGCTGCAGCGCATCGAGGGTGCCACGGGCGAGCTCCCGCTGCGCCAAGTCGACCTGCGCGTGGCGGTCGACAAGGCGGGGCTCATGTTCGAGCCGATCCTCGAGGAGCGCGGCGCGACCCTGACGGTGAACGGGAAGGCGCCGCTGGTGCTCGGCGATCTCGACCGCCTTCAGCAGGTGATCGCGAACCTGGTGGATAACGCGAGCCGCTTCACGGGTGAGGGTGGGCACGTGACCGTCGAGCTGTCCCAGACCGAGGACGGCAATGCACGCCTCGCGGTCTCCGACAACGGACCGGGCATACCGGAAGAGGAGCTCGTCCGCCTCTTCGACCGCTTCTACAAGACGGACTCGAGCCGCGCACGAAGCGGCGGATCCGGTCTGGGCCTTGCGATCGTCAAGGCGATCGTCAGCATGCACGGGGGCACCGTCACCGCCGAGAACCTCCCGGGACGCGGCTCACGGTTCACCGTCGTGCTTCCCGCGCTTCGCGACCTCGACGCCTAGACGAGCCCTGTTCGGCGCAGCACGCGCGCGCACAGGACGGCGGCGATCGCCTTGAGCACGTCGGCAAGAATGAACGGCAGCACGCCGGCGACCAGTGCGGCGCCGGGACCCATCCCCGTGACGATCATGAGCTGCGCCCAGCCGAACCCGTAGGTCCCCGCGATCACGAGGGTCACCGCTGTGATGTCGGCGACGAGGTCCGACCGGCCTTCCCGCGCGATACCAGCCCTCGCGGCGCTGCCGAGGAACGCACCCACGAAGAAGCCGATCAGGTATCCGCCGGTGGGGCCGATCAGCACGCCGATGCCGCCCTGCCCTCCCGAGAACACCGGTACGCCGGCAGCGCCGAGCAGCAGGTATCCCCCCAGCGCCATCGCGACCTCGGCGGGTGGGAGCACCAGCGCGGCGAGGCACACGACGAACACCTGGAGGGTAAGCGGGACGGGCGTGAACGGCAGCGGGATCCGAAGCCACGCGAGCGCGGCGAGCAGCGCGCACAGCAGCGCGGCCGTGACCAGCGCGCGGGTGTTGCTGTGCCGCGAGCGAGGGCTCGTGGGGGTGCGCGGCATGATCAGTTCGCTGGAGTCGCCCATGCGTGCTGTCAACCTTTCCTCGAAGGACGGTTAACGGTACGCAGGAAGGACCGGGGAGGTCAAGGCGCGTCGCCATGGCGCGACGCGAGTCTAGCGATCGCGGAGGGTAACCTCGCCGGAGGGCACCGGGACCACCCCGTCGGCACTGATCACCCGAAGCCGCCCCTCGTCGTCGACCCCCTCGGCTCGACCGGACGCCAGCACCCTCCCCTGCGCGTCGCGCACCACCACGTCCTGGCCGCGCAGGGAGTCGAGCCCGTTCCACTCATCGGCCAGCGAGGCGAAGCCGGCGGCCGTGAAACGTTCGTAGATCTCGGCCACTCCGTCGAGAACCGCGGCGGCAACCTGGCGACGGGTTACGTCGACGCGGTCGGCGACGAAGGAGGGTGACGCAGTCGGGTCCATCGAAAGATGCGAGGAATCCTCAGGGCGAACCACGTTGAGACCGATGCCCGCCACGACCCACTCGACGCTGTCCGCTTCCGCCGACATCTCGAGCAGGATCCCGGCGACCTTGCCGTCCGGTAGCACGACGTCGTTCGGCCACTTGAGCATGGCCTCGGTGCCCAAGCCGCGAAGCGCGCGCGCGACGCCGAGCCCGATCGCCAACGAGAGCGGCGCGACCTGCGCGGGCGACAGTGGCGGTCGGAGCACGAGCGACAGGTACGCGCCGCCCTCCGGCGACGCCCAGGTCCTCCCGAGCCGCCCGCGTCCCGCGCTCTGCATGCCGGCGAGCACGACGGTTCCCTCGGGTGCGCCCGCGCGAGCGAGCACGCGGGCATCGTCGTTCGTGGACCCGGTCTCGGCGGCGCCTTCGAACCTCACCCAGAACGAGCTGCTGACCAGCGGAGCGACCTCGGCGGGAGTAGGGGTATCGGGCGCGCTCACGAGCCGATAGCCAAGGCCGGGTTTCGCCTCGATGACGTAGCCGGCCCGGCGAAGCACGCTGACGTGTTTGGCGATCGCCGCCCGGCTCACGCCGAGCTCTGTCGCGATTCGCTCTCCGCTCGCGCCGGCCTTGCCCGCACCGCGCAGCAGCACCAGGACGTCGTCGCGCCTACTCACTGAGGGTCCCGATGCGCTGCCGGATTCGCGTCGGCATCGACGGTCTCGGTGGCACCGGCGGCCGCCGTGGCACGGCAGCCTCGGCGACGTCGGCAGCATCTGGGGCGTCGGGCTGCAGGGCCGCCTCGGCCTCGCGCTCGGTCTCGCGCCGCGACCGGACCCGCAGAAACAGCAGCGTTCCGAACAGCAGTCCTGCGATGGCGAACCCGATCCAGCCCACGCTCCCAGCGACCTGCATCGCCCGCTCGAAGCTGCGGCCAAGGAACCAGCCGATCGCACACATGATCGAGGTGTAGGTGATCGCGCCGAGGAGCGTCCACAGCTCGAACCAGAACAGCCCCATGCGAGAGGCGCCCGCGACGACCGGCATGAAGTTCTTGAGCCCCCAGGCGAAGCGCGATACGAAGATCGTCTTCGAGCCGTACTTGGTGAAGTACTCCTCGGCCTCGGCCATCGAGCCGCGGTGGATTCCGACGATCCGTCCGATGCGCGTCCCCTCTAGCCGCGTGCCGAGCGCATCGAGGGCTGCGCGTCCCTTGAGATGGCCGAAAAGGTAGCTGATGTTGCTGCCGAGGACGGTACCTACCACGGATGCGAACCACACAGCCGGCAGCGACAGCCCGCCCTGGGCCGCGACGAACGCCGCCGCCATGACCACGGTCTCGCCGGGGGTCGCACTCCCGACCACAAACAGGTTCTCGAAGATCGTGATGCCGAAGACGATCCAGTACCCGTAGGCCTCGAGCAGACCGACGATCCAGTCGATGATCGCGTTTCCGGTGGACGGGACCATGGTCCGGCTCTATCCCTCGTCCAAGCCCAGATCGAGCGGGTTCGCCAGCGTGATCGCGCTGGCCGAGACGCGGTCGAGCCCAAGCGTCCGCAGGGAAGCCAGGCGTTCGAACGTCACGTTGCCGCTCGCTTCGAGCAGCACATGACGACCGCGCCTCCCCGAGGCTTCACGGCACGCCCTCACCGCCGAGGCGAGAAGCCCGTCGTCCATGTTGTCGAGCAGTACCAGGTCGGCTCCCGCTTCCACGGCCGCGACGGCGTCGGCAACATCGTCGGCCTCGATCTCCACCAGCAGCTCGGGGTGCTCCTGGCGTGCGCGCGCGACCGCCTCGCGGCACACCGCCGGCGAGCCGTCGGTGGTTGTCCTTGACGAGCACCATATCGAACAGCCCCATGCGATGGTTGGTCGCACCACCCACGCCGACCGCGTACTTCGACAGCGCCCGAAACCGGGCCACGTCTTCCGCGTGTCGCAGACCGCGAGGCTCTCCCCTGCCGCTTGCTGCCAGCGTCGCGCCTCGGTGGCGATGCCGGAGAGCACCATCAGGAAGTCGAGTGCGGTTCGCTCGCCCGCGAGCACGGCGACCATCGGGCCCGACACCTCGGCAACCGCGAGCGCCGGCGCTCACCGCGCTCCCCTCGGGGACCAGCGGGAAGACCTCGACGGCGTCCGGCAAGCCGGCCGCCGTGCAGAGCGCATCGTAGACGGCGGCGACCACCGGCATGCCGCAGATGACTCCGCCTCGCCGGGCGCGCACGTGCCCCGCGAAGTGCGTCTCGGGAGGGACGAGCGACCACGTGGTGACGTCGCGGGCAAGGACGTCGGGGAGTCCGGGCGGGTCCGAGGCGAACCACGCAGGGTCGACGCCGAGGTCCTCGGCAAGTGCGAGCGCGATGATCTCGCCGCTGTCGGGCATCTCGAACAATCCGCTCACCCGCCTTCGCCTACGGCGATCGATCGGGTACTGCCGTCCCGACGCCACGCGAGGCGGCGACGCCACGCGGCATCGTCGCGCTCGGGGAAGTCGAGTCGGCTGTGGCACCCGCGGGACTCGGTGCGCGCGTCGGCGGCGAGCGCGATCAGTGCGGAGACGGTCGCCAGGTTCACGGCCTCGAGCGACCGGGGGTCTCGCTCGGCGGGAGTGACGCGCTCGGCGACCTGATCGATGATCGCCAGGGCCTCCTTGAGGCCGGCATCATCACGCGACATCGATACGTGCTGGGACATCTCGGCGTGGAGTATGTGCAGGGCGTTCTCGCGATCGGCGGCGTCCGCGGCGGCAGGTGAGGTGGTCGCGGCCGCGGCGGCGGGGTTCGATCGCAAGGCGGGGTCATGGACGTCGTGCTCGGCACCAGGTCCGGGGCGGTCCTCGTCGATGGCGCGGGCGATCCGCCGGGACAGCACGAGTCCCTCGAGCAGCGAGTTGCTCGCAAGGCGGTTCGCGCCGTGCAGGCCGCTCGCAGCACACTCGCCACTGGCGTAGAGGCCGGGAATCGAGGTGCGGCCGTCGACGTCGATGAGCACCCCGCCGATCAGGTAGTGCGCGGCCGGGGCCACCGGCACGAGGTCGTGGGTGAGGTCGTATCCCGCGTCCGCGCATGCGGCGACGATGGTGGGGAACCGCGCCTTGAGGTAGTCGTCACCCAGATGCCGTGCGTCGAGCCATACGCTGTTCCGCCCGCACTGCTGCATGACGCGCTCGATCTCCCGAGACACCACGTCTCGAGGGGCGAGCTCGGCGAGCGGATGCACGTCGGGCATGAACCGTTGCTCGTTGCAGTCGAGCAGGTACGCTCCCTCGCCTCTCAGCGCTTCCGTGATCAGGAATCGGGGGCGCCGCTCGTGATCGAGCGCGGTGGGATGGAACTGGACGAACTCCATGTCGGCGATCTCGGCACCAGCGCGCCACGCTGCTGCCACCCCGTCGCCGGTGGCCACGATCGGGTTGGTGGTGACGCGATACGCCTGGCCCGCGCCTCCGGAGGCGAGCACGACTGCCCCGCAGCGCACGGAGACCACGTCACCGTGGCGGGTGTCCATCACCGCGGCGCCGACGCACGGGCCGCCGTCGGTATCGGTGAGCAGATCGACCAGGAACGCCCGCTCCCACACCTCTATGCCGATGGCAGCGCGGGTGGCGTACGTGAGCGCTCTCAGGATCGCCGCACCGGTCGCGTCGCCCGAGTGCAGGACGCGAGGGAGCGAGTGGCCGCCTTCGAGAGCGAGCGCCACCTCGCCACCCTCGGCGAGGTCGAAGCGCATCCCGCGGGCCTGCAGCGCTGCGAGAGCCTCGGGCGCCTCCTCGATCACGGCGCGCACGACTCGCTCGTCGCACAGGCCCTGCCCCACCACGAGCGTGTCGGCGATGTGCAGCTCGACGCTGTCGGCCTCGCCGACGGCGCCCGCGATGCCGCCCTGCGCGTACCACGTGCTGGTCTCGGCGAGGACGTCCTTGGTCACGACGATCACCGAGAGTCCCGCGTCCGCGAGCTTGAGCGCTGCGGTCAGCCCGGCGATCCCGCTTCCGATCACCAGCACGTCGGTGAGCCTGAATGCGTCGAACGCGGGCACGCTGCCGAGCACCCACCGCTGCGAGAGTGCGGGAGGAACGCTCGCGAGCGCCTGACGAAACGCCGTCAGCCAATGGCGACCATCCGCTCGACAGCGACGAGGGCGCGTTGCCGGACGTCCGGCTCCACCTCGACCTCCCCGGTCAGGTTGGCGAGGCAGTCGCGGACCTTCTCGATCGTGGTGACCTTCATGTTCGGGCAGAGCATGCGCGTCCCGAGCTCGAAGAAGTGCTTGCCCGGAGCGGCCTGCGCGAGACCGTGCAGGATGCCCGCCTCGGTCACCACGATGTACGCGTCGGCATCGTCCTCCGCGGCGAAACGCAGCATCTGCGACGTGGAGAGCACGGCGTCGGCGAGGTCGACGACCTCGGGGCGGCATTCTGGATGGGCGATGACCTTGGCCTCGGGATGCGCCCGGCGCGCGGCACGCACCTGTTCGGGGGTGACCTGCTCGTGAGTGGGGCACCACCCCTCCCACAGCTCGACCTGCACGTCGGGCAGCGAGCGAGCGACCCAGGAGCCCAGGTTGCGGTCGGGAGCGAACAGTATCCGCGTCGCACCCAGGGCCCGCACCACCGCGACCGCGTTGGCGCTCGTCACGCAGACATCGCTCTCAGCCTTCACGTCCGCCGACGAGTTCACGTACGTCACGACCGGGACACCCGGATGCTCGGCCTTCCACGCACGCAGCGCGTCACCCGTCACCATGTCGGCCATCGGGCAGCCGGCACGCGGCTCGGGCAACAGCACCCGCTTGTCGGGTGAGAGGATCTTGGCCGTCTCGGCCATGAAGTGCACGCCGGCGAACACGATGACCGACGCACCGGTCGCGGCAGCCTGCCGGGCAAGGCCGAGGGAGTCGCCGACGAAGTCCGCCACGTCCTGGACCTCGGCGCGCTGGTAGGTGTGCGCGAGGATCACCGCGTCTCGTTCGGCGGCGAGCCGCCGAATCTCGTCGGCGATCGGCGTGCAGCTGGAGGCCTGGGAGGCATCGCTCACTGCCGAGCCACACCGCCCTCCGCTCCAGACACCGTGCCCGCGGCCGTCTCCCGCAAGGGCGCGATCTCGCAGTTGTCGATCAGCCGCGTGCCACCGACTCTACCCGCGACGATCGCCCGGGCGACCTCCGCGAGCGCCGAGACCGGCTCGAGAGTCGCGGCATCCACGATCTCGGCGTAGTCGAGCGCGACGCCGCGCTCCTCGGCCGCCTCGCGCATCGCTGCCCGGAGCGCACCGGCGTCGGTCTCGCCCCAGGCAGCCGCGTGCACCGCCGCTTCGAGCGCCTCGGGAATACCGCGCGCGGCCACTCGCTCCTCGGCGGAGAGGAAAGCGTTGCGGCTCGACAGGGCGAGCCCGTCGGCGTCACGGACGGTGGGGACGCGGACCACTCCGACGCCCAGATCGAGGTCGGAGACGAGCTTCTCGACGACGAGCAGCTGCTGGTAGTCCTTCTCGCCGAAGAAGGTCAGGTCGGGGCGCACCGTGTTCAGAAGCTTGGTGACGATGGTGGCGACGCCGTCGAAATGGCCGGGGCGGATCTCGCCCTCCCATCGCCAGCGCGAGGCGACCCGGATCCACGGTGACGAGCGGATCGGGGCCGTACATCACCTCAGGCGTGGGTGCGAACACGATCTCGACGTTCTCGGCGGCCAGAAGCTCACAGTCGCGGTCGAGGTCGCGCGGATACCGATCGAAGTCCTCGCCTGGGGCGAACTGGGTGGGGTTCACGAAGACGGAGACGACGACGAATCGGGTCCGCGCGCACGCGGCCCTCACGAGCGCAAGGTGGCCTTCGTGCAGCGCTCCCATCGTCGGCACGAACCCGACGGTCTTGCCTTCGCGACGGGCCGCTCCGACCGCGGAACGGATCTCGGCCTTGCTGGCGACGCGCTCGATCACTGCTGTGCGCTACCTCCCACCGGACCGCTTGGGGCGGCGTCCGTCGAGCGAACGGCGCACCTCGGAGATCGCCGCCGCGTCCATGTGAGTCGACTGTGCTTCTCCGGGGAACTCGCCGTCGCGCACCTCGTCGGCGTACGCGCTCACCGCTTCGCGAACCAGCGCGCCGACATCGGCATAGCGCTTCGCGTGGCGCGGCACGAACTCCCCGCCAAGACCGAGGAGATCGTGGAATACCTGTACCTGGCCGTCGCACCCCCCGCCCGCACCGATACCGATCGTGGGCACGTGCAGCTCGGCGGTGACCATCTCGGCGAGCTCGACCGGTATGCACTCGAGCACGATCGCGAACACGCCGGCATCCTGAAGCGCCTCCGCATCGTCGACGAGCCGCATCGCCTGCGCGGCCTGCTTCGCCTGGACCTTGTAGCCGCCCATGGCGTTGACCGACTGCGGCGTGAGCCCGAGATGGCCCATGACGGGGATCCCCGCCGAGACGATCCGGCGCACGGTCTGGGCGACATCCGCCCCGCCTTCGAGCTTGACCGCCTGCGCGTGACCCTCTGCCACGAGCCTCCCGGCATTGCGCACGGCATCGTCGATGCTCGCCTGGTAGCTCATGAACGGCATGTCGGCGACGATGAGCGACCGCGTCGCACCGCGCGAGACCGCCGCGGTCGCGCTGACCATGTCGTCCATCGTGACGGGGAGGGTCGAGTCGTAGCCGAGCATGGTCATGCCCAGCGAGTCGCCGACGAGAATGGCGTCGACGCCGGCGGTGTCGACCAGCCGGGCGGATGACGCGTCGTACGCCGTCACCATCACGATGGGACGCCGAGACGCCTTCATGGCCTGGAGCATGGGTGCGGTGACGCGGGGCATCTGCCCGCCCGGTGCAGCGCTCATGATGCTCTCCTTCTCGGTTCCGCCGTCGCAGCTCGGCCCGGTAGCCGAGTCCACGCAGCGCCTCCGACCTGTCGAGGGACAGCAAGTATACACCCCGGCACGGGGTGCTCCGACATCATTCCGAATGGCTTGCTACCTGCCGTTTTCCGGCTCGCCCGGCAGCTCGGGGCCAGACGTCGGACCCGCCCTCGTCGACGACGGGCGATTCCGCGAGCTCCTCGGCAAGAGCCGATGCCTCGGCGTAGCGCTCCTCGGGCACGTAGAGACCGACCCCGGTGAACCCCTCGCGACCCACGCCCATCCCCTCTCCGGGACGATGTGGGAGGAACTGGCACCGGATATGCGTGGTCGGCAAGCACCTGCTCGAGCAGCAGCAGGCTGAAGTCGGTCGAGATGAACCCGGGGCCCTCCATGCGGCCCTCGCCCACCCGTTTCCAGCCCTCGATCTCCGGGAACGGCGGGCCACTACTGAACCACGAGAACATGCCGGCAGCCTTCCTCGTCGAGACCGGCAGGTCTACTGCTCGTCGGCAGCGTCGCGGGCGCGGTCTCGCTCGACCGGGTCCTCGGGCTCGGCCTCGATCGCGAACTCGACCTCCTCGTCGAGCACGGGGCTGGCGGCGGCGACGTCGGCGAGCAGCGCGCGGGCGCGCTCCTCGGCCAGGCACGGCACGAGCAGCCGCAGCGTGACGCCCAGGCCCCACGGGTTCGTGCCCTCGGCGGGATTCCAGGGGTCCCACGCGATGGGGATCCCCTCCTCCTGCAGGAGCGAGGCCTGGTACATGATGCCGAAGTCGGGGCTTGCGACCGCCGGTGTCGCCTCGGTGGTCTCGGCAACCGCGACCCAGTCCATGTCGCCGACGGGCCGGTTGTGCTCGGCGCCCTCGTCGACGATGGGTCCGAGATCGCGAACGATGCGGCCTAGGACGGCGTCGGCCTCGACGACCGGCGAGCCGTCGGGCCAGGTGATGTCGGGAGCGATGCACAGCAGGGGCTTCACGACGAAAGCGCGCTCGGCGGCCCGAGGGTGCGGGATCGTGAGCTCTTCGCTCGTCATCTGGTCGGTGCCGAACAGCACGACATCCAGATCGATCGGGCGGGGTGCGTTGCGGGGAGAGCTCTCGTCGCGCCCCATCGCACGCTCGATGTCCTCGATCGCCTCGAGCAGCTGGAAGGGCGTGAGGCTGGTGGACACCTCCACGACCGCGTTCGCGTAGAGCGGCGCGTTCGGGTCCGGCCACGGCTCGGTCTCGTAGGCGTGCGACACGGCCTCGACGTGCGTCGCCTCCACGTCGGAAAGCCGATCGATCGCCTCGGCGAGGTTCGCCATTCGGTCACCCAGGTTGCTGCCGATGCTGATGTAGACACCGTCCATGTCAGAAGCTCCCTTCGTCTCACCTCTATCGTTGCCGAGCAGCGACAGACCCTAACCAGCGAGCACGTGGCGGCGGTGCCGCTCGGCGACCACCCACCACCACCTGCCGTACTCGTTCTGATGCTTGCGGGTTCGCCGATATTCGTCTGTTAGAATGACCGCGTCTTTGGGAGGGGCGCGGCGTCTCGTTCGGGGTGCCCGTCTTCGTCTGACGTGGAGGGAACATGTCCCCAGTTGTTGTCAGTTTGTGGGCGGCGCTCGTCGCCGGCCTGCTCGCCGTCGCCTACGCGGCATGGCTGATCCTTCGGATCATGGGCCTGCCCGCCGGCAACGAGCGGATGCAGGAGATCGCGGCTGCGATCGAGGAGGGCGCGCAGGCGTTCCTCAAGAGGCAGTACACGACGATCGCCATCGCCGGCGCCGTCATCGCCGTGCTGCTCGCGGTCATCCCGGGCCTGGGATGGCAAACGGCGCTCGGCTTCGTGGTCGGCGGGCTCGCCTCGGCGGTCGCGGGCTACGCGGGCATGAGCATCGCGGTTCGGGCCAACGTGCGGACGGCAGAGGCCGCGCGCAAGGGCCTCGCGCCCGCGCTCAGCGTGGCGTTCCAGGCCGGCTCGGTCACCGGCATGTTCGTCGCCGGTCTCGGCATCCTGGCCATCGCGCTGTTCGTGATCTTCATCTTCAACTTCGGGTGGAGCCTCAGCGTGCTGATCGGCCTAGGCTTCGGTGGCTCGCTGATCAGCGTGTTCGCCCGTCTGGGCGGCGGCATCTACACCAAGGCGGCCGACGTGGGCGCCGACCTCGTCGGTAAGGTCGAGGCCGGTATCCCCGAGGACGATCCGCGCAACCCCGCGGTCATCGCCGACAACGTGGGCGACAACGTGGGTGACGACGCGGGCATGGCTGCCGACCTGTTCGAGACCTACGTCGTGACGATCGTCGCGACGATGCTGCTCGGCGTGGTCACGTTCACCAAGTACGCCGCGACGCTGACCGACCAGGGCCTGATCCTGACCGCGAGCACCGGCGAACTGATCTTCCGCCCCGCGGTGGCGTACCCGCTGGCCATCGGCGCGGTCTCGATCATCGCCTCGATCATCGGCACCTTCTTCGTTCGCAAGAGCGAGAATGGCTCGATCATGGGCGCGCTGTACAAGGGCATGTGGGCCGCGGCGATCATCGCACTCATCGGCTTCTATCCCGTCACCCAGTGGTTCTTCGGGAGCACGCCCGCCAACGCCCTCGCCGAAGGCGTCACCGGCATGAGCATCGTGCTTCGCGTGTACCTCTCGGCGATCATCGGTGTCGTCGTGACCGTCGCGATGGTGTTCCTCACCGACTACTACACCTCGACCAAGTACAAGCCGGTGAAGTCGATCGCCGACGCGTCCGTCACCGGCGCCGGCACGAACATCATCCAGGGCCTGGCCGTCGGCATGCAGGCCACGACCCTGCCCGTGCTCGTCATCGTGGTCGCGACGATCATCTCCTACCTGCTCGCGGGCATCTTCGGCATCGGCGTCGCCGCACTCGCGATGCTCTCGATGGCCGGCATCGTCGTCGCCATCGACGCCTTCGGCCCCGTCACCGACAACGCCGGTGGCATCGCCGAGATGAGCGAGCTTCCCGAGGACGTCCGCAACGTGACCGACGCGCTCGACGCGGTGGGCAACACCACCAAGGCCGTCACCAAGGGCTACGCGATCGGCTCGGCGGCACTCGCCGCGATCGTGCTGTTCAACGAGTACACGCGGGCGCTGGCCGACAAGGGGGTCAAGGTTTCGTTCGACCTGTCGAACCCCTACGTCGTCATCGGCCTGTTCATCGGAGCGGCGATCGTCTACCTGTTCGCGTCGTTCGCGATGCAGGCGGTCGGCCGTGCGGCCGGCGCGGTCGTCGCGGACGTCCGCGAGCAGTTCAAGAACGATCCCGGGATCATGGCAGGCACGTCGAAGCCGAACTACGCCTCGACCGTCGACCTCGTGACGAAGGCCGCGCTCCGCGAGATGACGGTTCCTGCGCTCATCCCGGTGCTCACCCCCATCATCATCGTGGCGCTCGCCCTGGTGATCACCCCCGAGCGCTCGGCCACCATCCTTGGCGGCGTGCTCGTGGGCTCGATCGTCGCCGGCCTGTTCGTCGCCATCTCGATGACGTCGGGCGGTGGCGCGTGGGACAACGCCAAGAAGCTCATCGAGGACGGCGTGCATGGCGGCAAGGGTTCCGAGGCCCACAAGGCCGCGGTCACCGGCGATACCGTCGGCGACCCCTACAAGGACACCGCGGGCCCGGCACTCAACTCGATGATCAAGGTCGTCAACATCCTCGCACTGCTGCTGGTGCCGGTGCTCTCGAAGCTCTAGGCACTGCTCCTGCGGCTCACCGCAGGCATCGGAGACACGAGAGGCCCCGGCATCGCCGGGGCCTCTTTGCGTGGACGCGGCGCCAGTCGCGGCGTAGAGTCCAGCTGGCAACGAGAGCGTATCGCTCGACTTTGAGGGGAGTCGCGATATGGTGCGGAGACTCGTACTTCTCGTGCTCGCATGCGCGCTTGTGCTCGTGGTGGGGGGATGTTCGTCGAAGACCACGCCGCAAGACACCGCCGAGACGAGCACTCAGAAGACACCGGCGAGCAACATCGCCACGAAGAGCGGCGAGGGGTCCCTGCCTCAGACCGATCAGGTGAAGGTCCCCGACGAGGTCGGGTTCGGGATGACCACGGCACGCATGAACTTGGCCGAAAGCCACCTGACCTTCGAGATCAAGGCAGAACCGCCTGGCGCAGATCTGCCCATGGACAACACCGTGGTCGTCGTCGCCCAGGACCCGCCGGCGGGAACCTTGGTCGACAGCGGCAGCACGGTGGTGCTCACGATCAAGAAGAAGTGATCGGAGCCGCACTCGGCCGCTCCACATTGGGACTCAGCGGTCGACTCGTCCGCCTGCTGCCTCGATCGCGCTCCACACCGACACGGCCTCGACCGTCTCGGCGACGTCGTGAACGCGGAGCACGTGCGCACCGGCTTGGAGCGCAGCGATCCCCGCGGCAAGCGAGCCGGCGAGACGGTCCGCCGGCGTCTCGATGCCGGTGAGCGCGCCGATGAACCGCTTGCGCGAGACGCCAACGACGACCGGGTAGCCCAGCTCCGAGATCTCATCGACCCGCGCGAGCAGCTCGAGGTTGTGCTCGAGCGTCTTGCCGAACCCGATGCCGGGATCGACTGCGATCCGCTCCGGCGCGACCCCTGCGTCGACCAGACTCGCCGCCTGACCGGCGAGGTAGTCGACGACCTCGCTCACCACGTCTTCGTAGCGCGGGTCGTCCTGCATCGTCCCCGGCTCGCCGAGCATGTGCATGACCACCACACCGGCATTCGACTCCGCGACCACCGCGACCATCTCGGGGTCGCGAAAGCCGCTCACGTCGTTCACGATCGTCGCCCCCGTTTCGATCGCGGCGCGGGCGACGGGAGCGCGGCGGGTGTCGATCGAGACAGGCACGGGCAGCGTCGCCAGTGCGGAGATCACCGGGATCACCCGCTCCAGCTCCTCGGCAACGTCGACCGGTGCGGATCCCGGGCGCGTCGATTCGCCGCCAACGTCGAGGATCGCGGCGCCCTGCTCGGCGAGCGCCCGTCCCCATGCGATCGCGCTGTCTGCGTCGGCGTGGGCTCCTCCATCCGAGAACGAATCCGGGGTGACGTTCACGATCCCCATCACGAGGGGGCGGTCGAGTGCGAGGACGAACGAACCGCAGTTCCACATCCGAGCCGACATCGATGCCCCTTCTATCGCCGAGGCGCACGGTGGCGCCGGCAGTAGTATAGGGGTGACGATGCCCAGCTCGGACGACATGGCAGCACCTCGAGCCCTACGCACCGCGGCCGACGAAGGCACCGGGGCGCCGAACGGCGGCGACTCGGACCTGGCTCGTGCGCTCGAGGCGCTGCGCGCGCTCGCTACCGATGAGGGCCGGCGGGCGTGGGTCGTCGGCGGCACGGTGCGCGACCTGTTGCTGGGACTGCCCGCCCGCGATCTCGACGTCGCCGTCACGGGCGACTCACTGGCGCTGGCCCGCATGCTCGCCGATTCGCAGGGCTGGTCGTTCGTGGCACTCGACCGCGAACGCGGCACCGGACGGGTCGTCACCGAGCACGGGTACGAGATCGACATCAACGCGCTGGCCGGCGGCAGCATCGAGGAGGACCTCGGCCGCCGAGACATCACCGTGAACGCGCTCGCCGTTCCGCTCGAAGTGATGCCGACCACCGAGGCCGCGCCGCCGCTCGACGCAGCCCTCGTGCTCGATCCGTTCGGAGGAGTCGACGACCTCGACTATCAGCTCGTCCGGCTCGTCTCGGCGACGGCGATCGTCGACGACCCGCTTCGCGCACTACGCGTGTTCCGGTTCTCGACCCAGCTCGGCTTCATCATCGAACCCGACACGCTCGCGGCAGTCCGCGAGCACGCCCCCCTCCTGGCGCAAGTCGCGACCGAGCGCGTCACGGTCGAACTCGCCGAGATCCTCCGCGATACCTGCTCTGCCGCGGTGCTGCGGCGCATGGACGAAGTGGGGTTGCTCGGCGTCGCGCTGCCCGAGCTCGAGCCTGGACGCGGCATCACGCAGAACGAGTACCACCACCTGGACGTGCTCGATCACAGCCTGCTCGCGCTCGACCGCCTCGAGCGGCTGCTCGGCGATCTCGAGTCGGTGTTCGGCAGCCACGCGGACGAGGTCGCGGGCTACCTCTCCCGCACGCTCGCGGCGCAGCGCCCCCGGCTGTTCTCGGTGAAGCTCGCCACGCTGCTCCACGACGCAGGCAAACCCCCCACGCGATCGACCGATCACGGGCACGTGACCTTCTACCAGCACAACGTTGAGGGAGCGGACATCGGCCGGGACCTCGCGCGCCGATTGCGGCTCTCCTCTGCGGAGACGGAGGAGATCGCCTACTACGTGCACGGCCACATGGTGCCGGGCGACGTCGAGAAGACGGCGTTCGAGGCGGACGCCGGGGCGGCGCGGCGCGCTGTCACGCGGTACGCCACTCGGCGCGGGGAGGCCGGACTCGTGCTCGCGCTGATGGCGGTTGCCGACTCGATGGCGATGTCGGGGCCGCTCGCCGACCCCGAACGCCCCCAGCGGCTGCGCGAGTTCGCCTGCCGGGCGGCAGCGGCATTCTACGGCGACGTCCGGCCACGCATCGACCATCCCGCGCTGCTCGACGGTGCCGAACTCATGCGGCGCTTCGGGCTCGAAGAGGGACCGCAGGTGGGCCGGGTGCTTGCGCGGCTCCGCGAGCTGCAGCTCGAGGGCCGCATCGTCACGCGCGAAGACGCGCTGGCGGAAGCCGCGCGGCTGCTCGCCGCGCCCGGAAACGCTAGCGCTGGTTGATCAGCGACATCGCCTCGGCGCGCGTCCGGGCGTCCTCCCGGAACTGCCCCCGCACCGCCGAGGTGACCGTCTTCGACCCGGGCTTGCGCACCCCCCGCATCGACATGCACAGATGCTCCGCCTCGATCACCACGAGCACGCCGGACGGATCCAAGTGCTCGACCAGGGTGTCGGCGATCTGAGACGTCATCCGCTCCTGCACCTGGGGCCGCTTGGCGAACACCTCGACCACGCGCGCCAACTTCGAAAGCCCGCAAATGCGGCCGTGCTTGCCCGGCACGTAGGCGACGTGCGCCTTCCCGATGAACGGCACGAGGTGGTGCTCGCACACCGAGTAGAGCGGGATGTCCTTCACGAGCACCATCTCCTGGTGCCCCTCGTCGAAGGTCACGCCGAAGTGCTCGGCGGGGTCCTCGGAAAGGCCCGCGAAGATCTCCTCGTACATGTCGGCGACACGCCGCGGCGTCTGCAGCAGGCCCTCGCGAGACGGGTCCTCACCGATGCCGTCGATGATGAGCCGGACGCCGGCTTCGATCTTGTCGCGATCCACGTGTGACTCCTCGTTCCGCTTCGGTGGCGATCGGTGGCGATCGTGCCGACAAAGGACGGATGGACGATACCAGTGAAGCGTACCGCCCATCCGTATCTTCTGCTGTCAGCGACGGTGTCGGCGCACTCGCGCCGTCCCGCACGCGGCTACTTCACAGAGATCGACCTGTACCCGCTGTAGGTCGCCGTGTGGCTGGAGTCGCCGTGGTAGGCCCGCATGCGCCACGAACCCGCGCTCGGCAGCGACAACGTGCCGGAGTACCGCGTGTACCCGCTGTAGTCCGACGCGTAGAGCGTGACCGTCTTGCGAAGCACCCAGGAGCCCCGCTCGTACCGGTAGCAGTACAGCTTGACTGCCCCCGTTCCGGCTTCGTGCCGAGGCTTCAGGTAGCCGACCGCCTTGAAGCTGGCTCCTCGGCGAACCGAGGACACCGCGATCGGCGTGGTGAGATACGCACGGGCCAGGACACGGACCGCCGGCGAGGAGGCAGCGGCCCACGTCGTGCTGCCGGGGTAGTCGAGCTTGAAGTACGTGCACCTGGGCAGGCGGACGCTCGTGCTGTAGAGACCCGTGGACGACGTGAGCAGTCGATAGACCGACCACGTCCGGCCGTCCGAGGAGCGCATCAGGCGGACGGTCTTGCCCCTGAGCAACACGCCGCGGTCGTTCCTGAGCGAACCGCGCAGCGTGACGATCCCGTTGTAGCTCACGACCGCCGTGCTGCGGCTGAGACTGGTCGTGGTCTTGCGAACGATGTTGAACGTCACCGTCTGCTTGGCCTCGGTCCGGCCGCTGGTGTCGATCGACCAGAACTCGAGCGTGTGGCTGCCGTAGCCGGCGACCGCGACGATCGTGCCCGAGGTCTCGGCGCCGCCATCCAGCCGGTAGAGCGTCTGCTTGACGCCCGATCCGTCGGTGGCGCTGAGGCGGATCGTGGCCGAGGTGACGTAGGTCGGCTTGGCGTCGCTCGTCGTGACCGGCGGCATGGTGTCCACGACCTCGAAGTCGTGGGTCTGGTGGACCTCCTCGTTACCGGCCTTGTCGATCGACCAGTACTCGATGGTGTGCACGCCGGCCTTGGTGATGACCGCCGTCGAGCCGGTGAAGATGCTTCCCCCATCCAGACGCCACTTCGTCTCTCTCACGCCGCTGCGGGCGTCCGTGGCCTGGAAGGCGATGGTCGCGGTGTCGTCGTAGGAACCGACTCCGTCCATCGTCGTGATCGGCTTCGTCGTGTCGATGCCGAAATGCACCACGTCCGAGTCGCTCGTGCCGAGCGAGCTCGTCGCGGAGGCCTCCACGGTGTAGTCGCCCTCGGCGGTGAGGGTGACGGGCACCCAGGGCACGCCGTTCAGCGCGACCTTCTTGCTGGACTCGACGATCTGGGGCCCGATGAAGCTGACGACGGGAGTGACGCCGTGGTTGTAGTACGCGCCGTCCTCGACGCCGCCGATGGTGACGCTGACCGGCGGGGCGAAGGCCTGAATCCGGTCGTTGCCACTGTCCGCGACGTAGACGAGGCCCTCGGCGCTGACCGCCACGCTGCGCGGCAGGTAGAGCTCGCCCTCGAGCGATCCCTTCTTGCCGAACTGCGACGCGAAGGTGCCGTCGGGGGTGAACACCTGGATCCGGTTGTTGTCGGTGTCGGCGACGTAGACGTTTCCGGCGGCATCGCAGGCGAGCCCGCGCGGGGATTTGAACTGGCCGGGCAGGGTGCCCATCGAGCCCCACGACCCGAGCACCGTGCCACCCGAGCTGAAGCGGACGATCTTGTTGTGTGCGGTGTCCGCCACGTAGACCGAACCGGCGTTGGGCGATCCGTCCGGCGCCACGGCGATGCCCGAGGGGTTGGAGGAGAGGCTCGGCATGGTCCACGACCCCACCTGCGTGAGCGACGGCGTGCCGTGCGTGAGCGTGAAGATCTCGATGCGGTTGTTGCCGGAGTCCGCCACGTAGATACGGTCGGTGTTCGCGTCGATAGTGCGGGCCGCGATCGCCTGCGGATTGCGGAAGCGCACGGAACCGGTGCCCCACGCGCCCCAGACGTACACGGAGGCAGCGTCGGGGTCGCCCGATCCGAGGTCGGGACTCAGTTTCTGCACCCGGTGGTTACCGGCGGTGCCCAGCGGCCGACCGCTCGAGTAGGTCTCGTCCTTCCCCTCTTCGATCACGAACACATCGCCATCCTCGGCGACCGCCACGCCCTGCGGCGTGTCGAAGTGCCCGAGGTTGGGCAAGGCCATGGGCGGCAGCATGCTCGGGAGCCACTGCTCGAACGTCCCTTGGCTCCCGAAGGTCTGGACGCGGTGGTTGTCGGTGTCCGCGACGTAGACCTTGCCGGTGGGTCCTACCGCCACGCCGCCGGGGTTGGCCATCCAGCTCTTGCCCTTGCCCCAGCTTGCGTTGTAGCCGACCGTCTCGCCGTAGTCGTCGAAGTCGCGAAGCATCGACTTGCCTTGGTCGGCGACTCGCACGCGCACGGCGCCGTTCTTGGTGAAGGTCGCGACTCCTCCGAACTTCTGAGCGGCCATGGCTCCGTCGTCGGTGAAGTTGTTCCAGTGGTAGCGCCCCTGCTGGTTCAGCACCAGATCGGCACTGCCGCTGGTGTTGGCCTGGAAGCGCTGCAGCCGGGGCCCGAGGATGTCGTTGTCGGCGACCCAGATGTAGCCTTCCCCGTCGACGCTGATGCCACCGGGGAAGCGGAACTTGCCCGGGGCGTAGAGGTTGGTGTACCCGCCGAACATGCCCAGATGCTCGCCACTGGCGTTGAAGTGCTGCACGTAGCAGTTCTCGGTGTCGCCCATGCCGCCCGAGCGATCGAGGACCCAGTTGGTCCCGTCGGGAGCGATGGCGATGCTCGACGGCGCGTAGAACAGGCTCGGCCCTGTACCCGGCGAACCCCACTGGTCGAGGTACATGCCCGAGGAATCGTACTTCTGCACCCGGCAGTTGCCGGTATCGGCCACGTAGACGTCGCCTGCCTGATCGACCGCGATCCCCTCGGGGAGCATGAACTCGTAGCGGCCGTCGTCGGCGAGGCTCGGCCCGCCCTGGACGCCCCAGTGGTCGAGATAGACGCCGGATCCGCTGTACTTCTGGACCCTCGAGTTCCCGGTATCGGCGATGTAGACCACCGCGCCGTTCGAACTCACGTCGATGCCCTGGGGCTTCTTGAACTGCCCGCCGGGGTTGCCGGCACCCGTCCACGTCGCGACGAGGTCGCCGTTGGGGTCGAACTTCAGCACCTGGCTGTTGTAGGTGTCGCACACGAAGGTTGTGCCGTCGGCCGTCATCGCGACATCGATGCCCGCCCCGTACGTGGAGGCGGTGGGCACCAGCGTGCTGAGCGCCGTTGGACGCGGTCCCATGTGCCATGTCGGCTTCGGCCATCGGGCGACCACCGAGTAGCTCGGCGCGGCCCATGCGGTCGCGGCCGACAGTCCAACAGCAAGGGCGACGGCCACGGCTATCGCGGCACTCCAGCGTCGCATCGTGATCCTCCTCAAGAATCCTTCGCGGGTAAGACAGCGACTACATGCCGAGCAACACGACGCCGATGCGGATGATCGCCGGGCCGAGAATGACGATCAGCGTGCACGGCAGGATGCAGAAGATGAGCGGGAACACCATCTTGACCGGCGCGCGCTGCGCGTTCTCCTCGGCGCGCTGGCGGCGGCGAAGACGCATGTCCCCGGCCTGCGCGCGAAGCACCTGCGCGATGCTGACGCCGAACATGTCGGCCTGCACGATGGATGCGACGAACGCGGAGAGCTCGCTCACGTCGACGCGGTCGGCCATCGCCTTGAGCGCGTCCTTGCGCGACGAGCCCGACTGGACCTCCTGCAGCACCCGGCCGAACTCCTCGGCCAGCGGGCCGTGCGAGTTCTTGACGAGCTTGCCGAGCGCGCTGTCGAACCCCATGCCCGCCTCCACGCTGATGGTGAGCATGTCGAGCATGTCGGGGAGGTCGCGCACGATCTGGTTCTTGCGCGACGAGATCTTGGCGCGCAGCCACAGATCGGGGGTCAGCACGCCGACGACGCCGGCGAGCAGAGCGAGCATCGCGGTCTTGCCGAGACCCCACTGCGAGAGCACGCCCGCTGCGATGAACAGCGACGACAGACCCAGGACAGCCACGAGCTGCGAGAAGATGAAGCGGTCGGCGTCGAGGCCGCGGGGATGGCCCGCTTCCTCGAGCCGGCCCGCGAGCTGCTCGCGGTATGTCGTCGGGAGTGCCGAGCGGGTCGCCCCGCCCACCGACTTCGCCGCCGGCACGACCACGCGCTGGCCGAACGACTTGAGCATCGGCTGCGCTTCCTTGGTCTGCGCGACCTCGTAGCTGGTCATGTCCTTGAGCCGGCGGCTCACTCGACGGTCGTCCGACGCGACGAGCGAGAGCAGCCCGTACGCGCCGAGTGCGACCGCGACGAACACCGAGGCGACAAGCAAGTACAGCATCTAGACCTCGATCCGAGTCACGCTGAAGAGCCACAGCGAACCGACGATGAGCAGCAGCACGGCGAGGATCGCGAGGAACCCGCCGAAGAACGTCGTGGTGAACGGCTCCATGTAGCCGGGGTTCATGACGAGCAGGGCGACGGCCTCGAGAATCGGCAGCGCGATCAGGATGTACGCCGAGAGCCGACCTTCGGCCGTGAGCGCGCTGACCTGACGGCGCAATGAGCCCCTGTCGCGGATGGTGGCGGCGACGATATCGAGCACCTCGGCGAGGTTGCCGCCCACCTCCCGCTGGATCGAGATCGCGGTGACCGCAGCCTTGAAGTCGTTGCTCTGGATCCTGGCCGCCATCCGCTGCAGCGCGTCGTCCATAGGGATGCCCAGGCGGATCTCGGTCTGGACCCGGCGGAACTCCTCGGCGGCCGGCGGACCGGCCTCCTGGACCACCAGATCGATGGCCTGCTGGATGCCCCAGCCGCCGCGCAGCGAGCTCGACAGCATGTTGAGGACGTCGGGGAGCTGGTCGTCGAAGCGGTTGCGGCGCTGGTCGATCGCGATGTTGAGCACCAGGATCGGCACCACCGTCACCGTGATGATCGCGAGGATCGCGAGCAACAGGCGCCCGGTGATCAGCTCGACCGCGAAGCCGCTGATCACGACCGCGAGGATGTGAAGCGTCATGTACTCCGCCGGTCGCAGGGGCAGCCCGGCGGCCTCGAGCTTCTGGCGCAGCGCGCCGGTGAACCCGCGCTTGCCCGCGACGTACCCGACCGCGTCGACGACCTTCATCCGCATCCCGTTGGGATCCGCGGTGTCGTCCAGGTTCCGCTCGGACTGGAGCTGGTCGTAGTACTTGAGGTACTCCATGCCCCTCGAACCGGGCAGCACCAGCAGCGCGACCGCCGCCACAAGGAGCGCGACAGCGACGAACGCCAGCGCGATGGCCCCCATCATCGCCATCGGGTTGTCGCGCATCTGGGGCATCGTGATCGCGGCTGGCGCCGCAAGCGTCGTGAAGGTCGGGTTCGGGTAGGCGACCTCCGCCGAGGCGGACTTGGCCCCGACCGTTGCCTTCACGTTGAGGTCGACGTCCTTGGTGACGGGCTCGCGGCTGGTGTAGGTGACCGTCCACGCGTCGCGAAGCTCGCGGGCGATCCCCTCGAACAGCGCGCCGAGCTGTGCCGACTTCTCGACGGGCACCAAGCGTCCTCCGCTGCTGCCGGCCACGATGCCCAGCGCCTTCGGGTTGAAGTCCTTCGACCGCAGCGCGACCGCGTACACCGGCACGCCACGTTCCTTGACCGCCGAGATGGCGTTCTCCAACGAGTTGCCGCTCACGGTGTCGGTGCCGTCGGAGAGGAGCACGATGCTGCGACGTCCCGGCGTGAGCGCGGGAACCATCAGCCGCGCCGAGGTAACGAGACCGTCGTAGACGGAGGTCTCGCCCTTGGCCTCGATCGAGGAGATAGCCTGCGTGAGCTTGTTACGGTCTCTGGTGAAGGTCACGAGCACCTTGGGGTCGTCGGCGAAGGACACGACCGAGATCAGCGCGTTCTCCCCCATGGTGTCGACGAACCGCTTGGCAGCCGCCTGGGCGTCGGCCATCGGCTCGCCTTTCATGCTGCCGCTCGCGTCGATCGCGAGCACGACGAAAGCCGGCTCCGCACCGGCCTCGATGCCTGCGACCTTCACATCGCCCACGGCCTCGCCGTTCTCGGCGACCGAGACCTGCGGCTTGGCGCTGCCCTCGCCGACCATGCTGCCGGGCAGCGAGAGCTGGAAGGTGACCTCGGGGTACTTCGCGGTCGACAGGTCGCGCACTGTCAGCGAGTCAGCGGCGAAGGCCGTCGGAGCGGCGATCGCGAGCACGAGTGTCGCCGCGAGGAGTGCGCGAATGAGCGTGCGTGCCACCGTCGTCACCCCGCTCACTGCCGCGCCGGAGGTTCGTACTCGAACAGCTCGGCCGGAAGCCGGATGCCCAGGTCCTCCAGATGCCTCGAGAACTTCGGGCGAACGCCGGTGGACTTCAACCTGCCCAGGAACCGGCCGCTGTCGTCCACGCCGGCCGAGTAGTCGAAGTAGGCGATGTCCTGCATCACGATCGTTTCGCCTTCCATGCCCTCGATCTCGGCGATGTGGGTCACTCGGCGGGAACCATCGCGCAAGCGGGTCAGGTGGACGACGATGTTGAGCGCCGCACTGACCTGCTGGCGGATAGCCTTGACCGGCAGTTCGAAGCCGGCCATCAGCACCATGGTCTCGAGGCGCGACATCGCGTCGCGCGGCGAGTTGGCGTGGACGGTACAGAGCGAACCGTCGTGGCCGGTGTTCATCGCCTGGAGCATGTCGAGCGACTCGGCGCCACGCACCTCGCCGACGATGATGCGGTCGGGGCGCATGCGCAGCGTGTTCTTCACGAGGTCGCGAATCGTGATCTGACCCTTGCCCTCGAGGTTCGCGGGACGGGCCTCGAGACGCAGCACGTGGGCCTGGTGCAGCCGCAACTCGGCGGCGTCCTCGACGGTCACGATCCGCTCGTCACCCGGGATGAACTGCGACACGACGTTCAGCAGGGTCGTCTTGCCGGTTCCGGTACCGCCGGAGATCAGGATGTTCATCCGTCCCCGCACGCACGCGTCGAGGAGCACCGCGGTGCGCTCGTTGAGCGTCCCGAACCGAATGAGGTCGTCGATCTGGTACGGGTCGCGGGAGAACTTCCGGATGGTGAGGATCGGTCCGTTGATGGCCAGCGGATGCACGACCGCGTTCACGCGAGAACCGTCAGGGAGGCGAGCGTCCACCATGGGCGACGACTCGTCGATCCGCCGTCCCACCTGGCCCACGATCTTGTCGATGATCCGGCGCAGATGGGTCTCGTCGAGGAACCGCGCGTCAGTAAGGTAGATGCGGCCGGCCCGCTCGATGTAGATGCTGGACGGGTTGTTGACCATGACCTCCGTCACGGTCGGGTCGTCCAGGAACTCCTGGATCGGCCCGTAGCCCAGGACGTTGTTGATGACGTCGACCACGATCTCCCGGCGGTCCGCCGCCGAGAGGGGCGTCGTCTCCGAATCGAGCAGCTCGTTGAGCGTGGCCTCGATCTTCAGCCGCAGCGCGACGTCGTCGTCGGTCTCGGCATCAAGCTCGGTCGAAAGCTCCTCGACCAGTTGCCTGTGCAGCTCGCGCTTGATCTCGTCCTTCGCTGCGGCGGGTGCGGCAGCGGTGAGCTGACCGTTCTCCCCTACCTGAGAAAGACGCTCTCTGAGAGACATCTACGACTCCTTCTTGGGCGGCTCGGCCGCGATGGTCTGGGCAAGCCCCAAGATGCTGCGCGAGACGCTGCACCTCGGGACGTCGGTAATCACGGGCACGCCCTTGTTGACCGCGCGGGGGACGCACCTGTCGCTGGGGATGTGCGCGACGACGCGGTCACCAAGGGCGCGCTCCACCTCAGCCGGTTCGAGCAGCACTTTGCTGTCAGACCGGTTGAGAACCAGGTTGACTCGGCCGTTGACGAAGCCGAGCTGGCGGAGTTTCTCCAAAGAGATACGAGTGTTCTTGATGCTGGCGACATCCATCGTGGTGATCACGAAGATGGAGTCGCTGCGGTCGAGCGCGGCGAGGACCGCGTCCGAGAACGACGGGGACGTATCGATCACGACGTAGTCGAAGGTGTCGCGCATCAGCTTGATCACGTGGGCGACGCGCGCTGCCGAGATGGACTCGGCTTCCTCGGGGCGCACCGGCGCGAGCATGACCTTCACGCCGCTCGAATGCGTTTGCATCAGACCGACGAGCATCTCGGGGTCGAGGCGGTCGAACGACTGGACCGCGTCGTAGAGCGTGTGCGCGGGCTTGAGGCCGAGCATGATGCCCACATCGCCGAACTCGAGATCGAGGTCGAGCATCGCGACGCGCTTGCTGGTGGTCTTCGCCAGCGCGACCGCGAGGTTGGTCGAGAGCATCGACTTGCCCACGCCGCCCTTGGTCGAGAACACCGTCACGACCTTGCCCGGGGCGTGGTTCTCGCCGACGCAGGCGCCGCTCTCCTGCGGATGCATGCGGCGGCCCGCCGCGACGGCACGTGCGATCGCGCCCGGCATCTCGGCGTCGAGCTTGCCGTACTCGACCACGTCGGTGACCTGGCTTCGCATCGCCGCCCTGAGCGTCTCGGTCTCGAGAGATTCCGGGACCACGATCGTCGCGCCTTTGCTGGCCTGGGCCAGATAGGCTGCGAGCTCGAACGCGAGGTCGCCCACGAGCGTGGGACCGACGACGAGCGCGTCGATGACGTGCTGCTCGGCGTGGTCGAGTGCGAGCTCGAGCGAACCGACGACTTCGACGGACGGCTGGGGGTCGAGGCTCGCGATCACGGCGGTCGACAGCCGCTGTGCGTTCGCAGAGCCCGGTTCTGCAATGAGGATGGTCGTCATCGGCTTGGACGTCCTCTCGCTACTTCGAGACGCTGATCAGCGTGATGGCCGAAGGCATCTGGAGCTTCGAGCCGGCGGCAGGCAGCAGCGCGAGGCGCGTAGAGCCTTCCTCTTGCGCGAAGACGAGCTTGCCGGCCTCTTGGGTCGTGAGGGCGAGCGTGACGGTCTTGGCGACGTCGCTGCTGCCTCCCGAACGGCCACCCAGCGCCCCACCGCCCTTGTTCTGCGCCTGCTCCTCGGCCATCGACGCCGAAGCCTCGACGCCGATCTTGTTGCCCACGGCGAGGACGCGGGCGCGCGGGATCAAGACGACGGTGCGCACGGACTGATCGCCACGGCGCACGCCGCCCTTGACGGTGGCGTAGACGACCACGTAGTCGCCCGGCTTCAGCAGCCCGGCAACGCCACCTACTTCGTCCACCTCGGCGGAGATGGCCACGAGGTCCTCAGGGACGCTGTAGGCGAGACCCGCGTCCTGCGGATACGAGAACCGCGTACGCGTGATCTGCTCTCCGGTACCGATCGGCACGGCGAGGACCTGGTCCTGTACGCCCCGAAGCGACGAGATCGCGTCTGCCGAGACGAACTGCCTGGGCACCTTGCGCAGCTCGACGAGCTTGCGCTGCATGAGCTCCTCGGCGGTCAGCCCCCGGGGCAGCTCCTGTGTGGCGACGAGCACCTCGACCGGCTGGTTCTGAGCAGCGATGTCGGTGCGAGCGCTACGGAGGTAGGTCGCCGCGAAGATCGCTGCCAGGCCGCCCAGCACGAGGGCGAGCACGATGATGAGCACCTTGGAGCGCATGAGTTCCTCCCAGATCCGGTGTTGCCTACGTCGCGAGCTGTCAGAAGTCGAGCCGGTTGTTCACGAGATGCGCGGCCTGGGTCGCGAGGTTGTTGGGCGGGTTGCCGCCCACCACGAACCAGCCGGGAGCTGTCCATTCGATGAACCGGCCGTTCACCGTGTCGTTGCCGACGACCTTCGACTCCAGGAAGAAGGTCGCGAAGCTGACGACACGCAGCACGGCGCGGCCGTTCTGGTCTTCGATCCGTTCGCAGATGGGGATGATGCACAGCTGCTTGGTCTCGGGACGCCCCGCGGCCTCCCACTGCTCCAGACTCAGCAACGGGCTGATGCCCGCGAGGCGGTCGGTGACGCCTTGCTTGGTCGGGCCGATCATGTCGCCGGGCTTCGTGGTCACGAAGTCGCCGAGGTGCGCCACGATGCTCGTGTTCCCGACGATGTTGTCGCGGTAGTCCGATCCACCGCTGTGACCGGGGTCGTTGATCACCGGGAAGCCACAGGTGGAATGGTCCAGCGAGTCGAAGTCGAGTGCTTGGAAGTTGCCTGTGCTCCCGGTGCCGCCTTCGACCTTGAGCTGGTATGCAGCGCCATAGGTGAAGTCGAGGGTCTTGACCGCGACGCTGACCGCTTCACCCGGAGCCGGGAAGATCGGGTCGACCTGGAGGTCCTGCACCAGGAAGTTGGCGCGGCGCAGCAGAAGCCCGCAGCTGACCGCCGAGGGCACCGCCTTGCCGTCCTCGTACACGGTGACGGTGAGCGGCCGCACCAGGTAGGGGTCGCCAGTGGTACCGATGGGAACGGCGCCCTGGAAGTTCAAGCGTGCGGCGTCGGGGGTCAGCGATACCTTCGACGTCCCGATCTCGGCCTCGACCTTGTACTTGTTGGCTGCGCCGGTCGCGAGCGGAGTGCGCAGGGTCACGCTGACCCACGCCGCGTTGTCCACACCCGAGGTGAAGGTCGTCTGGTCGACATCGACCGAGGCGATCTTGCCCGTCGCGGGGATGGTTCCCACCGAGACCAGTCCGCTGAAGATGTCGTGGTAGCCCTGGGCGTTGACCGCGTCGAAGGTGAGCGGTCCGGTGCCACCGGCGAACGTGCCCTCCCAGTAGCCGTCGGACTGCTCGGTGAAACTGGCTGTGTAGCCTCCCAGCTCGCCGCTCAGGTCGCCGATACGCAGGATCGAGAGCCCCCACGGTACCGGCGCCCTGCCACCGGCGAGCCAGCCGAGTTCGGCAACCGCCTGCGCGCGTACGAGCGTGGTCCCGCGGTTGAGGATCCACCGCGCGAGGAACACGCCGGCATCTGCCTCGGTGGTCACCTTGACGTAGTCGGCGCCGATCTCGGTCGACGCGACCCGGGCGTTGCCGATAGGCAGCGGGTTGGTGAAGTTGCGCTGGGCGAAGGTGTTCACCTCGCCCTGGATCTGAACAGCCGTTCCATCGTGCCCGAGCTCAGTCGCACCGGCGAGCGCCGCAGCATCCGCGGCGGACTGCAGCTGCCGCTTGCACGTGTACCAGTAGCCCACGTCCACGGCGAGCGCGGAGATCGCGATGATCGCGAACGCCATGAGGGCGAACAGGACGGCAACCGCGCCCGTATCGTCATATCGCAGCTTCCGCATCATCGGCGATCACTCCAACCTCTGAACGGCGGTGCTGGTGATGGTGGCGGGCAGCGGGACTCCGGGCAGCGGAACGATCTCGGTGCGCGTGTAGCGTGCGGTGACGGTGACGGAGTAGTTCCCGGCGTCGGTCGCGACGGTGATCTGCAGCCGCGCCGGATTGAGTCCCGGCGCGGCCGCCTGCGCACGCGATACCACCTGACCGGGAGCGCCAAGCGCGGCCCACCGAACGCCCTCGCGGGCGGCGTGGGCCACTTGGATGTACTCCCAGAAAGTGAATCCGAATTGAACGATACCGATGAGCAGGGCGACCAGGATGGTCGA
Source organism: uncultured Coriobacteriales bacterium (assembly GCA_963761535.1). Lineage (GTDB taxonomy): Bacteria > Actinomycetota > Coriobacteriia > Anaerosomatales > CAVXGS01 > CAVXGS01. Next base: position 1,214,760 of record CAVXGS010000002.1, read on the forward strand.
GACGAGCGCGAACTCGACTGCGGCCGCGCCCTCCTGCTTATGACGAAGATGTCGAATCCGACTCATCGGTCCTACCGATCCGTTGACGTGCCTGCTTGCCAGTCATGGGGGACCGGATGAGTAGATTGCTGCTTCGCGAGGGCGACGGCCGGTGTGCCGACCTTCGCCCTCGCGAAGCGAAGGGCCTAGATGCTGCCAGCGATCGTGTTGAACAGGTTGGTGAGGTTACCGCCCAGGAGCGTGACGGCGCCGATGATAACGACGGCGATCAGCGCAACCATGAGGCCGTACTCGACGGCGGTCGCACCCTCCTCGTTACGGACGAGCGAAGTGAGCTTGGTGAGCATTGCGTGACACCTCCCCCCGAAGGGACATCCCCATGTCCCTTTGGTCCACCGCCGAGTGATTGGGGCTTTGCTTGCGGGCAGTGGCCGTTGTCAGTGGTCCCCCACGGACATTTCTAAACCTCGCAAGCCCCCGGCGGTATCCGCCAAGCCGTCCAAACCCGAACACGCCGGAGGGACAGCCCGTCATACGCGCGGAGGATGCAGCCTCATCCTGCTGCCAGTCGTCCTTGTCACTCCCGCGAGTGACCGACAGCAGCGAAACCGAGACTGCCGCGCGACGGGCCGCGCCCTTGTTGAGCTGGGCAAATGGGACCCGGGAGAAAGGCGCGCGTGGAAGAGCGGCGCGCTGAGAGACTCAGTCGCGGGCGAAGGCCGGCGTCCATCGGCCGACCCAGCCGACGCGGTCGGCGTACTCGCGGTACTCCTCGGGAAACGCCTCGGCGAGCACCTGTTCCTCGGCGCGAGCGCGGATGTAGAGGAGCACGACCATGACCGCCGAGAGAACCACGATCACGAGCGACTGCGCGATCAGGATCTGCAGCGCGAACATCGCAATGTAGGTCACGTACAGGGGGTGCCGCGAGATCGAGTAAGGCCATCGCGTCACGAGTCTGCGGGCCTCGGGTACCACGGTGAGCTGCGCGCCTAAGACCCATACCCCTGCGGCGTACATGGGCACCAAGGCCAGCGTGCCGAGCACGCCGATGGCCGCAAGCCACGGAATGCGAGCGGGATTGACGAGCGGTACGCCCAGGAAGTACAGGACGGCATACGCGTTGGAGGCGACCACAGCCGCGACGAGCATGGTCCACCGCTCGTCGGTCTTGATCGGCTTGGAGAACAACGATGCCACGAGCATGACGACCGCAGCGCCGTTCGAGAGCAGGTACGGCAGCGCGATGAGGAGCGCAGCCGAACCGTCATTCGCCAGCAGGACATCGACGATGTACGCCACGTTGATGACGATGGTCACGAGCGTGGCGGCGAGGCTTCGCACGGCGGAGACCCGATACGTCCGGGGTTAGCGGCTCAGCCGGATCATGCCCGCCTTGACCGCGGCGAGCACCGCCTGCGTGCGGTCCTGCTGGCCGAGCTTGCGCAGGATATGGGAGACGTGTGTCTTGACGGTCGTCTCGCTGATCCAGAGGGCCTGGCCGATCTCCCGGTTCGACATCCCGTCGGCCATCAGCTGCAAGACCTCGATCTCGCGTTCCGAGAGCGGCTCGCCCTCGCCGATGGACTTGGGAGTTTGGGGGCCGGCGATGATGCGACCGGCGACGGACCCGTCGAACACCGACTGCCCGTCCTTGACCGCGCGGATCGCGTAGATGATCTGTTCTGGGCGGTTCTCCTTGAGCAGGTAGCCGTCGGCGCCCGCGTTGATGGCGCCGAAGACCTCGTCGTCCTCGTCGTAGCTGGTGAGGACCAGGATCTTGATGTCGGGACACTGCTCCTTCACGGCGGCACAGACCTCGATGCCGTTGGACTCGGGCATGCGCAGGTCAAGCACCACGACGTCGGGTAGCAACTCGCACACCTCGGATTGGGCGCGCGCGCCGTCGGCCGCCTCCCCGATCACTTCGATGTCGGGTTCCGACTCCAGCAGGCTCTTCAGCCCGCAGCGCACGAGACCGTGGTCGTCGGCGAGATAGACCTTGATGGGACCGGCTGCTGCGTTCATCACGACCCCAACGTCAGTTGTACGGTGATACGCGTGCCTCGACCGTCGAGGCTCTCGATGCTGAGCTTGCCGCCCTCGCCGCGCACGCGGTCTTGGATGCTCTTGAGGCCCATGCCCCCGGAATCCTTCTGCATCTCGGGATCGAACCCCTTGCCGTCGTCGCTGACCGTCATCTTGACCCAACCTGGTCCGTGTACCAACCGGACATCGACGTTCTTGGCATCGGCATGGCGCACCGCGTTGCTGACCGCTTCCTTCGCTACTCGATACAGGCATGCCTCCTCGCGAGCAGTCAACGAAGGCGACTCGCCCTCGATGATGAACCGACCGCGCACGGGAGTGCCGGAGGTCACATCTCGAATCCAGTACTGCACGGCGCTTGCGAGACCGAGCTCGGACAGGCGGGCGGGCTTGAGGTCGTAGATGTAGCGCCTGAGCTCCGCGGCGGCCATGTTGAGCTGGTCCTGCAGCTCGTCGAGCCGCTGGTACACCTCGGTGGGATCGCGGTAGATGCCCTTCTTGCACACTTCGAGGGCGAGCGACATCGAGAACAGCGACTGCATGACGCCGTCGTGAATCTCCCGCGCAATGCGCTCGCGCTCGGAGGACAGCAGCATCGTCGCGGTCTGCTCGCTCAGCCGAGCGCGCTCGATCGCGGTCGCCGCGAAGGCGGCGAGCACGGTGAGAGCGTCTCGGCGGGCGGTGTCGAGCGAGCGGTCCGGCGAGTTGATCGCGCAGATGATCCCGATCGGCTCGCCGTGCAACCGCATCGGGACGGCAACGAGCACCGGCTCGGACCCGTCTCCGGCGTCCGTCACGATCTCGCCCAGCGAGGCCGGCTGCGCCACTCGGCTCAGCCGCTCTTCCCACGCCGCCTGCGGGTGCTGGTCGCGCATGCCGCGTACCACCAGCGAGTCGGGATCGAATAGACCGGTGTCCTCGTCGTAGAGGAGGATCGCGAGTTTGTCGGCGCGAGTCGCCTGACGGGCCTGTTCGGCGATCACGCTGAGCACCTCAGTGGTCGACATCGCGGACGAGACGGCCACCGCGGCGTCGGTGAGCATCGAGATGAGGTCGTCGGTCTGCCCGGTCGTCCGCCGGCCGTTCTTGGAACGCGCGAACAGAGTGCTCAGCATCGCCGAACCCTCCCCGCCGCGCGCGGCACCGTTCGCCGGCCTGTTGCGTGCGTCGTCCAGGACACTCCCCATCCGACTTGTCGGATCCCGCGCCCGCGGGGCGCCCAGATGGGCGCATGATGTCGGCCTCCCCTAGCCTTATCGGCCAGTATAGAGGGTGAGTGAACCCCGGAGCCCTCGAGCAGGAGCAGGAATCAGCCTGCGGAGGTGCGGCGACGGTAAGCGGCAAGTACCCGCCGAGACCAGCGCTCGAGCCTCGCGGCGACCATCGGCGTGCGGTGCTCGAGACGATCGATGCCCGGCCAGTGCCAGAAGTGGCCGTGGACACCGTGACCGAGCGTGTCCTGAACGGCGTGCAGCGACTCGCCGAGCAGCGCGAGGTCGCGGCGCCCGACGGCAGCCTTGAAACGCCGAAGCGCTACCACCGGCGAGCCGAAGATCGGCCAGTGGTAGCGCTTGTCGGAAAGCGTGTGTATGTACTTCGCGTCGCAGGCCCAGTCGGCGGCGGCTATCTGTTCGGCCTCCTCCTCGGAGAACCCTTCCTCCAAGGCCCAGCGACGGGTCAGATCGTAGTGGACCTCCCCGTTCACGCGCCCGTGACGGCGGGGCCACTCGGCTTCGGCATCGCGATGGGCGGCGCCTCGCCGGGCTCGGGCGACTCGGGCTCCTCCGGCTCCTGCGGCGGCGCCGCGGCGGCCTGCTCGGCCTTCTCGGCCTTCCTTCTTGAGGAACTCGTCCCACTTGTTCTCGAGCAGCGCCTCGAGCTCTTCCTTGTCGACCGTCTCGCGATCGATAAGCACGTCGGTCATGAGGTCGAGTTGCGCGCGGCGATCCGTGAGGATCGAGCGTGCCTTGTCGTAGGCGTCGTCGATCAGTCGAGCGACTTCCTTGTCGATCTCGTAGGCGATCTCCGGGCTGTAGTCGGCGTTCGCCGAGAAGTCGCGACCGAGGAACACCTCGTGGTTCGCGTCCCCGAACGTCTGGGGACCGAGCTTCTCGGACATACCGAACCGGGTCACCATCTGCTTGGCCATCTTCGTGGCACGCTCGATGTCGTTCGAGGCACCGGTGGTGACATCGCCGATGGCGATCTCCTCGGCCACGCGACCGCCCAGCATCATGGCCAGCGTATCGAGCATCTGCTGTCGGCTGGTGAGGAACTTGTCCTCGGCAGGCAGCGACAGCGTGTAACCGAGCGCCTGGCCGCGCGCGATGATCGATATCTTGTGGACCGGGTCGGTGTTGGGGAGCAGGTGCCCGACAAGTGCATGGCCGGCCTCGTGGTACGCGATGACCTTCTTCTCGTCGTCGGAGATGATGCGGCTCTTGCGCTCGGGACCGGAGATGACGCGCTCGATGGCCTCGTCGAGCTCGTGCATGTCGATCTTCTTCTTGCCGTGGCGGGCCGCCAGCAGTGCGGCCTCGTTCACGAGGTTCGCGAGGTCGGCACCGGTGAAGCCCGGCGTGCGGCGGGCCAGCACCTCGAGGTCGATGTCCTCGGTGAGGGGCTTGCCGCGGGTGTGGATCTTGAGGATGCCCTCGCGGCCCTTGAGGTCGGGGCGGTCGACCACGATCTGACGGTCGAAGCGGCCCGGGCGCAGCAAGGCGGGATCGAGGATATCGGGACGGTTGGTTGCCGCGATCAGGATGACGTTGTCCTTGAGGTCGAAGCCGTCCATCTCGACGAGCAGCTGGTTCAGGGTCTGCTCGCGCTCGTCATGACCGCCGCCGAGACCGGCGCCACGCTGGCGCCCGACGGCGTCGATCTCGTCCATGAAGATGATGCAGGGGCTCGCGGCCTTGGCCTGCTCGAACAGGTCGCGGACTCGGCTGGCGCCGACGCCGACGAACATCTCGACGAAGTCCGAACCCGAGATCGAGAAGAACGGCACCGCGGCCTCACCCGCGACGGCGCGAGCGAGCAGCGTCTTGCCGGTTCCCGGAGGGCCGACGAGCAGAACGCCCTTGGGGATCTTGGCGCCCAGCGCCTGGAACTTGGCGGGGTTGGCCAGGAACTCCTTGATCTCCTGGAGCTCTTCGATGGCTTCATCGGCGCCCGAGACGTCCTTGAACGTGATCCTCGGCTGGTCGCGGGTCATGCGCTTCGCCTTGGCCTTGCCGAAGTTCATGATCTTGCTGTTACCGCCCTGCATCTGGTTCAGGAAGAACAGCATGATGGCGAGAACGGCGATGATCGGTATGACCTGCAGCAGGATCGCGGACCACGGAATACCGCTTTGCGGGTCGACGTTGTACGCGATGAACGAGTACTGCTCCTGGGCGCCAGCCATCAGCTGATTGAAGCTGTCCTCGCCGGTATAGACGCTGGTAAACGCCGTGCCCTTGGTGCTGTCGTCCTTCCGAGGCGAGTCCGCCCAGCCGCAGCAGGCGAATCGTAGAAGAAGCCCTCGACCTTGCCGTCCCGCGCCAGGTAGGTGACGTTGCTCACCTTGCCCGCGTTGGTCCACTCAACGAAATCGCTCGTCGGGATCTTCTCGGGCGCTTTGCCCGTCGTGTTCGAGAATGAGGTCATGATGATCCACGCCACCACGGCAAGCAGCAGCAGGTACAACATGACGGTTCTGAGATTCTTGCTCACCTAAGTCTCCAAGCTCTCCAGGCTTCAGCCGCCGTACACGGCTGGCTTGAGGACGCCGAGATACGGCAGGTTGCGATACTTCTCGGCGTAATCGAGTCCGTACCCGACGACGAACTCGTCGGGAATCTCGAACCCCACGTACTTGCAAGATATGGATACCCGCTGTTTGCCCTGCTTGTGGAGCAATGTCACCACTTCCAGCGACTTCGGATTCCTCGAGGCGAGGTTCTTCAGCAGGTACTTCAAGGTCAACCCCGTGTCGAGGATGTCCTCAACCACCAATACATGTCTTCCTTCGATGTCCTCATCGAGGTCTTTCAAGATTCGTACCACTCCCGAGCTATGCGTAGAACTTCCATAGCTCGATACCGCCATGAAGTCGATCTCGACCGGACAGCTCATCTCTCGGGCAAGGTCGGCGACGAACATCGCCGCGCCGCGAAGCACGGCGACCAGCAGCACCGGCTCGTCTCCGTAGACCGCCGAGATATCGTCGCCGAGCTCGGCGACACGCTCGCGGATCCGCTCCTCGGTCAGTACGATCGACTCGACATCGTCGTGCTGGTTCACGCCCCCGCCCTTTCGGTCGCCTGTCGCGGCTCCCACGTCAGTCTGATCGCTCGTGTCGTGCCGGGACCCACCCGGTACTGCTCGCTCATCCGCACTCCAGCCAGCCAGACGATGCGCTCGCCGTCGCGGACCACGGGGTGCGCCATGCGTTCGTGACGAGCGACCTTCGCGTCCACGAACACGTCCGACAGCTTCCTTGTTCCTTCCATACCGAGCGGCCGCATCCTGTCGCCAGGACGCATGCAGTCCGCGACCAACGGCTCATCGATTGAGGAAGCGTCGATCACGATGGACTCCGGCGTGCCCCACAACTCGTCAGAACCGACCTCCTCGGCGCGGATAGAACCGCCATCGCCGAGGTCTGCGGTACCCGGAATCATGAGCAAGGAGGGTGCCACGCACCGGGGCGTTTCGCCGGCCCTGATGACCACGAGTGTATCGTAGCGAGACTCCGCCCGAAGCCCGCCTCCCAAGTCCCTGGCGAAGCGCTCGTCGCCCATCGCCGCCACGATCGCATCCACATGCTCGGCCTCGATCCGGGATGCCTCGGGAAACGCCGCCACCAGCGCCTGCCGAACCGTGCGCCGCAGCATCGCCCGGGACAGCGTGAGCATGAGCGCGCGGTTGAAGACGACCTCTACGTCAGGTTCGACTTGCGCGAAGTCGCGGGAGAACTGCTCGGCCATCGCCGAGAGAAGCGAATCCTCCTCAGCGAGGATGTCGAGCGTGCGCGCGAGCGTCTCGTCGAATGCGGGGTTCAGGGCGCGGAAGCGCGGCGCCAGCTCCGCCCGAACCCGCGCTCGCACGCGGTCGAGATCCGCATTCGACGCGTCCTCGCGCCACGACAGTCCGCGCGCACGGAGCCAGTCGCGGAGCTCGGCCCGACCCACGTCGAGCAGCGGGCGCACGACGCGCCCGCGGACGTAGGGAATCGCCGAGAGCCCCTTGGCGCCCGACCCCGAGGCCAGCCGCATGAGGAAGGTCTCGGTGCGGTCGTCTCGGGTGTGGGCGGTGGCGATGCGGCCGAGCTCGGGCGACACCCCGTGGGCGGCGCACCGCGCGTCCAGCTCCTCCTCGGCGAAGCGATAGCGCACCCGCCGGCCTGCGTCTTCGAGATTGAGCCCGGCTTCCTCGGCGTAGCCGGCGACGTCGTAGCGGACCACGCGGCAGTCAATACCGAGCTGCGAGCATTCGGCCTCGACGAACGCCGCATCGGCCTCGCTCTCGGGACCGCGCAGCCCGTGCTCGACGTGAAGGACCGCCAGGTCTCCGAGCTGCGGCAGATCTCCGAGCGCGCGCTCCGCGAGCAGGTGGAGCAGGGCGATGGAGTCGCCGCCGCCGCTCACCATGACCAGCACCGGACCTCCGAGCTCGAACATCCGTCGCTCGGCAACCGTGGATCTCGCGATGTCCTCGATGGTGCTCACCACGTGAGGGTACCCCAGTCGCGCGGGCGCCACGCCATGCGTAGGGGAAGCGACGGGTCGCGCTCAGCGGAGCTGCAGGGACCCGTTCTGCTCGGCGATGTCGAGAACCCAGCGGGCTGCGCGACCGACGAGAAGCGTGCAGTGAGCCCACCGCTCGGGATCGTCCATGTCCCCGATGCGAGAGACGACCTCTTCGCAGGTCTCCGCGCCCTGGTCGGCGACCCACCGCTCCCTGAGTCTCGCCGTCGCGTAGTAGCTCGGCTCCCAGCGCTCCGAGGCCGATTCACGACCGGCGATGAGGCCGAGCGCCATGGTTCCGCCGGCCAGGGCACCGCAGATGCAGCGGGACCCGCCGAGTCCCTCGCAGAAGCCTGACGCCAGGCGAGATACTTCGGACGGCATCGGCGTGCCCAGCGCCTCGTTCACGGCCATGAGCACCGACTCGGCGCAGTTGAAGCCCTCCGAGTAGTGCTCCGCTCCGAGTTGCTCGGCGAGATCGGCCGGAGTGAGTCCGGGGCAGGCTGACGCCGGCAACGGAGGCTGCGGGACGGTGGCGCGCTGTGGGTGGTCGGTCAACATGGTGGGCTCATAGTATCAGGAGAACCGCAATCTTGCTATAAGGAGACCAGAATTCGTTGGGCGGATGGCCGCCCCCCATGATGGGAGCCCGCCGGGGTGGCCGGACGCGGGAGCCGTAAGCGGTGGCAACGACCCAGCTCACCGGTGGCTCGCCGTCAGTCGGAGTTGCGGGCCTGCCGCGTCGACACGGTCCTCCCCAGCACCTTCTCCGTCGCCGCCAGGAAGGCGTCGAGGATGAGCGCGAGTCCCGCAGCCAGCAGCGCACCCTGAAGCGTGACCGCCGGATCGAGGTTCGCCAGTCCGCTGATGATGGGACCGCCGAGACCTCCGGCGTTGATCGTGGCCCCGATCGTGGCCGTGGCCACGCCGACCACGACCGCGACACGCACGCCGGCGAAGATCACCGGTGCCGCGACGGGCAGCTCCGCGCGCCAGAGCACCTGGCCGGGCCGCATTCCCATCGCCCGAGCGGACTCGAGCACGGTCGAAGGGACGCTTCGCAGGCCCTCGATGGTGTTCTGAAGCACGGGGAGGATGCCGTACAGCGTCAGGGCGAACACCGTGGGCCGGAAGCCGAGCCCGAGCAGGGGGACCGAGAGGGTGAGCACGGCGATGGGCGGGAACGTCTCGCCGAAGTTCGCAAGGTCCGAAACGGTGTCGTAGAAGTCGGCGCCGGCGGGCCGGGTCACGAACACCCCGAGCCCTATCCCGATCAGCGTGGACAGCGTCGCGGCGACGGCGACCATGGCGAGATGCTGCCCGATGAGGGTGAGCATGTCCGCGTTCTGGTAGAGCAGTCGTCGCTCGTCCGGGAACAGCGCGTGGAGCACGGCTCGCCACAGGTTGGGCATTGAGGCGAGGACGAGGTAGACCACCGCCGCGACGATCGGGCCCCTGAACGCCTTCCAGAAGCGAGTGGCACCGCCACGCCTGCCGGGAGTGCGTGCGGCGGGTCCTTCCAGGGCTGCGGGTGCCTCGCCGCTCATTCCACGGGCTCCCTGAACGGTCTCATGACGTCATCCAGCGACACGGAGCCGATCGTGTTCCCGGCCGCGTCGCACACCGGCAGCACCTGCGTCGCCGCCTCGAGCAGCTTGGCGAGCGCCAGTCGAAGGTCGGCGTCTTCGGGAATCGAGAGGGTGTCGCGCGACGCCGCCTGAGCTGCCGCGATCTGCTCGGCGATCTCACCGCTCTCCGCACGCTCGCGAGGCCCCATCACGCTGGAGACGCGGTTGAGGGACAGCCGCTTGAGCGCGCGCTCGCCGCCCACGAACCCGGCGACGAAGTCGTCACTGGGGTACGCCAGCACGCGCTCGGGCACGTCGTACTGCACGAGCGCCCCTTCGCGCATCACCGCGATCCGATCCCCCATCTTGATGGCCTCGTCCATGTCGTGGGTCACGAACACGACCGTCTTGCGCAGACGGGCCTGGATGCCGAGAAACTCGCGCTGGAGCCTGTCGCGCGTCAGCGGATCGACCGCGCCGAACGGCTCGTCCATCAGCAGCACCGGCGGGTCGGCGGCAAGCGCCCTGGCGACTCCCACGCGCTGCGCCTCGCCGCCGGAGAGCTCGTCGGGATACTTGCCCGCGTAGACCGCGGGATCGAGACCGACGAGCGCGAGCAGCTCGTCGATGCGGGCGTCTCGGCGAGGCTGGTCCCAACCCAGAAGCCAGGGGACGGTGCCGATGTTGTCGTGGACGGTCCAGTGCGGGAACAGCCCCACGCCCTGGATGGCGTAGCCGATCCCCCGGCGCAGCGTCTCGAGCTTCATGGATCGGACGTCGGTGCCGTCGAGCTCGATGGTGCCCGAGTCGGGTTCGATCAGCCGGTTGATCATGCGCAACGTGGTCGACTTGCCGCAGCCGCTCGGTCCGATCAGCACGACGACCTGCCGGTCGGGGATGTCGAGGGTCAGGAAGTTCACGGCGGGCCGCTCGTGCCCCGCGTACGCCTTGGTCACATCCCGCAGGGAGATCATTCGACCCGCCCTTCTGCTCGGAAGTGCCTCGGCGTGACCGCTCGCTGCACGCCTCGCAGCAGGATGTCGACACTGAGCGCGAGCGTGACGAGAGCGATCGATCCAAGGATGACGAGGTTCGGTGCGGTCTGGGAGACGCCGGTGAAGATGATGCGGCCCAGGGTCGCGGCGAACACGAAGTAGCCGAGCGTGGCGTTGCCGATCGTCTGCTGGGACGAGACTCGGATGCCGGAGAACAGGATGGGCATGGCGAGGGGGAGCTGCACGCGTCGGAGCACCTGCGACTCCGAAAGCCCCATGCCCCGCGCCGCCTCAACGGTGGCCGCCGGCACCGCCTGAAGACCCACGTAGGTGTTGCGCACGATCGCGAGCAGAGCGTACAGCGTGAGCGCGATGAGCAGCGGCGCCCACCCCAGAACGCTGACGCCCAGCCCTCGCGCGATCGCCGAGCGGGCCGAGATCGCTCCGAGGGGTATCGCCAGCAGGCCGATCATCGCAAGCCCGGGGATGGTCTGGAACACGGAAGCCACGCCGAAGACCGGCTCGGCGAATCGCGGTACGCGGAAGGCGAGTACGCCGAGCGCGACGCCGAATACGATCGCGAGAAGGATCGCGACCACCGAGTAGAACAGGTGCAGGCCCACGAGCGTCCAGAACTCGGTCGACCAGTTGCGGAACTCCGCGGCGATGCCGAGCGAGGAAAGCGCGCCGGTGATCGCAAGCGCCACGAGCCCCACCGGAACCGCGACCATCATGAGCCACGAGAGCGGCGACCCGATGCCTGTCTCCCGACGCGACGCGATCAGCAGCATGAACGCGAAGACCGCCGAGAGCCACAACGCGCCGCCGATGGAGTAGCGCGCGAAGGTCCCGGCGGAGGGGACGACCCGAGCGGCCACGACGCCCGACAGCCAGAAGCCGCCCACGATGATCGCTGCCGCGAGCAGGCCGCGGGTGGCACTCGCCCACCTCGGCCCGGGCCGTCCACCGGCAAAGAGCGACAGGAGCAGACACGCCACCCACGCAAGGACGAACGCGGCGGCGCCGGCCCTCGGCACGTCGGGACCGAGGATCCCGAACCCGACCGGGTTCGAGATCCGGGATTTCGCGACCGCCCCGAACCCGCCGAGCGCGAGCGCGGCGAGTCCGGAGGCGGACGCGACGAGACCTACCTTATGGATGCGCAGCATGGGAGCCAGCGTCCGACCGCGGCCCCGCTACTGGATGAACCCGCCCTGCTTGAGGTAGTCCTCGGCGACCTTCTTGGCGTCTTCACCCTGCACCTGGATCCGGGCATTCAACTCCTGCAGCCGCTCGATGGTGAGGGACTCGAAGACCGGTGCGAGCAGCCCGGCGATCTCGGGGTACTTGTCGAGCGTCGCCTTGCGGATGGTCGGCACGGGCCAGTAGACGAGCTGCGCTTCCTTGTCGTCCTGAAGCACCTGAAGGCCGAGATCGGCCAGCGCGCCGTCGGTGCCGTAGGCCATGCCGAAGTTCACGCCGTCGGTCCCGTCAGCCACGGCCTTCTCCGTCTGCGCGGTGTTCCCGCCCGAGAAGATGACCTTCTGGCCCTTAGCGAGGTCGAACCCGTAGACCTTGGCGAAGGCCGGCCACGCGTCGACGTTGTTGAAGAACTCGTCGGAGGCGGCCACCTTCGTGGGCTTGCCGCCCTTCACGTACGCAGCCATGTCCGACATCGTCTCGACCCCGTTGGCCGCGGCGAAGTCCTTCTTCACGGCGATCGCCCACGTGTTGTTCGCCCTCGCGGGGGCGAGCCACACCACGCCGTTGGGCGCGTCGAGCCGCTTGACGGTCTCGTAGCCCTTCACGGGGTCCTTGAACGTCTCGGCGGTCGCGTCCGCGTTCCCTTCGAAGAACAGCAGCCCGGAGCCCGTGTACTCGGGATAGACGTCGATGTCGCCTGCGAGCAGCGCCTTTCGAACCACGTCGGTCTGACCGGTCTGGCTCTTGTCCTCGACGGTGAAGCCGGCGTTCGCCAGCGTGAGCTCGATCATCGAGGCGAGCAGCTCGCCTTCGGTGTCGATCTTCGAACCGACCTTGATCGGTCCCTTGGCTTCGGACGCGCCGCCCGTGGTGCTCGAGCCGCTGTCCTGACCCGAACCTCCGCCCGCGCAGCCTGCGACGAGCGCCAACACCGCCACCGCCGCGAACAGGGCCGCAGCCATTCTCCAGCTCTTTCGCATGTCCCACTCCCCTCGGCCTGCGGCCTACCGAGCCGCACGTGCTGCACGTCCGTGCTGGTTCTATTTGTATGGTTGATGCATTCTATAAGGAAAAGCCAAGTACGTGAACTGTTGTCCCGCTCATGCGTCCTGCGCCGCGACGGGAGTACGAGCAATCCCCCGCAGACTAGCGCGCTGGGCAAATCTACCAAGAGCGTACCCCTTCTCACCCAAGCGACCTGCCCTGCTCGTTCGATGGGGAGTAGTAGGATGGACGCGGTTTTGCCCGCTTCTGCCGCTCGTCACAATAAGTCGAACGTCGTCCAGCAGTTCGCCGAGGAGGACACGTGCCCAGCTTTCGCCTGATCGATCCAGCACTGGAGCCCATCGCGGATAAGCTTGCCGCCGGAGAGCGGCTGTCCCGCGAGGACGGCATCGCGCTGTATGCGAGCTCGGACCTGGTCGGGATCGGGCAGCTGGCCGACTTCGCCCGGCGGCGCCTGAACGGCGAGCGCGTCTACTTCATGGTCAACCGACACATCAACCCCACCAACATCTGCCGCAACCGCTGCAAGTTCTGCGCGTTCGCCCGGTCTGCAGGTGAAGAGGGGGCGTACGAGATGACGCTCGACGCGGTGGCCGAGGCAGCGGCGGAGGGTGCGGCCGACGGTGCGTACGAGATCCACATCGTCTCCGGGCTACACCCCGACTGGAGCTACGACTTCTACGTGGACATGGTGCGTCGCGTCCGCAACGCCGTGCCCAAGCAGGTGATCGTACAAGCCTTCACAGCCGTCGAGATCGAGCACATGGCGATCATCAGCGGCAAGCCCACCCTCGAGGTGCTGCGCGACCTCAAGGACGCCGGTCTCGACGCGCTGCCGGGAGGCGGTGCCGAGATCTTCAGCGACCGCACGCGGATGGCCGCGTGGGACAAGAAGACGAAGTCCGACGTCTGGCTGCGCATCCACGGGGAGGCACACTCGCTCGGCATCAAGACCAACTGCACGATGCTCTACGGACACATCGAGACCCACGAGGAGCGCGTCGACCACCTGATCCGCCTGCGCGAGCAGCAGGACGCGAGCGGCGGGTTCCTCGCGTTCATCCCGCTCGCGTTCCACCCCGCCAACACCGAGCTCGAGGACCTGCCCGGCACCACTGGCTTCGACGATCTCAAGACGCTCGCCATCGCCAGACTGATGCTCGACAACATCCCGCACATCAAGGCGTTCTGGATCATGGTCGGGCTCAAGATCGCGCAGATCTCGACCTGCTTCGGCGTCGACGACATCGATGGCACCGTGGTGGAGGAGAAGATCACTCACATGGCGGGTGCGACTACGCCCGAGGCGCTGTCGAAGGACGACCTCGTCGGAATGATCGCGCAGACCGGCCACGTGCCCGTCGAGCGGGACACCCTCTACCGAATCGTCCACACCTACGCCGAGGAGCCCCACGCACCGGCGTGGGACGCGGGCCCGATCGAGGCCTGACGAGCCCCGCAGGCGATCGCGCGAACTAGCGGGCCGCGCTCGCTAGTGGGTCGAGCAGGAGATGCACGGGTCGTACGAGCGAACCAGCATCTCGAGCGCGAGACGGATCTCGTCCTCCGTCTTCTCGGCGGCGAGCAAGCGCGGCAGCAGGACGTCGAAGTCGCCCTGGATGTTCGCGTGGTTCTGGTTCGTGGGGATGATGCAGTTCGCCTCGGTGCAGAATCCTTCGGCGTCGTAGGTGTACTCGTGGAAGAGGATGCCGCGAGGCACCTCGACCGCCGAGGCCCCCGTACCGAATCCCTGCGGCTCGACGAGCGGCTCGTGCTCGAGTCCGTCATCCAGCAGTTCGTCCATCAGCCGGAGCGCCTCGTGGTACGAGTGCACGATCTCGACGACCTGGGCGACGGTGTTGAAGTAGGGGTTGGTGCAGACCGGCTGGATGCCGAGCCGCTCGGCGGCCTTCTTCGCCTCGGGGTGGAGCTGGTCGTAGTTGACGTTGAACCGGGCGAGCGCGCCGGCGGCGTAGCTGTCGAGCCGGTTGCGGGTGTACTTGGCGGTCGACTGTGGCGAGACGTACTCGTTGGTGCAGGTGCGGTAGTCGGCGACGGGGTAGCGCTCGCGGCTCCCGTCGGCGAGGACCGTCTGTACATCGCCGTCGTAGAGGCCGTACTCCGTGTCCGACGACAGGGCCATGTACTCGGTGGGCCTGTCGAAGCTCGGAACGTTCAGGGCGAGCGCCGCGATCGTCTCGAGGGTCGCCTCGAGGTCGGGAGCTGCTGCGGCGAGCCGATCGCGCATCTCGGCGAGCTCGGCGGTCTCGGGCACCTTCGAGAAGCCGCCGGGGAGGACCGTCGTGGGGTGCGTGGTGCGGCCGCCGACGAGCGAGCCCCACTCGTGTGCCAGCCGCTTGAGGCGCAGCGCCCGCGCGACGATCTCGGCGTGGGTCGGCACGAGTGCGAACGCCGAGGGGGCGCCCAGCAAGTCGGGGGCGGCGAGCAGGTAGACGTGCAGCACGTGGCTGTCGAAGTTCTCGGCATGCTTGAGGAGGGTGCGGAGCTTGCGGGTCTGCTCGGTGACCTCGATGCCCAGTGCGGCCTCGGTCGCCTTGACCGACGCAAGGGTGTGGCCGATCGAGCAGATGCCGCAGATCCGGCTCGTGATGCGCGCGACCTCGGAGTAGTGACGCCCCCGGCACATCGCCTCGAAGAAGCGCGGCGCCTCGGGAACCTGCCACTCGCAGCGCTCGATGGCGCCGTCGGTCACCTTGATCGCAATGTTGCCGTGGCCCTCGACCCGGGTCACGTGATGGACGTCGATGGAGATGTTCCGGGGCATGGGGCGCCTAGCTCCTCAGGTTCGCGGTGAACATGCGGGACTTGCTGACCGCGCGCCGTTGGCTGAAGCCGGCGCGCTCCATGAGCACCTTCTCGAGCGCGGGCAGGTTCGCGTCGAGGACGAAGCCGCGGCACGCCTCGCACGGGATCCCGTCGGCCGGGCACGGCGCGCCACAGCCGGCACGGGCGACCTGGCCCATGCAGTGGTCGCCCTCGTCGTAGCGGCAGATGTTCTCTCGGCGCTTGCACTGCACGCACACCGGATACGTCGGTGCGACGTATGCCGTGCCGTGCAGCAGGTTGGAGATGACGTTGAGAAGCTCGAGCCTGTTGATGGGGCAGCCCATGACCTCGTGATCCACCTGGATCGCCGCCGAGATGGGCCTCGCGGTGCCGCTGCGGAGGTGCGGCATGCCGGCGTCGTCGCCGTACACGTAGTCCGCGAAATCGTCCTGATGGTTCTTGAGGGCGTTGATGCCCCCCGTGCACGCACAGGCGCCGTATGCGACGACCGTCTTAGCCCGCTTGCGGATGGACTCGAGACGGGCGCGGTCCTCCTCGCGGGTGAAGCTTCCCTCGACGAAGGCGATGTCGATGCGCCCGGTGGTGGTCTCGGTCATCGCCTCGCGGAACTCGACGATGTCGACGTGGTTGAGAAGCTCGAGGATGGCCTCGTCACCGTAGTTGGTGAACTCGATCTGGCAGCCCTCGCAGCTCGCGAAATCGAAGAACGCGACCTTGGGCTTGGGGATCTCGGGCATCGTCAGATCGCCTCCTCGAGTTGCTGGATCTCGGCGAACGTGAACACCGGTCCGTCGATGCAGCAGTACTTGTCGTTGATCTGGCAGTGGCCGCACTTGCCCACGCCGCACTTCATCCGGCGCTCGAGGTCGACGTAGATGTTCTCGCGCTTGATGCCGGCTTGGTCGAGCTCGCGGATCACGAACTCGAACATGACCGGCGGGCCGCAGATGACGACACGCGTGTTACCCGAGAGCTGGGTGTTGCGGAAGAGCGTCGTGATCACGCCGACGTTGCCGGTCCAGGAGATGTCGGCGCGATCGACGGTCTCGTGATACTCGATGCCGTGCGTCGCACGCCACACGCCACGGTCCTCGGGGAACAGCAGCTGCAGCGGATCGCGGGCCCCGTAGAACAGCACGAACCTGCCGAAGTCGTCGCGCTGGTCGGCGATGTACTGGATGAGGCTGCGAGTGGGGCAGATCCCGATGCCGCCCGCGACGATCAGGACGTCGTGTCCGCGCAAGGCGTCGACGTCGAACCCGTGGCCCAGCGGGCCGCGGACCCACAGCGAGTCGCCGACCTTCTTGTTGTTGATCGCCGTGGAGACCCGGCCGACTCGGCGCACCACGATCTCGAAGGTGTTGGTGCGGGTGGGCGAGCTGGCGATACCGATGGGTATCTCGCCGTAGCCCATGACGCCGACCTCGAGGATCTGGCCGGGCTGGAACTTCAGGGGCGAGCCATCGGCGAACTGCAGCGTGAAGTGCTTCTCGGTGCTGGTGGGCTGGTGCGTGTGGAGGATCTTCGCCTCACGCGGCAGGAACAGGCTCTGGCGCGCGTCCTCGTCGGCACACTGGCACTCGTGGGTCTCGGCATGGGTTTCGGCGGACATTACGACCTCTCCATGATCGTCGTGACCACGCGGACGGGATCGGCGATGTCCGCGGTGCACGCCATCGAACAGCGGCCGCAGCCGGTGCACGCGGGACTGCCGAGCTTCTCGTTGAGGTATGCGCCCTTGCGCATGAAGCGGTGACGGAAGCGCGACCGGTGATGCTCTCGGAAGTTCTCCTTCAGCCCGCCAGGCATCGAGATCGCGGCGAACTCCTTGGTGAGGCACGCGTCCCAGTACCGGCTACGCGAGCCCGACATCTGGTCGAGGTTCCACAGGTCCTTCATGTCGAAGCAGTAGCACGTCGGGCAGACCGTGTTGCACGAGCCGCAGCTGAAGCAGTCGAGCGAGAGCTCGCCCCACAGCTCCTCGTCGTCGAACGACGCGCGCACCTTCTCGGCGATCTCGGCGCTCGAGTACGGGAGCCGCTCCTGGCACTCGGCGGCGGCCGCGGCGTTCACAGCCTTGGCGGCCTCCACCTCGGCCTTCGTCGCGTCGCGGAAGGTGCCGTGCGCGAGCAGCGCCTCGCCGGCGGGCGTGCGGGTCTCGAACACGTAGCCACCGTCGATGGCGGTGAGGAACGCGTCGTGACCCTCGGGCTGCTTGCGGTCGATCATCGACGCCCAGAAGGCCCGAGGGGCGACCCGCTGCACGTTGGACGCGACGATCGTGGTCCGCTCGCGCTGCGCCAGGTAGTCCCAGTCGGCGTTGCGCTCGCGGAACAGGAAGTCGGTCATGTCGATGCCGCGGACGTCGTAGGGGTGCACGCCGAGCAGCACGGTGTCCACCGGAACCACCGAGCCCGTCACCGAGGTCTCGTCGAAGTGCGCGATCTCCTGCTTCGGCGGGAAGAAGACCTTCTTCGGCGGCAGGATCGTGATGTCGTAGTCGAGCCGCAAGACCTCGGCCGAGGCGATCTCGCCGAAGACGAACTTCGAACGCTTGGCGACGGGCCCCACAACGCGCCCGGCCTGTACGAGCGCGTCCACGAAGGGACCGAAGTCGCGCGCCTCAATGTAGAAGCTGCTCACCGTCCACCTCTCGCCGTACCAGATTCGGCAGTCCGAGTAACCCTATAGATGGAGCCGCGCGGGGGCAAGTTCTTTCGGCGGAGTGAACCTTCGTGGAGCGTCGCTTGACACGGCCATCCGGGGGGACGAACCTCGACGGCGGACCCTCGTCAGACGCCCCGAACGAACGGTGACCAGTGCAGACCCGTCCCCGTCTCGGCCACATCCAGTTCATCAACTGCCTGCCGCTGTACTACGGCATGGTTAAGAACGACGTCCTGCTCGACGTCGACCTCGTGAAGGCGAATCCCGCGGACCTGGCCGTCGATCTCGTCGGAGGCTCGCTCGATCTCGCCCCCATCCCCGCCATCGAGTACGCACGGCACGCCGACGATCTCGTGCTCCTGCCCGACATCGCGATCTCCTCGGACGGCGAGGTCCAGTCGATCCTGCTGGTGTCGAAGCTGCCCGCCGAGGAGCTCTCGGGCCGGACCGTCGCGCTCGCGGCGAACTCCCGCACGTCGCAGGTCCTCGCCCGCGTCCTGCTCGAGCAGCGGTGGGGCGTGACGCCCGAGTACACCGAGATGCCACCCGACCTTCCCGCGATGCTCCGCGACGCGGACGCTGCACTGCTGATCGGCGACGAGGCGATCCGGACCTACTGGGAGCCGCCCGAGAACCTGCACACCTACGACCTGGGCACTGAGTGGAGGGCGTGGACCGGACTGCCGATGGTGTACGCGGTGTGGGCAGTCCGCGGCGACTACGCTGCCGAGCAACCC
The DNA here is from genome assembly GCA_963761535.1 of uncultured Coriobacteriales bacterium. Taxonomy (GTDB): domain Bacteria; phylum Actinomycetota; class Coriobacteriia; order Anaerosomatales; family CAVXGS01; genus CAVXGS01. Next base: position 1,233,521 of record CAVXGS010000002.1, read on the forward strand.
GAAGCGGTCGCCGAGGTGCGCGACCTGCTCAACGCCTCGCTCGGGTACTGCCGGGTCCACCTCGACGACATCTCCGAGTACGCCGCGCGCTGGGAGCCCTTCCCCGCCGAGCGGTTCCGCAGCTATTTCGACGCGCTCAAGTTCCGCTTCGACCCGCCGTACCGCGAGGGCCTGCGGCGGTACCTCACCGAGGCGGCATCCATCGGACAGCTGGAGCGCGTTCCGGAGCTGCGCGTCTTCGGCGAGTACGTGGACTCGGAGGCGGCCCGGTGAACCGCGATCTGGACCGCCTCACCTACGACGAAACCCCCCGAGGCGAGCAGGCGGCCTACGCCGCCGAACTCGCGCACGCCGTGGCCCGCGGGGCACAGCGGCTGACCGAAGCCGACGCCCTCCTGCTGCTCGAGACCGCCGATCTGCTCGACCTCGCGGCTGCCGCTGGCGAGATGCGTCGGCGGCTCGTACCCGGCGACGAGGTCACGTTCATCGTCGACCGCAACGTCAACTACACCAACGTCTGCGTCTCGGGATGCCGCTTCTGCGCGTTCTACGCTTCCCCCGGCGACGAAGGCGCGTACGTCCTCACCCGCGGGGAGCTCGCCGAGAAGGTCCGCGAGACGATCGACCTCGAGGGCACGGCCATCCTGCTGCAGGGCGGCATGCACCCCGACCTCGACGTGGCGTGGTACGAGCAGATGCTCCGCGCCATCAAGGAGGACAACCCCGGGATCCACGTGCACGGCTTCGGACCGCCGGAGATCGTCCACATCTCGCGCCTCTCCGGCATCTCCGTCGAGGAAGTGCTCCGCCGGCTGCGCGACGCCGGGCTCGATTCGCTTCCCGGCGGCGGCGCCGAGATCCTCGTCGACCGCGTCCGTAGCCACGTGTCGCCCAAGAAGGCGACGAGCGCCGAGTGGCTCGACGTGATGCGCGAGGCACACAAGCTCGACATCTCGACCACCGCGACGATGATGTTCGGCGGCCTCGAGACGCTCGACGAGCGGGTCACGCATCTCGCGCGCATCCGTCAGGTGCAGGACGAGGCGGTGGCTGGCGGGCACGTGGGCTTTCGGGCGTTCATCCCCTGGTCGTTCCAGCCTGGCAACACGCAGCTCGCGGCCGACGAGTACTCGGCGACCGGCGTGCCGCTCGACGCCGCGACGGGCTGGGAGTACCTCCGCACGCTCGCGGTATCTCGGCTGTTCCTCGACAACGTGCGCAACATCCAGGCGTCGTGGGTCACCCAGGGCGGGAAGATCGGGCAGGTCGCGCTGGTGTTCGGGAGCAACGACATGGGCTCGACGATGATCGAGGAGAACGTCGTCGCGGCGGCGGGAACGCGGTTCATGCTCGCGCGCGACGAACTCGTGCGCCTCATCCGTGACGCCGGGTTCACGCCGGTGCAGCGAGACACCCTCTACCGCGAGGTGCGCCGCTTCTAGACCGCGGCGGTGGCGTCGGCGGCGGCGTCGGCGTGCGTGGTCTCTGCTTCGGCCGGAGGCGCCAGCCCTCGCAGCAGTCCGAACCCGATGGCTCCCGCGAACGCCGACGTGAACAGCACCGCGATCTTCGCCTCGGCGAGCAGCACGGGGTCCTCGAACGCGAGCGTCGCGATGAAGAGCGACATCGTGAATCCGATGCCGGCCAAGATGCCGCCGCCCACCATCTGGCGCCACGTCACGCCGCGCGGTAGCTCGGACCACCCCATCCGCACCGCAAGCCACGAGAAGAGGCTGATGCCGAGCGGCTTGCCGACCAGCAGCCCGAAGAAGATGCCGAGAACGACGGGCTGGAGGATCAGGCGCTCGACGTCGAGGCCGACCAGGCGGATGTCGGCGTTGGCCAGCGCGAACAGCGGCAGCACGAAGAACGTCGTGAACGGGTGCAGGGCGTGCTCCATCCGCTGCAAGGGCGACGCGATCTGCGGAGACATCCTGCGGATCTCGAACGCGGCTTCCTGCTGTGCGTCGTCGTCGAGCACGTGCGCGGCGGGGTCGTGGTGCTCCTCGATCTCGTCCAGCTTCTCGCGCGCGAACTCGCAGTAGTCGAGGGGCTGCATCCTCGAGCGGGTCGGGATCGTCATCGCCACGAGCACGCCGGCGATCGTCGCGTGCACGCCCGAGTTCAGGAACGCGAACCACACCAGCACCCCGACGATCGCGAAGGGAACGGTGCTGTCGACACCCCAGCGATTGAGCAGCGCGAGCACCGCGATCAGCAGGGCAGCGACACCGAGCCACCCCCACGCCACTCCGGCCGAGTAGAACACCGCGATCACCACGATGGCGCCGATGTCGTCAGCGATGGCCAGCGTCGTGAGGAACAGGCGGAGCTTTCCTGGCGCCCGGCTCCCAAGCGCGGCGAGCACCCCGAGGGCGAAGGCGATGTCGGTGGCCATCGGGACGCCCCAACCCCGCTCGCCAGGTCCCCCCGCGTTGAACGCCAGGAAGATGAGTGCCGGTGCGAGCATCCCCCCGAGAGCGGCGAACACGGGAAGGAACGCCTGCCGGGGTTTGGAGAGCTCTCCGACCACGATCTCCCGCTTCACCTCGAGCCCGATGACGAAGAAGAAGATCGCCATCAGTCCGTCGTCGACCCAGTGCTTGAGCGATTGCTGGAAGTCCCAGCTGCCGATGGTCAGTCCGATCTCGGTATGCAGGACCCGCTCGAGGGCGCCGTAGGCGTCGGTGTTCGCGAGCACGAGGGCGACAACGGTGGCCACCAGCAGGACCACGCTGCCGGCGATCTCCAGCTTCATGAACGCCGAGAAGTCGTCCCGCACGCCGCCGAGCCCGCGGGGCCAGCGTGGTGCGCGCACCTTCGCCTCGCTCATCTCGCGGCGCCCTCGCTTCCTCGTCGCTCCCCTGCGGCGCGCGGGCTGCTACTCGAACGCGCGGCCGCGCGGGGCCCGCCTCGGCTGGCGCCGGCAGGCGGGCGGCCCCCGCAATTGTGGCAGACGGACGCCACACCGCGACAACCGCGCCTGATGGCGCGAGCGTGGATTACGCGAGCCCGAGCCGAGCGCGCACGCCCTTGGTGATGGATTGGCGAGCCGAGCCGATGTCAGCCCACGGGTCGGGCATCGCGAGGCGCGGGCCGACGTTGAGCACCGTGAACTCGGGGCGCTCGGGCATCTCGGCGAGCTCCTCCCACGACAGCGGCACCGAGATGGGCGCGCCGGGTCTCGCTCGCGTGGAGAACGGCGCGATCGCCGTCGCCCCGCGGCTGTTGCGCAGGTAGTCGATGAAGATCTTGCCTGTCCGCTCGGCTTTGCGCATGTTCGCGGTGAACATCCTCGGCTCGATGGCGACGATCGAGTCGACGAACGCACGTGCGAAGTCCTTGGCCGGCCCCCACTCGAGTCGGCGAGTGACGGGTAGGACGACGTGGAGTCCCTTCCCACCGGTCGACTTGACCCAGGAGTCGAGGCCGAGCCGCTGCAGTTCGCTTCGCAGCAGCATCGCCGTCGCGGCGAGCTGCGACCACGGCAGATCGGTATCGGGATCGAGGTCGAACACGATCCTGTCCGGCTTCTCGATCTCGTCCTCCCGAGACCCCCACGGATGCATCTCGAGCACGCCCATCTGCGCGAGCCCGACGATGCCGCCCAAGTCGTGCACCACCGCGTAGGGCAGCTTCTCGGCCCCCGGTTCCGCGATGCGCACCGTGTCGACCGACTTCGGGAAGTTCTCGACGTGCTTCTGGTAGAAGCACTCGCCCGTGTAGCCCTGGGGGCAGCGCACCAGCGACAGCGGCCGGCCTGCGATGTGCGGCAGCATGCGCTCGGCGACCTGTTCGTAGTACCGCGCGAGCCCGAGCTTCGTGAACGGGACGTCGGGCCAGAGCACCCGGTCCGGGTTCGTCAGCTGAACGCCGGCCACCGTCGCCTGGTCGGCCTCCGTGGCCTGGGCCGCACCCCCACCGGCGGGCTTCGAGGCCGTGGCCACCGCGTCCGCCTCGCTCGCCGAGGGCGTCTCGGCGGGGCTCTCGATCACGATCTCGTCGGCCGCCTTGTCCTCGCGCAGGCCGGAGAAGGACGGGTGTCGTAACGAGCCGTCCTCGGTGAACTCGGCGAAGGCGACCTCGACGACAAGACGAGGCTCGACCCAGTGGATGCCCTTGGCCTCGACCCCCTTCGGCGGGTTGACGACCGGCGGGGCATCACGCTCGAGCGGCTGCAGCTGGGCGTAGAGGTCTTCGAGACTGGCCTCGGTGAACCCGGTCCCGACGCGACCGACGTAGGTGAGCCCCTTTTCGGTGTTCGCCGCCACTCCCAACGCGCCGAACTTGCTGCGGCTGCCGCCGGGATCGGTGAATGCGACCACCACGAACTCCTGCTCGAGCAGGCACTTCGACTTCAGCCAGTCGTGTCCGCGCCCGGAGCGGTACGTGCTGCCCCTGCGCTTGGACACCACGCCCTCGAGGGAGTACTCGCACGCCCGCGCGTAGAACACGTCGCCGTGCCCGTCGATGTGGTCGGTGTAGTGGAGTATCGGGTCGCGTTCGGGGACGACGGCCCGCAGCAGCTCCTTGCGATGCTCGAGCGTGCAGCGCCGCAGGTCATAGCCGTCGAGGTAGAGCAGGTCGAACGCGAAGTACTCGAGGGTGGCCGCCCTCCCCCGCTTCACGTAGTTCTGGAGCGCCTGGAAGTCGGTCGTGCCGTCGGCGCGCTGCACCACCATCTCGCCGTCCAGCACAGCCGAGTCGATCTCGAGCCGTTTGAGAGCTTCGGCCACCGCCGAGAACCGCTCGGTCCAGTCGATGCCGTTGCGGCTGATCAGCCGCACCTCGCCCGCGTGCAACCGTGCGAGGATCCGGTAGCCGTCGAACTTCACCTCGTGGATCCACTGGTCGCCCTCGGGTACCTGCTTCACGAGCGTCGCGAGTTCGACGTCGAGCCTCGAGGGCATCGCAGCCAGCTCCGCACCGGGGACCTGCGCCAGGTCCGGCAGCGCGGGGTGCGAAGCCGAGTGCCACACCGCGTCGATGTCGGCGGCTATCTGCTCCATCGTCCGCCCGGTCGAGACGCTCGTCATCCACTCCTTGGTGGCGTCGAACTCCGACCGCGGACGGACCTCCTCGTCGCGCTCCTTGAACAGCAGCCAGCTGTCCCGGTTCCCGCCGTAGCCCTTGGTGCGGACGAGCATCCACTTGCCACGCAGGCGCTCTCCGTACAGGTAGAACTTGAGGTGCCCTTGCGCGAGATGCTCGGCAGGATCGCCGTGGTCGGGCACCCACGTCCCGAGGTCCCACAGCATCACGGTGCCGCCACCGTACTCGCCCTTGGGGATCACCCCCTCGAACGTCCCGTACTCCAGCGGATGGTCCTCGACGTGCATCGCGAGGCGTTTGTCCGCCGTGTCGAGCGAGGGCCCCTTCGGCACCGCCCACGACAGCAGGACACCCCCGAGCTCGATGCGGAAGTCCCAGTGCAGACGCGACGCGGCATGCTTCTGGATGACGTAGAGCAGCCCCTCGTGGGGCATGGGCTCTTCACCTGTGGGCTCGGGCGTCTTGCCGAAGTCGCGTTTGTGCCGGTACTCCTCGAGGGGTGTCACGCCTGCTTCCTCTTCGACTTCGCCGAGTCACCCTCGGCCGAGCCGGCCGAGTCCCCACTCGCAGTCTCCTCGGTGCCGCCGGAATCGGCGCCCAGACCGGGCTTCTCGGCCTCGGCGGCTTCGACGCTTCGGCGCAGGAGATCCATGATGTCGACCACCTGGCCGGTGGGTGCGGGCGGCTTGCCGGGCATCTCCGTGATCGTGCGGCCGCCCGCCTCGACCTTGGCCTTGATGAGGTCGAGCATGTCGTTGCGGAAGGTGTCCTCGTACTGGTCGGGGTTCCACTGCTCGACGAGCGCTCCGATCAACTGCTCGGCGAGCGCGACCTCCTTCTCGCTGACGCCGACCTCGCCCAAGTCCGCCGAGGGCAGGTCGAGCTCCGAGGCGCTCCGGAGCTCATTCGCGTAGCGCAGCAGGTCGAGCACGAGTGCGTCGCCCTCGGGAACGAGCGCGGCAAGGTACTGGCGGGTGCGGATCACGACACGAGCGACCGCGATCTGACCGTTCTTCTTCAGAACCTCGCGCAGCAGCGCGTAGGGCTTGCGGCCGGCGGTCTCGGGGACGATGTAGTACGGCTTCTCGAAGAACACCGGCTCGATGCAGTCCCGACACACGACCGCGACTATGTCGATGGTATGGGTCGCCTTGGGGTTCGCGGCCTCGATCTCCTCGGGCTCGAGCACCACGTACCGGCCGCTCTCGTACTCGTAGCCCTTCACGATGTCGTCGAAGGGGACCTCTTCGCCGGTGGACTCATCCACCCGCTTCTGCCGCACCCGCGACATCGTCTTCTTGTCGAGCATGTGGAAGTTGATGTCGGACTTGGTGTCCTCGGCGGAGACCAGACCCACGGGGATGGTGACCAGTCCGAAGGAGATCGCGCCCTTCCAGATCGCACGCGCCATTGAAGACCTCCGTGTTCTCGAACGCGACGTTCTCCCAGTATGTGCCCTAGTTGTAACCGGATTCGTGCGCCATGCCGCACATCACGGCAGCGCCCATTCTCCGTCGCAGTCTCGCTGGCGTCTCGGCCGGTCAGGTGGTGCCGGCAAGTGCCTTCGGGTAGCCTCTAGCCGAAGGAGGAGCCCATGCCGGAGCAGCTCGTACCCCCAGCTCAGATCGGTGTCATCGGTGGGAGCGGGTCCCTGTCGTTCGAGTTCCCCGCCGCACTCGGGGACGACCGGGTCGAGGTCCTCGCCGAGAACCTCGTCTTCGACACACCGTTCGGGCGCTCTCCAGCGCTCACGCACTTCCGCGTGACCGGCTCCCGCGGCCCACGCGAGGCGCTGGCGGTGAAGATGCACGGGTGGCGGCGCGGCGTGAAGCGCGCCGACGCGTCGCTGCAGCTGTTCTGGGTGTTCGCAGAGGCGGGAATCTCGAAGGTCGTCGCCGACGGCGGGGTGGGATCGCTCAACCACCTGCTCGACCCGCGCGACGTCCTGGTCCCCAACGACTTCATCGACCTCACCGCCCGCCAGGACATCTACGTGCGCGGCGACCACCTGCTCATCATGCGGCGGCCCGATCTGTCCCGAACTCTCGGATCACCTGCTCCGAGGCGCCAATGAGTCCGGCGCGTTCCCGCGCGTCTTCGGGCGCGGCACCTACCTCGTCACTGACGGCCCTCGGTTCGAGTCGGTGGCCGAGGTCGACTACATGAAGCGGCTCGGCGCGGACGTGATCGGCCAGTCGCTCGCCCCCGAGGTGTTCCTCGCGCGCGACATCGGTGCCTGCTTCGCCGGCATCTACATCGTCGTCAACTACGGCGAGGGCGTGGTCAAGGAGTGGGAGCACGCAGAGCTGAAAGCGATCTTCTTCGAGGAGTCCGAGACCATCGCACGCATCGTCCTCGACACCGTCGCCGAGGCCGACCTCGATGCCGACTGCGGCTGCATGGAACACCGCAAGCCGTCGCTGCTCTCGATTCCCGACGAGCGCTCGTCCTAGCGGGAGCCACACAGTGCTGCTAACCGCCGACTGGGCCCTGCCCATCTCGCGCCGTCCAATCCCCCAGGGCGCCGTCCTGGTCCGCGGCGACCACATCGCCGAGATCGGTCCGAGCGACGAACTCGTTGCCCGCTACCCCGCCGAGGAGCGCGTCGAGCTGCGCGGGTGCGTTCTCATGCCGGGGCTCGTGAACGCCCACACCCACTTGGGACTCTCGGCGGTGGACGGGCTGCTCGAACCGGCACCGTTCACCGACTGGCTTCCGCAGATCGTCGCTGCGATGCGGGCGTGGACCGCGGAGGACTACGCCGCGTCGACGGCACTGGGCGCGGCGCGATCGCTCGCGGCGGGCGTCACCGTCGTCGGCGACATCGCATACAACATGCCCTCGGTCGAAGCCGCCGCCGCGACGGGGCTCGCGGGCACGTTCTTCTTCGAGGTGCTCGGCATCCAGCCCCGTGCCCTCGATGCGAGGCTCGACGAACTCGGGTTCGGCGACTGCCGGGGGTTGGCTCCCCGCATCAGGTGCGGCCTCTCGCCACACACGCTGTACTCGTCGGGTCCGAGCCTGCTCCGTGCCGTCGCTGCCCTCGCACGCGACCGCGAGCTGCCCATTGCCCTCCACGTGGGAGAGACCAGCGCCGAGGCCGAACTCGTGCAGAGCGGCGGCGGCGGTCTCGCTCCGGTCGCACACAAGCTCGCGCCCGACTTCCGGCCCGACGGCAGCACGCCGGTGGCATACCTGGACCGGCTCGGCGTGCTCGACGGCGCCACCGCGATCCACCTCTGCCAGACCTGGCCGAGCGACGTCGCGAGACTCGCGGCCACGACGAGGGGCGCAGTGACGTGCCCGCGCTCGAACGCGTGGCTGCACAACGGCATCGCCCCGGTCGAAGCGATGATCGCGGCCGGCGTTCCGGTGGGACTGGGCACCGACTCTCTCGCCAGCACTCCCGACCTCGACCTCATGGAAGAGGCCCGCGCGTTGCTCGGGCACTTCCCCCGGCTCACGCCCGCGAGTCTGCTCGAGATGCTCACGCTGCACGGGGCCGTCGCCATCGGGGCGGAGGAGCGATTCGGGGCGCTGGAGCCCGGCATGCAAGCGGACGTCGTTGCCTACCGCCTCGCAGCAGACAGCGACCCGGAGGCGGCAGTGGTCGCGCATGCCGGAGCGAGTGTGGTGGAAGCCGTGATCACCGGAGGCGAGTGGCGCGTGCGGGACGGGGTCGGGCTGCTCGACACGGCAGCGATCGAAGCGGCGGCAGCGGAGGCCAGGGCGAAGGCGGCGGAGGCCCTCGGCTGATGGAGCCGCTGGTCGAGTTGCTCGCTCCCGACGCCGCCGGCGTCTCCCGCCTCGGGGCGCTGCTTCGGCGCTACGTCGCCGAGCAGGGCTGGGACGGCGACCCCGCCCACCTCGAGGAGATCGCCGCGCTGCCCGGCGAGTACTCGCCCCCGAAGGGCGCGATGCTTATGGCGTCGGCCGGGGAGGTCGATGTCGGCTGTGCCGTCATGCGGCCCATCGAGGCGTGGTGCGGCGAGTGCGTCGAGATGCGGCGGCTCTACGTGATCCCCGAAGCGCGGCGACAGGGCGTGGCGCGCGCGATCCTCGACAGCGCCGAGGCGTGGGCGTCCGCTGCCGGATACGAACGCCTGCGGCTGGTAACCCTGCCCCACATGACCGAGGCCATCGAGCTCTACCGGCTCGCCGGGTTCGCGTTCGTCGAACCCTACCGCCCATCGACCGCCGACGATGCGATCTTCATGGACAAGCCGCTCGTCCAGCCCTAGCCGCTCGTCCGGCGCCGGCCTCGCCGGACGCGGAAGGGGCGGCACCACTCGGCACCGCCCCTCCGGGTTCACGATGAGTTCCTCGGCTAGCTCTCGCCGAGATACGCCTTGCGGACCTCTTCGTTCGTAAGCAGTTCCTTGCCGGGACCGGACAGCTTGATCTCACCGGTCTCGAGCACGTAGCCGCGATTGGCGATCGAAAGCGCGAGGTGCGCATTCTGCTCGACGAGCAGGATGGTGATGCCCTCTCGGTTGAGCTGTTCGATCGTCTCGAAGATCGTCTCGACCACCACGGGCGCGAGACCCATCGACGGCTCGTCGAGCATCAGCAGCTTCGGCGTGGCCATGAGCCCGCGGCCCATCGCCAACATCTGCTGCTCGCCGCCGGACAGCGTGCCGCCCTTCTGGCTGCGCCGCTCGGCAAGACGCGGGAAGAGCTCGAACACCCGCTCGATCGAGGCCTTGATCTCGGACTTGTCCTTGCGCAGGAACGCGCCCATCTCGAGGTTCTCGGTAACGGTCATGCGGGAGAAGATGCGTCGACCTTCGGGAACCTGCACGATGCCGAGCTCCGCCACCTTGTGCGCGGGCATGCCGGCGATATCGGTACCCGAGAACTGCAGCGTGCCTGCAGACGGCTTGAGCTGACCGGAGATGGTCTTCAGGGTCGTCGACTTGCCGGCACCGTTCGCGCCGATGAGCGTGACGATCTCGCCCTGCTCGACGTCGACGCTGATGCCCCTGAGCGCCTCGATCTTCCCGTAGCTCGTGACGAGGTTGTCGACCTGGAGCAGCATGGGTTCTCCTTACTCCTGGTCCTGCGTCTCGCCGTCGGGCTCAGGTGCGCCGTCGGGCTCGCTCGCGGGTACGTCGGACAGGTCGGTCTCGGCGGTCGATGCGCCCTCGAGCGGCTCTTCGGCAAGCATTGCCGCCTCGAGCGCCTCGGCGACGTCGCCGCCGCTCTCCTCGGCAGCTGCGAACGCCTCACCGGCGGCCTTGCCGAGATACGCCTCGATCACGCGCGGGTTGCGCTGGATCTCGAGGGGCAGGCCCTCGGCGATGAGCGTGCCGAAGTCGAGCACGTAGATGCGCTCGGCGATATCCATGACGACCTTCATGTCGTGCTCGATGAGCAGCACGGTGATACCGAGGTCGCGGACGCGGCGAACCAGCTCCACCAGGGAGGCCGACTCCTGCGGGTTCATACCGGCGGCCGGCTCGTCGAGCAGGATGAGCTTGGGCTGCGTCGCCAGCGCGCGGGCGATCTCGAGACGGCGCTGGTCGCCGTAGGGCAGGTTCTTGGCCAGCTCGTTCGCGTGCTGGTCGAGGTTCACGAACCTGAGCCACTTCAGTGCCTCGTCGACCGTCTTCTGCTCCTCGCGCTTGAACTTGCCGGAGCGCAGAACGGCGGCGAGCGGCCCGGCGAGAGTCCTCGTGTGCCGGCCGACCATCACGTTCTCCAGCGCGGTCATGTTGGAGAACAGGCGGATGTTCTGGAACGTACGGGCGATGCCCATCTCGCAGATGACGTTGGGCTTCTTGCCGCCCACGGTGGTCCCCTCGTAGGTGAGAGTGCCCTCGGTGGGGGTGTAGATGCCGGTGAGCATGTTGAAGAACGTGGTCTTGCCCGCGCCGTTCGGTCCGATGAGGGCGACGATCTCGCCTTCGTCGATGTGCATGGTCACGTCGTTCACGGCCTTGAGGCCGCCGAACTGCATCGTGACGTTGGCTGCGTCGACCAGTCGTGTCATTGCGCTACTCCCCCCTTCCTAAAGGTCTTCGCCGGGGACGTTGACGTCGTGCTGAGCTTCGTACAGAGCCTCGTTCTCGTCGTCGAGCATCTTCTCCGTCTCGGGATGGAGCTCGCGTGCACGACGCTTGGAGGGGAAGATGCCCTGCGGCCTCCAGGCCATCATGACCACCATCAGGAGGCCAAAGACCAGGTAGCGGTAGTTGCCGATCAGCGTCGCGGTTCCCGGATCGATCGGCAGCTTGCCCGAGGCGGCCATGCCCTGGATGAACGCAGGCACGCCCGTGATGAGCAGGCCACCCACGATCGCGCCGGGGATCGATCCCATACCGCCGAGAACGACGATGGAGACCACGAACACCGACTCCATGAAGTTGAAGGTCTCGGGCGTGACGCTTCCCTGCAGGTTGACGAAGACGAGACCGGCCAGTCCACCGGACAGAGCGCCGAGCGAGAACGCCCACAGCTTCGAGGTCATGATGTTGACGCCCATGGACGACGCAGCGACCTCGTCCTCGCGCATCGCGGTCCATCCGCGACCCAGACGGGAGTCGTCAAGCCTGCGCACCACGAAGATCGTTGCCAGGCAGAACAGCACGATGACGAAGTACCAGTACAGGTTGGGGTCCACGTAGAACTGCGAGTTCCCCAGCCGCAGTGTGAGGTTCTCTGACATCCACTTCAGCCCGATCGGGTCGGGCAGGATGACGCCCGCACGAGGCAGGCCCGCCGCACCTCCGGTCAGACCGAATGCGTTGTTCGTGATGATGATGCGGACGATCTCGCCGAAGCCAAGCGTCACGATGGCGAGGTAGTCCCCGCGCAGGCGCAGGACCGGCGTGCCCAGCATGATGCCCGTTGCAGCGGCGCCGGCGGCAGCCAGCGGGATGCAGATGATGAACATCCACGGCAGGATCGCGCTGCTCGAGCTGACCGAGCGGATCGCCGTGGAGAACGCCGGGTCTGACGCGAGCTGCTGCATCGGGGCGTTGTAGGTCATGATGCCCCACAGGTTCAACCCATCGGGCACTTGGCCACCCGTGTTCGCGAAGGCGGCTACCGACTGCGACAAGATCACCGTCTGAGTGACGATGACCGACACGTAGGACCCGATCGCGAAGAACGCGATATACCCCAGGTCCAGCAGACCCGCGAACCCGACGACGATGTTGAGACCCAGTGCGAGCATCACGTACAGGCCCACGATGGCCAGGATCCTCACCATGAAGCCCCAGCCGATCGTCTGGAACATGATCGGCGCCAGGACGACCGCCGCCGCGATGGCGAGGTACATCAGGACGCGGCCCCACGTCATGCGGCCGGAAGAGACCTTGGTCGAAACGTCCATTTTGCTTCCGCCCATGGCTACACCTTCTCCACAACGGCTTCGCCGAGCAGACCGCCCGGACGGAAGATCAGGACAAGGATCAGGATCGCGAACGCGATGACGTCTTGGTACGCGTTCGAGATGAAGCCCGCTGCAAGCGACTGCACGAGGCCGAGGACCAGGCCGCCGAGCATCGCGCCGCGGAGGTTACCGATACCACCGAGCACCGCGGCGGTGAACGCCTTGATGCCCGGAACGAATCCCATGTTGAAGATGACGCTGCCGTAGTACATGCCCCAGTAGACACCGGCGACGGCGCCGAACGCCGGGCCGATGAAGAAGGCCAGCGCGATGACGCTGTTGATGTCGATGCCCATGAGGCCGGCGGCTTCACGGTCTTGAGAGGTCGCGCGCATGGCCTTGCCGATCCGGGTCCGCGACACGAACTGGTCGAGACCGGCAAGGAGCACCAGCGCGGTGACGATGATGGCCAGCTGCAGTGACGTCAGCGTGGCTCCCGCAATCTGGATCACCGGCGTGACCGGGAACACCGCGGGATACGGGATCGGCTTGGAGTCGATCCACAGCAGGACAGCGTTCTGCAGGAAGATCGACACACCGATCGCCGAGATGAGGGGCGCGAGTCTTGGCGCGTGACGCAGCGGCCGATACGCGAACCGCTCGATCAGCACGCCGAGAAGGCCCACCGCGATCATCGACACGAGGAAGACGATCGTGAACAGAACGATCAGGCCGAATCCGCTGCCGGTGAAGAACTCGCTGGCAGGTTTCAGCCACGACATGAACGGCATCGCCTCGGTCACCGCCGCGATGGTGTCCGGGTTCGTGAGCAGCAGCAGCACGCCCAGACCAACGTAGGCACCGATCATGAACATCTCGCTGTGAGCGAAGTTGATCATGAGCATGATGCCGTACACCATCGTGTAGCCCAGCGCGATCAGCGCGAACAGGCTACCCAGCGTTATGCCGTTGAAGAGCTGCTGGATAATGATGGATGCGGACACGTGGATACCTGTCTCGTCATATTGCGAAGGAGTCTCGCTCAGCAACCGGGCTGGCATCGCTCGATGCCAGCCCGGTTATCGCTTGAGCGTAGGTCACACACGAAGGAGCGCGCGACTTACTTGGTCCACGGCTCCCAAGCGCCGTTCTTCACGACGTACAGCGTGATGGCCTTGTTGGTAGTGTCGCCGTTCTCGTCGAACGAGATGGCGCCGGTGACGCCCTCGGTGTTCGTCGCAGCAACGTTCTTGATGATCTCGGTGCGACCTTCGGTCGCGGTCACCTTGTCGGCGCCGACCGTCTCGGAGGCCTTGAGGACCGCGTCGATGATGACCTGGGTGGCGTCGAAGGCGTACGCGTCGTAGGCCGCGATGTCCTTGCCGGGGAACTGCTTCTCGAACGCGGTCTTGAACTCGCCACCCTTGGGCAGCTGGTCCAGCGGGAGACCGACGGACGTGCAGTAGTCGCCCTCGGCGTTGGCCGCACCGGCGAGCTCGATGTAGGTCGGATCGTACATGCCGTCGCCGCCCATGATCGGGGCCTTGCCGCCGGCCTCACTCCACTGCTTGGCAAGGATGGCGCCGGAGTTGTAGATGCCGCCGTAGTAGACGACCGCCGGGTTGAGCCCCTTCATCTTGGTGACGAGGGCGTTGAAGTCGGTGTCCTTGTCGGAGGTCTTGGCGGTACCAAGCACCTTGCCGCCGTTCGCCGCGAACTGCTTGGCGAACTCGGACGCGAGACCCTCGCCGTACGGCGTCGAGTCGTCGATGACGTAGGCCGACTTGAGGCCAAGGTCGTTGTAGGCGTAGTCAGCGCCGGCGGGACCCTGGACCGAGTCGATCGTGCAGACGCGGAACACGTTGTCGAGACCCTGCAGGGTGAGCTGCGGGTTCGTCGAAGCCGGCGAGACCTGAACGATCTTCGCGCGGTTGTAGATCTTCGAGGCGGGGATCGAGACACCCGAGTTCAGGTGACCCATGACGCCGACGAGTGCGGGGTCGGAGGCGAAGGTGTTCGCCACGTTGCCGCCCTTGGTCGGGTCGCCCTGGTCGTCGCCCGGAACGCCAACGAACTTGATGCCGGCGGCCTTCGCCGCTTCGCTCTCGTTGGCCTGGGAAATCGCGAGCTCCGCGCCACGCTGCATACCCTCGCCGAGCGCGACGGCGCCGGCGGTCAGCGGGGCACCAATACCGATCTTGACCTCAACGGTCTCGCCGCTCGACTCGCCGGTCGAGCTGGTGCTCGAGCCGCCGCCACAACCGGCAGCGACCATCGCGACGAAGACAAGCGTCGCTACGAGCGCAAGAAGCGACCTCTTCCTCAACTTCATCTTCCTCCCTTGTGCTTAGGACTCCGGATGAGCAGCTGATCACTTCTTCGAGCAGCGTGCCCCCAACCCCATCGAGGGGAATCGGACGAAGCGTAGCAGAACGATGCACAGTGCAACAGATGAACGAAACGTTCTCGCGCACGCGATTGCCTCTGCGTGTCGGGGCGAGTCGCCACGCTCTCTGACTGTACGTCAGCTCAGCAGCGGCCTGCCGGTCGTCGCGAAGGTGTCGCTCGCGTATGCTTCTGACAGCCCGAGGGGACAGCCCGAGTGCCGTCGGGGTCGGTCGCTTTTCGCGCAGACGCACGGCGGCCGCAACGAACACGCAACCGCAGGAAGGGGTGTCGAGACATGCTGCCGCTCTCGTTCTGGGCGTGGCTCGTCGTCGCCGCGGTCTGCGTGCTCTACGAGCTGGCCGACACCGAGATGCTCTCACTGTCGTTCGGCCTGGGAGCGCTGGCCGCGGCGACCGCGGTCCTGCTCGGCCTCGGCCCCGGCTGGCAGTGGGGATCGTTCTTCGCGGTCACCCTCGCCGGGTTCGTGCTGCTGGCCCGGTGGTGGGCTCAGGGACGGTAGTCGACCGAGACCCACACGTAGCCGTCGTGGACCGAGACGGGAAACGTGGCCACATCGGCGTTCGGGTGATCGGTGGTACCGTCCCGCACGTCGTATCGCCAGCCGTGCCACGGGCACAGCAACATAAAGCCGTCGACGAACCCATCGGACAGCGGCCCGAACGCGTGGCGACACAGGTTCGAGAGCGCGAAGTACGACCCCTCGGTGCGGGCGACGGCGATCTCGCGCTTCCCGATCTTCGCCCGGCGGACCGAACCCTCGGCGAGCTCGCCCTCGGCGAAGACGGGAACCTCGACCGGTCCCGCCTCGGCGTCGATCACGCCGATCAGATCCGCGCCGTCCTCGACATCGCTACGGATGAACAGGCCGCACCAGCATTTCCGCATCGCCGAGAACTGGTCGCGGTAGAACGGGATGCACGGGCAGACGATCGCTATGTCGGCCTTGGGGTCGCCGGTCCTGATGCGACAGGGGCAATAGACGTCCCCGTCGCGGTCGAGGATCTCGATCTCGGAGGTGAGGACCTCGTCGACGAAGTCGGTCTCGGTGTTGAGCTTGTAGCCCAGGTGCGCGACGAATGGGACCATGTAGGCCTTGAGATCGTCGATCGTGGTTCCCGCCTCGAAGCGGCGGCGTGGACTGGGAGACGCGCCGTGCGTCTCGGTCACAGGTCCAACAGCTCCTTCAGGCGCACCTTGTTGAACCCGACGATGACTTCGTCGTCGACCTTGATCACCGGGAACGATGTGCCCCCCGACAGCGCCTTCACTTCGTCGACCGTGCTCTGCTTCTCTTCACCGGTCAGCAGGTCGACGTCGACGAACTCGTACGGCACGTTGTTCTCGGTAAGGTACTTCTTCGTCATGCGGCAGTACGGGCATGTGGACAGCGCATAGATGAAGACGTTCTTGGCCATGAGAACTCCTCGCTACCGGTGGGCGCGCCGCGACCCGCGCGACTCTTGTATTCCCAGTCGTCGCTTCATCGATGCCCCGTTTCTTCCAGCATGAGACAAGCCTCGATTGTCGGCGCCCTACGCTACACTGCCCGCATGCCCACCGGCCCACACGCCCACGCCCCGAATGCCGACACCCGCGCGACCCGAGTCGTCGTACTCGGCAGCGGCTCGTCGGGCAATGCCATCGCGGTGACCGACGAGGTCGACACGCTGCTCGTCGACTGCGGGTTCTCGGCACGAGAGACGTGTCGTCGGCTCGCGAGCGCGGGCATCGAGCCGGCGACCGTGCGCGCCGTTCTCGTCACGCACGAGCACACCGACCACACCCGCGGGCTCGAGGTCTTCGTGAAGCGCCGGGAGGTCGAGGTGTGCGCGACCCACGGGACGCGCCGGGCCGCGGGCCTCGACGGACTCGCCCCCGAGGTGCGGACGCTCGCAACGGGGCAGTCCCACAGAGTGGGAGGCTTCGAGGTCGTCCCCTTCCGCACCTCCCACGACGCCGCCGAGCCGTGCGGCTACCGCATCCGCGCGCGGAGCGGAGAGACGATCGGGCTGGTCACCGACACCGGCGTCCTGACGCCCGAAACGCGCGAGGCGCTCGAGGACTGCGACGTGATCGGCATCGAGAGCAACCACGACGTGCGCATGCTGCAGGTGGGTCCGTACCCGGCGTTCCTGAAGCGCCGCATCGCCTCTGAGCGAGGCCACCTGTCCAACGCGGCGGCGGCCGAGGCCCTCCACAATCTCACCTCGTCGCGGTTGCGTCAGGTGATCGCGCTGCACCGCTCGAGGACCAACAACACCCGAGAGCTGGTGCTCGCGTCGCTCAGGGAGCGGCTCGCTCAGCTCGGATACCAGGGCGAGCTCGTCGCAGCCGGACAGACCGAGGCGTGCGGTGATCTGCCATGCCGGCAGGAGACGCTGTTCGGCTAGGCGTCGTCATCTGCGCCGTGAGCGAGCTCCGAGACGACCCGATCTGCCTCGTCGCGGTCCGCGACCACCCGGGCACCCGCACCGACCGCCTGCTCCCACAGCCGTTCGGCCTCGCCGCCGGTGAAGTCGCGGTCCGCGATCGACCCGATCAGCACGCCGGACACACCACCTTCGACAGCCGACACGGCGGCGCGGAGGTTCTCGACGTTGCCGTGGCCGAACGGCACGTCGGTCACTACCACGACGTCTGCAGCAGCCGCGAGCCGAGCGGCTTCGTCTGCCGCTGCCGCGTCCATTGGGCCGAACGGGGGAATCGCCGGGAACTCGACGTCGAGCGCGGTGGCCACTGCCTCGTCGGCGTCGCCCGCGTTCAGCGCGCCCGAGCTCACCTGCCACCCCGCGAGCACGAGGCGACGCAGCAGGGGCGCGGCGGCTCCCGAGCCCCCGACGACGAATGCGCGTCCGCGCTCCCCCGACTCGACCGCCTCGTCGCGCAGCACCGGCACGACGTTGACCGCGCCGGTAACCGGGTCGAGCCCGACCACCGCGCGCACGCCGAACACTCGCCTGACCGTCTCGGCGGTGAGGACAGCCTCGGGCTTCTCGGCGGGGCTGATACCGCCCTCCGAGACCACCGCGATGCGATCGGCGTAACGCGCGGCGAGATCGAGGTCGTGGAAGACCACGAGTACCGCGAGCCCGACGCGGGCGAGGTCGCGCACGAGGTCGAGCACCTGGAGGCGATGGTTCAGGTCGAGATGGCTCGTGGGCTCGTCGAGCAGCAGCACGCTCGGTTCCTGGGCAAGCGCCTGCGCGAGCGCCACCCGCTGCATGTCGCCGCCGGACAGCTCCTCCGCGTGGATGTCGGCGAGGCGGGCGGTGTCGGTCATCGCCATCGCGCGGCCGACGACCGCCGCGTCGGTGGGTCCCGGCTGGCCGAACCGCGGCAGGTGCGCGTGACGGCCCATCATCACCACGTCGCGTGCCGAGAAACCCGGCGCCGGCACGAGCGCCTGCGGAACCACCCCCACCAGCCGCGCACGCTCGACGTGGGCGAGCGCGCTGATGGCGTGACCGCCAATCTCGATGGCGCCGCCGAGAAGCTCCGCATCAGTGGTGACCGCACGCAGGAGCGTCGACTTGCCGGCGCCGTTGGGGCCCACGAGGCCCACGATCTCGCCGGCATCGACGTCCAGCGAGGCGTCGCTGACGACCGCTCGGTCGCGGTATCCCACCGTCGCGTGGAGAAATCGCAGTGGTGCGGGCGCGGCGACGGGCGTGGTCGCGTCGGTCTCGGCGGGCGTCATCGCCGCCCCTTCACGAGCAGCCACACGAAGAAGGGTCCGCCCAGGACCGCGGTGACGATCCCGACCGGTATCTCGGCGGGGGCGAGAACGGTGCGCGCGACAAGGTCGGCGAGCACGAGCACGATACCGCCGGCCAGCAGCGACGCGGGCAGAAGCACCCGGTGATCGGGCCCCAGGACGAGCCGCACCATGTGGGGCACCATCAGCCCGACGAAGCCGATGAGCCCCGCCACGGCCACAGCGGCGGCGGTCAGCAGGGAGCCGACCGCGAGCGCGAACAGCTTGAATCGCTCGACGGGCACGCCGAGCTGGCCCGCCCGCTCGTCGCCCAGTAGCATCAGGTTCAGCTCGCGACTGAACGCGAACGGCAACGCCGCGCCCACCACGAACATCGGCGCGATCATCGCCACGTACCCCCACGTCGCGCCGGTCAGCCCGCCCATCGTCCAGTACACGACCGTGGTGAGCGACTCGCGCACCGACAGCATCACGAACGACATCAGCGCCGCGAACGTGTAGGAGACCGCGACGCCGGCGAGCAGCAGCGAGGTCGTGTCGAGCCGGCCCCCCACCGAGGCAAGCCGCACCACGAGCAGCATCGTGAGCAGCGCGCCGAAGAACGCGGCGACGGGCACCAGGCCGTAGCGCAGACTCGTGGCGTGCACCGTGGCGGCCAATACGAGCACCGTGGCCAGTCCGGCTCCGCTCGACACGCCGAGGATGTAGGGGTCGGCGAGCGGGTTGCGGAAGAGCGCCTGGTACAGCACGCCTGCGCCGGCGAGGGACGCGCCCACGAGTGCGGCGAGCACGACCCTCGGCAGGCGAAGTCCGAGCACCAGCGTGGTCACGAGCGGTTCGGACCCCGGCGCGCGCGACGGCGCCCAGCAGGTCCGCGAGCGGAATGCGCACCGCGCCCAGCAGTACGCTGGCCACCACCGACACCGCGAGCGCGGCGCCGAGGGTGATCAGCACGACTGCCGGGCGGTGTCGCATGCTACTGCGCTGCCTCGGGGAACTGCAGCTGTGGGTGCAGCACCTTCGCGACCGCGAGCAGCCCCTCGGTGATGCGAGGTCCCGGCCGGGTCACGAGGTTCTCGTCCAGCACGTAGACGCGGTTCTCCTTGGCGGCCCGCAGCGAGGCGAGCTGCCCCTTCTTGATGTTCTTGGGATCGCCCATCGAGCCGAGCGTCGCGAGGTACACATCGGGGTCGTCCTTGAGCACCTGCTCGTTCGAGTACGCCACGTAGCCGGGCTTGGTCACGATGTTCGTGCCGCCTGCACGCGTCACCAGATCGTCGAGCAGCGTGCCGGTCCCCACGGCGTACAGCGGGTTCTGGCCGATCTCCAGAAACACCTTCACCGGCCTGTTGTCCGAGCGAGCCGCGAGCGCACCCTCGACCGCCTGGATCTGACCGCGCATTTTCGCCGTCAGCTCCTTGGCCTCGGCTTTCGTCCCGGTCGCCGCGCCCACCTTCTCGATATCGCCGAGCACCCCGTCGATCGTGGCCGGATCGATCGCGACGACCGGCGCGCCCAGCGCCTCGAGCTTGGCCAGCACGTCGCCCTGGACCCCGGTAGTCACGAGAATGAGGTCGGGTTTCGCGGCGGCGATCGCCTCGACGTTCGGGTTCATGAAGTCACCGACCTTGGGCAGCGACTTCACGCTCGGCGGGTAGTCGCAGTAGGTGGTGACTCCGGCGAGCTTCTTCTCGAGCCCGAGGGCCGCGACGATCTCAGTGTTCGCCGGAGCGAGCGAGACGATCCGTTCGGGCCGAGTATTCACCGTGACGGTGCGCTTCGTGTCGTCGGTGATGGTCACCGGGAAGTTGTGCGCCTGGCCGGTCACCTTGTTGTCCGACGTACTCGATGCGGTGCCGCTTCCCGAGCACCCCGAGGCGACCACGGCGACGACCGCCACTGCAACGAGCAGCGCGGTCACAAAGATCCTGCGGACGAGCCTGTTCATGTTGTTCCTCTCGCGAACCGTCAGTGCATCTCGTCTGGTCGGCGTCGCCAGCGGCGGACGACGCTGCCGGAAACGAGAAGACCCGCGGCCTGATTCAGGCGGCGGGTCTCGTGGGAGCGGGGAGGTTCGGGGGGCCTGGAGGCCAGGCACCGCGAGCCGGCCCTGGATCCTCGAAGGCCGCGTCGCGCACCAGTCGGCAGGTCTCCTGACTTCGGCCCGGCGCCTTGGCGCCGAACGCTTCACAGTGGCGGGTCCCGTCCCGGGTTCTCACCGGGTTCCCTATTCTCCTCGGCGCGACGAGAGTGGCTCGTCGGGCCGAGGCACCAGCTGGTGCCAATATCCGGTTGGCAACGTGCTCGTGCAGTCTACACGAATCCTGGACGGCAATCCGTCAGCCAACGAAGGGTCGCAACATGCCTGCGTGGGCGGGCCTCCTACGCGGCCGAGTCCGTGGTGGCTTCGACCGGCTGGTCCTCGCGGTTCGCCAGACCGGCACGCACGTAACCCCGGACGAGCCATGCGAGTACGACACCGGCGACGAGCAGGCACGCGACGATGCCGAAGAACGGACCCTTGATGTCCCACCCCGAGTTCAGCACGGGGTTGTCGGGATGCAGTGCCCGCTTCGTCGGGTTGATCAGTACCTCGCCGAGGAGCACCGCCATCACCGCGAGGTACCCCAGATCGGCGACGGACTTCTGCCACAGCTTGTCGAGCAAGAGCAGCAGCGCGAGCACCAGCCCGAGGCATACGAGCAGCCAGAACTGCGCGGAGAGACGGGGGTCCTTGATCGCCTCGGCGAAGGGCGAGGACTTCGACCCCGTGAAGTCCCACGTGCCGAGCGCGGCCATCAGTCCGAGACCGGTATTCAGCGCCCACAGCGGCGCCGCGACCGCGCGAAATCCGACCTCCCACGCGTAGAGGTCGTCTCGGCGGGTCACGAGGTAGGCAACGGCGGACAGGCCCATCGCGACGAAGAGCATGATGTCGACCCACGTCGACGCTCCATGGAAGATGGGCAGGTAGATACGGGTGCCCAGCACCTTCTCGACCGGAATCGAGCGAGTGAGCACGAGCGCGGCTGCGATGAAGGCGCCGGCGATGCCGAGAGCGATGAGCGTGGCGGAGCGCGACGGTCGCGCCATAGGACCTCCGATGAAGAAGCGAACGGACCTCGCCATTCTAGCGAGGTCCGTTCCGTCCATCGATGCTCGCTCTGATTAGGAGCGTGTCGATCGCCGTGAGTGATGGGTCGGTCTAGCTTGCGGGTACCACCGTGGGGCTCTCGGGAACCGAGGGGTCGACGGTGGTGCTGGGGTTAGTCGACGGGTCGACGGTACCGCTGGGGTTGGTCGACGGGTCGACGGTCGGGCTGCCATCCACCGAACCCGGAGGCTCGGGGGTGACCCACGGCGGCGTGGTGGTATCGAGACCAAGCCACCCGGCGAACTTCAGCCAGACCTTCTGCAGCCCCGGCGGAATCTGCTTCTTGGTGCCGGCGGCGACCTTGGCCATGGCCTTCTCGATGTTCTTCGTGATGCTGAAGAAGGCGGTCGGGGTCGTGTCGCGCGACCACGCGCCCTTCGAGGCCTCGACCGAGTCGCTCGGCTCGTCGGACGGGCTCGTAGCGGCCGAGGCAAGCTTGCGGTGGCTCTTGATCTTGAGCGCGCCTGCCATGGTCGCGGCGGCTGCGGCCTTCTTCGCGGCTGCCTTGCCGCCCTTGGCCTTCGGCGCCTTCGCCGAGACGGCGGCCTTCTTCGAGCCTCCGGTCGCCTTGGGCGCGGCCTTCGCCGTGACTTTGGCTGCCTTCTTCGCGGCGCCCTTGCTGACGGCGGCCTTGCCGTGCGTCGCGGACTGACCGCCAGACGCCTTCTTGCCCGCGCCTCCGCGTGCGAGCGCCGTAGCAGGCAGCGCGAACGCGAGGACGACGGCGATACACAACACGATGGACAGTGGCTTACGAATCATTCTGCGTCCCTCCTCCGGTGTCGACACCGGGATCATCGGGACGATTCTGGTGCTGTTCTATTGAGGGGATGTTGAGCCCCGTGTTGTCTTGTGATTGAGGTCACCCGCCGAGCTACCCCACCACCGACCACGGCCGCACCCCCCTGGCGCCGCCGCTGCTACACTCGCCACGCACCTCGCCACGCCCGATTCAGCTCCCCGGAGGCGCCGTGCCCCGCCTGCTCACCTACCTGGCAGTCGCCGCGGCCAAGACCGCGCGCGCTGCCTCGCGCCTGCTCCGGGCAGGAAGCGGTACGACACTGCCCGGTCTCGTGGCCGAACGCATCGACCCGCAGGTCATCGCCGAGCTCTCGGCATGCCTGCCCGACGGCGTCATCGTCGTCACGGGCACCAACGGCAAAACCACGACCGCCAAGATGCTGAGCGAGATCCTGACCGCGGCCGGCAAGCGGGTCCTCGCCAACGAAAGCGGCTCGAACCTGACGCGCGGCGTCGCGTCCACCCTCGTGCAAGCAAGCCACGGCGCCTCACTCAAGATCGATGCGGACGTCGCCGTGTTCGAGATCGACGAGGCGACGATGGCGACGGCGGTGCCTCGGCTGCAGCCTTCGCTCGTGGTGGTCACGAACCTCTTCCGAGACCAGCTGGACCGTTACGGGGAACTCGACAAGACGGCCAGCATCATCGGCGGTGCGCTCAGCACGGTCGACGGCCTCTCGGCACTGCTCAACGCCGACGACCCGCTGGTCGCGTCGCTGGCCAAGGACGTGCGCGGTGCTGTCGGCTACTTCGGGATCGAGGATCACGAACTCGGTCGCGCGACATCGACGGCGGCGATGGACAGCAAGGACTGCGTGATCTGCGGTCACGAGTACGTGTACGAGGCTCGCTACTTCGGCCACCTCGGGGTGTGGCACTGCCCCTCCTGCGGCGCGACCCGACCCACGCCGGAGCACACCGCATCGCGGGTCAAGCTGACGCCGCACGACAGCGCGTTCAGCTACTCCGGGCGAGAGCACTTCGACATCAGTCTCGGCCTGCCCGGGCTCTACAACGTGTACAACGCGCTCGCGGCGGCGTCCGTCGCCGAGCAGGTCGGCGTCGCCCGCGAACCGATCGCGTCCGCCCTACGCGCGTTCTCGGCGGCGTTCGGACGGATGGAGCGCGTCACCGTGCAGGGCACACCGGCGACGCTGCTGCTGGTGAAGAACCCGACCGGGGCCAACCAGTCACTGGCCGCCGTCTACTCCGACGACCGGCCCAAGACCGTCGTCTTCGCCCTCAACGACAACTTCGCGGACGGTACCGACGTCTCGTGGATCTGGGACGTCGAGTTCGAAGTGCTCGATCTGCCCAGAAGCCGCTTCGTAGCGAGCGGGATCCGCGCCGACGACGCGGCGGTCCGCCTCAAGTACGCCGGACTGCCTGCCGAGCGGCTCGAAGTCGTGCACGACCCCGTGCAGGCGTGCCGCCGGGCGGCAGAGCTCGCACCCGAGGGCGAGGAGATCGCGGTCCTGCCCACGTACACGGCGATGATGGAGATCCGTGGCGCCTACGCCCCTCACGGCGACGCACTCGCGGGTCTCGGCGCCGCGACGAAACGGGGGCTGTGACATGGCCGCCCTGGGCATCCGGCTCGCCCACCTCTACCCCGACGCGATGAACCTGTACGGGGATCTCGGCAACGTGCTCGCGCTGCAGCGGCGATGCGAGTGGCGCGGCATCGGCTTCGAGATCGCCAACGTGAGAGTCGGGGACCAGGTCGACCTGTCGCAGACCGACATCGTGTTCATGGGCGGCGGCCAGGACCGCGGGCAGAAGATCGTCGGCGACGACCTGGTCCGGCGAGGGCCCGCGTTGATCGAGCGCGTGGAGCAGGGTATGGCGGCCCTGACCATCTGCGGCGGCTTCCAGCTGTTCGGCCGGTACTTCAAGACCGTCGACGGCACCGAGATCGAGGGCATCGGCCTATTCGACGCGTACACCCTGGGGGGCACGAAGCGACTCATCGGCAACGTGGTGGTCGACATCGCCGAGAGCTCGAAGTCATGGGCGCCCGACATTCGAGTACACGACCGCCGCCGAGGACTTCCAGGACAGCAAGCCGCCGTCGACGCTGGTCGGCTTCGAGAATCACTCCGGACTCACCCACCTCGGCGAGCGGACCGCTCCGCTCGGGACGGTGCGCAAGGGCTTCGGTAATCTGGGCGACCGCACCGTCGAGGGCGGCTGGTACAAGGCAGCATTCGGCACCTACTTGCACGGCTCGCTACTGCCCAAGAACCCGTGGTTCGCCGATCACCTGATCCGGTGCGCGCTGAAGGCCCGGTACGGGGAGACGATCGACCTGGCGCCCCTCGATGACGCGCTCGAGATTGCAGCTCATCGCGCTGCGGTAGCACGCGCAGAGACAGCGAAGACGACCAGCCTGTAGCGAGGCACGGTGCTACTCGGACGAGTCCGCCTGCGTCACGTCGACATCGCCGGCCGGCCTCGCCCCACGCCGTCAGGTCGTCAGGGCGACCAAGTGAGAGCGAGAGAAGTCGACCGACGGCGCCGAAGAGCGCCATTTCGTCAGCGGCGAAGCGACGCGAGCCCAGGAACGACAGGTCCATCACGCCGATTCCGCCGCCCATCACATCGAAGGGGACCGAGATGTGCCGAATGCCGTCGAGGTCCCGGTCCTCGGGCGCCTCCTTCGTACGCCCCGTCACCATGCGACCCTCGCTCAGCGCCTGCTGCCCGAGCTCTGCAGGAACGCCATTGCTGGGAACCGTCTCGTGGCCGTGGAGGGTGGCAAGCGTGTGGAGCCGCTGGCGGTCCTCCCCGATGCGGATGTCCCCGTAGTCGAGCCCCAGTCGATCGTGGAGCACCTCGAGGACCGAGGCGGCGATAGAGCTCCGCATGCCGCCGCTCGAGACGGCTCGCACCGAATCGAGCAGCGTCGTCACGTAGGTGGTCTCACGATCCACGACTCGCAACAGCCGCAGTACCTGTGCGTGCGGCGCCATGAGCGACGAGATCGAGCGCACGAAGGCGCGCTGCTCGTGTCCGAACCGCTGCGGCTCGCTCCAGTTGAAGTACAGGACGCCGACCCGCTCGTTGCTCGACAGGAGGGGAACCGCCAGTACGGCCAGAATGCCCCCCGCCGCCAGTCGCTCGCTGTGGACCCTGCGGTCGGCGGACGTGTCTTCGATCGCGATGACATCGCCCGCGCCCTTGGCCATACGCTCGTGGGGAGCCTCGTCGTCTCGGAACCGCAGCCCCTGGTAGACCTGATCCATGCCGTACGTCACCTCGACGACCGAGGTGAAGTTGCGGCGAAGCATCAACGACGCAGTGCTACAGCCGAGCGCGACCGCCGCGTCTCGCAACGCGACCTCGAGTCCGTCGCGAACGTCGGCCGTCGACTGCAGCGACAGGCCGATCTGCTCGGCGACCGCGGCGAACGAGCCGGGACCGGACACCGGCGGGGCCGGCGAAGCTGCCACGGGCTCGGCGGCGAAGAACGCCTCGGGTCCGGAAACCGGCTCCGGCCCGTGCGCCGAGGGCGGATGGATGGATGGCGTCACGACAGGCGAGGCGCCCGCGGCGATGGCGACGGGCTCCGGGCGGAGTTCGGTGGCGGCGTGCGTGACTGTGGGGACCGGCTCCGTCTCGGGCGGCGCCGCAGGTCCGACGCGCGTGAACTGCGGAGGAGCGGCGGGTTCGGCTGCGGGGGGCGGTTCGCTCAGCGGCGGTTCGCTCAGCGGGCGGGCGGCCGGCGGCGGTTCGGCTGCGGGCGCCTCGGCGATGCGGGCGAGAGCGAGAACGCGGCGCCCCCCCTCGGCGTCGATGCGCTTCAGCATCAAGTCGACGGAGCCACCCCGCGTCGAGGTCAGGCCCTTCACGAGCGCGGCGACGCCGGTCTCGAGCACCTGGCGGGCGACCTCGGCAACGCGACGCGCCGACTCGTCGGCCGATGTCGCCAGCTGGCCGTGAAGCATCGGAAGCAGCGACCGAATGCCGGGGTCGACGTACTCGACGGTCTGATGGCCACCGCCGATGACCGCGAACCCATCGGGTTCGAGGTTGAAGTATCGCGGACCGACCGTATCTCCGGCCGCGTCATCCCAGCGCACGCGGCCCCCTTCCTGCGTCGTTGCGGCGAAGCGAACGCGCGGGGCCCCACGAAGGTCCCCCCGCCTCCCCTCGCACGCACCCCCAGTGTGTTCCCCGCGCCCAGATGAGTGCCAGTCGTCCGTTCGGAGGAACCTTGAGCACGCCCTCGGTACCTTCGAGCCCTTCCTGGCGGCGACATCAACGAAGCTGCCCCCCGTTGCCGGGGGGCAGCTCAGGTCCAACGGGAGTATGGGAGCTCGGACCGCGCGAGGCGCCTCAGGCGGCAGTCCGGGAGACGTCGCCCGTCTTGCCTTCGTTGCGCACGTAGTCGATGAACTTGGGCGTGAGGTGCGGGATCAGCTGCGGCAGGTACGTGGGCATCAGCGAATCCATCGTCTTGGGCAGCAGGTCCGGCATCAGCGCGGCCATGTCCTCGGGCATCTCGCCGATGTAGTCCTCGACCTCGCGGACCATGTCGGGCATGACCTTGCCGAGAATCCCGGGCGCGAGGTACGGGAACATGAGCGGCATCATCTTCTCCATGAGCGACAGGCCGCCGGGAACGTACTTCATCCCGCGCATCATGCTGTCCATGCCCATCGGCATGTTGTCCATCATCTGCGGGAAGATCCGCGTCATGAACTCGGCCATCTGGTCGGGACGAAGCAGGATGATGAACTTCTCGAAGTAGCTCCACATGTACATGGAGTACTCGGTGGTCTCGGGGATCTCGTAGCCGGCAGCCTCTGCGACCACTCGGGCGAGGTCGTCGATCTGGAGTCCCAGCTCGTTCTTGATGTTGCTGTCGCGCAGCTGGACCTGGCAGCACGGGCAGAGCGCGACGACCTTGTCGGCACCGGCGTCGACGGCTTCCTGGAGGCGGTGTCCGCCCAGGACCGGCGCCACCGGCATCTCGCCCACGAGCGTCAGCACCGAGCCGCAGCAAAGGCCTTCTTCGCGGTTGTGCTCCATCTCCACGTAGTCGACACCGGGGATCGCCTTGAGCATCTCGCGGGGCGGCTCGTAGTTGCCCTGGGCACGGCCCATGTGGCACGAGTCGTGGAAGGTGATCGTGCCCTCGATCGGGTTCTTGAGCTCGATGCGGCCGTCGGCGAGTGCCGGAGCGACCAGCTCGGAGTAGTGCTTGACCTCGAACTCGTACTCCTCGCCTCGCTCGGCAGCCAGGTTCGCGTAGAGCTCCTTCCACACGAGCCCGCACGCCGGGCACGAGGTCACGATCGTCTTCACGCCGCGCTTCCTGGCCTCGGCGACGTTGTGCTCGTAGATCTCGGCGAACAGGTCCCACTTGCCGGCGACCTTCATCGGGATGCCGCAGCACGCCTCGTCCTCGCCCATGTAGCAGACGTCGTAGCCCGCGTCGGTGAGCAGGCGCAGGCTGGCCTCGGCGATGTCGGTCTCCACGAAGCTCGCGGTGCAGCCGGCGAAGTACATGATCGGACCCTCGTCGACGAGCTTGGGCTTCACGTCCTCGGGGACCCACGCGTCGCGGTTCTCGGCCTTGCCAGCCCAGATGTCGCGCTCGCCACGCAGCGAGGCGGCCATCATCTCGAACGGCGGGAACGTCCCGCGCTTCTCCTCGTTGATGAGCTTGCCGCGCATCTCCATCCAGTTGTGCTCGATGGGAAGCTGCAGCTGGCAGCGGGTGTTGCATACCTCGCAGGTGGTGCACACGAGCATGGTGTCGATGGCCGCGCGGTCCCACTTCTCCTTGCCTGCCATGACCTCGCGCAGGTACGCGTACTTGCCGCGCGGCGACTGCGACTCCCAGCCGCGACCGGAGTACTGCTCGCACGTGGGCACGCAGTAACCACACCGCGCGCACGCGTAGGACATGAACGCGACGTCGCCAGGGATGCCGTTGACGTCCTTGCTCAGGTCGCCCGGGCCCGCGGGTGGCTTCGCCGCGTTCGCGATCGGCAGGATCACCGGCGTCATCGCCAGGGCGGTGCCCATCAGCGCGTCGATGATCCCGCTGCCCAGTACCTTGCCCGGGTTCATGACGCCGGCGGGATCGACCTGCTGCTTGAACGCCTTGAGCTTCGCGACCCGGTCCGCGCCGAGCACGCTGTCGGCCTCGCCCCGGAAGTACAGGCCGGTCGAGTAGGCCGCGCCGCCGTGAGCCTTCGCGATCTTGATGACCGCGAGAGACAGCGCGAACGCGACGTTGAACGCGAAGCGAGCGCTCGTCGTGGGGGATGAAGCCGAACAGCACGACCTTGTCGCCCTTGCCCGCCATGCCCTCGAGGATGAACGGCTGGTCGAGCTTCTCGTCGATCTCAGCGAGCACCGCAGGCATCTCGGCGAGGGGCACGATGACCTCGGTCGGGATGATCGAGGGGCCGATCCGCTTCAAGCGCATGGGCGCGAAACGCTGCTCCCACTCGTGCTCGGCGGCCTCGGGACCGAGGTCGGTGCCACCGTGCTTGCTCGCGATCGCCGCAAGCGCGGCATCGACGGCGCCGGCACGCGAGGCCGGGTACGCGATCACGGCGAGGTACGCCGCGGGGAGCTCGGGCTCGTAGTGCTGGTGCGCCTCCTCCTACGGATGACCGTGGCGGTGCGGCAGCTGCTGCTTCAGCCGCGTCGACTCGGGGTTGAGGAACGTGATCGACCATACCGGCACGCTCTGCGAGCTGATGTCGAGCAGCGCGTCGCCCAGGGCGGCGGCGTCGGGGAAAGCGATGAGCCGATGCACCTCGTCCTCGAGCGTCCGAACGCGGAAGGTGACCTGGGTGATGATGCCGGTGATCCCCTCGGCGTCGGCGACGTAGGTGGCAAGCTCGTCGCCGGCGAACTCGCGGACCTCACCGGTGGGAAGGACCACACGCGCCGAGACGACGTTGTCCTTGAACTGGCCGTACTCGAAGCTGCCGAAGCCCGATCCGCCCTGGGCCAGCCATCCCGCCACGCTCGAGCTGGGATAGGACGAGGGGTACATCCGCAGCGTCGAGCCCCTGCTTGTTGATCTGCCGGTCGATCATCTCCCAGATCGCCGAGGGCTGCGTGGTGACCACCTTGTTCGCCACGTCGACGTCGAGCACCCGCATCATCGCGCTCATGTCGATGACGACGGCGTCCTTCGGCGGCAGCACGCCGCCGTAGCCCGACGTGGCCCACCCGCGCGGGACGATCTTGATCTTCTCGCAGCGCGCCAGCTTCACGAGCGCGACGACCTCGTCCTCGGTATGCGGACGGACGACCGCGCCCGCGAGACCCGCGGGCACGAACGGCTTCACGAGCTTGGGCATCGACCCGATGTCGAAGGAGTACATCTTGCGCTCGCGCCGGTCGGCCCGGACTCTCTCCTCGCCGACGACCTCGGCCAACTGACCGATCGTGCGCTCGTTCACAGCCATTTCCGTTCGCTTCCTCTCGACATCGTGCGCATGACCCGTTCGGACCCACTTGGCAAGCGGGTACCCTAGGGGGTATTCTTCGCTCGCACCCAACATACCCTCATGGGTATCTAGCTGTCAATGAACGTTTCTGAATGTTCGGTGAGCGAAAGGCGAATGATGGAACTCGACTACACGGTCTCCACCGACAAGGGCTACACCGAGGCGGTCCAAGCGGTGGTCGACGCCGCGGGCGCGCACAACTTCCGCGTGCAGTTCGTCCACGACGTCGCCGAGACGCTCGCCGAGAAGGGCTTCGACCGCGAGCCGGTGACCATCGTGGAGATGTGCAACGCGAAGTACGCAAGTGAGGTTCTCGCGCGCGACATCAAGATCGGGCTGATGCTCCCCTGTCCCGTGATGGTCTACGAGACCGGCGGTGCCGTGACGATCTCGACCATGCGCCCCACGCTCATCGGCGCCTTCTTCCCCGAGGCGCAGCTCGAGCAGATCGCCGCCGAGGTCGAGGACAAGATCAAGGCGATCGTGGACGAAGCGGCCGGCTAGGGGCGGCGGCGCGGTTCGTCGTCGCGCTCCCGAACCGCGGCTACTCGTCCTCCGCTCGTCCGGCGTCGTACAACCCGAGGAAGAACCGGTGGGGACCGGGCGTCCCGTACGGGACGAACGCGATCGAGTCGCCGGGACGACGAGCTGATCGACCGGCCCGATCTTCCCGTTACGGAAGACGCCCTCGATGCGTTCGAGGGGCAGCCCGAGACCCGAAGCAATCTCGGCCGCCGGAGTACCTCCGGCAGGTACTTCCATCTGCGTCTGGACCGGCAGGCCGGCCTCGGCGCCGCTCGTCTCGGCAATGAGCCGAACATGCGAACGGTCACCGGCTTCTGCTAGGCATCTCGCCTCTCTCCCACTACGCACGCCTCCCCGACCGAGCGCCAGCCCGTCGCTCGCAGCGGACGCGCCGATGTACCAAACAATCCCACACAGGAGGATACTGCTCTCACCAAGGATGCCACCGCGGCACCCTGTGTCGGCCTTCATGCCGGGAAGGATCGGGATGCGGTGAGAGACGTACTACGCGTTGACATGTCGAACCATGAAGATCAGCCGGGAGCCACTGCCGCAGCGTTGGGCTGACTACGGCGGACGGGCCCTGACCTCGGCGATCGTCTTCGAAGAGGTGCCCGCTGACGCCGATGCGCTCGGCGAGGCGAACAAGCTCATCTTCGCTCCGGGCATCTTCGGCGGCACCACTGCCCCCGACGGCGGACGCCTTTCCGTGGGCGCCAAGAGCCCGTTGACCGGCGGCATCAAGGAATCGAACGTGGGCGGCCAGCTCGCGCACACGCTCGGGCGGCTCGGAATCGGCGCGATCGTCGTGGAGGGCACGCCCGCCGAAGGCATGTACGCACTCGTGCTCGAGGCCGACGGCTCCGCCAAACTCGAGCCCGCCGACGCGTGGAAGGGCATGGGCAACTACGATCTCGCTGACGCGATCAAGGCGACTCGACCCGAGGGCGACCGCTTCGCCACGGCCACGATCGGCCCCGCCGGCGAAGCCATGTTGTCCTCGGCGAGCATCGCGGTGACCGACACCAAGGGCTACCCGAACCGTCACGCCGGTCGCGGCGGACTCGGCGCCGTCATGGCCAGCAAGGGTCTCAAGGCGATCATCGCCTCGGACAAGGGACTGCCCCTGACCGAGCACGCCGACAAGGACGCCTTCGTCGCCGCCACCCGGAAGTTCTCCACGGCGCTCCACGAGCACCCCGTCACCGGCGAGGGGCTGCCGACGTACGGCACCCAGGTGCTCACGAACATCATCAACGAGGCCGGCGGCTATCCCACCCGCAACTTCTCGGCGGGTAGCTTCGAGTTCGCCGAGGCCCTCTCGGGCGAGAACATGCGCGAGATGACCGTGGACCGCGGCGGCAACGTGAAGCACGGATGCCACTCGGGCTGCGTGATCCAGTGCTCGCGCTACTGGGTCGACAAGGACGGCCACTACAAGACCAAGGGCATGGAGTACGAGTCGGTGTGGGCGCTCGGTGGCAACTGCGCCATCGGTGACCTCGACGCGGTGGCCGAGCTCGACCGCGTGTGCGGCGACCTTGGCGTGGACACCATCGAGATGGGTGCCGCACTCGCCGTCTACATGGAGTCGGGGGCCATCGAGTTCGGCGATGCCGAAGGCGCGCTCGAGGCGCTGAAGCAGGTCGGGTCGGGCACCCAGGTGGGAACCGCTCTCGGCAACGGTGCCGAAGCCGTCGGAGTCACGTTCGGCGTGGACCGGATCCCGGTCGTGAAGCACCAGGCGCTGCCGGCGTACGACCCCCGGCCCATCCAGGGCATCGGCGTCACGTACGCGACCTCCACGATGGGGGCCGACCACACGGCCGGCTACGCGATCACCGCGAACATCCTCTCGGTGGGCGGCAGTGTCGACCCTCTGTCCCCGCTCGGTCAGGTCGCCCTCTCGCAGGGGCTGCAGATCGCTACTGCGATGCTCGACGCGATGGGGCTGTGCATCTTCGTCGCCTTCGCGGTGCTCGACAAGCCCGAGGCGCTCGACGCGATCGCCGAGATGGCGACCGCGCACACGGGCAAGGATTGGACGATCGACGAGCTGATGCTGCTGGGCAAGAAGACGCTCACCTACGAGCGCCTCTTCAACCAGCGTGCGGGGATGACGAACGAGGACGACCGTCTGCCCGCGTTCATGTACACCGAGAAGCTGCCGCCGCACGACGTCGTTTTCACGGTTCCCGACAGCGAACTCGACATGGTCTACGACTTCGTCGCCGAGACCGCGGCTGGCATGGGCATTGCCTGAGTTTCGAGCATGACGACCATAGAACTCGCGCTGTTCGCAAAGCTCTCCTCCCGGCATCCGGTACCGGACGCCGGGAGGAGTGGTCGTCCGTGGGCGATCGCCGACGGAACCACCCTCGGACAGCTGGTGACCGACATTGGAATCGCCGAGGAGCCCCGCATCACCTTCGTGAACGGCAGGCACGCCGACGACGATGTCGTGCTGTGCGACGGCGATCGCGTGGCGGTGTTCCCCCCCGTCGCGGGAGGCTAGCCGATGAGCAGCCGCACCTTCCTCAACCAGGCAGAGGTGCGAGCGCGGTTGGGCGAGTCCAAGGTCGGCATCGTCGGGCTCGGCGGTCTGGGCTCGAACGCCGCGATGATGCTCGTGAGAAGTGGCGTGCGTCACCTCGTGCTCGCCGATTTCGACCGCGTCGAAGAGAGCAACCTCAACCGGCAGCTCTACTTCCCCGATCAGCTCGGCCAGTCAAAGCCCGAGGCACTCGCTGAGATCCTTCGCCGAATCGAGCCCGCGGTCGAACTCGATCTCCACTTCGAGCGGGTGACGAGATCGAATCTCGAGGAGATCTTCGAGGGCGTCGACGTGCTGATCGAGGCAATCGACACCGCCGAGGGCAAGGCCGAGATCGTTGCCGCGGCAGCGCGGGCACTCCCGACGACACCGCTGGTGTGGGCGATGGGCCTGGCCGGCTACGCGTCTGCCAACGCGATCGACACCCACCGCATCGGCCCCCACGTTTGGCTCATCGGCGACCTCGATGCCGACGTGCGAGAAGGCCTTCCGCTGCTCGCATCCCGCGTGATGATCGCGGCCGCGCAGGAGGCCCACATGGCTATCCGCATCCTGCTGGGCGAAGTGGACGCGTAGGGAACCTACACGTCGTCGAGCACGACGATGCCGAGGAACCCATCCACCGTCACGCGCTGCCCCGAGGGGATCACGCTGGTCGCGTCGGTGACGCCGGTGACCGCGGGTACACCGTGCTCGCGCGCGACGATCGCACCGTGCACGAGCATGCCGCCTCGGCGCTCCACGATGGCGGCCGCCCGCGCTGCGAACGCCGCGGTGTCTGGCTCCAGCGCATCGACGACCAGCACTTCGCCACGCTCGAGCTCGCGAACCTCAGCGGCGGTTCGCGCCACCCTGGCGACGCCGCGCCCCACACCAGGAGCCGCCGGCTGCCCCAATAGCTGCCGAGGCGTCACGCCGGGCTCGGCTCGCGACGATGCCGGGCGATTGGAGTCGAGAGAGGTGGCGGCCAGACCGACGAGCCCGGCCTCCGCCCGCGCGAGCGCTTCGCGACCGCCGTGGTCGTCGCCCCGCATCGTGCTGCGCCGGACGACCTCAGCCAGGGCGCGCTCGGCTTCCTGCTCGAGGGCTCTGAGGTAGAGATTGTCGTCGTCTCTCAGCCGCCACGAGTCTCGTCCGAGGGACAAGATCCGCGCCGCATGCTCACGCTCGGCGGCACCCGCAGCCTGTAGGAATCGCGCCTCGAGCTCGGCACGCTCGTCCACCGGCGGAGCGGCTGGCGGTTCGATGCCGATCTCGGCGAGCAGGCGCGTGTGCTGCGCGTACTCCGTGGGCGTCCGCACGAGCAAGCGGACGAACTCGAAGGGGTCTCTCGGCCCGATGAGGTCGTTGTAGTAGCGCCCGAAGACGCGAACTCCATGAGCGAAGGGGATGAACTCGGCGCGGTAGACCTCCCGCCACTTCGTCACGGCCTCACGCCGCTTGTCGGCCTCGACAACAAGCGCACCGTCATCGAGCGCGGTCAGATCGACGTGGCGAAGCGTGTCGGTCTCGCGCGCCATCGCAGGCAGTAGTTCGTCTTCGATGCGTCGGCCGAGCGCGCCGAGGCGTTCCTCGCCGAGTTCGGAGCGCGACCACGACGCACGTGCGTCGGGCGCGAGGGTCGTGATCGGCCGCGACTGAACCAGCACGAGGCGCCCGTGGTCGTAGGTCCACTCGCAGTCCTGGGGTGCGCCGAGACGTTCCTCGGCACTGAGCGCGAGTTCCCAGGCGGCGCCCACTTCGTCCGGCCCCAGGGGCGCCGACGAGCGCCGGCCGTCCACGATCGCTTCGAGTTCGAGTCGCTCGTGGTCGAGCGTCATGGCCTGGTCACGAGCCCCGGGCGCATGCGCGCGGATCGCGCCCGAGCGTCGGTCGATCGTCCAATGGTCGGGATCGACGCGCCCGCTCACCAGGCCCTCACCGAGCCCCCAGACCGCCTCGATCTCGCCTGCATCCGGCTCGACAGGGCTGACGGTGAAGGTGATGCCGCTGCGCTCACTCGTGGCGAGCGGCTGCACGACCACCGCCATGGCCGCGCGCGCCACGTCGAAGCCGAGTTCGGCGCGATACATGAGCGCGCGCTCGGAGTACAACGACGACCAGACCGTGGCAACAGCGGTGAGCGCCGCTTCGGTCCCCTCGACGCCGATCAGGGAGTCGTGCAGCCCGGCGAATGAGCGTTTGTCCGAGTCTTCCTGGGGCGATGAGGACCTCACCACGAGAGGTCCCAGCGACGCGACCGCCGCGATGCGCCGCGTCAGTTCCTCGCGAAACGCGGGCGGCCACGGAGCGGTCCGGAATGCCGAACGGATGCGCGTGGATGCGTCCCACAGCTCCTCGTCGCGCATGTCATCCAGCGGTCGACGAGCGAACTCGAGCGCGATCCGCTCCGAAAGGCCGCTCTCGGCAACGAACGCACGGAACGCGGCTGTCGTGATCGCGACCCCTTCGATCGCCGGCAGGGCGGCGTCGAGCAGGAAGGCCGAGCGCATGGGCCTTGCCGCCCACCAGCGACACGGACAGCCGCCCTGCCTCGCGTAGTGTAGCGGTGAGCGGAACCGCGTCACTCATGAGCCGGCGCACTCGACGCGATCGACCCGCTGGAATCGCGTGACTACGTACCAGTGGTCGATGCGCACCCGCACGAGCACGGTGGAGGGCGAGTCGAGGAAGTCCGCGAGGTAGGGATGGCGCCGCAGCAGCGTGGCGCGAGCGTCGGCGGCATCTTCGCCGAGACACTCCTCGGCGGTGCCGACGCCGGTCGCGGCAGCGGCCTCGTGGAAGTCGGCAGGATCGTTTCGACGGTTGTCGACGAGCACGCTCACCCGCGGATCTGCCGAACAGATTCTCCCACTTGTGCGTGGAGCGCGTCGTGGCGAAGAAGACGACCCCTGGCTGGGGGGCCGCGATCCCGACGAGCGAGCAGTACGGCGCACCCGCGTCCGACGTGGCGACCACGGCAAGGGGCTGGGATTCGAGCAGCGCGCTGACGCGCCAGGTTGCGTCCACCCGCCTCCTCCTCTGCACGTCTGCTCGGTGGAGACCCGAGCGACCATTGGCCTTTCAGGGAAGATTCCCCCAAGAGGTCCGGGTGCCGGCGGTCGCACTGCCGGCTGAGAGCGAGGTCAACAGATGCGACTGATGGAACGGACGTGCAAGACAGAGCGCATGAACATCGAGCGCCTCATGGCGCGTGCATTCGTCATCGTCGGCGGTGCGTTCTGGGTGATCATGGCGGTTGCGGCCGACACGCCCCAGAAGTACTCGAATCTGATCTACAACAACGTCAACCCCGTGGAGGTCCTAGGCTCCGTGCTTCTCCCGCTGGCCCTGGTCCTGATCGTCTTCGTCGTCGGCCTCTTCTACGAGTACCTCGCGGCCGCACTCCTCTTCGCGGGAGCGGCTGCGTCGATCGCGTACGGAGTGGTCGCAGGATGGGAGACTGGTGTCTGGGTAACCGCGGGGCTGGTTCTCATCGCCCCG
The DNA here is from genome assembly GCA_963761535.1 of uncultured Coriobacteriales bacterium. GTDB lineage: Bacteria > Actinomycetota > Coriobacteriia > Anaerosomatales > CAVXGS01 > CAVXGS01. Next base: position 1,270,034 of record CAVXGS010000002.1, read on the forward strand.
ATGGTCGTCGCGGGGCTGCTATACCTGCTGGCCGCACGCATGCAGAGAATCTGCGAGCTCGAGGGCGCGACCGTCAGCTAGCGCCGTCCGCGTCAGGGACTCCCACCCCCATCGCTCTTGCCAGCCGACTCTGAGCTGCAACGCACGGACGAGATCAAGCGCGCCGGTCTCGTCCGTCGGAGTTGGGCGCTCTCGTTGAACCAGACGTCGTGCGGGGCCGACCCAGCCCCTGGGCTCACGCGACGCCAAATCTCGACCGATGACATCCCTTGGGCGGGCCTTCGCACTGTTGCCGGGAGTGCGCGCCTCGAAGATCCGTTGGAAGACGTCGAGCAATCCAGGCGTCTCGGGGGGAGTCGTCTTGAGCCAGAAGCTCCTGCTCGTCGACTGGGAGAACGTGCAGGTTCTCGACTTCGGTCTCCTTGGCGAGGACCTTCAGGTCATCGTCTTCGTCGGTGCGAGCCAGAAGAGTGTGCCCATGGAGGTCGTGGCGAGTGCGCAACCACTCGGCAGCCGCGTCGACTGGCGGCGAGTCGACGGAAACGGCAACAACGCGCTCGACTTCTACATCGCCTGTGAGCTCGGACGAATCGTCGAACGGACTCCGTCGGCGCGATGCATCGTGCTCTCGAAGGACAAGGGGTTCGATCCGCTGTTGCGGCACCTGAACAAGAACGGCCTGAAGTGCCGTCGCATCAACAGTCTGCTCGAGCTTCGGCCGACAGGGACAACCACCAAGGAGCCGAACTACAAGCGAGTCGTCGAGCTGCTCGGCAAGACGGAGAAGAACGCACGTCCTCGCAAGCGATCGACGCTGTCACAGCACATCTCGTCGATGTTCCAGAAGAGCCTTCCTCAGAAGGATGTCGACCGGATCGTCGATCTCCTCTTTGCGAACAAGATGATCTCCGAGTCGAACGGCAGGATTGCCTACGCCTTCTGAGCCGAGTATATGAGGCTCATGAGCGAGGCCCGCCTGAGGAAGCGCGGGCCCCGACTGAGTCGACTATCGGACACCGACTAGTAGCGCCACTCCACGACCGAACCAGGCACCGACGCCGTGATCGCTCCTTCGCTAATGCCGCCGTCCCAGGGGTCGTACCATTCGATCCACACGTAGTATGGCGCTGGCCTCGCAGGAACGACGATGTCATCGATGCCGTCCCATCCGGCGTCGGCCTCACCCCGACCGGAGGCGATCACGTTGCCACCGGGCCCGTCCAGCACCTGCCAGTTCGCCCATGACGTTGGCGGCGGGTTCGTCCAGATCAGGCGGATGGTTGCCGTGGTCGGCACAACCACGGAACCGACCGTGAAGCTTGCGTTCGTGTGGGTGCTGCTGTTCCCGGCCTTGTCGACGGCCCAGTACTCGAGCGTGTAGATGCCACTCTGCGCTACCGAGACAGACGTGACGGCCGGGCCGGTCTGCTCGACCCCGTTGTTGATCCGGTACACGACATTGCCGACACCCGCACCGTTGGAGGGCAGGTCGGTCGCGCTGATGGTGAAGTTGGCACCGGACGCCGGATAGGTTGCCGCCACGTTCGACGTCGCCGTGGGCGCTGTCCAGTCGACGACGAAGGGCGCGATCTTGCGTGTCTCGGCGTTCCCGACCTTGTCGACGGACCAGTATTCGAGCCTGTGCGGGCCCTGGCCGAATGACGGGCTCGTGATGAAGCCCGCGCCGGTCATGACCGCTGGCGCTCCGTCCCAAGAGTAGTAGGTCCCGGCCACCCCCGAACCGGTCTCGACGACCGTGTAGCGGGTCAAGACACCGACCGAGTTGAAGTACGGCGGAGACAGGGTCGAGTAGTAGGGCTTCATATCCGTGGTCGTGACGGGCGCGGTGACGTCACGAGCGACCGTGAAGCTCGCGCTCTTGGGCGACTCGACGTTGCCCGAGAAGTCCTCCGACCAGAACTGGATCCCGTGCGACTGCGACCCGCTCGCCGGCTGGTCGATCGACACCTTGGTGCCGGTCATCACGGCGCCGCCGTCCACACGGTAATAGGTGGCTCGGGCGCCGGACGTTCCGTTGTCCGTGGCGGTGAGCGTGATGGTTGCCGGCCCCTCATACGCAGCGCGTGCATTGGAGGTGGTGACCGGCGGTGCAGAATCCGCCGAGACCGTGAACGAGACGAACTTGTGTGCCTCTTCGTTCCCCACTTGATCGACGGACCAGAACTCGAGCGAATAGGTGCCCGTCTCGGCGGGGCTTACGGCCACGTCACCCGTGCCGATCGGCCCCGTGCCGAACCGGTAGAACGTGTTGAGGACCCCGATCTTCCCGCTGTCAGTTGCGGAGAGGTCTATGCGCGCAGCGCCAAGATAGGAGGTGCGCGCGTTCGAGGTCGTGACGGGAGCAACCCCGTCGTTGACGTCGTAGAAGACGTGACACCCGTCGCAGTAAGTCGGCAGGACCTGCATGCTGCCGTCGTGACACGCCTCGCAATCGTCCTCAAGGCTCGCGTGTCCCGCGTTCGAGTTCTCGTGGTACGTGACGTGACATCCGCCTTGCGTACACGTCTGTCCCCACGTGGCAAAGCTGTCACGGGGGCTGGGGTGACAGGTCTCACACCTGTTGCCGTGCGCGGGCCCCAGTTCTGCGCTGTGGCACATGGTGCAGTCCATGACGATACCCTTGGGCCCCAGAGCCTGGTGGTTGTCGAACATCTGAACGAAGGCACTTCCGGGAGTCCCCGTGTGCATGCTCGGAGAGTACGGGTGCCCATCAGTGGGCGTGTGGCAGTCGAAGCAGTTCGTGGATCCGGCAGCGAGCGCGTCCTTGACTCGCTGATCGGCGTCCGCGCCATGACACGACGCGCAGGCCAGTGGATCGCCGGCATCGTCAGTCCACCGGTTGTGCTCGATCGACAGACTTCTGACGTGGCAGGCACAGCCCGTCATCTCGGTGGTCGATCCATGACTGACTGCTAGGTCAGTGTGATTGGGAACCGTCGGATAGATGTTGGACCCGTGACAGTAGGTGCAGTCGCTCAGGAACTGAGCGGCCTCGCCCTCGGGGTGGTAGTCGGGAGGTCCGTAGAAGCCTCCGATCGGACCGCTGTAGCCATGACAGGCGTCGCAGTTGGTCATCGGATGGGCGGCCGGATAGGTGGGGTGACAGTCGGCGCACTGGGTGTTCGCGACCATGTCGGGATAGATCTGGACCCCGAAGCTCCACGAGACGCCGACCGAAGCGCCAGCCGAGTCGGTCGCGTTCAGGGTCACGCTGTGCACCGCATCGTTGCGAAGGGGGGTCGAGGGCGCGTAGCTGAGTGTCTTGGTGGTGGCGCTCCAGCTCGCCGAGACGCTCTTTCCGTCGACCAGCATTGACCAAGACGAGAGGGCCACGCCGTTGGGCGTGATGACCGCCGAGATGACCGGGACTGTCGTGGAGACCGTCGAGCCATCCGCCGGCACCATGGTTCCGACCACCGGCACTGACTTCACCGTGAAGGTCCACGTGTAGGTGGATCTCGACCCGGCGTAGTTGAGCACCGAGACGGACGCCGTGTGTGTGCCGTTGCTGATGGCCGTGGTGGGCTGATACGTGACAGTCGAGCCGGACCACTTGCCCCTCACGTTCGCGTTATCGAGCTTCATGATCAGGCTCGAGGTGTTGACGCCTTGAGGGTCGGTGACTGTGAGCTTCACGGCCGGCGTCTTGAGCGCCGTCACCGAGTTCGGTGCCGGAAGGGGATTCGTGTAACTCGTGGCAGCGAACGCTGTGGTCGGTAAGCCGACGAACAGGACCGCTAGAACAAGCAGGCCGAGCGCGAACACTAAGCAGCGAACTCTCGCATGCGTCATTGCGTACCCCCTGTGGAACTCGCGTGCCCGGTTCCGTCGACTGCCAGATTAATCCATCTTAACCGCTCGGGGTGAGAGCGGCACTACCGAGCGCGTAGTCCGTTCGTATGAACTTGGGCGACCGCAGCTCGGCGCAGGGGTGAGTCCCCGCGGGCCGATTGCTGGTCGGTGGTTTGGGCGGGGGCGACCTGTAGCAACGCGCACTGGTGCCACAAAGCGCACAGGCCAGACACCGGATTCGGTATCTGCCCTGCGTAAAGTGCTGGTCGCGGGGACAGGATTCGAACCTGTGACTTGGGGCCTGAGGGCTTCCGCGGTTCTTCTCCTGAACCGTCGCTTCCTCCCCGTCCGTTAGAAGTACGTTTGCGCCCGAGGAATCTCAACCGAGCGAAGCAAGGGCCCCAGATGGGACTCGAAATCCGGGGAGACTTCGTGCGGGGGTAGCAGAGGTGGGAGAGCGCCGATCAGGAGGCGATGGCGGCCGTCGTCCTAGCCGCTTGTATCCTCGCCCGCCAGCACGCTTTCGAGAAGATCACTTTGTCTCCGGTCCACCGACGGAATCGGGGATCCCGAGGGTAGCTCGAAGCCGCGACCGCGCCTCCGGCTCCATGTACTTGAGGTCGTGCAGCGTCTGTGAGTTGGCGACGCTCCAGTCGTCGAGCTTCCCGTCCAAGTACTCGAGTTGCAGCTCTATCGCGAACGCGTAGCTCTCCAACTGCTCGGAGAGCTTGCCGAGGATCAGCAGCCGCATCTCGGGCGCCATGTCCTTGTCGCTAATGACGCGAAGCGATGTCTGTATGTTCTTGCGCTCACCCATCATCCGGGAGACGGCGAACTTCGAAGCATGAGCCTTGAACAGATCGTTCTGAAGCAGCTCTCCAATGCTATCCGGCTCGCGTGGCGGCTGGACATCGAGGATCTCGATTGTCTCCGAGTCCGACTCGGACTCGACTAGCTGCTGGACCTCATCCCGGGTGTCATTGACGTTCTCCCAGGCGATCAGGAGCGCGGCACGTACCTGCTGCTTGTCCCGACGCTCGTCGTATACGCGCGTGCCAGCTTGAGCGATGACAACGCCGACAACCGTGATCGCGAGTCCGATCATCCAGCCGGGAGGACGCCACAATCCGCGGGGAGCCGCTTCCTCCCTGTCCTCATGCCGTTCTTTCCGCGCTGACTTCTGAGACATCCTCTCACCTCAGTCCCTGTCGGGGTCGCCCCTCACGTCCAGGCGTCCGTCAACGCAGTTATCGGCATGTGATACGAGGCAACCGTTCATCCGACGGATGAGCATCGACGGCGAAGGGATGAAGTGCCGGTCCTGATCGACCAGGGAGAGAATCTCAAGTACGTTCAACAGCAACTCGGCCACGCCTCCATCACGACGACGGTGGACCGCTACGGACACCTCACGCCGGACGCTCACAGAGGTGCATGTCAACGCCTCGACGCGACCGTATTCGGACTCGGTCCCGAGAAACCCGTTGACAACCCATTGGCACGCCACCCCGAGCAAAGCAAACAGGCCAGACACCTTTTCGGTATCTGACCTGCGAATACTCTGGTCGCGGGGACAGGATTTGAACCTGTGACCTTCGGGTTATGAGCCCGACGAGCTACCAGACTGCTCCACCCCGCACTATTTGATTCCCGCAAACGCGGACACTCTGTATAGCACAAGCGATTTCGTGAATGCAACGAGATTCTCGGCAGATCGGTCGGCTCGAGAGCGGCGATCGCGAGCGACAACCCGCCCATCGCGGATGACCACGGCGCACGGCCTCTGATGTGGTGTTTCTGTGGTCGTTGGGCACATGTGGCAGGTACGCCCTTGAGCTGCGGGAATACTTGCCGAAAGAAACGGGTAGGACCGGAGCGTCAACCTAAGCTCAGGTTTCCGAGCCAAAGACGCATAGTCGGCACGAGGGTTGCGTTCTACCGAGGCGGCAGGCCACCGAGGGCCACCTACAAGCAAACGCCTCGCATATAGAACGCCTTCGGTGGCCGCAGCCCCAGCTCAGACGGGGCAAGAGGGGTCATTCTGTGATAAAGTTCACAGTTGGACCTGATTGTCCGATGTATGGGGTAGGGGACAGGACAGACCAGGTTCGCCGGCACTGAAAGGCGCACAGTACATGCGAATGGGTCGACCCACGATAGCGCTGCGACGGATCGCCATGCTCGGTGTCGCATCGGCGCTCGTGTTGTCAACCCTTCCCGCGTACGCCGAGACCGCGCCGGCGCCCGCTCCCCCCGCACCCGCACCTGCGCCCGCTCCCAAGCCGGCGCCCACGCCCAAGCCCACGAAGCCTTCCACCAGCCCCTCCCAGCCCACGCGCAAGCCGGCAACAGGTGGCTCGGCTGTCCAGACTCCGGTCGATCCGCAGACTGAGGCCTTCCGCAAGCGTCTCGCCGAGCAGCAGGCTCGCCTCGACGCGTTCCTCGCCCAGCTCGACAAGCTCGACGAGGAGCTCGCCATCGCGACCGACGAGTACGATCGCGCTGCCGAGCAGCTCGACCTGATGAAGAACCGGGTCAAGGTCGCTCAGTCCGATCTCGACAAGGCGCAGACCGCGTACCAGATCCAGGCCAACCTGCTTTCCGAGCAGGCCAAGTCGATGTACCGCAACGGGTCGTTCGCGACGGTCGACGTGATCCTCGGCTCGAAGAACTTCTCCGACTTCGTGACACGCGTGAAGTTCCTGAATGCGATCGGCCTGCACCAGGCCGACGTGCTCGCCTCGCTGCGCGGACAGCGCGACTTGATCGAGCGCCAGCTGAACGACCTGGCCGCCGCGCGCAAGGAAGCCGAGCAGCTCGAGTTCGAGATGCGCTCGCGCCGCATCGAGATCATGTTCCGCATCCAGGACCGCCAGCAGATGATGTCGAGCGCGCAGTCCGACCTCCAGGTGCTGCTGCAGCAGGAGGCCGCGCGCCGTAACGTCGAGCAGCAGCAGCTGCTCTACAGCATCGTCTCCGGCACCAACAAGCTGGGCATCGACGTCACCGCGGGTTCTCCCGTCGAGACCGCACTCGCCTACCACGGCGTCCCGTACGTCTGGGGCGGCGAGACCACGGCCGGCTTCGACTGCTCGGGCCTGCTGAAGTACGTCTTCGCACAGCACGGCGTGAAGCTCCCGCACTACGCACTCAGCCAGTTCATGATGGGCGACAAGGTCGCAGTCGCCGACCTGCAGCCCGGCGACGCGGTGTTCTTCGGATCGCCGGTGCACCACGTCGGCATCTACGTGGGTGGCGGCTACTTCATCCACGCCCCGCGCACCGGTGACTATGTCAAGATCTCGCGCCTGTCCGACCGCTACGACTTCGCCGGCGCCCGCCGCTACGCGTGGGTCAACCGAGTCGGCGAGCCGCTCAACGCCACCAAGTCGACCGACGAGGCTCTCTCGGCAGGCTGGCGCTAGGTCGCTTCGAAACCACGGACTCTTCGGACCCCGTCGGAACCACCGGCGGGGTTCTTCGTTGTGGGGGTAGGAAGCCCCGGGGCAGCGACCTGCCGCTGGAGTAGGTCGCGCGACTATAGTGAGTTGCGAGAGAGCAACCTCCCCCGCGCGTCACCCGAGAAGAGGCCCGAATGCACGACGTGATAGCAGCGGCACTGCAGGCAGCCACGGAAGCCGGAGCCGAGTACGCTGACGCGCGTGTGGTCGAGGCGCGGCACGAGTCGATCGACGTCGCGAACGGACGCCTCGACGCGCTCGAGCAAAGCGAGAGCGTGGGCGTGGGCGTGCGAGTCCTGGTCAACGGCTCGTGGGGATTCGCAAGCGTGAACGAGCCGACGAGCGATGCGGCCGCGCGGGTAGCCGCCGAGGCTGTCGCGATCGGCCGCGCGAGCTCGCGAGTGCAGACACGACCCGTCGAGCTCTCCCCGCTCGAGCCCCAACGCGGCAGCTGGAGCGGTCCTTGCGAGATCGATCCGTTCTCGGTGCCGCTCGGCGACAAGATCTCGCTGCTCATGTCCACCGACGAGCTGTTGCGCGCCAACGACAAGGTAGCGGTGACCGAGACGCAGTACGGAGCCCACGCGTTTCGCACGTGGTTCGGCTCTACCGAGGGCTCGCGGCTCGAACAGCAGTGGACGGAGGTCGGCGCGGGGGCCTCGGCGATCACGATCGGCGAGGGGGAGGTCCTGACGCGCTCCTACCCCAACAGTCACGGCGGCAGCCTGGCAACAGGCCGGCTGGGAGTTCGTCCAGGGTCTGGACCTGCCCGGCAACGCGGAGCGAACCGCGGCCGAGGCGGTGGCGTTGCTGTCCGCCGAGACCTGCCCCAGCGGGCACTACGACCTCATCATCGACGGGAGCCAGCTCGCGCTTCAGGTGCACGAATCGGTCGGCCACCCCACGGAGCTGGACCGCGTCCTCGGCGAGGAAGCCGCCTTCGCGGGCACGTCGTGGGTCGGCCTCGAAGACCTCGGGACGCTCCGGTACGGCTCGGACCACATGACGGTGAGTGCGGACTCGACGGTCTCCCGGTTCGCTCGGCTCCTTCGGGTGGGACGACGAGGGGGTGCCCGCGCAGCGCGACCTCATCGTCGAGAAGGGCATCCTGGTCGGCTTCCTCTCCTCGCGCGAGACCGCGCCTGCGATCGGGCGTGCGAGCAACGGTTCGATGCGCGCCGACGGGTGGAACCGCATCCCGCTGGTACGGATGACTACAGTGTCGCTCGAGCCGGGCGAGTGGTCGTTCGAAGATCTCGTGCGCGACACGAAGCGCGGGCTCTACATCGAGACCAACAACTCCTGGTCGATCGACGACCGTCGCCTGAACTTCCAGTTCGCCTGCGAGATCGGTTGGCTCATCGAGAACGGCGAGCTGACCCGCATGGTCCGCCGACCCAACTACACCGGCATCACCCCCAGTTCTGGGCCTCGATGGATGCGGTCTGCTCGCGGGACCACTGGCAGGTCCACGGCATCCCGAACTGCGGGAAGGGTGAGCCCATGCAGGTAGCGCACGTCGCTCATGGCGCCGCCCCCGCCCGCTTCCGCGACGTCCAGGTTGGAGTGGGCCGATGATCACGCCGGAGCAGGCCGCCCAGGTCGCGCGTCGCGCCGTGGAGCTCGTTGCCGCCGACGAAGCCGAGGCGGTCGTCGCGCTCGAATCGAGCGCCCTCACCCGCTTCGCGAACAACCGGATCAACCAGAACGTCGCCGAGCAAAACGCCTCGGTGGCAATCCGTGCCGTGCTCGGCAAGCGCGTAGGCGTCGCCTCCACGAATCGCACCGACGAGGCCTCCCTTCGCGCTACTGCCGATGCAGCGCTCGCAGCTGCCGAGCAGGCTGTTCCAGACGACCAGTTCCCAGGGCTGCCCCGGCCGCGCGACGGTTCAGACGGTGGAGGCTGGCCCGACCGCACGCGCGAGGCGACCGCGCGCTACGACGCCGAGGCACGTGCAGGAGCGGTGGAGCGTATCGTCTCGGCAGCCGTGGGACGTGGTCTCTCGGTAGCAGGGACGGTCCGCGCCTCACGGCACGTGCTCGCGGTGGCCAACTCGCGCGGTGTGGACTCCTCGATGGCCCTCGACGAGCTGGGTGCCACGGCCCTCGCCAGCCAGACGGGGGGAGCGACCGGATGGGCTTCCTTCGTCGACCTCGACGCGCAGCGGTTCGACCCGCGTGCGCTGGGCGACGAGGCCGCCGAGCTCGCGCTCCGCTCGGCCGGCGCGGGCTCGCTCGATCCGGGTTCGTATCCGGTGGTGCTCGCACCGGAGGCTGTCTCCGACATCGTCGACTTCCTGGGCTGGACGGGGTGCGGAGCGAAGAGTGTCGAGGAGGGTCGATCGTTCATGAGCGGCCGGATCGGCGAGCAGCTGTTCGCCGACTCGATCAGCGTCGTCGACGACGGGGCCACCGCGCGCGCTCTTGGCTACGCGTTCGACTTCGAGGGCGTGCGCAGGCAGCGAGTGGTGCTGGTGGATCGAGGCGTCCCGACGACGGCGGTCACCGACTCGTACTGGGCGGCCAAGACGGGCCGAGACAACACCGGGCACGCTTTGTCGGCGCCGAACCCGTACGGTCCGATGCCGGCGAACCTCGAACTGGCCCCCGGCGACGCAACCCTCGAGGAGCTCATCGCAGAGGTGTCCCTCGGCGTGTACGTCACGCGCTTCCACTACGTGAACGTGGAGGACCCGATCTCGCTCACCCTCACCGGCATGACGCGCGATGGCACGTTTCTGATCGAGAACGGCAAGCTCACGCGGCCACTGCGGAACCTCCGGTTCACCCAGAGCGGCGTCGATGCGCTGGCACAGTGCCGCGGGCTGACCCGAGAACGACGCTTCGTCGGGACCGGGGAAAGCCCGACGTGCGTCCCCGGGATGCTGGTCGGGAGCTTCGCGTTCACCGGGCAGACCGGGGCCCCGTAGCCGGGCCTTGGCTGCCGCGAGCGCCGGCACGGCTGCGGGCGCAGGCTGCGCAAAGGTCGAGCCCCGACGTCTTCACGCCGGGGCTCAGGGGAGCGGGTACGGTTCCGTTCGTGGAGGGGCGCCAACGCCCGGTTCCGTGCCCTCGCTTCGTGTCAGGAGGCTCTTGGGATCCTGACACTGACTGTATCGGCGCAGCTCAGAAGGCTCTTGAATAGCGGAATGGCCGACACAACGTCAGGCGAACCCCGTGCGGGGGTGGCGCCCGCGTAGCGACTGCCCGTACACTGCCTGACGATGAGCGCAACGCCACGCAGGCCAGATTCCAGGATCCCTCCCCCCGGCAAACGCATTCGGACCGACGAAGTGCGATACCCCGGGCTGAATCCGTCCCTGCTTCCCCCACCCAGCCCCGACCCGAACGACGCCGCGAGCGGCGAGCCGCTGCGCTTCGGCGAGGTGCGCGACGCCGGCTTCACGCTCGGAGACGCCCGCCGGCAGCGGGCACGCGTGCAGCGCACCCGAACTCGCCGCCAGCGCACGATCGCCGTCGCGGTGATCGCGGCCTTTCTCGTCGTCGCGGGACTTGGGGCCGCATCGATGGTCTCCAACGCCGTGCGCCTCGGCCAGCGGCGCGCCGCCGTCGCGACCGCCGCGGTCGCGGTGCCTCGGCCGGCCCCGACCGCCGCCGCCCCGGCGGTGGCCCAGGCCCCACCGACCCCCGTGTTCGCGAGCTACAAGCGACTTCCGCTGAACCTTCCGGTGCGGGTCGCGTCGCTCACCGAGTTGGGGTTTCACCAAGCGTCGTTCACGTACGCGTTCCCGCTGAGGACGTTCCTGCGGGACGCCGACCTGTCGAAGGCCGCCAACAAGCGCGGTACCGGCCGCGATCCGGCAACTGCGGTGGATTCGCAGGGTCGGCTCACCGGTCGGGTGCTGCGCACGTGGCGGCCGAACCGTCCGGGCAAGCCCGATACGGCGGTGGACGTGGGTGCCCCCGCCGGCAGCGCGGTCGTGTCTCCGGTGTCGGGACGGGTCCTGAAGGTCAAACGGTACAAGCTGTACGGAAAGTACGACGACTACCAGGTGCACATCGGCCCCGACGGATACCCGACCGTCGACGTGGTGCTGATCCACATCACTGACGTCTCGGTCAAGGAAGGCGACCGCGTCGAGGCCGGAGTCACGCCGCTTGCGAAGGTGCGGCGCCTGTCGAACCTGTTCGCGCTCGATCTGGCGACCTACACGCCGGGTCCCGGCGACCACACACACCTGCAGCTCAACAACATCAAGAACCCGAGCTACAAGGGTCTGAAGGACGAGTAGGGTCCTCGCCGGTCTCGCTCGCCTCGGGTCGTTCGACGAACCCACGAAAGCGGCGGTCGAACTCGGAGCGCACCAGCATGACCTTGCGGTCGCATCCTCGGCAACGAAGCCCGATATCCATGCCCACCCGCACGATCTCCCAGGAGTTCTCGCCGCAGGGATGGGGCTTCTTCAGCCGGACGACATCGCCGGTCTTGATGGGGACGATGGGCGTGGGCATGGCAGCTCCGGAGACAGGGCATCGGCGTGAGCGCCGCGCCGAGGCGTCCTCGACCAACGCGTACGACATGCAGGCGTCGTGTACGGTATAGGGAGTATACGTCGCGCTGCAGGGCGGCTCAGCGAAGACGACCCCGACCCGCACAGGCTGCCCCAGGGAGGACGACATGAAGACCCCCGCGATACTCAGCGTGCTCGGCGAGGACCGCACCGGTATCGTCGCCGCTTTCTCGACCGCGCTCGCCGAAGCGGGCGCCAACATCGAGGACATCCGGCAGACCATCATCGGCGGGCTGTTCTCTATGGTCATGGCGGTGACCGTCGACGAAGAAGCGAAGCCGTTCGACGAGCTGCAGGCCCGGCTCGCCGAGATCGGCGCGGAGCTAGGGATGCAGGTCACGCTGCAGCGCGAGGACGTCTTCCGCTACATGCACCGCATCTAGCTTCGGCCGCTTCAGTCCGCCCTCGAACAGGAGTGCGCCCGTGTACATAGATCCCGAGGAGATCGTCGAAACCCTGCTGATGGTCACACAGCAGAACCTCGACATTCGAGCAGTCACGCTCGGCCTGTCGCTGGCAGGATGCGTCGACGATGACCTCGCCGTCATGGCCGACAAGGTCTACGAACGCGTCACCACCGCGGCATCCCAGTTGGTCCCCGTTGCCGAGAAGATCGAGCGCGACTTCGGCATCCCGATCGTCAACAAGCGCATCGCGGTGACCCCGATCGCACAGCTCGCCGCCGCGTGCGATGCGTGCGACCTGACCCCTCTCGCAGTCGCGCTCGACCGGGCGGCAGCCGAGGTCGGCGTCGACTTCATCGGCGGGTACTCGGCGAGAGTGCACAAGGGGATCGGCGACGGTTCGAGACGCCTGATGGACTCGATTCCCGAGGCCCTGGCCACAACCGAGCGGGTCTGTTCGAGCGTGAACGTCGCGACTACTCGCTCGGGCATCAACATGGACGCCATCGCTCGGATGGCCGAGGTCGTGAAGGAGACCGCCGAGGCGACCGCTGAGCGCGACAGCATCGGCTGCGCGAAGCTCGTCGTGTTCGCGAACATGGTCGAGGACAACCCGTTCATGGCCGGAGCGGTCCACGGCCCCGGCGAGCCCGACGAGACGATCAACGTCGGCATCTCAGGGCCAGGAGTGGTCCGTGCGGTCGTCGAGGCGCTGCCGCGCGACGCCGACCTGACCACCGTAGCCGAGGCCATCAAGGCCACCGCGTTCAAGATCACCCGCGTCGGCGAACTGGTCGCGCGGGAAGCGGCGAAACGGCTCGGCGTGCAGATGGGCATCGTGGATCTGTCGCTGGCACCCACTCCCGCCGAGGGCGACTCCGTTGCGGCCATCCTCGAGGCGATGGGGATACTGCGCGCTGGAGGCCCGGGTTCGACGGCCGCGCTCGCGCTCCTCAACGACGCGGTCAAGAAGGGCGGCGCGATGGCTACCTCCTCGCCCGGCGGACTCTCGGGGGCCTTCATCCCGGTCTCGGAAGATGCTGGGATGATCCGCGCTGCCGAGACCGGCGCACTCACGCTCGAGAAGCTCGAGGCGATGACCGCCGTGTGTTCGGTGGGCCTCGACATGATCGCGATACCAGGTGACACCCCCGCCGAGACGATCGCCGGGATCATCGCGGATGCCTGCGCGATCGGTGTCGTCAACAACAAGACGACCGCCGCGCGGCTCATCCCCGCTGTCGGCAAGCAGGTCGGGGACCGCGTGACGTTCGGAGGACTGCTGGGCGAAGCGCCGGTGATGGCGGTGAACCAGTGGGCGGGCACCGACTTCGTGCGCCGAGGCGGGCGCATCCCCGCGCCGATGAACGCGCTCAGGAACTAGGAGTTCGCCCCGCGTCACCAGGATGGGCGTCGTCGCCCTCACCATCCTCGTCGTCGTCACCGAGCCAGGCGTCCACGAACGTTCGCTGGTACTTGCGCTCGTCCTCCAGCGGCTGCACCTCTCCCGCAGGGGGCGCCGCCGAGGGTGACGGCCGCGGTCGCGGCGCGGATTCGTCGTCGATGGCGACGGCAGCTGCAGTGGTGGGTGCTTCCGGTTCGGCCGCCTCGGGCTCCGCCACCTCGGAGCGTTCGACATCACGGAGCCGCCGGCGGCGACTGATGAGCGCGATTGCCCCAAGCACCGCGAAGAGCACGACCGCAGCGGCGAGGACGTACATCTCGAAGCCCATACGGCGCCCCCAGCCCCGCGCGCCTCAGCGCTAGATGCCCACCGACTCGCGGAAGGTACGGACCTGGCGCCGCGCGACCGGGATGTGCGTCTCGTCCCGGTCTCCCGCGACGACCACGTACGAGCCTTCGACCCGCAGGATCTCTTTGACCCGGTTGAGGTTGACCAGATAGCTGCGGTGGACGCGTTCGAACGGCTCCCTGACGAGCCGGTGCTGCAGATCGCCGAGCGTGGTGTCGACGAGGTACTGGTTCTCGTAGGTGTGTGCGTAGGTCGACTTGTTGCGAGCCGAGACGAACACAATGTCGTCGACAGACAGCAGGACCGTCCGCCCGCCCTTGCGCACCGCGAGCTTGCGGAACTCCGATTCGCTGGCGACTCCGCCGTCGCCCGAGTCCTTCCGGTGGCTCTTGGCGAGCGACTCGACGCGCGCAGAGAGTTCCATCACGTTGAACGGCTTGGTCACGTACTGCTGCACGCCCTGCTTGAACGCATAGATCTTGGCGAGGTCCTGTGTCTTCGCGGTGAGCATGATCACCGGGAGGTTGCCCGTGGCGGCGCCGTTGCGGATCTCCATGAGGGTCATCCAACCGTCGACCCTGGGCATCATGATGTCGAGCACGACGACATCGACAGGCTCGCGGCCCAGGACCTCGATGCCTTCAGCACCGTCGCTCGCACCCAGGACCCGCATCCCGTCGGCCTCGAGGCCGACGCGGATCATCTCGACGACATCGACGTCGTCATCTATCACCAGTACGCTGACTGCTTCGTCGCTCACCGCTCGTACTCCAAGACCCGCCGCACATACGCGCTCTAAGCCCGATAGGCGGCGCAGAAGGCACCGTTCGTCGTTGAGTTGATTCTACCCGTCGAGACTGACAAACGGCGGTGACGATTCGCGAACGGCCGCGGGCAGGCGGCGAACCGATGCGGTCACGCCTCGGCTGATGCGTCCCGCGAGCGCAGCCACGCGTCCATGGCCTTCGCGGCTCGCTTGCCCGCACCCATCGCGAGGATCACCGTTGCGGCGCCCGTCACGATATCGCCGCCGGCGTACACTCCCGGAACGTTGGTCGCCCCGTCCTCGTCGGTGACCACGTACCCGCGAGACGAGCGCTCGACGTCGGGCGCGGCCTTCGCGGTGAGCGGGTTCGCCCGCGTTCCCACCGCCGAGATCACCGTGTCGCAGTCGATCGCGAAGTCACTGTCCATCACGCAGACCGGTGCGCGGCGCCCGCTCGAGTCGGGAGGACCGAGCTCCATGCGCGACGCCACGAGGCCGGTCACCCATCCCTCTCGCCCGACCACCTCGACCGGGGAGCACAGCATCTTGAACTCGACGCCCTCCTCGCGCGCGTGGTGGACTTCTTCTCGGCGGGCGGGCATCTCGTCCTCGGTGCGTCGGTACACCAGGAACACCTGATCCGCGCCCAGCCGCTTCGCGGTCCGGGCCGCATCCATGGCGACGTTGCCGCCGCCGACCACGGCGACCTTGCGGCCACGCCACACGGGCGTATCGGCGTGGGGGAAGTCGAACGCTCTCATCAGGTTCACGCGCGTGAGGAACTCGTTCGCCGAGTACACCCCGTTCAGGTTTTCCCCCGGGACGCCCAGGAACACGGGCAGCCCGGCCCCGGTGCCGATGAAGACCGCGTCGAACCCCTCTCCGCCTTGGTCGATCGGGGCCATCAGTTCGTCGACCGTGAACAGCTGCCCGACCACGGCGTCGGTCACGATCTCGACGCCCATGTCGGCGAGCATCTCGATCTCGGCGGCCACGATCGACTTGGGGAGGCGGAACTCGGGGATGCCGTACGACAGCACGCCGCCGGGCTCGTGCAGCGACTCGAACACGGTGACCGCATGACCGAGCTTGGCGAGCTCGCCAGCGCACGACAGCCCGGCGGGCCCAGAGCCGATCACCGCACAGCGCAGGCCGCTCGATTCGGCGAGCTTGGGGACGCATCGGCTCTCGATGTCGCAGGTGAGGTCGAAGTCGCCGAGGAAGCGCTCGATGCGGCCGATCGCCACGGGCTCGCCGCGCTTGGCGAGAACGCAGGCGGCCTCGCACTGCTCCTCCTGGGGACACACCCGACCACACATCGCAGGGAACGCGTTGCGCTCCTTGAGCACCGCCACGCCGTCGGCCCACTCCCCATCGATGACGTGGCCGATGAAGGACTTGATGTCGATGTTGACCGGGCAGCCCTCGATGCAGGTGGGGTTGCGGCACTGCAGGCAGCGCTGCGCCTCCGCGAGGGCCTCCTCGGCCGAGTAGCCGAAGCCGACCTCGTCGAAGTCGGCGGCACGCTTGGTCGCGTCCCGCTCCCGCATGGGTGTGCGAGGGGCGCGCGACGGACGGTGCTTCGGGCGCTCGGGAAGGATGGGGGCGTCAGCCGGGTCGGAGCCGGCAGCTCCGCTATCTACAGGTGGCACTGGCACCCCCTGCTGTACTCGGCGTCCGCTATGCGCTCGTCGTCGGTGTAGATGCGCTGGCGGCTCATCAGCTCTTCCCAGTCCACGGCGAGCCCGTCGAAGTCCGGGCCCTCCACGCACCCGAAGCGAGTCTCACCGCCCACGGTCACGCGGCACGCGCCGCACATCCCCGTGCCGTCGACCATGATGGGATTCAGGGACACGGTGCACGCGACGCCGCGCTCGCGTGCGGTCGCGGCGCAGAACTTCATCATGATGGCTGGCCCCACCGCGAAGACGTGATCGATCTCGCCCGCATCGGCCAGCCTTCCGAGGGGCGAGGTCACGAGCCCCTTCTCCCCTGCCGATCCGTCGTCGGTCATCACGATCACGTCCCGGAGCGGCAACGCACGCAGCTCGTCCTCGAGCACGAGCAGGTTCGCCGTGCGCGCGCCGAGGATCGCGGTGACC
The DNA here is from genome assembly GCA_963761535.1 of uncultured Coriobacteriales bacterium. Lineage (GTDB taxonomy): Bacteria > Actinomycetota > Coriobacteriia > Anaerosomatales > CAVXGS01 > CAVXGS01. Next base: position 1,286,865 of record CAVXGS010000002.1, read on the forward strand.
TCGTTGCCCGCGGCGGTCATCGCGCGAGCGACCGGATACGCGACGGCGGCGCCGACTCCCCCGCCCACGACCGCGACTCGACCCAGCCCCTCGACGTGCGTGGGCACGCCCAGCGGCCCGGCCAAGTCGGCGATCTCGTCGCCCACTTCCAGGTGCGAGAGCTGGTGGGTGGTCTTGCCCACCCGCATGAAGATGAACCGGACCCAGCCTTCCTCGGCGGACCAGTCGGAGAAGGTGAGCGGGATACGCTCGCCTCCCTCGGCGACACGGAGCATCAGGAACTGCCCCGCGCGGACCTTGCGGGCAACCTTGGGTGCGTCCACCCCGATCTCGAAAACGGCGTCGGAAAGCTGCCGTTTGTGCACGATTCGAACCACACGACCTCCGGTAACGGATCCGTCACGCCCAGCGATCAGGGCTCTTCTCAGGGGCGTGACGTGCCGAGAAGTATACTGCCGAGCGCGCGAGACGGTGCTCGCCGAGACAACGTCCGCCAAGGGCGCGTGATTTGTGCCCTCTACCTGCGATTGGTATCATAGCCCGCGAAGTGCGCCTTCCGGCGGTCCCACCTCAGCACTCGTCGCAGCCGCCCACCGGAGGAACCGTAGTATGCATCGCTGTCGCGCATACCTTCTGACGGTCCTCGCCGTCCTCCTCCTGATCTCCTCTGTCGGGCCGGCGTTCGCCGTGTCCCAGTCCGACCTCACGAAGCATCAGAACGCCGCCGAGGCGGCCAAGCGTCGTGCCGCGGCGGCCAGCCGTCTCGCCGACGCTCTCGCCAACCAGACCGTCGCTCTCGACAAGCGGATCGACGCGCTCCAGGCCGACGTCAACGAACTCGACCCCATCGTTGCCGAGGCGGAGCGCAATCGCCAGGCCCTGCAGAACCAGGTCGAGAAGCTGCGTCGTCAGATCGCCTACCTCGAGCGCTCGATCGCCAAGACCCAGAGCGAGTACGACCGTCAGTCGGGCTTGCTCGAGAAGCGACTGAGCAGCACCTACCGCGAGGGTGACTGGTTCTATCTCGACATCCTGCTGGGCGCCAAGGACTTCGGCGACCTCATCGACCGCAGCGAGTTCATCAATCGCGTCATCGAAGCGAACCGCCGAGACGCCATCGCACTCGACACCACCAAGCGCAGCCTGCAGACGTCGCAAGACAAGATGACGGTGACGCTCGAGCAGGTCGCCCAGAAGCGTGCCGAGGCACTCGCCGTCGAGAAGCGCTGGCGCGGGCTACAGGACAGGCGCGAGTCGAAGGTCGCGGCGCAGCAGGCGATCTTCAGTCAGAAGCGGTCGCTGTTGTCGGAGACGCGCAAGGACATCGCCAAGCTCAAGGCGATCGCCGCAGCCGAGGACCGCGCGTCCGACAGGATCGCTGCACAGCTCGCGTCCCGAGGCGGCGGCTCCGGTGTCTACAACGGCGTCATGCAATGGCCCGTGCCGGCCAGCTACAACGTGACCTCCTCGTTCGGCTGGCGCATGCACCCGGTGCTGCGGTATCGCCGCTTCCATGCCGGCATCGACGTCGGCGCATCGTCGGGATCGGCGATCGTGGCCTCGGGCAGCGGAACGGTGATCCAGGCCGGCTATCAGGGCGGCTACGGCAACGTGACGATGGTCGACCACGGCAACGGCGTGGTTTCCGTCTACGCGCACCAGTCCAGCATCGGGGTCGGAGTCGGCCAGCGCGTCTCGAAGGGCGATCGCATCGGCGCCGTGGGCTCCACCGGCATGTCGACGGGCCCGCACCTGCACTTCGAGGTACGCATCAACGGCAGCCCGGTCAACCCGATGAACTACCTGCGGTAGCACACCACCCGAGTGCGACGGCCCTCATGGCGAGGGATCGTCTGCTCAGACAGTCCTCGCTGACACGAAGGGCGCCCCATCGGGCGCCCTTCGTGTTGCTGCGGAACTCGCATCCGACCCCTCGCCATCAGGGCCTACTCGCGCGCGTTGTACTCCCGCATGGCGCTGTCGATGCCGTGCTCGAGGATGTGCAGGACGACCTGCGCGGCAGTGGTCACCGCGCCGTCCAACTCGTTCGCGGCGTCGCCCTTGACGGGCTCCAGCACGTAGTCGGCAGCGTCCTGACGTCCGGGCGGGCGCCCGACGCCGACGCGGACCCGAAGGTACTCGTCGCTGCGGAGCTTCTCGTGCAGCGAGCGCAGGCCGTTGTGACCGCCGTGGCCGCCGCCTCGCTTCGCCGCGACTCGCCCGGGGGCCAGGTCGATGTCGTCGTGCACCACGATCAGCTCATCGGGCTCAGCCTCGTAGAGGTCGACGAGCTTCGCGACCGATCCGCCGGAGACGTTCATGAACGTCTGGGGCTTCGCCAGTACGAGTTCGTCGCCGGCGAACCGCACAAGGGCCACCTTCGCCCCCGCTTGATCCTTCCAGTACGTGGCTCTCAGGTTCTCGCCGAGCAGGTCGACGACCATGAACCCGGCATTGTGCCGGGTGCGTTCGTATTCGGGCCCCGGATTGCCGAGGCCCACGACGATGTGGGACATGAGAGAGGTGCTGCCTTACTCCTCGGACTCGTCCTTGCCGACGAGCTCGGGCTCTGCGCCCTCCTCGAGGGCAGGAGCCTCTTCGACCTCGGTGCGCGGTGTCTGCACCGAGCAGACGATGGCTTCCGGATCGCCGAGCAGCGAGACGCCCGCGGGCAGCTCGATCTGGCCGGCGTGAAGCGAGTCGCCGACCTGGAGTCCGCCGATGTCGGCCTCGATAACCTCGGGCAGGTCCTTGGGCTTCGCCTCGATGTTGAGATCGTGGATGTCGACGACGAGCACGCCGCCGGCCCGTACACCCTCGGGGTCGTTGACCAGCCGGACCGGCACGGTGGCGTGGATCGCCTGGTCCATGCGGACCGCCTGGAAGTCAACGTGCAGCACGCTGCCCTTGACCGGGCTGTACTGGATGTCGCGAATGACCGCGTTCACCGGCTTGCCCGCGCCCTCGAGAGCGAGCGAGATCAGCGCGGAGCCGCCGTGATGTGAGATGAACAGCTCGAAGTCGTGGCGGTCGATGGCGATCGGCTTGCCCTCGGCGTAGCCCGCACCGTACAGCACCGCGGGAATCTGACCGGCCGAAGCCAGGCGCCGGTTCGCTCGGCCGATCACCTCGCGGGGGACGGCGTTCAGAGTAGAGGCCTCAGTCATGTGTCTATCTCTCCTTACAGCTGGAAATCGGGGTCGAACAGCTCGGACACACTCTCGTTCTCGAAAACGTTCTCTACCGCGTGCGCGAACAGCGGGGCGACGGAGAGCACTCGGATCTTGCCGGTGCGCCGTTCCTCGGGAAGAGGCAAGGTGTTGGTCACCACGCACTCCTCGATGGGCGCGTTCTCGATCCGCTCGAACGCGGGCGGCGAGAAGATGCCGTGGGTGGCGGTCACGTACACGGCGCTCGCGCCCTTGGCGATGAGCGCCTTGGCGCCTTCGGTGATCGATCCGCCGGTGTCGATCATGTCGTCGAACACGATGCAGGTGCGTCCCTCGACGTCACCGATCACGTGCGTGATCTCGGCGACATTGTGAGCGGGCCTGCCCTTGTGCATGATCGCGAGCTCGGCGTTCAACATGTCGGCGAACTTCTTGCACGCCTTCGCGCGGCCGACGTCAGGCGACACGATCGTGACGTTCTCGAACTCGAAGCGCTCGAAGTAGTCGGCGAGGATCGGCAGTGCCGTCAGGTGGTTCACCGGCTTGTCGAAGAAGCCCTGGATCTGGCCCTGATGGAGGTCCATGGTGATGACCCGGTCCACACCCGCGACCTGCATCAGGTCCGCAACCAGCTTGGCGGTGATGGGCTCGCGGGCGGCGGACTTCTTGTCCTGCCGAGCGTAGCCGTAGTGGCTGACGACCGCGGTGATGCTCGCTGCCGATGCGCGCTTGGCGGCGTCGCTCATGATGAGCAGCTCCATCAGCGTGTCGTTCGTCGGCTCGCACATCGAGCTGATGAGGAACACGTCGGCGCCACGCACCGACTCGAGGAAGCGTACGTAGATCTCGCCGTTCGCGAACTTCTTGATCTTGACGTTCGACAGCTCGACGCCCAGATGGTTGGCGATACCCTCGGCGAGCTCGGGGTTGCTCGTCCCCGAGAAGATCATCATGCGCCGCTCTACCGTCATCCCGCTCCCCTGTTCACGCCCGACCGTGCCTACGCGCGGCCTAGTCCGTACCGCGTGTCCGCTTCTTGCGCTTGCGCTCCGCCCAGTGCTCCACGACCTTCATCTCGGTCCGTTCGATGGCGAGCGCCTGAGCGGGAACGTCCTTGCTGACGGCGCTTCCCGCACCGGTGACGGCACACTCCCCGATGGTGACCGGAGCCACGAGCATGGTATCAGAGCCGATGAAGGCGTCGTTGCCGATGACGGTGCGATGCTTGTCGACGCCGTCGTAGTTACAGGTGATGGTCCCGGCCCCCACGTTGACGCCCGTCCCCAGCGTGGCATCGCCCAGATACGAGAGGTGCGGCACCTTGCTGCCCTCGCCGATGGTCGAGTTCTTGATCTCGACCGCGTGGCCGGCCTTGGCGTGCGCCTCCATGACCGTTCCCGGACGGATGAACGATACCGGGCCCACGGTGACCTCGTCGCCGATCGTCGCCTCGAGCACGACCGACGCGTCCACCCTCGCCGAGCAACCCACCGTCGAGTCCACGAGTCTCGTGTTCGGGCCGATGACACTGCCCTCGCCCACGCTCGTTCTGCCGAGGAGGAACGTCATCGGCAGGAGCTCGACATCGCGGTCGAGCGCTGACGTGCGGACCGACCCACACGAGCCCGGGGTCGGTCATCGTGACGCCGCCCAGCATGTGCGACTGGTTGATGCGCAGCTGCAGCACCTTGGCTGCCTCGGCGAGCTGGACTCGGGAGTTCACCCCCACCGTCTCGAAGGGCTCCTCGGCGGTGGTGGCGCTCACGAGCAGTCCCTCGCCGTTGAACACCTCGACCATATCGGTGAGGTAGTACTCGCCTTGGGCGTTCTCGGTGGTAAGGCGGTCGAGATGGGCGAACAGCACCGCGGCGTCGAAGCAGTACGTGCCGGTGTTGACCTCGGTGAGGTGGTGCTGGTCGGCACGCAGGTCCTTCTGCTCGACGATCGCGGCGACTCCGCCATCGCGATCGCGCACGATGCGGCCGTAGTTGCCGGGGTCGGGCAGGTTCGCGGTGAGCAGCGTGAGCGAGGCACCGCTGCTCTCGCGCATCGCTACGAGGCCGGCGATGGTGTCGGGCCGCAGCAGGGGCGTGTCGCCCGAGAGCACCACGAGCGAGCCGGAGAACCCGTCGAACGCGTGCCGCGCCGACATGACCGCGTGGCCGGTGCCCAGCTGCTTCTCCTGCCGCACGGTCTCGACGCTGTCGGGCAAGAGCGCCTCGACCAGCTCGGCGTGGTGGCCGGTGACCACGACGATCCGCTCGCAGCCCGCCTCGCGCGCCGCGTCGATCACGAGCTGCACCATGGGCTCGCCCAAGATCTCGTGCGCGACCTTGGGCTTCGAGGACTTCATCCGGGTCCCCTCGCCTGCGGCGAGGATCAGCGCGGCAGTGGTCATGGCTGAATCGTCTCCATCCTTCACGCGATGCGGGAAACGGGCTCGGACGGCAGATGGCGTGGCTGGGGCACCAGGATTCGAACCTGGATAGCGGGAACCAAAATCCCGAGTCCTACCATTGAACGATGCCCCAAAGACGGCGCCAGTGTATGGAGTGCCCCGAAGGGCGGTCAACAACACGCAGATGCAACGAGGGCCGGTGGAAGCCGGCTCTCGAAACGCGCTGAGAAAGGTCGGTCTCGGCTAGACCTCGAGCGGCTCGGGAGCGAGCTGAGCCGACGCGGCAGTGAACGCCGCGACACCGCCCTCGCGGTGGAATTGCTCGAGCACGGATTGCTGAATCATGCCGCGGGCGTCGGAGTTGATCGGGTGGCAGATGTCCCGGAACTCCCCGCTCGGCAGCTTGCGCGACGGCATGGCCACGAACAGCCCCTTGTCGCCGTTGACGACGCGCAGGTCGTGCACCACGAAGCAGTCGTCGATGACGATGCTTGCTATGGCGCACACCTTGTTCATCGCAACAGGACGAAGCGTGACCTTGGTGATGCGCATGTGCGCCCCCTTTTGCGGGTCCCGACCCGTGCGCGATCGTCCATCGCGTTCGGCCCGGGCCTCAAGCGTCGTGCTCCCCTAGTGGCGCGCCAAGAGCCGAGACTCGCGCCACGCCCATCCTACAACTGGGAACGCTCAAAGAGAATGCGTTCCGCAACAATGACGTCGACCGGTTTGTCGATATCTGCGCCGATCGATGCATAGCTCGTATATATGGCGCAACACGGCACGCCGAGCAGCTCCTCCATCTTGCGCTCGACGTCGACCACACGTACCCGGCGGGTGGCCAGGCGGACCACGAAGCGGAATCCGACGACGCGGGCCATCGCGGCCACGCTCTTTCGGGTGTCGAAGAGCCGCTGACCGATCTCCTGGTTGCGCTCGAGCACGCTCGGGGCCAGCAGCATGCAGTTGCCGCCCGTGACCTGCTGCCGGTCGACGGTCACGAACGTGCGCTCCGAGCCCGGGAACTGCTCCAGCACGTCCTCGCGCTTCACCAGCGGATACGTCGCGCCGGCGCCGCTGTCCAGCGAGCGCGTGATGAAGTCGTCGATCGCCTCGGCGGTGAGCGCGGGCAGGTCGCCGGTCGCGCAGAAGACATGGAGTCCGCTATTGAGCGCCGACATGCCGGCGACGGCGTTGCCGATGAAGCTGGAATCCTGGATCACGAGCTTGTCTACCTTATCGGCCCACGAACCGAGGTTCTCCGCCGTCGGGACCACGACCGCGATCTCGTTGATGTAGCGCGAGCTCCGAAGGGCGTCGACCACCCACTCGATCATCGGCTTGCCGGCGACGGGCACCACTCCCTTGAAGGGCGCGGTCGGATCGATGACAGCGCCGTCGCCGCCCCCTAGGACGAGCGCGTCGACGCGGATCTCATCAGTCATCGATCGCTGCCGATCTCAGTCACGCGCATCCCCTCGAGACTCGTCCTCGTCGCCGCGCTCCACCAGCCCCGCTCGCGCGCCTCATCGGCGAGGCGAGCCGCCGAATCCCCGTCGGCGCACACGGCGAAGATCGCGGACCCGCTGCCGGACACGGTCGCGCAGAGAACGCCTGCCTGCGACATCGCCCATGCTAGCGCGTCGCCCGACTCAGGCACCAGCGCCACCGCGGTGGCGGCAAGGTTGTTGGCGATGGCCGCCGGGTCGAGCTCGCCTCGCTCGAGCGCGTCGAGCAGCGACTGCGGGTCTCCGGCGGCGCTCGGCGCTGCGTCGAAGGCGCGGTACGCCTCGGCGGTGGGCACGGGCTCGGACGGCTTGATCAGCACGACGGGGACCGACACGGGCGGCAGCGTGCGGACGAGGACATCGCCCCTGCCTTCCATCAGCGCCGCCGGGCCGGCGAGGAAGAACGGTACGTCGGCGCCGAGCGAGGCGGCCGTGGCGGTCACGGCGGGCGCCGACGGGTCGACCCCGTGCAGGCAGCACAGCGCGGCGAGCACCGCCGCCGCATCGGAGGACCCGCCGCCAAGCCCGGCCCCGGCCGGGATGAGCTTCTGGAGATCGATTGCGACCTTCGCGATCTCGGGCCGCTCCAGCGCATCCCCGAGCCGCTGGGCGGCGAGCCACGCGAGGTTGCGCTCGGCGGGGACCGCAAGGTCCGGACTCGCCGTGAGCGAGAGCTCCTCGGCGGGGGTGACGGTGACCGAGTCCGCGAGCTCGAGAGCATGCAGCACGGTCACCACATCGTGGTAGCCGTCGTCGCGACGAGCCCCCACGCCCAGGAACAGGTTGACCTTGGCGGGGGCGACGACCTTCACCGCGCGCGCCATCGACCCTCCTCGGCAGTCGGACACCCTTTGGAAACAATGGCAGAAAACGCACCGACGCGGAGCGTATCGCTCCGCGTCAGTCGGTGAATGCGTCCTGTGCGAGTGGGACGATCAGTTCAGCCAGGGAAGCAGGTTCTCTCCACTGTCCACGTGGGTGAGCTGGACCGTTCCGGTAAGAATGTCGACGTACTGGTACGAAGCACGCGCGGTCCGTTCGCGCTTTTCCTGGACCTTCACGACGAACAGCGACGGGTGTGCTGCTTCGAGTACGCCTTCGCGCTCAACGATTTTGGATCGCCCCATGTTGGCGCGTACCTTGATCTTTGTGCCAGTGAGATTCTCGAGATCGGTACGGATACGGCCGACAACTTCCCCCCGACGAACAAGATCCATAGAGCCTCCTTTATCAAAGACCGCAGTATAGACCATCCGGACAGCAAAAGGCAAGGTAGACCACGGTAATTAATGTTATCGACCTATAACTTACCGGGCGGTCATGAGCCGAGGACCCCGCGCTCCCGCAAGACAGCGGCAAGCTGCAGGTAAGCCTCCGGCGCGATCGCCTCGGCGCGCAGCCCGGGGTCGATTCCCACCTCTGCCAGCCCCGATTCGACTGCCTTCGCGTCCCCGAACGCCGCCTTGAGGGTGTTGCGCACCGTCTTCCGTCGCTGCGCGAAGGCCGCGTCGGCGACTCGCGCGGCATCCTCGAGCAGCTGGGGGTCGTCGGTCAGCGGCGCGCGCTCGAGCCGAAGCACGGTGCTCTCGACACGCGGAGGCGGGAGGAAGCATCCCCGCGACACCATGAAGCGTCCGGCGGGGCGTGCGCGAAGCCGCAGCTTCACCGTGTACGAGCCGTAGTCCTTGCGACCCGGCGCTGGCGGCCATCCGCTCGGCCACCTCGGCTTGGACCATGACCGTCGCCGAGAGAATCTCGGGAATCTCCTCGAACGCGCGCAGCACGACCGTCGCGGCGACACCGTAGGGCAGGTTCGCGACGAGCGCGGTGGGCGTGCCGAAGGGTGCCGCGAGAGCCTCGACGGGCACGACGACCGCATCGGCGCGCACGAGCGCCATGCGCGAGCACCCGGCCGTCGTCTCCTCGAGCACCGAGACAAGGTCGGCGTCGCGCTCGACAGCAACGACAGCGGCACCGGTGGCGCAGAGCGCGACCGTCAGCGTGCCGATGCCCGGCCCCACCTCGAGCACGGTGTCGTCGGACGAGATCGCGGCAAGGTCGAGGATGCGTCCGATCACGTTGTCGTCGACCAGGAAGTGCTGACCCAGCGCCTTCTTGGTGGCCAGACCGTGTCGCTGAAGTGCCGCGATCGTGGCCGACGGCGTGGCGAGCGGAGAGTAGGGCACGGACGGGTCAGCTCCTCGGCCGGCGGCGTGCGCGCGGGCGCACGAGCCTGCGGGTCACTTGCAGATGATGACGGTGACGCTGCGCCGGCCCCACACGATCGCGTCCGCGACGGAGTCGAAGCACAGGTCGATGCGGCTGCCGTGGATCGCGCCGCCGGTGTCCGCCGCGATCGCGTATCCGTAGCCCTCGATCCACACGCGGGTACCGAGCGGAATCACCGAGGGGTCCACCGCGCAGACGCCGTAGGTGGCACGGCGTCCCGTCGCGGTCCATGGATCGAGCCCGGGCTGCGCGGCGCTGTAGCCCGTGGCGACCATCTCGAGACGCCGACCGCGCGGAGCGTTGCGCTGCACGGACGGCCTCGCCTCGCTGCGGCCCAACAGCCCGAACAGCCGGAAGCGGCGCTGGGTACCGACGCGAATCACGCGCGGCTCGGCGGCGACGAGCACTCGTTCGGCGGAGAGCAACTTGCGCCCCTCGACACCATCGGTCACGAACACTCGGTACACCCTGAGCACCTTGCCGGCGCTGCCCTTGGCGGCCACGATCTTGCGACCGCGAGCGAGTTGCGGGTCCTTGCGCAGTACCACGCGGGGCGCGACCGGTTCCTCTTCGGTCACCACTCGCACGAAGGTGCGCGGTGCGCGGATCACCATGCCCGGCCTGAGCTGCGTGGTGACCGCGGGACTCACGCCAGGGTTCTCGGCAAGATCGGCACCGGCGGCGACGAGAGCGTCGGCCACGGTCTCTCCGACCACATCGAGCTTCACCGTCTCGCCACCAAGATCGAGCGTGACCGGCACGGCGTGCTTCACGAGGACGGTCATGCCCTCGGTAACGCGGGTTCGCGTCGAGGGGGTGACGACGTCACCGTCGCGCACGGGCACCCCCGCGTCCTCGAGCAGATCCGAGACGCGCGACGCCTGTGTCGTGATAGCGGTCCTGCGCCCGTCAACGACGAGCGAGACCGGTTTCTGAGCCCACACGAAACCCGTAACGCTGAGGACTACGATAAGTGCTGGGACGATTGCTGCGACGAGGTAGTAGGTCTTTCCGGGCCGTGCCGAGCGACTCGGCCGATGCCTCATGCAGACCTCGATCGAAGGCGGACAGGACCTCCCCCGACACCCCTTGGAAGTTGTCGGGACGGTAACGAGGGGGAGTTCCGATGCTAGCGAAACAGGAAGGGTCCGGCAAACGAGCAGGTGGGCACGAATAGACTCCGAGAGGCGGTGCGCCAAGGCGGCGTCGCGGGCCGCTATCGGGCCTCTCTGAGCGCCCTTCGACGCTCGGCCTCGCCGGCCAGACGGCGCCCCATCTCGGAGGCCTCCGCCATCGCGGCGGCGTCGCCCTCGACCTCTCCCGCACGGTCGGCGAGAACCTCGAGCGTTTCGGTGATCTCCACGCCGAGCACCGCCAGCACGCTGCGCGTGGGATTCACCGCGCACTCCGCTCCGAACGGATCTCCACCGCCGCGGGCCATGAGCAGCGCACCCGGACGTCGCACCTCGGGTGCGGTTTCGCCCAGCACGTATCGCCGCGCCCAGTAGGGCTGCATCCGGTCGTAGAGCACCTTGAGCACCGCGGGCACGGTCGCGAAGTAGACGGGCGTGGCAATGGCGAGCGCGTCGGCGGCATCGATGCGCTCGTACACCTCGTCCATTGCGTCGCGCTGGATGCAACGACCGTCCCGCGAGCACGAGTTGCAGCCACGACAGGGGTTCACGCCGGAGGTGGCCGCCACCAGATGGTCGACCTCGCCCCCGGCCACGAGGACCCCCTGCTCGAACGCGCCGAGCAGCCGATCGTTGTTGCCGTTGCGCCGGGGGCTTCCGGCGATGCACAGGACGCGCGGGCTCACGGTCGCGTCACCCCCGCTCCGTGTCGAGCAGCGAGAGCGCGTTGGCGTACGCCTGCACCGCGAACTCCCGCGGGTCCTCCCCGCGCGCCTGGGCGATGCGGGCCGCCGTGAAGAGCGTGAGCGCCGGCTCGTTGGTGCGGCCGCGGAACGGCTCGGGCGCCATGAAAGGGCAGTCAGTCTCGGTGAGAAGGAGCGTCTGGGGGAGCGCAACCGCAGCCTGTCGGATCGCCTCCGCCTTCTTGAAGGTGACCGGGCCCGCGAACGAGACCGCCGAGCACCCGAGGTCGACGAACCGCTCGGCGAGCGGGGCGTCGCCAGTGAAGCAGTGGAGGATGCAGCCGGCGGCGGGGAGCCCAACGTCGGCCATGATCGCGGCCCCGTCGTCGTGTGCCTCGCGCAGGTGCACGACCGCGGGAAGCCCGAGGTCGCGAGCTATCTGAAGCTGACGCCCGAAGACCTCGCGCTGGACGTCTCTGGGCGAGTGGTCGTAGTGGTAGTCGAGCCCGATCTCGCCGATGGCCGCGGTGCGGGAATCGCCCGCCAGGCGCCGCAGCTCCGCCTCGGCCTCCGCCGAGAAGCCCTTCGCGTTGTGGGGATGCGCGCCGATGATCACGCGCACCTGCGGCGGCTCGACAGCGGCGCCCGCCTCGCGGATCAGGTCGGCGGCTCCCGCAAGCCACGATGGCAGCTCGTCGTAGGTGCGCCACGCGTCCTCGGTGGGATCCGCGACCGTGGCGACGAAGCTGACGCCTGCGAGCGCCGCCCGGGCAAGCGCGAGCGCCGGGTCGTCGAGCATGTCGAGATGCGCGTGGGTATCGGCGACGGGAGCGCCGCCGAGGTCGGGCGGGGCGATCTCGCGACCCTTGGAGTCGACGAACAGTGGCAGTAGCTGGGATGGATGCTCGGTCATGTGCGGGCTAGTCCTCGTCGACGATGCGGGGGAACAGCGGGTCTCCCTTCGTGACCGGATTACCCACCGGCAGCCTCCCCCACTTCGCCTCCTCGGCAAGGTCGGTCAGCGCGCGCACGTCGCCAAGCCCCATGCGCCGCCACACCTCGGCGGAGGTCTCGGGCATCACCGGAGCGATGAACAGGGCCGCGATGCGCACGGCCTCGAGCGCGCCGTAGAGCACGGTGGCGAGCCGACCAGCGAGCGCTTCGTCCTTGGCGAGGTTCCACGGCGCCTGCTCCTCGATGTAGCGGTTCGCCGCCTTCACCAGATCCCACGCCGCCTCGAGGGCGCCAGCGTAGTCGAGATCGCGCATGCGCGCTTGGTACAGCTCGGGGAGTACCCGCGCGGGGGCTCGCAGTGCGTCGTCGGCATCGCTCGCGTGGGCCTCATCCGGAGCCGGCACGACGCCGTCGCAGTACTTGCCGACCATGTTGAACAGGCGGCTGCACAGGTTGCCCCAGTCGTTGGCCAGGTCGCCGTTGTAGCGCTGCACCATCGACTCCAGCGAGATGGACCCGTCCGAGCCGAACTGGACGTCGCGGAGGAAGTAGTAGCGGTAGGCATCGACGCCGAACCGCTCCACGAGCTCGGCGGGCGACATGACGTTGCCCTTGCTCTTGCTCATCTTCTCGCCCTTGGTGAGCAGGAAGCCGTGCGCGAACACGCTTTCGGGGACGTCCAGCCCGGCGGCCATGAGCATCGCCGGCCAGATGACGCAGTGGAACCGGATGATGTCCTTGCCGACGAAATGCACCTGCGCGGGCCAGCGTCGCTCGAACTCAGCGGTGCGGTCCGGATCGCCGTAGCCCACGGCGGTGATGTAGTTGAGGAGCGCGTCGAACCACACGTACATCACGTGATCCGGGTCCCAGGGCACGGGGATGCCCCACGTGAAGGTGCGACGGCTGATCGACAGGTCCCTGAGGCCGCCCTCGACGAAACTCACGACCTCGTTGCGCCGCGATTCCGGACGCACGAAGGGACGTCCCGCCGCCTCGCGCTCGCGGTACAGCTCGAGCAGGGGCTCCTGGAACGACGAGAGCTTGAAGAACCAGTTGTCCTCCCGGATGAACTCGACGCTGCGGCCGCACTGGGGGCACATCCCCTCGGCGAGCTGGTCCTCCGACCAGAAGGTCTCGTCGGGGACGCAGTACCACCCCTCGTAGTGCCCCTGATAGATGAAGCCTTTGTCGTGGAGCAGCTGCAGGAACGCCTGCGCGCCGCGCACGTGTCGCGGCTCGGTGGTCCTGATGAAGTCGTCGTTGGTGATGTCGAGCAGGCGCCAGGTGTCGAGGAACTTCGGCGCGATCCCGTCGACCCACGTCTGCGGGTCGGTGCCGTTGTCCTCGGCGGCCTGTGCGATCTTCTGGCCGTGCTCGTCGAGTCCGGTGAGGAAGTGCACGTCCTCCCCGAGGAGCCGGTGATATCGCGCCAGGGCGTCGGCCGCGATCGTCGTATACGCGGTTCCCAAGTGTGGGACCGAGTTGACGTAGTAGATGGGCGTCGTTAGGTAGAATGACACGCTGTCAGCCATGGGCGGACGCATCTTTCGGGTTTGAGGCCTTCGCCGCCGTGGGTACTACTGGAAGAGCAGGACACGGCGAGACCTAGCCGGTAGTAGCCACGGTGATTCTAACCGTTCCACACTGATCGGCCCGTGGTAAGTGAGCCAGGAAGGCAGAGGGGCATGCAGAATACGGGCATCGTTCGTCGAGTGGATGACCTTGGCAGAATCGTGATTCCGATGGAGCTTCGTCGGACACTCGGGATCAGGGTCAAGGACCCGATCTCGATTTACGTCGAGGGCGAGCGCATCATCCTCGAGAAGCATCGAGACGCCTGTGCCATCTGCGGATCGACAGAAGGCGACATCAACGAGGTCAAGGGCCGCCCGGTCTGTTCCGATTGCGTGGCGACGATCGCCCGCAAGTAGGAGCTCGCCGAGCAACAACTACGTCGCAGGCGGTACCCTCCGACCCGCGTCGGTCGCCCCCTCCGGTCGCCGTCGCGGGTCGGTCGCGTGGAGGGCTCACGACCGTGGAGAGCTCACCAACGCCCACCGGAGTTACTTCACTTTCGCATGAGCGATGTCGTAGACCTCGCTGCGCGGCATGCCCAGCTCCCGCGCCACTTGCTTCACCGCCTCGCTCCGAGAGGCACCAGCGGCAACGTGAGATTCGACCGCCGAGCGGATCGCGTCGGGATCGGGCCGTGCCGCCGAGGCTGCGCGCGCATCCGGAGGAGCGACCAGCAGGACGACCTCGCCCTTGATGCTTTCGCGTGAGGCCAGATCGCGGGCGACCTGCTCCGCGGGCCCGCGTACGACCTCCTCGTGGAGCTTCGTCAGCTCCCGCGCCATTGCGAGCGTTCGCCCGGGATAGGCTTCGGCGAGCGCGGCCGCGGCGGCGGCGGTACGTCGCGGCGACTCGAAGAACACCAGTGTGGCGTCGAGTGAGGCGAGTGCCTCGAGCTCACGGCGCCGCTCGCCCGCCTTCCGAGGCAGGAAGCCGCCGAAGTAGAAGCGCTTCATCGGCAGACCGCTCGCTACGAGCGCGGCCAGCAGCGCCGAGGCGCCAGGCAGCGCTTCGACGGCGACTCCGGCGTCGACGGCCGCGGCGAGCATCCGGGAGCCGGGATCGCTGACCCCGGGCGTCCCGGCGTCGCTCACGAGCGCGAGGGTCTCGCCGGAAAGCAACCGCTCCACCATCCGCGGCGTCTTCTGCGCAGCAGTCGCCTCGTCGTAGCGCTCGAGCGGGGTCTCAATCTCGTAGCGCGACAGGAGCTTGCGGGTCACGCGGGTGTCCTCGGCGAGGATCACGTCGGCGCTCCGCAGCGCATCGAGCACCCGGAACGTGACGTCCCCGAGGTTGCCGATGGGCGTCGCGCAGACGAGCAGACGTCCTCTCATGCGGGCGGATCGCTGGGCGGTGTCGACTCGGGTTCGGGCACTGCCGGCGGCGGAGGCGTCGGCTGCCACGCCGGGGGTGGCGGTGCTTCACCCGGTGCTGCGGGCTCGCCGATCGGAGGCGCCGGCGGATAGGCGGGCGGATACGCGGGCGGATACGTGGGCGGCGACGGGGCCTGCGGGGGCGGGTAGCCCGGCTGCGGGGCATACGGGGGCTGCGGGGCGTACGGAGGCTGCGGGTACGGGGCCTGCGGCGGGTAGCCGGGCTGCGGTGCGTACGCCGGGTACGGCTCGCCGCCGTACGGCGGATACCCCACCGGGAGCTTCCCGGGCTCGCGCCCCGTCATCTGGCGCCAGAAGACCGTCCACGCCGCGGAGTGGAACGTGTTGAATGCCGCCGCGATCACGACCAGCACCACCGTCATGAGTAGGATCACCAGCGCGAGCGGGGCCCAGAGCCGGGCCATACCCAGCGCAACGATCGGCAACACGAACACGATGACCGGCACGATCATCGCAATCCCGAAGCCGAACGAGACAGCCAGCAGCAGAAGCCACATCAGCGCAACGTCCTTGAACCGGTGCCTTATGGCCGCCCAACCCGCCGAGATCGACTGGGACCAGGACCTGTCCTCGAGCATGGCATATCGCACCGAGAGCACCTGCAGCACGCCGAGGACGATGCCCGCAGGCACGAGTACCAGCAGGAGGACGCCGAAGATGCCCACCATCGCCACGATGCCTCCGGCGCTCGGTTCCCCGCCCGCGACGAGCGGTACGATAACGACGAACAGCGCCGCGGCGAACGCCATCAGCCCGAAGATCACGAACGGGAGCGTGAGCACCGCATAGATCCCCGCGACACGCCACCACCGCGAGAAGCCGTCGGCCCAGCCGCGGGACGCGCGTCCGCGACGCCCCTCGGCAGCCTCGTTGGCCTGCGTCACGAGCCCGCCGTTCGCCGCGACCGAGAGCACGATGCTCACGATCACGAGCACGAACACGAGCAGGGCGATCCCCAGAAGCACCGGTAGCCACTGCGAGGCGAGCGCGGACGCCTGCGACTCGGCGAAGCGTCCCCACGGAGGCATCTGACCGGACGACCGTCCCATGTTGTTGTTGAACGAGTTGTTCCAGTTGAAGTTGGGCGAGCTTCCGCCAGCGCTCACGAACAGCCCGAGCCACCACAGGGACTTGTTCCGCCACGCGATGTCCCAGGCGCGCTTGAGCACCGATCCGTAGTCGACGTGCTGCATCTGGCATCCCGCCTTCCGGCGTCGTCGCGATCGTGCCGCGTCTCGTTCGCAAGAACGGCTAGTCGAGCGTCTTGAGCTGGTACTCCCTGGTGCCCAGACCCATCTGCTCCGCGTAGGCCATCGCTCGGGTACCGTCGATACCCGTGATGGCGGTGAACTTGTCGGCTCCGGCAGCGAGGCCCTCGCCTAGCGTCCCCTCAAGGCCACCCACCTCGGTGACCAGATCGTAGGCCGCTTGGTCGATCGCAACGATGTCGGTGGATGCAAGCACTCCGATGTCGGGGACGACCGAGGCATCCGAGAAGTGCCAGCAGTCGCAGTCGGGCGAGACGTTCAGGACGAACGAGAGATAGACGACCTTGTCGCGCTTGTCTGCCACGGCACCGGCGACGTGCTCAACGATCTTCTCCTGGATCGCCTCCGGCGTCGTCTTCCACTGGATCCCGATGGCGCCCGACGGGCAGCTCGCCACGCACTCGCCGCACCCGTAGCAGAGCTCGTAGTCGACTTCGGCGATCCGGTCGGGCCCGACAACGATCGCGTTCACCGGGCACCACTGCACGCATCGTCCGCATGCGGTGCACTTCTCGCCGACCACCTGCGGCGTGAAGTCGGAGTGCATCCTCTGCTTCGCCGACCGCACGCCCAGCCCCATGCCCACGTTCTTGAGAGCGCCGCCGAAACCGGTGGCCTCGTGGCCCTTCACGTGCGTCACGACGACCATCGCATCGGCATGCACCGCCGCCGAGCCGATGCGGACCGACTCGAAATGCGTCCCGCCCTCGATTGGCACGTCGCATCCCTCTCGGCCGTCGAGCCCATCGGCGATGATCAACGGCGCGTCGACCGTCGCGTACGAGAAGCCGTTGTGGATGGCGCAGCCAGGTGATCGATGGCGTTGAAGCGCTTGCCGCGATAGAGCGTGTTGCTGTCGGTGAGGAACGGCTTGCCGCCCGCGTCGCGAACGCGGGCCACCACCTCGCGCAGGAACACCGGGCTCACGAAGCCCGTGTTGCCCTCCTCGCCGAAGTGCAGCTTGACGGCGACGAGGTCGTCCTCGGCGATCGCGTCACGAAGGCCCGCCCGCATCAGCAGCGTGCCCGCCCGTGCCACGAGTGACTGTTTCCGCGTCGTACGCACCGGCGCGAACCACACCACGGCCGGCTCAGCCATGGCCACTCCCCTTCCCTCTCGGGACCTCGGCTACCTGTGTAGTCCCTCGCGTGCGTCGTGCTCGTCGAACGCGAGGGCCGCCGCACCCAGGATGCCCGCGTCGTTGCCGAGCACCGCCTGCGTGACCTTCACGTCCCGACGTCCGGCAAGCGCTTCGGCTTGCA
Source organism: uncultured Coriobacteriales bacterium (assembly GCA_963761535.1). Taxonomy (GTDB): domain Bacteria; phylum Actinomycetota; class Coriobacteriia; order Anaerosomatales; family CAVXGS01; genus CAVXGS01. Next base: position 1,304,436 of record CAVXGS010000002.1, read on the forward strand.
TGACCTCCTCGGCGCGCTGGACCAGGAAGTCGGCGGACTCGCCCACGCCGCCACCGACGACGATGAGCTTGGGGTTCAGCGTGTTCACGAATCCGACAAGAGCGCGGCCCAAGACCACTCCGGCCTCGAGCAGTATCTCGCGGGCTGCGGGATCCCCCTGCTGGCCTGCGCTGACCACGGCCTCGGCAGTGATCGCGTCGATGTCGTCGGTGCCCGCGGCCTTGCGTATCGCCGCGCCGCGGTACTCCCGTGCGACCTCGCGTCCCTTGGCAGCGATAGCGGGCCTGCCGAGGAACGCCTCGAGATGGCCGGTGCCTCCGCACGGACAGGGTGGCCCGTCGAGATCGACGACCACGTGCCCGATCTCGCCGCCCAGACCTCGCGATCCGCGGTACGGCTCGCCGTCCACGAACATGCCGCCGCCGACGCCGGTACCCAGCGTGATCATGAGGAAGTCGCGAGCGCCCTTGGCCGCGCCGTAGCGCGACTCGCCGATGGCCGCCAGGTTGCCGTCGTTGTCGATGGTGACTTCGAGCTTCAGGCGCGACATGGCCAGCGAGCGGACGTCGACCCCCGCGAGTGGCAGGTTGGTGCAGAACTCGACCGACTGGCGCAGGAAGTCGATCTGCGCGGGCAGTCCGATGCCGACCCCCGCGATCTCGCTGGGGTGCGTGCCCTGCAGTACCTCCTCGGCAAGGTCGATGATGGCGTCGACCACCGCGAAGGGCCCGTTCTTGGGCGTGAGGCACTTGGCGTCGCGGACGACGCGGCCTTTACGCTCCACCAGACCGGCTGCGATCCGGGTACCGCCCACGTCGACGCCGATCGCGAAGTTCGTTCGCATGCACATCTCCCTCGTGGCGCGGCCGCCGTCTCTCGGGTCGCGTCTTCGAGTGTACCAGCGGTGGGTGACGGCCAGCGGCCGCCTCAAGGGTTCTTCCCCAAGGCGGGGCAACGCGGCACGGGTGTTGGGAGCGTGCCGGGCCGGACCGGCGTCAGTAGTCCCAGAGAGCGCCCTGCGGACCGAGCGAGATCCCCAGGTCGCGCATGCGCTGGATCATGGCGTGCTCGTCGACGCCGAACAGCCGCGACATGTACCGGTAGTCGTTGAACCACAGCTGCGACTGCTCGATGACGAGCCGGGTCGGCATGGTGAGCTCGGTGCCTACGCGGTCGGCCTCGTCGTGAGAAGCGCCATCTCGGGGGTAGGCGTTGGAGGCGTCGGTCAGCACGAGGAGGACGTGGCCGAGCATGTGGGCGAGGGCGTCTCGGCGCTCGGTCTCGAAGGGTGCGACGTTCAGGACGATCACGGGAAGGCCGTCCTCGGAAACGAGGGCACCGCGGAAGTACGCTGGGAGCCGCACGGGACGCACGGGCACACCCAACGCACGAGCGACCGCTTCCATCGGCACGGGCGGCTCTTCAATACCCGCGCGGCGAAGCAGGTCCTCGACGATCTGGCGATAGTATGACTCGGTCTTGAGGGCCACCGGCCTTCGGCGTCCTTCCATCGACCGTGACGCGTTCTCCGACCTTGCAGCTCTTCTATCGGCGAATTGTCGGCGTGTCCAAAGCACGAGTCTGCTCCGCACGCTGAGGCGACGGGTGAGAGTTCGAAGCACGAGTCTCTACCCGCGCGCGAACAACGCCGATAACAACCGTGAAGCCGATACGCCCAGGGGCGGTCGGCGCCTTGTGCGCGTGCATCTGGTGAGGAAGGGTCGCGATGGAGTCCGAGGGCTATCCCCGTGCCGAGGAGGTACTGCGGCTGCTGGCAGCGGCAGCGTACTCGGCGCGGCTGTACCCGCCCTCGAGCTCGCTGCCGGGCGAAGCCGCCAGGGCGTTCTCAGATCGCGCCAACGGCGTCGCCGGACTCACCGGGCCGCTACGCTACACCGTCGACCCCAAGGGATTCCGGTTGGGAGACGTCGAACTCGCCGCGGGGCAGAACCAGGTGGTCTCCTTCGCGGAATCGCTCCACGCCCTGCAGGTCGGGCAGCTCATCATCGCCCCCGGCGTCTCCGCCGAGGAGACCCTGAGCTTCGTCACCGTCGCCAACGCCGACCACGCCTCGATCCGCACGCAGGGTGGAGTGCGCTCCCTGCTCGTCACGCTCGGAGTCGCGCACCTCGCGGTCATCGAGGTAACCCTGCGCGCCAGCGAGGAGGAGGGGTTGCTCGGCGTCGATCTCATGGCCGCACCTCTCGACGAGATCGCCGAGCAGCTCGCGCACGCCGCGAAGCAATGGGCCCGCTCGGCTGCGAACGGGGCCGGCGACGACGACGTCGAGACCGCGGTGGGACGACTGCAGCAGGCGACGCGGGAGATCGCGTCGCAGCGCGTGGCGCAGGCGCTCATGCGGCTCGACGAGAACACCCGGATGAAGGTGCTGGGCTGGTCGCTCAAGGCCGACGCCAACGGCCACCGCATGGAGGGCATGCTCGACATCATCGCGCGGATGAAGCCCGCCGCGCTCGCGCGGCTCATCAAGCTCGTCGCCGTGCAGGCCGGGACCGAACCCAAGCGAGTCGCTGGTGCCCTCGACCTGCCTCCCGAGACGGCTAAGGCGCTGGCGATGCTGCTCGAGCCCGGCCCGTCCTACGACCCCGACTTCGGCCACGAGCCCACCGTCGAGACCGTCCAGCACATGGCCGAGATCATGGCCGAGCCCGACGACCCCGGCGACATCGAACGGCAGGTCGCGCTGTCGGCACCGCAGCTCGCGTCGAGCCGCTCGCTGGCGACGGCCACCGCGGTCGCAGGGGTGAACCCCGACGTCGACAGCGTCCGTGCGATCGGTTCCGTGCTTGGCGAGGCGGCCCGAGACGGCGCCTTCCCGGTGGTGCGCGAGGCGCTGCGGCGTCTCGACGAGCTGGCCCTGAATCCGGCACTGACCGAGGAGGTCGCCGCCGCTCGCAACGCGCTGGCCGACCCCGAGGTGCTCGCGGACGTGTGCTCCGCGCCGGTGACCGACGCCGACGCCGCGATGGCCGGCGAGATCCTTCACGCCGCCGGTCCGGCCGGCGCCGAGGCACTGCTGGAGTACTACGTACGCGCGCCCGAGGCGAAGCGGTCGCTCATGCGCCCCGTCATGCGCGGGATGAGCGAGCAGATCCTCGGCGTGGCGTCACGCCTGCTGCGCGGCGAGGACCTCGCCGAGCAGGTCGCGATCGTTCGGATGCTCCCGGTGCTCGGCGACAAGCGGACCGTCCCCGTGGTGGCCGCCGCGCTCGAGAGCATCGACCCCGACGTGCGTCGCGCTGCCGTTGATTCGCTGGCCGAGATCCCCGGTCCTGAAGCCGGCGCGGCACTCGCCCGTGCGGTGAACCACTGGGATGGCGAGACGCAGCGGTACGCGATCTGGCAGATCGGCCAGTGCCGCGTGACCAGCGCGCTTCCCGCGCTCGTGCGCGCCCTCAACGACATCAAGATGTCTGGGCGCTCCCACGACGTGAAGAAGGAGATCATCAAGGCGATCGAGGCGATGGGGTCGGCCGAGGGCCTGCCCGTGCTGCAGCGAGTCGCCAACCGCAGGTTCGTTCTGGGCAGGAAGAACAAGGAGCTGCGCCTGCTGGCCCGGCGGGCCGTCGGAAACCTCGAGATGGCCAAGGCCGCGGCCGGCGCGGCCCAGCCTGCCGCGATCCCGATTCCCGGCTACGAGGGCGCTGCGCCCTCGGCCGGCGACCGTCCGACCTCGAACGTTACCCCCGGCGCGGCGCCCACGAGCGCGTTGCGCATGAATGCGGCAGCATATAGGGGCGGCCCCGATGCGTGGGCGCCCCCGATGGAGGGAGTCGATCTGTTGTGAGTGGCCCAGACGAGAGCGGCCCGTATCGGCCCGAGCAGTCCGAACGGCTCGCGACACCCGAGGAGATCGCCGCCGAGACCATGGTGGCCGTCGCCGCGCCGTTCGCGACGCCCGACAAGCTGCACCGTGCCCGCGAGCTCGTTCGCACGCTCGCCGTGGTGCACACCAACGCGGCACTCTACCCGATGACTCACCCCAGCGTGGTGCAGTCGATCGCCGACTTGGTGGACGCGGTCGGGCAGGTGCGTGACCTCGGCTTCGAGCAGGTCACCGTCAACATCTACAAGGGCACCCTGTTCGTCGAGAACCAGGTGTTCCCCGAGGAGAGCGTGACCTACCGCAAGCTGATCGACGACTTCCTCGCTCACGGCATCTCGGCGGTCACATTCGCCGGCGACCTCGAGCCCAATGACGCCGCCAAGATCGTCGAGCTTCTGAACGATCCGCGAATCTCCGACATCGACGCCGCCAAGAGCTTCCTCGAGATCAACGCGGTCTCGACGATCCAGGTCTCCGAGACGGCCGCAATGGAGTCCAAGACCGACGAGGAGCGCGAGCGCCAAGTCCGCGCCAAGTCGCGCGAGGCGTACGAGGCGGGCGTCTCGGCGATGCGGGACATCGAGGGCCAGGCCAAGCTCGGCAAGGTCATGGAGGTTACAGGGCTGCAGCACACCGTCTCGGCGATGCTCGACAACCTGTTCCAGGATCCCGCCGCCGTGCTCGGGCTCACCGCCATCAAGGGACACGACGACTACACCCTGAACCACGCGATCAACGTGTGCATCCTGGCCATCTCCCTGGGCGCTTCGTTGGGCGTGGACAAGGAGGAGCTGCGGAGCCTCGGGCTCTCGGCGCTGCTGTACGACATCGGTAAGGTGCGCGTCCCCGAGGAGCTGCTCTCGAAGCCCGGTCCCCTCACCAGCGAGGAGTGGGCGCTTGTCAAGCGGCACTCCGAGGAGGGCGCCGACCTGCTCAAGCGCATCCAGCTCGTCGACAAGATGCCGATGATCGTGGCTTACGAGCACCACCAGCGCCACGACCTGATGGGCTATCCGGACGCCAAGGGCACCGAGCAGCACCTCTTCAGCAAGATCGTCGCGGTGTGCGACGCCTACGACGCGATGACCACGATGCGGCCGTTCCGCCGAGAGATCCGCCCGGACAAGGCCTTGGCGGTGCTGATGCAGGGCCGCGGCAAGGCGTACGACCCGGCGGTCGTGAAGCTGCTCGTGCAGCTGCTCGGCATCTATCCGATGGGCGCGATCGTGTCGCTGGAGGACGGATCGCTCGCGGTGGTCTATCGCGTCAACAACGACGATCTGCTGCACCCGCGCGTGAAGGTGCTCGCCGATGCGGCGGGGCGCTGGCTCGAGCAACCCAGCGTGATCGACCTGCGGCTGGTGGACCCGGCGACCGGAAGCAACGCACACATGATCACGGACTGCCTGCCTGCCGCCGAGGCCGGAGTCGACGACGTCTGGCAGTACCTGTAGGAAACGCCTCGGACGAGTGCCACAGGGACGAGCCCGGGCCGCTACTGGAGGCTGTCCTCGATCTGCTTGAAGTCGGCATCGCTCGGCATGCCGAGCCCGTCGAGCTCGCGTTCGATCGCGTCGAGCTCGGCTTCGATCGCCGTGGCCTCGGCAGGGGCGAGCGTCGCGCCGCGGCCTGCGCTACCTCCCGAAGCGGCAGCCGCTCCCGCTGTAGCGCTTCCAGCTCCCGACGCGCTGTCGGTAGCGTCGGCGCCCGCCGTCGCCTCGGCCGCATCAGCGCTGGGCGACTTCTCGGCGGAATTCGAGGTTGAGAACCTCCCGCACGCGGTGACGCTCACCGCAACCAGCACGGCAAGCACGACAAGCAGCAGCCTGGCGTGTTGGGAGGGGCGCAGCACCTAGGGTGACTCGCTCGTTTCGCCGGAGTGGAGAGTCTGAACGACCTCGCGAAGTTCGCGCACCGCTCCGGTCACGTTCGAGCGGGCGACCTTCAACTGCGCCACGGCCATACGTCCTTCGGCGCGGGCCCCCGCAAGACCGGCTCTCGGGTTGCCCGAGCCGGGAATCGACTTGAGCTTCTCCACGGCCTGGACCTCGAGCCGCGTGGCCTCGTCGAGCGCGGCCTGCGCGCTGCCCAAGTACGCCCGCACGGTCGTGACGTCGCCGCCCGCCTTCTCCACCTTGTCGGCAAGCGCTGACACGCGGCCGATGCGCCCAGCGATGGCCGCGGACGCCGCCGCGAAGCGCTTGGCGCGAGCGGCGACGACGTTGGAGACCCTACGGGAGAGGTTCGCCGCGGGCTGCCCGGTCGTGGCGGGCTTGCCCGCCGTGGCGGGCTTGCCCGATGGGGCGGGTCGCGATGCCGCGGGCGGCGTCGACGGTCGGCGCCCTCGCGCCGACGCGGCGGTACCTGCGTGAACGCGAGGCCGGTCAGCCGCCTGAAGCAGGAGCTGGCTCTGCACGGGACGCGCGAGTGCCGCTGCCGGGATGGCCAGTGCCACGATGAGCACAGCGACCAGGGTCAGCCGTCCGCCCAGCGATGTGTCCTTCATTGAGGTCCGCCTTCGGTTCTAGTTGCGAGTGGAGCGGAATGGTGCTCCGAACAGCTTATCGGCACCTGGGGTTGGACGATGATGATCGGCGGGTTGCGTTCAGGTTAAGGAAGAACCTGCGAGGGAGGACGTGCGGCCAGCGGGAGGGAGACCAGGAACCGCGCGCCCGCGAGGTCATGGCTTTCGTCTGCGACAACCGTGCCGTCCATGAGCTCGACGGCTCGCCGCGCGATCGCCAGTCCGAGCCCGACGCCCCCGCTGCCCTTCGAACGAGACGGATCGAGTCGCACGAACCGGTCGAACACCGCCTCGCGCCGCTCGGCAGGGATGCCGGGTCCCGTGTCGTCGATCTGGAGCACCCATCGCGGCCCCTCGGCCACCGAGCGTATCCGTACCATGCCACCCGCCGGCGTGTACCACAGCGCGTTAGCGATGACCGCGCTGGCCGCCTGGAGCAGCCGGTCGGCATCGCCCAGTGGCACCGGCTCCGGCGCGATCTCGAACAGAAGCGCGATGCTCTCCTCGGCGGCCCGAGCGGAGAACCGCTCGTCCAGCGCCTCGGAGAGCGCTGCGAGGTCGATGGGCTCGCGTCGGGGAGCGGCCGTATCGGCGTCGAGCGCGGCAAGCGCCAGCAGCGTCCGCGACATCTCCTCCATCCGCACCGATTCGGCACGGATGACGCCGGCCGCCCTCTTCACTTCCTGTGGATCGGTGATGGTGCCATCGCCGATCGCTTCGGCGTACCCGCGGATGGAGGTGATGGGCGTCCGCAGCTCGTGCGACACGTCGCCCACGAACGCCTTCTGCGCCGAGTAGGCCTCGGCGACCTTCGAGGACATGCGGTTGAACGAGCGCGCAAGCGAATCGATCTCCGCGTCGCCGCCTTCGGGCACCTGCGCTCCCCAGTCGCCGCCGGCGATCGATTCGGCGCCGAGCTGCAGTCGCTTGATGGGTCGGATGAGGCGTCGGGCGAGGAGCCAGCCGAGCAGCACCGCCACGAGCATCGCGACCACGAACGCGACCACGGCGGCCGGAGCGAGCTGCTGCCAGGGCACGAGCACATCGCGCAGCGGCTGAACCGCTACCACGTAGCCGTCCCCGTCCTCGACGGGCACGGCCACGATGAGCACCATCAGGTCGCCCGAGGCGCTGCGCACGCCGGAGAGCGCGCCGAGCGCGTTGGGGGTGCCCAGCGTCTCGACAGGAAGTCGCGACAGATCGACCTGCCCCGAGGAACGCTCGACTCGGCCCGTCCCATCCGTCACGAACAGGGCCGCTCCGATGAGCCGGGACTGGATCTGGAACAACCGCTCGCTCAGGGACGATGCCGCCGCCGAGCCAAGCAAACGGTCCTGGGCGGCGAGTCCCCCGGCGAGCGCGACGGTCTGTCGCGAGAGCTGGTCGGTGCGCTGCGAGATCGCGTACTGGCTGCGAACGGCCCAGAACAGCCCGAACGCGACCAGGAGTGCCACCAGCGACGCCGCGACGGTATACGCCAACGCCCGGCGATTGAGCGAGCGGATCACTCGGCGTCCTTGCGCACCCGGTAGCCGACCCCCCGCACCGTCTCGATGAAGCGCGGCTCGCTCGCGTCATCGCCGAGTTTCTCGCGCAGGTGGCGTATGTGGACGTCGACGCCTCGCGCGTCGACGTACTCCGCGAAGCCGACCGAGTCCTTGAGCAGCTGCTCTCGGCTCAGCACGACGCCCGGCCGGCTGGCCAGCGCGAGCAGCAGGTCGAACTCACGGGCGGTCAGGCTGACCTCCCGCCCGTCCACCTCGACCTCGTGCCGTGCGGGATCGATCATCAGCCCCCCGATGTGCACGAGTCCGAGTTCGTCGCCCACGCCGGGGGGCACGGCAGTTCGGCGAAGCACGGCCCGCACGCGAGCTACGAGCTCAGGTGGCGAGAAGGGTTTGGTGATGTAGTCGTCGGCGCCGGACTCGAGCATCGCGACCTTGTCGATGGCGGTGTCCCGCGCGGTCAGCATGATCACGGGCACGCGGCTCTCCGCACGAATCGCGTCGCACACCTGGGCGCCATCCATGCCCGGAAGCATCAGGTCGAGCAGCACGAGGTCGGGTCGCTGCACCCGGAACTTGGCGAGGGCCTCGACGCCGTCCTCGGCATGCTCGACTCGATAGCCGGCGGCGGTCAGGTACATGCCCACCAGCTCGCGAATGTTGAGCTCGTCGTCGACGACAAGGATCGTGGTCACGAACGCCCCCTCGGTCAGCTGCCCCTCCATTGTAATCGCCGAGGAGGCCGAGCCGCGTCGAGGTGCTACTCGAAGCTCTCGGTGACCTCGAGGGACTTCAGCTGCGCCGAGCGGCGACGCCGGAAGCTGACGTACATGGGGATGGCCACGATCGGAAGGAGGAACACCGCGGCAGCCCAATGTGCCGGTCGGCAGTCCGATTCACCGCACGTGTGCGTCTCGAGCCGGCGGATGGACTCGGCATCGGCAGAGACCCAGACAACGGCAGCGGCAGGCGCCAGCACGATGACCATGAGCGCGATGTAGATGTATGCGAGCGGGTAGTGCACGGCCTGCAGCTCCAGAAACGGACAGCACCTGAGCGACCCACACCGAGGCGGTCGCTGACAGCGTGACAGCGAAGGTCCTGCCAATTGTAAGGAGAGTTCATGTTTCGTTCAGGTTTCAGCAAGGAAAGCGGCGCTGATTCGTCGGCGAACGGCCAGTTGACTGCCGGCTCCCTGCCGTATCCAGCCAGGGACCCACGGCGACCAGCGGAGGGAGTTGCGTCGCCTTAGGCCCTCGGGTCGCCGAAGTAGCGCCAGTACAGCATCCAGAACGACGTGTTGCCTCGGATGTGTGGCGTGTAGCGGTACAGCGAGTGGGTCGCGCCGTTGCTCGGCGTGACGTAGCGACCATCGATGAGCAGCTGCGCCCCGGGCTTCCAGCGGTCGGCGTTGTTGTTGAGGGTCGCGGCGCCGTACCAGATCTGGTTGCCGAAACCTTGGTAGCGGTACAGCGTGCTGCTGTCGGTCTTACCGACGCCGAGGGCCCAGTCCATGGCACGCTGACCGGGGCTCGGGCGCGCGAGGAGTGATTGCTCCTTCTGGAGGGTCACGAGGATCACCTTCGGGCTCACGTTCCAGGCGACCGCCGCGTCGGCGATCATCTCGGCGGCGGACTTCGTGACGCCTTCGTGATCGCGTCCGCGATACGACTTCAGGCTGCCGGGCTGCTGATCGAGGAACTGCTGGACCTCGGCGGCCGTTCCGGAGGTGTCCCTGAAGACGCGATCCGACATGATCGTGGTGGGGTCGAACTGCGAGCTGGGCAGGTCGCCCGCCGAGACGAACCGCCCGCTGCCACCCGACCGGGGAATGGCGACGATGCCGGTCTGGCTCAGCTTGCGCACCTGGGCCTGGCGGAACGCGATCATCCGCTGGATGCGTTCGAGCCTCGTGTCGGCATCGGCCTGCAGCTGCTGCAGCTCGGTCATCTTGTCGTTCAGGTGGTTCTGCATCCACTCGGTCTCGCGCTGCGCCTTCGTGGCGTCCGTGATCAGGGCGGTGTCCTGTTGCGTCGCCCACAGCAGGAAGCTGATGCGATTCACGAGGTCCACGGTCGACTGGGCACCGAGCAGGATGTCGAGCATGCCGAGACGGTCGGTGCGGTAGAGCTGCCGGGCGCGATCCGCCAGACGCGCGCGCATGTCTTCGAGCGTGTCCTCCTGCGCGACCACTTCGCTGTTCACGTCGGCGATCTCGGCTTGGGCCTCCTCGATTCGCTGGTTGACGTCGGCGTACTCCTCGGCGCGCTTGGCGAACTCGCCCTTCATCTGCTCGATCTCGGCAAGCACGGCCTTCTTCTGGGCCTGCGCCCCGGGTGTCAGGGCGGGAGCGGCCACAGCGACGAGCGGCTGCGCGAGCATTGCGACAGCGAGCAGCGTGATGGCTGCCCACCGCATCAAGCTCTGTCGCACGATTCGACTCACGCTCGCTCCACCCTGTTCGTGCCCGCATCAGATTAGTTCGGCTCGTGTCGGTACCGGGCTTGAGCCTCACGCGACCGCGGACGCGCACGCATCTGCGTTCATGAGCGCGAGGAATGCCAAGTGGGGGTGCGGGAGAAGGGATGTCGCGAGCGGCCGAAACGAGCGGCGGCTTCAAGCATAGCGGCAGGTCGAGCGGGGTGCGACCGGCGCGGCGGGGAGCTACGTGCTAGAACTCCCTGAACCACAGCTCGAGCCGCTCGCGCTTGCGCTGCACGCACTCGTCGCCATCACCGTCGATGCACGAGAGTCTCGCATCGCGCCACGTGCGAGCGATGGCAAGCTCCACCGACTCGGTGAGCACCTTGCGATCGCGGGCGATCACGTGCAGCCCCAACTCCGGAACGTGGACCGTGAGCTGGCCGTCCATCTGCTTGACCGGCAGGCGCATGCCTGGCCGGGCCACGAGCCGGACGTGCCCGACCATGACCTCCGTGAGCTCGAGCGGAACGTTGCTGATCGGGCGGCTCATCTGGTGGCTTCCGGCCCCTTGGGTCGCGGATCGGCGGCTCCTGACTGTACGTCAGCACACCCGAGGTATCGGCACGCGAGCAGCAGGAACTGAGCGGGGGCGGCGTGGGCGTGACGGCGGTCACACCGGCGGCTGGGGTTGACTGCGTCCCTCACCTCGTCGGCAGCGTCGTCGACGACTGGCTTGGTCTTCGCGCAGTCGCCACCCTCGATCGTATGGCGGAGGGATCCACCCGCGAAGGGCAGGTCCTTGCAGCCGAGGGAGTGGCCGAAGAGCGTCTCGAGCCGCGCGCGGCTCGACTAGCCCCCGAACCCGCCGTTCCGGCCTCGGCTCCGATATGGTCCTTCGCGGCCTCGTAGATGTTGGCGTAAAGAGCGTCCTCGCCGAGGTCTGCCAGCGCCCCGTCTCGGCGCAGAACCTCGGCCACGTGGCCATTCACTCGAGCCAGCCGAAGCTCGATTCCACTCGCGCGGGCCAGGGCGATGACATCGCGCACCTTCTCGGCGCCCTGCGCATCGATGAAGTTGACGCCCTCGAAGCTCAACACGATCGTGTCGACATCCGGGTGCTCCTCGATGACGCTCGCGACCCTGTCCTCGAGCGCGTCGGCGTTGATGAAGAACACGCCCGACTGGAACGCCAGGACCGCGAGTCCGGGATAGGTCGTCCCCTCGGGGAACTCGTCCAGGCTGCGAAACGCGTGTGTCCCCGGTTCGCGACCGAGCATCGGCATGCCGGGCCGCGCGGCCGTGTACACGAGCCAGAAGACCGAAAGCACGATTCCGACCACGACACCGGTGAGAACCCCGCTCGCGAGAACGCCGAAGATGGCGGCGATGGCGATCCAGAAGTCCTGGCGCTTCACCCGGTAGAGCCTGCGCATCTCGGGCACGTTGACCATGCCCATGATGACGGCCTCGATGATGAGGGCGGCGAGAACGGGCTTGGGCAGGTACGAGAACAAGGGGGCGAGGAAGAGCATCGTGAGAATCACCACGCCACCCGTGATCAGGGTCGCGACCTGTGTCTTGGCCCCCGAGTTGTCGTTCAACGAACTGCCCGAAAGGCTCGTGGATACCGGAATCCCTTGCAGCAGCCCGGACCCGACGTTGGCGACGCCCTGTGCAACCGATTCCTGGTCGATACTGACGCGGTACTTGTGCTTGGCGCCGAACGCCCGCGCATCGCCCGCCGTTTGAGAGAAGCCGATCAGCACGAGCGCCACCGCGGCGATCGCTATTGTGCTGAAATGGGTTGCCGCGTAGGCGAAGTCGGGCAGCACGACCGATGGCAGCCCACTCGGGACGTCGCCGACAAGTGCGACTCCCTGGGCGCCGAGGTCGAGCGCCGCGGAAGCCACGAGGCCGGTGGCGAGTAGGATCAGCGATTCGGGCCACTTGGGCGCAAGCCACCGGATGCCGAACACGAGCACGAGTGATGCGACACCCACGACGAGTGTCGCGGTGTGCGCCTCACTGAGCGACCTCACCCAGCTTCCGAACTCCTGCCAGACTGTCGTGCCCGAGACGTCGGTGCCGCTGATCTTCCCGAGCTCACCCACCGCGGTCGAGATGCCAGCGCCGAACAAGAACCCGGTGATCACGGCTCGCGAGAGGAACTGCGAGATCCAGCCCATGCGCAGAACGGCCATCAGCAGGAGCAGCACGCCCGAGAAGAAGGTCACGGCGGCGGCCATCTTGATGGCGTCTGCGCCTGTCGCCGCGGCGGTGAGCACGGCGGCTCCGGCGACGGAAGCCAGAGCCGAACTCGGACCTGTCGATATCTGTCGCGACGTGCCCAGCAGCCCGTAGAGGATCGCGCCGGCAGCCGCGGCGTAGAGCCCATACTCGATGGGCACGCTCGCGATGCCCGCGTAGCCGAGTGCCTTCGGTATGACCAGGCCCGCCACCGCAAGGCCGGCGATCAGGTCGGCTCGGAACCAGCCTCGTCGGTAGCCCGCGAGGGAGCCGAGCACGGGAAAGAGGCGCGACGCGAGCCCTTGCTTCTGCACGGCGGGCTGGTTCCTTCCAGACGGATTCTGGCCCTACGTCGCTATGGCGTGGTGGCGGACGAGCTTGGGGGCGCGGATGGTTGCGAGGGCGCGGTTGCGGTCGGTGTTGGCTGGGGGGTCGGCGACCCTGTCTCCGGTGTGCTCGGCGGGGTCTCTTCGCTTCCGAAAAGGAAGCTCGGCAACCCGATGCCGAGCTCGACCGACGAGCCAGGGTCGACCTGTTCGCCCGCCGCCGGGTCTTGCGACGCGACCTTCAGGTAGTTCTCGGTGGCCGGTACGAACACGATCGAGAACTTGAGACCCGCGTCGCGCAGCGCCCTGATCGCCTCCAGGACTCCCATGCCCACCACATCGGGGACAGCGGGTCGCTCGGCAGCAGGTGCTCCGGCTGACACGGTGAGCGCGACAGTGCTTCCGGCTGCTTGGACCGTGCCCGCAGCCGGTGACTGTGCGCTCACATCGCCCGCGGGCACCTTCGCGTTCTCGGCCTTGGTCGTCGTGGTCTTGAAGCCCGTGCCCTCGAGCGTCGACTTCGCGTCGTCTTCCGAGAGCCCGACCACGTCTGGAACGGTCGGCTTCGCGTCGGCGGCGGGCCCCGAAGACACTGTGATGGTGACCGTGCTCCCGGCGGCAACGCCCGTGCCTCCCGCAGGCGACTGCGATATCACGTCGCCGGATGGCACGTCCGCGTTCGAAGCCTCGCTCGTCGCGACCTTGAAGCCTGCACTTTGCAGCTTGGAGGTGGCATCGCTTTCGGAAAGTCCGACGACGTTCGGCACGGTTGGGTTCTGCGGAGGCGGCGGCCCGCTGGACACGGTGATCGTCACCGTGCTCCCCGCCGTGACGATCGTGCCTGCGGCCGGAGACTGCGAGGCCACGGTGCCTGCCGGCACGTCCGCGTTCGCCGCCTTGGCCGTGGTGACCTTGAAGCCGGCGTCTTCCAGCGTCGCCTTCGCGGCCGCTTCACCAGACCCGATGACGTTGGGGACCTGACCGGTCTGGGGCCCCTTCGACACGGTGAGTGCGACGCTCGCCCCGACGCGCGCCTGCGTGCCCGCCGCTGGCTCCTGGCTCTTGACGAGGCCGGCCTTCACCTGGCTGTCGGACACGTAGCTCGTGTTCCCCACGACGAGGCCCTGCTCCGCGAGGGTCGCCGAGGCATCCGATTCGGTCTTGCCGGTGACGTCGGGCACCTCGGTGTCGGGAACCACCGACACCGTCATGTCAACAGCCGAGTCGTTCTGCACCTTGGTCGACGCCTCCGGCGATTGCGCGACGACGGTACCGGGTGCAACCGCGAGCGTGGCGGCCTCACTGACCGTCCCGACCTTGAGGCTCGCGCCTGCGATCGCGGTCTCTGCCTCTTGCTGGGACAGCCCGACGATCTGAGGCACGGTCGCGCCGCCCCTCAGGAAGAACAGCCAGCCGCCGCCGGAAGACTGGGACGCAGCGTAGGCGGCCGCTGCCAAGGCGAGTACCAAGACCGCCGCCAGTATCCAGATCCACGTACGGTTCTTCTTGGGGGGCGTGTCGCCGGCCGCGGCCTGGAGCTCCGCCGACGTTGCGGCGTCGGCCGCAATCCCTGGTCTCTCATCGGTCATCGAGACGCACCTCCTGCTCGGTTGGGGTGCGCCTCGAAAGGCGCCCGCCGGTATCGATCTACTTCGTCGCCGCGTCCGCGCTCGTACCCGCAGCGATCGCGCGTGCCGGTTCCACGGCCTGCCTGACGTCAATCGAGGAAGCCTGGGGAGCGCGCCTCCGCCTGACCCACTTGCTGCCCTCGATCACGATCGGGAGCAGCAGCGCCAGGCCGAAGCACGCGAGCCACTGCGAGCCGCTGAGCGACGCCGTCATCAGGCCCTGCTGCAGGCGGGGAAGCTCGGTGCCCAGGAAGATGAGCGCGACGGTGATCGAAGCGATCCCGGCGGCTTTGAGGATCGGCGCGGTTAGCCCACAGGTGGGGTCGCGTCGGTTCGTGATCGCGTTGAAGGCCGTGCCCAGCCCCATCACCACGAACGTCATCGTCATCGCGGCACTTGCTGCGCTGGTGCTGGGCTTGTCGGGACCCGCGACCAAGGGAACGAACGCCGCGAGGAACAGCACTGCCCCGTAGGCGATCCACGTCGCGATCGACTTCGGGTTGCTGATGGGGACCTTGGGGTCTCTCGGCGGGCGACTCATCACGTCCGGGTCGCCGGGGTCGACCGCGATCACCATCACGCCCACGGCGGTAGCGAAGAAGAGCAGGTAGAGCACCATCGACGGGGTCAGAGCGACCCCGGTATTCACGTTGAAGAGCGTGGCGGCGAGGAAGAGGAAGATCAGCGCCAGGAGCTGGGTCATCTGGTAGCGGACGTACGACACGACCTTGTCGTAGGCCCGGCGCCCGATCTCGACGGCATGCACGAGCGTGCCGAAATTGTCGTCGGTGAGGATCATCCTCGCGGCCTGCTTCGTGACCTCGCTCCCGCTGCCCATCGCTACACCGATGTCGGCCTGCTTGAGAGCGGCGGCGTCGTTCACCGCGTCGCCGGTCATCGCGACGATCATGCCCTGCTCCTGCATCGCGCGAGCGAGGCGAAGCTTGTCCTCCGGCGTGACCCGTCCGAAGACGTGGAGCTCGGGCAGGCGCCGCTTGAGCTCGGTGTCGGAGAGCTCCTGGAGCTCCGAGCCGCTGATGGCGCCGGGGCCCAGACCGAGCGTCTCGCCGATCGCGGCGGCGGTGACGGCGTGGTCGCCGGTGATCATGCGCACGTCGATGCCGGCGCGCAGCGCGACCGCGACCGCGTCCTTGGCCTCGGCGCGAAGCGGATCGATGATCCCCACCATGCCGACGAACGTCAGGTCGCGCACCATCGCCATCGCGTCGTTCTGCTCGGCGGCGAACTCGTCGTCGTCGACATAGCGCGCCGCGAAGGCGAGGACCCGCAGTCCCTTCTCGCCCATCCGTGCGTTCGCGTCGTTGATGCCCGAAAGAGTCTCGCCGATCGGGACCTGAGCCGCCGTCAGGGCGCCGGAGTGGGTGCAGCGTGCCAGGACGACGTCCGGGCCTGCCCTTCACCAGCTCGACGACCCGCTCGGCGCCATCGATCTTGGTGCGGTGGAAGGTGGCCATGAACTTGTAGTCGGAGTCGAACGGCACCTCGGCGACGCGCGGATACGCCCGTCGGGTCTCCTCGGCATCGACGCCGAGCTTGGCGGCCAAGACCACGAGCGCGGCCTCGGTCGGGTCCCCCACCACCGCGCCGTCGTCGGCGACCGTCGCGTCGGTGTCGAGCGCGAGGCCGAGCGCCAGCCGCGTGAAGTCGGGCACCGGAGTACCGGCGACCGACAGGATCTCGCCGCTCTTGCGGTAACCCTCGCCCTCGACGCTGTACCAGGAGTCGGCTGAATAGATGGTCGAGACCATCATCTGGTTCATCGTGAGCGTGCCGGTCTTGTCGGTATTGATCGCGCTTGTAGCGCCCAGCGTCTCGACATCGGCGAGGTTCTTCACCACGGCCTTCGCGTCGGCGAGCTGCTTCGCACCCATCGACAGAAGGCCAGAGACGAACGCCGGCAGACCTGTCGGAATCGCGGAGATTGCCATGGATACCCCGAGCAGGAGAAGCTGGCTCGTGGGCATCCCCCGCACCGCGCCCACGACAACGATGAATGCGACCGCTCCCCACGCGATGAGGCCGAGCACCTTGGTGAGCGTGTCGAGCTCCTTCTGGAGCGGCGAACGCGTTCGAGTCACCGATTCCAGCATCGTCGCGATCTGACCCATCTGGGTCTGCATCGCCGTCGCGGTCACGACGATGGTCGCCGTGCCGCGCGTGACCGAGGTGTTCTGGAACACCATGTTCGATCGATCGCCGAGACCGACCTCGCCTGCCGGCAGAGTGTTCGCGTCCTTGGGAACGGGCGCGCTCTCGCCGGTGAGGGCCGACTCCTGCGTCTCCAACGTGGCCGAGCGCAGGATCCGGCCGTCAGCGGGCACGATGTCACCGGACTCGAGCTGGACGATATCGCCGGGGACGAGTTCTACCGCAGGCAGCGAGACCAAGGTCCCGTCACGCACGACCTTCGCCTGCGGGACCTGCAGCTTCGACAGCGCGTCGACGCTTGCCTTGGCCTTCAGCTCCTGCCTCGTGCCCAAAACGACGTTCAGCCCGATGAGCATGCCGACGATCACGCCGGTGGAGACCTCACCGATGAGGAAGCTCACGACCACGACGGCGACGAGCATGAGGTTCATCGGGTCGCGAAGCTGGCTGCCCGCGATCGCCCACACCGAGGGCGGCTTCGCGCCCGCGATCTGGTTCGCTCCGTACTTCGAAAGCCGGTTCGCGGCCTCGGCGGCGGTCAGACCCGCCGAGGGATCGGACCCCACGGATGCGACGACGCCCGAAGCGTCACGAGCGTAGGGAGGGACCTCAGTCGCCTGGACCGGCCCGGTCTCCCCTCGTGGATCACCCATGGGTCCCCCTTCTGAATTCGGTCACGACCCCGGTGGGCTAGCCCTAGCTGCCTCCGCGCCTGCCCGCAGCTGCTTGGAGAAGAACGTCAGCGCCGTCTTGGTCTTGGCCTGCTGGTCGCCCGTGCGGTCCACACCGCGCTCCATCAGATAGCGTCGTGTCTTCGCGACGACGCCGAGCAGGTCGGCGGGCAGGCACTTGGTGGAGAGCTCGAGGATGCGGCTGCCATTGGGGTAGAACCACAGCTCCGCGACGAGCTTCTGGCCGAGCTCGGGCGGCGTGAACGGCAGCTTGAGTACGAGCACTGGCCCGAGCACGGAGAGGTCCTTGAACCGCATGACCCTCAGGCGCGTGCTCTTTGAAGAGCGCCTTCTGCTCGTCGGTGAACAGCTTGCGCAGCGGTAGCTCTCCGGCCGTCGCCTGTCTGATGAGATCGTTGTCGGCTGCTGCCTTGAGCCGGCCCGAGCACACGTATCCCCCCGGCATGGCGTCGACTTCGACTCCGAACCCCGTCTGCTTCCGCAGGCTGTCGGGCAGCTCGGTGGGCACGACGGGTCGCAGCTTCACGACCGAGTCCCCGATCTTGCCTTGGACTCTGCGCGCACGCACGACGACTCCCGCGCGATCCAGCGCAAGGTCGGGCGTATCGAAGAAGAAGACCTGTCGAATCTGGGCCTGGATCGCGTCCATCCCGAGCGCGACCACGGTCGAGCGGTGGTGCTCCTCGGGAATCGACAGCTTCAGTTCGACCGTATCCGCGCCCTGAAGCAGTTCGAACATCTCGGCAAGCTGCTCCTCGCTCATCTTCACTGCCATGCTCAACCTCCTCGTCACCGTCCTTGCGCGGACGGAGCCTCAAGTCCCTCGGTCAGTCCTGCTCTCCGAACCGGTCGATCAGCACGCCGTGCCGAAGCCCCCGATCGCTCACCGTCAAGCTGTCCATGTCCAGCTTCTCCATCACAGTGCGAACCACGCAGGCGCCTGCGAGGATCACGTCCGCCCGCTTCGGCTGGAGCCCCACGATCTCGCGCCTCGCCTCGACGTCGCGCGCGCTGTAGGCGGCTATCTGTCGGTCGACCTCGTCGCGGGTGAGCACCGAGCCCTGGACCACGTCGGGGTCGTAGACGGCCATGCGATGCATGACCGCGGTCATGTTGGTGATCGCGCCGCCCATACCGACGAGCGCGTCGGGAGCGGGCACGTCATCGAGACATTCGAACTCCCGGGCGATCGCATCCAGGGCGACCGCCAGCTGTTCGGGCGTGACGGGACCCACGAGGCCGAACTGATCGGTCAGCCGCACCGCGCCGATGTTCAGGCTGAACTGCTCGTCCACGGCGTTGCCGCGGCCAAAGGTGAACTGCGTGCTGCCGCCGCCGGTGTCGAAGATCACGAGGCGTCCTTCAGCGAGCCCCAGGCCCGCCTTCACCGCAAGGTACGCCAGACGCCCCTCCTCTGCGCCCGCGATCACCTCGATGTCGATGCCGCATTCCTCGCGCACGCGAGCCAGGAACAGGTCGCTGTTACTGGCGATGCGCAAGCCCGCGGTACCCACGGCAATGATGGAGTCGGCCCCGTCTTGCCTGGCCTCGTGCGCCATGTCGGTGATGGCGCCGACGGTGCGATCCATTGCCGCAGCGGCAAGTTCGCCGGTGGATTCCAGGCCCTCGCCGAGTCTGGACACCACCGCCCGGTCGACGATGGTGCGCCACGAACCATCCTCGCCGCGCTCGGCCACGTGGAACTTGACCGAGTTGGTCCCGACATCGACAACCGCGTAGACAGGCACGACCGGCTCAGCCGTCCATTCCGAAGGTCGACTTGAGCCAACGCGGATAGCTGACGTTGGGGTACGCCGAGAGCGTCATCTTCTCGACCGCCGCGACGACCCGATCAGCGTCCTCGGACTCGATCGCGACCGTCCGCACCACCCTGCCGTCGGCGGTCACGTCGGTCATCTCGGCGATGCAACCGTTGATGGTATAGCGCTGTCTGCGCTTGTGGACCGCTATCGACCTGACGCCACACGGGCTGTCGCTCAGGTCCTCGAGAAGCTCCTCGAGAGTCAGTTCGTCGCCTTCGGATCCCGGCCAGTCGACATGCAGCTCGGCGCAAACCCTGCGAGCCTGCTCGAGCGGGATCGGGAAGCCCTGCTTCATGACCGGCCGCCATTGCTCGAGCCCCGCCTCGCTGGTCTCGACGAGTCTCTTGATGTCCATCAGCCCCGCACGGATCTTGACCGTCTCGTCCGAGGCGACCGAGATGAGGTAGGTCTCGTCGCTCTCCTGAACGGCTTCGACTGGAAGCGCCTCGAAGCGGTCTTCGGCCTCGCCGAAATCGCTACCGAACGCGCGCCACTCCCACCGCGGCGTCACCCGCTCCATCGTCTCCGTCGCCACCTCTCGGCATCGCGTTTGGGCGTACGACATCGAATAGCTACCCAGCCTCACCCGGAGTCGTCCGAGAGAAGCTAGGGCAGTTGCTCCTTCCGCTTGCCCTGCTTCGCCGGGGGCGGGGCGGGCGGAGTCTCGCGTCGCGCCAGCGGAATGAAGCGTACCGCCAGACCGGACGGCAAACGCTCCACGATCGCGATCGTGGGACCTTCGTCCTCCTCGTATGGCGCGGACGCCGAGCCCGGATTCAACCACAACGTGCCCTCGACCCACGAGGCCGACGGAACGTGGTCGTGGCCGTACACCACGAGGTCGAAGCTCGCCTCCCGCGTAGTGATCAGCCGCTTCACCAGCCGCTTCCGCTTGTGACCGAGCGCGAACCTCACCCCGGCCACTTCTGACGAGATCTCTGTCGGAAGGACGCCGCCGCTGTCATCGAGGTTGCCGGAGACCGCGATCACGGGCGCAATCGAGCGCAGGCTCTCCAGAATCGCGGCATCCCCGATGTCGCCGGCGTGCAGCACCAGATCGACACCGGCCAGTAGGTCGAGAACCGTCGGATCGAGGTAACCGTGCGTATCGCTGACGACGCCGATACGCACGGTCACCTCGGAGGGCGAAACCGCCACAGCGGGCGGGCTCACCTTCGATCGGTCATCCCGTTCCGGCTTCACGGAAGCAAGGTTAGGCGAGAGCCTTGGCCTTGATGGTGTCGAACTCCGCCTGGGTGATGGTGCCCTTGTCGAGCAGTGCCTGTGCCTTGGCGATGTCGTCGACCGCGTTGCCGCCCGTCATACGAGCCTGAGCGGCCTGGGCCTCGGCCATAAGGCGCTGGTCCTGCTCGGTGTTCTTCGGGCGCACGATCATGTAGATGAGGATGCCGAGGAACGGCACGACGAAGATGAGGAAGATCCATCCAGCCTTGCCCCACCCGGTCAGGTTCTCGCGGCGGAAGATGTCCGCGAACACCTGGATGAACATCCAGATGACCATGAAGAACAGATAGAAGATGAGCATGTACCAGAAGAACTCCAAGACCGGATTACTGCCCTGAAACATCGAGCCACCCCTCTTCGAGAAGGAATCCAATGCGTGCGGTCTGCGCGTACTGACCATGGTGAACACAGCGAGTAACAATGTCTAGGACTATGATACCCACCGTATTCCGTAGTGGCCGGCGACGCCTGTTGCTTGGAGGCCCCAGAATCGCGGAGAAACGAGTCGCCGAGAGTCGCCGAGACCAGCTTCTGGACGGGGTTATGGACATAATCGCCGCGCGCGGGTTCTCGACGGTGCGGATGACCGACATGGCCCAAGAGCTCCATTGTTCGCTCGCGTCGCTCTACAAGATCGCGCCGAACAAGGACAGCCTTGTCGTTCTCGCCATCGGGCGCTGGGGAGAACTGCACGCTCGGCAGAGGCCGAGGCGAGTGCTCGGAGCGGGCAGACGGCATCCGAGCAGGCGAGGAACTACTACCTCGGTAGCTGCGCAAAGTGTATCGCCGGATGTCCCACGCTTTCCGGCGGGATATGGAGCGGTACGAGTCGACCCGGCTGGCGTACATGAAGATCTCGGACGCCTTCGTCGAGCGCTTCTCCGGCCTGCTGGAGCAAGCGATGAACGCCGGCGAGATCCGCCACGTTCAACGCGCGCTTTGTTGCGGGCCTCCTGCGTCATTTCGCCGCGGCGGTCCGAGATGAGGACCTGCTCGACGCAGCAGGCCTGACTGCAGGAGAGGCGGCGCTGGAGATCGACGAGATCCTCTGGCACGGGCTCAAGGCGTAAGCCCGGGAGCCGGTCTCGGCTCTCGGCGGTCGTCCGCCGTCGGCGAGGCGCCCGTTCCCTAGCGGTTCGCGATCACAGCCCAGATGCCCACGGCGATGAGCGCGATGGCGACCGCCACGAGCATGAACCAGATGAGAGTACCGATTCCGAGCTTCTTGTCGTCGGCCACGACTACCCCTCTCGTTGGACCCCCAGCCGAGGCTAGCACAGTGTCTCTGCTGCACGCGAAGGGTGTGCTTCCAACACGTCTTGCCGAGAGGTTCGGGCGCAACCCGCTGCGATGCGATCGACCGCGAGCCCTCGTGACTTCTAGACCGCCTCGGCGGCTGCCATGCGCTTACGGCTCATGCTCGCTCTCGGCTCCAGCAGCGTGACGCCGAGCCACAGGAACCACGGGATCAGCGCGAGGCCGAACACGACGGCCACGTCATGCAGTGGCGGGATCACCGAAGCGACGCCGACAGATGCCGACGACGAGGCCGAACCAGCCAAGCGGCTTGGGCAGCGCAGCGCTGCGGAGGGCCACTGCGCTCAGCAGCGCGATCCACAGCCCGCCCAGGAGCTCGCCGCCGGCACCGCCGAGGGCCTGGGAGACCGGCTCGATCGCCTGCCACACCAGTCGCGCCTGCGTCGGATCCGTCTTCGCGAGGCCGACGACCGTGGTCATCCCGTAGTTCCACACCATCCCGCTCGCAACGAGGGCGACCGACCAGAGCAGACCGACGGCGGTAGCCGCGCGCATCATGGCCGGCGCGTTCTCGCGCAGCCGGTCATAGAGGGCGAACGCGAGCACGCCGACGGCGAGGCCGTAGAAGACGTAGGAAGCGAGATACATGGCGTAGAGGCTCGCGTAGTTGGAGATGATGCTGGCCACCTTCTCCGCGACGGTCTCCGCCTTCGCGTAGTCGACGAGCAGCAGGAAGAACGGCATCGCTGCGATCAGCGTGAGTCCGATGTACAGCGCCGCCACTCCACCTACCTTCTGGCGCTTGCTGTCCTCGTGAGTCAGAGCATCCATGATGACCTCCCATCGACCGGCGCAGCCGTTGCGCGCCCGGTTCCCAGCGGTATACTTACTAAGTAAGCATACCCGATAATGCACTTACTTAGTAAGTACGTCAACCACCAGGAGCGCGGATGGCGAAGAAGTCCGACAGACGGGGCTCGAATAGGCAGTCGCGCCCTCCCCTGAACAGGGCTCAAGTCCTCGCCGCGGCGATTCGGATCGCGGATGAGCACGGAGTCGGCGCGGTCACCATGCGCGCCGTGGCATCGGAGCTCGGCGTCGAGGCGATGTCCCTCTACAACCACGTCGCCAACAAGGACGACATCTTGGACGGCATGCTCGATCTGGTTATCGAGGAGATCGAGCTGCCCGCCGACGTCACCGGCTGGCGCGAGGCGATGCGGCAACGGGCGCTGGCGGCACACGAGGTCTTCGGCCGCCACCCGTGGGTGCCGGTGCTCCTGGATTCGCGCGGATCGCCAGGGCCGGCCGGGCTACGCTACTTCGAATGGGTGCTCGGCACGCTGATGCAAGCCGGCTTCTCGATCGACGATGCGCAGCGCGTGTTCTCTGTGCTCGACAGCTACATCTACGGCTTCGGGATCCAGGAGTTCAACTTCTCGGCGCTGAGTGAACTCTCGGCTGAGGAGAGGGCGGCGGCCATCCTCGGGTACGTGCCCCCTGACGAGTACCCACATCTGCACCGGATGGCGTCGCGTGCGGCGGAGGTCGGCTATGACGCCGAGGCGGACTTCGCGTTCGGGCTCGAGGTCATTCTCGACGGGTTGGAGCGGATGCTTGACGACACCGGTTCGCGCTAGCGGGTACAGGTCAGGCAGAACCGCACATCGCACCGATAGATGGAGCTGCCCATGCCCGGCAGACTCACGCTGAAGGAGGCCCGCAAGGAATTCGGCATTCCAGTTCGCAAGCTCGCGTTCCTCATCCGCAAGGGGCTGCTGGAGGCGGAACTGGAAGAAGAGCGCCTGCTCGTTCGTCGTTCTGAGCTAAGCAGGTACGCGGGACAGCCGCCTGAGGTGGTCGAGCAGCACCACGCCTCCTACATCAAGACGCTCGGGCCCGGGCTCATCACCGGCGCTTCGGATGACGACCCATCCGGCATCGGGACCTACTCCGCCGTGGGGTCGACCTGGGGCCTGGGACTCTCCTGGCTCGCCGTCTACCTGCTGCCGATGATGATGGCCGTGCAGGAGACCGTCGCACGCATCGGTATCGTCACCCAGAGTGGCCTGGCGCACGTCATCGGCCGTCGCTACGGCAAGCGGTTGCTCTACCCGCTCGTTGCGCTGCTGCTGATCGCCAACACCGTGAACATCGGGGCAGACATCGGGGCGATGGCGGCCTCGCTTCAGATGCTCGTCCCGATCGGCTTCGTCGCGGGGGTCATCGGCCTGACGATCGGCATTACCGCGCTCGAGATCCTCGTGCCGTATCACCGCTACTCCCGCATCTTGAAGTGGCTCACCGTGTCCTTGGCGGCCTACATCATCACGGGCTTCATCATCAGGCCGGACTGGGCGGAGGTGCTCCGCAGCGTGGCCATCCCCCACTTCGAGCCCACCGCGGCGTTCCTCGCGGCGATGGTCGCGGTGATGGGCACGACCATCACGCCCTACCTGTTCTTCTGGCAGGCCTCCGAGGAGGTCGAAGAGGAACTGGACCAGGGAGAGATCGGAGACTTCCATGCGACGGTCCTGAGCCACGAGATCCGCGAGATGCGCAAGGACACGTACACCGGCATGGCTCTGGCCAACGTGGTGTTTCTCTTCATCGTGGTGACCACCGCGTTCGTTCTGCACGACAACGGCATCACGAACGTCGATTCGGCCGAGAAGGCGGCCTTGGCTCTGAAGCCCCTGGCGGGCAGCGCGGCGTCGCTCCTGTTCACGATCGGCATCTTCGGCGTGGGGCTGCTCGCGGTACCGGTGCTTGCGGGGGCCTCGGCGTATGCGGTCGCCGAGCTCTTCAACTGGCGCGAAGGCTTGAGCCAGCGATTCCTGGCGGCGCGCGGCTTCTACCTGGTGATCGCCGCGTCGATGTTCGCGGGCATGCTCCTGAACTTCATCGGCATCAACCCGATCAAGGCGCTGTACTACGCCGCGATCGTCAACGGCATCATCGCGCCGATCCTGATGTTCTTCGTCTTCCGAGTCGGGCGCGACAAGGACGTGATGGGGAACTTCACGAGTCCGCGCTGGGTGAACGTGTGGGGGTGGATCGTGACCATCCTGATGGGTGGCTGCGCAATCGCCCTCGTCGTGCTCGCTGCGGCGGGACGGTAGGAACCACCTCAGCCATCGCGTCGGTGCCTCTCCGGCAGGTCGGATTCCAGCAGGTCCTCAAGCCCGTCGAGAATCAGCCCCAGACCGAAGTCGAACACCGCTGCATCGTCGTACGGCTCGACCGCGAACTCGCGTGCCACCTGCATCAGCGACGGATAGGCGTCGGGCGGAATGGCCGCCACCACTTCTTCGGCGGTCTCTGTCGTGGCCACGTCGTCTCCCAGCGAGAGGCTGGAGCGCTGGCGCTCGAAGCCGTAGATGTAGCTGTCGAGCACGAGGAACGCGTTCGCTGCCGTCCTCGGGGGGAAGCCAGCCTGAAGCAGCGAGCTGAGCACGCCGTCCGCGTAGGACAGCTTCGCCGGCCCCATGCCTTCGCGTGAGTCGAGAAGACCGCTCGCCCAGGGATGCCGAGAGAACACGTCGCGCGCGGAGATCGCTCTACGCCGCATGGCTTGCTTCCACTCGGCACCTGCCGATGGCACCTCGATCTCGCCGGCAACGAGATCTGCCATCCCGTCGAGCAGGTCGTCCTTGCCACTCACGTGGTTGTACAGCGACGCGGCCTCGACACCGAGCCGACGGCCTAGCTCGCGCATGGTCAACGAGTCGAGGCCGCGCTCGTCGGCAAGCTGCATCGCGGCCCGAAGCACGCGCTCCCTGTTGAGCGTCTCTCGCGGTTCGCTCGCGCCGCCCGCTCGGGTGGTCACGTCCTTCGCCTCCTTCGCCTCGTGCCGCAGAACGGCTCGCCCCGGACACCGGTGTGGAACCGCCCAGTTGACATACTAACATCGTTAGTATCATGATGGCTCGGCAATATACTAACAGCGTTAGTAACCCGCTACGCCATGTTGATCCGGTGCCCAGGCATTGGCGCCGAACCGAAAGGAGCACGACATGAACGGTACAGACAAGGCAGTGCGAGCACGCCTCTCATGGCTCTGGGTCTTCGTCGATCCTGAACATGATCTTCGCGGACATCTTCTCCTTCATGAACGCGAGCGTCCTGCAAGGGTTCTTGGCGGGGCGCGCGGAGCAGATCGTGATCACCCCGACGTTCGTGCTCTTGGCCGCGGTCGTCACCGAGATCCCCATCGCGATGGTCTTGCTCTCGCAACTGCTGCCCAAGCGAGCGAATCGTTGGGCCAACATGATCGCCAGCGTCGTGACGATCGCC
This sequence comes from uncultured Coriobacteriales bacterium, assembly GCA_963761535.1. Taxonomy (GTDB): domain Bacteria; phylum Actinomycetota; class Coriobacteriia; order Anaerosomatales; family CAVXGS01; genus CAVXGS01. The sequence goes on from CAVXGS010000002.1 coordinate 1,330,419, forward strand.
TACATCTGGGGCGGAGGTCTCCTGAGCATGCCTCACTACATCTTCATGGCCGGCGCCCAGACGCTTGCCCTTCTCTACATCGGCTGGCTCGCATGGACCTGGCGCGAAGCGGAAGAGCGGGTCATCGCTCGCGATCTCGTCGCCGAGTAAGGCGCAACCGGAAAGCGTCGGGAGCCTTCAGCCCGTCACGAGAACGGTCCACCTAGCTAGAAGTGCGAATCCCTGTGCTTCCGGTACAGCTCAATCAGGCGACGGGTGATCGGCCCCACGTCGCCGTCGCCGACAGGCCGGTCGTCGACGAGCGTTATCGGCACCACGTCTCGCACGCTCGAGGTGAGGAAGACCTCGTCGGCATCAAGGAGCTGTTCGAGCGTGACCGGCCCGCGCACGACTTCGAACTCCTCGGCGGCGAGTTCGAGGACCCTCGCTCCTACCGTGCCCCACAGCACGCCCTCCGCGGGTGCGTAGATCTTCGTGCACTTCACGACGTACACGCTCGCGGTAGCAGCCTCCGAGATCGTGGTGCCGTCGTGGTAGAGGAGGTCGAGCGCCCCTTCCTCCTCGATTCGGGAGTGGTGAGCCAGCCAGGTCAGGTAGTTCGTCGTCTTGGCTTCGGGGAACTCGCGGCAGTGCTGGACGGTGAGGAGTCTGCCTCCCTTCTCGTAGGTGACCTCGGGCACTTGGAACAACTCGTGGGTCACGATGAAGAAGGTGGGCGTGTCAGGGTCGAAGTGCATCCCGTCGGGTGACTCGCCGCCAGTAAGCACCAGCCGGACCGTCGCCTCGGTGTGAGCGTTCCGCTCGAGCAGGTCGAGGATGATCGCCTCGATCTCCTCGTCGGTAGCGGGGATCTTCAAGCCGAGACGGTCGGCCGAGTTGCGGAAGCGCTCCAGGTGCTCGGCGAGCATATAGGGCTTGCCGCCGAGGGTCTGCAGCAGATCGAACACCGCATAGCCCCGCAGCAGCCCAGCGTCGAACGGGGAGATGCGGGCTTCCTCGGCGCGAACAGTTTGGCCGTTGAGGTGGACGTAGTCACCGGCGGGGTGCATGTGACTCCCTTGATCGCTGGGTGTCGAGGCTTCCGAGTGTTCGCCAGTGCACATCCTGGACGAACTTGGAACGCACCAGCTACGCAGCGGGGACAGCCTCGGGGAACTCCCACGTGCCGTCGAGCAATGCGGCCGTCGGCTTGTACGCCCGGATGACGTAGTTCCATCCCGGCGTGATCTCAAGGTAGTTCGGTGCCGAGGGATCGCCGCCGAAGTGGATCGTCACCCCACCACTCTCGTCCTTCTGAGCGGTCACGTTGTTGTAGGAGTACGTATCGCGATCGTTGGCCTCCATGAACCCCTTCGCGTTGTAGACGGTCACCGACCAGAAGCCATCGACGGGTGCGTTCGTGATCGTGAGAGTGTGAGGCACGACTCCGTCGTTCTCGGTCGGTACGCCGTTGACGTAGATGGCCGCCTCCCGCGGGTTGCCTCCCCAGCCGTAGGCGGTGCCCATCAGGTGGTAGATCGGGTCGAGCCGCTCCTTGTTCCCGAACATCATCGAGGCGTCGTGTACGGTCGATGCGAGTACGTTGATCGCGTCTCTCAGTCTGCCGAGCGACTCCTGATCCCAATCGGGAACGTCAAAGGCGCCCGAGTCGGCCTGGGTCACGACGATTCGATCCTGGAGCGCGTTCGCGATCGCAATGTCCTCTGCGTCCTTTGGGTCCATGAACGTGCGGACCAGGACAGCGACGTAGCGCGTGCCCACAGTGTGTCTGGGTGAGTTCGTACTCCCCCGGCTCGTACTCGACCGTCACCGTCGAGTGGTCCTCGCTGATGACCTGCATCGACTGAAACCGGCCCTCGCTGTCCGGCTTCGTGATCGTCAACGGTGACGCGAGATCGAAGATGCCGAGGGAGTAGAGGGTGTCTCGGTTCATGCGAATGACGTCCTGCTGATCGATCGGCGTCGGTCGTCGGATGTGGAACATCCTGCCGAAGCCGCCGAGGGCAACGTAGCGACCGAACATGGTGTCGCTCTCAGCCCTGACGAAACTGTCGACGGTCACTTGCTGCTTGCCGCTCATCCGTCCTCCCCATTCCGGCCCCAGTGGCTCTGTGGCCGAGCGTAGCATCCTCGATCAGTCTGGGGACTTGGCAGCCAACGACGAAAGGGGCCGAGCCCTTGGGCGCTACCCTTGAAGCGGTCGCTAGTCGAGAAGCGGTCGCTGGTCGACGATCCTGGACGGACTTGAACCGCCCGACGACCGGCTACGCGTCGAGGAACTGCAGGACCCGCTCGCCAACGGCGATCGGCTGCACCGTGATGAGACCGTGGCTGGCCTCCGGGAAGACCGCAGTCTCGATGTTCGGGGCAACAGATCTGATGCGTGACACCGCAGCTGGCACCGAGTACATCGTCTCGTCTTCGCCGGCGACGTACAGTAGCGGCACCGCGATACCCCTGAGCTCGTCATCGCTGAACTTGCGGGGGCCCATCAGCCGCCCGACATAGGCGCGATCGAAGCACTGAAGACCAAGGACCGTGTCGTCCACGTACTCGTCGAACCAAGATTCACGCGCAGCGTCCGCCATGAGCCATCGCAGTAGGGCACCAACCGTTCGTGACGACGGCGCTGCTGACGCAGACATCGATAGCGGCATGCCCCTAAGCCCCTTGAATGAGCTCAGCAGGACGACACCACCGGGCGAGAGCAGCACCACCTTCGCAAGACGATGTGGAGCGTGAAGCGCGTACTCCGCAGCAAGCCATCCGCCACGCGAGCAACCGACCAGATTGATGTGGGTCGGGAGGTTCAGGCCATCGAACAACCCGTCCAGCCATGTCATGAACTCGGCGGTGCTTCGCACAGGCCGAGAACACGCACTGCGGCCGAAGTCGACGATGTTGTCGACCGAGTACGTGCGATAGCGTTGAGACAACGTCCCGATCATTGCCGGTGACCACGTTAGGGAGTGCGCCCACGCTCCGGGTAGTAGAACGATCGGTGCGGCCTCGCGCGGCCCGCTGATGCGGACGAGCGTGTGCCCACACTCGGTGTGGACATACCGCGCCTCCGCGTCCAGCGGCCAGGATTCGGTCTGCGCGTCGTACCGAGCCAAGTAGCGGTCACGAGCTTCTTCGGAGAGAAACGGATGGCTTTCGCGCATCGCCGGAATCGACATCGCTAGCCCCTCCCGTACGTTGCACACATCCCCAGCATTGTAGGGCAGCAACGCGTCTCAAATGGGGAGCTCGCATCCCCGAGAACACCGTGGTCAGCCTGATACGGCGCGCAACGATCGCCAGATCGCTGGGATGGGTGCTACCCGTTGACCTCGTCTGCCAACGCCAGCACCTCTTCGGTCTGAGGAATGTCGCTCATGCTGTGACCGTAGTGACAGAAGCGCACGTTGCCGGCTTTGTCGATGAGCACTTGCGCTGGCATGCGCCCCAGCTTGAACAGGTTGACCTCCTGCCCGTACAGCTTGAGCACGCTGTGCGTGGGATCAGGGATGCCGACGAAGGGCAGGCTCTCGGCCTGCCAGTACTCTGAGAACGCTTTCGCGTCCTCCGGCCCCACCACGACGACTTCGACGTCGCGGTCCACGAACTGAGAGTAGTCATCGCGCAACTGCGCCATATGCCTACGGCAGAACGGTCAAGCGAAGGTACGGTTGAAGACCAGTAGCACGTTCTTGCGCCCACGGAAGTCCGACACGCTGACGGGGTTGCCCGTGAAATCGGGCAGAGTGAAATCTGGGGCGGGTGCGTTCATGGATACGCGCGGCATCTTGTCCTCCTCCTCTACCGAAGCAACCCGGCTCACGGACCGCTCTCGGCGAACTCGGATCCAGGCGCTGACATCGCAAGAAACACCGCCCATCCGAGTCCGATCAGCAAGAGCACGAGAACCGCGGGCGGACCAAGGAACTCGCTGAGAAGGGCACCGACGAGTACTGCAACGAAGCCTCCTGTGCCGAGAACGAGAGTAGTCCCGACGCCCCGCGACCGCCGAATCGCGATCAGGAGGTCCGCGAGCAGCAGCAGCACCGCGACCCCCAGGGCCGTGTGGAACGCTCGATTCAGTGACACGCCGCCCGGCTCGGCGATCGCCTCGCGCAGAGCGAGATACGCGATGCCGATAGCCGGCACTGCGACGGCGAGCGCCGCCGCTGACTTCGCGGCCGTGAGGGATCGACTCGAGCTCATCGCAGTTTCCTCATGCGACATGCGGGCGACCGGGTCACACCGCCACTTGGTTCAAGAACGTCGCAATATGGTCGTTCACGAATTCGGGCGAATCTTGATTCGCGTTGTGCGCGGCGTCCGGGACGATAGTCAATCGTGCGTGCGTCACGCTCGGCCCACAGACGAGTCGTACCCATGAACGCGGAATAGGGCTCCTTGTCCCCTTGAAGCAAGAGGAGCGGTACGCCGAGCGTATAGCCTTCGTCTACGGACTGGTGGCCGCCGAAGCCCGTCTGCACGACGGCCGCGAACACGTCGTCGTCCAGCAGCTGGATGGCATCCCTCGCGTACTGTTTGACTTCGGGGGTCAGGCCGGCCATGTCGGCGAACATCCCCCGGAGACGTTTCTGCCCGAGCACGCTCAAGCGCAAGAGGATTCACTGCCTGGCGCATCCGCGCTGTTGACCGTTGGGGGGAGGGTCGCGCAGGCCGCCCCGATACCGATGAGGGCACGCACCCGGCGGGGATATCGCAAGGCGACAAGTTGGGAGATAGTCGCGCCGACCGAGTGTCCGACCAGGACCGCGCTTTCGGCGTTGGCAGCGTCCATCAGCGCGACGAGGTCGTCGCATGCCGCATCGACTGAGTACCTCGAGCCCGAACACTTTGAGAGGCCGTGGCCTGGCAGATCCCAGGTCAGAATGCGGTACGCCTTCACGAGTGCGCCTACCTGTGAGTCCCACATCCGATGATCCATCGCGCCACCATGCGTGCACACCAGCAGCGGCGCGTCGGGGTCGTTGGTCGTCAGCCAGTAGTGCAGGCTGACTCCGTCGCGGGCGAGTCGACCCTGCGTCGTCACCATCTCACGCCTCGCCCACCTCGGCGCGTCATCGCGTTCTCGAACGTGGACATCCGTCCTCCCTTGCCTCGTGACCAGCCGAATCCCTACGCGCTCTCGGTCGCCTCGTTCCTCCGCCCGGGCGCGTACGCCGGCGGTCCCCAGCCGTTCATCAGGAACGCCTCCGCGGCGGGCTTCGTCAGGTACGGCCGGAGCACGGCGTAGATGAGTCGCGAGCCTCGACGAACCTCGTCTTCGTCGGTGCCTCGACCCATGGCCTCCAGATAGCTGAGCCAGGTGTCGCCGAGCAGCCATATCGCGGTGACCAGCTCGTTCAGGTCCTCCTCGGACATTGGCTCTAGACAGCCCGTCTCGATCCAGTGCCTGCCGAGGAACCGATAGAAGCGGATGCGGCGATCCTGCATCTCCCGATAGCGGGCGCAGAGCTGCTCGTCCTGCCGAACGAGAGCGGGGAACTCCCGCTGAAGGAAACGGTACTTCCACTGGTGCGCAAAGATGCCGTCGAGCAGTCCGAGTGTGGTCACGGGATCGGGGGCGAACTTGACGACCTCACCGAGGAACTCGTCGTAGTCGGCGATAGCCCGCTCGTAGATCTCCCGGATGATCTCTTCCTTGTTGGCGAAGTAGTAGTACAACTTGCCCGGACTCGTGCCCATGGCTTCGGCGATGTGATTCGTACTGACCGGACGCGTGCCCTGAGCGTTGAACAGCTCCAGTGCCGTGTCCAGAATCTCGTCTCTGGTTCCGTGAGGTGCCACGCCGATCGCCTCTCTGAGCGTCCTACCGAGTTGAGTAAATACTCAGACACGGCGCTCGTCAAGCGGAGCGACCCGCTGACCCGCGCAACTCTCTGCGCAGTACCTGTTGGAGGATCCTGACGTGGTGATTCAGGGCAACCGGGTCCTTCACCTGCGCTATCGCGTGCGCCCTGACCGAAGACCCTCTAGATCCTTGGTGTCCCACGTCTTCCGTCGCCGGCGAACTCCCACTGCTTGAGCCTATGGCCGGAAGATCATGAGCCAGAACGGATACTCGTACTTCGGGACCAGCCCGGCGTGCAGTACCTCGAACCCGAGGCGTTCGTAGAAGCGGACGTTCTTCTCGCACTTGGCCTCGAGATACGCAGGAACGCCTTCTGCGCGGCAGCGCTCCAGCATGGGCTCGATCAGCCCGGCCCCCATCCCCTGGTGCTGGGATTCGGGACGGACACCGACGGCCCACAGGTACCAGTAATCCTCGGACAGCAACCTCTTGCGACTGCGGTCGATCTCCGCGATTTGGGCCAGGAAGAAGCGGCGCGACTCAGACTCCATCCGAAGGAAGAAACCGGTGAATCCATACCTGACGATGCGCCACGTGGTCACGCCCGAGTTGCCTGGGCTCACCCAGCATGAAACGCCAGCTGCGTGCGCTGTCTGGAGGACGGTGCCGTAGTGCAAGCAGTAGCGGATCGTTGGCGGCCACAAGTCGCGCAAGGCACGCTCCCGCTTCGCGTCATCTGGAAGGGTATCGATGAATCCGTGCTCGTTCATGAACGCCTGCGTGAGCGTGTCGGAGGCTCGGTCCACCTTCGTGGGATCGATCTCGCTGATGGAATGCGTCACCGCATATACCTCCTTGGTACACCGCGCGGGGCTAAGGCCCATCCTTGACAGGCCTGGCGTGCCCTAGGGTGCGAACCTTCGTGCCTGCGCGCCCCTCTGCGCGTCTCATTTCACTCAGGGACAGGCACGCTGTCGATGTCTCCACTCGCGGTATGCCGGATTGCAGTTGCCCGCGCAGTCGTTCCCGCAGTGCCTGCACGTGAGCCTTCGGAACACGGTGTGCGCGGCGAGCGCGACTACGCCGACTCCCACGGTCGCGACGGGGCTGTACTGCCAGGCGCCTAGGAACGCCAGCGGTCCCACCACGAGGAGCGGGATCACGGTCGTGCGCGTGATCCCCAGATCGGAGTACGACTCGTCCTCGGTCTCGGCCGCCTCGTCTACCCGCGCTCCGGGTCGCGAGAAACGGGGGTTGAACGCGCACTCCAGATTGGAGCAGCGCGGGCAGAGGCGCACTGCGTGATGGCCGAGCACCAGGCCTGCTCCGACGACGAACAGACCGCCGAGCACCCAGTTCCCGAGGACGGCGAACACGGCAAGGGCGAGGAACGCGCCGAGAATCACGAGCGACGTGACCTTGCGAGCCGTAGTGGTGCTCATGAGGCCACCGCCTCTGCTGCAAGCATCCGCTCGACCTTGGCAGCGACCTTCTCGGCGATTGCGGAGCAGCTGGTGATGCAGCCGTTCGCTAGGTAGTCGTCGACTCCAGAGGCGGTGCCGAAATCGCAGCCGGTGATCTCCCGGCACTGCGTGCTGCCGAACTCGTGCACGAACCACCTCGACAGGCGGTAGCCCCGCATCAGGCTTGGATTGAACTTGTTCACGTCCGCCCGGAGGGCATTGCCCCCGAAGGTCATCATCGCGAGCATGCGCACCACTCTCGGCAGGCTGTTCTCGATCTCCCCGCGGCTGAGCCCGAGCGTCATCACGCCGGCGGTGAACGCGCTGCAGGTCAGTCCCATGAATGCCGTTCCGCCCATGAAGGCCGAGGTCGCATCCATCACGTCTTGTCGTTCCTGAGTTCCATCGTGCAGTCGCAGGAGAACGGCTTGGGCGCAGTGGAAATCGTTCTCTCGCATGTGGTCGTACGCCCGCGCGTACGCCGCTCGGGCCTCTTGAGGAATCGTGCCTTCGACGTCGCGAGACACCACCGTGGAGAAGAGGCCGGACGCGCGCACGATGGGCGGGATGCAGTGCCTGGGGAACCGATCGTCGCCACGGATCTGCTCGCACTGCAGAGTCCCTTGGCGGTCCAGGAATCGCCTGCACAGCGCGTGGCTTCGGTCGAACACGACCGGCAGCCCGTCCTCGGTGTCGTGCAGGCCGTAGCGCAGACCCAGCAGCACGAGCGAAGAGGTCACAGCGCCGCATTCGTGTCCGGTGTTCCCGATCCCCCCTGGCATGCCGGCGCTGAGCTTCACGAGCCACTCGCCGTCATGCGCCGACGGTTCTCCGACGCTGCGCATGACGGTCGGGGCGCAGTGCCCCATCGTGAAGAGATTGGCGAAGGTTCTGGCGGTACCCACGAGCCTGCCCCCTTCGGCGGTTGTGGTCGATGGCATCTTCCGTCACGTCAGATGCGAATCCCGCCCTCACTAGAGCACCTACCCAGTCCGAGCGTCGAGGGCGAGCCCGACATGAGTCCGTCGCCCACGTGGGCCCAGCCAGCAGTGGGCGTCCCGGACAACGAGGAAGCCCCGCCGACGAGGCGGGGCTTCCGTGATCTTCACTGGTGGACCATCCTTGACAGTCTTGGAACCCCCGAACGTGAACGGCCAGTTAGCCCGGGCATATGCGGCGGTCATCCGGCGCGGCTTGAGGTCCTGACTCGGCGCCTCTTGACGATTCGCGGGAGACACCGCCGGCCGCCCCTGCCCGAGCCGCTACTTCAGGTCGATCACTATCTTGCCGAGCTCGCCCGTGAACTTGAAAGGCACATCGTAGGCCATGTCGACCGGCGTTCCGGTGTCCTCTCCGAAGTCGAGCGTCTCCTCCGTGGAGAAGCGGAACGGCACCGTCTTGATCACGCGGGCCGTCGCGACCTCGGCGCCGTCCACGAGGACGGTCGCGGTGCCGCTCTTGCCCATGCCACCCCCGTCATAAGCGAAGTCCATCACCACCGAATGCTTGCCCGCCGACACGGCGTCGGTGGCGACAGCGCGGTAGTTCGAGCCGTCGGCGACCGTGTAGCTGAAGACCGGTCTGCCCTCCTGGAAGTAAAGCGCCCAGCCGCCGAACAGGCCGCCCTGAGTGGCGATTACCCCGGACTCGCCACCCTTGAGGTCGACGTCGGCGGAAAGCGACCACGACCGGTTCTTGATGTTGGGCGAGGAGCCTTCCGGGATCCGCTTCAAGCCCGCCGTGTAGGTGAACGAGCGGCGGTCCCCGGTCGGGTTGGGGCGGATGCCTTCGCCGAAACGCTCGGCAGCGGAGGCCTGGATCGGCAGGACATTGAACTTGCCGCTTCGGTATAGAAGCGGACCTGCATCTCGCGAAGCTTCTCGGGCATCTGTTCGGCCAGGTCATCGGCTTGGGAGAAGTCCTCGTCGATGTTGTAGAGCTCCCACTTGGTCGTCAGCACATCCATGTCGGTGCCGACCCCACTCCACGGCAGCCGCACCGGCGTGGTCGATGCGAACCATCCGTCGTGGTAAATCCCCGAGTTGGCGAAGATCTCGAAGTACTGCGTGTGCCGGCGACCTGCGGCATCGGCGTCGTCGAAGGTGTAGGCCATGCTCACGCCCTCGATCGGGTGCTGGGTGACGCCGTTCACCATGGCCGGCTGAGGAAGCTGCGCGGCTTCGAGGATCGTCGGCACGATGTCGATGACGTGGTGGAACTGCGAGCGGATCTCCCCGCGGGCCTGGATGCCCTTCGGCCAGGACACCACCATGCCGTTGCGCGTGCCGCCGAAGTGGCTGGCCACCTGCTTGCACCACTGGAACGGCGTGTTCATCGCCCAGGCCCAACCCACCGGGTACAGGTTGGATGACTTCCAGGTGCCGAAATCTGGCAGGCGGCTCTCGACGTAGTCCAGGGTCTCATGGCTTTGACTGACGACGTTCATGTCGTTGAAGGAGCCGACCAGTGAGCCCTCGCCAGCGGCGCCGTTGTCACCCAGGATGTAGATCACCAGCGTGTCGTCGGTCTGACCCAGATCGTCGATGGCGTCCAGCACGCGGCCGAGGTTGTAGTCGGCCTGCGCCACGTGCGCGGCGGCGAGCTCCATCATGGCCGCGTACACCCTCTGCTCACGCGGGGTGGCCGATTCCCAGGCCGGGATCTCCTTCGGCCGGGGTGTCAGCTTGGCATCGGCCGGGATGATTCCCATCCCCTTCTGGCGCGCGAAGGTCTCCTCGCGCATCTTGTCCCAGCCCTGGTCGAACTTGCCCCTGTACTTGGCGATCCATTCGGGTGTTGCTTGCTGCGGCGCATGGCCGGCGGCAGTGGCGTAGTAGACGAAGAACGGCTTGTCGGGCGCCATCGTCTTCTGCATCTTCATCCAGCCAATCGCCTGGTCAGCGAGGTCGAAGTCGAGGTTGTAGTCGGGCTTGCCCATGTAGGGCTCGATCGGCGTGGTGCCGTCATAGAGGGCCGGACGCCAGTTGTTGGCGGAGCCGCCCAGGAAGCCGTAGAACTTCTCGAAGCCCTGGCTCGTCGGCCAGCGGTCGAAGGGGCCGGCCTGGCTGGACTCCCAGTCGGGCACGTTGTGGTCCTTGCCGAACCACGCGGTGTTGTAGCCGTTGAGCTTCAGGATCTCGGCGACGGTGACCATGTCATGGCCGAGCACGGAGTCATACCCGGGATACCCCGTCGCCATCTCCATGACGGCGCCGGTGTGCGCGGTGTGGTGGTTGCGCCCGGTGAGCAGCGCCGCACGGGTCGGACTGCACACCGCCGTAGTGTGGAAGCGGTCGTAGCGCAGCCCTGTGTCGGACAGTCGCGCGAGCGTGGGGGTGTCGATGGGCCCGCCGAAGGTGCTCGCCGCACCGAAGCCGACGTCGTCGAGCAGGATGAGGACGACGTTCGGGGCCCCGTCCGGCGGAGTCACGGCACGCGGGAAGGACGGCGTGGACTCGCTGGACCTCAGGCCGATCGTGCCCCCGAAGGGCGCAGGGGGGATTGGTAGCACCGACCGATCGACGTGCGCGGACGATGAGTCTGTGCTCATGGGCACCTGCCCCTCTCGAACTTCAGGCCCCGCCGCACTTCGCGGCGCGGCGCTTGCGCGACACACGCCCGACGTTCTTCGTCACACCACTAGTCGATGACGACGGCCGTGCCCGTCATGCATACCATGAGCATCTTGTCGGCGACCGCTTCGTAGTCGATGTTCACTCCGACGATGGCGTTCGCGCCCAGCTTCTCGGCTGCTGCCTGCAACTCAGCCATCGTCTCGACCTGACCACGCTCGATCTCGTTCTCGTAGACCGTCGCGCGTCCGCCGACGATGTTGCGTCCGATCGCCTTGATGTCTTTGCCGACAGCGACACCGTGAATCGAGGTGGCTGACACGAGACCTTTGTACTCGACAATCTTGTAGTCTTCGACCGCGTCCGTCGTTGTGACGATCATGTTGACTCGCTCTCAGTAGACTGTGACCAGTGTCCCGATGACGGTGGAATCATACACAACCGGTGCTTCAAGACGGTCATCTGGTGGAGCAAAGGCCCTGAGCCTGCCGAAGGTCCGGCCAGCGAGGGCGCAGCCCGACCCAGCGGACAGAATCCCCGCTCAGACCCACAATAAGACCGGCTCCATTCGGAACCGGCCCTTGTATTCACTGGTGGCCAGAGACGGACATGAACCGCCGACACGGGGATTCTCAGTCCCATAAGAACCCCTGTTCACGCGCAAGAATCAAGGTTTAATGTGACGCGTGTGTGCGTCCTGCATCCCTGCTACGCGTCCTGCTCGAGAAGACCGTCGAGGACGACGTCCAGCGTCTCCATGATCTTCATCCCTTCGTTCTGCGACCCCTGTCCCGCTAGCCGACGCACCATCACTGATGCGAACGGGATGGAGAAGATCGCGAGTGCCGCACGGTCCGGGTCGATCTCGGCTCGAATCCGCCCCCGCTCCTGCTCCGCCTGCACGTAGAGCGAGAGTGGCTGGAGCGGACTCGTGACGAGTTGAGCTTGGGGCGGAGCGCTCTCGCCGGTGGACAAAGCAGCAAGGAGGTCGGCGTCGGACCACACGGACGCTTGGAGCGGGGCGATCGTCTCTTCGAGGTCTTCGATGATCTGCATGAAGCGCTTCAGATTCTCGCGAACTGTGGAGCTTCCGGCCAGTTCAGGCAGGCGCAGGAACTCCTCGGACATCAAGGAGCTCTTCTCGAGGAACGCCGCTTGGAAGAGATCCCGCTTATCGGAGAAGTGCCTGTAGATCGTGCCCTCCGCGACGCCGGCAGCCTTCGCGATCTCCTTGGTCGTCGCGCGGGCGTAGCCGCGCTCGGCGAACACACCGACTGCGGAGTCGATCAGGAGTTGTCGGGTCGAAGCCCCCCGCGCTGTCTTCACGGCAACCTTCTCATCGTCAGTAGGTGATCTCTCGGCGCGCCACGATCAGCCAGGAGACGATGATACCTGCGACTGCGTAGGCCGCCCCGAGTGCGAGGGCGGTGCTGAAACCGATCGTCGGCGTTCCACCCGTGGCCAGGGACGTGAGCGTAGCACCCGGAAGCCAGTCGGCCGCATCCTTTGCGACCGCGAGAAGCATGTTCTCGAAGACCACGACGTACCCGACTCCAAGCGCGATCGAGACACCGGCACTTCGCGTCAGCGTCGCGATCGTGTAGCCGATCACACCCCACACGACCGTCGACAGCGAGAGGTTCCTGAACGCCTCGAGCAGCGTAGTGACAGTCCCGCTATCCCACGCCGAACGCGAGACGTCCATCGCAGGTGCGATGAGATAGGCGGTGCCCGCTGCGGCCAACGTCGCTGCCAAGGTCCCGGCCAGCGTGAAGGCAAGCAGGGCGGTGAGCTTGCCCACGACGAGCCGATACCGCCTCGGCTCCGCTTGCACCAGCAGTCTGATCAGTCCGCTCCCATAGTCCGATGCGACCGCGATCGACCAAAACGCGAGGGCGATGATCCCGACGAGATTGCTGGCGAGCGCGAGCCCCGAAACGAAGCCGTCGCTCGCGGCGAGCGCGGCCTCCGACGGGAAGTACTGCGCGGGGCCAGCTCCGGTCTGACCTGCCGCCGAGAACCCGATCACGGTCGCAAGCGCGCCGAACGCGGCCATAAGGCCGATGCCGCCGACTACGAAAGAGGGGCGCCGCAGGCGTATGAGTTCCGATTGGATTGCGCGAAGCATCTAGACTACCTCCTGGTCTTTCACATTCTGGGCTCGTCCCAGGCTGAACCGTCTCTTGGCCCTCTGCCGGGAACGGAATAGCGCGTTGTCACCGTCGGTAGCGCCAGTCATCTGGAGGAAGACGTCCTCGAGCGTGTCCTCCCTCGGCGTGAGCGCGGCCAAGGTGATCCCCTCAGCGGCGGCAACGCGGTTCAGCTCGGCACCTGCGTGCGCCGGCGCTTCGACGGTCAACATCGTGGTGTCGACCTCGGCCTTCCACCCTCTGGCCGCGTAGAGCTCGGCGAGACGCGTCATGTCTGAGGGGTGTTCGGGCGCCAATTCCACGTGGACTGTCGCTCGACTCATCAACTCGTCGAGCTCGCCGGAGAAGAGCATCTCTCCGAACCTGATCACGACCACCCGGGAGCATGCGGCTTCGATCTCGCTCAGAAGGTGCGATGAGACGAGAAGCGTGCGTCCTTCATCGGCGAGGGTCTTGAGCAGGGTTCTGACCTCGACAATGCCTGCCGGGTCCAAACCGTTGGTCGGTTCGTCCAAGATGAGCAACTCGGGATCGGGAAGGAGCGCAGCGGCGATTCCCAAACGCTGCTTCATCCCGAGCGAGTAGGTCTTGACCAAGTCGCCGCCCCGGCCGGCGAGGCCGACGACGTCGAGCACTTCCTCCACACGCGAGCGTGGCAGGCCGCGCAAGGCAGCGAGGCTTCGGAGGTTCGATGTGCCCGACAGGCTCGAGACGAACGAGGGGCTCTCGATCAAAGCCCCGACCCGATCGGCGTATCTGCTCGGATGGGAGATCGGGGCCCCGAGCACCTCGGCGCGGCCAGCCGTCGGGGTGATGAGTCCGAGCAGCATCCGGATGGTCGTGGACTTGCCTGAACCGTTGGGTCCGACGAAGCCGACAACGCCTCCGCGCGGGATCTCGAGGTCGAGGTTGTCAACGGCGATGAGTCCGTTGAAGTGCTTCGTCAGACCCTCGGAAACGATCACATTCATGCCATCACTTCCTTCTCATGTGAGCGCACGCTCACGTCAGAAGCGAAGTGTATGTGAGCGATCACTCACATGTCAAGACACAACGCGGCCGAGAGTGGTTTCGTTCTTCCGTCATCCTTCCGTGCTTCGTCGAGAAGCTCAGTTGGTAGAGCCGAGCCGTCGCAGGTCTCTCGACTCCGAGACAAGCCAAGGGGACCCCGAAGGGGACGTGGATCTGCAGCTCAGACAGCAAGAAAGCCCCGCCGCAGGAGCGAGGCTTTCGTGGTATTCACTGGTGGCCAGAGACGGACTTCAACCGCCGACACGGGGATATTCAGTCCCAGAAGAAGCCCAGCTCAGGCACACAATCTGAGGTCTGATGTCACGTATGTGTGACGGTGAAGCGGCGATACGCGAAGTCAGAGGACCTCGCTAACAGTGGCCTGCGCCCGATCGAGGACCGGTGTCGAAACGACCCTGAATTGCGCCAACCGGATGGTCGACATGCATGAGGACGTCATCGAAGTCCTCTGACTGACCGGTTAGGACGTGCGTGACGTGGAACCTCCCCCGGCCTTGCAGAGCTCTGGCTTCGACCCTCCAACTGCCGCCGAGGCAGAACTCCAACCACGCCGCGAAGTCGGCCGCGTCCGCCAGCCGCACCGTTGGCCAACCCGAGCTTCCCAAATCGAAGAGGCGCACAGCGTCAGCCCCCCTCGGTCAACCCCTGGCACCAAGTAGGTACCTCACACGATGCCGGCGCTATCCGTCAGAACCATAGTCGACGGCAGTGGGCGGTTCACAAGGTGAAGCAGAGTGCAGATGGCCCGACCGCTTGCCGACTCCTCAGGTCATGGTGAGCCATTCCATCGCGTCCCCAAGCTGGGTGAACGCACTGAGTTCGAAACCTCGTTCTTGGGCGCAGACCGCGAAGAAACCAGCGTAGTCGGACTGCTTTGGCGTGACGAGAACGGCGGTCTTCCGAGAGAACGCCTGGCGATACCGCTGCAGTTCAGCGGCCAGATCCCAGAGGTCACCCACATCCATCTCTACGTGCGCGTCCCGAGTGTCAACCAGTACGTCGTAGTCATTCGAAGGGGCCGAGGCTAACCCGATCTCGAGAAGCACCTTCTTTGTCTGGTCGAGATCGAGCTGTCCTTCCGGCGTCGCCCGAAGGAACTCGTGTGCGTGGATGATCCTCACATCAGATGGCATCGTTGGCCCCTCGTCTACCGTCGTTGACGCATGAGCAATGCCCGCCCCCATCGCCGGGAGCGGGCACACGATTACTGTGCTCGAACGTCCTCGTCCGTTTGAACCGTTTCAACGGTCTGAGCGTGCTTCCGCGGGCTCACGACGCCGATCAGGGCGACGATGCCCCACGCGATCAGCGCATAAACGACCATCGCGACGAGCGCACTCCACTCGAAGGTCGCTCCCGACAAGCGGCCCGTGCTGAAGATCGCGTTGAACGGGGCCATGAACACATCCGACACTCCGTAGATGAACTTCGAGAATCCCGCCTCGGCGTTGGCACCGAGCAGCGTGAGCACGAAACGAATGGCGAGGAATACCTCGATCACGCCTAACACGAACCAGACGATACGCGCCAACACGGTCTCGATGGGCGAGTGAACCTCGTTATGCACCTGACTCCGATTGACTGAAGCCATCGTGGTATTGGACATCATCGTTCTCCCTTGTTCTACGGCCCCCGGATTCGGTCCCAGCGGGCCGAACTTCCTTGCTCCGAGCGACAGCGAGAGATGGTTGGGCATGTACCCGTTCGTGGCGCGCTTGGCTACTCCCACTCCTTCTCGTGCCCTTACAACTGCGCGGTCAGGTCAAGAATCCAGGTCGCCGTCTCCGGCGACATCGAGTACTTGAAGATGCCTTCATCGACGAACTGCCTCGCGGCGAACGGCCACTCGCTCATCCCGTACCGACCGCGAACCCGTTTCTCGAATGGTCCGAGTGACGCGATGACCTGTCGAACCGTCAGCCCGGAGGCGACTGCAATCTCGCCGGTGGTCACCCAGCCGGGCGACTGCTGCGCGACGGCGGCGAGGATCCGCCTCATGGCACTCGACGACTCGACGAACATGCGCTCGATCAGTGCGTGATTCCAGCCATCGTCGCGGCCGTCCTCGCGTGCGGTCCGACCCGCTGACGGCCTAGCGGGCTCGCGCGCAAGAAGCGCGTAGACTTCTTGGACTCGATCGGCAGGAACCGGGACACTCACGAAACCGGGCATTCTAGCCGCCTCTCCACCGTTGCTAACTGATATATACCCGTTGCTAGCAATAGTTAACAGATTGGGCGTACCCCGTCGTCTGCGGCCAACCGGATGTCGTGCTCGGTTATGCTATACGCGGAGGCAAACCGATGATGAACGAGGACATCCAGCTCCTTCTTGATTCTCAGGAAGAAGCGAAGCGGGTTCTGGCTGATGCAACCTCTCGCGCTCTGGAGGTGGTCAGCGCCGAAGAGGATGAAGCCGTCGCGCTCCTTCTACGGCAACAGGAAGCGGCTGCGGAACTTCTTCAGCAAGCCGAGGAGGACACCACTCGCGCCTCAATCTCCGACGACGACGCAGCATCGTTGCTCAACGCGCATAAGGCGGCTGCGGATATGCTTCTCGCCCAGGAAGAACATGCCGCGCGCTACCGCCACGAGGTCGCTGCGGGGGCCGCGGCGAAGATCATCCTCGCCGGACATCGCGAGGCGGCCGCCATCCTGCTGAGCGCATGGATGCGGGTGAAGGACGATCCCTCATTGGCCGGAGACTAGTCGAGGACGGCCGACCGACCAGATGACGTTGGTCGCCACCCACCCCTCTATCTCCTTCACGGTGCCGGCAACCACTTCAGCTACGAGGTCTTCACTCACCGAGGCGAACTCCGTACCACACACGAGGTG
Source organism: uncultured Coriobacteriales bacterium (assembly GCA_963761535.1). Classification (GTDB taxonomy): domain Bacteria; phylum Actinomycetota; class Coriobacteriia; order Anaerosomatales; family CAVXGS01; genus CAVXGS01. The sequence goes on from CAVXGS010000002.1 coordinate 1,347,282, forward strand.
TAGACGATCGAGGTACGTGCTTGCGGCGAGCCCGATTCCCACGTGGCTCGGCGGCCCGAACAACCAGGCGTCCTGCACAGGGATCTCGGGACCGAAGCTCAGCCGGTCTGCGTCGATGACGCCGATGTTCGTGAACACCAGAACCTGCGTCTGTTGCGAAGGCTCTGCGGAATCCGTCTTGCCGAACATCATCTTCCGCAGTGAATCCATACTCATGCCGCGCGTGATCCGGTTGATGATCGGTGCGCCGATCGCAGTATCCTTGCCAGCGCCGGCCCGCTTCCATTTGCCGGTGACGTCGCGCACACGGGCAAGCGTCTCGTCGAAGCCTTCGTCGTTTGCAGCGGTCGTTGTGATCCAGTGCGCGGAGGATATGTTGGCCAGCGCCGTCTTTGTACCGTCGGGAAGGTGCCGGCGAATATCGCTCGTGATCATGATCGGGGTCCGAGCGCCACTCTCCATGCCGAGGACCCGCCACACAGTCCGATAGAGTGCCGCGAGCACAACGTCGTTGATCGTCGCACCGGTTCGCTTGGCGGATGCCGCGGCCGAACGAAGGACCTCCGGCTCCACCGTCACCAATACGTATGAGACGGGACCGCGACCTCCGAGCAGGGGCACGGCCAGATCAGATGGAGGCGGCATAAGGTCAGGAGGCCGCATCGCACGAAGTCGTTCCGCAATCGTCGCCCTCGTCTTGGGTCCACGAATACCATCGAGATTGGGCTGGGGCGTCCAATCGCCGTCCTCTGCAAGGGCGCGATAGACGTCCCCAATCAGATAGAGGGCTTCCTTGAGAGCGCCACCGTCCATTGCGACGTGGCCGCCGCACACGGCGAGCAGGTCTGAGGACCGACCGCGGATGAGGGCTGCACGAATCTGGGGTCCAACCTCGGAGTCGAGGGGTTCTGCCACGAACGCCGTTGCCTCAGCGATTGGGTCGTCGCTCTCCCGCACTTCCAGGAGCCGGATCGAGTCGAGTCCGTCGAGTCGCCTCCAAACGGGTGGCTTCTCGTCCGACATAAACCGGCATCCCAAGACCGGTTCGGCATCGAGGATCAAGCGGAGCACTCGACGAAGTCGCGACTCATCGAGCTTCCCCCCGAACACGATCGCGCCGCCGATCTGAGTCCGATACGCCTCCATCTGCCCGGACAGGTACACGACGCGCTCGGTGAACTCGACGGGAATCGTCGACGGGATGGCGGTTTCCATGCAGAGCCCTCTCCCTGCCGGCGAGTGATGCATTACCCCTCGTGAGAATCTCACATGGGAGCGGCAGCCGACACGGGTAGTAAGCATCTCGGGAACGGCGGGGTAGACGACCTGTCGGCGCCGACGTTTTGGCGCATGTCTCACACCACGTGCACAAGCACGCCGTACGACGACGTGATCTCCTGACCGAACAGCCCGCTCGAAACAGGCGCTCGGGCCGCTATCGTTCTGTCGTATGTCTTGCGTGAAGTGTCGAACGGCAGTCGGTTGAGCCGTGGGGTGAGAGGCTGCGGGATTCCAACCACACGTGAGGCGACTGCCAAGCAGGACGTGAAAATCCCTGGTCAGCAATGCAGAAGAGCCGCCCCATCGGGCGGCCCTTCGAGTGGTTGGCTGGTGGCCAGAGACGGACTTGAACCGCCGACACGGGGATTTTCAGTCCCAGAAGAAGCCCGGCTCAGGCACACAATCTGAGGTCTGATGTCACCTATGTGTGATGTCTATCCAGTCAATCGCCTACGCCAATCCGTCCATCTCCGCCTCGAGCTCCGCGATTCTGGCCCTCAGCCGCTTCTTCCGCTCCGCCTTCGAGCCGAACATGGCCAAGCCCAGTTGCTCCAGCTCTCCGGTCAGTGCTTTCCGATCCGCATTCAGCGACGCGAGCTTGGCTTCCTTTTCAGCAGCCTCCTCAGCCTTCTGCCGCGCTGCAATAGCCTTCTCGATCTTGCCCTCGAGCCGCTTCATCCTCTTCTCAAGCTCGGACTGCGAGCCCTCTGGAAGATCTGGGTCGTGGACCAATCGGCAAACCTCGAGTGCCCTTACGTAGTTGCGGCGGCGCTCGAGAAGCGCAGCCAACTGAATGCAAGCTGCGGCGTTGCCTATGCCCAACGCCTGGAGGCACACGTCAATCGCTTCCTCGTGCCTGTCCTGCCTCTCCAGGAGAAGCGTCAGGTTCACATAGGGCGACCACTCCACGTATGCGTGCTCGGCGGCAAGGCCCGGACCTTGGTCACAGTACAGGCGCAGGAGCTCCTCGTTCCCTTCGTTTCCTCTGGTCCAGTGGTAGAGCACGCTGGACGGTCGCAGCTCAACCCAGTTCCCCGCGCGGAACTTGTGACTGTCCAGGAAGCTTTCGTACTGCTCGCGCGAGAACCCGGCGACCCACGATGCCACCAAGTCGGCAATCTGCAGCTCGGTTGGCCCGTACTGGTTGGCGTTCTCGCGGAAACGGGTGGTGGCGCTGTCCCTGTCGCGATACTGATCATACGATTGAATCAGGGAGTCGAATCCGCGTCGTTGGGCTCCGGCCGAGGCCGCGCCGCTGCGTGCCCGTGACAACATCGCCTGGACCTGTGCACAGACGTTGTCCATGCGAAGACCATCGAAGTACATGGGGTACGTGAGGCCGCTGTGAGTCACTTGGATCAGCATCATGTCGGTCTGCCCGAAGGCGACCGCTCCCAGGACGGCTCCGGCAGCGCCGAATAGTGCTCCTCCCGCCGCCGCGCCAGCTGCCCCGCGCCCAACGGAGGTATGGCCTCTCGGCACGAAGGTCGCACCCTGCACTGCAGGCGCCGCGAGGCGTAGCAGCACGGTGTCGTGGACACCCGTAGGGGTTATCCGTCGGTTCGTGAAGACCAGCTGCTCACCCTCGACGCTGATTCGCACCGGGGTCTTCGGTGCAAGAAACGGCGCCCCTCCCAGGTACCGACAGCCAACGTCAGCCATCTTCGTCTCCTCTGGACGCCCTGCGGCCACGCATAGTGTGAAGTTGGGTGCGGTCCTGAGGCAATGGTAGCCGCAGGCGCACGAGTGGCGTTCGCGGCGCGTTGACAAGTGGTGGTGGCATCCTCGTAGGTCAGCTAGCAAGCACGCCAGGTACCTCCTGTTCGGCCCGCAGGTGACCCGCCCCTACGCCTCCGAGAACTCCACGTTGTGTTCCCGCATGAGACTCTTAAGCACGTCGACGTGCACGCAGTGCCCGACATGAAGCACGGCGCTCTCCTTGACGTGGACCTTGCGGCCCCCTCGCCTGACCTCAAGGTCGACGTCGAAGTCGAGGTCGAGATGGCCTGTGGCTGATTGCATCCCCCAGACGACGCCCTCCTTGTCGAACGCGGGACCACCGCTCTGGCCACGCAGCCCCGGCGTCGATAGCTCGAAGCCCCAAACGCTGCCGTCGGCAGCGACCAGACCACGCGTTACCATCCCGTCGATTGGGAAGCGAGGAGTATTCACTTGCCCCTCGTTGGTCCACTCGATTGTGTCCGACCCGGAGTTGTACGCGAAGTTCGTGAACTCGGGAAACGGGAAGCCCAGCCGGCAAAGGGAGAGACCCTGCTTCAGTTCACCGCCATCCTTGGCGAAGACCGGGAACTTGCTGACACCGAGCGAATCGAATCCGGAGAACTTGACGAGTGCGAGGTCATGCGCCGGGTGGAGCAGGAACTCGATGGTGAGATTCCCGTTGGCGCAGCCCATGAACTTGTAGTCCCGCTCGTAGACCTCGCCCCGCTTGAAACCGTACTTGCGCTCGAGCGCCTTCTCGTGCTCACGCCGCTTGTTCGATGACAGGGCGCTTCGCTCGCTGACGAAAGCGCTGCGCCGCTCCCGGAGTTGGTCGGTGGCGATGAAGACCTCGGCGACATGGCGGCAGGTCAGCGCCCATCCGTCAGCGTTGATGAAGAAGAGGGTGGCAGTGCCCCGGTTCACCTCGGAGGATCCGTAGTAGCGATCAATGAAGTAGATGGGTCGGGTGAACTCATTGGCCGATTCGATTGCGTCAACGAACACGAGCGCCCCTTTCGTGGGCCGGCGTCACCCATGTTCATAGCACGGGCCACTGACACGGGGACACCATATCCCCGGCAGACTGCTGGTCAGAGGGTTATTGACCTCGCCTTTGTCGCCTATGTGTCATGCGATGTTGCCCAAGGACGTCCTGTGATTCCGTCGTCCTCTGCGAGCCAGCACCCCAACTACTCGCGGCGATGTCCAGTGCGGCTCCCATGACCAGGAGTGCGCGACCCTCTGGGCACCTGTGCTGAGAACTAACAGTCTAGTGGCGTATTAACATCACCAGTGTTAATATGCCAGACAGATGTTAACTACCTCGGAGGAGATGGCAGTGGTGGAGCAGACTGGGGCGCTGAGCCAATACGTTCGGCGCACTCTGGGAGTCGATCCGCACATAAGAGCTTGGGCCGGAGCACCGACACTGCCGCTGTTCCTGCGTGCCGACCACGAGTTCTATGAAGGGGAGCTGCTTGGGCTCGACATCCTTTTCGTGTTCGCAGATCACAAAGCGGTTTCCGCGCTCACGAAGCAGATCTCCATTCTGCACTCTCAGTGGCCCGGGCATGTCGCGTACGTGTTTTCGTACGTAGACGCGAAGACGCGTCAGAGGCTCATAGAGGCACGGGTTCCATTCGTCGTGCCGGGCAATCAGATGTTCCTGCCGATGGTCGCCGTGGATCTGAGAGAACGCTTTCGACCTGCCCCGGTTGAAGGGCCGCTCACCCCGTCGGCCCAAGTGGTCCTGCTATTCCTGCTGGAGAACTACCAGAGCGGAGTTGACACGGCCGCGAAACTCGCCAGGCACTTCGGATACAGCAACATGACCGTGGGACGAGCGCTCGACCAGCTCGAGGCCCGCAGTCTGATCGGGCTATCGAGAATGGCGAACGAACGCCGCATCTCGATGGACGACCCCCGGGCGGTGTGGGAGAAGGCGCAGCCATTCCTGCGCTCGCCGGTACAGAAGCGGTTCTGGTTCGACTGTCCTGCTTCTGGCTTGATTGACGGCGCCGCCGCTGGACTAACTGCGCTCTCGGTCTACTCGTCCATCGCAGCACCGCCCGTTGCGATAGTCGCCGCGAGCAGGCGCGAGGCCGACAGGCTGTTTCAGAGCTGCGAGGATGTCCCGATGCGAGACGATGCGCAGACGGAACTTGAGGTCTGGTCCTACTCCCCTCGGCTTCTGTGCGACGGTCGCGCCGTCGATCGCCTCTCGCTGTACCTGTCGCTTCGGGACGACCATGACGAACGAGTGCAGAAGGCGCTTAGCGAGCTCCTCAGAGGCTTGCAATGGTGAGAGGTCTTGATCGCTTCGCAGAGCATTTCGCCGGCTTCGAGGATAGGTATGCCCTGATCGGCGGGACCGCAGTGTTCGTTGCACTCGACGCTTCGGGCCTGCAGTTCAGAGCCACGAAGGATCTCGACATTGTCATCTGTGTTGAAGCGCTCGACACGGAGTTCGCAGCTGCCTTCTGGGAGTTCGTCGAGGCCGGCAACTACGAGAACCGCCAGAAGAGCACCGGAAAGCGGTTGTTCTACAGGTTCTACGGACCCGAGGACGAGTCGTACCCCGAGATGTTGGAACTCTTCTCCAGGGTGCCGGAGTGGGTTGAGCTCGATGACGATGCTCACCTCACCCCCATACCGTTGGAAGCGGAGCTCGCCAGCTTGTCCGCAATCCTGCTTGATGACGACTACTACGGACTCATCATGGAAGGCAGGGAGGTGACAGCGAATGGTCTGGCCGTCCTCCCGCCAAATCTGTTGATTCCTCTCAAGGCCAAGGCGTGGCTCGACCTGACCGATCGGAAGCGAGTCGGCGCCACCGTTGACGACTTCGACATCAAGAAGCACCGAAATGACGTCGTCCGACTGACGCAGCTGCTGGTTCCAAGCGAGACGGTGGATCTGCCAGCCTCAGTCCGCGACCACATGACGCGCTTCGTGGCTGAAGCGCTCAACAGCGGCGCCGAACCCAAGGTCCTTGGTGTTGCGGGCGCGAGCTTGGAGGACATCAGAACAGTGCTCCGTTCAGCCTATGGGCTCGGGGCTTAGCACCTGCAGCGGAGCCGATACGGGGATAGCGCATCTCCATGATTATGCAGGTAGGGGACGACATCTCCGAGCGGCTCGGCCTCTGGACTCCGACTGGCCTCGGCCATGGCCCTCGATAGGAGCTGGATGCGCCCCGCTGTCCAACGTCGAGACGCGGGGCACACCCAACCCAACCGTGCTCGGCACGGCTCCTAGCGGAGCAGCCCGACCCTCTGCCGCTCGCGATCGGTGGCGATGGCGTACAGAAGCTCGTCAGGCTCTACGGCGATCTCCATGGCAAGGCGCTCGAGAGTGTGCACGTTCGCCTTGCCCTTCGAGCAGATGACCGAGGCCCAGTTGGGATCGAGCCCCACCAGTCTTGACACGTCCGAGAGTCGAATCCTCTTGTTCGCGAAGTAGGTCTTGAACCTGCGACCGGAAACCTCGAAGGTCGTGGCGTGCCCCGAGAAGGGGCGCTCTCCGGCCGGCTCCTCGGCGAAGGCCGCCTGTGCGTGGCGAGCGCAGCGACGGCGCAGTTCGGTCACCACGCTGTAGACCTCGTCGTCCGTCAGCTGGGCGAGGACGAACGCCGCCCGCTGGTTGTACCGGCTCATCTCGGCGAGCTTGCCGAGCAGGTCGACGTCGCTCATCGAGGCATAGACCTCGTTGGACATTGAATCCTCCCTGGAAACGCAAGAAGGGCCGAGCCCTTTCGGACCCGGCCCTTCGGCGGTTATGACGTGACGCGGTAGTCCCCGCCTACCTGATCGAGATGGTCTTGCGGCAGGGACCTTGGCCGTTGGTGTAGGCACTGCAGCCCCAGAACGGGCCGTACTTGCCGGTCCGTCGATACATGCGGTTGCCGCAGTCAGGGCAGATGGGGGCCTCTGGATCGACGAGGCTCTGCTTGTTCAAGAACTCGGCTTCGGCCTCCACAGGCGGAGCGACGTCGGACTGGTCGTGCAGCACGCCGTCGATGTCGACGTTCTTGACGATAGCCTCGGCCACGGAGATCGGATCGAGCTCGGCGGCCTCGACCTTCAGGTAGCCTAGGTCACCGAGGATCTCGATGACGACCGCGACCTGCGCGATGCGTGCGGCCTCCGTCTGGCGGAGCCACAGCGCCTTGGCGTTGGGCATGACGAACCTACCTTTCTGGTCCAGAAACGAAGAAAGCCGCCCCATCCGGGACGGCTACTTGGGTCGAGCTGAGTGACAGTGCCTACGCCCTCGCGACACCTGCGAACAGATGGCTCAGGCGATGGACGTGCTGTAGACCACCGAAACGGTAGATGGCGAAGGTCACCACCGTCGACGCTGCGGCGGACAGCAGGACGACGAGGCCGTCGCCTCGAACAGAGACCCGAGGGCGTATGACAGCGCGATCGAGAACAGCAGACCTGCGAAGCTGCGCCGGCGGAACACATCGGCCAAGAACGTGAACTGGCCCACGATGGCCAGCTCGAGCAGGACCGCGATGACGGTCAGTGTGATGGCGAGTTCGAGAAGCATGGGTATCACCTCCCATCGTGATGGAGTCCGGGTGCGCTGTGCCTACGGCGGCGGCCGCGCCTGCGGTAGCGGCTCTGGCAGTGCGGGAACCGATCGTGTGCGGCCCGCACTCTCCCCTGGAGCGACCGCTCCGAGGACTGCGAGCAGGATCACGAGATCATCTCCTCCCAGAAACGCACGTCTACGTGCGGAAACTTGCCTGTGAGCAGCCAACAAGGTGTATTGGTTTGAGACTCCGCCCTCACCGCAACTACCCCCGACACAACAAAGGCCCTCAGACGGCGCGAGAACGCCTCCGAGAGCCGTCGAAATGGGGCAGGAAGGAATCCGTCGGAAACCGGTGCGATGGGCAAGAACTCACCCCTGTGCGGACCGCCTACCTGCTAGTAGATGTGTAGATCACCCAGCCAACGAACACGACTACGGCGGCCAGCATCGCGGGCACTCCACACCAACTCAGCAACGCGATCAAAGCGGCAAAGCACATGCAGATCACCTCCTTTCGGGTCAGACGTCTTCGTGCAGGTGAGTGTGCGGGGCCGAGGAATCATCGACGCAGACGGTTGATAGGGGAGCTGTTGAAGAACCAGTACGTCGGCGACGTAAACGACTACAGGAAGTACGGTCTGATTCGAGCCCTGCAGAAGCCAGGTGACCTGCGTGTTCTGGTCGCTTGGATGCTCACGCCCGACGACGGGGGCGCGGACGGCAGCTTTCGGCAATACATTCGGAAGCCGCACCAGTGGCGGGGATACGACGCCGACCTGTTTGACCACCTCGCTCGATCCGTTGACGAAGTCGCGGCACCTAGCGTCCGTCTGATCGAGCAGGCAGATGTCCTTCCGAAGGCACGTTTCTACTCAGCGGTGGTGCCGGATGACGGCGCGGGGCGAGCCGAATGGGACGCAAGACTCCTTGATAGCGCCGCCGACGCCGACCTCGTGTTCCTCGACCCCGACAACGGGCTTGAAGTGAAGTCCAAGCCTGTTGGTCGGCTCGGATCGAGCAAGTACGCGACGTGGCACGAGGTGGAGTCCCTCTATGGAGGCGGGTGCTCAGTGCTTGTCTACCAGCACTACTGTCGTGAGCAACGGTCCGTGTTCCAGCGCCGGCTCGCCGACAAGATGGCCGAGTGCACGGGATCTTCATTCGTCCAGGGTTTCGCCACGGCGCATGTGCTGTTCCTGCTCGCGGGGCAGCCGCGTCACGCCCAGTCTTTCGCTGAAGCAGTGGCGGGACTCCTCCCTCGCTGGCATGGCCAGATCAGTGCTCTGGACTTGTCGCAGCAGTTCTAGGGAGGTCTGATCCCGTGCGCATCGCCAGCTGGAACTCGTGCATGGCGTTCAGGAAGAAGTGGGAGTACCTGTACTCGTTCGCGCCGGACGTGATGGTCGTGCCCGAGGCGGAGGAGCCGGCGCGGCTACCGGCCGAGCTGTTGGAGCGCTACCCCTACGCTCTCTGGGTCGGCGACATCCCGTTCAAGGGCCTGCTCGTCATGGCGCATGCGGACTATCCGCTGAGCGTCATGGATGCCCACAACCCTCAGCATCGGTACGTGCTGCCGGTCGCGATAGGCGGTCAGGACCCGCTCAACTTGCTGGCCATCTGGACCCAGCGGGACAAGCGCACCTACTCCGAGCACCTGTGGCACGCGCTACATGACTATGAGCCACTGCTCGACGGCCGATCAGTGGTCATCGGCGACTTCAACGCGAACACGATCTGGGATGCCGATCATCGGCGGGACGTGTCCCATACCCAGAACGTCGAGTGGCTGAACTCGCACGGACTCGAGAGCGCCTATCACCACCTGTCCGGCGAGGCTCAAGGCGCTGAGACAACGGCGACGCACGCCTTCAGGCGCAACCCCGAGAGCCTGTTCCATATCGACTACGCCTTCGTGTCGGAGAACCTCGTGAAGGACGCGAGGGTCACAATCCCCGGCGTCGACGAGTGGATCGGGCTAAGCGACCATGCCCCGCTGATCCTCGATGTCTGAGGTAGGGGTGGGGGCCGGCAATCGAGCACAACCGAACTCCAGAGACACTATGACCCGCTCATAGCCGGAGACCGATTCCAGAACCCCGAAACCCCGAATCGGGGCATGGCCGCCTCGCTACGCCCGGCACAACGCTCAGACTGTTCGCGTACGAAGCCGCTTCGCGAGGGCACTGACGTCGACTTTGAGTTCGAGGGCGTGCATCTTGCGGTGGCAGTTCGGGCATAGCGCCACCACGTTGCCAATCGCGTCGTCACCGTTTCGAGAGAGCCACTCCACGTGATGTGCCTCCAGATATGGCTCGCCGGTCTTCCCTACGAAGGGGGCCCTGCCCTCGCACAGGTCGCAAACTCCCCCTGCAAGCTGCTTGGCGAGCGCTGCCACGTACGGATCGCGAACATACTGCCTGCCTGTCGACTCCACGACACGTGCTTGCCGAGAAGCCGCCGCCGCCCGTCTCGCCAGATAGTCGGATGGAAGCTGGAAGGCACGGCGCTCGTTCTCAGCGATCCACTTGGCGAGTTCGTTTGCGTCCGAGGGTGCCTTGCTTGTCGGCTGGACATCGTCACGCACCCGTAGTCCGACGCCCAGCTCTGGCCAAGTGAACGGCGCAAGGTTCGAGAGGATGTCGGCAGATGTCTGCGGACTCAACCACACGGCGCTGCGATTCTGAAGATCCGTCTCTCTGCGAGACTGCTTCTTCAAGTCGTCGAACCCGACCACGGAATCCCAGACCACTCGACGGATGTTGCGGTACGGCTCTTCATTGGCCCACATGGTCGATTCCGGCCGGTACTCATAGGGTCCGTCGATGGTGCCGACGATGAAGCGCCTGTTCGGTGAGTCCACGGTCACGACCCTCGCGCCCGGCGCAACAACCAGGACGAAGTCCGCGATCTCCATGTAGTGCTTCGACGGCCGCCATCTCGGCGAGTCCGCATACTTGTCGATAAGGAGCCGCTCGACCTCGGCTTCGCTCGTGACCGACGTCAAATCCCCCATCCTCGCCCAGGCCACAGCAACGATGCCCTGAGACAGGAAGTCGTTGATTAGCTTCGCACGACCTCCCGCACGAACCATGTAGAGCTGTTCCGCTACCATGACGCCTCCTAGCATCCGGCAAGATGCCTATTCGGCAGCCACGTCATCCTTTGGCCGTGCGACGTTGCAGTACCGGTGCGTCAGTCGGGCGTTCTCGGGAATCGTCTCGCCTCCGGTCCAGTACTGCTTGATGTGATCGACGTGTGCGTCGTCGACCGTCGAGATTGCCTGTCCGCAGATGGCGCATGTCGGATTCGAGTGGAACAGCTCCACCTTCAGCTGCTTGGTGAAGAGTCTGGGCTGAGGCGGGTAATCGCGGAGAACCTGGTCGACGGTCTGCCGAGCCAAATCGAACCGTACCCTGACCTGATCCTGAGCGCTGGTGCTCCGAGTGATGGCATCCATGAACTGGCCGTTGGTGCTCATCAGCTGAATCAGGGCCTCTCGCAGACGATCGAGCGCCGCGTACGCCCGGTTCTTATCGACGTCAGCGAAGACGCCCATCCATACGTCGTAGAGCGAAGCGTTGAACTTACGCTGCTCCCACCACCCATTCGGGTTGGCCTCGTTGCCGGGATAGAAGCGCTTGAAGGCGTCGTCACCGAAGATCGAACGAACTATCCAAAGAGCGTTCTTGAAGGCCGAACGGAGCTGGGCGGCTTGCGCAGAATCCATGTCCCGGTTCTTCTGCATCTCGTCATTGAAGAAGCGACGCATGGGCGACCGATACTTCAGGTAAGTCGCGTTGTAGAACGCGGCGAACCTCAGCACCAGCTCGATGTCCCGCATCCGTTTGTCCGGCTGCTTAAGCCCCATGATCTGCATGAACTCGTTATCAGAGGCCATGTCCTTCAAGACACCCAAGTAGGGTCCTCGATAGACGCAGTTGCGGAGTTCCTGATCGTTCAGAGGCACTGAACCAGTGTTCAGCCTCTCGAAGATCTCGAACTTCAGCTCTGAGTCGCTGTCACGAAGAATCGTGATCGTGCGCACCTCGTAGTACTTGATCTTGTCCTGAGCGGCTTCTGGGAGGTCGGCGAAGGTCTTCCCGTTGAACTCCTGAAAGACCTCAAGCCCAGTCAGCTTGAACGGCGCATTCTCGAACTTGCCGTCGATGAAGGAGAAGAACGACGTCAGCCGCTGCTGGCCGTCAATCACCGACTCCCTGTTATCAGGTTCTTCAGCCAAGTAGATGATCGGCAGCGGGACAGACAAGAGGATCGACTCGATGAGCCGACTCGCCTTCTTCCGGTCCCAGACGTACTGCCTTTGGAAGTCCGGCTGCAGGATGAGCTTGCCACGTTTCCACTTCCCGAACAGCGAGTCGATCTCGGGATCGGCGGACTTCGTCATGATTGACCGTTTATCGGTTGCTATCGGAGGAAGGCCTTCGGGCTCCAACTCGTCCTCGAACTGCAACCCCTCAAGCTCAGGATCACAGACTTGTGCCGCGTTCGTCTCCTCGGTCACGTTCGGATTCCCCCCGCTTCGTGTACTCGGACTGTGCCGTTCTCCAACCAGCGATCCATCAGGATGAGTTCAAGCAACAAGCGCTTCGAGCTCAGGGATCGACATCTGATGGTACTTCTCGTAGACCTCGCGAGTGTTCGTTGACGCGTTCGACGGGCCGATGACGCCGGCCACCGACTTGAAGTTGGTCACCTTTGCTGAGATGTTCGAGTAGTCCAGGTTCGTGATGGCTGCCATCTCGCGACACAACTCCGTTTGCCGACCCCTCGGGAAGCCCTCTTCCTGCAGCCGCTTGAAGATTATGAGACAGCGAATCTCGTTGGTCTCGTTCCATTCAGAAGCGTCCGAGTAGCCCATTCCCAGCTCCCATTTTCATCCAGTCGACGTCTTACGCCGCCCACTCGGCAGTCAGCACTTCGGCTTGCTCGATCACGGTCTTGGTGGCGACCTCCTGCTTGTCCGGCGGGTAGCCGTACTTACGCAGGATCCGCTTCACGATGACCCGCATCTCGGCACGGACACTCTCGCGAACCGTCCAGTCGATCTTGACGTTTCGGCGGACCGCCTCCACGAGTTCGCGGGCGATGGTCTTGAGCGTCTCGTCGCCAAGCTCTGCCACTGCGCTGTCGTTGGTCTCGAGCGCGTCGTAGAAGGCGATCTCGTCGTCGGTCAAGCCGAGCTCCTCGCCCCTCTGCTGGGCCTCGCGCATCTCCTTGGCCAGGGCGATGAGTTCCTCGATAACCTGTGCGGCCTCGATCGCACGGTTCTGGTAGCGGCGGATCGACTCCTCGAGCATCTTCTCGAAGGAGCGGCCCTGCACCACGTTCTTCTTGGTGCGGGTACGGATCTCGCCTTGCAGCAGCTTCCGCAACGTCTCGACGGCGAGGTTCTTCTGAGGCAGATGCTTCACCTCTTCGAGGAACTCATCCGAGAGAATCGAGATGTCCGGCTTGTCCAGACCGGCGGCGGCGAAGATGTCGATGACCTCGCCCGAGCTAACTGACTGCGAGACGAGCTGCCGGATCGCGAACTCGAGATCGTCTTGTGACCCGCCAACGGGACCGTCGCCTTTGACGATCACCGCTCGTAACGCCTGGAAGAACGCCACATCGTCCCTGATGGCGATGGCCTCATCCGCCGGCACCGAGAGAGCGAACGCCTGCGAGAGCTCGGTGACCGTCTGCGTGAAGCGCTTCTTCCCGTCCTCCTGAGCCAGCACATGCTCCTGAGCCGCAGGCAGCAGTGCCAACCGCTCATGAGACGCTCCAATCGTCCACTTCGACCAGTCGAACCCGTGCATGATGCCGGTGACGATCTCGTACTTCTCGAGCATGACCGCCACGGCTTCAGCCTGGTCGATGGCCGTGCTGCCCTTGCCTCCGCTGTTCGTGTAGTCGGCAAGCGCCTTCTTCATCTGGTCAGCAAGACCGAGATAGTCGACCACCAGTCCGCCCGGCTTGTCGCGGAACACCCGGTTCACGCGAGCGATTGCCTGCATCAGCCCGTGGCCCTGCATCGGCTTGTCGACGTACATCGTGTGCAGACACGGAGCATCGAAACCGGTGAGCCACATATCGCGCACGATCACGATCTTGAACGGATCGTCCGGATCCTTGAATCGCTTCGCCAGCGCCTCGCGCTTCGGCTTGTTGCGTATGTGCTGTTGCCACTCCACCGGGTCGGACGCCGAGCCCGTCATGACGACCTTGATCACACCGTCCGTGTCATCCGTACCGGCCCAGCCAGGGCGGAGCGCGACAATCTCGTTGTAGAGGTCGATGCAGATGCGGCGGCTCATGCATACGAACATCGCCTTGCCGTCCATGGCCTCAAGCCTGCGCTCGAAGTGCTCGACCATGTCTCTGGCGATGAGCTTGAGTCGCTTCTCGGTACCGACGAGAGCCTCGAGCTGAGCCCACCGGCTCTTGAGGCGTTCTTTGTCGGTGTACTCCTCGTTCTCGGTGATCTCCTCGAACGTCGGATCGATCTTCGGCTTCTCGGTCTCAAGCAACTCGAGCTTGGCGAGCCGGCCCTCGTAGTAGATCGGGACGGTCGCCCCGTCTTCCACCGCCCGCTGGATGTCGTAGATGCTGACGTACTCGCCGAACACCGAGCGAGTGTTCTTGTCCGAGAGCTCGATCGGCGTGCCCGTGAACCCGATGAAAGACGCGTTCGGCAAGGCATCGTGCATGTGACGGGCGTAGCCGTCGATGAAGTCGTACTGACTGCGGTGGGCCTCGTCTGCGATCACGACGATGTTGTGCCGCTCGCTCAGAACCGGATAGGTGTCGCCCCGCTCCTCCGGGAAGAACTTCTGCACGGTAGTGAAGACCACGCCGCCGGCGTCGACTGTCAGCTTCGCCCGGAGGTCCGCCCGATCGGCGACCTGTACCGGCGGCTGTCTCAGGAGCTCCTTGCAGCGTGCGAAAGTACCGAAGAGCTGATCGTCCAAGTCGTTGCGGTCGGTGATGACGACCACGGTCGGGTTCTCCATCGCAGGGTGCGCGATGACCCTGCCGGCATAGAACGCCATCGTGAGGCTCTTGCCGGACCCCTGCGTGTGCCACACCACACCGATTCGCCTGTCTCCCGGGACCGTCTCGCCGCCACACAATCGATACTCGACGGACTCCTCGGCGGCCATCATCGGCTCATACTCGCCATCACTGGCTCGGAGCGTCGACTCCAGCGCGGCGTTCACGGCGTGGAACTGGTGGTAGCCGGCCATCTTCTTGATCAGGCGACCGTCGCCCGAGTCCTCGAAGACGATGAAGTGGCGAATCAGGTCGAGGACGCGCCGCTTGTCGAACACGCCCTTGATGAGGACCTCAAGCTGCGGCATCACGATTGGAGCGAGCTCCTCGCCCTCGATTGTCCTCCAAGGCATGAACCACTCACTGCCGGCAGTCAGGGTCCCGATTCGGGCGCACGTGCCGTCCGAGATGACGAGTGTCTCGTCGAAGGACATGAGCGACGGGATCTCGACTTTGTAGGTCTGCAGCTGGTTGAACGCCGCCTTCAGGTCGGCGTTCTCGTTCCCGGCGTTCTTCAACTCGAACACGGAGAGCGGGAGCCCGTTGATGAACACGACGATGTCGGGGCGCCGGTGCTTGTCGCCCTCGATCACCGTGAACTGATTGAGCGCGAGCCAGTCGTTGTTGTCGGGGTCGTCGCAATCGATGACTCGGACCCTCGCGCCCCTGATGGGCTCGCCCGGCAACTGGTACTCGACATCGATACCGTCGACAACCATCCGGTGAAGATCGCGGTTCATAGCTTCGAGACTCGCACCCTGCGGGCGCACAAGCCGCTTCATCGCGTCGCTGATCGCCGAGAACGGCAATCCTGGATTCAATCGCAGCAGTGCGCTCTCGAGACGGCCTTCAAGGATGACGGTCTGCTCGTCGCGCTCGTGGAACAGGCCGTCCGGCAACAGATCGGGTCCGTAGGCGACGGAGTACCCGAGATCCTCAAGCCAGTGGAGCGCAGCTTCCTCGACGTCAGACTCATGCATCTTGACCTGAGCCATCTACACGACCTCTTCTGCAGCCTTCTCGGCATCGGGGATGCTCAGCTCGCGAGACAGGAGTCGCGGTAGGATGGCGTCCCGCACATCCGACAAGACCACAGACTCATTTCGCGCAACCGCCGCTCTCGCGTAGAGTGGCGCCGCGACCGCGTGGTAGCGGTCAAGCTCCGCCGCGTCGTACGGCATAGGAATCAAGTACGAACCCACCTGATCGCCCGATATCGCCGGGTACGCCTCTCCGTCAGCAAGTCGTCCAAACTGCTCGAAGACCGCATCTTGCGTCATCGCCGCATGCAGGTAGCTCCACGGAACGGCACGCGGAGTGAGTACGGCGAAACCAGTCGACGCGACCATGCTGTCGCTCGGGTTCAGCGCTAGGAAGTACGCACGTCGATCAGGCCGTACCGTTGACATGACGGTGTCACCATGTCGCAAACGGCGACGCGCTCTACCCGGTTCCTTTCCACGTCGATATGTTGCGATGCCGTCGACGCGGCCCCGATTCACTGCCGAGATCTCGACGTACTCGACCGCATCCAGCGGGTCCCGTTTGCCGAGCGTCCAGCCGTTGACATCGGCGACCTGGGACACCGGCAGTAGTGACCAGCCGGTCGGCAGGCAAGTATCGTCGTCGAGGTCTCGCCCACCGAAATCAACGAACCACGACCGGAAGATCGCCCGGGCGGTCTCATCCAGCGTTTGAGTGATCCCACGGTTCAACTCGATCTTGTCATCCAGTGCATCCAAGACCGAGGCGATTGCCGCCTGCTCGGTGATCGACGGACACGGCACGCGTATCCGGCGGAGATCAGACGAACGTATGCCTGCGGCGGCAGTCTGCTCGGCAATCGCCATCACAGACTGACGCCCGGCTCGCGACTGGAAGTAGTGGAAGTAGAACGACGGATTGACAGTTCGACTATCAAGACGGCAGCGGATGATCGACGACTCGAAGACGGCAGTCTCATCATCGGCGTAGATGCAGCACTTGCCGACACCTTCCAGCTTGAGCGAGAGTCTTGCGAACAAGAGGTCATCTCGCTCGAGCCTGAACCGGGCGACCTCAGCATCGCTGGCTGGCACCAGCTCTCTGAACGGACCGACGATCCGCCGCTGGCGGAATATCTCACCCATGTTGACCATTGGCACGCCGTGACCCCGCGTGCTCTTGGGAACGGTAATCCCGTTCTTAGACGGCTCGGCATACAGTTCACCGAACTCAATCATCGGCCACTCACACCTCATAGCCGACTCGCTTCAGATTCGCCCGGATTTCCGCATCAAGACGCTGTCCGCTGGCCATCTGCTCACGGAGTTCGTCGGTCAGCCGCTTCATCTTCTCGTCGAACGGCTCACCGTCTTCCTCCTCGTCTGAAGCCCCAACGTACCTTCCAGGCGTCAGAACATGCCCCTGCTCCGCGACCTCGCTGAGTGTCGCGGATCTGCAGAAGCCGGGCACGTCGACGTATTCAGCATCTATGTCTGGATCGTGCCGCCACGCATGATACGTACTGGCAATCCTGGTGATGTCCTCCGCCGTGAGTTCACGATGAGTCCGGTCTACCAGGATCCCGATCTGCCTGGCATCGATCATGAGGATCTCACCTGATCGATCGCGGAGACGACCGTTGTGCTTGTTTCGAGCCAGGAACCACAGGCACACCGGTATCTGGGTCGAGTAGAAGAGCTGACCCGGGAGCGCCACCATGCAGTCGACCAGGTCGGCCTCTATGATGCTCTTGCGAATCTCGCCCTCACCCGATTGGTTCGATGACATCGACCCGTTGGCGAGGACAAAGCCAGCGGTCCCGGTCGGGGACAAGTGGCCGATGAAGTGCTGCACCCAGGCGAAGTTCGCGTTGCCGGCAGGAGGAGCGCCGTAGACCCAACGCTTGTCCTCCTTGAGACGGTCGCCGCCCCAGTCGCTCATGTTGAACGGAGGGTTCGCGAGCACGTAGTCAGCCTTGAGGTCGGGTAGCTGGTCGTTGTGGAAGGTGTCCCCGTGACGGATGTCAGCATCGACTCCACGGATGGCGAGGTTCATCTTGGCGAGACGCCACGTCGTGTAGTTCGACTCCTGCCCGTAGATCGAGATCTCGCCGATACGGCCGCCGTGCTCTTCGACGAACTCCTCGGACTGGACGAACATGCCACCGGACCCACACGCGGGGTCGTAGACGCGACCCCTGTAGGGAGCGAGCATCTCGACGAGGACCCGGACGACGCAGCGCGGAGTGTAGAACTCCCCGCCGAGCTTGCCCTCCGAGGACGCGAACCGGGACAGGAAGTACTCATAGACTCGCCCGAGAACATCCTTGCTGCGGCTCGCACGATCTCCGACTGCGATGTTGCTAACCATATCGACAAGCTGGCCGAGGCGCGTCTTGTCGAGCCCCGGTCGGGCGTAGTCCTTCGGCAGGACGCCCTTTAGCGACGGGTTATCACGCTCGATGGCGACCATCGCCTCATCGACCATCTGGCCGATCGTCGTCTGCTTCGCGTTCGCTTTCAGCAGTGACCATCGCGCGTCTTTCGGCACCCAGAACACGTTGGCCGCCCGATACTCGTCCGGGTCCTCCGGATCGGCACCCTGATCCCTGTCGGCCTCAAGCAGCGCATGTTGCTCCTCAAACGCATCAGAGATGTACTTGAGGAAGAGAAGACCGAGTACCACGTGCTTGTACTCGGCTGCATCCATGCTCCCGCGAAGCGCGTCGGCCGCCTTCCACAGGTCAGCCTCGAACCCGACGTTGGCGGCGGTGTCCTTGCGTGCTCGAGCCATCAGACCTCCGAAGGTAGAAGTCGGCTACAAAGCCCCCGTAGCAGCCGCTCAGTTCGATGGTACCGCACCAGGCAGACACGCCGCCGCCTGGCTTCCCTCTGCCCGGCCCGATGTCTCCCCGTTTCCATGTATAGGACCTGTGAATAGGCCCCAGGAAGCTCAGATGGTAGAGCTGAGCGACGACGACCGTCGGAGCGGCACGGAGCCGAAGGCGGAGTAGGGCGACTGACAAATCCCCTGATCAGAAGTACAGAAGCCCCACCGCGAGGGCAGGGCTTCCGATGAAGTTCAC
>CAVXGS010000003.1:0-240233 GCA_963761535.1 uncultured Coriobacteriales bacterium
TGGCGGCGAGGCCGCTGTCGAGGCGGAGAAGGACAGCTTCGACGTCGTCCTGACCAACGCCGGTGGCCAGAAGATCCAGGTCATCAAGGTCGTCCGCGAGCTCACCTCGCTGGGCCTCAAGGAGGCCAAGGACCTTGTCGACGGTGCTCCCAAGCCGGTGCTCGAGGGCGCCGCGAAGGATGCCGCCGAGGCCGCCAAGACCAAGCTCGAGGAGGCCGGCGCCACCGTCGAGCTCAAGTAGCTCTTCGCCGCCGCATCTGCACGACGGCCGGGGCCCTGAGCGGTCCCGGCCGTTCGTCATCTCTCGCGGGTGCATGAACGCCGCGCGCTGGAAGGCTCATCGAACGAACACAGACGCGCCCGCCACGAATCTGGCGAGCGCGGAACGAACTCGGTGAGGTTGGGAAAAAGGCGCACGAAAAGCGTTGACGCTCGGTGCGCCCTTGCACTATCTTATACGTTTGCGACTATTGTCGGTCGCATCGTCTTCTCGAAGGAGGAATCGCCTGGTGCCTCGCGGAGATTCTACCCCCGTCGTCCGCACCGGCCTTCGCGAACGACGTTCGTTCGCGAAGATCCCGGAAGTACTCGATGTCCCCAATCTTATCGCCATTCAGCGCGACTCTTTCAAGTGGTTTCTTGATGAAGGTCTGAGAGAGACCTTCGGCGACATCTCACCGATCGAAGACTTCACCGGCAACCTGGCGGTGGAGTTCGGCGCGCATGAGTTCGGCGATCCGAAGTACTCGGTCGAGGAGTGCAAAGAGAAGGACATGTCCTATCAGGCGCCGTTGTTCGTCGACGTGCGCTTCGTGAACCGTGAGACCGGCGAGATGAAAGAGCAGTCGGTGTTCATGGGCGACTTCCCGCTCATGACCCACCGAGGCACCTTCGTCATCAACGGCACGGAGCGCGTGGTCGTGTCCCAGCTCGTCCGCTCTCCGGGCGTGTACTACTCGCAGGAGCTCGACAAGACGAGCGACAAGCTCATCTACACCGCGAAGGTCATCCCGGCGCGCGGCGCGTGGCTCGAGTTCGAGACCGACCGTCGCGACATCGTCTCGGTGCGCGTGGACCGCAAGCGCAAGCTTCCCGTCACCGTGCTGCTGAAGGCCCTGGGTATCGCCGAGACCCGCGAGGAGATCCTCGCGATGTTCGACGACTCCGAGGCCATCGAGCGCACGCTCGACCGCGACTTCACCGAGACGCGCGAAGAGGCGCTGCTCGAGATCTACAAGCGTCTGCGTCCGGGCGAGCCCCCCACGGTCGAGTCGGCTCGCTCGCTGCTCGACGGGCTGTTCTTCAACCCGCAGCGCTACGACTTGGCCAAGGTCGGCCGCTACAAGCTGAACAAGAAGCTCGAGCTGGACATCCCTGTCGACGAGCCCACGCTCACCGCCGAGGACATCCGCGCCAGCGTGCGCTACCTCGTGAAGCTGTGGGAGGCCGCCGACGGCTTCCAGGTCGACGACATCGACCACTTCGGCAACCGCCGCATCCGCAGCGTGGGCGAACTCATCCAGAACCAGTTCCGCATCGGCCTGGCTCGCATGGAGCGCGTCGTGCGCGAGCGCATGACCACGCAGGACGTGGACGAGATCACGCCGCAGTCGCTGATCAACATCCGGCCGATCGTCGCCTCCATCAAGGAGTTCTTCGGCTCGAGCCAGCTGTCGCAGTTCATGGACCAGACGAACCCCGTCGCCGGTCTGACCCACAAGCGTCGCCTCTCGGCGCTGGGCCCCGGCGGCCTCTCCCGCGAGCGGGCGGGTTTCGAGGTCCGCGACGTGCACCCCAGCCACTACGGCCGCATGTGCCCGATCGAGACGCCGGAAGGTCCGAACATCGGCCTGATCGGCTCGCTCGCCACGTTCGCGCGGATCAACCCGTACGGCTTCATCGAGACGCCGTACCGCAAGGTCATCAAGGGCAAGGTCACCGACGAGATCGAGTTCCTCACCGCCGACGAGGAAGAGCGCAACGTCATCGCGCAGGCGAACGAGCTGTTCGATCCGAAGACGCGCAAGTTCTTGCAGCCCAAGGTGCTGTGCCGCGTGAAGGGTCCGTCGGGCGACTTCGGCGAGCCTGAGGAGCGCGATCCGAGCGACGTCCAGTTCATGGACGTGTCGCCGCGCCAGATGGTGTCGGTGGCCACCGCGCTCATCCCGTTCCTCGAGCACGACGACGCCAACCGCGCCCTCATGGGCTCGAACATGCAGCGCCAGGCCGTGCCACTGCTGCGTGCCGCCTCGCCGCTCGTCGGCACCGGCATGGAGCACCGCGCCGCGGTCGACACCGGCGAGATCATCACCGCACACCGCTCCGGCACGGTCGAGGAAGTCGACAGCCGCAAGATCGTGGTGCGCGCCGAGGACGGCACGCTCGACGAGTACTTCATGCCGAAGTTCTCGCGCTCGAACCAGGGCACCTGCATCAACCACCGTCCGCTCGTCTCGGAAGGCGACCACGTCTTCGGTCCCGAGGGCGAGCGTCCCGGCACGGTGCTGGCCGACGGTCCCTCCACCGAGAACGGCGAGCTCGCGCTGGGTCAGAACCTCCTCGTCGCGTTCATGCCGTGGGAGGGCTACAACTACGAGGACGCGATCATCATCTCGGAGCGCGTCGTCAAGGACGACCTGCTCACCTCGATCCACATCGAGGAGTACGAGGTCGAGGCCCGCGACACGAAGCTGGGCCCCGAGGAGATCACTCGCGAGATTCCCAACGTGGGTGAGGACGTGCTCGCCAACCTCGACGAGGACGGCATCATTCGCGTGGGCGCCGAGGTGTTCCCCGGCGATGTTCTCGTGGGCAAGGTCACCCCCAAGGGCGAGACCGAGCTCACTGCCGAGGAGCGCCTGCTGCGTGCGATCTTCGGCGAGAAGGCGCGCGAGGTACGCGACACGTCGCTCAAGGTTCCGCACGGCGAGACCGGCCGCGTCATCTCCGTCCGCACGTTCTCGCGTGAGGCGGGCGACGACCTGTCGCCGGGCGTGAACGAGCTGGTTCGGGTCTATGTCGCCCAGAAGCGCAAGATCCAGGAGGGCGACAAGCTCGCCGGCCGCCACGGCAATAAGGGCGTCATCTCGAAGGTGCTGCCGCTCGAGGACATGCCGTTCCTCGCGGACGGGCGCCCCGTCGACATCATCCTGAACCCGCTCGGCGTTCCGTCGCGTATGAACATCGGCCAGCTGCTGGAGACCCACCTCGGTTGGGCCGCCGCGACCGGCTGGAGCGACGACCCGAAGGCCAAGACCTCCGTGGACGGCCCGATCCATGTCGCCACGCCGGTGTTCGACGGCGCGCGCGAGAGCGAGATCTCGGACACCATCGAGGCTGCCAACCGCAACCTGCGGCTCAAGTACGTCGAGCGCTACGGCGACAAGATGCGCGACGAGTTCGTCCCGACGCTCAGCCGCGCCGGCAAGACGCGTCTTTTCGACGGCCGCAGCGGCGAGCCGTTCCGCGAGGACGTCACGGTCGGCGAGATCTACATGCTCAAACTGCTCCACCTCGTCGACGACAAGATCCACGCTCGCTCGACCGGTCCGTACTCGCTCATCACGCAGCAGCCGCTGGGTGGCAAGGCGCAGTTCGGCGGTCAGCGCTTCGGCGAGATGGAGGTGTGGGCCCTGTACGCGTACGGCGCCGCCTACGTGCTGCAGGAGATCCTCACCATCAAGTCCGACGACGTGCTCGGCCGCGTCAAGGCGTACGAAGCCATCGTCAAGGGCGAGAACATCCCCGAGCCGGGCATCCCCGAGTCGTTCAAGGTCCTCGTCAAGGAGATGCAGTCGCTGGCTCTGGACGTGGAGATCATGTCCGAGAGCGGCGAGGAGATCGAACTCCGCGAGGAGGACGAGGACATCTTCAAGACCGCCGAGGAGCTGGGTCTCGACCTGGGTCCGGGCGACGAGGAGGAGGACTCGCTCGACGCGCTCGAGGAGCTCATCGAGAGCGACGTCTCGGCACTCGACCTCGAGGAAGAGTTCGCCGTCGGTATTGACGTCACCGCCTCTGAAGGCGAGGAGGAGTAACACGTGCTCGATGTAGACGTGAACAACTTCGATCGGCTCCGGATCGGGCTTGCGAGCTCCGACCAGATCCGTCAGTGGTCCCGCGGCGAGGTCAAGAAGCCGGAGACCATCAACTACCGCACCCTCAAGCCGGAGAAGGACGGGCTCTTCTGCGAGAAGATCTTCGGTCCGACGAAGGACTGGGAGTGCTACTGCGGCAAGTACAAGCGCGTCCGCTTCAAGGGCATCGTGTGCGAGCGCTGCGGCGTCGAGGTCACTCGCGCCAAGGTCCGCCGCGAGCGGATGGGCCATATCGAGCTCGCGGCTCCGGTGTCGCACATCTGGTACTTCAAGGGCGTCCCGAGCCGTCTGGGCTACCTGCTCGACATCGCTCCGAAGGACCTCGAGAAGGTGCTCTACTTCGCGTCCTCGATCATCACCTCGGTGAATGACGAGGACCGTGAGGCCGACCTCGACGAGCTCAAGAAGAAGCTCGCGGACGACCTCTCCCAGCTCGACGCCGAGATGGGCGAGGAGGTTGCCGAGGTCGACGCCGAGCGCGACAGGCTGATCGCTGTCGCCCGTGGCGAGGCCGAGCCCGAGGACTCCGACGAGATCGACGAGAGCGCCTCGGCCGACGACCGCATCAAGAAGTACACGAAGGAGTCCGACCGCGAGATCAAGGACATCCAGGAGGACTACGCGGATCGCCGCGCGCTGCTCCAGGAGGCCTTCGACAAGTTCCAGAAGCTCTCGGTCAAGGACCTCATCAACGACGAGACCCTCTACCGCGAGATGAAGAAGGAGTACGGCATCTACTTCCGCGGTGGAATGGGTGCCGAGGCGATCAAGGACCTGCTCGAGGATCTCGATCTCGAGGAGCTCGCTGACGAGCTTCGCATCATGATTCGCGACGGCAAGGGCCAGAAGCGCCAGAAGGCCATCAAGCGCCTGAAGGTGGTGGACTCGTTCCGCCGCTCGAAGAACCGCCCCGAGTGGATGATCCTCGAGGCCGTGCCGGTCATCCCGCCCGACCTGCGCCCGATGGTGCAGCTCGACGGTGGCCGCTTCGCGACCTCGGACCTGAACGACCTGTACCGCCGGGTCATCAACCGCAACAACCGTCTCAAGAGGCTGCTCGACCTCGGCGCGCCCGAGATCATCGTCAACAACGAGAAGCGCATGCTGCAGGAGGCCGTCGACGCGCTGTTCGACAACGGCCGCCGCGGCCGCCCCGTCACGGGTCCCGGCAACCGTCCCTTGAAGTCGCTTTCCGACATGCTCAAGGGCAAGCAGGGCCGGTTCCGCCAGAACCTGCTCGGCAAGCGCGTCGACTACTCGGGCCGCTCGGTCATCGTGGTCGGCCCGGAGCTGAAGCTTCACCAGTGCGGCCTTCCCAAGGCCATGGCACTCGAGCTTTTCAAGCCGTTCGTCATGAAGCGGCTCGTGGACCTCGAGTTCGCGCAGAACATCAAGAGCGCCAAGCGCATGGTCGACCGCGGGCGCAAGGAAGTCTGGGACGTGCTCGAAGAGGTCATCAAGGAGCATCCGGTCCTGCTGAACCGCGCCCCGACCCTGCACCGCCTGGGCATCCAGGCGTTCGAGCCCGTTCTCGTCGAGGGCAAGGCGATCCGCATCCACCCGCTGGTGTGCACCGCGTTCAACGCGGACTTCGACGGCGACCAGATGGCCGTTCACGTCCCGCTGTCCGCCGAGGCGCAGGCCGAGGCGCGCGTGCTGATGCTCTCGAGCAACAACATCAAGAGCCCGGCGCACGGCCGTCCGCTCACCACGCCGACCCAGGACATGGTCATCGGTCTGTACTACCTGACCGCCGACCGTCCCGGCATGGATGGTGAGGGCCGTGCGTTCTCGAGCCCGGACGACGCGCTGCTGGCGTACGACAACCGCGCCGATCTCGACCTGCAGGCCAAGATCCACGTGCGCCTCACCGAGGACGTCGTCGTCGAGGCCCCCGTCGGGGAGTTCACCCAGATGAAGTCCGGCGAGCGCATGGAGACCACCGTCGGCCGCATCGAGTTCAACCGCGCGCTGCCGGCGGACTACCCGTTCGTCAACATGGAGATCGACAAGAAGGGCATCGGCCGGATCGTCGAGCAGGTCTCGGCTCGCTACCCCTCGGTCCAGGTCTCGCAGACGCTCGACGCGATCAAGCGCCTCGGGTTCCACTACGCGACCCGCGCAGGCGTGACCGTCTCGGTGTACGACGCCGCGATCCCCGCCAACAAGGGCGAGCTGCTCGACGCCGCGCAGGAGCGAGTCGACAAGGTCGAGGGCCAGTGGGAGCGCGGCCTCATCACCCGCGAGGAGCGCCACCGCCAGATCGTCGAGGTATGGACCCGCGCCAACGACGAGGTCGGCGACGCGATGGCGGCGAACTTCGACCGCTTCAACCCGATCTACATGATGGCCTACTCCGGTGCCCGCGGTAACATCAAGCAGATCCGCCAGCTGGCCGGTATGCGAGGCCTGATGGCGAACCCGAAGGGCGACATCCTCGACCGCCCGATCCGCGCGAACTTCCGCGAGGGCCTCTCCGTGCTCGAGTACTTCATCTCCACGCACGGCGCCCGCAAGGGTCTGGCAGACACCGCCCTTCGTACCGCCGACTCGGGGTACCTCACCCGCCGTCTGGTCGACGTGGCACAGGACGTCATCGTCCGCGAGGCCGACTGCGGCACCGATGACGGCGTGACCTTCCCCCTGCAGAAGTCCGACGGCCAGCCGGACCACAACCTCGTGGGCCGCTGCCTGCTCGAGGACGTCAAGGTTCCCAGGGGCCGCAAGGCGCACCGCGCGGCAGGGGAGTACATCTCCAGCGACGCCGAGATCCGCGAGCTCATCGACGCCGGCGTCACGCACGTGCGTGCTCGCACGGTCATGACGTGCCACGCTAAGCACGGCATCTGCGAGTCCTGCTACGGCTGGGACCTCGCCAGCGGCCGCCCCGTCGACATCGGCATGGCTGTGGGCATCATCGCCGCGCAGTCGATCGGCGAGCCCGGCACGCAGCTCACGATGCGTACCTTCCACACCGGTGGTGTCGCGGGTGAGGACATCACCCACGGCCTCCCGCGTGTCACCGAGCTCTTCGAGGCCCGCAAGCCCAAGGGCCAGGCGATCCTTGCCGAGGCCGAGGGCAAGCTGGCGATCGAGGACGACGGCAAGAGCCGCAAGCTCACCATCACCGACAAGGACGGCCACGAGAAGGCCTACACGGTCTCGCGCCGTGCGCGCCTGCGTCCCGGCGTGGTCGATGGCGCCGAGGTCGAACTCGGCCAGCAGCTGACCGAGGGTTCGGTGAACCCGCACGACCTGCTGCACCTCAAGGGCCCCAACGAGACCCTGCGCTACATCGTTGAGCAGGTCCAGGAGGTCTACCGCAGCCAGGGTGTGGACATCAACGACAAGCACATCGAGGTCATCGCTCGCCAGATGCTGCGCCGCGTCTCGATCACCGAGCCCGGCGACACCGAGCTGCTGCCCGGTCAGCTCGTCGACCGCCTGACGTTCAGCGCGGACAACGAGGCCTCGATCGCGGCCGGCGGCGAGCCGGCGAGCGGCTATCCGGTGCTGCTCGGCATCACCAAGGCGTCGCTCGCGACGGAGAGCTTCCTCTCGGCGGCCTCGTTCCAGGAGACCACCCGAGTGCTCACCGACGCCGCCATCGCCGGCAAGGACGACGACCTGCTCGGCCTCAAGGAGAACGTCATCATCGGTAAGCTCATCCCCGCCGCGACCGGCATGAAGCGGTACCGCTCGGTGAAGCTCACCTACAAGGGCCAGAACATCGAGGCCGCCCCGACGGTCGAGGGTCCGCTGCCCGATTGGGCGCCTGAGGAGCTTCGCGAGATCGAGAAGCTGCTGCCGGTCGCTCCGGAGCCCGCGCCGTTCATGGACGGCGACTTCGAGAGCGCGTTCGCCGACCTCACGCTCGACGACGAGGGCGAGATCGACATCTCCGCGTTCACCGGGATCACGTTCGACCCCGCCGCCGCGGTCCGTCCCGACATCGTCGAGGGGCTTGGTTCTGCCGAGAACGTCGACGTGTGGAGCCTGTCGCTTAGCGACATCGGTGTGGGCACCCGCTGGGTCAAGCTCCTCGCCGAGCAGGGGATCGTCACCATCGGCGACCTGAAGGGCAAGTCCGAAGCGGACCTGCTCATGATCCAGGGTGTGGGCACCAAGGCGCTCGAGGAGCTGGAGACGGGTCTGGAGCGTTTCGGCCTGACCCTCGACGAGCTTCCCGCGGCGCGCTAGTCGCCACGCCGCTCTGAGCTGGGATAACGGCGCTCCGGCCCTCGCGGTCGGGGCGCCGTTCGCTCGCTCGAAGGGTCTCTCGGTCCAGGCCGGGATCGGGCGGGGGGGAAGTATGGATACACCCGGGTGCGTGGCGTTTGACAAGGCCTGCTCTCGTTGTTAGAGTTCCACCTTGCGACTTCATGCTCGGAGCCGTGCGTCCACGCATGGTGACCGGGTTCGTGAGAGAACCGCCGAAGTAAGGAGCTGTAAGCGTGCCGACGATCAACCAGCTGGTCCGCAAGGGCCGCAAGCAGGCGACCGCCAAGAGCAAGACGCCTGCGCTGAAGGGCAACCCGCAGAAGCGCGGCGTGTGCACCCGTGTCTACACCACGACCCCGAAGAAGCCGAACTCGGCGCTTCGGAAGGTCGCCCGTGTCCGCCTGACCAACCAGATCGAGGTCACGGCGTACATCCCGGGCATCGGCCACAACCTCCAGGAGCACTCGATCGTGCTCGTGCGTGGCGGTCGTGTGAAGGACCTGCCGGGTGTCCGCTACAAGGTCATCCGCGGCACGCTCGACACCGCCGCGGTGGGCGGTCGCAATCAGGCCCGCTCGCGCTACGGCGCAAAGAAGCCCAGCTAGAGAAGATCGTTCACGCCCGCGGCCCGGCGTCGCACGATGCCGGGCTTCGTGTTCGTCTGTAAGGAGAGAGGTCCATGCCCAGGCGCGCTGCAGCCGTCCGTCGCGAGGTCCAGCCGGACGCGGTCTACAACAATCGACTGGTCACCCAGCTCATCAACAAGGTGCTCCTTGACGGGAAGCGCTCGACCGCCGAGGCGATCGTGTACGGCGCCTTCGACATCATCGAGCAGAAGACCAGCACCGACCCGCTGTCCGTGTTCAAGAAGGCGATGGACAACGTCCGCCCCACGCTCGAGGTTCGTCCCAAGCGTGTGGGTGGCGCGACGTACCAGGTGCCGGTCGAGGTCAACTCCCGCCGGTCCACTACGCTCGCGATCCGCTGGGTCGTGAACTACTCGCGGGCCCGTCGTGAGAAGACGATGGCCGAGCGCCTCGCCAACGAGATCCTGGACGCCGCCAATGGCACGGGCTCGTCGGTCAAGCGCCGCGAGGACCTGTTCAAGATGGCCGAGTCCAACCGCGCCTTCTCGCACTACCGCTGGTAGTCACAGAGCCGCTAAGCATCAGAGAGACCGAGGTCTAGCCACTCATGGCCAAGCAGTACTCCCTGGATAAGACCCGCAACATCGGGATCATGGCGCACATCGACGCCGGCAAGACGACCACGACCGAGCGCGTGCTGTTCTACACCGGCCGCACGCACAAGATCGGTGAGGTCCACGACGGCGCTGCCACCATGGACTGGATGGTCCAGGAGCAGGAGCGCGGCATCACCATCACGTCCGCCGCGACCACCGCGTTCTGGAAGGACCACCGGATCCAGATCATCGACACGCCCGGCCACGTCGACTTCACCGTCGAGGTCGAGCGTTCGCTGCGCGTGCTCGACGGCGCCGTCGCCGTCTTCTGCGCCGTCGGTGGCGTGGAGCCCCAGTCGGAGACGGTGTGGCGCCAGGCCGACACCTACGGCGTTCCCCGCATCGCCTACATCAACAAGATGGACCGCTCGGGTGCCGACTTCTACAACGTCGTGCAGATGATGCGCGACCGTCTCGGCGCGCGACCCGTGCCCATCCAGCTTCCGATCGGTGCCGAGGACAGCTTCACCGGCATCATCGACCTCATCGAGATGAACGCCGTCTTCTTCAACGAGGACGACAAGGGCATCAACCCCACCGTCGGTGAGATCCCCGCCGAGCTCGCCGACGATGCCGAGGTGTATCGCCACGACCTGGTCGAGGCCTGCGCCGAGCAGGACGACGACCTGATGATGAAGTTCCTCGAGGACGAGCAGATCTCCACCGACGAGATCCGGGCGGCCCTGCGCAAGGCGTGCATCGCCAACGCGGTGACCCCGGTGACCGTGGGCGCGTCGTTCAAGAACAAGGGCGTCCAGCCGCTGCTCGACGCGATCGTGGAGTACCTGCCGTCCCCGCTGGACATCCCGGCCATCAAGGGCATCGAGAACAAGACCGGCGAGGAGGTGGAGCGGCCCGCAGATCCCTCGGCGCCGTTCGCCGCGCTCGCGTTCAAGGTCATGACCGACCCCTACGTGGGCAAGCTCACGTACTTCCGTGTCTACTCGGGCACGCTGAACTCCGGCTCCTACGTGCTGAACTCGACGAAGGGCCACAAGGAGCGCATCGGTCGCCTGCTGCAGATGCACGCGAACCACCGCGAGGACATCGACGTGGTCTCGGCGGGCGACATCGTCGCGGCCGTCGGCCTCAAGAACACCACCACCGGCGACACGCTCTCGGCGGAGAACGCCGTCGTGACGCTCGAGTCGATGGTGTTCCCCGACCCCGTCATCGATATCGCGATCGAGCCCAAGACCAAGGCCGAGCAGGACAAGCTCGGCGCGGCGCTCGCGAAGCTCGCCGAGGAGGACCCGACCTTCCGCGTCCGCACGGACCAGGAGACGGGCCAGACCATCATCGCGGGCATGGGCGAGCTGCACCTCGAGGTCATCGTCGATCGCCTGCTGCGCGAGTTCAAGGTCGAGGCGAACGTGGGCAAGCCCCAGGTCGCCTATCGCGAGACGGCCGGCAAGGAAGTCAAGAACGTCGACATGAAGTTCGCGCGCCAGACCGGCGGCCGCGGCCAGTACGGCCACGTCGTGATCAACGTCGTGCCGCAGGAGCCGGGTGCGGGCTACGAGTTCGTCAGCAAGATCGTCGGCGGCTCGATTCCCAAGGAGTACGTGCCGTCGGTGGACAAGGGCATCCAGGAGTCGCTGGAGTCCGGCGTTCTCGCCGGCTACCCGGTCGTCGACGTCAAGGTCGAGCTCGTCGACGGTTCGTACCACGAGGTCGACTCCTCGGAGATGGCGTTCAAGATCGCCGGCTCGATGGCCATCAAGGAAGGCCTGCGCAAGGCCGGCCCGGTCATCCTCGAGCCGATGATGGCCGTCGAGGTGAACACGCCCGAGGACTTCATGGGCGACGTCATCGGCGACCTCAACCGCCGTCGCGGCCACATCGACAGCATGGAGCCGCGCGGCAACGCGCAGGTCATCCGCGCCAAGGTGCCGCTGTCGGAGATGTTCGGCTACGCGACCGACCTGCGTTCCAAGACGCAGGGTCGCGCCGCTTACACGATGCAGTTCAAGGCGTACGAGGCCGTGCCCAAGAGCGTGGCCGAGGAGATCGTCAGCAAGGCCGGCGGTAGCCAGTAGGGTCAATCGCGGATGCGGGGAGCAGCCCCGCGACCGTGCACGTACGGAGGGACGAGAGTGGCAGACCAGAAGATCAGGATCCGGCTCAAGGGCTACGACCACGAGATCGTGGACCAGTCCACGAAGCTCATCGTGGACACTGCCCAGAAGACGGGCGCGAAGGTGTCCGGGCCGATCCCGCTGCCGACCGAGCGCAGCATGTATTGCGTGATCCGCTCGCCGCACGTCAACAAGGACAGCCGCGAGCAGTTCGAGATGAAGACGCACAAGCGCCTCATCGACATTCTCGAGCCCACGCCCAAGACGGTCGACTCGCTGATGCGCCTCGACCTGCCGGCCGGCGTCGATATCGAGATCAAGCTCTAGGTTCGGAGTTCCGCGTCGCCCGGCCCGACAGGCCGGACAGGCGCTTGTGACACACGCGGTCCGCTGGGAGCCGTGCAGGGTGCACGGAAGAGCGAGAAGGCCCATGACCGCCCGAGGGAAGGACGAGAGACGATGGTGACCACGATCCTCGGCAGGAAGCTGGGGATGACACAGATCTGGGGCGAGGGCGACAAGCTCGTTCCGGTGACGGTCATCGAGGCAGGACCGTGCGTCGTGACGCAGGTCAAGACCGATAAGCGCGACGGATACAGGGCCGTGCAGATCGGGTTCGGCGACGTGAAGGAGAAGGCGGTCACCAAGCCGGCCGCTGGGCACTTCGCGAAGGCCAAGGTCGAGCCCAAGCGGTTCCTCACCGAGGTGCGCCTCGACGGCGACGACGCGATGAAGATCGGCCAGGCGATCACCGTGAGTGACTTCGCCGAGGCCAAGCGCGTCCACGTCTCCGGCGTGAGCAAGGGTAAGGGCTTCGCCGGTGTCATGAAGCGCCACAACTTCAGCGGCGGTCGCGGTGGCCACGGCTCGCACTCGCACCGCATCCCGGGTTCGGTCGGCCAGTGCGCCACGCCGTCCCGAGTGTTCAAGGGCAAGAAGATGCCGGGCCACATGGGCTCGGACAGCGTCACGGTCCGCAATCTCGAGGTCGTGCGCGTGGATACCGACCAGAACCTGCTGTTGGTCAAGGGCGCCGTCCCCGGCGCCAAGGGCAGCCTGCTGACCATCCGTATGGCTTAGCCCGCGCCGAGGACACGAGGAGAGAACTGATGGCCAAGATCGATATCACTGACGCGAAGGGCAAGAAGGTCGGCACTGCCGAGCTTGCCGACGGCGTCTTCGGCATCGAGCCGAACACCTTCGCGGTGCACCAGGTGGTCCGCAGCCAGCTGGCCGGCCGCCGCGCGGGTACGCACGAGACCAAGACCCGCGGCGAGGTCAACGGCGGCGGCAAGAAGCCGTGGCGCCAGAAGGGCACCGGCCGCGCCCGCCAGGGCACGATCCGCGCCCCGCAGTGGAAGGGCGGCGGCGTCGTCTTCGGCCCGCACCCCCGCAGCTACGGCTTCCGCGTCAACAACAAGGTCGTCAAGTTGGCGATGCGCTCGGCCCTCTCGGCCAAGCTCGCCGACGAGGCGCTGTTCGTGGTCGACAACTTCGACTTCGACGCGCCGTCGACCAAGACGGCGAAGTCGCTGATCGACGCGCTGGGCATCAAGGGCCGCGTCACGGTGGTCGTCGGCAACGAGGACACCAACGCGATCCTGTCCTTCCGCAACATCGAGCGTGTCCGCGTGATCACTGCTGCCGAGGCGAACACCTACGACCTCGTCGACAACAGCGCACTGCTGGTGTCGCAGCCGGTCCTGAGCTGGCTCGAGGGGGTGCTGTCGTAAATGGACGCCCGCGAGATCATCATCCGTCCGATCGTCTCGGAGAAGAGCTTCGAGATGATCGAGCAGAACCGCTACACCTTCGAGGTCGCGAAGACCGCGAGCAAGCCGCAGATCGCGAAGGCCGTGGAGGAGATCTTCAACGTGGCTGTCGCCGACGTGAACACCATGCGTGTCACGGGCAAGCCGCGCCGGGTCCGGTATCGGGCCGGCAAGACGAAGGACTGGAAGAAGGCCATCGTCACGCTTCGTGAAGGTGACTCGATCGAGTTCTTCCAGACGCACTAGGCCCGAGAACAAGGCCTGAAGGGTGCCCCTGCGCTCCGATGTGGAGCCACCCGGCACCGTGGTAGTCCGGCGTTCGCGCTGCACGTGCCAGCCAGCGCGGGCAATCGGACCGAGAGGAGCAAGGCAATGGCACTGAAGAAGTACAAGCCGACGTCACCGGGTCGTCGATTCCAGACGGTCTCCGACTTTGCGGAGATCACCTCGACGACGCCCGAGAAGTCGCTGCTCGAGCCGCTGTCCAAGAAGGGCGGCCGCAACAACAACGGCCGTATCACGACTCGGCACCAGGGCGGCGGCCACAAGCGTCGCTACCGCGTGATCGACTTCAAGCGGAAGAAGGACGGCGTTCCGGCCAAGGTCGCGACGATCGAGTACGACCCGAACCGCTCCGCCCGTATCGCGCTGCTGCACTACGCCGACGGCGAGAAGCGCTACATCCTCGCGCCCAAGGGCCTCAAGGTCGGGGACGCTGTCGCCTCCGGCACCGGAGCCGACATCAAGCCGGG
The DNA here is from genome assembly GCA_963761535.1 of uncultured Coriobacteriales bacterium. GTDB lineage: Bacteria > Actinomycetota > Coriobacteriia > Anaerosomatales > CAVXGS01 > CAVXGS01. Next base: position 14,164 of record CAVXGS010000003.1, read on the forward strand.
TAACGCGCTGCCGATGGCCGACATCCCCGTCGGTACCGTGATCCACGCGGTCGAGCTCCAGCCCGGCAAGGGCGCCGCGATCGCGCGCTCGGCCGGGACTTCGGTCCAGCTCGTGGGCAAGGAGGGCGACTACGCGATCCTGCGTATGCCGTCCTCGGAGATGCGCCGCGTGCTGGTGACCTGCCGCGCGACGGTGGGCGAGGTCGGGAACGCCGAGCACGGGAACGTCTCGATCGGCAAGGCGGGCCGCAATCGCCACCTGGGCAAGCGCCCGAGCGTCCGCGGTACGGCGATGAACCCCGTCGACCACCCGCACGGTGGCGGCGAAGGCAAGAACAAGTCGGCCGGCCGTCACCCGGTCACCCCGTGGGGCGTGCCGACCAAGGGCCACCGTACCCGCCAGAAGAACAAGGCGTCCGATCGCCTCATCATCCGGCGCCGCAAGAAGTAGCACGAGGATAGGGAGCTGATACCACAGTGAGCAGAAGCCTGAAGAAGGGCCCGTTCGTACAGCCTCGTCTCCTCGAGCGGATCAACACGATGAACGAGGCCGGCGAGAAGAAGGTCATCAAGACGTGGTCCCGCGCGTCGGTCATCTTCCCCGAGATGGTCGGACACACGATCGCGGTCCACGACGGTCGCAAGCACGTGCCGGTATACGTGACCGAGTCCATGGTGGGTCACCGTCTCGGCGAGTTCTCGCCGACGAGGACGTTCCGTGGCCACGCCGGCGGAAAGAAGGTCAAGCGGTAATGGAAGCGAGAGCCGTAGCACGCTACGTGCGCGTAAGTCCGCGCAAGGCGCGTCTCGTCGTCGACCTCATCCGCGGAAAGTCCGTGCCCGAGGCGCAGGCCATCCTGCGCTTCACGCCGCGCGGCGCCGCCGAGGTCGTCGAGAAGGTCCTGAACAGCGCGGTGGCCAATGCCGAGCACCAGCTCCGCATCCCGGCCGACAGCATGTTCGTCGCGACCACGTATGTGGACGAGGGGCCGACCATCAAGCGCATCCGGCCCCGCGCCATGGGCCGCGCGTTCCGGATCAACAAGCGCACCAGCCACATCACCGTCGTCGTCAAGCAGCGAGAGGAGGCGTAGAGCCACATGGGTCAGAAGGTCTATCCCATCGGATTCCGTCTGGGCATTACCGAGAACTGGCGTTCGCGCTGGTATGGCGGTAAGGACTACGCCAAGACGCTCGAGAACGACGTCGCGATCCGCCGCTATCTCACCAAGCGGCTCCGTCGCGCCGCCCTGTCGCGCATCGAGATCGAGCGCAAGGGTGACAAGACGATGGTCTCGCTGACCACCGCCCGCCCGGGCATCGTGATCGGCAAGAAGGGCTCCGAGGTCGACCAGCTCCGCAAGGACCTGGAGAAGATCGCGGGCGGCCCGGTGACCGTCGACATCATCGAGATCAAGCGCCCGGAGATCGACGCCGTCCTCGTGGCGCAGTCGATCGCCGAGCAGCTCGAGGGTCGCGTGGCGTTCCGCCGCGCGATGCGCAAGGCCGTCGCCTCGGCGATGAAGGGCGGGGCGCTGGGCGTCCGCGTCCAGGCCGCCGGTCGTCTCGGTGGCGCCGAGATGGGCCGCCGCGAGTGGTACCGCGAGGGTCGCGTGCCGCTGCACACGCTGCGCGCCGTGATCGACTACGGCACCGCCGAGGCTCGCACCACCATGGGCGCCATCGGCATCAAGGTATGGATCTACAAAGGCGAGAAGCTGCCCGGCCAGGAGTTCGCCCCTGCGCAGGAGCGCGAGCGCGATCGCGACCGCGACCGCCCGTCCCGCGGCCGTCGCGGCGGCGAAGGGAGGGCGTAGCACGATGCTTCTGCCCAAGCGCGTCAAGCACCGCAAAGTCCAGCGTGGTTCCCGCAAGGGCCAGGCTAAGGGCGGTACGCAGATCAACTTCGGCGACTACGGCATCAAGGCCCTCGAGTCCGGTTGGATCACCAACCGCCAGATCGAGGCCGCTCGTGTCGCGATGACCCGTTACATGAAGCGTGGCGGCAAGGTCTGGATCACGATCTTCCCCGACAAGCCCGTCACCCAGAAGCCGGCCGAGACCCGCATGGGTTCGGGCAAGGGCAACCCCGAGAAGTGGGTCGCCGTCGTGAAGCCGGGCCGGATCATGTTCGAGGTCGCCGGTGTCCCCGAGGACGTGGCCAAAGAGGCCATCCGTCTCGCGCAGCACAAGCTGCCGATCAAGACCAAGTTCGTTGCACGTACCGAATCGGGCGGTGAGTAGCCAGATGAAGCCTACCGAGATCCGCGACCTCGAAGCCTCGGAGCTTCAGGATCGCCTCAAGGACGCTCGCGCGGAGCTGTTCAACCTGCGTTTCCAGCTCGCGACGGGTCAGCTCGACAACACTGGTCGCATCGGCCAGGTCAAGAAGGATATCGCGCGGCTGCAGACCGAGCTCCGTACGCGCGAGCTCCGCGATTCCGACGCGGCAGCCTCGTAAGGGAGTGTGAGGAAGCAGATGAGCGATCGTAACCAGCGTAAGGTCCGTCAGGGCGTGGTCGTCTCGGCGGCGGGTGACAAGACGTGCGTCGTGCGCGTCGAGGAGCGTAAGCCGCACCCGCTGTACGGCAAGATGATGACCCGCTCGGCCAAGTTCCACGCGCACGACGAGAACAACGAGTGCGGTGTCGGTGACACCGTCCAGATCATGGAGACGCGCCCGCTGTCGAAGCTGAAGCACTGGCGTCTGGTCCAGATCCTGGAGAAGGCCAAGTAACCACCCGACGTGTACGTGCGTGTCCGCGCCGCGGCTCGCACCTCTCTCGATCGGTCCAAGTCGGAGGAAACGTAGATGATCCAGGCAGAATCGCGGCTCAAGGTCGCCGACAACTCAGGCGCTCGGCGCGTGCTGTGCATCAAGGTGCTCGGCGGTACCGGTCGTCGCTACGCACGTGTGGGTGACGTCATCGTCGCCACCGTCAAAGAGGCCATCCCCAACGGCACCGTCAAGAAGGGCGACGTCGTCCGGGCGGTCGTGGTGCGGACCAAGAAAGAGGTCCGTCGCTCCGACGGCAGCTACATCAAGTTCGACGACAACGCCGCGGTCATCATCGACCCTCAGGGCAACCCGCGAGGTACCCGTATCTTCGGCCCCGTCGCGCGCGAGCTGCGCGACAAGCGCTACATGAAGATCGTCTCGCTGGCCCCCGAAGTTCTGTAAGGGAGGCTTCTCAATGGCGAACTCCATGAGCGTCAAGAGCGGCGACCGCGTGAAGGTCATCGCAGGCAAGGACAAGGGCAAGGAAGGCAAGGTGCTCCGGACCGTCCCCGAGAGCCAGCGCGTGATCGTGGAGCGGGTGAACCTGGTCAAGAAGCACCAGCGCCCGACCAACAAGCGCGCCCAGGGCGGCATTCTCGAGATCGAGGCTCCGATCCACGTCTCGAACGTGATGCTGCTGTGCCCGTCGTGCTCGCAGCCGACCCGCGTCGGCCGCACCCGCGAGGACGGCGCGCGGATCCGCACCTGCAAGAAGTGCGGGAACCCGATCGACAAGTAGGACGAGCAGGCACCATTCGGCCTTCTCGGCTGGCGTGAAGCAGCCGAGGAGGGGCAGGGTCGGAGATCCTGCCTGAAACCGCGGATCTGAAGGAGAGACCAAGAGTGGCCCCGAGACTCAAAGAGATGTACCAGACCGAGATCGTCAGCAAGCTCAAGGACGAACTCGGCCTGGCCAATGTCAACGAGGTCCCGCGCCTCGAGAAGATCGTCGTCAACATGGGCGTCGGCGCTGCGGTGCAGGACGCCAAGCAGCTCGACGCCGCCATCGAGGACCTGCGCATCGTCACCGGCCAGCAGCCGATGGTGACCCGCGCCCGCAAGTCGATCGCCGGGTTCAAGATCCGCCAGGGCATGCCCATCGGTGCGAAGGTGACCCTGCGTGGCGACCGCATGTGGGAGTTCTTCGACAGGCTCGTGTCGACCGCCATCCCGCGTATCCGCGACTTCCGTGGCCTCAATGCCACGAGCTTCGACGGTCGCGGCAACTACTCGATGGGCGTTACCGAGCAGCTCATCTTCCCGGAGATCGACTACGACAAGGTCGACCGGGTGCGCGGCATGGACATCACGTTCGTCACTTCCGCGAAGACCGACGAGCAGGCCAAGGCCCTGCTCGACGCCTTCGGTTTCCCGTTCGCACGGTCGTAAGGGCACGAAGAGAAGGACCACCCGGCGGCCCGAAGCGGCCGTCGTGACAAGGAGGAAACAGTGGCCAAGAAATCGATGATCGCCAAGGCCAAGCGCACGCCGAAGTTCTCGGTGCGCGCGGTCAACCGGTGCAACCGGTGCGGCCGGCCTCGCGCGTACTACCGGCAGTTCGGCATGTGCCGAATCTGCGTGCGCGAGCTGGCGAGCCGCGGCGAGCTTCCCGGCGTGCGCAAGGCGAGCTGGTAGTCGCTCTCACGCACGTTCGGTGAAGGCCCCGACCGGTCTCTAGGCGCGCGAACCACGGGTTGGCGCGAACCGCGGACCGGGGTCATCCCAGGACCATAGGAGGATTCGAAAATGAGCATGACCGACCCGATCGCAGATATGTTGACGCGGATCCGCAACGCCAACTCCGCGTTCAAGGCGACCACCACGATGCCTTCGTCGAAGAAGCTCGTGGAGATCGCCCGCATCCTGAAGGAGGAGGGCTACATCACCGGCTACGAGGTGACGCCCGGGACTCCGCAAGACACCCTCGAGGTGACTCTGAAGTACGGCCCGCGCAAGGAGCGCACGCTGACCGGCATTCGCCGCATCAGCAAGCCCGGCCTGCGCGTGTACGCCAAGAAGGACGAGCTGCCGAGGGTCCTCGGCGGTCTCGGCATCGCCGTGATCTCGACTTCCCAGGGCGTGATGACCGACCGCGACGCGCGCAAGGCGGGCGTCGGCGGCGAAGTCATCGCGTACATCTGGTAACCCGGCCGGACTGAGAAAGGAGCCAGTAGCCGTGTCACGTATCGGCAAGCAGCCCATCCCGGTCCCGTCCGGTGTCGATGTCACTATCGACGGCGCCACGGTCACCGTGAAGGGCCCCAAGGGAGAGCTGTCGCAGACGTTCTCCGAGATCATCACCATCGAGAAGAGCGACGACACCATCGTCGTCACCCGTCCCGACGACACCCGTGAGGCACGTTCGCTGCACGGCCTGACCCGCACGCTCGTCGCCAACATGGTGCAGGGCGTCTCGGAAGGCTTCGCGAAGAACCTCGAGATCGTCGGCGTCGGTTACCGCGCGGTGCTGAAGGGCAGCGACCTCGAGCTCGCGCTCGGCTTCAGCCACCCCGTGGTCATCAAGCCCGAGCCCGGCATCAGCTTCGAAGTGCCCGCACCCAACCGCATCACCGTACGCGGCATCGACAAGCAGCGCGTCGGGCAGATCGCGTCCGAGATCCGCGCGTGGCGCAAGCCCGAGCCGTACAAGGGCAAGGGCGTCCGCTACGAGGGCGAGTACGTCCGCCGCAAGCTCGGCAAGGCAGCCAAGTAACCCGTCCGGGGTCACAGTCCCGGAACCACACGAGGAGAGAGTCAGGCTTCCATGGATAAGATGCAGACGAAGAAGGCCGCGCTCGAGCGGCGCCAGCGGAGGGTCCGCGGCAAGGTGCGCGGCACCGCTGCCCGTCCTCGGCTGCGGATCACCCGCAGCAACGCGCACATCTACGCCCAGCTCATCGACGATGTGAGCGGCCGCACGATCGCTGCCGCCTCCAGCGTCGACGGCGAGCTCAAGGGGTCGCTCGAGACGGGTTCGACCGTCGAGGCGGCCACCAAGGTGGGCGAGCTCATTGGCAAGCGCGCTGCCGATGCCGGCGTCACCGACGTGGTCTTCGACCGCGGCGGCCGGCTGTACCACGGTCGCGTGAAGGCACTGGCGGACGGTGCGCGCAGCGCCGGACTGAACTTCTAGGGAGGACGAGCGCATGGCGCGCAGGGAACGTGAGCGTGAAGTCTCCGAGCTTCAGGAGAAGGTCGTATACATCAACCGTGTGTCCAAGGTCGTCAAGGGCGGACGTCGTTTCGCCCTGACCGCGCTTGTCGTGGTCGGCGACGGTGCCGGCAATGTCGGCGTGGGCATGGGCAAGTCGCAGGAAGTGCCCCTGGCCATCCGCAAGGGCATCGAGGACGCCAAGAAGAACATGTTCAAGGTGAACCTTTCGGGTCCCACCATCCCCCACGAGGTGCTCGGCGTGTTCGGCGCCGGCCGCGTGATGCTGAAGCCAGCCGCGCCCGGTACCGGGATCATCGCGGGTGGCCCCGTTCGAGCGCTGCTCGAGCTGGCGGGCGTGAAGGACGTGCTGTCGAAGTCCCTCGGGACCGACAACGCCCTCAACGTCGTCAAGGCTGCCGCCCAGGGCCTCAAGGAGCTTTCGAGCCCGTCCGATGTCGCCCGCCGTCGCGGGATGTCCGTCGACAAGATGTACGGGCGGGAGGAGCAGTAAGTGACTGCCAAGAAGACCGCGGAGAAGCACCTCCGCATCACACAGGTCCGCAGCGCGATCGCGTGCCCCGCGGACCAGAAGGCGACCGTCAGGGCTTTGGGCCTGAAGCGGCTGCATCACACCGTGGAGAAGGTCGACAACCCGGCCGTCCGCGGGATGATCACGAAGGTCTCTCACCTTGTTAAGGTGGAGGAAGCGTAGGGCACTGAAGGCGCACTACCGATGGCCCGGCGGGCAGCCGGGCCGTTCGGCGTCCGTGGCGGGTCACTCGCCACAGCGCCGGACACACGAACCAGTCAGCCGGCGGCGAGCGGCCGGCACGGCGGGGGGACCCGCCGAGAGCGTAGAAAAGAGAGTCACGAAGATGCAGATCCACGATCTCTTCCCGGCACCCGGTTCGCGCAAGGACCGCAAGCGCGTCGGCCGCGGTCACGGCTCCGGTCACGGCGGTCGTTCAGGCCGAGGCGACAAGGGCCAAAACTCCCGCGCCGGTGGCGGCAAGGGCCCCGGATTCGAGGGTGGGCAGAACCCGCTGCACATGCGTCTGCCCAAGCTCCCCGGGTTCACCCCGCGCAATCGCACCGAGTACGCCGTCGTGAACGTATCCCGGCTCGACGCGCTGTTCGCTGACGGCGACGTCGTCGATGCCGAGACCCTCGTGGCCAAGGGCGTCATCAAGTCCGTCGCCTCGCCGGTCAAGGTCCTCGGCGACGGCGAGATCACCAAGAAGCTCACCGTGAAGGTCGACAAGGTCTCCGGCCCCGCCAAGGCGAAGGTCGAGGCGGCCGGAGGGACGGTCGAGACGCTGTGAACCTGCTCGCCGCGCTGACCAACGCGTTCCGTATCCCCGACCTGCGGCGCAAGATCGTCTTCACGCTCACGGTCGTGGTGCTCTACCGCATCGGTTCGTTCATCCCCGCCCCCGGCGTGAACGTCGAGCAGGTGACGTCGATCCTCGAGCAGAACGCAGCGCTGCAGCTGCTGGGTCTGTTCTCGGGCGGCGCGCTCGAGAAGCTCGCGGTGTTCTCGCTGGGCGTCATGCCCTACATCACCGCGTCGATCATCATGCAGCTGCTGCAGGGCGTCATCCCGACCATCGAGCAGTGGTCCAAGGAAGGCGAGACCGGCCAGCGCAAGATCACGCAGATCACCCGCTACATGACCCTGGGTATCGCGCTGATCGAGGCTATCGGCCTGCTGACCGCCGTGTTCCGCGGCACGCTCTACACGCCCGAGGGCATCCCGGTGTGGGTCACCCAGCTGCTCGTGGTGCTGACGCTCGTCTCCGGTACCGCGCTCATCATGTGGCTCGCCGAGCTGATCACCCAGCGCGGCATCGGTAACGGTATGTCGCTGCTGATCTTCGTCAGCATCGTCGCCCGCTTCCCGCAGGCGGCGTGGGCCGGCCTGCGCGTGGGCCAGTGGTGGCAGACCGCCCTCATGCTCATCATCACGTTCTTCGTGATCATGGCCGTCGTGACGATGGAGCGAGCGCAACGTCGCGTGCCGGTGCAGTACGCGAAGCGCGTCGTGGGCCGCAGGGTCTACGGCGGGACTGGCACCTACATCCCGTTCAAGATCAACGGCGCGAACGTGGTGCCGATCATCTTCGCCTCGGCGATCCTGTTCTTCCCGGCCCAGATCGCGACGATCACGGGTAGCCAGTGGCTGCTCAATGTCGCCAACACGATCACGAACTCGTGGCTGTACTTCGTCCTCGACTTCGCGCTCATCGTGTTCTTCACGTACTTCTACACGGCGATCGTCTTCAACCCGATCGACCTGGCCGACAACCTGCGCAAGAACGGTGGCTTCATCCCCGGTGTCCGTCCCGGCGGCGCCACTGTGCGCTACATCGAGAACGTGCTGAACCGGCTCACGCTGCCGGGCGCGATCTTCCTGGGCCTTGTGGCGATCGGCCCGTCGCTGCTGTTCCGAGTCACCAACGTGCAGCTTCTGCAGTTCTTCGGCGGTACCTCGATCCTGATCATGGTGGGCGTCGCGCTCGAGACCATGACCCAGCTCGAAAGCCAGCTGAAGATGCGTCACTACGACGGGTTCTTCAAGACCAGGTAGCGAGTGGGGGAGGACGACGATGAACATCGTGCTTCTGGGTGCGCCGGGCGCCGGCAAAGGGACGCAGGCCGAGCGGATCATCGATGAGTACTCGGTGCCGCACATATCGACCGGCGACATCCTTCGCGCCGCTGTCGCCGCGGGTACGCCCCTGGGCCTCGAGGCCAAGCGGTACATGGATGAGGGTGGGCTCGTTCCCGACGAGGTCGTGATCGGCCTCGTCAAGGAGCGGCTGACCCAGCCGGATACCGAGAAGGGGTTCATCCTCGACGGCTTCCCTCGCACCCTGCCCCAGGCCGAGGCGCTCGACGGCGCGCTCGCCGAGGTGGGCAAGGCGATCGATATCGCGCTTGCGGTCGTCGTCGACCCCGAGGTCATCGTCGGCCGCCTCACCGCGCGCCGCACGTGCAAGGAATGCGGCAAGATCACGACGGTCTCGGCGCTGCAGGACGGGAAGTGCCCGTACTGCGGTGGCGAGGTCTACCAGCGCGACGACGACAACGAGACCACGGTCCGCAACCGCCTCAACGTGTACGCCGAGAGCACGGCCCCGCTGGTCGGCTACTACGGCGGCAAGAGCGTGCTCGTCGAGGTAGACGGCGACCGTCCGGTCGACGAGGTGTGGGCCGACGTCAAGGCGGCATTGGAGAAGACCGCGGCGTGATCGTCCGCAAGTCAGCAGCAGAGATCGAGATCATGCGAGAGGCCGGGCGGGTTTCCGCCCGGGCTCTTCGTCTTGTGGGCGAGGCGGTTCGTCCTGGTGTCACCACCGCGGAGCTCGACGACCTTGCCGAGCAGGCCATCCGCTCGGAGGGCGGGCGTCCGGCGTTCAAGGGATACCACGGTTTCCCCAAGACCCTGTGCACGTCGCCCAACGACCAGGTGGTGCACGGGATCCCGTCTCGGAAGGTTCGCCTCGCCGAGGGAGACATCCTCTCGGTGGACGTGGGCGCGATCGTGAACGGCTACTACGGCGACAACGCAGCCACCTTCGCCGTGGGCGTCGTGACGGACGAGGCGCAGCGGCTGATCGACGCGACGAAGCGATCGCTCGAGGTGGGCGTGCAGCAGTGTCGGGCAGGCAACCGCCTGTTCGACATCGGTGCCGCCGTACAGCGGGTCGCCGAGAGTGCGGGGTTCAGCGTGGTGAGGGAGTATGTCGGGCACGGGATCGGAGTTTCGATGCACGAGGACCCCAACGTGCCCAACTTCGGCCAGGCGGGCACGGGTCCCGAGCTGCTCGAAGGCATGGTACTGGCGATCGAGCCCATGGTGAACGCGGGTGGCGCGCCGGTGCGGCAGCTCGACGACGGGTGGACCGTGGTGACCCAGGATGGTCGCCTCTCGGCGCACTTCGAGCATACGGTGGCGATCACGGCGGAAGGGCCGCTCGTCCTGACAGCGGAGTAGGCGACGGCGGTCGTTTCGAGCGAGAACGGTTCGTTCTGGACGGGCAGGGGACGCGGAGGTATACTACCCTCTTGCGTCTGAAGGGTGCGTACGGGAAAGGGTTACGTGGCGAAGCGAGAAGACTCGATCGAGCTCGAGGGCGTGGTAGTCGAGCCTCTGCCGAACGCGATGTTTCGGGTGGAGCTGGACAATGGCCACAAGGTACTCGCGCATATCTCGGGCAAGATGCGTATGCACTACATCCGCATCCTGCCGGGCGATCGGGTCACGGTGGAGCTCTCCCCGTACGACCTGTCTCGCGGTCGCATCACCTACCGGTACAAGTAAGGCCTCACGCCCCCCGGGGTACTAGCTACACCCGGCGGCGTGTTTGGGTGTGACGAGCGCGAACGAAGGTACGACAAACGACGCCTGCGGCTGGGCGTGCAGATAGAGCGTTGAGTTCGGTCCGAGCGAAAGGGACCCGTGCAATGAAGGTCCGTCCTTCAGTCAAGAAGATGTGTGACAAGTGCAAGATCATCCGGCGCCACGGTCGGGTCCTCGTGATTTGCGAGAACCCCCGTCATAAGCAGCGCCAGGGCTAGCAGGAGGGAGCACTACCGTTGGCCCGTATCTCCGGTGTCGACCTGCCGCGCGAGAAGCGCGTTGAGATCGGCCTGACCTACATCTTTGGGATCGGGCTCACTACGAGCCAGACGATCCTGCGCGAGACCGGCATCAATCCGGACACTCGCGTTCGCGACCTCACTGAAGAAGAGGTCGTGCGCCTTCGTGAGTACATCGACCGCAACCTCAAGGTGGAGGGTGACCTTCGCCGAGAGACGAGCCAGAACATCAAGCGGCTCATGGAGATCGGCTGCTACCGCGGCCTTCGCCATCGCCGCGGGCTGCCCGTCCGTGGACAGCGCACGCACACCAACGCGCGCACTCGGAAGGGTCCCCGCCGGCAGATCGGCGCGAAGAAGAAGGGCAAGTAGTCGATGGCTGCCAAGAAGAAGACCGCACGTACTCGCGTCAAGCGCAGCGAACGCAAGAACATCGCTGTGGGCCAGGCGCATATCCGCTCCACGTTCAACAACACCATCGTGAGCATCACAGACCCCTCAGGCAACGTGATCTCCTGGCAGTCGGCGGGCACCGTCGGCTTCAAGGGCTCTCGCAAGTCCACGCCGTTCGCCGCGCAGATGGCCGCCGAGGCCGCCGCGAAGATGGCACAGGAGCACGGCCTGCGTAAGGTGTCCGTTTTCGTGAAGGGTCCGGGTTCGGGTCGCGAGACTGCGATCCGTTCGCTGCAGGCCGCTGGCCTCGAGATCGCCAGCATCCAGGACTGCACGCCTGTCCCTCACAACGGCTGCCGGCAGCGCAAGCGCCGTCGGGTCTAGGAATCCGGGAGGAATTCGAAATATGGCTCGCTACACCGGGGCGGACTGTCGCTTGTGCCGCCGCGAGACAACGAAGCTATTCCTGAAGGGCGACCGCTGCTACACCGACAAGTGTGCGGTGGAGCGTCGTCCCTTCCCGCCGGGACAAGCCGGCAAGAAGCGTCCGCGGGACTCGGAGTACCGGGTCCAGCTGCGCGAGAAGCAGAAGGCCAAGCGTATCTACGGCCTGCTCGAGAAGCAGTTCCGCATCTACTACGAGCTGGCGACCCGCCAGAAGGGCATCACGGGCGAGAACCTGCTTCGCCTGCTTGAGAGCCGTCTGGACAACGTCGTGTACCGCCTTGGTTTCGCCAAGTCGCGTGACGAGGCCCGCCAGATCGTGCGTCACAACCACATCACCGTGAACGGGCGCAAGGTCAACATTCCTTCGTACCGCGTGCGCCCCGGCGAGATCGTGGCGATCGCATCCAAGTCGAAGGACCTGCTGGTCATCAAGACCGCGCTCATCTCCTCGGAGAAGACCACGATCCCAGGCTGGCTCGAGGTCGACATCGAGAAGCTTCAGGGCAAGGTCCTGTCGCTGCCGACGCGCGAGATGATCGACGCGCCGGTTCGCGAGCAGCTTATCGTCGAGCTCTACTCGAAGTAGGACGACCCACCTACCCCAAGGAGGCTGTTGCATGACAGAGTTCATGCGTCCCGAGGTAACGGTCGACCGCATCGACGACCGAACCGCTCGCTACATCGTCGAGCCGCTCGAGCGCGGCTTCGGCTACACACTGGGCAACTGCATGCGTCGCGTGCTGCTGTCGTCGCTCGAGGGCGCTGCCGCCACGTCGATCCGCATCGAGGGCGTGCACCACGAGTTCACCGCGATCGAGGGCGTCCGTGAGGACGTCACCGACGTGGTGCTCAACGTGAAGGGTCTCGTGTTCCGTGACGCCGGTCTGGGCGCCGAGGACGCGGTCGCGACCCTGTCGGTGTCGGGTCCCGCCGAGGTGACCGGTGCCGACCTCAAGGTTCCCGCCGAGTTCGAGCTGGTGAACCCCGAGCACGTCATCGCGCACCTGAACAAGGGCGCGAAGCTGGACATGAGCATTCGCATCGGTGTGGGCCGCGGGTACGTCTCGGCAGACCGCAACAAGCGCGCCGAGGACCCGATCGGTGTCATCACCGTCGACTCGCTGTTCAGCCCCGTGTCTCGCTGTACCTACATGGTGGAGAACACCCGTGTCGGGCAGCGCACCGACTACGACAAACTCACCGTCGAAGTCGAGACCGATGGCGCAGCGGACCCGAACGATGCCGTCGCTCGCGCCGGCAAGATCCTGAACGAGCACATGGTGCTGTTCGTGGACCAGGCTGCTACGCCGCTCGACGAGGAGGGCATCTTCGCCGCTCCCGTCGACGAGAGCCAGAGCGTGCTGGACACGCCGATCGAGGAGCTGGACCTCTCAGTCCGCTCGTACAACTGCCTCAAGCGCCAGGGCGTCAACACCATCGGTCAGCTGACCGAGTGCTCCGAGAACGACCTGCTGAACATCCGCAACTTCGGCGCGAAGTCGATCGAAGAGGTCAAGGACAAGCTCCAGCAGATGAGCCTCGGCCTGAAGAACTCGTAGGAGATACCAGATGCGACACATGAAGAAGGGCCGCAAGCTGGGCACCGACGCCAGCCACACCAAGGCGATGCTCAAGGGCCTCGCCGTCGCGGTGCTGGTGAACGAGCGCATCAAGACCACCGAGGCTCGTGCCAAGGAGGTCCGCCCCATGGTCGAGAAGGCCATCACGTGGGGCAAGCGCGGCGACGTGCATTCGCGTCGTCTCGCGCTGGCGGCGCTCGGCGATCAGGCTGCGGTCAAGAAGCTGTTCGACGACATCGCGCCGCGGTTCGAGGAGCGCGAGGGTGGCTACACCCGCGTGCTGCACCTCGGTCCCCGCAAGGGTGACGCCGCTCCGATGGTCATCCTCGAGCTGGTCGACTAGCCCTCGGGCAGACCAGCGCCATAACGTAGGATGAGAGGGCCCCAGTCGGGGCCCTCTTTGTTTCCCCGGCGGGCAGCCGGGCGCCCGATGACGGCAGGAGAGCCAAACGCGTGATCGCGTTCGAGTCAGTCAGCTACCGCTACCCCGGCCACCCCTCGGCGCATCCGGCACTGCGGGATGCGTCGCTGCGGTTCGAAGAAGGCGAACTCGTGGTGGTGCTCGGCGCGAACGGGTCGGGCAAGTCGACGCTCGCGCTGCTCGCGAACGGGCTGCTGCTGCCGGGCGAGGGACGCGTGCTCGTCGACGGGATCGACACCCGCGAGGAGACTCGGGCCTTCGAGGTGCGGGCCCGGGTGGGACTCGTGCTGCAGAACCCCGACAACCAGATCGTCGCTACCACGGTCGAGGAGGATGTCGCCTTCGGGCCCGAGAACCTCGCGATGCCGCGAGACGAGATCCGGCGCCGAGTGGACGACGCGCTGGCCGCGGTAGGCCTCACCGGGCTCGAGCGTCGCGAGCCCCATCTGCTCTCGGGCGGCCAGAAGCAGCGACTCGCGATCGCCGGCGTGCTCGCCCTCGACCCTCGGTACCTGCTGTTCGACGAGCCCGCCTCGATGTTGGATGCCACCGGGCGACAGGAGTTCGATGCCGTCGTCGGCAAGCTCAGGGCGCAGGGGAGGGGCATCGTGCTGATCACGCACGACCTCGCGTCCGTTGCGTCGGCAGATCGCGTCGTGGTACTCGACGGAGGTGTCGTCGCGTTCGACGGCGACCCGGCAGAGGTCCTGGCGTCGCGGCGGCGTCTCGACGGGTGGGGGTTGGAACTGCCCGCGGTGGGGCTGCTCGGCGAGGAGCTGCGACGCCTGGGTGTGGAGCTGCCTGCCGAGGCGATCACGCCGCGCGCCTTCGCGGAGGCGCTGTGTCGCTGAGACTCGACACCGTCTCCTACACCTACGCGCCCGGCACCTCGTACGCGCAAGCCGCGCTTCGCGGGGTGACGCTCGAGGTCGACCGCGGCGAGCTGGCTCTCGTGGTCGGCGCGACGGGTTCCGGCAAGTCGACGCTGCTGCGGGTCGCGGCGGGCCTGCTGGCCGCTGACGAGGGGACGGCGACCCTCGACGGGGATGTCCTCACGCCCGAGACCGCGCGGGGGCGGATCGGACTCGTGTTCCAGCATCCCGAGTCCCAGCTGTTCGCCGAGAGCGTGCTGGCGGACGTGGCCTTCGGGCCTCGCAACCTGGGCGCCGAGGACGCCGAAGCGGACCGCCTCGCGGTCGAGGCGCTCGAGGCGGTAGGGCTCGATCCCGACGCCTTCCGGGAACGATCCCCGTTCGCGCTTTCGGGCGGCGAGGCGCGGCGCGTTGCCATCGCCGGTGTGCTCGCCATGCGTCCGTCCTACTTGCTGCTCGACGAGCCCACGGCGGGGCTCGACGCCCGCGGCCGTGCGGCTGTCCGTCAGGCGCTGGAGCGCATCCGCGACGAGGTCGGCATCGTCGTGGTCAGTCACGACGCCGAGGAGTTTCTGGGCGAGGCGGGGGACGTGCTCGTGCTGGAGGACGGGACGACCGCCTACAGCGGCACCGTCGCCCAGCTTCTCGCAGAACCCTCGCCACTGCGGGAATCCGGCGTTGGGCTGCCTCCGCTGCTCGAGGCGCAGGTGCTCGCTGCCGAGCTCGGCTGCGCGCCCCGCCAGCTCGCGGCCACGCCCGAAGCCGCCGCGTCGCTGATCGCCGAGGCGCTGGGCCGTGGCGGAACGGATGGCCGATGAGCATCCCGGTGCCGTTCGGTCAGTTCGTCCCTGGCGACAGTCCCCTTCATCGGCTGGAGCCCCGCGTCAAGATCGCGGTCACGGCAGCGTTCAGCATCGCGCTGTTCCTGGTGGGGTCGTGGCTCGGCCTCGCAGTCTGCGCGGCCCTCGTGGTCGCCGCGGTCGTGCTCTCGGGGATCCCCTGGCGACTGGTCGCACGCGGCCTGGTCCCGATCGCGCTCGTGCTCGCCTTCACCGTCGGAGTGAACGCGATCGTGCGCTCGGGATCTCCCGACAGCGTTCTCGCGGTGGGACCGATCGCCATCTCGATCCCGGGGCTCGAGCGCGGTCTGTTCTTCGCGCTGCGCATCGTCGTGCTCGTGCTGGGCACGACGCTGGTGACCCTCACGACGTCGCCCGTCGCGCTGACCGACGCGCTCGCCAGGCTCCTCTCTCCGCTAGAACGCGTCCGTTTCCCCGCCACCGACGTCGCGATGATGCTGTCGGTGGCGCTGCGCTTCATCCCCACCACCGCCGAGGAAGCCGAGACGATCGTGGTCGCCCAGGCCGCCCGGGGCGCGCGGTTCGGCGAGGGTGGACCGATCCGAAGGGCGCGCGCGTACGCGCCGGTGCTCGTGCCTCTGTTCGTCGCCCTGTTCCGCCGGGCGAACGATCTCGCGCTCGCGATGGACGCTCGCTGCTATCGCGGAGCCGGCAGGACGCGACTCCACGAGAGCCGCTTGCGGCCGGCCGACTGGTCAGTGCTCGGCATCGGGCTCGCCGCCGCACTGGCCTTGGCGGTATACCTGTGAGCGGCACAGACATGCAAACCGGCGACGAACGATGGAGCCAGATGAGCGTGGAAGCGAATCGGGCCGCTCGGGTCGAAGAAGCGGCGGACGGCGACGCGGCAGGTGCCGTTGCCCTTACGGTGGCGTACGATGGCGCGTCCTTCAGCGGCTTCGCCCGCCAGCCCGGACGCGAGACCGTCCAGGGTCGGCTCGAGGTCGCCCTGGCCACCGTGCTGCGGCGTGAGGTCGCAACCGTGGGTGCGGGAAGGACCGACGCCGGCGTCCACGCGTTGGGGCAGGTGGTGAGCTTCGAGGGAGACGGCGCGAACGGGTCCCCCGCGATCGACCTGCGCACCCTTCCACGGTCGCTCACCGCGCTCGCGGGGCCGGGAATCGTGGTCCGCGAGGCCCGGCTCGCCCGCCCGGGGTTCTCGGCGCGCTTCGATGCGGTGCGCCGCGAGTACCGATACCGACTCGCCGTCGGGGCCGTACCGCCGCTGTTCCTCTCGCGGTTCTCGTGGCACGTGGCCGCGGACCTCGATCTCGCCGCGATGGAGCAGGCCGCTCGCGCACTCCTCGGCGAGCACGACTTCCGTTCGTTCTGCGTGACCGAGTCCGCCGAGGACAAGAACACGGTCCGCGGTCTCGAGGAGGTCGAGCTGCTCGTCGAGCGGCAACTGGGGGAGGACTGCGTCGTGGTGCGAGTGGTGGGGAACGCCTTCCTGCACTCGATGGTCCGCGTGATCGTCGGGTCGCTCGTGGAGGTCGGTGCGGGCCGACGCGACCCCGACTGGCTGGGAGAGGCGCTCGAGGCGCGGACTCGTGCTGCCGCGGGCCCGACAGCCCCGCCTCTCGGCCTGACGTTCTGGCAGGTCACGTACCCGGACGACGTCTGGGCGTAGGGTGGATACGCCCGGGCGCGTGTTTTCGTTGACGCACCCCACCGCGATGGCTAGAATGGCAGGGTTCGTCTAGGCCCCGTGAAACCGACAACGAACACTCGCGGTCCGTCCAGGGACCGTACAGGCTTCTCACAGGAGGAATCCGTTGAGTACGTACTACGCAAAGCCCGGTGAAGTCGAGCGCGAATGGCTGCTCGTCGACGCCACCGATATGGTGCTCGGCCGGCTGGCCAGCGAGATCGCCCAGATCCTCAAGGGCAAGCGCAAGCCGCAGTACACGCCGAATGTCGACACCGGTGACTTCGTCATCGTCATCAACGCCGAGAAGGTCCGCCTGACCGGCAACAAGGCATTCACGAAGAACTACTACCGCCACAGCGGGTATCCCGGTGGGCTCAAGGAGGTCAGCTACCAGCGCATGCTGGAGAAGCACCCCGAGCGCGTCATCGAGAAGGCCGTCAAGGGCATGCTCCCCAAGAACACGCTCGGCCGCGCCATGGGCAAGAAGCTCAAGGTCTACGCTGGCCCGCACCACCACCACGAGGCTCAGAAGCCGCGGCAGATCACCCTGGAGGCTTAGCGCATGGCTGAGAACAAGGCTGTCTACTACGGCACCGGCCGTCGCAAGACGTCGGTGGCCCGCGTCTACCTCACCCCCGGCACCGGTGTCGTGACCGTGAACAAGAAGCCGGCGACCGCGTACTTCGGCCGCGAGGCCCTGGTCACCTTCGCCACCACCCCGTTCAAGGTCACCGAGACCACCGGGCGCTTCGACGTCGTTGCCACCATCCACGGTGGTGGCGTGTCGAGCCAGTCGGGCGCACTTCGCCACGGCATCGCGCGCGCCCTGCTCGAGGCTGGGGACGACTACCGCGCCGAGCTCAAGCGCGCCGGCCTTCTGCGCCGCGACCCGCGTATGGTCGAGCGCAAGAAGTACGGCCTCAAGAAGGCCCGCAAGCGCCCGCAGTTCTCCAAGCGCTAGGCGGCGGCTGGTCGACCAGCATCGAACCGAACCGAGGCTCGCCGCAATCGATGCGGCGAGCCTCGTTCATTCAGACGAAAGGCGTGATCCATGGCCCGGCTCTTCGGCACCGACGGGGTGCGCGGCATCGCGAATGACGATCTAACTCCCGAGCTTGCGTTCCGCCTCGGCGAGGCAGCCGGTCACTTCCTCGGCGACGGGGGCCGGGGTCGGATCGTCGTGGGCCGAGACACCCGGCGCAGCGGCTACATGCTCGAGTCCGCGCTGGTGGCGGGCGTGATGTCCGGAGGAGCCGATGCGCTGGTCGCCGAGGTCGTTCCCACGCCGGCGGTCGCCCTGCTGACTCGTCAGCTCAACGCCGACGGAGGCGTGGTGATCTCGGCGTCGCACAACCCCGCCGAGTACAACGGCATCAAGTTCTTCAGCCGGGACGGTTTCAAGCTGCCCGACGAGGTCGAGACCGAGATCGAGGAGTTCCTGACCGCCGAGCGGGACTGGGTGCGTCCCACCGGTCCCGCCGTCGGGTGCATCGAGCCTGTGGTCGACGCCGTCGAGCGCTACATCGTGCACGCAGTGAGCACGGCCAGGGCCAGACTCGACGGCGTGCGCGTGGCTGTCGACTGCGGCCACGGCGCATCCGCGGTCGCTTCCCCCGAGGCCTTCGCCCGGCTCGGCGCGGATGTCACGGTGCTCAACGACGACTGGAACGGCGTCGACATCAATCGTGACTCGGGTTCGACCCACCTCGGCGCGCTCGCGAACGTCATGCGCGAAGGCGGCTACGATCTGGGCATCGCCCACGACGGCGACGCAGATCGGGTGATCGCGCTCGACGAGAACGGCGACGAGGTCGACGGCGACATGATCATGGCGATCTGCGGCGCCCGGCTCCACGACCAGGGGCACCTCGCCTCGGACACCATCGTGAGCACGGTGATGTGCAATCTCGGCTTTGAGATCGCGATGCGAGAGCGGGGCATCACCGTCATCAAGACCAAGGTCGGCGACCGCTACGTGCTCGAGCAGATGCAGACATCCGGCGCCGTGCTGGGCGGAGAGCAGTCGGGCCACATCATCTTCATGGAGCACAACACCACGGGCGACGGCCTCATCACCGCGATCCAGCTGGCGGTGGCGATGCAGGCTTCAGGCAAGCCGCTCTCCGAGCTCAAGCAGATCATGCGTCGGTATCCGCAGGTGCTCGTGAACGTGCACGTCGGCGACAAGACCCGCCTCGGCACGAGTCACGTGATCGCCGATGCGATCAAGGCCGCCGAGGCACGCCTGGGCGACACGGGGCGCGTGCTGGTACGGGCGTCCGGCACCGAGCCGCTCGTGCGCGTGATGAGCGAGGCCGCCGACGAGGACGAGGCGCAGACCGTGGTCGACGGGCTCGTCGAGGTCGTGCGCAACGAGCTGGCCTAGAGGCTCGCCCGCTCGGTCCCGGGGGCCGTCGACACGACAGCGAGCACCCTCACCTGAACTGCGTCTGGCTCGCGTCGCCGAGCCCGTGTAGCCTTCGGCAACCTCCGCGTTACGACCCCTTGCGCCGAGCGGGAGGGGCTGGCTCACGCTGGTATACTCGCCCTCGTGCACAGGCAGACGAGCCACGACCAGTGAAGGGAGCGACGATCTCGAGCCAGACGGCTCACGCGATCCACGCAAGCGCCGGGACTGCGCACGCGCAGTCGACGAGGCGGGGGCTTATCGAAGGATTCGGCGGATGGCCCTCCGGCCCGACCGGGGTCGAAACGGCGTCGACAAATCCCTCGGGTGACCGAGGAGACAAAACGACGACGGACCGGTCGCACCATCACTCGGGGAGGATCGCCCCACACCGCTGCCCGTGCTGCACGCGCGCCTTCACGCGCGCGAGGACTCGAACTGCAGCGCTCACCTTGACGAAAGGTACGGACACCCATGTGTGGAATCGTCGGTTACATCGGCCCCCGTCAGGCGACTGACGTCCTGCTCGGCGGGCTTGCTCGACTGGAGTATCGCGGGTACGACTCGGCTGGAGTGGCCGTGCTCGCCGAGCGCGACGGGCTCTCGGTGGTGCGTCGCGTCGGGAAGCTCGTGAATCTGAAGACCGCCGTCGACGACAAGCCGCTGCCTGGCGGCGCGGGAATCGGTCACACGCGATGGGCCACCCACGGCAAGCCGAGCGAGGACAACGCCCATCCGCACATCGACTGCACCGGCAAGATCGCGGTAGTGCACAACGGGATCATCGAGAACTACGTGACCCTGCGCGAGGAGCTTGCCGCTGAGGGTCACATCCTGCGCTCCGAGACCGACACCGAGACGGTCGCCCACCTGGTCGAGGCGTACTACCAGGGCGACCTCGCCCAGGCGGTAGCCAAGGCGGTCAAGCGGCTCGACGGAAGCTACGCCATCGCCGCCGTGCACGTCGACGAGCCTGGTCTCATCGTCGCCTCGCGCAAGGAGTCGCCGCTGATCATCGGTACCGGCCCCGACGAGAACATCGTCGCGAGCGACATCCCCGCCGTGCTCGAGTACACCCGCGAGGTGGTCGTGCTGAACGACGGCGACGTGGCCACCGTGACCGCCGACGCGATCGTGGTCCGCAACGCCGACGGCGAGGTCGTCGAGCCGGAGCGGATGTACGTCGAGTGGGATCTCGACGCCGCCGAGAAGGGCGGCTACGAGGACTTCATGCTGAAGGAGATCTTCGAGCAGCCCAAGGCGATCCGCGAGACGCTTCGCGGAAGGCTCTCCGACGACGGCCAGGTCCAGCTCTCCGAGCTGGCCATGACGCCCGAGGAGGTCTCGGCGATCGACCGCGTCTACATCATCGCGTGCGGGACGTCGTATCACGCCGGGCTGGTGGCCAAGCACCTCATCGAGTCGTGGGCGCGGATACCGGTCGAGGTGCAGGTCTCGAGCGAGTTCCGCTACAACGACCCGATCATCGACGAGCGGACGCTGATGGTCGCGATCACCCAGTCGGGCGAGACCGCCGACACCCTCGCGGGCGTCCGGGAGGCGAGCGAGCGCGGCGCGAAGGTCTTCGCGATCACCAACGTGGTGGGCAGCCGCGTGACACGCGAAAGCGACGGCGTGATCTACACCCACGCGGGACCCGAGATCGGCGTTGCCGCCACCAAGACCTACACCGCGCAGATCGCCGCGCTCACGGTGCTCGCGCTCAAGCTCGCGCAGGCGAAGGGCACGCTGTCCACCGAGCAGGTGGGCAGCTACTGGCAGGAGCTGTGGAACATTCCCGAGATCGTCGAGGCCGTCCTTGCCGACCTGTCTCAGCTCGAGGCGTGCGCGCGCGAGTACACCCAGCCATGCTCCTCGCTGTTCCTGGGCCGGGGCATCGGCGTGCCCGTGGCGATGGAGGGTGCGCTCAAGCTCAAGGAGATCAGCTACATCCACGCCGAGGCCTACGCTGCCGGCGAGATGAAGCACGGCCCCATCGCGCTCATCACCGAGGAGGTGCCTGTGGTCGTCGTGGCGACGCAGGGTCACACCTACGAGAAGGTCGTGAGCAACATCCAGGAGGTGCGGGCGCGCGGGGGTCAGGTGATCGCGGTCGCGACCGCAGGCGACGGCGACATCGTCAAGCACGCCGAACACGTGCTGTACGTGCCGATGACGAGCGAGGCGATGTCGGCGATCCCGGCGAGCGTTCCGCTCCAGCTGCTGGCGTACTACATCGCGAAGATGCGCGGGTGCAACGTCGACCAGCCCCGCAACCTCGCCAAGTCCGTGACCGTGGAGTAGCGACGAGGTGGACGGTTCCATGATCGTCGGCCTGGGTGTCGACATCGTCGAGATCGAGCGGATGGGGGCGGCGCTTGCGCGTCGTCCCCGCATGAAGGAGCGGCTGTTCTCCGCCGAGGAGCGCGCGTACTGCGATGCCCGCGGCCGCCCCGAGGTCCACTACGCCCTGCGCTTCGCGGCCAAGGAGGCCGTGCTCAAGGCGTTGGGGACGGGGTTCTCGGGGATGAGGTTCACCGACGTCGAGGTGGTCCGCGAGGCGAACGGTCGCCCGGTGCCGCGGCTATCGGGCCGCGCCGCCGAGCGCGCCGAAGAGCTGGGTGTGATCGAGATGCACTTGTCGCTGTCGTTCACCCACACCACGGCGGTTGCCTCCGCGGTGGCTCTGACCGAGGGCGCACGGCCGCAGCCGAAGCCCGAGCCCGTCGATCCCATGGCCGAGCTCGCAGCGTCCTTCAAGGAGATGCGGGCGATGCTCGACGACCTCGGCCTCGACATCGACAGCGACGAGGAGCCGTCGGAATCCGAGGAGTAGACTCCGAGGCGTCTTCGATGGGGAGGGCCGTCCTTTGATCCGAGCATTGACCGCCGAGCAGGTCCGGACCGCCGAGCAGCGCGCTGTCGCCGATCGTGGGGCGAGCCTCGAAGCCCTGATGCGCCGGGCGGGGGAGGCCGTCGCCGAGGCGGTCGAGGAGCTCGCTCACGGCGACGTCATCGTGCTTGCGGGCCGCGGCAACAACGGCGGAGACGGCTGGGTCGCGGCGCGCGTGCTCCACGCCGAGGGGCGGCGCGTGCGCGTGCTTTCGCTCGCCGACCCCGCCACCCTCGACGGTCCCGCTGCCGCGGCAGCGGCCGAAGCGGTCGCCGCCGGCGTGGAGTGGCACGTGCCCACGACACCGCCGTCGGCTGACGAGCTCGCCACGGCCGACGTGATCGTGGACGCACTGTTGGGCATCGGCGCGTCGGGTCCACTGCGCGAGCCGCTTCCCGATTGGGTCGACGCGGCAGCCGAGAGCGGCAGCATGATCGTGAGTGCCGACATCCCCACCGGTATCGATGCGGACAGCGGACGGGTGCAGGGCACCGCGATTCCCGCGGACGTGACGGTGACATTCTCTGCGCTGAAGCCCGGGCTGGTCACCTTCCCCGGCGCCGAGTATGCCGGAGACGTGGTGGT
The DNA here is from genome assembly GCA_963761535.1 of uncultured Coriobacteriales bacterium. Lineage (GTDB taxonomy): Bacteria > Actinomycetota > Coriobacteriia > Anaerosomatales > CAVXGS01 > CAVXGS01. The sequence goes on from CAVXGS010000003.1 coordinate 36,808, forward strand.
CGCCGATGTGGGTATCGCGCCGGCGCTCCTCGACTTCGGCGACGCGCCGGAGGTGTGGGAGGAGTCCGAGTACGCCGATCTGCTGCCGCTGCCGGCTCCCGACGCGCACAAGGACAGCCGCGGGAGGGTGCTCGTGGTGGCCGGATCGGCGGCCTATCCGGGCGCTGCGGTGCTCGCTGCCAAAGGCGCCCAGCGCGCAGGTGCGGGATACGTCACGCTCGCGTGCCCGGAGCTGGTGGTGCCTGTCGCCCATCAGCACCTCGTGGCCGCCACCGTGGTGGGCATGCCGTCGGCGCATCGGGCGTTCTCGTCGCGCGCGCTCGAACGGATCCTCGTCCTCGCCCAGGACTACGACGCCGTGGTGCTCGGCCCCGGTCTCACCCTCGCCGACGGATCGGTGGTCGTCGCGCGCGGCCTGGTCGCACAGCTGGACCGGCCGCTCGTCGTGGACGCCGATGCCCTCAACGCGCTCGTGGACGCCGTCGACCTGGTCGCAGCCCGCAAAGCGCCGACCGTGCTCACACCCCACCCGGGGGAGATGGGCCGCCTCCTGGGCATCCCCACCTCAGCCGTGCAGGAGGACCGCATCGACGCCGCGGACCGTCTCGCCTCCGCCTCGACCGCGGTCGTGCTGAAGGGGGCAGGGACGGTCGTCTCCACCGGGCAGCGGCGGGTCATCGTGACGTCAGGGACCCCCGCACTCGCAACGGCCGGTACCGGCGACGTGCTGTCCGGCGTGATCGGCGCGCTGCTCGCCAGCGGTCTCGAGCCACTCGAAGCTGCCGCGCTTGGCGCATACTGGCATGGGCGTGCGGGCGAGGCTGCCGCCGCAGCGCTCACGTCCGTGAGCGTGACCGCCGAGGACATCCCCAGCTTCCTGCCCGCGGCCGCAGCGGAGCTTCTCGGCTGCTGGTAGTCTCGACTGCGTACGACCGAAGCCGACATGAAGCGACTCAACGCGAAGGGTGCTGCGCATGGCTGACAGAACGGTAGCGGAGATCATGAGTGCGAACCCGGTGACGGTCACCCCGGAAATGGGGGTCACGGAGGCGGCGAAGCTCATGGTCGCGAACCGGATCGGCGCGCTGCCGGTGCTCGACGAGGGGCGCCTGGTGGGGCTCGTCACCGAGGGCGATCTCATCCATCAGGACGTCAAGCTCGAGTTCCCCACCTACATACAGCTTCTCGACGGCTTCATCATGTACCCGCCGTCGCAGACGAAGTTCGAGAACGAGCTGAAGAAGGCGGTCGCCGCGAAGGTGGGCGAGGTCATGACGCCCGAGCCGATCACCGTCCAGGCGGATACGTCGATCGAGGACGTCGCGACCCTGCTCGTGGAGCGCGATGTGAGCCGGCTCCCCGTCCTCGACGGCGACCTGCTCGTCGGTATCGTCACCAAGGGCGACATCGTCCGCTCGCTCGTGGAGGAGTAGGCGTCGGTGTCTGCTTCCGAGCGCCGCTGGGCATGGGCCGAGATCGATCTCTCGGCGATCGCGCACAACGTCCGCGCGCTCAACGCGCTCACCCCTGCCCGCACCCGGTTCATGGCCGTGGTGAAGGCCGACGGCTACGGGCACGGTGCGGTTCCGGTCGCTCGTGCGGCGCTCTCCGCCGGCGCGACGGATCTGGGCGTCGCTACCGTGACCGAGGCGCTCGTAGTTCGGGACGCGGGGTTCACCGAACCGCTTCTGCTTCTCTCGGAGCCGCCGGTCGAGACCGTCGAGACGCTTCTGGAGCGCGACATCGTGCCCACGGTCACGACCCGCGACTTCGCCGTCGCCTACGCCAAGGCGGCGCTCGCGAAGGGGACCGAGGGGCGCTACCACCTCAAGATCGACACCGGTATGAACCGCATCGGCGTGCGCGCCGAGGATGCCGCCGAGTTCGCCTACGGCCTCAAGGACTTCCCCGGGCTCTCGCTCGCAGGGACGTTCACCCACTTCGCGACCGCGGATGTTCCCGGCGACTGGGACGTCGCCCGCCAGCTCGAGCGGTTCTCGGCGGCGTTGGAAGACATGCGCACCGAGGGCGCGAACCCCGAGATCGTTCACGCCGCGAATAGTCCCGCCACCGTGCTGTACCCCGAGTCGCACTTCGACATGGTGCGCTGCGGCATCGCCATCTACGGCCTGTGGCCGGCTGACGCGGTCCGTGGTCGGATCGATCTGAGGCCCGCGATGTCGGTCAAGGCACGCTCCACTCTGGTGAAGCGCATCGGGATCGGCGAGGGCGTGAGCTACGGGCTCACCTGGCAGGCCGCGGCCCCGTCAACGATCGCGACGCTCCCGCTGGGCTACGCCGACGGAGTCCACCGCGTGCTCAGCAACTCGATGAAGGTGCTGCTCTCAGGGGTGCGCGCGCAGCAGGTCGGCAGGGTGTGCATGGACCAGCTGATGGTCGAGGTTCCCCGGGGGGTGGCGTTCGAGCGAGGCGACGAGGTCGTGCTCGTGGGGAGCCAGGGCCGTGAGGCGATCTCGATGGAGGAGCTCGCCTCGCTCGCCGGCACGATCAACTACGAACTCGCCTGCGGGTTCGGCCAGCGCCTGGAGCGCGTCTACCGCTAGCGTCCTCGCGCGCCCGCCCGCGCGCGGGCGCCCCCCGGAACTCGTCGGATAAGCGGGCTTCGCTCGGCAGGAGTGGTACCCCCGTCGCCGAATGGACTCATGGGGCGCTTTCGATTCTTCGTGCTGCCCCCTGTGCAACTCGCCGTTCGTCATGCGTGAGGAGCAAGCGTGGAAGACAAGGTCGCTCAGGAGGTCAAGTTCCACCAAGAGACCGTCGAGACGGATCAGAACTCCCCGCTCCACCTCATCCGCGAGAAGGAGATCGAGATCTCCGGTCGGGTGTTGCGGGCGAAGCGTGAGTCCGACGAGATCGTTGCCGATGCTCGCCGGAAGGCAGCGGAGCTCGTATCCGCCGCGGAGAACGAAGGCAGCGAGGGCGGCGACCAGCGCCGCGGACAGATCGCTGCCGAGGCCGACGCCGAGGCGGAGAAGGTCGCCGCGGAGTCGCAAGCTGAGGTCTCAGAGCTCGAGGCGAAGATCGCGAGCCAACGCGATCGCGCCGTCGAGCTGGTACTCGAAGCAGTAGCTCGAGTCTGACCGGGGACAGGCCAGGCGCGAACGACCGTAGGGGAGGTTGGTCAGCGTGCTCGTCCCAATGACGAAGGTCGAGATCATCGGCCCGAAGAGCGAGTTCCTCGACGTGGTCGAGACCCTGCACGAGCAGGGCACCGTCCACATCGAGGACCTCTCAAAGCGGATCGCCACCGGCGAGCTCGCCATCGACCAGATGGAGATGGCGGGCGACGAGTTCCAGGCTTACGACAAGCTGGACGAGATGCTGCTGCGCGTCCGCGCGATCCTCAAGGCGCTGCACGCTCCGGCTGGGGGGCTGGATAGCGCCGCGCGCAAGGAGGAGTACCACCGCCTGTGGAAGCTGGAGCCTGACGAGCTCGCGGGCGAGATCGGCGACACGATCAATGAGGTCGAGGACCGAACCGCCGACCTCGCGGCGCTGCACACCGCAGCCGAGTCAGAGATCGCGCTGCTCGCCCGCTACGAGCCGATCCTGGGCAAGATCCAGCCGCTCGCGCGCCAGCTGGTGGTCACGGGGGCCTTCGAGACCGTCGCTCTGCTCGTCGAGCGCCGGTACAAGGCGGGCCTCGAGGAGCTCAACAAGGAGCTCAACAAGCTCACGAACAACCAGTGCGAGATCATCTCGCAGGACATCGACGAGAACACGACCGCCGCGATCGTCGTCTACTCCAAGGCGTACGGGGACGCGGTCCACAAGTTCCTGGCGATGGAGAACGTCAACCAGATCCGCCTCCCCGACGACTTCAAGGACATGCCTCTCGATGCCGCGTACCACGAGATCAAGGTGCGCCGCGAGGAGCTGCCCGGCGAGATGGAACGCATCCGCAAGGAGCTCGACGAGCTCTCGGCCAAGTGGTACCTGAAGCTGACGGCCTCCGCGGACGTGCTCGTGGACAAGCTCGACGAACTTCAGGCGATTCCCAAGTTCGGCCGCACCGACTACGCGTTCATGATCGTCGGCTGGGTGCCCTCGAACGACTGCAAGCAGGTCGAGGACCGTCTGACCGAGCGCTTCGGCAAGGAAGTCATCATCACCAGGTGCGAGATGACCGAGAAGGACTTCGGTGACGCACCGGTCGCGCTCAAGAACGCCAAGGCCGTGGCCCCCTACCAGGCTCTGCTGGGTGTCATGGGCAAGCCGCAGTACGGGACGATGGACCCGACGTTCCTGCTTGCGATCTTCTACCCGCTGTTCTTCGGCATGATCGTCGGCGACATCGGATACGGCGCCATCATGCTCGCCACGGTCGTGTGGCTCAGGATGAAGTTCAAGGACAACGAATCCATCGGGCTCGCGACCGGCGTTCTGGGACCCGCGTGCACGTTGGCAATCGCGTTCGGATTCATCTACGCGGAGTTCTTCGGCAACCTGTTCAGCAAGTACATCCCGCTGCTGCCGCTGATCGAGCCCATCAACGGGGTCCCCACTCTCGAGAACAACCCGCTCATCCCACCGCTCTACAACGCCGCCGGCGCCCTCATCTGGCCGTTCAGCCGCATCAGCTCGGCGACGACGCTTCTGGTGATCGCGATCGCGGTCGGCTTCGTGCAGGTCTCGCTCGGCCTGATCCTCGGCATGTACAACGGCATCAAGACCGGGCATCGCAAGCACGTGTGGGAGAAGGGCGGACTGCTCGCCTTCCTCATCGGCATGCTGATCCTGATCCTGGCCTCGATGCTGACCCTCGCGGGTGACATGGGCCGCTACGTACTGCAGGCCGCCGGAGGTCTGATCCTCTTCGTCGGCATCATCTACGCCATCCGCGGTGGAGGGATCGTTGGGGCCCTCGAAACGGTGGGCAGCGTGGCCCACATCATGTCCTACGCCCGTATCATGGCCGTCGGCCTGGCGGGTGCGATCTTCGCGGACGCAGCGAACGGGATGGGGGAGGCCCTCGGCTCGCCGATCCTCGGCATCCTGATCGCGATACCGCTCCAGGCGCTGAACATCGTGCTCGCGGCGTTCAGCCCCAACATTCATGCGATCCGTCTCAACTTCCTGGAGTTCTTTGGGAAGTTCTACGAGACCGGGAGCAAAGAGTATGCACCGTTCCACAAGACCGGAGGGGAGTAGTACATGAGCAAGAGGTTGAGCAAGTTCGTATTCGGTTCGGCGTTCCTCATGACGGTGCTGCTGCCGGCGATCGCGCTGGCGCAGGAGACCGCACCCGCACCCGAGCCCACGGGCATCGGCGCCTGGGGCAAGCCCATGGGTGCCGCCCTGGCCATCGGCCTGTCGGCGCTGTCCGCCGGTTGGGCGCAGTCCAGGATCGGTTCCGCCGGTCAGGGCACGCTCGCCGAGCGTCCTGAGGAGCGCGTGTTCGTCCTCGCGCTCACCGCTCTCCCGGAAGTCATCGTTCTCCTCGGCTTCGTTATGGCCATCCTCATCGTCGGCTAGCAGTCCTGCACCCAGGAGGTACCGGTGGCCATAGAAGATATCCTCCGGGCACTCGAGGAGCAGGGCCAGGCGGACTGCGAGGCATGCACCGAAGAGGCCCGGGCGCACGCGGCCCAGATCATCGAGGACGCTACGACGAGGGCGCAATCGATCCACCAGAACCACATGGCGGCGATCGAGCGCTCCGCGCACGGCGACGCCAGGAAGCGCGTGAACGCGGCGCGGCTCAAGGGGCGCATGCAGGTCTCCACCGTCCGCGGTGACGGTCTCGACGCCGTGTTCGGCACCGCCCGGCAGCAGCTTGTCCGCCTGCGGCAGCGCGGGGACTACCCGCAGCTGTTCTCGGCGCTCGCTCGCGAGGCGCTGGATGGCGTCAGCGGACCGGTCGTGATCCGCGTTGCCGCCGCCGACACCGAGATCGCCCGTCAGACGGCGGCGCAGCTGAACGCCGACGCAGAGGTCCGCGGCGATCTAGAGACCGCGGGCGGACTCGTCGTCGAGTCCGCCGGGGGCAAGATCGTGCGCCGCAACACGTTCGAAGACCGGCTCGACCGGGCTCGGCCCTACATCCAGTCGGATGTGGCGAGGGTGCTGCTCGCATGAGAGGCTCGGTTCTCGACCGAAACCTGCCCAAGGCCGAGACGGACGTCGGGTACGCGAACGCGCGCCTGCGCGGCATGAAGGCAAACCTGCTCAAGGGTGCCTTCCTCGACGAGCTGATCGAGGCACCCGACGTGGTGCAGGCGATCCAGGTGCTGCAGGGGACGTCGTACGGCCCGGACATCGAGGCACAGGTCATCCACGGCCTGACCGCGTCCATGGTCGACGAGGCGCTGAAGGACCACGCCGTGCGCGTGTTCCGCAAGGTCTTCGACTTCCTCGATCCCGAGGCGCGCGAGATTCTGACCGTGCTGCTCGGCAGATGGGACGTCTCCAACATCAAGACGGTGCTCAGAGGCGCGCAGAACTCGGTGGCGCTGGAGCAGGTCAAGGAGAGCCTTCTGCCTCTCGGCTTCATGTCCGAGACAGAACTCGAGGCGCTGGCCAGGACGAACGACGTCCATGCGGTCATCGGGACGATGGCGACGTGGGGCATTCCCTACGCCCTCCCACTTCGGGAGGGGTACAGCGAGTACGCGACCACCGGCGATCTTGCCGACCTCGAGCTCGCTCTCGACAAGTACTGGGCGGAGTATGCCGCCGAGCAACTCGCCCGTAGGCGCTCGAACTTCCAGATCGCGCGGAAGATCCTCGCGACGCAGGTCGACGTGCTGAACCTAGTCATGGTGTTCAGGCTGTTGCGCGCCGACGCCCAGTCCGTCCGCGCACAGAGATACTTCCTGACCGGCGGGCGCTACATCGGTCCCAAGCTGTTCCTGGAGCTCGCGAACCTCTCGGACGTCGACGAGGTCCTCGACCAACTCAAGAAGACGCCCTATGCCGAGCCCCTCGACACCGCGGCCCTTCGCTATCTCGAGCTCGGGTCGATCTCGGCGTTCGAGCGTGCGCTCGAGCTGCTGCTCATGCGGCAGGCGCGGCTCACCGGGGTGCGCGATCCGCAGGGGATCGGTGTCGCGATCTCGTACCTCTACGCCAAACTGAACGAGATCACCAACCTGCGCATCGTGGTGCGCGGCAAGGCGGTCGGTATGCCGGCGGACCGGGTGAGAGAGGATCTGATCCTTGTATAAGGTCATCGTCATCACCGACACCGAGACTGCCGACGGCTTTCGTCTTGCCGGTTGCGACGTGCAGGAGGTCGACTCCCCAGAGGACGCGCGGCACACCCTCGCGTCGCTGGTGGACGACGACGAGAGCGGCATCATCGCGGTCAACGAGCATCTGATGTCCGCGGTCGACGAGCGTCTTCAGAGAAAGATCGACTCCATCTACCGGCCCATCGTCGTGTCGCTGCCGGTTCGGGAGAAACTGCAGGTCGGCGAGGACCACCGCGCCTACCTCTCGCGCCTCATCCGGCGCGCTATCGGGTTCGACATCACGCTGAGACGAGGGTGAGTACATGATCGCCGGAACCATCCAGAGAATCACGGGACCCGTCGTCGTCGCCCAAGGCGTGACCGGCGCGCGTATGTACGACATCGTGCGCGTCGGGTCGGAAGGCCTCATGGGCGAGGTCATCCGCCTTGAGGGCGACACCGCGACGATCCAGGTCTACGAGGACACCTCCGGTCTCAAGGTCGGAGAGGTCGTCGAATCCACCGAGGGTCCCCTGCTCGTGGAGCTGGGCCCCGGTCTGCTGACGTCGATCTACGACGGCGTTCAGCGCCCGCTTCCCGTGGTTGCCGCCGAGAGCGGTGACTTCATCGAGCGCGGAACGGTCGCCTCGGCGCTCGACCGCGAGAAGCTGTGGTCGTTCACGCCCACCGTCGCCGTAGGCGACGAGGTCGGAGCCGGCGACGTGCTGGGCACGATCCCCGAGGGCAAGACGATCATCCACAAGGTCATGGTCCCGCCCAGGACTGCTGGCGGAAAGATCGCCTCGATCATCTCGGCGGGCGACTACAACGTGGACACCACGGTCGCCACGCTCGAGGACGGTACCGAGATCAAGATGGCGCAGTGGTGGCCCGTCCGTGAGGGACGACCCTACATCAACAAGATGGACCCGACCACGCCGTTCACCACCGGCATGCGCATCCTCGACACGTTCTTCCCGATCGCTCTGGGCGGCAACGCGATCATCCCGGGCGGTTTCGGAACCGGGAAGACCGTCACCCAGCAGTCGCTCGCGAAGTGGGCCGACGTCGACATCATCTGCTACATCGGCTGCGGCGAGCGCGGCAACGAGATGACCGAGGTGCTCACCGAGTTCCCGCACCTCGAAGACCCGCGCAACGACGCGCCCCTGATGGACCGCACGATTCTCGTCGCGAACACCTCAAACATGCCGGTTGCGGCGCGCGAAGCCTCCATCTACGTGGGCGCCACGCTGGCCGAGTTCTACCGCGACATGGGCTACAACGTGGCCGATGATGGCCGACTCCACGTCCCGCTGGGGCGAGGCGCTACGAGAGGTCTCCGGTCGCCTCGAGGAGATGCCGGGTGAGGAAGGCTATCCTGCGTACCTTGCGACCCGACTCGCTGCCTTCTACGAGAGAAGCGGCCGCGTGAAGCCGCTCGGCAGCGACGACGACGATCGGATCGGATCCGTCACGATGGTCGGCGCCGTGTCGCCGGCCGGCGGTGACATGTCCGAGCCGATGACGCAGAACTCCCTGCGAGTCACCGGCGCCTTCTGGGCGCTCGACACCTCGCTGGCCCACCGCCGCCACTTCCCCGCGATCAGCTGGACCAAGAGCTACACGCTGTTCCTCGGCCAGGTGCGCGGGTGGTACGAGAAGAACGTCGCCGAGGACTGGCAGGACTACCGCGACAAGGCGATGTCAGTGCTCCAGAAGGAGACCGAACTCCAAGAGATCGTGCAGCTGGTCGGTCCGGACGCGCTGCCGGAGTCCGAGAAGTTGATCCTCGAGATCGCCCGAATGCTTCGCGAGGACTTCCTCCAGCAGTTCGCGTTCGACGCAGTTGACGCCTACTGCCCGCCGGAGAAGGCGTACTGGCTGCTGCGCACGATCCAGACGCTCTCGGACGCTTCGACATCCGCGCTGAACCGCGGCGTCGCGCTCCGCGAGATCCTCGATCTCCCGATCCGGGATGAGATCGCAACACTCAAGACCACACCTCACGAGGAGGCGCTCGAGCGCATGCCCGTGATGTGCCAGGAGATAACCGAACAGATCGCTGGAATCGAGGTGTACTGATGGCGAAGGACTCCACCGCTGTGGCGGGCGCGCCGAGCCACTCGCTGCTCTCCACCGACTACCGGACCATCTCCTACGTCACCGGCCCGCTGGTGTTCGTCAACGACGTTCACGGCGTGGCCTACAACGAGATCGTCACGCTCAGGCTGCCGGACAACTCGATCCGCTCCGGCCAGGTCCTCGAGGTCGCCGATGACGTCGCCGTCATCCAGGTGTTCGAGGGCACCCGCGGTATCGACGTCGCGAAGACAGAGATCCGCTTCCTCGACGAGGTCGCCAAGATCGACGTCTCGCCCGAGCTTCTGGGCCGCATCCTGAACGGCACGGGCAAGCCGATCGACGGCGGCGCCCCGGTCATCCCCGAGAGGCGCCTCGACATCACCGGCGCGCCGATCAACCCGTACACCCGCGAGCAGCCGGCCGACTTCATCGAGACCGGCATGTCGGCCATCGACGGCCTCAACACACTCGTGCGTGGGCAGAAGCTGCCCATCTTCTCGGGCTCGGGTCTGCCGGCCAACGAGCTCGCGGCGCAGATCATCCGTCAGGCCCGCGTCAAGTCGGGTGAGGAGTTCGCGGTCGTGTTCGGCGCGATGGGCATCACCCACCGCGAGGCGAGCTACTTCATGACCCAGTTCGAGGAGACCGGCGCGCTCGAGCGAGTCGTCTTCTTCCTGAACCTCGCCGACGACCCCACCGTCGAGCGTCTCCTGACTCCCAAGTGCGCGCTGACAGTGGCCGAGTACCTCGCGTTCGAGAAGGACATGCAGGTGCTCGTGGTGCTCTCGGACATGACCAACTACTGCGAGGCGCTGCGCGAGGTCTCCACCGCTCGCGAGGAGGTGCCGGGACGCCGCGGCTTCCCCGGCTACATGTACACCGACCTCTCGACCATCTACGAGCGCGCCGGACGCATCAAGGGCCGTCCCGGCTCGGTGACCCAGCTACCGATCCTGTCGATGCCCGACGACGACATCACGCACCCGATCCCCGACCTCACCGGCTACATCACCGAGGGCCAGATCGTGCTCTCGCGCCAGCTGCACCGTCGCGCGGTGTTCCCGCCGATCGACGCGCTGCCGTGCCTCTCGCGCCTGATGAACCTGGGTATCGGCGAGGGCAAGACCCGCGACGACCACCGCGCGGTCGCGAACCAGCTCTATGCTGCCTACGCCCAGGGCCGCGACCTTCGCAAGCTCGTCGCCATCGTCGGCGAGGAGGCGCTCTCCGAGGTCGACCGCAGCTACCTGCGCTTCGCCGACGAGTTCGAGGACCGCTTCGTGGGCCAGGGTGACGAGGGGCGCTCCATCGAGGAGACGCTCGACATCGGCTGGGACATGATGGCCGGGCTCCCGATGGGCGAGCTCAAGCGTGTTCGCGACTTCATCTCGAAGTACCACCCGGATCACAAGGGCGAAGAGGCGTTCTCGGCCGCGGCCGCGGAGCCCGAGCTCGAGCCGGAGCCCGAGGCCGCGCCTGCCATGTCCGCTGAAGAGAAGGCCGCCGCGCTTGCCGCGGAAGCGGCGCTCATCGAGGGTGAAGAGGACGCGGAGAAGGGCAAGCTCGACCACTTCGTCGACGCAGTCGGCGCACAGGTCGAGGGAACCAACCGTGAGGTCGACGGCTATCGGGAGATCCAAGGCGAGCCCGGCGTGCCGGCCGACGAGTAGCGATACGACGAGGCGAGGAGCCCGATGGAGGAAGTACGCCCAACTAGAGCGGAACTGCTCGAACGTCGCGCGCAGATCCAGCTCGCGCAACAGGGCATGGACCTGCTGAAGCAGAAGCGCGACGCGCTGCTGATCGAGTTCATGGGCGTCATGGACGAGACGCTGCGTCTCTCGGACTCCCTGCAGAGGACTGTGTCCGAGGGCCAGTACTCGCTCGTGGTCGCGAAGGCGGTCGACGGCTCGGTCGCGCTTCGCTCGGCGGGCCTGGCGTGCTCGGGAGAGATCGTCGTGGACATGTCCGGTACCAAGATCATGGGTGTCTCGGTGCCGGTGGTGACCAAGGGCGAGAGCCCGATCCGCACGTCGTTCACTCGTGGGTACTCGGTGACCGGCGTTTCGTCCCGAGTCGACGAGACCGCCGACAAGTTCGAGCGGATACTCGACGTGATCATCGAGTACGCCGACATCGAGACGCGGCTCAAGCGACTGGGCGAGGAGATCAACAAGACGAACCGCCGAGTGAACGCGTTGGAGCAGATCACGGTGCCGCAGCTGCGGGAGCAGGTCAGCTACATCAGCCAGACGCTCGACGAGCGCGCGCGCGAGGACCTGTTCCGCCTGAAGAAGGTCAAGAAGAAGATCGAGAAGAAGAAGCAGGCCCAGCGCGCGTAGAACGCGCTGCCGTCATCGAAGCCAAGCGAAACGGCCCCGGAGCTCCGGGGCCGTTCGTGTTCACGGACGGCGTCCGCCGGGCCATGCCGCGCGATGCGGACGGCAGCGGTTTCGGACTACGCGCCGGCCTCGCCGACGGCGCCCTCCTCGGGCACGATCGGCTCGGCGCCCAGGATCGCGGCGATCTCGCGCAGGATCTCGACCTGGTTGCGGGCGTGTCGCCGCAGCTGGCTCGAGAGCGTCAGGATGCGAACGACATCGCCCATCGTCATCCTGCCGAAGTGGAGATCCTCCCAGTCGGCTCGCGCGACGTACTTCCACACCTCGCCCAAGGCCCAGTCGAGTTCCTCGATCTCGTCCTCGTTCAGGTCCTTCCACGCAGGTCCCAGACCGTGGCGGAGGCGCTCCATCGCGCGCTCGACCGCCTTGGCCTTCTTGACCTTGAACGCGCGCATGCCGAGTTCTTCGTCGGTGACGTCGGGCCTGTTCTGGTACATGCTGGCGCACCCCCTTCGCACGCTGTGTTCGACGCCCGCAGGCTCCATCCTGCCGAGGCGGACCACCCTGCCCGCGCAGCGCGTGCGAGCGGGGCCCGGCCGACGCTGGCGAGGCGCGGCTCGAGCTGGTTCGGATAGAATCGACGGACAGGTGAACCGCGATCGAAAAGGGGCGTCGTGGAGTTCTCGGAGGTCATAGCGAAGCGCCGGAGCGTCCGCCATTTCAAGGCCGATGCCGAGGTCTCTGAACAACAGATCCGTGCCATCCTCGACGCGGCGATCGCGGCGCCCACCGCAGGCAACATCCAGCCGTGGCGCTTCACGGTCGTGCGCACCCTGGACGCGCGCGAACGCCTCGCCAAGGCGCTGCGGCAGCGCTGGGCGACCGCCGCGCCGGTCGTCATCGTGGTGTCGGTGGATCCGCGGCCGTGCTCCGCGCGCTACGGGGACCGGGGCGAGCGGCTCTACGCGATCCAGGACACGGCCGCGGCGGTCGAGCACATGTTGCTCGCGGCGGTCGACCTCGGGCTCGCGTCGTGCTGGATCGGAGCGTTCGACGACGACGCGGTCCGCGACGCGATCGGCCAGCAGGCGCCCATCACTCCGGTCGCGGTGCTGCCCATCGGGTACTCGGCGGAGTTCTCGGGCAGACCGGCCCGGCGACCGCTGTCCGAAGTGACGATGTGGATCTAGCCCCTGGGGACCGCCCGATGAGCCTGGGTACGTCGTCGCTCGAGGAGCTTCGCGAACTCGTCGGTGATTGTCACCGGTGCGCGCTCGGTGACACGCGTTCGTCCCTCGTGTTCGGGGTCGGGGACCCTCACGCGCGGGTGATGTTCATCGGCGAGGCTCCGGGGCGCAACGAAGACCTCCAGGGCGAGCCGTTCGTGGGCGCCGCAGGCAAGTTCCTCGACGAACTGTTGGGCGAGGCGGGCCTGCGCCGAGACGAGGTCTACATCGCCAACGTGCTGAAGTGCCGGCCGCCCCGCAACCGCGACCCGCTGCCCGAGGAGATCGAGACCTGCACGCCGTTCTTGCGCGAGCAGATCAGGGTGATCTCGCCGCAGGTGCTGGTCACGCTCGGCAACTTCGCGACGAAGTTCGTCCTCAAGACAGACACCGGCATCACGCGCCTTCACGGGGCGCCGCAGCGAGCGGGGCGCTTCGTCGTGCTCCCAAGCTTTCACCCTGCGGCGGCGCTCTACGATCGCAGCAAGCAGGACGCGTTGCGTGAGGACTTCCGCAAGCTGGGCCAGCTGCTCGATTCGCTGCCCGATCGCGCGGCAGCGGAGGAGCCGGCTGGGCGGTCGACGGCGACAACGGGGGAGCCGGGACACATCGAAGACGCGGAGCAAGGGACGCTGTTCTGACATGCATGCCGCCGACGCAGCGCGCCTCACGATCGTGACCCGACACGCGGCCGCCACCGAGGCGGTGGGCGAGCAGCTGGGCGCGCTCGTCGAGGCCAACGACGTCCTCCTGCTCTCGGGCGACCTGGGTGCGGGGAAGACCCAGCTGACCAAGGGCCTCGCCGTCGGTCTCGGCGTCGTGGAGCCGGTCACCAGTCCCACCTTCAACATCATGCTCGTCCACGAGGGACGTCTAGCGCTCTACCACATCGACCTGTACCGGCTCGACACCGCCGATCAGCTCGAGGAGATCGGCTACTCCGACGCGATCGAGGGCGAGGGGGTCGCCGCCGTCGAGTGGGGCGACCGATTCCCCGAGGCGCGCCCCGCCGAGGCCGTCGAGATCGGACTCCACATCGCGGGCGACGAAGAACGGCGCATCGAAGTGGTCGGCAACGGTCCGCGAGGCCGGGAACTCGTCGCGGCGCTCGCGCAGCGCATCGCCGGGATCGAGGGAGCCACCATGGAGGGGGACGCGTGAGACGCCTCGTCCTCGCGTGCGACACGGCGACCGAGACGACCGCGGTCGGTGTGGGGCGGTACGGTCCGAGCGGTGTCGAGGTGCTGGCCGCGTGCGACACGGACGCACCACGCGCGGCGATGTCGCGACTGCTGCCGTGCGTCGAAGACGTGCTCGCGTCGCTGTCGCTCGCGCCTGCGGACCTCGACGAGGTCGTGGTCGGCAGGGGACCTGGCTCGTTCACCGGCGTCCGCATCGGCGTCGCGACCGCCAAGGGGCTCGCGCATGGCGCGGGGATACCGCTGTACGGCGTGGGAACGCTCGATGCGATCGCATGGCGCATCGCCGAGGACCTCGCGTCTCGGCCGGGCGAGTGGCCCGCGGCTCTGGGCGACGGACCGGTCGCGCTGGGCGTGGTGGGCGACGCGATGCGCGGTGAGGTGTATCCCGCGCGCTTCGAACTCAGCGGAGGTCGCGCACGGCGGCTCGAAGTGGACCGGGTGGCGAAACCCGATGACCTGGTCGCCGAATGGGCGGCAGCCGACACGCCGCTCCTGCTCGCGGGCAACGGCCTGCACAAGTACCGCGCGCGCTTCGCCGAAGGGCTCGCAGAGCGCGGCACCTTCGTCCCTACAGGGCTGTGGTCGCCCTCGGGAGCGGGCCTGCTGCTCGCGTACGCCGGCGCGCTCGAGAGCGGGGCAGACGTCGGTACCGGCGAGCCCGGTGCGCTGCTCCCCGTCTACACGCGCCTCTCCGATGCCGAGGAGGCCGAACGCGCCCGGGCGGGCGCGCCCGTCGCGCCGCCCGCAAGTGGCGTCAGCGGACCGGGAGCGGGCGAGGAGCCGAAGCCCCGCTCGGGTCGCGAGGGGGAGTCGCGATGACCGTGCGTCTGCGCCCGATGAGTGCCACCGATCTCGTGGCAGTCATGGGCATCGAGGCGCTGACCTTCCCGTCCCCGTGGACCCACGGGGTGTTCTCGGACGAGCTGGCCGCCCACAATCGGGCATGGCTGGTCGCGGAGGACGAGGGCGAGATCCTGGGCTATGGCGGGATCATGATCGTCGACGACGAGGCACACCTGATGAACATCGCGGTGCGGGACGACGCGCGCGGGCACGGCATCGGACGGTCGTTGCTCAGGCAGCTGCTCGACACCGCCGCCGAGATGGGCGCCCTTCGGGTCACCCTCGAGGTCCGCGAAGGCAACACCGGGGCCATCGCCCTGTATCAGGCGGAAGGCCTTCACGCAGTGGGCCTGCGCCCCGGCTACTACGCGGATTCCAGCGAGGACGCGGTGATCATGTGGGGCGACCTGGGCGCTCGGGCATCACGAGAGCCGCAGAAGATCCACATCCGCACGCCGGGGCAAGAGGTCATCCTCGCGGTCGAGACCTCGTGCGACGAGACGGCTGCCGCGGTAATGCGCGGAGGTCGCGAGCTGCTCTCCAGCGTGGTCGCGAGTCAGGTCGACTTCCACGCTCGATTCGGCGGCGTGGTGCCCGAGATCGCGAGCCGCAAGCACACCGAGGCGATCGTCGGTGTGGTCGACGAGGCGCTCGAGCAAGCCGGCCTGACGCTCGGTGAGATCGACGCCCTCGCGGTCACCTACGGGCCCGGCCTTGTCGGAGCGCTGGTCGTTGGGCTGGCGTACGCCAAGGGGCTCGCCTTCGCGACCGGGCTCCCGCTCGTGGGCGTGAACCACCTCGAGGGCCACATCTTCGCCGCCGTGCTCGCCGACGCCGAGGTCCGTCCACCATTGGTGGCGCTCGTGGTCTCGGGCGGGCATACGTCGCTCGTGCACATGCCTGAGTGGGGCGTGTACGAGACGATGGGAGAGACACTCGATGACGCGGCCGGCGAGGCGTTCGACAAGGTCGCGAAGGTCCTCGGCCTCGGCTACCCCGGCGGCCCGGTGATCTCCCGCCTCGCCGAGGAGGGCGATTCCGCTGCCATCGACTTCCCCAGGGCCATGCTGCACTCCGGCGACTACAGGTTCTCGCTCTCCGGCCTCAAGACGGCTGTGATCAACTACATCCGCCACGAGCAGGAGGCCGGCCGCGACGTCCACGCCCCGAACGTCGCGGCCTCCTTCCAGCAGGCGGTGATCGACGTGCAGGTAGCCAAGGCCGTCCGCGCGGTCGAGGAGACAGGCGTGCGCCGGTTCGTGATGGCCGGCGGCGTGGCGGCGAACCCCGCTCTGCGCGGGGCGCTTACGGAGGCGATGGAGGGCCGGGGGGTGGCGGTGACGGTCCCGCCGGTGTCGCTGTGCACGGACAACGCGGCCATGATCGCCGCCGCGGCGCACTTCCGCTTTCTCCGCGGGCACCTGCTCGATCTCGACGCCGAAGCCGACCCGGCACTTCGGCTGGACACACCGGCGGCGCAGGCGTAGGCAGGCCCACAACTCGGGTCGGCGACGCGATTCGCCGCTCGGAATCTGAGCGTCACGCCATCAACCCTCGGCGCAAAATACCTGCTCACGGTGGTTGCACTCCGGGGGCGTGATGGCTATCATCACCTCTGCTAGCAGTCTCCACCTAGGAGTGCCAGCACGGGGAGATCTCGAACGACAAGCCTGGGCCGGGATGGGTATGTACCTGCTCGGCAGCACAACCGTCGCACGACAATCCCCGCGTGAAATGTACCGTCGCAAGTCATGTCAGTGCACGTCGTAGGAGGGAAGCACATGAATCTGAAGCCGCTGGGCGATCGCGTCATCGTCAAGCCGGCGAAGGCCGAGGAGGAGACCAAATTCGGCCTCGTCATTCCCGAAACCGCCAAGGAGAAGCCCCAGAAGGGCACCGTGATCGCGGTGGGTGAGGGCAAGTGGGACGAAGACGGCGAGCGGCGCATCGCGCCCGACGTCAAGGTTGGCGACACCGTCATCTACAGCAAGTACGGCGGAACCGAGGTCAAGATCGAGGGTGAGGAGCACCTCCTGCTCCGCGCCGACGACATCTACGCGATCGTCGAGGAGTAGTCGCCGGAGCATCCGCGTTTCGAACCACCATCGCTCCGGCCGAAGCGCCGTGAGCGATTCGATTCCCGAGAACAGGAAAGGAGATCCTCCCGCATGGCCAAGGAGATCCATTTCGACGAGCACGCACGCCGCGCCCTCGAGGCCGGCGTCAACAAGCTCGCCGACGCAGTCAAGGTCACGCTCGGCCCCCGCGGCCGCTACGTGGTCCTGGAGAAGAAGTTCGGTGCCCCGACGATCACCAACGACGGCGTGACCATCGCCAAGGAGATCGAGGTCGAGGACCCGCTCGAGAACATGGGCGCGCAGCTCGTCAAGGAAGTCGCGACCAAGACCAACGACGTCGCCGGTGACGGCACCACCACCGCCACCCTCCTCGCTCAGATCATCGTTCGCGAGGGCCTGCGCAACGTGGCCGCCGGTGCGAACCCGCTCGCCATCAAGCGCGGTATCGAGAAGGCTGTCGAGGCGGTCGTCGAGGAGATTCGCGGGCACGCCAAGGAGATCGAGGACCGCGCGGAGATCGCCCACGTCGGTGCCATCTCGGCGGCGGACGACACCATCGGCGACAAGATCGCCGAGGCGATGGAGAAGGTCGGCAAGGACGGCGTCATCACCGTCGAGGAGAGCCAGACCTTCGGCATCGACATCGAGACGGTCGAGGGCCTGCAGTTCGACAAGGGCTACGTCTCGCCGTACATGATCACGGACCCCGATCGCATGGAGGCCGTGCTCAACGATCCGCTGATCCTCATCGCCAACCAGAAGATCGGCTCGATCAACGACCTGCTCCCGACGCTCGAGAAGGTCATGCAGGCCGGCAAGCCGCTGCTGATCATCGCCGAGGACCTCGAGGGCGAGGCGCTCGCCACCCTCATCGTGAACAAGCTCCGCGGCACGTTCACCTCCGTCGCCGTCAAGGCGCCGGGCTTCGGTGACCGCCGCAAGCGGATGCTCGAGGACATCGCCATCGTCACCGGTGGCCAGGTCATCTCCGAGGAGCTCGGCTACAAGCTGGAGAGCGCGACGCTCGACCTGCTCGGCCGCGCCAAGACCGTCAAGGTCACCAAGGAGAACACCACGATCATCGACGGTGCCGGTGCCGAGGACAACATCAAGGCCCGCATCAACCAGCTGAAGACCGAGATCGAGAACTCCGACTCGGACTTCGACCGCGAGAAGCTCCAGGAGCGCCTCGCGAAGCTCTCCGGCGGTGTCGCCGTCATCAAGGTCGGCGCGGCCACCGAGGTCGAGCTCAAGGAGAAGAAGCACCGCATCGAGGACGCGCTCCAGGCGACTCGTGCGGCGGTCGAAGAGGGCATCGTCGCCGGCGGTGGCGTCGCTCTCGTGGACGCGCTGCCCGCGCTCGACAAGCTCGAGCTCGGCGCCGACGAGATGATCGGCGTCAACATCATCCGCAAGGCGCTCGTCGAGCCGATGCGCACCATCGCCGACAACGCCGGCTTCGAGGGTTCGGTCGTCGTGGAGAAGGTCAAGGATCTTCCGACGGGCGAGGGCCTGAACGCCGCGACCGGCGAGTATGGCGACATGCTCAAGATGGGCGTCATCGACCCGGTCAAGGTCACCCGCTCGGCTCTGCAGAACGCCAGCTCGATCGCCGCGCTGATCCTGATCACCGAGGCGACCGTGAGCGAGATCCCGAGCAAGGACGACGCTGCTGCCGCTGCTGCCGCGATGGGCGGCATGGGCGGGATGATGTAGCGGTTCCTGCCATGGTCTGCGTGCGGCTGCGCAGGTACGATCGAGCGGCCGTACGAAGGTAGCGCTTCACGCGCAACACGAGAGGCCCCGGTTCGCCGGGGCCTCTTCGCGTCCTTCGCGACCGGGCGGCGCGCCGGTCGTGCTCTCGCGGGGTCAAGCTGCCGACACTTCACGACGATAAACCTCCCTGAAGGGCCGCTTCGGCGGCCTCGAGTCCGTGCGGGCGCGCGCCGAGACGCGGTCGGCGCAGTGGGAGGGAATCAGAGATGAAAGCCCTTCGGGTGATGTGCGCTGTCGCGATCGCGTGTGCGTTCGCTCTGGCGATGCCGATGAGCGCCATGGCGTTCAAGGTGCTCGATCCAAGCGACGAGCCGACGGCGAACGCGTACGGGCTGTGGTACGCCGGTGCAAAGCTCATGCGCGGCTGCCGAGTGCCACAAAGTCGATCTCGGACGTGCCGACGGTGCATGGCAACATGGTCACCGATGTCACGAAGGACGCCGCCGCCCTCATCCCCCAAGCGTCTACGTGGCCGTCGCGGCTGACGACGCTGGGCGAGCCTCTGGACGCGAGCGACGCGTACCTCCAGGTGGGCGACGACCTCGGCTTCCTCGAGTACGCAGGCTTCGGCGGCGCGTTCGCGCCGCTCAACCCGGCCGACGACCTGCCCCTGTGGGACCCGCTGGAGTGGCTGGTCGACGCAGCCTCCTGGACAGATACCCAGAGTCCGGTAGGCGCCCGCGCCTACAGCCAGAGCTGCTCCCCGTGCCACAACTTGGGCGTTACCCGGCCCTCCAATCAGACCTACGAGCTGGGCAACGGCTCGTCGATGGGCACGGATACCCCTTCGGGCGTCGTCGGGTTCAGCATCCAGTGTGAGGTGTGCCACGGCAGCGGGTCCGAGCCGACCGAAGGGTCGCGGCACAAGGAGGGCGTGCCCGCGGTGGTCGGAGGCACGCAGATCCTGAAGGCTCAGGTATGCGGCCAGTGCCACGTGGGCGGTATGGCGGTCGCGAAGGGCGTGACCCAGAAGACGAAGGCCGCGTCTCGCCGCCGCTTTCGGCAACCCCAACGGCTACACGACCGACGAGAAGCTCTCGGACTACTTCGTTCCGTTCCCGAGCAAGGCGAGCGAAGAGCCGTCAGCTACCGTGTTCGACGCGTGGCTCGCCACGAACGGGACGGGCACGAAGCCCAAGTTCCTCCCCAACGGCGCGAACTTCTCGTTGCGCCACAGCTACTACAACGAATGGCTGCTCAACAAGGCCGACTCCCAGTACGGCGGGCAGTTCGGTCATGCCGATCCGGTCAACCACGCGGTGGAGACGTACTCGCCGTTCTTCGGCGACAAGTGCCTCGGCTGTCACTCCGGTCTCGGCTTCCTGAACCGGATCGGTGCGACCTACGCCACCGGCGCGAAGATCCAGACCGCGACACCCGATGTCGCGTACGTCAAGGCGAACGATCCGGGCATCTCGTGCCAGATCTGTCATCAGCGGCCACGTGGGCTACGACGACTTCGGCGGCTACGACTCCGCACGCAAGTGGGGCGCCGGCAGCGACCACGCAGGCAAGAAGGTCGACTGCGGTGACTGCCACAACTGGCAGTTCGAGGTGCTCGGCCAGGCGCTGCAGAGCGAGACGATCGGCGCCGAGGACTACTCCCGTCCCAGCAAGGACCAGCGCATCCGCCATCCCCAGCGCGAGATGGTCTCGGGCGGGCTGGGCGGCGAGGACGGCAGCGCCGGCCTGTGGGGTGTCGAGCCCACCGGCCCCGAGATGGGCAGCACCCAGTGCAGCGACTGCCACATGCCCCGCACGCACAAGGAGGGCATGCCCGCGGACGACGACGGATCGCCCGAGGCGACCCGCCAGTCTCATCGGTTCCATCCGGTGCTTCCCGGCGACGCGAAGCAATGGAGACTGCGTCCCGGCGGTGACTCGTGCGTAGCCGAGTGCCACAAGGACGCGGGGCGCGATGAGTGGTCGCGCGACGAGTTCCAGGCGTGGGTCGACGAGGTGCAGGTCGCGGTCGACGCCAAGAGCGACGAGGCCTCGAGCGCGCTCGACTCCATTGCCGACGAGTACGGCCTGACCGACTGGATGGCCTTCGCCGCAGCCAAGCCCGCGGCGCCTGCTCCCGCGGCGTCGATCGGTGACGCGGAGTGGACGATGCTCCAGCGCGCGGCGCAGAACCTCGATTTCGTACTCAACGACGCGTCGCATGGCGTCCACAACGCTGCCTACGCGGAAGCCGGTCTGGACAAGGCGGTCTACTGGGGCAACGCGTACAACCCCGACTTCACCATCTCGGTGGATCCGGGCTACCGCAACGGCGTGGACGGCGTGGTGGTGGAGGGCTCGCTGCGCGGTCGCGACGGCGGCGTGCTTCACGACGGCACCGTCCTGCTCGAGGCGAGCTCCGACGGCGGGAACACGTGGGAGGTGCGCGGCTTCTGCCGACGCTTCGGCGACGGGCATCAGCCTTCCCAGCGGTCCCCTGTCAGGTGACATGAAGTTCAGGTTCACGATCTCGCCTGCCGAGGGCGTGAGCTACTCGAGCATGCCCGTGGAGCTGAACGTCCCGAAGACGTCGATCGACCTCACGCCGACGGATGCATCGATGGGTTGGAACGATCTTCGCCAAGGTGGACGTCGCGCTCACGGCGACTCCCGCCGACGCGATCACCTTCTACGCGCTGAACGGCGCCGAGAACCTGATTCCGAGCATCTACACCGGCCCCTTCTCGGTGACCGCGGACGGTGCAACGACCGTGACGTACTGGTCCATCAGCGAGAAGGGCTCCGAGGCGATCCACAACGTGCCGGTGCGGCTCGACCGCACGCTGCCGACGATCTCGTCCGACGTGAAGCCGCTGTATGCCGAAACCGCGACGGTCAAGGTCGACGGGTGCCGATGCGAGCTCGCCGATCGACCAGGTCGAGTACTCGCTCGATGGTGGGCCGTGGGTCGCGGTGGACGCGGCCTCGGCATCGGTGAACGTGACAGCGCTCGGGGCGCACGTGCTGAAGGCACGGGCGACCGACTCGGCGGGGCACGTCTCGGCGGAGGGCTCGTGGGTCTTCTCGGTGAAGACGACGCCGACGCTCACCAGAACGCCGAACGTGAGCACGCTGATCAAGCGGCGGTACCAGACCCAGACCTTCAAGGTCACGGTCAGGCGCTCGAGCGGAGCGAGGATCGCCGGTAAGTACGTGTATCTGGAGCGCTCGACCAACGGCCGAACGTGGACCAGGTACGCGAGCATCAAGACGAATGGTTCCGGCGAGGCGTGGAAGACGATCCGGTTCAGCACGCGGGGCTACACCTGGTGGCGCTGGA
This sequence comes from uncultured Coriobacteriales bacterium, assembly GCA_963761535.1. GTDB lineage: Bacteria > Actinomycetota > Coriobacteriia > Anaerosomatales > CAVXGS01 > CAVXGS01. Next base: position 58,836 of record CAVXGS010000003.1, read on the forward strand.
CGTCTCCGAAGGACGCGTCGTACAACCTGGTCACCACCAAGTACACCAGGGTCACCGTGCGTTAGGCCCGAGACCCCTTACGAGCTAGAGATCGAGTGCCCCCACCGGATTCGCGGCGGGGGCACTCTCAGTCTGCGCTGCTGGTGCAGCTCACCACGGAATCCCGATGGCGCCGACTCCACTGACGAGGAACCGCGCGCCGAGCACGACGAGGAACGCGGCGAGCACGCCCATGACGATCCGGTAGACCCTCGGTGAGAGGAGGCCTCGTCCCCGAGACACCGCGAAGATCACGAACAGATACCAGGAGATGTCGGCGAGCTGGTGGCCGATGAAGAACGCCACGACGCCGATGGGGCCGATTGCGAGCGCGTCGGCGGCGAGCTTGACGCCGATCGTCGCCCACCACAGGGTCCACCACGGGTTCGAGAGGCTCACGAGCGCGCCCTCGGCGATGGGCCCGGCCTTGGATTCCTTCACGGCTTCTTCCTCGGAGTGCTCGAGGTCGGCGACGATCGAGCCAGTCCAGGCTCCCTTGCCGAGTCCGTAGGCCATCCAGAGCAAGACGGTCCCGCCCAGAAGCGACAGGGCGGTGGTCACAGTGGGTTGGCGCAGGAACAGGTCGAGTCCGAATGCGAAGCCGACCAGCAGCAAGGCCTCGAGGATCGCGTGTCCGACCAGCATGAGGCTCGCCGAAAGCGGTCCCTTGCGCATCGTGCGGGCGATCGTGACGGTGAGGTAGGAGCCGGGCGACATCGCGCCGGACAGCCCGACCACGAAGGCGGCGACGCCGAGCTGTAGCGCCTGTGCGAGCTGCTCGCTGCTCACCGAAGGAGGCGCTCGTAGCGCTCGAGCACGAGGTCGGCGGTGTGGGAGAGGTCGTAGCGGGCCGACTCGGTGCGCGCCTGCGTGCCGAGAGCGGTGCGCAGGCCGTGATCCCCGGCGACCCGCACCAGCCGCGAGGCGAGCTCGTCGACGTCGTCGGTGGGCGCGAGGAGCCCGGTGACGCCGTCCTCGACGGTGTCGGAGACGCCTGGGCCGATCACGCCGACGATCGGCAGCCCGGCGGCCATCGCTTCGAGCACGACGAGCGGGTGGACCTCGGAGACCGATGCCGTCGCGAACACGTCCGCGGCCGCCTCGTAGTCGGGGATGCGGGAGTAGGGGACCATGCCGGTGAAACGGGCGCGCTCCGCAACGCCGGTCTCGGCGAGCACGTCCTCGAGCACCTCGCGAGAGGGGCCGTCGCCGATCACCAGCAGCCGCAGCGAGGGGACCTGCCGGGACGCGCGCGCGAATGCCTCGGCGAGGCGGACACTGTTCTTCTCGGGCGCGACGCGACCGACGTAGACGATCACCACGTCGTCGTCGGCGAAGCCGAGCGACGCGCGCGGGACGGGTGCGGCGGGATGCGCGAACGGGGCGGTGTCGACGCCGTTGGGGATGACCTCGACGCGGTCGCAGACCTCGAGCTCCGCGAGCCAATCGGCGATGCCCGGGGATGGGGAGATCACGAGCTCGGCGCGGCTGTAGACCTCGCGCAGCGTCCGCTGGAGGAATGCGTAGCGCAGCGGGCGGGGCACGTAGCCGGCGTAGGCGTCGGAGTACAGGTCGTAGCGTGTGTGATTGGTGAACACGAGGGGGATGTCGGAGTCGGCGGCAAGCCGGATCGCGATGCGGCCCGATTGGAACGGGTGGTGGACGTGGAAGACGTCCATCCGGGCGGCCGCCGCTTTCGCCTCCCGGCTGTGGTCGATCGCGAACTTCCACCCGGTGTCGCCCCAGGGGATTCCCGCGGATCGGTAGACGCATGGCTCGTCGTCGGGGTAGTCGCGGTCCCCGAACGTGAACACGCACACCTCGTGGCCGAGTTCCTCGAACCGCCGCTTGTACAGCGCGATGTGGTTGGTCACGCCGCTCGTATGCGGCTTGTACATGTCGCAGAACATGCCGATGCGCACGTGAAACGTACCTTCCGAGAGACCGGGGCTGCGCGGCGTCGCGCACACCTCGAAGTGCGGCGGGCGCAAGCTTTGGATACAGTACCAAAGCGCGTCGCGGCTGCCGGGGCAGCGTCCTCGGCATCGGTGAGGACCCTCGGCGCGTACGAGAACGCACGACCGAGGAGACCTGAAAGATGGCACTGTCGATCGGTATCGTCGGACTGCCCAACGTGGGCAAGTCGACGCTGTTCACCGCGCTCACCCGAAACGTCGTCGACGCCGCGAACTACCCCTTCGCCACGATCGAGCCCAACGTCGGGGTCGTCGCGGTTCCCGATGCCCGTCTCTACAAGCTCGCCGAGATGGTCCACCCCGAGAAGATCGTGCCGGCGACCGTCGAGTTCGTCGACATCGCCGGGCTCGTGCGCGGCGCCAACGAGGGGGAGGGCCTGGGCAACCAGTTCCTCGCGAACATCCGCGAGTGCGATGCGATCGCCGAGGTCGTGCGGTTCTTCGGCGACGAGAACGTGATCCACGTCGACGGCAAGGTCGACCCGGAAAGCGACGTCGACACGATCAAGACCGAACTCGTGCTCGCGGACCTGGGCACGATCGATCGCGCGCTGCCTCGCCTGGAGAAGGACGCCAAGCGCGACGCGGCGATCGCGGCGAAGGTGGAGCTCGTGAAGCGGCTGCGGGCGTGGATGGACGAGGGCCACCGCGCGCGGACGATGCAGATGAGCGACGAGGACCGCGCCGCGCTTCGCGACCTGCACCTGCTGACGATGAAGCCGATGCTCTACGTCGCGAACGTCGACGAGGACCAGGCGGCCGCGGACCTGCCCGAGATCGACGGGGTCAAGCCGATTCCGATCTCGGCGAAGATCGAGGCGGAGCTGGCCGATCTGGAGCCGGAGGAGGGTGCCGAGTACCTCTCCGAGCTGGGTCTGGCCGAGCCGGGTCTGAACGCTCTGATCCGCGAGGCGTACGGGCTGCTCGGCCTGCAGAGCTACTTCACCGCCGGGCCGAAGGAGGTCCGCGCGTGGACCGTGCGCGTGGGCGCGACGGCGCCTGAGGCCGCCGGCGTCATCCACACCGACTTCGAGCGCGGCTTCATCAAGGCCGAGGTGATCTCGTTCGACGACTACGTCGAGCACGGCGGCGAGCAGGGCGCCAAGTCGGCGGGCAAGATGCGGCTCGAGGGCAAGGAGTACGTCGTCAGGGACGGCGACGTCGTCCACTTCAAGTTCAACGTGTAGCGGCCGGACCGAAGCCGCCGTGCTGACCGCCGCTGATCGCCACGCTTGGTGCCGCCTTGTTCGGCGCCGCGGACTTCCTGGGCGGGCTTGCCGCGCGCAAGGCCCCCGCCCTGGCGGTCACGGTGAACTCGCAGGCGGTCGGGTTCGTCGTGCTGGTGGCTGGCATCGCTGGTCGTGGGATGGTCGGGCGACATCAGGGCGCCGTTGGGGTGGGGCGTGGTTGCCGGCGTTTGCGGCGGCATCGGCGTGCTGTCCCTCTACGCCGGGCTGGCGACGGGGCGGATGAGCGTGGTGGCCCCGGTGACCGCCGCGCTGTCGGGCTCGGTGCCGGCGATCGTGGATTTCGCTCGCGGTACCACCGTCGGCCCCTTCGCGCTCGCCGGCATCGTGCTCGCCTTCGTCGCGATCGTGATCGTGAGCGTCAGCGGGCACGACCAGACCTCCGAGAGCGCGTGGCGGGCGCTCGGATTCGCCCTGATCGCCGGTACCGCGTTCGCCGGTTCGATCCTGAGCTACGCCCAGACCCCGCAGACGAGCGGCCTGTGGCCGCTCGCGGTCGCTCGCCTTACCGCCGTGGCCATGCTCTCGGTGGCGGCTCTCGTCACTCGCCGGTCGCTCCGGCTGCACGGTGAGGGCGCGCGTCTCGCCGTGTTCGCCGGTGCCGTCGACGCCGCGGCGAACACGGCCGTGGTGACCGCACTGCGCCTCGGGCCGGTGGCGGTGGCCAGCGTGCTCGCAGCGCTCTACCCGGTGGGGACCGTTGTGCTCGCCCGCGTGGTGCTGCACGAGCACGTGCGAGGCTGGCAGCGGGTCGGGATCGCGCTCGCGCTCGTCGCGGTCGTGCTCACCGCGATACCCTGACCGCTCCCGCGAAGGGCTAGAGCCGCGAGGACTAGAGCCGCGAGGACTTCGCCAGGCTGCGATCTATGCGCGGGTCGAGGCTCGACCGGGTTCCCACGAGCGTGAACCCCAGCAGGGTGCCTCGGCGGTTGGTGACGAACCAGCGGACGGGCGTCGGGAGCTTCCGGCCGTCCAGGAGCAGGAGCGGCTGCCCGGTACGCGCGGCGTGCGTCGCCGCCACGACGGCGGTCGCGGGGTCGTTCGCGTTCGCGACGACGGGCCGAATGCGCCCGCTCCACGTGCGCGCGGTCCAGGCGTTGTTCCACCACGCGTTCTCGGCGACGATCCGTGTGACCGTCGCGCTCGGAGGCAGGATGGACGATCCCGCAGCTCCGACGGCAAGGACCGTCGGCGTCGCCGCTATCGACTCAGGACCGAGCGAGGTCTGACCGGGATCCACCAGCACCGGTCCGCCGGCCCGTGCCGCCCACGTCGCGGCCGATAGCTGGTCGGCCAGAGGACGCGCCGGGGCGAGGGCGAGCCGGGGGGACGGGCCGAAGAATCGCCGGGCGACGGCCGCTGAAGCGGCGGCGGCGTCGCCGTCGATCCGCTCCACGAGCGCGTCAGGCCCCGCGGCGTCGATCGCAGCCGATGCGACGGAGGAGTCCACGGCCGACTCGGAGCCCAACACGACGATACGTGACGGCTTCAGCCGCGCGAGCTCGGTCGCCGTGCTCGTGGGCAGCAGCGAGCTTCGCGTCAGCAGCAGCGGGGCGTCGAGCTTGACGGCGAGCGGTGCGGCGACGACCGCCAGCTCCGGCGAGTCCGCCGAGGCGAGCAGGACGGTGGCGGCGCCGGTCGCATCGAGGGCCCGCGACGACGCGACTGCGACGTCCTCGGGCAGCTCGCCGCTCAACCGCGGGTAGATGGGCACGGGGGCGTCGGTGGCGCGCCACCGAGCGATGCCGTCGGCGATACCCAGAGCGATGCGACGGCGAAACGCCGGCTGCCGCAACAGCGCGGCGTCGCGAGGGCTCGTGATGAAGCCGCCCTCCACCAGCACCGCCGGCATGTTCGACCATCGAAGAACGTAGAAGTCGGCCGTCTTCACCCTGCGATCCGGCAGGTGGGTCCGCGCGAGGATGGCCGCGTGGACCAGGCGAGCAAGACGCCTGCCCTCGGGGTCCTTCGGCGAGCCGAAGCTCTCCGTGCCGCGGGCGGCCCTGCTCACCGAGCCGTTGTTGTGGATCGAGACGTAGAGGTCGGCACCCGCGGCGTTCGCGCGGTCGACCTTGCCCTGCAACTCGTCTCTGGGGATCGAGTTCCAGACTCCTCGGTGGCCGTCCTTCGCAAAGCCCCATGCCTGGGTCCGCGTCGCTCCAGTTCCAGGTCCTGATGTCGCGAAGCTCCACGTCGTAGTCCGACGAGCGGACCATGAGGACGCGATACCCACGCGCGAGAAGGATACGGCGCAGCTCGTAGGCGATCGCGAGGTTGACGTTCTTCTCCCGCAGCCCGTTCGCGTTCGCGTTCGAGTACGGCCCGCCGTGTCCGGCATCGATGGCGACGAGCGGAGCCGCGATGCTGGCGGGGGCCGGCAGCGCCTGCGCGAGAGAGCGCGACCGTAGCGACGAGCCCGACGGCGACGAGCACCCTGGCGACGGTCCGGACATGCACGAGGCGACCCTCTCGGTAGAGGTGCAATGGAGCGCACCTATGCCCGACGCCAGGCCCGTCGGTACGCCTACTTCTGTTGACGGCTGATCCGGCGGCCGACTTGAGCCCGGGTTGTCGTGACTATCACCGTTCGAACCGCTCCCATCACATCCGAGCGGCCACCCTCGGCGGGTTCACGAAGCGACACCGCTGGGCTAGACTGTTCCGAACCGGGTCGCAGCATCTCCGCCCTCGTTCGAGGGCGGCTCATCGCAGCACTTCATCGGACCAGGCAGCGCGCCGGTTGTTCAGGCGCTCAGAATGCCTGGTCTCGTCGCATCCGGAGTCGGCAGCGTGCCGCATCGGGTACACGAGTTGGCGGTTCGGGAGTCACAGTCGTCGTCGCCCACGCAGGGCGTGAGGGTTCGAGGAGGCGCTCAGAACTTATGGAGATCGAGATCGGACGGGGCAAGACCGCTCGGCGTGCGTACGGGTTCGACGACATCGCGATCGTGCCGTCTCGGCGGACGCGCGACCCCCGCGACGTGGACATCCACTGGGAGTTCACCTTCCGCGGCAAGGCGTTCAGCTTCCCGTTGCCCTGTCTCGCCTCGGCGATGGACGGCGTGGTCGATCCCTCGTTCGCGGTGACCATGGGCAAGCTCGGCGGACTGGCCGTGCTGAACCTCGAGGGCATCCAGACCCGCTATGACGATCCCGCTCCGATGCTCGACAAGATCGCGTCGTTCGGTCCCGAGACAGGCGACCCGTGAGATGCAGGAGATCTACAAGGAGCCGGTCAAGGCCGAGCTCATCACCGAGCGGATCAAGGCGATCAAGGACGGCGGCGTCATCGCCGCCGCGTCGCTGACCCCGCAGAACGTCGAGCGCTACATCGAGCCCGCGCTCGCCGGCGGCCTCGACATCCTCATCATCCAGGGCACCGTCGTCTCTGCCGAGCACGTCTCGAGCTTCGACAAGCCGCTCGACCTCAACGCGTTCGTTCGCGATCTCGACATCCCGTCGATCATCGGCGGCTGCTGCAGCTACCAGGGCGCGCTGCACCTGATGCGCGCCGGCGCGGTCGGCGTCCTCGTGGGTGTCGGTCCCGGCCACGCGTGCACCTCGCGCCGCGTGCTGGGCATCGGCGTCCCGCAGGCCACCGCGATCGCCGATGCGGCCGCGGCCCGCCTGCGCCACATCGACGAGACCGGCCAGTACTGCCACGTCATCGCCGACGGCGGCATGCGTACCGGTGGCGACGTCGCGAAGGCGATCGCCGTCGGTGCCGACGCGGTCATGATCGGCTCCCCGCTCGCCGGTGCTGCCGAGGCGCCCGGTCGCGGCTACCACTGGGGCATGGCGACCTTCCACCCCGAGCTTCCGCGCGGCACCCGTGTCTTCGCCGGCAACAGGGGCTCGCTCGAGGACATCCTCACCGGCCCGGCGCACGAGAACGACGGCACGCTGAACCTGTTCGGCGGTCTGCGCACCTCGATGGCGACCTGCGGCTACGAGAACCTCAAGACGTTCCAGAAGGCCGAGGTCATGGTCGCACCGTCGCTCCAGACCGAGGGCAAGGTGCTCCAGCAGCAGCAGCGCGTGGGAATGGGCCGCTAGGCCGCCCTCGGCCAGCGATCCGAGTCGGCAGCCGACGTGACCCATATCCGAGAGACCCAGCCCACCGTCTTCGTGGTGGACTTCGGGGCGCAGTACGCGCAGCTCATCGCGCGACGCGTCCGAGAAGCCCGCGTGTTCTCCGAGATCGTGCCGTTCGACATCACCGCGGCCGAGGTCGCGGCGCGGCAGCCCGTCGCGCTGATCCTCTCCGGCGGACCAGCGAGCGTGTACGCCGATGGAGCGCCGCGGATGGACCCGGCGATCCTCGATCTGGGGATTCCCATCCTCGGCTTCTGCTATGGCATGCAGCTGATGGCGCTCGAGCTGGGCGGCACGGTGCCCAAGACCGATATCGGCGAGTACGGGTTTGCCGAGCTCACCGTCGTGGCCCCGGCGTGCGAGCTGTTCGACGGGCTGCCCGAGACGCAGCAGGTGTGGATGAGCCATCGCGACAGCGTTGGCGAGGCGCCCGCGGGGTTCTCGGTGACGGCGTCAACCGCGATCACTCCCGTCGCGGCGATGGAGCACCCCGAGCGCAAGCTCTACGCGACCCAGTTCCACCCCGAGGTCGCGCACACGAAGCACGGTCAGGACATCATCAAGCGCTTCCTCCACGACATCGCCGGCATCCCCGCGCTGTGGACGATGGTGAACATCATCGACGACACGGTGGAGCGGGTGCGCGAGCAGGTGGGCAGCGACCGCGTGATCTGCGGGCTCTCCGGCGGCGTCGACTCGAGCGTGGTGGCGGCCCTGCTGCACCGCGCGATCGGCGACCAGCTCACCTGCGTGTTCGTCGACCACGGCATGCTGCGGCTCGACGAGGCCGAAGACGTCGTCCGGGTGTTTCGCGACCAGTTCCGCATCGACCTGGTGCACGTGCAGGCGCAGGAGCGCTACCTGGGTCTGCTCGCCGGCGTCAGCGATCCCGAGCTCAAGCGACGCATCATCGGCGAGGAGTTCTGGAAGGTCTTCTTCGAGGAGGCCGAGCGGCTCGAGGGCGTGAAGTGGCTCGCGCAGGGGACGCTGTATCCGGACGTGATCGAGTCGGGCAACAAGCACGCCGCCAAGATCAAGAGCCACCACAACCTGATCCCGTTCCCCGAGGGCGTGCACTTCGACCTCATCGAGCCGCTCAAGACGCTGTTCAAGGACGAGGTCCGGGCGGTCGGCGCGGAGCTGGGCCTTCCCGACGAGATCGTCCACCGCCAGCCGTTCCCCGGTCCCGGGCTCGCGGTCCGCATCATCGGCGACATCACCGCCGAGAGGCTCGACCTGCTCCGCAAGGCGGATGCGATCGTTCGCGAGGAGATCTCGGCGTGGGACGAGAACCGCGAGGTATGGCAGTACTTCGCGGTGCTGCCGGACATCCGCAGCGTCGGCGTGATGGGGGACGAGCGCACCTACGCGCACCCGATCATCATCCGCGCCGTGGCGTCGGCGGACGCGATGACGGCGGATTGGGCCCGGTTGCCACACGATTTGCTAGCCAAGATGAGCAACCGGATCATCAACGAGGTCGAAGGCGTCAACCGGGTCGCCTACGACATCACCAGCAAGCCGCCGGGCACCATCGAGTGGGAGTAGACTGCAGCTAGCGCTGAGTTGTCTGGCTCCCGCCTCGGTCGTACTCGAGCGGGATGCCGACGCTGCTTCCACGGAGGCCGGTCATCGACGCCACACCCACCATCGTGCGCCGCCTCACCGCGACCGTCCTGGCCGTCGTGCTGTTCGTCGCGCTCGTGCCTGCCTCGGCGGTCGCTGCGCCGGTCGCGGGCAACCGGCTCACGTTCCCGCCGCCCCCGCCGCCGCAGCTGGTGGTGCCCTCGGCATCGCTGCAAACGATGGACGGCCAGGTAGTGCTGTGGACCCGCCAGCCCGACGCCCAGCGCCGTGTGGCCAGCACGATCAAGATGCTGAACGCGCTCGTCGTGCGCAAGAACGCCCGGCTCGACGAGGTCGCCGTGGTCCCCGCCAAGGCGGATGCGATCTGGGACGGCAGCGTGGGGCTCGTCAAGGGCCAGAAGCTCACCGTCAACCAGCTCATGCAGCTCATGCTTGTCGCTTCGGCCAACGACGCCGCCGAGACCCTCGCGATCCACATCGGAGGCACCGAAGCCAACTACGTGCGGATGATGAATGCCGAGGCCAAGCGCATCGGCCTCAAGCGCACGCGCGCCGACGGATCCCCACGGGCTCGGCAAGCGCGAGGTTTCCACGGCGAGCGACCTCACGATCCTCGCCCGCGAGTTCATGAAGGACCCCGTGCTGCGCCGGATGGTCATGCAGCGCACCGCGCGCGTGCCCAAGCCGGGCGGCGGCAGCCGTCCGGTGAAGTCGACGGACCTACTGCTGGGCGTGTACCCGGGCATCCAGGGCGTCAAGACCGGCTTCACGAACCCGGCGGGCTACTGCTTCGTCTCGTCCGCGAAGCGCGGTGACGTCGAACTCGTCGGTGTCGTTCTGGGCGCGAGGTCGAATTCGGCTCGGTTCGCCGAGACCCGCAAGCTGCTCGACTGGGGGTTCAAGCACTACCGACCGCGCACCGTCGTCTCGAAGGACGAGACCGCGGGCGTCGCTCCCGTGCTCGGCGGGGTCGATTCCAGCGTCACCGTGCACCCCGCTCAGACGCTGTCGATGCTCGAGTTCGACGGCGCGCCGCTCACGAGGGTGTTCCAGATCCCGACCTCCACGCCGGCTCCGGTCGCCCTCGGCCAGCAGCTCGGTCAGGTGCTCGTGGTTCGGCGGGGGAGCGTCGTGGCGACAGTCCCGCTCGTCGCCGACCGCGTCGTCGCGGTGGCGCCGCCCGAGCCGACCCAACCGTCGGCGATCGTGAGCATCAGCAACGCCCTGCAGCGCCTCGCCGACTTCTGGGGCCGACTGACCGGTGGTGGGACGCGCGCGGCCTCGGTGGGGTCTTCCGCTCGCCGAAGCCCGGGCACCGCACGGCTGGCGCGCACCCCGTAGTCGCACCGTCCATGCGATAATCTGCGGACTTGTCGCCACCGGAACGACGCGCACGTGAGTGAAAGGGACGTTCCCATGCCCGACGAACCCATCGATGCCGAAGCACGGATCGCCGAGCTGCGCGGTCGTATCGACGAGATCGATTGCCGCATCGTCGACCTGCTGAACGAACGCGCGCAGCACGCGCTCGAGATCCGCGACCTGAAGCCCGCCGTGCACTGGGGCCTCTACGACCCGAGGCGCGAGGAGCAGATCTTCGAGAACCTCGCCAAGTGCAACAAGGGGCCGCTCTACTCGGACAACCTGCGCGAGATCTACGAAGCCGTCCTCCACGTGATGAAGGAGCTGCGCACGTGAGCGGGGACGCGGCAGCGATAGGCGCCGTGACCCACGAGGGCCCTCTCACGCTCATCGCCGGGCCTTGCTCGGTGGAGAGCCGCGAACAGATGGACGAGGTGGGTGCCGCCCTCAAGGAGCTCGGCGTTCGCGTGATGCGCGGCGGCGCCTACAAGCCCCGCACGTCGCCGTACTCGTTCCAAGGGCTCGAGGAGAAGGGGCTCGAGCTGCTGCGCGAGACCGCTGACCGCTACGGCCTGCTCGTGGTGACCGAGGTGACCGACTCGGCGCACGCGGAGATCGTGGATGCCTACGCCGACATGATCCAGATCGGCACGCGCAACATGGCCAACTTCTCCCTGCTCAAGCGCATCGGTCAGGTGACTGCCGAGTCGCGCAAGCCGGTGGTGTTCAAGCGCGGGATGTCCGCGACCATCGAGGAGTGGCTGCAGGCCTCCGAGTACATCACGATGCTCGGCAACACCAACGTGATCCTGTGCGAGCGCGGCATCCGCACGTTCGAGACCGCGACGCGCTTCACGCTCGACATCTCCGCCGTGCCGGTGGTCAACAAGCTCTCGCTGCTGCCGATCATCGTCGACGTGTCCCATCCCGTCGGCCAAGCCGATCTCGTGCCCGCCGTAGCGAAGGCCGCGGTGGCTGTGGGGGCGGACGGCCTGATGATCGAAGTGCACCCCAATCCCCGCGAGGCGCTGTGCGACGGGCCGCAATCACTCGACCTTGCAGGATTCGCTGCGCTCGTCGGCGAACTAAGGTCGGTGGCGAAGGCCGTCGGCCGAGAGGTCGCCTGAGTACCAACTGCGAGGCCCCAGGCGCGCACTCCCGACCGGCAGACCGATCGGTCTTTCGCCGGTGAGGGGGGCTGTGTCGGAATCGCAGGGACTTGGCCGGATCTGCACCCACTGCGGCAGTGCTCACACGCGCCGTTTGGGCGATTGTTCCGTCTGTGGGCGCGTTGTCTGCGAACACTGCGGGAACGTCCAGTACTCGGACGGCGATCGCAAGACCGTGCACCACGAATGCCTTAAGGAGCACGGCAAAGGCTTGAAGATGATCCGCTTCGTTCAGTAGCGGTGGGCGCGGCATCGTGCCCCCAGGATGCCGCGTCCACCGCTCGGTTCCATCACACTCATCGAGCGGTTACACTTGCTCGGCTATGCACCTCGATCTCACCTCCCTCAACGACCCGCAACGCGACGCCGTGCTCTCCACCGAGGGCCCGTTGCTGGTGCTCGCGGGTGCCGGATCGGGCAAGACCCGCGTCCTGACGTTCCGCATCGCGCACCTCGTCCGCGAGTGCGGGATCTCGCCGGCCGAGATCCTTGCGATCACGTTCACCAACAAGGCCGCCGCCGAGATGCGCGAGCGTCTGGGCGACCTTGTCGGACCCGGCGTGCGGTCGATGTGGGTCATGACGTTCCACGCGATGTGCGTTCGGATGCTGCGGCTCGACGCCGAGCTGGTCGGGTTCACCCGCTCGTTCTCGATCTACGACGAGGACGACCGCAAGCGGATGGTGAAGTCGGTGATGGCCGACCTCGAGATCTCCGAGCAGCGCTATCCGGTGAACGCGGTCGTCAACCGCATCTCGACCGCGAAGAACGAGCTCGTGGGGCCCGGTGAGTTCTCGGCGAAGGCGTTCACGCCCCTCGACAAGAGCGCGGCCCGGATCTACGAGCGCTACCAGCGCCGCATGCGCGACTCGAACGCGATGGACTTCGACGATCTGCTGTCTCAAGCGCATCGCCTGCTCGCCGAGAACCCCGGGGTGGTCGAGAGCTACCGCGACCGGTTCCGCTACATCAGCGTCGACGAGTACCAGGACACCAACCACGCCCAGTACTCGATCACCAACCTGCTCGCGGGCGGCAGCCGCAACCTGATGGTCGTCGGCGACGACGACCAGTCGATCTACTCGTGGCGCGGGGCCGACATCCGCAACATCCTGGAGTTCGAGAAGGACTACCCCGACGCCAAGGTCATCAAGCTCGAGCAGAACTACCGGTCGACCGTGAACATCCTGACCGCGGCCAACGCGGTCATAGCGAACAACAGCGGTCGCAAGCCCAAGTCGCTGTTCACCACGAACGCCGAGGGCGAGCGGATCGCCGCCTACCTCGCCGCCGACGAGCGCGACGAGGCCCGCTTCGTGACCGCCGAGATCGACCGGCTGGTCCGGGCAGGCGACTACCGCTACGGCGACGTCGCGCTGTTCTACCGCACCCACGCGCAGTCACGCGTGCTGGAAGACCTGCTGCTTCGCACCGGTATCCCGTACCGCATCGTCGGCGGCACGCGCTTTTTCGACCGCGCAGAGATCCGCGACGTGATGGCGTACCTCAAGGTCGTCGTGAACCCCGCCGACGAGATCTCGCTCCGGCGCATTATCAACACGCCGCGCCGAGGCATCGGCGACACGACCATCGACAAGCTCACCTTCGTCTCGCGCGAGCGCGGCGTGAGCTTCGAGGACGCGCTGCGCATTGCGATCGCCGAGGACTGGCTCGACGCGCGCGCCCGCGGCAAGCTCTCCGAGTTCGCCGAGCTGCTCGACTACGTGCGCTCGTTCGAGGCCGCATCACTGCGCGACCTCGTCGAGGCGATCGTGGACCGCACCGCACTCATCTCGGCGCTCGACGCGGAGCGCACTGACGAGGCTGCCCAGCGCGCCGACAACATCCGCGAGTTCTTCGGCGTGGTCCAGGAGTTCTCGGAAGCGCACCCCGACGCGTCGCTGCCCGAGTTCCTCGAGTGGCTCGCGCTGCGTACCGACCTCGACACGCTCATCGAGGGCGAGAGCGCGGTCACGATGATGACCGTGCACACGGCGAAAGGCCTCGAGTTCCCGGTGGTGTTCATCGTCGGGCTGGAGGAGTCGATCTTCCCGCACGCCAACTCGATGTTCGACCCTGTGGGCCTCGAGGAGGAGCGGCGGCTCATGTACGTGGCCATCACTCGCGCCCGCCAGCGGCTCTACCTCGCCTACGCGCACTCCCGCTCCATCTACGGCTCCACGCAGCACAATCCCGCCAGCCGTTTCCTCGCCGAGATGCCCGAGGACACCCTCGAGAAGACCGGGGTGGGCAGCATGGGCCTCTCGGGCACCGGCTACGAGAAGCGTGGCGACCGGCGCGGCAGCTTCGGCGTCGGGCCCTCCAGCGATGGCGGTCGGGTCTTCGGCGGTGGCAGGGGCCCGGGTCGCGGAGCGCGGACGGGCGGCGGCGCCGGAGCGCCGATGGGCACCGGCAGCCAGGGACGCACGAGGGGGCCGCAGCCGTCGCAGGCGGCCGACACCTTCGATGTGGGCGATGTCGTCGACCACAAGACCTTCGGCCAGGGGCGCATCGTCGAGGTGCACGGAGACCAGCTCACCGTGAAGTTCGCCCGCTCGGGCGACACCAAGAAGCTCCTGCTGGGCTATGCGCCTATAGTGAAGGTCAAGCAGTAGGATCCTTCTATCGCAGGCACGTTCGGCGGAGGTGTTGATGGGCCCCGTCCTGGTCTTCGGGCACCGCAATCCCGACAACGACTCGATCTGCTCGGCGGTCGCGTACGCCCACCTGAAGAACCTCACCGACCCCGACAAGGTGTACGTCCCGGTGCGGCTGGGACCCGTGCCTGCCGAGACGCGATGGGTGTTCGAGCGGTTCGGACTCGCGCTCCCCGAGCAGATTTCCGACGTGCGGCCGCGCGTCCGCGACGTGATGACGCCCGACCCGCTGGTGGTGGTCGACGACACCACGATGCTCTCGGCGGGGCGGCTCATGCGCGAGCGCGACGTGCGGATGCTTCCGGTGGTGAACGCCGAGCGCAAGGTCGTCGGTGTCGTGACCGAGCGAAGCCTCGCCGAGCGCTACCTCTCCGAGACCGAGCGCGTCGGGTTCCAGCAGTTCCCGGTGCGCGTGCGACGGCTCGTCGACGTCCTCGACGCGCGGCTTCTCGCGGGGGACGAGGACGCGTGGATCAGCGGGTCCGTGCGCATCGGCGCCTACGAGCCCGACACGCTGCGGGCGAAGATGGTGCCCGGCGACATCGTCATCGTGGGCGACCGCGTCCGCACCCAACCGCTCGCGATCGAGGCGGGCGCGAGCTGCCTGATCGTCGCGGGGGGCAGCGAGCCCGCCGCCGAGGTCGTGACGGTGGCGCGAGCCGCGGGCGCAGCGCTGATCGTGACCGACCATCCCGTGCACACCGTCGCGCGGCTCGTCGGGCTGGCCGAGCCCGTATCCGACTTCATGGACGGCTCGCCCCTGCTGCTCGCGCCTGATGTGCTGCTGTCCGAGGCGACCGATGAGCTGCTCGACGCGCCGCATCGTTCGGGTGTCGTCGTCGACGACGCAGCCCGGCCCATCGGCGTGGTCACGAGGACCGATCTCGCCCGAGGCAACCGACGCCGCGTCGTGCTCGTCGACCACAACGAGATGGCGCAGTCGGCGGAAGGCATCGAGGACGCGAGCGTGATAGAGATCGTCGACCACCACCGCGTGGGCGACGTGCAGACCTCGCGGCCGATCCTGTTCCTGAACCTGCCCGTCGGCTCCACGGCCACCATCGTCGCCCGCCGCTTCGCCGAGCTGGGCGTCGAGGTGCCCGAGCCGCTCGCGGGCGCGCTTCTGTCGGCGGTCATGACCGACACGGTTCTCCTTCGCTCGCCGACCACCACCGAGGTGGACCGCGACACCGCCCTCCGGCTCGCGACCAAGCTGGGAGTCGACGCGGCGAGCTTCGGGATGGAGGTGTACCGCGCGCGGAGCGCGGGGCAGCCCTTCTCGGCGGAGCGCGTGGTGGGCGCGGACATGAAGGAGTTCCGCTCGGGCGACTTGCGGGTGGGCATCGGGCAGTTCGAGACCGTCGACCTGGCCGCGGTGCTCGCGCACGAGTCCGACGTAAGGAGCGCGATGGAGCGCGTGCGGGCGGAGCACGGCTTCGACCTGTTCGTGCTGATGCTCACCGACATCGTGCAAGAGGGCTCGCGGATCATGGCGTCGGGCCAGGTCCGTCTCGCCGAGCGTGCGCTCGGCATCGACCTGAGCCAGGGCTCGGCGTGGATGCCCGGGGTGCTCTCGCGCAAGGCGCAGGTGGCGGGGCCGATCGTCGACGCAGGAACCGGCGCGTAGTGTCGCCGACCGCGCGATCCGGGCCTTCCTGGCGCCGAGACCCGCGCGGCGGTCGACTCGCACTCGTGATGGCCGCCGCTGGCCTGTTCGCACTCGTCGCGCTCGCGCTGCTGTGGCTGCCCTTCTTCGATCGAATCGACACGAGCCTCTCGGCGGCCGTGCAGTCGGTGGGCGGCGGCTCTCCGGTCGCCTTCGCGCTCGCGCGGTTCGGGACCTTCCTCGGCAGCACTCTGTTCGTCACCGCGGTCTGCCTCATCGCGGGCGTCTGGCTGATCGTCCGCGGGCGGCTCGACGGCCTCGTGTACCTGTTGTGCACGGTTCCCGGGGGTTGGCTCGTGTCGACGGTGCTGAAGCGGCTGATCGGCCGCGTACGCCCTCAGGGCGTGAATCTCGTGCCGCTTCCCGACGAACCCAGCCTGCCGAGCGGCCACACGACCGCCGCTGCACTCGTGTGTGGCACGATCGCCGTGCTCGTCGTGCTCAACACGCGCTCGGCCGTGGCGAAGAAGTGGGCGATCGGCCTCGGTCTCGCCATCCCCGTCTTCGTGGGGTGGTCGCGGGTCTATCTCGGCGTGCATTGGGCGGGTGACGTACTCGCCGCGTGGCTGTACTCGGCGGCGTGGTGGGGGTTCACGACATCGGTCTATCTGGGCGTGGTCGCTCGGCAGCACGAGATGCCGCGCTGATCGTGCAGACGCGTCTCGCGAGGCGCCACGGCTGGCTGTGACGCGACCGTTAACGCATCCTGCCGACGCCGAGCGCGGCGTAACCTCCATGCAACCAGCTGCCACACCGATGCAAACAAGCGCTGACGTTCTTCTTACGCAATAGTTCGTTTCCTGCAACCACTCGCCCCTCGGCCGTCCGTAGCATTCGCTGCGCAGGTCGGGGAGGGGCGCGCCTCCTTACGTCCGGCCTGCACGACCGCTTGGCCAACGAAGGAGGAGTCAATGCCCCGAAGCAAGTGGGCGCTCGTCGCGGCGACCGTCGCCATGCTGTGCGCCACTGCCGTTCCTGCCTACGCCGCGTGGGTCTTCACGACCGCCGACGTGCAAGGCGTGTACGGCACCGAGGTCGATCTGCGTCCCGCGGTAACCACGAGCACCGTGCCGGGCGACAAGTTCGACGTGCAGCTCTACAACAAGGTCACCGAGACGTGGGAGACCTTCGGCGAGGGACTGGCAGTTGAGGAGCGCCGACACCATCGTTCCGCAGTCGATCACCATCGACGAGAGCCTGAGCTACCCTGCCCTCTTCCGCACCGTGTTCAAGCCCGCGTCCTCCAGCGGTGCGACGGACTCCATCAGCGCGACGACGACGGTCGACGCGCTTCGCCACGACTACACCCACACCTCCCTCACCGGTCCTTCGTCCGTTCGGGCCGGGCGGGTGCTTGCTCTGAACGCCCGGGTCCTGCCGATCTGCGGTCCCGTGAAGCTGCAGTACCGCGTCTGGAAGCTGTCGACCGGTCGAATCGTGAAGGCGAACTCGGTCGGACTCACCGAGGACAGCACCGGCGTCCTGCGACTGACCCTCAAGAGCCGCGGTGTCTACCGCATCCAGGCCCGATTCGCCGGTAACCGCTTCGGCGCCACATCGCCGTGGGCGTCGAAGACGGTCGTCGTCCGGTAACCGCGTCCCGCAACCGATCCTGACATCGTTCGAGGAGAAGGAGATTCTCATGTTGCGTCTGAAGTACGGCCGCACGTTCGGCATCGTGGCGGTGCTGGCCCTCGTGCTGGCCCTCGCGGCGCCCTCGATGGCCGCTGCGGCGATCAGCATCAAGCTGAGCGGCTCCACCACGGTCTACCCGCTGGCCCAGGCGTGGGCCGCCAAGTACAAGTCGCTCTACCGCGGCTCGAGCATCACCGTCGCCGCCGGCGGTTCGAGCACGGGCATCAAGGACGCGGCAGCGGGGCGTGTCGACATCGGCATGTCCTCGACCGACTACGATCCCGCCAAGCACGGCGCGGGACTCGTGTTCACCCCCGTCGCACGCGACGCCCTCGTTCTCATCGTGAACCCGCGCAACCCGGTTCGCAGGCTGACGGCCGCCCAGATCAACGCGATCTACAGAGGCCGGATCACCAACTGGAGGCAGGTTGGCGGCCCGAACGCGACCATCATCGTCTGCGGTCGCACGGGTGCCTCCGGCACGTACCAGTACTTCCGCGAGAAGTTCCTGAACAACCTGGCACAGACCAGCCGCACCAAGGCCTATGCCTCCAACGGCCTGGTTCGCTCGGCGGTCGTTCGTAACCGCTACGCGATCGGCTACGTCTCCGCCGCATACATCAACACCCAGGTGCGCGCGCTGTCCGTTCGCCCGACCGGCAAGTCGGCGTACGTGTACCCGTCGCGCACGAACATGCTCCGCAAGACCTACCCGTACGTGCGCTATCTCTGGTTCGTGACCAAGGGCGCGCCTGCAGGCGAGGCAAAGACCTTCACCACGTGGGTACGCGGTTCGACCGGACAGGCGATCGCGGCGCGCGAGTTCCTGCCCTACAAGTAGCTGACGCTCCTTAGCTAGAGGGCGCGGTCCGTCAGTGGCCGCGCCCTCCGGCATGCCCTCCGATACGCGAGTCTTCGACTCCATCCACCGAAGGTAGGTTCCATGACGGACGCAGGTGCCACCGGCGCCGCTCGGGCTGTCTCCCCCTCGCGCTCGATCGATCTCAGCCGAGGTCGGGTCGGTGACGATCTGCTCGTACGAGCGCTGCTGTTGGGCTGCGCGCTCCTCGCGGGACTCGTCGTCACCCTCGTGATCTTCTTCGTCGTCCGGGCTGGCTGGCCCGTGTTCAGGGCTCAGGGCCTCTCCTTCGTGCTCAGAGGCGGTTGGGACACGCAGCTCGAGAACGCGTGGACCGACAACAACGTCATCTTCGGCGCCAGAGCGCTGATCATCGGATCGATCGCGAGCACGGTGGGAGCGGTTCTCCTGACGATCGTCATCGGCCTCGGGTCGGCGATCTTCATCGCAGAACTCGCCCCCGGCTGGATCAGGCGCCCGTTCGAGACCCTGGTCCAGCTGCTTGCCGGCATCCCGTCGGTGGTGTTCGGGCTGGTCGGTCTCGGCGTTGTGGTCCCCTACATCATGAACCGCATCCCCATGAGCCTGGTGGACCGGGTGCCTGACGTCCCGCTCGACGGCACGTCCCTCGTGGCCGCGATCATCGTGCTGACGTTCATGATCCTGCCGTTCTTCGTCGCCGTCGCGGTCGACACGCTCCGTTCCATCCCGCGCTCGTACATGAACGGCGGCCTCGCGCTGGGGATGACCCGCTGGCGCACGATCACGCGCATTCAGGTGCCCGCGGCCACGCCGGGTCTCGTCGCCGGCGTCGTGCTCGCCGCCGCTCGGGCCATCGGCGAGGCGATCGCGATCTCGATGGTGGCCGGAGCGATCGCGATGGTGCCGAGTCTCGCTCACGGGCCCGTGGTCGCCCTGCTTACGCCGATCAGGACGATGGCGTCGGCCATCGTCGAGACGGGAGGAGAGGCGATGGAGGTGCCTGCGATCGGCGCGGCGCTGTTCGGGCTCGCCACGCTCCTGCTGCTCTTCAGCTTCGTCCTGAGCCTGTGCGCGCGCTGGGCCTTCTACGCGTTCAACCGCCGAATGGGGGTCGCAAGTGGCCGCACCGTCTAGCTCAGGGCCCGCTGCTGCCACGGCCGATACGGTCGGAGGAGCCCGCGCGAGCACGCTGATGACGTCGCGCTCGAAGGGCGAGATGTGGTCGGTCGTCGGCACGGTGCTCACGTGGCTGTGCGCCGCGCTCGTCGCGCTCGTGTGCGTTGGCATCGTCGCCTACGTAGCCTACGAGGGATGGCGCGCCATCAGCTGGGTCTTCCTGACCACCGATCCCACGGCCACGCTCCTCGAGAACCAGGCTGGCGGCGTGCGCATCCCGATCGTGGGCACCACGCTGCTCGTGCTGGGTGCGACGCTGCTGTCGTTTCCCATCTGTCTCGGTGCCGCGGTCTACCTGGCCGAGTACATGGACGAGCAGAAGCCGCTGACTCGGGTGATCCGTTTGGGCCTCGAGGTCCTCGCAGGCGTGCCGAGCGTCGTGTTCGGGGTGTTCGGGCTGGCGATGTTCTCTATCTCGTTCTTCACGTTCCTGTCGTCGTCCGGCGCCGAGGGCGCTGAGGCAGCGTTCGGGCGTTCGTTCCTCGTTGCGATGATCGTGATGGGAGTGCACCTGTTCCCGTTCGTGATCAAGGTCATGGAGGAAGCGATCCGATCGGTTCCTGCCACCTACCGCTCCGGTGCGGCGGCCCTCGGCATGACCAAGTGGCGGGCGATTCGGAAGATCGTGCTGCCAACTGCCCGTCCCGGTATCGCGACCGCGGTCATCCTGGGCATGGGTCTCGCCGCGGGCGATACCGCGATCGTGTGGCTCACGCTTGGCGGCACGATGACGATGGCCGTCGACAACTGGTGGGATCCGAGCCAGTTGGCGACGGTGCTCAAGGGCACCGGGTCCACGCTCACCACTTTCATCTACTTCAACTCGCCGGCCGGCGAGGGCAACGCGCCGCAGCTCGCTTTCGGCGCCGCGCTCGTGCTCATCGGCGTCGTCCTCGTGCTGAACATCATCGCCGCGTTCATCGGGCGCCGATCCAAGCTCGACGTCCGCACGTAGAGCCAGCGACTACCGCACTCGAATGGAGGCTCGACCACCGTGTCTGACACCACCGTGCACGAAAGCGCCGACTCGCAGACGCTCATGGACGAGGTGACCTCAGTCGCCGCCGACGTCCTGCTCGACGAGATGGTGCTCCGCGACCAGGGCGAACGCGTCGCCAGGACTGCCGAGACGATGATCGCCGTCCGCAACCTGGGGGTCAGCTACGGTGCCAAGAAAGTAGTCGAGGGAGTGAGCTTCGACATCCCCCGCAACAACATCACCGCGTTCATCGGCCCATCAGGCTGCGGGAAGTCCACCGTACTGCGCTGCTTCAACCGGATGAACGACGAGATCCCCTCGTTCTCGATGAGCGGCGCGATCACCATCGACGAGCAGGACATCAACGCGGGCAACGTCCACGTCACGACCCTTCGGCGGGTGGTGGGCATGGTGTTCCAGCAGCCGAACCCGTTCCCGATGTCGGTCCACGACAACATCGGGCTTGCGGTGAAGGAGCACAACCCCGGCATGCACCGTGGCGAGGTGGACCGGATCGTCGAGGAGTCGCTGCGGCAGGCGAACCTCTGGGACGAGGTCAAGGACAACCTCAAGGACTCCGGCCTGGCGCTCTCAGGGGGGCAGCAGCAGCGGCTGTGTATCGCCCGGGCGCTCGCGGTCAAGCCGTCGGTGCTCATGCTCGACGAGCCCTGCGCGTCCCTCGACCCGATCTCGACCGCGAAGATCGAGGAGCTCCTCCTCACGCTGGCCGAGCACTACACCATCGTCATCGTGACCCACAACCTCGGCCAGGCTCAGCGAATCGCCGACAGGACGGCCTTCTTCCTGATGGGCAGGCTCGTCGAGTATGGGGATACCGCCCGGGTCTTCGCGGCGCCCGAGCGTGAGGAGACGGCGAAGTACCTCCGGGGGGCGTTCGGGTAGGCTGCCGACGGCCCGTCCGAGGCGTCCGGCACGCACGTTGGGCTCCGATCTCGGTTCACCTACTTCTTGCATCGAAGTAGCCAAGCTGCAACCACCTCGGCGACGCATGCCACGACAATGGCGTCATCCGTTGAGGAGGATCCGATGAACCAGTTCGTGGAGTTCGTCGACACGCCCATATACCGGTACGCGTTCGCCGACTGGCGCAGCGATCGGATTTGCGTTGCGATGAGCGATCTCGGTGTTGTCGATGTCGTGATCGGCGAC
The DNA here is from genome assembly GCA_963761535.1 of uncultured Coriobacteriales bacterium. Classification (GTDB taxonomy): domain Bacteria; phylum Actinomycetota; class Coriobacteriia; order Anaerosomatales; family CAVXGS01; genus CAVXGS01. The sequence continues at coordinate 80,435 of CAVXGS010000003.1, forward strand.
TGCGACGCCGATGTGTTCCGGGAGATGTGTCGGCGCTTTCCGAACGTGGGCTTCGTGCCTGACAGGGGTATGCGCGCTGCATGGGTCCGAGGCGTGCTGCTGCGGCTGGACCGCTCTCCCCACGGAGTGTGCATCCCGCTGGATCTCGGCGGCCGGGACTCTCGGCGGCTCAGCTCCTGCGCGTAGCGCCGAGCGGTCTCGCGCTATCCGGCTCGGCGAAGCTCGATCGTGAAGGTCGTGCCGCGTCCGACCTCCGAGGCCACCGAGATCGTCCCTCCGCTGCGCTCGACCACGTGCTTCACGAGCGAGAGGCCGAGCCCCGTGCCGCCGGAGTCCCGCGAGCGTCCGCGATCCACGCGGTAGAACCGCTCGAAGATCCGCGACAGGTCCTCGGAGGGGATCCCGAGTCCGGTGTCGGTTACCGAGACACGGATCATCTCCTCGGTCGCGGCGAGCGAGACCACGACGGAGCCCTCCTCGGTGTAGGCGATCGCGTTGTCGACCAGGTTGTCGAGGGCGACCGCCAGATCCGTCGCGTCACACTGTGCGAAGAGGTCCTCGCCGCGCACCATCGCGTCGTCCACGCGGAGACTCAGCGCGCGCCGTTGCGCCGCCGCCCGGTGGCCGACCACCGCGTTGAGCGCTGCCTTGCGCACGTCAACGATGCTGCTCGGCGAAGGCGTCGTCTCGAGACGCGAGAGGTCGAGCAGGTCGGTGACCAGTCGCTTGAGCCGGCTCGATTCCGCGGCGATCTGGCGGGCGAACGCGATCGCCTGGTCGACATCGCCGTCCTCCGCCGCGGTCTCGGCCGACTCGGCGAGCAGCTGGATTCCCGCCACGGGTGTCTTGAGCTCGTGGCTCGCGTTGGCGACGAAGTCGCGGCGGATCCTGTCGATACGCATCCGGTCGGTCATGTCGGCCACGACCACGAGGTGTCTGGGCCCATGCTCGGTGGGGCGAAGAGTCGTGGTGATGACGCGGAGATACCGACCCGTGGGATCCGGGCCGATCTCGGCGGGCTCCATGTCCGGGTCTGCGAGTCCCTGCTCGATGATAGCCACGAGGGACTGCGGCAGCCCGACCTCGTCGATCGGGCTGGCGCTTCCACCCCCCCACCGGTGGCTGGAAGATCCGGCTCGAGGCGCTGTTCGTGAAGCGGATCTTGCCGTCCTCGAGCAGGAAGACCGCGTCCGGGATCCCGTCGAGGCCGGTCCGCAGCGTCCGCTGCTCGCTCACCAGGTCCTCGATTCGAGCGTTGATCTGATTGCGCAGGTCGTCCAAGGCCTCGGCAAGCCCCGCCAGATCGCTCGGGACGTCCGGCAGCGGCGCGTTGAGATCACCGGCAGCCATAGCTTGTGCGGTCCGCGAGAGCCGGCGCACCGGATCGGAGGAGGCCTTCGCCGCCCAGGCTGCGACCACGCTCGACACGGCGAGCGAGACGACGAGCAGCACCAGGCCGAACCGCTGAGATTCGGCGGCGAGATCGAGGATCGCCTGCAGCGGTTCCCCGACTCGTACGGCAACCCGTTCGCCGCGGTAGTAGGCGGGGACCGCGGCGTAGACCATGTTCTCTCGCAGGGTCGACGAACGGCGGTGAGCCTGACCCACCTCCCCGGCAAGCGCGGCCGCCACTTCGGGCCGGCTGGCATGACTCTCCATCGTGCTCGGGTCGACGGCGGTGTCGGCCAGCACCGTTCCCGTGGCATCGACGACGGTGAGCCGGAAGCCGGTGCCACGCACGACCGTCTCGGCGGCGCGCTGGAGCTGCAACGGCGACGACGTCACCGCGAGGCCACTCGATCTCGCCACGCCGACGAGACTGCTCTGGCGTTGGTCGATGACGGACTGGGTGAAGGGCCCGTAGAGCCACCACAGCCATCCCACCGCGAACAGCGCGGCGATGACCAGGTAGCCGGCGAGGAGGCGTGAGCGCGAGGAGTCGAGGGAGCCGAGGGCCTTCACGAACGAACGGCCTCGGCCATCATCGACTTGAGGATCGGCTCGAAGCGATATCCCATGCCGTGGACGGTGTGGATGTAGACGTAGTCAGAGGGATCCTCGACCGCTTGCCGTACCCGGCGGACGTGGACGTCGATCGTGCGCGAGGAGGGGAGGTGCTCGTAGCCCCAGACTTCCTCGGCCAGTACCTGCCGAGTGCACAGCGCACCTTCGCGAGTGGCAAGCGCCAGCAGGAGCTGGAACTCCTTGAGGCGGAGCCGCACCGGCTCGCCCTTCACGAGCACGCGGAAGCTCTTGGGCTCGATCACGAGGTCGCCTGCTTCGATGACGCGGTCGTCGGCGAGCGTTTCGCGCTGCCGCACCCGCCGCAGGTTCGCCCGGACGCGTGCGAGCAGCTCCTCCATCGAGAACGGCTTGGTGATGTAGTCGTCGGCGCCGGCATCGAGCCCCCGGACCTTGTCGCGCTCCTGGTCGAGCGCCGTGACCATGATGATCGCGGTCTCCTTGTCGGATGCCCGGAGCTGCTCGGCGACTCGGTAGCCGTCGAGTCCGGGCAGCATGACGTCGAGAAGGATCAGGTCGGGCTGCACGTCACGGGCCGTGCTCAGGGCCTGAGTACCGTCCGCGGAGCTGGCGGTATTGAACCCCGCTCGCTTCAGCGCGTATTCGACCGTCTGTCGAATGATGGGATCGTCCTCGACCACGAGGATGGTTGCCATCGTTGCGTTCCTCCAGATGCAGGTGACCCGGCATTGTCGCGCGCATCATTGCACGCGCGAAACAGGCGCTGCACACGTTTTCACACACAGTTTACAAGGGTGTAGCGGAGTTTACAGGGGTGCAACCTAACGCGAGCCGCTGAGCCCTACAGTCGCATCCGACGCCGCTCGAGTGTCGTGCGGCGTGTTGTCAGTCAACAGAAGGGGACATGCAGTGAAGCGTTCCACACTTGTGGCTCACCCTCTTGGCCGTCGTGCTGGCGTTCAGCGCCTTCGGTCTCGTGGGCTGTGGCGGCGCGAGCACCTCCGAGAGCACCGGCTCCGAGACGGGCGGGGAGAGCACGCTGAGCGGCTCGATCAACGTCGCCGGCTCCGACACGATGGTCAACCTGTCTCAGGCGTGGTCCGAGGCGTTCATGACCGTCAACTCCGGCGTGAACATCGCCGTCAAGGGTGGCGGTTCGGGTACCGGCATCACCGCGCTCATCAACGGCACCACCGACTTCGCGAACTCGTCGCGCAACGTCAAGGACGAGGAGAAGCAGCAGGCGACCGACAAGGGCGAGGAGCTCGTCGAGACCGCTGTAGCCAAGGACGGCATCTCCGTCATCGTCAACACCGCGAACAAGGTCACCGACCTCACCACCGATCAGCTCGGCAAGATCTACCGCGGTGAGGTCACCAACTGGAGCGAGGTCGGCGGCGCCAGCGCGCCGATCGTCCTGCTCGGCCGCGACACCTCCTCGGGCACCTACGAGTTCTTCAAGGAGGCCATCGTTGGCAAGGACGCCGAGTACGCAAAGTCGATGCGCAACCTGGCGTCGAACCAAGCGATCCTCGCCGAGGTCGAGAAGAACCCGAACGCGATCGGCTACGTCGGCCTCGGCTATGCCGAGGAGGCTGGCGACAAGGTGGTCCGACTCAAGGTCGATGGCGTCGAGGACACCGTGGACAATGTCCTGTCCGGGAGCTACCCGCTGTCGCGCGACCTGTACATGGTCAGCAACGGCGCGCCGAAGGACCTCATGAAGTCCTACATCGACTGGATCCTCGGCCCTGACGGCCAGAAGATCGTCGCCGACGAGGGGTTCGTGCCTCTGTCGAAGTAGTACATCTCACGCCTCGAGCGACGGGCGCTCCGCATCCTCACGTGGTGCGGGGCGCCCGCGTTCGCGTCAGTAGAAAGGGACAGCTTCGTTGTCCGACACGACCACAGCAGTACCCGGCGAGGTCGGCGCATCGACGCCACTGCGACGCCGGTCCCGACGAACGGGTTTGAACAGGACGTGGGACGCAATCGCCCGCGTCCTGATCGCCGTTTCGGGATGGACGGCGATCGTGATCCTGGCCGCCATCTTCGCCTTCCTGGCGCTGAACGGCCTCAAGGCGATCGGCGAGGTCGGGCTCATCCGGATGATCGCCGGCACGAGCTGGTACCCCACCTCCGAGAACGCGCAGTTCGGGTTCATGCCGTCGATCACCGGCTCGCTTTGGGTCACCGTCGTCGCCGTGCTCGTGGCCATGCCGCTGGGTGTGGCCTCGGCGGTCTACATCTCCGAGTTCGCTCGCGGACGTGTGAAGGAGATCTCGAAGTCCCTGATCGAGTTCATGGCCGCAGTCCCCTCGGTCGTGCTCGGTCTCATGGGCATCGCGCTGCTCGCTCCCAACCTGCAGACCTGGCTCGGGCTCGAGTCCGGGCTGACCGCGCTCACGGCAGGGCTCGTGGTGGGACTGATGACGCTCCCCACGGTCGTGTCGATCTCCGAGGACGCCTTGCACGCTGTCCCCGCCGAGCTCCGGCAAGGCTCCGCCGCGCTCGGCAACACCAAGTGGCAGACCACCTATAAGGTCGTCGTGCCATCGGCATCGTCGGGCATCTTCGCAGCGGTGATGCTGGGGATGGGTCGCGCGATCGGCGAGACGATGGTGGTGCTCATGCTCTCCGGCAACTCCGGCCTGCTGGTGCAGAACCCGTTCATGGCCGCCCGTACCCTCACCGGGACGGTCGCGCAGGAGATGGGTGAAGTGGTCCAGGGCGGCCTGCACTTCTCGGTTTTGTTCGTGATGGGGCTGGTCCTGTTCGTCGTCACCTTCGCGATCAACCTCGCCGCCGATGTCGTGCTCGAGCGGCAGCGGAAGAAGTGGCGCCGATGACACCGCAGTCACGGCGAGAGATGAGCAACGCCCGTCTCCGCAGCGCGCGAGCCGCTCAGCGCTTGGCGGTCGGCGTCGGAATGGCCGCTACCATCATCGCTCTCGGTGCCACCCTGTTCGTGATCGGCTACATCCTCTTCCGCGGCATTCAGTACATAACCCCCGAGTTCATCTTCGGGATGCCGAGGATGGGGATGACCGAGGGCGGCATCTGGCCTGCGATCATCGGCACGCTCGTGCTGACGCTCGGCTGCGCGCTTCTCGCGCTGCCGATCGGGATCATGGCCGGTATCTACCTCGCCGAGTACGCGAAGCGCGGGCGCAGAACACGCACGATCCGGCTCGCGATCACCAACATGGCCGGAGTTCCGTCGATCGTGTACGGCCTGTTCGGGCTCGCCGCCTTCGTACTCGGTGCCCAGTTCGGGGTCTCGGTTCTCGCGGGGTCTCTCACGCTCGCCGCGCTGACGCTCCCCGTGGTGATCACGGCGACCGAGGAGGCGCTTCGACAGGTGCCTCAGGAGCTTCGCCAGGCGTCGCTCGCCGTGGGAGAGACGAAACTGCGCACGATCACTCGAGTCGTGCTGCCGGCAGCCGCGCCGGGAATCGTGACCGGCGGGCTGCTCGGCCTCTCCCGCGCCGCGGGAGAGACGGCGCCTATCATCTTCACGGCAGTGTTCTTCTCGGTCGGGCTGCCGAAGGCGCCGACGGACCCTGTCATGGCTCTGCCGTACCACCTCTACATCATGGCGACCCAGCCTACGAAGCCGGCGCCCAACATCGTGTGGGGCACCGCATTCGTGCTCGTGTTCACCGTGAGTACGCTTAACGTCATCGCCGCCGCATGGCGGTCCCGTCAAAGGAGACGCATCAAGTGGTAGAGCCTTACGCCCCCCCGGCGCTCGGGGGCCGATTCGACCTCACCGACGTCTCCGTCACGTACGGCAAGGAGACCGCATCGCCGGTGTCACGATGCCGATCGAGGCGCATCAGGTGACCGCGCTGATCGGTCCCAGTGGATGTGGCAAGTCGACGTTGCTGCGCTGCCTCAATCGGATGAACGACGAACTCGGCGACGTGACCGTGGGCGGCAGCATTCGGTTGGACGGCAACGAGATCTACGGCAAGGACATCGACCCCGTCGAGCTGCGCATGAGAGTGGGACAGGTGTTCCAGAAGCCGAACCCGTTCCCGATGAGCATCTACGACAACGTCGCCTACGGACCCCGGACCCAGGGCATTCGATCGCGAGGCGATCTGGACGGGATCGTCGAGGCCTCGCTCAAGCGCGCCGCGCTGTGGAACGAGGTCAAGGCGGACGTCAAGAAGCACGCGTTCGAGCTCTCGGGAGGGCAGCAGCAGCGCCTGTGCATCGCTCGCGCTCTGGCCACCGAGCCGGAGGTGCTGCTCATGGACGAGCCGGCCTCGGCCCTCGACCCCATCTCCACGCAGCAGATCGAGGACACCATCGCCGAGCTCAAGTCGTCGGTCACGATCGTAATCGTGACCCACAACATGCAGCAGGCGGCTCGCATCTCCGACACGACGGCGTTCATGCTCCGAGAGGCCATGGACCAGCCCGCGGGGCTTGTCGAATACGGCGACACCAAGACGATGTTCACGAACCCGCACGACAAGCGGACCGAGTCCTACATCACCGGCCGGTTCGGCTAGCCGAGAGAGGCTCGCGAAGAGCCTGGAGAATAGTCTCGAGAAAAGTACAGGACGCGCCTGAGGGGGGGGAAGGCGCGTCCTGTCGCAATACTGAGGGGCGACGCCCGCCCGAGGGGGGAGGGGGAAGGCGGGTGCGCCACGCTCTGCCCTGGAAAAGCAACGCTCGTGCCAGATATCAACGCTCAGGAATGCACGAAATGTGACTGTTTTGTGGATGCTTCGGGAGCCGCCCTTTCGTCCCATCGCGAGGTCGACTGCATACTCGCCGACCTCGAGCGGCAGGTGCGCTGAGCAGTGCGATTGGCTACCATGCGGACATGCCTCCGCGCCGCTCCACCAGGTCCTCGTCCCGCTCTCGCGACCGCCAGCAGCCCGTCGTCCAGACGTACCGTCCTCGGCGTTCTCGCCGTCGCGTACCGTTACTGCGAGGCCTCGTCCTGGGTGCCGTGGCCCTGCTCGCCGCTTGGCTGGTCTACGGCATGCTGACGGGGACCGCGTCGGACGAGACGGGCGCGAGTTCGACGGCAGGCGGCAAGTCGGCCACGCCGGCCGCGAAGCCCGCGAGTGAGACGCCGGCGGCGCGGCCTGCCGCCCCAGCGAAGGCGACGGGCACTCCCTCGGCCAAGCGGGGCTTGGCATCTTGCACCCGTCGTTCCTCGGCGCCGAGAAGCGCAATTCCTCGGGCGTAGGGCCCGTGCCTTCTCGGCTGTCGGTGGTGTGGCGCACCAAGATCGGCTCCGGGCCCACGCAGCGCAAGTCCGACAACCGCACCGAGTACTGGTCGGGTACCGGTTGGACGGGCCAGCCTACCTTGGTACGCGATCGCGGGCGCGACTGGCTGCTGATCGGCGGGTACGACCACAACCTCCACCGGATCGACGCCAAGACCGGGCGGGTGGAGTGGGAGGCCGAGTGGCCCGACGTGATGAAGGGCACCAACACCGTCGTCGCGAACCCGAAGCCCACCTCCGAGGCGAACCGCATCATCGTGGTTTCGGGGTCGCGGCGGGGCTCTGAGCTCAGCGTGGGCGACAAGCGGATCTCACCGCTGCGTGCCGTCTCGTTCGCCACGGGCAAGGAGCTCTGGCGGCTTCCCGTGCCGAGGACCGCGAACTACAGCCAGGACGTGGATTCGAGCCCGCTGTGGTACAAGGGCGTGCTCTTCGCCCCGGTGGAGTCGGGCTACGTGTACGCTCTCGATCCGTTCCGGACGCGAGTCGTCAACGGCGTGCGGCAGCCGGTCGTGCTGGCACGATCGCCCAAGCTGTACGACAAGTCCGACGTGGCGCGACACCCCGATGTCGGCGGTGCGAACCTCGCGGTGGAGGCGTCCCCCTCGGCGATCGGCGACGTCATCTACATCACCGCCGGCTCCGGTCACGTCTACGGCTTGGATCGCAGGACGCTGAAAGTGGTCTGGGACTACAAGACGGGGTCGGATATCGACGGCACGCCGGTGGTGAACACGGACAACCATCTGCTCGTCACCATCGAGAAGCAGTACATCAAGCAAGACGGCGGGCTCTATCTGCTCGACCCCGCGAAGCCGGCGGCCAGGGCGCCGTTGTGGTACTTCCCGACTCCCGCTCGAGGCTTCTCCGAGTGGTCCGGCGGCAGCGTGGGGTCTGCGGCGGTGAACGACGCGTCCAACAAGGGGAACCGTCCTCGGCTGGCTGCGTTCCTCAGCGTGGACGGCAACCTCTACGTCGTCTCGCAGGACGTGCTGACCTCGCGCAAGGTCAAGGGCCCCGGACCCGCCGGACCGGTGCGCGTGCCCTACAAGGTCGCGGAGCTGTTCGTGGGACCGAGCATCTCGACGCCCGCGTTCGCAGGCGACCGTATCGTGGTGGGAGGGTACGACCGCAAGGTCCGCGTGATCGGGCTCAAGTTCGCCGAGGCGAAGAAGGGCCAGGCCGGCGCCCTTCCCAGCCCTGACGGCCGGTGGTGGAAGGTCAGCGCCAGGCCTGTGAGCTCGTACGCCACCAACGGGTCTGTGGAGTCTACGCCGCTCGTCTGGAAGGGCCGCGTCTACATCGGGTCTCGGGACGGCTACCTGTACTGTCTGGGTCGGTAGGAGCCAGCCGTGAGCGAGCCCCTCATCAGAGCCGCCGAGCCCCGGGACGCGACCGCCATCGCGGCCATCTACAACCACTACGTGGTGAACTCGACCGCTACCTTCGATACCGTGCCCAAGTCCGCCGAGGACAGGGAGTGGTGGCTGACCGATCGCGACCCGCAGCACGTGGTCGTGGTCGGCGAGCAGGATGGGCGCGTCGTGGGCTGGGCGGCACTCGGCCCGTATCGCGAGCGGCCCGCGTGGTCGCTGACCGCGGAGGTCGCGGTCTACGTTGCCGAGGAGGCTTGCGGCAGCGGCATCGGCACCGCACTGCTCGGCCGGCTCGTCGACGACGCACGGGCAAACGGATTGCACGCGCTGGTGTCCCAGGTGGTCGGCGGCAACGAGGCGTCGATCCGCATGGCGGAGCGGCTCGGCTTCGTGCGGATCGGGACGCTTGTGGAGGTCGGGCGCAAGTTCGACGAATGGCTCGACGTCGTGATACTGGAGCTCGTGCTGGACGACGCCCAGGCTCACTGAAGGACCGGGGCGCTGTGGCCCTACTCCACCGTCCCGTACATGCGGCCCCACCCGTGTCCCACGATGGCGCTGTTGAGCTGGTCGGCGAGCATCTGGCGATTGAAGTGCCCAGGCGGCAGCAGGTGGACGATCTCGAGCAGGTCGTCCGGCAGGTCTGCCGCCTCGGCGCGCACGACGGCGTCGATCCGCGAGACACGGTCCTCCCGCGCGAGCCCGCGGAAGAGCGTATCGACGTAGTGCTGAAGCAGAGCGTTCGTCTCGTCGGCCATGATGAGGAAGTGTACCCAAAGGTCGAAGGGGGTCCCGAAGGACCCCCTTCCCAGACCGGTCCGCGATGCCGAGGACCGTGCAGTGAGCGTTCGGCTAGCGGCGCCCGACCGGCAGCTCGAGGCCGCGCCGTACGGCGAAGTCACCGTCGTAGTTCACGACGGCCCACGCGGTCTTGGTGGAGGGGTCGACGCCGTACGTGCCGAGGGCGTACGCCTCGCTGTACGGGCCGACCACGAAGTCCTTCGAACCGCCCTCGTTGAGATCGACGGCGTTCACCCAGTTGCCCTTCGCGTCCCGAGCGGCGATGCCGAAGCTGCCGTTGCCAAGGCCGTTGGGTCGGACTCGGGTCGTGTCGTAGCTCATCGAGAGGGCGATGGCGTCGCCCTTCTTGGTGCGGCTCGACTCGGGCAGTAGCCCGGTGAGCGTGTCGTCCCACAGGGCGAGGCTGTCGGCGGTACCCCAGAGGGTGAGGACCTCGCTGGCTGCCCCGTCGTCATCTGCCGAGCGCGAGGACCATCCGGTGTTGACGGTCTTGACCATCTGGCGCTGCGAGCGATCGACAGCGGTCGATCCGTTCTGGCCTGCGAGAATCGCGGCATCAGTGCCGGCGAAGGAGTCCTTGACCACGTCGTAGGACGCGCCCTGAGCGATCACGAACTCCTTGCCGTTGAGGCTGTAGCCCCAGCTCTCGCGCTTGTAGAAGACGGTGTTAGCCGGGCTGTTCACCAAGTCGACGTCGGCGAAGTCGAAGCCCGTCGTGGAAGAGTAGTAGTCGACGGTCAGGCGAGGCCCGTCGACGGTGAAGATGTAGTAGCCGATGGTGAACAGCTCGTTCGCCATGATCGTCTCGCAGCGCGGCGAGTTGTAGCTCGCGTCGTTGGAGGTCATCGGCGGGACGTAGAACTTGTAGCTGTTCGACGAACAGATCAGCTGCTTGACCTCGGCGGACTGGTCGGGGCTCTTCACGATCGAGCGGTGATGCATGTGGTCGTGCCCGCCGAGCGTGTAGCGAACGCCGTTGCGCGCCATGCTCTTGATGAACTCGTTGCGAGCAGGGGTGTTGGAGGCGGGATTCGAGCCGAAGAGCGTGTCGACGTGGTTCTGGCCGATCAGGTTCTTGTGGGCGAACACGAACGCGTGGGTGTCGCTGGCCCGGCTGGCGAGCTGGGCGTCGATCCACGGGACCTGATCCACGATGTTGTTGTTCGAGCTGCCGAGGTAGCTGGTGCCGTCGGTGCGGGTGAACTGGTCGAGTCCGATGATCCGCACGTTGCCGACGTCGAACGAGTAGGTCAGGCCGTTCAGTCCCGCGAGCGAGGGGCTCGCGTGCCCGATCGCACCGGCGAGATTCGAGCCCATGCCCCTGGTCTGCGGGAAGAGCGTCACGAACTCGTTGGCCGCGGTGGACGATCCTTCGTGGTTGCCTCGGCAGGGGTAGAAGCCGATGCCGGCGTCGTAGAGGGCCTGAGCGGCAGCGACACGGTACTTGAGGGTCCGGTCCGTGGGCTGTCCGTTCATCGTGTTGTGCTCGACGTCGACCAGGTCGCCCACCTGGACCACGAAGTCGACCTTGTGCCCGATGAACTGCGCGTTCAACTCGTTGATGATGTCGACTGCGCAGGTACCGGGGTTCTTGCCGTCGGCGTTGACCTTCCACTGGGTGTCGGCCATGACGCCGAACTTGACGACCTTGGTGCCGGGGGCGGCGAACGCCGAGCCCACCTCGAGCCAAGGCACCGGTGACGCCGCGCCCATCGCCGCACCGGCGAGGGCGATGCCTCCGCACTTCAGGAACTCCCTGCGATCCATGCGCTTCTCCTCTGGACTGCCCGCTCCGCGGGCGCCTTCCTCCTACGGGAGGAACGGTCGTCGGGCGCGGAGTCTGGGGGGACCTATCCGCACGCCGACGACCTCTCCCCAGCGCGAATGATGGAGAGAGTGGGCGTGCGAATGGTTGCAGCAGCGAAAGCGAAACGATACGAGTGGTTAGCGTTGTGTGGCAGCTTGTAAGCTGCCTAGCCGAGCCACTCCCGGACCGCGCCCTCGATGCCCTCGCGACCGGCGTCGACGACCGCCGGGAACCGCACCTCGGCGTCGTCGAGTTCTGCGAGCGCGCGGGGCACACAGGCACCCTCGGTCGCGATCTCCTGCACCTTGGCGAGCAGCTGGACGCCGGTGAGTCCCGCCACCTCGTCGGGCAGCGCGCCGCCGCACGCGACGCCGGTCAGCGCGCGGTAGACGTCGGCGCCGAACTTCGCCCAGTGCGCGGTGGATACCACGAGGACGGGGTTCTCGGCGCGCAGCCGCTCGGCGACCTCCCAGGCCACGGCGGTGTGCGGATCGAGCAGGTAGCCGTGCTCGTCCCAGACGCGTCGCACCGTGGCGAGCGACTCGTCGTTGGTGACGAAGTCCCCCGAGAGCAGCTCGCGCAGCTTGGCGAAGGTCTCCACGTCGACCTTGAAGCGCCGCGTCTCGGCGAGCTCGGCCATCCACTCGCGGACGCGTTCGGCGTCGGCAAGCTCGAACAGCAGCCGTTCGAGGTTCGAAGAGATGAGGATGTCCATGCTCGGGCTGGGAGTGGTCACGAAGTCGCGGTCCGAGATGTCGTAGACGCCCGTGGCGATGAAGTCGGTGAGGACCTTGTTCTCGTTGCTGGCGCAGATCAGGCGGCCGATGGGCACGCCGATCTGGCGGGCGTAGTAACCGCCGAGGATATTGCCGAAGTTGCCGGTGGGCACGCAGACGTCCATCGGCTCGCCGGCGCGAACGCCGCCCGCGGCGACCATGTCGGCGTAGGCGCTGACGTAGTAGACGATCTGGGGCATGAGGCGGCCCCAGTTGATCGAGTTCGCGCTGGAGAGCTTGATGCCATCGCGCTCGTGCAGCTCAGCCGTGAAGACCTCATCGGCGAACGCCGCCTTGACCGCGTTCTGACAGTCGTCGAAGTTGCCGCGAACCCCGAACACCGCGACGTTCTCGCCGCGCTGCGTCACCATCTGCTTGCGCTGGATGTCGCTCACGCCCTCGGCGGGGTAGAACACCGCGATCCGGGTGAAGCGACGGTCGGCGAAGCCCTCGAGCGCGGCCTTGCCGGTGTCGCCGCTGGTCGCGACGAGGATGAGGTAGTCGTCCTGGGCGCGTCCGCGCGCGCGAAGCTCCGAGATCGCCTCCGAGAAGAACAGCGGCATGCACTGCAGCGCCATGTCCTTGAAGGCGCTCGTCGGGCCGTGCCACAGCTCCAGGACGTGCATCTCCGCCGAGACCTCGATGACCGGTGCGATCCGGTCATCGTCCCACTGGGCGCCGTACGCCTGCTGCATCAGCGAGTCGATGCGCTCGCTGCGGATGTCGACGCCGAAGCGGTCGAAGATCGCCGCGGCCCGACGCCAATAGGGGAGCTCGGCGAACGCGACGATCTCGCCCAAGGACAGCTCGGGTAGCGTCTCCGGCACGAACAGCCCGCCGCCGGGTGCGATACCGGCGATGACAGCCTCGGTGAAGGTGGGTTTGGGGCCGTTGAGCAGCCCGCGGGTGTCGAGATAGCGGGTGGGGTTCCTCATGCGGGCATGGTAGCAGAGGGTGGGGTGCTAGACGGCTGGCGCCGCGGGTACGACGAAGGTCGCGACGAGCGTCGTGCCCGCGGACGACGACTCGATGGCCAGTTCGCCGTGCCAGCGGCTCACGCGTTCGTGCATGCTCCGGAGGCCGCGGGAGTCCGGTGCCGCTTCGGCCGCCGAGGACACCGTCGAGCCCGAGCCGTCGTCGGCGACCTCGAGGTGTAGCTCCCGCGATACCGGGGCGTAGGCGAGTGACACGGCGATCGAGGTCGCGGCCCCGTGGCGGATGGCGTTCGTGATCGCCTCCTCGGCGACGCACTGGAGGTCCCAGCCCAGCTCGGCAGGCGCATCGGGGAGTGCCGTGGCGGCGGCGCAGTCGATCTCGACCCGGTGCCTCGCGGCCTGGGCCGAGCAGACGCTGGTGAGCTGATCGGCGAGCGGCACGGTAGTGAGCGCGGCGTTCTCGTGGCGCTTCTCGCTGCCTAGGATGTCTTGCAGCTCGCCGACGGTCCCCCGGATGTCGTCGGCGGCCGCCTTCAGCCGCGCGGCCGTCTCCTCGGGTGTCCCGGCACTCGCGAGTGCAACCGTCTTGCTCAGCGCCGACAGGCGGTTGTAGACGCGGTCGTGGGCGTCTCGGCGAACCAACTCCATCTCGGCGAGCACGCGCTCGCGCGCGGTGCGCCGACGGTCGTACACGAACGCGAGGGGCGAGGCCACGAGCGACACCGCCAGCAGGGCCGCGAAGGCACCGGCGATCCACGGAAACACGGATGCGACGAAGCGCTGCCACCTGCGGAGCAACCGTTCGACGGCGGTGGGCTGGTAGCCGGGGTAGGTCCGGTACGTCGCGGCAACGAGCAGCGTCTGCGGTGCGATCTGCCCCTCACGAACCGCCGGCGACCCCAGCGAGTTGTTCCCAGCGTGCGTCACAAAGAAGGCGATGGCCCGGTCACCCGTCAATGCGGCCTCGGTGGCGGGAAGCGTCACCAGCACGTTGTTGGGCCACTGGTCCAGGGCCATCTTCGAGGGCCAGCCCCAGTCGCCCAGCTTCCGCGCCTCATCGAGCGTGGCGCCCTTCGGGACCCGAAGGGGTATGGCCTTGAGATCGAGTGGGCCCACCACGAACACGTTTCCCCGAAGTTCCTTGGCCACCCGGTCCGCCTCGCGTTTCGCTTCGGGTAGCCGCGGGTCGATCGACATGAGGCCGTCCATCACCTTGTTGCGCTCGGCCTCCTTGCTGCTGATCTCAGCTTGCGAGCCGGTCTGATAGTCGTCGCCTTGCGCGACGAGGTAGTACTTGTAGACGTCTCGGCCCTGAAGCGAGGTGAAGTCCCATACCATGTACTCGTTGCTGCCCCCGCCGCCGTTGGCCCCCAGACGCGGGGGATTCAGGGCCTGCATGCCGGCCTGGGGCATCGCGTCGCTGTTCAGGGCGGCGACGATGTCGCGATCCGTGATCGGGCCCGCCGCCTGATCGAGTGCTTCGCGGTTCGATGCGATCTGCGCCTTGAGGGCGTTCAGCCGCTTGACGCTCCCTATCGAGCGGATGGCGAGCGGCGGCGGGTCGCCCACCGGAAGGACCCACACCCAGATCCGGGCGTCGTGAGTTCTCTCCCACGCCGAGAGGCTCGCGTAGACCTTGTCCGAGGCGGGGAAGGGGTTGGGTGTGATCGTCGAGACCGAGAAGTACTCGTCCTGGCGCCACTGGAGGTCCCACCACGCCTTGCCGGCCGCGGTCGCCAACAGGTTCTGCATCCCGCCTCGTGCGTCCACATCGGTAAGGTCCAGCCCCTTGATGTCCTTGCTGTGGTTGAGGATGTCCGCCATCTGCCCGAGTACCGTGCGGTTCATCGGTTGCCCCGTAGCGATCGCGGGGGGGACTTGGCCGATGAGCGTTGTGGACAGATCCCGAGGCAAGGAAAGCAGGACCGCCGCGAGCAGGGCCACGACGATCAGCGGCGAGGTTTCGACCAGCCGAATGAGGACCTTCGACCGCTTCCGAGGCGACGGGCCGCTCACCGCTGGGCCGCCTTCCCGTTCGAGTCGCCGAGCAGGCGCCGCAGATCGACCAGGGTCTCTTCGATGTCCTTCGAGGCCCGCTCCAGCTCGCCTTCCGCCGTGCCCGAAGCCGCCTTGCTCGCTGCCTCGACCTCGTGCGACAGCGCCTCGAGCCGTGCGAACACTCGCTCGTTCGCCTCTCGGCGAATACGCTCCCGCTCCCGCTCCATCTCGGCTTCCTCGGTGACGCGACGCTCCACCACGAACGCGGTGGGCGAGGCGACGAGCGAGGCCAGGAACAGCACGCCGAGGAAACCGATCACGAACGTGTACCGTGGCGCGAGCCAGGCCTGGACCTTGCGCCACGGGGTGCTGCCCCATTGCTCGCGAAGCACCTCGGCCGCGGGGCTGCGCTGCATGGCGGCGAGGGCAATGACCGAGGGCTTCAATCCTGCGCCGCCGGAGTTCTCTCCGGCCACCGCAAGGATTCCCCACTTCGCTCCTGTGAGGTCTCGCTCGCGCGTGGTCAGCGAGAAACCGGTCGGCTCGCTCATGGAGCTGCCCTCGACGCGCTTAGGCCACAGGACGCTGCCCAGTGCTCGTGGTGCCTCCAGCTCCGCTCCTCGATCCCGCCCGACCGGCGCACGAAGCAGTGCGGGCGTACCGTCGAGCGGGCCGACGATGATCACATCGGCGTTGAGTCGCTTGGTGAACCGCTCCAGCCACGCCCGCCCGTCCTTTGAGGTGGGGTCGAGCGTGAACGAACCGAGGTCGGGGGTGTACTGCGACATCATCGCCTCGGTCGGGTAGATGAGGTAGCTCTCCCAGACACGTCCTCCGGCGAGCCAGGAGTTGACGTTCACGCTCCGTGACGAGTCCCCGCTGCCCCCACCGCTATTGAGGGATGCGAGCGGAACTCCCGGCTCGCCGAGCGCATTCTGGAGGATCTGTCGGATCGACATCTTGTTCGGGCCCGAGAGCGCGAGCCGTTCCTTCTGCGTCAGGAGCCCGACATCGCCGATGTACTGGTACGCGATGGTCGCATCGGCGCTGACGGGGACGACCCACAGATACACGTTCGCCTGGTGCTCGCGCTCCCAGGCCTCCAGGCCGGCCTGCGACTTGTGGTCGGTGGGCAGAGTCCGGCCGATCGTGGCCTGCCTCAGTTCCTTCTCGTTCGTGACCGACCACGCCGCGTCGACCACGCCCTTCAACGACGAGCTCTCGACTCCGAACTCCGCCGGTGCGTACCCGTGGTCGATCTGGTCGGCGACGCTCCGGAACGCGTTCAGCGCGATCTGGTCCTGGGTCATGCGAGGCAGAGAGGGGTCGCCGGGATAGTCGAACAGCGCGCTGCTCAGCAGCGTGCTGCCGACTTGCGTGGGAAGTGCGAGGTACACCGCGACCAGCAGCGCCAGCACGATCAGCGGCGACAGCTCCAGCAGCCGGAAGCCGATGCGACCCAGACGCGACATGGCTATGCGCCGTTCCCGTTCTTGGCAGCAGCGCCTGCAGTGAGTGCGGCGAACGCCTCCGAACGGCTGGTCGCGCCAAGTGCGGCGTACGCCGCCTTGATGCGCGAGTGCACGGTATTCACCGAGACCTGCAGCTCGTCGGCGATCTCCTTCGCCGAGAGCCCCATCACGCAGAACAGGTAGAGCGTCTTGCGGACGTTCTCGGTCATCTCGCGGTACGACGGCTGGTCGGGGAGGACCTCGGTCGCGTAATCGCCCAGGTCCGCGATGGTGCCCATGAGCCGGTCGGCGATCGACTTCGAGAGCACGAAGCGACCCTCGGCGGCACGCTCGATGGCGAAGGCGATGCGCTCGGTGGTCTCGTTCTTCCAGATGTAGCCGTCGGCCCCCGCTCGGACCGCGTGGAGCACGGTGTCGTCGTCCGCCGAGACACTCGTCACGAGGATGCGCATCGACGGGGCGGCCTCGCGCAGCGAGGGGATGCCCTCTATGCCGGCGCGCTCGCCCTCCGCGAGGCGGACGTCGAGGAGGACGACGTCGGGAGAGCGGGGGCGGTCGGCGGGGGCGGCAAGCTCCGCGAGGGCCTGACTGATGCTGTCCACCTGACCCCACACCCGGGTGCGGGGGTCGCGAGCGACGAGCGCGGCGAGCGCCTCTCGGGCGTAGTAGTCGTCGTCCACGATCAACACCTGGATGACACGACCGTTCACGAGCCCACCTCTCTTGCGAATACGCGCCCTCTGTGCGCGCACCGTTGAGTTGATGGTGACACCTTGGGGACCCAGCGAATACACCAGATTGTGGTGTGCGTCCGAGAGAGGATCGCTTGGCTCGGCGGGAATCCTGGCCGTTGGTGAGCGGGACGCTTCGTGTACGCTTCCACCAGTCGCAACAGCGGAAAGAGGCGCCATGAAGTACGCGGTCATCATCCTGGATGGTGCGGCCGGCTGGCCGCTCGACGGGCTCGGCGGCAGGACCTGTCTCGAGGCCGCCGAGACCCCCGTGCTCGATTCGCTGGCGCGCGAGGGGCTGCTCGGCATGGCGAGGACGATCCCGGTGGGGAGCGAACCCTCCTCGGCGGCGGCCTGCACCTCGATCCTGGGCTACGATCCGGTGGCGAACTACGTGGGTCGCGGAGCGATCGAGGCCGCAAGCATGGGTATCGCCCTCGAGCCCGGACAGGTCGCACTGCGGCTCAATCTGGTCACGCTGGGCGACGGGGTGATGCAGAGCTACGCGTGCGGGCACATCGCAACCTCTGACTCGCACGAACTCGTTGCGGAGCTCGACGACGCGCTATCCGACGACACCTTCGCGTTCTACCCTGGCGTCGCGTACCGCCACATCCTGGTCGTCTCCGGTCGCCCCGAGCTGGTCGACGGCACCTACACCCCGCCTCACGACATCTCCGACCAGCCGTTCGCGGCGCACCTCCCCGCCGGTCCGGGGTCTTCCGTGCTCAGGGACCTGATGGATCGCGCCCGCCCGGTCCTGGCGGCGAGCGAGACGAATCGCCGGCGCGTCGACCAGGGCAAGCTTCCCGCCACCGACGTGTGGCCTTCTGGCCCGGCGTCGCTCCCGCGGGTCTCGTCCCGTTCGCCCAGGCGCACGGCGCCACCGCTGCGATGACGAGCGGCGTCGATTTGCTGAACGGCCTCGCGACGCTGCTCGGTATCCATCGGCTCGACATACCCGGCGTCACCGATGGCTCCGACAACGACTACGTCGCGCAAGCCGAGGGGGCTCTCGCCGCGCTCGAGGACCACGATGTCGTCGTAGTGCACGTCGAGTCGCCCGACGAGGAGGGCCACGCCGGCGATACGCTCGGCAAGATTCGGGCGATCGAGGAGATCGACCGTCACGTCGTGTCTCGGTTCGCCGAGCACGGCGGGGACATCCGGATCCTCGCAATGCCTGACCATCCCACTCCCATCGCGATCAAGACCCACACGGGCGACCCTGTGCCGTTCGTGATCTGGGGTCAGGGCGTGCTGCCTAATGCCGGCGAATCGTTCTGCGAAGCCGCCGCCGAGACCACCGAGTACGTCGTGGATCCGGGGCGCGAGGTCATGGCCCTGCTGCTCGAGGAGCGCGACGAGTAGCCCGAGCTCTCGGACTGCTGGCAGACGCGGTTTCGTCCCGGTCGACTCGGGCGGCGCGTCTAGCGCAGCGAGGTCAGGAAGCGGTCGACCGACGCGGCGAACTCCGCCGGCCGTTCCTCGTGCGGGATGTGTCCGGTCCGGGGAAGAACGAGCAGTTCTGCGCCGGGGATGTTCGAGGCGACCTCGCGGATGGAGCTCAGGGGGACGATCGCGTCGTCCGCGCCCGCGATCACCAGCGTCGGCACGCGCATGCGAGGAAGTCCGGCACCCACGTCCACGTCTCGCGGGGCAGCGGTGAACTCCCACAACGCGCGGTCCCAGTCCCTGGCCCGCAGGGGTCGCCGATAGCCGGCCAAGGTCTCGGTGGTCGCCTTTGAGGGGTCGAAGAACGCACGGCGTATGAAAGCGTCGCCCTGCGGTCCGGCGAGGCTTCGGCTCACGAGCGGGCCCAGACGGCGCGCCTGAGGCGTGCGCAGCAGCGGCCCGAGCACGCCGAACAGCCCGCCGCGCCGAGAGATTGCGGGGTCTTCGAGCACCAGGGCTTCGACTCTCTCGGGGTTCCGCTGCGCGACCGCCGCGGCGACGAGACCACCCGCGGAATGCCCCACAAGCACCGCCTTCTCCACGCCGAGCGCATCCATCAGCCCGACCGTCTGATCGGCGGATGCCGAGAGGGAGTAAGGGTTGCGGCCAGTTGGGGAACTGCCCGGGCAACGGTCGCTCGGTCAGGCCGAACGCGGGCCGATCGAATGCGATGACCCGCGCGTTCCTGCCGAGCAGCTGCATCTGGTCGCGCCAGGAGAACGTGGACGCCCCGAACCCGTGAAGGAGCACGATTGTTCGCGTGGCGTCGGGACTTCCGCTCTCGCGGTAGGCGACGCGGACACCGTCCACGTCCACGAAACGGTCGCCGGTGCGGGCGAGGCGCTCGGGGTCAACGGTCCCCGTCAGCGGAGGTACGGGCCAGACCAGCGGTACCACGAGCACGAGTGCCACGACCACGGCGATCGCGATGGCCACCCAGCGCCAGACCCGCTTCCGGATCGAAGCCGAGTCCCCAGTGACCGCCATGGCCACCATCACCGTCGCCGCCCTCCGCCGATGCCCCTTGCCTCCTAGATCTTCCCGACCAGCAGCCGGCCGAGCGACGTCGCCTTGTCGCGCTCCCACTCGTCGAACGGCTGGGAGCGCCATCCTCCGGCCACGGCGAGCGACCCCACGGTCTTGATGCCGCCGGCTCCGAGAGCTCGTCTCAGGTCGCGGACCGGACCGGTGGAGTAGCCGAAGAAGGTAGCGAGGGGCTCGGGCATCGTGCACGCGGTGATGACCACCGCCCGCTTCACCCGAGTCGCTGACTCCGACTGCGCGACCTTGACGCCCGGTAGCCGAAGCTGCCCGCTGTCCCCGAAGTAACCTGCCAGCCGGTCGAGGATGGCCTGCGTCCTGGTGTCGGCCCGCCGGAAGTAGGAGGGCGTCCCCACGATCACGCCGTCCGCCTCGGCGATACGCTGGACCAGACCCGGCAGGTCGTCCTGCGTCTTGCACGCCCCGGTGGTCTGGCACCACCCGCAGCCGGTGCAGTACCTGATGTCGAGGTCTGTCAGCCGCACGACTTCGACATGCGCGCCTGCCGCCTCGGCGGCTCTCGCCGCTGTCTCCACAGAGAGGGACACGACTCCCCGTCTCGGGCTCGCATCGATGGCCAGGATTCGCATGGTCGTCCCTTCTCGTGCGGTGCGAGCGCTACGCGCCCTCGGACGGAAGCGGGGAGAACGAGGCGGGAGCCGGTAGCGACCCCGCCTGAACGAGATCGATGCAGTCGTCCAGCCAGTCGACGGCGGCGCGCTGCTCGACGATGGCCCCGTCGAGCGCCATCGATCGGAGCGGGCCCTGCCGCCCCATGTCTCGATCTCGCGCGTGCTGGACGGCCTGTGCCCGCAGCGTCTCCAGCCGCTGCTGGTGCGCGTCGCGCCGTGCGCGCAACAGCTCCAGCATCTCGGGGTCGCTCGTGGCGGCACCGAAGTACAGGTGGAGGAGGAACGTCTCGCGCGGCGAGGGGAGCGGCTCTGGCGTCGACAGCCAGCGGTGAAGCTCCGCGAGTCCGGCATCGGTGATTGAGAACAACCTGCGGTCGGGGCGGCCGGCCTGGCGGCGCCTCCGCGATCGGACCCAGCCGGTGGACTGCAGACGGTCGAGCGTGCGGTAGATCTGCGCCTGATCAGCGGTCCACATCCAACGCGCGTCGTCGTCGAAGCAGCGGGTCTTGAGGTCGTAGCCCGATCGCTCGCGCTCGGCGAGGAATCCCAGGATCGCGTGGTCGAGCGACACTCGATTGGAGTCCCTTCTGCATAGAAGACAAGACATATAGTAGACAAGTCATACATGTACGTAAAGGGGGTGGCCGTAGCGTCAAGCAGGGGTCGAGGTCGGATGGAAAGCAGCAGTTCAGAGGCGTTCTTCGTGGGGTCGACCAGCGGTCTAGGGGGTTAGTGATCGTCCCGAACCGCGAACGCGACTAGTCCGATGCCTCGTCGTCGCCGAATTGGGCTCGGTACAGCCGTGCGAAGGCACCGCCCCGGGCCAAGAGGTCGTCGAAGGAGCCGTCTTCGACCACGGTGCCGGCGTCGACGACCAGGATCCGGTCGGCGTCGCGCACCGTGGAGAGCCGGTGCGCGATGATCAACGCGGTGCGTCCGGAGAGCAGCTGCCTGAGTCCGTTCTGGATGAGCGCCTCGGTACGCGTGTCGACCGAGGACGTCGCCTCGTCGAGGATGAGTACCGCGGGGTCGGCGAGGATCGCTCGGGCGTACGCGATGAGCTGGCGCTGTCCGGTCGAGAGCGCCGAGCCCCGCTCGCCCACGGGGGTGTCGAGTCTCTCGGGCAGCAGGTCGATGAAGTCCAGGGCACAGGCCAGACCCGCAGCTACCCGCACCTCGTCGTCGCGAGCGTCGAGCCGCCCGTACCGTATGTTCTCGGCGATGGTCCCCGAGAACAGGAACGGGTCCTGGAGCACGATTCCCATGTTGCCCCGCAGCGAGGCCAGCGTGAAGTCGCGGACGTCGGTGCCGTCGATGAGCACGCGACCCGCCGTGGGGTCGTAGAACCTGGGCACGAGATTCACGAGCGTCGTCTTGCCTGCTCCGGTCTGACCCACGATCGCCACGGTTGTTCCTGCCTCGATGGCGAGCGACACGTCGTGCAGCACGTCCGAGCCGGTGGCGTAGCGGAATGAGACCGCGTCGTACTCGATGCGTCCGCGGAGACGACCGGCGTCGGCTGCCCCGGGCGCGTCGGCGACGGCGACGTACTGGTCCAGAAGCTGGAACACCCGCTCGGCACCGGCAAGCGCGGCCTGCGTGTCGGCATAGAGCGACGACAGCTGCGTCACCGTCGAGAAGAACTGGCGGGCGTACCCGAAGAAGGCGACCACGACGCCGATCGTGATGACACCGAGCGCGGCCAGGTAGCCACCGAACGCGGCCACGAGTGCTGTGGCACCAGTCGAGATCACCGACAGCACCGGGGAGAACGCCGACGAGACCGTGGCGGCACCGATGTTCGCGTCGCGGTTCTCGGCGTTGCGGGCAGAGAACTCGACGCGGTTGCGGTCGGTGCGGTTGAAGGCCTGGGCGACCTTGATGCCGGCGAGTTCCTCGGCAAGCGTCGACGAGACGCCGCTGATCGTCTCCTGCCTGCGTCGGAACGCACGCCGGGCGACGAAACCGAAGCCTCGGGACACGAGGAAGAGCACCGGGACGACCAGGAGCGTGACCGCGGCCAGCCGGTAGTCGACCCACACCATCGCGGTCAGTGTCGCCACGAGCGCGAACAGCGAGGCGAGCAGCCGCCGGAATCCCTGGGACAGGAACGAGTTCACCTGCTGGATGTCGTTGATGAGCCGCGACATGAGGTCGCCGGATTCCGCGGTCTCGAAGAAGCCCACGGGCATCTGCTGCAGCTTGCCGAAGACCTCACCGCGCAGGTCGTAGAGCGCTTGCTGCCCCGCGGTGCCCAGCAGCAGGATCTGCTGACGCTGTGCGAACCACGCGAAGACCGACGCCAGCAGCAGCAGGACGGCGGGTCCGACGAGCGGTGCGAGCGACTTCGAGCCGGCCGCCGACGTGACCGCGGCGTCGACCAGAAGCCCGGTCAGGGCTGGCGTGGCGGCCGTCGCGGCCGACGTGGCCGCCAACCAGAGGACGGCCCACGCGACGGTACGGCGATAGGGTCCGAAGTAGTGCAGCATTCGACGCACGACGGCGGTGGTCGAGGTCGGGCGGTCGTCCTTGGCGAGGGACTTGAGCGAGACGCCTTGCGCCATCAGCGCTCACTCTCCTCGGGCAGCTCGCACACGGCAGGCACGTCGATCTCCTCGCCGCCGATCAGCTGACTTGCCGCGATCTCGGCGTACAGGCAGTTCCCGGCAAGAAGCTCGTCGTGGGTGCCGGTGGCCACGACGCGACCGCGGTCCATCACGACCACGAGGTCGGCGCGCCGTGCGGTGGAGAGCCGCTGGGCGATCACGAACGTCGTGCGCCCCTGCATCAGCGTGACCAGCTGGGCGCGGAGCGCGGCCTCGGTGGTCGAGTCGACCGAGGAGGTGGCGTCGTCCATGATCAGCACCGCGGGGTCGACGAGCAGTGCGCGGGCGATCGCGATCCGCTGGCGCTGTCCACCGGAGAGCTTCACGCCCCGCTCGCCCACCCGCGTGTCGTAGCCCTCGGGAAGCGCGCGTACGAACTCGTCCGCCTGCGCGGCCTGCGCGGCGGCCACGATCTCCTCGAAGCTCGCGTCGGGTCGTCCGTACGCGATGTTGTCGCGCACCGACCCGCTGAACAGCACCGACTCCTGCATGACGATGCCGATCTGGGTGCGCAGCGAGCTCAGCGTCACGTCGCGGACGTCGACCCCGTCGATCCGCACCGCGCCGGCCGACGCGTCGTAGAACCGCGGCACGAGGTTCACGAGCGAGGTCTTGCCGGAACCGGTGGCGCCGACGACGGCGACGGTGGTCTCCGGCTCGATGGCCAGCGTGATGTCGGAGAGCGTCTCGGCATCGGAGCCGGGGTAGCGCAGCGACACGTGCTCGAACTCGATGCGGCCCGCTATGGCGGCGAGCGGCGCGGCATCGGGCTTCTCGGCAACGTCGATGGGGGCGTCGAGAACCTCGAAGAGCCGGTCGGCGGAGGCCGATGCCTGGGCGATGGCCTGGGCGCCGAATCCGAGCGTGAAGAGCGGTCCGAGCAGAAGGAACAGGTAGCTCGTGAACGCCACCAGCTCGCCCACCTGCACGCTGCCGCCCACGATGAGCACCCCGCCCACCACGGTCACGAGCGCGACGCCCATCGAGCCGACGCTGAACAGCAGCGGGAACGCGTTCGCGACCGTCCGTCGCACCACGAGGCCTTGCTCGAGCAGCGAGCTGTTCGCGCGGTCGAAGCGCCCCTCCTCGAACTGCTCGCGCGCGAACGCCCTGACCACACGCACGCCCGCGACGTTCTCCTGCAGCACGTTGTTGAGCGCGCCGAGGCGCTGCTGGTTCTCGCGGAACATCGGGCCGAGCTTGCGAACGAACAGCAGCAGCACCGTGACGGTCGCCGGCACGACGAGCAGAGACACCAAGGCGAGAGTGGTGTTCATCGCGAAGAGCACGATCACGGCGCCGACCAGCAGCAGGACAGCCGAGACGGCCTGGACCAGTCCGCCGCCCACGAAGTCGCGGACGAGGTCGACGTCGCTCGTGACACGCGTGATCAGCTGGCCGGTCTGGGCCCGGTCGTGCCACGCGAACGACAGCGCCTGCAGCTTGTCGAAGATCGCGTTGCGCATCTCGAACGCCGAGCCGTGGCTCACCCTGGCCGAGAGATAGCCTTGCGCGAACGTAGCGAGTCCGCCGAGGATGGCGACTCCCACCAGGAGCAGCGAGTTGCGCCAGATGACCCCGAAGTCCTGCTGCTGGATACCGACGTCGATGAGCTGGCGCAGCAGCTGCGGGCTCACGAGGTCGGCCGCCGAGGCCAACAGGACCGCGACTACGGCGAGCGCGGCGATGCCCCGGTAGCTGCGGACGAACGTGAGGGCGCGAACGAGCGAGGAGGACACGGGTGGCGGTTGTTCCTTACGGCTGATCGACTCGACGCGAGAGGGGCTGGGTCGGCTCTTGTGATGATGGACCCGATTCTACCCGCAGGCCCGGACATCGCTTGTGAGGGGCGAGCGCGGGGGTGGGGGCGGGGCGGGGGAGGAGAGGAGGAGTCGCTGCCTGGAGAAACGGCGAGGCCCGCCTTACAGGCGGGCCTTCGATGGCTCGAGCGATGGTCCCGGTCGGTGGGGGGTCAGCCTCGCAGGACGGTGATGATCCGCTCGTAGTCCTCGACGGTGATCTCGCCGCGGGCAAGACGCTCGCGGGCGAGCTTCTCTGCGCCGTCACGCGGGACCGGAATGTGCCGTCCGTGCCCGAGGGTGGCCGGCACCATCGCCGAGCCGGACGACGACATGTCAGTTCGAGTCATGGCCCAAGCCGCCCAGATCGCGAGGCCGAGTAGCAGTGCGGGGGCGAGTAGCACGCGAATCCCTCCCAGGTTCGTAGGCCGGGGACAGCTCGACGGCGTATCCCCGGCACGAACGAGTCTGACACCGTGTTGTGAAGCAAGGACGGCGCGCCTGTGGAGGAACCGTGGAGATTGTGACGGATCACACTTCGCTGGGTTCGGCGGCTAGCTCGGGTTCGTCGGCGTCGGTCACCGCGGGTCGCGATGCAGGCGGGCGAGTCGGGGCCGACGTGGTGAGCGCGACGCCGGCGACGATCACGGCCATTCCCACGACCATCGACACGGTGACGGGCTCCGGCGGAATGATGCCGAGGCGGCCGAACAGCCAGCCCACGAACACCGCGATGACAGGGTTCACGTACGCGTACGTCATCACCTTGCTCGCCGGCGCATGAGCGAGCGCATAGGTGAACGCGGTGAACGCGACGCACGAGCCGAAGACGATCAGGTACGCCAGCGCGGCGAATCCCTTCGGCGTCATCACCCAGCGGCCCCATTCGCCGAGGGCGGTGCCGAGTGCGATGAGGACGACCCCCGCGATCAGCATCTGCCATGCGGTCGCCACGAGGCCGTCGAGCCCGGTCGGCTTGCGCTTCGAGTAGATCGAGCCGCCCGCCCAAAGCCACGTCGCGACGATCTGGATTCCCACGCCTACGACCACGGCCGCACCCACGGTGCCGATCTCGGCGAGGCGGGGAGCCATCAGCACGGCGAGGCCGGCGAAACCGAGGACCAAGCCGATGTAGCCTCGGCGGGTGGGACGGGCCATGTCGGGAAGCGCGGACTCGGCAAGGGCGATCCACAGCGGCAGCAGGGCCACGATCAGCGCGGCGAGGCCGGAGGGGATACGCGTCTCGGCGAGGAAGGTGCCGTACTGCCCGCCCACCAGAAGCAAGATGCCGACGATCGCGAGCACCCGGAACTGGGGGCGCGAGGGGGTGAGCGGGGCGCCGCGCATCGCCGAGATGGCGAGCAGGATGAGCCCCGCGGGAATCAGCCGCACCCCGGCGAACAGCGCGGGGGGAAGCGACGCGTCGAGGCCGACCTTGATCGCGAGGTAGGTTGTGCCCCACACCACGTAGAGGGTCGCGAACGAGGCGATCAGTCGGGGAGTCCACGTCCTCGACATCAGCGCTCGATGTCCTCGGGGCCCAGCTCGCCCTTCGGTCCCTCGTGTCCGTGCTGCTTGTGGGCCTTGCCCGCGTCGCGAAGCATGATGTCCTTGTGGATCTCGGTCAGCCGCGCGCGCAGCGGACGGTTACCGATGTTGCGCAGGTAGGCCTCGTACAGGAGCTTCTCGGCGGCGTCCCAGTTCGCGGGATCCTGCATGAGCCGCTCGCTTTCGAGCAGCGCGTAGGCGACATCGGCCTCGCCACTCCAAGGGCGCAGCTGCGCGACCCGCCTCGCCGCGGCGGCCCGCTGGGAGAGGGGGAGTGAGGCGTTCGCAGCCCGGGCGGCTTGCGCGTCGACGTACCAGCCGAGAAGCGCCACCAGCGCGACGAGCGCCGCGGCTGCCCCGACGATCGCCAGGCGCAGACGTCGGCGGTCGCCGCGCGCTGCCTCCGGGGCCGCAGCGCCGCTCTCCGCCCGAGAGGCGGCGTCTGATTCGTCAGGTTTCACAACCGTTTCACCAATCGCCGGCGGTCCGTTGCTACAGTCCGAGGCGACGCCCCCCTCCCTTGGCGTCGCTCTCGGGCCCGGGCGCTGGGCGACTCCCCGCTCGGGCCCGTTCGTGCCCGGAGAGCCATACTCGCATAACGCCGAGGAGAAGGAGGTCCCCGATGAGCGAGTGGTCGCCGCCGCGTCCCGCGCTTACCGCCGACAGCGTGGTGTTCGCCGGCCCCGCCGCCTCCCGTCGCGTGCTGCTGATCCGCCGCGGTCGCCCTCCGTTCGAGGGGATGTGGGCCTTGCCGGGCGGCTTCCTCGACGAGTACGAGCTACCCGAGGCTGCTGCCCGACGGGAACTCGCCGAGGAGACGGGTCTGGAGATCGGGGAGCTCCCGGTGCGCCTGGTCGGCGTCTACGGCGAGCGGGGACGCGACCCGCGCGGCTGGACCGTGAGCGCCGTCTTCATGGCGGATCTCGGCGAGACCCTGCCCGAGGTCACTGGCGGGGACGACGCCGAGCGCGCCGAGTGGCACCCCGTCGACGACCTGCCCGAGCTCGCGTTCGATCACGCGCGCATTCTCGGCCACGCGCTGGTTCTGCTCGGCGAGTAGGCTCGAGACCTCGATAGAAGCCCGACGCTGTGCGAAAGTGGCTGGGTATCGGGCCGGTCGTCGAGGAGTGTGCGTGTACTTCGGTCTCATTCGCATCAGCGAGTACCCCTTCATCCCGGTGGGCACGACCATCGTGCTCGCGTGGTCGCTCCTGCTGGGGCTCGTCTATGCCGTAGGCTCGGTCAAGGGAGGCGTGGCGGCGCTTCGCTACTTCAGGGTCGTACTGCTGGGGGGCGCGATCGCCGTTACCGCGACGTTCGTCTGGTCGCTCGCGAGCGGGCAGTGGCAGCGCTTCATGGCGGAGTTCGGGTTCCAGCCGATGGGCGAGATGCTGCTCGGTGCCGCGCTGCTGCTGTTCGTGATGGTGTGGATGGGCATGACGTACGTGTCGACGAAGCTTCGCGACGAGGAGGAGGCTCCCGATGCCTGATGTGATGCTCCGGCTCGGCTCCGAGGCGCTCATCCTCGAGGGAGCGATGGGGACGATGCTCCAGCGTGCGGGGATGCTTCCGGGCACGTGCCCCGAGATGCTCAACGTGACCGCTCCCGAGATGGTGGGCGACGTGCATCGCCTCTACCGCCTCGCCGGCGCGGACTGCACCACCACCAACAGCTTCGGGGGCTCTCGCCCGAAGCTCGCCGAGCACGGCTGTGCCGACCGGGTCGACGAATACAACCGCGCCGCGGTTCGCATCGCTCGGAGGTGGGGAGCTCCCCACATCCTCGCCGACGTCGGACCCACCGGCCTCGTGCTCGAACCTCTCGGCGAGGCGACGTTCGACGAGCTATTCGAGATCTTCGCCGAGCAGGCGGCCGCGCTCGCCGCCGAGAAGCCCGACGCGATCTTCTTCGAGACCTTCACCGACATCGCCGAGATTCGCTGCGCGATGCTCGCGGCACGATCGGTCACCGACCTGCCGCTTCTGGCGAGCGTGACGTTCGGTGCGAACGGCCGCATGGACCTGTCAGGTACGGACCCGGCGACCGCTGCCGTCGTGCTCGAGGCGGCGGGGGCCGCGGCTGTCGGGATGAACTGCGGGCTGGGACCGGAGCAGATGGTCCCGCTCGTGCGCGAGATGGCCGCCGCGACTCGGCTGCCGATCATCGTGCAGCCGAACGCCGGCATGCCGCGACTCGACGACGAGGGGCGCACGGTGTTCCCGGGCTCGCCCGAGGACCTCGAGGCCGCGGCCCGGCTCTACCTCGAAGCGGGAGCGGCCGCGGTGGGGGGCTGCTGCGGGACGACGCCGGCGTACATCGCCGCGCTGCTCGATGCCGTCGGGGATCGCGGGGTGCACGCCCACGGGTCCGCGGAGGACCGACTGGTGCTGGCCGGCCCGCGGGGGCATCACGTGATCGGCGGGGGTGGCCCGATCGCGGCGGTCGGGGAGCGCATCAACCCCACCGGCAAGTCGGCGCTCGCGGACTCCCTCCGAGAGGGCTCGATGAGCATCGTTCGCTCGTTCGGCGTCGACCAGGAGCATGCGGGCGCCGACCTGCTCGACGTCAACGTGGGTGCCGCGGGGGTGGACGCGGCCTCGGTGCTCCCGGCTGCGGTCCTCGCGCTGGTGGCCTCCGTGGGGTTGCCGCTCGTCATCGACACGACCGACCCGGAAGCGCTCGAGGCGGCGCTGCGCGCCTATCCCGGCCGCGCGCTGATCAACAGCGTGAACGGGGGCGAGGAGTCGATGTCTGCGGTGCTGCCGCTGGCCGCGCGCTACGGCGCGGCAGTCGTCGTGCTGGCGCTCGACGACGACGGCATCCCCGAGACCGCTGAGGGCCGCCTCGAGATCGTCCGCAGGGTGCGATCGCGAGCCCACGAAGCCGGCCTCAGCGACGAAGACCTCATCGTCGACGGACTCGTGATGACCGCGGCCGCCGAGCCGGAAGCGCCCCAGGTCACCTTGGCGGTGACGGCAGGCGCCAAGGAGTTGGGACTTCGGACCCTCCTCGGCGTCAGCAACGTGAGCCACGGTCTTCCGATGCGCCCGCTGCTGAACGCTGCGTTCATCACCGCTGCCGCGGCAGCCGGTCTCGACGCTGCGATCGTGAACCCCAACGACCTCGTGGTCATGGAGGCCGTGCGCACCGCGAACGCCGACCGCGCCAGCGGCGAGGTGCCGACCGTTGAGCAGGCGTGGGCGGTGTGGGAGGCGGCGCTTGCGGAAGCGCTGGCCGCCGCCCAGTCAGCAGGAGAGGCGCCAGCGGCGGGTGACGCCGGCGGCGCGGGCGAGACGCGTCCCCCGGCGGAGCTCCTGGCGACGGCTGTCGCGCGAGGAGACTCCGACGGCGCGCCCGTGCTCGTCGATGCCGTGATCGAGGCGGGGACCCGTCCGCAGGACGTGATCCCTGAGGTGTTGACGCCCGCGATCCAGCGCCTCGGCGATGCCTACGGGCGCGGCGAGGTGTTCCTGCCGCAGCTGATCGTCTCGGCGGAGGCGATGAAGGCGGCGGTGACCCGCGTGAAGTCCTACCTCCCGGAGAACGAGGGTCTCGGGCAGGGGCGGCTCGTATTCGCGACCGTCAAGGGAGATATCCACTCGATCGGCAAGGACATCTGCATCTCGCTGCTGGAGAGCCAGGGGTTCGAGGTGGACGACCTCGGCGTCGACGTGCCCGCCGAGACCATCGCCGACGCTGCGCGAGTTGCCGACGCGGTGTGTCTCTCGGCGCTGATGACGACGACGCTTCGGGCAATGTCGGAGAGCGTGGGTGCGGTGAGCGCCGCGAGGCCGGGAGTGCCGGTGTTCGTGGGTGGCGCCGTGGTCACGCGCGAGTGGGCCGAGAGCGTGGGTGCCGGGTACGCCGACGACGCGCCGGGCTGCGTGAACGCCGTGCGCGCCGCGATCGAGGGGCGAGCGACGGCCAGCTAGAGTCGCGGACGGCTAAGGCGTGGTGTCGACCCAGACGCCTTTGCTTGCCACGAACCGCTTCCACACGCCGACGTAGCCTTGAGTCGTGTCGGCTGGGAGCTTGGCGACGATGCGCGTGTCGCTCCACGACATGACCTGCATCTGCGCCGTGTCGATCGTCGCCTTCGAGGTGCCGTCGGCCGTCCCGAAGTCGGCGCCCTGGATCACCACGGTCCCGTCCTCGTCCGGCGTGACCTTGTCGACCTTCGGCTTCTTGACGGGCCAGAAGTACTTGCCGTTGCTGCAGGCTTGGTCCCGCCACACGCCGATGTAGCCCTCGGCGACGTCGGGCACCGCGACCTCGATACGCGTGTCGGTCCACGAGACAACGGGCATCTCGGTGTCGCCAAGCGTCACGCGGGTGGCGGACGGACCGAAGTCGCTGCCGGTGATCGTGAGCCTGCTGCCGGGCTCGCCCCACGATTCGGAGACCGACGTGATCTTGGGCGCGACGTAGAGATGGGCGCCGTTGCTGCTCACGCCGTTGCGCCACACACCGAGATAGCCGGACTTCGCACCCCTGGGGATGCGGACGGTGATCTCGGTATCGCTCCATGACGCCGGATCGATCGGCGTTCCGGACAGGGTGAGGGAGTCGGCGCCCGCAGGGGCGGAACCGAAGTCGGTGCCGGTGATCGTGACGGTCTCGCCCGGGAAGACAACGTCGGTCGAGATGTCGTCGATCGCGGGGCGCTCGCCGGCGAAGAAGAGCAGGCCGTTGGAGCACGAGCCGGACT
Organism: uncultured Coriobacteriales bacterium; assembly: GCA_963761535.1. GTDB lineage: Bacteria > Actinomycetota > Coriobacteriia > Anaerosomatales > CAVXGS01 > CAVXGS01. The sequence goes on from CAVXGS010000003.1 coordinate 111,358, forward strand.
GCCAGACTCCTACCCACCCGGTGACGCTGCCGGGAGGCACGGTGACCACGATCTGCGAGTCGGACCAGCTGACGACCGATGCGCGCACCGGTTCCCGCGGGTCGGTACTCGAGAACGTGACCCATCCCGTGCGTTGGGACGAGCCGAAGCCCTTGCCGTAGATGGTCACGCGGCTACCGACGGGAGCCATGTCCGCCGAGAGCCGGTAGGCCAGGGGTGCCTGCGCCGGCGAGAACCACTTCCCGTTGCTCGTGACGTTGTCGACGGTCACACCCGCGTAGCCCGCGGTCGCCCGCACCGGCACGACAGCGCGGACCTGCGTGTCGCTCCACGACACGACCTCTGCTCGAACGCCTGCGAAGGTCACGAAGCTCGTGGGTTTGGACGAGCCGAAGTTGGAGCCGGTGAACGTGACCGTCGTGCCCACCGGGGCCGACCACGTGGACATCGAGTCGAGGACCGGGTCGGCGTCGGCGTTGGCGCGCGCCACATATCCCCCATAGGGCAGCAGGAGGGCCATCGTGATCGCACCAAGGATCACGATGCCGAGCCACCCGCTCGTTCTGGGTCTCGCGTCTGCCAACGTTCGTCCACTCATGCGGCGAAGGGCCGGTCCATTGTGGTTCCGGCTGCACCGAGTATCGGCGGTACCTCTCTGCGGCTTGAGCGAGGGGACGCCGACGGCGACGCGGCGGACTCGGACATCCCGAGCTTCCGGCGGGCTGGCTGTCCGGCACTTGTGATGTGACCGCGCTCACACATCCCCTTAAGTAAGAACGCGCGCCTCCCGATACACGCTGTAAGCCGCCGTTCGCGCAACGCGAATGAGCGGCATGCCTGTAGAACGGCGACAGGACGGTGGGTGCGACGAGGCGCGACGCATAGAGCGGGTGACGGTTCGTCACGGCGGCAACGCCTGACGCCGTCGGGAATCCGCGAGATCGCTCTGGGGCTTGCCACGGTCGTGGTCCTGGCCGTCATCGCCCTGTTCGCCGGCCTGCCCTCAGCGCTGTCGATCGGCGGCGGGCTCATCGTGCTGATCTTCGGCTCGCTGTGGCCGATCATGTGGATCGCTTCGCTGCTTCCGCCCGACGTGTTCCGCTTCGTGAAGCCGCAACACCAGCCGGTCCAGGCCTCGTCCGAGCGGCCTCTCATCTCGATCATCGCTCCGGCTCGCAACGAAGAGCCGGTGGCCGAGCGGCTGGTGTCGCAGTTCCTGGCTCAGGACTACGAGAACTGGGAGCTGTGGGTCGTCGCGAACAACTGCACCGACAACACCGCAGCGGTCGCACGCGCCGCGGCCAAGGGCGATCCCCGCGTGATCGTGATCGAAGCGACGTTCGAGAACGGCGTGAAGGCCGACGCGCTCAACCTGGCCCTCGCCGATGTGAACGGCGACGTGGTTCTCGAACTCGACTCGGACAACCAGGTGCCGCCCGACCTGCTTCACAAGCTGGCGCTGGCGTTCAGCGATCCGGAAGTGAACGCGGTCCAGACGCAGATCCGCGCGTACAACACGAAGGGCTCGCTGCTCGCGACCTTCCAGGACCTCGAGTTCCTCGTGTACTCCGAGGTGTGGAACCGCGGGCGCGCCGCTCTCGGGCTGAGCTCTTCGATCGGCGGCACCGGGTTCGCCGCTCGCACGCACATCCTGCGGCAACTCGACGGCTGGACGCGCGATCTGGTCGAGGACTTCGAGATGCACACCCGACTGGTCGCGGCAGGCGTTCACGTGACCTATCTGCCGTGGGGGTGCGTGTACGACGAGAAGCCCGTCACGTGGTCGGCGATCGTCAAGCAGCGCAAGCGGTGGATCCGCGGACACATCGAAGTCGCGCTGCGCCTCACGCGACAGAACGAGCCGCTCGGGCTCGTCGACCGCTTCTACCTGTACTCGCCGGGCATCATCGTGCTGATGATCAGCCTGTTCGCGATGGGTCAGCTCTCGATGCTCTTCCCGAAGCTGATCGCCGGGTACGCCTACTTCTCGCCGTGGTTCTGGTTCGCGTCGATCGTCGTGATGGTGGCGGCGCTCGGCACCACCGCGATCAGGGCCGGCGATCGCAAGCTCGTCCCGCTCGTGTTGCCCTACCTGCTCTTCTTCACGTTCCACTGGGTGGTCGTGACGTTCGCGGCGATGGTGCCCGTGTCGTGGGCCCACTCCAAGACGGTGCACGGCGTCGAAGCCGAGGAGGGCTTCTTCCACTGGCTCGGCGTGGAGGGATGGTCCTCGGCGCGGCTGATGGGTGTCGTGCTCGCGATCGCGCTCGTGTGGCAGTTCCCGCTGTGGGTAGGCCTGCCGAGTGCGCCCTCGCCATTCGAGGCGCCGCTACTCACCGCGCAGCGCTCTACCGTGGCTTGGCTCGTCGACTCGGCGCTTGCTGCCGGCGTCATCCAGGGGACGGTCGAGAAGGAGAACGGCAAGCCCTCGGCGGGCTGCAAGATCTACCTGCGGGCCGCAGACGGCACCGTTTACGAGACCAAGACCAACAGCAGCGGTGTCTTCTCGTTCGCGAACATCCCACCCGGGCCGTACACCATCACCATCAACAAGGGCAGCTGGCCCGAGGTTACCGCGACGTTCGACATGCCTGCAGAGGGCGGCATCCAGATCACCTGCAGCCTTGCAGGCGGCACCGGAAGCATCGCAGTCGTTCCGATCCCGTACTAGACCCGCACAGCCTACCCGCGACCGTCTCCACGGAGGGGCACCATGAACCGCATCGCAGCTCTCGTCGCAGCACTGGTCCTGACGCTGGCCCTGCCGGCCGCTGGCTACGCAACACCGGCGAGCGTCCCGCTGGCGACGGCCGAGGGTGTTCAGCACCAGCCCGACATCTCCGGCTCGTGGGTCGTGTGGCAAGACGAGCGTCTCGGCTATGACGACCTCTGGGTGCGCAACATCGCCACGGGCGACGAGCATCAGCTGACGTCCGGCGCCGACCAGCAGCTCATGCCTGCCATCGACGGCACCACGGTGGTCGCCGAGAACATCCGCGCGCTCGCGCCCAATCGCAGCATCTACGGCTACGACGTGCTCTCCGGCGCCGAGACGCCCTTCCGCCTCACCGGCTATGTCGACCGCTACACCCCCGACGTGTCGGGTGCGTGGGTCGTGTGGTCCGACAACCGCGCCGGCACCAACGGCTACGACATCTACGCGTACAACCGCCTTACCGGTGAAGAGCGACTCGTCTGCGACGACTTCGAGATGCAGGAGCAGCCCGCCGTGAGCGGTGAGTGGATCGTCTGGCGCGACGCCCGCAAGTCGGCCGGCGCCAACGGCGACATCTACGCGCACAACCTCACATCCGCCGAGACCACCACGGTGTGCACCGACGCCGCGATTCAGGACTCTCCTGCAGTGAGCGGCGACTGGGTCGTGTGGCAGGACTACCGCAACGACAACTTCGACATCTACGCCTACAACCTGGCGTCCCGACAGGAGACCGAGGTCTGCACTGCTGCCGGCGACCAGACCCAGCCGGCTATCGACGGCGACTGGGTCGTGTGGGAGGACGCCCGCGGCGGCGAGAAGGACGTCCGCGCCTTCGACCTCGCCGCGCGCGAGGAGACGGTCGTCTGCGACGCCGCGGGTGCCCAGGAGTTCCCCTCGGTGTCCGACGGCTACGTGGTGTGGCAGGACTTCCGAGACGGTCAGATGAGTGACATCTACGGCGCGAGTCTCGTTGCGCAGGCCGACCTCGAGGGCACGGCGTCGGCAGCGCTCTCGACCCTCGTGCCCGGCGCGACCGTCTCGGTGGCGACCACCGTGACGAACTCGGGCGCAGCGTCGTCGAGCCCGTCGAGCCTGCGCTTCTACCTCTCGACCGACCCGCAGTTCACCTCGGCGGACACTCCGATCGGCAGCCTTGCGATCGGTGCGCTGGCTCCCGGCGCGCTGAGTGCGGGCGTAGCGACGCTGCGGCTCCCCGAGAACGCCGCACCCGGCTCGTACTTCATCGGCGCGCTTGTGGACGCCGACGGTGCGGTCGTCGAGTCCGACGAGAGTGACAACGGGGTGTGGGTCGGCGGCGTGACGGTGACGATTCCCACCCACGACGCGTTCTCGGCGCCTCTGCTCCTGACCGGCGTGCAGGGCTCTATCGCGGGCGACCTGACCTTCTCGGCGAGCAAGGAAGCCGGCGAGCCCAAGCACGCGGGCAATGCCGGCGGCGCGTCGGTGTGGTACCGGTGGACGGCGCCCTCGTCGGGGAAGATGACGATCGATCTGGCGGGGTCGAGCTATGACACGCTGCTCGCGGTGTACCGCGGGTCGAGTGTCGGCGCGCTGACCCTGGTGGCAGCGAACGACGACATCGGGACGCGGCTGCAGAGCAAGCTCACCTTCGCCGCAGTGAAGGGGCAGACGTACTACGTCGCCGTCGACGGTTTCAACGGGTCCGCCGGTTCGGTGAACTTGGCGTGGCAGCATGTCGCCGAGCTCTCGACGCCGGCATGCCCCTCGGCGAGCCGACTGCGGGCGTTGTTCTCGGTGTCGGGAACGCTGAAGCCGGTACACGCGTCGGGCTCAAAGGCCATCACGCTTCTGTTCGAGCACCGCGAGGGCGCGAAGTGGGTCCAGCGCAAGTCCGTGGCGGTCAGGGTCACGACCTCGAGGGGGCTCTCGAGGTACGTGCTGCGGGTGGCGCTCACACAGCGGGGGAGCTGGCGCGTGCGCGCGAGGCACGCGGACGCGGACCACGCCGTGAGCTACTCGGCGTACCGCGCCTTCTCGATCCGCTAGCGACGACTTGCGGGCACGCGCCCGCGCCCTAGCGTTCGATCCGGGTCGGCGTCGCGGTTGCGACGCCGACCCTATCGCGGTAGGTTCATTTGACCGCCTCGAGCGCATCTGGCTTCTCGGCGGGTTCATGACCGCGCGCGCGAGCGACGAGAAGGCATTTCGCGATGATCATCACCAGACCCCGTGATTGGGAACGCATCAAGGCCAATCTCGACGAGATCGGCGCCGAGAAGGTGTTCCTGATGGGGTGCGGCCAGTGCGCGACCGTGGCCAAGACCGGTGGCGAACCCGAGATCCTGCAGATGAAGGCGATGCTGGAGCAGACCGGGCGCACCGTGACCGGATGGGCCGTAGGTGAGGTCACCTGCCACTTGGGCGGCACGAAGCTCGAGGCCCGCAAGCACGTGGGCGAGCTGTCGGATGCCGACGCGGTGGTCGTGCTCTCGTGCGGCTCGGGCGTCCAGACGGTCGCCGACAGTACCGACAAGCCGGTCTTCCCCGGGCTCGAGAGCGTGTTCCTGGGCAACGTGATCCGTCACGGCGTGTTCGAGGAGCGCTGCAAGATGTGCGGCGACTGCGTGCTCGATCTGACCGCCGGCATCTGCCCCGTCACCACCTGCCCGAAGGGGCTGCTCAACGGGCCGTGCGGCGGGATGTGGCAGGGCAAGTGCGAGGTCATGACCGATCGGGAGTGCGTGCACGTGCGCATCCACGACCGGCTGAAGGCCCAGGGGCGCTCCAAGCGGCGAACGGTGCCGGCGAAGCAGCACGGCGTGAAACTGCAGCCGGGCAGCGTGAACCTGCGCGCCGGCGGCGGCAGCGGCGGCGCGGGCGCTGCAGGCGCGGCGGCTGCGGAGTCCGGCGGCACCCCGGCGAAGGGCGCCGAGTGAGCCGGCTGCGCGACGCCCTCGAGCGCGGCGAATTCGTCGTCACCGGTGAGGTTGGCCCGCCGCACGGCACCGACCTCACTGCCATGCGGCGCAGCGTCGAGACGCTCGCCCCCCACTGCGACGCGATCAACGTCACCGACAACCAGGGCGCGACCCTGCACCTGTCCTCGCTTGCCGCGTCTCGCGCGCTTGTAGACATGGGCAGCGAGCCGATCTTCCAGCAGACCTGCCGAGACCGGAATCGACTTGCCCTGCAGTCCGATCTCTTGGCCGCGTGGACGCTGGGCCTCGAGAACGTGCTCGTGGTCACCGGTGACGATCCGCGCGGCGGGGACCATCCCGACGCCAAGGGCGTGTTCGACCTCGACTCGACCCAGCTGATCGCTGCGGTCGACGGCCTCAACCGTGGCGTCGACATGAACGGCGCGGCCCTCGATGGCGCGACCGGCTTCTACATCGGCGCCGCGGCGTTCCCCGAAGCGGAGCCGTGGGACATCCAGCTCGACCGGTGGCTCGCGAAGATCGAGGCTGGCGCGCGATTCTTCCAGACCCAGGCGGTCATGGATGTCGACGCGTTCGCCGACCACGTCGCCGAGCTTCGCGCCAACGACCCGCTGGCCTCGGAAGGCGGCACCAAGATCATCGCCGGCGTACTGCTGCTCAAGGGCCCTCGCGTCATCGACTTCATCAACAACAAGCTCGCGGGCCTGATGGTCCCCGACCACATCGCCCAGCGGATTCGCTCCGCCGAGACCCCCCTCGACGCGGCCGTCGAGCTGGCGATCGAGCAGACTCGGGCGCTGCGCGAGATCGCCGACGGCGTTCACCTCATGCCGCTGGGCGCCGACCACACCGTGCCGCGAATCCTCGAAGGCGCAGGGGTACGCTAGAATCGGCGGACTTCGCTGGTGGCGTCTGGAGGGGCACTCATGCATATCGCGGTTCTCGGCGGCGGTCCTGGTGGCTATTCGGCGGCGTTCGAGGCCGCTCGCCTCGGGGCCGAGGTCACACTCATCGAGCGGGAGCGACTGGGCGGGACCTGCCTGAACTGGGGGTGCATCCCCACCAAGACGATCCTGCGGACCGCTCACATCGTCTCTGACACGCGACGTGCCGAGGAGTTCGGGCTGCGAGCACCGGTGGCCGACGTCGACATCGACGTGCTGCGCACCCGGAAGCAGTCCGTGGTCGACACGCTGGTGGGTCAGCTCGAGTCGACCGCGAAGCGGCTGAAGGTCCGGATGCTCGCGGGCGAGGGTCGGCTGACCGCCCCCAAGACCATCGAGGTCGCGCTCGCCGACGGCGGTACCGAGACTGTCGAGGCCGATGCCGTCATCCTCGCCACGGGCTCGATCGTGTTCAAGCTCCCCAACATCGATCACGACATGGACGGTGTCTGGACGAGCGACGACGCCGTGTCGCTCACCGGGCTGCCCGCCGAGATCCTGATCATCGGTGGCGGTGTGATCGGGCTCGAGTTCGCCTGTGCGTACGCCGCCTTCGGCTCGAAGGTCACCGTCGTCGAACTGATGGACCAGGTGCTCCCCGGCAACGACAAGCGTGTCGCCAAGACGATGCAGGCCGAGCTGGAGAAGATGGGCATCGAGTTCCACATCGGCGACGCCGTCGAGTCGGTCGAGCGTGTGGGCGACCGTATGCGCTCGGCGCTGAAGAGCGGCGGCACGATCGAGTCCGACATCGTGATGAGTGCGGTGGGGCGGCGGCCCAACTCGGTCGGCTTCGGCTACGAGGAGGTCGGGCTCGAGTTCGACCGGGCCGCCATCAAGGCCGACGAGTACTTCCGGACGAACCTGTCCGGCGTCTACGCCATCGGCGATCTCATAGGCGGGATGATGCTCGCTCACGTCGCCGAGGAGGAGGGGGTGCTCGCGGCGCGCAACGCGGTCGCCGAGCTCAAGGCCGCCGAGACGGGTGCGCCGCCGCACCTCGAGACGCTCGACTACAGCGCCGTGCCAGCGGCTGTCTACACCTTCCCGGGGGTCGGGGTGCTCGGCTCGAGCCGCGACTCCGCCAAGGAGCGCGGGATCGACGCGATCCAGGCGGTGGCCAAGTTCGGGGGCAACGGTAAGGCGCTCGGCGAGGGCGAGGCCGAGGGATTCGTGCAGCTGGTCGCCGAGAAGGGGACCGGTGCGATCCTCGGCTGCCAGATCGTGGGGCCCTCGGCGGTCGAGATCATCCAGGAGGTCGCCGTCGCGAAGCGCTGGGGCGTCACCGTCCACCAGCTTGCCGAGACGGTCCACGGGCATCCCACCGTGGGCGAGGTCATCAAGGCCGCAGCGATCGACGCGTCAGGGAAGGTCTAGCAGCCGACCACATGGTCCGGTGCCCGTGCGTGGTCGTCGCGCGTCGTGCTGCTCGCGGGCGGCCGTGCCGTCAGTTCGCCCGCACCAGCGCGGCAACGACCACGTACCGTTTCGGTGCGGCGCCGATGTAGCTGAACGGGTAGCACGTGGTCACGGTGAGCGCGGGGTAGTCGGTAGGCACGATGACCGTCTTGTCGTCCTTGTCGACGATCCGCGTCTGTTGGACCTCGTAGGTGAACTCGCCCGCCGACGTCTCGACGATCAGATGCGCGCCGCGGTCCAGCTTGCCCAGTCCCGCCAGGGCCGTGTCCCGATGCCCCGACAGGATGCAGTTGTTGTTCGCGCCTGGCATCGCACTGCCGCGGTAGTGACCGACGCCCTGTCGTAGCTCCTCATCGCCAGTGCCCTCGACGATGGGCAGGTTTCGCCCGATCCCGGGGATGCTCAGCGTTCCGAGGTTCGCCCCGACGGGAGGCGAAGGTGCCTTCTGTCCACCGGCGCCGAGCGCTTGTGCGTCGCCCGGCGATGCTTGGGGCGCGGTTGAGGGATCGTCGCGGTACACCGGGGTGAGCTCCGAGACATCGAACGGCGCGGGCGCATCGGCCTGCACCAGGTCGACCTGCTCCGGTGCCGACGACATGATCGCGACCGCCGCGACCGCGACGCACGCGAGCCCCGCTAGGAAGACCGCCGCCGAGATCAGCACGGCGCGGCCCGTGCTCACCGGCTGTCCCCCCGATCGCTGTTCGGGACTACGCATGTCGCTTCGCCGCGTATCTCAGGACGCCGACCATGCCCCCCAGCATCAAGGCGAGGCCCAGGAGCAGCACGTTGTACCAAGGCGTGGCGGTGTCGGGGATCGTGCCGCCCGACTCAAGCGGTTGCGTTGCCGAGGCGGGCTGCTGCGTGCTTCCGCTCGCCGGCTGCTGCGCCACTTCGGTCGGCTGCTGCGGGCTGGATGCTGTCGGTGCGGCGGCAGGCTTCGACGGAGTGGTGGCCGGCGCGGCAGCAGCGGCAGGCTTCGCAGGCGTTGTCTTGGCAGCTGCAGCCTTGGCCTTCGCCTTGGCGGCAGGCTTCGCAACTGGCGTGACGCGTGCGATCCGCTCGGCCTGGGCGGCCTTCTCGGCGGCTTCCGTGGCGATCATTCGTGCGTACCACTTGGCGTACGGATACTGCGTGACCTCGAGCTCCCGCCACGTCTCGGTGGCGCTGTCGTAGCCGATGAGCGTGCCGGTCCGCTGGTGATCGAGGAAGTAGTAGGCGAGGTCGGACGGGCCGAGCCCCTCCTTCTTCCCCGACTCCAACAGCGAGGCGCGGACCTGGGTGTCCTCGTACCACGGCGCGCCGGGAAACTCCCGGTCGAGCCGCGCCGCCATGTGGACGTCCTTGAGCCGCTCTGACTTCCAGTACTTGAGGAACGCGAGACGCTGGTCCTTGGTGAAGTACTGGAGGTTGGCGAAGACGTAGACGTCATCGGTGCCCGCGGGGGGCTTGTCGGCGGGAGTCAGCCCGGGCCCGAAGCGAGTCACACTGGGGTAGACGACCGTGAAGGTCGACTCGTTGGAGCCGACCTCGACCTTGTAGCTCGCTTCCCACACCGATGCCTCGCCGAAGCCTCGAACGAGCTTCACCGAGCTGAGAGTCGGGTTCTGGTAGAACGTCGCCGGGTCCGACACTGGGAGTATCGCCCGTAGGAGCACGGAGAAGTCCTGAGCGTAGGCCAGTGCCTGCTCGTCGGTACGGAGGAGTTGCTCGCGCTCGGCCCACGCCTCCGGCGACATCAGTCCCACCGGCGTCTGGGTCGCCTTGACCGCCTGCTCGAGCTGGATGTCGGTCGCGCGCGCCTCGGCTTGCGAGGGCGATCGGGAAGCCTGATAGATCGCGCCCGTGAGTACGAGCGCGCCGATGACGCCGAGAGCGGTCGTCCAGCGACCGAGGCGCCTGTCCACTTGAACCTGCCTCCTTGCGTGCGGTACGGCCTTGTCCGGAGGCCGTCCGGGAGGCGAGTCGACACGAGGTCGAGCGCGCTCCCTTACCCATCGCCTAGTGTACGAGCCTCGACGCATTCTCGGAAGGGGCGACCCGACGGGCGGTCGGTACGAGCGTCGGGGTGGCGTGGGGCTCGGGTCGGCCCTTGTCCGCCGCGCACGCGTGCTAGACTCCCCGGCATGCCCGAGCGCTACTCACACGGCACCTCGTCATCGACCCGACGTCTGCCCCCATGGCTGCGTCGACCGATCGCACGCTCCGGGGAGTTCGTGGCGACGGACGAGCTGCTCGGAGAGCTCAATCTGAATACCGTGTGCCGGAGCGCCAAATGCCCCAATCGGGGCGAGTGCTACGCGTCGGGGACTGCGACCTTCCTCGTGCTGGGCGATGCGTGTACCCGAGGATGCCGGTTCTGCGCGGTCGATACACGCCGTCCTCCGCCGCCCGATCCCGACGAGCCGCGGCGCGTGGCTGCAGCAGCCGCGCGGATGGGCCTCCGACACGTCGTGGTGACGATGGTGACCCGTGACGATCTGCCGGACGGCGGCGCGAGCCACGTGGTCGCGGTGATCGAGGCAGTGCGCAGCGCGGTGCCCGAGGCCGCGGTCGAAGTCCTGGTCAGCGACTTCGGGGGCAACCCCGACGCCGTCGACACGGTCGCTGCGGCCGAGCCCAGGGTCTTCAACCACAACGTGGAGACCGTCCCGAGGTTGTACGACCGGGTGCGGCCGGGCGCCGACTACGCTCGATCGCTGGCCGTCCTGCGTCGGGTGGGGGAGACCGCGTCCGGCGTGCCCACGAAGTCGGGGTTGATGCTCGGTCTGGGCGAGACGCCCGACGAGGTGCGGCAGGTAATGGACGACCTGCGCTCGAACGGAGTCGACATGCTGACGCTGGGGCAGTACCTGCGGCCGAGCGCCGCGCACCTGCCCGTAGCCGAGTTCCTGACGCCCGAGACGTTCGCCGAACTCGCGCGGGACGCCTATCGCCGGGGCTTCACCGCCGTGGCGAGCGCGCCGTTCGTGCGGTCCAGCTATCACGCGGGCGAGCTGGAGCGCGAGCGGCAGACCTAGGCAGTCGCCCTACCCGGCGAGGCACACCACCGCGATCGACCAGCGGTCCTTGCCCGCCTCCTTGGCTCGATAGAGCGAGCGGTCCGCGGCGGCGAGGACCGCGTCCGCCGAGAAGTCGAGGCCCGAGCTCGAGACGGCGACCGCGCCCCCGACGCTCACGGTGACGCCCCCCGGTCGGCCGTTCCCGATCGCGCCGATCACCGACGACCGGACGCAGGTAACCATGCGCTCCATCAGCGCCTGCAGCTCCTCGGCGTCGGTCTCGGGGGCGAGGATCGCGAACTCGTCGCCGCCGTAGCGGCTCACGAGGTCGGACGCTCGCACGCTCCCGCGCAGCGCGTCCGCCACCGCACGAAGCGCCTCGTCGCCGGTGGCGTGACCACGGGTGTCGTTGATGTGCTTGAAGTCATCGATATCGACCAGCACCACGCCGAGCGGGTGACCGTAGCGGCTCGCCCAGTTCAGCCACTGCTCGAGGTGGCTCGTGAAGCCTCGCCGGTTGTAGAGGCCCGTGAGCTGGTCGTGTGTGGCCATCGAGGCGAGCGAGGCCTGGTCGGACCATGCCTTCTTGAGCACGCGAGCGAGGAAGGCGGCCAGGTCGTCTCGGGTGTAGAAGCGGTCGAGCGCATCGGTAAGCCGATCAAGATGCTCGGCATACGCCGCGCGATGCTCGCCCGTGCTCCCTGGCTCGGTGAGGTCGACCAGCTCGGTGAACATCGGGTCGAGCAGCACGAACTCGAGGTGGGCTGCCGTGTCGAGCATCTCGTCGCAGGTCATCCCTTCGACGTCATCCGGGCAGGCCGCCCGGAACTGCTCGGCAATCTCTTGGAGGCGGGGGAGGACGTCTTGCCGCGCGATGTCGGGAACGAGTCCCTCTCCCCATGCGTGGCGCAAGTCACGCCACCACGTGAGATGGACCTGTTCGTCATGGGCAAGGGTTGCGAAGAGCTCGGCAAGCTCCGGCTGGGTGCAGTGACGCGCCATCTGGGTGTAGGAACGATTCGCGAGCGCATCGAGCTCGATACACAGGTCGAGGACTTCTCGCATTGCGCCTCCTTGGTGCCGCGGAACCCCGTGGGGAACCTTTACACTACAGAGCGTTCCCATCTGGGCGACGTGAATGAGGGGTGGGCTGTGGACAGCATCGACGAACTCGACATGTACGAAGCCGAGAAACGGCTGGCCTTGTACAACGAATACCGCGACGCGATCAGGGTCTTCGCGTACTACGTCGAGACCGACCTGCGTGCCTATCTGTGCAACGAGGTCGTGGTCGAGCCCGTTCCCACCAACGGCAACACCTACTTCAAGGTCACCCTCACCGACACGTGGATCTACGAAGCCGAGCGCCCCCAGCGCTTCGTGCCCGAGGTCGTCGTGTACGAAGTGGGGCCGGTCCACGTGCAGCGGCTCAGGGGTGACGAGTAGCTCGTGCCCTCGGTTCCTCCCACACAGCAAGCTGCCGACACACGCGCCGAGGAACTCCGCCGAGAGATCCGCCGTCACAACCACCTGTACTACGTGCAGGACGCCCCGGAGATCTCCGATGCCGCGTACGACTCGCTCGTGCGCGAGCTGCAAGCCATCGAAGCCGAGTACCCCGAGCTGATCACGCCCGATTCGCCGACGCAGACGGTGGGGGCGGGGGTCGTGCCGGTCGAAGGCGAGGGCGAGGCGGAGTTCGCGGCGACAGCCGGGACGGGCGTTTCGGGTACTGGTGCCGTTCCGTTCGCGCCGGTCCAGCACGCCGCCCGCATGTTCTCGCTCGATAACGCGATGGACCTCGACGAGCTCGACGCGTGGCTTGCGCGCGTGCATGCCGTCGTCGGCGACCGCGAGTGCGCGTTCGTGTGCGAGCTCAAGATCGACGGGTCGTCGCTCGCGCTGACGTACGAGGACGGGGAGCTCGTCCGCGCTGCCACGCGAGGCGACGGTCGCGTGGGCGAGGACGTCACCGCGAACGTCCGGATGGTGAAGGACGTACCCCAGCAGTTGGCCGAGCCGGCATGGCGCAGGCTGCCCGGCCGGGAAAGCGCGGTCTCTGGGGTAGAGGTCCGCGGCGAGGTGTACATGCCGAAGGCGTCGTTCGAACGCCTGAACGAAGAGCAGGACGCCAAGGGGCTCGCCGCATTCGCCAATCCTCGCAACGCCGCTGCGGGTGCGCTCAGGCAGAAGGACCCTGCCGTCACCGGCAGCCGCGACCTCGCGACCTTCATGTATGCCGCTGCGGATCCCCGCGCGATGGGACTGGGGTCGCAGAGCGAGCTTCTCGGCTGGCTACGCGATGGGGGTTTCCACGTGAACCCCGACGTCGTCACCTGCGCCTCGGCAGTCGACGTACGCCGCTACTGCGAGGAGGCCGTCGACAAGCGCGACGACCTGCCCTACGAGATCGACGGTGTCGTCGTGAAGGTCGACAGCGTTGCGCTGCAGGAGGAGCTCGGGCACACGAGCAAGGCGCCTCGCTGGGCGATCGCGTTCAAGTTCCCGCCCGAGGAGAAGACCACCCGACTGCTCGACATCATGGTGTCGGTGGGGCGTACGGGCGTGCTGACGCCGTTCGCCGTGTTCGAGCCGGTGCTGGTGTCGGGCTCGACCATCCGCAAGGCGACGCTCCACAACGAGGACGAGGTGCGTCGCAAGGGCGTGCTGATCGGCGACACGATCATCGTTCGCAAGGCTGGAGACGTGATCCCGGAAGTCGTCGGGCCTGTAGCCGGGCTACGAGACGGTTCCGAGCGGCCATTCGAGATGCCCGAGGAATGTCCGTCGTGCGGCGGCCCGGTGTGGCGCGACCCCGACGAGGTCGCCGTGCGATGCACGAACGTCGCATGTCCGGCGCAGCGACACGAGCGGCTGATCCACTGGACGAGCCGCGGCGCCATGGACATCGACGGCATGGGCGAAGAGATCATCGGCCGGCTCATCCAGGTCGGTCTCCTCTGCGATGTCGCCGACTTCTACGCGCTTTCCGCCGAACAGCTGTCGGGACTCGACATGGGTCGCACCAAGAAGGACGGCACGGCGGTCAGGCTGGGCGAGACGGTGGCCCAGAAGCTCGCCGCGTCGATCGAGGCGAGCAGGCATCGGCCGGTCGCGCGGCTGCTGTTCGGCCTAGGCATCCGACATGTTGGCGGCACCGTGGCCGAGGCTCTCGCGCGAGCGTTCGGCAGCGTCGAGGGACTCCAGGCGGCGTCGGCGGAGCAGATCGCCGAGGTGGAGGGCGTGGGTCCGAAGATCGCCGCCGCGGTGCGCGCCTTCTTCGATAACCCCGACAACCGCATCGTGATCGAGAAGCTCAGGCAGGCCGGTATGTCGCTGGTCGATGAGCGTACGGAGCCGAGTCGACCGCAGACCCTCGCGGGACTGACGTTCGTGCTCACGGGCGGTCTCGACGCGATGACGCGAGACGAGGCGAGCGCGGCGCTCAAGGAGCTGGGCGCCAAGGTTTCCGGGAGCGTGAGCAAGAAGACCTCCTTCGTGGTCGCGGGAGCGGACCCGGGAAGCAAGTACGACAAGGCCCTCGAGCTGGGCGTACCCGTGCTCGCCGAGGCGGACCTGCTCGGGGTGCTCGAGACCGGCGCGCCGCCGCAGGGGTCTTCGCAGGCGCAGGGCTGAGGCTGATACGTGTCCGAGCCGGAGCAGCCGCCGAACGAGCACGAGGCCCCTCGCATGTCCGAACCACCATTGACGCCGTCGCTGCATGCGCCACCGGAGGCGCCCCTGACACCGTCGCCTCCCGCGCCACCCGAGGCGCCCCCCATCGCCGGCTACGACCCCTACGGGGCCCCGGTGCCAGCGAGCGAGTACCCGCCGCCCACGGCGCCGACGCCCGCGATCCCGCCGGACCACGTCCCGTTCGCGAAGCTGACCCTCTCCGTCGGAGCGGCAGCGCTCCTGGGCGTGTTCGTCGTGGCGACGAGCGCGACGGTCGGCGTTGTCGCCACTCTGTTGGTCCGCGAGTCGTGGCCTGAGTGGCTTCGCAGCCTCACGTACTTCGGCCTCATCACCTCTTCTTACGCCGTACAGCTGCTCGTCGTCTGGATCCTCGCCCGCCGACGCGACCTTCGCTTCGCCCCGGCCGTCGGCCTGAACCCCTTCCCGGTGGCTGCCGGCATCTCGGCGGCGATCGTCGTGTCCTTCGCCGGCCGACTGCTCGCGGGCATCGCCGCGGCGCTGCTGCAGGGTGTGGGCATCCGTCTGCCGCAGCCGACCACCGACCCGACCGCGGTGCTCGGCACCGGCCCGCTCTCGGTGGTGCTGATCCTGCTGCTGCTCACGGTCGTGGCGCCCTTCGCCGAGGAGGTCGTCTTCCGCGGCGTGATCATGGGTTCGCTGCAGCGGCGGTACGGCCCGACGTGGGCCATCGCCGGCTCGGGGCTCCTGTTCGCGTTCGTCCACGTCCAGCCGGCGACGGTGTTCGCCATCGTGTTCGTGGGCCTGGCTCTGGGCTGGGTGGCGATGCGGTACCAGTCGATCTGGCCGTCGATCATCGCGCATTCGCTGTTCAACGCAGTGTCGGCGGGAGCGATCTTCTGGCTGCGGAGCATCGGTCGGCTGTGAGCAAGGGCGCGCCTCTCATCGTGGACGCCGAACGATGCACCCGGTGTGGCGCGTGCGTCCCTGTCTGCAAGCCGAAGGCGATCAAGCCGACCGACGCGTACCTGTTCATCGACTGGCAGGTATGCACCGGGTGCCTCGAATGCGTGGCTGCATGCGAGGCGGGTGCGGTCGCGCCCAGGACTCGTGCCGCGGTGGTCTCGGCGGCAGACCCGCGCGCCCCGAAGGTCTCGGTCGGATCGCGCGCCGAGGCGAAGCAGCTGCGCAAGGCCGCCGAGGCCGCGTCGAAGGACAAGGAGCGCAACGCGAAGGTCGCCCAGCGTCGCACGGCTTGGGCCGAGCGGATCGAATGGCGCGACGCAGAGCGTACAGCCGAAGGGCTCGCGCGTTGGGACCTGGTGGACGCAGCGGTGGTCGTCGTCATGGTCGTGGCGACGATCCTGGCGCGCGACGCGATCCTCGCGCTCAAGCCGTTCGCACTGATGCCGCAGGCCGGTCGCGTCCTCGTTCGCGTGATGGTGCTCGCTGCGTTCTACCTGGCGCAGGTGGGGGTGATCGCGTTCCTTGCCGCGAGGCACGGCGTGACGATCTGGCGCGGCTTCGGCCTCGGTCGCCGAGGGACTGCTCGCTCGTGGGCGGTGGGCGCTGCGGCGGTGGTGGGTCTCTTCGTCGCGACGAGGCTGGCGACCACGGCCTACGCGACCGCCGCCCACAACGCTGGTCTCGATCCTCCCGCAAGTCCGAGCCTCGACGTCGTCGGCGCGTTCGGAGTCGGCCGGGCGGGACTCGCGATCGCCACCGTGCTCGTCGTCGTGGTCGCGCCGTTCGTCGAGGAGCTCATCTTCCGAGGCGTGCTTCTATCGGCTTTCGATTCCGTGCTTGAGCCGAGGTGGCCTGCGCTCGGGCCGTGGCCGGCGATCGTCGCGTCCTCCGCGCTGTTCGCGCTGTCGCATCTCTCGGCGTGGCTGATCGTGCCCACGTTCGTGCTGGGCATTGCACTGGGATGGCTCGCGTGGTGGCGCCGCGGACTGTGGCCGGCGATCCTTCTTCATGCCCTGTACAACGGGGTCGGGGTGGCGGCCGCGTTCTGGCTCGCGAGCCCGTAGCCTCACCTGCGATTTACAAGTACTCCCAGTCACTCCTACTACTGTATGACGCCCTCTCACCCCATTGGGTCATACTCCCGCGCTGGCTGCGGTGATAGCGTCCAAGGCGAGGGGGGAGGGGCCTCTTCTCCGCGGCTTCCGCCCCACACCCGACAGTGATTCCGGCCACCGTCCGGCCGGAGTGGGACATCGCGTGCCGCGGCTACTCATGCCCCGGGGGGACGCGCGAGGAGTGGAGCGTCGTGAATCGCATGGGCGCTGCCGTCGAGCAGGTTCCTTTCGTCGACCTCCGTCGGCAGCACAACTCCATCCGCGCCGACCTTGACGCGGCGTATGGCCGGGTCGTGGACGCAAGTGCGTTCACGCTCGGTTCCGAGGTGGCCGCCTTCGAAGCGGCATTCGCGGACTACGTGGGCGCAAGCCACGCGATCGGCGTGGCATCCGGCACCGACGCGCTTCATCTCGCACTCCGGGCACAAGGCATCGGCCCGGGCGACGAGGTCATCACGGCCGTCAACACGTTCGCCGCGACCGTCGAGGCCATCATCATGGCCGGAGCGCGGCCGGTTCTTGCCGACATCGACGAGTACTACCTGATCGACGTGAGCCACGCCGCGAGCCTCATCACGCCGAGGACCCGCGCGATCATTCCCGTCCACCTCTACGGACAGCCTGCCGACATGCTCGCGGTCAACGAACTCGCGGCCCGCTATGGGCTGTTCGTGCTCGAGGATGCCTGCCAGGCTCACGGCTCGACGCGTGACGGAGGGCGCGCGGGCTCACTCGGAGACGCCGCGGCGTTCAGCTTCTATCCCGGCAAGAATCTCGGTGCGCTCGGCGACGGCGGTATCGTCACGACCGACGACGACGTCCTGGCGGATCGGATCCGGCTCCTGCGCGCTCACGGCGAGAATGCCGAGCGGCTGCACGTCGAGTCGGGCTACTGCAGCCGGCTGCACGGTCTGCAGGCGGCATTCCTCTCAGCGAAGCTGCCGCACCTGGATTCGTGGAACGAGATGCGGGCCTTCGTCGCCCGCCAATACGACAAGGGTCTCTTCGACTCCGCGGTGGTCACGCCGCAGCTCGCTCCCGGCGCGACGCACGTCTACCACCTCTACGTGGTGAGCGTGCGTCGACCGCGATGTCTTCCGGGCGGGACTGTCCGAGCGCGGCGTTCAGACTGCAGTCCACTATGCCGTCCCGCTTCACCTCGAGCCGGCGTTCGCGCACCTCGGATATCGACGCGGCGACTTTCCCGTCGCCGAGCGGGTCGTGCCGACAATCGTGTCGCTGCCGGTCTACCCGTTCCTGACCTTGGAAGAGGTCGAC
Source organism: uncultured Coriobacteriales bacterium (assembly GCA_963761535.1). GTDB lineage: Bacteria > Actinomycetota > Coriobacteriia > Anaerosomatales > CAVXGS01 > CAVXGS01. The sequence goes on from CAVXGS010000003.1 coordinate 129,376, forward strand.
CGCGTGGTAGAGGCAATCGGGGAGGTCGCCGATGCATGAGATAGAGGCGACCTATACGGCAGCGCCGCCGCCTCCGGCGGCGGCCGTCACCGCACACACACTGAATGCCTCGTCCGCGCCGCTCGTCTCCGCCCGAGAGACGAGCTCGCTGCAACGGGCGGCAAAACGAGCGCTCGATCTGTGCCTGGCTTCCGTCGGCCTGCTCCTGCTCGCGCCGCTCATGACGCTCGTTGCGGCGCTGATCAAGCTCGATTCGCCCGGCCCGGTCATCTTTCGCCAGCGGCGCGTCGGCAAGGACGGCAAGCCCTTCGTCTTCCTCAAGTTCCGGACGATGCTGGACGGCAACGACCCGTCTATCCATCGGGAGTACGTCAAGAAGCTCATGCGGGATTGTACCGACGAGCTGAAGGGCGCGAATGGCTCGTTCAAGATCGAGCGCGACCCCCGCGTCACGCGGGTCGGTCGCTACCTGCGCCGCGCCAGCCTTGATGAGCTCCCGCAGCTCGCGAACGTGCTGCAGGGTCACATGTCGATCTGCGGGCCACGGCCGCCCGTGGAGTACGAGGCCGAACTCTACACCGATCGCGAGCGGCGCCGCCTTGAGGTGCTGCCGGGCATCACCGGCTGGTGGCAGGTGTGCGGTCGTTGCGAAACCACCTTCGACGAGATGATCGATCTGGATCTCGAGTACGTCGACACGTGGTCGGTTCGGAAGGACATCAAGATCATCGCCCGCACCTTCGCGGTGGTCCTTGACCGGAAGGGAGCGTGGTGATGAAAGACCGCGTCCTGAATGTGGCGATCGTCGGGTACGGATACTGGGGTCCGAACCTGCTTCGCAACTACATGGAACTCGCGCATACGCGGGTGAAGTGGGTGTGCGACCGCGACCCCCAGAAGCTCGCAAAAGCCAAGATGCGCTACCCGTCGGTCCTCGTGACCGAGTCCTACGGCGACGTGCTGGGCGATTCCGAGGTCGACGCCGTCGTCATCGCGACGCCGATCTCCACGCACTTTCCGCTGGCGGACGCGGCACTCGCCGCAGGCAAGCATGTGTTCGTCGAGAAGCCGATGACCTCTTCGGCGGTAGACGCCGAGCGCCTCATCCGCCATGCCGAGACTCGCCAGCTCACGTTGATGGTGGGGCACACGTTCGAGTTCAGCCCGCCTGTCGTAAGGATCAAGGAGATCATCGACTCTGGTGAGATCGGAGACGTGTACTTCGTCTCCTCGAGTCGGGTCAACCTCGGCCTGCATCAGAAGGACGTAAGCGTCATCTGGGATCTTGCGCCCCACGATTTCTCGATCCTGTTCGCCTGGCTTGGAGAGGAGCCCGAGCAGGTCTCGGCGATGGGGCGCGGGTGTGTGAAGTGCGATATCCCCGACGTCGCATTCGTGAACTTGCGGTTCCCCTCGGGCGCGGTGGCCGAGGTCCAGCTGTCATGGCTGTCGCCGGTGAAGCTGCGCCGCACCATCGTCGTTGGCAGCAAGAAGATGCTGGTCTACGACGACACCGAGACCGTCGAGAAGGTCAAGCTGTACGACCACGGCGTCAACACGGTTGTCGAGCCCGGGTCGTTCGGCGAGTTCCAGCTCTCGTACAGGACTGGCGACATCCTCTCGCCGCACCTCGACAGCTACGAGCCCCTGTATACCGAGGCGACGCATTTCGTCGAGTGCGTGCTCACTGGAACGACTCCAAAGACGGACGGTCAGAGCGGACTGCGGGTCGTGCGCACGCTGGAGCGTGCCGAGGCATCCATGATCGCGAGCGGGGCGATGGCAACGTGGCCCACGCCGTCTCCCGCATTCGTTCGTGGCCAGCTCGCGTTGTCATCCTTGATGGCCGAGGAAATGGCGGGGGAGAGTGTCGTGTGATGGCTGTACGGGCCTTCGTTGATACCACGAACTACCGCACGAACGTGCCTTCGACCCTGGTGTCGCTCGGTAAGGGCACGATCGTCGAGCCGCCGTGCGTGTTGGGCAAGGCGCCTAGAGGCGCGCTGCCGGGTGAGTTCATGCTCACGATGGGGGAGGCCGGCACCGTTCGGCCGTTCACGACGATCTACGCGGGCACCGTGATCGGGGACCGCTTCCAGACCGGGCAGGGTGTCTCGATCCGGGAACGCAACGTCATCGGAGATGACGTATCGATCGGCACCAACGCTGTCCTCGAGGCGGGCAACACGATCGGTAACCGCGTGCGAATCCATACCGGTTGTTTCCTGGAGCTCGTGACCGTCGGCAACGACGTCTTCATCGGCCCCAGGGTGGTGTTCTGCGATGACCCGCATCCCCCATGCCTCAACTACCAGAGCTGCGCAGGGGGCGCAGTGCTGGAGGACGGCGTTCGAATCGGAGCGAACTGCACGATTCTGCCCGGCGTGACGATCGGGGCAGGCGCGCTGATCGGGGCCGGCACGGTCGTAACGAAGGACGTGCCCGCGGGGATGGTCGTCATCGGCAACCCGGCTCGCGTGGTGTGCGCCGTGAAAGACCTCACCTGCCGGTCTGGAGCTTTCGAGCGTCCGTACGGCGAGCCCACCGAGTTGTTCGGAAGCGTTACTGACGAAGCTGCGCTGGCGTGAGCGCCGGCTAGCTAAGACGGAGGCCACTCTTGGATCAAGTGATAGACGTACTGAGGCGACGCAAGTGGATGTTCATCATCCCGTTCCTTGTCGTGTTCCTCTTGCCTGCCGTCTACACCGCCTTGTTCGACCGCAGCTACGAGGCGAACTCCTTGGTGTGGATCGACAAAGACGTGAGCATCGTGCCGATCATCAAGAACGATCAGTCCCCGAACATGGGCGTTCCGGACCGGCCGATCCAGGAGGAGGCAGATACCCTCCAGCAACTTCTGCAGAGCCGCAGCTTCGCGACGGAGGTCATCGATCGCACCCCCCTCAGGTCCAAGATGGGCACGCTCAAGCAGCGCGCACGCACGATCCGCTACATCCAGAAGAACCTGCGGACGGAGGTCGTCGGGCCGAACGCGCTCAAGATCACGTTCTTCGGCAAGAGTCCGGAACAAGCCGTAGTCGTTGCGACCGCAGCCACTGACGAGTTCCTGAGCTGGGTCCGCGATGCCGTGAAGGCTCAGAACAACAAGTCGGTGGGCTTCTTCCAGCAGCAAGCCGATCAGTACTCGACGCAGGTCGATCAGGCCAGTGCAGAATTGCGCGATTTCAAGGTGAAGAACCCGTCGGCGCGGCAGCTCGATGTGCTTGGGGACAAGGTTCTCACCGCTCCCGACACGAACATATCGCCCGAGGTCCAGATGGAGTTCCAGCGACTGAAGTCGGAAGAGGAGTACGCCCGGGAACTCTACGATGACTCGCTCACGAGCCTGGCAAAGACGAGGGCGCTCGCTGCGGGCAAGGAGGAGCAGTACCTCACGGGGTTCCGGGTAGTGGACAAGCCGATCACGCCGGCCTCGTTCTCCAGGAAGCGGCTGCTTCTCTCGGACCTCCTTGCGTTCATGGCTGCGATAGTGGTCGCAACGGTGGCCGTGGTCGTGGCCGAGGTGACCGACCGGACCCTGCACGGCGAGCGCGACGTGAAAGAGACACTCGACCTTCCTGTTCTGGTCGAGATCAAGCAGCCGCCGAATGTGGCGAACAACGCATGAGCGACGCGGCCCGCGATACGTACCTGAAGCCGGTCCCCGTCCAGTCGGACGCGGAATCGGATCCGACGCGCGGCGTCTCGGACGATGCGTCCGGCACGAGCCACCGCGTTACGGAGCCCACGCCGCTGCCTGCGCCCAAGCAGGTCGTCGACGCTCAGGGCGCCCAATCTCCGCCGGACGGCGCGGAGGCTGCGGCACTGGATCCGATACCGGCTATCCCTCCCGAGACGCTCGCCATGTACGAGCAGGTCGTCTCGCGAGTGCTGTTCGCGGAGACAGGCGACGGATTCCTGCTCGCCGTCACCAGTGCGGTCAGGGGTGAGGGTGTGACGACGACGGCTTCGAGTGTCGCCATCGCCCTCGCGCAGAGCACCACCAAACCGGTACTTCTGGTCGATGCGAACCTCCGCGATCCGAGCGTCTTCCGATTGTTCAGGGCGGCGAACGAGCCCGGACTCAGCGACTTCATCTTCGGGGTCGAGCAGGCGCGGATGCCGCATCCCAACTCGCCCCACCTCGAGCAGACGGGGATCTTGGCCACCACGATCCCGAACCTGTGGATCCTGCCCGCCGGCCGCCAGCTGAACCATCCGACGCCGCTGCTGACGTCCGACGCGGCACGACGCTCGATGGACCTGCTCAAGACACTGGTTCGACTACGTGGTCGTTGACTGCCCGCCGGTGCTTTCGGCGATCGACGCGGTGTCGATGTGCCGCATGGGCGACGGTGTCGCGCTCGTGGTCAGGGCTGGTCTTACCCCACGTGACACCGTCCTGCGTGCCCGCGAACGCCTCGACGGAGCCGCGATCATGGGCATCGTCCTGAATGCGATGTGAGTGGTGATGGAACTCGTTCTCCCCATCCTCGTCGCAGCAATCATCCTCGGGCTGGTCGTGAAGGAGTCACGGCTTGGGGCGGCCGTCGCCCTCTTCGTCTTCACATTCTTCGCGTCTCTCGGGTTCCTCTACGTCTACCTCGGGGTGTAGGTCGTGCAGACGGCAGCAGAACTCGTAACCAGCGTCGACTACTACCGACAGCGTTCACGTCGCAAGAGCACGGTCGGCGTGTCTGTCCTCCTGGGCGGTTCGGCGCTGATCGGTCTGCTCGCCGTTGCGTTCCCGCCGGGCTGGCTCGCCTTCTTCGCTGCCGCAGCTGTCGGCGTCGTGGTGCTCACGTGGTACCGGCCTTCGATCGGCGTCGCCGTACTGCTCGGGCTAACCCTCGTGTTCGAGGAGTTCCAGTTCGCCGACAACATTCGAGTCATCACTGCACTGGTGCCGTTCTTCCAGCGGCTGTCGAACTTCACCCCGGTGAGCATACCCGTCACGATCTTCGAACTCTTGCTCCTGCTCATCGTAGGGGTCGTAGTGCTGAAGGTCCTCCTGCGCCGCGCAGGTCTGGCGTCCCAATCCGTTCTCGGCAGCGCTCGGCGTGTTCGCGGCCGCTCTTGCGCTGTGGGTCTTCTGGGGCCTCGTGTCCGGCGGTGCGGCGAACGTCGTCTACTGGGAGTTCCGAGGCTTTGTCCCGTTCATCCTTCTGGCTGTCGCGGTGCCCCAGATCATCAGGGACGAGGGTGACGTGCGGCTGCTGCTCTGGACCGCGGTCGTCGCGGTCATCCTCAAGGCGGCGCAGGGTCTGTACACCTACAACTACTTGCTGCAACGCAGCACGAGCAGCGTCCGCTCGATCACCGGTCACGAGGACGCAGTGTTCATCGCCTGGATGATCGTGTTGATGGCAACCGCTCTGGCCTACAGGGAGTTCAAAGGCCAGAGCCGCGTCATCCTCGCCGCGCTGCCGTTCATGGCAGCGACATTCGTGCTCACCGACCGCCGCGCGGTCTACATCGCGCTCATTCTCGGCATGCTGCTGCTTAGCGCGCTCCTCTTCACCGACCGCACGAAAAGGCGCCTCCTTGCGCGCGCCGGGCTTCCCATCGCCTTCCTGTGTTTGGCCCTCATTGCCGGTGGATGGAATGCGTCCGGACCGATCGCGGCTCCCGCCCAGGCCATCAAGTCCGTATTCATGCCGACGGATCTCCTCGATGCGCAGTCGAACTTGTACCGGAAGATCGAAGAGCACCAGCTCGTCGCCTCGATCGGCTCGTCTCCCATCTTCGGCCTTGGGTTTGGGCGCAGGTTCGTCCCTCCGGGCGTGCTCATGGTGAAGCTCTCCTACCCGTTGTCTGAGTACATCCCGCACAACGAGATCTTCTGGGTCTGGGCGAAGATGGGGACCGTCGGGTTTGCGCTGTTCTGGGCGGTGTTCGGGAGCTTCATCGTCTACGGGATCATGCTGTTCAGGAAGTCGAGCCAGCCCAAGGTGAAGGTTCTCGCGGCCTTCGTGACCATTGCCATCATCATGCAGCTGGTGGTGTCCTACGCGGATCTCCAGCTGACCTTCGTGCGCAACATGACCTTCCTGGGCGTGCTCGTTGGCGTTCTCGCACGCCTCGACTCTCTCTACCCCGAGGAGCCCGCTCATGCTGACGCATAGGGCGGACACCAACTGGGACACCGAGGTCTCGCAAGACCAGCGGGACGTCGTCTTGCACGTGCTGGCCGTTTCCCCTGCGCAATCCGAGGCGTACCTGCACGGGCTCGTGACTCTGACCGAAGCGTGCGACAAGCGCGGGATGGCGTGCTGGTTCGTGTGCTCGTGCGAGGCAGCGATGTCGCAGTTCGGTGCGGCGGTGGAAGCGGCAGGCGGCCGCGTTCTCGTGTTCGAACAGGAACGCAAAGGCTCCACATCCTCCTTCCGGGCCTTCTACAGCCTCTTCCGTGAAGTGGCGCCGCTGGCGATCCACATGCACCCCGACGTTCCCAGTGTGTCGGTCGCCCTGGCCGCGCGGCTCGCCGGGGTTCCACGGATCGTCACGACGCTCCAAGCGGAGTCGCCGACCGTCCGTGGGAACGAGGCAGGGCGTCGCCTGAGGCTCCGCGGTTGGCTGGTCGATGAGGTCGTATGTGATTCAACGTCTGCCGAGCAAGTAGCTCTATCGGTCGGAGTCTCCGCGGCGAAGGTGCGGCTGCTACCCCTCGCGGATGCCGCGGGTTCAGACCGTGCTGTCGATCCCGCAATCTCACGCTCGTCCGAAAGCGCATCGATGGCAGCTGCCACGGAACTGGCTGAGCTGTACGAGCTACAAGACGTCTACGTAGATGCTGCTCCACGCGAGCTCTCTGAGGACGTCGCAGCGCTGGCCGCGGTCGAGTTGGAGGCGGGCGCTGTTCCGGCGGCGGAGACCGCGGTCGCCGCCGAGCTGAATGCTGCCGACCACGTGGACGACCTCGTGCGGGACAAGACCAGCGATGCCCTCTCGCGCGGCGCCGTGCTGTTCGGCGCGAAGGGCGCGACGTTCATTCTGGCGCTGATCATCAACGTGGCGCTGCCGAGGTTCCTGGGTCCTGCCGCGTTCGGTCGACTGTACTTCGCGATGTCGTTCACGGGCATCTTCGCGATCCTCGTCGAGTTCGGGCTGAACGCGCTCGTCGTCAGGGAGGTGTCCCGCAAGCGCGAGGACGCGTCCCGGTACCTTGTCAACGCCGCGATGCTGAAGGGGGCGCTGTGGATCGTCGCCTTCGCCCTGATGTTCGCCGTGGTCAACCTCGCCAACTACCCCGCGGAGACGCGCGCGGCGGTGCTGATCCTCGCCGTCGCCATGCTGATGGCGTCAATGAGCAGCTTGCTCGTTGCGGTCCTTCAGGCCGAAGACCGGGTTCGCTGGATCTCCATCAGCTCCGTGGTCGAGAAGGTCGTTTACGTGGGGCTCGGAGTGACGGCACTGCTCCTCGGATACAGCATCATCGCCGTCGCCGTAGCGTTCCTGCTGGGCGCGTTCGTGGGGCTCGTCCTTGACCTCTACTGGCTTCGGAGCCTCTCGAAGCGCGTTTCACTGCACGAGGGTTGGCAAGGACTTGAAGTCGGCCCCCTGTTGCGTCGCGCGTTGCCGTTCTTCTCGTACACGCTGTTCGCCGCCGCCTACTTCCGTATCGACGTCGTCATGCTCTCGATGATGAAGGGTGACACTGTCGTCGGTCAGTACGGAGCCGCGTACAAGCTCTTCGAGACGACGAACTTCATCCCCGAGGCGTTCCTGTTCGCACTGCTGCCGATCATCGCCCGTCTCGCAATGCGGCGGGACAGGGCGCTGGCCAAGATGGCCCAGAAGGCCCTCGACATCCTTCTGCTGATCGCATTTCCCCTCGCTGTCGGGACATTCGTGCTGGCTCGGAACATCATCACCACCCTCTACGGGCAAGGCGGCTTCGGGCAATCGGTGATCGTTCTTCGAATACTGGCCATCGCCATTGTTCTGATGTTCGCGAACGGCGTGTCAGTCCGTCTGCTGATCGTGACCGAGAGGCAGAAGCGCCTCTCCGTGACTGCCGTAGTGGCCGCTATCACCAACCTGTCCCTCAATCTGCTGCTGATACCCCGACTCGGAGCCGTTGGCGCGGCAGCCACGACCGTGTTCACCGAGGGTGTCGTGATGACGATGAACGCCTCGTTCTTGCCGCGGGGGCTCATCAGGCAGATACAACCGGTGGTGCCGGTCAAGTCTTTCCTGGCTGCAGCGATCATGGCCGTGCCGCTCGTCGCGCTCCGGGAACAGAATCTCGTCCTCCTGGTGTTCATCGGGATTGCCGTCTACGCGCTCGCGGTGCGGGTTCTGAGGATCCTGCCGTCTGACGACTGGAACATGATGAAGACCGCGCTGATGCGGCTGAGGGCGGCATGATGCAGAGCCGAATCGGAACCAAGGGGAACGACATGAGACTCGTCAGTAGCGCAACGGACATCGGCTCGGTGATCTGCTTCTCGCCCGACGAGTGGGGGGATGTGAGACGTCCCCAGCAGCTGATGCGGTGTTTCGCGTCCCGGGTGCCGGTGCTGTTCGTCGAGCCACCGCTGTCGATCGCCTCAGTTCTCAAGCGAGGTACGGCATCGTTGTCTCCCCAAGCGAAGCGCCGCATCCGCCGTGCGCTGCTCGGTTCTGTCGAACAGGTCGAGCCAGGCATCCACGTGGTGACTCCGCTCGCGGTCGTTCCCGAATACCGCCTCTCCGGAGTCGCTCCGACGTCCCTGCTCGACGCTTCGGTGCGAGCGACCACGCGTTCGATCGGGCGACGGGTTCGACGGGCGGCGCGGTCGTTGGGCCTCGTGTCTTCCGCCCTGTGGTTCGCCCATCCGATGCCGATCCCAGACGTACTTCTGGACGAGGCGCAGGTCCTGGTATACGACTGCGTCGACCTCTGGGCGGACTTCCCCGGTCCCCTGTCCGATCCCTGGTGGCGGGGCCGGATCATGGCTGACGAGCGCCGTCTGATCGATGACTCCGACGTGGTCTTCTGTTCCGCCGAGGGGCTCCTGGCTTCACGCGGAAAGGACGCTGCCGGTCGCGCCAATCTGCTACGGAACGCCGCTGACGTCGAGCACTTCTTGTCTGCCGGGCGGCCTATGCCCGAGGACCTGCGCGAACTGCCGGGGCCGCTTGTCGGATTCGTCGGGGCCGTCGCCGGCTGGGTCGATCTCGAGCTGCTGCGAGCGGTCGCCCTCAAGAGACCCGAGTGGTCGTTCGTCATGGTGGGATCGGTATTCGAAGGCTCGCTGGGCGCGGACGCCGCCGGTATCGACGCCGTGCGCGATGTGGCGAACGTGCACTTCCTCGGTTTCCGGAACTATGAAGACCTACCCGCCTACTTCGAGGCTTTCGACGCTGCGATCATCCCGTTCAAGCTCTCCGCCCTGACCGATGACATGAACCCCATCAAGCTCTACGAGTATCTCGCGGCAGGGCTTCCCGTCGTCTCCACTCCGACTCGCGAAGTCGAAGTCCTGGGTCTTGGCGAGGTGGGAGTGGCCTCGGAGCCGGACGACTTCGTGGCCGAACTCGAGCGCGCGTTCGCTACTCGCTGGGATCCCGAGTTGCAGGACCGGCGCGTGGCCCTGGCTCGGGCGAACTCGTGGGACGCACGGGTCGATGCGGCGTGGCCCAACCTGGTCTCGCGTCCGCGTGTCTCTCGCCTCGCCGGGCCGGAGCCGGCACCTCGCATGGTGGCGGAGGAGGAGCGTCTTGCCTAAGCGGACGAGCACTATCGAGCAGACTACGACGAGAGCCAACAGCGCCGACCGCGCCTCGGGATCGCTCGTACGGCCGAAGCTCCTGGCGATCTCAACGGATCTGCCCTGGCCGCTCGATTCGGGATACCGCATCCGCCAGTTCGAGAACCTCCGAGGGCTGAGCGAGTTCGCCGACGTGACCGTGATCAGCTTCTCCGAGGAGGATGACCCGGCCCCGGCTTTGGACGAACTGCGGACCATGCTGCCGGCAGTCACGGTGCTCGAGCCCGTGCCGCTGCTGATCCACATCAAAGACGACCCAGCCAAATTGGCTCGCGCGGTCGCCACGGGCTTCGCAACCGGTCGTCCCTACAAGATCGCGAAGTTCTCATCGCCGGAGATGCGGACCCGGCTGCGCGAACTGTGTCGAACCGAGCGGTTCGACGCCATCCACGTGGAACTCGCGACCATGATGTACGCGGACGTCGTGGCCAAGTCGAGCGGCGCACCCGCGAGCGTCACCCTGGACGAATACAACGTCGAATGGCAACTCCTAGCCGATCACGCCCGCAGTGGGGCCATGGGCAGGCTCGGCGCCGGCGTCCGCCTGGAGGCGTGGAGAACGCGCAGGTACGAAGCGAACGCGTGCGCGAGAGCGGATGCAGTCGTGGCGATCAGCGAGGAAGACGCCGCTGAGCTTAGTGAGCTTTCGGGCGGCCAAGCCGCCGTCTACGTCGTGCCGCCGGTCGCTTCGACCGCGCGCGCAGTGCACCGTGCGGATTCCGCGCATGGCGGCTCCGTGGTGTTCGTCGGCCAGCTTTCGTGGCTGCCCAACCAGGAGGCTCTGTTGTGGTTCTGCGACAGTGTCCTCCCGGCACTCAAGTCCCGGCGGCCCGACATCACGATCGAGGTTGTCGGCGGCGGAGCTCCCGCCGAGCTGGAGGCGTCCATTCGGCGCGCCGGTGCCACTCCGCTCGGATACGTCGAGGATCTTGACGAGGTGTACCGGCGCGCGGCCGTCTTCGTCGCACCGTTCCTCACGGCCGGTGGCGTTCGCATCAAGCTGCTCGAAGCGATGCAAGCCGGCATTCCAGTCGTCACCACCGCAGCCGGCGCTCGTGGCCTGGCAGCGCAGCCGGGACGAGACCTGATCCTCGCGGATACCGCCGAGGAGTTCGCCGCGGGAATCGAGCGGCTTCTGGAGGACGAGACGCTGCGCACCGAGATGATCCAGTCTGCGCGCGCCTACCTCGGCGCGCATCACTCGCATGCGCATCTGACCCGACAGCTCGAGCGGGCCTATTCGGGTCTCATCGAGAGCCGTGCGCAGGAAGACGGACGAAGGATCGAGCAATCGGTCGCGTCCCCGTTGGCCACAGTGGAGCAGTCATGAGGCGGCAGCAGATCGAAACGATCGTGGATCGCATCTGGGGCGGGGCGAACGGACCTCGAGTCCGAGGACGGGTCGGCGAACGCGGGGCGCGCCGCGCGTTCGGCGGGCCCACGCAGCGCGCCTGTCGTGATGGGGTCGGGATGGTGAGCCAGCCGAGCAGACAACACGAGCAGTCAGGGACGACTGCTGGACGGGTGGCGACCGATGGTGTGGAGGTCCGCCCAACGGCTCGCGGCGGGCAAGGGGCTTGTCCCAACAGGGACGCCAGAACTCTGGGGAGATGTGTAGCGATGTCGAGACTCAGCAGGTTGACGGCCGCGCTTGTCGTTGGGGGGTTGTTGGGTCTGCTGCTGACAGCGCACCCAGCCTTCGCCGTCCCGTTCACGACGACGACCACGCTCGCGGTGACTCAGTCCACCGACGACTGTACGGAGTTCGGGGACGCGACCGTAAGCCTGGGCGATCCAGCTCTGGAGGTGGGGCGCTCCGCGAGCCAGTCGAGAGACATCGGCCTTCGGTTCAACAACGTGCCGATCCCGCCGGGGGCGACCATCAACGCTGCGACCTTGCGGTTCGTCTCGTCGGCGGCCAATTCCGACAACAGGATGCGCACGATCGTCCGTGGAATGCTGGTACCGAACGTCGCCACCTTCTCGGCGACCAATCGCCCATCCCAGATCGCGAAGACCACGTTGACCACCACGTGGAACCCTGGCTCATGGACCGCGGGCGGCACCTACACCTCGCCCTCGCTGCTCAGCCTGATCCAGCAGATCGTCAACCAGGCGGGATGGGCGTCCAGGGCAACTCAATCGGCATCGCGTGGGAGGACAACGGTACGACGAACGGGTACGTGAGGCGGCCCGTGGGATTCGATGGCACCGCCGCCAACGCCCCTGTGCTCTCGATCACCTATACGTACGAGATCCCCGATACGGTTCCGCCCACCGTCACTCTCACCGCGCCGACAGAGGGGTCGACCGTTCACGGCAGCACCATCGCGCTCGCTGCGACAGCGACAGACAACGGGACGATGGCGCGCGTCGACTTCTACGCCGACTCGACGCTTATCGCGTCGGACTACACCGCGCCGTATACCGCCCAGTGGGATTCGACGCTGTATGTCTCGGGGCTGCATACCCTTCGCGCGGTGGCGTACGACACGGCCGCCCTGAGCTCCTCGAGCGCGGTCAACGTGAACCTCGACAACAGCTTGCCCACCGGGACGATCTCGATCAACAACGGCGCGGTCGCGACCAACACACGAGCGGTAACCCTCTACCTGTCGGCCACCGATGAGAACTCCGCCGTGACCCGCATGGCCTTCTCGACGAACGGAACGACGTGGTCGAGCACCGTGGCGTATGCACCGACATACGCCTATACGTTGCCGAGCGGAGCCGGTGTCAAGACGGTGTACGCCCGCTTCACAGATGCGGCCGGGAATGTGTCGGCTCCAGCCTCCGACACCATCATCTACGACAACTCGGCGCCGAACTCCGCGTCGATATCGGTCAATGCCGGTGCCGCCGCGACGAACTCCCGCGAAGTGACGCTGACGCTTTCGGCCGTCGACACCGTATCGGGTGTCGCGACGATGATCTTCTCGAACGACGGCACCGTCTGGACGACGCCCGTGCCTTATGCCACCAGCTACCGGTACACGCTTCCCGTTGGCGACGGGACGAAGACGGTCCGTGTTCGATTCACCGACTTCGCTGGCAACACGTCGAACTCCGTCTCCGACTCGATCGTGCTCAACACCGTGGCGCCGACGGTGACGCTCACCGCACCGGCGGCGGGGTCGACGGTGCGAGGCACCGTGCCCCTCGCTGCGACTGCCAGTGACACGAACGGCATCGCTCGCGTGGAGTTCTATGTCGACGACCTGCTTGTGGGCACGGACACGAGTTCGCCGTACACCTCGTCCTGGAACAGCGCTACCGGCTCCGACGGGAGCCACACGGTGCGGGCGATCGGCTACGACAACGCCTCCAACACCACCACCAGCAGTGCGACCGTGACTGTGGACAACACTGTGCCGTCGGGCTCGATCTCGATCGACGCCGGAGCCGCCTACACCACCGACACGCAGGTCGCGCTAACGCTCTCCGCTGCCGATGCGGGGTCCGGCGTGTCCACGATGGCGTTCTCGAACGACGGCACGACCTGGTCGACACCGGTCGCCTACGCAACGACCTACGCGTACACGTTGCCCACGGGCGACGGCGCGAAGACGGTCTACGTCCGCTTCACCGACGTTGCGGGCAATGTGTCCGCCGTCGTCTCTGACGCGATCAGCCTCGACTCGACCGCGCCCGCCGGCGGGAGTGTCACCATCGACGGCGGAGCCGCCTACACCACCGACACCGACGTCGCGCTGACGCTCTCGGCTACCGATGCGGGGTCCGGCGTGTCCACGATGGCGTTCTCGAACGACGGCACGACCTGGTCGACACCGGTCGCCTACGCAACGACCTACGCGTACGCGTTGCCTGCGGGCGACGGCACGAAGACGGTGTACGTCCGCTTCACCGACGTTGCAGGCAACGTGTCCGCTGCCGCCACGGACGGCATCGCGTTGGACACGACCAGCCCGACCGCGACGCTCACCGCCCCGTCGGGCGGATCCGTGGTCTCCGGTGCGGTGGCCCTGGCGGCCACGGCATCGGACAACCTGGGGGTTTCGCGCGTCGACTTCTACGACGGCGTCACCCTGATCGGCTCTGATGCCTCGGCGCCCTACACCGCGTCGTGGGACAGCACGGGCTCCTCCGACGGCGTCCACACGCTGCGTGCGGTAGCCGTCGACGGTGCGGCCCACACGGCCACCGACACGGTGGCGGTCACCGTGGACAACACCGCTCCGGCCGTCTCGGCCGTCTCCGTGACGGCCATCTCCGAGACCGCGGCCACCGTCACCTGGACCACCGACGAGCCATCCACCTCGCAGGTGGAGTACGGCACCACCCCCGCCTACGGATCGCAGACCCCCCCTGACGCAACCCTGGTCACCAGCCACAGCGTCACCGTGAGCGGCCTGTCGGCGGCCACGACCTACAACTTCCGCGTCGTCTCCTCCGACGCCCGGTCCAACCGGACCACCTCGGGCAACGCGACGTTCACCACGCCCGACTCCACCGCGCCCGCCGTGAGCCTCACCGCGCCGGCCGACGGCGCGAGCGTCTCGGGCACGGTGGCACTTGCCGCCACCGCCGGCGACAACGTGGGCGTCACTCGCGTCGACTTCTACGTCGACACCACCCTGGTGGGCTCTGACGCCACGGTGCCCTACACCGCCTCGTGGGACAGTGCCCTGTACGCCGACGGCAGCCACACCGTGCGCGCCGAAGCCTACGACGCCGCGGGCAACAGCCGGTCGAGCAGCGTGAACGTCGATCCTCGACAACACCGCTCCGGCGATCTCGAGCGTCAGCGCGGACTCGGTCACCCAGACCGGCGCCACGATCACGTGGACCACGAGCGAGCCCTCGACCTCGCGGGTAGAGTACGGGCCGACCACCGCCTACGGCTTCGCCAGCCCCGTCGACCTCACGCTGAGCACGACGCACACCGTCCAGCTGACCGGGCTTGGCTCGGCGACTGTGTACAACTTCCGCGTGCTTTCCGCCGACGCGTTGGGCAACGCCTCGGCCTCGGGCAACAGCAGCTTCACGACGCTCGAGCCGCTCGACATCATCAACCCGACGGTGAGCCTCACCGCGCCGGCTGCCAACGCGGCTCTCGCGGGCGACGTGGCGCTCGACGCCACCGCCTCCGACAATGTGGGCGTCACCAGGGTCGACTTCTACGCCGACGCGGTCCTAGTCGCTTCCGACTCCACGGCGCCCTACGCCGCGACCTGGGCCAGCACGTCAGCGGCTGACGGGGCGCACACCCTCCGTGCCGTCGCCTTCGACGCCGCCGGCAACTCCTCGGCGAGCTCGGTCGATGTCACGTCGGACAACACGGCGCCGACGGTGACCCTGACCGCGCCGGCTGCCGGTGCGAGCGTTTCCGGTCCCGTGGCGCTCGCCGCCACGGCGTCTGACAACGTGGGCATCACCCAGGTCGACTTCTACGTCGACGGGACGCTCGTCGGTGCCGACCTGACCGCGCCGTTCCAGGGGTCGTGGGACAGCACCGGCTCCTCGGACGGCTCCCACACGGTCCGGGCCGTCGCTCGTGACGCCATGGGCCACACCGCCACCGACACGGTGGCGGTCACCGTGGACAACACCGCTCCGGCCGTCTCGGCCGTCTCCGTGACGGCCATCTCCGAGACCGCGGCCACCGTCACCTGGACCACCGACGAGCCCTCCACCTCGCAGGTGGAGTACGGCACCACCCCCGCCTACGGATCGCAGACCCCCCCTGACGCAACCCTGGTCACCAGCCACAGCGTCACCGTGAGCGGCCTGTCGGCGGCCACGACCTACAACTTCCGCGTCGTCTCCTCCGACGCCCGGTCCAACCGGGCCACCTCGGGCAACGCCACGTTCACCACGCCCGACTCCACCGCGCCCGCCGTGAGCCTCACCGCGCCGGCCGACGGCGCGAGCGTCTCGGGCACGGTGGCACTTGCCGCCACCGCCGGCGACAACGTGGGCGTCACTCGCGTCGACTTCTACGTCGACACCACCCTGGTGGGCTCTGACGCCACGGTGCCCTACACCGCCTCGTGGGACAGTGCCCTGTACGCCGACGGCAGCCACACCGTGCGCGCCGAAGCCTACGACGCCGCGGGCAACAGCCGGTCGACCAGCGTGAACGTGACGCTCGACCGCAGTGGCATCGTCGTCTCCGGCGCCGCGGTCAGTCTGACCGCGAGCGACACCGCCCAGATCACCTGGACCACCGACCGCCCGTCCACCTCTCAAGTGCAGTACGGGCCGACCACGGCGTACGGTTCCGCCAGCGCTCTCGACACTACCTTGGTCACGTCGCATAGCGTGACGATCACGGGGCTGCTGCCGGAGACGACTTACCATCTGCGTGCCGTGTCCGCCGACGGTGGTGGGAGCAGCGGTGTCTCGTCCGACCTGACAGTCGGTACGCCAGCACTCCACTCCACCACCGTGACGACCAAGGTGTCCGCGTCGACGGACGACTGTACCGAGTTCAATGACGCCTCGGTCGTGCTCGACAACTGGGAGCTCTATGCCGGTCACCCCAACGGGACCGAGATCACCGACATCGGAATGCGTTTCGGGAACCTCGCGGTGCCCCCCGGCACGATGATCACCGATGCCCGCGTATCCGTCAGAAGCCACGGCTACGGTCTCCTCGGCGGCATACGCACGGTCTTCAGAGGCCTCAAGGTGCCGAACCCTGCGACCTTCTCGCCCACGAATCGACCCTCGCAAGTGGGCAAGACGAGCGCAGCGGTGCCGTGGGACCTCGGTGAGTGGACCGGGGACAGCTGGTACGCGTCGCCGAATCTGAATTCGATCATCCAGGAGATCGTCGACCAGCCCGGTTGGGCTGCCGGTAACGCTGTCGGCGTCGCTTGGGAGGACAACGGTACCCCAGCGTGGCTCGCCCGCAACATCGTCGCCTACGACGTCTACTTGGGGCCCTCCTATGCGCCGGAGCTCTCCGTGACCTACACGTACGTGGGTTCTGATCTTCTGCCGCCGACGGTGCGGATGACGGCTCCCGTCAACGACTCCAAGGTCAGCGGAACGGTGTCGCTCGCGGCAACGGCTTCGGACGACCGGTCGCTGGCACGAGTCGACTTCTACGCGGACTCAACGTTGATCGGCTCGGACTCGACGGCGCCGTACTCCGCGGCGTGGGACAGCTCGGGCGTGGCCGAAGGGGCGCACACCCTTCGTGCTGTCGCGGTCGACGCCAGCGGCAATAGCGCGGCGGACACCGTGGCTGTAGCCGTCGACCACACGGTTCCCGTCGTCTCTGGCGTCGTCGTGACCTCGGTCACCTACAACACCGCGACCATCACGTGGACCACGGACGAGCCGTCGACCTCACGAGTCGAGTATGGGTGGACTGGCGCGTACGGTTCTCTGAGCGCGCTCGACTCGGCTCTCGTCACCAGTCATTCGGTGACGATCACCGGCCTGCGCTCCGAGACCTTGCACCACTTCCGCGTACTGTCTGCCGACCCGGCGGGCAACGTGGGTGCCTCCGGTGACGGCACATTCACGACCGTCCAGGGACCCGACACCTACCCGCCCACCGTCGCGTTCACCGCCCCGATCGCCGGCGCGAGGGTGAACGGAACGGTGCCGCTCGCGGCGAACGCGTCAGATGACCGATCGCTGGCTCGGGTCGACTTCTACGTCGACGTGGACCTCGTCGGATCGGACGTCACTGCCCCGTTCACGGCGACATGGAACGCAGGTATCGCCGGAGTCGGCGCCCACTCCCTGCGCGCTGTCGCCGTCGATGCATCGGGCAACACCGCAACAGACACCATCAGCGTGATCGTGGACCGCACGGCGCCTGTCATCTCGAACGTCGCTGTCGGTGGGATAAGCTACAACACCGCGACCGTGACGTGGACGACGGACGAGCCGGCCAATTCACGGGTCGAGTACGGCCTGACGAGCACGTATGGGTCACTGAGCCCGCTCGACCAACCCCTCGTCCTGAGCCACTCCGTGTCCCTGACGGGTCTGTCGCCGCTGACGACGTACCACTACAGGGTCGTCACTGCGGACGCGCCGGGCAACACCGGGGTCTCAGTGGACGCGACATTCACGACCGCGGCTGCCCCCGACATGGTGCCTCCGAGCCTCGACCTGCTCAATCCCACCGACGGCGGTTCCGTCGACGGGACCATCTCTCTGACGGCTCAGGCCGCCGATGCGAGCTCAGGAATCGACCGAGTCGAGTTCCGAGTCAACGGCCGGCTGATCGGCACTGACACGACGGCGCCGTACGAGGTTCCGTGGGGATCGCCGAAAGCGTACAGTCGCGGTCCGGTCGTTTCTTTCACGTTCGATGACGGCATCATCAGCCAGTACAACGACTACTACCCGGTGCTGGCCGCACAGGGGTGGCCCGCGACCGTATACCCGAACATCGAGGAGATCACCCGCGGATGGACGAGCAGGTTCACGGTCGGCCAACTGGCCGAGCTGAGAGACCGCGGCTGGGAGATCAGCTCGCACACCTACGACCACTGGAGCCGCCTGCCTGCGAATCCAACGCAGGCCGACTACGAGGTGTCGTTGGCCCAAGCGAAGTCTTGGCTCGATGCGAACGGCTTCCCGAATTCCGGCTTCGCGTCACCTGACGCACGGATCGATGCGACCATCACCGCGGCGGTAAGGAAGTACCACCCCTACAACAGGCCGCGCTTCGGCCTGCAGCCCCTGCCGCTCGCCGATCAGTACACCGACATCCAGTACCTAGGCGTCGGAATGGGCCTCGACGGCGCCGGTGATCTCGCGGGTCTCAGGACCCTGCTCGACCGCACCGTCAACGAGAACTCATGGCTCATCTTCCTCAGTCACGGCTGGGACCCGTCATCGCGCTTCTTCACCACCGTCGTCGACGAGGTCAAGGCGCGCAATCTCCCCGTGGCGACGGTGCGCGACGTGATCGGCGGTCCGTACACAGTGGAGGTCAAGGCCTTTGACGGCTATGGGAACTCCACGGTCGAGAGTGCCACCGTCACAGCTTCAGGCACCGTGATTCCGCCCAAGGACACGACGCCGCCTGCAGTGGCCATCACCTCGCCGGCCACTGGCGGCATCGTGTCAGGACAGGCGTCGCTCGCGGCCTCGGCGACCGATACGCAGACGAAGGTCTGGCGCACGGAGTTCTTCATCGACGGCAACCTCGTGGGCACCGACTTGTCGGCCCCCTACTCCATCCAGTGGGACAGCACGGCGTACTCGGAGACGACTCACACCCTTCGGGTTGTCGCCTACGACGGTACCGGCAACAGCGCCTCCGATGAGCGCACCTTCACGGTGAACCAAGACCCGGTGCCGCCCGTCGTGCACTTCACCGCACCGAACGAAGGCGGGAAAGTCTCCGGTACCATGCAGATCGCAGCGAACGCAACTGACGATGACTCCGGCGTCGAGCGCGTCGAGTTCAGGGTGAACGGGACTCTCGTCGGCACTGACCGCTCCGCTCCCTACGGAGCGACGTGGGACGTTCCGGTGCCGGGCACTTCGGGGCCGATGGTCTCGTTCACGTTCGACGACAACGATCGCCGGCAGTACACCCAGTTGTTCCCGCGCCTCCAAGCCGAAGGCTGGCCGGCGACCAGTTTCGTCATCACGGACTGGACCGACATGGGTACGGGCATGAGCGTCGGCGAACTGCGGGATCTGCGCGATCACGGCTGGGAGATCAGTTCCCACACTTCGGACCACTGGCTCAATCTGCCCGCGAATCCGACTGCAGCCGACTACGAAGGACCGGTCGCTGAGGCCAAGGCGTGGCTCGATGCCAGAGGGTTCCCGAACTCGGGCTTCGCGTCGCCTCGGGGCATCATCGACAGCAACGCCCTCTCAGTAGTCCAGCGGTACAACACGTACTACAGAGAGCTCGGGTTCCGCCAGAACCCGCTGCCCGTCACTGACCCCTTCCCACTGGCGACCACATTCGAGGCCGAAGGACCTGGCGACCTCCCCGCCGCACGATCGGTGCTCGACCAGGCTGTCGCACAGAAGTCGTGGGTCATCCTGCTGACGCATGGCACCATCGACGACTTCTCGTGGTTCTCGTCCATGATGAACGAGGTCAAGTTCCGCAACATGCGCGTCGCAACGATACGGGACGTCCTTGGCGGCCCCTACACCATCGAGGCCAAGGCGTACGACGCGGTTGGCAACTCCACGGTGTCGACGGTCACCGTGACCGCTGATGGAACGGTCCCGCCGTCCGTGGATACCACGCCGCCGCAGGTCAACCTCACTGCCCCGGCAGCGGGCTCGACCGTCGGCGGCACTGTCGCAGTCTCGGCCGACGCCACCGATACCGGTTCCGGTGTCGCACGCGTCGAGTTCTACATCGATACGACTCTCGTGGCGGTCGATTCGGCGGCCCCGTACTCAACGCAGTGGAACACTGCGCTCTACGTGGAGGGCCAGCATACGGTTCGCGCCGTCGCCTACGATGGGAGAGGCAACAGCTTCACGGACCAGCGAAGCGTCACCGTGAACCAGGACCCAGTGGCTCCCGCGGTGGATCTGCTGACACCGTCGGACGGGGGACAGGCGAGCGGCGCAGTCCAGATCACGGCCACCGCGGCCGATGCTCGAGTCCGGGGTGGCGAGGGTGGAGTTCCGCGTGAACGGCCGCCTCGTGGGCACCGACTCATCGGCGCCCTACGCGGCTTCATGGACGGTGCCGACGCCCGCCTCGTCAGGGCCACTCGTCTCGTTCACGTTCGATGACGACTGGCCGCATCACTACACGGACTACTTCCCGCTGCTCGAGGCAGAGGGGTGGGCTGGTACCGACTACATCTGGACCGACCTTATCGGCGTCGACACCGGGAAGCTGAGCCTGGCACAGCTTCAGGACATGAGAGACCACGGCTGGGAGATTGGCTCCCACACGTCGGACCATTGGCTCAACCTGCCCGCCAATCCCACTCCGCCGACTACGAAGGCCCCGTCGTGGCCGCCAAGGCGTGGCTCGACGCGAACGGCTTCCCGAATGCCGGATTCGCCTCGCCGCGCGGAGATCTGAACGCCACCGCGCTCTCAGTCGTCCGGAAGTACCACGTGTACTACCGTGCGCTGGAGTACGACCTCAACTCCATGCCGGTGACCAACACATTCCCGCTGAAGACGGCGGTCGTCGCCGAGGGAGTCGCAGACCTCCCTGCGGTGAGATCCGCACTCGATCAGGCTGTCGCGAATCAGAGCTGGGTGATTCTTCTCACTCACGGGGCCTACACTCCGGGGTCGGACCCGGCGCTGGAGTGGTTCCCGACCGTGATCAACGAGGTGAAGAGCCGGAACATCCCCGTGGCGACGGTCCGCGATGCCTTGGGAGGCCCCTATACCTTCGAGGCGAGGGCCTACGACGCGGCGGGGAACTCATCCGTGGCCACGGCGACGGTGACTGCGCAAGGAGCAGTCATCACGATCCCGGGCTCGGGGCAGTAAGGACCGCGATACATGACGCCGGCGACGACACGCAGAGTCCTCCTGGTCAACCAGACCCCCGTCCCCAAGGACTGCCGGGTCTGGTCCGAGATCACGACGCTGATCAAGTCGGGGTACGCCGTCACCGTGGTGTGCCCCAAGGAGGAACCCTCCGAGCCGGGCCGCAAGGAGGTCGCCGGCGTTCAGATCCACCAGTACAACCCGCCGGGCGGCTACTACCAGGCGCGTGGACTGCTCGGCTACATGTGGGAGTTCGCCTACTGCCTCATCCGATCGATCTGGCTGGCGCTGAAGCTCTCGCGCACTCCGGGCTTCGACGTGATCCACACCTGCAACCCGCCCGACACGTTCTTTGTCCTGGTCGCCCTGTTCAAGCCGTTTGGCAAGCGCTTCTGCTACGCGCAGCACGATCTCGTCCCCGAGCTGTGGTTCTCCCGCTTCGGCGATCGCGGGGCGTTGGGGCGCTTCCTCCACCGCTGTCTGCTCCTGATGGAGCGGGCGAACTACGCGTTGGCCGACATCGTGGTGGTGCCGAACGAGTCCTACAAACAGATTGCCGTGGAGCGAGGGAAGCTCGATCCCGAGATCGTCTGGGTCGTCCGCAACGCACCTGATCCTGACCGGATACGACCGGTCCCGCGTGACCCTTCTCTCAAGAAGGGCTGGGACCACATGGTGGGCTACCTCGGGTGCATGAACCCTCAGGACGGCCTCGACTACTTGCTGAACGCGATCGCTCACTTCGTGCACGACCTCGGTCGCACGGACACGCTCTTCGCACTGATCGGCCACGGCGACGTGATGGACGAGCTTCAGCAGCAGGCAAAGGACCTGGCGATCGAGCCCTACATCGAGTGGGTGGGGTGGCTGGCCGACGGCGACTTGCTGAGCGCCTACCTCGCCACCGCTGACGTGTGCGTGGCTCCGGACCCCGAGACGCCCCTGAACAAGTACTCGTCGTTCATGAAGGTCATGGACTACATGGCCGTCGGCTGCCCGGTCGTGGCGTTCGACCTCCGAGAGACCCGAGTGTCTGCAGGGGAGGCAGCTCTCTACGCCACGCCCGACGACACCGCCGAGTTCGCGGAGAAGATCGCGGTGTTGCTGGACGACGATGGACTCCGCACCCGCATGGGCCGCATCGGCCAGGAGCGGATCGAGGAGTCGCTGTCCTGGGCGCACCAGGAGCCGAACCTGCTCGCGGGCTACGACACTCTCTTCGCCGGAGCAGCGGCCGCTGCTCGTCCGCGTACCGAGCGAAGCGCTCAGCTGAGGGAGTCGGAGACCACCTCGGCGAGCGGGCGACTGCCCGTGGTCGGAGTCGACTCCGTGGTGGACAAGGAGGCCTTCCTCCACTTCTGGCGCCTGCCGTACTCCATCTCGGCGAACGGGCAGGCCGACGTCAATCTCGTCTCCAGGAACGGTTTCGATCCGTCACTGCGCAACGCCGTCGTCACCCTCTCCACCAGCGGGCCGCGGGTGCTCTGCCGCAGCGACATGGGCTGGAGCATCTTCGCCCCGATTCGGCGAATCACGGACGTGCCGGAGTCGATGAAGGCCGTGACCCGACTCGTCGACACGAGCGGTGCGACGGTGTCCTACGTGCTCGAGGACCCCGAGCGCCACGTGTTCTACCTGCCGTTCTCGCTCGATGAGGCCTTCGCCGGTTTCGAGCTCGAGCACTACACGAAGGGCCGGCAGTTCCCGCCGCCGATCGTGCTGAAGGCTTACTACAAGCTCAAGCCCCTCATGCCCGCTGCATTGCGCTCGCGCGGGCGCAGGGCACTGTCGAAGGTGCAGGAGCAGCGCGTAGCGTTCCCCGAGTGGCCCGTCGACCTGAGCTTCGAGCGGCTCAAGCGGTTCGGGCTCGAGCTGGTGCTCAGGGCCTCGGGATCGGGTGAGCTGCCGTTCGTGGCGTTCTGGCCCCAAGGCAAGCAGTGCTGCCTGGTCCTGACGCACGATGTCGAGCGGAGCCTGACCGAGAACCCCGGGATCTGGCGCCTGATCGATGCCGAGAAGGCCGCGGGGCTCAAGTCGTCTTTCAACCTCGTGCCCTTCAAGTACGAGGTGCCCACCGAAGCCATCGAGCGCCTCAGGGCAGCGGGGTGTGAGGTCGGCGTGCATGGTTACGACCACGCCGGCAATCTCTTCGCCGAGCCGAAGGAGTTCGCAGAGCGCGCGGTCGAGATCAACAAGGTTGGGGAGGCGTGGGGGTCGACGGGATTCCGCTCCTCGTCGACGTATCGCGACCCCGGCATGATCTCGACCTTGCGGTTCGACTACGACTCCTCGTTCTTCGATACCGACCCGTACGAGCCTCAGCCGGGCGGGTGCCTGAGTCTCTACCCGTACTTCATCGGAGATCTCGTCGAGATCCCGATGACGATGTCGCAGGATCACACCCTCATCACGGTGCTCGGCGAACCGGACACCGCGATCTGGCACCGGAAGCTGGCGGCGATCCGAGAGCTCGGAGCGATGGCGTGCATGAACGCACACCCTGACGAGGGCTACATCGGTGACGCCGACAAAGTCGATCGCTACGGGGACTTCCTCCAAGGGCTCTCGGGTGACGAGACGATCTGGAACCCGTACCCGGGCGAGCTCGCTGAGTGGTGGCGGGCCCGTCGGGACGTGGGACTCGTGGCGCATGCCGAAGGCCTGGAGCTTTCCGCCGACGACGAGCGGATGACCGTGCACTGGGCCCGGGTGGAAGACGCGCAGCTCGTGTTCGACGAGACGAGCACGAGGTGGCGGGCGTGAACCGCGCACTCAAGAAGCTGCTCAAGATGACGGCAAAGGGAGCGCCGGGCAACGGCTTCCGCGTGTGGTGCCTTCGTCGGGCGGGCTACGAGATCGGCGACGACGTTTACATCGGCGAAGATCTCATCGTGGTGGATGAGCTGGACCAGGCCGGTTCCGTCACCATCGGCGACCGCGTCGCCTTCGCACCGCGCGTCACCTTGGTGACCTGCTCCTATCCCAACAACTCGCGACATCGCGACATCGTCCCTGAGCGTTTCGGTCCCATCGTGATCGGTGATGACGCTTGGCTGGGCGCCGGATGCATCGTGCTGCCCGGCGTGACGATCGGCGAAGGAGCAGTCGTGGGTGCCGGCGCCGTCGTCACGCGTGACGTTCCCGCCATGACGGTCGTGATGGGAACGCCCGCGAGGGCGATGCGTGTGCTCGATCGGCCTACGGACGCAGCCGAGACGAGGCCTCGCATCGCGACCGTGTCCGCGCCGGACGCGGGTGTCTCGAGGGAGACCCCTGCGGAGACCGAGCAGCCGGGCGGTGACGCCGATGTCGCCTGACCGTATCGGAGCCGTGGTGCTCGGCGGGGACTTCCAAGCCCTCGGCGTCCTGCAGAACCTCGCATCGTACGGCGTACCCACCTACTGCGCCGACGGTGAGTTCGGCATCGCCCGGTTCTCCCGCTACCGCGGGGGATACGCGAAGCGACCTGCCGCCGCCGAGCGGGGTGGCGAGCCGCTCGTCGAGTTCCTCCTCCGCTTGGCGGACGAGCAGGACCTCCGCGGATGGGTCTTGTTCCCCAACGACGACGAGACGGTCGAGGTGCTGTCGCGGGCGAAGGGTCGCCTGTCAGAGGTCTACCGAGTGCCGGTCCCCGATTGGGACACGCTTCAGGTCTTTGCCGACAAGCGGCAGACGCAGGCGCTGGCCGAAAGCCTCGGAATGTCGGTGCCGGCAACGCTCTATCCCCAGACCGCCGAGGAGGTCGCCGAGCTCGATATCGAGTTCCCCGCGATAGTGAAGCCGCGCGCGCGCGAACCTTTTTATCGGCTGACCAAGTTGAAGGCCGTCCGAGCCGACGACCGCGACGAGCTGCTGCGCGTGTGGCAGTGGGCGTCAGGTGTCGTCCCGGCCTCCGATCTGATGGTCCAAGAGCTCGTGCCGGGTGGGACCAACGTGCTCTATTCACTGGGAGCGTGCATGTTCGACGGCCGCCTCGTCGGCAAGGTGATCGCGCACCGGCGCCGCCAGCACCCGATGGACTTCGGCCGCGCGACCACGCTGGCAGTGACCGTCGACATCCCCGAGATCGAGTCGCTCGGCACGCAGCTTCTTCGTGAAGCCGGGTACGAGGGGCTCGCCGAGGTCGAGTTCATGCGGGACGAGCGGCACGGGACCTACAAGCTGCTCGAGGTGAATCCCCGAGTGTGGGGGTGGCACACGCTCGCCATCCGAGCCGGGGTCGACCTCCCGTACCTGTTCTTCGCCCATGCTGCCGGTCTTGCCGCCGACCCGGTGGAGACGTTCCGGCCAGGGGTCAAGTGGATTCGTCCCATTACCGATGTCCCCACTGCGGTGAAGGAGATCGCGGGGGGTCGGCTGAGCGTCAGCGAGTACCTGGCGTCGCTGAAGGGTCCTCGGCAGGTAGCGCCGCCGGTGTCCTGGAAGGACCCGGCACCATTTGCGATGGAGTTCCTGATGATTCCGTACCTCTACGTGAGGCGAGGGTTCTGATGACGACGGCAGCACTGCTCGGCGTGGCGATCGCGGTGGTTCTCGTGTGGCCGCTGGCGTACAAGTGGCAGCTCCCGTTCGGCATCGTGATCCCGTGGACGATCGTCCTGGGTGCCGCTGCCGGGCTCGGCTGGCAAGCCGCCCTCGGAAGCCTGTCGGCGTGGTGGCTGCTCGCCTGCGCGGTGACGGTCGTTGCGGTGAGCGGCGGCGCGGCAGCCTTCATGTTCTTCCGCGACCCGGAGCGCACCGCGCCTGACACGCCCGGGGCCCTCGTGTCGCCAGCGGACGGCGAGATCATCTATGTGCGGCCGTTCAAGGGCGGAGAAGTGCCACCGGTCGAGAAGCGCGGGCGGAGCCTGCACCTGGCCGAGCTTGCCCAGATCGACGTCTGTGACGAGGGGTACCTGATCGGGATCTCGATGCACCTGCTGAACGTGCATGTGAATCGGGCGCCAATGCCGGGTTCGATCGTTTCTCTGCTCCACATACCCGGCCAGTTCATGTCGCTCAAGCGTCCTGAGGCTATGACGGCGAACGAGCGGATGACCACCGTGATCGAGCAAGACGGCATCAGGATCGGAGTGGTGCAGATCGCGTCTCGGTTGGTGCGGCGCATCGTCTCCTATCTGAAAGAGGGGGAGCGAGTGGCCGCGGGCCAGAGGATCGGGATGATCCGGTTCGGCTCGCAGGTCGACGTCATCGTTCCCCGGGTCGAGGGGCTGCGCCTGTCCGTGAAGGTGGGCGACAACGTGAGAGCGGGAACCTCCGTGCTCGGCGTCATCGCCGACTCGCACGGTGAGGCCCTGGCAGAGTTCGAAGACGTCAGAAGGAGCGTTCCAGAAGGGACGCGGGGGGATTGGGCGGAACGCGGGCTCGCGGCGCCCTGTGAGGAGTAGCTATGCGGTTCAATCGTGTGCTTCTGGTCAACCCGCCCTCGAAGGGTGAATGGAAAGGGTTCCGACCCCACATCGGACTCGGCTACATAGCCGAGTTCCTGCTGGCGAACGGTGTCGAGGTCGAGGTTCTGGACATGAACCTTGGCCACGACATGCGCGCCCTGCAGCGCAGGATTGACGAGTTCCAGCCCGACGTCCTCGGGCATGAGCCTCCTGACGATGGAGTTCAAGAAGTTCTACCAGATGATCAACCAGCTGAAGCACGACAACCCCAGCCTTGACCATCGTAGTCGGCGGCCCTCACGTCACCGTGATGAAGGAGCGAGTGCTTCGGGAGTGCCTCGGCGTGGACTATGGAGTCGTGCACGAAGGGGAGCACACGCTACTGGAGCTCTGCGAAGGACGCGAGCCCGAGGCTATCAAGGGTCTGATCTATCGCAAGGACGGCGAGATCCTTCGCAACGCCGATCGTCCGTTCGAGATGGAGCTGGACACCCTTCCCTGGCCCCGGTACGAGAAGTTCGAACTCTCCCGATACATTCCCGAGGTCGAGATCTACTCCAGTCGCGGCTGTCCTCATGACTGCATCTTCTGCCCGAACCGGCTCATCAGCCCCGTCTATCGGACGCGGAGCGCCGAGAAGGTCGTCGAAGAGATGCGGTACTGGTACGACAAGGGCTATCGCCAGTTCAATTTCGACGACGACAACTTCAACATGAACCGCCTTCGGGTCTTCGAGATCTGCGACCGGATCGAGGCGGAGCACTTCGAGGGAATCACGTTGCGCTGCTCGAACGGAATTCGGGCGGACAGGTGCGACTACGAGATGCTCTCCCGCATGAAGGACGTCGGGTGGAGGTACCTCGCGTTCGGTGCTGATGCCGGCAACGACGAGATGCTCCGGATCGTCAAGAAGGGCGAGACACTGGCCGACATCGAGCAGGCAGTGGCGGCCGCGACGGAACTTGGTTTTGACACCAAGCTTCTGTTCGTCGTGGGAACGCCCTACGAGACCCGTGAGGATGTCGAGGACAAGGTACGCCTGAGCAAGAAGTTCCCGATCCAGGACGCGCACTTCTACAACATCATCCCGTACCCGGGAACCGAGCTGTACGACTGGATCGAGGAGAACGGCCTGTTCCTGAAGGACCCCGAGGAGTATCTGAACGACGTGTCGGTTCTCGAGAAGACCCCTGTCTTCGAGACCCCCGAGCTCTCGGCCGCCGACCGGATCGAGCTGTACACGTACCTTGAGAAGTTCCGCAACGAGTTGCACCGTGAGGCTGCGAAGCGGCTGTACGGCACTTCAGTGAAGGGGACGGTGGCCGGGTGGGTCGCCTCCAGTAAGACGTTCCAGGACCTGTTCTTCTCCAACTTCTTCGTCAGACGGACCGTCGACCGGATGAGGTACCGCGTGCGGCCGGACGACAGCGTCGGGACTGCAAAGGCGCGGAAGGCATCGTAGTACGCCAGAAGGGATAGTCGGGAAGTCACAGCTCGCCGAGCCGGAGGCCCGGGGAACGCGGTCTCCTACCACATTTTGTATGTTGACAGGTTCCTCGCCACAAAGTACTGTGCCTGCATCATGAACGCACGGCTACACGAGCATGCCCGCAGAGTTCTCTCGCAACCGCGTGTTGTGCAGCCGGCGCCACTTCTCGCAAGCTTCCGCCGACAAGTGTCACCGGGCGTCGCGCCACTCCATGCCTCATGCACCGGGCTGCTCACGGTGTCACCGTGAGTTCCTTGATCAGCTGCCGCACCGGTTTGGGGACGGTGTGCGCAGCTGGATACGAGCGAGTGATGCAGAGAGGGGGACTCGTGCTCACGAGTCCCCCTCTTCGCTGCTCGCAAAAGGTGTGACGTCTGTCACGGTGGGTCTGCGCCTGACGGTCGGTCGGTACGCGGCTTGTCGCCGATACGTTACTACGGAGACAACCCGCGTCGGCGGACCGTGCCCGTGTACCAGCCGGTCCTCAGACGTGACTGCGTAGGGAGGCTCGGAGTGCATATGTTCTCACTACGGCGCCGGTCGAATCTTGGCCGCGCCACCCGCTCGATCACTCACTGGACCGAGGGCATCAGTGGCCGATCGGTTGCCCGCAGGGTCGGCAGCGCGGTACTCGCGCTCCAAGTCCTGATCTCACTGATCGCGTTGCCAGCACCTGTCGCCTATGCGGCGCCGGACTCGAGCGTCACCGTGTCCAATACCGTGAAGGGCACCTTCAGTCCCGAGCTGGTAGGCGGAAACCTGTCCCCGTGGGGCCTGTACTGGCCCGACACGAAGTGGAACCCGCTGATCAACGATGCGGGCATCGGGATCCTCAGGTGGGGGCATGCGTCGAAGTACTACGTCGACATGGAGAAGTGGTACCCGTCGAAGGGCTGCACCCCCGACTGGGACGCGCAGAGCGGCTTCGACTGGATCGTCGCGGACAACAAGGCCTCGTTCAACCAGCAGATCGCGTGGCTCAAGGGCCTCAACATGCCCGTCATGTACACCCTGACGGACGAGATGTCCACGGCGATGCTCAAGCCCGACGGGACGCTCGACTACCCCGAGATCGCACGGGCGTGGACGCTGCACATCAAGCACATGCTCGACGCCGGCGTCGACATCAGATGGGTCGAGATCGGCAACGAGTGCGATATCCAGCCCACGGAAGGGATCCAGTACCCGCCCGTGGCCGGCACCAACGGTGGGAGCAACGGCAGCAGCAAGTACATCGACATCTGGACCAACCAGAACAGCGCCAACAACGAGTACATCAAGCTGTGGAGCGCGGTCTATCCCGCGCTCAAGGCCCAGTTCCCCAACCTCAAGATCGGGGCGTATCCCTCGGGGATGGGCCCGGTCATGACGGACGACTGGCCGTTCAACTACCTGTTCCAGACCTCGCCGTACAAGCCGGACTTCTTCGCCTACCACCTGTACCCGATGTATCCGAGCGAGGACAACAAGCAGAAGGTCATGGACAAGACGTGGAGCTACGCGGGCTCCTACGTCGGCTACGACGACCAGTTCAAGACGATACAGAGCGTGCTCACGGGATGGGGCGCGCCGGCCAACATCCCCATCTTCCTCACCGAGTACAACTACGATGCCTTCGGGATGTACACCGCGAACGACGCCATGTGGGACGGGTTGTTCGTATCCTCGGCCATCCTCAACTCAGCCAACGGGGGGATCGACGGCACGTACCTCTGGGACACGTTCTGCGGCTCCTACACCGGCGGGGCGATCGGGCCCAACGAAGGGGAGTACCGGTTCACCAGCCAGGGGCTCGGTCTTCGGCTCATGAAGCAGTTCAAGAACTCAACGATCCTGGCCAACACCGTCACCACCTCCGACCTGGGCTCAGGGCCCGAGTCGCCGAACGACGGCCACGCCATTACCCCCAACGTGTCCAAGCGCATCGAATGCCTGTCCACGCGGTCGGGGTCGACCTACAAGATCATGCTCGTGAACAAGAACATGACGACCGCGCATGAGGTCGCTCTGAATCTCGGGTCGCTCGGACTGAGCAACCAGAGTGCGACCGTGGAGGTCTACGACAGTCGCGCCGACCTGCAGAACAACGCTCCGACCGTCACGAACGCCAACCTCTCCGGCGGCTCGACGAACGTGGCTATGCCGGCGTTGAGCGCCGCGATCATCACCGTGACCGCCGCAGGCGGGGACACCACCGCCCCCACCGTGTCCGTCACCGCGCCGGCCAACGGCGCGACGGTCTCGGGCTCTGTGCCCCTGGCCGCCACGGCCTCCGATAACGTGGGTGTCACGCAGGTCGAGTTCCGGGTCGATGGCACGCTCGTCGGCACGGACGCCACCGCTCCTTACGCGGCGACGTGGGACTCATCCGGGGCCGCAACCGGCTCGCACACCATCCAAGCGCGAGCTTACGACGCGGCAGGCAACACCACGAACGCCAGCGTGACCGTCACGAAGGCGGCGCCGACAGACACCACCGCCCCCACCGTGTCGGTCACCGCGCCCGCCAACGGCGCCACCGTCTCGGGCAACGTCGCCCTTGCCGCGACCGCCTCTGACAACGTGGGCGTCACCCAGGTCGAGTTCCGGGTCGACGGCACGCTCGTCGGCACGGACGCGACGGCTCCCTACGCTTCCACGTGGAACTCCACCGGAGCGGCTGTCGGCGCGCACACGATCCAGGCCCGGGCCTACGATGCCGCGGGCAACACCACGAACGCGTCGGTGAGCGTCAACATCGCCGGCGGAGGGGGTCCTGACACCACCGCCCCCACCGTCTCGGTGACCTCGCCCACCAACGGCTCCAAGGTCACCGGCGCGGTCTCGGTCACCGCCAACGCGAGCGACAACACCGCCGTTTCGAAGGTCGAGTTCCGCATCAACGGCCGCCTCGTCGGCACCGACACCACCGCGCCCTACTCCACCACGTGGAGCGCGCCGTCGGCCTACACCCAAGGCCCGGTGGTCTCGTTCACCTTCGACGACGGCATGGACATCCAGTACTCCGGCTGCTTCCCGATCCTGTCCGCCGCGGGCTTCCCTGCAACCACCTATGTGCACTCCGGCGACGTGGTCAACAACTACGACTGGAAGCTGTCCCTGCCCGAGCTCACCGCGCTGCGGGACGCCGGCTGGGAGATCTCGAACCACACCTCGGACCACTGGGACAGCGTCACCGACCAGAACTCCGCCGCCCAGCTCGAGCCCCCGGTGGCCGCGGGCAAGGCGTGGCTGGACGCCAACGGCTTCCCCAACTCCGGGTTCGCCTCGCCCAACGCCTGGGTCAACCCCACCATCACCTCCGTGGTCAAGAAGTACCACACCTACAACCGCACGAGCTGGGGGGTCCAGGAGCTCCCGCCGGCCGACCCCTACATGCTCAAGGTGGACGGCTCGGCCGCCATCATCGACAACAACCCCAGCGTGACGGCCCTTCGGGCCATGCTCGACGACGCCGTCGCCAACAAGCGCTGGGTCATCTTCCTGAACCACGTGTGGAACCCCCCGTCGGGCTACTTCACCACGGTGGTCAACGAGGTCAAGGCCAGAAACCTCCCCGTCGCCACGGTGAGAGACGTGCTCGGCGGCCCCTACGCGGTGGAGGCCACGGCCTATGACGCCGCGGGCAACAAGGCCACCTCGAGGGTCGACGTGACCAGCCAGGGCGGCGTCACCCCGCCGGCCGACACGACCGCCCCCACGGTCTCGATCACGAGCCCGGCGAACGGAGCCACGGTGTCCGGATCGGTCGCTCTCGCAGCGACCGCGTCCGACAACGTGGGCGTGACCCAGGTCGAGTTCCGCGTCGACGGCACCCTCGTCGGCACCGACGCGACCTCCCCCTACGCGGCGACGTGGAACGCGGCCTCCGCCGCGCCCGGCTCGCACACGATCCAGGCGAGGGCCTACGACGCTGCAGGCAACACGACGAACACGAGCGTGACCGTCACAGTGCCCGATTCGACTGCTCCGACCGTCTCGATCACCAGCCCGGCCAATGGCGCGACGGTGTCAGGCACGGTAGCGCTTGCCGCTACCGCATCCGACAACGTGGGTGTGAGCAGGGTCGAATTCCGAGTTGACGGCACGCTGCTGGTTAGCGACACGAGCGCACCGTACTCGACGACATGGAATGCGGCCGGGGCGGCTCCGGGAACCCATACGATCCAAGCACGTGCCTACGACGCCGCAGGCAACACAACGAATTCGAGCGTGACCGTGACCGTACCGACACCTCCGGACATTGCCGTGCCGGCGGTCTCGATCACGGCGCCTGCCAATGGGGCCACGGTCTCCGGGACGGTCAACATCGCCGCTGCAGCCTCTGACAACGTCGGGGTAGCGCAGGTCGAGTTCCGGGTTGATGGTGCGCTCATCGCCGCAGATACGTCAGCTCCATACGGTGCTGTGTGGAATGCCGCCGCGGCACTTCCTGGTCCGCACACCGTTGAGGCGAAGGCCTTCGATCAGGCAGGGAACTCGTCCACAGCCAGCATCACCGTGACGGTACCCGCCCCGGCCACGCCGCCGACGACTCTCGGTGATATCCCCTGGCAACGGCACCATGGTGCAGGGTCTGGTAGGAATCGCCGCGAACGCCGCTGACGCCAGCACCGGGATCGCGAAGGTCGAGTTCCGTGTCGACGGGTCTGTGATCGGCACCGACACGACGGCGCCGTACGGCTGGATGTGGAATGCGACGGGCGTGCCGCAGGGCACTCACGTCATCGAGGCGAAGGCATTCAACGGGGCCGGCCTCACGACGACAACCTCGATCAACGTGATAGTGCCCGCCGCGAGCGTCCCGGTCGTAGCGGTCACATCGCCTCAGGCAGGTTCGCTTGTCTCCGGTTCGGTGGGACTGTCGGCAAATGCGACGGACACGGGATCCGGCATCGCAAAGGTCGAGTTCTCGGTTGACGGATCGGTTATCGGGACTGACACGACCTATCCGTACGGCTGGATGTGGAACGCGACAGGGGCGACCCCAGGGGCGCACACCATCCAGGCGAGGGCGATCAATCGCCTCGGTGCGAGCACGCTGTCAACGGTCAGTGTGAATGTACCTGTGCCGGCAGTGACGGTGCCGACCGTGGCGCTCACCTCGCCGGCCAACGGTACGGTAGTGGCGGGGTCCGTGGGGGTCTCGGCTACGGCTGACGACACCGGCTCTGGAATCGCCACGGTGGAGTTCAGCGTCGACGGAGCCGCGATCGGGACCGACACGACCGCCCCGTACGGCTGGATGTGGAACGCGGTGGGCGCTGAGGCTGGCGCGCATACCATCACAGCGAAGGCCACGAATCGGATCGGGAACTCGTCAAGCGCATCGATCTCGGTCATCG
Source organism: uncultured Coriobacteriales bacterium (assembly GCA_963761535.1). Classification (GTDB taxonomy): domain Bacteria; phylum Actinomycetota; class Coriobacteriia; order Anaerosomatales; family CAVXGS01; genus CAVXGS01. The sequence continues at coordinate 162,785 of CAVXGS010000003.1, forward strand.
TTCCGGCCGACACAGTACCGAGTGTCGCCATCAATTCACCTCAGAACGGTGCGGTGGTCTCCGGGAATGTCGGCCTCTCGGCTACGGCTACGGATGCTGGATCGGCGATCACCAAGGTCGAGTTCCGGGTTGATGGGAATCTGATCGGCACGGACACCACGCTCCCGTACGGGTGGATGTGGAACGCCGCTGGTGCGCCGGGCGCACATGCGATCGAGGCTCGCGCCTACAACCAGGCGGGGAAGACCGGGACCCACACGATAACGGTGACAGTTCCGGCGGCTGGCGGGACCTCATCGGCTCAAACCGCGGCATGGGCAGACCCGCTCGCGCCGCTCGCAGCAGAGGAAGAGCCCGAGCTGTGGGTCAGGACGACGATGATCGGCGGAGCATCACGGGCGTCGATCCCCGCGCGTACGGCGATCAAGCTCACCGGGCGGCTGTCTGCCGATGGCCAGCCGGTCCCCGCCAGGCCGCTCGTGACCGTCTGGAAGAGCACGGCTGCTGGCTGGACGTACGAAGGCCCCGCTTCATGGGACGAGACAGCCGGAGCATATGTCTTCCCAGCCGTTCCATCCTCGACTTCGAGCTACATGGTCTACTTCGGCGGCGACGTCAACTACCAGGCTGCAGGGTCCCCCGTGATCTCGGTGAAGACGTACCCGAGGATGCTCAGGCCGAGTGTGTCGAGCTCGAACCGGTTCAGGGCCGGCGGACGCCTCACCTTCGCAGGGCAGTGGCACTATCAGAAGCCTACGGCGGTCCGCATCCGTCTCTACCGACGGGTCGGGACCTCATGGAGGTACTACGGGTCCACGTCCGCGACGTTCAGGCGAACGAGTTCCACGGCCGGTACGTACGTTGGTTCGATACGGGTGCGAACGCGCGGCTATTGGCGAGCGATAGTGATTCCGGATTCCGGAGCGCCCGCTGACGCACTCAGCGCACCGAGGTACTTCAGGGTCCGCTAGACTGCGTGCCGATTCCTGATCTCTACTAGGGTCCCGACGGCTTACCGTCGGGACCCTAGTCGTCGTCTGGCGGTGACAGCGGCTCCCCGCTGGCCGAAGCCCCGCCTCGTGTCCGGGCTAGCCTCGGTTATCATGATGCGGTTCCCGCATGCACTCCAGCTGACGTGCGAGGCGCAGAACGTTCTGCGGACTCTGCGCGTGCTGGCACCGTTTGTCACCGAAAGGACCCCCATGTCTCTCTCCGAATCCGACGTTCGGCACGTCGCGCTTCTGGCGCGCCTCGAACTCTCGGACGCTGAGATCGAGCGTTTCCGTACCGACCTCAACTCGATCCTCGGCCACATCGACGAGATCCAGCGCCTCGACCTCGAAGGCGTCGAGCCCACCGCTCATCCGCTCGATGTCGTGAACGTCACCCGCCCTGACGAGGTCCGGCCCGGTCTGACGCAGGCCGAGGCCCTCCTCAACGCACCCGAGGCAGAAGAGGGCGCCTTCGTGATCCCTCAGATCGTCGGTCCCGGAGGCGCCGAGTGAGCGCGACAACCGGTCGGGGTTCAGGCGCCCTCGATCTCTCCGCCCTCACCGCCCGGCAGGTTCGTGAGGGCATCGTGTCGGGCGACTTCTCCGCACGCGAGGCCGCCGATGCCGCGCTGGGTCGCGCCGAGGCCCTTGAGCCGCGTCTTCACGCCTTCAACCAGCTGACGCCCGACCTGGCGCTCGAAGCCGCCGATCGCATCGACGCCCGTGCAGCCGAGGCCCGCACGGCAGGCGAAGATGTCGCCTCCGCGCTGCCGCCGCTCGCCGGCGTACCCGCCGCATTCAAGGACAACATGAACCTCGTCGGCACGCGCACGACCTGCTCGGCGAAGATCCTCGAGAACTACCGCAGCGTCTACGACTGCACCGCCGTGCGACGGCTCCTCGACGCCGGCGTGCTGCCCATCGGCAAGTGCAACATGGACGAGTTCGCGTTCGGTTCGTCCACGGAGAACTCGGCGTTCGGCCCGAGTCGCAACCCGTGGGACACCGAGCGCGTGCCCGGGGGCTCCTCGGGCGGCAGCGCGGTCGCGGTGAGCGCGGGCGAGGTCGCGGTGTCGCTTGGCAGCGATACCGGCGGCTCGATCCGCCAGCCGGGTGCGCTCACGGGCACGGTCGCCCTCAAGCCCACGTACGGCCGCGTGTCGCGCTACGGGATCGTCGCGTTCGGGAGCTCGCTCGACCAGATCGGGCCCTTCGGCAAGACCGTGGACGACGTCGCGCTCGCGCTCGAAGCGATCTCAGGCCGCGACCCGATGGATGCCACCAGCGCCGAGACTGCGGTCGACGCCTACGCCGCCGCCGCGCGAGGCGCGGACGGCGGTTCGCCGAGCGTGAAGGACCTGCGCGTCGGTCTCGTCACCGACCTGCTCGAGCTCGAAGGCGCGTCCAAGGAAGTCGTCGACTCGATCCGAGCCGCCGCCGAGACCTTCGCCTCGCTCGGCGCGGAAGTCGGCGAGGTGGAGCTGCCCAGCGCGAAGCATGGTCTTTCGGCGTACTACATCATCGGCCCCGCCGAGGCGAGCTCGAACCTCGCGCGCTTCGACGGCATCCGCTACGGGCACCGCGTCTCCGACGCCACCGACGTCCTCGACCTCTACAAGCGCTCCCGCGCTGAAGGTTTCGGCCCGGAGTCCATCCGCCGCATCATGCTTGGCACGTATGCGTTGTCGGCGGGCTACTATGACGCCTACTACGGTCAGGCCCAGAAGGCCCGCACGCTCATCAAGCGGGACTTCGCCGCGGCGTTCGAACGCTTCGACGTGCTGCTGACGCCGACGAGTCCCACCACCGCGTTCAAGATCGGCGAGAAGAGCGACGACCCGCTCGCGATGTACCTCTCGGACATCTACACGATTCCGGTGAACCTCGCCGGCAACTGCGCGGTGAGCATTCCGACCGGGTTGGGCGCGGAGAGCAACCTGCCCGTGGGACTCCAGCTCATCGGCGACTACTTCGCCGAGGCCACCCTCCTCAAAGCCGCTGCGGCCTTCGAGGCCGTGGCCAAGTTCGACACCACACCGCCGCTCGTGCGCCAGCTCGGCGCCTAGCCCACACAACGGAAAGGGGAGCGCTACATGGCGACCAAGAACGACTTCACTCCTGAAGAGTGGGAAGCCATCCAGTACTCGATGATGGACACCATGGCCTACATCAGCATCGTGGACCCGCAGTTCTTCGCCTCGTTCAAGGAGGCCACCGCCGGCGCGAAGTACCTGTCCAACGCCATGCAGACGAGTACGAGCACGCTGGTTCGCGACCTCGCGCACGACGCGCGCAGCCGCAAGGACCATGCACTTGCAGGGATGGGCACCAACATCGAGGCTCCCACGCTCGAGCGCCTTCGTGACGCCGTGGCACTCATCGCCGAGAAGGCCCCCGAGGACCTCGACGCGTACAAGACCTTCATCGCCGGTCTTGCCGATGCTGCCGCGCAGGCGTCCGACGGGATCAGCGACACGGAGGCCTCGGCGATCTTCAAGGTCAAAGAGGCGCTGGGCTAGGATTGCGGCGTTCCGCTCCGGGGGAGGGTTACCGCAAGGTTGGGTAGCGGTAAGCTTCCGAGTGGGAACCAACATCTGGAATCTCGATTCGCGCATGCCAGCGCGTGTCGCACGTAAGTCCGCCTTGGCGGACCTTGAAGGGGGAGGGTGCGATGGCTTCCGACGCGGATGTCTCCGGCATCGCGACGCAGGACGAGGCTGAGCTTGCCGCCGAGGTCGAGCGTCTGAGGATCGAGAACGAGCGGCTGAGAGCAGCCACCGAGTCCAAGCAGGCCGGGTCACATAACGGCTGGCGCTGGACCGGCGCGATCGTACTGCTGCTGCTCGGTCTGCTTCTGTTCGCGCTTGCCCTGCCCACCGTATGGCTGAACCGCACGGTCATGAACACGGATCAGTGGGTCGCCACCGTGAGTCCGCTCGCCAGCGAGCCGGCGATACAGAACGCCGTGGCCGACAAGGTCAGCGGCGCGCTGTTCGCCAAGGTGGATGTCGAAGCTGAGATCCGCAACCGCATTCCCTCCGAGGTTCCCCCGGCTCTCGTCAACTTCCTCGCGCCCCAGGTGGCCGCGCAGATCGAGACCTACGCGGACGACCTCATCTCCCAGGTCGTGCAATCGGAGCAGTTCGCCAAGGTGTGGACCGAATCGATGCGTGCGACACAGCAGGCCTTCGTCGCCGCGATCGAGGGCGGGGGACCCAACGGCAAGCTCACGACCACTAACGGAGTGATCACGCTCTACACCGACCAGTTCGTCGCGGCGGCACAGGATCGCCTGGCCGCCACGAAGATATCCGGCCTCTCCAAGTACATCCCATGGGGCAAAGTGCCCGAGTCGATCGTGCTCTACGAATCCCCGGCGCTGGCCCAGGCGCAGACGGCGTTCGGCATCTTCAATCGGCTCGTCTGGGTGCTGCCCGTGCTGGCCGTGCTCTTCCTCGGACTGGCGCTGTGGGCGGCCCCGAACACGCGACGTGCGTGGTTGTGGACTGGCGTCGGGATCATCGTCGTGACCGCTCTGCCGTTCGAGGCAATGGTCTTCGCGAGGACCACCTTCATCAACGCCGCATACAACACCGCGCAGATCCCGACGGACGCCGCTCAGTCGTTCTGGGACATCGTGTTCCGATTCCTCGTGACGATGCAGACCACCGCGATGACCATCGGCCTCGTGGTCGCCGCGATCGCGTTCTTCGCGGGACCCAACAGTCTGGCCGTCTGGGTCCGCAACGGGATCGCCCGCGGTCTTGCACTGGCGCGCGGGCACGCCACCTTCGGCAGGTTCGGTGAGTTCGTTGCCGCCAACAAGGGCGCGCTTCGCATCGCAGCGGTGGCCCTGGGTGTCATCATCGACATACTGTCGACCCCGCTCACGCCAGGGTTCGTGATCGGCACCGCGATCTTCGTCGGAGTGCTCGTGCTGCTGATCGAGTTCTTCGGGCAGGGCGAGCCTGCCCTCGCCACGGCCCCCGCGCTCGCGACTGCCGGCGCAGGCGCCATGGCCGCAGCACCTGCCGAGTTCGAAGTCGTGGCCGAGTCCCCGTCGGTCGAGGGCGAGCCCGCCGAGGACGTGGCGACCGCCGAGCCCGCCGAGGACATGGCGACCGCCGAGCCCGCGGAAACCCTCGATACCTCCGAGTCGCCTGATGATGCGACCGGCGGCGCCGGGGACGAGCCCTCTTAGCCCGCGCCGGCCTCCTTTGCTCCGAACACGAACAGGCCCGGCATCAGCCGGGCCTGTTGCTTCTCTCGAGCCGCTCTCGCGGTGATGCGGCGAGCCGGTGCCGCGAGGCGGTGAACGGGCGGATCAGTCGCTCTCGAAGACGAAGCGGTAGATCAGACCCGCGAGCATCGCGCCCAGGATCGGGAACACGAAGAACACCCAAAGCTGCGACAGCGGCCACCCGCCGCCGGCGAACAGCGCCGAGCCGAGCGAGCGGGCCGGATTCACCGACGCGTTGGTAATCGGGACGATGAGAAGGTGCACCAGCGTGAGCCCGAGGCCGATCGCCAGAGGGCCGAAGCCCACCGGTGCCCGCCGGTCGGTGGCGCCGATGATGATGAACAGGAACACTGCGGTGGCGATGATCTCGGCGATCACAGCCGCGGTCAGCGTGTAGAGCCCCGGCGAGTGGGCGCCGAATCCATTGGACGCGCCGGCCATTCTCGCCGCCGCTGTCATTGAGAGACGCCCGCCCTGATTCGACGCGATCGCGAAGACCGCCGCGCCGCCGGCAATGCCACCCAGCAACTGGGCGAGGATGTAGCCGGGCAGACCGCCAGCCTCGAACCGCCCGGCTGCCCACAGGCCCAGGGAGACCGCCGGGTTGAAGTGACCGCCCGAGATCGCACCGAACGCGTAGGCCATGCACAGGACCGTCAGGCCGAAAGCGAGCGCGACGCCCAGGATTCCGGTGCCCGACTCGGGGAAGCCCGCCGTGAACACCGCCGTCCCCACGCCTCCCAGGACGAGCACGAACGTGCCGAGGAACTCCGCACCCAGCTTCTTGACCATGAGACCCCCCTCATCGCTCTCGCGTGGACGCCTACTGGCAGATGGTGCGCGTTCGCCGAGCACTTTCGCAAGCGAGTCGCTCTTCCGCGCAGAAGCCGCGCACCCGGCCGCTAGCCCGCCGTCGCCTCCGACAGCGTCTCGACGACCTGCCCCAGGGCCCAGTCGAGGTCCGACTCCGAGATGCAGAGCGGGGGAGCGAGCCGAATCGTCGTCACGTGCGTCTCCTTGGCCAGCAGGCCTCGGCGCAGCAGCGCTTCGCATACATGACGCGCCGCACCCACGGAGGGGTCGATATCGACGCCCGCCCACAGGCCTCGTCCGCGGACCTCGGTGACCGCGGGCAGATCGGCATCGCGCAGCGCGGAGAGCATGTGCTCGCCAAGCGTTCTCGAGCGCTCCTGGTACTCGCCCGTTTTGAGGATGCGGATCACCTCGCGGCCGATCGCGCAGGCGAGAGGATTGCCGCCGAAGGTCGAGCCATGCGTCCCAGGGGTCAGGACGCCCAGAACGTCGTGGCCGGCGACCACCGCCGAGAGGGGCATGATGCCGCCGCCCAGCGCCTTCCCGAGGATGTACATGTCGGGTACCACGCCCTCGTGGTCGCAGGCGAAGGTCGCTCCCGTGCGCCCGAGCCCCGATTGGATCTCGTCGGCGATGAACAGCACGCCGTGCTCCGAGCACAGCTCGCGAACGCGGGGCAGGTATCCGGCCGGAGGCACGCGAACCCCGGCCTCGCCCTGGATCGGCTCGACGAGGAACGCGACGACGTGCGGGTCGGCGAGCGCGTCGGCGAGCGCACCGGCATCGCCGTACGGGACGGTGACGAAGCCGGGGGTGTACGGTCCGAAACCGTCGCGCGCGAGCGGGTCGCCCGAGAAGCTGACGATCGTGGTGGTGCGACCGTGGAAATTGCCCTCGGCGACCACGATCTTGGCGCGCTCGCTGGGAACGCCCTTGACCTGGTAGCCCCACTTGCGGGCGACCTTGACGGCGGTCTCAACGCCCTCGGCACCGGTGTTCATGGGCAGGACCATCTCCTTGCCCACGAACTCGGCGAGCTCGGCGACGAAGGCCCCGATCTGATCGTTGTGTGCCGCCCGCGAGGTGAGCGTGAGTCGGTCGAGCTGCTCGTGGGCGACGCGCGTGAGCGCGGGATGCCGATGGCCGAAGTTGAGCGCCGAGTAGGCCGCGAGCATGTCGAGGTAGCGCTTGCCGTCGACGTCGGTGACCCACGCGCCGTCGCCTTCGGTGATCACCACCGGCAGGGGATGGTAGTTGTGAGCGCCGTAGCGGCTTTCGAGCGCGATCAGCGCTTCGGCGCCGGGCGCAGCGGTCACGGCATCGTGCGCGCGGCCGGATGCGGTCATGCGGGTCTCCTTCACGCGGGAGCGGACGCCCGCCGAGGGCAGGGGCTCCAGGTCGGCTGATGTGCCCCGCAACTGTAATACAGCGGAGTTCCAGCGCGCAGTCCAGCGCACGGTCAGACCGCGCAGTCCCGCCGCCATGCAGGTCGCGCGTCAGCGTCGGACGAGCTCCCTGCGCGCCGCCGTTCTCTGGGGAGGTGCTACTCGGATCGCTTCCAGGGCCACTCGGGGAGCTCGGGAAGGCTGAAGTCGGGGCGCCACTGCGACACCCGCTGTGCGCCCACGATCATCGCGATCGCGACGAAGGCGAAGCCGCCGAAGAGCGCCGCCGCGATGATGAGCGCACCCTTGGTGCTGAGCAGCACGCGTGAGTCGTCGGAGACGTTCGCGCTCCGGCTGAGCAGCAGGCCGATGGTGCTTCTCGTGATCTCGGCGTCGCCGGTGACGACGACCCCCGCGCCCACCTGCGTCGCCGCAAGGGTCTTCCCGACCATCACGGGTGCGGCGGCCTGGTGCACCTGCAGCTCGCCGCCGACGAGCACGGCGCTCGCGTAGGCCTGCGAGAAGGTGGCACCGCCGGTGGTGCGTACGATCGGTACGGCCGACACGCTGATGTGCGCGTCGCCGTCGATGTTCGCGAGTCCGATGGCGCTTGCGGTCGCGGTGAGCGAACCCGCGGTCGCCGAGCCGATCGCGCTCCCGCTGGCGTGGATCTCGTCCGCCTCGGCGGAGGCAATGGCCGAGAAGGTCGCGGTCAGCGAGTCGACGTAGATGGCATCCTCATCGGCGGGCTCGAGGAGATCGTCGGTGGTGTCGGTGTCGAGCTGGTCGGTGCGGCTCCGGGCCTTGCCCGCACTCGCGGTGTCGTCCGTCATGGGTCCTCCTCGGCTTGGTGCTGACCGGTCTTTGGGTAAGTACCCCGTTCGCGCCGATGCGAGTGCGGCGCCGATGGCTCGGGTACACTTTTGCGGACGCGCCCCCGCCGCGAGCGTGCTCTGGAGAAGCGCACGTGCACCGCGTCGTCCCGCTGCCGAACGATCGAGGAGCCACCACCGAGCATGGCCACGTCGACCACGGACCGACTGACCGAGGTGCTGGACCGCTGGGAAGCGGTCATCGGCCTCGAGATCCACACCGAGCTGACCACGCTGAACACGAAGATGTTCTGCGGGTGCCCCGTGGCGTTCGGCGGAGACCCGAACACGCGGGTGTGCCCCGTGTGCCTGGGGCTTCCCGGTGCCCTGCCGGTGCCCAACGAGGCCGCGATCGAGGCGACGGTGCTGGCGGGTCTGGCGCTCGAGTGCGACATCTCTCGGGGGAGCCAGTTCCACCGGAAGAACTACTTCTATCCCGACATGCCCAAGGACTACCAGATCTCGCAGTACGACCTGCCGTTCTGCCTCGAAGGCCACGTCGACGTCGAGATCGAGGGCGATGGCGCGAAGCAGCGCCGGTACCGCCAGGGGGTGCTCGTCGACAGCGACGCCGCGTCCTACACCACGCGCATCGGGATCACGCGGATCCACCTCGAGGAGGACACCGGGAAGATGGTCCACGTGGGCGGCTCGGAGGGGCGGCTTGCCGGCGCGACCCACTCGCTCGTCGACTTCAACCGAGCGGGCACTCCGCTCATCGAGTTGGTGACCGAGCCCGATATCCGCACTCCCGAAGAGGCGCGCCGCTTCGCGCAGAAGCTGCGGCTCATCTGGCTGTCCCTGGGCATCTCCGACTGCAACATGGAGGAGGGCTCGCTGCGCGTTGACGCGAACGTGAGCGTGCGACCACGCGGCACCACCGAGTTCGGCACAAAGGCCGAGGTCAAGAACATGAACTCGTTCAAGGCGCTGCACGATGCGCTGGCCTACGAGATCGTGCGGCAGGCCGAGGCGCTCGAGCAGGGCGGTCACGTGGTCCAGGAGACGCGCCACTGGGACGTGGGCGCGAAGCGCACGAGCGCGCTGCGCTCGAAGGAGGAGGCGCACGACTACCGCTACTTCCCCGAACCCGACATGGTGCCGTTCGAGTTCTCCGACGAGTTCGTCGACTGCATCAAGTCGCGGCTGCCCGAGCTTCCCGACGCGAAGCGGGCCCGCTTCATCGCTGACTACGGCCTACCCGTCCACGACGCGACCGTGCTCGCCGGCGACCTCGACCTGTCCGACCTCTTTCAGGCCGAGGTCGCCGTCGCCGGTGCGGAGCGCGCCAAGGCCATCAGCAACGTGCTGCTCAACGACCTGTCGGCGTACCTCAACGCGAACAACCTCACCCTCGCCGAGACGCGCGTGGGTCCCGGCATGATCGCCGAGCTCGTCGAGCTGGTCGAAGGCGGCGCGATCTCGAGCAAGCAGGCGAAGGAAGTGTTCGCCGAGATGATCGAGACGGGCGATGCGCCCGGAGCGATCGTAGAGCTGCGCGGGATGAAGCAGGTCTCCGACACGGCTGCGATCGAAGCGGTCGTGGCGCGGGTCATGGAGGCGAACCCCGCCGAGGTCGAGGCGTATCGGGGCGGCAAGGCGGGACTCATCGGGTTCTTCGTGGGCCAGGTCATGCGGGAGATGGGCGGCCAGGCCAACCCGAAGGTCGTGAACGAGCTGCTGCGCGAGAAACTCGGATAGGGTCCGCGGCGAGCGGGCCACTCCGGCTGCGTCGACCGAGGATGCGTGGGGGACAACAGAATCGGAGTGTTCGTGCAGTTGGAGCAGGACTCGAGCCGAGGAGGCATCATGGCGTTCACCGCTGACGGGCGCTGGAAGCGCGATCGACGGGCGTCTCGGCCACGGCACTCCGCACGGCGCGCGGTGGGGCTGTTGGGACTCACCCTCGTGATGCTGTTGGCGGCCTCGGCGCTGCTCTCGGTGTCCGGATGTGCCGGCGAGCCCGACAGCGGCATCAAGGGGACGGTCACCATCGGACCGACCTCACCCACCGCGACCGTCGGCCAGACCTCGGACACCAAGCCGTACGCGGCGAAGCTCGTGATCACGCCCAAGGGCGGGCTGCACCTCCAGCGGCCGGTCAGGGTGGAGAGCGGGTCGGACGGCACGTTCAGTGCGGCGCTGGAGCCGGGTGAGTGGGTCGTGGAGGAGGACGGCGGTACCGGGACCCCGCCGACGCTCGAGCCGGTGACGGTGACGGTCGAGGCCGGCCGCTACACCGACGTGAGGTGCAGTTCGACAGCGGAATCCGCTAGCGGGCAGGACGCGCATCCGAGTGCGCCCGCCCGGCAACCACATCGTGACGACTCGCGCCTCGAAGACGGGCGGCTAGGGTATCCTCGGCGACGGTGCGTAACCGACGAAAGCGACCCGCGTGGAAGCCCTCCACTTCTTCACGAGCCTCTTCCTGAACCTCGACGTCGTGCTGGGCGATTGGGTCCAGACCTACGGCGCGTGGGTGTACGCGATGCTGTTCCTCGTGATCTTCTGCGAGACCGGCCTCGTGGTGACGCCGTTCCTGCCCGGTGACTCGCTCATCTTCACCGCGGGCGCGCTCGCCGCGCTGCCCGACCATCCACTGGACTGGCGCATCCTGTTCGTCGTGCTGTTCGTCGCGGCGGTACTGGGGGACGGCACGAACTACTTCATCGGTGAGAAGTTCGGGGCACGCATGCTCGCGTCCGAGAAGTGGACGCGCTTCATCAAGCCGCGCTACATCGAGGAGACCAACGAGTTCTTCGTGCGTCATGGCGGCAAGACCATCTCGCTCGCGCGGTTCTTCCCGTTCGTTCGCACCTTCGCGCCGTTCGTGGCCGGCGTCTGCCGCATGCACTGGCCTCGGTTCACGCTGTTCAACGTGCTCGGGGGCTTCGCCTGGGTCGCGTCGTTCCTGATCGCTGGGTACCTGTTCGGCAACATCCCGTTCGTGCAGGAGAACCTCGAGTACCTCGTGATGGGGATCATCGCCGTCACGCTGGCGCCGACGGTGGTGCACGCGATCAGGACTCGCCTCAAGCAGCGGCGATCGGCGTCGGGCACCGCCGAGACACCTGCCGAGACCTCAGCGGGCGGACCTGCGTGCGCGGTCATCGACGGCGCGATGACCCAGGCGACCGACGCGTCAGAAGCCGAGCGTCCCTAGCCGGCGTCGCGCCGATGGCGTCGCGCCGGGCGCGGCCTGCACGCGTGCGAGCTACCGTCGAACCGCTGCGCTCGAGCCGGCGAGCTGTCCGCTCCGCGAACTCGCGAACTCGACGTTGCCGAGCGCGTCCTCCAGCACCGCCGAGACCAGCCGAGCTTCCGCCTCCGACTCACTGAGGTGGGCGTGGAACGGCAGGTTGAACGCGAGCCAGTACACCGCTGCCGCGGCCCCACGTGCGCTTCGCTACGAGCGGGCGGCCGCCGACGGAGGCGAGCACCTCGAGCGGCGCCGAGCCGGGTAGCGGCGCGTACGACGCGCCGAACCACGCCTCGCCGTTCTCGCCGAGCCATGGCGTCGCGTCGAGCGGCCCGATCTCCGGATGCTTCTCGGCGAAGGAGGGGTCGAGGGAGATGTGCGAGTCGCGGGGCAGTCCTTCTCGGCGGATGACGGTGTCGAAGAGCACCGAGCCGTCCAGCGAGGTGGGCTGCTGCAGGTTGTGGGAGGCGTCGATCACGAGGGTGCCGCCGTCGGCGACCCACTCCGCGAGCGCGCGCTCGGAGCCCGAGCGGTCGTGCCACAGGAACCCGAATGCCGCGATCGTGTCCCATGCGGCGAGCTGCTCGGGGGTCGTAGGCGTCGAGGAACGCGGTGCCCTGGAGGTTGTAGTCACCCTCGTCGTGCTCGAGGCGGATCGAGTAGTCCGTGAGCTGCTCGAGGTAGTTCTCCCAGCCGCCGCCCAGGTACAGCATCTCGGGCTGCTGCGCGGGTGCGAAGGCGCGTTCGAGCACGCGGCCCGAACCGGTGTCGTAGCGGTTCACGAACCCGGGCACGAACTCGCGCTTCACGGTCACGTAGTACGCGGCGTCGTTGGCTTCGAGCTCGTGCGACACCGCGCGCTCGTCCTCGAAGAACGGCATCGCGCGGGCCTGGCTGCGCAGGTACCAGCTGGTCACCGGCCACAGGTCCGAGTACACCACCTGCCGAGAGGCCACCGGCTGCTTCGCCAGCCACGCGGCGGTCTCCTTGGCGTCGGCAACCGAGGGATCGGGCCGCCACGAGGTCGTCGCGACGTTGAGCGCGAGTGCGATCGCGAGCACGGCCACGACCGGTGCCGCTACGAGCACGCCGGCGAGCGAGCGTCGCGTGCGTGGAGCGAGCGAGATCGCCGCCGCCTCGCGGAGCAGCTGGCGCCACCCGAGCGCCACGAGGTAGATCACGCCCGGCGCCATCGTGAGGTAGTAGCGCGTCACTCGCTGCGCCCACTCCTCGTGGAACCAGAAGAACGCGAGCAGCCACGCGACCATCGCCGCGTCGAGGGCGAGCTCCGCGGGGACCCGACGGACGGTGCCGGTGCGCGAGGTCTCGGCATGCGACGCCAGGAGGCGCCATACCACGAACACCCCGCCGGAGACCGCGACCTGCGACGCGCCGAAGCCGCCGTTCTTCGCGACCCACGTCGCGCCCGCGGCGACGAGCGCGCCCAGCAGGACGCGCCCGAACGGTACCCGGTTGGCGCGCAGCCGACGGTAGGCGGCCTGCGCGAGGCCGAGTACGGCGAGCGCGAGCACGACGATCGTGGCCGCCGCAAGCGGTCTCGGGTGCGGCGAGCCACGGCGCGGAGGTCAGGAAGCTTCCCAGCTCGCGGTAGGCGTCAGCCGAAGACCCCGCCGCCTGCACCTGCAGCGAGGCGACGAACGGGTACAGCGCATCTCCCACGACGCGCATGTAGTACGCCGCGAACGGCGCGTAGAACGCGAACGCGGCTGCGACGCCGGCGGCGAGCCAGCGTGCCTGGCGGAACGGCCGCGCCCGCAGCGCGAGCCACACGAACAGCGGGAGCACGAACATCAGCGACGTGATCCGCATGAGCGCCGCGGCGACGAGCAGCGGGAAGGCGAGCGTGTAGAAGCGAGGATCGTCCTCGGTGGCCCGGACCGCGAAGTAGAGCGCCCAGGCGCAGATGCCCATGGCGGCGAAGTCGGTGTAGCCGACGCCGATCCACTCCCACACCGGAGGCGAGGCCAGCAGCGCGATCGTGGCGAGCGCGGCGACCGGCCGCTCGAAGCGCCGGCGAACCAGCAGGTAGAAGCCGCCGAGCGAGGCGAGCGTGAGCAGGGCGTCGACTACCTGGATGACGCGCTCGTCGAACAGCCCGAACGCAAGTGGCAGTGCGGCGAACACCGAGATCAGCGGCGGACGAGCCGGCTCGGTGTAGCCGTAGCCACGACCGGCGAACTCGGCGGCGTTGGCGAGGAACGAGTAGCTGTCCCAGCCCGGTCCGACGGCCATCTGCGCGACGAGCTTGTAGGCGACCAGCGCGATGGCCACCAGTGCGAGCGCTGCAGGACGATGACGCGCCGGCTCACGAGTTCCTCCGCTGGATGGCGACGATCGCGTTGCCCACGATCAGCGCGAGGCCCACGAGCATCGGCGCCGCGAGCTGCACGACGGCGGTGAGCGCGAGGCTGCCGAGGTGGCTGGCGGTGCGCACCAGCAGGCCCGCCATCTGCACGGTGCGCAGGCGGGCGAGGTCGAAGCGCTTCAGGGTGCGGTCGAAGCCGCCGGGCACCGTCCACTGCTGGTCCTCGGTGAGCGTCATCAGGAAGCCCGAGAACCGGAAGTGGAACACCACGAAGCGGTAGAACGGCAGGCCGAGCAACGCGAGGCCGCAGTGCTCGACGCGGGTGCGGGTGTCCTCCTCGGCGACGGAGAACGCGGCCAGCGCGCTGACCGTCTCGATCACGAGGTAGAGCACGTACATCGCGGCGATCGCGACGGCGATGAGCTTGGGGCTGTAGCCGAGAAGCGGGAAGAACAGGATGAGCGGCACCCACACCAGGCGCGGGAACGCGAGGGTGTGGTCGAACAGCAGCAGGTTGGGCATCGTCTGGCCGCCCCTGCCCTGGCCCTTCTGACCGCGCAGCGTGTCCTTGTTGAGCGCGCTCACTTCGAGCTGCCCGCGCGCCCACCGGACTCGCTGGCCGTACAGGTCGTCCCACGAGGTGACCGGCTCGAGCAGCACGCGCGCGCCGGGCACGAAGCCCACCGGCACGCCGGCCTTGTGAAGGGCCCAGGTCACGTCGGTGTCCTCGGAGACGGTGCGGTTCGAGTACCCGCGGGCGACTTCGATCGAGTCCCGGCGGAACGCCGAGCACGCCCCGGCGAGGGTGAACATCGAGTCGTTGACCGACTGCGCGTGGCGCCCCAGCCGGAACGACGACAGGTACTCGAGGAACTGCGACTTGGCGAGGAAGCGTTCCATCGGGCGCAGCCGGCGCGGCACGGGCAGACCGTCCTCGCCGACGATGATGTTGCCGTCGCGGTCGCGGTCCTCGAGCAGCTCCCAGTCGATCTCGATGTTGCCGGTGGCCGCGCCGAGCTTCGGGTCGCGCGCGAACGCCTCGGCGATGGCGCGGATCGAGCCCGGGGCCAGCACGACGTCGGAGTCGATGTTGACGATGACTTCGGCGCTCGAGGCCTCGATGCCGGTGTTGAGCGCGTGCGACTTGCCGCCGTGACCGTTGCGGATCACCAGGAACCGCCCGCCGAACGGCCCCACGCGGATCGCCTGGCCGCGGATGACGACGCTGCGCTCGATCGGCGCGGACCCGTCGCCGCCGGCCGAGCCGCCGCCCTGGCCGTCAGCAGCGGCAGCCGCAGCTGCCGCCGCCATGTCGAGCGTCGGTGCGGCGATCTCGCGGGCGTGGGACTCGGCGATCTCGGCGGTGTTGTCGGTCGAGCCGTCGTCGACCACGATCACTTCGAGCTTGTCGTGGGGGTAGTCCTGCGCGCGCACCGAGGTCAGGCAGCGGTCGATGAGCTCGGCCTCGTTGTGGGCGGGGACGATCACCGCGACGGTGGGCAGCTCGGCGTCGGAGACCCGCACGCTCGTGCGCTCGCCGATGCCCTGCCGCTTCACGCGCACGAGGCGGACGAGCGCGTCGATGCCGTCCACGATGATCGGGATCAGCAGCCACACGCCCCACAGCAGCACGAAGGTCCACAGGCTACTCACGGCCCGCACCTCCGCCCGCGGTCGCCTCGGCGGGGACCGCCTGCAGGCGTGCGAACACGGTGCGCACGGTCGGCATCGTCACGAGCACCCAGTACACGACCACGACGCCGGTGAAGAAGAACAGCCTCCCCACCACGGCGTGGGCCACGAACACGTAGCCCGTGCCCAGCTCGGCGATCATGTTCACGATGATCAGGATCCGGAAGATGTTGATCACGTAGGTCGCCATGACCCCGGCGAGCACGAGGTAGGCCTTGCGCACTGCCGAGAACCCCGGGTAGAACCCGACGAGCCCGGCGAACGCAGCCATCTCGAGCAGCGCCGAGCACTCGATGCCGACGTCGAACACGCCCCAGCCAACGTGGTTCTCGATCGCGAGGCCGGACGGCGGCAGGAACGACACGTTGATCTGCAGCGAGTGCGCGATGGCGGCGACCTGGCGCGCTTCGATGGTCTCGAGCCACTGGTCGAGTCCGATCGCCTGCGTGGCGAACAGCGCCATCAGCACCGTGCCCAGCGCGCCGAGGGCGTAGAAGCTCAGCCACCGACGACGGCGGCGAAGCGCGGCCAGCGCGCCAACCCACACGATGCCCATGAGCACGAGCAGCGGCAGGCTCGGCGCGGTGAGCTTGGCGACGATCTCGCCGAGCGTCGGCACCGAGAAGAACTGCGTGGTCTTCACGTCGATGACGGTGCCGGTCGAGCTCACCCACGTCGCGGTGAGGTTGTAGCTACCTTGATTGGGGAAGTTCGCGTTGCTCATCGACCAGCCGGGATCGGTCCATTCGCCCTTGGAGGCGACATCGACTCCGGTGGTCACGTGCGTCGTGGGGTTGCCGGTACCGCTGTAGGTCTGTGGGTTGCCGGAGGCGTCGATGTAGAGGTCGCCGGCGTCGAACGTGCCGTCGCCATCGGTGTCCCACCAGATCAGGTAGCGCACCGACGAGTTCACGATGTCGTCCTGCGAGTTGTTCCGCAGCGAACTGGTCACCTGGGTGCTCGCCCCGATGGTCGCCGCGTCGGTCGCCGAGAGGGCCGTGATCTTCGCGTTCGAGTGCACGCCGAAGGGCACCGTCTCGATCAGCGCGCCGTTCTTCGCGTCGTGCAGCTCGACCGTCCACGTGCCCTCGAGCCCGGCAAGCGGCACGTCGAACGCGTCGAACGCCATCTCCTCGTCGTCGACATCGCGGGTCGGGCTCGTCCGGCTCGTCGCACCGGTCGGGTCCTTCCACACGAAGTACACCTGCGTGTAGCCTCCCAGTCCGGTGGCGCGACCGTAGACGGTCCCGCCCTGCGAGTACTCGCGCCCCTCGAGCGCGTAGCTCGCGGAGGTGTAGACAGCGAGGCGGCGGACGGTGGTGACGTCGGTGGCCGTGGCTGTCGTGGTACCAGTCACCGCCGAGAGGGTCGTGGTGTCGACGACCGAGACGGTCGCCGTGGCGGGGATCAGTACGCGCACCCACACGTCTGCACTGCCGCCGTTTGGTCCGAGCGTGAGCGCCGAGATCGGCGTCACGCCGTTCTCGGCGTAGACTCCCGTGCTCCAGCTCCGCGATGAGGTTGCCGCGAGTGTCACGGTCCGCGTTGTCGGCCAGCTGTTGGTGACGGTGTGGCGATAGGAGACCCAGGTGCCCGCACCGCCGGCACCGGCGTTGTCGGGGGCGACCGAGAGCCCGGCCAGGACGAGCGTCGTCGCCCGTGCCGAGCCGGTCTTGGTGGGATCGCCTTGCGCGGTGACGATCAGCCGCGACACGTCCTGCGACCCCAGCACGGCTCCGGCGGGTACGTCCACCCGCACCACGACCGTGGTCGACTCACCGGAAGCGAGTCGCACGGTGCTCGTCGGCACGCCCGACGCCGTCTCGATCCGCCGGGCGAATCCCAGCGTCGAGGACGACGTCAGATCGAACGTCTCCGTAGCGCCGGAGTTGTTCTGCACGACGAACGAGTAGGGGATGGATTGACCGGGGGCTGTCGAGCCGGTCCGAGAGGGCATGACCACGACGCTGCCCACGGTGGTCGTGTCGGTGGCGAACCCCGTGACCGAGCCGTCGGTGCGCGAGGTTGCCCGAACCGTCAGGGCGTCGGTTGTCCCGTCGGCAGTGCCTGCGGGTACGAACACGCGCGCGACGACCGTTGTCGTTTCCCGCGAAGGCGAGCGAGACTGCCGAGACGGCCGCGCCGCCGGGTCTGGCAAGCGCCGTCGTCCACTGGCGGCTCGAGGTAGCCGTAAGGTCGAACACGTCGGCCACGTTGCCGGAGTTCGTGATCGTGTGGGTGTAGGTGACCCACGTGCCCGCGGTTGCCCCCGCGATCGAGTTCGGCGCGACCAGCACGGAGCGCGCGGCCAGACTGATGCCGCCCGCGTTGTCCTCGACCTGGCCGCGGTTCTCCTCGAGGTACTGGGGAGGGCTGCCCGTCCACTTCCACGTGGTGCTCGGCGCGTAACGCGTGCCCCACGCGTTGCCGTTGCCCGAGGCGATGTGGATGCCGATGGGAGTGCCCGCGGGCACGCCGAGGTCGGACCACGCGACGCGCCCCTCGGCCTCGATGCCGTTCGGGGCGAACCACGCGTCCA
Organism: uncultured Coriobacteriales bacterium; assembly: GCA_963761535.1. GTDB lineage: Bacteria > Actinomycetota > Coriobacteriia > Anaerosomatales > CAVXGS01 > CAVXGS01. The sequence continues at coordinate 180,843 of CAVXGS010000003.1, forward strand.
TCGGGCGGGCGGGGAGGATCTGGCCGCTCTGGATGTCGGCCCAGCCATCCGGCGTGTTGCCGTCCCAGCCCATCGAGTCTCCACCCGGATTCAGGATGGTGATGTTGTTGCCCACCTTGGTGCGGGCTTGGTTGTAGAGGAAGATCCACGCGCTCGGGCTCGGCGCGTGGGCGTCGGCGTAAGGCTGGCCGGTGCTGACCACCCATGACACGACCTTGTCGCCGTCCTTCAGAACTCCGTCGCAATTCATATCGAGGTACGCGCCGAAGGTGATGGCCTTCGTACCGCTCGCGGTACGTCGCCAGGCGAAGTAGAGATAGTCGGCGTCGTAGGTGACCGACGTGAGGTAGACGTCACGGTCGGGCTGACCCGGGTAGTCGGGATCGTCGGGGATCACGGTGTCGCCCACCGAGTTCGAGGGATCCAGCCGCACTCCCGCCCAGTCGGACAGGTCGCCGTCGATGCCGATCGAGGCCGAGGTGATGGCACGCGCCGGCGACGCGAGCAGCGTCAGCAGGATCGCGAGCGAGAGGCACAAGATGACCCACGCCATGCGCAGGTAGTCCGCGGTTCGCGGCATGGCGCACGCGGCCGCCCCTGTGTGGGGTAGCCTCGTGATCAGCTGTGTGGCATCGCGCCTGACGGTCACACGCCCTCTTCATTCCGGTCCCGGTCGTCGCGCGCCTTTCCGTGCGTGCGCGACGAGAAGCCACGAATGGCTTCACTGGGATTCATCGGCGCGGGGCAGGCACCACCTGAGCGAAAACGTGACGGCGGTCACAGAACATTAAGCTGGATTAATCGACTCCCGCTCTCGGCCTGACAGCGATTCAGGTCTCCGCTCTGAGCTGCCGATACTCCCGTCAAGCGCCTCATGCGGGCTAGTGCTCGCGCGTGGTGGCTCAGGAGTGGTCGTCGACGGCCGTCGGCATCGATACCGGGCGGTCAGCAGGGGGATCTTGATGGGTCGCGCAGCATACGTCGCAGCACTCGCGGTACCGCCCGCCGCGTTGGTGAACGCACCTCGCGGTACCGACACCGTCCAGGTCTTCGGCCAGACGGTCACCATCTACTTCGCCGTGCTCGCCGCGTTCGCGGTGATCGTCCTGGGCGCGACGCTCTCGGCGCTGATCAGCCGTCGCCGTGAGGTCGAGACGCGGGTGCGAGCCGAGGCGGCCCTCTCCGAGTCCGAGCAGCGCTATCGGCGGCTGGTCGATCGGCTTCCCGACGCCGTCTTCGTCGCCGACGCCGACGGCACGGTCACCTTCGCCAATCCTTCAGCGTGCGAGCTCGTGGGTCGCGAGGCCGACGAGATCTCAGGCCTGAGCTACAGCGATCTGGTGACGCCGGCTCACGTCACTCGCGTCGCCGAGCACATCTCACATGCCGTCTCACATGGCGCGGGCGATCCGTTCGAGTCAGAGATGCTCACCTCGAGCGACCGGGTGGTACCGGTGGAGCTCACGATGACGCTGCTCCACGGTTCGAACGGGCAGCCGGCGGCCGTTCAGTGGATCGCGCGCGACATCACCGAGCGGAAGCGCTTCGAGTCCGAGCTCGTCCACCTCGCCAATCACGATTCCCTCACCGGGCTTCACAACCGCCGTTGGTTCGAGAATGAGCTGCGCAACGAACTGGAGCGCTCGCGCCGGTCCGGCCGTTCGGGCGCCGTGGTGTGGCTCGACATCGACCACTTCAAGGAGATCAACGACAGTCTCGGCCATCGCGTCGGCGACGACATCATCGTCGCCGTGTCGCAGGCCGTGCAGCAATCCACGCGATCGGGAAACACCGTCGCCCGTCTCGGCGGGGACGAGTTCGGGATTCTCGAGCCCGACGCCACCGCGTTCGATGCGGAGTGTCTGGCCGAGCGTCTCGTCGACCGCATCCGACAGACCGCCGTCGACGTGGACGGCAAGGAGATCCGCGTGACCCCCTCGGTGGGCATCGTCGTGTACCCCGATCACGGCAGCACCGCCGAGGAGCTGCTCACCCGCGCGGACCTCGCCATGTACCACGCCAAGGAGGAGGGCCGGAATCGGGCCTGCTTCTACCGCCCCGACGAGCAGTGGGACGCCCAGATGCGCTCGCGGCTGACCTGGGTGATGGCGCTGGAGCAGGCGTTGCGCGAGAACCGCTTCGTCGTGCACGCGCAGCCCATCGTCGACCTCGCCACGGGCAAGGTCGACCGCTACGAGCTACTGGTGCGCATGGAGGGCGAGGATGGTTCGATCATCGCGCCGGACCTGTTCCTGCCCGTCGCCGAGCGGGTCGGGCTGATCCCGCAGATCGACCGGTGGATGGTGCAGCACGCCATCGACCTGCTTGCCCTGCAGAATCCCCACGGGCCGGAGACGCGGCTCGACGTGAACGTCTCGGGCCGTGCCTTCTCGGATCCGGGGCTGCTCGATCTCATTTCCGACGAACTCATGCGCACCGGCGTCGACCCCTCGCGGTTCGGCATCGAGATCACCGAGACCGCGGCGGTGGAGGACGTGTCCCGCGCCCGCACCTTCGTTGAGGCGCTGAAGCGCATCGGATGCCGCGTGGCCCTCGACGACTTCGGCTCGGGATACTCGTCGATCTACTACCTCAACAACCTGCCCGTCGACTGCGTGAAGATCGACGGCGGGTTCGTGAAGAGCCTCCGAGAGAGCCGCAAGGACCAGCACATCGTTCGGGCGATCGTCGAACTGTCGCGCGGCTTCGGGATCGTGTCGACCGCCGAGTTCATCGAAGATGCCGAGACACTCGAGCTTCTGCGCGAGTACGGCGTGCACTACGGCCAGGGGTTCTTCCTGGGGATGCCGACGCCCGAAGCCGAGATGCTCTCGCTGGTGCAGCCGCTGGAGCCGGGGCTCGAGGTGCGCGATGTGAGCCGCCCGCTACTCAGCGGCGACAGCATGCCCGCGTCGGAGCCTGCCTAGGCCGAGCGGGTCGCTCGCACATGACGCAAACGAGGACGCCCGCCTCAGGGGTGGGGCGGGCGTCCTGTTCGGTAACCGCATCGCAGGCGGCGATGCGGGAGTTGGCGACTAGAGAGTGACCGTCGAGTCGCTGGTTCCGGTCGAGGTGCTCGGCGCGGTTCCGCTCGAGCTGGTGCCCGAGGTAGTGCCGTCGGTGCCGGTGCCCGTACCCGAGCCGCCCGTGCCCGGCGCGCCAGGGCCGCGGCCGATCGCGTGGGTCTCGGTGAGCTCCTCGGTCAGGTGAGCCTTCAGGTTCTTGAGCGCCTCGGTGCGCTGAGCGGCGGTCATCCGACCGTCCTTCACGGCAGCATCCAGGTCGGCCTTCACGAGTGCGGTCGCCTTGGCGATCAACTCGTCCTCCGAGATGCCGGCGGCCTTGGCCTGCGCGGCGAAGCTCGTCCCGGCCGCTCGCTTGTCCATGAACGTGGAGGCATCCTTCTTCGTGAGCGCCGCCAGTGCCTCGGCGAACACGCCGCCGCCACGCATCCCGCGAGCACCCTCGGGGCCACCGGGACCGCCCTTGCCGCGACCGATCGCGTGCGTCTCGGTGAGCTCCTCGGTCAGGTGGGCCTTGAGGTTCTTGAGGGCCTCGGTGCGCTGAGCGGCGGTCATCCGACCGCCCTTCACGGCAGCATCCAGGTCGGCCTTCACGAGAGCCGTGGCCTTGGCGATCAGCTCCGCCTCCGAGATGCCGGCGGCCTTGGCCTGCGCGGCGAAGCTCGTCCCCGCCGCCCGCTTGTCCATGAACGTGGACGCGTCCTTGCCGGTCAGCGCCGCCAGCGCCTCGGCGAACACGCCGCCGCCACGCATTCCGCGCACGCCGTCACGCCCGCCCGGCCCACCGGGACCGCCATGCCGACCGCCGCGGTCGAAGCCGCGTCCGGCCTGCGTCGAGCTCGTCTCGGCGGAGCTCGTCGTCGACCTCGACGACAGGGTTGCCGCGCTCGCGATGCCGATCGATCCGAGCACGAGGCCGGCGATCAGACCGGCGCTCACGTAGCCGACTACCTTCTTGTTCTTCATCGATCTCTCCTAACGTTTCCGCGAGAACCAGGCGTTCTCGCTGCTGACTTGAGTCTCGGTAGCCGAGGTTCCACCGCACTTGTGGCGCGGACTACACCCTCGTAACCGTGTGGTGCCTAGTGCGCGGCGTGACAGTACGAAGCCGTGCAACCCGTTGCGGGGCAGGTCATCACCTGACCCGAGCTGCCGCTGCTCGAGCCGTACCGGTCGGACCCGTAGCCGTTCGAGCCGTACTGTTGCGCGTCGCCACCGTAGCCCGACTGCACCGTGGCGGCGTTCGCCGAGGAGACGGCTTCGATGCCGGTGACGCGAGCGGTCAGTTGCACGGTTCCGAAGATCGCGAGCGCGGTGAATGCGGTGAGTACGAGTACGGCGATGGTGTTGCGGAGTGTGCGGTCCATGGGGGCCTCCTAGGCGTGGTTCTCGGCGGGCAGGATTCGGAACGCGACCGAGGCGACCCAGCGCCAGTGCAGCGCGAAGTGCACGAGCAGCAGGGCGATGGTCGCGTCGGCGGACAACGAGTGGATCGCGACCCAGAGGGGGTTCGGGTTGACGGCCAGGCCGAGCAACCCGGCGATGGCCTGCGACACCATGAGGCCGGAGAGCATGACCGCCACGGTCGACACGAACAGCGCCACGTCCACCAGCACGTTTACGCGCGAGGTATGGAAGAGGCGGTCGACGAAACGTTCGACGACGCGCAGGGTCGCCTCCCAGTTGACGATGACGTGCACCAGCAGCGGGATCGCCACGGCGAGGCTCAGCCACTCGTGGATGGCGATGCCGGTCCACGCCGGGTTGAACGCGGCAAGCAGCGCCGCGAACATCCCCAGGTCGAGCAGCAGTCGGGATCGGGCGTTCATCGGATAGTCCTCTCGGTCGTGGCGCCGGCGGCCCCTCGTGCCCGCACGTCGCGTGGTTGTCGTTGGCGCGGAGCGGCCACCATCCCGGCCGCCCCGCATCTCGAATCTGACGGTCGGTGCTTCTGATGCGGTTTCGAGTCGACTACGAGTCCGTAATCGCCGAGGTCGTTCGCTGCTGGCTGCCGAGATTACGAATCCGTAGCCGCCTCGCAGACGTCTCGCAAAGCCGGGCGGACAGAGTAGGGAGCGTCCGCCGGCGGTGCGCCGGCCCAACGAGCCGGCATCGGACGCCGGCGATCGAGCCAAGAGAGAGGTGCACGATGACCGACCAGACCAACGAGCCCAGCGGCATCGGGCGCGATGACGTCACCCCCATCGACCCGACCGTCGTCCCCACCGAGCCGCTGCCCGCCGCCGAGGCACCCGCCCCGCCGGCCCCGCCCGCGCCCGAGTACGGCGCTCCCGCGTACGCCTCGGCGCCTGCGACCGCAACCCCCGCCGCGGCCGCAGTCCGCAGCGATCACGTGAGCATCTCGAAGAAGTGGCTGCTCATCGGCGGCGGCGCGGTGCTCGCCGTGATCCTTCTGGGCGGGACGTTCGCCGTGGGCGTCGGCGTGGGAAGCCACAGCCGTGGCGGACGCGACGGCCGCTTCGGCGGACCGGGAGCTCCGGGCATGATGGGCCAGCAGTTCCAGGGCGGTCCGGGCATGCAGGGCGGTCCAGGTATGCAGGGCGGCCAGGGCCAGGGTCGCGGCTTCGGCGACGGTGACGGTTACCACCAGCGCGGCGGCAAGAGCTTCGACCGCGGCGGCATGCCGCAGGGTCAGCTGCCTGGCGCTCCCAACTCGCCGCAGGCCCCGCCGACTGCTCCCGGCCAGTAGCTTCTTGCTCCCTCGCGGCCGCCTCGGCGTGATTCTGTGATCGCCCGGGGCGGCCGCCCCCACCTGCGCGACCCGCTGTGTCCGCCCCCGGCTCCACGAGTGATAGGCTCAGCCCATGACCGAGCGTACCCAGAGCATCCTCGTCGTCGAGGACGACCCCGCGGTCGCCGAGGCCCTCGTCGAGGGCATCGGCCGCGAGGGGTTCGACGTGCACTGGGAGTCGACCGGCGGCGGTGGCGTGGCCTACGCGCGCGAGTCGTCTCCGCACCTGATCGTGCTGGACGTGCGCCTGCCGGACGGCAGCGGCTTCGACTTCTGCCGCCAGATCCGCCAGCTCGGCATGCGCCAGCCCATCCTGATGCTCACGGTGCAGTCCGACGAGGTCGACAAGGTCCTCGGACTCGAGATGGGCGCCGACGACTACCTCACCAAGCCCTACCGCCTGCGCGAGCTCATCGCCCGCATCCGCTCGCTGCTGCGCCGCGCCTACGGCGAGCTGTCCTCGGCGGAGGCCGACGTGCTCTACGTCGACGACCTCACCATCGATCGCACCCGCGCGACGGTCAGCCGAGGCGGTCGCGAGATCAACCTCACGCCCACCGAGTTCCGGCTGCTCGTGTTCCTGGCGCAGCATCCCGGCCAGGCGTTCTCTCGCACGCAGCTCATCGAGAACGTGTGGGGCGCCGACGGCGAGTTCTACGACGACAAGACCGTGAGCGTCCACGTCCGGCGTCTGCGCGAGAAGATCGAGCTCGACCCGAGCGATCCGCAGATCGTGCTCACGGTGCCGGGCATCGGCTATCGGCTCGCGACCTAGGGCCGCCGAGATGCCCGCCGCCGCCCCCACTCCCACGACAACCCGGCGCCCGCGTCCGCCGAGAACCCCGCGCCGAAGCCGCGCAAGCGCACCGCGTCCCTGCGGTTCCAGCTCGCGCTCACCTACGCCGGCATCGCGCTGCTCACCGCCGCGTTGCTCGGCGGGATCCTGCTCGCGGTGCTGAGCCAGTACTACGGGCGCTCGGAGGAGGCCTATCTCCGTGCCGCCGCCGAGCAGCTCGTCGCCGACCCGCCCGTGTCCGGCGATGCCGCCTCGCTGCAGCGCTGGGCGCAGATCGCGGCGCTGACCACCCAGACGCGCGTGCGCGTGTACGACGCCGAGGGCCGACAGGTCGTCGACTCCGGTCCCGTGCAGGCGCTCGACCCCCGGGCGCTGGCCGGCGAGCGGGGACACCGCCGAGGCCCCGACGGTCCTCCCGGCGAGCTTCCTCCGCTCCTGGGCGGCGGCATCTTCGGCGGCGAGCCGGGTGCGGCCCGCTCGGACCGCAAGCTGCAGCTCGCGCTCTCGAACGGCGGCTTCGTGACCGTCTCCGAGGCGCCCGCATCAGGTCGTGCCGCACTGGTGAGCGCCGCGCAGGCGTGGACGGTCGCCGCGCTGCTCGCCGTCGCGCTCGCGGCCGCAGCCGGGTACGCGCTGTCGTCACGCGTGTCGCATCCCGTCGCCGAACTCACCGACGCCGCCGACCGCATGCACGACGGTGACCTCTCGGCCCGGGCGACCGTGGTTCGCGACGACGAGGTGGGTCAGCTCGCCGAGTCCTTCAACGCGATGGCCGGGCGCATCGAGGCCACCGTGATCGCGCTGCGGCGCTTCGTCGCCGACGCCGCGCACCAGATCGGCACGCCGCTCACCGCGCTGCAGGCCGACCTCGAGCTCGCCGAGCAGTCGGCGGTCACGGACGACGAGCGGCGCCTCGTGAACCGCGCACTTGGACAGGCGCATCGGCTCGAGGCACTGTCGACCGACCTGCTTCGGCTCTCCCGGATCGAGGCAGGGGAGAGCCCCGGCGAGATCGCGCTGGTCGACGTTGCCGCGCTCGTCCGCGAAGAGGCCGATGCCGCCGCGTCCCGCGCGGAGCAGGCCGGTCTCGTACTCGAGCTCGATGTCGACCGCCGAGCCGCTGGTGGTCGCTGCCGATCGCTCGCAGCTGCAGGTCGTGATCGACAACCTCCTCGACAACGCCGTGAAGTTCACTCCCGAGGGCGGGCGCATCACGCTCGACCGCGCAGCGCAGCGGCTCGCTCGCGCTGCTGACTGTCGCCGACACCGGTGTCGGGCATTCCCGACGCGGAGCAGGCGCAGGTCTTCGGTCGCTTCCACCGTGCTCGCAACGTCGCCGCCTACCCCGGCAGCGGCCTCGGTCTCGCGATCGTTCGCGCGACCGTCGAGCGGTTCGGCGGCAGCGTGGACGTGGAGAGCCCGGAGACGGGGACGCGCCTCACCGTCAAGCTGCCGCTGGCGTAGTGCCGGTAGAGCCGACTCTGGCAACAAGTGGTAGTTGAGGCGTACGCTGGGCGCATGTCGGGGGAACTCCTCATCGCGACCGTCTTCATCACGCTGGCACTCGTCTTCTACACCATCGGGGTGTGGGCCGAGCGCATTGCGAAGCTCCTGAAGCCCTGGCACGTCGTGATGTTCTGGCTCGGCCTCGTCTTCGACACCGCCGGGACGTACGCGATGGAGCGCATCGGTGAGTCGACGGACTGGTTCAGCTTCCACGCCGTCACGGGGTTGCTCGCGATCCTGCTCATGCTGGGGCACGCGAGCTGGGCGACGTGGACGATCCGCCGAGGCACGCCAGAGGCCCAGAAGAGCTTCTACAAGTACAGCATCTTCGTGTGGCTGTTCTGGCTCGTGCCGTACGTCGGCGGCGCGGTGTTCGGGATGCTCTAGCCTACCCGCCCAGTGCCAGGTCGAGCACTGTCATGAGCGTGAAACCGACGATCGCCGCGAGCACCGCTGAGTCGGCGTGGCCCCCGCGCTGGCATTCGGGGATCAGCTCCTCGATCACCACGAACACCATCGCGCCTGCCGCGAACGCGAGCCCGTAGGGCAACAGCGCCATCACCGCGGTGACCAGTACCGCGCCCAGCATCGCGGCGAACGGCTCTACCGAGCCCGTCGCCTGCCCGAGCATGAACGCCCGTCGCCGAGACGACCCGTCGCGCACCAGCAGGCCCGCCACCGCGAGGCCCTCGGGCATGTTCTGGATGCCGAGGCCCAGGGCGAGGGCGATCGTGGCGCCCAATGACGTCGCCGGGGCGCCCGAAGCGGCAGCTCCCGCCGCGACGCCCAGCGCGAGCCCCTCGGGGATGTGGTGCAGCGTCACGGCGAGGAACACGAGCGTCGATCGGCGCCAGGTCACGGCGATACCTTCGTCGATCTCGCGGCCCTGCCACATCTCGTGTGCGTGGGGCAGTATCTTGTCGAGGGCCCACAGGCCGAGCCCACCCGCGGCGAATCCGACCGCGGGGGCGAGCCACACGGGTCCGCTCCCGCCCTGCTTGGCGATCTCCACCGACGGTGCGAGCAGCGACCAGTAGCTTGCCGCCAGCATCACACCCGCCGAGAACCCCAGCAGCACGTCCATCGCGTGAGCCGAGGGGTTTCGCCGCAGGAATATCGCCGCGGCGCCGAGCGCGGTCATTCCGTACGTGAACAGTCCCGCGATGAGGGCGAGCAGCACGGGAGGCAGCGAGGTTGAAGTCATGTGTCAGGTGTAGCACACCGGGGCGCTCGGCGACGGTGCGGATCGTGCCGCGGCAGAAGGACGCGTCGTGGTTCGAACTCCTCGGTAGGTCTCGGCGGGCATTTGCAGAATGCAGAAGGGGGATAGACAATCCGGAAGGAAGTTGATTCCAGCCTGGCATCGGGAGGGGAGTTCGATGAGCTCAAGGGACGAGCGCAGGAACGTAGAACACATTGCAGCACTGCTGTTCACGATCATCGGCGGCGTGTTCTGGATCACCACCGCACTGGTGGGGACGCAGATCTCGCTGATCGGATCGTCGCCGGCAGCAGCGTTCGTGGGGCTCAACGAGCAGCTCGGCGCGTGGCTCCCGCTGATCTACACCGTCGGCGTGCTCATCATCGGGTACTTCCAGGAGCGCATCGCCGCGATGATCCTTGCCGCGGGTGCCGTGGGCACGATCGTATGGGGCTTCCTGGCCGGCTGGGAGACCAACGTCTGGGTCATCATGATGCTGTTCTTCGTCTCGCCGACCATCGTCGCGATGGTGCTGTTCTGGCTCGCCGGCGGCCGTTCGAGCGAGACCGCTTCCGCCTCGTCGGCGGGCAGCGCGGGCCAAGCCGCGTAGCGTACGCTGAGCCACTTCAATCCCGACAAGCTGCATGTTCGATTTGCCGAGGGGTCCTCGCCAGAGGACCCCTTCGTTCTTCCTCGCCGATACACCCTCACCCACTCCGACGCGACCGGTGACCTCTTCCTCACCGTAGCGCCCGGCTATGACATCGAGGCCCTAGCACGTGGCAGGTCCGCGCGATGGCCGACGAGGTCTGCGCCGAGTGGGTCGAGCTCTCCGCCGAGGAACGACGCGTCCGACGAAGCACGGCGCGCGAAGCTCGTCGTTCACCTGCGCGCGCAGGGCGGCATGATCGCGTACTTCACGAAGACGCGCGTGCGCATGTTCCGGCAGTACATGCCGATGTCGCTCTCGATCCTCGCGTACGGCGATGCCGCATGGATGGACACGCACGGGCTCGCCGAGGCACCCCTCGAGGTGGTGTGGCACTTCCGCGGCAAGCGTCGCGACGAGCGCGAAGCGATGGGCGCGGTAGGGGACTGGCGCTAGGTATCCGCGCTCAGCTCGGCCCGCGCATCTGCCGATGAACGAGGTATGAGGCCACGAATCCCTCTGGGCGCCCGCGTGCTGTTCGCCGCACTCGCGACAGTGCTGCTTCTGGTCGTCTCGGCCCCCACGATCGCGCTCGGCGCCGACGCGGGCATCGCCCAGACCGCCGCCTACTCCGATGCCCAGGTGCGCGCGCTGTGGAACGAGCTCAAGCCGAGCTACTCGGGCAGCCCCTACACCGTCACACCTAGCGTCACGGCACCCTACACGCCGGGCGCGACGGTTTCTGGATTCATCGCCGACGGCCTCAACGTGATCAACTTCGCCCGGTACCTCGCAGGGGTCCCGAACGACGTCGTCCTGGATCCCGCCCGCAATGCCGACGCTCAGTACGGGGCGGTGCTGCTCGCTGCGGGGACGTTCTCGCACACACCACCCAAGCCCGCCGACATGGACCAAGCGTTCTACGACCGGGGGTACGGCTCGACGAGCTCGAGCAACATCGGATGGGGCTACAGCACCCCGGCGGCGTTCGAGATCGGGTGCCTCGGCGACGCGGACAGCGGCAACATCTCCCGAGTGGGTCACCGGCGATGGCTGCTGAATCCGCCGATGTCCAAGACCGGCATCGGGTTCGCGTCCTCGCGCCACACCACGTACGCGTTCGATCGCTCGCGAGCCACCGCGGTCTCCTACGCCGCGATCGCGTATCCCTCGGCAGGGCCGTTCCCCATGGACCAGGGCTTCTTCGGAAGCTCCACACCGTGGTCGATCAGTCTGAATCCGGCCCGCTACGACTGGGACGCCGGCGGCCACACCGTCACCCTGCGCCGCGTCTCCGACGGGGCCACCTGGACCTTCGACTCGACCGACATCAACATGAGCGGCGAGTACTTCAACTTCGACACAGGTGGCTACGGGATCGCCAACTGCTTCATCTTCCGGCCCAATCCGTCGTCGATCACCTACAGCGCCGGCGACCAGTTCGACGTGACGCTTTCCGGTGGCATCTATGCCGAGGGCACACGAACCCCCGTCAGCGTCAGCTACCGCACCCGCTTCATCTCGCTTGCCGCAGGCAATGCGTCGCCGGTCCTCTCGACGATCGGGGCGAAGTCGGTGAACGAGCTCTCGACCTTGACCTTCACCGCGAGCGCGACCGACGCCAACGGCGACCCCGTCTCGTTCCGCCTGAGCGGCGCGCCCGCCGGCGCCACCATCAACGCCACGACCGGCGCGTTCGCGTTCACGCCGAGCGAAGCCCAAGGTCCGGGCGTCTACACCTTCAGCGTGATCGCGAGCGACGGCCTGGCGACCGACAGCGAGACCGTCAGCGTCACGGTGGGCGAAGTGAACGCGGCGCCCACCGCCGCCGAGGACACGTACGAGGCGCTCGCCGAGACCAGGATCGACGTCGCGGCGCCCGGAGTGCTCGCCAACGACACCGACACCGACGTTCCCGCGAACGCGCTCACCGCGCTGCTGGATCGCGGCGCTGCTCATGGCGTCGTGAGCCTCAACGCCGACGGGTCGTTCAGCTACACGCCCGACCCCGCGTACGTCGGGGCCGACTCGTTCGCGTACCGAGCGAGCGACGGGATAGGTTCATCCCCGCCCGCTGTCGTGACGCTCGAGGTCCGGGCGACGGCAGCCACCACGACGCTCTCGCTCCGCGGGCCGAAGACGGCGCCTGCCTACGGCGCCGGCGCTGCGCTCACCGCCTGCCTGAGCACCGCCGACGCTAAGCCGGCGTCAGGACAGCCCATCGTGTTCGAGCAGTGGACGGGCACCGCGTGGGTCTCCATCGGCTCGGCATCGACCGACGCGAGCGGGTACGCAATGCACGCCACGCCTGCGCTGCGCACCGCGCAGCTCTTCCGCGCACGGTTCGAGGAGCGCGCACCCTACTCGGCATCCGAGTCCGCGACGCTCACGGTGCTGCCGCAGGCGAAGCTCACCCGCTCCACGTCGTGGATCGCGATCCGCCGCAACCGCGCCTACTACGCGGCCGGGCTGATCGAGCCCGCGCACTCCACCAGGGATCGCGAGTCGGGTCAGCGATCAGGGCGTACAAGCTGGGCTCGGACCGGAAGTACCATTACTCGCGGTCGTTCCCGGCCGCGTACGCGTACTACAGCGGCTCGAAGACCCGCTATCGAGCGGCAGTGAGGATCGGGTCGGCGGGGCAGGTGGAAGCTCGTGGCCTACCATCCCGCCGACAAGAAACACGCCGCTTCCTACAGCAGCGCCGACTACGTGCTGGTTCGGTAGGGCGCCCCCTGCCACCCAGTCGGCTCACCCCTTCAGCAGGTGGGTGGGCGCTCGCACTTCTCGGCAAAGGATTAGAGGTAGTGCGACGGAGATGCTGCCCGAGCTACGTTGCTACCCTGTGGTCGTACCGATGAGTATGACCGAAGCAAGGAGCGACGCATGGCTGTGGAGAAGTTCAGTGCCTCCCTTCCCTCTGACCTAGTCCGCCGTCTTGACGAGATCGCGCACGCAGAGGGACTCAGTCGCAGCGGTGTACTTCGAGAAGCGGCAGCCGAGTTCGCAGCGGCGCACGAAGCCAAGTCAGCCAAGGCCCTTCATCGCGACCGCGTGCGGCAGGCTATCTCGGCGTTCGACGAGATTGCCGTCGCCTGGGGGGACGACACCCTGAGCACGCTCGATCACCTGCGCTCGGTGCGCGGACTGGATGCGGAGAACGGGGAAGTCCCGGGCGGCGCTCCTCAGGGGGGCTGACGGCATGACCGATCTTGTGGTCCTCGATTCCTCCGTGGGCGTGAAGTGGCTGAGGCAGAGTCCGGTGGCGAAAGGGCACGGGAGATCCTTGAGCAGCACGGCACGGGCGAAGTCAGAATCGTTGTCGCAAGCCTGTTCCTGCATGAGGTGGTGGCCGTAGCCGTGCGTCGAGAGAGGCCCGGCGCTGGGGGAGGTCGCGTGGCGCGGGCTGGGCTCCGCGAATCTGGCGATCGTAGGACTGGAGGATCGCCTGGCCCGCGGCGCACTCGCTCAGTGCCGGCAGCTCGGCTGTTCGTTCTACGACGCGCTCGCGCCCGCGATCGCCAAGGAACTCGGCGCCCGGCTCATCTCTGCCGACACGGCCGCCGCACGCCGAGGTGCCTGGCGTGGAGCTCGTGGGCTAGGCCTACGCCAGCAGCTCCGTGAGCCGCAGCCACTCGTCCTCGAGGTCGGCGACCTGCTGCTCGGCCTCGCGAACGCGGTCCTGTGCCTCGAGGATCGCGACGTAGTCGGAGGCGTCCACGTTCGCGAGCGCTTCGCGTGCAGCCCCGGCACGGCTCTGCGCCGTCTCGAGCTTGCGCTCGGTGGAGGCAAGCTCCTTCTTAGCCGGTACTCGTCCGCGCGTGTGAGGGTCGCGCGCGGCCCCGCGTCTGACTGCGCCGCGCCTTGCGCCGCCCCCGCCTCCGCCCGCGCCGCGTCCCGCTGCTCCAGCAGCCGCAGGTACTCGTCGACGCCGCCAGGCACGTGCCGCACCTTGCCGCCGAGCACCGCGAACTGGTCGTCAGTGACGCGCTCCATCAGGTGCCGGTCGTGGGTGATGAGCAGCAGCGTGCCCGGCCACGTGTCGAGCAGGCTCTCGACCGCGGCGAGCATGTCGGTGTCGAGGTCGTTGTCGGGCTCGTCGAGGATGAGCACGTTGGGCCGATCGAGCAGGATCAGCATCAGCTGCAGCCGACGCTTCTGCCCGCCCGACAGCGACTCCACGTACGCGTTCAGGTGCGCGGGCTCGAACCCGAGCCGCTCCAGCAGCTGCGACGGCGTGAGCTCCTTGCCGTCGATCTCGTACCGGGTGTGGTAGCGCCCGAGGACGTCTCGGACACGCTCGCGACTCAGCTCCGCGAGCTCGTCGAGGTGCTGCGACAGGAACGCGAACTTCACCGTCTTGCCGATCCGCACCTCGCCCGAGGTGGGCGGCAGCGTCCCCATCACCAGCTTCAGCAGCGTGGTCTTGCCCGAGCCGTTCTCGCCGAGGATCCCGATGCGGTCGCCCGGCCCGATCTGCCACGTGACGTGGTCGATGACGGTGGTGTCGCCGAAGCGTTCGGTGACGTCGAACAGGTCGACCACCTGCTTGCCGAGCCGAGAGATCGCGCTGCGCCTCAGCTCGAGCGAGTTGCGCACCGGCGGTTCGTTGGCGATGAGTGCCTCGGCGGCGTCGACCCGAAACTTCGCCTTCGTGGCGCGTGCCTGAGGCTGCCGAGACAGCCACGCCAGCTCCTTGCGCATCAGATTGCGGCGCTTGGCCTCGGCGACTCGCGCCGCCTCCTCGCGCTCGACGCGCTGGAGCACGTAGGCGGAGTACCCGCCCTCGAACTGGTCGACCTGTCCGTCGTGGACCTCCCACATCCCCGAGCAGACCTCGTCGAGGAACCACCGGTCGTGGGTGACTACGAGCAGGGCGCCTTGCTTGCGCGGCCAGCGGGTTTTGAGATGGTTCGCGAGCCACGTGATGCCGCGGATGTCGAGGTGGTTGGTGGGCTCGTCGAGCATGAGGATGTCGGCGTCCTCGATGAGCACGTGCGCTAGGTCGACGCGCCGTCGCTGCCCGCCGGAGAGCTCGCCGACAAGCCCGTTCCACGGCACGTCGGCGATGAGGCCCCGGATGATGCCGCGAATGCGCGCGTCGGAGGCCCACGTGTGCTCGGGGACGTCGCCGACCACCGCGTGAGCGACCGTTGACGCGGGGTCGAGGGCGTCGGTCTGGCGAAGCGTGTGGATCAACGGTCCCGCTGCGTCGGACGACGCGGCCGTCGTCGGGGGCGATGGTGCCGGCGAGCAGCCCGAGCAGCGACGACTTGCCGTCGCCGTTGCCGCCGACGATCCCGATCCGGTCGCCCTCGTCGATGCCGAGAGTGACCGAGTCGAAGACCCTCTTCGTCGGGTACTCGAGGTGGGCGTTCTCGCAGGTGAGCAGGTGGGCCAAAGCGGCAGGCTCCGAGTCTCGGGCGCGGGCACGGTGGCGGCATCGAACGATGCAGCACCACGTAGGATACCGATGGCGCGGCTCGCTCACTCCTCCTCGGCGAGCAGCAGCTCGCGTTGCAGGTGCTTGAGGCCGGCTCGGAAGGCCTCGGCGTCGCCGTACTCGAAGAACCTGGGGTAGCGCTCGTGGGCGGCGAGGATGCGTCGCGAGTGCTTGATGGGACACCAGTACTGCTCGGTGCGGGCGGCGATCTCGCGCGCATACGCGACGACGCCGTTCGCGTAGCCGCAGTAGAAGCAGTTGAACTTCTGGATGGGGTTCAGGTAGGGGAGGTCGCCTCGGTCGAGGACGACGTACTCCGAGCGCTTCACCTTCGTGATCTTGTAGATGGGGAAGCAGATGGCCTGGTACGCCGAGATGAAGCCGTCGAGCAGCGCCAGCGGGATCCATCCCGAGTAGATCACCGGCGAGACCAGGATGTTGAGCGGGTGCGCGTGCGTGAGGTAGGTAGGCAAGCCGATCTTGCGGAGACGCTGCTGCTCGGTGACCGCCTCGCTGAAACGGACGCGCCCGCTCTCGACGACGAAGTGGATGCGCTCGCGCTTCTGGTCGTAGACGGCCTGGATCTCGGCCTCGAGGTCCCGCAGCTCGATGATCAGCTCGTCGATGGTGCGCGGCATGATGCCCCCTGGGGTGCTGCGTCGGCCCCAGGAAGCTGCGGCTGTGCCTGCGGCTGCCGCTCGCTGAGTAGCGCGACGCCGACCGGAGGTCGGGCGTGGGCGCCTGGGGTCAGGGTACCCCGAACGGGGGCGGCGGAGGGGCGGCAGCCCGCTCCGCGGGCCTGCAAGGGCACATACTGAGACAGAAGGTGTCGCGCTCAGGGTCCAAGGAGGCAGCCATGGCCGGACGGAAGTTCACCGCGGAGGAAGCCAAGGAGATCGGTGCGGCGCTCAAGCTGGACTGGGACACCATCGACCTCGAGCAGTTCCGCCGAGGGCTCGAAGTCGAACTCGAGCACGGCGCCCGCGACCCCGAGACCAACGTCACCAACGACGACCTGACGCTCACCGGCAAGATCGCGTTGGCGCACCTGAAGGAGTTCCCCGACTACTACGCGCGCCTCGACAAGATGGAAGCCGAGGCGGACGAGTACTGGGTGTCGAGGCGGTAGGGGGGCGTCCAGTCTCCAGGGATTCGGCTGCGTCTGGAAGATGGGGCGGGGTATCGCTCGCATGTTCGCCCGACGCCACGTCAGAATGCGCTAAGCTTTCGTAAGGAGTCCTCTTGCGGAGGGGAGCGTATGGATGTCGGGCAAGCCCGCTTGCGTGAGCATGACGAGTACCTACCTCATGGCTGCTGTCATCCACGCACTCTGGAAGCGGTAGGACGGATCGCTGCTCATTACCCTTGGCGCCGTGCCGGTGGACGACGAAGCCGATACGCAGCGGACCGTTCTCGAGAATGCGGCTGTGTTGAAGTTCCTTCAAGGTTTCGGATTCGAGGAGGAGTAGGCCTCGCCGACGTGAGCGATGGCCTGCAAGGGGGGCGGAGCGTTGATGGCGTCAGGAGGCTTTGCCGTTGGGGACCGAGTTCGTGACGGCCAGGGTGAGGCTGGAGTTGTTCTCGGCAGCTCCGACGGCCTTCTCGATGTCGCCTTCCCGTCAGGACGGCGCAGTGTCGACCCAGAGGAGCTGAGTCCTCTCGAGTTGGACCCGGCGGAGAAGCTGCTCGCCGGCCAGCTGTCGCCGACCGAGCACTACAGCCACTACATCCAAGCGACCTTCCTTCGACACGCCTATCGGTACGATCCCTTGGCGGGGCTATCCAACGCGCGCGTTGAGCCCATGCCACATCAGGTGTTTGCGGCGCACAGAGTCACATCGAAGCCGTGGCCGAGAATGATACTTGCCGATGAGGTGGGTCTCGGTAAGACGATTGAGGCAGGCCTCGTCATCAAGGAACTCGTCGCGCGGCGCATGGTCGATCGCGTCCTGGTCGTTTCTCCAGCGAACCTAGTTGACCAATGGGAGAGCGAGCTTCGACTGAAGTTCAATCTCGAGTTCGAAGTGATCGACACGCAGCGTCTCAAGAAGTACGGCGGCACTGGGAAGAATCCTTGGCCCAAGTCAGCTCGGCCATTGTCTCGTTGCCCTTCGCAACCGCGCGCGCTACCCAGATTGCTGAGGCGCCTTGGGATCTCGTTGTGGTTGATGAAGCACACCGCATACGACGACGCAAACAGGGTCGCAAGTGGAATGCGACGAAGGCCTACGGATTGGTCGAAGAGCTCAAGGACCGTGACGACACATCCGGCCTTCTGCTGCTGACCGCGACTCCCATGCAACTCGACACGTCCGAGCTGTACTCGCTTATCGAGCTTGTCGAGCCGGGGCTCTACCCCACGTTCGAGGCCTACCAGGCGCAGTCGAAGGAAATGCCAGCACTGACCAGCGCAGGCACGTTGCTTCAGAAGTGGCCACCCTTAGTGAAGCGGAGCGGATGCGTCGGCTCGAGAACGACCGCGCGCTATTTGAGGACATCGGGCTTGACTCGAGGGAGGCCCTCGTGGAGCTCGATGACCCAGAGGTCAGAGGGCTCTTTCTTGACCGGCTTGTTGAACGCCACCCGCTGGCGGGCGCCATGATCCGCAACCGCAAGAGCGAGGTCTCCGGCTTCGGTTCGCCGGCCGCAGTGCGAAAGCTGTGTGTTTCGACCTGTCTCCCGCCGAGGAGGCGGCCTACGCCGAGGTAACGCGGTACATCCAGATGGAGTACAGCCGTGCAATGGCGGGGGAGAAGAAGAACCTTCCGCTGGGTTTCCTGATGGTGACGTACCAGAGAATGCTGACCAGCAGTTCAGCGGCGATCCTAGGGAGCTTCCGCCGACGAATCAAGAAGCTGACCGGCCTCCTCACCGACCTCGACCACGCCGCCAAACCACTGGCTATGACTCGATTGAGCGAGATTGAGGAGGGGCCCGAGCTGAGTGCGTCCGTCGAGGAAGCCGAGGCGGCAGTGCTCAAGACGTCTGAGATTCGCTTGGAGATCGACCGCTTGAAGCAGCTGGTGACGCTGCTGGAGCCTCTCAAGGAGACCAAGCTCGAGTCATTCATCAAGGCCGTGCGTGAGCAGATCTTGCCGGATCAATCCAAAGACAAGCTTCTGGTGTTTACGCAGTTCATTGAGACGCAACAGGCGCTGGCCAACCGACTGACCGAGGCGGGCTACGACGTCGCCATCTTCAACGGGAAGATGAACGCCGATGCCAAGGCCGAAGCCGTACACAGGTTCAAGCAGTCAGCACAAGTGCTCGTCTCAACGGAAGCTGGCGGCGAAGGCCGCAACCTTCAATTCTGTCACCTCATGGTCAACTACGACCTTCCGTGGAACCCGATGCGAGTTGAGCAGCGGATCGGTCGAATCGACCGCATCGGACAGGAGCACCCGGTCCAGATATGGAACCTCGCGACGACCGGAACCATCGAGACTCGAATCCTCGAGGTGCTTGCCACCAGGATTCGACTGTTTGAGGAGTCCGTCGGTTCCCTCGATCCTATCCTCGGAGACGTTGAGTCCCGCATCGAGAAGCTCGCGATGAGCGGCGATGTGAGGGGCTTCGACAAGCTATCGAATGAGATCGAGAACAGGGTTGCTTCGGCTCGAGAAACGGAACGCGTACTGGCGGACTTCGTCCTCGACCGTGCGAGCTTCAGGCAGGACGTCACCAACAGGCTGCTAGGCAAGCGACCCCTGGCTCGCCGATCCGACCTCGCTCAGTTCGTCCGTTCCATGCTGACCATGTACGGCGGCGAAGTGAGGGATGTGGACGGCGGCGCAACGGAGATCGTTCTATCGAAGCTCGCGCTGAACAAGCTGGGGAAGCTCAGCAGCCGATACGTCGGCGTATTCGACTTCGTCTCTTCGCTCGACGCCGAGGATCATGACTTCTTCGCGTTCGGCCACCCGCTCATCGATCGCTTGGTCGACCTGCCGATCCGCGAGTCCCACAGCGCAGGGACGCGAATCCTGACGGACGGTTCGCTCCCAAAGGGGCAGTATGTCGAGCTCGTCTACGAGCTCCTGGGGGATTGCATGGGCCCGGTGAGCGCGCTCCATCGACACATCATCTCGGTCGACGGAGTTGTTGTGTCGGAGAAGCTCGATGCGATGCCGTCAGGCCAAATCGCTGCCTCAGCTGCCAGTGTGCCGGACTGGGCGGAGGGTGCCTGCCGGAGTAGCAGAGCGCACTTTGTTCAGAATGAGTATGCGGAGCGCCGCAAGGCCCTTCGGCAGGAGCATCAAGAACTGAGGCGTAAGGAAACCGAGAGAGCAACCAGGATCTTCGCGTATCAGCAGGACAGGCTTCAACGCAGCATCGCCGAGCAGGAGGCGTGGCTCGCGGAGAGGGCTGACAGCTCAAGCGAGAGGGACCGACGGATCATGCCCGCGCGACTTGCAAAGCTGCGGAAGACGAGGGAAAGGCTCACCGAGTTGGAAGCTGAGTATGGGTCACGAATCGATGCAATCGAGGACAAGAAGCTGTCTCTTCAGGTCCGCCTCGTCGGTGCTGCGGTTGTGGTTAGCCGATGAACGCGCCCCTTGCCTACTGCGTGGACTTTGGAACCACCAACAGCCTCATTTCGGTGGCATACGAAGGCCGGGACCCCGAGGTGATCGACCTGAAGGCTTACGGTGGTGGAGTTGCCTCGAGTAAGCACTACATGCCGACGGTTGTCGAGGTTGACCGGTACGGTCAGCGACTGGCCGGAGCCAGCGCGGTGACAAGATACCAGCCGCTGGCCGGTCTGACGCACTCCTGTGGCCCCTGTGAGCGGTGGAACGACGAGTGCGATGGCGAGCCGCACCCCAAGGTCGTCTTGGGGAAGCCCGTCATCGAGTACACCGGGTGCGCCGACAGCCGCTTGGTGCACGATCTAAAGCGATGCCTGGCTGAGGAGATTGAGACATTGGTCTACGGCCCGCGTTTTCACGTCGAGGACTTCGTCGCAATCGTCCTGCAACGGCTTAGGCAGTCTGCCGATAGCGCCACCGCATCGTCATGCACTCGTTTGGTGATTGGAAGGCCTGTGGTCTTTCCCTCGCTGAATAGTGACCCTGCGGACCCCACAGCATGCGAAGCAACGTTAACCGCGGCGGCAGAGATGGCGGGATTCACGGAAGTCCGCTTCTTCGAGGAGCCTGCCGCGGCGTTGTATGACCAGCGGGCGAACTCGAGCATCGATGAGTTTGAGGGTGTTGCGGTTGCAGTGGACTTCGGCGGAGGCACGTTCGATGTCGCGGTGAGCAAGGACGGCTTCCATCCGTGGCATCCCGATCACACTGCTGGCCTCACAGTGGGCGGAGCCGACTTCGATCGCGTGCTATTTGAGAGCAAGCTTCTGTCGTACTTCGGCCTCCTGCCCAAGGATCCGGCATGGGTCAATCTGTCCAGTCGCATGAGGATGCTGCGTGCGTCGTCGGACTACTCGTTTCTTCGTGGCGTGTCCCGTGAGGGCAACGCCGCTCTGCAAGCGGTTCTCAGGGGTGGCTTCGCCTACGAGCTCTGGGACCAAGTTGAGAAGGCGAAGATCCGTCTAAGCGGCAAGGATGAAGCCCCACTGCGCTTCGTGAAGGCCGATGTCGCGATAGACATGGTCATTTCCCGCGCTGAGTTCGAAGCGGCAACAGCGCACTTGCTGACCCAGATTGAGGACAAGCTTCGCCAGACGGTAGAAGAGGTGGGTGTCTCTTGCGGCGACGTTAGGCTTGTTCTGCGAACCGGCGGTTCCGCGTGTATGCCAGCGTTCGTTGAGTGCGTAGAGCGGGTGTTTCCCAACGCTCGACTCGCCGATCGAGACACCTTCACCGCAATTGTCCGTGGACTGGCGTTCCGCGCGCGAGAGCTCTGGGACGCCTCATTTGAGTGGCCGAGTTGCGGGACCGCGCTCAGCCGGTCGGTCAGAGTCCCGAGATCGAGTTCGAACTCGAGATTGGCCCCGCTGAAGAAACGGATGAATCGACGAGCGCAGCGACGGAGCCTCGCCAGGCGCAACCGGAACACGATGAAGGTCTCGGCACCCCGTCCTTGCTGAGCGCTCGGTCCTGCACCATCTTTCGAGAGCTCGAAGGCCGGAGTGGTTCCCTCAAAGGTATTGGAGGTGGCCACGGATCTGAGCTATGCAGACTTCTTCCAAGCGGCGACTGAGGCGCTCCAGCAGAACGATTACCTGCAGACACTCGCTCAGGCCACCACGGGCGATGACGTCAGTGACGCTGTCGCTACAGAACCATTCCCCGAGCATCATGGGGAGGAGTGGACGGATGAGCAGGACAGCGAGATCGTCGACTTGTACGTGTCCTCGCGGATCCCACTGTCGGAGGTCGCCGAGTACGTAGGGCGAACAGAGCGAGCGGTTAGAATGCGCCTGGAATTCTTGGGCTACACCGCGTCTTAGCGCCGGGGCGCACTGACTGTCTCGGCTGCGGCGATGGCCCCGGGCGGTGGTTAGCGAGAGTCCTGAGAGCGCGGCCCCTCATTCGCCGCAGGTCAAACGTACCCGCATCGCCTCAATGGCCGCATACAAATGGGCCTCGCCTTTGCGGGGCAGAAGCGATGGGTCTGTGATGTGCAGCCCAAGACCGGAGAGCCGGTCTCGCTCCCGCCCGGAAGCTGGGTCATGCCCCGCAACCTGCACCACGTCCTCCAGAAACCCCACCGCATCCGGCTTGCTCCACCTGTACCGGTACGGCGACGGCCGCTTGAACATCCGCACCCCCGGCCGCTTGGCCGGTCCGCCAGCGAGTGAGATGTCGACCTCGCGACGGAACTCCAGGTTCAGTCGGTCGGTGAGCGCCTCGGCGTCGCGCCCCAGCCCCTCGAAGTCCTCGGCGAACATCTTCGAGATCCCGGCGTGCGATACGAGGACGCCGTCGAAGCAGGCGACGAGCTCCCACCTCTCGCCGACTTCGGCGTGGTACTTCTCGAGCAGGTAGTCGCGGTGCAGCGTCATCGAGTCCTGCTCGGCGATCTTGTAGCCGATCAGACGCGCGATGTCGTGGTTGCCCCACAGCACGATGGCTCCGTACTCCTCGATCAGGTCGATGCAGCCCTGCTCGTCGGGTCCGCGGTCGACGATGTCGCCGGCCACCACGAGCCGGTCGATGCCCTCGCGGAAGCCCGACGCCTTCAGCGCGTTCTCGATCAGCCACGGCTTCCCGTGAACGTCGGAGACGACGATGAATCGTCCGCCCTCTCCCACGGTGTGCGTTCCAAGTCGCGTGTTCTCTCCCACAGCTCCCCTCTCTAGTCGCGCATCAGCGCTCTCCCTACTCGGCCACCTCCACCCGAGCCTCCCACGCCGAGTAGAGCTCCCCGCCCAGCCGGCGTAGCCGCGCGGAATCCTCAACGTTGTCGACCCACTTCTCCGGAATCGCCTCCACGCCGAGCAACCCTCCCATCAGTGCTCCGGTCACCGAACCCGTCGAGTCCGAGTCGCCCTCGATGTTCACTGCAGCAAGCACCGCCGCACTGAAGTCGTCGGGGTACTCCAGCGCACACGTGAGTGCGATACCGAGTGTCTCCTCGGCGACCCAGCCCTGACCGATGCTCGCGATGCGTGCCTCAAGCGTCATGTCGTCCGCATCTCGCAGGTCGAAGACTCTCGTCAGCACGTCATTCACCTCGTCCTGCCCCTCGACTTCGAACACCGTGCCCGACGTGTCCCGGATCGCCTCTTCGAGTGACTCACCGTCGATGACACGCTCGAGGATCTCGGCGAATGCGGCGCCGGCAGTCCAGCCCGTCCGATGCCCGTGCGTCACGGCTCCGCAATACGCCGCCCACTCGAACGAGCTGTTGCCGGGGTAGAGCACTGCACACGGCGCGATGCGCATAATCGTGCCGCAGCCCTTTCGGTCGTTGATGGGCTCGTCGGGCGTCCCCATCACGCCACTCCCCATTGCAGAGATACACGCCTTCCCGGGGAAGCGGGCGTGGAAGGCATCGGACTGCGACTTGTACCACTCGAAGTACGCCTCGTAGACGCTTTCGATCGCATCCGCCGCGGAGTCGAATTTCCCCACCCTGAGTGCGGCCAAGGTGCCCTCGGCCGTCGCGATGCTCATCTGAGTGTCGTCGGTGTACGAGCCGGGAGGAAAGGACATTGCCGCCGACCACGGCTCGAAATCGGTGATGCCATCGGGGCCGTACTGCTCGCGCATAGCGGCGGGAGAGGAGAACTCCACCGGCGCTCCCAGTGCGTCTCCGACCGCCAGGCCCAGCATCACCCCCACATAGCGGGAGCGGCGGGCATTGGATGTGCGTTCTCCCATGCTCTCTACCTTCTTTCTCGTCTCTTCTTGGGTTGTGCGGCCACCTCGTAGCCGGTTGCCCGACAGCGCCACACGACGCTGACCGTGTCCTCCTTGACCGTGACGACGCGATACCTCGCACCCTCGCTTTGTGCCGCTTTGATCACCCGCCTGCCTACCTCGCGCCACCCCAGCTCGGTGAAGTAGAACTTGGCATTACGGGGCAAGCTCCCAGACGGACCGCGCAGTGCGTGAATCCAGGCGTCTTGGGTCTTCCACCCGCCCGCGGGTCCGAAGCAGATGCCGTTCTTGGTCGCGTTGAAGCCGTAGCGGCTGTCCTGCCACGCACCGGGGTCCCACCACTCAGTGATGAATTCGATTCGCCGGTACATCCGCCTCCTTCTCGCAGTGTTGTCATTGCCTATCCGAGGCAATAGACTGGGCAAAAGCAGTTGTTGCTCGTTCCGTCGTTCTGAAGGGACACCCTGATGAGCAGGATCGGTCAGGCACTCGAGGCATTGCGCCGAGAGCGCGGCGAGACGCTCGAACAGGTCGCCGAGGCCGTCGGCCGCAACCCCTCGTCGATCTGGCGGATCGAGAACGGCAAGCGCCTCCCCTCGGACGAACTCGCCGCCTCGCTCGCCCAGCATTACGACCAGCAGGCCGACGAGCTGATGGAGATGCTCGTCGCCGACCTTCAAGACCAGGCCGCCGAGCGTCTCGGCCGTCACATGGACCGCAGCCCAGGGCCTCGTCGATGTGGTCAGGTTCCTCGGCCTCCGATGCGGAGGGAGGCGAGGGCCTCGCGAGTCGCTACTCGCGAGGCTACGACTCCGATACCGCGACCGCATTGGACCTCGCCCGCATGGCCGTCTCCGTCGCGCTCCGCGAGCTGGAGCCGTCACTTCAGGGTCCCGTCGGGCACCGCCGCCGGAGACTCGCCTCGCTCGAGGCGCTCGCCGCCGAGCCCCTGGCCCAGATCGCGGATGCTGCTCGCCACGATCCCGATCGGCACCTTCGCGACGAGGCGGCTGACATTCTCCGGCGCCTTGCCGGCGCCTAGCGTCTAGTTCGCAAAGGAAGCCGCATGCGCCTCGGCCGTCGCGGCCGCCTCCGCGTCACCCATGTGCTCGTGAATCTGGGCGGTCAGCATCGACATGTCCGTCGCCCATTGCGGCTGGTCGTACTCCACCCCCAGATGCAGCGCCGCCTCCGCTCCGTTCAGCGCAGCGTCCAGTTCGCCCAGAACCGCCATTGCACTGGCCCACAGCGCTGCTGCCGAGTACGAGAATCGCACCGGTATCGTCCCGTTGCAGCGTTCGGCATTCTCGTTCAGCAGCTGCACCGTGTACGCGATAGCCCCCTGGTCAAGCTCGCCGGTGGCATCCAGCTCCTGGCCGGCAACGTGAAAGGCAGCAATCGCCAAAGGTCCGAGAGCGTCCACGATATCCTTCTCGCTTCCGCCCTCTCGGCAAATGGCAGCCCTCCTCCAGAAGACCCTTTGCTTCGCAGTACCGGGCTTGGGCGTTCAGCGCCTTGCCTAGCTCTATCAGACAGTCCGAGTAGTACGTTTTGTGGCCGCGGGCCTTGTAGTACGCCATCGCCGCGCGAAGGTGCGTCTCGGCGGTCTCGGCGTCCGCTGCAGCCCCGGCCGCCATGTACTCACGTTCCATTTGCGCGGACGTGTCGCCCGCCGCGGCGTACAACGCTGCCGCCTCACGAGACAGGCGATAGGCCCCCGCAAGATCCGCCGTCTCGGCCGCCTCCGCGACAAGCCTCTGTGCCGCGGTCCACGCTTTGCGATGCTCCTGTGGAACCTGCGACTCGTCCTCGTTGTCGGCGTCCGGTTCGGTCAGGCTTCGAGCCAGAGCGTCACGCACCTTCACCACTGCTGCCCGACGCTCCTCGTTCTCCAGCTCGCCGAGAACCTCCACCAGCTCGTCCAGAACCTCTCGGCGAGCCACGGAGCGATCCTCGGTAAAGTCCAGCGCCCGTTCGTACTCGCCGAGAAGATCGGCCAGACCCTCCAGGTCACCGGTGTCTCGGCGATGGTCGGCCATCGCCTCGAAACCCTCGGCGTAGAGATCGGGCGAATCACCGCAGTGCACCTGCACGCGAGACAGAATCAGGTTCAGGTACAGCAGCGTCTGACTGCTGCCGATTGCCTCGGCCACGGTCCTCGCTTCCGCTACCACGTGTCGCGCGTCGGCAGGGCGGCGAAGCTCCGCCAACACGTCGGCGCGAGTGGCTAGGGCGTAGGCGAGTGCATGGGCGTTGCCTGCCTCGGTGGCAACATCGGCGGCTTGCTGCAGGAGATCGACTGCGTCGTCCAGGTAACGAGCTCCCCGGGCCAGGTCCGCTGCGGTGAAAAGCTCGGCCAGTTCTTCCTCTCGTTCGTAGATTGAAACCATAGAGCTCCCCTCTGTTCGGCTGCAGGACCACTTACGCTCGGCGGCATCACTCCTTCCGGGCAGGGGATGGGGTGGTTGACTGCTGCAAGTGTTTTGCCATCATGGGGCAAAGTCCAATATGCGGCCTAGGATGGGGTTTGAGTCTGTGCGGGAGAACCACAGTGTATCAGATTTGCCTCATGCTGTCAAGATGGGCAAACGGCGAACATGCCGAATCCAATGTCAGACCCTCACGTCACACTGGCTGCGTAAGCGCAGCCGGTTGTGGGGAGGCAGGTCATGCGGGCACTTGCGGACGTCGTGGACCGTGACGATGCGTTGGCTATCACCGAGTACCTGATCAAGACGCTGTGCAGGACCAACGAGGGCAAAGTGGCGCTCGTCGAATTCGCCAAACGGCATCCGCGCGACGTACTGCGCGGCGCACGACCGGAGTTCGTGCTCAAGGACGGCAGTCCTCCTCGTGTGGCACTACAGCGACTGCTGGTGCGCAACGATCGCGAGCTGAGGAAGCTCGCGGTCGAAGTCGGCGCGCAGCAGCTTCATCACGCCGGATTCGAGCCTCCAGAGGACAGCAATGCGGACGTCGCCGAGGCCGACTCCGCGAGCGATGAGCCGGAGATTACCGTCGAATGGCTGCGCGTCCAGCGCGACGAGTACGGGGCGTTGGTGCCGTTCATCGCGTTCATGCTCGCGGGAGATGACGACGAGCCCGAGCTCTACGAGACCGCCTGCGGCTTCGTTCTCGAGGAACTCGCGGCCGCCCCGGCAGCCGCGATCTCGTCTGCCGGTGATGCAGCGGAAGTCGCAGAAGGTGGCCAGCTCACCGCGCTCGCGTCGCAGGTCGCTGAGCTGGAGGACCAGGTCGAGCTGGGCCACAGGGCGTACCGGCAGCTGGACGAGAAGTTCCAAGCCAAGGCGGCTGCCGAGCGGACCCTCAGCCAGACGGTCGGTCGTCTCAAGTCCGAGCTGTCCGAGGCCAAAGCCGCTGCCGAGGTGCACGAGGCCGAGACGGCCCGGCTGAAGGGCCAGCTCGAGGAATTGCTCCGCGCGCAGCGACGCCACGATGTCGTCGCCGATGGTCGCATGGGGCAGCTGCAGGCCGAGAACGAGAAGCTGCAGCAGCAGCTGATCTCAGCGAAGTCAGAGATCTCCGCCCGCGACACCGCACTGGCACACGCGAACCAGATGATCGAGGCGATCGAGGAGGCTCGGTCCCGATTGCAGGACCGCCTCGACGCAGCAGTGAAGGAGCGAGATCAGCTGGTCGCTCTGAGCGACCTGTTCCAGGATGCGGAGCCGGCGGCAGCAGCGGCGCAGCTGCAGACGGTCATGGGCACCCTTGCTTCGATCAAGGCGATCGTCGATCGATCCGTGGAAGCTCAGCGGCGGCTCGAGGAAGAGGCCGAAGCTGCGCGTTTGGCCGAACTGCAGGAAGCCGCGCTTCGCGCGCGGGAAGTGCAGCGGCAGCGGCAGCTCGACGAGACGTGGGCCGGTCGCGAGGCCGAGCGCATAGAGGCGGACCTCGCGCGCTGGGAAGCCGAACTGACCGCCAACGGCCAACCCAAGCACATCGTTATCGACGGCCACAACCTCATCCTTCGCAGGTTCTCACCCCAGATGGAGCGCACCACCCGGGAGTGGCTCGGCGAAATGGTCTGCGAAATGAACGCGGAGCTCGGTCTGGACATCCACCTGGTGTTCGACGGACCCGTCCACATGGAGTCGAGCGTGCAGGCGATCTGCTCGGGGGTGAAGCGGTACTACGCGAGCGATGCGGACGGGGGAGCGGATGCCCGGATCGCATCGCTGATCCGCGAGTTCGCACCGAGCGACAAGACGCTGGTAGTGAGCACGGATTACCGCCACGTGTGGTCCAATGCCGAGGAAGCGCGTGAGGAAGGCTACGACGTTGATCTGCTGCAGGCCGAGCCATTGCACAACTACCTGATCGCCCTCGACGACGCGAGGCGGGCGGCAGCCACCGGGTAGCCGCCGCCCATCGCACATGAACGGCTACACTCGGGCCTGTTCCAGCGCCTGACGGAACTCGCGCACCTTTGCGACGACGGCCGCAGCGGGGTCTTCACCTGCAGCCTGCGCCTGCTCGACCGCCGCCCACATTCCCTTGGCGCTCGCGACGCCGTCGCACACGGCCGCGGCGAGCGCCGCCTGCGCAGCCGTCTCGATGCCGGCGCCGACCACGATTGGCAGATCGGTGTACTGGCGCACCATCGCGACGCCACCTGCCAGCGGGAGGATATCCTCGCGCGCCGAGGTCGCGGACGCGCTCACGCCGATCAGGTACACGAAGCCCTTGCTGTTGAGGCAGCTTGCCTCGAAGTCCTCGGCGGGCATCGTGGGGGAGACGAACATGATCGGCGCGACCCGGTCACCGCACGCCTCGACCCATGGACCCTGATACTCGAGCGGCACGGGAGAGACGACGCCGTCGATGCCGTTGTCGGCGATGGCCGGGACCATCTTCACCGGGCGCCCCGGGATGAACTGGAACGAGCCGATCACGTCGAACTGGCACCAGATCAGGACGGGAACGTCCACGTCCTGGGTCGCCCACTGGATCATCTCGGAGACCTGGACGGGGAACCCGGCCACTGTAGCTGGAACTGGATGACGTCCGCGCCGGCCTCCACCACGTGGTTCACGAGCTCGCGCACCTGTGGCCAGTCGTCGAACAGGGGCACGATCGGCACGAGTGCCGCCCGCCCCTCGTTACGCGCCCTTGCCAGCGCCTCGGTGATGCGTTCCGGTCCTGTAGTCATGGCTCCTCCTTCTCGGGCAGTCGTAGTGCCCGGACCCCAACAAGTACCAAATGGGTCTGACATTGGCGGTTGGGGCGATGCAGTCTAGCAGCAACTTCGTCGTTCTTGTCAATTCGTATTGCCACAATGGGCAATTTCGGGTATAGACTCCAGTACCGGCGTCGGGGGGCGCCGGGAACCAGGAGGGAGAACCCATGGACAAGCCAATCACGACCCTGCTCCAAGGACTGCGGCTCAGCGAGCCGGTGCACAGTGCCGGGCTGACCTTCGTCCCCGTCATCTGCGACATGCCGCTTGGCCCCGAGTACGTGACGCTGGCCGAGGCCGTCGCCGCGAAGACGCTCAAGGTGACCGAGGTGAACGAGGGCGGCAGCGTGCCGAACCTCGTCGCCAGGAACGTCGGCGACGTCGCCGTGCTGATCCTCGACGGCGAGGAGCTCGCCGGTGCGAAGCAGAACCGCGTGCTCAACACCACGGTGCTCATCGGGGCGGGGAAGTCCTACACGATTCCCGTGAGCTGCGTGGAGCACGGGCGATGGAGCTACGTCTCCGCGGAGTTCAGGGACTCCGGCCATCACGCCACGCACCGGATCCGCAGCAAGAGCCACGCGAACGTCGCCCAGAGCGTGCGAAGCGTCGGGGTCTACGACGCCAACCAGAGCGAGGTGTGGGACGACGTCGCCGCGTTCTCCCTGCGGCAGGGCGTCTCGTCGCCGACGGGCGCGATGCGCGACGTCTACGAGCAGCGCGCGGCGCAGATCGAGCGGTCGGTGGCCGAGGTGCCACCGGTCGACGGTCAGAACGGCCTGCTGGTCATGTACGGCGACAGGGTGCTGGGGCTGGACGTCGTCTCCCGGCCGGCTGCCTACACGCACGTGCATCGCAAGCTCGTGCAGAGCTACGTCGCCGACGTGCCGGACGACAAGGCCGTCTCGGGCGAGCAGGCGCTTTCGGCAGCCAAGGCGTTCGTCGCCTCGCTTGGCGAGCTGGTCGGCACCGATCACGAGTCGCCGGGGATGGGCCGCTCGCACCAGTACACGTCGGAGGGCGTGGTTGGCTCGGCGCTCACGTACCGAGACGCCGTCATCCACGCGGCGTTCTTCTCGGCGGAGCCTAAGCGCGCGGAGATGAACTGGCCGGGCCAGGGAAGGCAGGGCGGGATTCCGCCGATCCTCGACGGCGGCTGGTAGTACACAATCGGGGTGCCGCGCCCTGGGTGCGGCACCCCACGTCGTCGTCGACCACCCAGGGAGGTACACCCGTGAACGACACTGTCGATTCTGCGCTCGAGCTCCTCGATCGACTGCCGCGGCCGGAGGCGGCGTGGTTTCACGATCCGGAGGGGATTCACGGAGTCGGTCACACCCAGCGGGTGATGATCCACGCGTCCCGTATCTGCCAGGCCGAGGGGGTGGACGGCGACGTCCTTGAGGCCGTGGTTCGCGCGGCGCTGTGGCACGACGTGGGACGGTTCCACAACGGTGTCGACTACAACCACGGTGCTCGGAGTGTCGGCAAGGTGATCGGTCTCGGCCTGCACGAGGCGATCGAACGGCCGGCTCGCGACATCGCGTTCCTTGCTGCCGAGTACCACTCGCAAGATGACGAGTGGGGCGAGCGGGCTGCCACCTGGCTGCCCGACCCGGCTGCGGCGGTGGCAGCGTACTGGGTGCTCAAGGATGCAGACGCACTGGACCGGGTCAGGCTGGGCGGGCCCAGGGAAGTCGATCCGAGGCAGCTACGGAGGGCGTGGAGCCGCGGGCAGATCGAGCTCGCATGGGAGCTCTACCGGGGGTGGCGAACGGAGAACTAGCGCGCGGAGCCGGCCTGTCAGACCGGCGGGTATGATGTTCTTGTCCGCTTCTCGGCGTCTCGCCGGGAGCGCGGACCGCGGGATTTGAAGTGCAGCTTGCAGCCGCGAAACCAACTGCTAAAGCGCCATGGGCGATGCCCATGGCAGAGAAGAGGAAGCCACGGAGGAGCATCGTCCTTTCGTTTCGCCTGAGTCCGAGTGTGCCGATGTCGACTCGGCGGGTCCCCGCGAGCCCGAGTACCTGTCTCCGCGCGCGCTGAGGGTCGCGTGCGAGCGCGGCGGTCTGACGACGTGGGTCGACCGCCAAGGCGACTACTGGTTCGCCTACCAGGCGCTGCCCGTCGGCTTCTTCCCGATGCGGGACCCGCATCGGATCCACCTGATGGCGTTTCTCGGCGCCTGCATGAGCACGCAGGAGGCGGCCGATTTGTGCCGCCGGCTCGATCGGCGGCTGTCCATGGGCGCGGCGAGCGTCGCGGGCAACCGGTCCCCGGAGCTCGTGATCGTCTCCTTCGAACACGACCACCCGCTGCCGGAACGGGAGCAGGTTGCCGACGAGGCGTTCCCTGCGCTCGTGAAGGCATTCGTCGAGGCGATCTACGAGACCTGGGAGGAAGAGGAGCAGGTCTTCATCTTCCCGTCCATGCCGCTGCGGCGCGCGATGGCGATCGAAGCCGAACCACAGCGGGACGAACGAGTCTACCGCTGCAGGAACGAAAGGAGCGGATGAACGTGAACGCCCCTACCAGCTTCAATTTCACGACTTCCAGCGGCATTCGCCGCGCTATCAAGCCCATCGATCGCGACGATCTTGGCTCCTACCACCTGCTGGGGCGGGCAGTGGGGGTCGACTTCGGGCACGCCTTCTTCGAAGGCACGCTCCACTGCCCGGATTTCGAGGACCGCGTCGCGGGGTTCCGCGCGCTCGAAGAGGGCGATGCGGTCGAGGCTGACGACGAGGAGCTCGTCCGAGCCGCCCGACACTGTCGTGAGGTCACCGGCTACGACTACGTTGCGGTCGCGTTCTACGAGTGGCGGTCGTGATGAGCGGGGACGAGCGCCGGGAAGGCGAACGTCGCGCAGCGGAAGCTCGGCTGGCGGCGCTGATTCGGGAGTACGACCTCACTCGCTGTCCCGTGTGCGGCGAGTACCGCAACCCCGAGCACAACATCCGCTGCATCTGCGACGGAGAGCGCTGCGGGACGTGCGGCCGCGTCAAGAGTCACCGGGTCCACTCGAGGTCGGTCGGCGAGCGCGATGGGAAGCTCTGGTGGGCTTCGCACGTGGTCGGGTGGAAGGTGTGCCCCTACTGCAATCCCGAACAGTACGAGGGACCGCCAACGCGGATGACCGACGAAGAGCAGCGAGCTTGGGCCGCCCTCGAGATTGGGGAGAGCGACGGCGAGTCGGCGGCCTCCTATCGGATCGTGGCGCCGAGCGGCGGGGATGGGTCTCTTGTCGCTCACATACCGCATGCGTCCACGCTCATCCCACCCGACGTCCGCCGGCGGATCGTGCTCGATGACGCGACCCTGCACCGCGAAATCGTCCGCCTCACGGACTGGCACACCGATGCTCTGTTCTCGTGGATGACCGGACTTGGCGCTGCGATCCTAGTCGGCACACTGTCCCGACTGGTCTTCGACCCTGAGCGATTTGCCGACGATGCCCAGGAGCCCATGTCACGTGCAGGGCAGGGGGTCGTCTACACGACGACCACCGAGGGCGCGCCACTGGCCTTGATCACCGCCGACGAGCGGGCCCGCCGGATCCGAGACCTCTACGAGCCCTACCATGAAGCCCTCTCGGCGCTGGTCGCTGGAGGCCTCGAGGAGTCGGGTGGCTGCACCATCATCGACTGCCACTCGTTCGCCACGACCCCGTTGCCCTCGGAGACGGACCAGGCGCACGACCGCCCTGACATATGCATCGGCACCGACGCTTTCCATACGCCGCCCGATCTCGCCGACAGGCTCGAGGAGTCGCTGTCGCGACAAGGCTTCCAAGTCAGGAAGGACTCGCCGTTCTCGGGCGCACTCGTGCCCCTCGAGTACTACCACGCCGACCAGCGGGTGGCGTCGGTGCTCATCGAGGTGCGCCGGGGACTGTACTGCGACGAGGAGACGGGAGAGCGCAACGCCGACTTCGAGGCGGTGCGAGAGAGGTTGCGGCGAGGGGTGACCTGGGCGCTGCGAACCTCATGAAGGTGCCCGGCTGGGTCTCGAGTAGCACGCCCACATGTCACCTCCAGCCCCTACACTGTCGAAGCCACGAAACGAAGGAGCTGGATGACCCACCCCGCCAACATCGACGACACCCTCAGTCGCGTTTTCGGCTACGACTCGTTCCGACCGCACCAGCGCGAGATCGTCGAGCACCTCGTGGCGGGCGGCGACGCGTTCGTCCTCATGCCCACCGGGGGAGGGAAGTCGCTGTGCTTCCAGATCCCTGCGCTTCACCGCTCGGGCACCGCGATCGTCGTTTCGCCGCTCATCTCGCTGATGAAAGACCAGGTAGACGCCCTGAATGCCAATGGCGTCGCCGCCGAGTTCCTGAACTCCGCGCTGTCGCCGGATGAGGCCTCGGCGGTCCTGAGAGACCTCCGAGCCGGTCGACTCAAGCTCCTCTACGTCGCTCCCGAGCGGCTCATGATGCCCTCCACCCTCGAGATGCTGCGCTCGATCGAGGTCTCGCTGTTCGCCATCGACGAAGCCCACTGCGTGAGCCAGTGGGGCCACGACTTCCGTCCCGAGTACGTCCAGCTCGGCCAGCTGCGCGGGCTCTTCCCGGGCATCCCCATCGTGGCGCTCACCGCCACCGCCGACGACGTCACCCGCGAGGACGTCCGCGAGCGGCTCGGCTTGCTCGACGCGCCGGTGTTCGCCGCCGGCTTCGATCGGCCCAACATCACCTACACCGTGCGCGAGAAGACGAACCCCTCGCGGCAGCTGCTCGACTTCCTCGGCGAGCATCGGGGCGAGTCGGGCATCGTGTACTGCCTGACCCGCAAGCGCGTGGACGAGGTCGCGGGCAAGCTTC
This sequence comes from uncultured Coriobacteriales bacterium, assembly GCA_963761535.1. Lineage (GTDB taxonomy): Bacteria > Actinomycetota > Coriobacteriia > Anaerosomatales > CAVXGS01 > CAVXGS01. Next base: position 214,526 of record CAVXGS010000003.1, read on the forward strand.
GCGAGGCAGGCATCCGCGCGGCCGCCTACCACGCCGGGCACGACGCGGATCGCCGCACGAAGGTCCAGGACCAGTTCCTCGGCGACGACATCGACGTGGTCGTGGCCACGGTGGCCTTCGGCATGGGCATCGACAAGCCCGACGTCCGCTTCGTCGTCCACTACGACTGCCCCAAGAACATCGAGGGCTACTACCAGGAGACGGGCCGAGCCGGCCGAGACGGCCTTCCCGCCGAGGCGTTCCTGCTCTTCGGCCTGCAGGACGTCGTCACCGGCCGCATGCTCATCGAGCGCGGCGACAACGCCGAGCAGGTGCGGATCGAGCTCCACAAGCTCGACGCGATGGTCGGCTTTGCCGAGGCGCTGTCATGCCGCCGCCGAGCGCTGCTCGGCTACTTCGGCGAGCCGCTCGAGGAAGACTGCGGCAACTGCGACGTGTGCCTCGACCCACCCGAGCTCTACGACGGTACGGTGGACGCACAGAAGGCGCTCTCGGCGGTGCTGCGGCTCAAGGAGCGCTACGGCCTCAGCCACGTCATCGACGTGCTTCGGGGCGCGGGCACGGCGCGGATCCTCGACCTGCACCACGACCAGCTCAGCGTCTACGGCATCGGCGCCGAGTACTCCAAGGACGAGTGGGCGAGCATCTTTCGCCAGCTCATCCACCGGGGCTTCCTTCGCCAGGACATCGCCGAGTACTCGGTGCTCAAGCTCGAGCCGAGCGCCGGGCCGCTGCTGCGCGGGGAGGTCGCCATCGAGCTGGCGAAGCCGCGGGCGAGGGTCGCGGCGGCGCGAGGGCGGACCGCCAAGAAGTCGAAGGCCGCGGCCGTGGTGGGTGACTACGACGAGTCGCTCTTCGAGGCGCTGCGCGAGTTGCGCCACGAGCTCGCCACTCAGCAGAAGGTGCCTGCATACGTGGTGTTCAGCGACCGCTCGCTGGCGGACATGGCGGCGAGGCGTCCGGGGTCGGAGGACGAGTTCCTCGAGGTGCACGGGGTGGGCGACGCGAAGCTGGAGCGCTACGGGGACGCGTTCCTCGAAGCGATCGCGGCGCACCAGGGATCGTAGCCCGCGCCGGACACCGATGGAGGCGGGGTTACCGCCCGCACATCGCCCGTAGTCGCCCCGCCGAGTCATACCCCAGCGACTTCCCGCGCAGGTACGCCGCTACCGGCAGCGTCGCCTCGTCGGATGCGGCCAGCTCGGCGAGCTGCTCCCACGTCCATCGCGCGAACTCGCGCGAGCCGTCCTGCCGCAGAGGCCGCCGAACTGCTCGGCGAGTCCCCGGTCGCTCGCCTCGCGCGTCAGCACCGCGAGCGTGAACCGCTTCCCGGCTGCGCCCAGCGATCCATGTCCCCAGCAGCCAGAACCGCATCAGTTCGTACTTGCGCCGCTCGACGCGCGACCGCCTCGATGTCCGCCGAGAACACGCGGTCGTACCACCCGTTCTCGCGCGTCGCGTAGCGATGCAGTGGTGCGGCCTGTCGGCACGTCGTGTTGTTGCCCGACGCCACCTTGACCTCGACGAAGATAAGTTCGCTGGGGGTCTCGATGATGAGATCGGGTTCGGATCCGTGATCTACTCGCACCTCGAACGCCCGCCGCGCGTCCTCGAGCGTCGGCAGCAGCCGTCCATCGAGCAGCGAGTGCGACCAGTAGGTGAGCCACGCCGAGGCCTGCGGTCGCCCGGTCAGCGCTTCGAGCACCCTCGGCATCGCGCCGGCGCGCTCGAGGCTGCGGAACGCGTTGTAGGTCACTGCGTCTTCGCTGCGCTCGCGACCCAGCCGGTGAGTCTCGCGCTTGTCGGCGGCGATCTGCTCGGTGAGCAGCAGCCAGTCCTCCTCGGCGATGAGGGGGAAGTTGCGGCGGGGGTCCCCGTACTCGAAGGTGCTCGGCGAGATGAAGATGCCGTGGTACGGGCACTGGAACTCCCGTGTGGTGACAAAGCGGCCACGCTGTCGCGACACGTTCGTGATGCAACCGCGCACGGGACACTCGACGGTGTCGCGGCGAACGGAGACCCGCGACTTGAGGTCGGACAGCGAGTACATTCTCAACACCCCCGAGGCGCATCATCCCGCAAATCGCCTCGTCTGGCACGGAACGGCTCCCCACCCGCATGCTCGACTCGAGGTCGAGGGTGAGGAGCCGGAGGAGAAGACGGATGCGGGTATGTCCGCTACTGCCCGCTCACGCTCAGCAGCTGGATCGTCCCCGAGGATGTCGCCGGGTTCGCGTCACCCACGTAGGGCCAGTAGTCGTTCGTCGCGTTGCCGTACACCGACGAGAAGCTCGTCCACGGGCTCGTGCCGTTCACGAGCGCCGAGCCCGCCTGGTTGCACGCCACCCACCGGAACTGCCCGCTCGCGCTGGTCTCGAGCTTGACGATGTAGACCGTGTTCAGCTGGAGGCTGAGCCTCGCCGCCGTCGGGCCCCACGTCGCGTTCGCCCAGTTGTAGTAGGTGACGGTGCCGTCGGCCCCGGTCCGTCGGACCTGGAGCCCTTGGGTCACCCCGCTGCGCACGAAGCTCGCGTCGAGGTATCCGGTCGGCGTCCCGGTCGTCCGGGTGGGCGAGGCGTTCGTCGCGAGCAGCCCGATCGCCGAGCCGTCGGCGATGTCGGTCACCCGGAACTTCACCGAGTAGCTCGAGACGGCCGCCTCGGGGACCGCGTTCCGGAAGCTCAGGAACGACGTGGACGTCGGTAGCGGCGAGGCGAGCGACAGCACACCGCCGCCCAGGTTCGCCGAGCCCCCGCCGGTGAACACCGTCTCGAGGAACGAGGTGTTGAGGGCCTCTCCCGCTGAGAAGTCGTTCGTGAACGTCCCGCTCGATGCGGGGGGAGGCGCTGGCGGCGAGTAGTTCACCTGGATGCTCGCCGAGCTGCTGTTGCCCGCGAGGTCGTATCCGCGCGCGGAGATCGTGTGCGCTCCTGCGGCGTAGGCCGACGGGTCCCACGCCACCGAGTACGGGGCGCTCGTGTCGGAGAAGACCACCACGCCGTCGACGGTGAAGTCGACGCGGGCCATGCCCGAGCCGGCGTCCGACCCGCTCGCTGCGATGGTGACCGCACCGGTGATCGTCGCTCCGGGGGCCGGCGAGGTGATCGCGACCGCAGGCGGCGTGGTGTCCGCGGGCGCTGCGATCGAGACCGTCACCGAGCTCGAGGCGCTGTTGCCCGCGCCGTCCACCGCGGTCGCGCTGACGGTGTGGGTGCCGGCTGAGGCGCCGGACGCGTTCCACGTCGCGGTGTAGGGGGCGCTCGTGTCGGTGCCGACCAGCACGCCGTCCACCCGGAACTCCACCCGCGAGACGCCGGAGCCGGCGTCAGCGGCGCTCGCCGCGAGCGCCACGGAGCCCGAGACCGTCGCGCCGCTGGCGGGCGAGGTCAGGCTCACGGTCGGCGGTGTCGTGTCGGGGACCACCACGCCGACCGTCACCGAGCTCGAGGCGCTGTTGCCCGCGCCGTCGACCGCGGTCGCGGTGACGGTGTGGGTGCCTGCCGCGGCACCGGACGCGTTCCACGTCGCGGTGTAGGGGGCGCTCGTGTCGGTGCCGACCAGCACGCCATCTACCCGGAACTCGACCCGCGAGACGCCGGAGCCCGTGTCGGACGCGCTGGCGGCCAGCCCCACGCTGCCCGAGACCGTCGCCCCGTTGGCAGGCGAGGTGATCGCCACGGTGGGTGCGGTGGTGTCGGGCGGTGCCGGGACGTTCACCTGGACAGAAGCGCTTGCGGAGTTGCCGGCTACATCCACCGCGGTCGCAGTGATGGTATGGGCGCCCGCCGCAGCGCCGGTCGCGTTCCAGGTCGCGGTGTAGGGGGCGCTCGTGTCGGTGCCGACGAGCATGCCGTCCGCCCGGACCTCGACCCGTGCTACGCCGGAGCCCGTGTCAGAGGCGCTCACCGCCACCGGCACCGATCCCGACACCGTCGCACCGTTCGCGGGCGAGGAGATCGAGACGCTCGGCGCGGTCGTGTCGGCCGGGGTGCCGCCCGAGGGCGCCGGACCGGTCACCGAGAGCACCTGCATCGTGCCGGACGACCCGGTCGTCGAGGCGTCGCCCAGGTAGGGCCAGTAGTTGTCGGCGACGTCGTTGTAGACGGCCGAGAAGTTCGTCCACGGAGTCGTGCCGTTCACGAGCGGGGTGCCAGCCTGGTTGCAGGCCACGTAGCGGAACTGACGGCTGGAGTTCACCTCGAACCTGACGGTGTAGACCACGTTGGGCTGCACGCCCAGCCGGGCGGGCGAGGTGGACCAGGTGGCGTTCGACCAGTTGTAGTACTTCGTCGTGCCGGCGCTGTCGGCCATCGCGAGCTGCAGGCCGTAGGCGGCCCCTGCGCGCACGAAGCTCGCGTCGAGGTAGCGCGTGGGGTTGGCGGTCACGCGGCTCGATCCCGCGTGCATGCCGAGCAGGCTTACCGACGAGCCGTCGGCGATACCGGTCACGCGCCAGGTCGCCGAGTAGGTCGATGCCGCGGTCTTCGATACCGCGTTGCGGAAGCTCAGGACCGACGTGGACGACGCCACCGGCGACGTCAGCGTCAGCGCGCCGCCGCCCACCGAGGCCGTGCCCGAACCCGTGCCGACCGCTTCGAGGTAGGTGGTGTTGAGCGTCTCGCCTGCGCTGAAGTTGTTGGTGAAGCTGCCGGTGGCGGCCGGCGGCGGAGTCGCGATGACGATGGTGACCGAGACGCTCGTCGCCGCCGAGTTGCCCGCGAGATCGTAAGCTCGCGCCTCGATCACGTGGGTTCCTGGTGTCGCCGAAGATGCGTTCCACGTCGCGGTATAGGTGGGCGGATACGCCGTTCCCACGAGGGCGCCGTCCACCCGAAACTCGACCCTGGACATGCCGCTGCCGGCGTCGGCGGCGGTGGCGGCCAGGAGCACGGTGCCCGAGACTGAGGCGCCGTTGGTGGGTGAGGTGATCGTGACGACGGGTGCGACTGTGTCGGTAGTCCCGGGAGGTGGCGGAGGGGGAGGAGCGGCGCTGGGCGAGATCGTGATGGAGTTCGCTCCGCGGCCGGTCTTGCCCGAGACGCCCCATACCGTGTAGGTCTTGCCCACCGCTACGGTGACGTTCGCCGAACTCCCCATCGCGGCGCTTACCTTCGTCGACGCGTTGAACACGGCCCAGCTGGCGACGCCGTCGTTGTACGGGTTGCTGACCGTCACGGCATAGACGGCGTTCACCCCGTCATTCGACGTCTGCGTGGCTTTGACCACGATGGCGGTATTGGGGCTGTGGCATCCGCCGCACGAGCCCGACCGGGTGGGAGTGGCGAACGCGGGAGAGACTGTGGCGAGCAACGCTACGAATACGAAGAGGGCCGCGGCCAGCGCGGCGAGACGTCTCCTCATGGTGTGCCGGCACCCCTTGTGGACGATGTGGTCGCTGCCCCTGGTATCGCGCGCGCCGAGAATGGCCGCGCTTGAGTGGCAGTCGGTGAGACCACTATCGGGAGTGCGGATGGAGCGGTTGTGAGAGCGAGATGAGAGTCCTCTTAGTTTGTCCTTGGAACGGCGCTACCGAACGCGCATGTATGTGAACGGCGACTTGGAGAACGCGTGCTTCTCGTCCTCGTGCGACACCTGCAGGCGCCACGTACCCTTGTCGGCCTTGCCGACCCACCGGGTGAACGCCCATCGCGACCGGTCGTACCGTCTGCCGACGATCTTGGGATGCAGGTGGCCCTTCGCGACCCAGGCGCCGCTTTCCCACTTCCACACCCTCACCTTGACGGGCCGCGTGCCCAACTTGTGAGCAGGCCAGATGAAGCCCTGGACGGTGACGCGACGCCCGTGGACTACGCGCAGCGGAGCGACCGGCGCCGACAGCCGCGCCTTCACCGAAACGGTGACGACCTCGCTCTCGAGCCCTTCGGCGATTGCCCTGAACCCCGTGTTCGAGGTCAGTCGGTACGGCGCGACGGGGATGGTGACCGTGCCCTCACCGGTTCGCGACGCGACCACGGTGCGGTAGGGCTTCCAGTCGGCTGCACCCACCGGGCGAATCTGCACGGTGACCGTCGTGGCCGTCGAGGCCTCGCCGTCTGATGCGCGCAGCTTCAGCCACGTGGCCTGGGGATAGGTGATCTCGGTCTTCGTAGCGGAGAGCGTCAGCGTTGTGACTGCGAAGGCCGCTGCAACGCCAGTGAGCAGCAGCATCGCCGCGAGCGCGACGCCCAACGCGATACGCGTGCGTCGATTCATCGATCGTCCTTTCCGTCATCTCGAGAAGACACGGTTCGTGCCCGCACAGACTGTAGGTCAACGCGACTCCGATCAGGTTGCAGCTCGGTTGAGTCTCGGTTGTGCTTGCGCAAGTCCCGCTCGGTACTCAGAGCGCAGGGCAATGGCTCGCAGCCGAGCGCGTCGGTCGATCCACTCGGGGAGCTTACGGCCGGCGTCAAAGCGGTCGCGGAGTCGCTCAACCGGACCGGGCGGGTGTTCGCCGGTGTGGGTTCCGGCCATGACAGGCCTCGTCTCAGGCAAGCGGGCTCGATACGACTCTCTAGCTACCCTCGGAAGCGGAAGACATTTCCTCCCGAGGAAGGTACGCTCGACGGGCATACCGTCGACGGGGAGGACGACATGTCGGATTCGGGACACCGCGCCAAGCGTGGGGCGCTCAACGTGTTCAAGGTCATCACGTGGATCGTGTACGCCCTGGCAGTCGCTGCGATCATCGTGCTGGCCTTCGCGTTCGTGCTTCTGATGTTCGCCGCGAAACCCACCGCCGGGTTCGCGGAGTTCGTCTACCGCATCGCGGCGGAATTCATGGACCTCTTCAAGGGCATGATTACGCCGACCAAGCTCGACAACGGCGGTGTGATCGCCTGGAGCATGCTCGTAGCGATCGCGGCGTACGCGGTGCTCGCATGGCTGGTCGGCATGGCGCTGGACGCGATCTCCCGCGCGATCTACAAGACGAAGCGACCGCCCGCGCCGCAGCAGGCCGTGCAGCCGCCTGCGGCGGCCATGACGCCTCCCGCTCCGGCCTCCCCCGTCGAGCCGGCCGCGCCGGCGCCCGAAGCTCCGGCCACCGCCGAGCCCGCCGCTCCCGCATCTGAAGCTCCGGCCGATACCAGGGGCCCCGCCAACGCCGGAGGCCTGATCCGCTGGCTGGTATCTCCAGTTCGACCCGCCTCGAGCGCCCCCTTTGGGGCCTTCGACTCTCAACTCCTGCGCCCCGAATGCCGATGACGCGAGCACAGGGTCATCTCTCGGCGAGCACGGTAGGGGAGGCGAACGACATGATGGATCTGGATGGCGCATTGGAGATCGTCAACGATCCATCGCTCACGGCCTACTGCGACTACACACATGCGAAGGTCTACAGGGTTCTGGGCGAGTACGAGATCGGTTGCGACGAGGAGTACGACAAGATTGCCGAGGCGCATGCCTTCATCTCCGTCGAACTCGTCCTGAACGACGACATGGTGCGCGAGGTCGAGCACTCCCATACGACCGATTCCGCCGAGGACGAGTGCTACGGGCACTCGTAGCGCGAGAACCCGTCAATTCACGTCCCGCTCACGACCGCCGGACCCCCAGCCGGCGGTCGTGGTGTCTCTGGGGGCGGATGGGCGCTACTAGGGGGTCGCGTCGTCGGCGTTGTCGGCATCGCCGCCGAGCCGGACCGCGCTCCCGCGAAAGGTCGCCGCGACTGCGGACTTGTCGGCACGGCCCTCGGTAACGGCGATCACGAGGTCGTAGAGCTCGTCGGGGGGAAGGTCGAGCCGCCAGCCGTTGAGGGTGAGGAAGGTGCGTGCCGCCACTGCGCCGACCCGCTTGTTCCCGTCCACGAACGGGTGGTTCATCACCAAGTGGAACAGGTATGCCGCCGCCATCTCGAACACGTCGGCGTGCAGGTAGTCGCCGCCGAATCCCGCCTCAGGCTGCGCGAGTGCCGATTCCAGGAGGCCCTGGTCGCGCAGCCCGGCGAGTCCGCCGTAGCGAGCGACCTGGTCCTCGTTGACACGAAGGACCTCCTGACGGGTGAGGAAGCGCAGCGCCATGGCTACTCGGCGAGTCGCTTCAGCGCGCTGCCCCAAACTTCGTTGGTCTCCTCAAGCGCTGCCTCGAACTCGATCCTTCGCGCTTCCTCGGCGGAGACCGGACGCATGATCAGCGACGTGCCGTCGGTCGTGATCTCGACGGCGCCGTTCTCGTCCATCTTGAGCAACTCGAGGATGGGCTTGTCGATAACGAGCGCGCGGCTGTTGCCGTGGCGAACCAGCTTCTTGATCATGTTCGGCTCCGATGATGCGGTGGCAGAGGTATGTACGAAGTATATACGATGTAGTACCGCGATGCAGTACCGCTACTCCACCTTCACCCACACCGGGTTCGCGACCACATCGCGCGGGGCGTTGTTGAGCGCGGCTGCCGTGTCATAGAAGTGCGCCACCACGACGTAGAAGCCGCTCTTGGCGGGAGCACGTGAGCGTCGCCGACTTCGTTCCGCTTACCTGGTCCACCGCGTACGAGGCGGCCTTCACCACGCCGTCGGCATCGCCGTGCCACACGTCGATCGACTTCAGCCGGTGCCCGGTGCGGGCCGCGTACGTCACCGCGAGCTTCGGCGCGGTGCTCTTCGCGCAACGCACCAGCTCTCCCGGTCCTGCCGTCGCCGAGACCCCCGCGGCGGTCGCGGTGATCGCCGCGCTCGCGAAGTCGCCTTCGCCCGAGGCCACGCACGTTCCCCGGCGCAGTCGCTTCCACATTGCGCCGACGTTCTTGGGGCTCGGCAGGTTCCGCTCGGCAGCGGGTAGCGCGAGCCACGTCATCGAGGCTCCACCGGCGACCTTCGTGAGGCCGTTCGCGTGACCGTCCGAGGTCGCGATCCCCACCGTGAAGTTGCCACTCGGACCGCTGGCCATCACGGCGTTCACCTCACTTTGGAGCCGGGCGAACCAGCGGCTGCGCATCTCGTCCTCGAAGGTGGCCATGTCGGTCATGAGCTCGATGCTGTCGTTGCGGGCGACCTTCCAGTCCCATGGGTAGTAGCCGTTCGACTGCGTGCCCACCGGGTGCGCCGCGACGGTGAACGCGTCGGCGTTGTGGGCGTTGAGCTTGTCGACGAGCTCCTGACCCTTCTCGGCGAACATCGCCGGGAAGGAGGTGTTGCCAGTTCGGGAGAGACCGAACCCCAGAACGTGCGCGCCGGTGAACGGGATCAGCGGCAGCTTCACGGTGCTCCACTCGCACGCCGGACCCACCGGCAGTTCGAGCTGGAATCCGTATCGCAGCACGGTATCGAAGTAGGACGGGAAGCCGGCCGGGGCATTGTTCGTCGACGGGTACTTGATCACGCCGCCCATCCCCGAACCCGACGTCCAGTGGTCCGTCACGACCAGCCACTTCATGCCGTAGGTGTTCTTGGCCTCGGCCAGCGTCGCCGAGAGGGACAGCTTGCCGTCGCTCACCGTCGAGTGGAAGTGCGCGTCGCCGGGGAGCCAGTCGCCGCCGGGTACCGGCAGGGCCGAGAGCGTGATCGCGGTGGCGGCTCGCATCGTGGTCGCGCCCGAGCCTGGCGCGCCCGCGCCGCGCCGCCGCCGGACGCGCCCGTCGAGGCCACCTTCGCGGTGACTTTGACCTTGCGTGTCTCGCCGTCCGTCAGTCCGAGCGCCGTCAGGTCGACTGGAACGTGCACCGCTCCCTGATGCTTGCCGCGGGCCCGCCCCACGACCTTGCCGTCGTGCCGGCCGCCGTCGATCGCGACCTCGGCCTCGAGGATCGCGTGGTCCTCGGCGACCCGCAGTCCGCGCCGCTGGCCGCCGGATTCGGTCGCCTCGCCGCCGCCGGTCGCGCTGTCCTCCTCCGACACCTCGCGCACGACAGCCACGGGCAGCAACATCGTCGTCGCCTCGGGGTTGCCGACCAGCACCTCGGTCGCGGTCTCCAGCCTGGGCGGGCCGGCGTTCGACCGCCCGCCTCCCGCGCTCTCAGACCGCGCGAACGCCACCGGTCCTCCGCACGTCGCTACCACGCCTGCGATCGCCACGAGCGCCACCCCCACGAATGTCGTCGCGCGAATACTCCCTCTCGGCTTCATGATGCCCCTCCTCGGCGGTGATCGGGTCGGTCTCCCGAAATCCGGATCCTCACCACCACAACTACGAGCGGCATCTTCCTGAAATCGCACCGTTTGCTAGCATCGGAGTCAGAGGGTCTGTGTCCCGGGTCCTGCTTCGGCTCGACTTCGCCCCTTCCGGCGACTCAGGAGGCACCATGTCCGCCGATCAGCCCGTGCGTAGCTTCGCCGTCGTCACCGACAGCACCGCAGACATCGCGCCCGCGATGGCCGCCGCGGCGGGCATCGCCGTGGTCCCGCTCACGGTGAGCTTCGGGACCCTGAACTTCCCCGACGGCCAGCTCACCCAGCAGGAGTTCTTCAATCGCATGAAGGTCGCACCGGCGCTGCCTACCACGTCCCAGCCCCCAGTCGGCCTGTTCGTCGAGGCCTACGAGCGCGCGCTCGCCACCGCCGAGAGCGTCGTGTCGGTCCACATATCCTCGAAGCTGTCCGGCACGATCGAGTCCGCCCGCACCGCTGCGGAGCAGTTCTCGGGCAAGGTCCACGTCTTCGACTCGATGAACCTGTCGTGGGGGCTCGCGTTCCAGGTGATGGAGGCGGTGGCCGCGGCGAAAGAGGGGCTTGCGCCGGCCGCAGCGTTCGAGCGGCTCGAGTCGGCGCGGGATCGGGTGAGGATGATCGTCGGGCTCGACTCGCTCGACAACCTTGCCAAGGGCGGCCGTATCGGGCGGGTCTCGGCGTTCTTGGGGTCGTTCCTGAACCTCAAGGTCACGCTCACGGTCGACACCGACGGCGCGTTCCAGCCGGTGGCCCGGACGCGCGGCGAGAAGGCGGCGCTGGAGCACACGCTCGATTGGGTCGCCGAGCATCTCGATGGCGGCGCGAAGCGCGCGAAGTTCGCGGTGGGCCACGCGCTCTCCGAGTCCCGCGCACATCAACTCGCCGATTCGATCCGCCAGCGCTTCGACGTGAGCGAACTCGTCGTCTACGAGACCGGCTCTGTCATCTCGGCGCACACGGGCACGGGCTGGGGAGTGGCGTTCCTGCCCGAGGGGTAAGCGGCCCAGCCCTAGCGCCTACCTGCACGCACCCCGCGCCGTGCATGCAGCGAACGCGCTGCATGCAGCGTATGCACCGTATGCAGCGCGATGTTCGCTATCCGCCGATCCTTGTGCGGATGCGATCGCTCATCTCGCGCGTCCGCTCGTTGCCGTCAGCAGCGAGTGCCAAGGCAGACCCTCGCCGACCTGAATCCTCTCGAACCCCGCGTCGCTCAAGAAGCCGCGGATGGTCTCAGCGGACGCTCTCACCGCGATCGAAGGACCACGCGGCGTCTCGATCGGCGCCCAGTCCACCACCAGCACTTGGCCGCCTGCGGCCAGCAGTCGGAAAGCCTCGGCGTACGTCGCTGCCGGATCGGCGAGCTCGTGGTGCAGGTTCACCATCGTCACGAGGTCGGCGACGCCGTCGGCAAGCGGAATCGACGTTTCCTCCGCGAGCACGGGTACGATCCGCCCGGCGTCCACCTCGGGTCGATGCTCGCGCATCCACTCGAGCATCACCGGTTCCGTGTCGACCGCGTAGACCGCTGCCTCTGGTGCCATCGCCGAGAACTTCGCCGCGAACAGCCCCGGACCTGAGCCGATTTCGACGATCGCGGCCGGCGAAGGGTCGCCGAGCGCCCGCCACATCACCTCGGGGATGAGGGTCTCGAAGCGGCCCTCGTCATTCAGGCGTTCGAGCTTGCGCACGTCGAACTTCTCGTAGGGCATCTCGTCTCCTCAGGCGTGGGCGAACTCATGCGGGGCGAACTCGGGCGAGAGAGAGACCAGCATACCCTAAGGGGTATCGGAGAGGGAGTGTGTGAGGCGCAGGTTACCTCCTGAGTCCGGCGAGCCGTCACTCCGCTCGGCACGTTATCCCGCCGTCTATCCAGTCCGTCTGAGGAAGGACATGCCAGCGAATCACGAAGGCGTATAGTCGGGTCGGAAGTCGCACACGGCCCGGCGCATCTGGGAGGGGGCGTCGGAGCCGCGGGGATGGGGCCCCGCCGTCTACCCAGCGACGAGAATCCATTCCCGGCCACCGCGGACCGGGGGAGCGCCATGACCACCATGCGCCTGAACGCCCTGACCGTCACCCAGGGGTTGGGTCCATCCGTGATGGAACCCCCCGACGTGTTGGAGCGATTGCGCGAACTCGTCCCCATCGGCGTGGACATCTCCCGCCGAGACGCCATCAAGATCACCGGCGTCGCCACGGCCGTCGCGTACGGTGCGATCGCCGCGAAGACGATGCAACCGCTGTCGGCGCCCGCTACCGGTCGCACCGCGCGCGTCGCCTGGCTTCGGGCGGGCGGCCACCGGGCGGTGCTCGATCCGGCGCGGTTCGCAGGATTCCCCCGACTCACCGTGAGTTCCGACGGCGCCTGGCGCGCCACGCTTTCGGGCGCGACCTTCCCCGGCACCGGCCTGCCGGCCGCTCTCGACCTCGCCACCAGCGGCATCGGCATCACCACGCGCCTCTCGATCGCGATGGCGCTGGGCGGCTTCCGCACCGTCGTTCCGCTGGCGTCTTGGCTCGCCGGCGAGTGCGAAGCCTCGGCGCGCGTGCGGTTCCGCGGCCAGCGCGTGGATCTCGGCGACGGGGCCGCGATCGTGCTCGACGGGACCGCCCTCGGCACGCTGAGCCCCGCCGACTGGTCGCTTCGCATCGAGCGCCCCGGGATCGCCCGGGTGGTCGGCCTCGGCTCGGAACTCGTCGCCGATGCCGTCGTGATCTCCCTCGCCTCCGCGGAGCAACCGAGCCTCTTCTCCCGCCGCATCTCCCGCCGGAGCACCATCCAGCTCTACCGGGGCGGCAACGAATGGACGATCGATGCCCCCGCTTCGGGGCACGGCGCGGTCGCGTTCGGCGGCACGGGCTTCGACCGGCTGGTGGTCGAGACCGCCGAGACGGTCACCGGCGCCATACACCGCGCGGTGCTCGCCGACGGCGAGGCGGCCGCGGGAACCTACTCCTCCAATGGGCGCGGCCCGAAGGTGACCCTCCCGCTCGAGGGCATCCGGTTCGCTCGGCTACTCGGCGAAGGCAGCTACCACGTCGCGGGACGCATCGGCGCGGCGCCGGTGTGGGCGGCGGCGAAGGGCACGTCGCTGCTCGTTGGAGGCACGGAGTGGTCGCCACCGTTCTCGATGCAGGGCGGCGCCGGCACCGCGACGAAGGTCACGGCGACGCCGGCGGCGCTGGGTGTCTCGGCGCCGATGGGCGAGCTCCTCGCCACGCCTCTCACGTTCCCCGCCGAGGCGCAGAAGGTGATGGGCCTGGGCAACGTCCTGGGCGCGGCGAGCAGGAGCGCCTTGAGCCCGCTGGGGATCGGAACGGTCACGACGCCGATCCTGCTGCCGGACCAGACGAGTCTCACCATCACGCGCCCCGACGACCTGCTCACCCTCAAGTTCACGTTCTTCAACTTCGCGTACGTCAACGCGACGGGTCAGGCCACGCTCGTGCGCGCGAGCACCCTGCGCCCCGCCTTCATCGCCGTCGAGTTCCCGCCCCAGCACATCATCGAGCGGGTGTTCTTCGAAGGCATCCAGGCACCCGGCCAGCCGCCCATCCAGGCGTTCCTGGCCGACGCGAGCCGGCTCGCATTCCGCATCCCCGACAGCATCGCTGACGGCGGCATCCCGCTCACCCTCGTGGGCCTGCTCGACTGGGACAGCTACACGCACAGCGTCGTCCCCGCCGCCGAGAGCAGCGTCAGCGGTCCGGACATCAACACGCAGCTGCGTGCGCCACGGGCTGGCTCGGGCCGCCTGGCGCCGGAGACGTCGCTCGAGGTGCCGTGGGGCCTCTACATGTCGCCGTCGCCCAACGAGTGGTGGAAGCATCGCGTGGACCCGCTCGTCAGCGCGTCGCGAACGGAGCTCTGGCACACGCGGCTGCACGGCCAGCGTTTCGGGGCCGGCAGCCAGCCTCCCGACGACGAAGAGGCGGCCGGACGCGAGGAGTACATCGCCCAGCCGGCCCCTCCCGGCGGCTACGAGCTGCCCGCCACGCTGCGCGCTGTGTGGGCCCGCTACTACGACCTGCGCAAGCCGGGGATGAGCAACCCGGCCATCAACCAGCTGAGGCCCTACCTCCAGCGCAACGACTTCACGACCGTCGGCGCCGGGCCGTACCAGACCCCGCCGCCCGGGTACCAGCTCGCGGGTTTCGAGAACCGGTGGGCGGTCGTCGACCTCACGGCCCGCTACCACCAGTCGCCGATGGTCATGAAGCACATGATGCTGAGCCCTCTCGGAGCGTGGTTCATCGGCAGAGGGGCCTGGGACATCAAGAACGTGATGCTCGAGCACGAGGTCGCAACCGAGCTCGAAGAGTGGGACCACCGCGCCACGATGGGGCGCGACCACTGGGTCAAGATCGTGAAAGCCGGCGTGCTGTTCCCGTTCGGCCACGAGGCCTCGCTCATCACGATCACCGAGCGCAAGTTCAAGTACTCGCCGGACCGCAAGCGCCGTTACGCCTACCTGATGCAGCGGCAGTACATCAAGGTCAAGGAGCCGATCAAGACCTTCACCGACCGCAACATGCCGTGGCGGAAGGTCGAGATCAAGACGCTCATGACCCCGCCTATCACCCAGGCGCAGTTCTCCACGAAGTATCCCGTGTCCAAGGGCTTCTGGCCCGTCACGGTCGCCACCTCGGCGAAGACGCCCTTCGAGCTCGAGGTCTTGGATTGGGACTCGGCGGGCGCGGACCGTCCCACGCCCATCAAGTTGAGCGCCCCGCTCATCTTCTTGCCCTTGGGAATCGCGATGGGGGTCGCGAGTCCTACCGACGGCGCCCCCTTCGTGTGCGCGACCGCGGGCACTGTGTACCAGGGCGTGCCGCTCGACATGAAGGGACAGCGGATCGCCTACGCCGAGAAGCCCGCCGGCCTGCTGCCCGGAGACTCCGACGAGCGTTCGCTGCCCACCGAGACGATCTATATCGGCCACACCAACATCCTCCAGCCCGCGCTGGGCGAGCTGCGCTTCCTGCCCAGGCTGTACCGGGCGAGGGTGCGGCTCGAGACCGTCGAGCAGATCACCGGCTCCACGAGCGGCGTCGACATCGAGCTCTCCGAGCTCTACACCCAGAACGGTTTTGGCGCCCCCAACGACAAAGGACGGGTGTTCGCGAAGTTCGTGACCTCGAACAAGCCGCCGTTCCCGGGGAACCTATCGGGCGGCCTGGCCAACCCGCTCCCCGTGCTCACCGGTCTCAGCGCGAACAAGGGCGCGGTGGGAGGCAGTGATCTCGCCCAGGTCGGTGCCGGCAGCTTCGATCCCAGCACGATCTTCGACGTAGTGAACGCCGAGCTGATCGGCGGCATCACGCTGCTCGATCTGCTGAAGTCGGTCAGCGGAGCGGCGCTCGACAACATGCCGGCGTTCCAACAGATCGCGAACCCGCAGGTGCCCGACGAGATCCTCATCCGGTACCACTGGGAGATGCCGTTCACCGATCAGGTACTCGTGTTCAAGCCGGGGACGAACTGCAAGCTCATCCTCGATGCCGAGATGCGCAAGAGCCTGAGCAATCCGGCGGTTCCGCCTTCGTACTACGTGAAGGCTACGCTCAGTGACTTCTCGCTGCTGCTGATCCCGTCGCTCGAGTGCCTCGAGATCCTCTTCGGCTCGCTGGTGTTCGAGTCGCGCGACGGCGCGACCCCCGATGTCACCCCCGGCATCATCGACGTCCAGTTCATCGGGACGCTCAAGTACCTCGCCGAACTCGCCAAGTACCTGGGGGCTCTCGGGGGAGCGGGCGGAGCAGCGCTACCGGCCGCACCGGCAGGCGAGAGCGGCACCGGCAGCGAAACCACGGCGATCGAGCCGGTCCGCTCGGGCGCCAACATCATCGATGCCGGGCCGTTCAAGGTCGACGTCGACGGCTCCGGACTCACCGCGTCGCTGAACCTGGGCCTGCCCGACCTGGCCATCGGCGTGTTCAGCCTCACCAACATGAGCATCGGTGCGGCGCTCAAGCTGCCGTTCAACGGCGACCCGGTCACTCTCGACTTCAACTTCTGCACTCGCGAGAGCCCGTTCGCGATCATGGTCATGGGCTTCGGCGGGGGCGGCTACGTCCTGATGCAGTTCGACCCGCAGGGCATGGTGATGATGGAGATCGGCCTCGAGTTCGGGGCCGGGGTCTCCTTCGGCATCGGCGGCATCGCCAGCGGCATGGTCGAGATCAAGGGCGGCCTCATCATCAAGTACGACCGGTCGATGCCGTCGCCCAGCTTCCTGATCTTCATCCGGATCCACGGCGAGCTCGACATCCTCGGCATCATCTCGATCTCGCTGACCTTCTACCTCGAGCTCCTGTACGAGACGTTCTACAAAGGCGGAGGGGGTGAGGGCGACAAGCTCACTGGTACCGCGACCCTCACCATCGAGATCGAGATCCTGTTCATTACGATTCCGATCGAGCTGTCCGTCACCAAGGAGCTCGCGGGTCAGGATCCGCGGTTCGGAGATCTGATGCCCGTGAAGTCCGACTGGGACACCTACTGCGCGTCCTTCGCCCCGGCACAGTTGGGAGCGTGATCGAAGTGGCCACTCGTACCGAGACCCTGATGTGGACGGCGCTTCCCAACGGCATCGCGTCGGCCGACAAGATCGATCCCAGCCCGCGGATGAGGCTCTCCGTGTTCCTGAGTCCGAGGCTCGAGACGAGCGACCCGTCCGGCACGCTGGCCGACTTCCCCGACTTCTTCCAGCGCGCCGTGCTCGGTGGCGCAGGCGGCAGGACATGGCCCGAAGTGCTCTCGCAGCTGAGCTTCGAGGTCGAGTACTGGGACGTCGGCACCGCGACGCGCCCGGCCAGCAAGAAGCTCGTCGCCGCGACGGTGGTCTCGGCGGAGCCCGAAGCGGCGTTGTGGGGCCAGTTCTTCCCGGGGACGATGCCCTACAAGCGGTTCCAGTTCAGGGACCTGTCGGCCGTGAAGATCAAGACCTTCCCGATGACGGGTGTGCACACGCTCGTGAAGCAGCAGTACTCCGCGGTGGCTGCCACGCCCGCGCTGAACTACCGCCTGCCCGCGATCTCGAAGCTCGTGAACCTGCCCAACGTGGTGAACCCGCCGCTGGTGAGGGTTCTTCCGACCACGATGCGGGCGGCCGCATCGCGGCAAGCCAACGCTGCCGCGCCGTCGAGCGCGGTACCGCAGGATCCGGCGATGACCGCGTTCGAGCAGTTCCACACGCCGTACGAGCGGCCCGCGGGCTTCACGCCTCCGCCGATCCCCCCGATGGACTTCCACCGCGCACTCTCGGCGATCGGGAACTATCCGGGGCTGCTGCGCCGCCTCGGCCTCGTCATCGACCTCGAGGTGCCATTCGTGGCCGGCGTGCAGTATCGCGACGCGCGTGCGGGTCGTGCCGGTGTGGCCGAAGGGCTTCCTGGCCGGCGACTACCGTTCTCCTGACGGCAGCCCCATCACGCGCCGCATCGCCCACCCATGGACGGTGTGCACGATCAGGGCGAAGTCCACCCTCGTGGGCCGGACGACCGTCTTCACGGCAAGCGGGTTCGAAGCTGCATCGAAGAATGGCGCGATCAAGGCAGGCAAGCTCGTGGTGAGGGGCGCCACGGCGGACAAGAACCCGGCGAGGCTGTTCAACTACGACGTCGATATCGCCACGGCGAGACTGGCTGCGACTGCCGGATCGGCTGCGAAGCGGCTGCAGGCTCCCGACATCGAGTTCACGCGGGCCAACCAGGCGAACTCGGCGACCGAGCTCGTGTTGATCGAGCAGCCCAGGGTGAAGGCGTCCGTGCTCGCGGCGAGAGCCAACGAGCCGATGGGCCTTCCCGCGATCGGACAGCCCGTGATCCGGATGGCGCTCAAGGACATGGGCGCCAAGGTGCAGACCCAGCTCTTGAAGGCGTCGGCCAAGAACGCGCTGCTCGAGGCAGGGCGAGACGGCGATATCCTCAACTACGCCGAGGACATCAACCGAGGCTACCGCGTGGACGTCTGGGACAGCGTGACCAGGCACTGGCACCGGCTGTGCAGCCGCACCGGCACCTACGCCATCGGCGCGAGTCCGATCACGTGGGGACGCGCAGCGACGCTCGAGGACGAGGGCTGGGTGCAGCTCGGCGCGACCTCGAAGCCCGAGGACGTGCTCTCGGAGGCGCCGCCCACTGAGATGCGCATACACGAGACGGTCTTCGACTGGACCGGCTGGAGCCTCGCCGCCCCCCGGCCCGGTGCAGCACTGAGCGAGCCCGACGCGAACGGCAACTCGACGCCCACGAAGACGTTCGTCGGACCGGACGGCAAGACGTACCCTCTCGGCAAGTTCCTCCACCCCGAACTGCCGCTCTCCGTATCCTTCGCGGTGCCGGTCGGGACGCTGCCGCGCCTCCGGTTCGGCACCGTGTACCGGTTCCGCGCTCGCGCGGTGGACCTCGCAGGCAACAGCATCGCGTTCTCGGCGGGCAGTACCACCAGCGACCCCGGCGGTTCGACGACGGCACCCGATCTGACCGTCAGTGAGTCGATCACGCACCAACGATTCGAGCCGGTGAAGCCGCCAACGTTTGTTCTGGAGAGCGATCCGCGGCCGGGGGAGGGTCCCGAGGTCATCGTCGTCCGGACGTTCACGGCACCCACCGAGATCAGCGAGCACACCGAGAACTCGGCGCGCTACATCACACCGCAGAAGGTGGCGGTCACGATGGCAGAGGCGTGTGGCGCACTCGACAAGGGTGCCGAGCCGGGCAAGCCGATGGACTCCGAGCTGTGGTCGCTGTTGTGCGTGAGGGACGCCTACGACTTCCCGAAGGACGGCGACAACAAGCAGGTGCCGGTGTCGCGGTGGCAGCCGCCCGTCATGCCCGCGATCGTGCCGTTCCTGCCCGATCCCTGGGTGAAGGGCGCGACGCTCACCGGTCTGCCCGGATCGCCCGCTGCGAGTCTGACCACGAGGACGCTCTCGACGTCGGCACGCTATCGCGGCGCGACCGTGGTGACCGGGGCGACGAGCAGGCTCACGGTCAGCAGTCTGCAGATCGACTACTCGGAGCCCACGGCACCGTGGTACGAGAAGAAGCCGTTCGAGCTGCAGGTAAAGGGGATCGCCGCGCTCGATGCGCGCATCAAGGAACACGCCGTCCCCGTCTCTCCTGCCTGGGACGCTACCTCCCGGAAACTGACGGTCGAGCTGCCAAAGGCGGAGCAGATCACGGTGAGCGTGGGCTCGTTCATGGATCCGGCCAACCTGCCCAAGATGGGGCAGTACCAGTGGGGCCTGGAGACGCACCTGCCGTCGCTCCGCGTGCGGTCTACCGCGCTGAGTCCGATCTCGACGGTGACGGCACCGGCGGCAGCGCCGGTCGCGCAGAGCTCTCTGCTCCCGGCGACCGTCAACTCCCTCATCGCCACGAGCACGATCGGCAGGAACTGGCTGATCAACCCGACCCAGAAGGTGCGGCTGATCCACGCGGTGGACAAACCGCTCATCAAGCCGACGTTCACCTCACGAGCGCACATGGAGCGCAAGGCGGGCGAGATCCATTCGACGCTGGTGGACTGGATGCCGATCAGTGGCAAGAGCACGAGCAAGCTCGAGATCAAGGCGTCGTGGACCGAGTGCGTGGACGACCCCAACGCCGGAGCTCCTAAGTGGGGCGATACCGCCGCTGAGCGTGCGGCCCACGTATTCACGCTGCCGGTGCAGACCGGCGACATCACGGTGCTGAACGCCAAAGCTCCGACCCCGGTCAAGATGGTCTCGACGTCGTGGGGCAAGATCCCCTCCACCGGCCAGCTCATCGCCCGCACGCCGATCAAGGACCAGCGTCACTTCTTCGGCGACACCAAGCATCGCAAGGTCACCTACACCGCCGTCGCGAGCTCGCGATTCGAGAGGTACTTCCAGGACGTGAAGGGGCGTCTCACGTTCACGTCCACGTCGGACCCCGTTTCGCTGCAGGTACCTAGCTCGGCGCGTCCGGTTCCCCCGGTGCTCGACTACGTGATGCCGACCTTCGGATGGACGCGCACCGGCACCACCAGCAAGCGCTCAGGTGGGGGACTGCGGGTCTACCTCCAGCGGCCGTGGTTCTCCTCCGGCGACGACGAGCGGCTTGGCGTCGTGATCTGGCCGTTCAACCTTCTCGGCATCGGGCTGTCGGTCCTCGACCCGTTCGTGACGCAGTGGGGCCACGATCCCATCTTCTCAACCGCCGGTGCGCTGCCCGCCGAGTGGCCCACGACGAGCCACTTCCTCGGGCCCAAGCTCGTCCGGAACGGCATCTACATCCCGGAGACCACCAAGGTCAAGGTCAACGTCGTGGGTTACCCGGTGGAGTACGACGCCGAGACCGACCGCTGGTTCGCCGACATCACCATCAACCAGGGCCAGGCGTACTTCCCGTTCATCAGGCTGGGGCTGTGCCGGTTCCAGCCGTACGCCCTGCCGGGTCTGGACCTCTCCTCGGTCGTCGTCGCCGATTTCGCTCAGCTCACGCCGGACCGCAACGCGTCGATCGCATGGTCGTCCGACAAGACCTCGTTCTCGGTGGTGGTCTCAGGCGAGACCTATGCGGGGGCGTACTCGGGGAAGACCGCGACCATGACCGTCGCGGTGCAGACCAAGGATGCCGCCGATGACTCCACGGGGTGGTACGACGCCACGGGGGAGATCGAGCTCAATCGGCTGAGGAGGACCGCGGCGGAGGTGCTGCACAAGGTGACCGCAGTGCGATGGGGCGGGTCGATCGGTATGCCGGAGCGCGAAGACGGTATGGAGTACCGGGTGATCCTGCGCGAGTACGAGCACTACTTCCGCTACGGCGAGACGGTGCCGACGCGCCGTCTCGTGTACGCCGAGACGCTTCCGGTCCAGTAGGGGACGCTCGGGGCTCCACTGACGTGAAAAAGCGGCCGCCGGGTTGGCTGCCGCTTCTTCACGTTGACTGTTGCTGCGATGAGGCTGCGTCTTGTGCGGTGTCTACGTTGTAGTGCTGCGATCAGGCTGCGATGTGTGCTGCGGTGGTGGTTCTGACTGCAGTTGAGGCATCGGGTTCGTCCTCGAGCCACTGAAGCCCCGGGCGCTCCCGTCTTGTGACCTTCGTCACACTTCTCTCGGCCGACGTCCCGGCAGAGCGCCGCGGGCGAGTCCCGCGAGAGATGCTCCTAGAAGAAGCCCTGGGTCTGCTGCTCGATGAGCCCCGAGTTGATGACCTGGCGGTAGACCTCGAGCGGCACGGTCGAGTGCCAGTTGCCCGTCGCCACGGCGATGCCGTAGATCGCGAGCCACACGCCCACGACGAGAAGCGGCCAGACCCACGGCGCGATGCGCACGCGCCCGAAGGCCTTGGCCTCGAGGCACCCGTCCACCGGGCACACCTTCACGCAGTCCATGCAGCCGTCGCACTCGGCGGACCACACCCGTTCGGTCTTCTCGGGTTCGACGAACGCGTGGCACGCTTGCGAGCACTTGCTGCACTGAATGCACGTGTCGGCGTTGCGCTGGATCGTGCAGGGTGACGCCAGACCCACAGCCGAGTACAGACCGCCGAGCGGGCACAGATAGCGGCACCACAGCGGGCCGATGATCGCCGAGACCACGCCCACCAACAGCACCACGAGGATGTACACGGGCTCGATCATGATGCCGAGGATCTTGATGTCGGCGATCCACATGTACGGCAGCTGACGGAAGGCCACCGCCTCGGGTACCGACACCACGAACAGCAGCATCCCCATGAACAGCGCGGCGAGCACGTAGCGCAGGCCGCGCAGAGGAATGTCGAGCCACTTCGGGAGCACGAGGTTGCGCCCACCGAGCAGCTTCCGTCCACCGGCGGCGAAGGCCTCCCACACCGTACCCACGGGACAGATCCACCCGCAGAACCCGCGCTTGAACAGCAGCGAGACGGTCAGCGCGGCGAGGATGATCACCAGCCCGGCAGGCAGCAGCGTGTCCCAGCCGCCGCCGCGGACCCATGCGAAGAAGCTCGTGAAGTGTCCGATGGGCAGGATGCCCGGCGGGCGCCTCGGGTCGCGGAACGAACGGTCCCTCGCCGCGGGCCCACGCGACGAACTGGAACAGGCGGATGCAGGTCCACACGAAGAACGCGAAGAACGCGCCCTTCACGAACCAGCGGCTGGTGACGATGTCGCGAACGCGAACGAGCAGGCTTCGAGTGTCTTCGGGCATCCTGGAGCGGTCCCCTTGCATCGGTCTCGCCGCACGGCGCGCGGCGGAAGGCGGTCGGTCGCTGAGGATGCCGGTCCTCGAGGTGTCGCCTCGGGCACTCTATCCGAAACTCGGCGCGCGGGCCAAAGCGTTCGCGCCGCGGCCGCCGTCACGCTGGCGGTCATGGCGCGTACGACACCGAGGACAGCTGACAGCACGTCAAGTGCCAGCTGAGGCGGCGCGGGCAAGCCGGTCTCGGGTAGGATGAGACGTCGCTGGCCAAGCCACAGGGAGGCGCGGATCGTGTCGAGTCACCAGGTCTCGTCGGGTCGGGAGTCTCTCGGCGCGTTCTCCGAGGTCGGCAAGCTCCGGACGGTTCTCGTGCACCGTCCCGACCTGTCGCTCGAGCGCCTCACACCCGCGAACCGGTCCGACTTCCTCTTCGACGACGTCGTGTGGCTCGAGCGCGCGCAGCGCGAGCACGACGCCTTCTGCGACGCGCTCCGCGACCGGGGCGTCGAGGTGCTCTACCTCGCCGAACTCCTCGCCGAGACCCTCGACCACTCCGACGAGGCGCGCCGCAACATCGTGCGAGCGCGCGGTGTCGTCGTACACGGTCGGCCTCTCGATGGTGGGCGAGCTGCAGGCGTTCCTGTTCGGCCTCGCGCCCGCCAGGCTCGCCGAGGTCCTGATCGGCGGGCTGATCATCTCCGAACTCGACGGCATCGATCTCGACGATCTCAATCGCCACTCGTTGGGCGCGGTCCTCGCCGAGGAGAACTCGTTCGTCCTGCCGCCGCTGCCCAACACGATGTTCACCCGCGACTCCAGCGCGTGGCTCTACGGAGGCGTCGTGCTGCCGCCCTTGTTCTGGCACGCACGGCGGCTCGAGGTCTCGAACGTCTCCGAGATCTATCGCCACCATCCGCGCTTCGAGGCCGCGGACTTCCGAGTTCTGGTATCCGCCGGCAGGCGACGCCGAGCGATTCGCGGTCGAGGACTTCGGCCAGGGCGCATCCCTCGAGGGCGGCGACGTGATGCCCATCGGCAACAAGACCGTGCTGGTGGGAATGGGGGAGCGCTCGACGGGCCGCATGGTCGAGCACATCGCCCGCGCGCTGTTCTCGGCGGGTGCTGCCGAGCGGATCATCGCGTGCCGCATGGAGCAGGGTCGCAGCTACATGCATCTCGATACGGTGTTCAGCTTCGTGGACCGCGATGCGGTCACGCTCTACCCGTCGGTGGTGGAGGGGATGCACGTGTACAGCGTGAGGCCCGGCGACCTGTTCGACTGCGCCGATCCCGCCTCGCCCAACGTGGACTTCGACGTGCGCGAGGAGACCGGGCTGCTCGAGGCGGTCGCCGATGCGCTCGGTGTCGGCGAGCTCCGGGTCATCGAGACGGGCGGCGACGCGTTCCACGCCGCGCGGGAGCAGTGGGACGACGCCAACAACGTGGTCGCCGTGGAGCCGGGTGTCGTGTTCGGCTACGCGCGCAACGTCAAGACCAACGCCAAGCTGCGCGAAGCCGGCGTCGAGGTCATCGAGATCGACGGCTCCGAGCTGGGCAAGGGCCGCGGCGGCTGCCACTGCATGACGTGCCCGATCGTGCGCGACGGACTCGAGTAAGCGCGCGGTCTGCGCAGTCGGCAGGGAAGCGGCGCTCTACTCTCGCTCCCACTTCAGCGACCGCTTGACCGCCTCGGCCCAACGCACCTTGAGTTCGGCCAGGCGGGCGCGATCGCACTCGTCGGGCTCGAAGGTCCGCGCGACGCCCGTGAGCGCCGGCAGGTCCTCGGGCGTGCGCCACACGCCCACCGCGCGGCCCGCGAGGTATGCCGCGCCCAGCGCTGTGGACTCCGAGACCGCGGCGACCTGGACCGGCATCTCGAGTACGTCGGCGAGCGTCTGCATCACGAGCGCGTTCACCGTGACGCCTCCGTCCACCCGCAGGTGATCGAGCGGCGTACCCGACGCATCGTCCATCGCGCGGATCAGGTCGCCCACCTGCAACGGGATCGACTCCATCGCCGCGCGTGCGACGTGCGCGTCGGTCGCCCCGCGTGTCAGCCCGAAGATGGCGCCGCGCGCCAGCGGGTCCCATTCGGGCGCTCCCAGCCCGGTCAGCGCGGGCACCAGCACCACACCGTTGCTGTCGGGCACCGACTCGGCGAGCGCCTGCGCGGCGGCGGGTGACTCGGCGAGCTTCATGCCTTCGACGATCCACTGGATGATCGCGCCGCCCATGAAGATCGAGCCCTCGAGCGCATACTCGAGCGCGGCGGAGGTCTGGGCCGCCAGCGTGACCGCGAGTCGGTCCGAGTGGGGGCGCCGCGTGCCGGAGTGGGTGAGCGCAAAGATGCCGGTTCCGAACGTCGCCTTCGCATCCCCTGCCGAGAACCCGCCGTTGCCCACGAGAGCGGCCTGCTGGTCGCCGCACGCGGCGGTGATCGGGATCGGCGCGCCCAGGAGCTCGGGGAGCGCGATGCCCATCTCGCCCGACGACCGGACCACCCTCGGCAGGAGCGACATCGGCACCGCGAATCGGTCGCACAGCTCGGCGTCCCACGTGCCGCGCTCGATGTCGAGCAGCAGGT
Organism: uncultured Coriobacteriales bacterium; assembly: GCA_963761535.1. Classification (GTDB taxonomy): domain Bacteria; phylum Actinomycetota; class Coriobacteriia; order Anaerosomatales; family CAVXGS01; genus CAVXGS01. Next base: position 239,373 of record CAVXGS010000003.1, read on the forward strand.
AGCGCGACGCGTTCGTCGCGTCGGTCACGTGCGACTGGCCGCCGGTGAGCTTCCACACGAACCAGCTGTCTACCGTGCCGCAGGCCAGCTCGCCCAGCTCGGCTCGGGCGCGCGCTCCGTCGATGTTGTCGAGCAGCCATGCGATCTTCGTCGCCGAGAAGTACGGGTCGATAGGGACGCCGGTCTTCTCCCGCACGTCGGACTCCATCCCGGCGCGGATCATCGCGTCGGTCACGTCGGCGGTCCGGCGGTCCTGCCACACGATCGCATTGCCGATGGGCAGCCCCGTGGTGCGGTCCCACACCACGACCGTCTCGCGCTGGTTCCCGATGCCGATCGCGGCGATGTCCTGAGGCGGCACGCCTGCATCCGCGATCGCCTTCTGCGCGACGGCAAGCTGGTTCGCCCACATCACCTCGGGGTCGTGCTCCACCCATCCCGGGCGCGGGAAGATCTGCGGCAGCGGCACTTGCGCCTGCGAGAGCTTGTTGCCTTCGACGTCGAACACGATGGCGCGAGAGCTCGTGGTGCCTTGATCGAGCGCGAGGACGAACGACATGGGCGCGATTCCTTCCCCCGAGATTGGCTGGAAGGAATTGTACGCCGAAGGAGCGCACGCTACGGTGCCGAGACGGTTGCCGAGGAGCGGTGATCCCTGTCGGCTACGCTGACTCCGCGCCGGCGGCAAGATCGACCGGTCGCCGGACGCGCTGGGCGAGCCAGGCGTGGGCGATGAGACCGAGGCGGTCGAGTTCGGGTCGCGCGGTCTGCTGAAGCTCGGCGGGCAGCTGCTCGAACAGCACGTGTGCGACACGGTAGACCTGGTCGGGAGTCAGCTGCTCGAAGCTTCGCTCGGTGACC
>CAVXGS010000004.1:0-981287 GCA_963761535.1 uncultured Coriobacteriales bacterium
CCGAGTTCGTTCCGCGCTCGCCAGATTCGTGGCGGGCGCGTCTGTGTTGGTTCGATGAGCCTTCCAGCGCGCGGCGTTCATGCACCCGCGAGAGATGACGAACGGCCGGGACCGCTCAGGGCCCCGGCCGTCGTGCAGATGCGGCGGCGAAGAGCTACTTGAGCTCGACGGTGGCGCCGGCCTCCTCGAGCTTGGTCTTGGCGGCCTCGGCGGCATCCTTCGCGGCGCCCTCGAGCACCGGCTTGGGAGCACCGTCGACAAGGTCCTTGGCCTCCTTGAGGCCCAGCGAGGTGAGCTCGCGGACGACCTTGATGACCTGGATCTTCTGGCCACCGGCGTTGGTCAGGACGACGTCGAAGCTGTCCTTCTCCGCCTCGACAGCGGCCTCGCCGCCACCGGCGGGAGCAGCGGCAACGGCGACCGGCGCGGCGGCCGAGACACCGAAGACCTCTTCCATCTCCTTGACGAGCTCAGCAAGCTCGAGCGCAGGGGCCGACTTGACCCACTCGAGGATGTCCTCACGCGTAAGATCTGCCATGGTTTCGTACTCCTTCTTCTCAATCTGTCTCGCCGAGTGCTATTCCGAGACACTCGCGAACTGTCAGGTGCCGCGCGTGGGCGGCGTGGTCGTGCTCGCCGCTCGCTTACGCGGCAGCCTTCTGGTCCGCCACCGCCTGCATGGCGCGAGCGAGTGCCCCTGCGGGCGCGTTGCACATCGACATGAAGCCGCGGACCGGGTTGACGAGCGTGCCCATGATCTTGGCGAGGAGCTCCTCGCGAGAGGGCAGCGTAGCGATCGCCTTGACGCCGGCGGCGTCGATCACCGCCTTCTGGACGAACCCGCCCTTGAGCTCGAGCGCGGCGTGGTCCTTCATGAAGGCCGTCATCGCCTTGGCGGGGGCCACGGGGTCACCCTCGGCGAACACGAACGCCGTGGGGCCCTCGAGGTACTCGTCGAGGCTGGGGAGATCGAGTTCGCGCAACGCGATCTGGGTGAGGGTGTTCTTGTACACCTTCACCTCGGCGCCGCTCTCGCGCAGCTTCGTCCGAAGCTGCTGCATCTCCTTGACGCTCAGCCCGCGGTAGTCCGCGAGGATGACCGACTCGGCTGACGAGAACCGATCCTTGATCTCGCTGATCGTCACTTGCTTCTGGCTGGTCGGCATTCCTTCCCTCCTTTCGCGCACTCACCGCCGAGAACCCCGCCAGAGGCGGGATCCCAGCGGCCGCGCGTCCCGGGAGACGGATGCCTTCCGAAACGAACACGGCCCCCGCGTCTGGTGGACAGCGGAGGCCGCGAGCTTGTGTGTTCGCTCGGCACACTCGTGAGTGTGCGCTTCGGCCACCTCGGCTGGCGGAGGTCGTCCCTCCATTGAACCCCGGTTCAGGGTGCCTGCTGTCTTTGGCAGCGGATGGTGGTGGTGCATCTAGGTTTGTCAACGCGAGGACGCAGTATGCAACGCGTCCTCGTCGATGTCAACGCGCGTCACGAGCCGACAGACGAGGGGGACGGTTCTCCCCTAGTCCTCCATCAGGTTCCGAGTGCGTGCGGGGTCGATCTTGACGCCAGGGCCCATGGTCGTGGCCATGGTGATCGACTTGATGTACTTGCCCTTGGCTCCGGCGGGCTTGGCCCGCAGGATCTCGTCCAGGACGGTCCCGTAGTTCTCGATGAGCGACTCCTCCGAGAACGACTTCTTGCCCACGGGAACGTGGCAGATGCCGTACTTGTCGGCGCGGTACTCGACACGGCCGGCCTTGAGCTCCTTGACCATGCGGCCCACGTCCTGGGTGACGGTCCCGAGCTTGGGGTTCGGCATCAGGCCGCGCGTACCGAGGATCTTGCCCAGGCGACCGACCTTGCTCATCTGGTCGGGCGTCGCGATCGTGGCGTCGAAGTCGAGGAATCCACCCTGGATCCGCTCGACGAGGTCGTCGCTGCCGACGACTTCGGCGCCTGCGGCCTCGGCCTCACGGGCCTTGTCGCCCTCGGCGAAGACGGCGACGCGGACGTTCTTGCCGGTACCGTTCGGGAGCGAGACGGATCCACGGACCTGCTGGTCGGCCTGACGGGTGTCGATGCCGAGGCGGAAGTGGGCCTCGACGGTCTCGTCGAACTTGGCCGGTGCCGCCTGCTTCGCGAGCCGTACGGCCTCGAGCGGGGTGTAGAGGTGGTGCCTCTCGATCGCGGCCGCGGCATCGCGGTAGTTCTTGCCGTGCTTGGGCATAGCTGCCTCCTTGTGGTAAGCGGGCCGCTCAACCGGCGACCCTCCCACTGCGACGCGCGTCTCGCGTCGCATCCGATTGTCCGGACGCGGCCTTCTCGGCTTCGCCCGTCGTGCAAGCCGTCGAGCTAGCCGACGACCTCGATCCCCATCGAACGCGCGGTCCCGGCGATGATCTTCATCGCGGCCTCGACGTCGTTCGCGTTCAGGTCCGGCATCTTGGTCTCGGCGATCTGGCGGAGCTGGTCCTGCGTCACCTGAGCGACCTTGTTCCGGTTGGGGCGGTCCGAGCCCGACTCGATGCCGGCGGCCTGCTTGAGCAGCACCGCGGCCGGCGGCGTCTTGGTGATGAAGTCGAAGCTCGAATCCTCGTAGACGGTGATCTCGACGGGGATGATGGTCCCCATCTTGTCCTGCGTGGCGGCGTTGAACGCCTGGCAGAACTGCATGATGTTCACCTGGTGCTGGCCGAGCGCGGGACCGACGGGGGGCGCCGGGTTGGCCTGACCGCCAGGGATCTGGAGCTTGATGAAGCCTTTGACCTTCTTGGCCATGTCGTTTCAGTCCTTCGCTATCCGCGATAGGTGCCGCGCTCTCACGCGACACGCACACTTGCCTATCTTCACGACACGGGCCGGAGAAGCGTCCGCGGGTTCGTCTCCCGGGCACGGCTCGTGTCGCCGTGTTCGTCCTAGAGCTTCGCCACCTGGTCGAAGCCGAGCTCGACCGGAGTCTCCCGGCCGAAGATGGAGACCAGGACGCGGACCTTGCCCGCGTCGGGGTTGACCTCGGAGATCACGCCGTCGAAGTCCGCGAGCGGGCCCGAGGTGACCTTCACCGGCATGCCCTCGATGAAGTCAGTGGTGGTTCGCTGCTTCACCGTGGCCTCGGTACGCTTGGTGATCCGGTTGAACTCGTCCCGGGACAGCGGCACGGGCTTGCCCTGGCTGCCGACGAACCCGGTCACGCCCGGCGTGTTGCGCACGACGTACCACGACTCATCATCGAGTTCCATCTGCACGAGGATGTAGCCGGGGAACACCTTCTTCTCGGAGGTGACCCTGCGGCCGCCCTCCTTGATGTCGGTGACCGTCTCGGTGGGCACGCGGACGTCGAAGATCTTGTCCTCCATGCCCATCGACTGGATGCGGTGCTCGAGATTGGTTCGGACCTTGTTCTCGTAGCCCGAGTACGTGTGGATGACGTACCACTTCTTCGCCATCGTCAGCCCCTACAGACTGCCGATAAGCAGGATGGCGTTGGAGACGATGAAGTCCACGACGATCAGGAAGACGATGAAGAACGCGAGCGTCGCGACGACGACACCGCTCGAACGCAGGACCTCGTCGCGGGTGGGCCACACGGTGCGTCGCAGCTCAGCGCGCACGTCCTTCAGGTAGGTCGTGAACCGCACGAAGACGTTCGGCTTCGCCGGCTTGCCCTGCTTGGCCGGCTTCGATGCCTTGGGCTTCTCGATCGACTTGCCGCTCGCCGTTTCGGCGGTCGTTGCCTTCGCCATGTCTGTCTTACCGTCTCTTCCACGTGTGGCCGCTCGCGCGGCCCTCGATTCAACGCCGCGCGTATGGCGCGGCGGTTCGTGTACTGGCAGGCCAGGAGGGACTCGAACCCCCAACATCCGGTTTTGGAGACCGGCGCTCTACCATTGGAGCTACTGGCCTGCGTTTCGCATCGGCCTCAACGCAGCCTAGCGGGTCTCCTTGTGTACCGTGTGGGTCTTGCACCACTTGCAGTACTTCTTCAGCTCCACGCGGTCAGGCGTCGTCTGCTTGTTCTTGTTCGTCGTGTAGTTGCGGCGTTTGCACTCGGTGCAGGCCAGCGTGACGAGCGTTCGCATACTTCCTCCACAAGCGATCTGCACCCCGGACGGGGTCAGACGCGACTGGGTACTCTAGCACCCGGTTTTCGGCACTGTCAAACCGCGAAGCGGCTGTTCTATAGCGGAGAAACGGGGCCCGGCGAGGTGCCGGGCCCCGTCTGTACCACTCTGAAGCGCTAGAGGGTCTTACTTGATGATCTTGGTCACTCGGCCGGAGCCGACCGTGCGGCCACCCTCGCGGATCGCGAAGCGGAGACCGTCCTCCATGGCGATGGGGTTGATCAGCTCGCCGCGGATCTCGACGTTGTCGCCGGGCATGACCATCTCGGTGCCCTCGGGCAGGTGCGCAACACCGGTGACGTCGGTGGTGCGGAAGTAGAACTGCGGGCGGTAGCCATCGAAGAACGGCGTGTGACGGCCGCCCTCGTCCTTGGTCAGGATGTAGACCTGGCCCATGAACTCGGTGTGCGGGGTGACCGAGCCCGGCTTGCAGATGACCTGCCCGCGCTCGATGTCCGTGCGCGCGACACCGCGAAGCAGAAGGCCGATGTTGTCGCCCGCCTGCGCCTCGTCGAGGAGCTTGCGGAACATCTCGACGCCGGTCACGACGGTCTTGCGGGTCTCGGTGATGCCGACGATCTCGATCTCGTCGCCGACGTGGACGACGCCGCGCTCGACACGGCCGGTGGCAACGGTACCGCGACCGGTGATCGTGAACACGTCCTCAACGGCCATCAGGAACGGCTTGTCGATGTCACGCTCGGGCATCGGGATGTAGGTGTCGATCGCGTTCATGAGCTCGTCGATCTTGACCTGCTGATCGGCGTCGCCCTCGAGGGCCTTCAGGGCCGAGCCCGCGATGATCGGAGTGTCGTCGCCGGGGAACTCGTACTCGGACAGGAGCTCACGAACCTCCATGTCGACGAGCTCGAGGAGCTCCGGATCGTCGACCATGTCGACCTTGTTGAGGAAGACGACGATGTAGGGCACGCCGACCTGACGGGCGAGCAGGATGTGCTCGCGAGTCTGGGGCATGGGGCCGTCGGCCGCCGACACCACGAGGATCGCACCGTCCATCTGGGCGGCACCGGTGATCATGTTCTTGACGTAGTCGGCGTGACCCGGGCAGTCGACGTGGGCGTAGTGGCGAGCATCGGTCTCGTACTCGACGTGGGCGATCGCGATCGTGATGCCGCGCTCGCGCTCTTCCGGAGCCTTGTCGATCTGGTCGAACGGCGTGAAGTCGGCGTAGCCCTTCTCGGCCTGGCGCTTGGTGATCGCCGCGGTGAGCGTCGTCTTGCCGTGGTCAACGTGGCCGATCGTACCGACGTTGACGTGCGGCTTGGTGCGCTCGAACTTCTGCTTGGCCACTGTCTGTTCTCCTTCTCTCAACAACCGGGGGGAGCAGGTCTTGTCCGGCCTGTCCCGACAACATGAGCCCGCGCGTGCGGGCGAACGAGCTGGTGGAACGTATCGCCGCAGTTCGCGGCGGTCATTTGTGGTAGCGGTGGCTGGACTCGAACCAGCGACGCCACGGGTATGAACCGTGTGCTCTGACCAGCTGAGCTACACCGCCGAATCACGAAACGCCGACTCATCGGCGGATGAAGATAGTGGAGCCCACAACCGGACTTGAACCGGTGACCTCTTCCTTACCAAGGAAGTGCTCTGCCGACTGAGCTATGTGGGCCTGTAAGCAGGGCGAATAGCCGCCCTGCGATCGTCGTCGTGGTGGGAGCGCCTGGATTCGAACCAGGGTAGGCGTAGCCAACGGGTTTACAGCCCGTCCCCTTTAGCCACTCGGGCACACTCCCGCGACACAAAAAAAGACGCCCTCTGTGCGCTTTTCAAGTTGCATGCCTCCAAAAAGGCATACGGATACTACTGCACGGCACATGGAGTGTCAACGACTGCAACGGTGCCGGGCGTATCCATCCCTCTACCCACCGTGAGCAGGCATCGCGCGAGTTCGAGAGGGCCGTTCCGGCACCGCCTTCGAGACTACCCCTGCAGCACCCCCGCGATCGAGCCTACGCTCCGCATCCCGGGGACGCCGGCCGCCACGTCACTGCGTGGAACGAGACGGTACCACGACGCGCCGCCCTGCTGGACCACCGGTCGCGTCGGATAGGCCTCCTGCCGAGGCTCGAACCACTCTCGAAGCTCGGCGAACGGCAGGATGTAGAGCTCGTCGACCATCACTCTAAGCGTTGCGAACAGCACGGGATCGGGCTGCCGGTGAAGCTCGGCGACCTCGGCCTCTGTCTGGTCGATCGCCAGATAGTAGTAGTAGAGGTCGTCAGCCGCCGATGAGAAGAGCCATCCCGGTTGCCGGGTTGCCGCGATCGTCTCGAGCGCGTACGCCTTGGCGTCGTTGCGGTAGAACGAGCGCGTTCGGTCGGACGCCTTGGCCGCATCGGACCCGATGTAGGGATCCGACTTCAGCTTGATCGTCCGACGCCCGGACGGAGTCATGTAGCTCAGGTCGACATGGTCGGCGCGCGCCCTGATCGAACCCTCGTCGCTGGCGCGAACGTCGACGTGACCGGTCTGACGCAGGTAGCCGGCCACGATGCGCTCGGCCACGGCGTGCAGCAGCTGCGTGCCTTCGAGATCGCTCACGAAACCTCTCTTCTCGATTCCTCGGGTCGCCGAGAGAGCGGACGGGCGAGGCCTTACAGCGCGACGCGCTCGTTGGACACCCGGATGCGCCTGCTCAGTACCTCGAGCAGCTTGATCGCGATCTCCGGCTTCTGCCGCAGAAGCGCCTTGAAGTCCCAGCTCGAGAGCATCAGGCACCAGGTCGCCGACGCAGCACGGACAGTCGCCGAGCGTGGTGCCTCGTCGAGCAGCGACATCTCGCCGAAGAACTCACCGGGGCCGAACTCACCCAGCACGGACCCGTCCCGCAGGTACTCGACCTTCCCCTCCATGATCAGGTAGAAGGCCTGCCCGGGAGTGCCCTGGGTGACAACGATCTGCCCCTCTTCGAAGTAGCTCTCCTGTGCGACGGCCGCGATCGCGGCTATCTCCTCGGGAGTGCATGCCGAGAAGATCGGCACCCGTGCGAGAAACTCTTCGTGGGCCATGGACGATTCGGCCTCCCCCCACGTCGGCACGAACTCGGATCGATGCTCGCCCGCGTGCCGCTTCAGGCACAATGACCTCGGGCGGTTCTCATTCTATCCGAGGGAGGGTGTCGTGTCCGAGGGCAAGACGCGACGCAACACGTCGAACTACCGCTGGCTCTCCGCCGGCGCGTATGCAGTGATCACGTTCGCAGCGCTGACCGGACTGCAGTTCAAACCGGCGTGGGGTATCGCGCTCTTCGCGCTACTCGCCGGCGTGGGCGCGCTCGTCTCCAGTGAAGCGGGCACGGTGGTGGCGGTGATCGGGATCAGCTTGCCGATACTGTCGGTCGCGCCGCTGCTCGGGCTCGTCCTGCTGGTCGTCGGTCTCGCGGCCACCACCTTCCTCGCGGGAGGTCACGGACGGACCTTCGCCATCCTGGGACTCTCGATCGCCGGCGCCGCGTTCGGACCGGTGTGGGCGGCGGCTGCCGTGGCGGGCGCCCTGCTCGGCGTCAGCGAGGGGGCGGTCGTAGCGATCGTCGCCGCGATCGTCGTCGAACTCACCGGCGTGGCGATGGGCCGCGAGCTGTTCGGCGCCGTCCTCGCCGGAGCGGCGAGTCCCGCCGTGGCGCTGTCGAAGATGCCCGAGAGCCTGTTCTCGCTGGGATGGGTGCTGCCGGCGCTGAAGTCGATCGGCGCCGACGATGCCCGCAACCTCGCCCGGTTCCTGACCGCATCGAGCCATCCCATCGTGCTCGTGCTGCAGCCCGTCGCGTGGGGCCTCGGCGCGGCCATCGCCGGCGAGGTCCGCCGACGCAGCCGCGACCTTGGCGAGATCGCCGCGAGCAGCATCGGTGCAGGCGTGGGCGTGCTGGCGCTGGGCGGCCTCTCCGCACTCGCGCTCGTAGTCAGCGGGGTCTCGCTGCCCTCGCAGGCGTTCGTGACCGCGGGCCTGAGCTCGCTCGTCGTCGCCGTTGCCTTCGCCGCGCTGTGGGAGAAGCTCTTTCCGCTCGTGGCCGTGGAGCGCCCCATTCACGGAGTGACTCCTGCCGAGTCGGTGCAGCGGCCGGGAGTCGCGACTGACGACGCCGACGTCGACGAGCTCCTCCGCCTCATCGCCACCGCCGAGGACAAGCTCACCTCGGAGCACACGACGCAGAAGGTCGTGATGATCACCGACATGAAGTCCTTCTCGGCGATGACCGAGCAGGACGGCAGCGTCTTGACAGCGAAGGCGATCCAGCGGCACCGCGACCTGCTGCTGCCGGTCATCGAGAAGTACCACGGCTGCGGGAAGTCCACAGGTGGCGACGGGCTCGTGGCCGCGTTCGACGTGCGCTCGGACGCGCTTGGTGCTGCCGCGGAGATGCAGCGGATGCTCGCCGCGTACAACGTCGAGCACGCGGCCGAGCGCGATCTGCTGGTGCGCATCGGCATCGCGCAGGGCGAGGTCGTGCTCGACCGGCACGGTCGCCCCTTCATCGGTGCGGCGCTGAACCTCGCGGCGCGGGTGATGAACCTCGCGGACGGGGGCCAGGCGTTCGCCACCGCCATCGTCGCTTCGGCGGCCGCCGAGTCGGGCGTGCCCGTCGCATCGCTCGGTGACTACGAGCTCAAGAACATCGCCAAGCCCGTCGAGGTCTTCGAAGTGCTGTGGGCCGAGGGCCAGCAGCCGCGACCGCCGGGGGCCTACCTGGCCGAAGCAGAGTAGCTTCCGGGGTGAGTGGTCTGCGCTAGACTGATGCCCGCGCTGGCGTAGCTCAACGGCAGAGCAACTGCCTTGTAAGCAGTAGGTTGCAGGTTCAACTCCTGTCGCCAGCTCCACCGAGAACAGAACGAGGCCCGGCCGATACCGGCCGGGCCTCGTCGTTCCCCTCAGCGCGCGGCGCCGTTTCTTTCGGCAGCCGACGCCCCTTATGTATCTAGCACTGGTGGCAGAGCCGGATCTGCGCCTCCATCTTGCGCTTGACCCGCTGAAGCGCATTGTCCACGGCCTTCGTGTGACGACCGAGTACCTCTGCGATGTCTTGGTACGAACGCCCGGCGGCGTAGAGCCGCAGCACGTCCAGCTCGAACGGCGAGAGCGACTCGGCCACGCCGTGGGTTACGAACTCCGTCTCCCACGCTGAGATGACGAGCTCGGCGGGATCGCAGATCTCGCGTGCGGCGATGATGTCTTCGAGCAGGCGCTCTCCGTCCTCATCGGCAGACGCGGGCCGCGAGAGCGACACGTACCCGTTGAGCGGCGAGTGCTTGCGGCGCGTCGACGACTTCACGGCGGTGATGATCTGCCGGGTCACGCACAACTCGGCGAACGAGTGGAAGCTGGCCTGACGGGCGGGATCGTAGTCCCGGATCGCCTTGAACAGGCCGATCATGCCCTCCTGGATGATGTCCTCGCGGTCGGCACCCGCCAGGTAGTACGAGCGGGCCTTGCAACGAATGAGGCCGCGATACCGACGGACGAGCTCGCCGCTGGCATGCTGGTCGCCTCCTTGCGCTGCCCGCACGAGCGCAAGTTCTCCGTCGCGTTCTGTCCCAAGCCCGTGGAACGCGGCCGGCCCGTGCATCTGCACGGTTCACCCCTCCCTTGATGCCCCTGCTGCCTCCCGAAGGAAGGAAGCGCGCCGCAGAGCACGCTTCGGGCGCACAACGGTGGTACCCGCCGGCCCTTCGTCGCTTCGCCGTGCGTTGCCGCACGTCCCCCAGCGCGAGCCGACCCTTGTGCAGAGTATGCTTCCACTTGCGCGGAGCGGTCAATCATTCTTAAGACTTAATTGAGGGACATTCAGGCTGTGTCGCCGAACGGTAGGAAACCCGTGCAAGGACCAGCGCACGCGAACGGGTTCGGGACGAGCGGCTAGTCCTCGCCTCGGGCCCATCGGGCGAGGCGCTCGCGCACTGAAGGGTCGATGAGCTCCTCGACCCGAGTGGATCGCTGCCCCGCCGGCGCGTGCTCGCGCCATGCGGCGTCGGCGTCCCGGAGCTCGCCGCCGAACTCGTCGGCGGACATCCGCGTCGTGGCCCCGCCCATGACCGTCCACTGGAGCTGCGCGTCACTCGAGACGACCACCGTCTCGTCGCCGCGATCCCGGGCCGCACGGGCCCTGGCCTCGATCACCACGTCGGCATCGACTCCGAACGGGGAGAACACCACCGTGACACCGGACACCTGGTGCGGCTGTCCGTCTGAATGGGGGTTGGCGTGACCGTCGAAGACGACGGTCGCCGCCCACTCGCCGTGGGCGAACGCGGCGACGTCTCCCACGAGCGCCGTGCGCGCGGCATCGAAGTCGTCCTCCTCGGCGAGCTGCCGGTACGGCGGCGTGCGGCGAATGACGTTGTAGCCATCGACGATGAGCGTCTTCACGGTTGGCCCCTACCGCCTCAGGCTCAGACGCTCGCCCGGCGGACCCACTCGTACATGAGGACCGCGCCTGCCTGCGCGACGTTGAGCGAGTCGACGTGACCGGCCTGAGGCAACTTGACGAGGAAGTCGCACGCCTCGCGCGCCAGCCGGGACAGTCCTGCTCCCTCCGCGCCCAGGACCAGCACCAGCTTGCCCTCGAGCGGCGCGTCCCACGCGAGCTGCTCGGCGTGGCCGTCGGCACCCGCGACCCAGAACCCGGCGTCCTTGAGCTTCCCCAGTGCTCGGACCAGGTTCGTCTCCTGCACGACGGGCAGGTGCGCGAACGCGCCGGCGGCCGACTTGTACGCGGCCGGCGTGATCGCGGCCGAGCGGCGTTCGGGGACGACGACGCCGGCAGCACCGGCGACCTCCGCAGTGCGGACGATCGCACCGAGGTTGCCGGGGTCGGTCACGTGATCGAGCGCGACCACGAGCGCGCGAGTCGAGTCCGCGGTTGCTGCGATCACCTGCTCGAGCGGCGTGAACTCGAACGGCGCTGTCTGGGCGATCACGCCCTGGTGCGATCCGCGTTCGCTGAGCCTGTCCAGCTCCCGCCGAGACACCCGATCGAGCTTGAGGCCGTGCTCGCCCGCGAGACGGACGATCTCGTCGACGGTGTCGTCGGGCTTCAGTCCGTCGGCGAGCAGGATGCGCTGGACCGGCACGCCGCCTCGCAGCGCCTCGCGAACGGCGTTGCGCCCTTCGATCGCGGCCATGTCAGCTCGCCCCTAGTCCTGCGACTCGACGACGACGCGCGCGCCCTGCGGCGTGTCCTCGATGCGGATGCCGAGCGCACCGAGACCGTCGCGGACCGCGTCGGCTCGCGGCCAGTCCTTCGCCGCCCGCGCCGCCGCACGCTCGCCCAGCAGCGCCTCGACCGCCTCGGCGGGGTCGGAACCGCGATAGCAGCCGAGCCGCCCCGCGACCTCCACGACCTCCGGGGGATAGGTCGCCTCGACCTCCTCGGGGATCGCGATGCCCAGCACGCCCAGCAGCTCGACCACGGTACCCTCGGCGCGAGCGAGGGACTCGAGATCCATCTCGCACACGTCGGCCTGGTGCGCGGCCATGAACGTGTTGGCGGTCCTGGTCAGCTCGAAGACCGAGGCCAGCGCACCGGCGGTGTTGAAGTCGTCGTCCATCTCGGCGGAGAACTTGTCGCGGCACGCCTCGACCGCCTGGTCGAGCGAGGCCCGCTCCGACTCCGGAGCACCGAGTCCGCATGCCTTCGCCGTGCGCGCCCACCTGAGGTTGCGCACGAGGTTCGCGAACCGCTCGTAGGCGTGGCGTGCCTCCGAAAGGCCCTGCGGCGAGAAGTCGAGCGGCGAACGGTAGTGGGTCTGCAGCATCAGCAGTCGGATGACCCGCGGGTCGTACTCCTCGAGCACGTCCTTCAGCAGCATGAAGTTGCCGAGCGACTTGCTCATCTTCTCCTGGTTGATCTGGAGCAGGCCGCCGTGCAGCCAATACCGCACGAAGGGTACGCCGAGAGCCGCCTCCGACTGCGCCAGCTCGTTCTCGTGGTGCGGGAAGATCAGGTCGCTCGCACCGCCGTGGATGTCGAACGTCTCGCCGAGAAGATCGCGCGACATCGCGCTGCACTCGATATGCCAGCCCGGGCGGCCCTCGCCCCATGGAGAGGGCCAGTGAGGCTCGCCCGGCTTCGCGGACTTCCACAGCGCGAAGTCGAGGGGATCGGTCTTGCGGTCGTCGACTTCGACCCTGGCTCCGGAGCGCATCTCGTCGATGTCGCGGCCCGAAAGCTTGCCGTAGCCGGGAAACGAGCGGACCGAGAAGTAGACGTCGCCGTCCACGGCATACGCGTGATCGGTCTCGATCAGTCGTTCGATCATCGCGATCATATCGGGGATGGTCTCGGTGGCCTTGGGGCGGAAGGTGGGGTCATCGATTCCCAGCGCGTGCATCGCGTCGATGAACGCCTCGGTGTACTCCTCGGCGACCTCGGCCGCGGAGCGTCCCTCCTCGTTGGCCTTGTTGATGATCTTGTCGTCGACGTCGGTGACGTTCTGGACGAACACGACTTCGAAGCCGCGCCAGTCCAGATAGCGGCGGATCACGTCGAAGGACAGGAAGGTGCGCGCGTTGCCGACGTGGATGTGGTTGTAGACGGTGGGACCGCAGACGTACATGGTGACCTTGCCGGGCTCCCGGGTCTCGAACCGCTCCTTGTCGCGGGTCAGCGTGTTGTAGACGCGCATCTCACTCCTCGTGGTCTCGGGCTTCCTGCACCTGCCGAGGTCTCGGCGTGGCGCCGAGAACCCCACTCCTAGATCTCCCAGGACCAGCCCTCGAACTCGACGCTGAGGGGCCGGTCGTCCTCGTCCGCGGGCTCCTGCTCGATGGGCGCGGCAGCGGGTAGCACGCTTCCGGCCCGCTCCGCAAGCAGTCCCTCGTCGCGACCCAGCCGCGACTCGAGCCGATCGATACGACGCTGCAGCGAGCGGAACATCTCCACCACAGGGTCGGGCAGGTTCTCGTGGTGCAGGTCGACCGCTTCGACTCGCGCACCGTGGCGCACAACGACCCGTCCGGGGATGCCCACGACGGTGCTGTTGGCGGGCACGTTGTCGATCACGACGGCACCTCCACCGACGCGGCTACAACGGCCGATCGTGATGTTCCCGAGAACGGCGGCACCCACCCCCACGACCACGAACTCCTCCAGCGTAGGATGGCGCTTTCCGGTCTCTTTGCCCGTGCCGCCCAACGTCACGCCCTGGTACAGCGTCACGTCGTCGGCGATGATCGTGGTTTCGCCGATGACCACGCCCATGCCGTGATCGATGAAGAAGCGGCGACCGATCTGCGCTCCGGGGTGGATCTCGATGCCAGTGAAGAAGCGGGCAAACTGGCTGCCGAGGCGCGCGAGGCCGTGCCGACCGTGACGCCAGAGCCAGTGATTGAAGCGATGGGCCCAGTTGGCGTGGAGACCGGGGTAGTTGACCAACACGCTGAACGTCGAGGTCGCCGCGGGATCTCGCTCCTTGACGGCGTCGATGTCCTCACGCATGCGGTCGAACACGGGGCGGCCTTCCTGACTCTGCTCGGGCTAACTCGCCCAGTCTACCAGCCGAAACCCTCGGCTCACTCGGAGCGTTCGAGCAGGACCACCGCGTACGCACCGATGCCCTCCTCGCGACCCTCGAACCCGAGGCGCTCAGTGGTCGTGGCCTTCACGCCGATACTCTCGACGCCCACGCCCAGCGTCGCCGCGAGATTCGAACGCATCTGATCCCGATGCGGAGTGAGCTTGGGGGCTTGGGCGACAACGACGCAATCCGCGTCGAGCAGTTCCCAGCCCGAGTCGCGCATCAGCGTGGCGACGCGGGCGAGCAGCTTCAGCGAGTCGGCACCGCGATAGGCCGGGTCGGTGTCCGGGAAGTGCGCTCCGATGTCCTCGGCGCGCATCGCGCCAAGGATCGCGTCCATCAGCGCGTGGGCGAGCACGTCGGCGTCAGAGTGCCCCGCCAATCCGCGGCCGTGCTCGATCTCGACACCGCCGAGGATCAGTTGTCGCCCCTCGGCGAACGCGTGGACGTCGTAGCCCATGCCGATGCGAAGCAAGCTAGGCTCCCTCCCCCGTCCGCCACCGCAGCACGGCCTCGACGACGGCCGCGTCCTCGGGGACGGTGACTTTCAGGTTGTCACGCGGGCCCTCGACCACGCCGACCCGACCGCCGGCACGCTCCATCAGCGCTGCGTCGTCGGTGGCCTCCCACGCGCCGAGCTCGGCCTCGCGCATGACGTTGCGGAACGCGGCGGTTCGAAAGACCTGCGGGGTCTGGGCGTGCCAGAAGCGAGTACGGTCGGCCGTGTCCACGACCACCCCGCCCTCGACGACCTTCAGCGTGTCGGTTGCGGGATGGCCGACAACGACGCCGTCGAGCCCCCGGTCGCGCTCCATCGCACCGATCGCGCGGGCGATCACCTCCGCGGTGACGAGCGGACGGGCGCCGTCATGGATCGCCACGAGGTCGATCTCGTCAGGCACCGCGTCGAGACCTGCGGCCACCGAGTCCTGGCGCCGCGCGCCGCCGGCGACCACGACCACGGGGGTGCCGAGCCCGAGGGGCTGGACACCAGCGCTGCGGTACTCGTCGACCCGCTCGGGGTGAGTCACCACGACGAGCAGGCGGACCGCTTCGACCGCGTCGAAGGCCCTGAGCGACCACGAGAGCACGGGCAGGCCGGCGACCTCGAGCAGCTGCTTGCCGCCCTCGCGCCCGAAACGCTCTCCCGAGCCACCCGCGACGACGATCGCGGCAACGGAAGTCACACGGCCACCGCGGCATCGGCCATCCGAGCGAAGATCATGCGACCGGCCGATGTCTGCAGGACAGAGGTCACTTCGACGTCCACGTCATCCCCCACGCTCGAGCGCCCGTTCTGGACGACCACCATGGTACCGTCCTCCAGATACCCTACGCCCTGGCCGGCTTCCTTGCCCGGCTTCGAGATGCGCAGGCGGATCGACTCACCGGGGATGAACGCAGGCCGCAGGGCGGCCGCCACCTCGTTGAGGTTCAGGACCTCGATCCCCCTGACGCGTGCGGTCTTGGTGAGGTTGTAGTCAACCGTGACCATGCCGGCGGCTATGTCCTCGGACAACCGCATGAGCTTCGAGTCCACCTCCGGTGTCTCCGGATAGTCGACGTCGAAGACCTCGACGAGCCCGTCATCGAGCGTGGTCAGCAGATCCAGCCCGCGACGCCCGCGAGCGCGCTTCGTGTCGTCAGCCGAGTCGGCGAGTGTCTGCAGCTCGGCAAGCACGAACGCGGGGACGCGAAGTCTACCGGGCAGGAAGCCGAGCTTCGAGAGCTCGGGGAACCGGCCGTCGATCACCGCGCTCGTGTCGAGCAGGAGGGTTCGCTCGGCGGCGGGCAGCAGCTCGACCGGAGCGAGTTTGGGGAAGGCGGCGGCGAAGTCCCGACGCTTGATCAGCGCGATGCGCGCGCCGACGGTGCCGAGCACCAGCGTGAGCGCGAGCGCGGACGCGATGCCCAGCCACTGGGGCTGGATGCGGAGCAGCGGTTGGCTGGTGATGAGCGCCACGAACAGGCCGGCGATCATCCCTGCGGTTCCCAGGATCAGGTCGGACGGAGCGAGATCTCGTATGTGCTGCTCGGCACGCTTCCAGAGTCGGTCGAGCTCACGCCCGACAATGCCTCCGAGCAGATACCCGATGGACCAACCCAGAATGAGAAGAACGAAGATGACGTAGCGCTGGGTCAAACCGGTCGACTCGGGTACTTCCACGATCCTCGCCACGACCCACCCGCCCAGAAGGCCCGCCGCCATGAATGCGAAGCGGGTGATGCGGGTTATCACTCGTGTGGCTGCCGGCGCTCGTCGCTTCAGCGCCGGGCTGACGCCCCCACCTCCTTCGCGGCGAAGTGGCCTCGCCGCCGCTCGACACCGACGTTCGCTGTCGCGCGGCAGTCGCGACGCCAGCGAGCGGCCTACCCCACCGCGACGTGGCTTCGAACCCTCGACAGGCCGGTGGTGATGGCGCGCGCCCGGCGCGCTCCGACACCCTCGACCCGCACGAGATCCTCGGCGTCTGCCCCGAGCAGGTCGGGCAGGTGGCCGAAGCGATCCACGATGCGGTTGATGACCGCTATGGGAAGCATCGGTATCTCGGCGAGGACACGATAGCCCCGGGGGCTGAGATGTTCGTCGGTGCGCTGGGTGGGACGCAGGCCGAACTCGGAGGAGGCGACGTCGGGCTCGAGCAGTCGCTCGAGCGGGATCGACCGCAGATGGTCCATCAGCATCTGCGCGTCGCGGGCAGTGGATTCCGCGCCGTAGTCGCGCAGGAACAGCAGGTAGACCTCGTCGACACCGGCGGTGAGCTCTTCCATCTGCATCTTGACCAGCCGGCCCTCAGTCCCCAGCTCGCCCACGTAGCGCGACACCTCGCGCGCCACGCGCTTGACCGTCTCGAAGCGGCCGAGTGCCTCCGTGACGTCGTAGATGGTGACGAGGTCCTGGAACTCGAGCGTTGTCAGGCGCGACAGCATCGAGTCGAGCGCCGAGCGGTACCGGAGCAGCGTCTGGAGCGCCTGGTCGGCACGCACCAGGACCGTCTCGGTGTCCTCAAGCAGGAAGCGGCGGCCCATCAGGTAGATGTTCACGGTGGCGCGGCGCTGCGACAGCGCAAGGGCGATCGCGCGCGTCTGCAGGCTCATCCGCTCGGCAGCGCGGTGGCGCATGCCGGTCTCGGAGGTGGGGAGCGCGGGATCGGGTACGAGATGGACGTTCGCCTTGAGGATGGTTTCGGCCTCCGAGTCCATCACGATGGCGCCGTCCATCTTGGCGAGTTCGTACAGGCGCTGCGGCGTGAACGGCGTGTTGATGTCGAAGCCGCCGTTGCACAGCGGGATGACCCGCTCCTCGTCGCCGATGATGATGAGCGCGCCGCTGTGCGCCGCACGGACCATGTCGATACCCTCGCGCAGGGCATTGCCCGGCGCGATCTTGCGCAGCTCGGTGCGGAGGTCCTCTGCGGTTCCCGGTTCGACACGCGTAGCGGGCTGCTTGGGCACGATGCTCCTCTCCCCTCACCTGCGAAGGTTCGCCGGTGCACTTGCTGGTCGCACGCAAACCTCTGGATGCGCCACATTGTGCCAGATACCCGCCGAGAACCTCTGCCCGCGGCGAAGGAGCGCGGCTCCGAGACGCGGTTGCCACTCGCTCGCCCGGGAGGGCTAGCGGGCTTCGAGCTCCCCGCCAAGCAGCCGCAGGGCGTCCCGCACGTCCGCGACCTCGACCACGCCGGCAATGTCGTCGCGCCCGCCGGAGCGAGCGGCGATCCGCGTGAAGCCGAGCTGCGTCGCCTCGCGGGCGCGCGCCGCCGCGTGTGCGACGGGCCGCACGTGGCCGGTCAGGCTCACCTCGCCGAAGGCTGCGAGCTCGGAGGGCACTGCGACGTCGCGCAGCGCGGATGCGAGCGCGAGTGCAAGAGGCAGGTCCACTGCCGGTTCGACCACGCGAAGCCCTCCGGCGACCGACACGTAGACGTCCTGACCGGAGAACGACAGCCCCGCGCGGCGCTCGAGCACCGCCAGCACCTGCAGGAGGCGGGCGGTGTCGATGCCGGTCGCGAGGCGCCGGGGAGCGGGCAGGAAGCTCGGCGTCACAAGGGCCTGGATCTCGACCAGCAGCGGGCGGGTCCCCTCCATCGTCGGCATAACGGCGCTGCCGGGAACCGAGTCCGCGCGCTCGGCGAGCAGCATGGCCGACGGCGACCCCACGGCGACGAGGCCGCTTTCGCCCATCTCGAAGATGCCGATCTCGGAGACCGACCCGAAGCGGTTCTTCACCGCCCGCACGATGCGGAAGGCGTGGTCGCGGTCGCCCTCGAAGTACAGCACCGCGTCGACCATGTGCTCCAGCACACGGGGGCCGGCGATCGCGCCCTCCTTGGTCACGTGACCCACGATGAGCGTCGTCACGCCGAGTTCCTTGGCAAGCCGCGTGAGCCGAGCGGTGCACGCCCTGACCTGACCGACACTGCCGGGCGCACCGGCAAGGTCGGCGTCGTAGGCAGTCTGGATCGAATCGACGACGAGCACGTCCGGCTTCGACGCCCGCACGGCCTCCTCGACAGCGCCCACCTCGAGCTCGGGCAGCAGCGTCACCCCCGCCGACATCGCGCCCAGCCGCTGAGCGCGCATCGCCACCTGCTGCGGAGACTCCTCCCCGCAGATGTAGAGCACAGAGGACGATCCAGCCGCGAGTGCGTCCGCCGCCTGCAGCAGCAACGTCGACTTCCCGATGCCCGGCTCCCCACCGAGCAGCACCAGCGAACCCTCGACGAGTCCGCCGCCGAGCACGCGGTCCAGCTCGGGGATGCCGCAGGAGATCCGGGGTGCCGCGGACGCGTGGACCTCGGAGAGCGCGACGCCCTGGGCCCGAGAAGCGCGAACGGCCGACCCTTCGGCCGGCCGTTCGATCTCTTCGACGTAGGTTCCGAACTCACCGCACTCGTTGCAGCGCCCCATCCAGCGAGGCGCGCTCGACCCGCACGCCTGGCAGCGCCATACGGTCCGGGTCTTCGCCACCTGTGCGGGCTACTCCGCCGCCCCGCCGGCGACCTGTCCGGTGCCGCGCTTGGGCGCGGCAGGCGGCATCGTCGGCGCGGTGGCGCTCTCCTCGGGACCGGGGACTGCGACCGCGACGACACCCTCGCCCTTGCGGAAGTCCGTCGTGCCCTCGTCGTTCACGTAGACCTCGATCACGTCACCCGCCTGCCAGTTCCCGCCGAGGATCTGCTCGGAGAGCGGGTCCTCGATCATTCGCTGGATCGCCCTGCGCAGCGGCCTGGCGCCGAGTGCCGGGTCGAATCCCTGCCCGGCGAGCAGCTTCCTGGCCTCGGGTGTGATGGTGATGCTCATCCCGTGACTGAGCATCTGCTCCCTCACGCGCGCCACCATCAGATCGACGATCGACTCGATCTCGTCGCTGGTGAGGTCGTGGAACACGATGACCTCGTCGACGCGGTTCAGGAACTCGGGCCGGAAGACCTTCTTGAGCTCTCCCGTCACCTTGTCCTTGAGATCCGCGTACTGCAGGCCCTGGCCATCGCCGAGCGGAGCGAACCCGAGCGACTGGCCCTTGACGATGTCGCGAGCGCCGATGTTGCTCGTCATGATCACGATCGCGTTCTTGAAATCGACCTTGCGCCCCTGGGCGTCGGTCAGGCGGCCTTCCTCCAGTATCTGGAGCAGGACGTTGAAGACGTCGGGATGGGCCTTCTCGATCTCGTCGAACAGGATCACCGAGTACGGACGGCGACGGACGAGCTCGGTGAGCTGGCCGCCTTCATCGAAACCGACGTAACCCGGGGGCGACCCGATCAGTCGCGACACGGTGTGCTTCTCCATGTACTCGGACATGTCGAGCGAGATGAGCGCTTCCTCGCTGCCGAACAGGAACTCGGCGAGCGCCTTGGCGAGCTCGGTCTTACCGACACCCGACGGGCCGAGGAAGATGAACGACCCCGCCGGCCTCTTCGGGTCCTTGAGTCCGGCACGCGAGCGCCGGATCGCCTTCGACACGGCGGTGACGGCTTCGTCCTGTCCGACGATCCGCTCGTGTATCACCGTCTCCATGCGGAGCAGCTTGGCGGTCTCCTCCTCGGTCAGGTCGTGCACCGGAACGCCGGTCCACATCGAGACGACCTCGGCGATCTCCTTCTCGGTGACCTCGATGACCCGACGGTTGTCGGGCTTCATCCACTCCTCTTCCATCGCCCGCTTCTCCGAGAGGATCTGCTTCTCCCGGTCGCGCAGCGCGGCGGCCTTCTCGAACTCCTGGGCCTCGATGGCCGCTTCCTTCTCGGCGCGGACCTGACGCAGGCGGTCGTCGACCTCCTTCACGCCCGGAGGCGCGGTCATCATCTTGATGCGCATCTTCGAACCCGCCTCGTCGATCAGGTCGATCGCCTTGTCGGGCAGGAAGCGGTCGGAGATGTAGCGGTCGGCCAACTCGGCCGCGGCCTCGATGGCCCGGTCGGTGATCGAGACGCGATGGTGCGCCTCGTAACGGTCGCGCAGGCCGCGCAGGATCTCCTTGGTCTCCTCGACGCTGGGCTCCCCGACCATGATCGGCTGGAACCGGCGCTCGAGGGCGGGGTCCTTCTCCACGTACTTGCGGTACTCGTCGAGCGTGGTGGCACCGATGGTCTGGAGCTCGCCCCGCGCCAGCGCCGGCTTGATGATGCTGGCCGCGTCGATCGCTCCTTCGGCCGCACCCGCGCCCACGAGGGTGTGCATCTCGTCGACGAACAGGATGACGTCGCCGCGCTCGCGGATCTCCTTCATGACCTTCTTGAGCCGGTCCTCGAACTCGCCGCGGTACTTGCTACCCGCGACCAGGGCTGCGAGGTCCAGCGTGTAGAGATGCTTGTCCTTGATCGTCTCGGGCACCTCGTCCGACGAGATGCGCTGCGCGAGCCCCTCGGCCACGGCCGTCTTGCCCACGCCCGGCTCGCCGATCAGCACCGGGTTGTTCTTGGTGCGGCGCGACAGGATCTGCATGACAC
Organism: uncultured Coriobacteriales bacterium; assembly: GCA_963761535.1. Lineage (GTDB taxonomy): Bacteria > Actinomycetota > Coriobacteriia > Anaerosomatales > CAVXGS01 > CAVXGS01. Next base: position 20,609 of record CAVXGS010000004.1, read on the forward strand.
GCTCGATCTCGTTGCTGCGCCCGATCACCGGGTCGAGCTTGCCGTCGCGCGCCATCCGCGTGAGGTTGCGCCCGAACTCGTCGAGCAGCTGCGAGCTCCCGCTGCGGCGCTCCTCGCCGCCCTCGGCCTGCTTGCCGTAGTGGCCGGAGAGTAGCTGGATGACCGCCGAGCGGACCTTGTCGAGGTCGGCGCCGAGATTCAGGAGCACCTGCGCCGCGACACCCTCGCCCTCACGGATGAGGCCGAGCAGGATGTGCTCGGTACCGATGTAGTTGTGACCGAGCTGCAGTGCCTCGCGAAGCGACAGCTCGAGCACCTTCTTCGCCCGCGGCGTGAACGGGATGTGACCGGTGGGCACGAAGGTACCGCGACCGATCAGATCCTCCACCTGAGCGTGGACGTCCTCGAGCGAGATGTTGAGCGACTCGAGGGCTTTCGCCGCGATGCCGTCCTGCTCGCGAATCAGGCCGAGCAGCAGGTGCTCGGTCCCGATGTAGTTCTGGTTCAGCATGCGCGCTTCTTCCTGGGCGTATACGACGACCCGGCGCGCCTTCTCGGTGAATCGTTCGAACATCGAGTTCCTCCCTGGATGCGGTAGCTGGACCGCTCGAACTCTCTATCGGCAAGTATACCCGCGCCGTACACGCGGGTCGGGGTGGTTTGATGGTTGTGAGCAAGCGCGGTGCCACAGGATTTGAGCGTGGTGCGCTTAGATTCTGGATCGCTCTCCCACGCCCAGGTCGCCGGAGCGATCGAAGGCGCCGGGGTGCCTAGGCCTCGGGCCGCATGTGGGGGAACAGCAGCACGTCGCGGATCGAGGCCTGGTCGGTCAGCAGCATGACCAGCCGGTCGATGCCGATGCCCAGCCCGCCCGCGGGCGGCATCCCGTACTCCTGCGCGCGCAGGTAGTCCTCGTCGACCCACATGGCCTCGACATCGCCGGCGTCCTTGGCCGCCGCCTGCGCCTCGAAGCGCATGCGCTGGTCCAGCGGATCGGTGAGCTCGGAGAAGGCATTGGCGTACTCGCGGCCGCCGATGATGAGCTCGAACCGGTCGGTGAGGTCGGCGTCATCGGCGTTGCGCCGAGCGAGCGGTGAGGTCTCGGCGGGATACAGCGTGACGAAGGTGGGCTGTCGCAGCGTGTGCTCCACGAGCTTCTCGAACAGCTCGTTCAGCAGCTTGCCGGGCCCCCATGCGGCCTCGATGGGCATCTCGTGGGTCGCGCACAGTGCCGCGAGCTCCTCGCGCGGCGTATGCACCGACACCTCGACGCCGGCCGCCTCGCTCACAAGCTCGGCGAGCGGCGCGCGTCGCCAGGGGGACGCCAGCGAGATCGCCTCGCCCTGGTACTCGAGTTCCAGCGTCCCGCAGACCTCCTCGGCGACAGAGATGATGCACGACTCGGTGAGCTCCATCATGCCGGCCATGTCGGTGTAGGCCTGGTACGCCTCGAGCATGGTGAACTCGGGGTTGTGCCGAGGCGACATGCCCTCGTTGCGGAAGCTTCGGTTGATCTCGTAGACGCGCTCGAACCCGCCCACCAGCAGCCGCTTCAGATACAGCTCGGGAGCGATGCGCAGGTAGAGCGGCATGTCGAGGGCGTTGTGGTGGGTCACGAAGGGCCGAGCGGTGGCGCCGCCGGGGATCGGCTGAAGCATCGGGGTCTCGACCTCGAGGAACCCGCGGCCGTCCATGAAGCGCCTGATCGCGGCCACGATCCCGAAGCGAGTGATGAACACGTCACGCACGTCAGGGTTCGCGATGAGGTCGACGTAGCGCTGGCGGTAGCGGGTCTCGGTGTCGGACAGCCCGTGGAACTTCTCGGGCAGCGGCCGCAGCGACTTGGAGAGCAGCACGACCTCGGTGGGCGCGACAGACAGCTCGCCTCGGCGGGTCCTCATGACGGTGCCCACAGCGCCGACCCAGTCGCCTAGGTCGAGGTCGCCGACCGCCGCGTAGGTGTCCTCGCCGAGCACGTTCACGCGACAGAACAGCTGCAAGTCACCGGTGGCATCCCGGATGACGAGGAAGGACACCTTGCCTTGGTCCCGCTTGGCCACCAGCCGGCCGGCGACCGTCACCACCGAGTCGGTCTCGGCACCCGACTCGAGGTCGCCGAACTGCTCGGCGATCCCGGCAGCGCGGTGGGTGATCGGCCAGCGATCGAGATAGGGCTCGACGCCGGCGGCGCGAAGGGAGTCGAGTTTGGCTCGGCGGACGACGATCGGATCGTCGTCTTCGGTGGCGCCGGGTGTATGACCCTCGTCGCCGCTCAAGGGGGCTACTTGCGCGTGATCTTCACGATCTCGTACTCGAGCTTCTTGCCCGAGGGAGTCGTGACTTCGACGGTCTCGCCCTTCTTGCGGTCCATGATCGACTGGCCCACGGGGGATTCGTTGCTGATGCGGTCGTTCGCGGGATCGGCCTCAGCCGAACCCACGATCTGATACGCATGCACGTCGCCCGAGCTCAGGTCCTTGAGCTCGACATGGCAGCCCAGACAGACCTTGTCGTTCTTCTTGGGCGCGTCGATGATCGTCGCGTGCGCGAGGATCACGTTGATCTCGATGATCCGGCTCTCGACCCACGCCTGCTCGTTCTTGGCGTCGTCGTACTCGGAGTTCTCCGAGATGTCGCCGAACTCCTTGGCCTCCTTGATGCGCTCGCCGACTTCACGACGGCGGACGGTCTCCAGGTGCCGAAGCTCTTCTTCGAGCCGTACCTGTCCCTCAGGGGTCAGGGCGATCTCTCTGTGCATGGTCCCCCAGTGCTCCTGTCAGTGCGTCAACGTGCCCCGCACACACACGGGCTGCCCGCATTGACAGGCAGCCCGCCGGAAATGTCCCGGAAAGTATACGCGACTCGTCGGTCGCATCAAGTGGTTACAACGAACAGTCGGTGTTCGAGTTCCGCGCCTAGGCCTCGTCGTCGTCGGCGACGGCAGCAGCCTTCTTCTTGGCCGGGGCGTCGGGAATCGCGTCGACCGACTCTTCTTCGTCGCTGCCGTCAACTCCGTCGCGGATGGCCTTCATCGTCTTGCCGAGCGACTTGCCGAGCTGCGGCAGGCGCTTGGGACCGAACAAGATGAGCACGACCAGCAGGATGAGGCCGAGCTCCAACGGACCCAGACCGAAAATCCTCATGCGAATGCCCTCCAAATCATGGTGCGCACATGCCGTTACCGGACGGCCTGGAGCAACAGCTGCACGAACTGTACCACCATGCCCCACGCCCCGCTACGCCTCGACGTGCGCCTTCCAGCTCTTGTCAGGCTCCTGCCACAGCCTCCGCTCGCGACAGGTAGTACAGGGTGTGCAGCAGCTCTTTCACCGGATCGCTGTTGTGCACGTGGCAGTCCTCGGGAACGCTCACGTGTGCAGGCGAGTAGTTGAGGATGACCTTGATGCCGGCGTCGACCATCGCGTCGACGACTGTCTGGGCCGCCTCGGGCGGGACGGCGACCACTCCGAACCGGATCCCCTGCTGCTTGGCCAGCCGCCTCATGTCGCCGACGTCGCGCACCACGAGATCGCCGACGCGGCTTCCCACCTTGCCGGGGTCGTTGTCGAACAGTGCCGCGATCTGGAAGCCGCGAGCGTTGAACCCGTCGTAGGACGCGATCGCCGAGCCCAGATTGCCCGCACCCACCAGCGCGACGCGATGCGAGTGGTCGGAGCCGAGGATGCGCTGGATGCGCTCGATCAGGACGCCGACGTCGTAGCCGACACCGCGCTTCCCGAACGAGCCGAAGTAGGCGAGGTCGCGCCGAATCTGAGCCGCGTTGACACCGGCCAGCTCGGACAGCTGTGCCGAGGATGCGGTGTCGGAGCCGTCGTGCCTGAGCTGGAACAACGCGCTCAGGTACGCAGGCAGCCGTTCGATCACACCCTGCGGGATGTGTTCTTGAACGAGTTCGGTCACATGCGCTCACATTTGCCGGAGAGCCCACTTACCCCTTGGCCACATAGTAACAACAGTTACAAAGTGGGACAAGGATTCTGAGCAGCAAATGACGCGAGATCTTGACCTGCCGGTGTCCGGACGGCTCAGCCCTTGATGGCACCGGCGCGCTGCAGCAGATCGATGACGTCGGCGCGCGTCAGGATACCGACCATGCGCCCTCCGTCCACCACCAGCAGCGCCCCCGGTCGGTCGGGCAGTAGACGCGTCAACGTGTCGTCGACGTGCATGGTCGCATCCACCACGAGCGACGCAAGGTCCTTGTCGGCGAGGTCGACAACCGTACGAAACGCCCACTCCCCTCGGTCGACCGCCTTCAACATGGGGAGGGTTATCAAGCCGACGATCTGCCCCTCGTGGAGCACCGGGTAGCGGCTGTGACGCCCGCCGAGGAAGTACTGGTGCGCCGCGTCCTCCAGAGTGATGTCCCCCGGTATGGACTGCGGCGCCGGCGTCATCGCGTTCGCAACGACGAACCGAGACAGCTGGTCCTTGATGACGACCTGCCGATAGGCCTGGCCGGCCATCGTCGTGATGAACCAGCCGATGAGACCGACCCAGAAGAACGCGAACTGGTTTCCCCCCGCAAGCTGCCCACCGGTCAGGAAGTTCGCGAAGAACAGAGCGACCATCGACCAACCGAACAGCTGGCCGACCCGCGCGGCCCACCGAGTGGACTTCACCAAGTCGCCCGTAATCCCCCACAGGACCGAGCGAAGGACACGGCCCCCGTCGAGCGGGAAGCCGGGCAGCAGGTTGAACACCCCGAGCAGCAGATTGACGATCGCGAGGTAGCCCAGGGGGGACCAGATCCACCACGGAGCTCCCTGGCCGCGCAAGACGTACCCGACGATGAATGACAGCGCGCCGATCAACAGGCTCGTGGCGGGACCCGCGAAGGCCATCACGAACTCCTTGCCGGCAGAGTGCGGCTCGTCCTCCATCTGCGACACGCCGCCGAGCAAGAACAGCGTGATCTTGCTGACGGGAACGCCGCCCGCTCTGGCCACCAGCGAGTGCGCCAGCTCGTGCAGGATCAGCGACGAGAAGAACAGCAGCGCTGAGATGATCGCCACGAGCGCGTACACCCATGTCGGCGACCCCTGAGCCTCGGGGACCGCATTCGGATTGCCGAAGTAGCCGGTCGCCAAGCTGAACGACAGGAAGCCGAAGATGATCAGCCAGGTGGCGTTGATCTCGATCGGGATTCCGAAGATCCGCCCGATTCGAAACGCCGGCAAGTTGAACACGCTACCGCCTCCGTCGTTGTGGGACCCATGCGCGTGCGGCTAGAACTCGGCTCCCTCCAGCGCGTGAGCGCAGGGGCAGTCGCGTGTATCGGGCAGCACCGGGATCATCGCGTAGAGCAGGTCCTTGACCTTCTGGTTGTTCTCGTTGAATACCCGGATGACTTCCTCGTTCGTGACCGGGGCAACGTCTGCCGTGCCCACGTCGTAGTCGGTGATGAGCGAGATATTGCAGTAGCAGATCTCGAGTTCGCGGGCGAGGTAGCACTCCGGATACTGGGTCATGTTGATGACTTCCCAGCCCTGGGACGCGAACCACTTCGACTCCGAGCGAGTCGAGAAGCGCGGGCCCTGGATCACGACCACGGTGCCCGCGGGGTGTGCGGTGACCCCGACCAGCTCGGCGTTCTCGATGGCGACCTGACGCATCGTGGGACAGTACGGATCGGCGGACGAGACGTGCGTGGTGATGGGCCCGTCGTAGAAGGTGTCCTTGCGACCCCAGGTCCGGTCGACGAACTGGTCGCAGATCACGAAGTCGCCGGGGGCGACGTGAGTCTGGAGCGAGCCGCAAGCGTTCGGCCCGATGATGCGCGTGACGCCGAGATCTTTCATCGCCCAGAGGTTCGCGCGGTAGTTGATCATGTGCGGCGGCAGCTGGTGCTGCAGTCCGTGACGCGGCAGGAAGGCCACGGTCTTGCCACCGATGTCGCCGATCATGACCGGCGAGGACGGCGCGCCGAACGGTGTGTTCATCCGATACTCGCGCGGGTTGTCCAGCAGCTCGTAGAACCCGCTTCCGCCGAACACGCCGATCTCAGCCGTGGGCTTGTCCATCGAACACCTCTCTCGTCGTGGGCGCAGCGATCCGCTCGCGTCCACAGATTCTAGAGGATTCCCGTTTCGGTCCTGAGATCGCGGACGCCGACGTCTGCGTCCTGAGGCGGCGCGGGCGCCCGCTAGGCGGTCAGACGGTGGTACTGCCCGTCCTCCTCGGCACGGAACGGACGATCCTCCTCGACGGCACGCGGTGCGAACAGCGGACGGCGGAAGAGATTGGCAGCATCCGTCCACCGCTCGTCGGCCGCCCCCGCGCCGCCAAGCAAGCTGGAGAATCCGGCAGCCTTCGCGTCGAGGTTGTCGGCGTGGTGCAGCAGCAGCGCCTCGAGAGTAGAGGGCTTCTTGGGCGATCCCCACTCCAGTTCTCCGTGATGGGACAGGACGGCGTGGAGCAGACGGACAGCGAGGTCCGCCTGGATGCCCGGTGCCGCGTCGATGGCTCTCTGCAGGCGCATGGTGCCGAGCACGACGTGCCCGAGCAGCCGCCCTTGGTCCGTGTACTCGATCGCCGTCGAGCTGCTGAGTTCGTCGACCTTGCCGATATCGTGCAGGAGCGCTGCGGTCACCAGCAGATCGGAGTCTGCCTCGGGGTACGTCTCGGCGACCGAGCGACACAGCTGCGCGACCGCGACGGTGTGCTCGATCAAACCGCCTACGTAGGCGTGGTGGTAGGACTGCGATCCAGGGCAGCTGCTGAACTGCCGGAAGAAGTCCTTGTCACCGAACACGTGCCGCAGCAGCCGGCGACAGGACGGTTCCTTGACCGACCGCACTAAATCCCGGAGTCCGGCCACGAGTTCCTCCCTGGGGCGAGGTCCCGCGGGGAGGATGTCCTCGGCGGCGAAGGCCTCGCTCGCCTCGATGGACTCCACGGTGATGCGACGGACGTTGCGGAACGACGTCACGCGCCCCACTACGCGCACCACCGCGCCGACCGGGGCCTCGACCGCCGAAGCTGCCGGCCTGAACAGGACGGCGGGAATCACGCCCGTCTTGTCTGCAAGGTCGAGGGCGAGGTAGGGATCGCCGTTCCGCGCCTGCCTGACCTCTTTGGCGCGCAACGCGAACGCCGCGTCGACACGCGAACCCTCCGACAGGTCCACCACGTACTGCCGCTTCATCTCCACTGCCCCTTCGGCTCATCGTTGCTCGTGCTGACGGTACCGAAGGGGTCTGACACCGGCCGTGCGAGATCGAGGCAGCCGCGAGAGAGCGCGAGGCCCTGGACAGCCGGGGAGAAGAGCTATGGGATTGCGCGCAGGTGGGCTGTCGTCCCCGGCTCGACACCGAAGCGCTCGGCGGCACTGTCGGTGTTCACCGCGATGGTCAGCCACCCCGACGAATCGACGAGCGCCACGGGCGATCCCTTGGGGACGTCGGCGAAGGTGCCTGCCAGAGGAACCTTGAACACATGGTGCCCGAGCGCTATCTCCAGGCGTTCGCCGACGAGCCCCAGGTCCTCCATCCGCTCGGACGGCACGGACAGCCGCACCGAGCCGAACCTGTCTGTATCGATGATCTCCGCAGTCACGCTCTGTCCCGTGCGCGAGGCGAGTTCGAACGGCCCGGCAACGAGATCCGACGGGTCGACCTCGTCGCCCAGACCCACGGGCTCGACTCCGCACGCCAAGGCCGCCGCGGCAGGCGCGAGCACGTCCCGCGCGTGGAAGGTGGGAAGCGGATCTCCCGAGCCCACCTTGCGGGGTTCGACTGCGATCGCCGTCCTGACGCCGCCCTTGAGCTGGGCAGCGGGAAGGAGCACACCGTTGTCCGGTCCCACGAGACGGCACCCGCTCTCGGTGACCAGACACAGATCGCGCCGGCCCCCGCCGACGCCGGGATCGACGACCACGAGGTGAATGGCGTCCGGCAACTGATGCACGCCGGCACACGCCACCGAAGCCCCTTTTCGCAGATCGAAGGGCGGCACCTGATGCGAAAGATCCACCACTTGGCTCAAGGGACACGCACGGTAGATGACTGCGTGGCACACACCTACCCACGCGTCGTCCAGGCCGAAGTCCGACACGAACGCGATGATCTGCTGCACTCTCAGGCCTTTCGTCACAGCCCTTTGGCTGACCCTGCACTAACATGAGTACTACCCGACCTGGAGGGAAGTCCCTGTGCGCCGCCTCAAGCTTCTGCCGGCAATCGCGCTATGCGTCCTGACCCTGTGTGTCCTCGCCGGCTGCTCGCAAGGACCCGAGTGGGACCCGAGTCTCGGGACGATCACGTCATCCGCGTTGATGGCGCGGCTCAGGTCGACCGACACCGCCGAGCTGCGCGAGGTGCCCGCGAGTGAGGCACGCCAGCGGCGCGACGACGCCCTCGCGGCACTGCGCAAGGAGGACGGCGGCTCCGCGGTCGCCGACGTGCTCACCGAGGCGTTCGCACAGGGGAACGCCGGCGTTCCGGTCTACGTCGGATTGGGCCAGTTCGGCGGGCAAAGAGCGATCGCTGTGATCGAAGCGTACGGCCCCGCCACGGGCAAGCTTGCCTTCAAGCGGTTGTGGATCCTCTCGGAAACCGGCGAGCCGCTCTACTCCTCGACATCGAAGTAGCCCGACGCGCTGCGCCCTCCGGCCGCACGCCCCACCCGGCGGCGTCCCGCCGTACTAGCTGACGAGCCCGAGCCGCATCTCGTCCAGCACGTCATCCGGAACCTGCCCCCTCCACCCGCGCTCGAGCTCGTCTGCGATGCGCTGGGGGCCGCAGCCGACCGAACGCAGATCGGCCACCACGGCCGCGAGCACTGCACGAGAGGCGGCCTGTCGACCATCTCGGCCCCGGATGACCCTGCGGCGGACCACCGCGTTGAAGTAGGCGGTGACGCGTCGACGCTCGCCTACAGAGATGACCCGGTGCGACATGTTGGAGAACGCCCTCTGCGTGGCCGCGACCGCGGTCCGGGCCACGGCGTGAGGCACCGCTCTGTCCAGCGCCTGCTGGGTGAGTGACTCGAGGACTGACTCGACGGTGGCTGCTGCGAGGCTCATTGGCGGTCCCTTCGAACGAACACCTGTTCGAAGACACCCTATCGAGAGGGTCTGACACGACCCGCTCGGGATACGTCAGCCGGATAGGGCGATGAGCCCGAGCTTGAGCGCCGACGCGAGCACGAACTCCACGACGGTCAGCCCCAGCGCGATGCCCAACGGCGGAAGGATGTCGCGGAAGCGCCGGGCACGCCGCTCGAACGGCGACAGCATCGCGGCGAGCACGAGGTTGACGATCACGAAGGTCGCGACGATGGCGACAGCGACAGCCACCGGGTAGGCCGAGCCGAGCCACGGCCCGCCGACGTACACGATGGCGGCGACCGCGAACGCCGTCGCGCTCCACACGCCCAGTCTCCACGCGGGGGTCAGCACGCGCTCGCTGTCCGAGCGGGCCCACAGCTCGTCGTTCAGGAGGGGCGTCACCAGCGCGGCCAGCGAGTACCCGGCAAGGGTACCGGTAACGAGGCGGATTATGTTCGTGGTTTCCCGGAGCCCGGCGTACGAGGTGACCCCGTCGACGACCATCGTCGCGAAGAACAACGCGCAGACAACGAACCCCGCCACTGAAGGCAGCTCGCGCGGGCGCCTCGGGCGATGGAGCAGCCAGATCAGTGCGAACGCGACGAGGAAGCCGACGTAGATGCCCTCGTCCCGCGCGCACACGGGGACCTGCACCCCGCCGCCGAACAGCGACCGCTCGGGAAGCTGGTGGCACAGCCCAAAGCCGAGCCACTGGAGGAGCTCGTTCAGCATTGCGTTCCTGCCCGCGAAATCGGAAACGGCAGGCCCCATCTCGGCGGCCTGCCGTCTTCGTTGCCTGGTCGGGATGGCGGGATTCGAACCCACGACCTCTCGGTCCCGAACCGAGCGCTCTACCAAGCTGAGCCACATCCCGGCGAGGCGATAGGGTAACACGGGGTCCGCCCCGACGCCACCTAATCCGACCTGCCTGTTTCTGGACAGAGGAAGGCGACGTCCCGCGCCCGACGACCCCTGCCGAGAAACAGAAGGGCCCGGCGATCTCGCCGGGCCCTTCGCGGTTCTTGTCAGACCAACCGAGCTACCGGTTGAGCCTCACGTGGCAGTACGAGCAGAACGTCTCCTCGTGGCACTCGAAGCACGGCTGCGCACCGTTCTTCTTGACCAGCGCCGGGTGCTGACGCAGCCACGGCACCTTCGGGTTCGAACCCTGGTGGTGACACGAGTTGCAGAAGCCGGTGTTGTGGCAGTTCGCGCACACCACGCGCTTGACCTTGCCGCTCTTCACCAGCGTAGCGTGCTCGCCGCCGTTGCCCTTCGCAGGCTTCTCGCCCTCAGGCGGACCGAAGCCGGCAGGGTGCGGCATCTCGACGCGGTGGCAGCCCTTGCAGAACTTCGAGTTCGGCAAGGTCTGCGGATCGCCCGCGTGGCAGAGCGTGCAGTTGTTCGCGTCCTTCGCGTACAGCTGCGTATGCAGGGCCGGCGTCGCGCTCGGGTTCCGCACGAAGAGGCGCGCCTTGTGGGAAGCCGGAACCACCTTGCGGGTCTGGTGGCACTTCACGCAGAAGTTGCGCTGGTGGCACTTCTCCAGACAGGTGGTGGTGCCGTTCTTCGCAACCGAGGACCCGTGAACCGTGATCCAAGGCCTCGTGAACGAAGAGCCGATGTGGTGGCAGTTGCTGCAGATCTCGCGGAACGTGTGGCACCGCTGGCACGAGGCCGGGCTCTTGCGACCGGTCTTGGAGTGGAATTCCTTGAACTCGGCCGGGTGCGGCATCGCGTACTTGTGGCAGCTCTTGCAGAACGCTGCATTCGGGCCACCGGTGCCGTGGCAGATCTCGCACGACTCGATGGACTCCTGTGCCGCGAGTGCGTGCTTGGCCGACGGCTTCGCCGCGCTCTTGCCGTACACCGTTACGGTCGGAGTGACCGGGCGGGTCCACTTGGCCTGCTTGTGCGACGCCGGGACGACCTTCTTGCCGGTGTGGCAGTCCACGCAGAACTTCTTGGTGTGGCAGGCGTCCGTGCAGGACTTGATGCCGCTCTTCTCGACCGCGGCCGGGTGCTGCTTCACCCACGGCACGGCCTTGTTGTACTCGAACTCGATCGCCTTGCCGTGGTGGCACTCGTCGCAGAACTTGGTCTTGGCGGGCTGGTGGCACATCTCGCACTTCTTTGGAAGCTCCTTCGAGATCGCCGGGTGGCCGGCGGGATCGTCGATGCTCTTCGGCTCCTTGAACTCAGCCGGGTGCGGCATCGGCATGCCGTGGCAGCCCTCGCAGAACGTCTTCTCGTTGTGGCAGGTGTAGCACTCGTTGACCTGGTGGTACGGAGTCATCTCCGCGATAAGCTCTTCGCCCTTGGCGTCGGCCTTCACCGACTCCTCGGTCGCACCGGAGGCGGCCTCGCCTTCCTTCTTCTGCTCTTCGGTCTCGCCGCTCGCGGCCGCCGAGGCTTCCTCGGCCTTGGCCTCCTTGACCTTCTCGTCCTCCTCGAGCGCGGCCTCAGCGTGGCCCTTGGGGAACCAGGTCGCGGTGGGCTCGTGGCTGGCGGGCTTCAGCTCGAAGCTCGGGCGTGTGGCACAGCTGGCACTCGCCGGGAGCGATGCCCTTTGCCTCCTGCGTGTGGCAGCGGAAGCAGGCGTTCATGCTCATGAAATCGGAGTGCGGTTGGCTCTTCTCGCCCGTGGTCGGGTCGCTCAGCACGGGCTTGGCGATATCGTCACGGTGCGCCACGCGGTTGTGACACACCGGACAGGAGACCTCGCGCTCCTCATGAACCTTGTGATCGATGATGATGCCCTCGCTGGGGCTGCTGATCCGGTTCTCCGAGTGGCACTGGGTGCACTGCGTGGCCGGCATCTCGAGCGACAGCTCGCTCTCGGCGTTCAGCGGGAGCTCGAACTTGTTGGTGACGGTCAGGTAGAGCTCGCCAAGCGCCTCAGCCTTGTGAAGGATGAAGATCACGGGGTTCGCGGCAACAGGCATGTGACACGCCATGCAGCTCACCTTGTTGTGAGTGGAGGCGTTATAGGCCGCGATCGTGTCGTCCTGGACCTTGTGGCACCCGTTCGCACAGAACCAGTACGTCGACGTCGCACCGAGAGCCACGATCATCACCGCGGCCAAGGCGAGTACGGCTACGCCCGACCAGATGATGTATCGGGGTCTCCGAACGGGGTCTTTCCATCCCGCGAAAGAGATCTTCGCCATACGCACCCTTCCTTAGTGACCGCGCCTCGCATGCAGGAGTAGCAGCCCGCGGGCTGCACACGGTCTCCACAATAAAGGAACTGAACGAGCGTAACAACACGTTAAGGGCTTCCAGCGACCCATTCGGCGGGCACCGCAAGACCCCTGCATGACACTGCGTCAGGGCGGCGGGAGACCCTACGCGTCGGCGAGGGAATCGGCGAGCTCGTTCAGCTGCGCGATGGTGGACTGTATCTGCCGCGACACCTGGGCCGACTGCTGCGCGACCTGCGCCATCTCGCGCATCGACACGACCACCTGGTCGGAGGCCGTTCTCTGCTGCTGAGTGGCGATCGAGATCTGCTTGGCCGAGTCGGTCGTCTCCTCGACCTGGACGACGATGCGATCGAGCGCTCCGGCCGTCCTTTGGGCGAGTTCCTTGCCCTCGTCGACCTTCTTCTGCGACTTCTCCGTGGACATCACCAGCGATGACGCCGAGGACTGGATCTCGCGCACCACGCGTCCGATCTCGCTTGTGGAGTCGGTGACCGACTCGGCGAGCTTGCGGATCTCCTCGGCGACCACGGCGAAGCCCTTGCCGGCCTCGCCCGCACGCGCGGCCTCGATGGCGGCATTCAGCGCGAGGATCTTCGTCTGCTCGGCGATGTCGTCGATGATCACGAGGACCCGCCCGATCTCCTGGCTGCGCTCGCCGAGGGCGAGGATCCGGTCGGACGCAGCCTGGGTCGTGTCGCGAATGTCCTCGATGCCGTCGGCGGTGTCGGCGACCGCCTGCATGCCCTCTTCCGCGCTCGCGAGCGTTCGCTCGGCGACCGCCGCGACGGACTGCGCGTTCTCGGCGATCTGCTTCGAGGTCTGCGCGAGCTCCTCGACCGTGGCCGAGGTCTGCGTCACGGCAGCTGCTTGTTGCGCGGCACCGGAGGCCTGCTGCTCGGTCGCGCTCAGCACCTCCGCCGTCAGGGAACGGATCTCGCCGTTGACGTGCTTCACTTGTCTCACGAGACCCATCAGGTCGCCGAGAACCCTGGATATCTCATCGTTCAGTTCGTCCCAATCGCCGGCGGTGTCGGTGCTCACCCCGTAGCGGGTCGAGGCGTCGTTCAGGATCCCACCGAGCGAACGCTCGGCAGCGCGACCGGCCAGCAGCGCGCACGCGAGCCCGAGGCCGACGCCGGCGGCGAGACACAGCACGACGAACGCCACGAGCGAGCCGGTGCTGCGGGGCTGCATGAAGAGCGAGGCAACGATCGGGAACACCACCGCGATTGCCAGCCCGAGGCCGATGAACTGCGTGAGCAGACGACGGCGGGTCGCCCCCATCCCATGGCGTTGCGCCACTGAACCCTCCCTCTCCCTGCTGCACACGGCCAACGTTCTCGCCCGGACCGATCACAGACAAGGTATCGGACAAACGCCGACGACGCTGGAGCCACTCGCGCCCGGGGGTTGTGCAACTATACCCCCTTGGGTATAATCCCCTCGCGGTAGGCAAGGGAGGCAAGCGTGCACATCAGCATCGACAATCAGCGTTGCGATCGGTCCCCGGGCTGCCCGGCCCGTCAGGTCTGCCCTCGCGGCGCGATCGTTCCGAGCCCGGGCGGGCCGTACCCCGGAGCCAACGGGTACACCGTGAATGAAGAGCTGTGTGCGGGTTGCGGCATCTGCGCCCGTTTCTGCGCCGGCGGCGCAGTGTCGTTCCGGTAGGAGGAAGTCATGGCCAAGGTCTCCGTTGAAGTTCTGGATCGCCCCGCCCTGGCGGGGGGCTGCTACTCGGGCGGTTGAGGTCCCTCATGGTCTCCGGAGGAGATCACCATGATCATCGCCACTGAGCTGCAGCGTCGTTACGGTGAAGAGGCTGTCATCCGCTACCTCGACGTCGAGTCCGACGACGTGCAAGCGAGCCACGGACACCTGCTGACGGAGATCGAGACCAGGGGTTACCTCTTCCCGGTGACCGTGATCGACGGCGTTCCCGCGTACGATGGCGCCGTTTCCTACCCGGCGATTCTTCGCGCGGTGAACGAGCGCCTGCAGCAGGTCGCGGAGGCCTGAGGTCGCCTCACTTCGCTCGCCGGTCAGAAAACAGCCGTATCGCCCGCACCCGCGGCCCGCTGGCCGCGGGTGCTTCCGTCTGGGGTACACTCAGCCACCATGAGCCGCGTCAGCATAAGCCGGTGTGAGAGCTATCGGACCGAGACCGTGGTCGAGGCCCTCCAACAGGCACTCGCTCCGCTCGGCGGGATGGGCGCCTTCGTCTCCCCGGGCCAGCGCGTCCTCCTCAAGGTGAACCTGCTCTCCCGAGCCGAACCCGACCGCGCGGTCACCACGCATCCCGAGCTCGTACGCGCCCTCATCCGATCAGTGAAGGCCGCCGGCGGCGTGCCCCTCGTCGGTGATTCGCCGGGCGGGCCGAGCTCCCCGGGATATGTCGCGGGAGTGTATCGGGCTACCGGGATGACGCGGGTGTGCGAGGAGGAGGGCGCCGAGCTGCTCGACTTCGCCTCGGAGTGCGTCCGCGTGCCCAACCCCGCGGGCAGCCTGTACGGGTCGTTCACGCTGGCGAGGCCGGTGGTCGACTGCGACGTGCTGATCTCGGTACCCAAGCTCAAGACCCACGGGTTCATGATGTTCACCGGCGCGGTCAAGAACCTGTTCGGATGCATCCCCGGTCTCGAGAAGGCCACGTATCACCTGCGCGTGCCCGACCGCGACGACTTCGGGGCGATGCTCGTCGACCTGATGCTCGCCTGCAAGCCGGCGTTGGCGGTCATGGACGCTGTCGTGGGCATGGAGGGCGAGGGCCCGGCAGGCGGGACCCCCCGCCCGATCGGGGCCTTGCTCGCCAGCGAGGACTGTCTCGCGCTCGACGTGGTGGCCTCCGCCATGGCCGGCCTCGGAGCCGACGAGGTCTACACGACGCGCTCGGCGGTGAAGCGAGGGCTCGTGGCGGCATCGGTCGACGAGATCGACGTGCTCGGAGTGCCGTGGTCCGAGTTCTTGCAGCCCGGGTTCGCCCTGCCGGTGCGCGACATCAGCTCGAAGATGCCCTCGTGGCTCGCGCCCAGGATGCGGTCCTGGGTCACGCCGAAACCGTTCCTCGACCAAGCCTCCGGGTGCACGCGGTGCAAGACGTGCGAGCGGTCGTGTCCGGTGAGCGCCATCGAAATGAGAGATACGGGACCGACCTTCGACTACGGCACCTGCATCAGGTGCTACTGCTGCCAGGAGCTCTGTCCCGAGCAGGTCATCGGGCTCAAGGTGCCGCCGCTTGCCCGCGTGTTCACGCGCCGCACGACGCCGTAGCCCGACGAGGGCGCACCCGAACGCAGCGCCCGGTTGGGCGCGCTACCGACCGGCCCCGAACCGGTCGACGAAGAGCCCGACCAGCCCGACCTCCCAGAACCGGTCCCACGCCTCCGCCCCCTCCGGCGGGAGCGTCAGGTCGTAGCGCTCGCGCCGCACGGGATCCGACAGCACGGCGTACGCCTCGTTGATCCGCTGCATCCGCCGCGTGGCGGCCGTGCGCTGGCCGGATGTCACCCGATCGGGGTGGTGCTTCAGCGACAGGGCCTTGTAGGCACGGTCGATGACGGCCGGGTCGGCGTCCCTGGTGACTTGGAGGATCCGGTAGTAGTCCATCACGTTCCCGTGGTTGGAAGCGTACGCGCGGAGCGGGGCTCCTCGGCGGCATCAGTCTCGCGGTTCGGCGTCATCGTAGCGAGTCAGACCGGTGCGGGCATCTCGGCGCGCCTCGCTGCGATCTCTGCGAAGAGGATGCCGAGAACGACGAGAGCGGCGCCTACCCACTGCACGGGGCGAAGGCGCTCGCCGAGCACGAGCGCCGCGAGTGCGATCGTGAACAGCGGCTCGAGGGTGGAGATGATCGCTGCCTGCGACGGACCGAGCCCGCGGATACCTTCCAGGTAGAGCACGACCGCGCCGAATGTCGGCAGCGCGACGATCGCCGCGAGCAGGGCCCACACCTCGGGCTCCCACGCCGCCGGCGAGAGCGACTGGCCGACGAGAAGCGTCACGGTCCCCACGAACAGCGAGGCGATGCCGAAGGTGTAGGTCATGATCACCAGTCGGGATCTGCCGGGAAGCCAGCGCGCGGAGAGCAGGTTGAAGGACGTGTAGCCGGCGGCCGCTCCCAGGCCCAGCAGCAGCCCTGTGGGCGAGACGGTGACGCCGGGCTCGAACGGGTCGAGCACGAGCGCGACCCCTGCGAACGTGACCGCGATCGCCACTGCCTGCCGCACGTTGGGCCGCTGGAGGCGCAGCACCCACGAGACGATCGCGACCATCGCCGGATACGTGTACAGGAGTACCGCGACGACCGAAGCGGACGCGTAGAGCAGCGCGAAGAAGAAGCAGATCGACGCGAAGCCGTAGCCGGTCACCGCGAGTGTGGCGAATCGGCCGACATCGGACGCGGGCACCTTGAGCGCGGACGGTCGCCGAAGCGCGACCGTCGCTCCGAGCAGCAGCGACGCGATCAGGAACCGCCATGTCAGCAGCGGCAGAGGCGTGGCCCCCGCACGGTACGCGAGCGGTGTCAGTACCGCGAGCGTCCCGAACAGCAGCGCCGAGATGACTACGGCGACGACGGATCCTTGCCGGTTCACGTGGCCCTCTCAGCCTCGGGGTCGACGGCCCTACACCCTCCCACCGCCACGGCTGGCGGGTCAAGGCCGTCTCTCGTCGACGCTGCCTGCTACACTGCGCCGACATGGGCCCACGCGCGAGAACTCTCCTCAGCTGGCTACCCGCCCTGGTATGGGCAGGTGTCATCTTCGCGCTCTCCGCCCTGCCCGGCTCGAACCTGCCGGGCGGATGGAGCGTCGAGGGGCACCTTGCCGTCTACGCGGTCCTCGGCGTGCTGGTCTGGTTCGCGCTGGGAGGATCCGCTTCGGGGATTCGTGGCGTGGTCCTGGCGATCGCAATCGCATCGGCGTATGGCATCACCGACGAGTTCCACCAGTCGTTCGTGCCGCAGCGCAACCCGGACGTTCTCGATTGGCTCACCGACACCGTGGGCGCGACCATCGCGGTCGTCTCGGCGTACGCGATCGCGACTCGGCGGGCGAAGCGGAAGGCGACGCAGGCGGGCTAGTACCCGGCTAGTTGCTCGCGACGGACGCGGGCGAGCTTGCAGCCGTCCGGTCGGGATTGATGCCCAGCTGACGCACCTTGATCTTGAAGTCGTGCGAGTTATGGGACATCGCAATGGCGTCGTCGAGCGTGATCTTGCGGTCCTGGTAGAGGCGCAGCAGCGACTGATCGAACGTCTGCATGCCGTAGTACGCGCCTTCCTCCATAGCGTCCCGGATCAGGTAGGTCTTGTCGGGATCGACGATGTACTCCTTGATCGTCCCGGTCATGACCATGACCTCGACCGCCGGCACGAGCCCGCCCGATATCGACGGGATGAGCCGCAGCGAGACGATGCCCTTGAGCGTCGAGGCGAGCATGATGCGGATCTGCTTCTGCTGGTGCGGCGGGAAGAAATCGATGATGCGGTGGATCGTCTCGGCCGCATCGACGGTGTGGAGCGTCGAGAGCACGAGGTTGCCGATCTCCGCCGCGGTCACCGCCGCGCCGACCGTCTCGACGTCACGCATCTCGCCAATGAGGATGATGTCCGGGTCTTGCCGGACGACGTGCTTGAGCGCCTCGGAGTAGCTGTCGGTGTCGATGCCGATCTCGCGCTGGTTGACCACGCAGCGCTTGTCCTGGTGCAGCACCTCGATCGGGTCTTCGATGGTGATGATGTGCGCGTCGCGGGTCTCGTTGATGTGGTCGATCATCGCGGCGAGCGTGGTGGTCTTGCCGGATCCCGCGGTACCCGTGACGAGGATCATGCCGCGGGGCTCGTCGGCGAGCCGACGGATGACGGGGGGAAGACCGAGTTCCTCGAAGCTGCGGTGGTCCATCGTCACGCGCCGCAGCGCGAGCCCCACCGAGCCCCGCTGGTGGAACACGTTGACGCGGAAGCGTCCGACCCCGGCCAACGAGTAGGCGAAGTCGACTTCGAGGTTGGCGTCGAAATGGTCTCGAGCCCGCTCGTCCATGAGCTCCACGGCGAGCGCGCGGGTCTGGTCCGGCGTCAGGGACGGGAGGTCCTTGAGCACCGTGAGCCGGTTGTTGAGCCGAAGCGCGGGAGCACTGCCTGCCTTGATGTGCAGGTCCGAGGCACCCTGGTCGGCCATGATCTTGAGCAGTCCATCAAGTTGCGCCATGCGTCACGCTCCTATGTCGCTTATCGGCGACATCGGGGGTGGACTCCAGCCCCAAGGGCGAATCGAGGCGAACTAGGGCCGACCGCCGCCGCTGAAGCTCGAGCGGAACGCAGGCGCTATGCGGACGACGTCGCCGGTATGAGGCGCATGGACCATCATGCCGTTGCCGATATACAGCCCCACGTGGTCGGCCGGCCGACCGAAGAAGACCAGGTCGCCGGGTTGCAGGTCCGAGCGGCTGACCGGTTCGCAGACGCTCTGCTGCATCGCCGCGTTGTGCGGCAGACCGACGCCCACCTGGCGGTAGACGAACATCGTGAAGCCGCTGCAGTCGAAGGAGTTGGGACCGGAGGCCGCGTAGACGTACGGCGCGCCGAGGTACTGCATCGCGATGCCGACCACGCCGCTACGCGGGGCGCGCGTGGGGGGCGGGAACGAACGGAAGCTGGTGAAGCCGGCGGAGGCGGCCGCTCGCTGGGCGGCTGCCTGGCGGGCGTCCTCGGCCCGATCGAGGGCGGCGATCTCGGCCTCGATGCCCGAGAGCAGTCGTCGCTGCTCGGCGAGCTGCGACTCCACGGAGCGCTTCGCGTCCCGCGCGATATTGAGCTGCTTGCGGGCGCCGATCTCCTGCTTGCGCACCTGCTTGCGCGCGGCGTCGAGCTCCCGCTTGGCCACGCGAAGCTTCGCGACGCTGGCGGCGTCACCCTGGTTGAGGCTCGTGAGGAAGTCCCACGTGGACGCGAACTGCTGGAAGTCCTTCGCGCCAAAGAGCACGTCGATGAATCCCGTCGTGCCGCCGCGGTACATCGCCGCGACACGGCCGTTGAGGTGGCGCTGGTAGTGGCTGTACTGCTTGCGAGCCTTCGTCAGCCGCCGCTCGGCCTTCTTGCGCTCTTTGACGAACGACTGGTGGCGGATCAGAGCAGCGTTGTAGCGCTCGGTGGCAGCTTCGGTGCGGTCCCTGAGCCCGTCGATCGTTCCCTTGACCGCCTGGGCGCGCGCGACCTTGTCGGAGCGAGGAGTCGCACCGGCAGGAACGGTCATGAAGCACAGGATCAGCGCTAGCAGCGCGGCAAAACAGGTCCTGCGTCGGGTGGTCAAGAGCATCCTCCCCGGCGTTCGGGTGTAAGTCACACGTTGGCAATTCTAGCAAAAGAGCGACGCATCAATCCAAGGCGGTGCACAGCGCGTCCAGGATCGAGACGGCCATTCGCTGTTCGTCACGCTCGTCCGAGGCGACCGCCGGGTCCAGTTCGATCACCAGCTCGCGGCACCCGCTCCCCGCCGCCGAGATGGCCGCGACGAGTCGGGGAAGGTCCGCCTGACCGCCACCGATCCTCACGTGAGGCACGCCAGCTACAGCAGGGACCGTGCCGCTTCCGGCCAGCTTCACCACCAAGTCGCCGGTCGCCTCGCCTTCTGCACCGTCCCACACACGCAGTCGAGAAGATGTCGCGGTGGCAAGCGCGAGGTTCACCACCCGACCCGCGATCGCTGCCGCGTGCGCGTCGCTTACCACGAAGGCGATCTCGTTGTGCGCGAGGGCATCGCATGCACGCGCGGGAGCGGCCTGTGCAGCGGAATGCGCGTGCGGCTCCTTCCCCTGCCACACGTGGCGAAGGTTGGCGATGGCGCCCACGGTCTCCGTGCCGACGATGCCGTCGCCGGACACACCGGCGTTTCTCTGGAACTCGCGAACCGCTCGCTCGGTGAACGTCCCGAAGATCCCGTCGACATCGCCGCAGGCGAATCCCAAGGCGTTCAGGGCCTCCTGCATGGAGCGGACGTCGCGTCCGTGGAAGTGCGGCACGCGCAGGTACAGCATGCGGTCGCCGAGCGTGAATGTGGCGTCGACGAGAGAAGCCCACGTCTCGTCGCCCACCACGCCGTTCTCGGCGAGCCCGTGCTCGCGCTGGAAGGCCTCGACGGCCTCACGCGTACGCCCGAGGAACACGCCGTCGATGCCGGTGCGGCCGAGATCGTAGCCGAGCACCAGCAGACGACGCTGGATGTCCTCAACGGCGGGGCCCCGGTCACCGGGGCGCACCGGCTTCATCGTGGTCGTGCCTTTCTTGCGGGTGAGGCGTACGGCGCGCGCTACCGCGTGCCGTAGCTGCTCCGGAAACGGTCGACGCTGCCCTGTACCCGCGAATCGCTCACGGAGCGCGAGCGAAGATACCTCGACACCGCGAGATCGTTCACGGTGTCGGCATGGTAGTGATAGCTGGGCGGGTCGCCGGAGCAGTCTAGCACGACGCCTCCAGCGAGTACGTCGAGCACCCGTTCCACGGTGGAGAGGCCGAGACCGGTCACCCGTGCGACGCGCGAGGCGTCGGCGGTCGTGCCGCTGTGGCTCATGTACGCCAGCACTTCAGTCACTGCGACTCGCGTCGCTCGATCGTCCGGAAGTGCTGCAAGCGCGTTTCGCAGGCTCACCCGGGACACTCCGCTCGTGTCGGGCCCTCGACGGCGAATGACCTAGGCCGTCTCGACCCGGTTCTTCCCTGCTCCCTTCGCACGATACAACGCTTGGTCCGCGGCTTCCACCAGCGCCCGACCAGAGGTTGCGTGGGCGGGATACTCGGCAACTCCCAGCGAGACGGTGCGCCGCACTGAACCTGTACCCGTGCCGAACGCCAGCTGCTCGATGTCCTCGCGGATGCGCTCGGCGACGAGCGCGGCTCCGGCTACCGGCGTTTCGGGGAGAATGACAGCGAACTCCTCGCCCCCGTACCTGATCGGAACGTCGAGGTCGCGAAGCGCGTTTCGCACGACCTCCCCGACCGTCGCAAGCACTTCGTCGCCCGCGGGGTGCCCGTAGGAGTCGTTGAACGACTTGAAGTCGTCGATGTCCAGCATCACGAGGGAGAGGCGATGCCCGAAACGCTCGGCGCGCTTCACTTCCTCTTCGAGACGCTGGACCCCGTGAGCATGGTTGTACATCCCGGTCATGCGGTCGGTTGCTGCCAGCATCTCGAGTTCCTCGTGGAGTACCGCGTTCTCGAGTGCCAGACCGCACTGCTCGGCCACGACGCCGAATCGCTCCCGATCGGCCGGCGTGATGTCGCGGGGGATCGTGCCGCCGAGTACGAGCACGCCGAGAACCTCGCCCCCGCCGAGCAGCGGCAGCGCAGCCTGCCACGACAGGGACTCGCGGACCCACGACGGAAGCGCTCCCACGTCGAGCGCTTCGAGGACAGGCGTCGCGAGCGCTTCTCGGAACGGCGACGCCCCGAGGGGAACGGCGGGCGCGAACGAGCGCTCGGCACGGCCTTGGGACTCGCGCAGAACGAGCGTGCCTTCGGTATCGACGACGTAGAGCGCGGCGACCTCGGCTCCGAGCAGGCCGATCGCTCCATCGACGGCGACCGCCGCGACAGAGCGGACGTCTCGGGACCTGGAGAGCGCCGTGAAGAACTCGTGGATGAAGTACGTGCTGGCCAGTTCGCGATTCAGCGTGTGGTTCGCGCGCGCCAGGTCGTCGAGCCCAGCCTTGAGCCTATGCGCTTCTCGTTGCGCCCTATCGCGCTCGGCCGTCGCCGCCGCCACCTGGGCCCGACCCTCACGCTCGGATCGGGCATCCCGGAGCACGCGGAGCAGCAGATGCGTGGCAGCCGGGTCTGCAAGCTGTATCTGAGACGGCAGCCCGGCCTCGAGGCGAGACCGCGCCTCGGCGTTCTCGGACACGTCCAACACCAGGGAGATGCCGCTCAGGTCGGACAGAGAGAACAGGTCGCACGTTGTAGGAATGCCGAGCGAGCGCGCCAACACGACCGAAGGCGCAGCCGGACTCGGAGCGCAGACAGCTTCGATCGAAACGTGCTCCTCGTCGGCGAGAAGGCTGAGGATCTCGGTGGCGACATCGCCTCCTCCGACGATCGCGACCGAGATGGGCGGCGCGGCGTCGTCCGGACTAGCACCGAGCGCGCCTGCGACGGCCACGTCCACGCTCCCGACGGCCGGCGCCGCGATGTCGTCGGCCACCCGGAAGGCGAGTTCGGCGGCGACGCGGACCGACGCCGATAGGGCCTCGAGCGTGCGCTCGTCGACGGCGATGGCGCCCTGCCCGATACGTCTCAGCACCGATTCGAGCTTCGCCGCCAACTCTCCGAGTTCGGGTCTCGCAGACCCGCGAGCCTGCCGCCGAAGCAGCCGGACGTTGGCCAGCAGCTCTGAGATCGCGCCGGTGTCGGCGGGGTCGCGCTGGAGCAGGCCGATGGCCTCGGCCATGCTCGCAATGGTGCCCGCGGGTGTCATGGACGCACCACCACCGGGTTCGGCCCGGCACCCGAAGCAAGCGCGACGCGGACCGCCTCGGCGAGCTGCGCGGGAGTGAACGGCTTCGGGACGAAGGCCGCCGCGCCCGCGCTCAGCGCCGCCTCCTCGGCCCTGAGCGCCGAGACGACAGCGAACGGAACGCGAGTCCTGATCCGCCGAAGCCTGTTCGCGAGGTCCAGACCCGACCCGTCTGGGAGCGCGATGTCGAGCGTCACGACGTCGGGCTCGACCTCGACGAAGCGCTGCAGAGCGTCTCGGGCACCGAACGCCTCGTGTACCACATAGCCCTCACGTCGCAGCACATCACGGATGAGCCCGCGGACGAGCGCGGCGTCCTCGACAACGAGCACGTGGTGCACGAACACGTCCTCTCGGCGGTCGACAGCGTCAAGCAAGGGGAAACCCGCGGCTGACGCGGGAATACGGCATCAAGGGTTTCACAAACCCCCTGCTCAGGTGTATACTGCCACGAGTATCGGACCTTGCGTCAGACGGGTTTTCATCGAATATGAATGCAGCTGCTTTCGCGCGGCGCGCGGCGCTTCTGGTAGGCGCCACCGCCGTGCTTGTGCTATCAGGGGGCCTCGCGTGGGCCGCGGTGAACGACTACGAGAACCGTGAGATCGTTCCTCCCGGCGTGACCGTCGCCGGCACCGACCTCAGCGGTATGACCGCCGCGCAGGCCCGCGTGCAGATCGAACGCGCCGTCTCCGAGCCGGTCAAGCGGCCTGTCGAAGTCACTGCGCTGAGCAGGACCTTCGTGTTCGATCCCGCTGGTGCGGTCTCGGTCGATACCGATGCGATGCTCGAGGAGGCCATGGCGCCCCGTCGCAACGCGCCGTTCGTGGCGCGCCTCCGAGCGGACCTCGCCGACGGCGCGCTTCCCGCGGAGGTAACCCCTCGTTTCAGCGTCGACACGACGGCCATGGCGACCTTCCTCAAGAAGGTCCGGATCGAGGTCAACAGCAAGCCGAGAAACGCCTCGGTGACCGGCGAGACCGGCAAGCTCGTCGTCACGACCTCCAAGAAGGGCAGCCAGCTCGACGTCCCCGCGGCCCAGCAGGCGATCGCCGAGGCGTTCTCGGCGGAGAAGGTCTTCTCGGACGGCGACCGCAGCCTGGCGCTGAAGGTCAAGGCGATCAAGCCGAAGGTCACCGAGGAAGATCTCGGTCACACCATCATCGTGAGCCGAGCGAACAAGACGCTCGTGCTGTACGACGGCACCAAGGTCGAGAAGAAGTACCGGTGCGCCGTGGGCACGCCCCAGTACCCGACGCCGCTCGGTCACTGGGAGATCGTCAACAAGCAGTTCATGCCGAGCTGGTACAACCCGGGCAGCGACTGGGCCAAGAGCATGCCCAAGGTGATCCCACCGGGGCCCAGCAACCCGCTCGGGACCCGCGCCCTGGCACTGAACGCGTCCGGCGTCCTCATTCACGGGACGACGAAGGACGGCTCGATCGGGACGGCGGCCTCCCACGGCTGCATGCGGATGCACATGTGGGACGTCGAGGACCTGTTCCCGCGGGTCGAAGTGGGGACCCAGGTCTACATCGTTCCGTAGGGCGTCGATCGCCCGACGGTCGCGGTCCCGCTATCCGTTTGAGCCATCGCTGGACTCTCGCGGCGCTCGACGCCTGGTTCGCTACTGGTACCGATAGATCTTCTGCGCCCCGCCGTGACACGCGTTCGTGCACTCCCCGCCCGCTGCGTCGTGCGCGTACCCCACATCCGAGCGGATCAAGTGCGGCAGCGTGGTCGACCCGTGGCTCGCGTGGCATGTGTCGCACACAAGGCCCAGCTCTGCGACGTGAACGCGGTGCTTCGACGACACCGACCCGGCCTGCGTGATCTCGTAGAAGTTGCTCAGGTTCTCGGGCGGAACGCCCTCGAAGTACACGTCGTAGCGGTGGCACTCGTAGCACAAGACGTCGACGTTGTTGCTGCTGGCGCCGAAGTACGGCTTCTTGAGCAGCGAGCTGTTGGCCGAGCTGTGGGGACCGCGGGCTTGCGTCGGGTCGCTCTGGTCGTGGCAGTCGGTGCAGTAGAGCACAGAGGCGTTCGACCACGCCGGAGTGGCGGCGACGAAGGACTCCAGTGTCGCCTGAGAGGCGGTCGTCGACCCTTCCACGGCATGGATCGACGGATTGCGGGTGTCGACCTCGCTCGCGATGTTGCGGCGCCCCGGCAGCGGCCTCCACCCCGAGTGGCACTTCATGCAGAGCTCGTACTGGCGCTCCACGCCCTGTTTCTCGACGTAGTTGATGGCCGCGGGCTCCGACCAGTCCACCGAGACGCCCCAAGCGCCCTTGATCGCGCCTCCGGCCGCCGGAGCGGTCGCGGTCTCGTTCGTAGACGCGTGGACGTTGTGACAGTCCGAACAGTCCACATGTGCCGAGAACCCGGCAACCTCGGTGGAGACATGGCTCGCCGAGGAAGACGCGTCAACCGGATGCCTGCTGCGGCCCACGTAGCCCAGATCCGCGACCACCATGGCAGGAGCGTCGTTCGCCATCTCGGAACCGCCCACCTGGCGGCGGGTGACGCCGTTGAGCTTGTCGCCGCTGCCGGTGGGCTTGTAGATGTCGATGGACGGATCGACGTGGCGGAACGCCGTCGTTCCCGTGAACTCTCCCGCATTCGCGGCGACGATCTCGATGTCGCCATCGGCGGTCAGATCGCCCGCAGCGAGCGAGATCTTGTGCGTCCGGTCTTCCTTGTCGATCTTGGTGTCGACGGGCGTCAGCAGACCGCCGACCTGGCTGAACACCTGGATCGCCGACTTGTCGGTGGGGTGGTACAGGTCGACGACGACCTCAGGCCGAGGACGACCGCTGAGGGTGTCCACGACGAGCGTGTCGTACGCGATCGCACCGGCGGTCGCGGTGGCGTCCGCGACCTGCCGCAACACGCCGTCGCCGGAGAAGACCGCCACGTTGGAGGTCACAGCACCGGAATTCGCCAGGACGACCTCGTTCGCGCCCGAGCCGTCGTCCCACGCATCACCGATGCTCGCACCCCGCGGGCGGGAGCCCGTGGCGTAGGGTCCGCCGACGCTCAGGGTCTCCGGCACACCGGCGGGCTCGGTGAGCACGCGCAGCTCGTCGGTGAGGATGTTGGTGACCGCGATGTCGTCGGCAGCCGTACCCGTCACGTCCCCGACCGCCATGCTCGACACGTTGTCGCCCACCGAGACGGGACCGACCACACTCGTGAAGCCGGTGCCGTTCCAGCGGTACACGTAGAGCCGACTCGCGTACGGGGCGACGGGATCGCGCGTCACTGCGACGAGCTCAGGCAGCCCAGATGCGTCGGCGAAGATGTTGCCGATCCCGACGTACGTGGGGACTTCGTTCAGCGTGTAGGACGTCTTGGCGACACCCTGGAGCGGATCGGCTTGCCACAGGTCCATCCGTGGCGAGGCGACATCGCCCACCGCGACCTCGGTCGCGCCGTCGCCGTCCAGATCTCCGGGTGCGGCGTCCCCCGCCCGGCCGGTCGGCTTGAACTGCCGCGGTCCCACCAGCGGCCTGGGCGGAGTCCCCGTCGTGTCGACGGTGAAGAGCTGGATGTTGTCGTACGTCCCGGCATTGACCGCCGGGCTCCACGCTACGAACAGCTCGGGCCTGCCGAGCTCGCCTGCCGGCAGCTCGATGCTGCTCGCAACGTCAGTCGCGACCGCCGAGCCCGCCGCGTGGCACTGGTAGCAGAGCGTCCTGCCTTGCGCGAGACCGAGCCGCGCCACGGGCTTGCCGGTTCCGTCGTCTCGGCCCATCGGGTCGTGGCAGACCTGACACTCGCCAACCGGTCGGTTGCGAGTATCCTCCGCAAGGTCCCGCAGCGCCCACTCCCACGTGATAGGCACGGTCGTCGCAGACGATCCGTGCGCCGAGGCGTTGTAGGTCACCCCGCCGGCGTATGTCGCACGCGAGCCAGGATGGCACGCGTAGCACAGGCCGCGGTCGTTGGCAGGCACGCTGGTGGTCGTCGGGATCGACGGCGGAACGATCTCCTCCACGATGCTCGGCGGGTTGTTCGAGCCGTGGCCGGCATGGCAGACGGTGCAGACGATGTCCGTCCCCGTCGGCCCTGCCTGTATCTGGCGCGCGTGCGCCGTCTGCTCCCACACAGAGAGACCGTCGAACTCGTTGTTGGCCCGAGGAAGATGGCAGTTGGTGCAGTAGCGGTCGCCGCGATACGCGACGAGTCCGGCGTTGGTGGTCGACTCCGAGCGCAGCAGCGCCGGATACGTCAGCCCGAACTCGTCCTTCGCCGCGCCGTGGCTGTCGTGACACGACGAGCATTCCTTGCGCGCGGGCCCGTAAGTGGACGTCTCGGGCGCGAGCACGTGACCCGACGCGGCCAGAAAGCCCGACTGTACATCGACACCCGATCCCAGCTGATCGACGCCATGGCAGCTGTAGCACAGCGGGACGTCGCCCTGCACCGCCGAGCCGGTGCCTACGAGCAGCGTGTCGTGGTTGGTCCCGAACGAGTCGGTCCACTGGTCCTCGCTCGCGGAGGTGTGCGAGCGATGGCACATCGCGCAGGCATCCGTCTCGCCGCTGCCATCGGAGACGTGCGGTGCGGGGGTTTGGGCGAAAGACGTCGAGGCGAGCAGCAATAAGCTGCCCGCCGTCACGAGCGCGAACACGAAGCGTCTCAATGCCGCTCTATGTCGCCCAGTTGTTCGCGCCAGTCGCACCCGTCTCCGTTCGCGTACTCGTCCTTGCTATCTCATCGGCATATCTGCCGCGAGGGTGCTGCCGTCATCTTCCACGCGCGTGCGCGAGCTCCCGCCTAACGCACCGTCACCGTGTAGCTATAGGGACCGTACGTCGGGTAGTGGCTCGTGTCGCCATGCCACGCCCGAACGCGCCACTTGCCGGTCGAGGGGAAGCGCAACGCGACCGAATAGCGCCATGTCGAGTAGTACGACTTCAGCGTCGCGTTCTTGTAGAACTTCACGCGCCACTGGTACTTGCCTCGGTAGGCCTCGTAGCGCTCGAAGTACAACCGCGTCGTGCCGACATGCTTCGGCAGCATCGTGCCGTAGATGGTCGTTGTCTTCGTCCGAGAGGCTACGCGGCTGGGAGGCACGGTCGGCCGCGACAGCGAGGGACGGGCTTGGACGAGCATCGTCGACGTGCTCTCCGACGACTTGTACGGGCCCGTCGCGACGAACCGAACCTGGTACCAGGTCTTCGTGGTCGTCCGAACCGAGGCGACGTAGTTGCCCAGTCCCAGGTGGACGAACGTGTACGAGGTCGGTGCCCAGCTCACGCCACCATTCGTGCTCGCATACACCTTGAGGCTGGCCTGGTTGTCCGCGAGATACACGCCACCGGCCTTCAGGCTCGCGCTCACCGTGGTGGCGCCGTTGTAGGCGACGACTCTCGGCTGGGGCACGGATGCCGAGACAGCAGTGGGGATGGGGTCTTTGGTACGCACGGAGATGCTCGCCGCGTACGAGAGCGGGTACGTCTTGGCGAGCGGGTTACCCGCCGTGTCCACGGCGAGGATCTTGTAGCTGTAAGTCAATGCAGGCAGAAGGTTCGACGGGCTGTAGCTCAGGGTGGCGGACCCCGACGGAATCGTCTCGAGCAGCGTCCCACCGTCGGTGTAGACGCGGTACTCGGCAACGCCAGAACCGCTGGCGGTCACATCGCCAACCGCAGGCCATGAGATCGTGAACGAGTTCTGCGTCACGGCAGAGGCGACTGGAGCCGGCGTGAGGGGCGGAAGGGTGTCCACATCGAAGGGCCCGGACTGCTTCTGACCTTCCTCGATCCCTAGCTGGTTGGCCGACTTGTAGTACAGCATGCGTCCCTTGCCGTCTGCAGGCCTGAACGGCTCGCTGTACGTGCGCCACTGGCCCACCGGGTCGTCGCTCCACCGGTAGGTCGTCGTCGAGGG
Source organism: uncultured Coriobacteriales bacterium (assembly GCA_963761535.1). Classification (GTDB taxonomy): domain Bacteria; phylum Actinomycetota; class Coriobacteriia; order Anaerosomatales; family CAVXGS01; genus CAVXGS01. The sequence goes on from CAVXGS010000004.1 coordinate 49,282, forward strand.
GGATACGCTCGACCCAAGGGTGATCGTGGGCGGGTTGTTGTACCAGCCCGCGGCGTTCTTCTCGGACCCCGCGATGCCGATGCTGGTGACCGGGGCCACCTGGGCGGTGATCTCAAGGGGCGGTGCGAGCTCTCCCCAGTGGAGCGGGTCGCCGGTGGTCGCGCTGGTCTCGTTGCTGATTGCCTGGATGTAGTAGTTCCAAGGCTGGTTGTACGACCCCGGCTGGTCGACGATCGAGAGCGCTCCGCTCCCGCTGTCGGGCACTTCGCCGATGCTGGTCAGATCGCCGGCCGTCGCGTCCTCACGCCACACCCGATAGCGCTTCGGCCGGGTGTCGTCGGAAGCGTTGGCCGTCGAGAAGGCGGGCCGAGACCAGCTGACCGTGATGGTGTAGACACCGCCGGGGGTCCCCAGCGATGCACGCGGATCCCTGATCGGGCCGTAGGTGTAGCCCTTGACGACGACGTCGTCGACGGTGGGACCAAGGCTCGTCGCCGGGTTGTCTCCGCCCGCTCCCACGTCGTCCGCGATCACGAACTCGACCTCGCCCGGACGGCGCGAGAGGTTGATAGTGTTGCCCCGCTTGGAGAGGTCGGAGGTCCAGGACCCCCATGAGGTCAGGCTGAGCTGGTGAGGCAACCCGTACTCGAGCTGCTGAAACACCGAAGAGCCGTCAGTCGGTCGCCAGCGCACGAAGAACGACTGCTGATCGTAGTTGCTGATGGTGTACGGCGCGTAGTCGGGCCAGTTGTACCTGAAGGCGAACGACGACGAGTACATATGTTGAAGCTGAGGCAGCGCCAGCGTCGCGGTGCCCAAAGCACCGTAGGGGTACTTGGTGATACTGGTGGGAGCCGAGTTCCCCGAGGGCCCCAATGCGGCGCACCAGAGCGCCCCGGGCGCGGAGTACCATCGCGTGCTGTTCCATCCCCACCACGCTGTCGAGGGATCGGGGTTGCTCGGGACGTCGATCGGACCAACTGCGAGGGGCGCTTCTGACGCGTCGAACGTGATGGTGGCCACCACGCTCTCCGGCGCGACGGCCGGCGGCGCGGCGGCGGCGACGGAGGGAATGGCGAGCAGCGCAAACGCTGCGAGCGTCGCCAAGAATCGGAATCGCGTGCAGGACATGATCGTTCCTCCCTGACCTAAGGCGTGTCCGGGAAGGCCGCTGCCGCATCCTTCGCGATGGGCAGCACGTCCTTCACGGTCGCCGACGGCTGGTTGAGGCTGACGATGACTTCGAACACGTAGCGCCCCCGGGCATAGACGGCGGTGGCGTACCTCGACCCGTCGGTGCCGAGGTATGCTGTCGCGCCGTCGATCGAGGCGGTTCCGGAATCCTTGCCGTAGAGGTCCTTGCTCGTGCCGCTGATGAACGCCTTCGCCTTGGCCGAGGTGCCCCTGTCGTGGACGGCCCACAGCACGCGCACGCCGCGCATCGAGGGCTCGCCGATCACCTCTGCCTCAGGCCCGCTCACGATTGGAATGTCCAGCTTGAAACCGCTCGCCATGACCGGCAACAGTCTGGCGATGTCGACTTGTCTGTCGAACGGACCGGCGGCGCCGGGTTCGTTGGTGGTGCCGCCGGTCGAGCTGCCTCCACCCGACCCGCCCCCGCCGTTCGATGACGAGGAACCCGACCCCCCTGACGCGGAACCACCGGACTGACTGCCGGAAGTGGACTGGCGTACGCGAGTCAGCGCGACGGCTGCCCGGGTGTTCTTGGGATTGAGGGTCACCGCACGCTGGAGCAGCGCCTGGGCGGTGGCGGTGTCGTTCGATGAAAGCGCGGCCAGCCCCTGCTCGGTGAGGCTGTTGCTCTCCATCTCGGTCTGCATCGCCTGGAGTTCCGGGCTCGCGCTCTTCGAGGGTGTCGAGAGAAGCGACGAGACGAACACGACGAGCGCGAGAGCAACGACGCCACCGGCGACCGCGGCGATCTGCCACGCCCGTCTGTGCGTCCTGAAGCTGCGCTTGAGAGCGCTGAGTCCCTTACCCTGCGGCATCGTTCTCGCATCTTCCGGTGGTGCCGGCCACCACGCGTACCGCTTGCACGTGGACCGAGGGGCCCGTTACACCCCTCGACCCCCCTCTCTATGCAGATTCCGCGCCACCAACCCTGCTGGCGGCACGGCTCTATGCAGACTCCACGAGTACATCCTGACCAGCGCGTTCTGCAGTTTCGTCGAGTTCACTGACTCCTCGCATCGCCGCGTCCCGCAATGCAGCCTCGGCCGCTCTCCCGAACCGAGGGAGACTCCCGTCTGCCGCGTCGAAGAAGCGCGCAAGCACACCGTCCCTGACCGTGATCGGGCTGGCACCGGGCAGTGCGGCGGAAGCGAGCCAGGAGTCGATAATGTCCGCGTCGAGCACGTTGGGCTCCTCGAAGTAGCGGTCGAGGTTCTCGAACAGCCATTCGACGCGCACACCGCCACCGAACTGCTCTTCCAGCTCCGGCGCGAGATCGTGCTCGACCAAGAACACCATCTCCAGATCGTCACCCAGGAGCGAACGCACCTCCGAAAGCGCACCGACGATCTTGGCACGCAGGTCGGCCTCGGCGAGCGGCCACGCATCGAAGCCGTCGAAAAGCACGACCACGCGGCGGAAGCGACAGCGGGCGAAGCGAAGCACGGCGCCGAGGGTCTTGCGCGGAGCCTTCGTGATCGTGAACTCCGTCGCCATCACCGCCACGCCGCGCACTCGATAGGCGCGGAGAGCACGGGCAACGACCGGCGAGAGGTGCTCTCGGGTGTACTCGAACAGGTACTCGAACAGCGCGTCGTTCGCGACCGCGTTGTCCGGGTCCTCACCGTCTGCAGCAGGAAGAACCTCTTCCGCCTTGTCCGGGTGGGACTCGACCCACTCGTCGATGGCCCCGTCACTGACGCCCCGGGCCTCTCGGAAGTCCGGTGCGATCTCGGTTCCGTCCGAGCTCTCGTCGATCTCCTCGGACTCGAGGTCGACCGGCCTGAGATCGACAACGTTCGTCAGTTCCATGTGCCGCTCCATCAGCGGCTCGCCGAAGAGGCGATGGACCGCGGCAAGCGAATCGTCCTCGAAGGACCGAACGAAGGCAGTCAGCGCGTCGGGCTCGAGCGCCAGATACGCGTCGAGTGTCGTGTCGGGTTCGGCAAGGATCTGCTTCACCCAGGCCGCAATCGTTCTGTCCACTCGGGAGAAAGCCACCGACTCGCTCGCGATCTGCAGGATCGCGCGAATCCGACCCATCCTCATCATCGCCAGCTGCACGTAGCCGCTCACCAGATTGAGCGAGTCGTCGGAGACGATCTCGTGCTCGACGTCCCCGACCGCGCTCAGCGCATAGCTGGGCGGAAGCTCGCCCTTGTTCACCCAGATCGTCCGCGGACGACCAGCGTCGGCCTGTTCGTCGATGGCCTTCAGCAGGCGGTTCGTCATCGCCCGACCCTCGAAATCGATGAAGGCGTCGATGTTGCGGGCACTCAAGACGAACGGGTTCCCGATGAGACCCAGGCCCCGATAGGCCGTGCTCGGAACGCGTTGGTCCAGGGTGATCGCGTCGCCCTCGGGCGAAGTTTGGTCTGTCACGCTGCCTCCGTGGTCTTGGTTCGGGCTCCGGGACCCCACCCGCTCCCGGTGTGGACACCGCTGGAGCAGCGTACCCCGATGGGTCGCGCATCTCCAGCCGAGTAAGGGGCCCCGGACCGACTCGGTACCGGGGCCCCTCGCTTCTTACACAGTCCTGGCCTTGCGGCTCAGGTCCGAAACGCTACGCGACTGCTACTTGTTGTGGCAGCGCTCGCACACGCCGCGGTTGTCCACGCGGAGCAGTGCGCTGTCGAACGTCGGATCCGTACCACCGGAGCCCGGCGTGCGAACAACGGTCCACGTCGGATCGATCGAACGAGTATCGGCGTGGGACTCCGCCCAGCCGGCCATCGTCGCGATCGAACCGTGCGCGGTGTGGCAGGTCATGCAGGACAGGTTGTCCGAGGTATCCCAGGTGCCAGGAGCGTTCGGGTTAGCGAACACGCGCTCCTCAAGCGGGATGAGCGGGTCGATGACGACCTGCTCGGCGAGCGCACGACCGGGACCGTCACCGGCGGCCAGCGAAACGTTGACCGGGTGGCGGTGGAAGGTGCGCTGACCGACCTGCTGCGTACCGGCAACGTTGGTGAACGTGCTGCCGTAGTTGTAGCCGGACTTGCCCTGGTTGTACTGGGTGTGGCACGCGGAGCACCAATCGGTCATGCCGCGGCTGCCCGACCATGCGAGGTCGTAGCCGTACTTGGTGTCCGTGTAGTTCGGCACGTAGGTCGCCATCTGAGCGGCGCCCGGCTCGTGCTTCAGCCAGCCCTTGGTGACGGCGTCGTACGGATAGCCCGTCTCGCGAGAGATAACGAACGGATCCGGAGTCTCACCGTCGGTACCGTAGCCGCCGACCGCGACACCGTTGACGGTGTCCTTCAGGAGACGGTAGTTCGAGCTACCGTGCGGGTCGTGGCAGTCGGTGCAGGTCAGGTTGGTGCCCGCAGGCAGCGACGTGCCAGCGCCCCACATCGGGGCCGTGGCGACACCGAGGTCCATGCCGTGGCTCGACGTGGTCCCAGTGGTGCCGATCGAGTCGAAGCCACCGCCGTTGAGCGGAGCACCGTAGGTGGACTCGGTCAGGTACGCGACCGTGACGCCACCGTTGTCAGCTGCCGAGCGGTGCGCCCGAGGGGCCACCGTCGAAGATACCGGCCTGGACGTTGGTCGATGCACCAGGAGCCTCGTTGCCGTGGCAGGCGTAGCAGAACTCCTTCATGTTCGTCGCCGAGGACACCAGCAAGGCGCTCTCGTGGTCGACGCCGAAGCGGTCCTTCCAGCCCACTGACGCGAACGAAGTGTGTGCCCGGTGGCAACCGGCGCACGCATCGGTGTCGTCCGCGTACCCACCGTGGGGACCGAAGTTGGCGTACGCAGCGCCGACGAACAGCAGGCTCATCGCCAAGGTCAGCGCCAGGATAATACTGATTCTCTTCACCATCTTCACCTCCCGTTGGCTAGTGTACCGCGCAAGCGATGCACGGATCGAAGGACTGCAGGACACGGAGGACTTCAATACCAGACTCGGTGTTCTGAGAACCACCGGCCTGCTTGGTGAACGACGACTGAGCGGCGTCGAACGGAGTGCCGAGCAAGGCGACCTCGAAGGCGCCGCGGTTCCCCGCTGCATCCTTCGGCGAACCGTTCCACGTCGTGGGAACGATGGCCTGGTACTTGGTGATCTTGCCGGCCGTGATGCTGCAGTGGTGCATGAGCGCGCCACGAGCTGCCTCGTGCGCACCCCAACCCACAGCGCTTCCGGTGGGGATCGCCCTGTCGCGCCAGGTGGAACCGACCGTGTTGTCGGTGATGGCAGCGAGCTTGTCGATCCAGCCGGCGGAGATACCCGGAGTACCGGTGCCGGCGATCGTCGCACCGTTGAAGTTGATCGTAGCGCCGCTCTTCTGCAGGCCACCGATCATCGCCTGAACGAGCACGAGGCCCTCAAGCGCACGAGCGCGGATGCGGTCGATCGTTGAGAGGCCACCCTTGAGGGTGTAGATGAAGGTCACCAGCGGGACAGCGGCGCCATCGATGATCACGGCGCTGGCGTCGGTATACGCGCCCTCGATCGTGGCCTTCGACAGCAGACGAATGTCAAGGTCGCCGCCGACACCGATGCCGTACGGTTCCGCCGGAGAACTTCAGCTTGGCAAGACCGTCAGCGACGAGCGCAACGGCGATGTCAGCCGAGATCATCGCGGGGTCGAGACCCGTGTCCGGACCGACCGTCTTCACATAGGCGGTGTAGCCCGGGACAACGTCGCGAAGGTTACGCTGATCGACCGGATACAGCCCGGCGACAGCGAGACGAGCAAACGGACCGACCTCGCACGCCTTACCGTTCCAGCGCGGGGCCTTCATGTAAGTGTAGGCGCCGGCCTTGGCACGGTTCGGCTTGGTGCGAGAAACCGCACCCGGGTACGCCGCCTCGCTGGCGTCGTAGACGGTGGTGTCGAAGCTCGAGATCGCGTACCGCGAACGGGCGATCGACTCCTTGAGGTTGGTCGGTACCGAGACCTTCTTCCCGGCGTAGGGGCCGGTGGTCGGATCGGTGGTCTGAATCCACGACGCGTACAGATCGGCCTTGTTGGTGACCGTGAAGTTGTCCGCAGTCGCGGCAGCATCGTAGTAGCCACCGGCCGACAGCAGGGCGTCGGTCGTCAGGATCGGGATACGCGCCCCACGCCAGGAAGCGGCCGAGACCTGCGCCATAGCCCTTGCCGGCACCCAAGGCACCGGTCTGGCTGTCGAACGCGGGATACAGCGCGCCCAGAGCGAGCGCGATCGGCACGTACTCCTGGACGACGAACGCCGCGACCTCGGTCATGATCTGCTTGAACTTGGCGCACTTCGAAGCGAGGTTCTCCGTGCCCGAGTTCGTGACGCCGCCACCGATGAAGCACGAGGTCATCGGCATACGACCGGCAAACATGCGCGCCCGCCTCGAAGACGAGACGGCGAACGCGCAGCGCCTTGACGTAGCTCAGGATGACCGCATCCCAAGCGGCGCTGAGGAAAACCGTTCGAGGCGATCCGCGGCAGAGCGGTGTTGCCACCGGGATTCAGCAGCGCGGTGTTGTACAGCGAGTTCGCGAACCACGGGGTCCACGGCGGGATGGCCGGGCCCTGGACGTAGCTCGGAGCCGCCAGGTGGTAGAAGTGCGTGATCGTCGACATCATCGTGTCCGACCCCGCAACCAGGTTGCGGATGTGGACCGCCTTCTTGGGCACGCCGTACGTGCCGTCCTACGCGAACGTGATGTGGCTGCGGCTGTAGCCGAGAACAGCATCGATCGCGTACGTCGACGTCATGCCGTGAGGAACCGGGCAGACACCGCAGATGCGCTGAACGAACGTGATTGCGTCGTTCGCGGCACGGCCGAGCAGGAAGTTCTCAAAGCCACGCCACAGGTTACCGTGCACGTCGGCCTCAGAGATGGTGCCTGCTGCAACGGGGATGCCCGCTACGGTAGTAGCGGCCCGGCGACAGTGACCTTCGCGCCGAGGTGACCCTCGATACGGGAGATCGGGTCGACCTCGTAAGTTCCAGCTGGACGATTAGCCATGTGGTATTCCCTCCTTCCCTATCTCTAGCGCACCACGAAGGGTACGAAGCTGTCCGGATAGCCCTTCTCGGTGCAAGCCATGCAAGGATGGCCGGCCGAGGTGCAGTGAGAACCGCGAGAGGGCTTGACGCCGCCGACGATCGGGTAGACCGAGGTGGCGAGATCGTAGTCCGAGCCGGTAGTGAGGTTCTTGTTCTCGGGCTGCATAGCGTTCCAGCCGTGGAGACCGCAGAGGGACTTGGTGTACGGACCCTTGCAGCCGATCTTCTGCAGGCAACCCGGATCGCCCGGCTTGCTTGCGAAGATGCGGTAGACGTAGTCCTGGTACCGCGGACACGCGGGACCGTGGACAGGGGTGCCGTAGACAGCCTTGAGACGACGGCCAAGATCGACCGCCGACGCCTTGATCGCACCGTGCTGCATTGAGAATGCCCAGCGGCCCGGGCTGGCTGAGGAACACGCCCTGCTCGTACTCGACCATGAGCAGCACGACGGTCAGACAGAACCACCACGGGTTGGTCGGGCAACCCGGGACGTTAACTACCTTGTTCGCAGCCGCAGCACTGACGTGCCCGAGCAGGAAGTCGTACGTGCCCTGCGCGCCGGTCTGCGAGACAGCCGAGTTGAAACCGGCGGTCGTAGCCGAGATCGGGGGCTTGCAAGCGGGGTAGCCACCGTAACGTGGCGCACTGACCGATGGCGATGACAGCGGCGCACGATGCCTTGGCAGCGAGCGTACCGACGACCTCAGCAGTGTCGTGCTCGGCGGTGCCGGCATCGTTCATGCCGATGGAGCACCAAGAGACAGCGGTGCCGGTGTCGTTCCACGCACCCGTGTTGGTCTTGGCCTGGAGCGCACCCTCGACGACGAGGATGAACGGCTTCGTGTTGGTGTCCTCGAAGTCCTTGAGCCACTGATAAGCCAGATCGCCACCCATCGCCATGACGGTCTCGTGATACTCGAGATCGACGATCTCGACTACGACGTCTGCGATGTTCCAAGCATTGGCGTCCTTCTCGACGCTACCGAAGACGCCGTGAGCTGCAGACCGAGTCGCAGCGTTGCCGTCGGCGTTGTCGAAGAACCCGGCCAGCGTAAGCGCCTGGGCCGTCGTGGTGGTCGTGCCCTCGACTGCGATACCGTCGCCAGCCTCGTAGAAGCCGAGGAGCGAGGTCGAGCAGCCGGTGCACTCTGCACCATGGAGCCAGACTACCCGGGGCTTGCCCAACGCGCCTTGCCAGCTCGCGTTGTAGGCGAACGCCTCGCTCAGCCGCGCGATGTCCGCCTGGCCGAGGCCCATGGCAGCAGCCATCGCGCCGATGCGGGTGACAAACTGTCGCCTTGTTATGGCCATACCGTCTTACCTCCTTCACGTTCTTCGCGAAGTGCAAATTGCCTAATCCTTCAGGCCTGCCCCTGCATCAGGAAAAAGAAAACGCCACCTCCTCCCTTGTCCTGATGAACAAGGCGGGTGGAGGCGGCGTCCGTTGCGAGATGGCTCGCGAGTGAAGAGGTCCCTTACCCCAGGGATCTGTTGCGTTCGTGATCGGGGTAGCAAGGATCGCATCACCAGTCGGGTCTTCGTGCCGGCTCCAACCCGTGGTTCTACGGCCTGATAGTAACCTTTGTCGGTCTCCGATCTGCTTGTAACATCTGTTACAACGCTTCCAGCACTATACTCCGCGCGCTAGGGGCGGTCAACGCCTCTGACCTGCGTCTTTGCACCAAATCTCCACACTCTCGACATCGTGTCGACATGGCGTTCAGCGTGCTTCATGCAGCCAACGGAATCGTTCAGTTAGGCCGGGGGTGTGAACTCGTCCGGCGCGGGCTCATCGGCTGCCTCCGAGACGTCCGATGCGGGCGGCGAAACGGGCTCTTCGGCCGCCTGCACCGCCGCTTCGGGCGACTCCGCGGGCACCGATGCTGCGGGCTCAGCCGCGGCAGTCGGGATCGCGTCCGGCTCGGCGCTCGGAAGCACCTCACGCGTACCCTCGGGACACGTTCCCCGCTCGCGCTTCGCGTCGGCGAACCGCTCCAGGTACTCGTCGGCGTTCACGACGTCCAGCTCCATGACCTTGGCCATGCGCCGAACCTCGGTGTCCTCGGTGCACACAACCCGTGCCCGCGCGGCGGCAGCGAGGACCGCGGCCATTTCGTCCGTGAGCTCGTACTTCTCCTTGAGCGCCGCGGCGTCGGACGCCGAGTACTCGGTGACCTCGAGCAGCTCGGACAGCTGGACGCCGTCCTGGCAGACGCCGGCGAACTGGTCGTAGGTGGGCTGCAGCACGATCCACTTCCGGCGCCGGTGCGGCATCTGGTAGACCTGCCCGCGTGCGAGCATGACGTCGACGAACTCAGGCGTCGCGAAGAACAGCTGCTTGCGGAACAGCAGGAGCAGCGGCAGGAGCAGCAGCGGCGTCAAGCACAGCGCCCACCACGGGGAGGGCTTGGGCAGCGGGATCGGTGAGGTCGCCGTCGGCCAACCCCACACCTGAACGCGCGCGTTGGACGTGTCGGTGATGAAGATCTTGTTGTTCAGTGCGATCGACGTGTCGTTCGGGTAGCTGAACTGGCCGTCGAGAACGCCCTGCTCGCCGAAGTTGATGATCTTGTCGCCCTTGACGCTCCAGATGGTGCCGTCATGGGCGAGCGTGTCGATGACGACCAGCTTGTCGCTCGCCTTGGCGTCCTGACCGCGGAAACGGTTCAGGAAGGCCAGCCCGCGAGGCAGGCCGGCGGTGACCAGGAGCCTCTGGTACGTGCCGGCCTTGTCGAAGATCTGGATCCGGCGATTGTTGCTGTCGGCGACGTACACGAGTCCCTTGTGGACCTTGACGCCGTTCGGGAACTGGAATGCCTCGGGACCCTGGTCTGCCTTGATGACGATCCCGGCGTTTCCAACGCTCTTCTTGAACTTCCCGTCGGGGCCGAAGATCAGGAGCCTGTGCCCGTTAAGGATCTCGGTCGCGTAGAACGTGCCGTCGGGCCCGAATGCCAGAGCAACGGGCTGCCACTGAACGCCGCCCGTCTTGAACTTGGGCAGCTGGTTCTTGGGCAGCTTGGGGTCGAACACGCCGAGGTACTTGCCCTCGGGGCTGAAGATCAGGACGGCGCGCTTGCGGCGGTCCGAGATGTAGATGTTGCCGTTGACCGGGTTCTTTGCCAGATAGAGCGGCGTCGTCAGTTCCTTCTCGCCGAACGTGCTTTGGAGCCGTCCGTCCTCGTTGAACACGTACACCTTGTGCTTGATCGCGTCCGTCACGAAGACGCGCCTGCCGTCCACGAGCACGCCGAGGGGCCTGCTCAGCCGGTCCGCGTTAGGCCCGGCGAACGAATACAGGAACTGCGGCGCGCTGATGTTGTCGTTGGTGGTCTGCTCGAGGGTCAGGTCGAGCCGCTTGGTCGACCGGTAGTACAGGTAGTACAGCGACAGCGCCAGCACCAACAACACGAGGATTGCGATGATGACGATCTTGCGCTTCTGTCGCTTGGTCACGTCTTGGCCCTTTCAGCCGGCAACGCGGTGCGGAGGCCGCACCCAGTACCTGGAACAACACCGAGGGTCTAGCGCTTGCCCTGCAGCTTCGTGAGGCCCTGAACCACCGCCGGGTTCTGCGAGTCGATCTTTGCGACCTTCTTGTAGACCACGAGCGCCACGGCCTTCGGCAGCGCCTTGGTCAGGCGATCGACCTCAGCGCGAAGCTGCTTGTTCTGCGAGTCCTGGCCCGCCGCCTTGAGGTAGACCTCGAGAGCGTCGCGGGCGGGAACCAACGGCGTCAGCCGCTTGATCTCGGCCTGCACCGCCTTGTCGGCAGCGTCGAGCTTCGCCGCCTGGAGGTGGACGTCGAGCGCGTCCTTCAGGCTGTCGCTGGCCAGGAGGATCTTGCCGTGCAGCTTCGCGTACGCCGCGTTCTCGGGATCGAGGTTGCGAGCGATCAGGATCGACTCGACAGCCGTCTCGAGGTCGCCGGCCTTGAACTGCGACTGCGCCTTGTCGGCCCAGGTCTGCGCCGGCCCGATCTTCTTCAGCGCCTCCTGGACCTGTTCGTTGTCCGGAGCTCCGACCGACGCCGTGTGGTAGTGGTACGACGCGTTGACGAGGTCCTTCTTGCCCGTGTAGATCTCGCCCAGGAGATAGTTGGCCGCGGCGTACGAGGGGTCGAACGCGAGCGCGAGCTCGAGCTGATCGACCGCCGCATCCTCCTCGCCGAGTCCTCGGTAGGCGAGCGCGAGGTGGTAGTAGGTGTCCGAGGCGTCATCTCGGATGCGCAGCGCCTCCTTGAACCTCCCCACGGCTTCCTCGTACTGCTTGGTCTCGAGACCGATGATGCCGAGACCGTACAGCGCGTTCTCTCGGCGGTTGTTGATGTTCTGGAAGTCCTGGCCGGCAGTCAGCTCGACGACCTTCGTGAAGTATCCCTCGGCCTCGGGGTAGCGTTCCTGATTCATCGCGATCATGCCGAGGTCGAGCCATGCGCCGGTGTGCTTGGGGTCGAGCTTGGTCGCGACCTTGAGCTGGCCGATGGCCTGCTTCGCCATTCCGGCCGCGGCGTACGCCTCGCCCAGACGGACGTGAAGGACGACGTTGTTGGGCGACTTGCGTGCCTGCGCCTCGAGCTCGCCGATCGCGCGCAGGGCCGGGGTGGCCTTCATGCGCTCCTGGCGATCCTGCCAGATGGCGTAGCCGAAGATCGCGCCGATGCCGACAACGGCCACCAGCGCGAGCACGAGGATGATGTTCAGAGAAGAGTCGAGACGATTGCGACGCGGCGAAGGAGTCTCTACGCCCACGGAGGAATCACTCATACCCGTCTACCCCTGGTTCGTCGATATGCGAGCTGTGCCGGCAGCCCGGGTGCAGCCGGTCCGCCGCGCCCGCAGGCGTCAATGCAAATGGCGTGACAAGAGCGCCCGTCGGGCAGCAAATCCACACGAAGCCTAAACATCATACGTTGATGTCTTTGTGGCACTGGCGGCACAGCGCCGCGCCAGGATAGGGGGCGATGGTCCTGCCGAGCGGGTCGGACGAGCCGTGACAGCCGTAGCAGAGCCGCAGGTCGTGCCCCTGCTGGGCTTCGAGCGTCTGCGCGCTCTTCGAAGAGCCGAACTCGACGTGGCACTCGTAGCAGCGGTACGGCTTGCCCTTGGTCTTGGCAACGTCGAAGTGCACGGCGTGCTCGGCGAAGCCCTTGTTCTTGATCGACGTGCCCGGCGTCTGCTTCATCTCGGGGTGGCACTTCACGCACGCGGAAAGAACCAGAAAACCCTGACCCGTCTGCTTGTGATGGCACGACTGGCACTTGTTGCGGTCCCGCGAGTGGCAGACCCAGCAATCGTCGCGAGGGACGCCGGGGGGCGGCTTGTGGTTGGCTACCCAGCCAGCTGGGTGAGGCATGACCGTCTGGTGGCAGCGCTTGCACGACGGGTCGTCGTGGCACGAGCCGCACATGCCTTCACCGGCCAGGAACAGCCCACCGTGGGTGCCACGCCACTTGGCATTCTTGTGGTCCGCAGGGATGACCGGCTCGCCGGGCGCGTTGGGACTCGTCTTCTCGCCTCGGTGGCACGAGACGCAGAACTCCGACTGGTGGCACATCGCGCAGTAGGCCGGATCCGCGGTGGCCTTCTTCTTGTGTTCGCCTTCGATGAACTTGGGCGTGTGGTTGGCGGGGACCAGGTCGAACTGCTTGGGGTGACACTTCTCGCACTTGTCGCCGGAGGCGACGAGGCCCTGTCGTGAGTGGTCGAGACCATGGCAGCGATAGCACGAGAGCATGTCGGGCTTCGCCGCGCCGACCGGTGTGTGCCCGAACGCGGGATGGCAGGTCGTGCACGCATAGTTGCGTCGCAGGTGCTCGGCGTGGGCGAAGATCAAGCGTCCGGGCTGGATGTCGTCGATGTCGGGGTGGCAGTACACGCACTGCGACATCGAGGTGGGAGCGGTGGGATAGATCTTCACCGACGGACCCTTGGGCCGCGGATAGACCATCGGGTGGTACGAGTCCGGCATCTTGCCGACCTCGACGTCTTCCTTCTTGTGGCACGGGTCGCAGTCCTTGGAACCGACGTGGCACATCATGCATCGGTTGACCGAGGCCTTCGACGCCACCGCGTGAGGCTTCTTGGCCCACTCGTCAGTGTGGGTGCGAGGCTTCAGCGTGAAGGACTCCGTGTGGCAGTCTTCGCACTTGCCTGTCGCCAGCTCGCCCTGAGGACCGTGCTGCACGCCGTGGCAGGCGAAGCAAGTCTCCATCGGCACGCGGTCGGCGTCGCCGTCGGGACGGTGCGGGAACCGGTCGTGACACGAATCGCACGAGAACAGCATGTGGTTGCCGTGGCTGAAGATGAGCCCCGGGCGGTTCACCGACCCCAGATCCATGTGGCACGACACGCACTGCTGCGAGGTGACTGGCGCGGCAGTGTTGATCGTTGAGGTCGTCTCGGCGGAGGGGTTGGGTTCCTCGGCGAACCCGGTCGTCGAGAGCGCGAGAAGGAAGGCGGCGGCGATCACCATCGCCACCGCCCCCCTGACTAGGCCTCTTGTGTTGATGCGGTTACTCAACTAGGACACGCCTCGAACCTTCCTAGAGGTTGCCCATCACCCGAGAGAACCAGGCGCGGACCGGGTTCGAACTGGTCACACCGGACTTCTGGTGGATCAACTGGCCACCCTGCTGCGCGAACGAATCCTCGGAACCCTTGTGGCACTCGCCACACGTCTCAGGCAAGTTCTCTGCCGAAGTCTTCGACGCCTTGTCAGCACTTGGGAGGATGTCGTGATACCCGTGGCAGTCCCAACATGCAGGAGCGTCGGGCGCGCCGTTCTTGTAGGCGGCTCCGTGGTAGTAGTCGTTGTAGGTGGTGTACTCCTTGGCGTGGCAGCCCGCGCTCGCGCATACGCGTCGGGCCGAGGCCTGCAGCATCGCCTGGGACAGCGGCGTATTGAGGCGCTGGATGAAGTGGCCGCCGTGACACGAGGCGCAGGTCGCGGGTTCGGTCGCCCCGTCTGTGGTTGCGAGCGTGGTGGGAACGGCGACCGTGGTCGAGGCGTTGAGCGCCTCCTGCACCTTCTGGTAGTGGACCGACTTCTTGTAGACCTCCTGCGACTTGTCGTGGTCGTGGCACTCGCCGCATGCGATGCCGACGTTCAGCTTCCAGTTGGGTGAGACCGGCTTGGTGTCCTCGTAGTTGAAGTCCACGTGGCACTGCTGACAGGTCAGCTTGTTGTGTGCCGAACCGTCGACTCCGGAGACCATGAACGACTCGGGGCCGTTGGCGCCCTGCTTCGTCAGTGTCGTCTGACCGTGGCAGGCAAGACACCCGTCGCCCGTGTCGTAGTCCCAGTTGTTGTTTGCCGGCGACCACTTGATGCCCTCGGCATCGTGGCAGTCATCGCAGAACGGGCGGTCGTGACACATCATGCACCGGGTGTTGAGCGCTTCCTCGGAAGGCTTGACGTGAGGCTCGAACTTCCAGTTGTAGGTGTGGAAGCCGGGCCGGAGGTTCACCGTCGCGGTCTTGTGGCAGTCCTCGCACTTGCCGGTCGCGACGCTACCCATGTTGCTGTGGTAGAGGCCGTGGCAGTTCCAGCACGCCTTCATCGTGGGGCGACTGGTGAGCTGGTTGGCGTTGTGCGGGAACTTCGGATGACACGCACTGCACTCGAACCTGATGTGGTTGCCGTGCGTGAAGATGATCTCTGACGAGTAGTTCTTGGTGTTGGCGATGTTCGCGTGGCACCGCGTACAGATCGACTGGTACACGGGTCCGCTCTGCAGCTGGTTGAACAGCTGATCGAGCTGGACCGCCGTGAGCAGCGCCGCGTTGTTCTCGGCGGCGAGCGCCGAACCGGCGAGCGACATCGCCGCGACGAACACCGCGATCGCGGCGATGATGGAGAGCAGCCTGGACCGGCGTGCTCCGACTCGATGCGCCATCTTTGTGACCCTTTCCCCTTGCCCCGAATGCATCGCCTGTTCGTATCTGTCACCGGTCGGCCTCTTTTGCCGGAGCCTCCCGGGGTGGCACCACTTCGTCCGCTACTCGCTGCCGAACACTCCCGTCACCCGGTCCCACGCGCCTGACACTTGACCCCCGGCGCTTCGGTACAGACGGTAGAGCGGGTTGTTGTTCAGCACCGATGCCTTGCCGTGGATGATCTTGCCGTACGACGCGTAGTTCATGTTCGGATCGCCCTCGTGGCACTGGGCGCAGGTCTCGGGCAAGTTGTCCGGGTTCGTGGACGAGCGGCGGTCCGACGACGGCAGGACGTCGTGAGCCTTGTGACATTGCCAACAGGCGGGTGCGTCAGGGGCGCCCTCCTTGTACGCGGCACCGTGGTAGTAGTCCGCGTAATTGCCGGCCTCAGCCCGGTGGCATTGGCCGCACATCTCCAACGCTGACGCGTGGAACTTTCGCTGCGCTTCGGGATTGTCCTCTAGGCTCATGATCTCGTGACCGCCGTGGCAGTCACCGCAGAGCGGCACGGGCTTGCCCTTCGCGGAGCTGGAGGAGAGGTCGCACGCCGGGAGGACGGGCGGGTGAGTGGACGCCGGCGGTGTACGCGGCGAACTGGCTCTTGTGGCAGTTCTTGCAGGAGGACTTGGCCACTGCCTTCCACGCGTCACTGTCCGTGTTGTTGTGTGGCGTCTTGAAGGCGAAGTCGGAATGGCACCCGGTACAAGGCACGTTCGCGTGGGCGGATACCTGCAGCTGCTCGTAGCTCACGTAGAGGGAGACGGTGGCGCCTCCTTGGACACGCTGCAGGTTCTGGTCGCCGTGACAGACGAGGCAGCCGGACTTCCCGGCGGTCGGCAGCGTCCACGACAGGTCGTAGGTGTCCGGCGCCGTGCCGAGCGGATCGTAGGTGCCCGAGGTCTTCTTCGGCGTCGTCGTCGCGGTCGGCGTCTTGGACGCGGCGGCGGCTGCGGCCGAGGCTGCGGCGGCCCGAGCGGCGTTCTGCTGGGCCTGCTTGTACCACGGGCTGACGTTGGGATTGAGATCCGGGTTGGTCGACGTGGAGTTCATCGACACACCCGGTGCCGCGAATGCCGTGGCGGTAACGACGGCCAAGGCCACCACCACCGCGATTGCTATGAGTACCCGCCTACGCACGTTGTGTCTCGCTTTGCTCCTAGTGGTCGGCGGTGATCAGCGCCGGCGCAGGTTCGTGAGTGCCCTCTTCCTCAGGATGCCCGTGGGTCTCGTCCTCGTGCTGGGCGAGGCCAGACAGGCCGAAGAACGAGAGGAACGCGGGCAGATCCTCGGTCATCGACAGGTACGCGTGGACCGTGGTGAGGATGATGAACAGCCAGTTGATGACGTAGTGAGCCGTGCGCGCCCACCAACCGGCGAGATCGGTGGACTGGACCAGCAGACCCAGGTTCCAGCCCAAGATGACGTCGCGGGGGCTCAGCTCGGTGAGCGGGATGTTGAAGTTCGTGAGCAGCGCGATGCCTGTCAGCGCCTGCAAGATCAGCAGCGGCACGAACAGGATGTAGGTGCCTTTCTGCATCACGTTGTACTTGCCGAGGTGCGGCTTGGACTTCTTCACGAAGATGTAATAGAGCACGACCTGCGGGGCGGTGGTGATGTCCCGCTTGGTGATGGCGAACTCGCGGTAGTCGCGCTGCCGGGAAGCGAACGCGTACCACAGCCTCACGATCAGGTTGATGATCACGATGGTCATCGCGATGTAGTGCACCCAGCGCATGAACACGCGGCCGCCATCGAAGAACGGGAACCGGATGTACATGCCGGAGATGGCCAGCGCGATCATGGCCGCCACGTGCTGGAAGTGCATGAGCTTTGGTGCCGCGGGAACAGGCGGGCCTTCGTGATGGGGCCATTCCCAGCCGATGAACCGTCGCTTGGCGCGACCGGTGAGGATGTTGCCCACGAAGTGGGCGGACAGTCCCAGGATGACCACCACATACAGTGACGTGAACGCCACGTCGAGCCATACCTGGAGTTCGACCATTCCGAGAGTCATGTCGGACCCCTACCCCTGTTCTCTTCGCAGCCAGCGTCCGAACGAGGCGCTTGAGCAGCGCAAACCGCCGACGAATGCCGGTCGTCGGCGCCACGGTCGGACTTTGTAACACAAGTTACTAGCAACAATAGGCGCGGCCTGGTGGAGTGTCAATGCAAAAGGCACGCCGAGCAGGCGTGGAAGGACCTCTCAGATGTCCTCGATCGTCCCCTCCGCGCGGGGCTCGATCCCCTTCGACAAGAGCACCTCGCGCGCCCGGTCCGCCTGCTCCGGCGGCAGGCGCATGGCCAAGCCGCAGAGCGCGCCGAGGGTCGAGGGCGCCGGGATGGGAACCACCTGGAGCGCCGCCGCCTTGAGGGCCTCCTCGGCGTCGAGCGCGACGTGCGTCGAATCGAACGCGAAGACGACGAACGGACGCCGCTCGCTCACGAAGCCGCCTCACGAGCGCCGCGAGTGCGTCGAGTGCGTAGTCGACGTCGGCGACGGTCAGCCCGTGTCCCAGCCCGAAGCGCAGCGCACCGGTGTCGATCGTTCCGAGCGACTCGTGAGCCCAGGTCGCACAATGCAGGCCGGAGCGCACCGCCACCCCATACTCGCGGTCGAGCGCCGAGGCGAGCGCGTCAGCGGGAACGCGTTCGTGAACCGCCGAGACGAGCGGCACTCGAGGCTCGTCTGGCTCCGGTCCGAGCACCCTGAACCCGCCGAGCTCGAGAATCCCCTCATGCAGGCGGCGCGCGAGTCGCCGCTCGTCGGCACGGATCTGCTCGGCTCGAGGCTCGAGGTAGCGGATGGCCGCTCCGAGCCCGGCGATCCCCGGCAGGTTGGCGGTGCCCGCCTCGTAGCGTTCCGGGCGGGTCTCGGGTTGCTCGGCGGCCTCGCCGAGTCCCCCGCCGGTGCCGCCCTCGACGAGCGGCAACGGGCTGCAGTCGGGCGAGAGATAGAGCACGCCGATCCCCTGCGGTCCGAGCAGGGCCTTGTGGCCGGAGGCCGCCCACGCGTCGACCCCGAGCGATTCGAGGTCGACATCGAGATGACCGGCGGCCTGCGCTCCGTCGACGAGGATTGCCGCCCCGGCCGAGTGCGCGACCGCGGCAAGCTCGGCGACGGGCTGGATGGCGGCCGTCACGTTGCCGGCATGCTGCACGACCGCAAGCCGCACGGGAGCTTCCGCAAGCGCGGCGGCGAACCGGTCGACGTCAACCAGGCCCTGCGGCGAAGTGGGAACGCGGGTGACAGCGATCCCCGCCTTCGCGAGCCGGGTGAGCGGACGCGCCACGGCGTTGTGCTCGACCGCGGTGGTGACCACTCGGTCGCCGGGAACTAGCAGCCCCTTGATGACGAGGTTCAGGGCAGAGGTGCAGCCCGGCTGGAACAGGACGTTCTTGGGGTCGGTGACCCCGAGGAACCGGGCGAGGTCCGCCCTGGCTGCGTGGACGAGCCGGGCGCTGTGCATCGCCAACCCGTACGCGCCGCGGCCGGCGTTCCCGCCCGCGCCTACCATCGCCTCCACCATGGCCTCGACGACGGGTGCAGGCTTCGGCCACGACGTGGCCCCATGGTCGAGGTAGACGACGTCGTCCGGGGACCGTCGCTCGGCTATGCCGGCCACGCGATCACCCCCGGGCGACCGTCTCGCGCAGGTACTCGAGGAACGCGCGCGCCGCGTGAGACGCGCCGCCCTTGGGAGTCACCGCGAAGAAGGGGCGCCGGGCGGGCAAACCCTCGACGTCGAGTTCGACGACCGACCCCAGCGCGAGGGCCCGCTCGGCCACCAGTCGGCTCACGATCGCGACGCCGAGACCACCCTCGACGGCGGTGACCACGGCCTCCCCCGTGCCCAACTCGAGCGCGATGTCGAGCGCTTCGACCTCGACCCCCAGGCCTGCAAGCAACTCCTCGGTCGCCTGCCGCGTACCGCTCCCCGGCTCGCGGTCGACCATCCGCTCGTGGGCGAGGTCGGTCACAGAAGCACGCCTGCCGACAAGCGCGGAGCCGGGGGGCGCGATCGCGATCAGCTCGTCGGTACCCGCGGGTTCGAAATCCGCGCGACCGCCCTTGACCTGGGCCCCGGTGATTCCGATCCCCGCCTCCCCTTCCGCCACTCGTGCCACCACATCGGCCGAGTCGGCGACGAGCAGCGTGAGCTCGACCCTGGGGTGCATGGCGAGGAACCCGCCCAGAAGCTTGGGAACGACGTACACGCCCGGCGTCGTGCTGGCTGCGATCACGAGATGGCCGGTGATCTGCCCTTCGAGCGCACCGATCTCCTCGCGCATCGCCGACAACTCGGCGAGCACTTCCGCTGCGGTGCGGAGCACGACCTTGCCCGCCTCGGTGAGGTCCACTCGGCGATAGCGCCGCTCCAGCAGGGCGGTACCCAACTCGGTCTCGAGCGACTGGATCTGCATGGTCACCGCGGGCTGCGAGATGTGCAGCACGCGCGAGGCGGCCGAGAACGAACCGGCCTCGACCACCGCGACGAACGTCCGCAGCTGTTGGATGTTCACGAACCCTCCCAACGGGTACCAGGCGGTTTCATCGGTAGTGAGAGGGTACACTCACCCAGATGAGAACTGTTCTCACTACACACGACGTCGCTCAGCCGACGAAGCCCTACGGTCGCGACCGCGCCACGCCCCAGCGCGCATCCATCGCCGGGGCTGTTCCCGACCGCGCCTTCACCGTGGCTGAGCTCGCCGAGGCCGTGTCCCACGAGCATCCGTCGATCGGGCTGGCGACTGTCTACCGAGCGGTCGCCGCAATGGAGCGAAGCGGCTGGCTGACGAGGGTCGGTGACGTCGGCGGGGCCGCCCTCTACGCGCGCTGCGCCGAGCGCACCCATCACCACCACGCCGTCTGTACCTCCTGCGGCCGAGTCGAGCACACCCCCTGCCCCAACGTCGCTGAGGCCGCCGCGCCTGTCGGCTTCGAGGTGACCAGCCACGAGCTCACGCTCTACGGGCTGTGTGCACGTTGCCGCGAGGGAGCGTGACGCGTCCGTGACGCACATCCACGTCCCCGATGGCGTCCTGCCGCTTTGGCTGTGGCTCGCGGGCTGGGTCGCCACCCTGGTGCTGCTGACGGTAGCGAGCCGGGTCGCTGGTCGGGACGCCGACGTGCGCCGTCGCGTCCCCCTGCTCGCCGTGCTCGCTGCGATGATGCTCGTCGCGATGTCGAGCGAGATCGTACCGCTGGCCTACCACCTGAACCTCACCGTCGTCGCCGGTACGCTACTCGGCCCGGCCCTGTCCCCCATCGCCGCCTTCATCGTCTGCGTGATCCTCGCGCTGCTCGGGCATGGTGGCGTGACCGTGATCGGACTGAATACGCTCCTGATCGCCGCCGAGATGGTCGTGGGCGGCCTGCTGGTCCGCGCCCTCATCCGGGCGCTGGGTCGGTCGCGCGTGCCCGCGGCGGCGGCGATCTCGACCGTCATCACCCTCGCGCTCACGACGACGTTGCTGGTGTTCGTCGTGGCCCTGGCAGGCTCGGCCTCGCTCAGTGCCCGCGAGAGCGGCGCGCTCGATCCGGCACAACTGCGCTTCTCGAATCCGGTGTCCGACGGCGTGTTCGACGTGGGACTGTTCTCCGGCGGCGAGGACGCTCACGGAGCTGAGGCGCCCGGGGACGCGGAGCAGTTCTCGGTGAGAAGGTTCGCCACCATCGTGTTCGTGCTCGGTCCGATCGGCTGGGTTCTCGAGGCGTTCGTGACCGCGCTGGTGCTCGGGTACATCGCGCGCGTCCGCCCGAGCCTGCTCTGGGTGCGGATGCCCTCGCGCCGTCAGATCGCGGGCGACGAGACGGAGGAACGCTGATGGACATCGCTGCCATCGACCGCTCCGGGACGCAAGGCGACTCGTGGCTTCACCGGGCCACCCCCCGATCGAAGCTGGTCGCCACTGCGCTGGTGCTCGCCGCCGCGATCGTGTCGTGGAACTTCCTCGTGCTCGCCGCCCTCGCGCTCACGCTGCTGGCGGCGGCGGTCTCCGCGCGTCTCGACCTGAAGTTGACCCTCACGCTCTCGCTCTACCCGGCGTTCTTCGCCGCGATCTTCGCGTTCGCCTCGGCGCCTTCGTGGCTTTCAGGGCTCGTCATCGTGCTCAAGGCGGTGGTAGCGGCGCTCTCGGTGGTGATCGTGGCCCTGACGACTCCGTATCCGCAGGTGTTCGCGCCGATCCAGCGCGTGGCTCCCGGCATCGTGGGTGACGCCCTGCTGATGACGTATCGCACGCTCTTCCTGCTGCTCGAGCGCTTCGGCGATGTGGTGAGAAGCGTCCGCCTGCGGGCGGGCATCGGCCGCTCGCCGCTGCGGTCGATCCGGCTCGGAGCCTCGGCGCTCGGCAACGTGCTCCTCTACTCGATCGATCTCGCCCAGCGCGAGTACGACGTGATGCGCCTGCGGGGCTACGCCGGACGGCTCGAGATCACCATCCCGTCGCACCCGTGGACGCTCTCAGAGGTCGTGATGATCGCGTCAGCCGCCCTGGCGCTCGTCATCTCGACGACGTGGCGTCTGGGCGCGCAAGTCCTCAACCCCTACAGCTGGCTCGTGGCATTGCCCGCCATCGCCGCACTGGCAGCCTCGTTCGTGAGACGGAGAACGCCGTGACCGACTCCACACCCACCGCTCCGACCGGCGACCGCCGCATCGATGGAGAGCTTCGCTACGCGCACGACCCTCGAGCGCATCGCGAACCGGACGAGAACGAGGTCGTGCTGGTCTCCTGCATCCGGCACAGCTACGACGGGGGCACGACGGTGGACCTGTGCGGCTTCGACTTCGTCGCGCGCAAGGGCGAGCGTGTCGCGCTCCTCGGCCCGAACGGGGCAGGCAAGACGACGATGCTCTACCACATCCTCGGCCTGCTCCACGCCGAGGAGGGAATGGTTCGCGTGTTCGGGGTGGACCCGTCGCGTCGGTGGGACGAGATCAGACGGCGCATCGGTGTGATGCTGCAGAACGTCGACGAGCAGCTGATCATGCCGACCGTCGCCGACGACGTGGCCTTCTCGGCGCGGCAGTACGGGCTCGGCCCCGAAGATGTGGCCGAGCGGGTCGCCGCGTCCCTCGGGCTTCTGGGGATCGAGCATCTTGCCGACCGGGTGCCTCACAACCTTTCCGGAGGCGAGAAGCGCAAGGCGGCGATGGCCGGCGCCTTGGTCATGGAGCCGGAGCTGCTCGTGCTCGACGAGCCGTTCGAGGGGCTGGACCCCGCCGCACGACGGCAGATGATCGACCTGCTGGAGGTCCTCGCGGAGAGCGGCACCACGATCGTCCTGACGACACATGACATCGACGCGGTACCCGAGTTCGCCGACTACGCCTACGTGCTTCGGGCCGGAGGGCAGGTGGCGATGCACGGCACGCCCGAGCAGCTGTTCACGCACGCTCCGGATATCGCGGCAAGCAACATCCGACCGCCGGTACTGGCCGAGCTGTTCGCGCAGCTGAAGCGCGCCGATCCGAGCGCGCCCCCGCCGCAGCTGTCGGTCGATGCCGCGGTCGAGGCACTGATCGGTTGGCGAGAGCCCGCGTCCGAGCACGGCGTCGACACACGCCGGGATCGCTCCGCAGACGGCGGCCCAGCCGCGGACGACGCCTAGCCGAGCTCCTTCGCCAGCCGGCCGAACTGGGCTCCCCAGTCGCGAGCCGCCGCCTCGTCCTCGGCGGTGAGGGCGTACTTCACTGTGAAGTCGCCGAACGGCATGTCGAAGCCGATCTCCTCGAGCCTGGCGGTCATCTGCTTCGTCGCCCCGCTGCTCCACCCGTAGCTCCCGAACGCGCCCGCGAACCGGTCCTTGGGCTTGAGCCCCGCGACGTACTGCATGAATCCGGCGACCTGGGAGAGGACGCCGTGGTGCAGCGTCGGCGAGCCGAGCACGAGGCCCCGCGCGTCGAGCAGCTCGGTCATGATCGCCGAGAAGGCCGTCGACCGGACGTCGGCCAGATAGCAGTCGGCGCCCTCCGCTCTGATGCCGTCGGCGACGTGCTTGGCCATGACGTCGGTGGCGCCCCACATCGTCGCGTACGCGACGACGACCTTGTCCTTCATGGTGCCGCTGCTCCACTCGGCGTAGCTGTCCAGCAGCTTGATGAGGTCGATGCCCCGCCACATCACGCCGTGGGACGGAGCGATGACATGGCAGACCCAGCCGAGCTCCTTGATCTTGTCGACCGCCTTGCCCACCTGCGTGCCGAGCGGTAGCAGGATGTTCGCGTAGTAGGTCCTGAGCTCGTCGATCGGCTCGCACCCGACGAACTCGTCGGCGAATCGCTTCGACGACGCGAGGTGCTGGCCGAAGGCGTCGTTGGGCATGAGCACGCATTCCTCGGGGCAGTACGTGAACATCGAGTCCGGCCAGTGCACCATGGGCTCCGGCAGGAACTTCAGGGTCTTGCCGCCCAGATCCAGCGTGTCGTCGGCAGTCACCTTCTCGACCTGCAGCCCGTCGTGGTACTCGGCGACGCCCTTGACGCCCACGGGCGACGCGACGACCTTCGCCTGCGGCATCGCAGCCATCACCGCCCGCAGACCGCTGTTGTGATCCGGCTCGATGTGGTTCACGACGATGTAGTCGACGGACTCGAGCGGCACGAGCGAGCGGATGCGAGACAGGAGCTCGGGGACGAACGGCGTCTTCACCGTGTCGACGAGGGCGGTCTTCTCGGCGCCCTTGACGAGGTAGGCGTTGTAGGTCGTTCCGCGTGGCGTCTCGTAACCGTGGAAGTCACGCAGGTTCCAGTCGATCGCACCGACCCACCAGATGCCGTCCGCGACGTTCGTTGCGAGCATCGAGTTCCTCCTTGACGTCCAAGCTATTCGCCCTGTGCTGGGGCGATTTCGCGTGCGTTAGAGCATACCCGAGTCGGACCGTGCCCATGCCTCGCGTGAGACGCCGAGTCGTTTGTCCTAGAGGGGGCCGATGGGGGCTTTTCTTCATTTCTTGCGCTCGATAGATTGATTTTATCAATCTTATGTTTGACTTTCTTGATTCTGCGGAAGATACTGGCCGAGCAGAACGGAAGGAGTGAGGAAGTTGACACACGATTGGCACGACCTCACCGAGCTCACCGCGGGCAAGTCGATCACGGTGACCGAGGTGCGTCTCGATGCGAGCGGGATCGCCATCCGCGGCGAGTTCGAGCCGCCGCCGCTTGCCGGCCTTCGGTACGAGGACCAGGTCTTCGTGGGCGAGTTCGTGCGCTGCCACGGGTCGATCAAGCACATGGAGAAGGCGTTCGGGGTGAGCTACCCCACTATCAAGAACCGGCTCAACCGGATCGCCAACGAGCTCAATCTGGTCCAGGTCGATACCGAACCGGCCGGGTCGAGCAAGGAGGTCCTCGACCTCCTTGACTCGGGCGAGATCGATGCGGCTGAGGCCGCGGAACGCTTGCGGAGGTGACGAGCGATGCTGCTGCCTCCGATGGTCGTTGACGTCCGCATTCGGGAGCGCGGCGAGCGGTCCTTCCGGGTCTGGCTACCGGTAGTGCTGCTGTGGCCGCTGCTGCTCGTGCTCGTGGGATTCGCGCTCGTCATCAGTGTGCCGGTGGACCTCGTACTGTGGATCTCCGGCTCGAGCTACCACCACTCGACTCTGATGATCTTCGGGGCCCTGGGCGTGCTCTCTGCCGCGCGAGGCACGCAGGTGAACATCGCCGCCAGCGACGCGACGCTCGTGAGCGTCGACATCTATTAGAAAGGGAGAGAGACCATGAACGACGATCGCGACCGGATCCTCGGCATGCTCGCCGAGGGCAAGATCTCCGCGCAGGAGGCAGGGCTGCTCCTCGATGCGCTCGATGCCGAGTCTGCCGCTGGTGCGCCCGCAAGCCCCCCGATCGCCGGTGTGGACCGCTTGTTCGACGCGCCGAACGCGCCGAAGTACCTGTTCGTTCGCGTCGACGGCGACGACAAAGTCGACGTGAAGGTCCCCCTTGGCCTGCTCAAGGCGGGACTGAAGCTCACGTCGTTGATCCCGCCGCAGGCGATGGATCAGATCAACTCGTCGATGAGCGAGGCGGGGATGTCCATCGACTTCAACAACCTCAAGCCGGAAGACATCGACGAGATCCTCCTGAACATCCGGGAGATGGAGATCACCGTCGACGCCGCGGACGGCAACCACGTCCGGGTGTGGTGCGGCTAGGCCGACGCGCTACGAGCAGCGCCTGATGAAGAAGTCGGCCATGGAGAGGAGGAGGTTCTTCGCCTTGCTCTTGGGCAGGGCCTCCTCCAACCCGCTCTTGGCCTGCACCACCAGATCCGTCGAGTAGGCCTGCGCGAACCGGATCGAACCCGCCTCCTCGAGGAGGTCGACGGCCTCCTGCAGTACGGCCGGATCCGTCGCCCGCTGCGAGAGGATCGCGAGCAGGCGCTCCCGGCTCGGCGAGTGATGAAGCGCGTGGATCGCTACGAGAGTCCGCTTGCCTTCGGTGATGTCGGAGCGGAAGTCCTTCTTCACCGACTCCTTCTTGCCCACGAGGTTGAGTACGTCGTCCTGGATCTGGAACGCGAGCCCTGCGGCCATGCCGAACGCGCGGAGCACGTCGATCTGCCCCTGGGACCCACCGCCGATGATGGCGCCAACAGCAAGCGGCACGGCACCGGAGTAGAACGCGGTCTTGTGGTTAGCCATCACGAGGTAGTCGTCGACGGTCAGGTCGAAGCGGTCATCTCGCGCCCACCCGATGTCGAGCGCCTGTCCCTCGATCGTGCGCGTGGTCATGTCGACCAGTTCCTTGAGCACGCGGAGCTTGGTCTCGGCGTCGAGACCGGGATCGTCGACCACCGTGCCGGTCACCAGCGAGAGCGCGAGGTCGCCGGCGTTGATCGCCAGGCCCTCCCCTTCGGCGACGTGGAGACAGGGCTCGCCTCGGCGGGTCAGCGAGGAATCCTCGATGTCGTCGTGGATGAGCGCGGCGGTGTGGAAGTGCTCGATCGCCGCGGCGGAGGGCCACGCCAAGGTGGGATCGCCGCCCACGGCCTCGCAAGCGAGCAGGCAGATCAGGGGGCGATGGCGCTTCCCGGCATTCGCGTAGTACTCCGACAGAGGGTCGTAGAGGTAGCGGTCCATGTCGGGGTGCGTGCCGTCCACGAAGAAGGTGCCGAGGTACTCCTCGAACTTCTTCGAATTGCGCTTCAAGTACAGCTCGAACGCAGTCGCCAAACGGACACCCCCAGGATTCGGCGCAGGTCGCGGTCATGGTATCAGACGGTCGATGCCCTACTCGGTGCGAGCTGGAGGTAGGATGACGTGGGGTGCACGGCCATCCGGTGTCGTGCATGAGACGAGGGAGGCATACCGTGACGACGGATTCGTCGAACATGGGTGCGCTGTTCGGCGCACTCTGGTTCGCCTGGGCGTGCGGCTTGATCTGGGTGATCATCGCCATCATCGGCTACTGGAAGATGTTCACGAAGGCCGGCGAGGCGGGGTGGAAGTCGATCATCCCGATCTGGAACACGCTCGTCTGGCTCAAGATCATCGGCCGCCCGTGGTGGTGGATCCTGCTGTTCCTGATCCCCGTCGTGAACGTCGTGATCCTCGTCATCTGCGCGTACGACACCGCGCTCTCGTACGGTCACGGATTCGGGTTCACACTCGGCCTGGTCTTCCTGCAGTCGCTGTTCCTCGTGATCTTGGGGTGGGGCGACTCGAAGTACGTCGGGCCGCGCGGGATGGCGCCCGCGTTCGCCGGTGCGCCCGCAGGGGGAGCGGCTGTGGCCGGTGCCGCGGCGATGACCCCACCCATCGCGCCCGCGCCACCGATGGCCGCGCCCGCGCCGCCGGCTCCCGCACCCGCACCGCCGATGCCGGCGCCAGCTGCACCCGCTGCGCCGATGCCCGCGCCTGTCGCGCCGCCGGCCGTCGAAGCAGCTCCAGAGCCGACGCCCGCGCCAGCTGCACCCGAGCCGGCACCGCCGGCCGCACCCGCTGCACCCGAGCCGCCCACGCAGCCGCCAAGCGACGAGGCCTAGCGAACCGGACGCACCGGCGACTGAGCTGCGAGTCCGATCCGACGCCGCCTCGCACGTGCGGGGCGGCGTCGCTGTTCGCCTCGGCAAGAACGAGGGCTACCGGCGAGAGCGTGGAGACTGCTCGGGACGCATACCTCGCTCGATGAAGACCCCGTCGTCGGTGAAGCGACGCTTGTAGGTCAGCAGCACGGCGAGCATCGAGCCCACCGCGGTCGCCGCGGCGACCATCAGCATCACGACGATCTGGTAGCCGGTGGCGGCGAGCGGGTCGGCGCCCGCGAGGATCTGGCCGGCCATCATCCCCGGGATGAACACGATCCCTACCGCGGCCATCGAGTTGATGGTGGGCATTAGCCCGGCACGCAGCGCCGAGCGGATCGAGGGCGCCGCCGCCTCCCATGGGGACGCGCCCAGCGCGGTGAGGGCAAGCACCTCTTCGTCGCGAGCGTCGAGATCCGCGAACACGCGCTCGAGCGCGAGCGCGATGCCGTTCATCGAGTTGCCCAGGACCATCCCGGCGATGGGGATGACGTAGTCCGCGCGGTACCACGGCGAGACCTGCACGATCGCGCCGGTCACGACGAAGGTGACCACGAAGCCGGTGACCAGCATCGACGCGAACGAGTTGAGGTAGACACCGGCCGGGGCGTCGGGGCTGCGCCGCAGGACGATCTGCGCCGCGGTGGCCGTCATCAGCAGCAGAATCAGGATCACGAGCCACCACGCGTTGGCCTCGTCGGTGTAGCGGAACACCCAGCCCAGCACGAGGCCGAGCGCGATCAGCTGCAGGTAGGTGCGCACGGTCGCGATCGCCAGGTCCTTCTCGATGCCGAGCGCGAGCCGCACCGAGATGATGCCGACGACCAGCACGAACACGGTGGCGAGCGCCAGCTGCCACCAGCCGATGACGATGACGCCGCCTGCCTCGGCGCCGGTCACTCCCCCACCTCCAAGGCGACAAGGTGTCCCGAGGCAAGGCGGAATCGCCTCGTCGCGAGCTGGTCGGTTCGCTGGTGCCGAACGCGTATGACGCCGCCGCCCGCCGCCGCGAAGGACTCGGTGAGCGTCCGGACCTGCACGGCCGATGCGTCGTCGAGATTCGCGTCCGGCTCGTCGAGCAGCAACACCGAGCGGCTCGGTGAGCGCGACTCGGGTGAGCGCGACGCGCGCCGCTTGGCCGACGGAAAGGCGGTCGGCGTCCCGGTCGAGGTCGATGTCGGTGAGGCTCACCCGGTCCAGCGCCGCGCGCAGGTCGTCATCCGGGGGCACGGCAGCGTGCGCGCGGACCTTGAGCTGCCAGGGCAACAGCAGGTTGTCGCGGATCGTGCCAGGCACGATCGCCGCCTTCTGAGGCAGCAGCGCGACGCGGGT
This sequence comes from uncultured Coriobacteriales bacterium, assembly GCA_963761535.1. Taxonomy (GTDB): domain Bacteria; phylum Actinomycetota; class Coriobacteriia; order Anaerosomatales; family CAVXGS01; genus CAVXGS01. The sequence goes on from CAVXGS010000004.1 coordinate 77,773, forward strand.
GCGCCACTCATGGGCCTCGATGGTCTCGGCGAGCTCGCCCGAAAGCAGCAGCGCCCCGTCCGTCCCCGGGAGCAGCCGCGCGAGCGCGCGAAGCAGGGTGGACTTGCCCGAACCCGAGGGTCCGACGACGTCGAGGACTTCGCCGCGCTCGAGTGTCAGCGAGACCCCGTCGAGCACGTCGACCGGACCCGCGTCGCCCGGGAGCGTCACGCGCAGCCCGCGCGCTTCGAGCAGCGGTGGGTGAGCGGCCATGCGTCCTAGTCCGACCAGCGGTCGCGATGCACGTACGCGGGCTCGAACCGCTCGGCGGCGGGCTTGGTCTCGGCGGGATGACCGAGCGCGATCATCGACATGGGGACGATGCCCTCCGGCACGCCGCAGATCCGGCGCACGTTCTCGACCCGCTCCTCGACCGGATAGCAGCCGATCCACACCGCACCGAGCTCGATCGCGTTCGCGGCGACGAGCAGGTTCTGAATCGCCGCCGAGCAGTCCTGCACCCAGTAGCCCGGGTGCCGCTCTTCGCGCGTGTCGCCACAGACCACGAGTCCCACAGGGGCCGAGGCGAGCATCTGCGAGTAGGGCGTGGCCTGCGACAGCCGCTGAAGCTGGCCGCCGTCTGTGACCACGATGATGCGCCATGACTGCTGGTTGCCCGCACTGGGCGCGGCCATCGCGGCGCGAAGCAGCGTGTCGAGGTCGGACTCGGCGACGGGGTCGTCCGTGTAGCGCCGGATGCTGCGGCGGGTCATCAAGGCGTCGAGGCAGTCCATCGGGTGCTCCTATCGGTCGCGGTGGGTCGGGTCTTCGTCGGGCACGGGATCGGCGACCGATGCCCGCTCGCGTTCGTGAGCAGCGACGCGGCGGCCGTCTCGGCGAAGCACAGGACTCGTGCCGAACAGCAGGTCGTTCTCGAAGCTCACCCGCTCGAGCCCGATGAGGTCGCGGGCCACCTCGTCGACGCTCGCTCGTTCCTCCGGCGCCTCGATGACAAGGCCGTGGGTGTCGACGCCGCGCAGCTTGCCCTTCTTGGCCGCCTGAGCCCACGTCTTGTAGAGCGCCTGCCGGATCCGCGGCTTGGTCGAGGGCACCCTGAGCGCGTCGAGCATCCGGGTGTGGAGCGGCTCGAGCGCCTCTGCCGAGACGCCCTTGGGAAGCGCGGCGAGCGAACGCCCCATCTCGTCGGCGAAGGGGCGGTTCGTCTCCTGGATCACGAACTTCACCGTGTGCCACGCGTCGTAGAGGTCTCGACTCGACGCGATCTCCCGATCCGACAGCCACAGCCACGCGAGCAGCCTGCGCCGCGAGTCCCACCAGCTGAGCGAGTTCGCGAGTCCGTTGTCGGGGATGAGGAACCGCCCCGAAGCGATGAGCATGGCTCCGAACACTCCACTGCCGCCGGTGGCCGTGCGGCGCTTGCCCACCTGCGCCTTGTAGAGCCCGCAGCTGGGCGAGGACTCCTTCGCGATGAACGCGCGTACTCCGGCCCGCTCGAGCGCGGAGAGCGCACAGCGGGACCCCTCGACGATCGCCTCGGTCATGTCGTGACCGCGACGGTCCAGCACCTTCGCCTCGCCCGCGAGCACGGCTTCGCCCGGTCCGGTCAGATGCACCGGCGTCCTGGGCACGCCGAGTCCCGCGAGGCATTCGGGGCACACGGGAGTCCAGGAGAAGTCCCCCCGCTCGCGGCCCATGACCTCGAGCGCGTCGAACGCCTTGCCGTTGTAGCGCACCGGGCAATCGAAGACGCAGGCACTGATGCCGATGGGCACGGTTCGGGTGATGAGTTCGGCCACGCGTCCCCCTTCTCGCCACTTCCACGACGGTAACAGCCTCTACCCCTTCGGGTCAGTAGGTACCCGTGGGAGAATCGAAGGAGTGGCAGACGACGGCAGGAGACCCGATATGTCGCGGGCGGCGGTGATGTGGTTCAGGGGCGATCTGCGCCTGCACGACAACGAAGCGCTTCACGCCGCACTCACCGAGGCAGAGACCGTGGCCTGCGTGGGCTTGCGAGAGCGCCCGGGAGAGCCCCCGCACGGCGATGCCCGCGTGACGCCGGGCGACGGCGCGCCCGCCGCGCCCCCCGCCTCGCGGCGGTGGCGTCTGAACTCGCTCGCCGCGCTCGACGCATCGCTGCGAGCGCGAGGCGGGGCGCTCGCCGTGACCGACGGCCCGCCCGCGGTCGCAATCGCGCGGCTCGCGGCCGAGCTCGGCGCGCGGGTGGTGACCTGCTCCCGGGACTACTCCCCCGCAGGACTGGCCGAAGAGGACACCGTGCGATCGGCGCTTGCCGCCGCGGGTGTGACCCTGGTGACATGCCCCGGTCAGCTCGAGACGCCTCCCGGAACGCTCGTCACCGCCTCGGATCGGCCGTATAGGGTGTTCACGCCGTTCTTCCGCGCGTGGTCGCGGGCGCTCCAACCCCGGACGCCGCTGCCCGCTCCGGAGCGCGTCCCAGCCCCCGACGCCTTCGCTCGCCGCGGGTCGCTGCTCGAGCCGCCGGCGCTCGGCCTCGAGCCGCCCACCGAGGACGGCGCCGCGTGGGCACCGGGCGAAGACGCGGGGCTGCGCCGACTCGATCGGTTCGTCGGGCACGGCCTGGCGCGCTACGACGAGCGTCGCGATCTGCCGGGGGTCGACGGGACGAGCGAGCTCTCAGTTCGTCTCGCGCACGGCGAGCTCTCACCTCGGCAGGTCATCGCGGCGACACACGACGCTGACCTCGAGCCTGAGGTCGCTGCTCCATTCCTCCGCCAGCTTGCGTGGCGCGAGTTCGCCTATCACGTGCTCGCGGCGTTCCCCGCGCTCGCCGAGGAGCCGTGGAAGCCGGCGTTCTCGGCGATGCCGTGGCGGGAGGATCCCGCGGCCCTTGCGGCGTGGGCGTCCGGCACGACGGGCTTCCCCATGGTGGATGCGGGCATGCGACAGCTCGCGACGTCGGGATGGATGCACAACCGGGTTCGGCTGCTGACGGCTTCTTTCCTCACCAAGGACCTGCTGCTGCCGTGGCTGCAGGGCGAGCGCGTCTTCGCCGAGCTCCTCGCGGACTACGACCCCGCGCTCAATGCGTTCAACTGGCAGTGGGTGGCCGGCAGCGGTGCGGATGCGTCCCCATACTTCCGGGTCTTCAACCCGGTGACCCAGGGCGAGAAGTTCGATCGCGATGGCGCCTATGTTCGCCGCTGGGTGCCGGAACTCGATCGCCTCTCACCACGCTGGATCCACCACCCGTGGGACGCCACGGAGCCCGAACTTCGACGTTCGCAAGTGCGGGTCGGCGACTCCTATCCGCAGCGCTTGGTAGAGCATTCGGAGGCACGGCTGAGGGCACTTGCAGCGTTCCAACAGGTGCGCCGATCAGGGCGGTAAGGTTCTGGTAAGGTCGCGCACCGATGATTGCCCCGTCCGTCGGACTCCGTCGGACAAGGGTGCCCCGGCGCGGCCCCTGGGGGGACAAGGCTACCGCGCCGGGACGTCTTGTAGGACGCTCTCGCTCGAGAGGTCCCGCCCTACCGCGGCAGCCCCGGTGGCTGCCGCGAGGGTTTTCTCGGGGTAGCTCCATCGGCGGCGCTTACCGTTGGGCAGCCACTTCCTCCGCCATCCACCGTGCCACCCGCACTTGTCCCGCTCGCGCCAAGTGCAGGCCGTCGAGGACGAATTCGCTACGTTCCGGCTGCGTGCCGTCGTAGCCCAGCGCGGCGAACCGGTCCCACACCGGAACGAGCCGGACGTCGAGCTCCTGAGCCAAGCGCCCTAGGGCATCCTTCATGTCGCGGAGGTTGTTCGGGGCGTACTCGGTCGCGTCATAGGGGCACCACATCGGGTAGACCCGCGAGGTCTGAGCCACTCGCCCGGACTGTGCGACCGGCGGCTGAGCAACGATGACGAGAGGTGCGGTTCCCGTCGCGGATGGCGCCGCCGAAACGCGGCCGACGATGGCGCGGACATTCGAGATCGTCTCCTCAAGCGGGATCTCGTTACCGGGGTCGTTCGTTCCGATCATCACGATCACGACGTCCGGGGAGGGAGCCAGCGAAGAGCGATTGACGGCGGCGAGTAGGTCCCGAGAGGTCCAGCCTGGCTGAGCCGCGTTCTCGAGTTCGATCGTCCGCGTGGGTATTCGAGCGGCGAGGTTGACTCGCATGAGTTCGGGCCACGCAGGCCCCTCGCCGTACATGCGGTAGTCCTCGGACGAGTTGCTGTCGCCGAGCACCGCGATGCGAAGGGTGTCGTTGGCCGGAGCCGACGGGGCAGAGGGAATCCGGGCCGAGGAGTCACCTGACGGAGCGTCGTTGGCGGAAGGCGGCGCGCACGCTGCGGTCAGGAGACAGGCGCCGAGAACGGCGACCCAGACCGCCGGTCTGCGCACGGGCCTCTCTCCTCCCCCGATCAACGCAGGAATCGCGTCCCCGGACGCGTGCTGCAGTGTTCGTACGAAGCCTCAGTCGCCGGCGGCGCAGAGCCAGCAAGGTTTCTCTAGCAAACTTCATGCACAACCAACCTGCCGAGACTCCGGGCCACGCGTCCCGGTACGTCTCGCCGACGACGGCCTTGCCCGAGGCGAGTTCGCCGAGGGTCTGTTGGCGTGGTCGAACACGAGGTCAGGCAGCCGCACTGCGCTCCGATCGATCGGGCGTCGACTGGTTCCTCCCTGAGGCGCCTCATGTCGCGGGAAGTCAACCGTCGCTCAATCGAGCGCCAACATCCGGTTCCTAGAATCGAAGTCCGACTCGATGCAGGTCTGCCTGCTGGAGCGCACGTGGTCCCCGTGACACCACCGCAAAACGTGAGGGGGGCGCTCCTCCACGAGCAGGCAGCCAAGAGGTGCCGGTCGCTCGTCTAGGCGATTCCGACCTCTGCGCTGAAGGAGCCGGCGGAACCATCGGCCGCCGGCTCCTTCGCTTCTCCGTGCCCGCTGCCGCTCCAGCTGCTGAGACGCATCCTTTTGCTGAGCTGGGAGAACTCAACTCCAACGAAGCCCAATACCGGTGCTGACAGGGTGTCACCGAACGGAGTATCATGGGGGGGTTTGGAGTCCATCCCCCCCATGGACCGGCGGCGTCAGCGCAGAGACTCGTCGGGGACTCCAAGGAGGGCCCTTCTTCGGAGGGGCCCTCTCTAGTGCGACAGGCGGTGCGCGGTCCCGGGTGCGATCCGGCTGCCATCCGGGCTCTTCGTCCACGGCGGGACCTACGATACAATTCCGGGAACTCGCGAAGGACGACTCGAGCTAATGCGCTGTCGGCGCCGCGTTGTGTGTTCGCGCCGCAGCACACAGGGGGGAACCGCGATGCCGGACGGCGCCTGTGCCACTGGGGGCCGCAGTGATTGAATCCCTAAGGAGAATGCTGTTCTCCAGAAGCTGGGGCCTCGCGCTCGCTGGCATCCTCACTGCGTTCGTCCTTATGAACGTTCTTACCGCGGTCCTCGTGTTCAGGAGTCCCGGCAGGCGGGTCGATCCCGTATTCGGGGACGTGATGAACCGAGGGCTTCTGATCTCGGCGACGGAAGGTCGAACGGTCACCCGCATCAACTCGATCGGCAACCGCGCGGGGGAGCCGGAAGGACTGCGCTCGTATCCACGCCGTATCTTGTTCATCGGCGACTCGTTCACCGAGGCCATCCAGATTCCAGATGGCCATACCTTCGTGGACCTCGCGGAGGCGGCCCTGCGCCGGCAAGGCGAGCACGTGGTCGGCGTCAACGCGGGGATGGACGGGGCGAATCCGGCTTGGTTCCTTCACCTGGCCGACGCCCTGAAGGGGACCTATGCTCCCACACGAACCGTCCTGGAAGTCGGCGACACCGACTTCACAGTCGAGCTCAAGAAGCCGCAATCCAAGGGCTACTGGTTGGCACGCGATGGGACGGGCTGGGTCGTAAGAGGATCACAGCCAACACCGGCGGCAGCAGACGTCGCGCGCAACGCACTGACGCATCTGCCTGCCCCCTACTGGATCTGGCAGAGAGTAAAGAAGTCCCAGCAGGCCAAGGCGGTGCAAAGTGCCGCAGACCCCACCGCCTACGCGGACCCCGCACAGGTCGAATGGATCCTGCGGCAGCTCAAAACGGCGTACGGTGAGGACCTCGTCATCCTCTATCGTCCCGAGATCGACTACCGAGGGAGTGCCACCGCGCCCACCGAGACGGAGCGCCTGGTCGCGGCCACGACCAGGAGGCTGGGCTTGGTGTTCGTGAATCCTCGCGAAGCCCTGCTTTCCCGGTACGCGCAGACACGTCAACCGTTGGACGGCTTCGACAATACGCAGCCAGGCGCGGGACACTGGAACGTTGAGGGCCATCGGGTCGTAGCAGACCTGCTCGTGAAGACGCTGACCCGTAGCGGCGCGACGACCGAGCCCGCTGCTGCCAGTCAGGAGAAGAACTAGTGTCGCTCGCCTCCTGGCAGTATGCGGTGTTCCTGGGCGTTGCGCTCCTTGCGGTAAGGTCGACCCGCAGCGAGCAGGCCTCGAGACTCTTCGTCTTCATCGCAAGCTGTGCGTTCTACGCCTTCTTGGACGTCAGGTTGCTCCCCGTGTTGCTCGCGATGGGGGGACTAGCCTACCTGGCCGCGCGCAGCATCGCGGCAACGACAGCCCAGGTACGCAGACGTCGGCTGCTGGCAGTCACAATCGGCGTCGAGCTCGCCATCCTTGGCGTCTTCAAGTACTACGACTTCTTCACAAGATCGATTGCCAATGTGTTCAGCATCGATCCTCCGGGAGCCCTCGGTTTGCTCCTACCCGTGGGCATCTCCTTCGTTACCTTCCAGGTGATCGCATACCTTGTCGACGTGTACCGCGGCGACCTCGAGGTTGGATCCGCGCTCAACTTCCTGCTGATGGTGATGTTCTTCCCGCACATCGTGGCCGGTCCCATCCTCCAACCGCGGCACTTCATGCCCCAGCTGCAGCGCCGCTTCCAGGTCACTTGGGACAACCTCGAGCAGGCGCTTCCGGGGTTCCTGATGGGCCTCTTCAAGAAGATCGTCATCGCGGACGGCATGGCGCGATTCATTAGCGTCGTCTTTTCCAGACCAGGCACCTTCGGCTCCGCAACGGTATGGCTCGCCGTCATCGCCTACTCGGTACAGATATACGCCGACTTCTCTGGATACTCCGATATCGCCATCGCGAGCGCGAAGTGTTTCGGCCTACAGATCCCCGCGAACTTCAACCTCCCGTATCTCGCTAAGAACGTGTCCGAGTTCTGGCGGAGGTGGCACATCTCGCTCTCTACCTGGTTCCGTGAGTATGTCTACATCCCGCTGGGCGGGAGCCGCCGGGGACTGCTCCGAACGTGCATCAACACGATGACTGTGATGGCGCTGAGCGGCCTCTGGCACGGCGCAGGCTGGAACTTCATCGTCTGGGGGCTGATGCACGGCTTCGCCATGGTGGTCCAGCGCCTGTTCCGCGCAATCGTGCCGAAGCCCGCTGACGGCTCGTCATCGCTCCTCGGAACGGTCCTGTCGTGGGCGCTGACATTCGCGTGGCTATGTATCGCCTGGGTGTTCTTCCGCTCGCCTGACCTGACCACGGCAGCAACAATCCTGAGAAAGATGGCGTTCATGGGGGATACCGGGGGAATCGTCTGGCCGGCGACACAGGCGCTCACGGGAATCACGTTCGTAGCCTTGGGTCACCTGATCGGCCGCAAGTACACCCTGCCAGATCGGGTTCCGATCCCCTCGTTCGCAGGCGCATTCGCGATCACGGCGGTGATTCTCGCTGTGCTGGTTTTCGCACCGGACACCGCTTCCCCGTTCATCTACGTGCAGTTCTAGGCTTTCGCGCGGAGAAGGGTGCGCGCCACCGGCAATCCCCGCCAAGACGGTCACCCTCAGTGGCGCGGAGTCAATGGTGAGACCGGCCCAGGGGCCGGTCTCTTGCGTTGGTGACCACTCCAGCCGTACGGTCTCGCACTTCGAGGGATGTGTCTATTGGTGCGCGCGGGGTACATGTTGGTATCGGGGTCGTGGTAGCCCCCTGCGGGCATACGGGCGAAGAGTATCTGCGGAACCAACGAATCGCAGCCATCCACTAGGGGCCTGCCCACACGACCCTAGCTGGGGGGATGCGCTCATGTATCTGGCAAATCAGCGGCTCGCTGCGGGCGGTCGTGCGATTCGCTGTTGGCTTACCGTCGTTCTCGTGACAGCTACTGTTCTCGGGGGAGGGATCTCCTCCCCGTCTGTCGTGTTGGCAGAGGGTCCCGACACCACCGCCCCCACGGTCTCAGTCACGTCGCCGACCAACGGCGCGACGGTCTCGGGCGCGGTCGACGTGACCGCCAACGCCGCCGACGACACCGGGGTGACCCTGGTCGAGTTCCGCATCAACGGCAAGCTCATCGGCACCGACTCGAGCGCCCCGTACTCGGTGACGTGGAGCGCCCCTGCGGCCTACACACAAGGCCCGGTGGTCTCGTTCACCTTCGACGACGGGATGGACACCCAGTACACCGGCTGCTACCCGATCCTTGCCGCGGCCGGCTACCCGGCCACCACCTACGTCCACTCCGGCGACATCATCAACGGCTACGACTGGAAGCTGTCCCTGCCCGAGCTCACCGCGCTGCGCGACGCCGGCTGGGAGATCTCCAGCCACACGACCGACCACTGGAACTCGGTCTCCAACCAGACCTCGGTCGCCCAGCTCGAGCCCCCCGTGGCCTCGAACAAGGCTTGGCTCGACGCCAACGGCTTCCCCAACTCCGGGTTCGCCTCCCCCAACGCCTGGGTCAACCCCACCATCACCTCGGTGGTCAAGAAGTACCACCCCTACAACCGCACGAGCTGGGGGGTCCAGGAGCTCCCGCCACTGGATCTGTACCAGCTCAAGGTGGACGGCTCGGCCGCCATCATCGACAACAACAGCGGCGTGACCGCTCTTCGGGCCATGCTCGACGACGCGGTGGCCAACAAGCGCTGGGTCATCTTCCTGAACCACGTGTGGAACCCCCCGTCGGGCTACTTCACCACCGTGGTGAACGAGGTCAAGGCCCGAAACCTCCCCGTGGCGACGGTCAGAGACGTGCTCGGCGGGCCGTACGCCGTGGAGGCCACGGCCTATGACGCCGCGGGCAACAAGGCCACCTCGCGCGTCGACGTCACCACCCAGGGCGGCGTGACGCCTCCGGGTGACAGCACCGCCCCCACGGTCTCGATCACCACGCCCGCCAACGGCGCCACGGTGTCCGGATCGGTCGCTCTCGCAGCGACGGCATCTGACAACGTCGGCGTGACGCAGGTCGAGTTCCGGGTCGACGGCACGCTCGTCGGCACCGACTCCACCGCCCCGTACGACGCCACGTGGGACGCCTCCGCGGCGAGCATCGGGTTCCACACCGTCGCCGCCACCGCCTACGACGCCGCGGGCAACGCCGCGTCGGCCTCGGTGATCGTCGAGGTGCCCCCGCCCTCCGACACCGCCCCGCCCACCGTGTCGGTCACGAGCCCGGCAACGGGCCACCGTGTCCGGCTCTGTTGCTCTCGCAGCGACCGCATCTGACAACGTCGGGGTGACGCAGGTCGAGTTCCGGGTCGACGGCACGCTCGTCGGCACCGACGCGACCTCCCCCTACGCGGCGACGTGGAACGCGGCCTCCGCCGCGCCTGGCTCGCACACGATCCAGGCGAGTGCCTACGACGCCGCGGGCAACGCCGCGTCGGCCTCGGTGATCGTCGAGGTGCCCCCGCCCTCCGACACCACCGCCCCCACCGTCTCGGTCACGAGCCCGGCAACGGGCCACCGTGTCCGGCTCTGTTGCTCTCGCAGCGACCGCATCTGACGACGTCGGCGTGACGCAGGTCGAGTTCCGGGTCGACGGCACGCTCGTCGGCACCGACTCCACCGCCCCGTACAACGCCACGTGGGACGCCTCCGCGGCGAGCATCGGGTTCCACACCGTCGCCGCCACCGCCTACGACGCCGCGGGCAACGCCGCGTCGGCCTCGGTGATCGTCGAGGTGCCCCCGCCCTCCGACACCGCCCCGCCCACCGTGTCGGTCACGAGCCCGGCCAACGGGCCACCGTGTCCGGCTCTGTTGCTCTCGCAGCGACCGCATCTGACAACGTCGGGGTGACGCAGGTCGAGTTCCGGGTCGACGGCACGCTCGTCGGCACCGACGCGACCTCCCCCTACGCGGCGACGTGGAACGCGGCCTCCGCCGCGCCTGGCTCGCACACGATCCAGGCGAGTGCCTACGACGCCGCGGGCAACGCCGCGTCGGCCTCGGTGATCGTCGAGGTGCCCCCGCCCTCCGACACCACCGCCCCCACCGTCTCGGTCACCTCGCCCGCGAGCGGGTCCCAGGTCTCGGGCGCGGTCGACGTGACCGCCAACGCCGACGACGACACCGGGGTCTCCAGGGTCGAGTTCCGCATCAACGGCAAGCTCATCGGCACCGACTCGAGCGCCCCGTACTCGGTGACGTGGAACGCCCCTGCCGCCTACACGCAAGGCCCGGTCGTCTCGTTCACCTTCGACGACGGGATGGACACCCAGTACACCGGCTGCTACCCGATCCTTGCCGCGGCCGGCTACCCGGCCACCACCTACGTCCACTCCGGCGACATCATCAACGGCTACGACTGGAAGCTGTCCCTGCCCGAGCTCACCGCGCTGCGCGACGCCGGCTGGGAGATCTCCAGCCACACGACCGACCACTGGAACTCGGTCACCAACCAGACCTCGGTCGCCCAGCTCGAGCCCCCCGTGGCCTCGAACAAGGCTTGGCTCGACGCCAACGGCTTCCCCAACTCCGGGTTCGCCTCCCCCAACGGTTGGGTCAACCCCACCATCACCTCGGTGGTCAAGAAGTACCACCCCTACAACCGCACGAGCTGGGGGGTCCAGGAGCTCCCGCCCTCCGACCCTTACATGCTCAGAATCGACGGCTCGGCCGCCAACATCGACAACAACAGCGGCGTGACCGCCCTTCGGGCCATGCTCGACGACGCGGTGGCCAACAAGCGCTGGGTCATCTTCCTGAACCACGTGTGGAACCCCCCGTCGGGCTACTTCACCACCGTGGTGAACGAGGTCAAGGCCCGAAACCTCCCCGTGGCGACGGTCAGAGACGTCCTGGGCGGCCCGTACGCAGGTCGAGGCGAAGGCCTTCGACGCCGCGGGCAACAAGGCGACCTCGCGCGTCGACGTCACCACCCAGGGCGGCGTGACGCCTCCGGGTGACACCACCGCCCCCACGGTCTCGATCACCACGCCCGCCAACGGCGCCACGGTGTCCGGATCGGTCGCTCTCGCAGCGACGGCATCTGACAACGTGGGGGTGACGCAGGTCGAGTTCCGGGTCGACGGCACGCTCGTCGGCACCGACGCGACCGCCCCCTACGCGGCGACGTGGAACGCGGCCTCCGCCGCGCCTCGGCTCGCACACGATCCAGGCGAGTGCCTACGACGCGGCGGGCAACGCCGCATCGGCCTCGGTGATCGTCGAGGTGCCCCCGCCCCTCGACACCGCCCCGCCCACCGTCTCGGTCACCTCGCCCGCGAGCGGCGCGACGGTGTCCGGCACGGTAGCGCTTGCCGCTACCGCGTCCGACGACGTTGGCGTGACCCAGGTCGAGTTCCGCGTCGACGGCACGCTGGTCGGCACCGACGCGACCGCTCCGTACGGCACCACGTGGGACGCCTCCGCGGCAAGCATCGGGTTCCACACCGTCGCCGCCACCGCCTACGACGCGGCGGGCAACTCGTCCACGAGCGCGATCACGGTCATCCTCGACAACACCGCGCCCACTGGCGCGATCGTCATCAATGACGGGGCTTTCGCCACACGTACCAGGGCCGTGACGCTGTCGCTGTCCGCCACGGACGTCGGTTCCGGCGTTTCCACCATGGCGTTCTCCAACGACGGCACCACGTGGTCGAGCCCGGTCGCGTACGCGCAGACCTATGCGCACACGCTCTCCAGCGGCACTGGGAAGAAGACCGTCTACGCCCGCTTCACCGATGCGGCGGGCAACGTGTCGGCCGTGGCTACCGATACGATCATCCTCGACACGGCGGCACCGACATCGAGGACGATCTCGATCAACGCCGGGGCCGCCTACACCAACTCGACCTCGGTGACTCTGACCCTGTCGGCCACCGATACGGTCTCCGGCGTCTCCACCATGGCGTTCTCCACCGACGGCACCACGTGGTCGAGCCCGGTTCCCTTTGTGACGAGCTACCCATACGTGGTCCCCGCCGGCGATAGCACCAAGACCGTCAGCGTGCGGTACACGGACTATGCGGGCAACACGTCGACTGCCGTCTCGGACTCGATCGTCGTTCACACCGGCCTGCCGACCGTCTTGCTGACCTCGCCGACCGCAGGCTCCACGGTACGGGGCACGGTGGCTCTCGCGGCGACCGCCTCGGACAGCATCGGCGTGACCCGCGTCGAATTCTACGTCGACACGACGCGGGTGGGGTCGGACGCGAGCTCCCCCTACACCGCGTCGTGGAGCAGCAGCTCGTACGGGATGGGGGAACACGTCCTGCGCGCGGTGGCCTACGACGCGGCGGGCAACTCGTCCACGAGCGCGATCACGGTCATCCTCGACAACACCGCGCCCACTGGCGCGATCGTCATCAATGACGGGGCTTTCGCCACACGTACCAGGGCCGTGACGCTGTCGCTGTCCGCCACGGACGTCGGTTCCGGCGTTTCCACCATGGCGTTCTCCAACGACGGCACCACGTGGTCGAGCCCGGTCGCGTACGCGCAGACCCATGCGCACACGCTCTCCAGCGGCACTGGGAAGAAGACCGTCTACGCCCGCTTCACCGATGCGGCCGGCAACGTGTCGGCCGTGGCTACCGATACGATCATCCTCGACACGGCGGCACCGACATCGAGGACGATCTCGATCAACGCCGGGGCCGCCTACACCAACTCGACCTCGGTGACTCTGACCCTGTCGGCCACCGATACGGTCTCCGGCGTCTCCACCATGGCGTTCTCCACCGACGGCACCACGTGGTCGAGCCCGGTTCCCTTTGTGACGAGCTACCCATACGTGGTCCCCGCCGGCGATAGCACCAAGACCGTCAGCGTGCGGTACACGGACTATGCGGGCAACACGTCGACTGCCGTCTCGGACTCGATCGTCGTTCACACCGGCCTGCCGACCGTCTTGCTGACCTCGCCGACCGCAGGCTCCACGGTACGGGGCACGGTGGCTCTCGCGGCGACCGCCTCGGACAGCATCGGCGTGACCCGCGTCGAATTCTACGTCGACACGACGCGGGTGGGGTCGGACGCGAGCTCCCCCTACACCGCGTCGTGGAGCAGCAGCTCGTACGGGATGGGGGAACACGTCCTGCGCGCGGTGGCCTACGACGCGGCGGGCAACTCGTCCACGAGCGCGATCACGGTCATCCTCGACAACACCGCGCCCTGAGGCGGGATGTGACCGGGTGTCGCATGCCGGCAGAATCGGCCGCGTCATGCTGCTGCCCGGGGTGGGAGTCGAACCCGCACGCCCTTTCGGACCTTCCGCCGCTCATCGCCGCGCAGAGGAGTACGCAGCCATTGGAAGCGGCACGGGAGACAACGCCAAGCGGGAACCCGCTCTCACGGATTCCCGCTGCTCAAAGCCTTTGGCGGAGGCGTGTGCGAATCGAACACACCCGGGACGCTCTTCACGCCCCACTACGGTTTTGAAGTTCTGACGCGGTCGTACCGTTTGGTGTCGTCGAGTCCCGTTCTGTGCAGTCTAGCTCGGTGTCCGTGGCGTCGTGGTCACGTATGGTGCTGTCGAGTCGCATCCTGTTGTGTTCAGTGCGTTTGCAGAATGGTTTGCAGTTGCGACGGCGCCTGCAGCCCTACTTCCTGTGAACCACGATGTTGCCGCCGGAGATCGCTGTAGCGGGAGCAGTGGTGTCTGCGGCATCCAGCTGGTTGTCGTAGACCACCCCTTCGCTGGCGTCCCATATCTTGATTCGTATTCGATCTGGCAAACCATCCGTGCATGTCAGCATGAACTTGTACTGTCCAGCGCCGTTGATGGTGCCTTCGCCCTTGTACTGAGCTCGGCATCCCGAGACGACAAGCCAGTCGTATGACGCCGACGAGAACGTGAAGCCGGCGACGTGGAACTGGAACTCCGTCTTGCCCGTGGGCACGCTCGAACCCTTCACGTACTTCGACACGAAGCCGAAGCTCGCCTTACCCACGAGTGTGGGATCGGCGGCGTATGCGCCTGCGGGCGATTCGAACCACCCACCGCCGGTGACGAAGCCGGCCAAGGGGTCGTACACCACGATGTACTGGGTGGCCTCAAGCTCAGTGGATGCGCCTTGGCGATCGGTCACCGACGCGCGAACGGTGTACACGCCCGCGGCCGCGTAGACGTGGTTGCCACTGATGGTGCCCGATGTTCCGTCAATCACTTCGCCCGCAGAGCTCGTCCCATCTCCCCAATCCCACACGGCCGTGTGCGCATCACCCGCATCGGAGTCGGTGAAGGTCGCTTGGACGGCCGCCAGCGTGTTGACAGGAAGGGGGGATGACGGGACGGTCAAGCTGGTGAGGACGGGTGAGTGGTTGGGCGCAGCCCAGTCCGACGTCATCTGCGCCCACGTGTCCAGGTTGCGGTGGATGCTGCCTTCAGGCCACCGGCGCACTATGTCCACGCCGTTGCTCGGCTCAGCACCGACATTGATGCCGATGGTGTTCGTCACCCCGGCGGTCACTCCCAGCGCTGAGTATGGGATGGCGAACTCAGAGCTCCACGTCCCGGTTGGATCGCGCTGGAAATGCGCATTGTAGCCCGGCGTGTCCGGCCCGATGTACCACGTCGGATATGCGGTGAACACCCAACCGTCCATTCGGTTGGCGAAGCATCGATCGTCGCCCAACGGAGTGCCAGTTCCGTGATTCTCCGGATCGACGTAGACGTAGACGTCGCACGCGGGAGCGGCGCCTGCAAGCGCAATGTGCAGGAACGATCCGTCTTGGCTGATGTACAACGTCGTTGCGGGGTCGCCCGGCATGGGTGCAGCAAACGCCCCTGCGTACTCGGCCGCCGAGACTTCTCCGTCCGCGACGACGCCGGGGACATATGGGGCCGAAGCCTGCTCGTGTGGAGGATACGGCCCGCCCTCAACCACGGTGAGGTACACCGTGGCGACGTTTGAGTCGGCCTTGCCGTCATTCGCCACGAACTTGAAGGAGTCACTTCCCGTATATCCGGCCTCGGGCAGGTAGGTAACCTTATCCAGAGCGGCCGCGGTCAGGTTGCCATGCGACGGCTGCGACACGACACGGTATGTCAGCGGATCGACGTCCTGGTCGGTCGCCGTCAGTTGAATGGTCCGCCAAGCGTTGGTGGTGGTGAGTGCCGCAACGGGCGAGGCAACGGGAACGTGGTTCCCTGCAAGCGCGTAGCGGAATTGACCGTATCCGACACTGCCGTTGTTGCTTGATTGGACACGCACCTTGGCAATGGGCGTGTCGCTAGTGATCGCGAAGAGTCTGGCATCCCAGCTGTACCCGTCGAAGGCGACGTACTTCGTAATCGTCGCGATGGTCTCCGATGCGGCGCTGAGGAACGTGACGGTTATGTCGCTGGCCCAGGTGTACCCGTTGTACGCCTCAAGGCCGAAGGTGGTTGCGGGTTCGCTCAGCGTGAACTCGACCGGTCCGTACGTGGTCACATAGGGCACGTTCAGCGTGCTCTCGACAAGCGGCGCGTACCCCCACGTCTTGGCGTAGGGCTCGATGGAGTTCGGCGTTGTGAACTTCAGCATCGACGGAAAAGACACGGTGAGCGAACCGTCAGAAACGTGGTCGATCACATCAGCCTCGGTGGCACCTACGAAGTCGATTCTTGTCGTGCGAGCTAAGTACTCGGCGTCCGGCTGTGCCATGACGATCGCGGTCGCGGATGCAGACGGTGCGAACATGAGTGAGAACGCTGCGGCCAGCGCGATTACGCAGACGAGCACCGGCAGACGACAGTTGCTCAGATTCCGGACATACGTGGCATGCCCCATGACGAGGACTCCCCCCGAGTGGCAGGCCGGTGCCTTGGCCACGGAGAGCGCAGGCTCCCGGTCCCTCACGCGCAAGCCCCCTCGCCCGCGCGGAGTGTCTCGAAGCTAATCCTTCCTGACGGAGAGGGTCAATCAGCCACAAGGATGAACGGGCAACATCACCGCCAGAACCCCGCGAGACGGATTCCCGCTGCTCAAAGCCTTTGGCGGAGGCGTGTGCGAATCGAACACACCCGGGACGCTCTTCACGCCCCACTACGGTTTTGAAGACCGCGGGGCCCACCAGGACCCATCCGCCCCCGTGCGGATTCAATAGGCTCGCACGCTCTCTGTCAACGTTCCCCGCGACCGGCTGGTCGGCAACCTAAGAGCATTCTCATCGGCGGCTCATCAAACCACTGCCAGTTCCTCCCGATTCTTGCTAGTGAACTCGCGTCCGCACCGCACCGTTCACGGCACACTGAGGAGCCTTGGTGGCAGGTCAACAAGCCCGCTCGATCTCACCCGCACGCGTGCTGCTGATCGCGGCTGCTGCCGCTGTGTCGTTGCTGGTGGCTGGCGCGGCCTTCGTCGGCATCGCTCAAGCCACGGACTCGCCGAAGTTCTGCGAGGTCGCCTGCCACGAAATGAAGCCGTACGCCGAGGCGTGGCATCAGGGTCCGCACAAGGGCGTCGCGTGCGTCGAGTGCCACGTCGACGCGGGCACGCTGAACCGACTCGAGCACAAGTTCGTGGCGCTGGAGGAGCTCAAGGTCCACGCGTTCGGGGAGCCGAAGTTCCCGCTGGCCTCGGCGACGCTCGCGCCGATCCCCAACGGCCGCTGCGTGCGATGCCACCCGAATCCCTCCCCAGACAAGCCGGGCTTCTCGCATCCGCAGCACGCCGGCGACCGTCCATGCGTTCGCTGCCACTTCACCGCCGGCCACACCGTGACTACCGCGGCACTTGCCGACGCCGGCATCCTGAACCCGAAGACCGCGCAGGGCGCGTCGGTGCGCCTGGCCTCTCTGGGCGCTGGTGCGGCCGATCTCGCCGGCCACGTCTCGGTGGGGTGCTCGGACTGCCACCGCATGTCGACGACCCCGTGCGAGACCTGCCACTCACAGCCGGCCGAGCATCCCAAGACCGCGACGACCGCGTGCGCCACCTGTCATGCCCCCGCCGAGCAGTTCGTGTTCGCACACCCGTCCGGTCGCTCGGACTGCCAGACCTGCCACACGCCAGCCGCAGCGCACTTCAAGACTGAGGCCGCCTGCGCGAGCTGTCATGGAAAGCCGGGAGTCGCGTGGGCGTTCGCCCACCCGAAGAAGCAGGTCGCCTGCGGCACCTGTCACCCCACTCCCGCAAACCATCGGCCCGGCGCATGCCAGGGCTGTCACACCAAGCCCGGTGCTTCGTGGGCGTTCTCGCATAACAAGGCAGCGAACTGTGCGGCATGCCACAAGGCGCCCGCGGGACACCCCAGCGGCAGCTGCTCGACGTGCCACCGCCAGACTGGCACGAGCTGGGCGTTCACTCACCCCGGTAGCGCCTCGTGCACGACCTGCCATGCCAGGCCGGCGAACCACCGACCCGGTTCGTGCACGCTGTGTCACAAACGTGCCGGCGTTTCGTGGGCGTTCAGCCATTCGCGGTCGGGAACCTGCAGCTCCTGCCATCAACGTCCGGCAGGACACCGCGCGGGCGCGTGCTCGAGCTGCCACCGCACCGGCGCGTCCTGGGCGTTCACCCACTCGAGGTCCACGAGCTGCGCCACCTGTCACCGTCGGCCCGCCGGTCATCGCGCCGGATCGTGCACGACGTGCCATCGTCGGGCAGGGGTCTCCTGGCTGTTCACCCACCCGTCCTCGTCGGGCTGCGCCACGTGCCACAAGCGACCGGGTGGTCACTCTTCCGGCAGCTGTGCCACCTGTCACCGGGCCGCCGCTTCGTGGAAGTTCTACCACCCGAGTTCGACCCGCTGCGCTTCGTGTCACTCGGCACCGTCGAACCACTACGGCACGAGTTGCGCATCGTGCCACTCGCCGAGTCGACCCTGGTCGAGCGCGACGTTCAGGCATCCGTCGGTCCCTGGGGGGGAACACACGTACCGGAGCTTCGCGTGCTCCAAGTGCCACCCGTCCAGCCCGCCTCGCGTGTACTGTACGTGCCACAACGGAATCCCGCCCGGCAATGACGACTAGGGGCTCATGCTCGTGAACCGACCTGACCGCAGAGTGATCGCGATCGCCGCCGTCGCGGCGATCGTCCTCGTTGCCGGAGCAGCTGCGGCCTTCGCGCTCGGCAGGTGCGGCGCGTCCCCGCGTCGCCGCCAACGTTCCGCCCCTCGCGACAGGGCTCCTGCTGAGCTCGAACGCAGACGGCGGCCAGGGCGCGCCCGCCAGCGGCGGCGCCGCCACACCGCCCTCGAAGGGCCCCGGGACGCGCGGCTCGAAGTCGGCCGCTGCCAGCGCGGACGACCGGGGCACCGGATCGGCTTCCGGCGGCTCGGCGGGATCGGCACGAAGCGGCCGCGCGCGGAGGTCAACCCGCAGCGGCGCCGGGACCAAGAGCTCATCCGGGCAACCCGCGAAGACCACGGCCGGCAGCTCCGGCAGCGATCGGGGAGACGGGGACGACGACGATGACGACCGCGAGACCGTGAAACCCCCGGTTCGTGACGAGTCGTCGAAACCGCGCGGCGGCGGCGGCGGCGACAACGACTGACGGCGGTAGGGGTTGCACGGGTGGGCGCCGTTGCGTCGCAGCCGGGCTCATGCTGCGGTCGGTGACAGAACCTGAGAGAATCCCTTGCAACGACTTGAGCCTCGCCGCGAGCGCGGCGGCGAGGGCCGAAGCACTACTCGGTCACCGAAGCCGGAGGGACCCACGTGCGCATCCTGCTCGTAGAAGACGAGGACCGGATCGCTTCGTTCGTGGAGAAGGGGCTCGTGGCCGAGGGGCACTCCGTGGAGCGTGCCGCGACCGCGCGAATGGCCACCGCCCTTGCGGTGAGCTACGAGTGGGACCTGGTGCTGCTCGATCTCGTGCTGCCCGACGGGAACGGCCGTGACGTCCTGGCCGCGATCCGGAAGAAGGACGCCGAGCTCCCCGTCATCGTGCTCTCGGCACTGGGTGAGATCGACGACAAGGTCGATCTGCTCGACCAAGGCGCCAACGACTACCTCGTGAAGCCGTTCGCCTTCGCCGAGCTCGCCGCGCGGGTACGCGCGAACACGCGAGGAGCGCAGGTCTCGGCGAGGGTGCTCACCGTGGGCGACCTCAGCCTCGACACGAGGACACGGGTCGCGAAGCGCGGCGACGGGCCGGGAATCGACCTGCCCAGCCGGGAGTTCGCGCTGCTGGAGTACCTGATGCGCCACCCCGACCAGGTCATGACCCGCCAGCAGCTGCTCGACTCGGTGTGGGGTATCGACTTCGACCCCGGCAGCAACGTGGTAGACGTGTACGTGGGCTACCTGCGCCGCAAGCTCGACTCCCCGGGCGAGCCGAGCGCGATCGAGACCGTGCGCGGAGCCGGATACCGTGTTCGCGGCTAGCGCGCGGCGGGGTTCCGCCAGTCGCCCCATGCGCCTCGGCGCGCGGGGCCGCGTGGTGCTCGCCAGCACGATCACGGTGTTCGTGACCGCGTGCGTGCTGGTCACGCTCGCGTACGTGACCACGGTGCGCAGCCTCGACGCCGCGACCGACCAGGCGCTCGAGCGCGAGGCCGAGGCGTACCTGGGGGCGATGCGAGGCGCCCCCGCCGGCAGCACGCTGGCCACCGCGACCCGCGCCTACCTGGGCGCACGGACCGCTCGCGCCGGCATCGACCCGATTCTCGTCGTCGCGCTCGACCAGACCGCGCCGGGCTGGAGGATCCTGTCCAACTCCGACGTTCGTCTCGAGAACGCCGCCGATAACGTCCCGCTGCAGTCGCCGCCGCGTCTGCCCGAGGTCGTGACGGTCACGTTCTCCGGTACCACCTACCGGGTGCTCGCCGCCCCGATCCTCGATGCCGAGGGCAAGCGTGTCGGCGTGTTCGAAGCCGCGCTGGCGCTCGACGCGCAGCGCGAGACCGCCGACACCCTCGCAGTCACCCTCACCATCGCCGGGCTCGTGTCGGTCGCCATCGGCTTTCTGCTCGCACTCTGGGCTGCGGGCAGGGCGCTCCAGCCGCTACGACGCATGGCCGCTGATGCCGCCGAAGTCACCCACGCCGAGCCGGGCAGGCGCCTGGCCTACCAAGGGCCGCCGGACGCACTCGGGTCGCTCGCGCACTCGGTGAACGAGATGCTCGACCGACTCGAGGCAGGCGCCGCCGAGCAGCGCCGGTTCATCGCCGACGCCAGCCACGAGCTCCGAACGCCGGTCGCGATCGTTCGCGGCAACGTCGAGCTGCTGCAGACGACCGACGACCTTCCGCCCGCCGCGACGGAGCCGCTCGACATGATCGCCTCGGAGAGCGGACGGATGACGTAGGCTACTCGACGAGCTTCTCGTGCTCGCGCGTCTGCAGGGTGCACCGCCGACACGGTTCCAGCCGCTTCACGCCCCCACGATCGTCGCCGAGGTCGTCGCTCGCTCGCGGCTGCTGGGACCGCGAGAGATCGTCTCGGCATGCACGAGCAACGATGCGTGGATCTCGGGCGATCCCGATCAGCTCGAACAGGCGCTGCTCAACATCGTTCGCAACGCGGTCGCCCACACCGAGGACGGTGGCCGCATCGAAGTCGCCTGCAGCTGCGATTCCTCGACGGTGAGCTTCAAGGTCACCGACGACGGCCCCGGCGTCCCCAGCGAGGACCTCGGCCGCATCTTCGACCGCTTCTACCGCTCGCAAGGCGGTCGAGAAGATGCCACCGGAGGGGCAGGGTTGGGCCTGCCCATCGCGAAAGCCCTCGTTGAGCTGCACGAAGGGCGTATCACCGCCGAGAACGCCGAGCCGCACGGAGCTCGCTTCACCATCGAGCTGCCGCGGATAGCACCCCCGGCCGAATCCGAGATGCCCGCGTAGGAGCCGCGCCAGGTGGGGAGTGAAGCCGCGTGACCGAGGACCAGGCGGTCCAGGGCCGTCGCAGGGCCATAGCGCTGTGGGTGGTGCTCGTCGGCCTCGTGATCGTGCTCGCCGCGTTCGTGGGCGTCGCACGCGCGACCGACAGCTCTGCCTTCTGCCCCACGTGCCACGAGATGCAGCCGTACTACGCCGCCTGGGAGCAAGGGCCGCACGCTGAGGACGCTCAGTGTGTGGACTGCCACGTCGACAGCGGCTTCGCGGCGCGCATGGGTCACAAGTTCGTGGCGCTGCAAGAGGTCTACGCGCACTTCTTCGGGAACCGGTCGTTCCCACTCGCTCAGCCACCGGAGGTCCCGAACCAGCGGTGCGAGCGCTGCCACCCCTCGGTCGAGGTGAAGCGCCGCAACTTCTCGCACGAGCTGCATGCCGAGAAGGCCGCCTGCCAGAACTGCCACTTCGATACGGGCCACGAGGTGACCGCCGAGCAGCTGAAGGCGGCGGGCGTGTTCAACGCCTCGGTCGTCACCACGCGTCCCGCCTTCGCGGTCGCCGCCATCGGCGAGGGCCGACCGAACATCCCCGGGCACGTCGAGGTCGTGTGCTCGCGATGCCACGACATGGCGAAGACGGGGTGCCCGGCGTGTCACACTCCACCCAAGGACCACCCCGCCCAGGCCGCCGGCAAGAACTGCCGGCTCTGTCACGCCGTAGGCTCTCGGTTCGTGTTCCGGCATCCGGTCGGCAGAGGCGACTGCGCTGAGCTGTCACGCGGTACCCGCGGAAGAGCACCCCACGGTCCCCGCCGGTGCCCCCTGCTGGTCGTGCCACCCCACGCCGGGCAAGACCTGGCGCTTCACCCACCCGCCCCGCGAGGCGAAGTGCGAGCAGTGCCACACGCCACCCGCGGGGCACTTCCCTCCGCCGTGTGCGTCGTGCCACACGAGGCCCGGGACCTCGTGGTCGTTCCGGCATCCCTCGGCGGGCGAGCATAGCTACCGCAGCTTCCCGTGCGCGAAGTGCCATCCCACCGGACCGCCGAGGGTCTCCTGCACCTGCCATGGAGGCAACGCGCCGACTGAAGACTAGCCGGCGCCAACACGTTGCCGCGCCCCGAGCAGGCGGTATCCTCCTCGTTGTGACTCATCTGTGCACATACGCAGCGGCGCTTCGCCGTGGGCTTGGCCGCGTCACCAGGTGCGCGCTCGTCGCGGCGGTGGTGACGGTCGCGGCGGTCGGGATGACCGCACCGCCCGCGGCAGCGACACCGTTCCTCGAGCCCGAAGCGCCCGTCGCCGCGCTCAAGTCGCGCAACCATCCCCTACGGGGCGCGTCCGCCGAGAAGCCGCTCCCGCCGAAGGCGATCCCCGATCGCACCGGCGGCACGCGCATCATCCGACTCCAGCCCAGCCCCAGACGCAAGGCCGCACCTCGACCGGTCGCGACCGGCAGGCAGGTGGCCACCGCCACGGCATGGGTGCGGCAGCGTCGCGGCGATGTCGCCTTCGCCGTCATCGACGAGAAGGGGCGGATGCGGGGCTACCGGGCCAACCAACCCTACATCTGCGCCAGCGTGGTGAAGGCCATGCTGCTGGTCGCGTACCTGCAGCGCGATCCCACGCCGAGCCCCGGCATGCGCTCTACGCTCGCGAGCATGATCCAGTACTCCGACAACCATGCCGCTGACACCGTCTACCGCATCGTCGGCGACTCGGGGCTCAACCGAGTGGCGAAACGGGCGGGGATGACGAACTTCGGGCCGCGTGGCTGGTGGAGCCTCACGATGATCACCCCCGGCGACCAGGCTCGGTTCTTCTACACGATGGATCGCCAGATCCCGCCCAAGGCCAGGCCGTTCGCACGGAAGGTGCTGTCGCACATCAGCACGGAGCAGAGCTGGGGCGTTCCCAAGGCGGCTCGACCCCTGAAGTGGACGGTCTTCTTCAAGGGCGGATGGCGGCCCACCGATCGCGGCCAGCTCGTGCACCAGATCGCCCGTCTCGAGCGCGGGAAGCGCAAGATCGCGATCGCCGTCATGACCGACGGCAATCCGAGCCAGGGCTACGGCATCGCCACCATTCGGGGCGTGGCAGCGCGAGTGCTGCGGTAGCGGCCGAGCCGCCACCGGTGAGCTGCTGGTCTACGCCGCGGGTACGTCCAGCGCGCTCGTCGGCGACGTACGCGTGACGCAGCGCCGGCCACTCGATGAACGCGAACACGAACAGGGTGATCCAGGGCACGAACAGCATGCCGAGCAGCAGCAGCGCGAACGAGAACCCTTGGAACCCGGCCTTGCGCAGGATCACGATGTAAGGCACCACCGCGAGCAGCACGATCGCCGCGATGATCATCAGCTCGAGCACACCAAGTCCGAAGACGCGCATGATTCCCCCTTCGACGGACGGCACCCACCCGGGCGCGCACCCCAAGTGTGCGGCAGGCCGAGGAGAGCGGCTAGACCCCCCGCGGCTTGGGCTGGCGCGCCTAGCTCTTGCGCAGCACCCTGAGATCCCCGTCACGCCGGGTAAGTCCTTGCGCGTCGAAGTACTCCAGCAGCGGAATGGCGTGCTTGCGCGACACGCCGAGCACGTCGCGGAGCTCGGCGGCCGTGAGCCCGGCTGGCGCCGCGCTCAGAGCAGCGGTGAGAGCGTCGCGCGCGGAATGGATGGCGTCGACGGAGAAGTACAGGTCGCTGGTGACGCGCACGACGCGCTGCTCGGCGGCGAGCCCGCCGAGCACCTTGCGTGCGAGCCCCGGCTCGAGCCCTGCCTGCGCGGCAAGCTCGCCGACGCCCGGCGGGGCGAGCCCCGCGGCCTCCACGAGCGGCAGCAGCGCCGCTTCCGCCGCGGCCTCGTCCGCGAGTGCCGAGGCCGCGGCCTTGGGGTGGCGGACGCGGCCCCCCTCGCTGACCGCGACACCACGCTCGACCGCCACCCCAAGGAGCGCGTCGAAGACGCGCGGCTCGAGCCGCCGGTCGACGCGGTCGCGGAGCGCCAGGGTGGCGATGCCGGTGGCTGTGGGGTTCTCGGCGTGGAATGCGAGCAGCTCGCGCTCGATGGCAGCCACCGATGCGTCGAGGGCCTCGGCGGTCACGAAGGCAGTCTCGCTGCCGATCTTGAGGCGCTCGAGCGAGGCGCGGTTGAGCTCGTCGGCGACCTGAGCGCGCGGCACTCCGAGCGCGGCAGCGACCTCGGCGCTCGTCATCGGCAGTCCGCGCGACGCGAGTAGGCCGGTCGCGGCGTGGGCGAGGTCGTGGGCGAGCAGCGCGTCGAGGAGCTCGCGCTCGTGAGGCTTCAGCGTGGTGCGCCTCGGCGGCAGGGCGTCGAGGACCACACCGCCGCCGATCGTGTAGACGGGCGAGTAACTCCGGATGATGAAGCGGTCGTCGTAGCGCGGGGCGATCGGCTCTTCGAGGCGCAGCTGCGCAAGCCCGCTGGCGCCCGGGCGCAGCGCCGAGGCGTCCATCAGAAGCACGCGACCCAACACCTCGCGCGTGCCGTGATTCACGTGGACGCGGGTGCCCGACTCGAACGGCTTGTCCTCGCCCGGCGCGCCAAGATAGGTGAGCTTCGCGTCGAAGCGGTCGGTGACGGTGAGGGTGCCCGGTGCGGCGACGATGTCGCCTCGGCCGATCTCGTCGAGATCGAGCCCCGCGATGTTCATCGCCGTGCGCTGGCCCGCGTGCGCATCGTCCACCGTAGCGCCGTGAACCTGCAGGCCGCGGACGCGCCCCTCCCTGTGGGTGGGATACACCTCCACGCTGTCCCCGACCTTGGCGGTACCTGACCACATCGTGCCGGTGATGACCGTGCCGGCACCGGTGATCGTGAACACGCGGTCGGCCGGGATCCGCATCGGCAGGTTCGCTTGGCGAGCCGTGGTCTCCGACGCCACTTCGTCGATCGCCGCGCGAAGCTCGTCGATGCCCCGCCCAGTTCTCGCCGACACCGGCACGATGGGCGCCCCCTCGATGCTGGTCCCGGCGAGCAGCTGCCTCACGTCCTCGGCGACGAGCTCGATCCAGTCCTCGTCGGCAAGGTCGGCCTTCGTGATCGCGACCACGCCCGCCGAGATACCCAGCAGGTCGATGATCGCGAGGTGCTCGCGCGTCTGGGGCATCACTCCATCGTCGGCGGCGACCACGAGCAGCACCACATCGATGCCCGTCGCCCCCGCCACCATCTGACGCACGAAGCGCTCGTGGCCCGGGACGTCCACGACTCCCATCGAGCGCCCGCTCGGCAGGTCGAGCCGAGCGAACCCCAGCTCGATGGTGATGCCGCGGTCCTTCTCTTCCTTGAGGCGGTCGGGGTCGGTGCCGGTCAGCGCCTTCACGAGCGCCGACTTGCCGTGGTCGATGTGCCCGGCCGTGCCGAGTACCAGAGATGGCGTCGCCATTGGTCCTACTGGCTCGGGATCGGTGCGGTGGACTCCGTCGCCGCGCGCACCTGGCGCCACTGGCGGAAACTCCCGACGCTCAGAATCACGAGCGCGGCGACGTTCATCGGAACCGAGAGCACGGCAGCGACCAGAACCCCGAACGTCAGCGCGGCGACCACCAGCCCGAAGCCGACGGTGTCGTCGGGAACCGCGATGTTGCCTGCCGCGACCAGCATCGCCGCGAGCACGATCGAGAGGTTCGCGTAGGCCACGACAGTGGACGCGGGACGCCCCAGACCTCGCGTCGACAGAATGCCGCACACCAGCCCGGTCACAACGGCCAGCACGGGTGCAACGAACAGCCCGACCATCTCGCCGAGTACGAAGGCGGTTCCCGCCATCGTGTCCCATGCCGCGTTCATGCGTGACTCACGTTCGTCGGCGCCGGACCGGTGGCGTCGCTCGCTCGGGGTGCCCGAACTGCCGATCTCGTGACGTCCCCGTGTGACGATGGCGTAGGCGACCAGGAATGCCGCGTTCATCACCGGTAGTGCCACGAGCATCGCCAGGAGCACCATCCCCGACGCCAGCAACGGAGCAGCACTCTCGGCACCCCAACCCCCGCCCACGGTGTTCCCGCCGACAAGGACCAGCCAGAGCCCGAACGTGACGCCGTTGAGCGCCGCGACCGCGATCAGCCCTCCGCGCCACAGCCCGCGCCTCAGCAGCACGAGCTCGGCGACCAGGGCAGCAAGGATCAGCAACGGGGCTCCCAGCATGAGCGAGAACTCGAAGATCACGAACGGATCGGTCAGGTACTGCATCCGCCGCCACCCCTTCCTGCCCGCAACCGCTGCTCCACAACGCCGTCTAGCTTGAGCATTCCCGAGCTAGCACTCTCCGTGGCAGAGCACCTCGGCGATCCGATCGATCACGAGATTCTCCTCCGCCGCCGAGACGAGCGTGCGCGGATCGACGAGCACGCGATCACCCGAGATTCGGGTGATGATGGGGGGCTCCCCGCCGAGCCGCAGCTCGCGCTCGAGGTGGTCGACGCTCATCAAGGACGGAGCGATCGCCACGACGCAGGTGGGGATGTCGGCGAGCGGCAACGCGCCGCCGCCGGCACGCGAGACGTCCGCAGCGGTGTCGACGAAGGCGAGTGACGCACCCCGACTCGCGGCCAGACGCTCGCGAAGCTCGTGCGCGAGCGCGTTCGCATGCACGGTCACCTCGGCCTGGGAGGCGCTCAGCATCCGAAGCGTGGGGATCTCCCGGGCGGCGCGATCGACGTCGAGGTACTCGCGCAACGTCGCCTCGAGTGCAGCCAGCGTCATCTTGTCGAGCCTGACCGCACGGGCGAGCGGGTGCTTCTTGAGCTGCTGGATGAGGTCCCACCGGCCACACAGGATGCCCGCCTGCGGCCCGCCCAGGAGCTTGTCTCCGGAGCACGACACGAGGTCCGCGCCCTCGGCGATCGACGCGCCCACGGTGGGCTCGTAGTCGAGACCCCACTGCGTCAGGTCGACGAGCACGCCCGAGCCCTGGTCCTCGAACACGGGAATCGCGTGTTGCGCGGCGACGGGCGCGAGCTCGCTCACCGAGACCTCTTCGGTGAAGCCGACCACCCGGAAGTTCGACGAGTGCACCTTCAGCAGTACGCCCGTGTTGCCGGTGATCGCAGCCTCGTAGTCGCGCAGGTGCGTCTTGTTGGTGGTCCCGACCTCGACCATCGTCGCGCCGGACGCGGCCATGATGTCGGGGATCCGGAAGCTCCCGCCGATCTCGACGAGCTGGCCCCGGCTCACGATAGCTTCCTTGCCCTTGGCCAGCGCCGAGATGGCCAGCACCACGGCGGCGGCGTTGTTGTTGACCGCCATCGCGGCCTCGGCACCGGTCAGCCGGCAGATCAGCTGCTCGACGTGCACGTGACGGCTGCCGCGCTCGCCCGACTCGACGTCGTACTCGAGCGTCGAGTAGTGACCGGCGACGTCGGTCACGGAGGCGATTGCCGCCCGCGATAGCACGCTGCGGCCGAGGTTCGTGTGCACGATGATCCCGGTCGCGTTGATCACGGGGCGCAGGCTCGGCCGCGCGGCTAGCGCCGCACGCGCACGGGCGTCGAGCGCGATGGCGTCGGCACTCGGCGTGATCTCCGCACCTGCCAGGATCGACTCGCGCACGGCGTCGATGGAGTCGCGCACCGCGTCGACCAGCAGCACGCGCGGGAGCCGATCGGCGTCCTCGGCGAGTTCGGGAAGCGCGAGGACCTCGTCGGTCTTGGGGAGCGCGCGAAGCCGCTCCTGCATCTCGGGGGTCGGGGTGAAGGTCATATCGCGATTCTAGCCGAGCACGGCGTGCGCCGACGGACGAAGGCCGCGCCTACCCGTACTTGACGATGAACGCGAGCGTCATCACGAGCCACAGCACCAGAAGCACGATCAGCAGCTTAAGGACGAACGGAGAGCTGGCGACCGCGTCTCCACCGGGCAGGCCGTGTACGTGATGCGGCAAGAGCGACGCCTTGTCGACGTGGCCGCACTGCGGGCACGGCTCGCTGGTGCGGGGACGCTCAGCCTCGCACCACGGGCACGGGTAGGTGTGATGGGTGTCGGACATTGTGTACAGCATAAGGCAGCATGAACAAGATTAACAGCTGCTTAATCGAACCTTACCCAGCAGCCGCACCCCGCGACCGTATCCAGGAACGCCGGGCTACGGGACTTCCACTCGCATGTCGTTGACCACGTTCACCCGCGTGGCGTAGAGGCGGCCACCGTTCACGTAGAACGGGATCTGAAGGACGTCCTTCCCCCGCGTGACGTTGTAGCCCTCCCCCTTCGCGATGCCGTTGAGCACCGTCGTCGACAGCTCTTGGCCGTCGGCGGCCACCGACTCGCGATCGACGAGGTACACGGGCGTCTTCTCGTCGAAGTACACCCGCACCCGCTGCTGAACCGGCACGCCTTCTCGGCGGCTGATCACTGCGAGTTCGAAGTAGCCCCCCTGCGCGTCGAACACGGCGGGGCCGGCGCCGTAGCCTTCGATCGTCCCGTTGCGCCGAGACCCCGACGTCGTGAACCAGGCGTCGCCTTCCATGAGCCCGGACATGTCGTAGTCACGCCAGTCGACGACCTCGCGGGTCTCGTCCTGCCGCCACGCTTTGGGAAGGCGGTCCTGCTCGATCCCGATGCAGCCGAGAAGCCCGGCCGCCAGTGTCGGGAGGGCGAGCGCGGCCAGGGCGACGCGAGCGATGCGGGAGATGCGGTGGGGTGTCACGCGAGGTCGCCTCTCTGTGTCCGGCAGATGGCGCCTCCATCGTACCGCGCCGCGTCCGGCTCCGCCGCGCGGAATCCGTGGATTCGCGCGCTCCTCTTGGGTAGACACAATCGACCGGCAATCACTGGAACCGCCACTCGATGCAAAGGACTCCCCGTCGATGGGTCGCCTCAGCCGCATTTGGAACCCCGCCGAGTACCAGGGCGGCTCCGTGTCGCGCCGTTACTTCGAGGGCTGGTACTTCAAACAGGTCGACGCCGCCGAGCGAGACATCGTCGCGCTGATCCCGGGCGTCTCGTACTCCGCCGACGGCTCGAAGAGCCACTCCTTCGTCCAGCTGATCTCGACGGTGGGCGAGGCGCACTACTTCATGCTGCCCGCCGAGGAGTTCGAGGCGCTGCCCGCGGCCGGCGGGAAGGACCCGACGAGTGTGCGCGGCGCGTCGTTCGGCATTCGCGTCGGCCGCTGCACCTTCAGCGACACGGGCATGTCGCTCGACCTCGCGGATCCACCGTCCGGCGACGCACCCGGGCGCACCCTCAAGGGCGAGATCGGTTTCGGCCGGTGGTCGCCCTGGCCGGTCAGCACCTTCTCCCCCGGGATCATGGGGTGGTACCGCTTCGTGCCCCGCATGGAGACGTATCACGGCGTGCTGTCGATGGACCACGAGGTGACCGGCTGGCTCGAGATCGACGGACGGCGGATCACACTGGACGGCGGCCGAGGCTACGTCGAGAAGGACTGGGGCCACAGTTTCCCCAGCTCGTGGATCTGGGCCCAGACCAACCACTTCGGGCCGATGGGCTCGCCGCGACCGAGTACCTCGCTCAGCGTCTCGGTGGCGAAGGTCCCGTGGATGACGGGCTCGTTCGTGGGCCACATCGCCGGGTTGCTGCTGGACGGCGAGCTTCACCGCTTCACGACCTACACCGGCGCGAAGCTCACGAGCATCGAGACCGGCCACAACGAGGCGCACCTCACCCTCGCCGACAAGCGCGAGGAGATCGAGCTGCACATCCGCGGGTGCGCGGCCGCCATCCTCAAGGCGCCGGTGCTGGGCGAGATGGAAGGCAAGGACGCCGAGTCGCTGGGCGGCACGATCGACGTGGAGTTGCGCGCTCTGCGCGGCGGACGGGCCGAGATCGTGTTCGCCGACACCGGCCGGCTCGCGGCCATCGAGGTCATGAACGACGCCGACGAGCTAGGGTAGGCGAAAGCACGAGGGCGGGGGCACAAGGCCCCCGCCCTCGAAGCGAGTCAGGATGTGCGGCCGCCCGTCGGGGGCGGCGGGCAACACTACCTACTGTGCATCCACCAGACCGGTGGGAGCCAGTGCGGCCTTGAGCGTGGCCGCAGGCAGCGCCGTGTCTCAATGGCCGACCTCGAGGATGCGGTTGGCGCGGTCGACCGTCGCGTTACCCACGCCGCTGACGCTCTGGAGCACCTTGAAGAGCTCCTCGGTCGCCTTGTCGACGTCGGTGGCTTTCGCCGTCAGCGGGAGCTTGGTGGTGGTGCAGACGTCCACCTGCGCGAACGTGCGGCTGATCCGATCGCCGGCCACGGTGGGCTTGCTACCGGTATTGACCGCGTAGATGGCGCCCACGACGAGGACCGCGATGACACCGAGCACGATGACCGGGGCCTTCGAGCGCGGAGCGGGGGCGGGCTCGTCCTTGGCCGGCGTGCCGCCCTTGGCACCGCCGCCAGAACCGCCCTTGGCGGTGCTCGCCTTGCCCGAGGTGGCCCTCGCGGCAGCGGCCTTCGAGCCCGACGAAGCAGCGCGGGAGGCGGGAGCGGTGCGGGCGGGGGTCTCGGCAACGGCGTTCTTGGCCTTCAGCTTCTGCGAGACCACGAAGATCAGCCCGGCGATGACCGCGAACAGCACCGCGATGATGGCCATGGTGGCTGCGCTACCGGAACCGCCGCTGGCGCTCGTGCCGGCGGCCGTCGCGGGGACGGTGTAGTCGAACGCGAACGTCACGGGCTTGTTGGCCTCGAGATTGGTGAGTGTGGAGCGGTAGTAGTCGAAGCCGGTGGGGCCGGGGGCCTCGGCGGCACCGGGCACCGGGGTGACGATCTGCGCGTTGGCCGGCACGCGGAAGCCGATCTTGAGCTCCTTGAGCGGCTGGGAGGGCGTCCACGAGATCGCGGCCTTGTAGTTGGAGCCGTTGAGCTGAACGGCACCGGGGGTCAGCAGCTCGAGCTGTGCGGTGCGCGCCTGGGTGAGCCTGAAGCGGTAGATGTCGGAGTTGCCGCTCTTGGTGATGCTCGGAGTGACCGCGGGGTCCTTCGAGACGTCGCCACCCAGGATCTCACCGGCCCACTGAAGCTGCAGGCCCGCGGGCACGGCGATCTCGACCTCGGCGGGCAGCGGAGTACCGGTAGCGATCGTACCGGCGAGGATCATGAGCTGCTGGCCCTGGTCGTCGTGGACGACGAGGTCGACAGACTCCCACGGGACGGTCTTGGTGGCAGCGGGGGCAGCCGGGGCCGCCGAGGCGACCGACGGGACGGCCAGCGCCACGGCGATTCCGAGCACGGCGAGAACCGTGATCGCGACGACGAGGAAAGAACGATTACGCACGATGTACCTCCTGCGAGAAGAAACGAACTGGACAGGCTCGCGCGCCAAACGAGTCGGCGCGGCAGGGCGTCCGTCAGATGCGCAGGGGTGCCGCAGCCAGAGCGGGCGACGATGTTGGCAGAAGCTCGACCTTGGCAAGGAGCCGGGGCAGACCGAACGCAGCACCGAGAGCGACCGCGGCCGCCACGAGCATGGCGCCAAGCCCGCCGAGGGTGGACTGCATCCATCCCGCGGCAGCGATCTGCGCGCCCATCTCGCAGCACGCGTCGGTGTGCTCCCCGTCGGTAGAGAAGCACAGCGGCGCAAGCACTGCGGCAAGCAGCACGGCGATCAGCATCACCATGGGGCGTCGGAAGAGCTTCATGGACGTTTAGAACAGCAAGCTCGATGCCGCCGTGGCCGCCTTCTCACCATTTTTTGGTGTCATCCTTCCGGAGGACGCCGCGGACCCTGAGCAAGCGTTAATCTGGTGGCTGGAAGTGCTATCCAGCGCTTCCCGAGAGGCCGAGAACCGGCGGGGAAGCCAGTACGGCCTTTCGACCCGATGCGCACTCGCGCGCGAGCGCCGAGGCGCCCATCGAACAGGGGGGTCTGCGATGTCCGGGCCGCTTGGCATCCGACGACACGCTCGCCGTTCGTTCCACACGCGCGCAGTTCTGATCGCGACCGTGGCCGCGCTCGTCGGCCTCATGGTCGCGTCGTCGGCGTTCGCCGCGAACTCGTGGAGCAGCCGCGCGTTCCCCAGCGGCGCGGCGCCTGGCGCCAAAGCCGCGAGCACTGCGCAGCTGCTGCGCTCCGGCATCTTCCAGACCAAGGGCACCCGCGCCGGCGACCCGCAACCGGGGCAGTTCCGCGCCGGCCAAGTCATCGTGCGCTTCAAGCCCGGCGCGGCCATCGTCGTTCGCCAGGCGGCCGACAAGAAGGCCGGCGCGAAGAGCGTGCGCAAGCTGCGCAGCTCGGTGGCGGGCCTCTACCTCGTCGAGCTCAAGCCCGGTGTCTCGGTGGAGAGCGCCGTCAAGGCGTACGCGAAGCAGCCGGGCGTCGCCTACGCGCAGCCCAACTACGTGTGGCAGGTCGCGAAGACACCCAACGACAGCTTCTTCGAAGACCTGTGGGGCCTCGAGAACACCGGTCAGGCGGAGGGCACCCCCGACGCCGACATCGACGCCACCGAAGCGTGGGACGCGGCCACCGGCGACACCACTGGTGACGTGATCGTCGCCGTGGTCGACACCGGCATCGATTACACCCACCCCGACCTCGCCGCGAACATCTGGACCAACGCCGCCGAGATCCCCGACAACGGGATCGACGACGACGCCAACGGCTACGTCGACGACATCCACGGCATCGACACCGTCTACAACGACAGCGACCCCATGGACGACTACGGCCATGGCACCCACTGCTCGGGGACCATCGGCGCCGTGGGTGACAACGGCGAGGGCGTCGTTGGCGTGAACTGGACCACCAAGATCATGGCGCTCAAGTTCCTCGACGCCGGCGGCTACGGCGACACCGCCGACGCCGTCGAGGCCATCGACTACGGCCTCAAGATGGGCGCCGACATCTTCAGCAACTCGTGGGGCGGCGGGGAGTTCGACCAGGCGCTCTACGACCAGATCGCCGCGAGCAACAAGCTGTTCGTGTTCGCCGCGGGCAACTGGACGGAAGACACCGACTACGCCATCAACTACCCCTCGGGCTACGACCTCCCCAACATCGTCTCCGTGGGTGCCAGCAACCGTTTCGAGCAGATGGCGTGGTTCTCCAACTACGGCGCCAAGACGGTCGACGTCTTCGCCCCCGGTGACGAGATCCTGTCCACCGTGCCCAACAACGGCTACGAGGTTCACGGCGGCACGTCGATGGCGACGCCCCACGTGGCAGGCACCGCGGCGCTCCTTCTCGCCGAGAACCCCTCGGCAGGCTGGGAGTGGCTGAAGCTCTCGATCATGGGCTCTGCCGAACCCAAGCCCGCCTACGAGACCAAGTGCCTCTCGGGCGCGCGGCTCAACGCCGACCTCGCGCTCGACTCGGCAGCCGCCGGGTCCGGCAGCGTGACCGGCATCGTCAGCAGCAAGGGCGCTCCGGTCGCCGGTGCGACCGTCTCGGTGGGCTCGACGATCTTCGCGACCACCGACGCCAACGGCCGCTACACCCTCGCGGGTGTCGCGCCGGGCACGCAGACGATCACCGCCACCGCACCCGACCACCTCGTCACGGTCGTTCGCGGCATCGTCGATCGTGTCCGGCGAGACCGCGACCGCCGACCTCGAGCTTCGGCTCGCCGGCAAGATCGCGGGGAAGGTGACTTCCAGCACGACCGGCTCCGCGATCGAGAGCGTGACGGTGAACGTCTATCGGCCCTCCCTGGACGGGTGGTGGACGCCCCTTGGCTCGGCCAAGACCGCGCCGGACGGTAGCTACACGATCGGCGGGCTCGAAGGCGGCGACTACGTCGTCGAGTTCTTCGACGAGACCGGGACCTACCGCGGCGAGTTCTACGACGGCGTGCTGATGTTCGAGAAGGCCACGCCCGTCGCGGTGACCGAGGGCGAAACCACCGGCGGAATCGACGGCGCGCTCGAGGAGTACGGACACATCACCGGCACGGTGACCGCAAGCAAGGGTGGGGCGCCACTCGCGCAGGTGTTCGTGATGGCGTACAAGGACGCTGGCGACTTCTGGGAGCCCGTCTCCTGGGCAGAGACCGCCGAGGACGGCACCTACAACCTGGGGGGCCTGGACACGGGCACCTATCGGGTCGAGTTCTTCGACGGGAGCGGCGAGCACGCGTACGAGTTCTACAACAACGCCGCGGCGATCACGCGCGCGAGCGACATCAAGGTCGTGCTCTCCCAGACCACAGCGGGCATCAGCGCCGCGCTCGATCCCGGTGCGAAGCTCTCGGGCACGGTGAAGGCCGACGCCACGGGCGAGCCCATCGAAGACGTCGTGGTCTGGGTCTTCCGCAACAACGGAGCCGGCTGGGAGCAGTTCCTGGGCATTCCGACCCAGGAAGACGGCACCTACGAACTCGGCGGGCTGCGGAACGGTTCGTACCGGGTCATGTTCGAGGCGTGGACCGGCACCTACGCGACCGAGTTCTACAACAACAAGCCGACACTCCGAAACGCGACGGCGGTCGCCGTTCGCGAAGGTGCCACGCGCACCGGCATCAACGCCGGCCTCGCGCTTTCCGGCGGCATCGCCGGCACGGTCACCGACTCCGCGACCGGCGAGACCCTGGCCGGCGTCCAGGTCACGGCCTTCATGAAGACCGCGAACGGCTGGGAGTCGGCGTGGTGGACCGAGACCGCCATGGACGGCACGTACGAGCTGCCCGGCATGCCGCCCGGGAGCTACCGCGTCGAGTTCATGGACTACAACGGCACCTACGTGCTCGAGTACTACAACGGCAAGGCGACGCTCGCCAAGGCGAACGACGTCGTCGTGAAGGCCGGCACCACCACCAGCGGCATCGACGCGACCCTGGACGAAGGCGGCAGGATCAGCGGTACGATCACCGCCGCCGCTGACGGGGCGCCGGTTTCAGGGTGCTGGGTGAGCGTGCTTCAACAGGTCGGCTCAACGTGGCAGTGGGTCACCGGCGGCGAAGCGGACGCCGAGGGCAACTACACCGTGGGCGGTCTCCGAACCGGCACCTATAAGGTGATGTTCTTCGACGTCAACGGGGTCTACGCGTGGGAGTTCTGGGACGGCAAGGGCACGGCTGCCAAGGCGAACCCCGTCTCGGTCACCATGGGGGCCACGACTTCGGGCATCAACGCGACCCTCGATCCGGGGTCGACCATCTCGGGTACGGTCACCGCTGCCGCGGGTGGTGCGCCTTTGGGCGGCACCTACGTCACCGTCTACACGCAGATCGCCACAAACCAGTGGGAGCCTGTCGCCGGCGCCGAGACCAACCCCGACGGCACGTACGCGGTAACCGGACTTCGGGCCGGCTCGTACAAGGTCGAGTTCTGGGACCCGTACGACAGCTACGCTAGCGAGTACTACAACAACAAGCCCACGCTGGCGAAGGCGAATACCGTGAGCGTCGGCACGGCTGCGACGGTGACCGGCATCAACGCCGCGCTTGAAGCGGCACCGGCGACCGCCGCGGCAGCCGCCGCGCCGAGCAAGTCGCTGGCGGTGCACGTCAGGCCGTCATTGCGGCCTCAGCTGCTCCGGCGCTAGCGCACTGACCGACAGCCGAGCGGACCCTCGGGGCATCCCCGGGGGTCCGCTCGCGTCATTCCCACACTCCCGGGCGCGCCCCACATGGGAACAATGAACGGGTCGGACCCGAAGTGGCTCGACCCGTTCGACGTCCTTTGAGGCGGTCCGCATGCGAGACAAGGCATTGCTCGTCACCGGCATCGTGCTGGTGCTCGGCGGGCTCACCGGCGTGCTGCTGGTGGGCGCGCTCGCGCCGCTCGCGACCGGCCTGCTGGGCGGTGGGACCGCGACGCCAGGTGGGCGGCCCTTGGTTCGGTCCGCCCGGTGCCCGCAACCCCTCACCTCGCTCCACGGGGGAGCAGATCTTCGAGTCGGGCCGCGACGAGAACGGGCGGCCGATCCCTCGCACGCTGGTGCCTGTCTCGGAGGCCGCTCTGATGATGGGCGGCGGGGGATGCGCCTCGTGTCACGGCGCGGACGGGCGAGGCGGCACCATCGGGATGATGGGCTCGATCCAGACACCGGACATCACCTACGCGGCGCTCGAACGCGAGGGCTACACCGACACGAAGATCTACCGAGCCGTCCGCTATGGCATCGACGAGAACAGCGCACCCCTCGACTCGACGATGCCGCGATGGCGGATGACCGACTCGGAAGTGAGAGACGTTGTCGCATATCTGAAGGAGCTGAGCAGCCAATGATGCGTGGATACGATTACGGCTACGGCCAGATGATGGGCGGAGGATGGTGGGGTCTGCTCGCAGGGCTGTTCTGGCTCGCAGTCCTCGCGGGCATCGTGATCCTCGTCATCTGGGCCGTGCGTCAGTTCACCCGAGGGTCGCACGGTCACGACGCCGGTCACGCCCCCTACACCGGGCAGGCCCGCCGAGACGAAGCGTGCGAGATCGCGCGCATCCGGTACGCCAAGGGCGAGATCAGCCGGGAGCAGTACGCCGAGATCTGCCACGGCCTCGGAGTGCCCGGGCCGCCGCCTGCGGGTCCGCCGCAGGGCGCCCCCGGCGCGTACCACCAGCCTCCGCAGGCGCCACCGCCGCCACCCCAGGCGCCTCGCACCGCCACCGCCCGCCGGCTCGTAGGTCCCGCGGACCCGAGTCGGTGCAGGGTACATTCGCGACCCTGCGAGGGCGACCGCGCTGGCGTCTACGCGGCAGCGTCCCCCGAGCCCGCTCCGCCCGCAGCGCTCTCGGCCTCGGCGGCTCGGGTCGCTCGGTAGATGCCGGGCAGGGTCGGAGCGACGAGCTGGCGCACGATGAACGACGCCACCGCTGCGATCGCGATGACAGAGACGAGTGAGGGTTCGGCGATCAGCGCAAGGAACACCGTGACGCTGAGGGGCGCAACGGCGGCGGCAACTGCCATCCCCGCCACGACCGCCATCACCGCGACGCCCTGAGGGATCGTGGGCAGCAGCAGGTTGACGGCAAGGCCGAAGCACGTGCCCGCGAAGATGACCGGGAAGATCGGGCCGCCGAAGTACCCCGTCGAGAGCGACCACGCGTTGAAGGCGAGCTTGCCCACGCCAAGCAGCAGCAACGTGAGGGCGCCGAGCTTCGCCGCCGAGCTGATCAGGTCGCCCACCTGCTCCTGCCCCGAGAACAGCAGCTCGGGTACCCACAGCGCCACCCCGAGCGTCACCGCCCCGCCGAGCAGCCCGGCGAGCATCGGCTTCTGTCGCACGCTCTGGGTTGCCACGCGCAGCTTCAGCAGCCCGCCGCCGAACACGAGACCGATCACGCCGCCCAGCGCGCCCAGCAGGATGCCCCACACGATGTCCTCGCCGGTCAGCGTGACTTGCCACGTCGGGAAGGTCAGGATCGGCCCGATCTTCTCCCCGCCCAAGGCCGCGTACGTCGCCCATCCCACGGCGCCCGAGCTGAGCCCCGCGACGATGCTCGTGCGGCTGATCGAGAGCGACTTGGGGCTGATGAGCTCGGCGGCGAGCAGCGCGCCCACGGGAGCGGCGCCGAAGAAGGCGCTGAAGGCGCCAGCTACGCCGGCGTACGCCATGAGCTTGACCTGCTGTGGCTCCAGCTTGAGCCGATCGGCGATGAAGGTGCCGAGCCCGCCGTTGATGTCGGTGAGCGGAGCCTCGGGACCGACGGCCGCACCCGAGAACAGCGAGAAGAGCGAGAACAGCGCGCCGGGCACGATACGGCGGTAGTCCATGCGGCCTTCGTTGTCGTACTCCGACTCGGCGAGGCCCATGTCGAACGGGCGCCCCTTCGAGAGCCATACAACGATTGCCGCGAGCAGCGTGAACAGCGCCACGACGCCGGCGCTGATCGCCCATGCCGGTACGCCCGCGAGCATCCCGGGCAGCTGGTCCCAGAAGAACTGGACGCCGAAGTGGTCGGCAACGATGAACAGCCACGTCGCGAAACCGGTGACGAGCCCCACGAGGATCGCGATCAGGAACAGGCGCACCATGCCCCGTGCTGCAGTCCTGCTATCGACGGCCGTATCCGACACGATGCCCCCTCGTCTCCTGACCTGCGGGTCAGCGCCGCACCGCGCCATGTTACGGCAACGCGACTCGCGGTAGCATCCAATCCATGGGACCCGTCATCGCCGAGACCGACCGCCTCCGCATTCGCGCCTGGAGCTCCGACCCCCAGGACTGCGACGACTTCATGCGCCTGGCTACCGACCCCGAGGTCGTGCGCTTCATCACCGAGGGTCGCCCCTACGAGCGCCTCGAGGTGGAACAGTTCGTTGCGCGGCAGCTCGACACGCAGGAGCGCCTGGGCTGGTGCCGCTGGGCGCTCGAGCTGCGCGACCCCGGCCCCCGCGACCCGCGAGGCGCCGATTGGCTTCTGCGGTCCGGGCTGCACCTTCGCGCCCGAGATCGAGATCGGGTGGTGGCTCCACTACGACCTGTGGGGCCGAGGCCTCGCCACCGAGGCCGGCCGTGCGGTGGTCGACTACTGCTTCGGGACCGTCGGCTTCGACCGCCTCATCTGCATGATCCACGTCGACAATCTCGCCTCACGCCGAGTCGCCGAGAAGGTCGGCTTCGAGCCCGTGGAGCAGCTCGACTGGAAGGGGGTCCCGCTCATCAAGCACGAGCTGCTGAACCCGCTACCGAACCCGCCGAGAGACCCGCGCTTCGTGCGCGAGTGCGAGGCGTAGGACGCGAGCGGCGCGGCGTCCAGCCGGCAGTCGAAGGGACGAGTGTCAGTTCCCTCCACTGGCGACGACACTGCCGATGCGAGTACCGTGGGAGTGAACCCTGCGAATCCGGCGAGCGGACCGATCATCGATCGGGCAGTTGCTTCGGGGCCGAAAGCGAAGGCGCGACATGCAGCAAATGAGCCTCTCGGACGCCTACCGCGTGCTCGAGCTCGACCCGAGTGCGTCGGACGATGACGTGAAGCGGGCGTACCGAGAACTGGCCCTGGTGTGGCATCCCGACCGCTTCCCCGCCGACCCTCGATTGCAGGCCCGAGGGCAGGAGAAGCTCCGCGATCTCAACGTCGCGCACGACGTGATTCGCACCCATCGTCAGCGCGACAGTGCCGGCTCACGACCACGCCCATCGTCTCCCGCAGCAAGCTACAGGCAGACACGTCCGCAGCCGAGATCGACGAGTCGACCTCCCACCTCGTCCCGGTCGGCATCGGCAACCGCCGCCCCTGACCCCCGTGGCGTTCATCGGCAGCCGTCGACCGCTGTCTCCCCCGACGTTGCCGGCAGGAGCGTCGTTCTGCGCGTCGTTGCGTCATTCCTTGTCGCGCTATTCGTGCTGTGGTCGATCCTCGTTGGCGTGCTTGGCCTGATCGCACTCGTGGTTGCCGTCACCGCGGCGCTCGCATTCGCATTCATCGCCAGGATGCGCGCCGGCTACCGAGGCAGGTAGAGGGTCGGCTTCCGGTGCGTGGAGCTGATGGACTGCAAGGCGGTCCAGCTAGTGAAGCTCGAGCTGATGCAACCCCTCCCTGCCCGCCGAGAGACCCGCGTTGGGATGCGAGCGCGAGCTGCTGGCGTAGCTTCTCTTGAGCGTCCACGCCGCTAACGGCAACCTCCAGGCAATCAGATCTGGAGGATCATCACGGGCGATCGTGAAGAAAGCCCCTGACAACGATCTCTGGAGGAGCCGCCAGTGCCTGTCAGCATGTCTGAGCTCATTGTCGGTGAGCGTTACAGCCGGAACGAACTCGCGGAGATGTGGGGCTACCAGGGTCGCCAGCCGATTTCCCGTGGTGTCGTCACGCCTGCGGGTCAGAACCTCATCATCCTGTTCGTCACCCAGGAGAAGCAGGCCGGCATGACCGACTATCAAGACCGGCTGGAGGGCCAGGTACTGCACTGGGAGGCGGACGGAATCCCAAGGAACGTGCTGCGCGTGACCCGCAACCTGCGAATCCGCGAGGACGAGATCCACCTCTTCTTCCGGGACACAAGACGCGAAGACTTCATCTACTGCGGCGAACTGAATGTCGTATCCGCAGATCCCACGACCACCTACGGCACCTTCGTTTTGGCGCTGGATCCAGACAGCGCGGAGAAGGTGGATGCGGCTCGACCCGAGGAACGGCCCACTCCGCCCGTTGCCCGCGAGGGCGCGCCCCGGCCGACTTCGGTTCTCGCCACCTTCGTTGAGGCGCCAGCGCCTCGACCGGTCGACCGCCCCGCCACCGCACATTCTGCCGAGGCAGTCGATGCACCCTCGCCACACGACAGAACAGCTTGGGGATGGGCGGGCACGGCGGACGACTTTGGGAGCTGCTCCGATCCTTCGATCGTTCGCGCGCTTGCAGATCACTACCGACGGCTGAATCTCGAGGAGCCGACCTCGTCGCACTTCACGGCATGGGAGAACAGCGTGGCAGTTGTGCGCCGCGCAATGAAGAGACTCCCGGTCACGCCTCCAGGCCCGTTCCTCGTCTTCGAATACGAGCTGCCGCGCGAGCGAGGCCGTCGTCCCGACCTCGTCGTCTTGGCCGGACCACACGTCGTCGTTGTCGAGTTCAAGGACTTCGCCGAACCGCTTCACGCGCACGTTGACCAGGTGGAGGCGTACAGCCGGGACCTGGGCGAATACCACCAAGCGACGCATGATCATCCAGTGCATGCAGTGCTCTGTCTGACAAAGGGGCGCAGCGCGCTGCAAATGGATGGCGACACGTACGTGGTGAGCGGCGAGGACCTCTCGACTGCAATCGCGAAATCGATCGAGCGACCTTCGCCAGCGAGCGACATCGACCCCCGCCAGTGGCTCGAATCCGACTACGCACCGCTTCCGTCCCTCGTAACCGCCGCACGCATCATCTTCGAACACGAGGAACTGCCTCACATTCGCCGAGCCTATAGCGCCGGCATCCCCGAAACGCTCGGTCGCCTTGACACGATCGCTCATGAGGCCAGGAGCCTTGGCGAATCGCATCTGGTACTGGTCACGGGAGTGCCGGGTGCTGGCAAGACTCTCGTCGGACTTCAGTTTGTGTATGAGAGTCATTTCGGTGACGACAGTGCTGACCAGCAGGCCGTCTTCCTCTCGGGCAACGGGCCGCTCGTCAAGGTGCTGCAGTACACGCTCAAGAGCCAGGTGTTCGTGCAGGACGTGCTTGGCTTCTTGCGTACCTATGGCGGCGAGCGGACGCGCCTGCCGCACGAGCATGTGTGGGTCTTCGACGAGGCTCAGCGCGCCTTCGATCCGGCGATGGCACTAGAGAAGCGCGGCAAAGCGATATCCGAACCGGAAGACTTCCTTCGTCTCGGCAGCCGTCTGGAGTCATGGTCAATGATGGTCGGCCTCATCGGAGAGGGCCAAGAAATCAACAGAGGCGAAGAGGCCGGCATCGGACAGTGGAATGATGCGCTCGCTGCCACGGATACGGATTGGAGGGTGCACTGCCCGAACGCCCTCGGTCCCATCTTCACCAACGCAGCCGAGCTCCACCTCGACAACTGTCTAAGCCTCGACACGAATCTGCGGGCGCACAAGGCAGAACGCATCCACCAGTGGGTGGCAGACCTGCTTGACAGGGGCGACATCGCTTCGTGCGCCACGCTCGCGAGGCAGCTCAAGACTGAGGGGTTCGAACTCTATGTGACTCGGGACATCGAGGCGGCCCGTCTGTACGTGCGAGAGCGGTACAAGGGCAACGTGAACTCGCGCTTTGGCCTTCTAGCTTCCTCGAAGGCTCGGAACCTCTACGAGTTTGGCTTCCTCAATGAGTATCAGTTCACGAAGAACATGCGGGTCGGGCCCTGGTTCGCTGATCCCCCCGAGTCCCCCTTCTCGTGCTGCGCCCTTCGTGACACGGCCACGGAGTTCCAGTGCCAGGGGCTCGAACTGGACATGCCGATCGTAGGCTGGGGTCACGACCTTTGGTGGGCCGGGGACCGATGGGACTGCAGCACACGGTACAAGGTGCAGAATCCGCGACAGATCAGGCTCAATGCCTACCGCGTCCTGCTGACTCGCGGCCGCGACGGGTTCATCGTATTCGTCCCGCCCGGCGTGAAGTACGACGTAGTCTTCGAAGTCCTGTCGAACGCAGGCTGCGCCGCACTTAGCCGTACCTGGCTGTAGAACCAATCCTCCCCTAGAACGCAAAAAGACCCGCCTGCCACTAGCGGGTCCCTTTGCGAAGGAGGAAGGGGGGGTTGTTTGCCCTGTTCTGTTGCGTAGTATGGCGCCCGGTTGTGAAGCCAGTTTGCCCTGCGTGTGGAGGAGTGGTGGAGATTAGGAAGGCCCCAGCAACCTGCGCTGGGGCCTTCTTCAGGACGTTCGAGACTTTCACGCTAGTCGGGTATCGAAACGCCGTTCTCCCGCAGAACGTCCAGCGTCCTGCTGCCGAACTTCTCATACAGTTGGCGAAGTATGTCCTTGCCCTGCGCTTCCTCCTGGAGGTCCTGCTTCTTGGCGGGGTCCTTCTCGGCCTTGGCCGCCTCGTTCAGACAGTCTCTCTCGGCGGCATAGGCCTTGCCCTCGCTCGATGCTTCTTCCTCGCTCGATGAGTACTCGACCTGTCCGGGAGGCTTGCCCTTGCACACGCCACCGGCGTCCTTCTTGTGGCTGTTCTCGTGCTTCTGCCTGCAGTCCTTCTTCGTCTTGTCCAGCTTCTTCGCCGGCTCGCTCAGCTGCGTCTTCACGTTGCCGTTGCCGTCACATGAGATCGTGCTGCCCTGCGGGGTCCGAGTCGTCGGCTCGAACAGTCCGGTCGGATCGATGAAGTTGACGGGATCGTTGTGGACGTAGCCGTACAGGCTCGAGAGGCCACCTCCGAACAGGATCGGGTCTCGGCTGGTCCACCGTCCCGTCACCGGGTCGTACTCACGGTTGCCGAAGTGAACGAGACCGGTCGCGCTGTCCGGAAGTCCACCCGCGAATCCCACGGCCAGATCGAAGCCGGGTGCCGTGTCCGACACCGTCTCGCCGAACGCGGTGTACTCGATCGCCCTGACGGTCTGCCCTGCGGCATTGGTGATCACTCTCGGCGAACCCACCTGATCGCATGCCACGTAGGACCACGCCGTGCCACGCTTCAGTGCGAACAGATGACCTCTCGGATCGTAGTAGTACATCGTGAGCGTGCCGTTCGGAGCGCGCGTCGCCGTGACCTCGAACTTGTTGCTCGGGTTCCCGTACAGGTACTGGTACGTCCCGGCGGTGTCGGTGCGAGCCGTCCGCCTCCCCAGGCCGTCGTAGCTGTAGGTGATCGGCGTGCCCGATCCCTGAGTCGCAGAAACGA
Organism: uncultured Coriobacteriales bacterium; assembly: GCA_963761535.1. Taxonomy (GTDB): domain Bacteria; phylum Actinomycetota; class Coriobacteriia; order Anaerosomatales; family CAVXGS01; genus CAVXGS01. The sequence goes on from CAVXGS010000004.1 coordinate 120,932, forward strand.
GTTGTCCATCGCTGTTGTACTGCAGCGCCAGCGCGTCGCGTTTGATGAGGAAGCCGTCGGAGTCGTATATGACTTCGGCCCCGACCATTCGATCGTCCGAGTCGTACGCCGCGGCTCGAGTGGTTTGCCCGCTGCGCCACGCCTCGACCCGGTTGCCGTTGATGTCGTACCGGTAGCGCTCGGCCGGCAAGCCGTCCTTCGTGACCGAGACCAGCTGGCCGTTGGTGTCGTAGGTGTACCCGAAGTCGGTCGTTGTGCCGGCGGCCGTCTCGGCACGCTCCGAGACGAGGCCGGTGTTCGTGCGAGTCAGGGCGATCCCGAACACCGGCGTCCCACCAACCGTGAGCGACCGTGACTTCAGCTCAGCGTGCGTGTCGTACGTGTAGCCGATGCTGGCCGTCCCACCGGAGAGCTTGTCGACCGAGCCGCCCGGCCCGCCCAACGTGAGCGCAAAGGGACCGTACCCGGTCGTTGATCCGTCCTTGTCCCGGACGAGGTCTATGGTGTTGGCTCCGTCGAGCGCGACCTGACTTGGCAGGAAATCGTCACCGTAGCGATAGGTGAAGGTGCCGTTCGCAGCCCCGGTCTGTGTCTGCCTCGTCATCAGCTCGCCATCGAACGCCAGCTCGAGGGTCTGAGGTTGTCCGGTCGCGGGAGTCCGGGTGACCTGACCGAGCATCCCTGACTGGGTGTTCCATCCGTATACCGTGGCGCCTTCCGCGCTCGTGAGCTGGGTCGGCCGACCGGCCAGGTCGTACGCGACATCCAGCGAGCGACCGCTCCCCAGCGTGATCTGCTTCGGTTTGCCGTCGGCGTCGTAGCTCTTCTGGACCTTGGGGCCTGACGGTGAGGCGTACACCTCCAGCTCGTCGTCCTTCGTGTAGTCCATCGAGTGGACCGAGCCGTTTGGCGCGGTGATCTGGGTGATGTTGCCGCCCGTGTCGTAGCCGATGCCGTAAGTCGCACCGTTGGGAAGCTCGACGCCGGTGACGAGGTCCGCGCCATTGTAGTGATACGCACGGCTTCGGCCGGATGCGTCGCTCACGGTCGAGACGCGCCCCAGCGTGTCGTAGCCGAACGCCACGAACTGATCGCCCTGCTCCATGCGGGTCAGGTTGCCGTCGGCGTCGTAGCTGAACTGGATCGGGGTCATGTCGTCGTCCTGCTGGCTGATGACCCGGCCGTGGTCGTCCAGGTTGTACGTCGCCTTGCGTCCCGCCGGGCTCGTGTTCGTCACCGTGCGTGTCGAACCGTCGTAGCTATGCACGCTGGTTCGCCCGTTGATGGTGGTCGTCTCGACCAGGCTGCCTACGACCACGGGATCCGACGGATCCTTGAGCGTCACCTCGCGAGACATCTGCGCGCGCGAGGTCAGCCCGCTCGGCGTGGTGACTGTCGTGCTCGCGACGTACGAGACCCACGTGCCCCACCTGGGATCGATGCTCGTCTCAGCGGCGACCTTGGTCCCGTCGCCGTGAACGACCGCCGAGCCACCCTTCGAGTCGTACGTGCCCGTCGTCTTGATGCCGGCGGGATCCGTGACCGAGAGCTGGTAGAAGCCGTTGCCGAGGAAGGTGTAGTCGTACTTGGTCGCTCGGCCCTCGGCGGTGGTGTAGGTGACTTCGTAGCCGCTGGTCTTCTCGCGCCGTGAGAGCGTGGACTTGCCGCCACTCCTGCTCGTATCGCTGGTGAGACGACCCGAAGAGTCGTAGGTGAACACGCTCGAGTTGCCTCGGCGGTCCGTGCGCTTCGTCAGGCGGCCACCCGCGTACTCGTAAGTGAGCGTGTTGCCGAGAGGACATGTCAGGCCGGCGAGCCGGCCGTTCGACATGATGAGGTCGTTGCGGTGCCCGTAGGGGCTCACCACCGCTGTGGGCGAACCGTCGGCCGAACGCTCGATGGTCGTCGTCTTGCCGTCACGGTCGGTCACGCTCACGACTCGGCCGGCCGTGTCGTACGCGAACGTCAGCAGCGGACTGCCCACCACCGCGTCGAGCGTCTGAAGATGTCGACCCGAGCGGTCGAAGACGTAGACCTCATCGCCGGTCTCGCTGGGCACGAGAAGCTCCCCTGCCTTGCTCGAAGCGCCCGGCGAGATAGTGCGGATCCGGTCGTAGGCCGCGATCATGACTTCGTTGGCCGACTTGGCGGCCACCTGATAGATGCTGTCGATCGTCGCGCTCTGCGGCGGTAGCCCGTCGCCGGTGTTTCGCTCGCCTCCGCCGAACGCCGTCCAGACGGTCCCGTCGGGCCGCACCGAGTAGAGCGCTTCATCCCACTCGTGATCGTACGCGGCGAAGAAGATCGTGCCGTCCGCCCCGATCGCCACTTCCGAGATATCCCAGAGCGGGGCTTCCTGTCGGGGCATTCCCTCGGTGAACTGGCCGTTGTCGTAGTACTGGTAGCCCCCGATGAAGAGGTCGACGAACCCGTTGGGGCTGACTCGGAGCAAGCCGTCGCCGGTGGCGACGTACAGCGTGCCATCGGGTGCCTCGGCGAATCCGTCGATGTACCACAGCGCGGCATCCGTCGCCCGCCCCGTCCAGCCATCGAGCGGATCGTTCGTGCCGCCACCTGCCGCGGTGCAGATGGTCCCGTCAGGACCGATCCGCCTCACGAGGTCGCCGTCCGCGACGTACAGGCTGCCGTCGCGCGCCGCCAAGACGTCGTCCACATAGGTGAACGTCGCAGCTGCCGCCGACCCTCCGTCTCCCGTCGATGTAGCGCTCGCGGACTCGTTGCCCGCGATGCGGTGGATGATGCGATCGGCGCCGAAGCGATACACCGCCCGCGAGGTGGCGAAGAAGATGGTGCCGTCGTAACCGATCGCGGTGGTCTGTGCGCGGTTGAAGTTGTCTGCGCTGGTGCCGTCGGGGTCCTCGTATGAGTACGTGTCGGTGCCCGCTACGCTTCGGCACACGCCCTTCTCGTCGATCCGCACCAGTCGCGTGCCCGACGAGTACCCGTTCCAGATCGTCAGGTACCTGGACCCATCGGGTCCGAAGTCAACGTCCTGGGGATCGAGCGGGACCCAATCTGCCGGGGTCCCCTCCCAGCGCCACCCGATGGTCTCGTCCCAGCCGGCAAGCCGCGTGATGGTACCGGCCTTGACGGTCCGCAGAATGTCTCGCCAGGTTGGCCCGCCATCGAAGAAGGTCAGGCAGTCGCCCGCCTTGCTGTAGACGAGCCTGCGTGGCGCACGAACGCCTGCGGAGGCGGCAGGCCCTCCGTCGCCGGAGTAGTCTGTCGTCCCATTGCCGGCGAACGTGCTGATCGTCCCGCCTTGCACGGCGTAGATCTTGTAGCCCCACGTGCTCGCGATATAGATGCGACCGCTCTCATCGACGGCTACAGAACTCGGATATGAGATGTCGGCGCCAACAGCAGGCGACCCGTCATCGACAGGGCCGCTGCCTCCTCCGGCAGCGACGCTCAGCTGGCCGTCCTTCAGCTTCAATACCTCGCCCGAGCCCCCACTCCAGAAGCCGAAGTCGGTGATATACACGGCGCCATCGGGCCCGACAGCTATCGAGGAGTTGCCGTAGAGCGGCGCCTGGGTGGCGGGAACGGGCGGACCGCCCGGCTCCGGTTGCCCCACTGGCGGCCACTCGTCCACGCCCCACGTCCGGCCCGCCACCGTGCCGATGGTTCCGCCGGGCTTGAACGCACGGACGCGAGCATCGTTGAGTTGCGTGGTGCCTGTCTCGGTCGGGGCGACCTTGAAGGCTCCGCTGTCGGTCACGTACACGGTGCCGTCATCGGCCACGGCGAGGTCGTCGATCTGGCAGAACGTCGCACTCGTCGCAGGCCCGCCATCGCCCGACGCCTCGAGGCTGCTGCCGCCGTCGGCGGACACTCCGTCCGTACCCGCAACACTCGAGAGACGGCCATCGCGCACTCGCCAAACCCTCGGAATGCGCCTGTTGCCGTCCTCGCTGTATACCGTATCGGCGACGAACAGATCGCCCTCGGGCCCCACGGCCAGAGCGGTGATCTGCATCCCCGTTGCCGAGGCGAGCGCACCTTCCGACGGCGCGGCGCCCGCGTACTCGTCCGCGGTGATCGGACGCGCTACGCCTGCCGTGTCGAGCAGCCAGATGCGCCCGTAGGTATCGGTCACGTAGAGCCCGCCGTCAGGTGCGTACGCGCTGAAGGTGTAGCCGGAGCCGAACATCAGCGAGCGCCCGTACTGCGGCTCGTTCCCGTCGCTCGGTTCCCACGTGTGTCGGCCGAGCGTTCCCGCGACGGCCGCACCGATCGCCCCTGCTGGGTTCGACCGGACGGTGCCGTCGGCGGAGTAGACGGTGCCGGCGCGTGGGTCGAGGGACTTCAGACCCTCCAGGCCCCAGCCGCCGAGGCCGAACACTCTCGCGTCGAAACGGTGCAGCGGCACCGACTGCTCTTGCCACAACGTCAGCTCGTCACGCGCGTCATTGCCAGTGATCGCGTAGTCACCGCTGTACCCGAACCTCGGCGTCGAGCGGTACACCGCCTGGTACTTGTAGCCCACGTTGATGTGAGCGTTGACATTGCCGACGATCGGCCTGCCGTACGCATCGGTCCCGTCCCACACAAGCCGGAAGCTCTGGTTCGGCGCCGCCGAGAAGCTCTTGCGGAACACGTGACCGGCGATCTCCGCCTCGAGCTCTACACCGGTCGCACTCGCGGGCATGCGGCTGCCGGTGAGCTGCAAGGTGAGTGACCGGCCGAGGCCGGAGTTGCGGCTGTCGTAGCGCAGCGACAGGTTCGTTCCGATCAGCGCCTCGCTCTCGCCCAGTGCCTGGTTGAGGGGGCTGACGATCGACCCCGATTCCTCGCAGTCCTTGGGGTCCTTGTCGTCAGGCGGCGGGTTGTCCGGAGGAGTCGCATCCTCCGGAGGCTCGACGTCCCAGTTGCAGTCCCAGGTCGAGAAGTGAGTGATCCGCACGCGCCAGAAGGTGTGGCCAACGGGATACATCGCCGCGAGCTTGTAGAGCTCGGAGTCATCGATGCCGAGTGCGGCAAGCTCCGCAGGCGAAGCGGGCAGACCGGTCCCCAGATCCAGCACCGCTTTGCCGCCGCTGACCGACAGGAGCTTGACCACGAGGCCGCTTTCGGACGACACCCATTGGCCGGCCTGCTCGTCGTAGTAGCCCGTCGGCACGGGCTCCCCCACCGGGAAGCCAAGGAAGTTGTCGACGTAGGTGACGACGGGCTTGTCGAAGGTCACTTCGCTCGCGCCCGCGTCCCTGGCCTGGTCAACCGAGAGGTCGACGCAGTAGGTGTACGCCGAGGTGGGAGGCAGCTCGGCGGGCATGGCCGATGGGCCGTCCTCGCCGGCGGTGAACTCGGTCGCTCGGACCGTCATGTCATCCAGGGGCCGAGTGGAGCCGTCGGGAAGCACCATCTGCCCATCCGTCCCCGCCTCGAACAGCATGCTGACAGCGCGGGTGCCGTCCTCATCGGTGACAGCCGGCGCCTTGATGGTCTGATCCGTGCCGCTGTCCGAACTCACGGTCCCGGCGGCCGGCGCGAGGGGCGTCAAGGTCACGGGGTCCAGAGCGACGAACTCCTGGGCGGGCACGTCGGCAGGGCGCTGCAGCTCAAGCACGCCGGCTCCCTGATAGCAGAAGGTATAGCGAGCATCGCCGTTCACGGCGATGTCGAACGTGCCGTCGGTGCGCGTGCTGACGCTCCCGAACTCGGGGTGGTCAAGCACGGTGATCAGGATTCCCTCGGCGGGCGAATCGTCTCGGTTGCGCGCAGAACCGCGGACGACGGCGACCGAGACGGGACTGATCGCGCCCGGCTCGACGCCCGATTGCAGCGGCTGGTCACCCTCGTACAGGAACCTCGCGATGTCGACCATCGAGGTGACCTGTTCGTCCGACAGCGGCGGTGCGTCGACCGATGGTGGTGGTGGCGGCGCGCCAAGGTCGAAGTCGAAGGTGGTGACCGGCGAACGGTTGCCGGCACGATCGACGGCGAGGGCCCGCACGTGGGTCGTGTCCAACACCGCGATCGGGTCCACGTATGGAATGCCCGCCTCCGGCGTCGGAATGGAACCGTCGAGCGTGTAGTACATGACGGCGTCCGCGTCGCACTCGAGGGTCACCGCGATCGGCCCGCTGTACTGCCCTTGTGCCGGGCTGCACGTCACGTGCGGAGCGACCGAGTCCACCGTGAAGGAGGAGGTCGCCGAACCGACGTTGCCCGCGCGGTCGGTGATGCTCACGACCACCTTGTGCGCACCCTGCGCGAGCGGCGTCAGTCGGCCACCGCTGCGAGTCGCGGATGCGATGCCGTCGAGCGAGACGGCGGTCTTCGCCGCGTACTCGTTCGAGGTGTACGTGAGCGTCGGCGTGACGGAGCGAACGTAGGCGTCGGTCGGGGGCGACGCGATCTGGATCACGGGTTTCGCCGTGTCGACGTACACGACGATGGTGTCCCGACCGCTCCGGCCCGAACGATCGCGAGCGGTGACCACGATGACGTTGCGGCCTGACCGCAAGGTCATCCTGGGCGTGAGGAAGGTGTACTTGCTGGTCGTGACTCGTCTGAGCGTCGCCCCCAGCGTCCGGCCCGAATTGAGCCGCCAGGTGACCGACCTGATCGAGCGACCGTACACGTAGCCCGAGAGCCGTTGCGCGCGGTAGCGGGTGTAGTACGTGGACGCGGAGCTCGGCTTCGTGATCACCGTCCGAACTGCTGCCGCTGACGCGACGGTCGGAATGCTCCACAGAACGACAAGCAGCAGGAACACGAGGAATCCGCGACGACGCACGGCGCACCCCCTCTTCTCCCCGGGCGCCAGTCGCGACGCGCGACTATCGACCGGCACGGCCCACTGACTCCCCGCCCCCACGCGGAGTCCCCCTCGACCGTCCCCCTTGCGGCTACGTCATTCGCATTGCGAGTCCCTGACGAACAGCCACTTGGATTGTTTCAGATGCGCGACACCGGCGGCATCGTCCTGAAGGACGACTTCTCCGGCGTCCGAACTCGAGCGTTCTCGTGTGTGTTTTGGCTGGTACGCCTACTTCGCCGCGGTCTGCTCGGCGGCGAGATTCTCGGCGACGCGCTTCAGTCCCACGATCGTCTTGTGCGAGAACAGCGCTCCGCCGAAGTTCATCGGGCCGTTCCACATCCAGCGGCCGAAGCCGGTCTCGGAGCCGTCGGCGCGCATCCGCAGGACCAGCCGCGAGCGGTTCTCGGGCAGGGGCTTCACCACGAACGACATCGTGTTCGCCGACCACGACGGACCGGCCATCTCGCCCGGCTTCATCGTCCCGACGTAGAGCACGAGGTTCTCGGGTCGCTCGGCGGTGACCACGGTGTACTGGACCATGTCGTTGATGCTGATGGTGTCGCCGGCCTTGACCTCCTGCAGCTCGGGGACGACGCGCTTCGAGTAGTGTCCGTCCACGAAGTCGCTGCTATTGGTGAGGTTGTAGAACCAGTCCCATCCGTACCATCCCCCGCGATGCTGCCCCATCTGCACGAGCAGCGAGTAGACGAGGTCGGGCGGCGCGTCGATGGTGACCGCCTTCGTCGAGATCTCGCGCTTCGCGTTCACGAGGTCGTCGCCGGGCATCCTCGCCGAGACCTCCTCGGGCGTGGCGCCCCAGCGGTCGGTGAAGCCGCGCGTGATCGGCGGCAGCAGCACCATGCCCACCAGGAAGGCCACGAACAGGCCCAGCGCCACCAGGCCGATCCACTTGAGGACGTTCAGTACGAGCTCCATGACCTCTCCCCGTCTCCGCCGGCGCGCTCTGCCGCCGACTCCTGCATTCGCCGCTCGCATCGCGACGCCTTGCTTTCGTGGTGTCAGTGCCTTACGATGTAAGGTATATCGCCTTACAGTGTAAGTGTCAACACCCGAATCTGTAAGGTTCCGGGAAGTTCTCGGCAAGCGAGATGTGAGAGAGGCACCTGATGTCAGCCAAGCGGGAGACTCCGCTCACGCGCGAGGAGATCCTCACCGTCGCGCAGCGGATCGTGGACGAGGAGGGCGCCGATGGCCTGTCGATGCGGCGCCTCGCGCGCGAACTGGGCGTCGAGGCCATGTCGCTCTACCACCACGTCCCTAACAAGGACGCGATCGTCGAAGGAGTCATCGAGCTCAGTCTGCTCGCGCAGGTCGCACCGCCCGCTGCCGAGCCACCCCGCGACTGGAAGGCGCCCGTGCTCGCATCGGTGCTCGGGTTCCGACGCGCGCTCGTGTCGCATCCCAACGTGCTCCCGATGATCGCCGCGCACCCGCCGGTGACCACCGGAACGGTTCCCTACATCGAGGCGCCGATGGGCTACCTCGTCTCGCAGGGCTTCTCCCCCACCGACGCCTCCGACCTGTTCTCGGCGGTGTTCTCGCTTGCGTTCGGCCACGCGATGCTCTCGACCAACTACGGTCAGATCACGCTGCCCAACACGCCCATGATCGAGTTCACCGAGGAGTCGTTCGCGCGCACGGTGGGCGTGATCCTCGACGGCTACGAGGGCTGCCGGGCCGAGGCGCCCGCTGCGGGCGATGCCGAGTACGGCGGCCACGGACGACGCAAATCGGGACCCCTACACCAGGTAGGTCATCTCCCAGCGCCGGTGGGATAGCCCCACTCCAGTGCGAGCAAGTCGTCCCGGGTGAGGCCGTGGGCGATCGCGAGCGCGAAGAGGTTCACGACCTCGGGCGCTGCCGGACCCAGCAGGTGGGCGCCGAGCACGCGACCGTCGGCGCGGTCGACGAGCGTCTTCGCCGCAGCCGCGGTGACCCCCAGCCGTTTCGAGGAGTCCCACGCGGACATGTCGGTGAACTTCACCTCGACGTCGATCCCCGCCGCCTGCGCCTCCCGCTCCGAAAGCCCCACCGAGGCGATGGGCGGGCTCGAGAACGCCACGGACACCGTGACGGCGGGGTCGTAGACCGCCGAGCCGGGCTCGACGATGTTGGTCGCGGCGACGCTCGCCTGGCGAATGCCCGCCGGAGTCAGCGGCGCTCCGCGGTCGGCGGCGTCGCCGGCCGCGTACACCCGCGGGTTGCTGCTTCGCATGTGCTGGTCGACGACGATGCCGCGGCGGCCGAACTCGACCCCGACTGCCGCGAGGTCCAGCGCCTCGAGGTCCGGCACTCGCCCGGCGGCGTGCACGACCAGATCGCACTCCACCGACCGCCCGTCCGCGAGCCGCACCGAGAACCCGGGGCCAGCGGCGCCGGGCCGCTCGGCAATACCCGCGACGCCCGTCCCGGTGAGAACCTCGATGCCGTCCTCCCGGTACGCGTCCGCCAGCAGATCGGCGAGCTGGGGATCGAACGGCTCGAGCAGGTGCTCGCCGAGGTGGACGATGGTGACGTCCGCGCCCGCGGCCTTCGCCATGTGCGCGAACTCGACCGCGATGTAGCCTCCGCCCACGAACACCACGCGCTTCGGCATCTCGGGAAGCGACAGGAACTGCTCGGCGACGATGGCGAACTGCTCCCCGGGGATGCCGAGACTCGCGGGTTTCGCCCCGGTCGCCACGAGCACGTGCCCCGCCGAGACTTCGCGCTCTCCCACGCGCAGCCGAACGCTGTCGGCATCGCTCCCGACGAACCGCACCGTGCCGTGCAGCGAGTCGATCCCCGCGGCCCGCACGGAGTCCTCGATCCGGGCCGGCAGCCCGGCCATCAGCTGCTCTTTGAAGGCGACCGCCGAGGACCACTCGAGACGCGCGTCGCCGGCGACCCCGTGCCCACGGCTCGCCGCTGCGCGCTCGACCGTCTCGGACAGCGTGAAGAGCGTCTTCTTGGGCTCGCAGCCGCGCAGCGCGCAGGTGCCGCCGAACTCCCGGCAGTCCGCGAGCGCCACGCGCAGGCCCGCCTCGGCGAGCTGGGGAGCCGCCGTCCGTCCCGCCACGCCGGTTCCGACCACCACGACGTCGTAATCAGGCACGCGTCCTCCTCGGCACGAGACCGGTCCTCGAGGGTCGATTCTACGTGCTCGGAATGGCCGGGACGGTTCCCGCCAGAAACCTTAAGGAGTATGATTCTTGACGATGAGCGGGCGACGCGCCCGCGAATCCGATCAAGAGCCGTTTCGGCGGCGTTCAACATCGGAGTGACCGTGGACTCGAGCGCGGATGGTGGGATCCGCCGCAGGAGGACGGGTGGCTGGCTGCTGCTCGTCATCCTGCTGTTGCTGCTCGCCCTCCTCGCCTCCTGCACCACGACGATGGCGTTCTACTACCGGGTCGGTCCGCAGCGCGCCAAGTTCATCGTCCGCAACGCGCCGTGCCTCTCGTGCCACACCGAGAAGCTCGCCGAGATGCGCCTGCCCTCCACCCACAACCCGTTCGTTCGGCGCAACTGCGACTCGTGCCACGAGCCGCACGCCTCGCTCGCGAGGGTTACGGTCACGTCGGAGGGCAGCTCTCCGGTACGCGTGAGCGCAGCCACCTGGTTCCGGTGGGGACCCTTCCGGCGCCCGTACGATTCGATCCAACGCAGCCTATTCGGAGTCAGTCCACGATCACAACGAGCGTGGGAGCGGCGCGCCCTGGGCGACGCCAAGCTCACCGCGCCGGTCGAGCAGCTGTGCTGGACGTGCCACGGCAACCTCAACCCCGAGCGCAACATGGACTTCCCACACCAGCCGTTCGCCGCCAACCACTGCACGAGCTGCCACGATCCGCACGCGTCCCGCAACGCGCCGCTGCTGCGCGCGAACACCGCGTTCCTCTGCGTGACCTGCCACCCCATCGGACGCGAGCTCAATCGTGCCTTCGCGCACCAGCCCGCGCTGCGGCGCCAGTGCCTCACCTGCCACAAGCCACACGCCTCGGACTACGAGGGAATCCTCACCGCCTCGCAACGCGATCTGTGCTTCACCTGCCACCCCAGCGTTGCCGGCCTCTCGGCCGTCTCGGTGCAGCACCAGCCCTTCTTGGGCGACAACTGCACCGGCTGCCACGAACCCCACGGCGCCGACGCCGCCCCGCTGCTCACCCAAGCCACGCCGCAGCTGTGCTACCGCTGCCACAGCTCGATGCCGGAGCGCTTCACGCGGGAGAGCCACCATCCGGTGGGCAGCGAGATCGACTGCACGTCGTGTCACCAGCCGCACGCCTCGGCGGAGACCGGACTGTTGCTCGCTCGAGAGCGCGAGCTGTGTCTGGGCTGCCACGCGTCGATCGCACGGCAGGCCACGCTCCCGGTGCAGCACACGCCGTTCGAGAGCCAGGACTCCTGCACCGAGTGCCACGTTCCCCACGGTTCGCAGTACGGTCCGCTGCTGAAGAACCCGCAGCCCAACCTCTGCTACATCTGCCATCCCGCAGCTCGCCGAGGCGATGGGCCAGGCGAGCCATCATCCCGGGGAGTGCTCCCGCTGCCATCGAGTCCACGCCGCCGAGAACCTCAAGCTGCTCGTGGCGCCGGCGGGGACGTCGTTCTGCTACCGATGCCATCCCTCGATCCAGACCACGTACGCGAAGTCGAATCACGCCCCGCTAGAGTGCGGTGAATGCCACCAGCCGCACGGGTCGCCCTACGACGCGCTGATGGTGAAGAGCGGCCCCACGGTGTGCGTGGACTGCCACGGACCCGACGAGGCGTACATGGGTGACGGCGACCTGTCGCATCGGGCCAGCCCGCGATTCCTGGACGCCCACTCCGGCAAGCCGCTCACCTGCACGTCGACGTGCCACAACGCCCACGGCACCCAGTACGCGCACATGGTGCGCAGCTACCCGCCCACGTGGGACGGCCTGTGCATGCAGTGCCACCGCGGGGTGGGCAAGCGCTACTAGGGGGCGCGCAGCGAGTGCTACTCGACGACGCCGCTCGGCGGACGCGGATACGGGTAGCCGGTGTACTTGCCGGACAGCACGCTGAACGACCCGTCCGAGAGCCACAGCGTGGCGCTCTGCCCTCGCGCGACCTCCATGCCCGGCGCGGGATTCTGGTACATGACGCGCCCTCGGGTGATGTCGGTGGTGGAGGGGCCGGTCTGCACGCTCACCCGCAGGCCCAGCGCGCGGACGATCCCCGACGCGTCGGCCTGGGTCATGTTCTGGACGTCGGGCATCCGGGTCGCGCGACCCACCGGCGGGTAGTAGAGCGGGAGCACTTCCTCCGGATCGGTGGGCATCGCTTCGGGAACGCGGCCGGGCACGGCCAGCTCGAGGCCCGGCGCTCCCTGCTCGATGACGAACGAGACGTCGTTCCCGGCGGCGTCGGCGCCCATGCTGGTGCCCCCCACTGCTATGCGCACCGGCCACCACGTGAAGTAGAGGCCACGGCCGGGCGCCTGCACGAGCACGCGACCGACCATCTTGTCCTCGCAGGGGACCGCGGTCACTGAGGTCTCGAAGCCCGCGAAGTGGATGAGCTCTCCCGCGCGGGCCTGGGACATCCCCACCGTGCTCGGCACGGAGGCGATGTGCGACAGCACCCACCACAGCAGGATCGCGAACGCAATCGCTGCTGCCACGAACGCCATGCGGCGCCTGCGCTGCTCTTCGGTCTCCTCGTCCGCCGGGACTGCCTCGGCAGCGGGTTCGAACTCCTCGTCTGACATCGGCTACTTCGCCTGCTTCGGTCGATCGCCGAGCCCCCACGTGCGTTAAGCATTCTACAGGATTCGGGCCGGCAGCGCGCAGCCGCGCCGCGATGAGAGCGACCGCGGTCGAACCTAAGGCGCGTCTGAGAACTCTCTTAGAAACCCTCCGGACGCCGCCTTCGCCCTCTACAGTGGATACCGCTGAGGGTATCGCCCACACGAAGCGGACTCGCGAAGTGACCAGCATCACAAACGCTTGTCGTGCCGTTCTCGTGCAGCTCGACGCGACCCGCCGATGAATGGCCATCTCGCAACGCTCCGCCGGTATTCGGAGCACCTCGGGCAGGCCCCGGGCGATTCAGACGACTGGAGGTAAGGGCATGAGGTTGCATCGCATCGCGATTCCCCTCGTGGCGGTCGCCGTGTTGGTGTTCGCGCTCGTTCCGAGTGCGTTCGCCGCGACGATCGCAGTCACCACGGACAAGGCCACCTACACGCAGGGTGAGACCGTGACGGTGAGGACGGGTTCCACGAGCCGTTCGCTCACGCTCACGATCACCCGCCCCGACAGCTCGGTCGCGTTCTCGCGGACGCTGAGCTCGCGCTCGGGGTTCTCGGCGACGTACCAGCTGCCGAGCGACGCGCCGATCGGGACGTGGAAGGCCTCGGCGACGGGACGAAGGGTGTCGGGTTCGACGACGTTCGGCGTGATCGCCGCGACACCGCCGCCCCCTCCGCCGCCTCCTCCCCCTCCCCCCGTGACCGGCGGTCCGCACGACAACCTGGCGTGGGCCGACTACCCCTCGAACTGCCGTAGCTGCCACGCCAAGCAGTTCACCGACATGTACGGCTCGCTGCACTACCAGTGGCAAGCCGCAGCGCCCGACAACGTCAACAAGCCGGGCACGCTGCAGGGCAAGATCACGAACGGCATCAACAGCTACTGCATCAACCCGATGGGCAACTGGAAGACCTGCGGCAAGTGCCACGTGGGCCGAGGCGCCCAGCCGGTGCTGACCGCCACGCCCACCACCGCGCAGCTCGACAACATCGACTGCCTGGTGTGCCACAGCGAGTCGTACGCGATGGCTCGGGTACGGCGCGCCGACGGGTCGATGGGCCCGACCTCCACCGTGACCGCCGTGCTCGACGGGTACGTGCGCTCGGTGGCCAAGCCTACTCGGACGACCTGTCTGAAGTGCCACGCCTTCGCGGGCGGCGGCGACTCGTACAAGCGCGGGGACATCACCTGGGCGCACAAGGCCACGACCGACTCGGGCTTCGACGTCCACATGTCCACCACCCGCGGCAACCTGAGCTGCCAGAGCTGCCACAGCTTCGTGGGTCACAAGGTCACGGGCAAGGGCTCGGACCTGCAGGCCACCGACTACGCCGCCGAGATCAAGTGCGAGAAGTGCCACTCGACGGCCGCGTCGTTCCACGACGCGAAGATCGCCCAGCACTTGTCTCGCGTGGCCTGTCAGACCTGCCACATCCCCACGTACGCCAAGAACGCGGCCGATACCGCCGCGACCGAGGCCACCGAGATCTACCGAGACTGGCGCACGCCGGGCACGACCGTCGCGCCGTTCCATCCCACCATCACGACCGCCAACAACCTGACGCCGAAGTACCGGTGGTGGAACCGGCAGAGCAACACCTACCTGCTGGGTGACTCGGCGGTGCTCGATACCGCGACCGGCGCCTACCCGACCTCGCGTCCGGTGGGCTCGGTGAGCGGGCCGCTCGGCAACAAGATCTACCCGTTCAAGTACAAGACCGCGACCCAGCCGATGCGCTCGCTCAACAACATCCTGATCGCGCTGGATACGAACGAGTACATGAACGTGTCGGGCAACCCGACGCTGTCGGTGACCAAGGGCCTGCTCAACATGGGCTTCGCGGAGCTGGACCCGTGGACGTGGGTCAAGACCGACACGTTCCAGCTGCTGAACCACGAGATCCCGCCGGCATCGGGCAACGCGCTCTCGTGCTCGAGCTGCCACGGGTCGACCGCTCGCATCAACCTGAAGGCGGACTTGGGCTACGGGCTGAAGGGGTCACTCTCCACGGTCTGTTCGCAGTGCCACGGCGCCGAGGCCAACCCCGGGTTCGAGAGCGTGCACAACATCCACGTGACGCAGCGCAAGTACGAGTGCTCGTTCTGCCACAGCTTCTCTCGCCCAGAGCGAGGATTGCGGACGACGAGGTAGCCACGGGAGCGACCACCGTCCCGAAGGCGCTGAAGCAAGGAAACGCCCCCGGCACCGGATTCGGTGCCGGGGGCTTCGTGTCTTGCGCGAGGGTCTCGGCGGGGGGCGAAACCGGCGCCAGACGCAAAACAACCCGGCTGCCACGACCGGGTTGTTCTGCTGGCGAAGGAGGAAGAAGTCCTGTTCTGGTTCGTAGTATGCCGCCGGGTTGTGAAGCCCGTTTGCCCGCGGTATGGAGGGTTTGTGGAGAAGCGTGAGTGCTATTCGGCGTCAGCGGGGTTCCGCGCCACGGTGCTCGCCGTCGCTGCCGACGCGACGCCCGCTGCCTCGCGGGCCGCCGGGTCCGCGTACAGCAGCCACAGCGCCTGCGTGCCGAGGTCCGCTCCCCCGCTCGACTCGAGTAGCTCGTAGAGCCGCTTGGCGGTCGCACAGCCGGGGAGCTCGATGCCGGCCTCCTCGGCGGAGGCGAGTGCGATCTTGAGGTCCTTCACGAAGTGCTTCACGTAGAAGCCAGGGCCGAAGTTGCCGTCGAGGATGCGCGGAGCGAGGTTCGCGAGCGACCAACTCGCCGCACTGCCAGCGCCGATCGAGTCGAGGACGCGTCGGGGCTCGAGTCCGACGGCCTTCGCGTAGGCGAGCGACTCGACCGTGGCGAGCATGGAGCCCGCGATCGCGACCTGGTTCGCCATCTTGGTGTGCTGCCCCGCGCCGGGCCCGCCTTGGAGGACCACGTTCCCGCCGAGGACCTCGAAGATCGGGCGCACGCGCTCGAACGCCGCCTCGTCACCGCCGACCATGATCGTGAGGGTGGCGTTGCGCGCGCCGATGTCGCCTCCCGAGACCGGTGCGTCGAGGGTCGCGAGGCTGCGGTCGGACTCGACGGCCACCGCGGCGATGCGTTGTGCGAGCGCTGGGGAGGACGTGGTCATGTCGACGAGCACGGCGCCTTCGCGCGCCCGCTCGACGATGCCACCGAGCGCGAGGTAGACCTCCTCGACGTCGGCGGGATACCCGACCATCGTGATCACGACGTCGGCCTCAGCCGCCGCCTCACCGGGCGAGTCGGCCCACCGGGCACCGTGCTCGAGCAGCGCGCTCGCGCGGGCGGCCGTGCGGTTGTAGACGACGACTTCGTAGCCGGCGTCGAGCAGATGGCCGGCCATCGGGCCGCCCATCACGCCCGTGCCGACGAAGGCGATCACAGGTTGCGTCACTCTCGACTCCTCGCTTCGGCGGGTCACCTACGCGATCGTAACGATATCGTCCTCGCCGAGCAGCGCGGCCACGCTGGCCGGCATCGTCGAGACCTCGCCGACGGCGAGCTTCTCGGTAAGGCCCAGGAAGTCGAGACAGGTCCCGCATGCCTTCACGGCGACGCCGTTCTCGGCGAGCAGGCGGAGATCGTCGAGCACTTCGGATCCCTCGCAGGCCAGCCGGACGCCCTCGTTCATCAGCATGAGCGCCGCGGGCGGGCGGTCGTCTCGCGCGACGGAGTAGATGAAGTTGCGCATCAGGAGGCGGCCGAGTTCGTCGTCGCCACGCCCGATCCGATCGGTCACGATAAGCAGCCGCTTGGCCATACTCGCCCTTTCGCTAATGGACGAATCCGGCTGCGATTGTAGCGCTGTCACCCGCCGCCGTCGGAGGGCGCGGGGACTCGGATGCCCGGACTATGGAATGCTCGCCGGCTTGGGCGAGGTGCCCGCGGTGAACGTCCACGTGGTCCGAACGCCGCGATTGACGACGCTGACGATGTAGGTCTTGCCGGCGACGAGCGGCGCTCTCGGCACGAGGTAGACGGCGCGATACGACGACAGGATGCTGCGGCCCAACCGCTGCTGCGACGCGTTCGAGTTGCGGTAGGTGGTGGGGGTGACCAGCTTGCACGCCAGGAAGGTCGACCCGGTGCGAAGGCCGTAGGCGGTGATGCTCGGCGCCGAGGCGAACTGCACCACGATGGGTGGCCGGTGGGCAGGCGGTATCCGGTCCCCGAGACGGGGTTCGGTGACTCGCCGCCGCGATAGCGAAGGTACGGAGTCGTCGAGCCGTTGCCCGGCCACATGACGGGGAACTTCGGAGTGATCGAGGTCGAGACGCCGCTGCGGATGTTCAGCGTGGCCGCGTCAGGGCGCCCCGTCTTGCGGAACATGCCCCACCCCGCCGAGCGCAGGCGCGGGTTGAGCATGCCCAAGGCGTGGAACGGACCCACCGCCCACAAGTCGATCGCGCGAAGGCCGGTACCGAGCGAACCCGACGGGGAGGCCATCGCGACGTTGCTGCGCGTGCCCGCCGCGGCTCCGATCGAGCTGTACCAGCGGTTCGAGGTCGACTCGGTGTGGGTGATCACGCCGTTCATCGACATGTACCGGGAGTGGTACCAGCACCCCGTGCTCGCCGACGGACTCTCGGCGACCCCGGGCAGCCCCGCCATCGACCGGACGGCGTTGAGCCGCGACTGCCATGGCGGCAGCTCCTCGGCCACGGCCGCAGAGGGCAGCGTCACGAGGGAGAGCGCGAACGCGACGACGAGAGCGACGGCGAGCGTCAGCACGATGCGGGCGTGGCAAGAGGTGCGAAGCCTCATCCGTGGGAACCTCCGTTGAGTGCATCGGCAGGTGGATCGGAGAGGAGCAGGGTCGAGGCCAGGAGTCGAGGCAATCTAGCACGCCCGCTCAGAAGGTGCCAGTCAGCATCTGGAAGCGACGGGTGACGGTTACCTGATCGGCTGGGGATGGCGCCGCAGGCCGAGGTGAACGCTATCGAAGTACGCCTGGAGCATGTCGCGCGTCGCGACCGCCTCGCTGACCCCGAACAGCTCGATGGTCCACCACTCGCACCGGGTCGCGAGCAGCGCGTCGACGACCTGACGGATCTCCTCGATCGATGAAGGCGGATGGTGGATCGTGTCCTGCCGGCCGTACACGTGTACGTGCTCGATGCGATCGCCGAGTTCCGCGGCGAACCGCGCCGCCGAGAAGCCGGCGCGCGCGACGTCGCTGGAGTTCGCGTGCCCCACGTTGAACGTGATTCCCGCCCCGCTCGCCTCGACCAGTTCGAGGAAGTGCTCGGGCTCGCTCGTCAGCCCCCAGCGCAGGTTCTCGAGGCAGACTCGGATGTTTCGCTCGGCGCCGTATCGCACGAGCTCGCCGAGCAGGTCGACACCACGCCCGAAACGCTCGGGCGACGCGTCGTCGGGGAGCGGAAGGTGCACGGTGAGGTAGTGACAGTCAGTCTCCGCGATATGCCCCATGGCCGCCTTCACGAGCGTCACGGCCCGCACGGCGTGGTCGTCGTCGCTCTGGGCGATCTCGAACGGTCCGCGGGGGAAGTGGAACCGCATCTCGAAATCGGCGAGATCGCAGCGCTGCATGGTGGCCTTCACCCGGTCGACCTGCTCGGGCAGATTGCCGATCCGGTGTGCGTCGATGCGGAACTCGACGCCAAGGTCGTCGTAGGGCAGGCACAGCACCTCGACGGCACCGGGGACGTCCAGCAACGGGCTGCAGATGGCGAGTCTCGGCCTCATGGGACACCCCACGATACGCGCGACATTGTGCCGAATCAACGTGAAGGGCGCGCCCGCGTAAGAACTGTCGTGAACGCGCGGGCCTACAGACATGAAGCGGCGCCGCGAGTCCCCCAGCGGACCCGCGGCGCCGACAGGTACGTGCTTGTGCGGCAGCCGGTTCTTGCGAGCGGAGTGCGAGCTAGTGCTGCTTGGAAGTCAGTGACTGCAGTGTGGACGTCATGAGGTCCATCAGGTTCCCGAAGAACTGCTCGAAGCGACCGATCTCGTCGTTGGAGCCGTCCGCCTGGAAGCGAGCGGTGAAGTCCCCGCCCACGACCCGCATCGAGATGTCCTCCATGCTGGCCACCATCAGGTTCAGGCGCTTGAACACCCACAGGTCGACCATCATGCCGATCAGCAACGTCGAGACGATCAGCGTGATGCCGATGACGATGAAGGTGCGGACCATCGTGTTCTTCGCCGAGTCGGCCGAAGCGCTGATGTCCTCCACGGAGTACAGCACGCCGATGGGCTGGCCCTTCGCGTTCGCGATGGGATAGACGGCGTGGGCATCGGTGCCCTTGTCGTCGTTCCACTTGACCTTCCAGTAGTCGCCCTCGCCGCTCACGCCGTTGTGGCACGTCTGCGAGCAGGCGCCGTTCTCGATGCCCACGAGCTTGCCGGTCTCGGGTACGTCACCCGCGGGCGGCTCGAACTGCATCTCGTCGGCGATGTCCTCGTTGGTCGTCGCGACCTGGACGTAGGTATCACCTTCGTCGAAGTTGTTCGGCTGGTTGGCGGCCTGGCGCGCCTTCGCGTAGGCCTTCGCGTTCAGTGCGGAGCGGTCGACCAGGATGGCGTAGTCGGAGCCCGTGATGCTCTTGAGCTGCGCCACGTAGGCCTGAGCCGACTTCGGCTCGGTGAACGTGCCGATCTCGTCGGCGGCCTGCTCCTGCAGCACGTCCCAGCTGGCACCCGTGGTGACGATGGCCTTGGTGGCCGCCACGTCGAGCCCGCCCGAGTACGACTGGTGCAGGTAGACCATGACGGCTGTGATGCCCAGCAGGTTGACGATGAGCACCCCCGCCAAGATCTTGGTTCGGATCGACATGTTCTTCATCTCGTGACCTCCTGTAGTACCGGCTGCACTGCTTTACGGCCAATAGCTCGTCGGACCCAGATCGCTCTGCCTCGGATGACCGGTCGCCGCCGGGCTGGGATGGCAACCGCTCGTAACGCAGTACCGAGACTTCAAGTCGGCCGGGCCGACGTAACTCTTGAGGACGACCCCTGCCAGCCCGCGGTGGTTCGTGCGGACGTAGGGGTAGGCGTCGGGCTGCACGCCATCGGTGGTGACCACGGTGCGGACGAGCAGCCTGGGCCGCTGCCACGCGTGCGGGATGCGCACGTGGCAGTCGATGCACTTCTCGCCCTGACGGCGGAAGTCGCTCGAGCTGAAGCTCGCGTGGAACACGTGGTCCGCGTGCACGACGTTGCCGCCCGGCTTCACCGAGGGCGAGACGCTCGACTCGAGGTTGTGGCACTTCATGCACACCACGCGGTCGGTGCCCGTGGCGCGGAACTGGTTCTTGTCGGCGGTGGGATTGGCGTACTCGGACTGGCTGTACGCGGGATCGATCCCGACGTGCACGGAGGCGCCATGCGGCCCGACCATATCGGCGGGGATCGTGTGGCAGTCGTCGCACCGGATCGTGATGTGGCTGATCTTCTCCGGCGTCGAGACTGTGTCGGTACCGAACACGCTCGCCTTCAGCCACGTGGTCGCGCCGCTGTTGGCGGGGAGCTCCCACGTGTAGGCGGTGCCGCTCACGTCGAACGACTCGAGCGGGAAGCGCTTCTCGGCCGCCGAGGAACCCACCGTCGCCGGCGCGAGCACGTTGTGACCGCCGCCGGTCCTGGCCTCGAACGCGGTCTTCCACTCCGAGAACGGATCCGCCCACACCTTGCCCTTGGGCAGCGGGTTGTCGGCGACGATCTGCCGGTGCGGTGAGGCGACGGCGTCCGCGGTGTCGGCCTCGCTGCCGCTGGCGTGGCACGCCACGCAGCGCTTGTCGCGCGCGTCGATCGCGCTCACGACGGCCTTGCTGGTGGCGTAGGTGTTGGTCGCGGGGTCGTCGATGTTGCCGTGACAGACCACGCAGGCGCTGCTGCCACCGCCTTCGAGCGCGCCGGCGTTCAGCTCGCGCTCGTGCTCGACGCGCAGGTCGGCGTCGTGGCAGCCGAAGCACCCGGTGTTGGCGCCGGCGGTGTAGGTCACGCCGTTCACGAGCCCGGACAGGTTCGCCGAGTGGTCCACGGCTGCACCCGTCTTCACGTCGAAGTGCTTGTCCGCCGAGTACCCCGCGTGGCAGGCCGTGGCGGCGTCGGTGCCGCCGCAGCTCATCACGCGATGGCCGCGGATGTCGCCGGTGCCCTCGTGGCAGCCGTCGATCGTGCAACCCACGCGGCGGTGGATGGTCCGGACGTCGGTGTTGCCGTGGCAGCCGCTCTTGATGCACGAGCCCGCGGTGGCGGCGCCGTCGGCGCCGATCTCGGTGGCCGAGTGGACCGTGGCGATGGCGCCGTGCGGTTCCTTGGCCGAGGTGCCGTCGTGGCACGCGGCACAGGCGCGGTTGCCGTTCTTCGCGGTCCAGCTCGCCTTGACCACGCGAGCGGTCGCCAGGTTCTTGTTGTGGCAGGTGAGGCACCCGGACTTGCCGGCGGGGATCGACGAGTTGGGGCGAGCGTGCTCGGCGCCGAGCGTCATGTCGTGACAGACGCCGCACGAGGTGCCGATGCCGCTCGCGTCGTCCCAGTACATGTCGCCACGCTGGGCCGCGCCCGCGGTGTGCTTCGCGTCGGTGCCGCCCACTCGGCCGGCCTTCGACACGTGCACTGGTGTCTTGGGATCGTAGCCTGAGGTGTGGCAGTCGCCACCGAGACCGCAGGTCTTCTTGGTGGGCGCGTATGAGCCGTTGCCGTCCGCCTTGCGCGGATCGTGGCAGCGCAGACAGCTCGCGTGCACGCCCCCCGCGACACTCGGCTTCGCGACGTCTGAGATGTCGTCGGTCGGATGACAGCCAGGACCGGTCGAGGCGCAGCCCTGGCTGCCATTCGCGACCGTATGCTTGTCGGTGATGCTGTCGTCGTGCACGGGGTCGAGGTCCTCGGTCCCGTGACAGGTACCGCACGCGTTCGTGGAATCCTTCGCGCTCCAGTCGTCGGCGATCGCCTTGGCCGAAGCGGGGTCGTTGTGGCAATCGCGGCAGGCGTCCTCGGCGTTCTTCTTCTCGGAGGTCGCCAGCGCATGTTCGTCCATCAGACTCGTGCCGTTCGGAGCCATCAGGTGGCAGCCGCCGCACGGGGTGTTGTGGAACGACGTGTCGGACGCAGCGATGGTGGTGCTGGGCGCGTGGATCGAAGTGTCGCGCTCGTGGCTCAGCTGACCGGGGACGTAGGCCGCGTGACAGGTCTCGCTGGCGGCCTCGCTGCCGCAGGAGGTGGTCTGGGGCTTGGGCGCCTCGACCTCGAGGTCGTGGCATCCCGGCTCGCCCTCGACCGCCGAACCCGAGCACTTCTTGGGGGCGTCGGGATGGAGCTGGTGGAGGTCGACGGTGTCGTGGCAGCCGGTGCCGCTCTCGGCGCAACCGGGCGAATCGGTGGCCTTCGCGGTGCCGGGATTCGAGACCCCGTGCATCGCTGCCGTCGTGCCCTGGGCGTGGCATGCCTCGCACGTGCGAGCCTTCCACTTCGCCTTGACCGCCGGCTGGCCACCCACACGGACGTCGTTGTGGCACTCGCCACACCCGATGTCAGTGCCATAGGTGCTGCCGTCGGCCACGGGCACGCCGGTGTGCGACTCGCGCAGGTCCATCGAGTGGCAGTCCTCGCAGGTCGCCGAGGCCTCGCCTGTCTCGGTGGCACCGGTGCTCGGATCGGTGGTGACGATCGTGACCGGCTGGGTCATATCGGTGCCGGTGGCGCCGTGCTTGGTCTGGCGGTAGTGGCCCTTGGGGAACGAGTCGGTGAGCCGCACCGCATCCAGCGCCTTGTCCATCGAGCCGTCGTGGCAGAGCGCGCACTCGTGCTCCGCGGGGGCGTGGCACGGGATGCAGCCGACACCCTGGTAGTCATGGCACGTCGTGCACTCGGCCTCGGGGTGGTACTTGTTGAAGTCGGTGTACTCGGTCTCCGAGCCATGACAGCCGGCACCCGAGTTCGTGCAGCCGCTCTCCTTGACCGCGTTGTAGTCGCTGGCCTTGGTGAAGGAGTGGACCGATCCGGTCGGGGGGTTCCACACGCCCATGAACACCACGAGAACCGCAAGCGCCGCCAAGCCCCGGAACATGCCGGGACGGGCGGTGCGCTGCTTCTTGGCGGTAAGCGGGTACAGCGCGGAGTTGTTGGCTCCCGCGCCTCGACCCGGCACGCCCGTACGCGCGCCTCTTACCGGAGGCGTGCCGTACGGCGGACGGATACCGCCGAGCGGTGTGGGTTTGCGGCGTGGCATGGCATGCGCCCTTGACTGGGACCGGTCGCTTGGAAGCGACGGCTAGTCGAGCTGAAGGCCAAGAACGTCGGCCGCTGCGGCCCGAAGGCCCGGATCTTGTCCGGGTCGTCGGGATCGTTGGGCTCAACCAAGGTGATGATGAACCCGGTCTGCAACGCCAACGCGCCGCGGGTCCGGAACACGTCGAGGCCGTTGCGCTCGACATGGTCCTGAATCCTCTGACAGTAGTCGTACAGCTTGCCCATCGTGCCCTCCCGTGGGAAGGCGGCTCCCTTGTCCGCCGAGCTGCCCCTGCGAGCTCGACGTTGCCGCGACCCTGCGACATGGGGATAGCCGCTTGCACAGGGTTCATCGGATTCGGGCGAGAAATACTTGAGTTGTGTGAACGCGGGGTGGCGACGACGGTCTGACGCAGGGCCTGACGAGGGCGTTCGGCGCCGCTACTGCGGAGGAGCCGCCGAGGTCGCCTCGACCGAAGTGACGATCCAGCCTGCCGGCGCACGTTCCACCGTGAAGGTCGCCGAGAAGCTCGCCCGCTTGGCGCTCCCCTTGTAGGTGCCGGAGACCCGATCCACGTAGCGATACGTCCACTTCTCGCGCGCGGGGACGAGCTGCCGGTCCGCGCCTTGGGCAACCGCCCTGCCGAACGCGATCTCGTCGAGTCGCTGGTCGATCGTGCGGCCTCGCTGCCGATCGAGCTCGATATAGGAGTCGACGCGCATGAGCTCGTCGGGCCCCATCGTGTGAGACGCCACGTCGGACCGGCCGAGACGGTAGGCGTAGCTCAGGAAATCGAGGTAGGAGCGAACGGCGTTCTCCGGCGTGGACAGGTCCGCGTTCGCGGGCTTGCGGGGTTCGGCCGGACGGTCGAGCTTGACCGGCGGGACGTCGAGGCTGTCGTCACTGCACGCTGCGAGGGAGAGCCCGCACAGCGCTACGACGAGCACTAGCAGCGAGATCCCGGCATACCGGCCGATCCGCAATCTGATGTCGTGGCGCTCCGAGGTGTTGGTCATGCCGTCGATTCTACCCGACGGGGAACTCGCGCCCGGGCTAGTCCACTTCGCCGGTATCGCGCGCTTGCGCCTCGTGGGCGTGAATCGTCCCGAGCGGTTCGTCACTCTCGCCGAGCGGCCCGGGCACGGGGTGCCATGCAGCTATGAGCAGGCGATTGCCCGGGATCCGGTAGACCGATGCGAACATCGACATCACTCCGTCGGGCCCGACGATCTCGCCCTCGAGGAACGACGGCTCGCCCGTGTCGGCGCAGTTGTTGATCGCGACTTCGATCTCCGGGACTTGGTTGATGGGCAGGAACTCGCCGATCGGGTGACCGGCGATCTCTTGGTCGGTGAAGCGGCAGGCCATCGCGTAGAGGTACTCGTTGGCCCACTCGATGACGAGCGACGGTCCCTCCACGATCGCGAGCGCGACAGGGACCGACTGCGGCGTTGGCACTCTCTTGACCATCGCGAGTCCTCTCTCGAGCCGCTGGGGTGCTTCCCAGCCAGCTATACTCCTCTGACGGTCAGTAAGCGAGGGGCGGGGGCTTGTTACCGGAGGGTAACCATGCCGGGAGCCCCTACAACGCAGCTCCCGACCCGTGCGGCGATGACTCCACGCACTTCGAGCTCCACCTTCAGGACGTCGGCGTCGTTAGCGGCGACGGCGATCAGGAGCCCTCCGCTGGTCTGCGGATCGCAGAGCACGCGCATCCACAGATCGCGCGGCTCGGGCGCCGCCCACGTGACGAACTCCTCGGCCCACGCCACCACGTCGGCCGTGCGACCGGGGACCACACCCTGCTCCGCGTAGCCGACGACGCGCTCGAACAACGGTACGGCGGCGACCTGAAGCTCCACCGCAACGTCGCTGGCCGCAGCCATCTCGTGCACGTGGCCCAGGAGCCCGAATCCGGTGATGTCTGTCGCGGCATGAACCGCGACCTGCTGCATCGCCTCGGCGGCGTTGGCGTTCAGTGCGGCCATGGACTCGATCACCGAACGCGCGGAGTCCTCGGTCTCGAGCCCGTTCTTGAGGGCAGTGCCGATGATGCCCGTGCCGATCGGCTTCGTGAGGTAGAGAGCGTCGCCAGGCATCGCCCCGCGGCTGTACACGACCTTGTCGGCGTCCACGAGGCCCATCACCGAGAGCCCGTACTTGGGCTCCTTGTCGTCGATCGTGTGCCCCCCGACGATCACCGCGCCGGCCTCGCGAACCTTGTCGGCACCTCCCCGGACCACCTCGGCGACGATCTCCGGGCCGAGCGAGCACGGGAACGCGAGCAGGTTCATCGCCGTGAGCGGACGACCGCCCATGGCGTAGATGTCGGACAGCGCATTGGCCGCGGTGATGCGCCCGAAGTCGTAGGGGTCGTCGACGATGGGCGTGAAGAAGTCGACCGTGAGCAGCGCCGCGGTGGTGTCGTCGAGCCGATAGACGGCGGCATCGTCACTCGTCTCGAAGCCCTCCATGAGCGCGTCGGACTCGCCGGGGACGATGCTGTCCAAGACTGCCTGGAGGTCCGCCGGACCCCATTTGGCCGCTCAACCCGACTTGGTGGAGAGCTGGGTGAGACGGATGCGCTCCCGCGTGTCGTCGTCGTGCGCCATCAGGCGGAGTGCCCTCTCTCGTCGGCGGGGACGGTGCTCGGTGCCGGAACCGTCGCGGTTCAGTCTAGCCGAGCGGACTGTGGGCGAGGTGTGGGCGAGCGAGGCCGGCGGGAAACGGGCGCGCCTGGCCGCCGCATGTCGAGGTGGTCGTACACTGCATGCGGCGCATACGCTGCATGCGGTGCATACGCTGCATGCGGTGCATACGCTGCATGCGGTGCAGACGGCGCATATGCTGCATGCGCTGAGTACGCTGCATGCGGCGCAGTGGCGGAATCGCAGCGTGCCTAACCCAGCAGCTGCGTCCCGGGAAGATCGTCGTCAGCGGGGAACGGGTCGCTCGGCGGGCCGAGCAGGAAGCCCTGGCCGTAGCGCACGCCCAGACCGCGGAGGGTCTCGAGTTCGGCGGCCGTCTCGATGCCCTCGGCGATGAGGTGCGAGCCCACGCTCTCGGAGAAGTTCACGAGCGACTCGATGAGACGCGCGCGGACGTCGTCCGCGTCGACGCCGCGGATGAGCGACAGGTCGACCTTCAGCCACTCGGGCCGGACCTCGGCGAGCGCCTGCAGCGAGCCGTAGCCGGCGCCGGCGTCGTCGACGGCGATCGCGTAGCCCAGGGCCCGCAGGTACTCGAGCGTCGAGCGGAACGACGAGAAGTCGTAGACGGCACTGCGCTCGGTCAGCTCCAGCACGATCTCGGCGGGCGTCACCGCGCGCTCTCCCACGAGCTGCATCGAGACGAGGTCGCGCAGCTGGGGGTCGCCGACGGCATCGGGCTCGATGTTCACGAACAGCTTGCGGTCGGTGGGCAGTCGCTCGGCGGCGGCGAAGGCCCGCTTTCGGCAGACCCGCTCCAGACGCAGCACGAGGTCGGCGTCGTAGGCCGCGGCGAACAGCTTGTCGGGGTGCTCGAACTCGGTGCCCTCGGGGCCGCGCGACAGCGCCTCGTAGCCGATGACCTCGCCGGAGCCGAGCTCGAACACCGGCATCACCACGGTTCGGATGTCCTCGGCGGAGAGCAAGGCCCGCAGCCGTGAGGACCGCTCTGCGGCGGCCTCCTGCTCACGCGCGCACGACGACGACAGCGCCGCCTCGAGACCCTCGTACACGAGGCGCTCGAGCCGGGTGTTCTCGTGGTACTCGACCAGCGCCCAACCCACGTAGCACCCGAACTTGCGGAACAGCTCGCGCGGGATGGTCTCCTCGAGCTCGTTGCGGATCGCGCCTTCGACCCGCCGGACCAGTGCGACGAGCGCTTCGTGGTCGACCTTCTCGGTGGTGCGCGGCGGCGAGAGCACGATCACGAACGAGTTGCCTGAGATCATGAGTTCGGCGACGGCGTCGTCGCCGCGGATCGCGTAGCCAGTCACCGCCTGCAGGCCGGTCGCCACCTCGCGCATCACACGGTCGAAGGTCTGCCACCCGTAGATCTCCTCGATGTGCGAGTGGCGGGTGACGTTCACGCACAGCAGCGAGACCTCGCCGCGCTCCTCCACGATCGACGCGATCTTCGGGAACAGCAGCGGCGTGGTGGGAAGCCCGGTCACCGGGTCGTAGAGCAGCCGTTCGAGCTCGGGATGCTCGCCGAGCAGCTCACGGAAGTCGAGCCAGGACTCGAGCAGGTACGAAGGCTCCTCGCCGTGCGTCATGCGCTCCCCTGTCGCTTCGGTCGCCCCGCCGCGCCACGAGGCGCCGCGAAGCGCCTCCCCTACGCGTACGCCAACCGCAGTGCGCTGGCGCCGTTCGCCTCCAGCGGCACCGTGAACCCGTTCGCCCCTATCGGCACGGGCGCCCCGCCGCGAACATCCGCGATCGAAGCCACCCGCCGGTCGCACGACAGCGTCGCGGTCACCCCGCGCGGCGCGTGGTTCAGCAGCAGCACCACATCGTCGTTCTCGCCCTGCAGCACCGCCACCTCGACGTCGGGCGTGTCGCAGTACACCGGCGACGCGCATCCCGCCGAGCGACCCACCGCCCCGTACACCGACTGCAGCATCGCCGACACGGGAACCGGCGTGGCCCACGCGTCGTTCTGGGCGATCGCCCGCTCGAGCGGTACCGCCGAGAACACCGCACGCCCCTGCCCCAGCTGGTTGTAGGTGAGCAGCGGGCCACCCCGCTCGTCGGTCGCGACGATCGTGGCCTCGCCCGCGGAGAGCAGCGCGACGTTGGGGACCGCGAACGGCAGATCGAAGCTGGCGAGCTCGCCGAGCAGCCCAGCTTGGGCGACTCGGCAGGAGAACGTGTCGCGGGGACCGCCGTCGCCCAGGAACTCGACGCCGAATACCTCGCGCATCACGGGGGGCATCTCGCCGCCACCGTACGAGAGGACGAGCGAGCCGCCCGACTGGACGAACGTGGCGAGACGCTCCCAGGTCGCCTCGGCGAGTCGGAACGCGCTGGGCACGACGAGCATCTGCCAC
The DNA here is from genome assembly GCA_963761535.1 of uncultured Coriobacteriales bacterium. Classification (GTDB taxonomy): domain Bacteria; phylum Actinomycetota; class Coriobacteriia; order Anaerosomatales; family CAVXGS01; genus CAVXGS01. Next base: position 148,707 of record CAVXGS010000004.1, read on the forward strand.
GGGCGGAAGTCGTCGCCCTCGTGGGTCACGCTCACGGGGATGTGCGCCTGCTTCATGCCTACGAACGCGGTCAGACACGCTCGAGCGTCGTAGAGACCGGCGAGGTTGGGCAGCGGTTCGTAGCGCTCGTCGGGGACCACGACGGCCGCGCGTTCGGGCGTGGCCTCGTAGTGGCCGAGGTCGATCCTGGCCGCGAGGCGGGCAAAGCGACGCATCTCGTCGAAGGAGGACTTGGGCTCGCCATCGGCATCGGCGATGCCCACGAGCGACTCGAACGGCTCGATGAAGTAGGGCTCGCGTCGCTCGGTCTCGAGATCGCGATACCGCCGAGCGAGCACGCCGGCCGCGCGGTTCATGAAGCCACTCCACAGCACCGTGCGCAGGTACGCGGCCTCCTCGGCGAGATTGGTGTCGAGGGAGGTCACGCCGGCGTCGTCCATGAGGACGGGGCCGTCGCCGCGCGAGACGTGGAGGAGGAACGCCGGCAGGTACGTTGAGGGACCCGACGTGACCGGACCCTCGGCCGCGTAGGCGCGGTACTCCGAGCTGACGTGAGAGACGCCGAACTCCATGAGCTCGACCGCGGCGCGCGCGTCGACGCCGGTCTCGCGGAAGAGAGTCTCGGGATCGACGCCCAGCGAGATCGGACGCTCCGGATCCACCTCGCGGATCGCGTCGCGCATGATGCGGGTCCACTCCAGCATCTCGGAGGGCTTGGTGAATCCGGCGCAGAACGCCTCGTTCGCAAGTTCCCAGGCGAACACCGAGGACTCGCTCCTGAACCGAGTGATGATGTTCTGCACGAACGCGACCTGGCGCTGGATGAGGTAGCCGTCGGTACGGGGGTCTCGGCGCTTGCCCCACACCACATCGACGAGCTCGCCCGAGCGGTCGTCGCAGAAGAAGCACACGATCGCCTGCAGCTTGTGGGCGCGCGCGGCCTCGAGGACGTCGGCGATCCGCTCGATCGCGTCGTCGTCGTACTGCGCGACCTGCGGCTCGATCGCCTTCCACGAGAGGAAGACTCGCACGAGCGCGAAGCGGGCCTCGGCGAAGGTGGCGAAGTCGTCGGCGACGTCGCCGGAGTACGCCTGATCGGCCGACTGCGTCTCCGAGTCGAGAGGGTAGTAGTTCACGCCGAGCGGGAAGCGGGCGTTACGGCGAGGCGCCGGGGCGGCCGCTGGCGTGGCTTCGGACGTGGCCGGCCCGCCCTCGCCCGAGGCGCCGGTCGTGGCGCCGTCGCTGGCGACGGGCTCGTCGGCCAGCAGTCGCTGTTCGCCTTCCGCCGCGCGGCGGAACCGGCTCGCCCGACGCTGCTTGGGGTCGCCCTTGCGGGTGGGCATGCGCTATCCCCTCCCTTCGACGTACTCGTCGAACAGCAGCCAGAACAGCCCCTGGCGCTTGGTGTCGTAGTAGGCGGCGCGGCGGGTCTCCCACTGCGCCTCGGCGGCACGGCCCTCGGTGAGCAGTACGGCGGCAAGCCCGAACCTCGCACGCACGCACGACGGGTCGAGCACGAGCGCGTTCTCGTAGGCCTTCTTGGCCTGCCCGAACTTCTGCAGCGCGAGCAGCGACTCGGCGAGCAGCACGTGGGACATCGGGTGCGAGGGCACCGCCTTTGCGAGCGCGGTGAACACGCGCGACGCCGAGCGATCCAGGCCGGGGCGCTTCGTGAACGCGGCGCCGAGCACGTAGACCGCCGTGGGGGTACGGGCGTTGATGGCCAGCGCGCGCAGCGCGAGCGCCATCGCCTCGTTGACCGCCTCCTGCTTCAGGTACAGGTACGCCGCCAGCCCCAGCGCCTGGGCGTCCTCGGCGTGCTCGTCGAGCACGAGCCGCAGCAGGTCCCCCGCCGAGAAGTAGTCCTCCTCGAACGCCAGCGCTCCCGCCGCGGCCAACCGCGCGTCGCGATCGGGCGCGACGTCGGCGGGGTCGGGCGCGGGGTTGCCGTCGTCGTAGATGCCGGCGAGGGTGAAGAAGAAGTCGTCCTGACTAGGGTCGAGCTCGCCCGCCTTTCGGAAGCCGGGCAGGGCGGTGGCCATGCCCTCCTTCTTGAGCGCGGCGACAGCAAGGTTGTACATCGCGCGGGCCTCGGTGGGGTCGAGTTCGAGCGCCCGGCGCCACGCCTCGATCGCCTCGTCCTCGAACGCCGCGGCGGCGAACGCCTCGCCCAGCTGAACGTGCGCGGTCACGAGGTCCGGAACGACCTCGGCAAGCTCGTGCCACACGAGGATCGACTGGTCCCACATGCCGCCGTGGCGATCGTACGCGAGGCCGAGACACAGGTACGCCGGCGCGCACCCCGGGTCGATCTCGATCGCGCGGGTCGCCGAGGCGATCGCCTCGGTGTAGAAATCGCCGGCGAGGAACAGGTCGGCGAGCAGCACGTGCACGAGCGGGTCGGTCTCGTCGAAGCGCAGCGCCTGATAGGCGGCGTCGACCGCCGGCGAGATGTGGCCCTGGCGCGCGAGGCCCTCGGCGAGCAGGGACTGTTGGCTGCGGGCGCTCACGACGCCGCCGGCTTCCCGGCCGCGCCCGATGCGCCGGCCGCCGCGCCGCCGCTCGGCGAACCGCCGCGCTTGGCGGCCTTCGCGAGCAGCTTCAGCGCGCTCTCGGCGCCGCGGACCACGCCATTGGCGCCCACCGACTTCGCGAGCCCGGCGTCGGCGACGAAGGGCGCGCCGGCCACGAACACCAGCACGTCGTCGCGCCCGGCGCTCTCGAACATCTCGCGAACGCGCGAGACGGCGTGCGCCGAGGACAGCAGCTCGGCGAACACGATCACCATGCTTCCGCCGGTCTCCTCGATGCGCTCGAGGAACTCGGCGGGCCGCACGCCGGTCCCCAGATCGAGCACCCGGTGCCCGGCCTCCTTGAGCGCCGAGCCCACGATGTTCTTCAGCACCGTGTGCTCGTCGCCCTGCATCGTCCCGATCACCACCGTGAGCCCGGTGTCGGGCGCGGTCCGGGGCGGCGTGACGAAGGAGGTGACCTGCTCGGCGACGACCGCGGCCTGCGTGAAGCGGTACTCGTCGATCATGCCGTTGGCCCACGCACCGCCGAGCATCGACATCGCCGGCGCGAACAGTCGGTCGAAGAGCTGGTCCTGGGGAGTGCCCGCCGAACGGGCGCGCTCGATCACGCTGATCGCAGCGGCGGGGTCGTGATTCACGAAGGCCTGGAACAGACGTGCGACTGCGTCATCGGCCATCCGCGCCAAGCCCTCCCGACCGCTTCCCCGGACGCTTCCCGCGCCCTTCCCTGCCCGACCGAAGTATCCCATGCAACGCCGCCGAGAGGGGCGTAGGAAGCCCTACCGACGCCGAGAACAGATGCTGGTAGCGGCGGTGGGATTCGAACCCACATGGGTCACGAGGACCCAGAGGTTTTTAAGACCCCCTCCTGTGCCAATTCGGATACGCCGCCGACCGCCTTGAATGCTACCCCCAACCACCTTCGATGCGCGGGTGACCTGCGTCACACGAAGCCGCGCGAGGAGCTCCGCGCGAAGTCACCCGAGATGTCGCCGTCAGACCTGCTCTCCCTTGGATTCATGCAGGTGATGATAGGTGTCGAGCAGGATGCCGTACAGGATGTCGTGGTCGCTCACGACCGCCGAGTCGAGCCCGGCGAGCCCCACGATCGTCTCGAGGATGAGCGCTCCGGCGACGATCACGGGCGCGCGGCCCGGGTCGAGCCCCACGACCTTGACCCGCTCGGCGAGCGGGAGCCGCGCGAGCGTCTCCAGCAGATCGGCCAGATCGGAGCCGGTGAGGCAGCTGCCGTGCACGACCTCGGGATCGTAGACCGCGAGCTCGTGCTTGATCGCCGCGAGCGTGGTCGCCGTGCCCGCGAGCGCGAGCAGTACCCGCGGGCGGGTGCGCAGGGAGTCGAAGTAGGGGCGAAGCAGGTCGGTAGCCCACGCGCGGGCTTCGTCGAGCTCCGTGGCGGTGGGCGGATCGGTCTCGAAGAAGCGCTCGGTCATGCGCTTGCTGCCGACATCGATGGAGCGAGCCGCCTCGATCCGCTGCTCGCGGACGCCGTCGTCGTTCGTGACGTGGCCGAGCACGAGCTCGGTGGAGCCGCCGCCCAGGTCGCACACCAGCAGCCCCTCGCCATCGGCGCCGTAGGTCGCGCCCGCGAACGAGAGCTGCGCCTCCTTGTCACCGGGGATGATCGTGGGGACCACGTCGTGCATCGCGAGCAGGTGCGCGAACTGCATCCCGTTCGCCGCGTCGCGTGAGGCACTGGTCGCGATCGCGGTGTACGTCTCGACCTCGAGCGCCTTCATCCGCTCGGCGTAGCCAGCGATCACGACCTCGACCCGCGCCATCGCGGCGTTCGCGAGATACCCCGTGTCGGCGAGGCCTTCGCCCAGGTGGGTGATGTCGGTACTCCGCTCGACCTCGGCGATCCCGTCCTCGCTCACGTCCGCGACGAGTAGTCGCGTGGTGACCGTGCCGATGTCGATGGCCGCGATGCGGTTCGCGCTCATGACCTTCCCTCCACGTCGGATTCTGCTAGCAGCACCCTACACCGTACGTCGTCGCACGAGTCGCCGACCCGCGCGACAAGCTCCCCGCCGAGCGGGTCCTCGATGCCTACCAGCCACAGCGCGACCCGCGCGTGCAGGCACTTGGCCGCGACACGCTCCCCGCCCTGCCCGGCGGCGCCCAGCCCGGCGCATGCGTCCTGCGCCGCCGGACTCCGCACTCCGCCGCGCCGCCAGCTCGCGGTCGACCTCGCGCAGCTGCTCGCGCAGCGCCGGGTCGGCGGCGATGCGAGCGTCCCACTCGGCGAGCGCGCCGCTCGACTCGGCGGCCGAGGCCGCCTCGGCGAGGAACGGGCACGTCAGCCAGTAGGTCGTGGGAAACGGGGTCCCATCGGCGAGGCGAGCCGGTGAGGCGATGACGGTGGGGAATCCGTGCCGGCAAACAGCGGCAACTCGCCAGGGCTCGCGGGGTGCCCGCCCGACCTGCCGCGCGACGAGGGCTGCGGTGTGCTCAGGACGCTCGTCGATCACTTCACGCCGAACACGGCGTCGAGGAACGCCGTCCACGGGCCCACGGGCGCCGCGGTCACCTCGTCGCTGTCGATACGCGGCGCGGCGTTGGTCGCAGGCTTCTCGTCGCCGTCGATCACGATGCCGAGGCTCTCGCCCTTGCGCACCATCCCCAGCTGTTGGCGGGCCTCGATCTCCACGCCCTCACTGGTCTCGAGCGCCGCGACACGCTTCGACAGCCGCGCGTTGCGCGCCTCGATCGTGGCGAGCTCGGCCTGAAGCTCGCGGCGCTCGCGTACCGCCTGGTACTGCATCCGCGCGACGGGATAGTAGCCGAGCACGAACAGCGCGAGCACGGCGAAGACGCCTGCCGGGAGCAGCCACCAGCGCAGCGCGGTCAGCGGCGTGGGGCCGGGCGGCGCCGGGGTCTCGCCGCGCTTGGTGCGCGGACGCGGCGCGGACTTGGAGGCGGGTGGCGACGTGCGACCGCGCGCCGACGGCTGGCTGCGTGGTGCCGCTGCCGTACGTCGCGCCTTCGCTGAAGCCCCCTGCTGCGATGTTTCCTTGGGCACTGTGCTCCGACAAGTGGGGTGTCTGAGGCCAGCGGTGCGCGGCAGCCCGACGTTCACGGGCCACCGACGCGGATTCTACTACACCAGCTGCTATACCCGCCGAACGATCACGGTGTCGGTCGCTCCGGGGACGCCACTCGCCCTGCCCGAGGTCACGGCGACAAGATCGCCCGGCCGGCACAGCCCCTGGTTCGCCACCGCGCGACAGACCGATTCGAGCACGCTGTCTCCGGACTGCGCGAGCGGGACGATGATCGAGGTCACGCCCCACACCACGCGCAGCTGTCTCGCGACCTCGGCGAACGGTGTTGCCGCGACGATGGCCACCGGCGGGCGGTGGCGCGCAACGGCGAGCGCCGTGGCCCCGGTTTGCGTCACCGAGACGATCGCGGCGAGTTCGAGCTCGTCGGCGAGGCGCGAGGCCGCGGCGGTGATCGCGATCTGCACGTCCTGACCCTCGGGCTCCGGCGTGATGTCGTGCTCGCCGTCGGGCAAGGCGGACTCGGCGGTCTCGGCGATGCGGGCCATCGCGGTGACCGCCTCCACGGGGTGCTCGCCCACGGCGGTCTCGGCGGAGAGCATGACCGCGTCGGCACCCTGGAAGATGGCGGTCGCCACGTCGCTTGCCTCGGCGCGGGTGGGGCGTGCGTTGCGGGTCATCGACTCGAGCATCTCGGTCGCCACGATCACCGGCTTGCCCGCGGTGCGCGCCTGCGATCACGATGCCGCGCTGCAGGACAGGCACCTCCTCGGGCGACGTCTCCACGCCCAGGTCCCCCCGCGCGACCATGACCGCGTCGGCCTCTTCCACGATATCGGGGATGTGCTCGACCGCCTCGTGCTTCTCGATCTTGGCGACGATCGGAATCCGTCGACTGCCCAGCAGCGCGCGCAGTTCGGCGACATCCTCGGCGGATCGGACGAACGACTGAGCGATCAGATCCACATCCGAGTCCAGCGCCCACGCCACAACGTCACGGTCGGCCGAGGTCAGCGGATCGATGGGCAGCGAGACGTCGGGCATATTGATGCCCTTGCGCGACTTCAACTCGCCGCCGGTCATGACCCGAGTGACCACGTCACTGCCGCGAATCGCATCGACCACCACCACGATCCGCCCGTCGTCGATCAGGATCCGATCTCCCGCCGAGACCGCCGAGGCGAGCGCTCCGCCCAGCGTCGTGCACGCGCAGTCCGCATACCCAAGGCACTCGCCTGCCGAGATCGTGAACAGCTGGCCCGGCGTGAGCACGGTTCCAGCCTGGACCTCGCCGAGCCGGGGTTTGGGGCCGGAGATGTCGAGCATCACCGCGATGTCATTGCCGGTTCGCTCGGCGGCTTCGCGAACGGCTTGCCGCCGGGCTTCGAGCTGCTCGATGCCGGAGTGCGAGGACGAGATCCGTGCGACGTCGACGCCTGCGTTGATCAGGCTGTCGAGGACCTCAGGCGGATCGGTCGCAGGACCGAGCGTGGCTACGATCTTCGTGCGACGCATGGGGCTCGTCTCCCCTCGACGGTCACTCCTCGGCCTTCGGCAGCCTCATGAGTTGTATACCGTCCTCCATGCGCCGAACCGTCACCTCGCCCTGACCGAGCCGGTGCACCGCCGTCCGCAGACTGCCGTAGATCCGCTCGAGGTCGTCCCGTTGCGCCCGCACCACCATCGCCCGCTCGCCCGCCGAGAGGAAGTAGCGCACCAACCGCGTCGCGGTGCCGCGAGGCGCGGGATGGGGCACGTCGACGACCCGGGCCTCGACGTCCCACAGCTCCTCGGCAGGCATGGTCGGCGACCACGACGCGATGTCGGCGACCAGCACAACGGCGTGGTGCGATTGGCCCGCACTGCCCTCGGTCGGTGCGCCGGTGACCAGGTGCAGCTTGACGTCGAATCCCTGGAGCGAGGCCGCCCGGGCGAGGTAGGCCCAATCCATCGCGCCGTCCTCGTCGAGCAGCATCACGACGCGGTCGGTCACCCGCCGGGCGAGCTCGTTCAGCAGCCGCAACAGGCCGACGCCGCGCCGAGGCGTGAACGTGACCACCGCGATCTGGTAGAGCGCGTCATGGGGCAGGTTCTCGGCCATCCCCTGGAGCACCGCGAGGTGCGGTGCCGAGGCGACCTGCTTCGCGAGCAGGCGGCGCAGCATGCCCGCGCTCGGCTCGAGCGCGGTGAGGTGGCCGGCGCGCTCCAACAGCGGCGCGGTGAGCAGGCCGGTCGCCGCGCCCACCTCGAGCACCCGCGAGTCATCGGGGACCTCGGCGAGCATCGCCTCGACGAGCTCGGGGAATACCCGCTCCTGCCCGAACTCGTAGTCGTAGCGATTCGCGAGCCGCTCGCGGCGCTCGAGGGTCGACTCGATCGGCACGCCGAAGCGGTCGATCGACGCCATGCTCGGACCGGAACGCGGTGTGGCAGGCGGAGGAACACTACTCTCGTCGCCCGCGTCCTCGCTTTCGGCATCGGCAGCCGGACCGGAGGTCGCGCCCGACCGGCCGCAGGAGAGCTCCCACGGCCGGTCGTCGGTGGCAGGATCGGGGGGTGCGGGGGACTCGGGGGATGTCAGCGGGTCGTCAGCCACGGATGCAGTAGAACGCCTCCATGCCCGGATAGGCCGCCGAGTCCGCGAGCTCGTCCTCGATGCGCAGGAGCTGGTTGTACTTGGCGACGCGGTCCGAGCGGGCCGGCGCGCCGGTCTTGATCTGGCCGGCGTTGGTGGCGACGGCGAGGTCGGCGATCGTGGTGTCCTCGGTCTCGCCGGAACGGTGCGAGATGACTGCGGTGTAGCCGGCGCGCTTGGCCATCTCGATCGCGTCGAGGGTCTCGGTGAGCGTCCCGATCTGGTTCACCTTCACCAGGATCGAGTTCGCCACGCCGAGCTCGATGCCGCGTGCGAGCCGCTCGGTGTTGGTGACGAACAGGTCGTCGCCGACGAGCTGCGTGGTCCGCCCGAGCCGCTCGGTGAGCAGCTTCCAGCCGTCCCAGTCCTCCTCGGCCATGCCGTCCTCGATCGACACGATCGGGTAGCGCTCGGTGAGCCCCACCCAGAACTCGACCATCTCCGCCGAGGACAGCTCCCGACCCTCACCGGCGAGCACGTAGAGCTTGCGCTCGGCGTCCCACAGTTCGGTGGTCGCGGGGTCGAGCGCGAAGCGGACCTGCTCGCCGAGTGAGTAGCCAGCCTGCTCGGTGGCCTCGGCGAGGACCTTCAGGGCGTCCTCGTTGCTGTCGAGGCTCGGAGCGAAGCCGCCCTCGTCGCCGATCGCGGTGGACAGGCCCCGGTCGTGCAGGACCTTCTTCAGCGTGTGGTAGATCTCGGCGCACCACCGAAGGCCCTCGGCGAACGTCGAGGCGCCCACGGGCATGACCATGAACTCCTGGAGGTCGACGTTGTTGTCGGCGTGCGCGCCGCCGTTGAGCACGTTCATCATCGGCACCGGCAGCGTGTGTGCGTTGACGCCGCCCAGGTAGCTGTAGAGCGTGAGCTCGGTGGACGCGGCGGCCGCCTTCGCGGTGGCGAGCGACACGCCGAGGATCGCGTTGGCCCCCAGCTTCGCCTTGTTGGCGGTGCCGTCGAGGGCGAGCATCGTCGTGTCGACCTCGCGCTGGTCGGTGGCGTCGAGGCCCACGACCTCGGGTGCGATGACCTCGTTCACGTTGTTCACCGCGGTCATGACGCCCTTGCCCAGGTAGCGCGCCGAGTCGCCGTCGCGCAGCTCCACGGCCTCGAACTGGCCCGTCGACGCGCCGCTGGGCACCGCCGCGCGCCCGAAGCTGCCGTCGTCGAGCGTCACCTCGACCTCGACGGTCGGGTTGCCGCGCGAATCCATCACCTCACGGCCGTAGACATCGATGATCGTGCTCATAGCGTGTCAGTCCCCTCCCCTGAGGTGGCGAGGCGCGCCTTGGCCTGCTGCCACAGCGCCTCTTGCTCGTCCAGCGACAGGTCGGCGATGTGCCTGCCCTCGCCCGCCGCTGCTGCTTCCATATCCGTCCAGCGCATCCGGAACTTGTCGCATGTTGCCCGAAGCGCCGACTCCGCGTCGATACCCTGCTTGCGGGCGAGGTTGACGATGGTGAAGAGCAGGTCGCCGATCTCGTCGGCAGCCTCAGGGCTACCGGGCTCGGTCGCCTTGAGCTCGTCCATCTCCTCGTGGACCTTCTCCCACACGCCCTCGAGCGACTCCCACTCGAAGCCCGCGGCCACCGCCTTGCGCGAGATCGTCTGGGCGAGCATCAGCGCCGGCAGTGCGTGGGGCACGCTGTCGAGAACCCCCTGGCCCTTGCTCGCCTTCTCCTCGCGCTTGATCTCGTCCCACTTGGCGATGACCTCGCGTGGCGTACCTGCCGTCGCCTCCCCGAACACGTGGGGATGCCGACGCACGATCTTGGCGCGGATCTCCTCGACGACCTCGTCGATCGTGAACTCACCGGCATCCGAGGCGATCTGCGACTGCAAGCACGACCTGGAGAAGCACATCGCCGAGCTCCTCTCGAAGCCCGGCGACGTTGTCGGTCTCTATCTCGTGGACGGCCTCGTAGGCCTCTTCCACCATGTTCTTCGCGATGGAGCGGTGGGTCTGCTCCAGGTCCCACGGGCAGCCACCCTCCGGCTCGCGCAGCTGCGCGATCAGGGCGACGAACTCATCGAACCCGTGGTCGTCGGCCACTCCCTCGCCCCTCGGAACGGCCCAGCTACTTGGTGCCGGTCGTGGTGGTGGAGCCGTTCACCTTGGTCGCGAGGTCCTTCACGAAGATGTCGATCTTGGCCTTCTTGCGCAGATCGTCGAGTAGCTTCTGGTACAGGTCCGCGCGCTTCTGCTCCACGATCTTCTGGGTGATCTGGTTCGAGACGTCGCTCACGGGCTGCAGCTTGGCCTTGCGCTCGTCGGTCACCTTGATGATGTGGTAGCCGAACTGCGTCTTCACCACTGCCGAGAGCTGCCCGACCTTCAGCTTGTCGAGCGCGGCCTGGAACTCGGGGACGTACGGGGTCGTCGGCCAGTCCAGGTCGCCGCCCTTCTGCGCCGAGACGGTGTCGATCGAGTTGGCCTTGGCGAGCTTCTCGAAGTCCGCACCGCCCTTGAGCTCGGCGAGGAGCTTGTCGGCGGCTGCCTTGTCCTTCACGAGGATGTGCGACGCCCGCTTCGCGGCGGTCTGCCCGAACTCGGACTTGTGGGTGTCGTAGTACGCCTTGATCTCGGCCTGGGTGGGCTTGGCGACGTCCTTCGACAGCTGCTCGACGAGCTTCTGGGTCACCAGCTGCGTGCGGATCTGCTCGTTGAGCCCAGCGGGATCGATGCCCGCGTTCTTGAGCGCGGCGTCGAACGCGGCCTGGTCCTTGAAGCCCTTCTTGATGGTGGCGATCTGCTTCTCGACGTCCGCGTCGGTGATGTTGATGCCACGGTCCTTGGCGGCCTGGGCGATCAGCTCGCGGTTGATGAGCTCGTCAAGCAGGCGCTGCTTGAACTCGATCTCGCGCTGCGCGGCGTCGGCACCCTGGAAGAACTGCGGGAACCGCTTCTTGACCTGGTCGAGCTGCGTCTGCAGCTCCTCGTTCGAGATGTCCTGACCGTTGACGGTCGCGGCGACGTTCTTGTTGCCGCAGCCGACGAGAGCGATGCCGAGAACCACCACGACAAGGGCGGCGACGGCAATACGCAGAGCTTTCATGGGGGTCCTTCCGCTTACGACTTCATGCCTGCATGTCCGAGCGGGAGGACGGGCCGGCGTTCGGCCCCAACCAGCCGCTTACCTGCGGCGCAGACCCTTCGGGCTCAGACAGCGGTGAGTATAGCATCGAGCATGCTAAGCACCGCCGCCGTCACGGACTCTCCATAGTCCATGGACCGGGCAAGCGTCTTCGTCCTCTCGGTGTACACGGCGCCGTACTTAGCCAGCTTGGCGCGGGCCTCCGAATCGGCGGCCACCGGCGCGAGGCTTACTCGCTTCCGCGCCACCGAGACCTGGGTGATACCCGCCTCGGCGGCAAGCGCCCGAATCCGCGCGATCGCGACCAGGTTGCGAGCGACCTCGGGCAGCGCGCCCTGGGTGCGCTCGAGCTCCTCGGCAACCGCGTCCACGGCCTCGATCGAGGGCGATCCGGCGAGTCGGCGGTAGAACCGCACGCGCTCGTCGACGTCGCCGACGTACTCCTCGGGCAGGAACGCCGGTACGGGCAGGTCCACCCGCACCTCGGGGAACGCGATCGTCGGCTCGCCACGCACCTCGGCCACCGCCTCGCCGAGCATCTGCGCGAACAGGTCGAAGCCCACGGCCGAGAGGTTGCCCGACTGCTCGGCACCGAGCAGCGAACCCGCGCCGCGGATCTCGAGGTCGCGCATCGCGACCTTGATGCCGCTGCCCAGCTCGGTGTTGTCGCGAATCGCGGTGAGTCGCTCGACCGCCTGCTCGGTGAGCGCGCTCTCGCGCGGGAACATGAAGAACGCGTACGCCTTCACGTGGCTGCGGCCCACGCGGCCCTTGAGCTGGTAGAGCTGAGCGAGGCCGAGCCGCTGGCTGTCCTCGATGATGAGCGTGTTCGTGTGGGGGTTGTCGATGCCGCTCTCGATGATGGTCGTCGCGACCAGCACGTCGTGCTCCCCCGCCGAGAACCCCTCCATGACCCGCTCGAGCTGGTGCTCCGACATCTGGCCGTGGCCCACGCCGATGCGCGCCTCGGGAGCGGCTTCCTGGACCCGGCGAACCGCCTCCTCGATCGTGCGCACGCGGTTGGAGACGTAGTAGACCTGCCCCCCGCGCTCGATCTCTCGGCGGATCGCCCCCGAGACGACGTCGGGGTCGTACTCGCCCACGTGGACCTGCACCGGGAACCGGTTGGGCGGCGGGGTGTCGATCACCGACAGGTCGCGCACGCCGGAGAGCGACATCTGCAGGGTGCGGGGAATGGGCGTCGCCGTCATCGTCAGCACGTCCACCTGCTCGCGCAGGTTCTTGAGGTGCTCCTTGTGCTCCACGCCGAAGCGCTGCTCCTCGTCCACGACCACGAGCCCGAGGTTCTTGGGCGTCACGTCCGCGGAGAGGAGCCGGTGCGTGCCCACGAGCACGTCGACCGTCCCGGTGGCGAACCCCTCGAGGGCCTTCTTCTGCTCGGCAGGCGAACGGAAGCGCGACATCACCTCAACGTCCACGTCGAAGGGGGTGAACCGCTCGCTGAACGTCGTGTAGTGCTGCTGCGCGAGGATGGTCGTGGGGCAGAGCACCATGACCTGCTTCTTGTCCTGCGTCGCCTTGAACGCGGCGCGGATCGCGACCTCGGTCTTGCCATAGCCCACGTCGCCGCAGACGAGCCGGTCCATGGGGCTGTCGGACTCCATGTCGGTCTTCACGTCGGCGATCGCGGCGAGCTGGTCGGGCGTCTCCTCGAACGGGAACATCGCCTCCATCTCGCGCTGCCACGGCGTGTCGGGACTGTAGGCGTACCCGCTCACCGTCGCCCTGCGTGCGTAGAGGTCCACGAGGTCGAAGGCGAGCTTGCGTGCCGCCTTGCGGGCCTTGCCGGTGGCCTTGCTCCAGTCGGCGGTGTTGAGCCGAGTCACCCGTGGCGCCGAGCCGTCCGGCCCCACGTATCGCGTCACCCGGTCGATCTGGTCGACCGGCACGTAGAGCCTGTCGCCCCTCGCGTACTCGAGCAGCAGGTAGTCGCGCTCCTGCCCGAGTACCTCCTGCCGGACGATCTCGCGGAACAGCGCGATACCGTGCACCGCGTGAACGACGTAGTCGCCCGGCGCGAACGCGAACGTCATCTTGGTCGGGTCCGCGGTACGCCGAGTCGCTCGCCGAGACGAGCGGGGGTACACGTCGTCGATCGAGACGACCGCGACGCGGGCCTCGGGGATCACGTAGCCCGCCGGCACGTCGACGTCGGTGAGGTCGACCACACCCCCTGCGAGCGGGGCGCTGTCGTCATCGGCGGCAAGAAGGTGCGCGGCGTGATCGCGCGCCTCGGTCAGGGGCACGCCAGCCTGGGTAAGCACGTCGCGCACCCGCTCGCGAGCGCGGCGGTCGGGCACGGCGACGACCACGGCATTGCCCGCGCCCGCGAGCGACCGCACACCGCCCACGAAGCGCTCCTCGCCGCCGGCGACCTCGGGACGACGGCCGACGAGTTCGGCGTCGACCGCACCGCCAGCGCGCATGAGCGTCACGAGCGTGAGGCGCTGGCGCTCGCCGAACTCGAGCTTGCCGGGAGGCACGAACAGACCGTCGAAGTCCTCGCCGGCGATGCCTTGGGCCTTGGCCAGTGGCTCGAGCTCCTCTCGGCGGCGGACGGCGTCGTCGAACAGCGAGCGCGGCTCGGCGACCACCACGAGCGTCTCGGGCGAGAGGTACTCGGCGGGGATGCCGGGGCGCTTGTAGAACAGCGGCAGGTACTGCTCGATGCCGTTGAAGTAGACGCCCTGCTTGATGAGCTCGAGGTGGTGGGCGACGAAGGGGTCGGCGAGCGCCTTGGGCTGGAGCACGCGCTCGGCGTTGCTCGCGGCGCGCACGCCCAGCGCCAGCTCGCGGACCGGGAACACCTCGACCTTGCCGCTCTCGCCGATGGACTGACCGGTGCTGGGGACGAAGCGCTTCAGCGTCTCGATCTCGTCGCCGAACAGCTCCACCCGCACCGGGTTCGCCGCGTCGCCGGGGTAGACGTCGAGCACGCCGCCGCGCACGGCGAAGGTTCCGCGCTCGTCGGCGAGGTCGCGGCGCTCGTAGCCCATGCGTGCGAGAGCCTCGGTGGTCTGCTCGAGGTCGAGGTCCAGACCCACGTCGAGCAGCACCGGGTCGAACACGTGGCTGCCTTGCGGCGGCACGGTTCGGAGCAGCGACCTCGCCGAGGCGACCACCACCATCGGCCGCGCCTTGTCGAGCGCATGCAGCGCACGGGCGCGGCTGCTCACGATCTCGGGGTCGGGCGCGTCGTTGCCCCACGGCAGCTCGGGGCGGTCGGCATAGTGCACGACGAACTCGCGGCCCAGATACGCCGAGACCTGCCGGGCGAAACGCTCGGCGGGCTCCTCGCCGGCCACCACGACGAGCATCGGACGGCCGAGACGCAGCGCCAGAGCCGAGGCGAGCACGGGCCGGATGAGTCCGGGGACCGCGAGCGAGGCGTCGGTGCCTGTCATCCAGCGCGTCGACGATCGTGCGGTAGGCCGGGGAGTGGCGGAGCGAGGATTCGATGCGATCGATCAGCACGTGAGGGAAGTCCTCCTCGGCAGCAGGACGCGGACGAGCGCGCCTTCGCCTGGTCGCAACAGCACGAAAGCCCCGAACCGGACAGACCGGGCGGGGTGCTCGCGGAGTATACCACCGCCCCAGGGGTGCGAAACTGGCTCCCGCGCGGGGCAAGAGTACACTCGTGCCTTGTGCTCGCGACCGCCCGATCGCCCACCGCACGAGGGAGCCAAGAACCCGCACCGTGACCGACGCCCCCGACAAGCTCGACCCCGCCGCCGACCGCGGACCCGCCCTCGAAGACGAGCGGTGTCCGGACGTCGACGATCTCGCCTGTCTGGAGACGCGGGAAGCCGACGTCTTGGAGCCGACCCCCGAGATCGCGCGCAGCGGCGGCACCTTCGAGTCGTTCCACTACCGCGCCTACACGCTGTTCTGGAGTGGCGCGCTGGTGTCGAACACCGGGTCGTGGATGCAGAACTACGCGTTGGGCATCGTGGTGTACGCGTTCAGGCAGTCGGCGTTCGATCTGGGCCTCGTGAACTTCATCGCGGGAATACCCGTGCTGTTCCTCGCCCTGCCTGCCGGAGTGCTCGCGGATCGCGTGAGCAAGCGGAAGCTCATCATCTGGTCGCAGGCCATCCTGCTCGTCCAGGCGTCCGCCCTCGGTTACCTCTACGTCTCCGGCGAGCTGTCGTCGAGTTCGCCGGTCGCCTCGCTCACGTGGGTCGCCGCGCTCGGACTCGTGGGCG
The DNA here is from genome assembly GCA_963761535.1 of uncultured Coriobacteriales bacterium. Classification (GTDB taxonomy): domain Bacteria; phylum Actinomycetota; class Coriobacteriia; order Anaerosomatales; family CAVXGS01; genus CAVXGS01. The sequence continues at coordinate 164,214 of CAVXGS010000004.1, forward strand.
GCGTGATGTCGGCGCTCACGTTCCCCGCGTGGCAGTCCTTCCTCCCCGAACTGGTGCCGCGACGTTCGCTGATGAACGGGATCGCGCTCAACTCGGCGCAGTTCCAGTCGTCGCGGCTGCTCGGACCGCTCATCGCCGGCGCGCTCGTCGCTGCCGGGGCGGGGATGGGCGAGATCTTCTACGTCAACGCCGCGAGCTTCCTGTTCGTGATCGCCGCGCTGTGGGCCATGCGCGTGCCGACCCCCGCCGAGCTCGGGATCGACCCACGCGACGCCGCGTCCCGCCCCGGACCTCCCGGCGGCGGTACTCGGGAGGGCTCGTGGGCGACGCTTGTCGCCGGCATCGACTACGCGAGGCAGAACCGCGCCGTAGGGGTGCTGATCGTCAGCACGGCCGTGCTCACCGTGTTCGGCTTCCCCTACATGACGCTGCTGCCCGCCATCGTGAATCAGACACTGGGCCTCGCCGAAGGCAGCGGGGCGTACAAGAACGCGGTCGCCTACATCATGGCCGCCAACGGCCTGGGGGCGATGGCAGGAGCGCTCGCGGTCGCAAGCCTTCGGGGTAACGCCCGACGCGAACGCCTCATCCCCTACACGCTCGCCGCGTTCGCCGCGTCGCTCATCGGCTTCGCGCTGTCGCCCTCGGTCGCGCTCACGCTCGTGTTCTCGGTGCTCGCGGGCTTCGCGGTGCTCTCCACCAACTCGCTCGTGAACACCTCGATCCAAGCGGCGGTCCCGGGACATCTCCGGGGCCGGGTCATGGCGCTGTTCGTGATGTCGTTCATCGGCATCATGCCGATCTCGGGACTGCTCTTCGGCTCGCTCGGAAGCGTGATCGGCCCATCGATGGCGGTGCTCGTGGGAGCGGTGGTGCTCGGGGCGTGGGCACTGCTGCTGGTGTTCCGGCCCTCCCTCATCACGCCGGAGGAGCCGGTCGGGTCGCGCGACTGACGCGCGTTCGGTCACACTGGGTGGCGTCACCCACCGAGGAGCGTAGATGGCCAAGAATCCCGCCGAGCCGATCCCCCACCTGACGGCCCAGGAGCGGGCCGAGCGGGTGCCCGCGTACATGTCGCGTCTCGAGGAGCGCTACGGCGACCCGAAGCCCGCGCTCGGACTACCGGAATCCCTACGAGCTCCTGATCGCGGTGATCCTCTCGGCGCAGAGCACCGATGCCGGAGTCAACAAGGTCACGCCGACGCTCTTCGACCGATACCCCGACTGCGCCTCGCTCGCCTCAGCCGACCCCGCTGAGGTCGAGCAGATCGTGCACGCGACCGGGTTCTTCCGGCAGAAGACCAAGAACATCATCGCCAGCTGCCAGATGATCGTCGCCGAGCACGGCGGCGAGGTCCCCGACACGATGGAGGAACTGACCGCGCTTCCCGGTGTCGCGCGCAAGACCGCGAACATCGTGCTGGGTAACGCGTTCGACAAGGTCGAGGGGATCGCCGTCGACACGCACGTGTTCCGGCTCGCGCACCGGCTCGGGCTGTCCGAGGAGCGCGATCCCGACAAGATCGAGCGCGATCTGTGCGCCGAGATCCCCCGCGACCACTGGCACCGGGTCAACTACGACCTCATCAGCCACGGACGGGCGATCTGCACCGCGAAGAAGCCGGCGTGCGGGGCGTGCTTCCTGAACGACGTGTGCCCGAGTGCGTTCGTTCCGGCGGGGTGGCGCCAGGAGGCGTAGACCGCGAACGGACGCGGGGCGGGCCCACCGAGATCGCGGCGAGGGCCTACCGCATGAACACGTCGAACCACACCGCCCAGCTGACGAACAGCACGAACAGCGGGATCATCGCCCACGTCCACGCCCGCTCCCGCCGCACGAACTCCTCGACGGTCGTCGTGGTGTGCACCCGGCGCCACGCCATCCCGTTCGCCGTTCTGGCGAAGTGGGCCTCGAAGGCAACGGTCGCGACCACGACGACGGCCGCGGCGACCTTGAGGGCAACGGGGCCGTCGACCGCCGAGCGGATGATGCTGTCCATGAACAGCCAGATCGGCAGGAAGAACGCGCCCACCCACTGGCCGTGCCCCGGCCCCCAGATGAACGGCACGAGAAAGGCGCCGAGGTTGAATCCGGGCAGCTGGGGAATCGGCTCGTCGGCCTCGATCACGATCCGACCGAAGACGGCGTCCTCGGGATGGCCGGACGGGCAGGTGTTGTCGTCGCAGCGCTCCACCATCTTGTCGCAGAGCGCACAGTAGCCGATCTGCCGGAAGTCGAGGCGGGCTTCCTCCATGCCGCCGACCTCCTCGATGCCCGCAATCGGCATCGCCGACCGCTCGCGCTCGCGCGAGTCGTCCAATGACGGGTCGTGGCGGCTATAGGGGCGCTCAGGCAAGCCACACCGCCGCGGCGATCGCGAGCACGATGGCAGGAAGCAGGTTGCCCACCGGCAGCCGCTTGATGCCCGCGAGGTCGAACCCGATCCCCAGGATCAGCGCGCCGCCCACGGCCTGGATCGACGCGATCACGGCCGGGGTCATGATCTCGCGCATGCTGTTGGCGCCAAGCGCGATCCCGCCCTGGATCACGAGCACCGGAATGATCGAGAGCCCCACACCCACGCCAAGCGTCGATGCCAGCGCGATCGAGGCGACCCCGTCGAGCGCCGCCTTGAGGTACAGCGTCGAGGGGTCTCCCAGGCCATCTTGGATCGAGCCGAGCACCGTCATCGCTCCCACGCAGAACAGCAGTGACGCGGTCACGAACCCTTCGACCAGAGTGTGCCCCTTCGCGTTGGGTTCGTCGGTCTTGGGAGTAGGTGCGAGGAACGGCATCTTCGCCGAGATCTGCTGCAGCCAGTGACCGAACCGTTCCAGATAGCGTTCGATGCCGATCCACTCGCCGAGCAGCCCGCCGATGACCAGCGAGCCGACCAGCACCAGTGGCGCGTAGTCGCCCATGTCCGTCTCGCCGAGCCGGTTCAGCCCGCCGATCGCCATGCCTGCGCCGATGATGATGGTGGAGAGCCCGATGGCGCGAAAGGCGGTCTCGCGCAGGCGGTCGTGGATGAGCCCGCCGAACGCCAGACCGATCGCGGTTCCCACCACGATCGCGATCACGTTGACCATGACGCCGAGTCCGGGCAACTACTGCCTCCTTGCAAGCACGTCTGTCTGCGTCTCGCGTACGCTCTCTCTGCCGCTCGTCGCGGACCCCGACGAGCGCTCCTACGGTTCCGCGTGGTGCTCCGGGTCCTCGCCCCCGTCGATGCCCCACAGCCGCTTGAGCTCCTCGTTGATGCTGTTCGCGCCTCGAGGAATCCCCTCGTCGCGGGCGATCCTCGCCGAGCGGCTCTTTCCCCCGCCTCCGGGCCTAGCCCTCGCCGCCTCGAAGCAGTCCTCGCGCGGCCGCACGTCCACCGTCGTGCCGAGATGGGCGCGCACCCGGTCCGCCAGCCCCTGGTCGCTCGTCACCAGCACGACGGCCCCTGAGGCGCCGCGCGCCGCGGCGACCAGCGCGTCGTCCGCGCTCCCGCCTCGGGAGTAGCGCACCTCGACCGGACCAACCCGCTCGCAGGTACCTACGCCCTCGACGCCATCGAACACGATCACGATCCGCCCGCGACCCAACAATCCCTCTCCGCGCGCGGCGAGCCGCCTCGCGAGCGCCAGACGCTGCTCGGCGAGCGGCAGCGTGCGGGTCGCAGGGTCGGAGCGGGTGACATTGTAGCCGTCGACGAGATAGAGCATGGCGCCTATCTTAGCCGTCCGCAGCGCCGTTCCTTCGCGCGTCGGGTTCTCGGCGAAGCGGTATGAACCACCCAGGGGGAGCCAGAAGGAGGATCACATGGAGGAACTGACGATGCCCGAGGTGGGTGACCAGGCGCCGGAGCTGTCGCGGACCACCACGCAAGGCGGTACGTTCGAGCTTGCCTCCCACCGCGGACAGTGGGTCGTCGTGTACTTCTACCCGCGCGCCAACACACCGGGTTGAACGCACGAAGCGAAGGACTTCCAGGAGCACCGCTCCGAGCTGGAGTCCTTGAACGCCCTCGTCGTGGGCGTCAGTGCCGACAAGCCCGAGGTCCAGCGGCGTTTCATCGAGAAGTTCGGGCTCACGTTCCCCATGATCTCCGACACCGACAAGACCGTGATGGACGCCTTCGGCGCCCGTGAGGTGCTGGGGCTGTCGGCGAAGCGCAAGACGTTTCTCATCGACCCCGACGGCAAGATCGCCCACGTGTGGCCCAAGGTGAAGGTCGAGGGTCACGCCGACGACGTCGTCGCGACCATTCGCTCGCTCTCCGAGGCGCGTGCGTGATGACTCCCCGCCGAGGCTCCCTCATCGCATCAGTAGTAGCCGTGGCGACCGTCGCGGTGGTCGTCGCGCTCGCCCTCTCCGGCTGCGCCCGGGGCGGCGAACCCCAGGTCGCCCAGCCGCCGGCATCGACCGAGACCGCCACACCCAGCGCACCGGCGACCGGCAGTACCGACGCCTCGGGCGTGCCGCTCGCCCAGCTGACCATCTCGCTCGACAAGGTGGTCGACGGGCTCGACGCGCCGCTCTACGCCACGAACGCCGGCGACGGATCGGGGCGTCTCTTCGTGGTGGAACAGAGCGGACAGATCCGAGTGCTCCGCGACGGCAAGCTCTCGGCGCAACCGTTCGTGGACCTTCAGGGGCAGATCTCGACCGGCGGCGAGCGCGGGTTGCTCGGCTTGGCGTTCGCGCCCGACTACGAGACCTCGGGACGCTTCTACGTCAACTACACCGACAGTGCGGGCAACACGGTGGTCGCCCGCTACGTGGCGTCGCCGCCCTCCTCGGACACGCCTAAGCTCACCGGTCCCGAGCGGCTGCTCTACATCGAGCAGCCCTACTCGAACCACAACGGCGGGTGTATCCAGTTCGGGCCGGACGGGATGCTGTACGTGGGGATGGGCGACGGAGGTAGCTCCGGCGATCCCCAGAACCGGGCGCAGAACCCGGCGTCGCCTCTGGGCAAGATGCTTCGCATCGACGTGAGCGGAAAGACGTACTCGGTGCCCCCGGACAACCCCTTCGCGAAGCAGCCGTACCCCCGCAACATCACCTGGGCAAGCGGCCTGCGCAACCCGTGGCGCTACTCGTTCGACACGCCGAGCGGCGAGCTGTGGATCGGAGACGTCGGCCAGGGCGAATGGGAGGAGATCGACCTCGTCCAGGCGAACCGACCGGCTCTCAACTACGGATGGAACCGCTGGGAGGGCAACCACCCCTACCCGCCCGGCGCAAAGCGGTCGCGCAAGGGCTTCACGTTCCCGGTGGTGGAGTACGCGCATCCGACCGGTGAGTCGGTGACAGGCGGCTACGTCTACCGAGGCGCCGAGAACCCCGCGTTGGCCGGCACGTACCTGTACGCCGACTTCGTGAAGGGGTGGATCGCCGGCGTGCGCGTCGACCGGTCGGTGAAGGGCGTGGGGCTCAGGCCGCTCGAGACCCGCCGGCTGCTCGACACGGGCCTCGCCATCAGCAGCTTCGGCGTGGACGAGCAGAACGAACTCTACGTGGTCGACCTCGGCGGCGGTCTGTACAAGGTGCGGGCGACCGCGAAGTAGAATGCCAGCCGCGCCCGGCTAGAGCGCGGCAATGCAAGCGCGTCGACCTCGGCGGGCTCGGTGTCCCAAGACGTCACCAGACGCACGAGGTCGCGCGTCGTATCCCACGTGTAGAAGTGGAACTGCTTCTGCAGCTCGCCGATCCGCTCGCGGGGAAGCTGCACGAAGATCTCGTTCGCGTCGACCGGGTGCTCCGGCTCGAAACCGCGCGGCGCGCAGCCCCGCAGCGAGCCGCGCGGCCATCTCGTTCGCGTGCGCCGCACACCGCAGGTACAGACCGCCCTCGATCATCGCGGTGAACTGAACCGCGACGAAGCGCATCTTGCTGGCCAGTTGTCCCATCTGCTTGCGGACGTAGCGCAGGTCGTCGGTTATCGCGTCGCCGAAGAGCACCACGGCTTCACCGAACATCATCCCGTTCTTGGTACCGCCGAAGCTCAGGATGTCGACGCCCGCGTCGGTGCACATCTCGCGGAGTGAGCAGCCGAGCGAAACCGCGGCGTTCGCGAGGCGGGCGCCGTCCATGTGCAGGATCATGCCGTGGTGGTGCGCGAGCTCGGACAGCGCGCGTATCTCGGCGATGGTGTAGACGGTGCCAAGCTCGCTCACCTGCGAGATCGAGATCACTCGCGGTTGAGCCGCGTGCTCGAACCCGAATCCCGTGAGGTGGGGCTCGACCAACGCGGGGGTGAGCTTGCCGTCCGGCGTGGCCACGGGGACGAGCTTGATGCCGCCCAGACGCTCGGGTGCGGCGCACTCGTCGGTGTTGAGGTGCGCCGTCTCGGGACAGATCACGCTCTCCCAGCGGCGGGCGTTGGAGGCAAGCCCCACCACGTTCGCGCCGGTGCCGTTGAAGACGAACGCGACCTGCGCCTCACCGCCGAACTCGGCAGCGAGCAGCTCGGTCGCCCGCTCGGTCCACGGGTCGTCACCGTACCCATGCGCGTGCCCCACGTTGGCCTTGTCGATGGCCTCGAGGACCGCAGGATGGACGGTCGCGTGATTATCACTGCCGAAGCCGCGCCACATTGTCTGACTCCTCGTTTGCATGCAATGACGCGCGGTGCCGGCCGCGGGTCACCCATTCTACTCGCCGATAGTGGCAATTCCTATGCGACGCGACGCAGAGTCAGCACGATGAAGGATGCGGTCACGACCATCGGTCGGAGCTGCGCCTCGTCTTCGGGCAGCCGGTCGTGCCAGCGGTTCGGTCCCATCAGCACCACGTCGCGGACGGCCTCGGCGGAGAGGCCCATCTCGTAGGTCAGTTCGCGTCGGCTCGGCGAGCTCGAATCCCTCGGCGAGTCTCGCGAGCACCTTGGCTTCCTTGTCCTCCTCGATCTGGAGCAGGCCGAACTCGCGACGCAACTCGCCGAGATGGTCGTCGGCGGGAATCACGATCACCAGCACGCCGCCCGGTGCGACCACTCGAGCGAACTCGGCGGGATTGCGCGGGGCGAACACGTCGAGCAGCACGTCGATCGACGCATCCGAGACGTAGATCCGCCGGTTCACGTCGGCGACGAAGAACGCCGCGTCGGGGTGGGCCTTCGCGGCCAGGCGGACGGCGGCCTTGGAAACGTCGGTGCCGGCCGCGACGGCGTCGATCCCTTGCTCGCGAAGGGCCTCGGACACGGCGCCGAGGTAGCTGCCCTCGCCGCAGCCCGCTTCGAGCACGACCGGTGCCGTCGAGGCAGACGGCCGAGCCGCGCCCGCGGCGTCGGAGCCGGACAGCTCGGCGGTGACCGTCTCGGCGAGCAGGCGTCGCAGCGGCTCGAAGTGCTCCTGGGCGAGGAATCGCCGACGAGCCCGGAGCATCTCGAGCGTGTCGCCCTCGATACCGCGGGTGCGGTGCTGCGCCACGAGGAGGTTCGCGTAGCCCTCGCGCGCGAGGTCGAAGGAGTGCCCCTCGTCGCAGATCAGAGTCGCGTCCCGCTCCCCGAGAGGCCCGTCGCACACCGGGCAAGCGAGCGGGACTTCCTCCCATCGGGACCGCGTCACGTCGTGACCGCCCGCGCCAAGAGCCAGTCGTGTTGCACGTCGGTGCCGACCACGAAGTTCTGCTCGCCGACGACCTCGAACCCCCACCGCCGGTAGAACGCGGTCCCCCGCTCGTTGCGGTCCCACGTCGAGAGCCACAACACGTCGAAGCCCCGCTCCGCGGCGATCTGGAGCGCGCGCTGCATCAGCGCGCTGCCGACTCCGCGGCCGACCCACGACGCCTCGGCGTACAGCCGCACGAGCTCCAGCGGCCGCTCGCCGGGGACGACGCCGGGCGCGGGGTTCTCGGCGAGGCGCGCGTAGCCGACAGCCAGCGGGCGCGGCGCACCGTCCGCCGCCTCGGCTATCCCGTCCGCCACCTCGGCGACAAGGAACGTGTTCGCCGGCGACGCAAGCTGCTCGGCCTGCATCTCGCGCCCGAATGACTCGAGGACGTACGCGGCGACGTCCTCGGGGTCGTTCATCGCCCCGAAGGCGTCGAGCGAACGTGCGGCGCCCGAGCTCGGCGAGCATCTCGGCGTCGGAAGGTCGGGCGATTCGAATGTTCACGTCTGCCACTCGACCTCCTCACACCCGACTCCACGGTCCCACAACAGTATCCCAGCGCCTCTACGGGTCGGCACGGCCGTGCCGGCGCGCTACCCTGAGACCGGTGGATGCTCGGCTGGGAGGTTCGAGTGGAGCGCCGCGAGTTCTGCAGGTTCATCGGCGTGTGCGCCCTCACGGCGTGCGCGGGCCAGCTTTCGGGGTGCGCTCGCGCCCTCGAGTGGTCCGCGGCGCAGCACGATCGCGTCGTCACGAGGGAGTTCGGGGGCGAGGCTCCCGCCGCCGAGGCCACCGCATCGGCCGAAGCGAGCGCGTCCGCCGAGCAGACCGCGACCGCGCCACCGACGCCCGCGCTTCCCGACCTCGCCGTCGTCACCGGCGACAACGCCGCCCGTAACACCCGCCTCGCTGTCGCCACGCTCGGCGGCATGGAGCGCTTCGTGAAGCGCGGCGCGCGAGTGGTCGTCAAGCCGAACATCCTCACCGCACGCGAGCCTCAGTACGGCGTCACGACCAACCCGGATGCGGTCGCCGAGGTGGTACGGATGTGCTGGGAGGCGGGAGCGCGCACGGTGACCGTGTTCGACCGCCCCACCGCTCCCCCGCGCACCGCGTACACCGTGAGCGGGATCTCCTCGGCGGTGCGCAACGTCGACGGGCAGATGAAGGTCATCGGAGACCGGGACATCGAACGTATCGAGATCCCCGAGGGGCGCGTGCTCTCGTCGTGGCCGCTCGTCACCGACGTGTTCGACGCCGATGTCGTGATCAACATGCCCTGCGCCAAGACCCACGGGCTGGCCGGGCTGACGCTGTCGATGAAGAACCTCATGGGCATCATGGGCGGCACCCGCGGGCTCATCCACCAGCAGTTCAACCAGAAGATCGTGGACGTGAACACCCTCGTGCGGCCGCAGCTCGTGATCCTCGACGCGTACCGCATCCTGTTCCGCAACGGCCCGACCGGCGGCGGCCTCCAGGACGTCCGACCGGGTCGCACGTGCATCGCCGGCACCAGCCAGGTCTCGGTCGATGCCTACGGGACCACGCTGTTCGGCCTGCAGCCCACCGACCTCGAATACCTCGTCCTCGCCGCCGACCAGGGCCTCGGCGTCATCGACCTCTCGAAGCTCTCGATCGAGAAGAGAACCGCGTGACGAAGGCCGCCGATAAGCCCGCGGGCGCGCAGGCGGCTCCACGCCAGCGAAGTCGCGGCGTGCACCGCTTTCGCCGGGCCTCGCAGATCGCGTTCCTCGTGCTGTTCTTCGTGCTGCTGACGCTGACGGTGTGGCCGCTGGGCAGCGTGTTCCTCGGCGTGTTCCTGGGTGCCGATCCCCTGATCGCCGCGAACTCCATCGCCAACGGCGTCTGGCTGCCCCCGATGGCGCTCGCACTCGTCATGCTGCTCGTGCCCCTCGTGGCGGGACGCGCGTTCTGCGGCTACGTCTGCCCCACAGGCACCATCATCGAGCGAACCACGCCGAGTGCGGGAGCGGGCCGCCTCTCGCCCGTCGCCCGCGACAGGGTCAGGCGCCTGCCGGTGTTCGTGCTGATCGGGTGTGCGGGCCTGTTGCTGTTCGCGAGTGCGGCGTTCCTGTTCTTCGATCCGCTGTCACTGCTCACGCGGAGCGCAACGCTGCTGCTCTACCCCCTGCTCGATCGAGTCATCCGCCTCGTGGGCGACGTCGCATACCTCGCTCCACCGCTGCGCCCGGCGACCGACCTGGCGACCGGCCTGCTCGACGGCCGACTCGTGTTCCGCCAGCCGCTCGTCTACGGCTTCCAGGTCGGTACGCTGCTGCTGTTCGCCGGCATCCTCGCGCTGTCGTGGCTCGAGCCGAGGATGTGGTGCCGCCACCTGTGCCCGCTGGGCGCGCTGCTCGGCTTCGTGGGCAGATTCGCCCCCGCAGGACGCCTCGTCGACACCGAGCGGTGCATCTCGTGCGGCGCATGCGCGAAGGCGTGCCCGATGGATTCGATCAGTGACGACTTCCATCGCACCGACACCTCGCGCTGCCAATCGTGCTACGCGTGTGCCGATGTGTGCCCCACGGACGCGGTCCGCTACGGCGCGCGACCTGCTCGGCAGGTCTACTCCCCGTCGCGTCGCGCCGTTCTCGCCGCCGGGGGGCTCGCGCTGACGACCGGCTTCTTCGCGTACACGGGACTGGCGCGGGCCGAGCGGAACCCGTCGCTCATTCGACCGCCGGGAGCCGGAGACGAGTCCGACGTACTGGCACTATGCAGCCGTTGCGGACAGTGTATGAAGGTGTGCCCCACCAACGTCTTGCAGCCCGCGGTGACCGCGGCAGGCATCGAGGGACTCTGCACCCCGCAGATGATCTACTCGGTAGGACCGTGCGAGTGGGCGTGCCACGAATGCGGGAAGGTGTGTCCGACCGGCGCGATCGCGCAGCTCACCCTCGCCGAGAAGCGCCGCACCACGATCGGTCGGGCCTACATCGACCGCAACAGGTGCATACCGTGGGCCGACGGGCAGACCTGTCTCGTGTGCCAGGAGTTGTGCCCGGTGAAGGACAAGGCCATCGCCATTCGGACCGAGACCGTCACGACCCCCGAGGGCAAGCGCGTGAAGCTGGGACGGCCGGAGGTCATCGCGAAACGGTGCATCGGCTGCGGCGTCTGCGAGAACGCGTGTCCGGTGACGGTACGCCCGGCGATCGTCGTGTACGCCACCGATGGGGATGCTCAGGCCTGATCGGAGGCGCTCGGCCCCCGCGCGTGCCGCCTACTCGTACGCGATCGCGTCACGAACGCTGATCTGCGCGGCGCGCCATGCGGGCAGGATGCTGGCGATCGCGGCGATCACCAGGACCGCGCCGAGCCAGATCGCCACGCCCTGCCACGAGAATACGTAGCTCAACGGGATCTGCATCGCGCCGCCCAGCGCCGAGGACAGCCACAGCGACAGGGGCCACGAGACCACCGCGCCCAGCGCCCATGCCATCAGCGCGATCACGATCGCCTCGGTCATGAAGATGCCGAACACCGCCGAGTGTCCCGCCCCGATCGAGCGCATGACGCCGATCTCGCGCGTCGACTCGAGGACGTTGATGGTCATCGTCCCGGTGAGGCCGATCACGCCCACCAGCGCGAGCAGCGCACCCATGATCCCGAGGAAGATCACCAGCAGCCCGAGCTCGTCGGAGAGCCGCTGGACCATCCCCTGCTGCGTCTGGTAGCCCGAAACCGGGATCGCCAGGTCGGTCAGTCGTTCCTCCAGGTCGGCAGCCGCCGTCTCCTGCGCCTCCTCGGTGTGCGACGCCGTCTTCGCCAGAAGGCTCGTCGCCGCGCCCGCCCCGCCGATAAGCCCGTCGAGCGTGTCCTTGGGCACGAACGCGACCGGCCCCATCATCTGGCCCTGAACCGCCCCGACGACCTCGAACTGCTCCTCCTGCCCGCGCACGTCGATGGTCACGGTGTTGCCCGGACGTAGCTGCGGTTCGTCCTTGACGAGGTCCGAGTTCACGACCATGACCTTCTCGTCCTCGTCGGTGAGCCATCGTCCTGCCACGAGCCGAGGAGCCACGAAATCGCTCGTGGGCGGAATGCCGATCGCGAAGATGCGCTGGTTCTCGCTCCCGTCGGGACGCTGCAGCGAGATCGGCATCTCCAGCCACGTCTCGGCCTTCGTGACGCCCGGGACCCTCAGCGCTTGTCGCTCGGCGTTGGCCGCCGGCTGAGGCTGCTCGAAGCTGATCTGCGTGTCGTAGCGCCACCACGCCGAGAGGTCGTCCACGGTCTGCAGGATCGAGGTCCGCACCGTGAACACCGCCATCACCACCGCCGAGGCGAGCACGAGGGTCGCCAGCGTCATCGCGAGCCGTCCCTTGCGCAGGAACGTGTTGCGCAGCGACAGCGCCACGGGCCGCGGAAGACCGCGAAGCAGTCCGAGGATGCGATCGATGATCCCGTGGCCGAAGCCCGCCGCCGAGATGCCGGTCTGGCTGAGCGCATGCGCCACCGGCATCCTCGCACCCTGGCTGACGGGCACCGCAGCCGCGAGCAGCGGCACCGCGATCCCCACCGCGATCTCGAGCAGCAGCACGTACCAGCCCGGGATGTAGCTGTAGATAGGGAAGTTCAGCAGCCCGGCGGCGAAGTCGATGAACCACTTCCCCGCGGCCCATCCCACCGGCAGCCCGATGCTCACCGCGAGCAGGCCGTAGACGGCGACCATGGTCAGATACATCGAGGCGACCTGCTGTCTTCGCCCGCCGATGCCCTTCATGATCCCCACCTGCCGAACCTGCTGGGTCATGATCGCCGAGATGGTCGTGACGACCAGGAAGCCCGAGAGCGCGAGCGCGAGCACCCCCAGCGCCAGCAGCAACAGCGACAGTGCCTTGAAGATGTCGCCCAGGAAGTGACTGCCGGGCTTGGGGACGTTGACGTTGAGCACCTGGATGCCCGCGGGCTCGAGCACGTTGTCGCGCAGCCTCGCCGCCAGCCGGCTCGCACGGGTGCGGGTCGTCTGCCCCTCGAACACCGTGAGCAGTTGGTTGTACTCCTCGGGCTGGTCGAGCTCCTTCAGCGACTCCATCGACACATAGCCGGTCACCTGACCCACGAACATCGCCGGGAACGCGTTGATGTCGTGGGCGATGGCCGAGACCCGGAGCGTGCGGCGCGTGCCCTCGGGGGTCTCGACGGTGATCTCGTCGCCAACCTCGTAGCTGCCGATCTGCTCGGCGGAGCGCTCGATCGCGATCTCGCCGGGGCCGGGAGTCCACTCGGTGCCCGATTCCTGGGTGAACTTCTGCACCCGCATCGCGTCGAAGTCGGGCAGCGCGGCGACGTTCAGCGTGTCCCATCCCACCGAGGACGACGTGGGGTTCGAGTCCTGGGTGAACCGCAGCGTGAACACGCGCCTGCCGTCGGCGTACTGCACGTAGGGCGTCCGCCGCACCGAGTCGAGCAGCTCCTGGCCGAAGTCGCTGGTGCGGAAGCTCGCCTCGGCGGGCACGCTGCCGGCGTAGGACTCGGAGAACGACTCGAGCAGCACCGCCCGACCGCCGAGCACGACGGCGACCGCGAACACGCCGACAGCGATGGATGCGACCACCAGCAGGGTGCGCATCTTGTGGCTCCACAGGTCGCGAAAGACCTTGAGCCAGCGGGGGCTCAGCAGCGCGTGGCGGGCGCGAGGCCTGGCGGTGGGCTGAGTGGGCTCCACGGGGTTCTCGGTGGGCTTGTCGGGGGTCATCTCGGGCTCATCGCAGCATCGTCACGCGTTCGCACGGGGCCGCAAGATTCGCTCCTCGACGATCTCGCCGTCGTGGACGTGGAGCGCCTTGCGCACGCGCGAAGCGATGTCGTTGTCGTGGGTCACCATGATGATGGTCTTTCCGCGCTCCACGAGCTCCTCGAACACGCCGAACACCTGGTCCGCGGTCTTCGAGTCGAGGTTCCCGGTAGGTTCGTCGGCGGCGATGATCGGCGGGTCGTTCGCGAGCGCGCGCGCGATCGCCACGCGCTGCTGCTGCCCGCCCGAGAGCGCCGCCGGCAGCTTGTAGGCCTGCTCGGCCATGTCGACCTGGTCGAGCAGCTTCAGGGCGACCTCGGGACGCTCGTCGTGCTCGTAGACGCCGCAGAAGTCCATCGGCAGCATGACGTTCTCGATCACGGTGAGCGTGGGGAGCAGCTGGAAGAACTGGAACACGACGCCGATCGTCCGTCCGCGCCACTTCGCGAGCTCGTTCTCCGACAGCGCGTGCACCGGGGTCCCGGCGACCACGACGTTGCCCGACGTGGGGCGGTCGATGCCCGTGATCATGTTGATGAGCGTGGTCTTGCCGCTGCCCGACTTGCCGATCAGCCCGACGAACTCCCCGGTGTCGACGTGCAGGTCGACGTTGCGCAGCGCCGTGAAGGGCACCTCGCCGGTGTCGTAGATCTTGACCACGTTCTCGAGACGGATGAGGCAGCGCGCGTCTGAGCGCGCGTTCGGGTCAGACAGCACGTCCAGCTCCGTAACGTCGCAGGTAAACACCCTCGCAAGTCGCGAGGGTCGTGCCAAGCGCCGGACTTCACAAAACGCCTACGAGGCGTGCGGCCTCTGCCCCATGAGAGCGCGTCCGATGATGACGCTCCCGATGATGATCAACGTACCCGCGATCACGTACGGCGTGTAGGTCTCGAAGTTCGGCAGATTGTTCACCAGGCCGACTCCGAGCAGGATGCCGCCGGGAATGAGCGGCCACCACCGGCCTTGGGCAGGTACCGCTCGAGTGAAGAACTGGTCGAAGAACCATATCGAGATGAAGCCCAGTCCCAGTCCGATCGGCACGGGCTCGGCGAGCACGAGCGTGCCCTGCTCCGTCAGCGTCTCCAGCACGAGGCCGACGCCGAGACCGCCCAGGATGCACCCCGGAATGGCCAGCCCGTACGTGCGCGTAGCGACCGCCGCGATCAGGAACGCGGCGCCCAGGAACAGCACGATCACACTCTCGTCGAGGTTCGTGAACTGCACCACGAGAAGCCCGAGGCCGATCATCACCAGGATCAGACCGCCGATGATGCCGCCTCGCGCGTTGTTCGCCGAGTCACCCTTGGAAGACTCGGCCTGGTTGACACCATGCTCGTCCATAGCACGCCACCCCTCACCAGGGATCACGGCACGCGAACGAAACCCTTCCCCACCAGTGATGATACCGCTGTAGCGCGCAGACCAGCGGCGAATGGAGCGCCCGTTTCAGGACGAGTGGCGACCGCGACCGCCCGAGCCGCGGTGCGACGGCTTCGCGACCTTAGGGGCCGGCTCGCGCTCCCGCCACGACTTCTCCGCCTGCAGCTGGGCGAGTTCGGCGAGTTCGGCCTTGAGGTTCCGGTAGCTCTCAAGCCTCTTCGGGCTGAGCTCGCCGCGCTCGACCGCGCCGCGCACCCCGCAACCCGGCTCGTTCTCGTGGGCACAGTCTCCGAAGCGACACGCCTCGGCGAGGGACTCGACGTCAGCGAACGCCTCAGAGAACCCCTCGCGCGCGTTGTGCAGCGCGAGCCCTCGCATTCCCGGCGTGTCGATCACCACGCCGCCGCCGGGCACGAGCACGATCTCGCGGGCCACGGTGACGTGTCGTCCCTTCCCGTCGCGCTCGCGGACCTCGCCGGTAGGGAGCAGCTCCGCGCCCACGAGCCGATTGGCGAGCGTCGACTTGCCGACACCCGAGGCGCCCAGAAGCGCCGCAGTGATTCCCTCGCCCACGTGAGCGCGCACGTCCTCGATGCCCTGACCGGTTATCGCGCTCTCGACCACGACCTCCACATCCGGGGCAACCTCGCCGATTCGCTGCACGGCATCCTCGGCGGTCGCGACGAGGTCGGCCTTAGTGAGGACGACGACCGGCAGCGCGCCACTCCCGTACGCCAGGACGAGCTCGCGTTCCAGTCGGCGGATGTTCAGCGGCGTCGAGAGCGCGTGGGCGACGAAGACGACGTCCACGTTCGCCAGCACCACCTGCTCGCCGGTCTCGGCGCCCGGATCGCGGCGCACGAACGCGCTGGTTCGAGGAAGCACCGCCTCGATCACCGGCATCTCGTGGGCTTCGGGGCGGGCAAGCGCGACCCAGTCCCCCACCACCGCGCGGTTCTCGGCTTCGCTGGCGGCCTTCACGAGGTGCGTAGCGGGCTCGACGCGCTCGAGCCCCGCCTCGGTGGCGACCAACGGCAGCCCTCGATCGACACGGACCACGCGCGCGGGTTCGAGACCGGCCTCGGCGAAGGGAATGAACCGTTCCGCCCAGGCATCGGCAAAGCCAAGACGTACGAGGTCAGAGAAGGCTTCCGCCTCGGTGGTGGAGTAGCCGCTGTCTGGCGTCTCGGGCACGGGCTCTAGGATACACTCGTCGCCGAGGGATCCTGCGGCCCGCCGGGAGGGCCGGCGAGAGAGGGAGCATCATGAAAAGGCGACTCGGGCCCAGCGAGCGGCTGTTCCCCATGCCGTGTCCGCTCATCGTCTCCGGAACGCTCGAGCACGCCAATCTCTTCGCCGCCGCATGGATCAACGTGGTCTCTTCTACCCCGCCCACCGTCGCCTTGGGCATCCGCAAGACGCGTCGCACGTTCGAGTTCCTTCAGGAGACCGGCGACTTCACCGTGAACGTCGCGCCCACCCGACTCGTGGCGCAGGTCGACTACTGCGGCCTGGCCACCGGGCGCAACGAGGACAAGTGGGCGGGATCGGGGCTGCACATGCAGGACTCGGACGCCGTCTCGTCGCCGATGGTCGCCGAGTGCCCCTACAACCTCGAATGCGTGGTGCGCGAGAAGGTCGAGATCGGCGACTACACCGTGGTGCTCGCCGAGATCGTCGAGTCCCACGCCGACGAGTCGATCCTCACCCCCGACGGCAAGACGGTCGACATCGACGCGCTCGACCCCATCGCCTACATCGCCGGGAGCCGGCAGTACCGCGGACTGGGGCCCAAGATCGCCGACGCGTTCCAGGTGGGGAAGTCGTTGCGGGAGTCGTACGAGCTTTCGCAGGGTGACATGCCCGAAGCGACGCCCGAACAATCCTGACTTCTTCCGTCAGGATTTGACCTCTGTCAAGAACGATCATCCCTTCGCGGGGCATGACAGTCTCGCCGGGATAAGCGTGGGACTGGTAGCGCGGGCTCGGCCCCGGCGCGAACTCAGTCGCCTGCAGGCGCCTTTGCGCTCGCGGAAGGGAGCTCTCCGGTGCCGCGCTGCTGCCCCGGCTGCGACGCCTTCGCGATCAGATGCTCGAGGTAGCGCGACTTCATCTGCGTGCTCGCCATGCCCTGCTTGATGCCCGGCAGCCTCAGGATCACGCCGAGCACCCCGGCCAGCGCGCGGTGATTCCACAGCACGCGGTTGTCGAAGATGAGGTCCTGAAGGTCGCCGCGCTCGATCGCCATCACGACGACGCGGTGGAGCGAGTTCACCGGGGTGATGACGCGCTCGGGTCGGGAGCGGAGCGAGAGGCTCGCGCTCGCACACGTCCGGACGCACACGCCGCATCCCAGGCAGAGCTCGTCGTCGAGATGCGCCTTGCGGGCGTTGGGACGACGCCCGTCGTTCGCCGACACCAGCGCCATCGCCTCGACCGGACACGCCTTGACGCACTTGCCGCAGCCCGTGCAGGTCGCCTCGTCGACGACCGGGAGGAAGTTCGACGTGTGCACCGGGTTGAGCATCCCGAACTTCCGGGCGGCGATCATCGCCTCGCAACAGCACCCGCAGCAGTTGCAGATGAAGTTGACGCCCTCTCGGCAGTTCTCGCCGAACTGGACGAGGCCGTTCTCGTAGGCCCGCTGGAGCAGGTCGAGACCTTCGGCCACGTCGACCGATCTCGCGTACCCGTGCCGGGTCAGGGCGGCGGCCGAGTTGTTGAAGGTCATGCAGATGTCCATCGGCGCGTCGCAGTTGCGATCCACGTGCAGCATCTTGTGCCGGCAGTAGCACACGCCGATGCCACGGTGGGTGGCGGTACGGATGACCTCGCTGGCCCGCTCGTAGTCGAGAACGTGGAGCGCGTTGTCGTTCGACAGGACCGGCTCGTGCACGAACACCCGCCCGAGCTGGGTCTCGCCGTCGGTGAATAGCGCGCGGATGAACTCCTCCTCGACGTTCAGGTACTGGTAGAACAACTCGCCGAGGAGCTTCTGATCGACGTCTCCGCGGTAGCGCATCATCGAGAACTCGAAGAACCCCGCCATCGGCGGCGGCAGCGTGTACGTGACCGTCCCGTCGGGCTTCTCGACGTCGACGAGGATCGCGCGGCCGGCCAGTTCGTCGAGGATTCGGCGGGTGTCGGGCACGCTCAGCTTCAGGATCTTCGCTGCCTTCTCGGCGGTGAAAGGCCTGACGGGCAGCTGCGCGACGACCTCGGCCTCGCGCTCGCTGAACAGGACCTCGAGGATCTTGTAGAGCGTGTCGGACGGGGGCGCCCCCTGGGGGAACCGGTTGAGGCGGTCGACGAGTTCCGAGTAGCCGGAGCGAACGGTGAGGTGGGCCATCGGCTACACCCGCTCGATGAGCGCGAGGTTCGCATCGACGACGGGCATTCGCTCGATCGCGCTGTGGAGCTCTGCGGGTCGCAGCTCGAGCACGCGCCACTGGCTCCCAGAGAACGTCTCGCGGACCTCGGCTTCGCTCACGCGCCGGGGGCCGAACGCCCCGGGCACGCGGTCGGAGAATGCGAGCATCGCGTAGACGCCGCCCGGGCGGAGCACGCGAGCGAGCTGCGCTTCGAACCGCGCACGTGCATCGTCGTCGAGCGCGTGGAAGAAACCGACGTCCACCACGGCGTCGAAGGCATCGTTGACCTGCCCCATCACCTCGATGACATCGCCGCGCACGAACACGACATCGAGGTCGGGATTCTCGGCAGCCGTCTTCTTCGCCGAGGCGATCGCCTGCTCGGCGCCGTCGACACCGAGGACCTGGTGCCCCCGCTGCGCTAGGTAGATCGACAGCGCTCCCCGCCCGCAGCCCACATCGAGTACCCGATGCCCGAACGTCCCCGCCTCGGCGAGTCGGACCATCTCGATCTGAGGGCGGCCGATGTCCCAGGGAGCCGTCCCTGCGGCGTATTGGCGGGTGAACACGTCGCCGCCCGGGTGCGCCGCGGGACTCCCGCCGGGGGGTGATCGCCGCCGGGGTGCCCGCCGTGTCCGCTCATCCCTTGACCACTCCCATCGGCCGCAGCTTGACGGTAGCCCGAACGAGGTCCTGCTGGTACTTCATGACGTCCTCGATGTCTTTGTACGCCTCGGGCGCCTCTTCCGCGACATCTCCCTTGCTACCGGTCTCGAGATGCACCCCGCGTTCGGCCAGCTGCGCCAGCACGCGCTCTCGCGGAATCGCCCGCTTCGCCTGCCTCCGGCCCATCGCCCGTCCCGCTCCGTGGCTGCACGACTCGAAGGACTCGGGATTGGCCAGCCCCTCGCCGATGTAGCTTGCCGTGCCCATCGAGCCGGGCACGATAACACTCCCCACCGCCCTCACCGCCCCCTTGCGGTGGACCCACACCCGCTCGCCGAAGTGCTCCTCCAGCGCGACGTAGTTGTGGTGGATCTCGACGGCCTCGCCTCGTGTTGCGTCGGGAAAGCGCCTATCGAGCGCCCGCTGGATCGCGTCGGCAATGAGGCGGCGGTTCTCCTCGGCGAAGCGGAGACACCACTCCATCACCGCGAGGTACTCGCGACCTTTCGGGCTCTCGGCGCTCAGGTGCGCCAGACCCCACTCGAGAGGCACCGGCGACCGCGTGCGTTCGTTCTCCGCGCGAGCCACGCGGTCGTAGTGCTCTCCCATCTGCTTGCCGACATTGCGCGACCCGGAGTGCACCATCGCCCACGTCATGCCTTGCTCGTCCGCCTGCAGCTCGATGAAGTGGTTGCCTCCGCCGAGCGACCCCACCTGGAACTCGGCCTTCGCGGCCTCGGCTCTCAACGCAGGTACTGCGGGCGACTCGTCGAACAGCGACGTGCGCTCCGCCTGCGACTGCTTGTGGCGGTGGAACCCGGTGGGGACGGTGCGGGTGATGTCGTGGAGCAGGTCGCGTTTGACCGGCTCGATCTCCGCAGCTGCGATCCCGGTGCACCACGCTCGCATGCCGCAGCCGATGTCGAGGCCGACCGCATGAGGGATGACCTCTCCGCGCGTCGCGAGAACGCCTCCGATCGGCATCCCGAAGCCGACGTGGGCGTCGGCCATCAATGCGACGTGATGGAACGCGAATGGGAGGCGGGCGAGATTGTGCGCCTGCGCGAGCGTGGCATCGTCAGGAGCGGCGCCCCAGGCGCGAATCGGGATTCCCGTCGTCTCGATGACCCGGCTCATGGCTCTCCTCGACTAGCCCCACTGGCAATGTTGTTCCACATGCGTGAGCGGTTGAGCCAGGAGGAGACGAGAGCGGCCGCATCGTGGTACTTGAGCCGATCGCCGAAGCGCGAGCGGGGTCAGAGACGGTGCGCGACCCAGGCGACCGTGTTCTTCACTCCGATCGAGAGCCAGCCGACCTTTGGCACGACGAACACGATCCTTCCGACCATGGACCCGGAGTCGACGGGCCTTTCGTCGGCTTCGTTATTCGCGTCGCCCTTGGTAGTGAGCCGGACGCTCTTGCCACCATCGAGCTTCGTGACCTTGATCACCCGGTGGACGGTCATCCCCTGATCCGAGTGGAACAGGATCACGTTCCCGGGTCGTGCCTCCTCGACAAGGATCGGTTTCGCGAGTACGACATCGCCGAGTTTCAGCCGAGGCTCCATGCTTCGGCTCGCAATCAGCATCGGCCTCACGCCGAGTATGCCCGCGGCGAGCCACACGACGGTGACGCTCACCATCGCGAACCCGAGCCACCACCGCATCCCCGACGACTCTTCCTTCGCTGCGTGCTTCGCCTGCTCGCTCTCCGGAAGCCGCGCGGGATACAGCCGCGCGACAAGGAGCATGCCCGCGACGGGGACCATCGTCCCGATGAACGTGTGCACCGGCGCCGGCAGGTCGGGCAGGAGCGGCAACATCCAGCGGAGCACCTCGAGCACGCCACGGTACACCAGGCCCGCCGGCAACCCGCCCATGTACACGAACAGCGAGGTGGCAAGTCCTTCGGCGAGCGTGGGAAGCATCGCGGCGAACCCTCCGAGGTTCGGGCCTGCGTCGAACAGGCGCACCGAGAACGATCCCAGCGCGATCGCGACCGCCGGTACGAGCAGAGCTACCTCGAGGCGCTTGCGTCCCGGTGCCCCGACAAGGTACGCGCGTGCGATCTCCCCGCCGACCAGCGCCGAGAGGAAGAAGAAGGCATTCCTCGCGATCCCGTACCCGGAGAAGTCGTAGGGGCTTGTTCCGAATCCGATGATCACGCCGGCACCGAGCCACACGAGACCCTGCACGCACGCCCAACCCAACGCGAAGTTCACGATGAGCCAGTCTGTGGCGACGCGGGCGCTCTTGTGCACGACGAGCAGCGCCCCCGCGAGGAGCGCGACGACGAGCCACGAGCCGGGACGGATCGCGTAGGCCAGCAGGTCGCCGTCGACCCGCCCCGGCAAGTAGAACTCGACGAGCCAGAACCGCATAACCACCGCGAGGACGACGACCGCCCAGCCGAGAGACCACCATCGTGCGCGTCGCTCCGCCCGCTCCGCGGCGTGCCGCTCGAGGCGGGACGGGCGTCGGCCGGCTGTCCCCGACAGGGAAGGCACCGTCAACGTACTGTCGTGAGTGGTCACGTCCATGCTCAAGCCCTCGCTATAGGCGCTTCTTGCGGCCGCGGCCGCGCTCTGCCGGCGCCTGGATGCAGTTCAACCTGGTCTCGAACTCGTACACCGCTCTCATACTCGCGGACTGCCGCACGTGCACCGTCAGCGTCACCGGCACGCACTCCCCCGGCTCGAGCACCCGACCCGCTTCATCGGAGATGGTCACATCGAGGTCCGACACCGGTTCGATCTCGATCGACTCGATCTGCTCCGGCATCTGCCCGCCGTTGTGGACCCATGCGGTGATGCGTGCCGTGTACGACGGATACGCGTTGAACACGCGCACCCGAATCAGGTCGTACCGGCCGTCGCAGTCCGTGTCCACAAGCGTGGCGCAGGCGCGTGCGACGTCCTTCCCGTAACCCGGGTCGAGCGTGTCGGGTGGATCGTCCGTGATCACACGCTTGAAATCGGCGTTGAACTGAGCGGTGGGATGAACCGGGAGCATCGAGACGGTCCCCGCAATCAGGAGCTGGTCCGACCAGCGTGCGAAGGCCAAGCACAGCGAGAGAGCCACGAGCGCTCCCAGCGCGATCACCTGAACTGACCTCGTTGTCAGCCGCATCCGGACCGCATGCCCTTCATCTTCCCGTCGCCTGCCTCGTCACAGAACGACTCGGCCGGCTTCGAGAGGCACACGCACGCGTCGTCCGATCGCGACGAATGGATCGACGCGGGCGCGTACCTCTCATCGCCGTCAGTCTTGCGGCAACTCCTCGTTGTACTGGGCCGCCTCGATGAGGATGGGGAAGCTCCACTCGCCACCCTGCTCCGCGGTCTGCAGCACGTGGATCTCGCAGCTCAACTCCGGCGGAGGCGTATCCCCGTGGAGTTGGGCTCCGAAGTTGTCGCCCCACTTGAGCTCGATATCGGGTTTCCCGTCCCCGCTGAGATCCAGCTTGTAGTACGCGTTCTGGGTGATCCAGTCGTTGTCTCCGACCTTCACGCGGGCGATGTGGATCGGGATGGTGCCGAGATTCTTCGGGTAGAGCGAGACACCGGCGTAGTAGCACGGATAGACGTTGGTCAGTCGGACCAGCATCTTCTCCTTTGCTCCATCACCGTCGGTGTCAGCTCAGCTCACACTCGGTCTTGCCCACGTTCTTCGGCGGGTCCATCGGCTTCACTTCCTGCTCCGAATCCGGAGCTTTGGGATCGAGCGAGCCGACTGTCTGATCGATCGCGGTCCCCGCGTCGGTCGTCGAGCACCGCAGGATTCCCCACTTGACGGTGCCGGTCTGGACCGCGGCATGCACGGTGAGCGTGTCAGCCCATCGTGCATACCCGACCCCGAGCACGGCCAACGCGAGGACCACGGTGAACGCGATCGCACCAACTCTCTTCATCGCTTACCACCGTTCTTGACTGGAGCCGGCCTAGTTGGCCACCGGCATCGGAGGCGCCTCGTTGTACTGGCTGCAGTCGATCGGGAGCGTGAAATTGTACGTGGCGTTCTGCTGCGCGACGAGACCATTCACCTCGTTGACCATGTGGATGCTGACGCGACCGTATATTGCGTCTCCCTGGTGAAGCTGTGGCGTTCCTTCGATCGGCACCTCGGTCTTGCCGTCGTCGGCGAGCTTGAACCACTTGACCTCAGCCGTCCCGGGGAAAGGATCGCCGGTCAGCGTACCCGGATAGACATGTACCGGCACCGACCCCACGCTCTTGATCGGGAAGGTGGCGGTGTACGTGATGCACGGATACGCGTTGCTGACTACGAGCGTCAGCGTGTCGCCGTCCATGGATCCCGAGATACTGCTGACGTCCTTGTTCGCTGCCTCGTCGTCGCCGAACGTGACTTCGCCGAACTCGACGTCGACGTTCCCCGTGTTCACGGCCGTGTTCACGGTCAGCGTGTCGAACCAGCGCGCAAAGCCGAGACCGAGCACGAGGAGCGCGATGAGAACGACCGCCGTAACTGCCATGATGCGCTTCATCTAGCGTGACTCCCTTCGATACTCCAGTGACGCGTTGCCTTTGGATGTGCGACCTCTGTGCGGGTGCGACACTGATCGAGGCGCGCGGCTTCTCCGCACGCCCTCCGGTAGGCATCGCGTGGCAGGCATCACCCCTCCCGTCCGCGGGGAAGCCCAACGAGGCCCCTGCGGGCGCTCATTCGCGAGAGTCTTCGGTTGCGGGATTGTTGGCTCGGGGGAAGTGCGGGCGCGAAAGCGAAGCCCAGCGTCCCCCCTCCTTGAGTGATGACCCATGGCCCCCTCAGGCATGGGTCTCAAGCGGAACGTCCCCCATTCTCTTCCAGCGGAATGGAAAAGTCGCAGCTCGGGGGCGTTTTCCTACTAAGGGTGGATGCGCGTCATACCGAGGGACCACCGGAAGGCCGAAGCGCGCCCGCAGCCGCTCGGGGACGGGCGGCCCCAGCGCATCGCGGATTCATGCACTCGGGTATGCTCGGCGCATGAGCAACCGTCGTCTCGGCATCATCTTCATGGTCGTGCTGGTGGACATGCTGTCCTTCAGCATCGTGCTGCCGCTGCTGCCCTACCTCGCCCGAGAGCTCGATGCCTCACCACTGCAGATCGGCCTGCTCTCGGCGATCTATCCGCTCGCACAGCTGTTCGGCGCACCGCTGCTCGGTCGGCTGTCCGACCGCATCGGCCGCAAGCCCGTCCTCATCATGAGCATCGCGGGGACCATGGCCGGCTTCGTCGTACTCGCTACTGCCAGCAGCCTCCCGGTGCTCTTCGCAAGCCGGTTCCTGGACGGCATCACCGGCGGCAACATCAGCGTGGCCCAGGCCTACATCACCGACGTGACATCACCCCAGGAACGGGGCAAGGCGCTGGGACTGATCGGAGCGGCGTTCGGGATGGGCTTCATCCTCGGGCCGATCACCGGCGGGCTGCTGTCGGGGATCAGCTACGCCGCTCCGGCGTGGGCGGGTGCCGCGCTCGCCGGCATCAACATCGTGTTGGTCGCGCTGTTCGTTCCCGAGTCTCTCTCAGAGAAGGACCGCGCCCGCGTCGCTGCCGAGCCGCGCCGGGGCTTCGACCCGCACGCCCTGCAGCGCGCGCTCAAGCACCCCCGCGTGGGACCGCTGCTGTGGATCCGCTTCGCCACCGGTATCGCGTACTCGATCTTCGAGAGCGGGTTCGCACTCTGGGCGATCGCGGCGCTGAGCCTGACCGCGAGAACGAACTCGTTCGTGCTCGCGTACGTCGGCGTGCTCTCGGTGCTGGTGCAGCTGTTCCTGATCGGTCGGCTCACCGGCCGCTTTGACGACGACCACCTCCTGCTCTGGTCGCTGTGCATCGCGGCCGCGGCACTCGCCGCGTGGGGCTTCGCTCCGAACATTCCGGTGCTGGTGCTGCTGATGCCGTTCCTCTCGGTGGGGCTCGCGGTCAGCAACACGATCATGACGAGCGCGCTGACGAAGGCCGTCGCGCACGACGAAGTGGGCGGGATCCTCGGACTCAACACGTCCATCCAGAGCTTCACCCGAATCCCCGCGCCGATCATCGCGGGCGGTCTCATCCAGTACGCGACCGTCTGGGCGCCCGGCCTTGTCGCCGGCGGCATCACCGGTGGCATGGCGTGGTTCGCCTCCCGGAAGCTGTGCGTCGCGCCGGGCCGCGGCGCCTGTGTCGAGGAGTTCGCCGAGGAGCCCGGGCGCGAGGCGGACTCGGCGGGTGACGCTGACGGGGACACAGCGCCCTCGCTGCTGCCCGAGCCGTCCGTCGAACCTCCAGGCGAGTAGCCGACCACTCCGAAACGACGAGCAGGCCCGGGGCTTCCCGGACCTGCTCGAGTCGACGTCGTCCCGCAGGCGCTAGGCGCCGAGAGGACCCGATCCGACCGGCATCACCCCGCCGGCCTTCCTGAGCAC
This sequence comes from uncultured Coriobacteriales bacterium, assembly GCA_963761535.1. Taxonomy (GTDB): domain Bacteria; phylum Actinomycetota; class Coriobacteriia; order Anaerosomatales; family CAVXGS01; genus CAVXGS01. The sequence continues at coordinate 189,417 of CAVXGS010000004.1, forward strand.
GAAGTCCTCGCCGGACACGTCGATCGTCACGGCGTCGCCGTCGTGCACCTGACCTTCGATGATCGCGCGAGCTACTCGGTCGACGACCTCGCGCTGGATGACCCGCTTGAGCGGTCGCGCGCCGAAGACAGGATCGAACCCCGCCAGCCCGAGCCGCTCGACGGAGGCCGGGGTGAGCTCGAGCGCGATCTTGCGCTCGGCGAGCCGCTGGCGGACCAGTTCGAGCTGCAGCTCGACGATCCGGCCGACCTCCTCCAGCGTCAGCGAGAGGAAGGTCACGATGTCGTCGACGCGGTTGAGGAACTCCGGCCTGAACGTCGACCGCAGCGCCTCCTCGAGCATCGCCTTCATGGAACCCTCGTCGCCGGAGCGCGCGAACTCCTGGATGAACTGCGAGCCGACATTGCTCGTCATGATGATGATCGTGTTGCGGAAGCTCACGGTTCGGCCCTGGCCGTCGGTCAGCCTGCCGTCATCGAGCACCTGGAGCAGCACGTTGAACACGTCGGGGTGGGCCTTCTCGATCTCGTCGAGCAGCACCACCGAGTAGGGCCTGCGACGCACCGCCTCGGTCAGCTGGCCGCCCTCCTCGTAGCCCACGTAACCCGGAGGGGCGCCGATCAGCCGCTGCACGCTGAACTTCTCCATGTACTCCGACATGTCGATGCGCACGAGGCTTCGCTCGTCGTCGAACAGGTACTCGGCGAGCGTCTTGGCGAGCTCGGTCTTGCCCACACCCGTGGGTCCGAGGAACAGGAAGCTGCCGATGGGCTTGTCGGGATCCGAGAGCCCCGCACGCGAACGACGGATCGCCCCCGACACCGCCGAGACGGCCTCGTCCTGCCCGATGACCCGCTCGTGGAGCACCTCTTCGAGCCGCGCGAGCTTCGCCATCTCGCCCTGCATCAGCCGCGAGACCGGCACGCCGGTCCAGAGCGAGACGACCTCCGCGACCTCGTCCTCGGTGACCTCCTCGCGCAGCATCGCTCCGCCGTCGGCCTGCTGGCGGCGCAGCGCTTCCTCGGCCTCGGCCAGCCGCTGCTCGAGCTGGGGCACGCTGCCGTAGCGCAGCTCGGCCGCGCGCTGCAGGTCGCCGTCGCGCGTCGCGCGCTCCTCCTCGACCCGGGCCTCGTCGATCTCCGCCTTGAGACGCTGCACCTCGCCGATCTGCTCTTTCTCGGCAGACCAGGTCGCCTTCATGCCTGAGAGCTGCTCGGTGAGCGCGGCCATCTCGCCGCGAAGGACGTCCAGGCGCTCGGCAGAGGCGGCGTCGCTCTCCTTCATGAGCGCCTGCTCCTCGATCTGGAGCTGCGTGAGCTGGCGCTCGAGCGTGTCGATCTCGGCGGGCATCGAGTCGATCTCGATGCGCAGGCGGCTCGCGGCCTCGTCGATCAGGTCGATGGCCTTGTCGGGCAGGAAGCGCTCGGTGATGTAGCGGTTCGAGAGCTCGGCCGCCGAGACGATCGCGCTGTCGGTGATGCGCACGCCGTGGTGGACCTCGTAGCGGTCCTTGAGGCCTCGCAGGATCGCGATCGTGTCCTCGACCGTGGGCTCGCCCACGTAGACCGGCTGGAACCGCCGCTCGAGCGCCGCGTCCTTCTCGATGTGCTCGCGGTACTCGTCGAGCGTGGTCGCGCCGATGGCGTGCAGCTCGCCGCGTGCGAGCGCCGGCTTGAGCATGTTGCCAGCGTCCATCGCGCCCTCGGCAGCGCCGGCGCCGACGATGGTGTGGAGCTCGTCGATGAACAGGATGATCTGCCCCTCGGCGTCCTCGATCTCGCGGAGCACGGCCTTGAGCCGGTCCTCGAACTCGCCGCGGTACTTGGCGCCCGCGACCATCGAACCCAGATCGAGCGCGACGACGTCCTTGTCCTTGAGCGCGTTGGGGACGTCGCCGGAGATGATCCGCTGGGCGAGGCCCTCGACGATGGCTGTCTTGCCGGTGCCTGGCTCGCCGATGAGCACGGGGTTGTTCTTGGTGCGCCGAGACAGCACCTGCACCACGCGTCGGATCTCGTCGACGCGGCCGATCACCGGGTCGAGCTTGCCCTCCCGGGCCGCCTCGGTGAGGTTGCGCCCGAAGCGTTCCAGCGCCTGGAACTGCGCCTCGGGGTTCTGGTCCGTGATGGTCTGACCGCCGCGCAGGGCCTCGAGTGCCTCCTCGACCCGCTTCCGGGTCACGCCCGCGCGCTCGAGCAGCCGACCCGCCTCGCCCTTGTCGTCGGCGAGTGCGACGAGGAAGTGCTCGGTGGAGACGTAGGCGTCCTTCATCTTCTCGGCGACCTTGAACGCGTCGCTCAACACCGTGTTCAGCGCCGGGCCGGCGCCGGTCTGTCCCAATCCCGCCCCGCTCACTCGCGGAACCCGCTTCACCGCCTCGTCGGTCTGGGTTCCGAGTCCTGCGACGTCGGCTCCGACCTTGCCGAGAATGGGGCGCACGATGCCGTCCGCCTGGTCGAGGAGCGCCTTCAGAAGGTGCACTGGCTCGACGACCTGGGAGCCGTTCTCCTCGGCGATCCCCTGCGAAGCGGCGAGCGCCTCCTGAGCCTTGATTGTCAGCTTGTCGAGTCTCATCGAAGTCCTCCGTCTGGCCCGGACATGCGGGGGACGCTCACGGCGTCCGCTTGACGCTTCAAGCCGGCGCCGCTGTTCCTCTGCTCAGGCGTGACCACACCCAGGCGACCACGTGTCAAAGCGGTCCGCCGGCGATCTCGCCGCCGCGAACGCCTTCGAGCCACCGCACGAGGGGTCCTCGGCGGTCGTTCGTTGTGTCGTCGTGCAAGGGTTCCATGCCTCCGCCTAGCCTGTCCTGCGCACCATGTGCCCGCGCTGGATGTGCACGAGCTGAACGGTGCTGCTCCGCTGCGCCATCGCCGCCGCATGCTGGGCCCGCAACACCTGCTCCCGCATCCGGGCAAGCTCGGCATGCATCTGGTCGAGCGCGTTCTGCATCTCGAGGATCCGCTCCACCCCGGCGAGGTTCACGCCCTCGTCCTGGGTCAGCTGCTGGATCAGCCGCAGCCGCTGGATGTCGGCCTCGGAGTAGAGCCGGGTGTTGCCCGCCGAACGCTTCGGCGTGATCAGTCGCTTGCGCTCGTAGATCCTGAGCGTCTGCGGATGCACGCCCGCGAGCTCGGCGGCGACGCTGATCATGTACAGCGGCCGTTCGTCCGGGCCCCGTCTATAGCTCATGTGCACCGTCCTTCGATCACTTCGGTCGCGAGGCCGCTTTCTCCCCGCCCCGCGGTCACCCTTGCCTCGCGGTCACCCTTTCCTGCCGAGAACCCCGCGCCTCTACGCCAGGTGCGCGCGCAGGTCTTCGGCCTGCAGTCCCTGCAGCTCCTCGAACAGGCGCCGCTGTTCGTCGGAGAGCTCCTTGGGCACCGCGATCTTCACCCTCACCTTGAGGTCGCCGTGCCCCTTGCCCGAGAGCTTCGGGGCTCCCTTGCCCCGCACCCTCAGCACCTTGCCGTCCTGAGTTCCCGGCGGGACCTTCAGTTTCACCTTCGTGCCGTCGGGCGTGGGAACGGTGAGTCCCGCTCCGAGCGCGGCCTCGGCCACCGAGACCGGCAGCTCGACGACCACGTCTGCCCCATCGCGCTTGAAGAAGCGGTGCGGCCTCACGTGGGTCACGACGTAGAGGTCGCCCGGCGGCCCGCCCTGGGCACCCGGCTCGCCCTTTCCCTTGAACCGCAGCTTGCCGCCGTCGGTGGCCCCTGCCGGCACGTTGATGGTCACCGGCTTCATCCGGACCGTCTCCCCCTTGCCCCGACACGCGGTGCACGGGTCCTCTACGACCTGACCGGTGCCCTCGCACCGGGGACACTCTCGGGAGAAACCGAACACGCCCTGACCCTGGCTCACGTGACCGGCGCCGCTACAGGCCGGACAGGTCGTCTTCGAGGTCCCGGGCTTCGCGCCGGTGCCGCCGCACGCATTGCACGCTTCGGCTCGCTGCAGGTCCACCTTGGCCGACGTACCCGAGAACGCCTGCTCGAACGTCAGCGTGAGCTCGGTCTGGACGTCCGCGCCCCGGTGGGCGCGCTGCTGCCTGGCCGCACGCCGGCCGCCGCCGAACCCGCCACCTCCGCCCCCGAAGACCGACCCGAACAGGTCGCCGAGATCGCCCAGATCGCCCACGTTGACGTTCTGGTAGCTGAACCCGCCACCCGGCCCGCCGAAGCCACCGGCCCCGGCGCCGGGCGCGCCCGCCCCCGGCTGCCATCCCGGCGGAACCTGCCCGCCGAAGTACTGGCCGTACTGGTCGTATTGCTTGCGCTTCTCGGCGTCGGAGAGGACCTCGTAGGCCCCGTTGATCTCCTTGAACTTCTCCTCGCTCCCGCCCGCATCGGGATGATGCTTGCGCGCGAGGCGACGGAAGGCCCGCTTTATGTCGTCCTCTGACGCGTCCTTCTTGACGCCGAGGATGTCGTAGTAGTTCTGCGTCGGCGCCATGGCTTCACGCTACTCCCCGGCCGCCGGCCCTCCGCTCGACACCACGACCATCGCCGAGCGGATCACCCGGCCGTGCATCTCGTAGCCCTTCTGGTAGACCTCGATCACCGTGCTCTCGGGTACCTCGGGATCCTCTTTCTGGGCCACGGCATGGTGCTTCATGGGGTCGAACGGCTGCCCGAAGGGATCGATCGGTGTCGCGCCCTCCTTGGCGAGCACGCCGAGGATCTGGCCGTGCACCGCTTCGACGCCACCGAGCAGGTGGGTGGGGTCCCCCGCCGCGGTGGCATGCTCGATCGCCCGCTCGAGGTTGTCGAGCGCCGGCAGCAGCTCGGCCACCACGCGCTCGGCCGCCCGGTTGCGCTCGTCTTCGCGCTCCCGGGCCATCCGCTTGCGGAAGTTCTCGAACTCGGCCTGCAGCCGCTGTGCGAGCGCCTTCATGTCGGCCGCCTCGGCACGAACCGCCTCGAGTTCGGACTCCATCACGTCACCGCGGAACTCGAGCTCGGGGCCCAGGTCGTCCTCGAGTTCGGGATCCAGGCCGCCGATCGCGTCGTCGCCGATGTCGGGAGGGGCGGCCTCGTCGGCCGCCCGCTCCGGCATCTCGTCGGTGAAATCGGTCACGACTCGTCACCGTCCACGACCTCGTAGTCGGCGTCGACGACGTCCTCGCCACCCTCGGGCGCCTCAGCCCCGCCGTCGGCCTCGCCGGTCGACGCGCCGGCCGCGCCCTGCTGATAGACGATCTCAGCAAGCTTGTAGCTCGCCTGCTGCAGGCTCTCGGTCTTCGACTTGATCGTGTCGATGTCGCCGCCCTCGAGCGCGGTGCGGGCCTCGGCCATGGCTGCCTCGACGTCGGACTTCGTCTCGGCCGGTACCTTGTCGCCCAAGTCCTTCAGCGTCTTCTCGGTCTGGTACACCAGCGAGTCGGCGGTGTTGCGGACCTCGACCTCTTCCTTGCGCTTGCTGTCCTCCTCGGCGTGGGCGTCGGCGTCCTTGACCATGCGGTCGACTTCCTGGTCGGAGAGCGCGGTGGTCCCGGTGATGGTGATGCGCTGCTCCTGCCCGGTGCCGAGGTCCTTGGCCGAGACGTTGACGATGCCGTTCGCGTCGATGTCGAAGGCGACCTCGATCTGCGGGATGCCGCGGGGTGCCGGCGGGATGTTCATAAGGTGGAACCGGCCGAGCGTCTTGTTCACGTTCGCCATCTCGCGCTCGCCCTGGAGCACGTGGATCTCGACGGAGTTCTGACCGTCAGCGGCCGTGGTGAAGATCTCGCTCTTGCGCGTGGGGATCGTCGTGTTGCGCTCGATGAGCTTGGTCATGACGCCGCCGAGAGTCTCGACGCCCAGCGACAGCGGGGTCACGTCGAGCAGGAGGATGTCCTTGACCTCACCTGCAAGCACGCCGGCCTGGATCGCTGCGCCCACGGCTACGACCTCGTCCGGGTTCACGCCCATGTGCGGGTCCTTGCCGGTCATCTTCTTGACCGTCTCCTGCACGGCGGGCATGCGCGTCGAGCCACCCACGAGGATGACCTCGTCGATCTCGCCCATCGACACACCGGCGTCCTTCATCGCCTGCTCCACCGGGTGCTTCACGCGATCGAGCAGGTCGCTCGTGACATTCTCGAACTCCGCGCGGCTGAGCGTGTAGTCCAGATGCTTCGGCCCCGTGGCGTCGGCGGTGATGAAGGGCAGGTTGATGTGGCTCTGCTGGGTCGAGGAGAGCTCCATCTTCGCCTTCTCGGCGGCCTCCTTGAGGCGCTGTAGGGCCATCTTGTCGACGCGGAGATCGATGCCGAAGTCCGCCTGGAACTTGTCCGCCATCCAGTCGATGACGCGCTGGTCCCAGTCGTCGCCGCCCAAGTGGTTGTCGCCGTTGGTGGAGCGGACCTCGAACACGCCGTCGCCGATCTCGAGGATCGACACGTCGAAGGTGCCGCCGCCGAGGTCGAACACGAGGATCGTCTGCTCGCTGCCGCCCTTGTCCAGGCCATAGGCCAGAGCAGCCGCCGTGGGCTCGTTGATGATGCGCTGGACGTTGAGACCGGCGATGCGACCGGCGTCCTTCGTGGCCTGGCGCTGCATGTCGTTGAAGTACGCCGGCACGGTGATGACCGCCTCGGTCACCGTCTCGCCCAGGTACTTCTCGGCGTCGGCCTTGAGCTTCTGGAGCACCATCGCCGAGATCTCCTCGGGGGTGTACTCCTTGCCCTCGACGTCGACGGCGGCGCGGCCGTCCTTGCCCTTCACGACCTCGAACGCGACCGTCTTGCGCTCGCTCTCGGTCTCCTCGAACTTGCGACCGATGAAGCGCTTGATCGACTTGATCGTGTTCTCGGGGTTGGTGACCGCCTGGTTCTTGGCGGGCTTGCCGACGACGCGTTCGCCGTCCTTGCGGAACGCGACGACCGAGGGGGTCGTCCGGTCTCCCTCTGCGTTGATGATGATGGTGGGCTCGCCACCTTCGAGCACGGCCATTGCCGAGTTCGTGGTGCCGAGATCGATTCCGAGAACCTTGGCCATGATGCCTAGCTCCCCTCTTCCGTGTTCGGACGCGCCGGCGGTGCTGCTCGGCGCGTGGGTTTCGTGGTTACTGAGCGAACGTGCTGGGTCACTCTAACATCTGAGTGTTGCGTTATCAAGTTTTGTGCGCGCGTTCGCCTAACCCTATTCCCTCGCAGACGCCTCTTTACACGCCACCCGACACCGAAGTAACGTACCCACGCCGAACGAAGGGGCACGGTGGCGGTGCGAACCTGCAGCCCTCCTCGAACGGCCGACGTGACGACTGCGCCGCCACGCGCGGCACGGACACATAAGGAGCCACATGCCTCGCCCGGTGATCACTGACGACTGCTCGGCCTGCGGCATCTGCGTGGACGAGTGCCCCAACGGGGTCATCGAGATCGTGGTTGACGCCGCTCAGCCCCTGCATGACGAGAACTGCGACGGGTGCGAGGCGTGCATGGAAGCGTGCCCCATGGGCGCGATCTCGGAGATCGAAGAGGACTAGTAGATGGGCCCCTGGGGGCTCGCCGCCTTCAGCTGAGCCCACACCCTGTGCTTGCGCCGCTCGTCCCCCAGCGACGCCTCCATGCCCTCGAGCGCGACGAGCCGTCGGCCTGCGCTCTCCGCCGGCGCTGACGGCGTCACCGCCACCCCCACCGCTGCCGAGAGGTCCGCGGCCGCCTCCGCGTCGAGCGCCACTACCACGAGCGGGTCCAGGGCTTCCACGAGCGCGGCGACTCGCGCGAAACGCCGCTCCTCGGCAAGGCCGGGCTCCGGCCGGGTGAGTGCGAAGAAGGCGTCGTCGTCCCGGTAGCCCAGCGCGACGAGGCCCTTCACGATCGCGTCGCCGTCGGCGCCGGACACGGCGGCATCCCCGGACGCCTCGGCGGGACCGGGCAGGCCCTTGAGGACGAGCACCCGGCCGAGCGGGTTGCCGCGCGCGGGCACGGCATCCGATCCGGGGGCGAGCGCGTCGGCCTGGGCGACCTCGGCGAGAGCCTTCGCGGCGTAGATCCGCTCGATGTCCTCGGCGGTCTCTCGGGGGCGGCCGGAACCGGCTCCTTCGGAATTGGCGAGGGGGTGGTCGGCGGTCATCGGCTCAGGCGCGACCCGAGAACCAGTCCCAGGTGACAGCGAGGCCGCCGCCGAGATCCGTCGCAGCGCACCACCCCAGGACCTGCTGGATCTTGGAGGGGTCGAGCGCGCTGCGGTCGACATCGCCGTCGCGGGGCTCGGCACGCGCGAAGTCGATGGCGAGACCGGAGACACCTCGCAGGGCGTCCGCGAGTTCGTTGACCGAGGTCTCGCGACCGGTGGACACGTTGTACGCGGCGCCCTCGGACGCCGAGTCCGCCGGCATCGCCAACGCGAGCGAGGCGTCGCTGTGGATCGCGGCGACGATCGCGCCCACCAGGTCGCCGACGAAGATGAAGTCGCGGGTCTGCTCGCCGGTGCCGAAGATCTGCGGCGACACGCCACGCGCCAGCGCGTGACAGAACAGCGCGACGACGCCGCCCTCGCCCTGCGCGTCCTGACGCGGACCGTAGACGTTGCTGAACCGCAGGCTCGCGAAATCGGTGTCGCTGTCGTACAGAGCGTCCGCCAGCATGCCTTCCGCGGCGAGCTTCGAGCGGCCGTACGGGTTCGCCGGCGCCTTGGGCGAGGTCTCCGCGAGCGGCACCTCGAGCGGCTCCCCGTACACCGCGGCAGAGGATGCCGAGATGATCCGGCGCGCTCCCACCGCCTCGGCAGCACGTGCGACGACAGCCGTGCCCTCGGCGTTCACCGCCCAGTCGCGCCTGGGATCCTTGATCGACGCCGAGACGCTCGCTTGCGCCGCGAGGTGCACGATCGTCTCGGGCTCGAACTCGCCGACGACCGCTTCGAGCGAGGCATCGAGGATGTCGATCTCGGCGAACCACGCCCTGGGATCGAGGTTCGCACGCGAGCCGGTGGAGAGGTCGTCGATCACGCCGACGTCATGCCCGGCGTCGAGCAACCGGTCGACGAGGTTCGAGCCGATGAAACCGGCCCCCCCGGTCACGAGCACCCGCATGACGCCCCTCTCCCCCCGCTACCGCTGAACGGGCTGCGCGGCCACCAGATCGGCCACGACCACGATGCGGAACCGCTTCGAGTACCACGGGTGACACGCCGTGAGTGCGATCGACGGTTCCGCCGTGTCCTTCATGACTTCGAGCAGCTTCTCGGGACGCACGATGACGATCCGCTGCACCCGATACGTATACCGCCGATACGGCGAGTAGAACGAGAACTCGTCGCCGGACTTCAGCTTGTCGACGTTCTTGAACGGGTGCAACCAGGTCACCCGATGCCCGTGAAACGTCGTGCGTCCGGTGGGACCGGGGAACGACGTCCGCTCGTTGAAGACCGGTCCTCGCTGCAGGTTCTCCATCGTCGCGCCCTTGACCACAACGGTGTTGAGCCGTATCTGCGGGATCACCAGGCGGCCGAATGCACCGCCTGAGGGCAGCTTGTTCCAGTACGCCTCGTCCTGTGTCCGCCAGCCTTGCCAGTCGAACGCTGTCTCGGTCGCCGCCGCGGACGGTGCCGCAAGCGCTGTCTGCGGACCGGGCAGCCCCGAATCGAGCTCACGCTGGCTCCGACCGCTCAGGAAGTCGGTGACGAAGGGGTACGCGACGAGCGCCACCGCGACCACGAGCAGGAGATTGCTCGCGATCAGCAGGCCCCGACGGCGCCGCGACGGCAGCGCGGGGGTGGCAGTGTCGCTCACGTCGTGGCTCCTCTCCTCGTGTCCCTGTCCTGCAAGACCAAGCGTCTGGCGTGCCGAGTGGAAGATTCTGTGACCTACCGCACAGCTCGCCATAAAGAGTCTACATTCGCGCGCCGATGAACCACGTGTAGGCATTGAAAGCCGCACAGCGTACGAGCACCCCGATCAGGGCACGGCAGCGCGAAAGCGCCGCCACGCAAAGTCACGGGTCTACCGGGCGAACCCTCGCCCCACGACAGCCGGACTGCCGGGACCACGCCGCACACCGCGACCGATCCCCCTGAGCACACGCCTCTCGGAGCGCGTCGCTGTGGCGAGACCCGCGAAAGGGTGCACGTTCGATGATCTTGTCGCCGCAGCGGCGGATGCCGCGTCGCATCGCCCTCGCAGTCGTTCTCGTCGCGCTCGTGTCCTCGCTCGCCGCCGTGGCCCCATCGGCATCGGCCTCGTCCGAGCCTCCCGTGAGCGCTGTCGCCGCCGAGTCTTCTCCCGTCCAGACCGCGCTCTCCGCCGAGACGACCGTCGCGGTCGCCCCGGTACGCACGGCCTCGCTCGCCACTCGCCGCACCGCAGCTTCGGTCAGCGCGCCCAGCTACCGGCGCACCGCCAAGCCCGCCCGCGTACGACGCGTGCGCCGCGTCTCCGCATCCCGGACTGCGCGCACCTACTCCAGCCGCCGGGTCTCGTCCGTGCGGACCAGCTACGCCCGCCGCTCGACCTCCACGGCAAGTTCGCAGCCCGCGAAAGCCGCCTCTTCGGGCGACATCTCCCAAGCACGAGCGATCCTCGCCGAGTACGTCGCCCGCTATCCGATCTGCAAGGGCGCGACCGTCTACATCGCGATGGTTCCGGCGCTGCGGAGCGGAGCAGACGGCTGCGTGTATCTCGGCAGCGGCACCATCGTGATCAACCCGAACCACCGGTCCTCCTTGCGCTACATCATCGATCACGAGATCCGTCACCTGATCGACTACCGGAAGCGCCAGTCCTAGACGGCGCCCATCAATCCTGCGCAGACAGGCGGAGGGGGCCGCAGCGGTGCGGCCCCCTCCAGTTCCCTCTCAACGGCCAGGGGTTGACCGTCAGAAGAGGCGTGCCTATGCCTTGCGAGCGGCCACGCGGAGCACCACCGAACCGGCGAGTGCCAGGGCGGCCAGCAGGCCGAGCAACCCGAGCTCGAGGCCGGTGACCGGCGTCGGCTCGTTGCCCACGGTGACCCGCCACTTGCCCGTGATCTCCCCATCCGGCGGATAGCGGAACGTCGCGATGTTGTCGATGTACGTGATTCCTTCCGGAACGTCGGTCGCCACGCGCATCGTGTAGGTGATCGTACGGGTCTCACCGGGCTGCAGCGCTTCGGAATCGACCCAGGTGATCGTGTCGCCGTCGTCTACGCCGCCGTTGAGCTCGACCGGAGTCATGTACGACTGGTCGTAGTCGTCGACGATGGTGAAGGGACCGGGGATCTCCAGGTCGGACGGGTTGCTGTAGGTGAGCTTGTAGGTGACGATCTCGCCCGGGAGCGCCTCGGTCTTGTCGGCGGACTTGGTGAACTCGGGAGGCAGCGCGGGAAGCGGTGCCACGTTGCCGAAGTTGTACGGACCGAAGCGGCCGTTCGACAGCACCGTGACGGTGAACGAGCCACCCGACGGTGCGGTCTGACGCCAGGGATCGTCGGTCTTGAGGACCTCGGTGAGCGTGTAGGTGCCGGGAGCCAGGCTCAGCTCGTAGGCGCCGCCCTCACCGGTCACCGTTGAGGCGACCAGCTTGCCCTCGGCATCGCGGGCCTCGATGGTCCACCCGGACAGGCCGACCTCAGGCGGAACCGCCTCGGTGTCCCATTCGCCGTTCTCGTTGATGTCCTCGAACTTGAACCCGTAGACCGTGCCGTTGTGCCAGTTGCCGAAGTCGATGTCCGCGATCGTCTTGCCCGGCTGCGGCTCGATGGTGTAGAAGCCCTCGGCCGGCATCGACTGCGTCCATCCGGACTGCAGCACCTCGACCACTCGGTAGGTCATGTTCGCAGGAACGTTGGTGAAGGAGTACGCGCCAGCGGCGTCAGTGACCGTGGTCGCGACGTCGACCCATCCCTCGATGTTGGCCTGGAGCTTGATCGTCCAGCCCTCGAGACCCGGCTCCCCGAGATCCCACACACCATTGGCGTTCAGGTCGTTGAACTTGTGGCCGCTGATGTTCTGGGTCTTGAGCTCGTTCACGAAGTCGTTATCCGCGAACGACGAGCCGCTCTTGACCTCGAACGGACCGTAGGCGTTGCCCTCCGGCTTCAGCAGCGTGTAGTCGGGGTCGAGCCGCTCGGAGACCGTGTAGGTGCCCGGCAGCAGACCCGCGAAGCGATACTCGCCCTGCGCGTTGGTGGTCGTGGTCATGTACGGCGTCTCGGTGTTGGGGCTGCGGAACAGGTAGATCGTCCAGCCCTCACGAGGCGCGTTCTCGGTGAGCGAACCCACGAACTTGTGACCCGAGATGACACCGGGGTCGTACTCGCCGTGGTTGGTCTTCGCGGCCTTCAGCGTCTCCGGACCGAGCACGCCGGTCAGCGGGAGCTTCTCGGCGCCACTGAGGGCGAAGAACTGCCACGTGGCGATCGTGGTGCCCCAGTCGACGACAGCGGTCGCGGTGTAGATGCCGCCGCCGGCTGCCGTCAGCGTGAGGTCCTTGCTCGCGTCGCCGATGGCGTAGCGGACGAAGTACTCGTCCACGTTGGCGACGGCGTCACTCACGGCCAGGTGGAAGGTCTTGACCACCTTCACGCACACGGACGCGCGTGCCTCGTCGTCGACGGTCTTGCCGAGCAGGTCGGTGCCCTTGACGGTGGCGATATTCACGGTCGGCTTGCTGATCGGCACGTCCTTGACGACCACGGTGGTCGTCTCGCCGGACGCGAGCTCGATCGCCGGGCCGTTCTTGCCGCCCACACCCAGGATCATGCCGAGCTGATCGTCGGAGAGCGTGACGTCGGTCAGCAGCGTGTCACCGGTATTGGTGATCTCGAAGGTGTAGGTCACCGGCGCCTCGGGCTTGTCCTCGGTCACCGTGACGCACTCGGGATCGACCTTCTTCACGAGCTTGATGTCGGGATGGATGACGCACACGTCGGCATGGGCCTCAACCGGACCGACCTGGCCGAAGACACTCGTGCCGGTGGCGGTCGCAACGTTGTGGACCTTGGTCCCGTCGGCCTCGGTGGCCACGTAGGTGGTCAGAGCAAGCGGGACTGCCGCTGACTGACCCACCACGAGGCTCGGGAACGTGTAGTCGAGGCCGAGCTTGGGATCGGTGACCCGGACGTTGGTGAGGTCGAGATCGCCGGGGTTCTTCACCGTGATCGTGTACTGGATCTTGTCGCCCACGTGCACGCATTCCTGGTCGGCGGTCTTGGTGATCTCCAGGCGAGCGGGCTTGGGCTGGTTGACGAAGTCGTTGTCCGAGAACTGCGAACCGCTCTTGACCTCGAACGGGCCGTACAGGTTCTCACCGGCCGGCTTGATCCGGGTGTAGTCAGCGCTCTCGAGCTCGACGACGGTGTAGCTGCCGGGCAGCAGTCCGCCGAAGTAGTACGCGCCGTCCGAGCCGGTCGTCGTGGTCATGTACGGCGTCGCGGAGCCGTTGCGATACAGGTAGATGGTCCAGCCGGACTTCGGCGTGTTCTCCGTGAGGGTGCCCACGAACTTGTGGCCGTCGATCTTGCCCGGCGTGAACTCGCCGTTGTTGGTCACGGCGCACTTGAGCGTCTCCGGACCCATCACGGGACCGAGTGCGACGTCATGTGCTCCGGACTTCGCGAAGAACTGCCAGCTCTTGATCGTGGTGCCCCACGGCATCGTCGCGGTGGCGGCGTAGATGCCCTCACCGGCCGAGGCCAGCGGCAGGTCGGCGGTCGCATCGCCCACGACGTAGCGGACGAAGTAGCTATCCGCATTCGCCGCCGGGCTCGTGACCTTGAGCTTGAAGGTCTTGATCACGTTGACGTCGACATGGGCCTTGCTCGTGTCGGTGACCTTCTTGCCGAGCTTGTCGTAGCCCGCGGTGACGGCCGTGTTGTCGGTGGGCTTGCTGATGTTCACGCCCGCGACGACGACAGTGGTCGACTCGCCGCTTGCCAGCGTGATCGCGCCACCGTTGCTGCCGCCGGTGCCAAGGATCGTGCCGAGCTGATCGTCAACGAGCGTCACGTCATAGAGCGTCGTGTCGCCGGTGTTGGTGATCAGGTACGTGTAGTCGACCGGCACCGCAGGCTTGTCCTCGGTGACGGTGACGCTCGTCGGCAGGACCGACTTCACGAGCTTGATCGCCGGACGGATCACGCAGACGTCGGCGGACGCCATCACGGGACCCACCGGACCGAACGCGCTCATGCCCGTCGCGGTCGCGACGTTATGGATCTTCGTGCCGTCGGAGTCCTTGGCCACGTAGGTGGTCAGGTTCGCCGGAATCGTCGCCGAGCCACCCGCGGCCAGCGTCGGGAACGTGTAGTCGACGCCGAGCTTGGGGTCGGTGACCCGCACGTTGGTGAGGTCGAGGTCACCCGGGTTCGAGACGGTGATCGTGTACTGGATCGTGTCGCCGACGTGCACGCATTCCTTGTCGGCGGTCTTGGTGATGACCAGCTCGGCGGCCTTCGCCTGGTTCACGAAGATGTTGCCGGGGAACGAGGAGCCGGCACACCACGACGAACGGACCGAGCTTGTTCTCGCCTGCGGGAACCAGGCGGTTGTAGTTGGAGTCCTCCACCTCGGACACGAAGTAGGTGCCGGGCAGCAGACCGCTGAAGATGTAGTTGCCGGCGCTGTCGGTCTTGGTGGACGCAACCTCGACGGGCTGGCCGGAGGTGTCGAGGCGATAGAGCTTGATGGTCCAGCCCACGCCCGGGGCATCCGCCTTGCCGTCATGGTTCGTGTCGAGCTGCTTCTGCCCGCAGATCGCGCCAGGCTTGAAGTCCCATGGGTTCGTGACGGACTCGCTGCACAGCTTCTCGCCCGGCTTCTGATCGCCGAGCCAGATGACCTCGGAGCCGACCTTGGCGTAGACCCGGTACCAGTCGATGACCGTGTTCCACGGCAGATCGATCTCGAACTTGTACGATGTCGGGCCGCCTGCGAGCGCCTTGTCGTACTCCGTGCCGCCGATCGAGTACCGCACGAAGTAGCTGGCGCCGTCGGGGATCTTCGCGGCCGAGGACATGGTCAGACAGAAGGTCTTGTGGACGAGCTTCTTGGCGTTGCCGATCCACAGACACACGGAGCCGTCGCGCGACAGAGTCTCGCTGAGCGGAAGATCGACCGTGGCCTTCCAGCCGTCCTTCAGAACCTCGGTGAGCTCGTAGCTACCGGCCGGCAGGTTCCGGAAGTGGTACCAGCCCAGATCCGGCTGGTCCTTGTCCGTGCCGTCGGACGTGACGCCGGTGAGCGTGAAGCCGTACTTCGGGTCCTTGTACGTGAGCTTCAGCGTCCAGCCGGACAGGTACGGCTCGTTGCTCTGCCGTACGCCGTCACCGTTGAGGTCCTCGAACTTCTTGCCGATGATCTCGCCCATCGGCAGCACATCGGCACCGACGGGAACCGAGATCGTCTGGGAGCCGGCGCCCCCGCCGTTCCAGGTGAGGAACCTGCCCTGGGCGCTCGAACCGGTGTAGTAGCCGGCGCCTCGGTGGCCCGCCTTCTCCATCCAGTACGGCGTCAGGGCGAGGTGGAACTTGAAGTAGACGATGCCGACTTCGCCCTTCTTGATGACCAGGTCGGTCGAGGGCTGCGCCATCTCGACGGTGAACCCGGCTGCGGTCGGCGATCCCAGGCTGAACAGCCCGCTGATGTCGCTCGCACCCCCGGGAACGGCCTGGCCGCTGGGCGGTGCCGCACCGGTCCACCACATGAAGTCCTTCGCGTCGTCACACGCGATCGCGTTCTTCTGGGCCCAGTAGGCGTCGAACTGCACCTTGAAGCCCGGGAACCGCAGATCGCTGTCACCGTTGCGGTTGTCGACGTAGATGCGACTGGGGATCCAGTCGCCCTCCTGATAGGCCTTGCCGAGGTTGGCCTTGACCCAACCGGGGTTCGGCGTTGTGCGCCATTCCTCCCACTCGGACGGCGCGCTCGCGTACGGCGCAACAGCCTCTGCGGCTGCCACGACCGGTGCGGCCACCGTTGAGACGGTGGGGTCCGATGCGGCCTCGCCAGTGCGCGTGGTCGCCAGTGCGCGGGTGGCCTTACGTACCCGTGCCGTGTCCTGGGACCGGTCGCCGCGAGGCGCGACGGGCGGCGCTTCCGCATCTGGCGCCGTGGCGTCGGTCGGACCTGCTGTCCCTCCGCCGCCTCCGGCACCGTCGCTCTGAACGCCTTCGGCCACCGGGACGGTGTCCGTTGCGCTCTGGGAGCTCTTCGGAGCTGCGAAACCGGTTCCTACGACGATCGACGTGGTGAGGGCCACGGCGAGCACCGCGGACATGTACCGCCTGAAGAACGGCACTGACACCAATGCTCGGATCATGGCTGTCCCCCTTCCTGACTCTGCCGGCAACTGTCGCGTCAGGTTCGGGTCGGAAAAGCACAAAGACCGACCCGCACGCTGCGGGCCGGTCTCACTACTAGCTCCCCACCAGCCACCCCTGAGTGACCGCTCACCACAAAGCTGGTGGATCTACGCTTCCCGTTTGCATGTTCGTGTTTGCGACGTATCAACCGGCATCCAGACAATGGATGCACACCACACGCTATCCCCGCGGGACGGGGGCTTTCAACCAGGTTTGGCGAGGAAGCATACGAAAGGATGAGCGCCCTCCCACCAGCGATGGAAGGGCTGCTCAGGGGCACACTGGCTCGCCGTGGAGCCGCTACTCCTTGCCGGCAGCCGCGCTCTTGGTGCGGCGCAGCTTCTTCGGCGCGCCGCAGCCACGCACCAGCCCGCGCTCGAGCACCTCGTCCATGCTGTTCACCGGCACGATCTCCAGGTCGCTGCGCACGTGATCCGGGAGCGTCTCGAGGTCGCGCACGTTCTCCTTGGGCACCAGCACCGTCTTCACGCCCGCTCGGTGAGCAGCGAGCAGCTTCTCCTTCAGCCCGCCGATCGGCAGCACGCGCCCCCGGAGCGTGATCTCGCCGGTCATCGCGACGTCGCGGCGCACGGGGCATTCGAGCAGCACCGAGGCGATCGCCGTCGCCATCGTGATGCCCGCGCTCGGTCCGTCCTTGGGGATCGCGGCGGCCGGCACGTGGATGTGCAGGTCGTAGTGCTCCTGGAAGTCCTCGGGGATGTTCAGCTCGCTCGCCCGGGTGCGTATGTAGGAGACCGCCGCGGTGGCCGACTCCCGCATCACGTCCCCGAGCTGCCCGGTGAGGATCAGGTTGCCCTTGCCCGGCATCTTGGTGGCCTCGACCGCGATCACGTCGCCGCCGACCTCGGTCCACACGAGTCCGGTGGCCACACCGATCTCGTCGCGCTCCTCGGCCATGCCGAAACTGAACCGCGGCGCCCCGAGGTACTTCGAGAGATTGCGCGGACCGACCGTCGTCTTGCCCTTCTTGCCCTCGACCACCTTGCGCGCGACCTGCCGGCAGATCGCCGCGATCGTGCGCTCGAGGCTGCGGACCCCGGCCTCGCGCGTGTGGCGCCGAATGATCTCGCGGACCGCGTCGTCGGTGATCTCGAGCCGGGTGGCGCTGAGACCGTGCTCTCTCAGCTGCTTCGGGATGAGGTAGCCGCGCGCGATGTGGGCCTTCTCGTCCTCGGTGTAGCCGGGGAAATGGATGACTTCCATCCGGTCGCGCAGTGCCGGAGGGATGGTGTCGAGCAGATTCGCCGTCGCGATGAACATCACGTTGGAGAGGTCGAAGGGCACCTCCAGGTAGTGGTCCTGGAAGCTGAAGTTCTGCTCGGGGTCGAGCACCTCGAGCAGCGCCGAGGTGGGGTCGCCGCGGAAGTCCATTCCGACCTTGTCGATCTCGTCGAGCATCATGACCGGGTTGTTCACGCCCGCGGTGTTGATGGACTGGACGATCCGACCCGGCAGCGCCCCCACGTAGGTACGGCGATGACCGCGGATCTCGGCCTCGTCGCGGACACCACCCAGCGACATGCGCGAGAACTCCCGGCCGAGCGAGCGTGCGATCGAGCGGCCGATGGACGTCTTGCCCACGCCGGGAGGGCCGACGAAGCACAGGATCGGACCGCGCATGCGGTCGGTGAGCTTGTGGACCGCGAGGTACTCGAGGATGCGTTCCTTGACCTTCTCGAGGCCGTAGTGATCGTGATCGAGGATCTCCTTGGCCTCGATGAGGTCGAGCTTCTCCTCGGTCTCCTTCGACCACGGCAGGCCCACGAGCCAGTCGAGGTAGGTGCGGATCACGCTCGTCTCGGCGGAACCCGGAGGCATCTTCTCGAGACGGCCGAGTTCGGAGAGCGCCTTCTCGGCGACGGGATCGGGCATGCCCGACTGCTTGATCTTCTCGGTGTACTCGTCGACCTCGGCCTGGACCTCGTCGTACTGCCCCAGCTCCTGCTGGATCGCCTTGAGCTGCTCGCGCAGGAAGTACTCGCGCTGCGACTTCGACATCTGCTCGCGCACCCGGTCCTGGATCTTGCTGCCGAGCTCCAGGATCTCGAGCTCCTTGCGCAGGAAACGCGACGTCTTCTCGAGGCGGTCCTTGGCGTCGAGGGCCTCGAGGATCTCCTGCTTCTCGTCGGTGCGAAGGTTCAAGTGGAAGGTGATGAAGTCGCCGAGACGGCCGGGCTCCTCGATCGCCGAGGCGGCCACGAGCACTTCCTGGGGAATCGGCTTGCCCAGCTCCCCGGCATGCTCGAAGTCGCGGATGAGGTTGCGCATCAGCGCTTCGATCTCGACGTCGGCCTCGCGCGGCTCGTCGATCAGCTCCACGCGCACGAGGAAGTAGGGATCGGTCTGGATCCACTCGGCGATGCGGAAGCGAGCCTGGCCCTCGACGAGAGCCTTGGCCGTACCGTCAGGGAGTTTGAGCTCCTGCATCACCGAGGCGACCGTCCCTATCTCGAACAGGTCGCCGGGCTCGGGGTCCTGCATCTCGGCCGAGCGTTGGGTGACGAGCGCCACCAGGTGGTCGGCGCGCATGGCTTCCTCGAGGGCCTTGATCGAGCGCTCGCGACCGACGAACAGCGGCACCACGAGGTTCGGGAACAGGATCAGATCGCGCAGGGGGATCAGCGGCAGGACCTCAGGAATCGCGCTCGTTTCACTCAATCCCGACATGCTTGCAACGTCCTTCCGCTCCGGCTTCATGCGATACTCTTTGTGCCCTTCCACACCGCTCGGTACGCGTGGGGCGCGGGCCGTGAGGCCCGGTGCGACCCCACCGAAATGGTTCGAATGACCTCGCTCACGCCGCGTTCGCGCGCCCACATATCGCGCCTGTACCTCGTCGCGCTGATAGCTCTGGCTTTCGCGACGGGCGCCGTTTTCCTGCCCGAAATCGCCTCTGCCGCGACAGCCACCGCCTCGACTTCGGCGGTGCAGACCTTCTCGGTCGAGGCGAGCGCCACCTCGGTGGCTTCCGGTGACGGCTTCGGCTACACCGTCGCGGTGCGGGCCCGACGGGCGATTCCGTCCCTGCGCGTGCGTCTGAGGGTGTACACCTCGGGCGGATGGATCCTGTACCAGAAGACAGAATACGTCAGGCGGGACAAGCCGGGGGTCGTGCGGGTCACGCTCGGCCGGCCGGCGACCGAGGCACCCGTCGAGCCAGGCGTGTACCGCGCCGAGATCTCCGTGCTGGCGCCCGGCATGGCCGAGCCGCTCACCGAATCGGTGCCGCTCCGCGTGTTCGACCCGAAGCGCGAGCGCGTCCCCATCGTGGTCGCGTTGCGGGTGAGCGGCCCGCCGATGACCGATCCGCAAGGGCGGTTCGTCGTCGATCCGGCCGAGCCCAATGCGGCGTTCGATGCCGCGGTCTCGGCGGCGAACCTCGTCCTCGGAGACGTCCGCGTACGTCTCGCTATCGCGGTCTCCCCGGTGCTGCTCTCGGAATGGCGCCGCGCGGCGGGCGGCTATCAGGTCGCCACCGAGGGGGGCGTCAGTTCCGTCGCGAGTGGCACCCCGACTCCGCTGCGCTACGCCCAGGGCCTTGCGAGGATTCGCGAGGCGGTGGCGACAAAGCGTCTCGAGCTGCTCTCACTCGGCTACGCCGACCCCAACCCGTCGTGGCTCGCGCGCGCCGGGCTCGTGGCGGATCTCGGCCCCCAGTACGCCCTGGGCGCGCGGGAGACCTCCTTCTCGCTGGCCGCCAGTCCTACCGCGGGCACGGCGGTCGCGGGCAGCTGCATCCCGCCCGCGGTGGCGCCGCTGCTGCCCAGGAACCGCGTGCGGTGGGTCGTGCTCGACCAGCGCTGCGTCGCGCTCGGGAAGGGCCTCCCGCCCACCGGCGCGTATCGCACGACCGTCACCGGCCTTCGCGCCATCGTGAGCGACACGATCTCCTCTCGCGCAATGCTCTCCGGCGAGACCTCGCCTACCTTGAACCGCGCGTTCCAACGGTTCAGCGGTCGGGACTCGACCCTCACCGAGGCGAGCTCGCCGTTCGTCGTCTCGGTGAACGTAGGCGCGGGGCTCGTGAGCACGCGCACGGTCGAGGCACTGGTGAGCGAGGTGACCGCCGAGCCGTGGGCCAGGCTTGCCTCGACCACGCAGGCGTTCGCCCGCGCGAGCGCCCGCAAGGTCGCTTTCAAGGACGTCGCGACGCCAGACCGCGCTCCCGTGGGGTACTGGGAGGAAGTACGCCGAGCCCGTCAGGCCGCCGAGTCTCTGGCTGCGGCGCTCAGCCCGACCTCGCCCGACGCCGTCCGTGCCAACCGCGACGGCCTCGTCGCCGAGAGCTCGGGCTTCGCCGGACCCGACCGGAGCTGGGCCTTCGCCGACCGCGGGCGAGCCTACTCCGCGGCGGCGTCTCGGCGGTTCCGGGTCATCCTGGGTCGGGTGCGGCTGGCCGCTCCCGACGTGACCCTCGCGGGAAGCGCCGGGGACGTCCCGATCACGATCACGAACCCTACCCGCCGGGTGCTCCGCGTCGTGTTCATCGCGCTCGACACGGAGCGGGTCGTTCGTGTCGGCGGGCGGCGCGAGCTCCTGCTGAGGCCCGGCGACACCTTCCTGACCCTGAAAGTCGACCTGCGTTCGTCGCTCTCCAGCACGCTCCGGCTCGCCGTGCGCGCGGGCGGAACCGACCTCGACACCGACACCGTCCTCATCCGGGCGTCCTACATCGACCGCCTCGCGATCATCCTCGGAGTGCTGGTGCTCCTCGGCGGGTTCCTGGTCTTCATCGTGTTCAGGGTCAGGGCAGCCGAGAAATCTGCCGATTCCTCCATAGAAAGCTCATCCTCGGTGCGGCCGGATGCTGCTGCCGAGGACGGTGCGGCACGCTACACTGATGAGAGCTCGGGCGAGCACGAGTCTGGAGTACGTGACACACCATGAAAACGCTGCTCAAGATACTGCTCGTCGTCGTGATCGCCGTCGTCGTCGTGAACGAGGTCGGACGCTACGTCCAGGCCGGTGAGAAGCTCAACGACGGAACGAACACCCTGAGCGAATGGGCGCAGACCAACGCCCGTGCCATGGGCCAGGCGCGCGCGAGCGCACAGCTCGTCACCCTGGGTCAGCAGGAGGGTATCGTCGTCACGGCGTACGGCCAGGACGGAACGACCTTCACGTTGTACACTCAGGCGCCGGTCGAGGGATCGTGGATCGTGGGTCCTTTCCTCGCCTGGCGGGCGAAGCAGCCGCTGTCCACGCCGTACACGATGGACAAGCAGATCTCGCGTCCGCTGAACTGACCGTCTGAACCGACCGCCTCGAGCGGAGCCGCATGAAGGTATACGTCCTCGACACGAACGTGCTGCTCGCCGATCCCGGCGTGCTGCTGTCGTTCCCCGACGCCGAGGTCGTGATCCCCGAGACCGTCCTCGCCGAGCTGGACAAGCTGAAGACGTCGCGCGTGGATCCGGACCTTCGGTTCCGCGGCCGAGAAGTCAGCCGGGTGCTGTTCGACCTGTCGGAGCAGGGGTCGCTCACCGAGGGCGTGCCGCTGCCCGATGGTGGCGTCCTTCGGGTCTCCACCGACGAGAACGGGATGCCCGAGGGGCTCTCGGCGAGAAACGCCGACGACCGCATCCTCGCCGTCGCCTACCACACGCACGAGCAGGCCTCGCCCGACGACGAAGTCAGGCTCATCACCAACGATCTGAACATGCTGCTCAAGGCGCAGACGCTCGGCGTTCCGGTCGCGCGGCACGGCGAGGGACTCGAGGCCTCGTTCACTCGCCGCTACATCGTGCGCCCGTTCCAGCGCTACCGCGCCCCACTGGCGATCCTGGCCGTCGCGCTCGCGGTGTTCGCGGCGATCGTGTTCCTGGTGCTGTGGGGCGAGCAGCGCAACGTGACCTCGACGCTGCCGCCCGAGTTCCGGAACCTGCTGTCGCAGCAGCAGCTCACCGCGCTCGACTACCTCACCCGACTGGAGAACAACCCCAACGACGCCTCGTCGCTGCTGGGAATGGCGAACTTCTACTACGACCAGAACCGCAGGGCGCAGGCGGCGGGCGACGCCGGCGGGGCGTCCTCCTTCGCGATCCAGGGCCTCAAGTACTACGAGAAGTACCTCGCCCTCAATCCCGGCGACCTGAACGCGCGTGCGGACTTCTCGGCGCTGCTGTTCTACAACGGCCAGTCCGACGAGGCCATCCGCGAGGCGCAGCAGGTGCTCGCGAGCGACCCGAACAACGTCAGCGCGCTCTACAACCTGGGCATCTTCTACTGGCAAAGCAACCGGCAGGACCTGCAGCAGGCGGCCGCCCAGTTCAGAAAGGTGCTCGGTCTCGTGAAAGACGATGCGGCCCAGCAGGGCGTGTACCGCCAGGCGGAGCTCAATCTCGAGGCCATCCGCAAAGCGGCCCAGCAGAAGGGCATCACGATCGAAGGGACGGGCACGATCCCGTCGGGAGGAACCCAATGAAAGACGAGCACATCGACGTCGCGATCATCGGCGGTGGGCCTGCTGGCCTCACCGCCGCTCTGTATGCCTCGAGAGCACGCGCGAACACCGTGGTCTTCGAACGCGGCATCCCCGGCGGGCAGATCATCACCACCGACCACGTCGAGAACTATCCCGGCTTCCCCGGCGGGCTTGCCGGCGCGGAGCTCGGCGATCTCATGACCAAGCAGGCCGAGGAGTTCGGTGCGGTCCTGCGGACGTTCGCGTCCGTCGACTCCGTCCGCGCCGTGGGCCTCGACTTCATGATCACCGCCGACGGCGAGGAGTACCCGGCGCACAGCGTGATCCTCGCGACCGGCGCGGTCCCCCGCAAGCTCGGCATCCCTGGCGAGGCCGAGTACACCGGGCGGGGCGTCTCGTGGTGCGCGACGTGCGACGGCGCGCTCTACCGCGACAAGGTGGTCTCGGTGATCGGCGGCGGCGATGCGGCGGTCGAGGAAGCCATCTTCCTCACGAAGTTCGCGCGTGAGGTCCACTTGATCCACCGCCGAGACGAGCTGCGCGCCACGAAGTGCATCCAGGAGCGGTGCTTCGTCAACGAGAAGATCACGCTTCACTGGAACCGCGTGCCCGTGGAGGTTCTCGGCGACGGCACCAAGGTGAGCGGCCTTCGGCTGGAGTCCACGAACGGCGACCCCGAAGAGACCCTCGAACTCGACGGCGTCTTCATCTTCGTCGGCGTCCACCCCCTGTCCGAACTCGTCGCCGAGCTATGCGAACTCAACGAAAGCGGCTACGTGAAGACCGATCACGACGGGCGCACCTCGTGCCCCGGGCTGTATGCCGCGGGTGACGTCACGGACAACGAGCTCAAACAGGTCATCACCGCGGCGGCGAAGGGTGCCTCGGCAGCTTTCGAGGCCGTCCGCTACATTGAGCAGAAGGTCTGCACCATCTAGCGGACCGTCTGCGCACCGACAACGTCCTGCCCGCACTCCATCTGCCCGGCACGGAAGGAGACCGCAACATGGCCGACTTGGCGCACGTCACCGACGCTGGTTTCGAAGCCGAGGTCCTCAAGGCATCGAAGCCCGTCCTGCTCGACTTCTGGGCGCCGTGGTGCGGCCCCTGCCGCATGATGGAGCCGGTCCTGAAGGAGCTCGCCGACGAGTACGGCGACTCGATCACCATTGCCAAGCTCAACGTCGACGAGAATCCCGCGACCGCGCAGCGCTACGACATCCTTTCGATCCCGACGCTGCTCGTGTTCGAGAACGGCCAGGTCGCCAAGAAGCTCGTGGGCGCGATGCCGAAGAAGGGGCTGCTCGACCAGCTGTCCCAGTGGCTGACCTGACCTACGCCCGGGAAACGCGAGCGCTGACCACGTAAGGAGTCACATCAGATGTGCCAGAAAGGCGTCAACACCGATCAAATGAAGCTGATGATCGCACAGGCCGGCGATCAGCTGGGCATGGTGCAGCAGTGGCTCGAGCAGATCCATCACCTCGCCGACAACGGCGATCTGACCGCCGCGAGCACCGAGGTCGCACAGGCGTCGGTCCTGCTGGGCGAGGCCCGCGCGAAACTCGATGATGCCGTGGACGGGCTGGACGGGAACGCACCGGGCCCCGACATCAGCGTGGAGCTGGTGTAGCCGGCCCTTCCTCGCACGGGCGCTTCACGCGCCTGTCACACACGCTCTCAACGAAGGCCCGCCGAGTGCGGGCCTTCTGCGCGTGTTACGATTGTCGCGTTCGTGCTACTGCTCAGTGAAGGCGGTGCGTGGTGGGCCAGCTCGTGCGGTTCGGTGTCGCGATGGACGAGGACCTGCTCGAGCGCTTCGACGCGCTCGTCGCGCGGCGCGGCACCGGGGTCAATCGTTCCGAGGCGGTGCGCGACCTCGTGCGCGACGCACTCGTCGAGTCGGAATGGGAAGGCTCGGACGAGGAGATCGTCGCGACCGTGACGATGGTGTTCGACCACCACGCGAGCGATCTCTCGGAGAAGTTGGACGCGCTCCAGCACGCCCACTACGACAAGATCGTCTCGGCGATGCACGTCCATCTCGACCCCCACAACTGCCTCGAGGTGCTCGTCGTTCGCGGATCGAGCGGTCAGGTCCGCGATATCGCCGACGCGCTGCTGGGCACCAAGGGGGTCAAGCACGGCAAGCTCGTGACCACCACGACCGGACGACACCTCTAGCCGACCTGCGCGCCGCAGGCTCCACCGCTGCACTCCAGAGGCCCCATGCACATCCCTGACGGCATGCTCGACACCAAGACCTGGGTCTCGACCTGGGCCATTTCGGGTGGCTTCATCGGCTACGCCGTCCGATGGACTCGCGACCGGCTCTCGCAACAACGGATCGTGCTCATGGCCGTCATGAGCGCGCTGGTCTTCGCCCTGCAGATGCTGAACTTCCCCGTGGCAGGAGGCACCACCGGCCACTTCGCGGGAGGCGCGGCATGCGCGATCATCCTCGGGCCCTGGCCCGCGGTGCTGGTGCTCTCGGCGGTCCTTGCAGTGCAGGCGCTGTTCTTCGCGGACGGCGGGATCACCGCCTTCGGGGCGAACGCGCTCAACATGGCGGTCGTCGCGCCGTTCGTCGGCTTCGCCATCTATCGGCTCGTCCTGCGGGTGCGCAAGACCCGTGGCGGCATGCTCGTGGGCGCCTTCGTCGCCGCGTGGGCCGCGGTGGTCGCGGCCGCCCTCGGTGCGGCGCTCGAGATCTGGCTGTCCGGCCGAGCCAACCTGCTTCTCGTGGGGGGTGCGCTGGGGGCGTGGCACGCGGTTATCGGCATCGGTGAGGGCCTGATCACTGTCGGGATCGTCGCCTACCTCTCGTCGGTGCGCCCGGACCTGCTGGCCGAGGGCGAACGAGACGCCGGCGGCAGCGTTGGGGGCGTCGCCGTGGTGTTGGGCCTCGTCGCACTCGCTGCCGCGGCGGTGTCGTTCCTCGCCGCGACGAATCCGGACGGACTCGAGTTCGTCGCTTCACGGCAGGGCTTCGAGTCCTACGGAGCGGAGGGCTTGTTCGCGTCGCCCCTCCCCGACTACGTGGTGCCCGGAATCGCCAACGAACGTCTCGCCGGCGTGCTCGCTGGGATCGTTGGCGTGCTCCTCACGGGCGCACTGCTGTATGCGGCGCTCGCGGCGCTCTCCCGGCGCCCGAAGGCGGCCCCACGCGCGCACGCGGAAGCGCCCGCCGGCGTGCACGGTCACGAGCACGAGCACGAGGACGTCGCCCACCGACACCCGCACCATCACGGCGAGTCAGGCGTCCACGAGCACGCGCACCCGACGTCGTTCGAGGCGTACGCGTATCTCGTCTCGCCGGTGCACGACCTCGACCCGCGCGCGAAGCTCGTCTCCGCGCTCCTGCTCGTGCTGGGCATCGTCGTGTCTCCCGCCATGCGCCCCCTCGAGTTCGGGCTCATGGTGCTGCTCCTCGTGGGCGTGACGCTGCTGGCCCGGGTCCCACTGCGCGCGGTCCTGGGCCGCAGCGCGCTCGTGCTGCCCGTCGCTGCGACCATCGCGCTGTTCGCACCCCTCCAGGCGCTGGGCTCGCCCGGTGTCGAGAGCGTGTCCGAGGCCTACGCTGTCGGCTGGTCTCTGAGCTGGTCGATCGTGTCGAAGGCCTGGCTCGCGGCGTTCGTGCTCGTTCTGCTCGCGGCCACGACCCCCGCGCCCCGCCTGTTCGCCGCGCTCCGCGCGGCCCGGCTCCCCACCGTGCTGATGACGCTGCTGACGTTCGTGTATCGCTACGTCGGGACGCTTCGAGAGCAGCTCCGCTCGCTGCGCAGGGCGCTGGCAAGCAGGGGCGCTCGGATCACGCGGGCGTCGACTGATCAGGACGTACGGCAATCTCGCCGGGAACCTCGTGGTGCGCTCCTACGATCGCGGCGAGCGCGTCTACGCCGCCATGCTCTCGCGCGGCTACGACGGCACGCTGCCGTCGGCCGAGCCACTGCACGCTCGCACCATCGACTTCGTCATCGTCACCGCCGCGGCGATCGCGGCCTGCGCGCTCCTGCTCTACTGACCGGGAGGAACTGTGGAAGCCAACGCTCACAAGCCGGCACTGGAGCTTCGGGATGTTCGTTTCAGCTACCCCGACGGAACGGCGGCCCTCGACAGCGTGAGCCTCTCGGTGGACGCGGGACAGCGCGTGGCGCTGCTCGGCCCGAACGGGGCAGGCAAGTCGACGCTCATCCTCCACACCAACGGGATCCTTCGTCCCGCCTCGGGGTCGATCGCGGTGAACGGAGTCGCACTGGCCGACGCGACGGTACGAGCGATCCGCGCAGATGTCGGACTCGTCTTTCAGGACCCCGACGACCAGCTGTTCATGACCACCGTGTACGACGACATCGCCTTCGGGCCGCTGAACATGGGCCTGAGCGCCGAGGAGGTCGACTCGCGCGTGCATCATGCGCTGCACAACGTGGGACTGGCCGAAGTGGCGAGCAAGCCAGGGCAGAACCTGAGCTTCGGGCAACGTAAGCGAGCGGCCCTTGCCACGGTGCTCTCGATGTCACCCAGCGTGCTTGTCTTGGACGAGCCGACCACGAACCTCGACCCGCGGGCAAAGCGACAGATGGTCGAGTTGTTGGGATCCCTCGAGGCCACGCTGCTGATCGCCACCCACGACATGGACCTTGCCTGGGAGCTGTGCGACCGGGCGGTCGTACTCGACTCCGGACGCGTCGTCGCCGACGGGCCGGCACAGCAGCTCCTCACCGACGAGTCGCTGCTCGTGACCCACGGCCTCGAGCTGCCGCTTGCGGTTCGGCTCGGGAATCGGGATCGCTCCCGCTGCTAGAATCGGCTGCATGAGCGCTCCCGACGGATCCGCACACGTTCATCGCGCCGGCCGCACCGTCCTGCACCGCAGAGGCGACGTCCCGGCGTACTGGGAATGCCCCGTGTGCGGCTTCCTGTCCGCCGAGGAGCAGTTCGGCCAGGGCCCCAAGCATTGCCCCGCATGCGACGCGCCTCCCGACGGGCGGCGCGTCTTTCCCGCGGAACGCGTCCGCAAGCTCGACGCCCGCGTCCGCACCTATCACGACGAGGGTGAGAACGAGATCGTGGTGATTCTCGCGGCGACGTTCCTCGAGACGCTTCTCGAGGACGTGCTGAGCCGTATCCTTGCCGCTCACGGTGCCGACGTGCGCGTTCAGGAGGTCGTCCTCGACTCGCAGCGCTCGGTGGGTCAGCGGCTGTCCCGACTGTTCCCCGCGCTGACCGGCGAGCAGTTCGAGGACGCCGCGGCCGAAGCCGCCTGCAGGGACTTCCCGGCGCGCTGGCGCAAGCTGCGCGAGGTGCGCAACTCGTTCATCCACGACGCCCCGTTCACATCGACACCGAGCGAACTCGGGCGCGCCCACGCCCAAGAGGCGATGGTGCTGCTCGACGACGCCTACCACCTGTTCGTGCTCATCAACAACCGCTTCGTCGCCCAGGAGCGCGCTCGCCAGCTCCGCGCCCGTTAGGGGCATCCGCTCGCAATGAAGGCGCTCCACCTCCATATCACCGGCATCGTGCAGGGCGTCGGGTTCCGCCCGTTCGTCTACAACCTCGCCGTCGAGCTCGGGCTTGCGGGCTGGGTGCTCAACGCCTCGGACGGCGTCTACGTGCTCGTCCAGGGCCCTGCCGAGACGGTCGACGCGTTCCCCGACCTCGTGCGCGAGCGCAAGCCCACGATGTCGGTCGTCGAGGACATCGTCGCCGAGGAGGTCGAGCCCGAGCCCCTCTCCGACTTCGCGATCCGCGCCTCACGCGCCGAGGAAGGCGCGATGACCCTGGTGTCGCCGGACATCGCCACCTGCCCCGACTGTCTCGCCGAGCTGTTCTCGGCGGGCGATCGGCGCGAGCGCTACCCGTTCATCAACTGCACCAACTGCGGGCCGAGGTTCACGATCATCGAGGACGTCCCGTACGACCGGCCGATGACCACGATGCGCGACTTCCCGATGTGCGAGCGGTGCGCCGCGGAGTACGGCGACCCGCGCGACCGGCGCTTCCACGCACAGCCCGACGCGTGCTTCATCTGCGGGCCGCGGCTGTACCTGAATCCCCCGGGCGGGGCGGGCACGGGGGCGCATCCTCCGCTCAGACAGTCCTCGTCGGCGGCGCCCGAATCCGCAGTGCCGCCCGCACCCGCACCCGGCGCCGCGACTGCGGAACTCGCGGCGGACGCGCCCCCGTGCCCGCCAGCGGGATTCGCGTTCGAGCCTGACTGGAGGTGGACGGCCGAGTCCGAGCCCACTCCGCGGCCGCACCGGGACCGGGCGGCCGAGCGCGAGCGCTCCGACGCGATCGTCTCGGCGGTGGCCGAGCTGCTTCGCGCAGGGTGCGTCGTGGCGATGAAGGGGCTCGGCGGGATTCCACCTGGCCTGCGACGCCACCAACGAGGACGCGGTCCGACGGCTGCGCGAGCGCAAGCACCGCTGGGGCAAGCCGCTCGCGGTGATGGTGCGCGACCTGGATGCCGCGCGGGCAGCTCGGTGAGGTGGGCGACGAGGAAGCCGAGCTGCTGCTCGGGCTCGGTGCGACCGATCGTGCTGCTCCGTCGCCGCCGCGCAGCAGACGGCTCGGGCGGGTTCGCAGACGCGCTGGCGTGGGGCGTCGCCGAGCAGCTCACCGAGGTCGGCGTGATGCTTCCCTACACCCGCTGCACCACCTGCTGCTCGCCGAGATCGACCGTCCGCTGGTGATGACGAGCGGCAACCTCTCCGAGGAGCCCATCGTGACCGGCAACGCCGAGGCACTCGAGAAGCTCGGCGACATCGCCGACGCGTTCCTGCTCCACGACCGCGACATCTACTCGCGCTACGACGACAGCGTGGTGCGCGTGGTCGACGGCCGCACGGAGCTCGTGCGCCGCGCGCGCGGCTTCGCGCCGTTCCCGCTGCAGCTGTCGTTCGAGACCGACGTCGACATCCTCGCCGCCGGCAGCGAGCAGAAGAACACCTTCGCGCTGCTGACCGGTCGGTACGCGTTCGTGTCCCAGCACATCGGCGACCTCGAGAACGCCGAGACGCTCGATGCCTACGAGCGGACCCTCGAACTCTACGAGCGGCTCTTCCGCATCGAGCCTCGGATCGTCGCCTACGACCTGCACCCCGAGTACCTCTCGACCAAGTGGGCGCTGCAGCTCGACCTTCCCAAGGTCGGCGTGCAGCACCATCACGCCCACATCGTCTCGGTCACCGCCGAGCACGGCATCGACACGCCGGTGATCGGCATCGCATTCGACGGCACCGGCTACGGCACCGACGGGCACATCTGGGGCGGCGAGGTCCTCGTCGGCGACTGGGCCGGCTTCGAGCGCTTCGCCCACCTCGCGGAGGTGCCGCTCGTGGGCGGTGCAGCGGCGATACGGCGCCCCGCGCGCATGGCGGTCGCCACGCTCGACGCCTTCGGCCTGCTCGACCACCCCGGCGCCGAGCCCCTGCGCGACCGCCTCGCGGACGGCGAGGAAGCGCTCCTGCTCCGCATGATCGAGCGCGGAGTGAACTCGCCACCGACGTCGTCGATGGGCCGGCTGTTCGACGCGATCGCGGCCATCACCGGCGTCGCCGACGACGCGCGTTACGAAGGCGAGGCCGCGATCCTGCTCGAGGCTTCGGCGGACCTCACTGCCGAAGGCGCCTACGAGTTCGGCATTCACGGCGGCGGAAGCGACGCTCGCGGGGGCGGCGCGCTGGTACTCGACCCCGCGCCGGTCCTCTCGGCGGTGCTCGACGATCTTGCTGCGGGGGTCTCGGCGGGAGTCGTCGCGATGCGATTCCACCGTGCCGTAGCGCGGAGTATAGTTTCCGTTGCGTCGAAGGCCTCCGCAGCGACCGGCATCCGTCACGTTGCGCTCGCCGGAGGCGTGTTCATGAACCGGATCGTCCTCGGCCAGGCGATGAGGGACCTGGCGGCGGCGGGCCTGCAGCCGCTGACCCACGTCAAGTTGCCGATGAACGACGGCGCGGTGTCATTCGGTCAGGCTGTTTCAGCATGGGCGCGGCGGCACGAGATTTGATGCGTCAAGAGGCTGCGTTCCGGCACGCGCAATCCAGGGAGGTCTTCTAAGTATGTGTCTCGCAATCCCGGCCCAGGTCGTCGAGAAGCTCGAGAACAACATGGCGAGGGTCGACATCATGGGAGTGCACCGGACGGTGTCGCTCGACATGACCCCCGAAGCCGAGGTGAACGACTACGTGCTCGTGCACGCGGGGTTCTCGCTCCAGGTCGTGTCCGAGGAGGACGCCAAGGAGACGCTCGACCTTCTGATGCAGATTCCGATGTTCCAGGACCAGGAGCTCGGCGAGATCCTCGAAGGCGCCTAGGCGCATGGATCTCAACGCCTTCCGCGACCCGGCGCTCGCCCGCCGGCTCATCGACGCTATCCAAGCCACCGCCGCACAGCTTCCCGGCGAAGCCAAGCTCATGGAGGTGTGCGGCACGCACACCGTCTCGATCGCCAAGAACGGGCTTCGCGAGGTCATGCCGGCGAACGTGAAGCTGTTGTCGGGTCCCGGCTGCCCGGTCTGCGTGACCGCCAACCAGGACATCGACACCGTCATCGAGATGGGCCGTCAGCCCGGCGTGGTGCTCACCACCTTCGGCGACATGATGAAAGTCCCGGGCAGCTACTCCTCGCTCTCGAAGGAGAAGGCCGAGGGGCGCGACGTCCGCATCGTCTACTCCACACTCGACGCGCTGGAGATGGCCAAGGCCGAGCCCGACAAGCACGTCGTGTTCGTGGGTGTCGGCTTCGAGACCACGGTTCCGGCCATCGCCGCGACGATCCTTCGCGCCAAGGCCGACGGCGTCGACCAACTTCTCGGTGTACTCCGCGCACAAGACCGTTCCCGAGGCCCTGCGCGCGCTGGTCAACGACCCCGAGGTGAAGGTCAACGCGCTCATCCTGCCCGGCCACGTCTCCACGATCATCGGCCTCGAGCCGTACCGCTTCCTCGCCGAGGAGTACGGCGTGCCCAGCGTCATCACCGGCTTCGAGCCCGTCGACATGCTGCAGGGCATCTACATGCTCCTGGCGCAGCTTGCCGAGGGACGCTCGGAGGTGGAGATCGCCTACCACCGTGCGGTCGATCCCGAAGGCAACGTGGCCGCCCGCCGGATGCTCGACCAGGTGTTCGAGCCCACCGCGGCGGACTGGCGCGGCATCGGCGTGATCCCGGCTACCGGTCTGGCGATCCGCGAGGAGTACGCCGACTACGACGCCAGCAAGCGGGTCCCGGTCACGCCGCCCGAGGTCCGCGAGATCAAGGGCTGCCAGTGCGGCGACGTCCTGCGCGGCGTGGTGCTGCCATTCGAGTGCAAGCTGTTCTCGCGCGGCTGCACGCCGGAGCATCCCATCGGCCCGTGCATGGTATCGAGCGAAGGCAGCTGTGCGGCCTACTATCGCTACACTGACTACGGGAAGTCCGCGTAAGCAGGCGCCGGCGCGCCGAGCTCAAGACGCGTACGGACGGGCACCTGCGGGTGTCCGTTCTTGTTCGACCCGACCCACGTATCGAAGACGGTAAGGGAGGCGCCAGGATGCGCCAGGAGTACATCCTTCTCGCACACGGTTCCGGCGGGACCATGATGCACGAGCTCATCGACGAGCTGTTCATGACGGAGTTCGACGACGAGACGCTCCGCCGAGAAGACGATGCTGCCGCGCTCCCCTTCGACGGGACGCGCCTGGCCTTCTCGACCGACACCTACGTCGTGCACCCGGTGTTCTTCCCGGGCGGCGACATCGGCCGTCTCGCGGTGTGCGGCACGGTGAACGACGTTGCCACGAGCGGCGCTCAGCCGCTCTACATCTCCGTGGGCTTCGTGCTCGAAGAGGGCTTCCCCGTCGCCGACCTGAAGAAGATCCTCGTCTCGATGCGCGATGCCGCCCGCGAGGCGGGGGTGCGGATCGTCACCGGCGACACCAAGGTCGTGGAGCGCGGGCACGGCGACGGCGTGTTCATCAACACCGCGGGCGTGGGCGTGCTGGCCGAGGGGCTCGACCTCTCGGGCTCGAACTGTCAGGCCGGGGACAAGGTGCTGCTGTCGGGCACCTTGGGCGATCACGGTATCGCCATCGTCTCGACGCGCGAGGGCCTGCAGTTCGAGACCTCGATCGAAAGCGACGCCGCACCGCTCAACCACCTCATCGCCAACGTGCTCGAAGCCGCGCCCGACGCGCGCTGCTTCCGCGATCCCACCCGAGGCGGCCTCGCCTCGACGCTCAACGAGCTCGCCTCGGCATCCGGGGTCTCGATCACGGTCACCGAGACCGCGGTCCCGGTGAAGCCGCAGGTCCGTGGCGCCTCCGAGATGCTGGGCTACGACGTGTTCCAGGTCGCCAACGAGGGCAAGATGGTGGCTGTCGTTCCCGCCGAACAGGCAGAGGCCGCGCTCGCGGCGATGAAGGCCTCGCCCTACGGCGAGGACGCGGCGATCGTCGGCGAGGTCGCCGAGGGCCCCGCGGGCAAGGTCTACGTGCACACCGCGTTCGGCGCGACGCGCATAATGGACATGCTTGTGGGAGAGCAACTGCCGAGGATCTGCTAGGTCGCTCGACCGACAGCGGGCTCAAACCCAGCGGGACACGGAGGCGCGGTGTGAACGCTCTCGTATTCGTGGGACTCATCGTGGCCTTCGTCGCCATCATGGCGGTGGGCTACCTCGTCATCGGCCGCATCGCCGAGAACCGCGACGCGCGCCGTAAGGCGGACAAGGGACCGACGAGCACGGCTAGCGGAGGGGCCTCCATGGCGAACTGGCAGGGAGGACTCCTGTTCCTCGGGGCGATCGTCGTCCTGTAGGCGGTGTTGGCTGGCGCAATGTGGCTCTGGCGGCGGATCTCTAGCCGCGAGGCCCCTGCGCGTCTAACGGGC
Organism: uncultured Coriobacteriales bacterium; assembly: GCA_963761535.1. Taxonomy (GTDB): domain Bacteria; phylum Actinomycetota; class Coriobacteriia; order Anaerosomatales; family CAVXGS01; genus CAVXGS01. Next base: position 223,006 of record CAVXGS010000004.1, read on the forward strand.
TCCGCACGCGACTACCCCTCGCGCGGCAAGCAGGGACGCGGGCGCTGGCCCGACGACACCGGGCACTGAGGCAAGCTTCTACTCTCACTGCTGCCGCGTGTACTCCACCGGATCGACCTCCTGGACGTTGAGAGTCCTCGGGCTTGGGCATGCCGCCGGAGACCCGGGACAGCAGCAGCTGGTCGCCCTTGAGCTCGTACGTGAACTCGTTCGACGCTCCTGGAATCCGTCCCAAGTCACGCGAATCGCGGGCTTGCCGTCGGACCTTCGTGAGCTCCCAATTCCCCGTACGTCATCGAAGTTCGGCAGCTCGGCGTGGAGAGCAGCTTCCCGTCCTCGCCGAACGTCAGCCACTGGTAGTACTTGGTGACGCTGCCGGCGACGCGGTTGTAGCCGGTGAGATCGGTCGACCCATCTGCCCACGAGTCGCTGTTCGTCCGTTGGGGGCGAGCAGCCTGCAGCGAACGCGGCTCCGACAAGGACCGCGACGATCCCCACCGCTAGCCACGCTCATGCCCTTTCGCACGACCGTCCCCTCTCCCCCTGATAGCAGACTCAGTGTAGTCCTCGGCAGACCCTCGTAAGCGGGCTTACGAGCCCGATGCGGCGAGCAGGTCTCTCACCCGTCGCTTCGCGTCTCGGCGCAGGGCGACGACGTAGGCAACGGTCGTCGCGCCCGTCAACCCCAGGTACAACGCCAGAAGCAGCCGCACCATCCCGCGTCCGTGGTTCGGCCCGAAGAGGATCGCAGCGCCGTCACGATGCCGATCGCGCCCCGCGTACAGCAGCCACCGCGGCCGCGCCGTGCGCCTCCACGCGCCGTGCGAGCCAGATGTCGGCGGCACCGCGAACGCATGCGCGTAGACGGCGATGGCGACACCGAAGAAGCGCTTCGCGCCGTCACCCGGGTCGGCGAACAGGAACGACGCCATCGCGAGTCCGGCGAGCCCGGCAAGCAGAGTCGGGCAGCGCCGTGGTCACGAACGTGAACCGCGTGCTCGCGGTCTGGCGCCTCATGCCGAACGCGCCGACGATCGCACTGAGCGAGGCGACGGCGACCCACGCCGCGAACCCGAGCGTGAGCGCCTGCTCGGGAACGGGGTGCAGCAGCAGGATCAGGGCCGCGGCCGCAAGGTTCAGCAGGCCGGCGCGCAGCAGCGCGTTCTCGACGCCCGCGGTCGCGCGATAGCAGCGGGGTTCGTCGCCCGAGCGGCCGTGCGCCGGCACCTCGTTCGGCGAGGGCGTGCGGCCTCGGTGTCGCTCGGGCACGATCGCGCGTACGCGACCTCGGCCGGCGGTGCGAGGGCAGCCCGCGTCCGCCGGTCACGACATGCAGCTCGAAACCCCTCGCGGCGCCTCGGCGACCGCGCCAGGAACGCCGTGGGCGTCAGCGGAGTCCGTCCGCGGGGCGCGACGAATCGTCACCGGCGCCGGCACCTGGGCGAGCAGTGCGTCGGCGTCCGTGCCAGCATCGCGTTCTCGACCGAGCGCAGGATCGGCGACGATGCGGACTCGGCCTGCTCGGCGCGACCGCACCGGCGCGCTCGCTCTCGGCGAGCTGGCGCGCCAGAGTCGCGCAGCGCGACCGCTCCGTGCGCGGAGCGATCTCGAGGCGAGCGTCGTCGACGGGAGCGTCCCCGGCTCGAGCAGCCGCGGCGAGAACGCGACGACTCCGGCGCTGCGCTCCGGTACGGTGGCAGCGCACCCGAGGGCGACCGTCGCCCCCAGTCCCTCGCCCACGAAGCGTGACTCGGGCTGCCGGCCCCCACAGCGCGCTGACGGTGCCGAGCACCGCGGCGACGTGGTCGGCGAGGGTGTAGTGCGAGGCTGACCGGCGCGGGCGAGTCGCCGAAGCCGAGCAGGTCGACGACGGCGACGTCGCGCGTTCGGGCGAGGACCTCGGCGACAGGGATCCACGCCGCTCGACGGGTCGAGCCCGTGCAGCAGGACCAGCGGCTCGCCGCTTCCGCCGCGCCACGCGACGTTCAGCTCGCGCACCTCGTCGCGCATGATCTCCTCGGCGACGCGCTCGGGCATGTTCCACAGCGTCATGTGGTCGGCGGCGAAGCCGGTGAGCTTGCGGATCTCCAGGTCGGGCTTCAGGCGCTTGAGTGCGGGGGTCTGACTGACCTTCACGATCGCGTCGCGCACGCCGACGCAGAACACCGTGGGCATGCTGAGCTTGGGCAGATCGTCGACGAACGTGGCCTTGTTCACCGTGTTCTCGAGGTTCTTGCTCATGATCTCCCAGTGCGTGGGGATGTCGTCGGCGTGGAACGCCTCCTCGAGCGGCTTCGCGGCGACGCCGCTCGCGAGCTTGTACAGGAAGCGGTCCTTCTGCTTCGCGGTCGCGAGCCGGTCCCACAGCCACTTCGAGCCCACCTCGTAGAGGTACTTCAGCCCCGTGCCCTGACCTTGCAGCTCCGAGGGCGGCAGGTAGAACGGCGCATCCAGCAGGAACAGCCGGCGCAGCCGATCCGGATACGTCGACGCGTAGCGCATCGCGATGTCGCCGCCGAGCGAGTAGCCCGACCAGCAGGAACGGGTCGTCGACGCCCAGGTCGACGCAGCGTGTTCTCGATGACGAGCGCGTGCTCGTCCGCCGAGTAGTCGATGTCGAGCGGCTTGGGGCTCTTGCCGAAGCCGAGCAGATCGAACGCGATGAACCGGTAGCCGTGGCCGATCGTGTCGATGACCACCCGCCAGTCACCCCCGTCGGAGTTGATGCCGTGCAGCATCACGATGACGGGGCCGGTGCCTTCATCGATGTGGGCGTGCAGCCGCAGGGTCCAGATGTCGGTGCTCACGTGGCGGCCCTCTGGTGGTGTCGGCGAGCAGGAAGTCGGTCACGGCATCGGCGACGCGGCGGTCGAAGAGGACCGCCAGATGCCCGGGCCCGTCGACCTCGACGTTGGTCGCCAGCGGTCCTTCAAGATGCGAGGTCGACGCCGGGTGGACCACGTTGTCGTGCACCGAGTAGACCGAGAGCACGGGCACGAGTCGATCGACGGCTCGCGCTCGCCGCGGTAGAACGAACTCATCCGCAGCTGCGTCCCCGATCGCCCGATCAGCGGGCCCCTCCACGGTACGCCCTTGCCGGGCAGCGCGACCATCGCCGCGCGTCGGACCAATCCCGGGCGGTGCTCGATGAGGTCGAGCGCGAACAGGCCGCCGGTCGAGTGGGTCAGCAGGTCGACCTGCTCGGACGCCGGTCTCCTCGCGCACCCAGTCGACGAACCGCTCCACGGTCGCCGACGAGCGCTCCAGCGCTTGCGGCCAGAAGAAGTTCACGGCGAAGAGCGGACCCGAGCCGGCCTTGCGCAGGCGGCTCGCGAGGTACAGGAAGTCGACGCGGTTCTGGAAGTAGCCGTGCACGAGCACGACCGGAACCCGGCCCGCCGCCCGAGCCCAGCCGCACGCCGAGCACCGCCTGGAAGAAGGGCATGAGCGGCTGGGTCCACATCGCCAGCCACATCTCCCGAAGCATGGCGCGCGATCGTCGCGCCGATGGAGCGCGGAGGCACGTAGCTGATCGCCGCAATGTAGGAGACGACGACGTACACCAGCGCGCAGACCCACACGAGGAGGATCCAGCCGCCCAGGACGACGAGCACGATGGTGAGAATGTCGATTGTCGTCTTCCTTGCGAGTGGCGCGACGGCTCAGCGTCTATGCGGCCTGGCCGCCGGATTCGTCAGGCATCTGCACCGGCGCATCAGGGAGCCTACGCACCCAGACCAGCGCGAGCAGCGCGAACAGCCCCAGGAACGCGAAGCCGGCGCGCAGGGCCTTCAGCTGCGCGTCGGAGTAGGTGGTGACGAGCTCCTCGGTCTCGGCCGCGGACAGCCCCGAGTCCTTGGCCGCCGTCTCGACCTGAGCGGTCGAGACGAAGTTCGCGTTCGTCTCGGCGGCGGCGCTGACCTGCTGCTTCGTCGAGTCGGAAAGGGTCGGGCTGGCCATGACGGTCGTGGTGAAGTTCGTGGCCAGCAGCCCGATCACGATCGAGCCGACGAGCGCCACGCCGAGCGACGCGCCGAGGTTCAGCGACGTGCCCTGAAGCCCGCCCGCCTCCCCGCCGCGCGACGAATCGACGGACGACATGATGACGTTGCCGACCTGGGACGCGAGCAGTCCGAGTCCCGCTCCGAGCAGCGCCATGCCGATTCCGAAGCCCGCCGTCTGCAGGTCAGGCGCGATGAAGTAGAGAATCACGACCTCGCCGACGAGCATCGCCGCCAGACCGCGCTGCACGATGAGCTTCGGCGAGAAGCGGCCGGTCATCGCCGAGCCGCCGAGGGCGAACACGAACAGCGCGATCGACAGCGGGAGGATCGTCTTGCCCGTCTCCAGCGCGTCGAAGCCCAGCACGACCTGAAGGTAGAGAGGGAGCACGAAGAACGACGCCTGGATGATGAAGGCCTGGATCGACTGGACCGCCAGACCGGCGCGCATCTTCGCGATCCCGAGCAGCGCGAGGTCGAGCAACGGCTCGTCCCCGCGTGCCTTGACCCGCTCCTCCAGGCGGGCGAACCACACGAGCAGGCCGGCCCCGATGAGGATCAGCCAGAAGGTCGGCGACAACCCGAGCGGCGCGAGCGGCTGTCCGTTCACGGTCGGGACTCCGGGCTTGGCAGTGATCCATCCCCACTGGCTCGACTGGAGGACTCCGAGAACGACGGCGCCCAGGCCCGCAGCGGACAGCACGGCACCGCCAACATCGAGCTTGCTCTTCCTGGGCGTTGTCGCCGGGATGAGCTTGAGGAAGAGCATCACGCACAGCACGATCACGGTCTCGCCGGCGAACACGTAGCGCCACGAGTAGTACGCGGTGACCCATCCGCCGATGAGCGGTCCGGCCGCCATCGACGCGCCGGCGACTCCGCCGAGGATCCCGTAGCACAGCGCGCGCTGCTTGCCCGTGTAGGTCTTCGCAGTCAGCGCGGCGATGGCGGGAATGACGAGGATCGCGCCGAGGCCCTCGATCAACGACCAACCCACGAGCAGCTGCGGCGAGGCTCTGCGAGAGCGCCGTCATCATCGAGCCCGTGCCGTACACGATCAGGCCGATCCAGAACGCCCGCTTCGCACCCCACCGGTCGCCGAGCTTGCCGCCGAGGAGCATGAACGCCGCCATGACCAGCGTGTACATGGTGATCGCGGTCTGCATGCCGACGACGGTGGTGTTCACGTCGGCGGCGACCTGCGTGATCGACACGTTCATCACCGTCGTGTCGAGCACCATGATGAACTGGGCGGCGGCGAGCATGCCGATGACGCCCCAGCCGCCTTGGTCTCGGCGGTGGCCGCCGTCGTTGCCTCGCTAGCTGTCACTGCAGTCCCCCGTCTGGTCGTTGGCGGCTCCGCGACCGTCACGCGAGCGTCCCGCGCGCCGCTGACCACGCGGTAATACTAGCGGAGAGCCGTCCCGCTCTGGGTCGGCGGAGTCCTCGCGCGGGCCCCTCGGCGCAGTCGTCGCTCGGCAGACCGTGCCCGGTCTCGCAGTCTTCCGCTTCCGGCTCGGTCGGTCGGATCCGCGTCCAGCGAATGACGCCTCCCACGATCGGGCACTCGGCGAACCCCGGCCACGACCGCAGCCGGCACGTGGGCGACGGTCGGCGTCAGGTCGAGCGGCTCGGGGGAGCTTCCAGCCGAAGGCCAGCGAACCGACTCGCAGCCCGAACGCCAGAAGTGCCGCGACGACGAGGGCGACGTCCTTCCTGACCGGCAGCCAGAGCACCATGAGCACGAACGCCGAGCTGCCGGCGAAGGCGGCGATCGGCGTACAGGCCGCCGGGCTTCAGCACCGCGGGCGTGGAGTCGGTGAGGACGTCGCGCAGCACGCCGCCTCCGACGGCGGTGATGATGCCGAGCATGATCGCGGCAAGCCACCACAGGTCGGCCCGGATCGCCTTGTCCGCACCGATGACGCAGAACAGCGAGAGCGAGATGGCGTCCATCACCACGATCGCCGGGCGGAGCCTGTTCGCCGCCCGGTAGAAGAACGCGCCGATCAGCGCCCCGAGCAGCGCGGCGAACAGCGCTCTCGGCGTGTCCAGCGCGTAGATGCCCTGGTTCTGCAGCAGGAGGTCGCGGATGATGCCGCCGCCCAGACCGCCCACGACGGCGAGCGTCACGACGCCGGTCAGGTCCAGCTTCTTGCGAACGGCGAACAGCGCGCTCGCGAGCGCACCGGCGAAGATGGCAGCGACCTCGAGCCACGGCGGCAGCACGAGCGCGGCGGCCTGCGCCGCTGGGACCGTGGTGGTGACCGCAGACGGCAGTGCCGAGGCGATCACCGAGGGCACGACGGTCATGACGAGGCTCTCGACGCCGCCCGTGGCCGCGGCCGAACCGGTCGCCGCCGCGCTCGCGGTCGCGGCGACCGATGGGGTCGACGCGAGCGCAACGGCCGCGGAGGCGAGTGACCGTCAGCACGGGCGATGCTTGGCTACGCGGTCGCACTGCGTCGCGTCCGTACGACCCGCCACACGGTGTCGACGACCACGGCGAGAACGGCGAGCGCCACGAACGCCACCAGCGAAGTCGGGCTGGTCGTGATCGTCGTCGCGAAGAAGCCGAGCAGCGTGACGACGACGGTCAGCATGGCGATCGACAGCACTACGACACTCGCGCCCGTCTCCGTGCGGATCCTGAAGTGCCCGATCGATGATCACCAGGAAGATGAGCAGCGCCACAGCGCTTCCGAGCGACGCGATAGCGCTCAGATCGGACAACCACACCAGGAGGAGGATCAGGACCGCTGGTGAACAACAGGCTCACCGGAAAACGCCCTGCCTTCGCCCCGAACATCGGCGGGAACACGCCCTGGCGAGCGAGCGAGCTCGAGAAGGCCCGGCGCCGGATACGTCGTCGCGTTGACGGCGCCCGGCCGTGGACAGCATCGCCGTGATCGCGACGATCCAGTAGCCCGCCATCCCCAGAACGGGCTTCGCCGCCAGGGCGATGGCCGTCGGTCCGGCGGCAGTGACCTGCTCGGGCGTCAGCTGCCCGAATACGCCCAGGGAGATTCCAACGTAGGTGATCGTTGCGATCGCCAGCGCGATGTAGGTGGCTGGTCCCAGATCGCTCTCGTTCTTGAGGTCTTTCGCGGTGAAGCTGACGACACCGAACCCGAGGAAGGCGAAGAAGGTCAGCGCGATGCTGCCCGATGATCGTTCGAACGGGAGGATACGTCGAGGGCGCGAGCAGGCTCCAGTCGGCGGTCGCCATCGTCACGACGGCGAGTCCGAGCAGGACGACGATCACGAGCCGAATGACCAGGGACTGCACCTTGGCGACGGCGCCGGCCCCGCCAAGAGCGTTCAGGATCACCACCGCGATCACGATCACGCTCGCCATCACCTTCGTGAGCGTGTCGGGCATCTGCCCCGCCCGTGATCACCGCCGCGGCGTAGCTGCCGAACGAGATCGCGACCATGGCCACGACGATGATCGTCGACGACCAGACCATCCACGACAGCGCCGACGTGACCCGGCTCTTCCTGGCCGAAACCGGCAGCGAGGTAGCCCATCAGACCCGACTCGGATGCGTACTTCTTGCCGAGGAACGCGAACGAGTACCCCTGCAGCGCGGCGATGCAGCCCGCTATCAGGAACGACAGCCAGACGGCGGACTTGGCGATCGCGCCCGCCTCGCCGAGCAGGGCGAAGATGCCCGCCCCGACCATGGCCCCCACGCCGATGAACACCGCCTGGTTGCGGGTCATCACGCCGCCGGACGGGCGACGAGCGTCGCCTGCGTCCTCGGACATTCCGACTCCCCCTAGCGGTTCTGCGCGGCGAGTGCCTCGATCAGCAGCGCCTGTGCGACGATCATCCGCTCGATCTCGTCGGGGTCGACGCTCTCGTTGGCGCCGTGGATGTTCGCCGGCGCGTCCTCCGCGCCCAGCAGGATGAACTCGGCGCCGGGCGATGCCTTCGCAAGCGTCTCGAGCAGCGGGATCGACCCGCCGCTGCCGACCTCCGACGGCTCCTTGTCGTAGGCCTCGGCGAGCGCCTCGGTCGCGGCGGCCATCGCCGGGCCGCCCTTGGGAGCCATGAAGGCATCGGACGCCTTGACCCGCCTGACGTCGACCTTGACGCCCCACGGGGCGTTCGCCTTGAGGAACTCCATCAGCTTCGCGAGCTCCGCCTCGGGGTCGGCGCCCGGAGCGATCCGCAGCGCGACCTTCGCCGAAGCCTTCGGCAGCAGCACGTTGCCGGCGTCGGCGATGCACGGAACGCCGTCGATGCCGATCACGGTCGCGTTGGGCTTGCTCCACAGCTTCGTGCCGACCGAACCGTCGCCGATGATGTCGACCCCGTCGAGCATCCCGGCCATCTGCGGAACAGCGGCCTCGGGGTACTCGGCACCGGGCCAGTCGAAGTGGTGCAGCCCCGGGACGACGGTGTTGCCGTTGCCGTCCCACAGCGAGTTCAGCAGACGGATGAGCGCGACGAACGCGTCGGGGGCGGGCCCGCCGAAGACGCCCGAGTGCAGCGGGTATCGATCGTCTCGACCTCGACGATGCACTGGCAGTGACCGCGGAGCATCGTGGTGAGCACGGGCTCGCCGCCCTCGATGTTGCCCATGTCGGCGATGATCATGACGTCGGCCTTGAACCGCTCGGGGTGCTTCTCCACGAACGCCTCGAGGTGCGAAAGCGTCTCTTCCTCGCCCTCGAGGATGACCTTCACGCCCACCGGGGGCTTCCCGTCGAAGACCCTCAGCGTGCCCGCGTGGATCGCGACGCCGCTCTTGTCGTCGGCCGCGCCGCGTCCGTACAGGCGGCCGTCGTCCTTCATGGTCGGCGTCCACGGGTCGGTGTCCCAGCCCTGCTCCATCGGCGCCGGCTGCACGTCGTAGTGGCCGTAGAGCAGCACGGTTGGCGCACCCTCGGGTGCGGGCAAGCTCGCCCCACACCGCCGGATAGCCGCCGCCTTCCAGGTCGAGCTCGCCGGCCTCGAAGCCGGCGTTCTTGAGCATCTGTGATGACCTGGGCTCGCGCAGCGTCCACGGGCTCGGCGGGATAGCCGGGGAACGCGCACGAGGCATGACTCACGAGCACGCCCAGCTCGTCCATGATCTCGGGCATGAACGCGGCGACCTTGCCGCGAATCTCGTTGACGTCCATTACGCGACTCCCTCGTATCGAGGCTGTGAGCTAGACGACGACTGCGCGATGACGAGCCCGACCACCGACCGCGACCACCGTACTCACCAGCAGCGGGATCATGAACGAGTGGTTCACGACGGCCTTGCCGATCTTCGTCGTCCCCGTCTCGTCGACGGCGACGGCGGCGAGCTGGGTGCCGTTCGCGGGCAGGAACAGCACGCCGGAGAGGGCCTGCCACATCGCGACGACCACGGACGCGACCGGCAGAATCGACAGCCGATCGGGACGAGGGTTCTCGTCGTCGCCGACTGGCTCGTCGTCAGCGCGGCGAGGACGAACAGCGCGAACGCGAAGAGCAGCGGCACCGCCGTCACCGCAGTTGCTCAACAGCGCGACGATCTCGGCGTTGTACGCGGCGACGAACGTGTCGGCGAGCCACGCGATACCCAACAGCGCGAGGACCGCGATGATACCCGCGCCGAAGACTGCTGCTTCGTGATCTCACTCGCCTCGACCTTGCGTGAACAGCACGATCAGCAGGGCGACGATGAACATGATGATCTGGATGATCGATCGTGGCCGACACGGCGACCATCCCGCCCTCGCCGTCCGGCACCATCTTCTGGAACGCGGGAACGCGGTCAGCACGACCAGCACCACGCCAGCAAGGAACAGGTACGCACTGGGGGCGGCGCCCTTGGGGAGCTTGGGCTCGGGCTCGTCCGCGGCGGCTTCGCGACTTCGGCGGTGCGACGAGCCCTGCCTTGAGGCGCTCCTGGTACACCGGATCGTCCGCCAGGTCCTTGCCGATGAAGTTCTGCACGAACGCCATGACGATGATCGCGACGAGCGCCGACGGGATCGTGATCAGCAGGATCTTGCCGAGGGTGAAGTTGTACGGGCTCCACCGCCACCAGCGTGAGCATCGCAGCCATCGCTGCCGAGACGGGGCTACACGTGATGCCGAGCACGTTGGCCACCGTCGCGGTCGCGAGCGGTCGCTCCGGGACGAATGCTGTTGTCGTAGGCCGTCTGGTAGATGACCGGCAGCAGCGGATAGAAGATGTTCGACGTGCCTGCCGCCGACGGTGAAGATGAAGCTCACCAGCGGGGCGATGAAGTTGAGCTGCTTCGGGTTCGTGCGGATGATCTTCGGTGGCGACTTGCACCAGGATAGTCGATCCCCCCGGCAGCCTGCATCGCGCCGGCCGCGGTGATGACGGCGAGGATGATGAGCATCGCGGAACCGGGGGGCGCTCCGGGGGCAAGCCCGAACACGAAGACGAGGACCGCGACGCCCGCGACACCCCAGAGCCCGAGGCCGATGCCGCCCATCCGGACGCCCATGATGATCGCGAGGACCACCACGGCGAGTTCGAGCCAGACCATCGTCATGCCATCCCTCTCAATCGCTCGGACGTGAACCGGTCACGCCGATGCCCTACTCTTCACTCCAGAGCGGCAGCTCCCGATGATGGCCACGCACGAGGACCTACACAGCGTTCATTCTTGGGTTTCATGTTGAGTAACGCAAGCGTGCTGCGCGATACTCTAACCGTGCATGAGGGGGCCCAGCAGCCAAGCGCGTGCACACCACCGACCGACACCGGTGAAGACGAGATCCCAGTCGCAAAGGAGGCCCCACTCTGGCTCGCAGACGCCTCGTCGATGGTCGTCGGGAGGAGCTCCTCGACGGCGTGATGCGCATCATCGCGTCACGCGGCTTCTCGGGGGTGCGGGTCGCTGACCTGACTCGCGAGCTCTCCTGTTCCGCCGCCTCGCTCTACAAGATCGCCCCGAGCAAGGACGGCCTCGTGATGCTGGCGGTCGAGCGGTGGGGCGAATGCACGCTAGCCCACGTGGAAGCCCAGGTTCTGCCAGAAGCCACGGCCGCGGATCAAGCACGGGCCTACTACCTCGCAGGCGCATGCAGCCTGCGTGTCCTGTGGTCCGCGTTCCGCTCGGACGTCGAGCGCGACGAGTCGATGAGGCTCTTGTGGCGGCAGAATGTCGCAGACCCATTCATCGACCGATTCACGCGCCTCCTCGACGCCGCGGTCGACTCCGGCGAGATTCGCCCCGTACACACGGGCTTGCTCGCGCAGATGTTGAGACAGTGGGCGTTCGTCACGCGTGATGAGGCGGTTCTCGGTGGCCTGGGTATGACGGCCGAGGCTGCACTCCTCGAGATCGATTCGATCGTGTGGGAAGGCATCCGAGCGACCTGACATTGCCGGATTCCTTCACTCACGCGGGGGAAACGAAATGGGCCTCCGGTCGGAGGCCCATCATCTTGCTCGCGTCCCGAAGCCCGATCCGAGGGGATCCGCGTGGCTAGGCAAGCTCCTCGTCGATGGCGCGCTTGAGCTCGTCGGCCTCGGCGTCGACCTGCTCCTTGGCGAGCTTGCGGGCTCGCTTGAGCAGCTTCTCGGCGCCCATCTCCGGTGTGGCCTGCGCGAACACGATCACGCCGGACTCTCCGGGCTGGAGGTCCTCGGCGATCTCCTTGACGTCGCGGCCACGCCAGCCCTTGGCCAGATTGCCAGTGCCGGCTCCCAGCAGCGCGCCGACGCCCGCGCTCACGATGAGGCTCGGCGGGAAGAGCAGCCCGAACACCGCGCCCAAACCGGCGCCCCACTTCGCGCCGGTGGTGCGAGTGGTGGACGTGGTGTCGATCACGTTGACCTTGCCGTCCTCGTTCTTCTCGAAGATGGCGGCTTGGTACTTGCCGATCCAATCCTCGTCGTGCAGGAACTTGATCCCGTCGTAGTCTGCCTGGGCGTCGGCGACATCGTCGTACGCGCCAACGAACACAAAGACGTCCTCGTACTCCTTGACCATGGGCTTCTCCTCACAGCGGACTGGGGCGCGCGGATCGCTGCCCCCGCAGTACTTCATTGCCAGAGCTGGCCTTCTACAACGGAAATGTCCTGCCCACTTTTGCGGCCGTCTGCTGAGACTCCGTCGGGTAGACTCGGCTGCATGCCACGATCCCGACTCACGCAGAACCAGGGGCTCGCCCTCGTCGCAGGGGCGGCGGTGACGTGGGGCATCATCCCGCTGCTGGTCCGGTCCGTGACCGCATCTTCGTTCGTGATCGTGTTCTGGCGCGTCACATTCGCCGCACTGGCCCTCGTGCCGCTGCTCGTGAAGCACCGCACCTGGCGCGAGTTCGCGCATATGCCGTGGCGCCGCCGAGGAGGACTCGCCCTTCAGGGTGCGCTTCTCGCGGTCAACTGGGTCCTGTTCTTCACCGGCCTCAAGCTCGCCCCGGTCGCCGTCGCCGAGCTTCTTGGCGTACACCGGCCCCGTTCTGGTGGCGGCGCTGGGCCCCTGGGTCGCCCGGGAGCGCTTCGACCGACGGATCGTCGCCCCCCTCGCACTGTCGCTCGCGGGCACGGCGGTGATCCTCGGCCCCTCCGGCGAGGGCATGCACGGCGTGGCGCTGCTCGGCGCGGCCGCCGCGTTCGCCTCGGCGCTCACGTACGCCACCCTCGTCCTCAACGCCAAGCGCCTGCTGCCTGGCGTCTCGACCGAGCTCTACATGACGCTGGAGTGGCTGGTCGCCGCCGCGGTGCTGGTCCCGTTCGTAGCCACACAGCCCATGCCGAGCGGAGCCACGACGTGGGCCTCGCTCGCCGTTCTGGGCGTCGTCAGCACGGCCATCACCGGGTTCATGTTCGTCTCGGCGCTGCGAGTCGTGCGAGCGGACCGCGCCGCCACGCTCACCTATCTCGAGCCCGCGAGCGCGGTGGTGTTCGCCGCGGCGTTCCTGAGCGAGCCGCTGACTCTCGCGGTGGTCGCCGGCGGGCTGCTCATCGTGGGCGGTGGCGTGCTCGTGGCGCAGACTGGAGCCCGAGGAGTCCACAGGGACTCCGCTCGAGGCCCCGTAGCGGGGCGACGGGTATATTCGGAGCAGCCACGCTGTCCCCGGCGATGGCGGTCACGCTCCCAACCGAAAGGCCTTCCATGAACGCCATGCAGCGGCTGGCCGATGCCGACGCTATCGCGCGCCTGCGCGACCACGACGCGTCGCTGTTCTCCGACGATCCCGAGGTCCAGCGACTGGTGAGCGGGCGTCTCGGCTGGACGACACTGGCATCGGACGCGCCCGACCGCCTCGGGGACCTCGAGGCGCTGCTCGGCCTCATGGACGGCGGCACCACCGACGTCGGGCTTCTGGGCATGGGCGGTTCGTCACTCGCCGCACTCGTGTTGGGCTCGCTGCTCTCTCAGCAGCCGACGTGGCCCACGTTGCACGTTCTGGATACCACCTCTCCCATCACGCTGACGCGCGCGCTCGAGGCGATGAACCTGTCCTCCACGGCGTGGGTGCTGGCAAGCAAGTCGGGGTCGACGATCGAGCCCAACACGCTCTACCGGATCGTTCGCGAACGGATGGACCGGGAGCTGGGCCGCGAGGCCGCCGGCAGGCGGTTCGTCGCGGTCACCGACCCCGGCTCGTCCCTCGAGGCACTGGCGCGCGACGAGGGCTTCGCCACGATCGTCTCGGCGCCGCCAACGGTGGGCGGCCGCTACTCAGCGCTCTCGGCGTTCGGCCTCGTCCCCGCCGAGCTCATCGGGATCGATATGCCGCGCCTCATCGACAAGGCGCGCTACGCCGAGGACTCCGTCTCGGCGCTCCCGCCCGCGGGCAATCCCGCCGCACAGCTCGCGGCGTTCATGGTCGACGCGCATTCGGACGGCCGGGACAAGCTCACGCTCGTGATGCCGAGAAGGCTTCGGTCCTTCGGCCTGTGGGTCGAGCAGCTCATCGCCGAGTCGCTCGGCAAGCACGGCACCGGCATCGTGCCCGTGATCGAGCTGGCCGACGAACCCGATGTCGCCGGGTACTCGCCCGACCGTGCGATCGCCATCGTGCGGACGCATGAGGACGAAGCCTGGGGAGCGGCTATCGCAGCCTCCGCTGGAAGCGCTCCGGTACACGAGACGGTGATGGGCGACGCGTACGACGTCGGCGCCGCGTTCGTGACCTGGGAGTGGGCGACCGCACTCGCCGGCTTCCTGCTCGGCATCAACCCGTTCGACGAGCCCGACGTGTCCGCCGCCAAGAAGGCCACCGCCGCGGTGCTCGGCGGCGAGCTGGCGGCGCCGGCTCCGTCGGTGGCGGTCGACGGCGTCGGCCTCGGCTTCGAGGGCGCCGCGATCGACACGGGCGGTCCCGAGGGGCTCACCGAGGTGCTGCGCTCGTCGCTGGCCGCGGTGGCGCCCGGCGACTATCTCGCCATCCTCGCCTACCTGCCGCACGACAGCGCCGGCTTCGGTTCGCTCGAGGACGCCGTCGCCGAGACCACTCGCGCCACCGGAAAGCCGATCTGCCTCGAGCTCGGACCGCGCTACCTGCACTCGACCGGGCAGCTGCACAAGGGCGGCCCGAACACCGGGGTGTTCGTCGTGGTGACCACCGAGGACTCCGCCGACGTCGACGTGCCCGGCGGGGAGTGGACGCTCCGGGACCTGTATCGCGCTCAGTCGAGCGGGGACATCGCTACGTTGGCCGCGCGCGAACGCCGAGTCGCGATGGTGGTGCTACCCGATGCGTCGGACGCGAGCATCGAGCGCTTCGCCGAGGCACTCCGGCAGGCAGCGCGCTAGGGCTTCGGGCCGAAGCGGTCCAACGAGACGATCTCGGCGGAGGGGCCGTCGTCGTCGATGGTGACGATGGCGACGCTGCGCGTGAGCCCCTTGGTCGGGCGCCTGCCCGGCCCCGGATTCACGAACAGCACGCCGTCGACGTCCTCGATCTGGGGCACGTGGGTGTGCCCGTGCACCACGACGTCGACGCCCTCGGGCACCGGACCCAGATGCCGCAGGTCGTGTATCACGAGGAACTCCGTGTCCGCGACGCGCACGCGAGCTTGGTCTCCGAGCTGGTAGCCGGGAACCTCGAGGTCCGTGTTCCCGAGCACCGCGGTGACGGGCGCGACGGCCTCGAGCTGCCACATGGGACCCAGCCCGCCGATGTCGCCGGCGTGAATGATGTGGTCGACGCCCTCGAACGCGTCGAGGATGCGCGCGTCGAGCTTGCCGTGCGTGTCGGCGACGAGTCCGACTCTGGCTCGCGGGGACTGCTCGCTCACAGCCCCAGCGCCTTCTTGAGCGCGGGCACCCGGCGTCGCGACACCGGTATCTGCGCTCCGCCGTCGGACAGCGTGAGCAGCAGGGTGCCGCCATACATCGGCACGACCTCCTGGACGCGGGCGAGGTTCACCACGTAGCGCCGGTGCACGCGGAAGAAGCCACTCGGCTCGAGTTTCTCCTCGAGCGTGGCCAGAGACATGGTCGACAGATAGCGGTCGGTAGGCGTGTGCAGGTAGCTGTAGTCGTCCTTCGCCATCACGTAGAGGATGTCGTCCACCGAGACGAGGAGCTTCTTGCCCGCCTTCTCTACGGGAATGCGGTCGACCCGCGCAGGCGCTTGCTCGGCGACGGGCGTGAGCCGCGAGATGGCCTCCTTGAGGCGATCGATGTCGACAGGCTTGACCAGGTAGTCCTTGGCCCGGACCTCGAACGCCTTGACCGCGTGCTCGCCGTGCGCGGTGACGAAGATGATCGCGGGCGCGCGCTGCAGGCCGGAAAGCGCCTCGGCCAGCTGCACGCCGGAGAGTCCGGGCATCTGGATGTCGAGGAAGAGGACGTCGTAGGGGATCGCCTTGATGAGCTGGATCGCCTCGACCGCGTTACTGGCCTCGCCGACGACCTCGACCCCGCCAGCCTCGCCGAGCAGGTACCGCAGCTCGGACCTCGCCGGAGCCTCATCGTCGACAACGAGCGCTTTGAGCATCCCTCGACTCCCGTCGGTCGCCACGCGACCTCCCCACATGTCGCCTCCGCGACATGCGTGACCCGACACGCCATCACCCCTGCGTGTCGCACCAGTCTATCGCTAAGCCGAGCTGTCGGTCACGGCAAGCACGTACGGTTCGACGACTTCGGTGAACCCGGTGCGCCGGTACAAGCCGCGGGCCTCCTCGTTGGTGGCCTGGGTGCACAGCGTGATCTCGACCGCGGCGCCACGTTCCGCATAGCGCGCCGCGTCGCTCACGAGCGCGGAGCCGATGCCGCGTCCCCGGGCCGTCGGCAGTACCGCGACGCGCGACAGCATCGCGATTCCTCTGCTCATCGTCACGATGCTATAGCCCACGACAATCTCGTCCAGGCGCGCCACGACCACCCTTCCGTCACGCAGCGCCTCGTCGATCTCGTGCTCGCCGTAGCGCCAGAAGGGGAAGAAGGAGTGTCGGTCGACCTCGATGATCCCGTTAACGTCCTCGTGAGTGGCTCGGCGAACGTCGAAGGCCTCACCGAGAGAGACCTCGACGATGTCGGTGGGCCGGGCACGAAACGCGACGATCTCCTCCAGCACGCGCATGCCTGCCTGCTCGTATGGGGGCAGAAGATCGCGGCTGATCAGCGGGGAGAGCAACTGCGTCAGCCCAAGCTGGGCGCCGACGTCGACGGCATCGCGCACGAAGGCGGGTACCTGAGCGGCGGGCGCCCACACCCCGCGAATGGCGAGTATCGGCAGCGTGGCGCGCCAGCGATCGAGCACGGCCGCACCACCTGCGTCGGTCACGCGCACGCGCCAGCGTCCCTCGGCCACGAACTGCTCGTACGCGGCGCGTGACGCGAAGAGGCGTGCAGTGTCGACAACGGGCCACAGCAGCTCCGCCTGGCGCAGGTCCGCGGTCTGGGGCCGATGCGCGGTCACAGGGCACCCACCGAGTTCCACCCGAGCAGCACGGCGGTGACGGCGAGCAGCACCGCGAACCCGATGCGGAGCGACCGCTCCGAGGAGCCGAGCGAGAGCCGCGCACCCAGAAGCGCGCCGGGCACGACGCCGATCACGAGCGCCAGCGCCAGGCTCCAGTCCACGTTCCCCAGCAGCGCATGGGTGATGGTGCCGGGAATGGCGAGGATGGCGACCGCGGTCAGTGAGGTGCCGATCGCGCGCTTCATCGGGAAACGCAGGAATCTGGTCATCGCCGGCACGAGGACGAAGCCGCCGCCGAGGCCGAGGAAGCCCGAGTACAGCCCCGCCGTCCCCCCGATCGCAAGCAGCTTGGGCATCGAGGGCGGCAACGTCACGGCGTCGGGGCACGGTGGCGCCAAGGCCGGGTCGGCCTCGCCATCCAGCTGTCCGTGAGGCCGGGGGGTGCGCAGCGTCTGCACCAGCATGTCCCCCGACATCAACAGGACGAGCGCTGCGGTCGCGAGCAGGACCCACTCGCCCTTCACGCGGTCGGCCACGAAGGCCCCTGCGATCGCGAACGGCGTGCCCGCCAAGCCCAGGACCACGCCGGAGCGGACGTCGCTCACGCCCGCACGCGCGTACGAGAACGAGCCGGTCACGGCGCCGGGCACGATCACCGGCAGCGGCGTGGCCACGGCGACGATCGCCGGGGCTTCGAGCAGAAGCCTGATGGCGGGCGTCGTGATGACACCGCCTCCGATGCCGAACAGTCCCGACAGGACCCCCGAGGCGAACCCGATCGCCACGCTGATCAGGGCCTGGCTCACGAGGCTACCCCCCGACGGTGGGGAAGCGCCCCGTGAGCGCGGTGCGGTCGATCCTGCGCTCGCCGGTGAACAGCATCCTCAGCGGGACGTCCTCCCAGATGCGCTCCATCATGAGCGGCCACCGGCGCTGGAACTCGAAGTAGTTCTGGCAGTTCTCCTTGGCGTACGACCCCGCCTCTCGCGCGGCCTGCACCGAGGTCCGGAAGTACGCGCCCCGCTCGGCACGAGCCACGGCCCGCATCATGCCGGTCACGAAGGCACGCCACGAGACCGACGAGTCGACGAACGCCCCCGGATACGGCATGAGCGACTTCGGCGTGACTTGCCGAAGGTCGACCTGCGACTTCGCGAACTCGATCTTGCGGTGCTCGTAGACGAACCGGAACACGTCCTGCCGGAACCTGATCGCCTCGCTCACAGGGTCGGGCGGAATGTGGAGCACCTTCCACGCGTCGTCCAGGAACACGTCGCCACCGTGCATGCGCGCGTTGATGACGTAGTCCATGTCCTCACCGCGCAGCACCCACGGGTCGAAGGACACGTTCGCGAACATGTCGAGGTGGATCGACATGATCCCGCCGAACGCCATCGAGCTGCGCTGGATCCTGGGCGGCTTGGCGATCACGGCGAGCGCCTCGTTGAACGCGTCGGTCTGGCGCCAGAACATGTTGCTCCAGTGCGCTGGATCGCTCTTGTGGTAGCGGCCCTGCTCGTCGACGTAGTAGCCCGTCTTGGCCAGCACCGGCGTCCCGTCCTTGAGCCGGCGGCCGAGACCCCACATCGCCTTGTCGAGGAAGTCCTCGTCCTCGACGATCTCGTCGTCGTCGACGAAGATCACCGCGTCGTGGCCCAGCACGGCGGCGGCGATCAGGCCCACGTTCCGCACCGCACCATAGCCCTGCAGGCTCACGCCCTTGATCATGTCGGCGAACTCCACCTGCTCGAGCCGCCGGTGAAGGCTCCCGAGCTCGGCGGGTCCGAACACGAAGGCGTCGAGATCGGGGAACTCGTCGACGATCTCGCGGACGCGGTCCTCGGCGACGTGCTCGATGGTCGAGTCGGTCGCCGCGCAGATCAGTACGACGCGGCCGACGTCACGCAACCGCTCGATCGACTCGAGGCACGCGGAGAGGGTGCTTTCTTCGTCGACAGGCGTGGGATGGTCGTACACGTTGATGAGACCTTCGGTGGCTCCGCGCCCTTTTCGGCGGGTCCAGAAGGTGGGGATGACGATCACGGGGTTCACAGTGGCGTCAGGTACCTCTCGGCGAAGCGGGTGCGACAGGCCCGCGGGCTTCCGAACACGGCGCGCACCATTCTACCCTTCGATGGCTCGGCGGGTGCGCACTACCTGCCGCGGATGTTGAGGGGCGTTCCGCAGCTCGCGCACGCCCCGTTCTCGACGTTCTCCACCCTTGCCGAGAACCCACGGCGATTCACCGCCCGCTCGCCGCATTCTGGGCACGTCGTGTCTTCGCCGCCGGGCACGTCGACATTGCCGAGATAGACGAACTGCAGCCCCTCTTCAGAACCGATGTCCCGCGCCCGCATCAGCGTCTCGATCGGGGTGGGCGGCAGGTCCGCGAACTCGAGGTAGGGCATGAACCGCGTGACATGCCACGGCGTCTCCGGTCCCAGCTCGGTCGCCATCCATCGGGCGATGGCGCGCAGCTCGTCGTCGGAGTCGTTCACCGTGGGCACGACGTTCGTCACGCACTCGACGTGCATCCCGTGGACCTGCTTCGCCCGAACGGCAGCGTCGCGGATCCCCTCGGCGCCTCGGACCTTGCACAGACGCCGTACCGTCTCGTCGTAGTAGCCCTTGATGTCGACGCGCCACACGTCGACGACCTCGGCGTACGTGTCGAGACCCTCCGGGGTGATGTAGCCGTTGGTCACCATGATCACGAAGCGGGAATCCGCCTTGAGCAGCCGGCCGCAGTCGAGGATGTACTCGATCCAGATGACCGGCTCGTTGTAGGTGAACGCGACGCCCGGGGTGTCGTAGCGCCTCGCGAGCTCGAGCACGGCTTCGGGCTGCACGTCGCCGAGCTCGATGTCGCCGTCGTCGGCCTTGGGCCGCGATATCTGCCAGTTCTGGCAGTGGCCGCAGCGCATCGTGCACCCCACCGAGCCCAGGGACAGCACCTGCGTCCCCGGCGCGTAGTGGAACACCGGCTTCTTCTCGATCGGGTCTACGGCCACCGAGGAGACCCGCCCGTACGTGAGCGCTCTCAGCGTCCCGTCCACGACACCGCGAACCCCGCAGACGCCCAGACCACCCTCGGCGATCAGGCATCGGTGCAGGCACAGCGAGCAGCGGACGCGCTCGCCCTCGGGGGCTCTGAAGGAGCGCGACGTGCATGCTCGGTGCGGTGTGCGCGTCGATGGTCACACTCGGTGGATACCCTGCGAAGTGGCGCGCTACCCTGCCGCGAGCTCCACGCGGTCCCGGCCCGCGCGCTTCGCGCGGTAGAGCGCCTTGTCGGCTGCGTCGACCAGCTCCTCGACGGTGCGGCAGGTGTCGGAGAGCGCGGCGACGCCCACCGAGATCGTCACCGAGAGTACCGTGCCGTCGTCGAGCACCACGCGGACCTCGGCGACGGCGTCGCGCAGCTTCTCGGCGACGAGGAACGCCTCGGTCTTGTAGGTGTCGGGCAGCAGCACCGCGAACTCGTCGCCGCCATAGCGCGCAGGGAAGTCGATGAGGCGCAGGGCCTCGCGGACCGCCTCCGCCAGCTCGGCGAGCACCATATCGCCGGCACGGTGGCCGAACTCGTCGTTGACCGGCTTGAAGCGGTCGAGGTCGAACATCAGCAGCGACAGCGCCGATCCGTAGCGCCGGCTGCGCTCTACCTCCTCGGCGATGCGTGCGTCGAAGGCGCGGCGGTTCGCGAGCGAGGTGAGGGCATCGGTGGTCGCCGAAGCGGCGAGCACCTCGGTCTCGCGGCGGAACCGCTTGCGCTGGAGCGGGAAGCACATCTCCCACGTGGACAGGCCGAGGCAGATCGCCTCGGCGTGCTCGACGCAGGTCTCGAAGCCGCACGCGCCGCAGTCGAGCGCGTCGGAGCGCGAGAAGAACTCGCCCTCGCGCAGCTGGAGATCGATGTCGGCGTCCGACACCGCGACCTGCAGCACGGGGTCGGGCGCGAACGAGCGCACCAGGTCGACGGGGGGCAGAGCGGCGAGCACCAGACTGGGATCGGCGGCGGTCTTCGCGACGCGCCGCTGCTCTTCGGAGAGGATCTTGCGCCGGGCGAACAGCCCCAGGTCACCATCGACGGCCGGCCCGTCGGCGCACCCGTCGCACAACAGCATGTCCACCACCGCCGGCGCGGACTCGCCCGCAACGATCGCGGTCAGAAGCTCGTCGAGCTCGTCGAGCCCTCGGACGACCACCAGGTCGTCGTCGGCAAGCGTTCGCTCCCGCAGAGCGCGCTTCGGGAATCCGTCGGTCCCCGAGAGCTGCCGGGTGGTCTGCGGCCTGTCGCAGCGACCCGGCCCGGTCCGATGGACCACGAGTGGTGCCTCGGCGATGAGCTCGCGCAGCTCGTCGAACCCGATGGCCACGTCGATCGAACCGCCGAGTTGCTGCTCGAAGACCTCGTCCTTGCGCGCCCAGCACGGGGAGACGTAGACGACAGCCGTTCCCGCGGGGTAGAGCTGCTTGACCAGCCGGGCCTGCGCCACATACGGCGGCACGATCGGGGTCAGGGCGCCGGTGAGCTGGGGATAGAACTTGCGCACCCATGCCACCGTCACGGGACACGTCGAGCGCAGCTGCGGGACGCACTCGTTCTGGCGCGCGTAGTGGCGCTCGTAGGCGGTCGCCACGACTTCCTCACCCAGCGTCGTGGTCTCCATCGCGGCGAACCCGAGAGCGTCGAGCGCGCGTTCGGCATCGCGGAGGGTCAGCGGGTGGAGTGCGGCGGCGGCTTCTGTGGCAAGCACGGCGACCACTGGCCGGTCCGACGCAAGCAGCTCGCGAACGGCGGGGAGGTCGCTGCGTACCGAATGGGAGCTGTTGCCGCAGCCGATCACGCACAGGCCGCACTTGACGCAGCGTTCCGGGATCACCTCGCTGCGCCCGTCGACCACCTTGAGCGCGCGCGCAGGACAGCGGCGCAGACAGCCCCAGCAGTCCTTGCAGTCTGAAGAGACCGGCCCGATAAGGAACTCGGCAGGAGCCTCGGTCTTTGCAGTCAGTTCTCGTGAGTTGACGAGCTCCATCACGCCTCTTCGCGTGTCCCCCGAAACGTCCCCCCTAGCGCCCCGCAAGCAGCCGGTCGATGCCCATCTTGCGCAGCGCGACCAGCAGCGGAAGGCCAAGGCCGTACATCACGATCGCCTGCCCCAAGGCGACCGACACCACCCCGAAGGCGTACATCGCCCACCAGTGGTTACTCAAGTCTACGCCCAGAAGGGGGATTCTGTAGAGTCCCAGGCCTTCGAGCAGGATCGGCAGGTACGCCGGAACGATCAGCGCGTTGAATATCACGGGGCCGAGAAGCGCGACTCCAGTGCGCTCCCGGAACCGCCACATCCACACGGCGCCCAGCAGCGTGCCGAGCGACCCGAACACCACGTCGAGCAGCGCCAGAGGGCCTACCGCGGCGACATTCGCCAGGTTCGCGACGACGGAACCGAGTGTCAGGCCCGGAATCGCCGCTGGCGTGAAGAACGCCGCGACGGTCAGCGCCTCGGAGACGCGGAGCTGGACGAGACCCCAGCCCAGGCCGCCGGGCAGTTGCAGCACGACCCACGTGAACGCGGCGTAGACAGCGGCGATGATGCCGGCTTGAGCGACGTAGGTCGAACGACGCATTGGGTTGGCGTGACCTCTCGGGTGTGGCGAAGTGCTCGGGCCCGCTGTTCGCCGACGCTCGCGTAACGGGCGCGCCATTGTAGCGCGCCGCTACCCAGCGCTCGCCATTCCAGCGGAGCACCTCAGGTTCGCGGTGCCGTCTTACGCCGGCAGGTTGGGGCTCTGCGTGTCCGAGGCGAACAGACCCACCTCGGCGGCGAGCATGTGGCGGTCGAGCACGCGCACGAACGCGTTCACGACTCGGGGATCGAACGCGCTCCCCACGCCGTGCTCGATCTGCTGACGAGCCTGGTGGATGGTGATCGTCCCCGGACCGCCCGTGGTCCCGGTGAGTCCGTCGAACGTGTCCGCGACCGCGAGGATGCGGGCCGACAGCGGGATCTGCGTCCCCTTGAGACCCATCGGCTCCCCGGCGCCGTCCCACCGCTCGTGGTGGTGCAGGATGATGGGCGTCAGCGCCTTCAGGAACTCGATCTGGTCGACCACGGTGATGCCCATGTCGGCGTGGAGGTTGAGCCGCAGGATGTCGGCCGCCGACAACCGCGTCGGCTCCAGCACGACCTCCTCGACAAGCCCCGCCTTGCCCACGTCGTGGAGCAGCGCGGCGAAACGCAGCTGCTCGCGCTCCTCGACGGGAAGCTCCAGTTCCTCGGCGATGAGCATCGCGTAGTCCATGACGTGACGCGGCTGGGTCCTGGGCATGTGCTCGGCGGCATGCATCGTCGCCGAAAGGGCTGCGATCGTCGCGGCGTAGTCGTCGCGGATCCGCGCGAAGAGAGCGGAGCGCTCGAGGGCGGCGCCGGCGTGACGCGCGAGTCGCTCGAGCAGTCGACGGTCATCGGCACCGTAGACCACGCCCTCGTCGGAAGCCAGGAACAAGTAGCCGACCAGGAGGTCGCCCGCCTCGATCTCGACTTCGAGGCTCGCCCAGTCCTCGTGGAACTGGGGACCTCCCTCGACCTCGCCGCCAGGCGTGATCGTGATGAGCTCGGCCAGGGGCTCGGCGGCGAGATCGCGCCCAAGCACCTGCCCCACCACGGCCTCCAGCTCGTCTTCTCCCACGGTGCCGCGAACCACCACGTCGGCCCGGTCGCGACCCCAGCTCGTAAGCGTCATGCCGGCGATGTCGAACACGAACGAGCGCTCGAGCACGCCGGTCACGAACCGCATGACCTCCTCGAGATCGCTCAGTCGGGCGAGCGAGGACGCGATCTCGTC
This sequence comes from uncultured Coriobacteriales bacterium, assembly GCA_963761535.1. Taxonomy (GTDB): domain Bacteria; phylum Actinomycetota; class Coriobacteriia; order Anaerosomatales; family CAVXGS01; genus CAVXGS01. Next base: position 246,706 of record CAVXGS010000004.1, read on the forward strand.
GAGCTGCTGGCTCTCGGCGACCGCGTCGCTCACCGCCACCATCTCGCGACGGCGCTCCAAGACCGTCGCGAGCAGCGCGCCGAGGCGGTCGAGCAGCCGTGCTGCCGACTCCTCGACGCTCGTGATGCCTGCGGCGAGCCGCAGTTCGAGCACGCCAACGACGCGCTCGCCGATCGTGAGCGGCACGGACAAGGTGCCGCTCGTGCCGACGGCCGAGTCGCCAGGCGCGAGCACGAGCCGTCGGGTCGCCGCCGCGCGGCCCGACGCGGTGTTCTCGCGGGGCACCCGCAACCCCACGGCTCCGCGCCAGTCTCCCGCAGTAGCGACCACTTCGAGCGAACCGGGATGCGGCACCAGAAGCGCGCCCGCTTCCGAGCCGATCACCCCGAGTGCGTCGGCGACCAGGCCGGACAGGACGCGTTCGTCGATCGCGTCGACTCCGGCAGCGGTACGTCCGATCGCCTCGAGCAGCGTCACGTCGCGGGCCCGACGCTCCGCGGCGTTCCGCCCCGCGACCGCGGCGACCGCTGATTGCAGCGCCGCGACCGCGATGGTGAGGTTCGCATCGATCTGCCGGCGCGTGAGCACCGGCATGTTCTTCATCAGGAGGCGCGCCTTGTCCTCGACGACCCCGCGAGTCAGGAGCTGCTGGAACAGCAGCCGACGCTCGCGGGTAGAGGTCACGAAGCCGGCTGCCACCACGTGGGCGAGCGTCGCCCCCGCGATCGGTACCGCCATCAGGTGGGTCACGAGCCCGGCTCGGCAGCTCACTCGCGCCGTGCCGCTCGCAGCCGACGGGCACGAGTCGTAGCACGACGTCGGGCTCATCTCGTCGATGCCGGTGGCAACACGGCAGTAGCTGCACTGGTCGGCAGCGAAGAGGACCTCGCACGCGTTGAGATCGACCACGGAGATCGTGATGCCAGTCGCCTGCAGGAGGGCGTCGGCCGTCGCACGCCACTCAGGTGACGCGAGCGCGCGCTCGATCATGGCACGATCGACAGCCGACAAGGACATCCCCCTCCGAAGAGCCAGAACCCACCGCTCTGGTTATCGGAGTCTGAGCAGGGATTCTTGACCCGAGGGGACGCTGAGGGGACCTCGGCGAGGAGGTATCCCGCAAGAAGCTACACGCGGCCGCGAGGCCAGACGAGCGAGAAGGTCGTACCCTTGCCGACCTCGCTCTCGACGGTGATATCGCCACCCACCCCGTCGACGATGCTCTTGGCGATCGATAGCCCGAGCCCGAAACCGCCCTCCGCGCCGTTGCGCGACACGTCAGAGCGGTAGAAGCGGTCGAACACGTGCGCGAGATCCTGGGCGGGAATGCCGATGCCGGTATCGCTCACCGACACGATGACGGTGTCGCGTTGTGCCTTGGTCGCCACCGAGACGGACCCGCCGGCCGACGTGTACTTGGCGGCGTTGTCGATGAGCGTCGAGACGACGTCCTCGAAGCGGTCCGGATCGCTGCGCACCAGCAGCGACTCCTCTTCCTCCTCGGGCCCCTCGAACTCGAGGTCCTTCTCCAGCCACTTGCTCGCGATCGCGGCGATTCGCTGTCGCACGATGGCGTTCGCGTCGAAGACCTCCTGCTTGAGCACGAGGCCCTGCTCGGTGTGGAGCAGGTTGAGAAGGTTGCCGGTGAGCCGCGCCATCCGGTTCGACTCGCGATCGATGGCATCGACCGCTTCCTCGCGCACGACGGGGTCCTCGCCGCCCCACTCGCGCAGGATGTTGACGTAGCCGCGGATCCCCGCCACCGGCGTGGCCAGCTCGTGCGAAGCATCCGCAACGAACCGCACCTGCGCCGCGGACCGACGCTGCAGCCGTTCGAGGAGGCGGTTGATGGACCGCGCCAGATCGCCGACCTCGTTCGACCCCATGTCGGGCATGCGCGCGTCGAGGTCGCCTGCCTCGATCGAGTCGGCGGCGCGCCGCAGCGTGTCGATGAGGCGCAGGATCCACTGCATCGAGGCCTGGATGAGCAGCACCATCAGCAGCGTGGACATGATCGCGAGGGTCAGCATCGGGAGGCGCACCGAGTCGATGACGGCCTCCTCGGTGGTCGGTCGATAGGCCACATCGAGCACGCCGGTGCCGAGACCGGGCAGGTCGACCGGAGCGTGCACCGCCTTGACCGCGAGCTGCGCGGGTCCGAACAGCCCCGCCCAGGTGTTGGGCTCCTTGACCACCGAGACGAGCGTCCGGTCGCGCTCGAGCGCCAAACGCCTGACCGCGGCATCGCCGATCCCGGCAGGGCCTTGTGGACTCCACAGCGGCTCGAGGTTCGGCCCGAAGAGCGACACGTCGGAGCGGTTGAGGACGGACTGCGCCGGTCGCTGGTCGAGCTCCTCGGTCATCAGCTCGAGGGCGCGGGCCGTCGCTTCGCTTCCCGAGAGACCCTCCTCCCGGGCCTGCTGGTAGGCCTCGTAGTACTCCCGGTCGATGAGCCCCTTGGCGGTCTCGGCGCGAGTCACGGTCCGGTCGTTCGCGACGAACGACATGCCGCCGGAGACGATGACGTAGCTCACCAGCGCGATGCCGCCGACGACGACGGCGGCGAACGCGATCGAGACGAAGAGGAGCCAAGTCCTCAGGGACCAGCCGCGCATGGCGCCCGTTCTCGGTCTCTAGGCTCGGCTAGCTTCGGGCGAAGAAGTAGCCCACACCACGGATGGTGCGAATGACCTTGTTGTCGTTGTCGCCGATCTTGTTGCGAAGGTGGCAGACGAACACCTCGATGACGTTGCTGTCGGTGGAGCGCTGGCCACCCCAGATCTTCTCGAGGATCTCGTCGCGACTGATGACCCGACCGGCGTTCGTGACCATGTACTCGAGCAGGTCGTACTCCTTGGCGGTGAACTCCACGGGCTCGCCGTTCACGGTGACGCTTCTCGACGACGGATCGATCTCGACGCCGGATGCAGCGTGGATCGAACCCGGTCGCTCGGCCTCGGTGCGCTTCAGGAGCGCACGAACGCGCGACAGCAGCTCGGGAATCTCGAACGGCTTGCGGAGGTAGTCGTCGGCGCCGGCGTCGAAGCCGAGCACCACGTCCTGCGTCTCCGAGCGCGCGGTCAGCATCAGGATCGGCATCGCGTGGCCCGCCTCGCGGATCTTGCGCGCGACTTCGAGGCCGTCGACTCCGGGCAGCATCAGGTCGAGGATCACCAGATGGGGCGGCTTCTCGTCAACGGCGGCGAGCGCCGCCTCGCCATCGGTCACCCTGCGTGACCCCGTATCCCGAGTGCGCCAGCTCCAGCTCGACGAAACGCCCGATCGTCGGATCGTCCTCGACCACGAGGATGTGCGTGCTCGCATCGGCCATGTTCCCTGGTCCCCTCCCCTAGTCCCGCACGTTGGATTCGTTCGCGCTGTCCCCCGCCGCGTCGGGCAGGAGAGCTTCGGCGATCTGTACCGCGTTCAGAGCCGCACCTTTGCGCAGCTGGTCCGAGACGCACCAGAACTGCAGCCCGTTCTCGACCGAGGGGTCGACGCGTAGCCGTCCGATGTACACATCGTCCGTCCCCTCGAGCAGGCCGGGCATCGGGTAGGTCTTGGTCGCGGGGTCGTCCATGAGCGTGACGCCCGGCGCCGAGGCGAGCGCCTCGGCAGCGGCCTCCAGCGCGACCGGCCGCTCGAATTCCACGAACACCGCCTCGGAGTGGCACCGCAGCACCGGCACCCGCACGCAGGTCGCGGTCACCGCGATATCCGGCGCGTGCATGATCTTCTTGGTCTCGACGACCATCTTCCACTCCTCTTTCGTGGACAGGTCGTCGAGGAACACGTCGATGTGGGGGATGCAGTTGAACGCGATCCGGTGGGCGAACTGGTCGACGTGCAGGTCGCGTCCGCCCAGGAAGTCGCCGGTCTGCTCGTAGAGCTCGTTCATCGCGGCCGCGCCGGCGCCACTTGCCGCCTGATACGTCGCCACCACCACCCGCTTGATGGGCGCTAGATCGTGCAACGGCTTGAGCGCCACCACCATCTGGATCGTGGAGCAGTTGGGGTTGGCGATGATGCCCGAGTGCCAGCTCAGGTCCTCGGCGTTGACCTCGGGCACCACGAGCGGGATTCCCTCGCCCATCCGGAACGCCGAGGAGTTGTCGATCACCACGCATCCGGCTTCTACCGCGGCCGGCGCGAGCTCCTTGCTCACCGACGCGCCCGCCGAGAACAGCGCGATGTCGACATCGGCGAAGCTCTTGGTCGTCATCTCCTCGACCGTGAGCTCGCCGCCGGCGTACGGCAGCTTCTTGCCCGCCGAGCGCGCGCTCGCGAGCGCTCGAACCTCCGCGGCGGGAAAGCCCCGCTGCTCGAGGGTCAGCAGCATCTCACGCCCCACGGCGCCGGTCGCACCGGCGACGGCGACGACCGGGCGGGCGGGCATCGGCTTGGTCCAGCCCATCGGCACTCCCTACCCTTCCCCGCACGCGGGTGAGGTCTCGACGGTGACCTCGTCGGAATCGAGCCCGAACGCCAGGTGCAGCGCGCGGACCGCGTCGGTGACGCTTCCTGCGTCGATCACGCACGAGATGCGGATCGGCGAGGTCGAGATCATGCTCAGGTTCACCTTCGCGTCGGCGAGCGCGCGGAACATCTTCGCGGCGATGCCCGGATGAGTCTTCATCCCGGCTCCCACCAGCGAGACCTTCGCGATCGACTCGTCAACGCTCCACTCACGCGCGCCCAGCTCGGCGACGACCGCCTCGGCGGCGCGGCGGGCTCGCACGAGATCGTCCTTGGGCACGGTGAACGAGATGTCGGTGGTGCCTGCCTCGGAGACGTTCTGGATGATCATGTCGACGTTAACGTGGGCCTCGGCCATGCGACCGAAGACCTCGGCGGCCACGCCGGGGCGGTCGGGGACGTCTCGGATGGTGACCTTGGCCTCCGAGGTGTCGTGGGTGACCCCCGAGATGATGGCCTGTTCCATGGTGTCGTCGACCTCTCTCACGATCGTGCCCGGCGCGTCGTTGAACGACGAGCGGCAGTGGATGACCACGCCGTGGTTGCGGGCGAACTCCACGCTGCGCATCTGCAGCACGCCCGCGCCAGAGGCGGCCATCTCGAGCATCTCCTCGTAGCTGATCACGTCGATCTTGCGGGCCGAGGGCTCGACCCGCGGGTCCGCGGTGTAGACCCCGTCGACGTCGGTGAAGATCTCGCACACGTCGGCGTCGACGCCCGCCGCCACCGCCACAGCCGTGGTGTCGGAGCCTCCGCGACCGAGCGTGGTGATCTGCCCGTCCGGCGTCATGCCCTGGAAGCCCGCGACGATCACGATCTGGCCCTCGGCGAGCGCCTCCTTGACCGCGTGGGCGCGCACCTCGGTGATCTTGGCCTTCGAGTGCACCGAGTCGGTCATGATGCCCACCTGCGAACCGGTGAACGACACAGCTGCGAAGCCCTCGGCGTGGATGGCCATCGCCAGCAACGCGATCGAGACCTGCTCGCCGGTGGCCAGCAGCATGTCCATCTCGCGGTCGGGGGGCTCGGTGTTGATCTGGCGGGCCAGCGACACGAGCTCGTCGGTGACGTGCCCCATCGCCGAGACCACGGCCACGACGTCGTCACCAGCGCGCTTCTTCGCGCACAGGCGCGTCGCGACCGCACGGATGCGCTCGGGATCGGCCACCGACGTGCCGCCGAACTTCGTCACCACCAGCGCCATCTGCGCTCCGCGCTCCCTGCCTGCCGAGAAACCCGCGGGCTTCAGGCCCGCGTCCGTTTCCTTAAACGCTGTCGCTTACCTGCGACGTTAAGGAATGTTCCCCAGTCTACAGAGACTCTCAGGGAGATGCCACCGGGCATGCGGGTCACGTTGACGAGCGGGAACGTGACGGGCGACGTGCCGACTACCTCGCCGGAACCTGCTCGGGTGTGAGCGCGCCTGCGACCTCGACGAACGCGTCCACGACCTGCGGGTCGAACTGCGTGCCGGAGCACCGGACGATCTCGGCGATGGCCTCGCGATGGTCGCGCCCCTTGCGGTACGGGCGGTCCGACACCATCGCCTCGAAGCTGTCGGCGACGGTGAGGATGCGAGCCAGCAGCGGGATCTCGCTGCCCGCGATCCCCGCCGGGTAGCCCCGTCCGTCGAAGTGCTCGTGGTGGTGGCGCACCGCCGGCATGATCGGCCAGGGGAACTCGACCGGCGTGAGAATGGTCGCCCCCACGATGGGGTGGCCCTTCATGACCGCGAACTCCTCGTCATCGAGCCGCCCCGGCTTGCGCAGGATGGCCTCGGGGATGCCGATCTTGCCGATGTCGTGCAGGTAGGCCGCCAGCTCCAGGGCGAGGATCTCCTCTTCCGAGAGGCCCATGCGCTGCGCCACGAGGGTGCCGTACTCGGCTACCCGCTCCGAGTGTCCGCGGGTGTACGCGTCCTTGGCGTCGATGGCCGCGGCGAGCGAGCGCACCGTGCCGAGGTACGCCTCGCGAAGCGATGCGAATAGCTCCACGTTACGCACCGCGACGGTGGCATGGTTCGCGATGGTCGACAGCAGCCGCACGTCGTCGCTGGTGAACTTGTCGTGGCCGTTGGTCGAGCCGACGACGATCGCTCCGATGGCGCCGTCGGAGTCGGAGAGCGGGACGCTCAGCGTTCCGTGCACCGAACCGGCGGACGCCGCTGCCGAGCCGGGGTTGAGCACGAGCGGTCGCCGCTCGGCGGTCACCCACTCGATCACCGAGCGATCCACCAGGATCTCCGCGGGGACCGCCGATGCGCCGCGCCGGGCCTTCAGCTGGAGTTCGCCGCTCGCCTTGTCGCGCAGCACCACGTAGCCGACGTCGACCTCGAGCACGCCGAGTGCTTCGTCGAGCACTGCAGCAAGGAGTCCGGCCAGGTCGAGCGTGGAACCGAGCGTGCGGCTCGTCTCGTACAGCGTGGTGAGCTCGAGGACACGGGCGCTCTCGGCGTCGCTGCGACTGCGGAAGGACTCGGTCATCTGGTTGAGCGCGGCCGCGAGTTCGACCAGCGGGGTGTCGTGGCCCACGTGGGCGTGCGCGGTGAGATCGCCCTCCGCAACGCGCTCGGCCACATGCACGAGGCCCCCCACCGGCTCGCCCACCGTACGATCCAGCGCGCGAATCGCGAGCGCCGCGTGTGCCGCCAAGACCGCCGCCCACACTGCGGCCACGCCGAGCGCAAGACCGACGGAGAGCGTCACGCCGAGAGCGGCGAGGAGACCGAGGGTGGCCGCGGTTCCGATGACGAACGCAGCAGCGGAGAGTGGGGCGACGGTCGGAACGAAGGACGGGCGGACCGTGCGTCTGCGGGCCATCATCTCTCCACGTCGGGGTCGCCCCCATTCTAGCTGAGCCGCATTTGTCCGCGGAGTATTGGCTCAGCGTGCGACGGCGAGGGGAACGCACGTTGCCATCGGGAGGATACTGCCTCATCCCAATGGTGGATTCTGGGTGCAACAGCGCAGGGCTATACTCGCCTTCCGCGCGCTGGGCTGGGTAGCGATGGGGCGGATTGGTGAGTTGCCGACGCCTACGGCACGCGCGAATGCTTCGGCGGGGGGAGCCTTCATGTTGGCGTGGACTGAAGACGAGGGACTCGCGTACAAGCAGCCGGGACCGGAGGGGCTTCGGGGGGCCGATGCACAATCGCAGCTTCCCAAGTTGCTGCTGCTCACGGATTTGTCGAAGGCAGAACAGTCTGCTATCCGCACCCCCGGACTCCACGACGGTCCAGTAGCTGGCGCACTGCTTGTATACCGCGAGGTTCGCGAGTGCGAGCACCGACTCGTACGCTGGCGCCAGCACCACAAGTACGGGCTGCTGCCCGCGTTTGTCGTGATAGCCGACGCAGGGGCCGACGAACTTCCTTGGCCGAGCTGGCAGATGGCATGTACACCCTCGACGATGCCCCCTGGGGCTCATTCGGCATCCTGGCCAGGCGGATAGCCGCCGCCCTCGAGCGGCTTGACGCTGTCGAAGGAACCCACCTATCTGACTCCGATCGCCTACTGGCGTTCCTGTCGAGCCGAGACAAACGCGAGAATCCTTCCGGTCCTCGATCCAACGAGTCCGCGCGGTGTCCGTTACCCCCTCGCCGAGGCCTTCATGGAAACGAGCGAGGGCTCGTGTGCGGCAGACAGACTGGACGACTTGCGAGGCGCGGGTCTCTTGTCCACCGCGCTGTGGGACCGCCTGGCCACGTGCCCTGATTGCGGCAGCCCCCAAGTGAATGTCCGGAGGGTCTGCGGGGAATGCGGGAGCGTGTCCTTGACCTCGAGCCCGCTCGTGCATCACTTCCCCTGCGGCGCCGTGTTCCGCGAGGATGAGACCCAGGGCGAGTCCGGATCTTGCTGCCCGAAGTGCGGCAAGCGACTCGTGCACATTGGCGTCGACTTCGATCGTCCCGTCGCGCTCGACCTCTGCACCGAATGCGGCGCCTCGTCGGAGCGCTTTCCTGACGAGGCCCTGTGTCTATCCTGCGGATCGAAGCATCCGGCCGCGAGATGCGAACGTAAGGATGTAAGGCGCTACACCCTGACGGAGAACAGCGGATCAACTCGGCGGACGGGACCCGTCTGGCCCCTCGTGCTGCGCTTACCCGAGTTCGTGGCGTTGTCGGTCGCTGAGGAACAGCGGGTGGCGCGATCTCAGGCGGTCGGCTTTGCCATCGTGAAAGTCAGGCTAGACACTCGAATCTCGTCGAACCGACAGCGCGAGCTGTTCCAGCTGACGTGCAAGGTGCTGCGCTCGTCCGACGTAGTCACTCAGACGGATGATCCGGCCTTTCTCGTCATGCTTAGGGATACCGAAGAAGCTGAGCCGATCGCGGAGCGGATTCAGGCAAGACTCCCCGAGCCGGGCATTGAGGTCACCGTTGAGCGGGTGATCGAAGGGACACCACCGACCTGCCTACCCACATCGCGAGATGGTGTTCACGAGGCGCCCGACCGCAGATCGTGAGCGTCCTCGCGCATCTGGCGGACTACCTACAGGAGTGCGTTCGCATCCTTTGTAGTCTCCGCCCGATCGAGATCCTTGTGGTCGGATGGCCACTGTTCGTCTTCGACGTTCCGCGCTACGCGGTCACGCCGTGGATCACAGCCGCTGGTGAGCTTGCCGGACGCAGGCCAGCCCGACGAGGTGCGCAGGAACGCGCACTCCGTAAGCTGCTCGACGACCCACCACTGGTGACTGTCGTCGTTCCTGCCCACAACGAGGGTGAGCACCTCCGAGACAGCATCCTGTCCCTGAAGCGTCAAGACTACCCCCGCATCGAGGTCATCGTCGTGGACGACGCCTCGACTGATGAGACGGGTCGCATCGCCGACTCGTTCGTCGCTCAGGGGGTTCGTGTCGTACATGGCTCCGTACGACAGGGGAAGGCATTCGGCGACAACGCGGGCCTCCACCTGGCCAAGGGAGACTACCTCGTGGTTTGCGACGGAGACACGACCTTCGCCCCTAACGCCATCACGCAGATTGCTCTCGCGCTCTCCGAGCCGGGAGTCGGGGGGGTCGCCGGCACCCTTCGCGTCAAGAACCCGAAGGACTCCTTCATCACCCGACTTCAGGTGCTCGAATACCTGTTCTCGATCGAGGTCGGACGGCAGTTCGCGTCTCGCTACGGCATCCTGCACATCGTCTCCGGTGCATTCGGCGGCTTTCGCGCCGAAGCCGTCCGACGGCTGCACGGCTGGGAAGTGAGCCCGGGCGAGGACGCCGACATGACCAAAGGTCTTCGCAAGGCTGGATACAAGATCCGGTTCAATCCGACAGCTGTCGCCTACACAGATGTTCCGGCCACATTCGGTGCGCTGTTCCGACAGCGGATGAGATGGAACCGATCAATCGTGCTTCTTAATCTCCGGAAGCACCGCGACCTGCTCGGCATCCCCCGCCGCTGGTCGCGCAAAGGGCTCCGGAACCTCTGGTCCGCCTGGGACATCCTGATGTACAGCGTCCTTCTGGGCAGCGGCGCCATCTTGATCCTGGCGTACACATTGGTGTTTCACCCGACGATGATGATTCCGATGCTCATGTTCCTCGCCGTCTGCTACACAATCATCGACCTGGCGAATTTCACAGTCGCGATGTTGCTCTCCGAGTCCCGCCGAGAAACGCTCCGGCTACTCCCGCTGGTCCCGTTCTTGTGGCTCTATCTCGGCATTGTGCTTCGATTGATCATGTTCATCGCCATAGCGGACGAGTTCCTCTTCCGCTCGTCCTACCGGGACCCGTACGTTCCCGCGCAGATCTCTCGTATCAAGCCTCGCTGGGGGCAGCGTGAGCCGTTCCTGAACCCAGAATCGTACGAGCCGGGGGTCGAGGGTGCAGGCTGATCGAGCACGCGTCATGGACGGGGCGTGTCTCGCGGCTGCCATGGTGATCGCCGGTTTGACGGCAGCTGCCCGAGCCATCGTGTTCGCGACTCTCCCGCCGACTGGATGGGATGTGGCTGCCTTCCTCAACCTCGCGCGACGGTTCGCGTTGCTGCAAGGTGACGCGACGCTGTGGGCGGAAGGTGATCGGCCGCTAGTGCTGCCGTTGATCTCGGCCATCGCGATGCGTCTCGGCCATCCGCAACCACGTGTCCGTCGTCGTGGTCACCGCCCTGCTTTTCGCGGCGGGAACGATAGCGCTCTACCTGCTACTACGGCTCCAGGTGAACGCGCCGCTTGCGCTCGCTGGGGCCGCCCTGTTCGCGTTCAACCCGATCGTGCTGAACGAGTCCGCAGCTGGGATGAGCAACCTCCCTGGCTCCAGCTTATCGATTGTGGCCGTCTACCTCATGCTGCTTGGGACGCGAAAGCCCCGGGCACTAGGCTGGGTGCTGCCAGTAATGGTCTTCGCGTTCATGACGCGGTTCACAGCTGGCCTTCTCGCAGTGCCACTGCTCGTCTACGTGCTCGCCGAGCGAGAGAGCATCAGATTTGGCGAACGCGCACAATGGGCCGGAGTAAGCATTCGCCGAGGAATCATCGCGCTTGTACCGTTCGCAGCCTACTACTGGCTGGTCGAGGGCAATCCCTTCTTTCCCGCAGTACTCGCGATTCAGGCTTCGGGCGGAACAAGTACATCGCGTGCCGGGTTAGTCAGACCCGCTTGGTACTACCTCACAAGCCTACCGGCGCTATCAGCTGTCTGGGACCCCCTGGGAATCGCTCTTGCCGCCACGGCAATCGCAGGCGTGGTCTGGTCGCTCGCGCGAATCCTGAGGCGCACGAACCCGTTGGGATGCGTGCCGTGGGCTGGGACCGCCGTTGCGTTCGCGTTCGGGGGCACACTCGGCGCCATCGCTCTCTGCGCGGTCGCGCTTCTCAACACCGCACGTCGCCGGCTCCTCGACACCTACACGCTGACCGTGCTTGCATGGCTGCTACCGTTCGCAATCCTTCACAGCAAGAATCCGGTCAAGGTCGACCGATACTTCCTGACGATGCTGCCACAGCTGATCGTGCTGGCGGTGCTGCTCATTGACGATGCGCTTTCGGGGAGCGTTGGCTGGCTGGGACGGCATCCGGATTCATCGAGAAGGTCTACCTCGCGGTCGACGTTGCGACCGGCGGCTGCCGTGGCCTTCGGCGTCACAATCGCCGCTCTTGCCGCTGCCACCTCATCGACTGCCCTAGGCAACGTGCACCCCGACCAGGCATCGTGGGCACGTCTGATGGGGGCGACCGATCGAGCCGTCGAGGAGCTCGCGATAACGGATGCGGTCGACGTGACCAGCGACTGGGCCCCTGCCACCGCATAGGCCTTGGGTAGATATGCGAGTCCGATGCCTGTGTTCCGTAGTGCGAGCGGACAGCAGCGAGCCACCGCCATCGAACATGAACTGACAAAGCACCAGTACGAGTATTACTTCTCTGCACGGCGGTTCGACTCCCGGCTCTATCGTCCTGTCTGGCAGGACCGTCCATCAGGTCTCACCGTGTATCGTCGTACAAGCGCTGCTCTTGAGTCGGGAAGCCGGGTCGTCCCGGCGTTCTTCCTGGGCAACGGCTGGCAACGAGACATCGAACGACTGGCGGACTACCGGATCAGCCTCGCATACGACCTGAAGCCACCGTGCGGTCTGGGAGGCTTCGTCGCCGGGCGGTCGTTCTACATCGACAACTTCTCTGCTGACGATCTCTCTCGCTACCCATTCGTCCTCGTCTATGGCGTGAAGTGGCACGATCGCGACCGCGCAGAGCGGACTCTCGAGAAGTATGTCGTCGACGGAGGCAGCCTCGTCATCGACACGTCGGCGAATCTCGTGTCTCCGCTGTCCGTGTGGAATATGGAGGATCGGGACTTCCTCGGGTTCACGTCAATGCGTGAAGTGCGAACGATAACCCCTACCGCAACCCCTTCGCCACCCGATGAGCGGAGGCAGGATGAGCTGCAGCTGCGAGGTGCGGTCTACACAGGCGCCAACCTGCGCACTTTCCTCGAGATTGGCGGCGTCCCCGTCGTTTCGTGCTATGAAAGTGGCAAAGGACGTGTCTATCTGGTGGGTCTTGACCTGCTCCGGAACGCGATGACGGATGATGGTGGACCTCTCACGCCTTACGCCCGGTCTGCCCTGGGCGCCATTCTCGACGACACTCTCGCGCGGACAGTCTCCGTCTCCAAGTAGAAAGCCCCGGAGCACCCCGGGGCTTTCGCTGGTGCAAGTCCTGCTGTTACGCCCCTACTCGGCGGCGTCCTCCTCGGCAGGAGCCAACGCCGCGGCGAGGAACTTCGAGCCCTCGACTCGGGACTGGATGTAGGCCCACTGCGCATCGACCTGCTTCTGGACCTCCGCAAGCAGCTCGGCGTTCTCCGGCTTGAACAGGTGCTTGAAGCGGCCTTGCGGCTTGAGGAACTCCTCGATGGGCTTGCGGTCGCGCATGGCCGTGGTCATCTTCCAGATGCCGTCCTCGACCTCGAACAGCGGCCAGAACCCGGTCTGCACGCCCAGCTTGGCGATGGAGACCGACTCGTTCGGCGCGTGGCGCCAGCCGCGCGGGCACGGCGACAGCACGTTGATGAACGCAGGACCCTCGACGGCGAACGCTTTCTCGGCCTTGTTCACGAGATCGCGCCAGTGGCTGATCGACGCCTGCGCCACGTAGGGGATCCCGTGGTCGGCCATGATCGAGGTCAGGTCCTTGCGCCGCTGCAGCTTGCCCTGCTGCGCCTTGCCCACCTCGGAGGTGGTGGCCCACGCGCCGAACGGCGTGGCGGACGAGCGCTGGATACCGGTGTTCATGTACGCGCCGTTGTCGTAGCACACGTACACCATGTCGTGTCCGCGCTCCATCGCACCGGACAGCGACTGGAACCCGATGTCGTAGGTCCCGCCGTCGCCGCCGAACGCGACGAACTTCATCCGCTTGTCGCTCTTGATCTTGCCGGCGCGCTTGAGGCCCTTGTACGCCGCCTCGACGCCGGAGATCGTCGCCGCGGAGTTCTCGAAAGCGCTGTGGATGAACGGCACCTTCCACGCGGTGTAGGGGTAGATCGTCGTCGACACCTCGAGGCACCCGGTGGCGCAACCCGCGACCACCGCGTTGTCCCCGCCGGCCAGCAGGATCTGGCGCACCGCGATCGATGCGCCACACCCGGCACACAGGCGATGGCCGCCGGCGAGCAGGTCCTCGTTGTGCGAGAGCTCCTTGATCGTCGCCATCTGCTACTCCTTCGTGCCGAGGTAGGTGATGCCGAGCGGAGCCGGCGAGCCCGCGGCCAGGTCGACCAGGTCGGTGTAGACCTGGCGGATGAGCTCGAGCTTCACGTCTGCGCCGCCCAGGCCGTAGACGTAGTCGACCATCGGGATGCGGCAGCCCATGTCGTAGAGCGCGCTGCGCAGCTCGAGATACAGCGGTCCGCCCTCGGCGCCCAGCGAATCGGAGCGGTCGAGCACGCCGATGGCCTTGACGCCCTTGAGCGCCTCGGCCAGCTCGTGGGCCGGGAACGGCCGGAACACGCGGACCTTCACGACGCCGGCCTTCACGCCCTCCTCGCGCAGCTCGCGCGCGACGTGACGGGCGTTGCCGGCGGTCGAGCCGAGCACGACGACGGCCACGTCGGCGTCTTCCATGCCCCAGCTCTCCACGACCTCGAACGGGCGGCCGGTGACATCCGCCCACTCCGCGCCGACTTGCTTGATGAGCGGCATCGCGCGGTCGAACACCATGCGCTGGGCCTTCTTGAACTCGAAGTACGTGCCGCCCAGGCCGGCGAAGTTGCCGTGGCTGACGGGATTGTCGTAGTCGAGTAGCGCGAACTCGGGGGTTCGCTCGCCGACGAACGCCTTGACCGTCGCGTCGTCCATGACCTGCGCGCGGTCGATCGAGTGGGTGGTGATGAAGCCGTCGAGCGTCGACATCACCGGGACGACGAGATCGGGGTGCTCGGCGATACGTACCGAGATGATCGTGTTGTCGTAGGCCTCTTGCGCGGTCTCGGCGAACAGGATGATCCAGCCCGCGTCACGCGCGCCCATCACGTCGGAGTGGTCGCAGTGGATGTTGATCGGAGCGGCCAGGGTGCGGTTCGCGTTGGCCATCACGATCGGGCAGCGAAGGCCCGCCGCGATGTAGAGCATCTCCCACATGTAGGCGAGACCCTGCGACGAGGTCGCGGTCATGACGCGCGCACCGGCCGCCGATGCGCCGATCGCCGCCGACATCGCCGAGTGCTCGGACTCGACGGTCACGTACTCGGTGTGCACCCGGCCGTTCGCGACGAACTTCGCGAACTCCTCGACGATGGTGGTCTGCGGGGTGATCGGGTACGCGGGAACGACGTCGGGGGCGCACTGGCGGAACGCCTCGGCGACCAGCGAGTTACCGGTGGTCGCGACGGTGGTCTGCTCGGCCATCTACTTCGCCTCCCTGAGTTCGCAGCCCTCGGGCACCATCACGATGGCGTCCGCGGGGCATTCGTGGGCGCAGATGCCGCAGCCCTTGCAGTGGTCGTAGTCGAAGTCGTAGACCTTCTCGTCCTTGACCATGACCGAAGTGTCGGGGCAGAAGACCCAGCACAACAGGCACTGGGTGCACTTGTTGTCATCGCGTTCGGGGCGCTCGGAGCGCCACCCGCCGGTGACGTACTGGTGCGAGGTGCCGCCCTCGGGGATCACTGCACCGCGGGGATACTCCTCGGCCTTCCACTCGTGTTCCTTCGTGGGGTCGAATGTCATCCGACGTTCACCTCCTCGTACGAACGCGTGACCGACGTGAGGTTCTGGTCGATGACGTCCTGCGCGAACTTCTTGCCGAAGGTCTTGACCAGCAGGCCTTTCAAGGCCTCCAGCTCGACGACACCGGTGACGCGCGCGAGCGCACCCACCATCGGCGTGTTGGGGATATCGCGCTTGATGGTCTCCATCGCGATGCCCGACGCGTCGATGCAGGCGACCGTCACGGTCTCCGGAACGCCGAGAACCCCACGCACCGCGGATGGCGGCGAGCACGTGTTGATGATCACCGCGCCGTTCTCGGACAGCCCCTCGGTGACGTCGATGACGTCGAGCAGGGTCTCGTCGAGGACGCAGACGACATCCGGGTGTTCGATGTTGTTGTGGATCTCGATGGGATCGTCGCTGATGCGGGTGAACGCCTTGATGGGCGCACCCATTCTCTCGGGCCCGTACTCAGGCATCGCCTGCATGTACAGGTCCTGGGACAGCGCGGTCTCGGCGACAAGCTTGGCCGCGGTAACGGCCCCTTGTCCTGCGCGCGCATGCCACCGGATCTCGGTGAGGTCGGGCATGCCGCCCCCTTTCTATGGTCGACGCCCGTAACGGCCACTGCAGCGGGATGCCGGATGGGGAGGCCGTCGGGCGGTCAGTACAGGATACGGACGCAGCCTCGTGACGGCGGCAAGCGGCATACCACGCACGGTGAGTGGCTGCGAAGCGTCGGTGAGCGGCGGCGCGCACCCCCTCGCGCGTGCGAGCACTAGGGTACACCGAGCGCCCCGGCTACATCTCGCGGCGGCACTCCATCGCTCTGCCGAGCGTGACCTCGTCGGCGTACTCGAGCTCGCCCCCGACAGGCAGGCCGCTCGCTATGCGGGTCACCTTCACCCCGAGCGGCTTGATCAGACGGGCGAGATACACCGCCGTGGTCTCGCCCTCGACGTTGGGGTTCGTCGCCAGGACGATCTCCGCGATGGAGTCGCCGGTGCCGATCCTCTCGATGAGCTCTCGGACCTTCAACTGATCCGGACCGATGCCGTCGATGGGCGAGATGGCACCGTGCAAGACGTGGTACAGGCCGTGGAACTCACCCGTACGCTCGATGGCGGTGAGGTCTCGCGGTTCCTCGACGACGCACACCATCGAAACGTCGCGCTCGGGATCGGCGCACACGGCGCAGAGGCGTTCCTCGGCGAAGTTGAAGCACTGCTCGCAGAAGTGGATGGTGCGCTTGACCTCGGTGATGGCGTTGGCGAGGCGGTCGGCATCGGCGGGGTCGGCAACGAGCAGGTAGTGGGCGATCCGCTGCGCCGACTTCGGGCCGATGCCGGGCAGCCGCTCGAGTTCTTCGAGCAGCCGGGCGATGGGGGGTGCGTATCGCATCAGGTGAGACGTCCGTTACGCCGTTGGGCGGGCTGGTGGGCGCGTCGATCGCGACCAGGCGGCTACATCAGACCTGGGATATTCATGCCGCCGGTGACCGACGACATCTTCTGCGCGGCCAGCTCCTGAGCCGATCGCACCGCCTCGTTGACGGCAGCGGCGACCATGTCCTGCAGCATCTCGATGTCCTCGGGATCGACAGCCGCGGGATCGATGGTGATCGAACGAATCTCCATGTCGCCGCTGATCACGACCTTGACCATGCCGCCACCCGCCGAGGACTCCACCGTCTCGTTCTTGAGGTCCTCCTGGACCTGCGCCATCTTGGCCTGCATCTGCTGGGCCTGCTTCATGAGCTTGCCGTAGTTCACGATTCGTCCTCTCGGTCGGGCGTGTTCGTCTGCTCCGCGACCACCTTCGCGCCGAACTGCTCGGCGAGAAGCCGGTCGATGTCTTCAACGGGTGCATCGGGGTCGACGTCGTCCGCGTCCTCATCATCCCCCACCGCGCTGACAGCCGCCGAGGACGGCGTCGCAGGGTGCGGCTCGGTCGCAGGGCTCTGCGGTAGCGGCGTGGCGGAAGAAGGCGGCATCGCTGCTTCGGGGCTTGCCTCGATCTCGGGATCGCGATGGAGGGAGGACGGAGCGGTCGGGGGTTCGCGGTCCGGCGCCTGCGGCTCCGCAGGCCGTACCTTCCCGCGTCCCAGCTGGAACCTGAACGGCGGCGCGGCGCCGAGCACCGCGGCGAGCGCGGACCTGAGCAGGGCGCGATTCTCATCGTCTTGCGCAAGCTCGAACTGGAACTCCTGCCCCACGGGGAACTCGAGGACCAGTGTCTTCCCGTCGGAGTCGACGTCCACATCTACGGTCGCGAACATGTGCGCGCGCGTCGGTTTTGCCTTGCGGATCTCGGCGAGCACGCCGGGCCACGCACGGCGCGCCGCAGCCCGATCGAGCGTGCCCGAGACGGGAGCGGGAACGTCGATGACGACCGGCTCCGGCGCGGCCGCCGCCGAGGAGGCATCGGTGTTCGCGGCCTCGGCGGCGTGGCTCTCGTCGGGCTCGCTCTCAGCGAGCGCCGCGGTACGCGCCTCGCTCGAGGGCGGGGAAGGCGCCGCGCTGGCGACCGGAGGCACAGCGCTCGCGGGCTTCGCGGGCGGCGCGGTCGGCGACGGCGACGGCGTCGCCGCGGCCGTTCGCTGCGGGGAGACGGACGCTCCCGCCTCGAGGGCCGCGAGCCGCTCGTCGAGCGCCTCGAGCGTGAGCTCGCCCTGCGGTCGGGCCATGCGCGTCAGCGCGACCTCGAGCGACAGCCGCGGGTCGCTCGACCACCGCATCTCGGAACCCAGCTCGCCCAGCAGGTTCAGCACGCGCCCCAGCCGTGCGGTACCGAACTCCCGCGCCTGCACTTCGAGACGCGGCAGCTCGGCTTCGGAGCGGTCGAGCACGCGGGCGGGCTCCTCGACCGACGCAGCGATGTACAGATCGCGGGCGTGACCGGTGAGTGCACGAACGAACTCCGAGAGATCGGTGCCGCTCTCCACGAGCTCGGCTACCCAGCGGAACAGCCCCGCGATGTCGCGGTGCAGCACGAGGTCGGCGGCCTGGAACAGCTGGTCGCTTCCCACCTCGCCGAGCAGACCTTCGACGTCCTCCAGCGTGATCGCGTCACCGCCGAACGCGGCGAGCTGCTCAAGGGTGGTGATCGCGTCGCGCATACCGCCGGCGGCGTGGCGCGCGATGAGTGACAGCGCGGCATCGGGCACCGAGATCTTCTCGGCGTCGGAGATGTGGCGGAGTCGCTCGGCGATGTCGTCGACCGAGATGCGTCGGAAGTCGAATCGCTGGCAACGCGACTGGATGGTCTCGGGCACCTTCTGTGGATGGGTCGTGCACATCACGAACACGACGTGGGACGGAGGCTCCTCGAGCGTCTTGAGCAGCGCGTTGAACGCCGCCGTCGAGAGCATGTGGACCTCGTCGATGATGTAGACCTTCCACCGACCGCGTGCCGGTGAGAGATTGACGCGCCCGATGATCTCCTCACGGACGTTGTCGACGCCCGTGCGCGACGCCGCGTCCAGCTCGTAGACATCCGGATGGCGACCCTCGGCGATCTCGAGGCACTGCTCACACGTGCCGTCGGGCTCGGAGGTGGGGCCCTTCTCGCACTGGAGCGCCTTGGCGAGGATCCGCGCTGTCGTCGTCTTGCCGGTCCCGCGAGGGCCGGCGAACAGATACGCGTGTGCGACGGTTCCCTCGGTTACGGCGTTCTTCAGCGTGCGGGTGATGTGCCCCTGTCCCACGACGTCGTCGAAGGTCTGAGGACGGTAGGTGCGGTACAGGGACGTGTGCGCCATGAGGTGTCCGAGTGGACCTTTCGGTCGGTGCGGAGGGTGATCCCCGCGAACGGTCTCGCACTGGCGCCCCCGGCGGGGCCGGACGCTCGACAGGGGCCGCTTATGGCTGCTTCCTTCCGGACCTGACCAGGTTCACAGCATGCCGCCGCCCGACCCCGCCCGAGGCGCCGCGCGGAGTCGAAGTATACCCTCCACGGCGCGACGGGGCGAACGTCTCTGAGCGGCCCGAGAACGGGGTACGAAGCGCCCCGCTCTCCCGACGAAAGGTGGTCGACCGTGACCGACGCCGCCACGGCGTTCCGGCACGAGACGGCCGCGCCTGGGGTACCCTTCGCACGACCACTACGGAAGGAGCGTGAATGGACATCCCTGTCGGGCGATGGCTGGAAGCGATCGAGGTGCGGCGCTCTCGGCGGTCCTTCGACGGCGAGCCGGTGAGCGCGGACGCTCTCGCGGAGTTGGAGCGGGTGGCGGCCGAGTTCCGCCCGTGGGATGACGCACGCGTCCACGTGCTGCGCGAGCCGGCCGTCGATGTCTTCCGCGGCATCGTGGGCAGCTACGGCAAGATCACGGGCGCTCCCTCGGTGCTGGTGTTCGTCGTGTCGGCGCCGGGCAACGGTCCGGCGATGCGCCACCTCGGCTACCTCGGCGAGGCCGCGGTGCTCGAGGCGACCGCGCTGGGCCTGGGCACCTGCTGGGTGACCGGCTTCTTCAACCCCCGCAAGGCAGCGTCACTCGTCGACCTTCAGCCCGCCGAGCGGGTCGTGGGCGTCTCGCCCGTCGGCCACCCCCTGGGTTCCGCGTCGCAGACCGAGCGCGTGATGGCCGGCATCGCCGCGGCCCACAACCGCAAGCCTCTCGACGAGATTGCGCCAGGTCATGCCGAGTGGCCCGAATGGGCGCGAGCGGCGGTCTCGGCGGCGCGTATCGCCCCCTCGGCCACCAACCGCCAGCCGTGGCGCTTCGCCCTCGAGGGCAACGACCTCGTCCTGTTCCGCAACACCCGCTACGACATGCCGCGCCTGAGCGCCCGCCTCGACGTGGGGATCGCCTCGCTGCACGTCGAGCTTGGCGCCCGAGCGCACGGGGTCTCCGGCGAGTGGCGGGACGCCCCGCAGAAGGGGTCGGGAGACGAGATCTGCCGCTTCTGCACCAGCCTCTGACGCTGCGGTAGCATGAGCTGGCCGAGGCCGGCCGGGGCAAGGGAGTGCTCATGAAGTCGTTCCTGATCAACACCTTCGTCCCCGACGACGCCCGGTAGACCATGCGGGTAGCGATCGCCGGCGGGAACGGGTTCATTGGCCGAGAGCTGACGCGGCAGCTACTCGCCCGCGACCACGAGGTCGTCTGGCTCTCCCGCCGTGTCGGCCGCGTCACTCCGCCCGACGGCGTTCTCGAGGCCCCGCTCCAGTTCGTGCCGTCAGCACCGGGTGACGCTGCTATCCGGAGCGCGGACGCCGTCGCGAACCTCTCGGGCTACCCCATCGCCAGCCGATGGAACCGCCGGGTGAAGCAGCTCCTCCGCGAGAGCCGCGTCGACCTCACCCTGCAGATAGCCGAATCGATCTCGCGGGCCCGCAGGGGAGGCGGAGGGCCGAAGGTGCTGGTGAACGCCAGCGCCTGCGGTATCTACGGCGACCGCGGCGACGAGATCCTCGGAGAGGACGCGCCGCTCGGCGACAGCTGGCTCGCCATGCTCGCGACCGAGTGGGAGACGGCGGCTCGCACGGCGGAGATCTCGGGAGCCCGCGTTGTGCGGATCCGCACCGGTCTCGCCCTCGGCAGCGAGGGACTTCTGCCTCGCCTGCGCTTGCCGATGGCGATGTTCGCGGGAGGCCCGGTGGGCAGCGGAAGGCAATGGGCGTCGTGGATTCACCGCAGCGACATCGCCGCACTCTACGTCCACGCGCTCGAGCGCGACACGGTCGAGGGCCCGCTCAACGGCGGGGCGGCCGATCCCGTGCGGATGAAGGAGCTGAGCCGCGCCCTGGGCCGCGCGATGCACCGCCCGTCCTGGCTGCCGGTGCCGCTCCTCGCGCTGAAGCTCGTGCTTGGAGAAGTCGCTCCCTACACGCTGGAAAGCCAGCGTCTGAGCGCCCAGAAGATCCTCGCTTCCGGGTTCGAGTACCGCTTCCCGGACATCGATTCGGCTTTCCGAGACCTGATCGCCTAGACCACGAAGCGGTGCTCGCTCTCCAGCAGGTCGGTGAGCGTGGCCGGAGATACCGGCTCGCAGAACAGGAACCCCTGGAACGAGTCCACGCCTCTGTCCTTCAGGAAGGCCGCCTGGCTCGGCCGCTCGATCGCCTCGGCAACGACCTCGAGGCCCAGGTGATGCGCCAGCGTCACGACCGTGTTGGCGATGGCCGCCGCGTCAGGACGCTGCTCGATGTCGGTGGTGAACGAGCGGTCGATCTTGATGCAGTCGACAGGGATGTGGCGCAGGCGCTCGAGCGAGTTGAATCCCGTGCCGAAGTGGTCGATCGCGACCTTCACCCCGCAGCCGTGGAGCTGCTCGATGATCCCCCGCACGTACTCCGGCTCAGAGTGGATCGCCGTCTCGTGCACCTCGATCATCAGGTGGGCGGGATCGAATCCCGTCTCGGCGAGGACGTCGGCCACCGAGTCGCAGAACGTGCTCGCGAACAGCTGCCGCGGCGACACGTTCACCGAGACACGCATCTCGGGAAGCGGCCCCGCGATCCATGGCGCCGCCTTGCGGCACGCCACCGAGACGATCGTCCGCCCCAGCTCGTCCAGCATGCCCGCTTCCTCGACAAGGTCGAGGAACTCGCCGGGCAGGATCAGCCCGCGCTCGGGATGGTCCCAGCGCACGAGCGCCTCGGCACCGACGACCAGTCCCGTTCGTGCGTTCAGCTGGGGCTGGAAGTACAGGAGGAATTCGTTGCGAGCGATCGCCGAGTTCACCCGATTGCGCAGGGCGAAGCGCTCCGCGACCGACGCGCGCATGTTGTCGCGGTAGAAGCGCCACCCATCTCTTCCGTCTTCCTTCGAGCGGTACATCGCTGCGTCGGCGCGTGCGAGGGCCTCCTCGACGGAGACCTCGGATCCCACGACCACCGAGATGCCGATGCTCGCCGTGAGACGGACCGGCTGCCCCGCGAGATCGAAGGGCTGGCGGAAGACGGACAGGAACTTGGCAGCGGCCTTCTCGGCGTTCTCCCGGCTCTCGATGTCGGGCAGGACGAAGGTGAACTCGTCCCCGCCGAGACGCGCGAGGGTGTCGCCATCGCGCATGTTGACCGCAAGTCGACTGGCAACCGCACGCAGGGCCTCGTCTCCGATCGTGTGGCCGTAGGAGTCGTTCACCTGCTTGAAGTGGTCGAGGTCCATGAACAGCACCGCGACGGGACGTCCGCTCCGTGCGCTCTGGGCGAGCGCGACTCGGAGCCGGTCCAGGAACAGCGCGCGGTTGGCGATGCCGGTGAGCTCGTCGTAGAACGCCATGCGCTGGAACGCCGCCTCGTGCTCCTTGCGCTCGGTGATGTCTCGCGCGGCGGCCACGATCGCAGGTCCGCCTTCGAACCGCACGCTTAGCGCCGCCACGTCGATGGGAACCGCGTGGCCGTCAGCCGCGATCGCACAGGACTCGAACTGCGCGAAGCCGCGTTCGGCGATCAGCCCGGCGATGTCTTGAGCTTGCAGGCTCTCGAGCGTGGACCGGGGCGTCCACCCGAACGGCGGCAGCGCGTAGAACTGCTCCCGCGTGTAGCCGCGCGCCTCCCACGCAGCTCGGTTGGCGTAGATGATGCGCCCGTCGGGACGGTGCAGGATGACCGAGTCGCTGAGGTTCTCGAGCACGAACTGCTCCACGGACTGGCGGTCCTCGCCCTCGTCGACCGACGAGACGACCGACTCCGCGTCCGCGGCGGCGTCCGCAGCCAGGTCCGCGGCATCCGGAACATCCGCGTCCGCTGGAGTTCCCTCACCGTCGCGAGGAGCCTCGCGCACCAGCTCGACGACTTCGAGCGCGAGCAGCGCGGCCAGCGCGGTCACCGCGACGCCTACACCGGCCTCGGCCTGTCCGAGAACCAGTAGACCCGCGGCCGCGACCAATGCCAGCGCCAGCGCCGCGCTCACCACGGTCCGATACGAGCGACCCGCCATCGTTCCCCCACTTCAGAGCAGCATGCTCGAGCGCCCCCACGCGCAGACGCTCTAGGTTGTTCATCGGCGAGGATGGGCTGGGCATTAGCGACCGCTGCGGTGTGAGGACGGTCGCCTACACTGGTCTCCCGGGGTACGACGAACGGAGCAGCGTGAACGACGTCGGCCAGACACTCATCGCACTGGTGCCGTTCGTTGCCGTCGGCGCCTTCCTGCCCACGTGGACGCTGTACGTCGTGATCCTGCTCGGCACCAAGCGTCCGCTTGCCAACGGCGTCGCGTTCGTCGCGGGGAACGTGACCTTTCGCTTCCTGCTCGGTCTTGCGGCGCTCGCGGCCGTGGACCTCCCTCGTTTCGAGCTTGGCGGAGGGGGGGACCCGCAGAACGAGGCCCTGCGCGCGGCGCTCCTCGGCGGTCTCTTCCTGGCCCTGGCACTTGCGCAGTGGCGGCAGCGAAACTCGTCGAGCGCGGCGGCGGGAAAGGTGCTGGCGCTGCTGGAGCGGACCCCGCCGTGGCTTTCGTTCGTGCTCGGCTTCGCGTTCTGCGCCGCGCCCGGCGCTCAGTGGCTCTACCAGCTCGGAGCGCTGGGGATCGTCCAGGACCTTGGGGTCCCGCTCGCGACGGAGCTCGCCTGGCTCGCGGGCATCGTGCTCGCGCTGCAGCTGATGCTGGTTGCGCCGCTCGTGGTGTACGTCGTCGCGAGGCGCAGAGCCGACGCGCTGCTCGCCCGCTTCCGGGCGTGGCTCGAGCGGAATTCGGCTCGCGCCGCGGCCTACGTGCTCGGTACGCTCGGCGCGCTGCTCATGCTGCGCGCGGCGTGGCTGCTGCTGGCGTAGCCCCGCGCGCTACAGCGTCTCGCCCACCGCCTCGCCGACGCCCACGCTGGCCGTGATGTTCGTGCCGCCGGGCTCGGTGGTCAGCTGCAGCTTCGACTGCGCACCAGCGCCCTTCACGAAGATGAGCATCCCTCCGCTCTCGGCGACCTCGTCACGCACCAGCTGCCAGTTGGCGGAGGCGTACGCGGCGCGATACCACGCAGCCACATCGAAGGGCTGCGCGTTCACGCTCATCTCGTACACCCACGCCGAGTCACCCTGGGCATCCGTGCGCGTAATGGCTCCATCAGGCACCGGGATCTCGATCGGGAATCCCGAGGCGAGCTCGCTGCGGCGCTCGGGAGGAAGGGGCGCGAGTTTGCTCGCATCGCCCGCGGCCTGGTTCGCGCCCGGGGCGCGCTGCTCCGGCGCAACCGCGGCGGCTCCACCGCTCGACGGTGCGCCAGCGTCTTGCCCGCCGCTGTCACCGCTCGTGCACCCGGCGGTCACCACGGCGAGCGAGAACACGAGCACGCCCGCGATGAGGGCGACCGCGACTTGGCGTGTCGTGCGCCTCTTCCTGATCACGAAGGTCCTTCCGTCATACTCGGTCCATGACCGAGATCGGCCCGCAGACACCACTCGATCCCGACGCCTTGGCGGCAGAGATACTACGCGAACTGCGTAGCCAGGCGAACCCGGACAACGTCGCCGGCATGGCACGCTACGGCATCAGCGCCGAAGGTACCCTGGGCGTTTCTGTGCCGGTGCAGCGCCAGCTGGCCACGGACGCGAAGCGTCGGGTGAAGTCACTACCGGACGCGCCTCGCATCCGTCATGCCACCGCGCAGCTCCTGTGGGACTCGGCGGTCCACGAGGCGCGGATGACAGCCGGTTTCCTCGACGACCCCCGGCTCGTCACGCGCGAGCAGATCGAGGCGTGGGCCTCGGACTTCGACTCGTGGGACGTCTGCGACCAGGTGACCTCGAACCTGTTCGACCGCACCGAGCATGCATGGACCGCGGCCGAGGAGTTCTCGGCGCGTGAGGAGACCTACGTGAAGCGCTGCGGCTTCGTGCTGATGGCGGCGCTCGCGTCCCACGACAAGGACCCCGACCACGACGAGCGGCTCGCAGCGTTCCTGCCTCTGATCGAGCGGGAGGCCGCCGACGACCGCAACTTCGTGAAGAAGGCCGTGAACTGGGCGCTTCGCGGGATCGGGAAGCGCTCGCTGGCGCTCAACGCCGCCGCCGTCGCCACCGCCGAGAGGATCCTCGAGACGCAGCACGACTCGCCGGCGGCCCGGTGGGTCGCTCGCGACGCCCTGCGAGAGCTCACCTCGGAGGCGACCGTGGCCAGGATCAAGCGGTAGCGCCATGCCCGCGCTCCCAGCCGACACCCCGCTCCTCGAACTCACCGATGCGCGCGTCGTCCGCGGCGGACGAACGATCCTGCACGTCGACCGCTTCGCGCTCTGGCCGGGCGAGCGTGTCGCCGTGCTCGGCCCGAATGGCGCCGGGAAGTCCACGTTCGTCGGCCTGCTCACCCGCGACATCCGGCCGCTCGCGCCGCAGGACCCCGCGGCCCCGGCGCCGGTACAGCTTCTCGGCAAGCCGCTCTACAACCTGTTCGAGGCGCGCCGACTGCTCGGGGTCGTCTCGGCGTCGCTGCAGACCACGTACGACCTTCCCGTCACCGTGCTCGACACCGTGCTCTCGGGGTTCTTCGGCTCCGTGGGGCTGAGACAGACCCACCGACCTACCGCCGAGCAGATCGCCCGCGCGAACGCGCTGCTCGCGGAGGTGGGTGCGCTCGAGCTCGCCGACCGGCGGCTCGACACGCTCTCGACCGGAGAGGCGCGCCGAGCGCTCGTGGCCCGCGCGCTCGCGAACGACCCCCCGGTGCTCGTGCTCGACGAGCCCTGCGACGGCCTCGACCCCGCGATGACGTGGCGGTTCCTCGAAGGCACCGTCCGCCCGCTCGCCCGCTCGGGCCGCACCCTGTTGCTCGTCACGCACCACGTCGACGACATCGTCCCCGAGGTCGAGCGCGTGGTGCTGCTCTCGGCGGGGCGCGTCGTCGCCGACGGCCCGACTTCGGAGATACTGACGGCTGAGCGCCTGTCGGACCTCTACGGGTTCGAGACGCGTGTGGAGGAGCGAGGCGGCTGGTACCGCCTGTGGTGGGGAGACGAGTGAGATGGCCGCTGCGACCTATCAGGACCGGCTGAGGAGTCTGGCCAATGTCGTGGGCAACACCCCGTTGCTCGCGATCGATCTGACCTTCGACGAGCAGCCCTACCGCATCTTCGCCAAGGCGGAGAACTTCAACATGACGGGCTCGATCAAGGATCGCATGGCCCTGCACGTCCTGACCCGCGCCCACGAGCGAGGCGACCTGAGTCCCGGCGACACCATCGCCGAGGCGACCAGCGGCAACACGGGGATCTCGTTCGCGGCCATCGGCCGCGCCCTCGGCCACCCCGTGCGGATCTTCATGCCCGAGTGGATGAGCGAGGAGCGCAAGCAGCTGATCCGCGGCCTCGGCGCCGACGTCACCCTCGTCAGCCACGAGGACGGCGGGTTCCTCGGCAGCATCGCCCTCGCCGAGAGATTCGCCGCCGAGAACCCCGGGACGTTCCTGCCCCGGCAGTTCGAGAACGCCGACAACGCCGCCGCCAACGAGGAGACCACCGGCCCGGAGCTGTGGTGGCAACTGCACTTCCTCGGCCTCGAGCCCGACGCGTTCGTGGCTGGCGTGGGGACCGGCGGCACGGTCATGGGCGTGGGCCGGCACCTTCGCTCGCGCAGGCCTGAGGTCCGCATACACCCGCTCGAGCCCGAGAACAGCCCGACGCTGCGCACCGGCCACAAGGTCGGAAGCCACCGCATCCAGGGCATCTCCGACGAGTTCGTCCCGGCGCTCGTCGATCTCGACTGGCTCGACGAGGTCGTCTCGGTCGACGACGGTGACGCGATCCTGATGGCCCAGCGTCTCGCCGCAGAGCTCGGCCTCGGCGTCGGTATCTCGAGCGGGGCGAACCTCCTCGGCGCGATCAAGCTCGCCGAGGAACTCGGACCCGACGCGACCGTCGTCACCGTGCTCGCCGACGACAACAAGAAGTACCTCTCCACCGACCTGCTCCGCGCCGAGCCGGTGCGTCCCGAGCACCTGACGCCCCGAGTCGAGCTCCTCGGGTTCGAGGCGATCAAGCGCACGTGCATGACGTGCTGCGATGCCGAGGGCTGCGAGCGTGTCGAGGACCTCGCCGAGACCACCGGCCCCCGGCCGTACTGCGTCCGCCTGAACGGCGAGCAGCCGACAGACGAGCAGGCGACGTGACCGACGCCCTCTCGCTCACTCCCGCGTTCCTCTCGCTGCTCGGCGAGGTCGCGCTGCTCGTCTGGCGTACATGACCGCGTGGTTCGTTATCGCGCTGGCGCTCCGGCGAAACGACATCGCCGACGTCGCCTGGGGCCTCGGCTTCATCGTGATCGCGTGGTGGCTGCTGGCGCGCACCTCGCCCATGCCACCCCGAC
The DNA here is from genome assembly GCA_963761535.1 of uncultured Coriobacteriales bacterium. Taxonomy (GTDB): domain Bacteria; phylum Actinomycetota; class Coriobacteriia; order Anaerosomatales; family CAVXGS01; genus CAVXGS01. Next base: position 274,082 of record CAVXGS010000004.1, read on the forward strand.
TCGCAATCGCCACCGCGCTGGTGACGCTCTGGGGGCTTCGCCTGGCGTGGCACATCTGGTCGCGGCACCGAGGGCGGTACCGAGGACTACCGCTACGCCACGTGGCGGCGGGAGTGGGGCCGCTGGTTCGTGCCCCGCACCTACCTGCAGGTCTTCATCCTCCAGGGGCTGTTCATGGTGCTCGTCGCCGCTGCCCCTCGTCGCGCTCGCCGCCGAGACCCCCGCTTCCAGGCCCGGCATGCTCGGCGCCCTCTCGGTGGCGGTGTGGGCGTTCGGCTTCGCGTTCGAAGCCATCGGGGACGCACAGCTCGCCGCGTTCCTGCGCAACCCCGAGAACCGCGGACACGTGATGGATGCGGGCTTGTGGCGCTACTCGCGCCACCCCAACTACTTCGGCGAGATCGTGCAGTGGTGGGCGATCTGGCTGCTCACGCTCGGCGTTCCCGGCTGGCTGCTCGCTGTGGTCGGGCCGCTCACGATCACGCTGCTGCTGCGCTACGTGTCCGGCGTGCCGCTGCTCGAGCGCAAGCGCGCCGGTCGACCCGAGTGGGAAGCGTACAAGGCGCGCACGAGCGTGCTGATCCCGTTGCCGCCACGGCGGTAGCCCGCCCCGAGGCCTGCCGCGCGTGCGAGCGTGACCCCCGCTACACCGTCTTCGCGCTCGTCTCGAACAGCTTGAAGAGGTTCTCGAGCAGCTGACGGTTGTCGGCCTCGTCGATCGCGACGTTGGCGAGGATCGCGTCGTCGCCGAGCACGATCACGGTCCCCTTGCCGTATCGCGCAACGCCCACCACCCCGAACGGCCCCTCGACATCCTTCTGGCCGTCCCGGTTCTTGTCGCCCCACGTGCCCTGCCCGCTGTCGATCACGATGCTCGCCTGTTTCGACCCCGCCGAGACCTGCCACCCCGAGACGACGAGCAGCTGCTGCACGCCCTGGGTGACCGGGTCCGACTTCGACCCCGTCGGCGACGAACACGCTCGGGTCCGCACCGGGCAGAGGGGCGTCGCTCTCGATGACCACCGGCGTGACAGGGAGTCCGAAGTGGGACGGGACGGCGATCACGGGGAACGGCACGTGGACGGTGAGCAGAACGGTGCCGCCCTCACGCACGTAGACGTCGAGCGCTTGGAACTCCTCGGCGGTCAGGGGCCGCATCGGCCCGGCGAGGATGATGCCGGCAGCGCCTTGCAGCAGCGCCGGGGTGATCGGCGTCTGGCTCACCTGCACGTCGAACCCGGCGTCGCGCATCGCGCCGACCATCTTCGACTGACCGAGCTCGGAGGGGTCGTCGGGCCCGAAGATCTCCCCGTGCCCCATGTCGAAGACGACACGCCCGCGCACGCCGGCAGGAACCGGCGCCGACTGCCCGCTCGACGCACCGCTGCCGGCGCGTTCTGGACGGGGTCGCTCGAAACGGGACCACTGGAGGCAGCACAACCGGTCGCGCCCGCCGCAAGGGCGAGCGCGACCGCGATGCACAGCGTCAGCCGGACGGGCCGGCGGCGCGACCGTGTCGACATTCGAGCGAGAACCTGCGGCCTAGTACGCCTCGACCCACAGCTCGTAGAACGAGCGCGGGTGGTGGCATGCCGGGCAGACCTCAGGGGCGTCAGCGCCTTCGCTCACGTATCCGCAGTTGCGGCACTTCCATTTGACCGTGCCGTCCTTGTGGAACACGGTGTTGTTCTTCACGTTCTCCAGCAGCTTCCGGTAGCGGCGCTCGTGCTCGGCCTCGACCTTCGCTATCTCGCGGAACGACGCCGCGACGTCCAGGAAGCCCTCCTGCTCGGCGACGTTCGCGAAATCGGGATAGAGCGTGCCCCACTCCATCAGCTCGCCCTCGGCAGCCGCAAGGAGGTTCTCGGCGGTGGTGCCGATCATGCCGGCCGGGTACGCCGCGGTGATCTCGACGTCGCCACCCTCGAGGTACTTGAAGAAGACCTTCGCGTGCTCCTTCTCGTTGTCGGCGGTCTCGGTGAAGATCGCCGAGATCTGCTCGAAGCCCTCCTTCTTCGCAGCGCTCGCGAAGAAGGTGTAGCGGTTGCGTGCCTGTGACTCCCCTGCGAAGGACTTCAGCAGGTTCTGCTCGGTCTTCGATCCCTTGAGTGCCATGACGCTCCTTTCTCGAAGAGGACCTGAGGGGCCCCTCAGTACCGGATCAGCACGGAGTCGGCCGACTCCGCTGTCTCGAGGTCACGGACCGCGCGGTGAGTGAGCGCGGCGGCCACGATGGTCAGCACGCCGATGAAGGTGACGACGAGTCCCCACACGATCGTCGTCGCCACGGCTGCGGCCGCGGGTGCCACCAGGAACAGCGCACCCAGACCCAGCCAGGCGAGGCCCAGCAGCAGCCGAGCCACCCACCCCGGCATCTGACGTCGGGAGCGAATGGCGAAGATGATCTCCACGGCCCCCCGCAGCACCGCCCAGATGCCGTAGATGAGGAACAGCACCACCGCCGCGGTCTTGGGCTCGGCGAGCGCGTAGGCGCCGATGGCGATGCCCAGCAGTCCCCAGACCACCTCGAGCCAGCCGCCCAGGTCGTGGCGGATGCCCCTGATTCCCGCGATCACCGCGAACACGCCGGTGAGCAGCGCAAACACGGCCACGAGCAGCACGATGGCCTTCAGCGCCGCCACAGGCATGAGCACCGCGATCAGTCCGAGCACCACCGCGATGATGCCGGTGATCAGCATCGCCCACCACATACTGCGGAACGCCTCGACCCATCGGTGCCCGCCCTCTGTCCCCGTGGTCCGACCTCGTGCGCCCTTCTCGTCCCAGTCTAGGCGAAGCCCCGACAACGGCAACTCGGGACGAGCACGCGAGCGCACGTGGCGCCGCCGGTCGGAAGCGCCCATGCGCGGAGGGTCGGACGACGCAGTCTCGAGCCGGCGAGGACGACTCGGCAGCTCGGCTCTACTTGGAGTCCGGCGAGATCGATCGCCCAACGGCCTCGACCGTCTCGGCCCGTTGCCTCGCCGCCGAGATGGTCGCGGGCGAATCTCCCGGCTGCGGACCGTACGACCCGAACTGCGCGTGGTTCCCGCCCTCGATCATGGTGTACGTCGTCGAGGAAGGAAGCAGCGACTTGGCGGCGTCCCAGGTGCATCGGGAAACCACGGTGTCGCGCGTTCCGAGCAGCGACACGACCGCGAGATGCGTGGCTCGACAGGTCGGCACTGCCTGCCGGATAGGCGGCGAGCAGCGCAAGGGCGTCGACCGCCCCTGGGTGCGAGGATCGCGTACGTGCACGCCATCGCCCCGCCGAGCGAGTGCCCCATGAGGACCCATCGCGCCGATCTCGGGATGCGCCGCGATGACGCGATCGGCGCGGTTCGGCGCGAGGACGGCGAGACTCAGCGGCATCGGCGGCACGACCACGAGGTAGCCCTCGGCGGCGAGGTCGCGGGCGAGCGTCGAGTACGAGCGGTAGTCGACGTGACCGCCTGGGTAGAGCACGATGCCGACAGTCGGCGAGCCCGAGGCCGGCGCGAAGTCAGGCCGTCGTCCGCGTCGGTGAACGCCACCTCGCATCGGACTTCATCGCGGCGAGCGCCTCGGGGGCCGGGCCCAGCGGCGTGAGGCCCCAGATCACGAAGCCGGCGACCGCCACGGCCAGAACCGCGCCGAGCGCCGCAAGCGCCCAAGCAGCCACCGCTTCCACGGCCGCTCTCCGCGTGCCCGCCGCTCCGCCTTCGCCCACGAATCCCCCCCTGTCGTCCGCTTGGCAACGCCGCCTTCGCCCGGCCCGCAGTGCGGGAACATTCACTGGGGAAACCGGGAGGCGGTTGCCGTGAACACACTCGCACAGCACCCCACGCTTCGCCTAGTGGCGCTCCTGTGACGCTGGTTGTCGCACTCGCGCTCGGGCAGGCGGCTGTCAAAGCGCCGCACCGCCGAGGAGCCCCGGCCTGCGGAGCCGTCGGCGCCCGCCACCCCACCGCCCCCACGACGGCCCCGCCCGCGCCGGCGCCGGTCCCGCCACCACCGGCGGTCGAACCCACGCCGACGGCTCAAGCCGGTTTCGGTGCGAATCTACCTGGTGCGGGGTGAGAAGATCGGCGTGGCGGGCCGCACGCTTCCCGCCGGCACCCAGGGCGTGGCTGCCGGTGCGATCAAGGCAGCTGCTGTCGGCGCCGACCGCGCAGGACCGGCGCTTCGGGCTCGGCTCGGCGATTCCGCGTGGCACGCAGCTTCTCGGGGTGAGCATCAGGAGCCGGACCGCCTACGTCGATCTGTCGCAGCAGTTCACGAGCGGCGGCGGATCGCTCTCGATGCAGCTTCGGGTCGCGCAGGTAGTCGGTACCCTCACCCAGTTCCCCTCGGTGCGAAACGTCGAGGTTCCTCATCGAGGGCAAGCCGGTGGAGTCCATCGGCGGCGAGGGCGTGATGGTGTCGCCGCCCGTCACGCTCGAACGACTTCGAGAACGTGCTGCCGGCGATCCTGGTCGAGGGACCGGTGCCCGGGGCCAGCCGTCGAAGCCCGTTTCGGCTGTTCGGCTCCGCCAACGTCTTCGAGGCGCAATTCAACATGCGTCTCGTGCAGGGGGACAAGGTGGTGGCCGAACGCTCGATGATGGCGAGTTCGGGCACGGGGACGCGCGGCAGGTTCTCGCAGGCGATCAGCTACCCGAGTTCGGCACGCGGCCGAGCCACCCTCGAGGTCTTCGACGTCTCCGAGAAGGACGGCTCGCGCACGGACGTGGTGCGCATACCCGTCATGCTCCGGTAGGCCCTGCCGAGCCGCGACAATAGGCTAGGACTCGCTGCCCGACTCGCTCCGGGGGTCCTCCAGCGCTGCCACGGCCACCGGCCCTCGATCTCGACCTCGAGCGAGAAGCTCAGGAACGTCCGGATCAGGACGAGCAGGGCGAGCGATGTCAGGTTCGTCAGCGTGAGCTCGACGGTGACCGTACGGATAAGGTCAGCGGCGACGAGGAACTCCAGGCCCAGCACGATGCTTCTGCCGAACCGGCCGCGGAGCACCTCGTAGGCGCTGAGGCCGGGGACGGGCTTGATCCAGAACAGCACGACACTCGCGACCGACACGAAGAAGCCGACCAAGATGACGGCGACGCCGAGAACCTCGAACCAGAAGGGTACCTCGGTAGGAACTGCTCCATGTTCTTGCTTCTCCCCCACGATCCCGAGGTCTCCCGGCCCGCGACCAATCGGCACCAGCGCGTCGGGCTCATTGTCTCATTCGCTAGGGCTTCTGGGGCAGCAGTTCGCGCGTCTCGCGGTCGTGGCAGCGGTAGCACAGCGGGTAGTCGCGCGTCGTGCGGGTGCGGTGGCACTCGCAGCCGGAGTCCCAGAGGCGGACCGGTGCTCGGCCCGCCAGTTCGCGGTCGGCCCCGTGGGCGCTCGCCCCGTCGGCGCCGAACGAGCCGTGGCACCCCTGGGCGCAGACCTGCGGGTCGTGGCAACGCCAGCACTTGAGCTTGCGTCGAATGCGGCGTTAACGGCATGGCCGCCCTCCACGAATGCGGGCTGTGCGGCATCCGGACGCCGCCGTGGCATGGGTCGCAGTTCGTCTCATGTCGTGACAGCCCCCGCAGTCTCGGTTGGCGGCCCGAACCGCCGGGTAGTTGATCTCGCCGCTGCCGACGGTCTGGGTCGAGTCGGTCGCGACCGCGCCAACAATGGGTCGCCGGTGTGACACGTGTCGCACTCTGCCGAGGCGTACGGGTGTCGTGGCAGGTGATGCAGGGTGACATCGCGAGCGTGTACGACTGCATGCGATGCCCCCTGCCGGTGTGACACTGGGTGCACGGCTGACCGGCGGCGATGACCTCCGAATGCGACATCCTGGTGCCCGATGGCGACACGACGACCACGTGCCGAAATGAGCGGTGGCAGTGGAGGCAGGCGCTCGAATCGACCGGGGCACCCCGTCCCGAGCCGTTCTGGGGTCCTGAAGCGCCATCATGCGCACGGCTGACGCCGTTGCCGACGAAACCGGTGACGACGTGCCCCTCGTGGCACGACGTGCAGGACGCGTGGTCTGCTTCTCGGCGCGTCTTAACGGCGGGTCCCGCGGTGGCAGGTCTGGCGCAGTAAGCGTCCGTGGAGGTCGTGGCGTACGCCGAGACCAGCAGGACCACCGAAAGCGATGAGCACCGGGGTCCCGAGGAGGGGCTTCTGCGACGGGCGCCGAACCCTTGGCTCGTCCGTGCCGCGGCTGCACGCGCTCCGCCGCCCTCGCCTTGATCGCGGCGATCTCCTCCGGCGAACCCGCGTAGCGGCGGACCTTCACCACTTTCCTCGAAGGCATCGCCAGCGCGAGCACGAGGCTCATCAGCAGCAGGACGACAAGCGTGACGCCGGCGACCAGCAGCAGCGCCATGGTGACGTTCGAGGTCGGGTCGTTCACGACCCGCATCACTGCGCTGCGAGTGGAGCTCAGGTCCGCCGAACCGAGGTTGCTTGACCCCTGGCGCCACGAGATGTCGGACACTGCGGCGTCATCATAGCGCCGTCCGTGTACTTCCACGGAACCGGGACGCCCTTGCTGCCCCCCGGGTGAACGTGGTTCGAGTGGCAGTTGTCGCAGTCGGTGGCGACGTGGCAGCGCAGACAGATGGGTCCTGATTCCCCGGCTCAGCGTCGGTGCTGCTTCAGGAACCGGCCGGGTGTGGCATCGGCATGCCGTGGCAGGCGTCGCAGAACGCGCGTGGACGTGTGGCACGTCTGGCACGATTCCGGGTCCTCGATCGCGAGCTCGCCGTGGGTGCCCCGAACTCCCGGGGTGGGGACGGCGACTTCGTGGCACTTCGCGCAGAAGTCGCCGGGATGGCAGGTGGAGCAGGAGTCCATCTGCCCCATCCCGTGCGTCTTCTCCCAGTCCTTGCCGTGGGTGACCTGCCACGGCCCTCGCGCCCGGGCTCGCTGCTTCTCCTGCGATGTCACAGGTGTGCACTCGATCGACACGTCCTTCTGCTCGTGGCAGGAGACGCATTCCTCCATGACCGGGGCCCCGCCCATCGAGTCGCCTTCGGGTGGGCGACCGCCGAGTGACAGGCGTCGCAGCTGGAGCCCGCGCGCACGTGGAGTGCTTGATCCTGAGCCCCCCCGGTCGTCAGCTCCTTCAGGACGCCCTCATGGCATCGAGGCAGGCGTCCCGAGAGGTCTGTACCACCGGCCCCGGTACCCCAGACCGGTGAGCGCTTTCGGATACATGCCGAGAGTTCGTGGCCTTTGGCTGGGCAGGCTCCACGCACCGTTGCGAGGTGGCACTGATAGCAGGTGACGCCGGTGCGCCGTCGTCGCCTGGGCCTTGGCCTGCATCCCGTGGCAGAGCGAGCACGCGGGCGAAACGAGCCAGCGACGGCCACGACCGCGAGAGGCCGAGCACAGCCCTATCGACCGGCAGCGGAGCCGTCGACTCCACCGACGCTTCGGAGTGTGCTCGAGTCATGCGTTCCAGGGTGGGGCGAGCAGACTCAGCCGGCTCACGGGGCAGAGGGATCGAGCGAATAGGCTCTTCAGGCTTCCTAAGTATAGTCGAGCCGAGAAGCCGAAGGCCCCCGCCTGGCGGGGGCCTTCGTGGTGTTTCTGTGGAGGCGGTGCGAGCACGACTGATAATACGTCTTGCCTACGCCTGCATCGTCGGTTGCATTCACGTGGCATTTCAGGCACTGACCGTCCTGTACGGTGACCGACTTCTTCGTAGTTCAGCGAATCCTCGAGCCATGCCTGGACGAGCCGCTAGGCCCGCGGTGTCGCTGAAGACGAGGGCCTCTGGGATCGGCGGCGCATTGGTCATGGCCGCACCCACGTGAGAGAGCCGACTTCACGAAGTGGAAGTAGCCGGGCGTGAAGTGCGGATAGCACTGGACGTGCACGCCGACGAAGTCGATGTTCCGGCCGGCATCGTGGCAGGAAACACACGTGCTCGCATTCGCGAAGGCGACCTGCGAAGGAACCGTGGCCGACTTGCCTGCTGCGGCAAAGGTGCCGTAGACAGGCTTGACGGGGTGGTTCTTGAACGGAGCGCGGTAGCCACCTGCACCGTTCATCGTAGTCCACGTGCCTGCGGTACCGGCAACGTTCGGCACGGTTCCGGCGAGCGCATACCAAGGACCTTGGAACAGAGAACGATCGCCGTCCGGGTTCACGGTCGCCTCGGAAGCGTACCCGTAGTTTGTATGACAGAAGGTGCAGAAGACGGCGGACTGCGCGTCATATGTAGCCGCATCCGGACGGACGTTCGTCCCGTTGATGGCGTCGGCTGCGCTCGGGAAGAGAGGCACGTTCTGTGGATCGACGGCGATGACATCAGGCGGGTTGTTGACGGCGGCGTAGTCTGCGGCCGTTTGCGCTGACGCCCAAGCGAGCGCTGAACGTCGAACCGGAAGGGGAGAACTCGGCACGTCCTGCGGAGCCGATGGCTATCACTTCATCCTGCCAGTTGTATGCAGCAGCACTTCCCACCGCGCCGCCGGAGCCCTTCGCGCGGATCTTCAGGGCCTTTGGCTTGATGGCACCCTGGAACACCCCGTACTGCCCCCACTTGGCGGGATCGCCGTAGTTGGCGCTCACGCCATGAACCGCGTGACAGCCGGCGCACGCATTGTGATGCGCGAATCCGGCGTCCCACTCGACTGGACCTCTGGGCGGTACTGCGCCTTGCCCGTAGAGCTGCTCACCGCCGATAGACGTATAGATGTGACAGAAGTCGCACGAGTCCGCGACGCTCGTCTGATGCAGCATCTGCGACTGATGCGAGGACACCTCGCCCGTAAAGGTGTCGTAAATTCCTGACGGTCGTACTAGACGGAAAACAAAGAAAACGACCGCCAGCGATGGCAGTGTAGGCCAAGGGTCGCTCGGGATTCGTGTCCCACTTCTGGCCAGAGACCGGCGCACGGTGCACTGCATGGCAGACACCGCACTTCTCGGTGCCCTCGAGATAGTTCGCGTGGACGTTGTTGTGGCCGTCGTTGCCGAAGGTAGTGACGTAGCCCTGGAACGAGCTGTTCGGGCTCCACTCCACGTAGAACGATGGGGAGTGATCGGCGAAGGCCGATGCGGTGGTCGCAGAGCAACACGACCGAAGAGCGCGAAACCGACCGCTCGGATGGACTTCCTCATGGTCTGTCCCCCACACAGAGGTGTGTCGGGTGGCCTCCGCGAAGGGAGGCCACCTTCCACTCGAAATCGAAGGACCGAGATCCTCCGTCTAGTACGTCTTGCCAACACCCGCGTTGTCCGCGGCGTTGACGTGACACTTCAGGCACTGGCCGTCCTGGACGGTGACTGCTTCTTCGTAGTTCACCGGGTCGTTCAGCCATGCCTGCGTCGACGTGATCAGCGCCGTGTTGTTCGCAGCGATCACGTCCGGGATCGGCGGGGCGTTCGTCATCGCGGCACCGACATGCGAGGCCGACTTCACGAAGTGGAAGTAGCCCGGCGTGAAGTGCGGCCACGACTGAACGATGCAGCCGACCGCGTTCTCGAGACCGGCATCGTGACAGCTGCGGCACGTGTCCGACGCAGCGTACGCGACCTGCGCCGGGACGGTCGCGCTCTTGCCCGCGGCCGCGAACGGCAAGAGCACCGTGGTTCTTGAGCGGGTGGTTCTTGAACGGAGCGCGGTAGCCGCCGGCACCGTTCATCGTCGTCCACGTACCTGCGGCACCCGCGACGTTCGGCACGGTGCCCGCGAGTGCGTACCACGGACCCTGGAACAGCGAGCGATCGCCGTCCGGGTTCACGGTCGCCTCAGAGGCGTAGCCGTAGTTGGTGTGGCAGAAGGTACAGAACGCCGAGACCTGCGCGTCCTTCACCGGGAAGCCGTCGGGACGGACGTTGTTGCCCTTGATCGCGTCGGTCGCGCTCGGGAAGAGCGGGACGTTCTGCGGATCGACCGCGGCGTCGTCGACCGTCAGCTGGTTGGCCCAGACAGGCCGTACAGGGTCGTCGCTTCCGCCTTGCCCGCCGAACCGGCGGTGATGACTTCGTCCTGCCAGTAGTAGCGCCGGGCTACCTCGGCGCCACCGGAACCCTTGGCGCGAACCTTGAGGATCTTGGTCCCGGCCGGGCCCTTGAACGTGCCGTACTGGCCGTAGAGGGTCGGGTTGCCGTAGTTCTGGGCGACGCCGTGGACGGCGTGGCATCCGGTGCAGCCGTTGTGGTGGCCGAAGCCCTCGTCCCACTCGTCGGTGCCGAACGCATCCTCGGAGTTGATGTACTTCATCTTGCCCGCGTAGAGCTGCTTGTTGCCGATCGACGTGTACACGTGGCAGAAGTTGCACGAGTTCGCCACGCTGTCGAGCAGCAGCATCTGGGTGTTGTCGCTGTCGGATGGACACTCAGGACGGTTGTACTGGCCGCCCGCGACCGGCGTCTTGGACGCCTCCACGCCGGGGTTCGTGTCCCACGACGAACGGAACCGGGGCGCGGTGGACCGAGTGGCACACGCCGCACTTCTCGGTGCCCTCGAGGTAGTTCTGGTGAGGGCTGCCCGTGCCTTGGTTGCCGAACGTGGTGTTGTAGCCAGTGAACTGGTCGTCTGGTTCCACTCGACGTAGAACGTTGGGGAGTGATCGGCGAAGGCAGCAGCGGCCGTGATCAGCACGATCACCACTGCCAGCACCATCACCCTCGTTACCTTACTCATTGTCAGTCCCCCCGTTTGAAGCCTGTGCCGGTGACCCGGATGGGCCACCGGCACGCGGAGTCGTCGCAGCTCCTCAGGCTTCGCTAAGACCTCTTAGTAGGTCTTGCCAACACCAGCGTCATCCGTGGCGTTGACGTGGCACTTGAGGCACTGACCATCCTGTACGGTGACGGCCTCTTCGTAGTTCAGCGGATCGTCGAGCCATGCCTGACAGCGGCGATCCCGGCGGTGTCGCTGAAGGCGACGACGTCCGGCAGACCGAGGGGCGTTGGTCATCGCGGCGCCCACATGCGAGGCGGACTTCACGAAGTGGAAGTAGCCAGGCGTGAAGTGCGGGTAGGACTGGATGACGACACCGCAGGTTCGGGTTCGAGGGCCAGCGTCGTGGCACGAGACACAGGTCTCGGAACCGGCGAAGGCGACCTGGGCCGGAACCGTGGCGGACTTGCCGGCGGCGGTGAAGGTGCCGTAGACCGACTTGACGGGGTGGTTCTTGAACGGGGCGCCGTAGCCGCCGGCGCCGTTCATGGTCGTCCACGTACCGGCGGTGCCAGCGACGTTCGGCACGGTGCCGGCGAGCGCGTACCACGGACCCTGGAACAGCGAGCGATCGCCGTCGGGGTTCACGGTCGCCTCAGAGGCGTAGCCGTAGTTCACGTGGCAGAACGTGCAGAACACGGCGGACTGGGCGTCGTTGGCGTCGGTGCCCGGACGGACGTTCGTGCCGTTGATCGCGTCGGCCACGCTCGGGAAGAGCGGGACGTTCAGCGGATCGACCGCGAAGTTCGACGCGAACGCCGCCGGCGTAGTCGGCGGCGGTCTGGGCGGCGGCCCACGCGGCCGCGCCGGCGATGCCGGAGGCGGCGAACTCGGCTGCGCCGAGCGAGCCGATGGCGACGGTCTCGTCCTGCCAGTTGTACTCGGCAGCGCTACCCACAGCGCCGCCGGTGCCCTTGGCGCGGAGCTTCAGGACCTTGGCCTTGATCGGGCCCTGGAAGGTGCCGTACTGGCCCCAGAGGGCGGGGTTGCCGTAGTTGGTGGCGACACCGTGCACCGCGTGGCAGCCGGTGCAGCCGTTGCCGTGGCCGAAGCCTGCGTTCCACTCGGCCCGGCAGCCGTGACCTCGGTGAGTACTGTCTTGCCGGCGTACATCTGCTTGCCACCGGTCGAGGTGTAGATGTGGCAGTAGTCACAGCTGTTGGCGACGCTGGTCTGCAGCAGCATCTGCGTCTGGTGCCGCGGGGCCGCGCGTGTTGTCGAACTCCTGGCGCTTGTACTTACGGATAAAGTGGTGCCGCGACCGGATTCACGCCAAGGCCGCCGGCGACGGCCGTGTAGGCGGTCGGATCGGCGGGGTTGGTGTCCCACTTGACGCCGTAGACCGGCGCGCGGTGGACGGAGTGGCACACGCCGCACTTCTCGGTGCCCTCGAGGTAGTTGCGTGGGGCTAGCCGGTACCGGCGTTGCCGAAGTCGGCATCGTAGCCTTCGTAGCTCGGAGTCAGCGTTCCACTCGACGTAGAACGTCGGGGAGTGATCGGCGAACGCGGCGGCGGCGAACATGAAGGTCAGCGCGACCGCGAGCGCCAGAACGAACAGGGCTTTCTTCATGGTGTACTTCTCCTTGATCGTGAGATTCGTTTTCGTCACTTGAACAACACCTCCCTCCCGTGACTGGATTCGTTGCGCACGAGACTTAGAAGCCTCGGTCAACTCGATGGGTGTCTCTCGTGATCTGCTGTGTGCACTGCGCCCAATCGTCGGTCGTGCGATCCGAGCCGACACGCGAATGGCCGCGACCTCCCCCTCAGGCGCGGCTCCCTCTTCCCTCAGGTCCTGCGGACCTCCCCCTGCGTGCTGCCATGCCGTGCCGCTTACCGAGGTGTCCGGCCTCAGCGCACTCCGCATCCCCCTGGGCTGCACGGGCTTGCTCTTGTCTTTATACGCCTGAAGTTCGCTTAACCGCAACCCGATTCCGTTAATATCGGTGAACGGCGCCCAGGTTCTTCATACAATCGGCACAATCCCCACACAACTTCGTGACAGGGGTCACTCAACAGCCATCGAAATCCCTGCTACGATTAACGCTGGTGAATCATCCTTATTGCGCGCGGGTCCCTCGCCCACGGCGCGAATCAATCGGCTGTTCGTCAAGGGAGGAAGCACGTGTCCGCTGCACAAGAACAGCCCGTCGCTACGAGGAGTACGCGGTCGACGAGCCCGATCGGGTCGCGACCGTGCTGAAGTACGCGATCGCGTTCGTCGTCGTCGCCATCCTCTGCCTCTCTGCTCTACGCGCTGGTCGTCGGGCGTGTTCGCCCCACCCGCTCCTCGGACTCTCGTCGAGTCCTCGCTGCTGCAGGCTCAGGCCGCGGTGAAGAAGAATCCGGGCAACGGGCAGGCATGGGCGGCGCTGGCGGGAGCCCAGTGGGCGTCGGGAGACGAGGCGGAGGCATGGGCGACGCTCGAGCAGGGCCGCAAGAAGGTCAAGGACGGCAGCATCGTCGTCATCAACCTCATGAACCTGCGGTTCCTCGAGGCCGAAGGCAAGGACGACGAGCTGCTCAAGAAGGCCGACGAGTACATCAAGGCGGCCGCCATGTACCGGACGGACGAGATCGAGAAGGCCGCGGCGCAAGGGCATCAAGACGCCCGCCGAGCTGAACGACAACACCAACGAGATCGAGATGCTGGTGCTGCAAGGCGGCGGCGCTGGCAATATGGGCAAGTGGAAGGACGCGGTCAAGACACTCGACTACGCGATCGAACTCGATCCTCTCGGCGCCGACCTGCACACGCTGCGCGGCTGGGCCAAGCTGCGCGCCGGGGACAAGGCGGGCGCGAAGAAGGACTTCCAGAAGGCCCTCGCCTACATGCCCGACAACACGTCCGCAGCACAGGGCCTGAAGGAAGCCTCGGCGAAGCAGCGGCAAGTAGCGAGTCCGAGTCCGATGAGCCCGCGAGCGAAGGGCACTTGATGAGCGACAGCATGGTGAATCCCTCCGGGCCGGAACCGGGGCAGCAGTACTACGAGGAGACGGTCGTCGAGTACCAGGACAACCGCCGACAGCGGCTGATCCTCGGCATCATCCTGGTCATCCTCTTCCTGCTGCTGATCGGCGTGTCCTACGCCGTCGTGCGGCTGACGCCCGGCCGAGGCGCGCCGGCGGGCAAGGCGCGATGCCTCCGGGTATCACCTGGGTGCGCTCCATCTACGGCTGGGGCAACGCGTCGATCAGGCCCTCCTGGCGCCGACCGACGTCGCTATCGGCCCGAACGGCACGATCTGGGCGATCTCAGGACACGACACGATCGCCGGATTCAATCCCGACGGAAGCCCTCGCAAGGTCATCAAGCCCAAGGGCGTCGCGTCACTCGAGGGCATCGCCGTGGGCGAGCGACGGCAACCTCTACGTCACCGACTTCGGCGGCCAGCTGCGTGAAGTTCTCGCCTGACGGCAAGCTGCTCGACCAGTGGAAGGTCGAGCTGCCCAGCGAGGTCGACGTCAAGGACGGCAAGATCGCCATCGCCGCTTCGAAGGGCATCGCGGTCATCACCGAGAACGACAGCAAGGTCCTCCTGCAGCTGGGCGGACAGCGCGGATGGGGCAAGGACCAGTTCGACCTGCCCCACGGCATCATCCTCGACGACGACGGCAGATCTTACGTCTCCGACACGCAGAACCGTCGCGTCAAGGCCCTCGACAAGACCGGGCGCATCAAGTGGATCCTCGGCGAGGCGCCCGACCGGTCGAAGCCGGGAGTGGCCGACGTTCGCTCGCAGCAGACGACGAACCGCCCCGTTCCTGATCCCGTCCGGCATGACGATGGACGGCAAGGGCCGCATCGTCGTGATCGACCCGTTCAAGTTCCGCATCGCGGCGATCGACGCGAAGACGGGCAAGATCGCCCACGAGGGCAACGACCCCAAGAAGCGCCAGGCGTTCTACGGCGACTTCGGCCAGCAGGACGGGTTCTTCGCGAACCCGACGGGCATCGCCTACGACAAGAGCCGGGACTGGTTCGCGGTCGCCGACACCTCCAACAACCGGATCCAGATCTTGCGCATCCCCGACAGCGGCGGCAGCCTGCTCGCCCCGGCCATCGGCGCGTTCCGCCTGCCGATGTGCCTGTTCTGCATCCCGTGGCTGCTGCTGCTGGCCGCAATCATCATCCAGGTGGTCCGACGTCGCCGCCAGAACGAGGAGCCCGCTGAGCCCGGAAGACGATGGCGCGTTCGGCGACGAGGCGAGAGCCGCGCCGGCACCTGCGTAGCTGGCCGTGGCGGCGCGATCGCCGCGAAGCGTCCAGCCGAAGGGCGCCCATCGCGGCGCCCTTCTTTCGCGCGCGTCGTGCGCGTCTATGTGCGGTCCGGCAGCGGCCGCTCTACGAGCGTCGACGCAACACCGCCCTCGCGGGCGCCGCTTCGGCGCCCGCGATGCTCAGCGGAAGGCACAAGCAGCTCGTAGTCGCCCGGCTCGGCGGCGGACAGGTCGAGCCCCTCGATGACGAGGATCCCCGCGCCCAGAAGCGCACCGTGCACCTCGGAGCCGTTGGCCTTGTGTCCGCCCACCGACAGGTAGTCCACGCCCACGCACGCGGGGCGCACGCCCGCGAGGTACTCGGCGGCCTAGGTCGAGAGGTAGACGTAGTCGGGCGAGAACTGGTCGAGCTGCCAGAGCGTGTCGGAGTTGCGGGTGCGCAGCAGGACGCGCTCGCCCGCGCGCGATGTCGTGGACCGCGAGCTCCTCGGCGGTGATCTCGCGCTCGGCCGAGATCGCCAGGACCCGCGCCGGACCCACGAGGGCCTCGAGGGGCATCTCTTCCAGCAGCGCCGCCCCGGCGATGAAGTGGCCCGGCGCGTCGACATGCGTCCCGGTGTGGGTTCCCATCGTCACCTCTGAGAGCGTGGAGTGCGCACCCTCCCGCACGTCGCGCACAGTCGTCACCGAGACCGCCGGGTTGCCCGGGTACACCGGCATCGAGTTGCGAATCGGAGGCGTGATGTCGATGAGATGCGGGTCGCTCATAGGTCGTCCTCTGCACAGAGTGGCCGAACGGTCGCGCAGGGTTTCGGTCGTCACCACTATGCCCGTTGTGGCTTCGGGGCGCCGAGCGGGCGGCGTCTGAGGCCGACGACATCCTGCACGGCGTCCCGTTCGCTGCGCCGGTGCGGGTCCGCGAGGGCTGGTATCCGGACCTCGAAGGCGCCCCGCTCGTCGTGATCGCTGCCGGAGCGGCCCAGTCGCCGGGCGAGAGCCGGCGCGAGCTACTGGGGCGGAGCGCCCGAGTCTTCGAGGACGCTGCAAAACCAGCGCTCGGTGCTCACCGTGTGCAGCCGGCTGTCAGCGGTCGAAGGCGTCGATGACGTCACCGTGTCGCTGCCGCACATCCTCGGCGGAGACGGCATCCTTCAGGTGCTCGAGCCGCCGGTTGACCGCCGCAGAGCGGCTAGCACTCGCCGAGAGTGCCCGAGATCGTGCGCGAACCATCGACATGCTGCAGACCCGACGCGAGCCCTGAGCGCGGCCAGGGCCGCCGCACGGACAGCGCGCGCCTTGGCGCTCGAAACGTGATCAGATTCGGATGGAACGCGGCGAGGTCCGAAGGCGATACTGGGCCCATGAACCAGACGCCGTGCCCCCAGTCGATAGCCGCCGCCAGGATCTCATCGAGCGCGATCCGACGCGCGCCCACACCCTCGCGTCGCTCGCCGCGGAGACTGGAGTCAGCGCGAGCCATCTGCGTCGGTGCTTCGTGCGGGACTTCGGCATGTCTCCCGCCGAGTACCTTCGTGCCGTGCGACTCGGGACGCTACGCGAGCGACTTCGCCAGGGTCAGGGAGTCACGGATGCCGGCCACGCGGCCGGGTTCGGCTCGCAGCGAGCCATCTGGGAGCACACGAACCGGGGACTCGGGATGTCGCCCTCGGCGTATCGCAAGGGGGGCAAGGGCATGGTGATCCGGTGTTCGACGGTGGAGACGCGAGCCGGATGGGTCGCGATCGGAGCGACCGAGCAGGGTGTGTGCTGCGTACTGTTCATCGATGACGCAGCTGGCGCATGCGAGGCGATCCAGGAGGAGCTCCCGGCCGCGACCGTCGTGCCCGGTGACGGCGAGCTTGATCGCGACACTGCCCGGATCCGGCAGATGATCGACACCGGACGGGTGGATGGCGACATCCCGCTGGACCTGGTGGGCACGCCGTTCCAGCGACGCGTGTGGGCGGAGCTGCGCTCCATCCCGGCGGGCGAGACTGCCACCTACGCCGACGTCGCGGCGCGCATCGGCCGACCGAGCGCGACGCGCGCGGTCGCGAACGCGTGTGCCGGCAACCACGCTGCCGTCGTCGTCCCCTGCCATCGGGTGGTGCGTTCTGACGGCGGACTCGGTGGCTACCGCTGGGGCATCGAGCGCAAGCAGGCGCTCCTCGACGCCGAGCACGTGAGAGGCGGGACCTAGCGCCCCCGTAGCGCCGGTGCTACGGGACCGTGACGCCCCGGTCGACCTCGCCCGATCCTCCCAACCTCCGCGCGATCTCGTCGGCGATCCGCGCGGCATCGATCCGCGCCTCGTCGTAGAGCACGGACAGCAGTCCCATCGAGCGCACCGCGACGACGCCGGTCACGCCGGGCAACGCCCGAAGCGCCCGCTGGAGCGTGCGGAGTCGTACGCCTGAATCGGCATCATCCACCTGGAAGTGAGCGATCTTCATTGGCCGTCCTCTCTCGAGGTGCTGCGGTTGTGTCGGGAGTGTCAGAGGGACGAGCCCAGCTTCTCGCGCAGGTGTGACACGAACGTCGAGTCGGTACGGAGATGGGATGAAGGAGGTGTGGAGCGCGACAAGGGGTCTGGCTACGAGCGTCGAAATATGCACGGTGCGCGGCACGCGCGACTCGTGCAAGGGGTAGGCAAGGGGGAGTCATGGGAGTCGTCGAGCTCAATGTGTGGCTGGACACGATCTTTCTGGCGTTGTGGATCTTCGTGATCCTGTTCCTGATCTTTCACTTCGCGCTGTTCATCAAGACCGGGCGTTTCCGCAAAGCGTTCATCGAGGGTCACTGGCCAGAGCATGACTCTCGACCGCCCGCGACTCCGAAGTGGCTGCACGGCTTCCACATGGTAGGCATCATCATCCTGGCGATCACCGGCATGATGATCCGCTTCCCCATCGGCAACCGGATGTGGCCGCGCAACGTCCACTACTTCTGGATGGTCGTGGTGATCATCACGCTGGTGTGGCGCCTGGCCTACGCGTTCTTCTCCAAGACCAACGCCGACTGGCGCGAGTTCACGATCGGCAAGAAGGACCTCGCCACCATCGGCGGCGTCCTGAAGTACTACGGTTACCTCAGCAACAACAAGCCCCACGTCGCCAAGTACAACGTGCTGCAGAAGTTCTCGTATCTGCTGTTCCTGGTACTGATGATCGTGCAGGCGATCAGTGGCCTCGCGCTGCTCACTCAGACCATCCCGCTGATCAACGCCTCGCCGCGCGACCTCATCATCGGCTGGTGGCTCGGCGCGCTTGCCGGGAGCACCGACCTCGCAGGTTGGGGCGCACGAATGCTGCACTACGTTGTGAACTGGGTGTTCATCATCATGATGACGGTGCACTTCTACCTGGCATTCTCGGTGGACATCCCGTGCGCGCTCGACTTCTTCGGGATCAAGGAGCTCGAGGTCCATCCCGACGCACACGGCCACGGCTCGGGCCACGACGAGAATCCACAACCGGTGATCGTGCCCGGTCCCGGCACGCTGATCTAGTCTGACCGGCTCGTTGCGTCCGGTGTCAGCCGAGGGCACGACGTGAAGACGGCACTGGCATGGATAGGAGGCGCGCTCCTCGCGATACTGCTCGCGTGGGGCGCGCTTCACGTTCTCATCTCGCCGGTGAATCCGGCACAGGAGGCGCCCGAGAAGCACTTCGGCGGGCAGTGCTGGGCCTGCCACTTCATGTCCGAGTCGGCGAAGATCACGACGGACACGCCGTAGGCACTCCTTACACGTCCACCGTCCCGGCGCCGTTTCGGGCGCGCCTAGCGGTCGCCCGAGCGCTCCGGTCGGTGCCCCCGCCAGTTCATCGCCCAGTCGTTTCGCTCGGCGAGCGAGACGGCTTCCTCGACGCGCCGCACGCGCGTTTCGGGACGTTTCGCGCTGTACACGCGGTAGAGCACCTGCTTCTTCACCGAGTCGGGGAACGCCTCGAAGTTGCGCTTCGCCTCGGGGCTCGCTGCGAAAGCCGCCTCGAGATCGTCGGCGACAACCAGCGCGTCGACGTCCTCGAGTAGCGCCCAGGACCCGTCGCGCTTGGCGGCCTCGATCTTCGCGAGTCCCGGCTCCTCCATCCGCCCCTCGGCGATGAGCCGCGCGACCCTCGCCCTGTTGCTCGCGGCCCAGACGCTGCCGGGTCTGCGAGGCGAGAACCTCACGAGCGTCCGCTCGTCGTCGAAGGCGTTGGCGGTGCTGTCGATCCAGCCCCACACCAAGCGCCTCCTCAACAGCCTCCTCGTAGCCGGGTAGCTGCCGAGGCGACCCCTTCCGCGGCAGCACGAGCCAGACACCGGGAGACGAGTCGTAGTGCGCCTCGAGCCACGCGCTCCACGCGTCACGGTCCGGCACTTCCACGACCTCGAGCCCCTTGTGCGTCTCCATGTCGTCGCCCTGTCCGAGGCTGCACCGCGCTACAGCTTGTAGCCGAAGGTCCGCAGGAGCTGCTTGCGCGCAGCGATCTGGTCGTCGCCCTCGATGCCCAGCGGGCTCTGCCCGTCGATGACTCCGAGGATGCCCCTCCCCTGCTCCGACTGCGCGACAACGACCTCGACCGGATTGGCGGTGGCGCAGTAGATCCCGCACACCTCCGGCACCGCCTTGACCGCGTTCAGCACGTTGATCGGGAAGACCCCGTCGCCCAGCAAGCAGTACGAACGTGTGGCCCGCACCGATCGCCTGGGCGTTCTTGGCGGCAAGCGCCGTGAGGGCGTCGTCCGTGCCGCTGACCCGGACGAGCCGGTCGCCGGAGGCCTCGCAGAACGCGAGACCGAACTTGACCCCCGGAACCGAGTTGACCATGGCCTCGTGGATGTCCTCGACGGTCTTGATGAAGTGGGACTGGCCGAGGATGACGCCGATGCTGTCGGTCTTGTCGATCGCGACTGCGGTGAGTTCGATGCTCACGGTCTGCCCCCTATGCGGGCTGCCAGAAGCAGCGCTTGGGAGAGACGATCTCCCCGGTCTTCTTGAGGTCGTTCATCGCCTTGTCGACGTCCTTGCGATCGAGCCCGGTCATCTCGGCGAGCTTGCTCGCGTTCACCGGCTCGCCTGCGGCCTTCATCGCGTCGAGAACTTGCTGCTTGGCCTCCATACGTTCGCCTCCCTGTTCGCGGAACGTGGTCTTCCGAATCAAGGTACCCGAACCGCGCCCCGCACAAAGAACAACGCCCGCCCCCTTTCGGGAACGGGCGCTGCATCGGCCTTACACGTAGGTGGAACTCAAAGCGGTGGAGCTTTCGGGTCCCTCGCGCGTTCTAAGGCCTGGGAGAACAGCTAGATCTTGCGGACGTTCGACGCCTGCATCTTGCCGTTCTGGCCCTGGGTGATCTCGAACGAGACCTTCTGGCCCTCGTCGAGGGTCTTGAAGCCGTCACCCTGGATCTCGCTGAAGTGGACGAAGACGTCGTCGCCGCCCTCCTGGGCGATGAAGCCGTAGCCCTTGTCGGCGTTGAACCACTTCACGGTACCCTCTGCCATTCCAAACCTCTTTCCGCCCCACCGGGGCAAAACAAAGCGACGCAACATCCGCTTCTGTGACGCGGGTGTCACGCCGCGAACCATGGGGCCGTCTATCGACCCGACAACGGAGGGTACAGGATTGCCCCTCGAATGTCGACTCTTGCCATCCGCCCCACGGCTCGGACGGTCAACGGAACTAACCTACCCACTCCGGCCTACGACATCGCACGTCCCGTGGCGGAGATTCGTGAGCGCTGCTCGGTGTCACGACGACGCGGGGACCTGAAGTCCGCAGCGCGTGGCGCGGGACGTGCTAAGCTACTGCGCCCTTCTCGCCCCGGACCACGGAGCATCAATGCGTCAGAACGACATCAGGAATATCGCCATCATCGCGCATGTCGACCACGGCAAGACCACGCTGGTCGACCGGCTGCTGCAGACCACCCACGTGTTCCGAGAGAACCAGCAGGTCGCCGAGCGAATCCTGGACAGCAACGACCAGGAGCGCGAGCGCGGGATCACGATCCTCGCGAAGAACATCTCGATCCGCTACCGAGACGTGAAGATCAACGTTATCGACACGCCCGGCCACGCCGATTTCGGCGGCGAGGTCGAACGGGTGCTGAAGATGGCCGATGGCTGCCTTCTGATCGTCGATGCGTTCGAAGGCGCCATGCCCCAGACCCGCTTCGTGCTGCGGCACGCATTGGAGCACGGGCTCAAGCCCCTCGTCGTGGTCAACAAGATCGACCGCCCCGGCTCGCGTCCTCACGAGGTCATCGATGAGGTCTTCGACCTGATGCTCGACTTGGGCGCCAATGACGAGCAGCTCGACTTCCCGATCGTCTACACGAGCGCGGTGAGCGGCTACGCGCGGCTCGAGCCGGACGACGGCAACTCGGACATGCTCCCCCTGCTCGATGCGATCATCGACCACATCCCCGCTCCGGACGTCGACCCCGAAGGCCCCGTGGCCATGCAGGTGTGCACGATCGACTACTCGAACTTCGTGGGGCGCATCGGCATCGGCAGGATCTTCTCGGGAACCCTGCACTCGGGTGAGCGGATCCTCGTCATCAAGAACGACGGGAGCCGCTACCAGGCAACGGTGAAGGAGCTCTACACCTTCGAGGGTATGGGCCGTGCCGCTGCAGAATCGGCTCACGCAGGCGACATCGTCGCCGTCGTAGGCGTCGAGGACGCCGACATCGGCGACATGTTCACCTGCCGCATCGACCCCGTCACCTTGGCCCCGATCCACGTCGAGGAGCCGACGATGTCGGTCGTGTTCGAGCCCTCGACGAGCCCGCTCGTCGGCCAAGAGGGCGACATCGTGGGCGGCCGCCAGATCAAGGAGCGCCTGTTCCGCGAAGCCGAGTCGAACATCTCGATGAACATCACCGAGACCGATGACAAGACGGGCATGGAGGTCGCGGGCCGAGGCGTGCTGCACCTGTCCGTCCTGATGGAGACCATGCGCCGAGAGGGCTACGAGTTCCAGGTGGGGCGCCCGCGCGTCATCCTGAAGACCGACGAGCACGGCAAGAAGCTCGAGCCCATCGAGCAGGCGGTGGTCGACGTGCCTGCCGAGTACGCCGGGAAGGTCATCGAGATCTTCGGGTCGGCGGGCGGCGAGATGACCGACATGGTCCAGCGCGACGAGCACGTGCACCTCGAGTTCAAGATCCCCTCGCGCGGCGTGATGGGCCTCCGTACCCGCATCCTGAATGCCACGCGGGGCGAGGGGACGCTCTTCCACCACTTCTCACAGTACGGGCCGTATCGGGGCCCGTTGGGCGGTCGGCAGAACGGCTCGCTGATCGCGATGTCGACCGACAGGTCGGTCGCATTCGCCCTCGATGCGCTGCAGCAGCGCGGCAGGATGTTCGTCGGCCCCGGCGTGATGTGCTACGAGGGCATGATCGTGGGCGAGCACGCGAAGAGCGGCGACCTCGTGGTGAACGTTGCCAAGGCCAAGCAACTCACCAACATGCGGGCCTCCTCCGCAGACAAGGGGATCGTGCTAGCTCCGCCCGTCACCTTCACGCTCGAAGAAGCCCTCGAGTACATCGAGGACGACGAGCTTGTCGAGGTCACGCCCAAGAGCATCCGGCTGCGCAAGCGCCTACTGAACGAGAAGGACCGCAAGCGGGCAGGGCGCGGGTAGGACGCGCGCCGAGCTCCTCGCGTGCCGCGCAGCCCGCTTCGGCCTGCGGGATGTGTCACAGCCTCCGGTGCATCAGCCGCATCTGTCGGAAGCGCCTCCACGCCAGGCGGTAGCTCCCCACCTGTAGCCAGTACATGACGTAGGTCAGCCGCTTCATCACGATCGCGAGCCGCCCGCTCAGTCTGATGCCGCCCATCCAGCCGACCCCCCACTTCGGCCCGACGCTCACGAACTCACCGTGCATGTGGGGGTGGAACTCCTCGACCGGCTCGTTGCGCGCCTCGTGAAGCAGGTTCTTGGCGGCGTGCTCGGCTTCTCGGATGGCGTACTGAGCGAGCATCGGCAGCACGCCGTGCCCGTCGGTGTCCGGGAAACCGGCGACGTCACCGACCGCGTAGATGGCTGTCTGCCCCGCGGCCTTGAGCGTTCGATCGATCTTGAGCCGCCCACCGACCTCCATCTCGAGGTTCCAGTCCACGGCATCCGGATCGGCTCGCGCCCCGCCGCACCACACGAGGACCGATGCTTGGATGAGGCGCCCGCTCTGCGTCGTCAGCACGCCGTCCTCGACCGAAGCCACGCCATCACCCAAGACCAGATCGACCCCCATGGCCTGAAGTCGCTCCGCCGCCTTGCGCCGCTGCGACTCGTGGAGGTCGTAGAGGATCTCCGGGCGCATGTCGACAAGCGTGACCCTGAGGTCGGCGGCGTCGTACCCCATCTCCTCCAGCAGCGGTGGCAACACGCCGGCGATCGTGCCCACCACCTCGACTCCCGTGGCTCCCCCGCCGACCACCACCACCGATAGCGCCTTCTGGCGCTCCGCGTGGGTCGCGCGCTCGGCGGCCTCCCGCGCACAAGCGTCCAGCCGCTCCTGCAGCTCCAGCGCATCGGGCACCGACCACAGTGTCACCGCGTGCTCGCGAAGCCCCGGCACCGGCGGGACGAAGGGCACCGCGCCCGTGGCGAGCACCAGTCGCCAGTACGGCAGCTTGCCCGATGGGTTGCCCTTGGGGCCGACCGAGATCGTGCCTCGGTCCGCCTCGACGCACTCGAGCCGGTCGTACAGGACGTTCACCGGGAGGTCGCGGAAGATCGAGCCGTGCCACAGCTCGGCCCATTGAGGCCGGGGTGTCCCGGCTGCAACCAGGTCGAGCTCGCTCAACGCCTGCTGGAACGGCTGCGGCGTGACGAGAACGATCTCGATCCCGTCCTCTTCGCGCATCCGATGTGCCAGAGTCACCGCCAGGGTGATTCCTGCGTATCCTCCGCCGACGATCACGACGCGCCGGGGATGGGTCGGATCAAGCATGTCCAAGGTCACAGCACGCATCGGCATCTCTCCCAGTCGGATCGCCGTTGCCCCACCCGCGGATACGCCCACCGAGGAAGACGGCGGCAGGTCGATACCTACCCCGCGAACCCCCTCTCCGGCCGGCACGCAGCCCTTCGGCATGATACTCGTCGTTCGCGGCATCGCGGCGCGACTGCGGCGGCGCGGAACCCGTCGCCTCGAGGCACGCGCCCGAATCGCGTCGGTGCGCCCGGCACCGCGAGAGGGCGACGCATGAGGTATCAACGCGTTGTCAGGCATTGCCGATACCTATACTATGCATAATGTCGGGCGTGTATCGACGCTCCGCCCGGGCGCCGGGCGGATTCCCAGGGGGAACCGCTGCGCCGCGTGCTGACAGTGTGTCCGCTCGTTCGAGAACTCGAGGGCTGACTGGGGGTTAGCGTCAGGCGCTTCTTGGGTAGTACGCACCAACGTAGGGAGTTGCACGACGCTCTCACGGCCCTGATGCAGGAGGGGTCTGCATGGTGAGAGCGCCCGCCGATGGAGGAGGAAGTATGCGTTCGTCACCCGCCCGGTCGTCTTCGACGACGATCACGCGACTTCGCGTTCGCGGAGCGGCATCGAAGCTCCTGAGGGTCCCACTGCTCGTGGCGATGGTGGCTCTCGTGCTGCCTGCGCCAAGCATCGGTCTCGCCTCAGGGCGTGCCGATACGGTCAGTCGACAGGATCTCGTGCGCGAGCATGTCGCCGACATGAAGCGCAAGATGTCCGAGCAGCAGCTCCGTGAGGAAGCTGCGGGGCGCCGGAAGCTTCAAGCGCTTTCGATTCCCAAGTCCGCTCGTGCCGCTGCGTCTCTCGTAGCCACTCCCGGGGGAGTGCCGGACTACTTCGGTTCGCCCAACTGGGCCTACAGCCCCGAGCTGCGCAAGTTCGTGGACACGCTGCCGGGGCTGAACGCGGCCAACGCGAACAACCTGGGTCAGTACATCCCGGTCGGCGTGCCCGACAAGACGACATATCCCGGGTCTGACTACTACGAGATCGGTCTCGTTCAGTTCACCGAACAGATGCACTCGGACCTGCCGCCCACCACGCTCCGTGGCTACGTGCAGCTGAACGACCCGGCCAACCCGGCCACCAAGGACGCGAACGGCAAGGTCGTCGCGTGGCCCGAGCCGCACCAGCTCGGCCCGTTCATCGTCGCCGACAAGGACCGGCCCGTCCGCATCAAGTTCACCAACCTGCTTCCCACTGGTGAAGGCGGAGACCTCTTCATCCCGGTCGACGAGACCATGATGGGTGCGGGCATGGGTCCGCTCGGCGAGAACGTTCCCGCCGGTCAGTCGCCCAAGTACACACAGAACCGTGGCACCCTGCACCTGCACGGCGGCCTGACCCCGTGGATCAGCGACGGCACGCCGCACCAGTGGATCACCCCTGCCGGCGAGAACACCCCCTACCCCAAGGGCGTGAGCGTCAAGAACGTGCCCGACATGCCGGACCCCGGCGACGGCTCGATGACGTTCTTCTACACGAACCAGCAGAGCGCGCGGCTGATGTTCTACCACGATCACTCGTTCGGCATCACCCGCCTGAACGTGTACGCAGGCGAGGCTGCCGGCTACGCGATCACGGACCCGGCCGAGAAGAAGCTCGTCGCGGACGGCGTCATCCCCGACGCTGACGCGACGCTGCCCCTGATCATCCAGGACAAGACCTTCGTCGACGCCGCCACCGTTCGACAGACCGACCCGACGTGGAACTGGGGCACGGGCGCCAAGGACGCGAACGGCGTTCGCGAGCCCAAGACCGGCGACCTGTGGTATCCCCACGTCTACTCGCCGGCCCAGAATCCGGCCGATCCGAGCGGCATGAATGCGTACGGCCGTTGGCACTACGGTCCGTGGTTCTGGCCTCCCACAACCAACATCGAGTTCCCGCCGATCCCCAACCCGTTCTACGACCCGGTGAACGCCCCGTGGGAGAACGAGACGATACCCGCCGCGCCGAACCCCTCGGCGCCTGGCGAAGCGTTCATGGACACGGCGCTCGTGAACGGCACGGTGTTCCCCAAGGTCGAACTCGACCCCAAGGCATACCGGCTTCGGATCCTGAACGCGGCCGACGATCGCTTCTGGAACCTCCAGATGTACGAGGCTGACGCGACGACCACGAGCGCTGACGGTCGGACGAACACCGAGGTCAAGATGGTCCCCGCCGGCCCCACTGCCGGATTCCCCGAGACGTGGCCGACCGACGGCCGCGACGGTGGCGTACCGGATCCGACCACCGCCGGTCCCGAGTGGATCCAGATCGCGAACGAGGGCGGATTCCTGCCGGCCCCCGCGGTGATCCCGCAGCAGCCTATCGCCTGGAACCTCGACCCAACGACGTTCAACTTCGGCAACGTCTCCGACCACAGCCTGCTCGTCGCTCCCGCTGAGCGTGCGGACGTCGTCGTGGACTTCTCGAAGTACGCCGGTAA
Organism: uncultured Coriobacteriales bacterium; assembly: GCA_963761535.1. GTDB lineage: Bacteria > Actinomycetota > Coriobacteriia > Anaerosomatales > CAVXGS01 > CAVXGS01. The sequence goes on from CAVXGS010000004.1 coordinate 300,392, forward strand.
GACGCTGATCCTGTACAACGACGCGCCTGCGGCTTTCCCCGCGCGCGATGCGCGTCTGGACTACTACACCAACGACCCCGACCGCACCGACACCGGCGGTCACTGGGGCACGAAGGTCGGCTTCGGCCCGAACACCCGCACGATCATGCAGATCAAGATCAAGGCTGCCACTCCGGCGCCCGCCTACGATCTTGCCTCGCTCGAGGCGGCGTTCGCCAAGACGGCCACCAAGCCCGGTCTGTTCGAGTCCTCTCAGAACCCGATCATCGTCCCCGATTCGCGCTACGACACCGCCTACGACAAGTCGTTCATCAAGGACCCCTACGCCCGGATCTTCGACTTCAAGAAGACGTTCAAGACCGTCGGCGACACGACGATGACGGTGAACTTCGGCAACAAGGCGATTCAGGACGAGATGGGCGAAGCGTTCGACATGAAGTACGGACGCATGAGCGGCAAGCTCGGCCTCGAGCTACCCAGCACCAATGCCGCGAACCAGGACTTCATCCTCTACGGCTACATCGATCCATCCACCGAGAAGGTCAAGATGGAGATGACGCCACTGACGCCGGTCCAGGGCGACGGCACGCAGATCTGGAAGATCACGCACAACGGGGTGGACACGCACCCGATCCACTTCCACCTGTTCGACGTGCAGCTTCTGAACCGCGTCGGCTGGGACAACGGGGTGATTCCCCCCGACGACAACGAGCTGGGATGGAAAGATACCGTTCGGGTCAACCCGCTCGAGGACACGATCGTCGCCTTCCGCGCGGTTAAGCCAAGGACTCCGTTCGGCGTGCCCGACAGCGTGCGTCCGCTCGATCCCACGCAGCCCATCGGCGGCACGATGGACTTCATCCAGCGCGACCCGCTCACCGGGCAGGCACCCGCCGTGCCGGTCGTGAACAAGCTGGTGAACTTCGGCTGGGAGTACGTGTGGCACTGCCACATCCTGAGTCACGAAGAGATGGACATGATGCGTCCGATCTCGACCGAGACCTCCAACACGCTCGCCGCGGCACCGGTGCTGAACGGTAGCCGGAACGTGCAGACGGTCGACCTGACGTGGACTGACGCGACACCTGGCTCCGACTTCGCCAAGTGGGGTGACTGGTCCGCCGAGATCGGGTTCCGTATCGAGCGGGCGCCCGTCGCAAGCTCCGGTGCTGTAGGCACGTGGACGATCGCGGGCACGACGCTCGCCAACGCTACGTCGTTCACCGACACCGTGCCGAGTGCGACCACGACGTACGCCTACCGCGTCGTAGCGTTCAACGCAGCGGGCGACTCCGTGTCCAACAACCTGTCGCTTGCCGCGACGCCGCCGAACGCGCCATCGAACCTGACGGCTACCGCATCGGCCCTCAGCGCGTACGCGCCGACCATCACGTTGAGGTGGGCCAACCCCACGACAGGGTCCGGTGCCGATTCGCTGACCCTCGTCCGCGCGACGAACTCGACCTTCTCGAGCGGGCTCACCACCGTGACGGTGACGGCAGGGGCTACGAGCTACGTCGACAAGACGGTCGCTCGTACCACCCGGTACTACTACAGGATTCGCGGTGAGAACTCGGCCGGTGCCTCGGCCTGGTCGAACACGGCGAATGCCCTCACGCCCGACCAGCTCCTGATGGCGCCGTACAGCCTGAGGGTCTCGGCTCGGACGCGCACGAGCATCAGCCTGGCGTGGACGAATCCGACGATCACCGCGCCAAGGACGGGCATCTACGCCCAGTTCAGCAGCGTGGGGTCGAGCGGTCCCTGGACCACCAGGGCGACTCTCGCGCCGAATACGCAGTCCTACACATGGGCGAATCTGCCCTCCGGGCGCCAGTACTGGTTCCGCCTCGTCGCCTTCGACGCGACGCGGCAGGCGCCGTCGATCGTGATCACAACGAGCACGCTTCCGTAGGCAGTGACCTGCCGCGGTAAGAGAAGAGGCCCCGCCACTGTCAGGTGGCGGGGCCTTCTGCTTGTGTGAAACGGCGTCCGCGCGACGCGCGTCGCGGGCCTCGCGCTACAGGCGCTGCGCGATGATGTTGCCGATCTCCTTGAGCTGGTCGATCGTCAGGACGGTCTCTTCGGGGCCGCTGAAGAACGACGTGAGCGCGACGGCATCGTCGCCCTTCTTGAACACGAGCAGGTTGGGGGTCTTGCTCATGTCCGTGCTCGGACCGATGTAGGCATCATCTCCAACGCCGGCGGTGGCGGTGCCGAAGCGTCGAGCTCGACAGCGAGGCCGCGTACTGATTCATGTCGCTCAGCCTCACGATCAGGAAGATGCCGCCCTTCTCGTTCGCGAAGTTGAGGGCACCCGTCGCCATCTTCGTCGAACCTTGGGGGACGAGCTTCACGCCCTCGATCTTCGCGATCCGGCCAACCTCCTCGGGGGTGATGAGCTTCGCGGGGGGCGTGGTCGAGGTTTCGGGCTTCGCGACGAGTGGGTTGTCGCTCGACCCCTCTTGCTGGGCTGGCGTGTTCGAGCAACCCGCGACCACCAGGAGCGCGGCGATCACGAGCGCGAGCACGAGTGGTGCGAGGATCTTGTTCATGCGGGTCATTCGCAGGGACTCCTTACTCGGCTACCGCTCGACTTTGGCCGAGCGCGTCAGACTGTAGCGATTTGCCTGCCTCCTTGCGAGTGCGCCGAGAAACGGAGTGCTCGTATGGGCGCGTGTGCTGGCGCACTGGCGGCGGTCACGACGACCACTTCGAAGCACCTGTCCGAGACGGTCGTTGCGACCCGCGAGCGGGTGTCTTTCCCACCCCCCTGCCGCTGCAGGCTGGTGCCGCATATGCCGATACAAGACACACGGAGAACCAGCGAGGTTCGGGGGACCTTGGGCATGGGTGGTCGGCCAAGAAGTGCGTCACGCACCTCGGCCGCGGCAGAGCATCGCGCCGTCGGTGGCTTGACGCTGCTCGATCCCGAGCAGCGTCGCCGAGACGTCGACGAGCTGAACGCGAAGACCCGCGAGGCCAAACGCTTGGACTACGACAAGCTCCGCGAGCTCGCCGAGCAGGCCTTCGAGCTGGCATGCCAGTACGACTCCGACGGCGAGCAGTACACCTACGGGATGGCCGGTGCGCTCTCGATGCTGGCGTACCGCAACTCGTCGATCGGCGAATGGCATGCGGCGATGTCCGAAGCGTCGCAGGCCCTCGCCCTGCTCGAGCCCGGACTGCCGAGCCCCGTTCTCGCCGAGGTGCTCCAGTCGATCGGCTGGACGCACTACTGCATGGGCGACTTCACCGAAGCGCTCGAGAACCTGCTTCAGGCCGTGCGCGTGGCCGAGGGCGTGGGCGACCGCAGCCTCGAAGCGTACATGCTCGACAGCATCGGCAGTGTCCAGGCCTCGTCGGGACATTCCGATGCCGCGATCGAGTGCCAGCAGCGAGCGCTGCAGATCCATCGCGAACTCGGTGACAAGACCGGCGAGGCTCTGGTCCTCAACAACATGGCCTACACCTACGTGGAGCTCGGCGACAACGACCGCGCCCTCTCCTCATCGCTCGCGTCGCTGGAGTTCGCCGCCGAGGGACAGCGCGAGTACTTCCTGGCGGCGGTACTCGACACGGTGTCCCACGTGCTCTACAAGATGGAGCTGTTCGACGAGGCGGAGACCTACTCCCGCCGCGCGCTCGCACTCGCACGCGATCTCGGCTCCGAGCCGGACGAGGCCACGAACCTGATAGGCCTCGGCAAGATCGCGATCGCGAAGGAGTCGTGGGACGAGGCGCTCGAAGTAGTCTGCCGGGCACTCGAACTCGCCGAGAAGCGCGATCTGGGCGTGGAGCGGTTCCAATGCCACGAGCTGCTGTCGCAGATCCACGAGCACCGCGGGGAACTCGCCGAAGCGCTCACCCACTTCAAGCGCTTCCACGACCTCAACCAGGCTGGGCTCAACGCCGAGACTCAGGCGCGTCTCGTCAACCTGCGCGTGAGCTACCAGCTCGAATCCGCGAAGAAGGACGCCGAGATCCACCGCCTGCGCAGCCTCGCCCTCGAACGTGAGGTCGAGGAGCGGAAGGTGGCACAGGCGCGTCTCGAAGCAGAGGCGTCGCTCGATCCGCTCACCGGGCTGTTCAACCGCGGGCATCTGACGGTCCTCGCAGAGGAGATGAAGCTTGCCCTCGCACAGGGCCGTCCCGTGTCACTGATGATGTTCGACATCGACCGCTTCAAGCAGGTCAACGACAGCTACGGGCACCTGGCCGGCGACCGTGTGCTGGTCGCGATAACCAAGGAGCTCACAGAGCACTGCCGCAAGACGGACGTTCCCTGCCGCTACGGCGGCGACGAGTTCCTCGTGCTGCTCGTCGGCATGGAGATCGGAGCGGCACGCAAGGCAGCCGAGCGACTCCGCCAGCGCATCGCCGCCACGCCGGTGCCCTACGGGGACGCCTCGATCGGCGTCACCATCAGTGCGGGCGTGTCGAACGCGAAGCCGGGCGAGCTGGTCACACTCGACACGCTGATCGAACGCGCGGACCGCGCGCTCTACTCGGCGAAGCAGGGTGGCCGCGACCGCGTCGTCGTCATGCGAACGGTATAGCCCCGGGACACGGCTCGTCCGCGTAGCCGCCGTCAGAATCCGCGATCAGTCGCTCGACCAAAGCCTCGTACCACCGCGCCACGTCTGGACGATGACTGGCGAGCCCGGCCGGTACGCGATCTGAACGTGCGACGACCCAGCGAGCAGCGCGAAATCGGCAGACGCTCCGGGTGAGAGCCGGCCGATGTCGTCTCGGCGAAGAGCCGAGGCCCCGCCCGCGGTCGCGGCGAACAACGCCTCGCTGGGGGTGAGCTGCATCTCTCGAACCGCGAGGGCGATGCACAGCGGCATCGAGGTGGTGTACGAGGACCCCGGATTGCAGTCGGTGGCCAGGGCGATGGTGACGCCGGCGTCGAGCAGTCGCCGCGCGGGCGCGTAGGGGGCGCGCGTGCTGAAGTCCGCCGCGGGCAGCAGCGTCGCCACCGTGTCCGAGCCGGCGAGCGTGGCGATGTCCGCGTCGGTGAGGTACGTGCAGTGATCGACGCTCGCCGCACGGAACTCCACGGCTATCTCGACGCCAGGCCCGGGGGCGAGCTGGTTGCCGTGGAGCCTCGGTTGCAGGCCGGCCTCGATGCCGGCACGGAGCAGCGTCCGCGTCTCGTCCGCGTCGAACGCCCCCCGATCGCAGAACACGTCGACCCACTTCGCGTACGGCGCGGACGCCTTCAGCATCGGACCGGCGACCAGTTCGACGTATGCAGCGCGGTCCTCGGCGAACTCCGGCGGCACGACGTGCGCACCAAGGAACGTGGTCTCGGCGGTGAACTCACGAGCGATCCGAAGGATTCGCGCCTCGTTCTCGACGTCGAGGCCGTATCCGCTCTTGATCTCGACCGTCGTGGTGCCGAGCGAGACCAGCTCGGTGGCGAGGCGGGCAGTGTGATCGCGAAGGTCGGTGTCGCTCGCGGCGCGGGTCGCTGCCACCGTGGTGGCGATGCCGCCGCCGGTGTAGGGCTCGCCCGCCATCCTGGCGGAGAACTCGGCAGCGCGATCGCCGGCGAACACGAGATGGGTGTGGCTGTCGACGAAACCGGGGACGATCGCGGCGCCGCCCACGTCGAGTCGCTCGTCGCACGAGATAGCGTCGCTTGCGGCGGCCTGCGATGCCGAGCCGACCCACGTCACGCGACCGTCTTCGACCGCGAGTGCGGCGTCACGCACGATACCGAGCGGCGAACCGTCGCCGAGCGCCCGATCGTTGGTTACGAGCTCGCCGATCCCGGTGACCAGCAGCGAGCGCGAGATGCCGTCCGCCGCCGCCACGCTACTCGCCGCCCTCCCGCATCGGCACCCGCACCCCGCGCTCCTCGGCGACCTCGAGGGCGCGCTCGTAGCCCGCGTCGGCGTGCCGGATCACGCCCATGCCCGGATCGTTGGTGAGCACGCGCTCGATCTTCTCGGCGGCGAGGGGGGTCCCGTCGGCGACCGTGACTTGCCCGGCGTGGATCGATCGGCCGATGCCGACTCCCCCGCCGTGGTGAATGGAGACCCACGACGCGCCGGAGGCGGTGTTGACCAGCGCGTTGAGCAGCGGCCAGTCGGCGATGGCGTCGGAACCGTCGCTCATGGACTCGGTCTCGCGATACGGCGACGCGACGCTACCGCAGTCGAGGTGGTCTCGGCCGATGACGAGGGGGGCGGAGATTCGGCCGTCGGCGACCATCTCGTTGAAACGCAGGCCGGCCTTGTCGCGCTCGCCGTAGCCCAGCCAGCAGATGCGGGCCGGCAAGCCCTGGAACGCAATCTTCTCGGAAGCCTGCTCGATCCATCGGCGGAGTGGAAGGTTGTCTGGGAAGAGCTCGAGGATGGCCTGGTCGGTGGCGTGGATGTCGGCGGGATCGCCGGACAGGGCGACCCAGCGGAACGGACCCTTGCCCTCGCAGAACAGCGGACGGATGTAAGCGGGCACGAACCCGGGGAACGCGAAGGCGCGCTGGGCCCCGCCGAGTTCGGCCTCCTTGCGGATCGAGTTGCCGTAGTCGAACACCTCGGCGCCGGCGTCCATGAAGCCGACCATCGCCTCGACATGACACGCCATCGAGTGCCGGGCGCGCTCGGTGAAGCCCTCGGGGTCCCGCTCCGCGTACTCCCGCCACTCCTCGAGACGGACGCCGAGCGGCAGGTACATGAGCGGGTCGTGGGCCGAGGTCTGATCGGTGACGATGTCGATCTCTATGCCGCGGCGCAGAACCTCGGGCTCGATGTCGGCGCAGTTGCCCACGAGGCCCACCGATAGCGCCCGCTTCTCGCGCTTGGCCGATTCGACACGGCGGAGCGCGTCGTCGAGGTCGTGGGTCCACTCGTCGAGGTAGCGGGTCTCGACCCTGCGCTCGAGCCTGTGCGGGTCGACGTCGACGATCAGGCAGACGCCGTCGTTCATCGTGACGGCGAGCGGCTGAGCCCCACCCATGCCGCCGCACCCGCCCGTGAGCGTGAGCGTCCCAGCGAGCGTGCCGCCGAAGCGCTTCTCGGCGACGGCGGCGAAGGTCTCGTAGGTGCCCTGAACGATGCCCTGGGTGCCGATGTAGATCCACGAACCGGCGGTCATCTGACCGTACATGGTGAGGCCGAGATGTTCGAGCCGGCGGAACTCCGGCCAGGTGGCCCAGTCGGGGACGAGGTTGCTGTTCGCGATCAGGACGCGTGGCGCCCACTCGTGCGTGCGGAACACGCCCGCGGGCCGGCCGGACTGCACGAGCATCGTTTCGTCCGCCTTGAGTGAGGTAAGTGTCCGCACGAGCGCGTCGAAGCTCGCCCAGTCGCGCGCCGCCTTGCCGCTGCCGCCATACACGACGAGGTCGTCGGGTCGCTCGGCGACGTCCGGATCGAGGTTGTTCATCAGCATCCGCAGTGCGGCCTCCTGCGGCCACCCCTGCGCTGTCGTCAGCTCCACGCCGCGCGCGGCGCGGACCTCGCGTGCACCTTCGCTCATCGAAGCGCTCCCGTCACCTTCTCCGCAGCCGAGACGACCGCCCCACTGCTCACCATCTCCCGAGCGGCCTCGATCTCTGGAGCGAGGTGCCGGTCGGGGCCGGGTCCTTCGACCCGCTGTCGCACGAGGTCCCGCACCGCACGCGTGGCCGGCGCCGGCTCGACCGGCGCGCGCAGGTCGATGGCTCGAGCGGCGGTCAGGATCTCGATAGCTAGCACGCGTGCGAGCCCGTCGACGCTGCGCCGCAGCTTGCGCGCCGCGTTCCACCCCATCGCCACGTGGTCCTCCTGCATCGCCGAGGACGGGATCGAGTCGACGCTCGCGGGAACCGCCAAGCGCTTCAGCTCGCTCACGATCGACGCCTGTGTGTACTGGGCGATCATGTGACCGGAGTCCACTCCGGGGCTGTCGGCGAGGAACGGCGGCAGGTTGTGCGACCTGGTGCGATCGAGGATGCGGTCGGTGCGCCGCTCGCTGATCGAGGCGAGATCGGCCGTCGCGATCGCCAGGAAGTCGAGCACGTAGCCGACGGGGGCTCCGTGGAAGTTGCCGTTGCTCTCGATCCGGCCGTCGCCGAGCACCACCGGGTTGTCGATCGTGGAGGCCATCTCCCGCTCGGCAACGAGCGTGGCGTGCGCGATGGTGTCGCGAACCGCTCCGGCGACCTGTGGGGCGCAGCGCAGCGAGTAGGCGTCCTGCACACGCAGGTCGTCGCACACGTGGGACGCGATCAGCGACGAGTCGGCGAGCAGGCGGCGCATGTTCTCGGCGGCTGCCTGCTGCCCCGGGTGAGGGCGCATCGCCTGGAGGTCCTCGGCGAGGGTACGGTCGGTGCCGAGCAGCGCCTCGATGCTCATCGCCGCGGCGATGTCGGCGGTCTTCGCGAGCACCTCGAGGTCGGCGATGGCGAGCACGAGCATGCCGAGCATGCCGTCGGTGCCGTTGATGAGGGCGAGACCCTCCTTCTCCTGCAGCACGACGGGCTCGATCCCTGCCTCGGCCAGCACCTCACCAGCGGGGCGACGCGTCCCCCGCGCATCGAACGCTTCGCCCTCGCCCATGAGCGCCAGCGCGCACGCCGCGAGTGGAGCGAGGTCGCCCGAGCAGCCGAGCGAACCGAACTCGGCGACGCACGGCGTGATGCGGGCGTTGAGCAGCGCGGCGTAGGTCTCGGCGGTCACGCGGCGAACGCCGGTGTGTCCCGAGCAGAGCGTCTTGAGCCGCAGGAGCATCATCGCGCGTACGACCTCGGCCTCGACGCAGGGTCCGCTCCCCGCGGCATGAGAGCGCACCAGCGAACGCTGAAGCTGGGCGCGCTGTGCGGGCTCGATGTAGGTGGTGGCGAGCGCACCGAAGCCGGTGGAGACGCCATAGACCGGGCGGCCGGAAGCAGCCAGCTCGTCGACGTACTCCCGCGTGCGCTCGATCCTCTCGAGGCACGCGGGCAGGAGCTCGACGGCCGCGCCACCTCGGGCGACGGCGACGACGTCGGCCACGGTGAGGGGCTCGGCCCCAAGTCGTACGTGCTCAGCAGACACAACGGGCCTTTCGGTCGAGCGCGGCGGCGCGCGGAGGGTGTAGGTTGATACGCAGCTGACCTGATACTAGCCATTCGCAGCGCCGTTGACGCGCCTTGAGGTGCACGACGGGCGGCGACGCCTCGAGCGAGGGTGCGATGAGAGAACGAGACCTGCCGAGCGACCCACTGTGGCCCCGCGCGTCCAGTTGGCTGAGACCGGCGGCCGATCCGGCCTATCCCGCGGCCGACGAGGCATTCTCCGCCACCACCACCCCCGGCGTGAGGCGTCTCGGGCTGATCGGAGTGCCCGCCCGCGAGACCTCGCTCTCCCCTACCGGGGCGCACGCGACGCCCGACGCGATCCGTGCCGCCCTTGCGCGGTTCTCGCCGTACGCGGGTAGCCGTGGGATCGACCTCTCGCAGCGCGTCGACGTTCGAGACCACGGCGACGTCGTGGAGCCCGATGGGCGCGAGGGCGAGGAGCGCGTCCGCGAGCGAATCGACGCGATCGCAGGGCAGCACGACCTGCTGGTGGCGATCGGCGGAGACAATTCGATCACCTACTCGGTGATGTGCGGCCTGCTCGGCGATCGGCTTGGCGAGGCGGGCCTCGTCACTGTCGACGCACACCACGATCTTCGCGACGGGGAGTCGAACGGTTCGCCGGTGCGTCGCTTGGTCGACGCCGGACTGCCCGGCTCGCACGTGGTGCAGCTGGGGATCGCCGACTTCGCGAACTCCGCGGCGTACACGGAGCGCGCCCGGTCCCTGGGTATCACGGCCATTTACCGAGACGAGCTCCGCCGCCGTCCGCTCGCCGAACTGATGGCGTACGCCCTCGAGCGCGCCGGCGAGGGCGGCCGACCGGTGTACGTCGACCTGGACGTTGACGTGTGCGACCGGGCCGCAGTCCCCGGTTGCCCGGCAGCCGCGCCGGGCGGCCTGACCGCCGACGAGCTTCGGCAGCTCGCGTTCCTCGCCGGGGCCGACGCCCGCGTGATCGCTGTCGACATCGCCGAGATCGACGCGACCGCCGACACGCCCGACGAACGCACCGTCCGCCTCGGCGCGCTGCTCGTGCTCGAGGTCGCGGCGGGACTGGCGTCACGCTAAGGCCGCCGCGGCGCAGTGCCACGGCGGCCCCAGAAGAGCGCTGGACGCTCGGCGAACCCTACGGGTTCAGATGCTTCAGGTACTCGAACACGAGCGTCGTGTAGGCCTCGAGCCGCACCATCGGACGCCCGGGAAGCAGCTCCTCGATCTTCGCCAGGTTGTCCCACGGCGTGTGCCAGAACGACCCGAACTCCTCGGTCTGCTCGTAGCCGTCGAGGTCGCCGATCTCCCAGTTCGTCGACTCGAACGCGACCACCGGAATGCCCGCGCGATTGAACGCGGTGTAGTCGCTGAAGCCGTCGGGAGTGAGGCCGGCGGGGTAGTCGGGATTGAGGCCGGGCTGCATCTCGATCGGTAGCTTGCGCAGGCGGATCAGCCGCAGCATCTCGTCGCGCGGACCGGTCTTCTCGTTTGCGCCGGCGTGAATGTAGAGCTTGTCGCCCACGATCAGGGAGTCGAAGTTCACCATGGCGACGGTGCGGGACACGTCCGCGGCAGACATCTTCGAGACGAAGTAAGCGGAGCCCTTGAGTCCCACTTCCTCGGCACCGAAGGCAACGAAGACCAGGTCGTACTCCTGGTTGAATCTCGCGATCCGCTCGGCGACCTCGAGCATCACGGCGACACCGGACGCGTTGTCGTCAGCGCCGAGACCCGCGGTCGACGCGTCGTAGTGGGCGCCCACGATGACGAGCGGCGTGGGACGCGTCTTCGGCTTCTTGGTGGCCGGTCGGTACGCGACGACGTTCTGGGAGTTGTACGTCACGCCACGACGTACGTAGGTGAACGGCTGGAGCATCGGGCTGTAGCCGGCGTCCGAGAACCAGCCAGCGACCTTGTTGGCCGCCGCGACCTCGCTCGAGGTCCCTGCCTGACGCAGCCCTTGAAGCTGCTCGACGTACTCGTACGCCTCCTGACCTACCTGATTGGGCAGGAGCTCGGGTGTCGCATGTGCCGGAACCGCCAGCCCCAGACACAACGTGAGGGCGAGCAGCAGCACAGACCATCGCCGAACGACGCGCATAAGAATCACCCCTTGGATCGAGAATCGCGAACCCGCACTGACAGTATGTATTCCACTCCGGGTGCGCGAACCTTCCCCGATTCATCCCAAGGAAGGATGGTGAAGGGAACAGCGTGGGCCTTCGCCGCCTAGCCCTGACCGCCCGCGAACTCCTTGCGCACGTACGGCGACGTGAAGAGCGCGAGTGTCGCCGAGTAGCCCGGCACGAACCGGATCGAATCGCCGATCGTCGGCGGCTCGGGCAGATCGTGCACGTCGAGTATCAGGTGGTCGCTCGAGGCGCCGAGGACCTCGACGCGGGGGTCGACCGGCTGGAGCGCCCCCGGGGCGACGTCCTGGCGACCGATCGCGCAGATCGCTCGCAGCCGCGGCCCGCGGTCCTCGAAGTCCGGCGTCTGCCCGAACGCGTCCTGTGCCGAGATGCCGATCGGCCGCGACGGCTTCACGCGGCACTCGATGACCGGCGCGTCGAGCACCACGGCATCGGTGTGCAGCCCGAGGATCCGCTCGCGCGTCGCTGGGCTCACACCCAGCACGATCGCCTCCCCCACGCGCAGGTTGTCGATCTCGGCCGGCAGTTCGCCGGTGGCGATCGTGTCGAGCGTGGTCGACATGCCGCCGGAGATCATGAGCTTGCGGCCCAGCTGCCGCTCGGCCGCCTTCGTCAGCTCGACCAGCTGGCCGAGGTTCTCGGCGGTGGGGACGATGGCCCCGTAGCAGGTCAGGCTGGCGCCGATTCCGCGAATGTCGAGGTTCGTCATGCCCGAGGCCTCGGCGAGGAAGGCGGGAAGCTCGTCCGGCATCAGCCCTTCGCGCAGGTCGCCGAGGTCGACCATCACCACGACTCGGTGCGTGACGCCGGCACGAGCTGCGGCAGCATCCAGGGCGCGCAGGGTGACGAGCTCGCTCTCGAGCGAGACGTCGGCGAGGCGCACGGTCTCCTCGGCGAGGGCGGGGGTCGGCGCGCGCAGCAACCACATCGGAGCGTCGATTCCGGCGCTGCGAAGCCGCTCGATGTTCTCGAGGCGCGACTCGCCGATCGCCACGACGCCGCCCGCGAGCATCGCGCGCGCGACCTCGGGGCTGCCGCAGGTGACCTTGGTGACCCCCACGATCTCGACGCCCGGCAGCGCCGACGTGACGGTGCGAGCGTTCTCGGCGATCTTGCCGAGGTCGACGGTCACGGTCGCGACGGGCACGGTGTGGACGGGGACTTCCACGTGCGGCTCCTTGATCCTCAGAGGTCGGCGCTGCGACGCATGAGGGCGACGACTGCCTCGGCGGGAAACGCCGAGAACAGCGCCCCACACGCGGCAAAGATGTAGTCGCGATCGAGCGTGCAGGTGGCGTCGGCGGGCGGAAGCAGACGATCGCTGCTGCCGGGCGCTCCGCCTCGGGCGGCCTCGAGCGCGGCGATGCCTCCGGGCAGCCGAGTGAGCGCACCGCCGGTGCCGATGAGCAGCCGGCACGCGGTGAGATCGCGGCCGCGGGCGACGGTCTGTCGGCCGCTGGGCGTGTACAGCTGGAGCAGCCGGCCCGCGTGCCGGTGAACGCCGGTGACCGTGGCGGCGCGCGCGAGCAGGGTCGCGGCTTCGATCTCCGCGGGAGTGAACGGCAGCGCCGGCGGCAGATGCGCGGGCCGCTCGGCGGGTGCGATGAGCTCGGCGACGTGGGTCGCGCTCACATAGGTCCCGAGGTCGCCCTCCACCGTGCGCTTGCTGTGGGGTTCGGGCTCCGTCGCGATGGCCTGGATCTCCGGGCTCCCGTCCGTGACCGAATGCACGTCGGTGGTCGCCCCGCCCACATCGACGACAACGAGGTCGCCGAGCACCTCGGCGAGCTTCTCGGTCGCGATGAGCACCGCGCCAGGCGTAGGGAGAATGCGGCCGGTGACGTGATCCGCGATGTTCTCCATGCCCGGCGCGTGGGTGATGTGCTCCTCGAACGCGTCATGGATGACCCCGCGGGCGGGGACGATGTCGAGCTCGTCGATGGCGGGGTACACGTTGCTGGTGATGCGTACGCGGAATCCCGCCGCCTCGAGCAGCTGCTGGGCGTCGGCACACACCACCGAGTTGCCGCCGTAGACCACGATCGGTCGCGACTCGAGTTCGGTGAGGCGCCCGGCGTTGAACAGGACGGTGTCGCAGTCGCCGCCCTCCACCCCGCCGGCGAGCAGGATCAGGTTCGGCGCGACCTCGTCGATGCGGCGCAGGTCGTGGTCGCGAAGGCGCCCCGCGGTCTGGTACTCGACCCGAGCGCCCGCGCCCAGAGCGGCCTCGGATGCTGCGGCAGCCGTCATCTTCTGCGTGAGCCCGTGGACGGTCATCCGCAGGCCACCGGCCGCCGAGGAGGTCGCCAGCGTCACCCGCGGCTGCAGCTCGACGTCGCCAAGCTGGCGGTGCAGCTCGTGGCGCGCCTCGGCGAGCCCGATCACCACGTCGCCCTGCGCGACGCTCGTCGCCGCGACACCCTGGCCGAGAAGGCGCGGCTCGGTCTGGGGGTACTCGGCGAGCCCGTCGAAGGCGGAGACGACCGTGGTCGTGGATCCGATCTCGGCGACGATCGCGTCGATGGCCCTCGGCTCGGTCACGTGCGGTTCCTCACATCCCCCGCTCGCGCATCGTCTTCACGATGAAGGATGCCACGTCGACGCCCTTGGTCTTGCGGCCGAACCCCGCGTCCATGCCCCAACTGCGGGCGAGCTTGTCGGTGACCTGCGTGCCGCCGGCAATGAGCAGCAGCTTGTCGCGGACGCCCTTCTCCACGGCGAGGTCGGCGAGCTTCTCCATGTTCGTGCGGTGCATGTCGCCGTGGCTGATGATCGTCGAGATCAGCACGACTTGGGCGGCGTGCTCGATCGCCGCGTCGAGGACCTTCTCCACGGGCACCGACGTGCCGAGGTACTCGACGTGGAAGCTCCACTTCTCGAGCCCGCCGTGCTTGATGTCGATGATCTCGCGCATCCCCACCGAGTGCTCGTCCTCGCCCACCGTCGCGGCGACGCACTTCAGGTCGCGCTCGTGCACGAACTCGCGGATCTCCTCGTCAGAGAGCGGCTGCGGCTTCTCGGTGATCACGAGGGTGGTGGGATCGATGGCGACGTCGAGGCGGCCCTTGAGCTCGATCAGCGTGCCCTCGGCGGGGTGCATGACCGCCTTGTGGATGACCTCGGGCTCGGCCAGGTTCATCGCCCGTCCGATCTCGAGCGCGGCGGCCTCGGCGACGTCCGCAGCCGCAGGCAGGAACATCGTCACGACGACGATCCCGTCGCCGGCCCACTCGACCTCTGGCTTGATGAGGCCCTTCTCGCGGAGCTCCGCGGTTGCCGCGAGGCGCACGTTCACGTTGTCCTCGGGGTCGAGCTCGTCGATGAACGGGATCTTGGTGTCGTCGCACAGCGTGCACCCGCCGATGAGGTCGCACGCCTTCGCCCCCCGAGCGCCCTCGACGATCTCGTCGGGCAGGTGGTTCTCGCCGAAGTGGTGGCACACCGGCGCGAGGTAGTCGTCGGCCCGCTCGACGATCGTGTCGACCGCGACGCCGCCGTCGGAGTGGCGCATGGATGCCGTCGTCGTGGGTCTCGGGGTACTCCCCCGAGTCGACGAAGTACGCGTCCTCGACGCCGGCGAAGTACCCGCCATCGGCGAGCATCGCCTCGAGGAACAGCACCGCGCGCTCCTTGAGCTCGCGCACGCGGTCCTTGAGCTCGGGGTTCTCGCGATCGACCTTCACCATCTCGCGCAGGCCGTCCATGCCCACGAGCGACTGCTTCGCCGTGTTCACCGCGGCGATGTTGTTGTAGTGCCACGGCACGTTGCGGCCCTCGTCGGGCGTGATGGTGCTCTGGATGTCCGCCGAAGTCAGCCGAGAGATCATCAGGTTCATCACGTGGGCGACGGTGGCCTCTCGGCCGTCGCTCTCCATGTAGCGGGTGTTCTGCTGGGCGCGCATCTTGTACTCGCCGAACAGGTCGCGAAGTGCGATCGCATACGGCAGGTCCATCCGCATGCACGGCGCGGGGGCGGCGTCCGGCGGCACCGTGGACAGCGCGATGAGGTCCTTGCGCATCCCCACCGCCACCGAGTACGCGCAGTTGATCCCGTGCTGCACCAGCAGCTCGGGCATGACCTTCCACGCCTTGATCGCGGTGGCATTGGCGTTATGCGCGCCGTCGATCTGCAGCATCCCGACGCTCGCCATGATCCGCTTGGCCACCGCCGCGTCGACGAAGCTGCGGTACATGTTGATGTTGCGGTACAGCACGTTGTACTGCGGGTCCTGGTGCGCGCCGTTCACGCCCTCCTCGGCGAACATGACCGCGATCTCGGGTCCAGCGACGCCGCTCACGTAGCTGTGGAAGTTGATCGGACGCCCCACCTCGTCCTCGATGAGGTCGAGTGCCCGCCGAGTCACCCGCGTCTGCTTGCGGGTCACCGCGATGCCGCCGACGCCCTCGGGCGTTCCCTCGAGCAGACCGTCCATGTGGCTCTGGCCCGCGGTGCGGATGACCATCATGTGGTCGGCGCCGTGCCACGCCGCCATGCGCATCCGGCGGATGTCGTCCTCGAAGCGGCCCGAGGCGATCTCGGTGGTCACCACGCAGTCCGGCTGCGGGTCGATGTTGTCGAAGTAGTGGGCCGCCGGCAGCGGCACGCTGCGCTCCAGCGGCTTCGAGGTCTCGTGGTAGGTGAACTCGTAGAGCCTCTGGTCGGGCACCTGCTCGCGCCAGTGCCACCCCTTGCGGCGCGGACGGTAGCCCTCGATGCCGCGCAGCAGCTCGGTGACATCGAGCTTCGCGTTCGGATCCAGCGGCGGAAGGCGATCGGGGCTCATCGGCCGCCCCACTTCGCCGCGACGATGTCCCAGCCCTCGCCGTTCGCGAGGCGACCCGCCGCGGTGGGCGCGTCCACCTCCCACGCCTGCATGCACACCAGCACCACGTGCCCGGCTCCATGGCCGAGCAACCCGCGCGTCTCGCACTCGGCCACCACGGCGACACACGTGCGCGAGTCGATGCCCATGCGCATCAGGACCGAGCGCTCGATCGACGGCGACGTGTGGGTGCGGGCCAGCTCGACGAGCGGCGCCACGACCTCGTCGCACAGCTCCCAGAACCGGTCCTCGAGCTGCTCGTCGCTCAGGTCCGCGAGATGCTTGCGGACCTCGTCGTAGGTGTCGGGACGAACCATGCGTCAGGCCTCCTTGAGCGACGCCAGCGTCGCCTCGACGAATTCGGGCGTTGAGTTGGTGTCATCGGCGAGGAACTCGATGTCTTCTGCCGTCGGCTCGTAGCCTTCCGGCGCGTGCTGGAGCGAGTTGCGGACGTAGCTGCGGCGCATCCGCTCGAGGTCGAAGTCCGTGGCCCGGATCTGCTCGGGGGTCTCGGGGATCACGATCGCCGAGCCGGGCTTGTTCTCGGCGGGATCGCCCGCGCGGACCTCGACGCCCATCTGGCGAGCGAAGTTCAGCTGAGCCCAGTGGTGCTTGCCCGCGCCGGTGTACTCGGTCTCCTGGACCACCACCGTGCACTCGCGGGGCAGATCGCGCGCGAGCGAGAATGCGGCCGCCATCGCGGTGTTGCCTGACGGGCCTCGCTCGAGGCCTTCGAGCTTGCTCATCGCCTCGGTGATGTAGAACACCTCGCCCTGGGTGACGGTGAGATAGCGGTCCATGTAGCGCAGAGAGCGCGCGGCGTTACGGGGGACGTCGGCACGGTCCGGCCACGTGGCGAACGGCACGCCGAAGCCGGTGTGGCCGGTGGTGAAGCTCTTGCGGTTGAAGTCGGTGTCGGAGGCCATGTGCAGCCCGGAGAGGTCGACGGACGCGCTCACGATCTGCGTGTCCGTCGCCCCCGCGCGCTTCAGCCCGCGCGCGGTGCCGGTGGTGTTGCCGCCGCCGGCGTGCGTGACCACGACGTGGGTAGGCGGGGCGCCCGTCAGCGCCGTCATCTCGCGGGCGATCTCCCAGCCCAGCGTCTCGATGCCGCTCACGCCGAACGACGAGTACAGCGAGGCGGCGAGATAGCCGGTAGAGTCGAGCAGCTCCAGCATGTGCATGAACAGCTCGGGACCGACCGTCATCTGCACGACCTCGGCGCCGAACGCCTCGCAGATGCGGCTCTTCTCGATGATCTCGGGCTGACCCACGTGCCGGCTGTCGAACGCCTCCTGGCAGATGATGCACTTCAGGCCGTTGCGGGCGGCCTGGCTCGACACCGCCGCACCGTAGTTGCCCGAGGTCGCGGCGATCACGCCCTCGTAGCCCTTCTGCTTGGCGACGTGGATGCTCACGCTCGCCCGCCGGTCCTTGAACGAGCCGGCCATGTTGGCGGCCTCGTCCTTCACGAAGATGCGCGCGCCGCGCCCCGGCTGGCTCACCGAGCGGACCACGTCGGTGAGGTTGCGCAGCTCGAGCAGCGGCGTGTTGCCCACGCCCGCGGCTGCCTGGATTCCTACGATCTCCTCGAGCGAGAACCCGTGGGCCGCCATCATCCCCTCGTAGTCGAAAGCGATGGGCGTCCGTTCGAACTCGCTGTAGTCCATGCCGAGCGCGCGGACCATGATCTCGCCCTTGCGGGCCATCATCTCGTCGAAGCGGGTCACGTCACTCACCCGCCCCGTCGCCGTGAGTTTCGCGCGGTACTCGTCGACCCGCGCTCGCAGGTCGCGCCCCACATGCACCAGCTCGGGCGCGGGCTTGCCGAAGGTGTGGGTGTAGCCCGGGTTGATCTCGGTGAGCCTACCCGCGACCTTCCGGCCGGTCATCGTGACAACCGTGACCGTCTCGCCCAGCGCGGCCGAGGCGGTCGCGAAGCCTTTGACCCACGCCTTGAGGGGCTGCTCGGCGGTCTCGGCGGGAAGCCCGGCGGCGCGCTCGGAAGGCTCGAGGAGCACGTACTCGACCTCGACCCAGTCGTCGACGCCGCAGCGGTCGACCTCGGCCATCTTCGTCACCTCACTCGCTCGACAAGCAATGCGAAACGGTCTCGATTGGTGCGCGCCGCCTCTCGGGCACCGCGCTCCACGCGCCCCTACGCCGAGGGCGTCCAGAACCTCGGCAGCGGCATATCGACGACGGTGAGCATGCCCGCGGGCGCGGCGCCGATCAGCGGGATGTAGTTGCCGGTGCTCGCGTAGGTGCCCTTGCCGCCGGGGATCTCGGGTTGGTTCGACATGTGGATATCGGGGTCGCCGAAGATCTTGATGTAGTCGCCGGTGTCCTGGCCCTCGAGTCCGGGGTGGATCTGCTGCGGGTGGATGAGCGCGATCTTGAGCTCGTCACCCGAGTAGCCCCACCCGATGTGGCGACATCCGCAGACGTCGCCCGGCGCCACGTGCACGTGGGGCGTGGAGCGCTCGACGCCGGTGATGATCGGCTCGCGGACCTGCTCGACCCGGTCGATCGTCCACCCAAGCGCCTTAGCGATCAGGTGGATCGACTCGGGGAATCCGATGTGGCCGACGATGCTGCCGTCGGCGATGCCGGCGTTGAACTCGTCGACGGTGGTGCCCACGCCCTGCGTCTTCATGACCGTGGGGCCGAACGGCGAGAGGTCGTTCACGCGCTGCGCCTCGATCCGATCGACCCGCAGACACGCCGAGGACAGCACGACCGGCAGCGCATCGAGCACGAAGCCCGGGTTCACGCCGGTGCCAAGGATGGTGACGTCGTGCTGCTTGGCCAGCGCGTCGAAGCGGTCGCCCCACTCCGGGTCGCTCGCCCACGGATACGCAAGCGTCTCGGCGATGCACAGGACGTCGGCCCCGGCTTTCACGCTCGGCTCGATCTGCGGCTCGACCTCGTGGAGGAAGCTCTGGGTGCAGATGCAGACCACGTCGGGCTTGGCAGCGAGCACAGCCTCTGAGTCGGTCGTCATCGCGACGTCACACTCGCGTCCGATCAGCTCGCCGACGGTCATGCCCTCCTTGTGCGGGTCGTGGGCGATGACGCCGACGATCTCTGCGTCCTTCGGCCGGTCGAGCAGGTAGCCGAGCAGCCCCTGGCCCATCATGCCGGTACCCCACACTGCGACCTTGATCATGCGCTGCTCCTTAGGCGGTGATACAGAAACGTGTTCGATGTATGCACAACATAGCGTCCCGGCCGCCCGTTGTGCACCACCCCCTGGTGAGTGCGTACCCCTCGGACAAGGAGGGAGATTGCGGCCGGGGTCTCAGGAGCAGCCGAAGGGCGGCCCGTCGGACCGCCCTTCGGAGAACGTCGCACACTGAAGCGGGGCTAGATGAGGTTCGAGGTCAGCCTCGAGAACGAGTTGCGGAAGTGCTCCCAGTTGCTCCAGTCGGCGATGTCCTCGAAGCGTGACCTCCTTCGACTCCTTGAGGTCGTCGAAGAAGATGTCCGCGAGACGAGCGGTGACCGCTCGATCGTAGGTCCACACCATGAGCTCCTTGTGGAGCCGCAGCGACCGGATGTCGAGGTTCATCGTGCCGATCGAGCAGGCGACATCGTCCACGACCATCGACTTCGAGTGGAAGAAGCCCTTGTTGTAGAGGTAGATGCGGCCGCCGGCCTCCGAGACCGGCTTCCAGTACGACTTCGCGGCGTTGAACGCGAGCTTCTTGTCCGGCCAGCCCGTCATCAGGAAGTGGACCTCCACGCCGGAGAGCGCGGCATCGATCATCGCGTCGTGCGTCGACTGGTCCGGCACAAAGTACGGCGACGAGATGAGAAGTCGCTCGCTCGCCCCCATGATCGCGATCTGGTGAGCGCGCGTCGCCGAGTGCCACGGGTCTTCGACACCTTGCGAGACGATCTGGGTCATGATCGAGCCGGGGTCGAGCGAGGGGTCGGGGAAGTACTTGGCCTGGAAGAGATTCTCGTCGTGCTTCTCCCACCAGCGCTCGGCGAACAGTCGCTGCAGCCCGCCCACCGCCGGTCCGGTGAACCTGATGCCCGTGTCGCGCCAGGCCGGGTACTTCTTGCCGCCGTCGATGTACTCCTGGCCGATGTTCACGCCACCGGAGTGCCCGACGTCTCCATCGATGATGGTCATCTTGCGGTGGTTGCGGTAGTTCGCCTTGTTGAACTGGCTCACGTCGGCGCCCCACTGGGCGCCCGCTTCCTTGAGCGCCTTGAGCTGGTCCTTCTTGTACTGGATGTTGCCGAGCCAGTCATTGAGGATGCGCACCTCGACGCCGGCCTTGAGCCGGTCCATCAGCACGTTGCAGATCTTCTCGGTCAGCTCGTCGCGCTCCCAGATGAAGTACTGCATGTGGATGAACCGCTGCGCGTCGCGAGAGGTCCTCGATCAGGACCGGGAAGTACTCCTCGCCGGTCGGGATAGATCTCGAACGTGCGCGCGGGCAGCGGTGCCGCCTCGTTCTGGGCCCAGATGGCCTTGCCGACCTTGCCGACCACAGTCATGTTCTCCTGGGCCAGCAGCTCCTCGTCCTTGTCCCTGAAGCGGGCGTAGATCTCGTTCATGAACGGGCGGCGGGCGGCGACCATCTTGTGCAGCCACGGACGCTTCTGCGTGATCGCGGGCCAGTTCCGACCGACCATGAAGTACAGGATCAGCCCGAGACCGGGCAGCAGCATGAGGCCGAGGATCCAGGCGAGGGTGTCGTACGGCTCGCGGTCTTCCCAGATCAGCGTGACGACGACGCCGATCCAGTACAGAAGGAGGAGTACAGCGGCGACCACGCCCGCTGTGCTGCCCGAATTGATCAAGTCGTTGAAAAGCATCTCTTCTCCTCGCCCTTCACCCGCAATCGCGTGGCAGGTCCATCCTGCTGATGATGGCGCATTACACGATCTCTAACCACTCGGTTACACCTCGTTGCCTCAGAAACGGAGATGGACTGAGACAACACCGCAGCGACTCGCGCCGCTGCGGTGCGTTGAAACCCATGCTCAGCAAGCAGCGAGGACCGATGCCCCGCCTACTCGACGTCCTCGTCCTTGAGGTACTTGTGGACGGCCTTGGCGTCGGGAATCTCACGAGCCTCCGACTTCACGGCGTGCGCGAGGAGCTTCTCGACCGGCAGGTCCTTCTTGACCTCGGCCACCACGACCACGCCGAACTGTCCGGCGTCGAGCGCCTCCCCCATCTCTTTGACGTCCTTGCGACCGAACGCCTTCGACCAGTCGCCGAGGATGGCACCGGCCGTCGCGCCCGCAGCAAGGCCACCCGCGAGCGCGAACGGGAACATGAGACCCACTACAGCGACTGTGGCGACGCCAGCTGCACCCGCGCCCCACGCAGCGCCGGCGCCCCGGCGAGATGCCCGGGTGTTGATGATGTCGACCTTGCCGTCGTCCTTCTTGGCGAAGATCGCGACCTCGTAACCGCCGATGTCGTCGCGCTCGTAGGCGAAGCTGACCTCGTCATAGTCCTTTGTCGCGTCCTCTTCGTTGGCATACGAGCCGCCGTACACCATGTACTTCTTCTCGTCAGACATCCGTGCAACCCCTCCAGATTCCGCCGCGAACACTCGCGGCATGGCGACGGCGTTCCCTACTCGGCGAACGCTGCCTTGACGCTGCCCGTGTACAGGTACCAAAGCACTATCGCACTCAGCAGGATGCTGCCGATCGCTGAGACAGCTCCAGCCGTCACCGCCTTGGAACGAGAAGAACAGCTCGACCACACCGCTGGCGATGGCGACGCCACTCAGGATCAGAGCGAACGTGCGCGCCCATCCCTGCAGCCGCCAGAGTCCCACACCCGTCGCGATCAGCAGCACGCCGACGATGCCGCCGACGATGCCAAAGAGCATCGCGAGGCCGCCCATCGCTCGAGTCGCCCCTTCGCCGCCGATCAGCGAGAAGAGACCGACGCCGAACACGGCAACGGGAACGAACAGTCGCAGGATTCCGTTGATGATCGAGAGCACAGCAATCAGTGACACGCCGAATGGCCTATTCATGGCTCACTCCCCTTCCAGTTCCTGTACTTCCCCAGGAGTCCGAGCAGTAGTCCGTCAGCTAGTCGAGTTCCTGTACTCCGCCGCCCGACACAGTCAGCACTTGACCGCTGACCCAGGATGCGGCCGGCGAGGCGAGATAGAGCGCCGCCAGCGCGATGTCCTTGGCCTCGCCCAAGCGTCGAATCGGCGTGTGCTTGAGCATGGTCTGCTCGATCTCGGGCGTGAGGACCGTCGCGAGTGCGTGCGTGCGGATGGCGCCGGGAGCGATCGCGTTGACGCGAATGCCCATGGTGCCCAGGTCGTAGGCCATGTTCCGAGTGAGGTGGTTCACGGCCGCCTTCGACGAGGCGTACGACGTCATATGGTCGTCCTTGTTCTCGCCGGACATCGAGCTGATGTTGACGATCACGCCGTGGCCGGCGGCCTCCATGTGCGGCGCGACCATCTGGCACAGCCTGAAGCCGGCGAACACGTTGAGCTTGAAGGCCCACTCGAACTTCTCGAGCGGCATGTCGAACGGCTGGGGGCCGCCCCCGCCGGCGTTGTTGACCAAGATCGTGGGCGGCCCGAAGCTGTCTACCGCCTTGGCCACCAGGGCCTGCCGGTCCGTCTTCACTTGGTGACGTCGCAGGCGATCGAGACGGCCTTGCCTCCCTTGGCGACGATTCCCTCGGCCACCTTCGCCGCGGTCTCGGCGTTCAGGTCGCTGACAAGGACGGACGCACCGGCCTCGGCGAACGTCTCGGCGATGCCCTCGCCGATCCCGGCGCCGCCGCCGGTCACGATAGCGACCTCTCCATCGATGCGGAACAACTGCTCAACCGACATGCTGATCTCCAATCGTTCAGCTTCTCGTTCTGTTCAGCCGCCGAGGCGACCGGATCGACAGGTGCCTCAGGGTGCAGTAACGGTGGAATCGGCCGAGGACTGCGGCTGGTGGCACAGCAGACAGGTTTCCTCGCCGAACTCACGATGGCTCGCAGGCATGCTCGGCTCGCCTCCGACGCGGTGGCAGTAGCGACATGTTGCGAAGGCGCCATCGACCGGATGAGGAATCGGGGGCTTCGCCTTCTTCGACTCACCTGCTGGCTTCGGCGCCTTATCGGCGCGCGCCGGACTCACGACGTGACAGAACAGGCAGCGCTCGTAACCTGGCAAGAAGATGGCGACTTCGGCATGCCGAGGTCCTGACCCGGGTCCCCGTGGCACAGGACACAGCGCACATTGCCCATCGAGACCGAGTGGGGCACCGCGATCACCCTCATCGGCCGGTGACACGAGGTGCAGTCGCTCTTCGAGAAGTTGCGGTGCGTAACGGGCAGCGTGTTGGCCTTCTCGTTGTGGCAGTCGGCGCATCGGGCGGCATCTGCCGGACACAGGGTGAGGGATCTGCATGCCGATCACGGGTGCCGCATTCGCCTGCACCCGAAGCTCCATGGCCCACGCGAACAGCAGCGCTGCGGCCACGAACAGCGCGAGGATCAGAGCCACGACTGCCGAGACGATCTTGTGAGTCATCGCCGCCCCCTCACACCATGTCGAATCGCTCGGTATGGATGCGGTCGGACGACACCCCGATCTCGGGCAACGCCTTCTCCATCGCATCCATCAGCGGCGTCGGGCCGCAGATGAAATACTGGAAGTGGCCGAGCAGCTTCTCGGGCAGGTGACGCCGAAGGACGTCGGCGTTGATGAACCCGCGCTCTCCCGTCCACGCCTCGCTCGGGCGTGCCAGCACCCGGATGACGGTCAGGTTGTCCATCCGGGCGTCGAGCTCGGCGAGCTCGTCGTTGAAGGTCAGATCGCCCTCGTCGTTCGCGCCGTAGAAGAGCACGATGGGCCGGACATCGCCACGTTCCTCCATGGCCAGCACCATCGCGTGCAGCGGCGTGATCCCCACGCCCCCGCCGATAAGCCCGTACCCAGCACCCTCCTCGCGGTCCATCGAGAACACGCCGTGGGGCCCGTCGACCCATGCACGGTCACCCGGCTGCACCTTGGGCACCACGTTCCCGGACCAGTCGCCGAGGTTCTTGATGGTGAACGCGATCTCGCCGTTGTCCATGGGGATGTCGCCGTTAGAAGAGAGCGAGATGGGATGCATCGTCATCGCGAACGGCGACTTGCCGAACCCGACCCACCCGAACTGGCCCGGCTCGAAGCTGAAACCGTGATGTCCCACCGGGCGAAGCCTGACGGTATGCGCCTGGCCGAGCTCGGCGCGGTTCTCCACTACTTCCCAAGGCTGCTTGGAGAGACGGAGCGGCCGGAACAGCCGGTAGCGCAGGAACATGCCAACGAAGAGCGCGATGTAGAGCGCCCAGATCACTCGCATGGCAGGTAGCTGGGAGAAGCGGCCAACGGCGAATATGTGGACGGCAGCGAACGTGATCAGCGCCATCGACAGAATACCGTGGGTCGCCTGCCAGTACTCGTATGGCGTGCGCAGCCGCTTCCGAAGCAACGAGAGCCCCACGATGGCAAGGACGGCGAGAAACGCCACGCTCCCCATCCACACCGGCCAGGGAGTGCCTCCCCACGGCACGAGGATCTGTGCCGTGTACACCCGAGTCGAGATGAGCAGGACGGGATGCAGGAGCACGAGAACGAGCGCGGAGATCCCGATCTCGCGATGGAACTGGAGCAAGGCGTCCTCACCGAAGGCCCCTGCGGGACCATCAACGCGCGAGACGAGTGCAAGCTCGATCGCCATCAGCGACAGACCGATATAGCCGAACGCGGCGGCCAGGTTCACGAGGAAGAACGGCGACCGGAAGGGATCGATGAACACGAGCCCGACGACGAGGGGCAACAGCACCAACACTATGTAGATGCCGAACCAGAAGACACCTCGGATGATCAGCCGCACATCGTCACCCCTCGACCAGACCATTGTCGTACCACGAGCAATTAGACTACCATATGGTCTTGTAAATACAAGGGTGGTCACAATAATGAAACACTGGGGGCGTAAGGCCCAGGGAATCCTTCACACCCGCGCTCAAGAACCGCGTCCCGGTGGTTCGCGTTCTCAACCAACAGCAGGGGGATCGCATGACCAACGATCACTCGCCAGACCCGGCGCCCAAGCGGGGCCGTGGCCGTCCGCGCCTCGATGCCGAGATGGTGCCGCGGATCCTCGATGCCGCAGAGCTGCTCTTCTCGCAGTGCGGTCTCTCAGGCGTGAGCATCCGCGACATCGCGGCCCAGGCAGACATCCCGCATTCGGCGATCTACCGCTACTTCGAGGGGAAGGACGAGATCGTCCGACAGGTCATCGTTCGCGGTCAGGAGCGCCAGGCCGACCGCGAGGCCGTCACCCGGGCCGAGGGTGACACCATCTCCGGCGCGATGAAGTGGTTCGTGGAGAACAACCGAGCGCTCGCTTTGGCGGAGATTCACGCGGCGCTCGAAGGCCAGACTCTATCTTCGCTTGGTATACCGAGCCAAGCGCGACAGAGAACGCTGCAAGTACTCGATGATCGAGCGTATGAGTTCACTCCGTGCCCCGAGATCGAGCCGAGAATCGCGTACGCGGCGGCGACGGCCCTCGCGATTGGGTGGGCCGCGCTTGAGGACTGGATCATCGACGCTGCCGGCCTTCAGGATCGTGACGTCGACCAGGTAAGGTCGGATTTGGACTGCGTACTCGCTGCGTTGATGGCAATGGGTCAGAACGGTGTCCGCACGCCCCGCGACGACTAGGCGTTCGGGCGACGGGGGGCCATCGGGGACCCTGGGCCGGAGCCAAGTCGGGAATCGGATCCGCCCTGCCGTCGGGCTTCTTCTGCTCGCCGCGCTTCTGGGCATTGCGGCCGGCGCCGCCGCATCCGCCTTCCTCTTCGCCTTCAATCTGGTGATCGCTCTGGTGTGGCGCTGGCTGCCCGGTCGGCTCGCCGGCACGATACCCGCCCCGGTGGTCTCAGGCGCGTGCGTTCTGGTGCTGGCCGTGATCATGGGATGGATGTTGCACCGTTTCGGACGACCCACCGAGCCACACCACGCGGAGGAAGAGTTCGTGACCACCGGCCGGATCGAGCCGCGGACGGTCCCGCTCATTAGTGCATGGGCAGTTCTGTCCATCGGCTCCGGCGGTGCAATCGGACCGGAAGCCCCGCTCGTGGACATCACGGGCGGAGTGGGCACCTACGTCGCCGAGAAACTGCACCTGGACGCAGATGGCGTTCGTACCGCCGCGTGCGTCTGTGTCGCGGGCGCGTTCGCCGCTCTGTTCGCGTCGCCCCCCGTCGGGGCGCTCTTCGCCGTCGAGATGCTCTTTCGGCGAGATGCCGTGCTCAACAGGGGACTGATCGCCGCCGGGCTCGCGGCCGGCGCGACGGGCTACGCCGCAGCTGCAACCCTCCTGGGCCGGGGATTCAAGCCCATCTTCGTGTTCCCCACGTACCCCGAGCCTCGGCTCGTGGACTTGGTTTGGGCCGTGCCGGCGGGCCTGATAGGGGCCGGCTTCGGCCTGGCTTTCGTCTTGACGCTGCGGTTCATGCACGAACGGCTTGCCCCTGTTCGCGCGCGACCGATGCTCTCATCCCTTGCAGCGGGAGCGAGCGTCGTGCTCGCGATGCTCGTCAGCCCCTACCTGCTCTACTCGGGTCAGGCACTCACCGATCCCTTGCTGACCAACGGGCTTCAGCTCGGAGCGACGCTTCTGATCGGCTTGGCGGTGCTGCGACTGCTCTTGGCCTCGTGGCAGTTGTCCACCGGGTACTTCGGCGGAACGATCTTCCCAACGATTCTCGCTGGTGGGGCGCTCGGCATGGCGTTGCACAACCTCGCTCCCTTCGTCCCGCTCGGCGTGGCGGTGCTCGCTGTCATGGCAGGACTCGTTGCCGCCGCCGCGCCCATCCCGTTGGGAGTGACCGTGCTCCTCGCTGTGATCTCACAACCGTCACTCGTACCTGTGGCGGCTCTCGGGGCGATCACTGGAGCACTCGTGCGACTGGCCTTCGAGCCGGAGCCTCGTGGCCGACAGGTTGCAGAGGACGGGACTGCCGAGGCAGCCGCCTAGCTTTCGCAGCGGTCCGGGCGGCAGCGCGCCCACTCGAGGGAGCCGCGATCTCCTACCTCCGGCGCAGGCGCAGCCCGAACAGCGGCCCGAGCAACAGCAGCAGCGTCTGGATCAAATAGAGACCAACGGCCACCATCGGAGCCACGATGGCAACGAACAGCGCGATGAAGTTCACGCCGATCGAGACCCAGCGCTGACGCGTGATCACACGCAGGAGATCGTCCGCGACATCGTCGACGAGGAGCCGGGGCTCCCCGGCGACGTAGATCATGAGCAGGCTCAAGGTCACCGAGGCCAACAACACGTTGAGCCCGTAGATCACCACCGCGGCTTTCACATCCGGCTGACTGAGATGTGTGACCATCACGTTGGTGGCGAACGGCAGCATGCCGACGAACAGCAGCATCAGCAGGTTCGTTCCGTACGCTGCCGTGTCGGCGGTCTTCATGACTCTCGTCAGCCGGGAGTGGGCGATCCACACACCGCCGATGAACGCGAAGCTGATGAAGTACCCGAGGAAGTCGGGCCAGTCCTCGGCAAGTGTCTTCAGGATCGGCGCATCGACTGGGGGAACGGGAAGCTCGAGCACGAGCAGCGTGATGACGATGGCCAAGACGCCATCGGAGAACGCATTGAAGCGATCGAGGGGGGCAGACCGAGCATCGGCACGGACGCCCGGAGTTCCTTCGCTCTTCCGTGGCATCGCTCATCCCGCCCTTCTCGGCCTGAGCAAGGAGGGCGTGCCCCCGTCTCTCTCTGGAGCACGCCCTGTCTGCGCAGCCTCTTCCACTGGAGTCTCGGCTCCAGCTACTCTGCCTGCTCCTTGAGGTAGTCGTGAACCGCCTTCGCGTCGGCGATCTCGTGCATCTCTGCGCTGACGGCGCGGGACAGAAGCTCGGCAGGCGGCAGCACGTCCTCGAGTTCGGCCACGACGACGACTCCGGAGGTCCCAGCGTCCAGTGCCTCGCCCATCTTGTGGATGTCCTTGCGGCCGAACCACTTGCTCATGTTGCCGATGAGGGCTCCAGCTGCTGCACCCGTGAGGACGGGAGCGCCCAGGAGGAACGTGATGGGGAACGCTACGCCGATGACGGCGCCGGTCGCTGCGCCCCATTCGGCGCCATGGGAGCGCCGGGGAGTCCGGGTGTTCACGATCTTGACCTTGCCGTCCTCGTCCTTGGTGAACACCGCAGCCTCATAGGACCCGATGACGTGACGATCGTGGAAGTTCTTTACCGCGTCGAAATCGGCTTCGGCGTCCACCAGGTCACCGTACGAACCGCCGTAGACCACGTACGCTTTGTCGCTCATGTGACCACTCCCTTCCTGACCACGAGGGCGCGATCCAGAGTCGTCGCCCCTCGTACGCACTCCGATTAGGGCACGTGTGCATGGTGGAAGAAGTACCCAGCGCACCGCTTAAACTAACCGCGTGGTCTGCTAATTGTTGACGCTACTTTTCGCGCAAGTCAATCATTACTGATAACGTATGGTCTCTCTAAATCTCCAAGGACTAGGGGTCGCGAGAGCCAGCAGGGAATCCGAACGGGGGCAATCATGGAGAACGCGCAGTTCGCGCAACCGGTTTCACGGCCCAGGAAGATCGAACACTTGTCGGCCGCCGAACGAGCCGCGAGGGGCAGAGGCGGCCAGAAACGAGACGCCACGCCGAGCGCATGCGGAGTGGTCTCCTGCTGCGAATCGCACCGGCATCGTGGAGTTGCTCGAGCGACAGGCGGCGTCACGGGTGCCCGAACTCGTCCCCATCCGGTATGGAAGGATGCTCGCCTCGCCGTTCGCGTTCTACCGAGGCGGCGCCTACCTGATGGCCGCAGACCTCGCCGACACCCCGCGCTCCGGGATCAACGTGCAGCTGTGCGGCGACGCTCATCTGTCGAACTTCGGCGTGTACGCCTCCCCTGAGCGCCGGCTGGTGTTCGACATGAATGACTTCGACGAGACCCTCCCCGGCCCGTGGGAGTGGGACGTGAAGCGCTTGGCGACCAGCTTCGAGATCGCCGGCCGACAGATCGGGCTCAAGTCAGCCGAGACGAGGGCTGCGGTCCTGACGTCGGTTGTCGCGTACCGCGCGGCAATGACTCAGTTCGCAGGAATGCATGCCCTCGACGTCTGGTACGCGCACCTCGACCTCGAGGACCTGGTTCGTGACCTGACCGCCAACCTGGGCAAGAAGGCGACGAAAGCGGCCAGAAAGGGCGTGGAGAAGGCGCGCTCGAAGGACAGCCTTCGTGCACTCTCGAGACTCACACACTACGTCGACGGAGAACCGCGTATCCTTTCGAATCCTCCGCTGCTCATGCCCGTCACCGAGCTGATGAACGAAGACGCCGCGAACGATCTCGAAGAGAGCATGCGGCTCCTTCTGCGCGCCTACCGTGCGACCCTCCCCAACGATCGGAAGCACCTGCTCGAGGAGTTTCGTATAGTCGACCTCGGCCGGAAGGTCGTCGGCGTCGGCAGTGTCGGGACGCGCGCCTGGATTGCACTGATGCTGGGGCGCGACGCACAGGACCCGCTCTTCCTCCAGATCAAAGAGGCCCAAGCGTCGGTGCTCGAGGAGTTCCTCGGCGCGGCGCGGGTACGCAACCACGGGCAGCGTGTCGTGGAGGGTCAGCGGATCATGCAGGCGAGCGGCGACATCATGCTCGGATGGGTCAAGGTCCCGAGCGGAGCGGACGACCAGCCCCACTACTACGTGCGTCAGCTCTGGGACGGCAAGGCATCCGCGGAGATCGAAACCATGAGCGCGAAGGCGCTCGCAATCTATGCCCATCTGTGCGGGTGGACCTTGGCCCGTGCGCATGCCCGCTCGGGCGACCGTATCGCGATCGCCGCCTATCTCGGGAAGTCGGATGCGTTCGACCTCGCGCTCGCCGACTTCGCGTCGGCGTACGCCGACCAGAACGAGCGCGACTACGCGACGTTTGCCGCCGCAGTCAAGGACGGCCGGCTCGAGGCGCAGACAGGTATCTAGCCGCGATCGGAATCTGTATCGCCAGCCACTGGCGTAGGCTGTATCGCGGATGATGCCTGGGGCGAGAGGAGAAGTCAATGCCGAAGATCACCGAGCGAGCGCGAGTGGCGCTCGATGCGGGTGCGCCGACCAGTTCTGTGCCGCACTGGCTGTGGACCGCCGGTCTCTCGAGCTGGCTGGGGCGTCGGAATCGTGGGTGCCGATCCTGATCGTGCTCGCCTTCATCACCATCAGCTCGAGCATCTCGGTGCCGCTGATCGTCGCCGTCGTTGTCGGCGCGATCGCGGCGCCGCTCGTCGAGTGGATGAGCAAGCGCGGGATCCCGAAGGTCCTCGCCGCGGTCATCGTGCTCGTCGGGCTGATCGCGGTCATCGTGCTCACGCTGTGGGTGACCGTGGCGGGGTCCTCAGCCAGGCCTCGCACATCCAAGAGCAGCTCCAGAGCGGACTCGCATCGCTCGACCCATGGCTGCGACGTTTCGGCGTCGACACCACGGCGATCAAGAACGCGCTCTCGCCTCGAGCACCGCAGTCGGCAAGCGAAGGTCGCGTCGTCGGGATTCCTGTCGTCGATCGGCTCGGCTGTCTCGGTCCGGACTGTCGCAGGTGTTCGGCGCTGTTCCTCGGCACGTTCATCTCGTTCGCGCTGCTGTTCTACGTACTTGAGGACTTCGTGACCATCGCGAAGTGGATCGGCGCCCACATGGGCCTGCCCCTCGACCTGGGCGAGGGCGTCGTTCGCGACGCGGTGGACAGCCTGCGGGGCTACTTCCAGGGCACGACGTTCTCTGGACTGGCAGTCGCGGTGGTGATCGGGCTCGCCGTGTGGGCGCTGGGAGTCCCGCTTGCGATCCCATCGCCCTCGTCACGTTCCTCACCTGCTACATCCCGTTCTTCGGGGCGATCTTTTCCGGCGCCTTCGCCTGCCTGATGGCGCTGGGAGCGCAGGGCCCACAAAGGCGATCGTCGTGCTGTTCGTCGTGCTGGTCGCGCAGAACCTCCTCCAGACGCTCATCAACGCGAAAACGATGGGGGACTCGCTCGACCTGTCCGCGCTGGTGGTGCTGGTCGTGACGATGCTCGGTGGCGTGTTCGGCGGATCCTCGGAACGGTGCTGGCGGCCCCGCTGGCGGCCCTGATCCTCACCGCAAGCGGCCGGTGCAGGCGGCGCGAGCAACAGCCGAGTTCAGCGAAGCCTTCGCGCCGCCCGTCCGAGCGAGCAGAGGGCGCGTGAGCGACATGAGTTGCGGAGCGCGCGCGGATCGGGGTGATCAGCGATAGCCACGGTACCTCGATCCGCGCGTGCTCGAGGTCTTCGAGGGCGTCGACCAGATCATCCACGCCGGAGACATCGTGGACGCGCGAGATCCTCGGCCAACTCGCTTCGGTGGCTCCAGTGACCGCGGTCGTAGGCAACGTGGACTCCGGCGCGATCTGCGATGTGCTGCCTCTCGAGGCCAATGGGCAGGTGGGCGACGTAAGGTTCGTGGTCGGCCACAAGCCCAAGCGGCTACTGAAACGGCTCGAGTCAGGCAAGCTGGACAAGGACGGCGTAAGGCCGAGCCTCGTGATCTGGGGACACGTCCACGCCCCCAGCGCTGTCTGGCTCGACGGATCGCTTCGCCTGAACCCCGGAACATCCAGCTCTCCGTACGAGGAGGACGACGATCCGACGGTCGCGATCGTGGAGTCGACGCCCCCGTGGGGCCTTAGCGTCCACTTCGTCCCGCTCCAGCGCAGACCGCCACGCACGTCCTCCGACTGACGCTCGGCAACCAAGGGACGATTCGATCGCCCCTGTGCGGTCCTTCTCGCAAGAGCGCCATAATCGAGACCGCCGACGTCACCCAGGAGGACCTCATGACCGACAAGACGCCTGCGGAGAAGCTGCGGCTGAAGCCGGGTATGTCGGCGACGTTCCTGCATCTGCCCGAGGGGCTGAGATCGGCTGGGCATCCCCGACGGTGTGGTGGAGACAGACGACCCCGCCGAGGCGGACTTCGTTCTCGACTTCGCCTCGAATCAGGCCCAGGCCGAGGAGCGTCTCACCGCGCTCGCCCCGTCGGTTCGTCCGAAGACGATCACGTGGATGGTGTATCCGAAGGGTTCGAAGGCGGCCGGTCTCGACATCAGCCGAGACACGATCTGGCAGTTCGCACAGACCGTGGGCCTCGTCGCTCAACGCGAACGTGGCCATCGACGACAAGCTGTCCGCAGTCCGGATGCGGCGCGCGTGAAGTACGCCGATCCGGCGGGCGCAGAACGTCAGCAAGATGTGCGCGGTGTGCGGGCGCGAGAACCCGCTGAGCCTCGGCGCTCGGTTCTACGAGCTGGAGAACGGCGAGCTCCTCGGCGTCTTCGAGCCGCGCGAGGAGCACCAGGGCTACCCCGGCCGGATGCACGGGGGAATCGCCTCGGCGGCGCTGGACGAGACGATTGGGCGCGCGATCAACCTCATCGACCCGGACGCGTGGGGCGTAACGGTCTCGCTGCAGCTGCGGTACCGCAAGCCGGTGCCGCTGGACCGCGAGATGCACACCGTCGCCCGGATCACGAGCGACTCGAGCCGCCTTTTCGAGGGCACCGGCGAGATCGTGCTCGACGACGGCACCGTGGCGGTCGAGGCCTCCGGCACGTACATGAAGCTGCCCATCGACCGGATCGCCGAGGGGGACTTCGGCGAGCAGTGGTTCCCCGACGATCGCCCGGTACCGGCAGAGATCGAGTTCTAGGCCCGGGCACCCACTCGCTCTAGTGGAGCCCGACCACCTGACCGTTCTCGTCGAGGTCGATATCGTCCCCAGCGGGGTGCGTGGGCAAGCCCGGCATCGTCCGCATGTCGGCGCACAGCGGGTACAGGAACCCGGCCCCGACACTCGCTCGGATGTCTCGGACCGGAAGCCGCCAACCATGCGGTCGGCCTTTCAGGGCGGCGTTGTGCGACAGCGAGTACTGCGACTTCGCCATGCATACCGGCAGCGTGTCGTAGCCGAGACGGGTGTAGAGATCGATCTTCTCCTCGGCGGTCGAGGTGAAGTCGACGCCGTCCGCCCCGTAGATGCGCATCGCCACCGCGTGGATCTTCTGGCGGATGGACGCGTCATCGGGGTAGAGCAGCTTGAAGTCCTTGGGCATCTCGCACGCCGCCACGACCGCCTCGGCGAGTTCGGTCCCGCCCTTGCCCCCCTCGGCGTGCATGGTGTGCGACACCGCGAAGTCGGCACCAGCCTGCAGCGCACGGTTCTTGATGACGTAGTGCTCGGCGACGGTGTCGGTGGGAAACGTGTTCACCGCGACGACGACCGGCACGCCGAACGCCTTGGTGTGGTCGATGTGCGCCTCGAGGTTGGGGATGCCCTCGGTCAGCACGTCGAGGTCCTGCTCGAGCATCGCCGGGTCGAGCGGCTTGCCGGGCTTGATCTCGAAGCGCCCCGAGTGCGCCATCAGACCGCGGACAGTCACCACGATCACGAAGCAGTCGGGCACCAGTCCCGAGGCGCGGCACTTGATGTTCACGAACTTCTCGGCGCCCATGTCGGCGCCGAACCCGGACTCGGTCACCACGTAGTCGCCCAGCCGCAGCGCGATCTTGTCGGCGATGATCGAGCTGTTGCCCTGGGCGATGTTGGCGAACGGCCCCGCGTGCACCAGGACGGGGCCGCCTTCGAGGTTCTGCAGGATATTGGGCTTGATGGCGTCCTTCATGAGCACCGCCATCGCCCCGGCACAGCCCAGCTGCTCGGCGGTGACCGGCTCGCCGTCGTAGGTCATCGCGACCACGATGCGCCCGATGCGCGCGCGCATGTCGTGGAGGTTCTCGGCCATCGCGAGGATCGCCATGATCTCGCTCGCCGCAGTGATGTCGAATCCGGTCTCGGCGGGGATGCCGTCGTACTTACCGCCCAGTCCCGTGATGACGTTGCGGAGCTGCGCGGTCGTTCAGATCGATGACGCGGCGCCACGTGACTTGCTCCGGATCGATGTCGAGCTTGTTGCCGTGGAAGATGTGGTTGTCGATGTAGGCCGCGAGCAGGTTGTTCGCCGAGGTGACCGCGTGGGCATCGCCGGTCAGGTGCAGGTTCATGTCCTCCATCGGCAGCACCTGCGACCATCCGCCGCCCGCCGCACCGCCCTTGATGCCGAACACGGGACCGAGCGACGGCTGTCGGATGCACGTCACCGCGCTCTTGCCGATGTGCTTGAGCGCCTGCCCGAGGCCCACCGTGGTGACGGTCTTGCCCTCGCCGAGCGGCGTAGGCGTGATCGCGGTGACGTCGACGTAGCGCCCCAGCGGTCTGTCGGCGAGCATGTCGAGCAGCCGGAGCGAGAGCTTGCCCTTGCTGCGCCCGTACGGCTCGAAGCAGTCGTCGGGCACGCCCATCTCAGTGGCGATCTCGCGGACGAGGCGCGGAGTGACGGAGTGGGCGATCTCGAGATCGGTGTGCATCGGGTCTCCTTCGAGGGATCGGAGCTCGAGGCGAGACGGATTCGCGACGTGCGCGTATATCGTCGCAGATTCTTGCACGCGTTCGTCAGACGAGGGGGCTCGGGTGCGACCTAATCGAGTTCGTGCTGGACGACGGCGACCGCCGACGCGTCGGGAGCGGTCGTATCGGCGACCTCGTCGGCCGCCGGTCCCAGGCGTCGCGCTCCGGTTGCGGCTGCGCGCTGGACGAGCCACGCGCCGCTTAGGATCGCGACGGCTGCCACGAGCACGACCGGACCGGGTCGCTCGGCGAGGACGATCGCGGCGAGCAACAGCCCGAACAGCGGCTGAGTGAACTGGATGCCTGCAATCCGACTGATACCGCCGTGGGCGAGGGCCCAGTACCACAGGACGTAGCCCACGATCGAGGTGAGCAGCGCGAGCACGAGCACGGACACCCAGGCTGAGGGTCCGGCTTGCGGCCAGCCGCCCGTCGCAACCTCCCACCCCAGCAGCGGCAGCAGGGCCACGGCCGACGCCACCCACCCCCCACAGCGTGGTGGGGAGACTGGCGTAGCCCTCCTGGGAGAGTCGAGCGCCCGCGACGTATCCGAGCGAGCACACGAGCGACGAGAACAGCACGATCAGGTCGCCGGCCAGGCTCGACCCCCCGGTGGCCCCGCCCGTCCGGACCGCGATCACGATCGCCTCGCCGGCGAGCGCGAGCAGGCATCCCGCAACCCACAGCGCGCTGACGCGTCTGCGCTCGACGAGCGTGCCGAACAGGCTGGTGAAGATTGGCAGCGTCGCAAGAATGAGGGCACCGTGCATCGCCGAAGTCCGCGCCTGCCCGAGTCCGAAGATGAGCGGGAACGCGACGAACGCCGCGAATCCCGAGAACGCCAGTGCGTAGCGCCCCCGGGGCGTGGCGGGAAGCGGATCGCGCCTGAGCGCGACGAGCGGAAGCGCCACGGCGCCTGCGATCACGGTCCGCAACACGCCCACCATCAGCGGGTCGATCTGCCTCGCCGCGAGCTTCGTGAACAGCGGCGTACCGCCCCACACCACCATCACCGAGAGCGCGACAAGCATGGGCACCACGGGGCTGGGCGCTCTCGTGACGGGTCGCGCTGAGGGCACGTAACTCCTACGGTCGGGGCTTGGCGGACCCGACCAGCGTAGCAGCCGAGAACGCGCCTACATCGTCGAGATCGCGATGATGTTGCCCTCGGTGTCCTTGATCCAGGCCGACTTCGAGTCGTCGAAGGTCGCGACACCGTTGACCGTCCTGAGCCCCATCTCGGGAATGTCGTACTCCTCGGGGGCGACGCCCTTTGAGCGAAGATCGTCGATCAGCGCGTCGAAGTCCTCACGCCGGCACGTTGAATCCGAGGGTGGTGTTCTCCGGGGCAGGCATGCCCGGGCGGGCGTACAGCATCACCATCGTGCCCTGACCCGCCTCGA
Organism: uncultured Coriobacteriales bacterium; assembly: GCA_963761535.1. Lineage (GTDB taxonomy): Bacteria > Actinomycetota > Coriobacteriia > Anaerosomatales > CAVXGS01 > CAVXGS01. Next base: position 336,338 of record CAVXGS010000004.1, read on the forward strand.
ACAGCTTCTGGCCTTCGGACGACGGCAGCTCCGTCATGCCGAGGACCTCGATGTAGAACCGCGCCGCGCGATCCAGGTCCTCCGCGCGCAGTGTCGCCGCGACTGGATAGTCTCCCAAGCTCGGCATGGTCGTCTCTCCTTTTCGAGTCGCTCGAACGCCCGCGGGAAGTGCGGGTGTGTCGTTCGTACCCATCGAGGCCGCTCGGCCGCCTTTCGCGAGCGGAGAGACTGCGAGCGGAGAGACGAGCAGCTACGGCTTCAAGCCGTGCCGAGGGAACAACGCCGCACGGATGTCGGCGATCGCGGTCCGGGTCTCCTGCAGCGCGCGAGTCACCTCCTGCGGGTCGACGAGGACGCTGGTGTCGGCACCCATCGTCTTCGGCGGCTCCGCAAGTCCCAGGTCGGGCGCAAGCCGGAGCCACTCGGCGGGGATCTCGTCCGGAAGCTTCGTGCCCAGCAGGTCCGCCATGACCCCCGTCCAGGCTCGGGGCACGGTGGCGAGGTTGTAGCCGCCACCTCCCAGCGCAGCGAGCCGTCCCTCGCAGCAGTCGTCGGCGAGCGCGATGATCCGCCTGACCGCCGAGCGGTACCCCTCGAGCGTCACCACCAGATCCGCCTGCGGATCGAGCTGATGGGCGTCCACTCCGAGTTGGGCCACGATCACGTCGGGCGAGAACGCGCGCGTCAGGGGCTCGACCACCGAATCGAACACGTTCTCGAAGGAGACGTCTCCGGCAACGGGCGGCAGCGGCACGTTCACCGAGTAGCCCTCGCCGTCCCCGTAGCCGATCTCCCCGGCGAACCCCGTTCCGGGGAACAGCCACACGCCGCTCTCGTGGACCGAGATGGTCATGACCTCGTTGGTGCCGGCGAACGCCTCCTGCACCCCGTCGCCGTGATGAGCGTCGATGTCGAGGTAGAGCAACCGCAGTCCGGGATGCTGCCGGCGCGCGACGGCGATCGCAACGGCCGGGTCGTTGTACACGGAGAAGCCGGCTGCACGCGACCGGTGCGCGTGATGCAGGCCGCCTGCGATCGAGAACGTACGCCGGCTTCTGCCGGACACCACCTCCTCGACGGCCAAGATGCTCGCACCGCAGGTCAGCTCGGCGACCTCCTGCATGCCCGGGAAGATCGGGTTGTCGTCGGTGCCCAGACCGGGCGCGGGTTGGAGGCCGCTGCCCCAGTCGCTCGACTCTCGGACCGCCTCCACGTAGCCTGGCGAGTGCACCAGCAGCAGTTCGTCCTCGGCAGCGGCGCGCGGCGCGAGCGCCGCCTCGGGATCGAGGACCCCGTACGCGCGCATCAGCTCGACGGTGAGCAGCAAGCGCCTTGGGTCGAACGGGTGACTCTCGCCCAAGTCGTGCTCGGCAAACCTTGGATCCCAGATCAGTCGTGCTTCGTTCATCGGTCCGTCCCTCGCACCGTGGCCCGTCCGCACACCGGGGTCGTCACGCTTCGCCCCGACCATCGTCACCGAAGCTTACATCTCCCCAGATGGACGCTTGCCGATAAACGGGGAAAGCTCACACACGGAGGTGGGCAGCATGCGCAAGATGTTCGATCCCAAGACAATGGCGCTCATCGGCGCGAGTGAGGCCGAGGGTTCTGTCGGTCGCACCATCATGGAGAACCTGCTGGCGTCACGGGGTCGGACCGTCTACCCCGTGAACCCCAAGCACCCCACCATCCTGGATGTCCCGACCTTCCCGTCAATCGCCGAGATCCCCGAGCCGGTCGATCTCGCCGTGGTGGCAACGCCCGCGGCCACCGTTCCCGACGTGCTGGAGGAGTGCGCCGAGGCCGGTGTGAGCGGGGCGATCGTCGTCTCGGCGGGCTTCGGGGAGACGGGCAAAGGCGGGCAGGTCCTCGAGCGCAAGATCAAGAAGATCCTCGAGGGGTCGCCTATGCGAGTCGTGGGACCCAACTGCCTCGGCATCATTCGACCCACTGTCGGGCTCAACGCCTCGTTCCTGAAGGTCGCCCCCGAGGTGGGCAACATCGCGCTGATCTCGCAGAGCGGCGCACTGGGGACGGGCATGCTCGACTGGGCGGTCACGTCGCGCATCGGGTTCTCGATGTTCGCCTCGGTGGGAGCGATGGTCGACGTCGACTTCGCCGACTTGGTCGACTTCCTTGGCGAGGACCCCAGCACCCGCAGCATCCTCATCTACATGGAGAACGTGGGCAACGCGCGGCGGTTCATGAGCGCCGCGCGGAGCTTCGCGCGCAACAAGCCGATCATCGTCCTGAAGCCGGGGCGCTACTCCGAGAGCGCCGCCGCGGCCCTGTCGCACACCGGTTCGATGGCGGGCGGCGACGAGATCTACGAGGCCGCGTTCAGGCGCGCCGGAGTCGTGCGGGTCCACGAGGTCGCCGAGCTGTTCCACGCCGCTGAGGTGCTCGAATCCCACCGGTTGCCGAAGGGCGGCGACGTGGCGATCGTGACGAACGCCGGCGGTCTGGGTGTCATGGCCACCGACGCCCTGATCGGTCTGGGCGGACGGCTGGCGGCACTGTCGGAGAAGACGATGGACGCGCTCAACGAGGCGCTTCCGCCGTACTGGAGCCACGCGAACCCGGTCGACGTCCTGGGAGACGCCGGTAGCGACCGGTTCTCCGCGGCAGTGGGCGCCTGTCTCGCCGATCCTAGCGTCAACGGCATCCTGCTGATCTACACCCCGCAGGGAAATGCGCGGCCGGACGCGATCGCCGAGCAGGTGTCGGCGATGGTCAAGAAGTCGACGAAACCGCTCGTGGCCACGCTCATGGGAGGCGAAACGGTCGAGCAGGGCCGAGCGATCTTCCTCGACGCCGGCGTGCCCTGCTTCGCGACCCCCGAGGAAGCGGTTCGCGCGTACATCGACACCTACAAGTACGCCCGCAACCTCGAGCTGCTGTACGAGACCCCGGGCGAGCTGCCCATCGACCAGGCGCCCCCGGGCAACAACCTCCGGGCGCTGCTGCGCCGCGTCGCGAACAGCGGGCGCAACGTGCTGACCGAGGACGAGTCGAAGCAGTTCATCTCGACCTACGGATTCCCGATCGTCGAGCAGCACCTGGTGAGTTGTCAGCAGGACGCGCTCGCGGCAGCCAAGCGGATGGGGTACCCGGTGGTGCTCAAGGTCGTGTCCCACGACATCACACACAAGAGCTCCGCCGGCGGTGTCGAGGTGGGCGTGTGCTCGCCCGCGGACCTCGAAGCGGCCTACGACCGCATCATGTCCCGCGTCGCCGCCGCCGCTCCCGACGCCAGGATCGAGGGCATCTCGGTGCAGCAGATGATTCGCGACATCGATTTCGAGCTGATCATCGGCATGAAGAAGGACTGGCAGTTCGGCTCGGTCATCGTGTTCGGCGCGGGAGGCGTTCGGGCCGAGGGCCTGAAGGACTTCTCGGTGGCGCTACCACCGCTGAACCAGGTCCTCGCACGCCGGATGATGGAGGAGACGAAGGTCTTCCAGACGATGGTCTCGCCGCCGAGAGGCACCGTCCCACCCGACATCACCGAGCTCGAAGAGCTCCTCACGGTGATGAGCAACATCGTGGTCGACTTCCCAGAGATCGCCGAGATCGACGTGAACCCGGTGGTCATCTCCAACGGCCGCCCGTGCGCGGTCGACGCGCGGATCGTGATCGACGAGTCGGTGCTCGCGGGCAAGCCGAATGCGCCGCACATGGTCGTGAGCCCCTACCCCACTCGCTACACGGCGCCCTGGCGGCTCAACGACGGCACCGAGGTCTTGCTGCGCCCCATCCGCCCCGAGGACGAACCCATGATCGCCGAGCTGCTCGAAACGGTCTCGGAGAAGACACTGCGGATGCGGTTCCTGGGCAGCGCGCGGAGCTTCGATCATGCGGACCTCGTGCGCTTCACCAACATCGACTACGACCGCGAGATGGCGATCATCGCGGAGCTCACCGCAGGCAAGAAGAAGCGCATCATCGGCGTCGGGCGCCTGATCGGCGATCCCGATCGGGGCTGCGGTGAGTTCTCGGCACTGATCCACGACGAGTTCCAAGGTCGTGGCCTGGGGTTCAAGCTCGTCGACATGATCATCGGTATCGCCCAGGACAAGGGGTTCGTCGAGATCGACGGCCACATCAGCGCCGACAACCGACCGATGCTCGGTGTGGCCCAAGATCTCGGCTTCACGCTGACGGGCCGAGAAGACGGCGTGGTGTCGGTGAAGCTGCAGCTGGCGTAGGGCTCGACCGCGAGTCGTACCGGCAGTCATTCGCAAGAGGGATTCTCTTAGCGTTCCTGTATGCATAATATGGGATACTGAATTCCGCACGTGTGTGAGGGGGAATCATGCCGTCCTGGGGCACGAAGGCATTGCTGTTCGTCGCTGCCATGGCCCTAGTGTTCGCAGCCGGCTTCTATCGGCAGGCCACCCAGGACGGGGAAGGCGTCGGGTTCGCCCTCAACTTCCCGGCGACGGCCAAAGCGGCAGGCGGCATGGGGGCACGTGGGACCGAGGGCTACGTGCTGGTCAACACTGCCCACACGGGCCTGATCAAGCGAATGCTGCAGCCTGACGTCGTCAGCCTCTCCTCTCACTTCGTGAAGAACGTGGGCACCACACCACGGCGCATCCGGATCGCCGCCGAGGGCTTCCAGTACCCGGTGACCCTCGAATCGCATGAGAAGGCGTGGAACGAGCGCACGCACACCATCGATCGCGTCATCCCGCCGGGAGCCTCCGCTGGTATGGCGGCCTACGTCGACCTCCCCAAACCCCTGCCCTCGAAGCCACTGATCGACGACGGGGCGCTTGTCGTCTACGACGCCGATAGCGGAGCGAAGCTGACATCCCTGCCGGTGAGGATCATTGGCCTGGGTGGCTCGGCATCGACGGGGGCGGGAGGCGACTGCTGTGCCCAGTGACACGATCCCAGCGCCGGAGCCCGCGCCGATAGAAGTCGACCAGGACGCCGCGGAGGTCGAGCCCAAGCCGCGAGGGCTGAGTCGCGAGCGCCTTCGCACCAACCGCCTGAGGCGCCTCGGGTTCATGTTTCTGGGTATCGTGCTGTTCTACGCGCCCTTCGCGCTTGTCGCTCGCGCGGTCGGGGCGCTCGCTCCCACGTCGCTGGCGGGCACCAACCTCGCCGACGTGCACTCGATGTGCGTCCGCATGCCCCTCGGGTGGCTGGTGCAGCCGTGGATGTGGCGCGTCCTCCCCACGAATCCGCTGTACTGGGTGCCCGTGCTGATCCTGCCCGCGGCAGCCATCGCCGCGGGTCCGCTGTTCTGCGGTTGGCTGTGCGCGGCGGGGGCACTCCCCGAGTTCCTCGGCCGTCTCGTCCCCGACCGCTTCAAGTTCGACTTCAAAGGCAAGGTCGACATCGTCCCGCTGCGTTACGGGTTCTTCGTGGGCTTCCTCTTCGTGCCGTTCGTCGCAGCGAGCGTCTGCTGTACCTTCTGCAACTTCACCGCGATGCAGAACATCGTGAGCCTGTTCACCGGCAACGTGAGCGCCTGGCTCTACATCGGGACCGCGAGTGTCATCACCCTGGTGCTGTGGATCGTCGTGCTCGGCCTGTTCACGGTAGGCGGTCGCGGCTGGTGCCTGTTCCTGTGCCCCGCCGGTTCGATGCAGAGTCTGGTGGCGGGACTGACCGCTCGCTTCGGAGGGCTTGCACGGGTGCGGCACGAGTCGGCTACCTGCACCGGGTGCGGGACGTGCGAGAGCGTGTGCGCAATCCGTGCGATCGATGCGAGCAAGCCCGCCGAGGACGCCGACGCTCCCTCGACTCCCACCGTCGAAATCGAACCGTACCTCTGCAACGTGTGCCTCGACTGCGTCAGCTCGTGCCCGTCGCACTCGCTTCGCTTCGGGAGAAAGCGGTGAGACCCGCTTCGGTTCGCAAGGCCGCCTCGTTCGGGGGCGCAGCGATCGCGATGGGAGCCGCGGCATTGGTGGTCCGGGCCGTCTGTCCCGGAGGGTGCGTGACGTGCGCGAGCTGCACCCAGACCATCATGCCCGCCGCGATCTCGACGGCTGCCGTCGCGGGGGCCATCGGCTCGTCGGCCCTGGCTCGCCGCACGCGGGGCGCTCGGGGTGCGCGGACGGGCGAAGACGCCGCGGCGGAGCGAGCCGGCAGGAGCTAGGCGCCGAGCGCGGGCTCCACGGCGGGATCAGCATCCGCCGACGCCGTCACCGCTTCGTCGGCGATCACTCGGCCCGACGCCATCTGCACCGAGCGCGTCCCCCACGCGACCAGCTGCGAGGTGTGCGTCACCATCAGGATGGTGACCCCGCTCTTGCGATGAACCGTGCGGAACAGCTGCATGATCTCGGCTTCGGTGCTCTCGTCGAGGTTGCTGCTGGGCTCGTCGGCCAGGATGATGGCCGGCCGGTTGATGAGCGAGCGCGCGAGCACCACGCGCTGCTGCTGCCCCGCGGAAAGCTGTCGCGGATGCACGGTGAGCTTGTCCTCGAGCCCCACGACCTCGAGCAGTCCTCGAGCCCGCTCCTCGAGCCCGGCACGATCGTGGCTCGCCGAGAACGCACTCGGCAGGATCACGTTCTCGAGCACGGTCAGCGTGGGCACCAGGCTGGGGAACTGGAAGACGAACCCGATGCGCTCGTTGCGCAGTCGCGAGCGCTCCTTGTCCGAGAGCTTCCACAGGTCGACGCCGTCGAGCGCGACCGTGCCCGACGTTGGCGTGGTGAGCCCCGAGACCAGGTTCAGCAGCGTGGTCTTGCCCGAACCCGAACGCCCGGTGAGCATGACGAACTCGCCGGGTGCGATGTCGAGCGACACATCTTCGACCGCCGAGACGGGCAGCTCCTTCTTGGAGCCGTAGGTCTTGGTGATGCCGCGGAGCGAGATCATCCCTGAGTCGCCTACTCTCGCATCGCCACGGCCGGGTCCTGACGGCTCACGCGGATCGCGGGAACGAGCACCGCGAGCGTGACACCCACCAGCGCTACGAGCAGGCCCACCAGGATGAACGCGCCGAGATTCGGCAGCGACGGGAACAGGAACGGGAATCCCGCACGCTGGACGATCAAGTCCCTGAACAGGTAGATCGCCACGGCTGCGAGGATCGATCCCAGAAGCGCTCCGGCGCTCGTGAGCAGCGCCGCCTGGAGCAGCAGCGAGCGAACAACAGCAGCCCGTGTCGCGCCCAAGGCGCGCAGCACGCCGATCTCGCGGCGACGCTCGTGGGTCGCGAGCGAGAATACGAGCGCGATGAACAGCAGCGACAGCACCAGCGTGAGCCCGAGGACGAACACCATGCTCGAGAGCGCGGCGTTCATCTGGCTGCGGAAGGTCCCGAACATCTTCGGACTCACCACCGGCTCGACCCCGGGCACGTCACGGAAGATCTGCACGGCGACCTTGTCGGGGTCCGCACCCTCGGCGACCTTGACGAGCACCGCCGACACCTTGCCTTCGGGAACCTCGAGAGCTTCCTCGGCGCGCTCCTTGGAGATGCGGCTCATGTCCCGAGCCGTCTCCATGGTGAGGAACAGGCTGTTGTCGAGGTTGGTGCCGGTCGGATTCAGGTTGGCCTTGAGCGTGAGCAGGTAGTTGAACAGCTTGATGTTCTGCTCGCCCTCCGGCACGAACACGAAGGTGCCGCCCACCGTCTCGCCCATCTTGAGCCCGCTGCCGATCGTCTTCTCCAGCCATGGCTGGATCGTGAAGTCGGTCTTGGGATCGTAGGCGACCATGAACATGTTGCTCACCGAGCAGCATGCCGCGTCCTTGAGCGACGCCAGGTACAGCTGCGGACTCGCCTGCGCAACGCCCTTCACCTTGGTGATCTCGGCGAGCTTGGACTCGGGCATCCACGTCTCACTGGGCGTCCCCATGAGCAGCGCGCTCTCGACCTTGGTCTCGGCGCCCTTGGGGACCACGATGATGTCCGCGCCGAGCCGGTCGAGGGCAAGCTCGAGGCTCTGCTGCGCCCCCTGTGTGATGAGCAGGGTGCCGAGCGCGAGGCCCGCGACGAGCAGAGCGCTCAGGAACACGGCCCAGCTGCGGAACGCGTTGCGCGAGATGTCCTTGAGAGCGAGGTGGAACAGCGTCACGCTGCGGCGCCCGCGATCGGAGTCGACTGATCACCGCTGGCGGAGTCGTCGGACCTGCGGAGCGCGATCACGATGCCTGCGATCGACAGGCCCACGCCGATGAGGCCGGCGAACATGAGAGTCGGCCGCTCCACGGTCTCGCACAGCTTCTGCATCGCGCAGACACCGATGAGCGAGGTCGGCAGTAGCGCGGCGAACGCGCTGATGACCCCAGCAGTGATCGACAGGAACAGCTGCGTCTCGCGACGCTTCGACAGTGCGAGCAGCAACCCGACCACGCCGAGACTTATGCCCACGGGCAGCGACGCCTGCGCCGTCCAATAGCACTTCATCGGGACGGTCTTGCCGCCCGGAAGCTGGATTGCCAGCCCCTGGCTCGAGCAATTCGTGAACGACGGCACGATCGCGATCGCCAGTGCCACGACGATCAGCAGGATTCCGATGACGCGCATGAAGGTCTCCCTCCCTGGAGGTCTCAGGCCAGCGTACTACGGCGCCGTCGGTGTCGTGGCTTGGGATGTCTGCGTCACGACGTGCTGCTTCACCACGTTGCCCAGGCGGACGGTCACCTTGGTTCCCGGCTTCACGTACGGCTTGTTCTCGAACATCACGTAGCCGACCTGGCCCTCAGCAGCGGGCCGCCCGATCAGGAACCCGATCTTGGGCATGAGTGGGATCTTGTTGTAGGTCACGTTCGTGGCCTCGTTGACCACCGACAGCTCGCCGGGCTGCCACAGCATCGCAAGCCGGGGCGGAGCCGTCAGGTTCACGATGAGGTAGGCGCCTTCGGCAGCGTAGCCGACGCTGAGCACCTCGACCCGTGACTCAAGCTTCGCCTGCTCCGCGGGGGACATGGTGCCGGACACGGTGGACGTGGCGCCCGGCGACGCCGTGTCGGAGGCGGCGGCGGCAGTGTCGGTGGACTCCTGCCACGCCTTGATGGACGCGGGCGCCGAGGGCTCTCGCCCGCACCCGCTCATGCCAGATGCGACTGCCACCGCGAGCACGGCCGCGAGCGCCCGGGCAGCCCTGCCGGCCGGCACGGCTACTCCTGCACCGTCAGCAGGCCGCGGAACATCCGGTGACCGCAGTAGAACTGGAATTCGCCGGCCTTCTTCGGTGTGAACTCCAGCGTCTGTTCGTCCTGCGGGTTCTTCAGACGCAGCGCGGAGAGGTTCTGCGGGTCGCTGGGGAAGATGAGCTCGTTGCCGCAGCCCACTTCGCCCAGCTGGCTGAACTTCACGCGCACCGGAACGTCCTTCTTGACCGCGAACCGGATGGGGTCGTAGCCACCCGGAGTGATGACGAGTTTGACTTCCTGGACGCCGTCCTTGCCGACGGGGACCTTGCACGGCTCGGCGGCGCAACGTCTTTGACCTCGGACTTCACGGCGTAGCTGAATACCTGCTTGTTGGATGCCGGCCCAAGGCTTTCCGCCATGGCAAGCAGATCTTCCTTGCTGATCTTGTCGACGCTCGGGCTGTAGACCGAGACCCGCGTCGCGCCCACGTCGGCCCAGATCGCAGTCAGGCCCTTGTGCGTAAGGAGCCAGCCCTTGCCCCACTTGGTCTGGATGGGCTTGGAGCCCGCGAGCGACTCGAGTTCGGGGTTACCGGGCACCCACTCCCGGATGTAGACCTTGGGACCCATTGGCCTTCTTGGTCGCGTAGTTCAGCTCGACGAGCGGCTCGCCGGCCGGACCCGCGTTGTGACGGACGATCTGCACCGCCTCGCGGTCGAACTCCTTGGGCAGGTAGCCGGGGATCATGATCTGGAACGGGGTCGTGGACTGCACCTTGAGGACGTGCGGGGCCTCCGGCGCCGTCTCGCCGTTCAGGCCCCGCGACGAAGATGCCCACCACAGCCCGCCGATAACCATCACTCCGGCGAGAACGCCGACGGTGATCCACGTTGTCCGGCGCGAGAGCCGGCTGCGTGCGGGTCTTCGCAGATGCGGGCGTTTGCCCTTGGCGACCGCTCCGCGAGTCGTCTTCTTGTGTGCGGCCACGCGTCTCCCCTTCGTACGGGCGCGGACCATGCGGTCGCACATGTTGAGTCTACAGGCCACCAGATCGTTCTCTGCCGTCCGCCCACAGGAAGAACCCTGCCAGCCCGCAACCTGCTGCAGGTAGAGAAAGACCTCCGCCCCGCGCGGGGCGGAGGTCCAACTCAGGTCACGACTACGGGGTGGTCACGATCATCGTGAACATGCCGCCCGGGTAGACGCCGTTGTTGGTCGCCTTGTAGTCGTCGTGGTTGTGGAACGGGAAGTACTGGCCCTGCGTATACGGGACTTCCGTCGGGAGCGCCGGCAGCGTGCCCGCCGCGTTCAGGAAGCCCTGGTCCGCCTGGCTGAACGGGCCGATGCCCGGTCCGCCCAGATACGCGAAGCCAGGCACGAACATGTCCGGGATCGCCGGATAGAAGAAGTTCGTACCTGCCCACTTGGCGGTGTTCGACAGCGGCAGCAGCGTCACGGGGTTGTACCGGGTCTGCGTGCCGCCCGGGAACGAGGCGGTCGCCTGCGGCGCCGTATCGGTCGCTCGCGGCGTGACCTGGTCGTACTTGCCGTTGAGCATCTGCTGACCCATGTCGATGATCCACTCGTAGGTCTCGCCAGAACCGACCGTCAGCGTGTTCTTCTCCATGCCGGAGCCGTACACGTTGGGGCCCGCGGGGTTGGCCCACGGCCATGCCCGCTGGTCGCTACCGATGACCTTGGCGTGGTAGCCGTGCATGTGCATCGGCTGGGTCTCGAAGCCCATGTTGATCACGCGCAGGAGCACCTTCTCGCCGGGAGTGCCCGCGGCAGAGGGCGCCGAGACGCTACCGGTGTAGAGGGTGTCGTAGCCCTGGTGCGAAGCAAGCCAGTTGGCCCGCACGAACCCAAGACCAGCGCCGATCGTGTTGGGGAACGAGAGACCGTTGACGAACCAGTACTGCGGCTTGTAGTTCACGGGGTTGAACCCGCCCGCAGCACCTGCCTGCTGCTCGGCCTTGTGCTGACCGAGGTCGAACTCCGACTCGAGAAGGATGTAGTCCTTGTCGTAGTCGAAGCCGTGGAGATTACCTCCAAGACCTTGGCCCGGGCCACCCAGCTGGCGGTCGCCGTTGCCCGTCGCATCGTCGATACCGGCCACATACGCCGGATCGGTCGGGTTGTACACGACGAGCCCGCCGTACATGCCCATCTGCACGTGGATGTCGGCCTCCTGGTGGCAGTGCCACATGTAGGTACCGGCATACTCGGGCTTGAACATGTAGACGACGACGTTGCCCGCACCCGGCGTGCCCTTGGGGCTGTTAGCCGGGACGGCAGCAAGCGAGGTCTCCGGAACGCCGTCGTTGGCAGCGTTCACGTCGAGGCCGTGCAAGTGGATCGTGTGCGGATCGTTGGGAGCCGCACCGTTGCTCACACCCAGGTTCTTGAGCCGGATCTCGACAACGTCGCCGACCGCGGCGTAGATCATGGGCGCCGGGTACTGCGCGTTGCCGAACATGGCCTGCTCAGCGAGGGTCATTGGACCGGGGGTGGGATCCGGCGCTCCGTTGGGAAGCGTCGTGTTCGCACCGGCGATCTGTCCCCCGTTCACCTTCGCAGGCTGCCAGCTGTTCTGGAACGTGAGCGGCTGACCGGCACGCCCACCGACGAACCCGTAGTTGTAGACCACGGTGCCGTCGGCCATCTTCACGTACGTGTCGGTCGCGTACAGGTTGTAGGTGATGGTCGCTGCTGCTGCGGTGCTGGCGAGGACCAGTCCTACGATGAACGTGGCGGCAAGAACCGCGAGGAACACGGTCCGCCGCCTGGTCGATCTGAAGTACGCAGTCATTACGCACCACCTTTCCGAACACTCGCGCAGCAGGTTCGGACAGGAAACGTGGCAGTCGGCGTCAGATGGTTCTGCGCGTTGACGCCCTCGAACAGGAACCCCCTCGTCCCTCCTTCCGCCCCCTGGTCACGTGCAGGAGGGGTACCCCTGCACGAAAGCGACGGGCGGCCAAGAATCCCTCCTCGGTCGCTCGCCCCTGCCAAAGCTTGCCAAGATTCTAGTACCCCACAGATGCAGAATGCATCATCCTTGAGGATGATACATCGCGCCCGGTTGGTTAACTCTGCGTTGCCTCGGTGAAGCACCCTTAACTGCAGGGCGGCAGGGAGCCGCCGAGAACCGTCGAAGTGTCACGTGATACGCCACTCGTGGGTCTCGGGGGACACACCATGGCCGAGCACGGCTTGACCGATTCCGACGCAGGGATGTTGCGCGCCGTGATGGCTGCGTCGAGCGATGGCCTGATGTGCGTTGGACCCGAGGGCCACGTCACCTACGCGAATCCCGCCGCCATCGAGATGCTCGGGATCTCGGCCGAGCTGGTCGGGATGCGCGCGGACGAGATTCCCGTCGCCGAGATCCGCGAGCGACTAGAGCACCTGCTCTCCGGTGGGCGCGCGTCCAGGACGCCGACAGAGTCACATGTGGATGGACGCACCCTGGTGTCGCGCTTCTGGCGAAGCCGCGGCTCGAAGACGATCGGTGTCTCTCTTCACGACGACACCGAGACCACCGGCAAGCAGGATCGCGCGGAGGCGGTGCTCAACGCCACCACTGACGGCCTGATCGTGCTGAACCCGTCGGACGTCATCAAGTACATCAACCCCGCCGCCAGCCGAATGCTGCAGCTTTCGCGCAAGGACGCCGTTGGCGTGAAGGTCGACCTGGAGCAACTGTTCGGCGTCGAGCACGAGGACCTGGGCGAGGCGGTGCGCTGCAACGAGGTGATGGACTGCGGCAAGACCGACTGTCCCGCGTACAACGCCGAGGACCTGCGCTGCTGGCTCATGAGCGGCACCGAATGTGAGAACCATGCCGAGCCGTTCGCCTCGAAGCGCTGCCGCTGCGAGCAGTGCGAGGTCAGGCGGATGAACGCCGACAGCTTCGACCCGGTCTCCCCCGACGAGTACCGCCAGATCGAGCTCGACCGCGAAGGCGAGCACCTCGTGATCCAGGTGCGGGTGAGCCCGGTGGTGGACCGCGAAGGCGACTACGCGGGACGGGTACTCGCGCTGCGCGACATCACCAACGAGCACGAGATCGCCCAGATGAAGAACGAGTTCGTCTCGACGGTGAGCCACGAGCTCCGCACGCCGCTCACGTCGATCAAGGGCTACGTCGACCTGATCCTCGACGGCGACGCCGGCGAGATCAACGAGATCCAGCAGGAGTTCCTCGGCATCGTGAAGGAGAACTCCGACCGCCTCGTAGAACTCATCAACGACATGCTCGACATCTCGCGCATCGAGTCGGGGCGCATTCACTTCAAGGTGCAGCCGATCGCGGTGGACGACGTGGTCCAGGGCGCTGTGGACACCTTCAAGGCGGTGCTGAGCCAGACGGGGCGGTCCGTGAAGGTTCGCGTGCCCGACGACCTGCCGCCGGTGGCCGCGGATCCCGATCGCGTCGGGCAGGTGCTCATCAACTACCTGAGCAACGCGCTCAAGTACTCGCCCAACGGCGGCCAGGTCGCCGTCACGGCCAAGCGCGAAGGCGACTTCGTGCGCATCGGGGTTCGCGACCACGGCCTTGGTATCTCGCGCGAGGATCAGAAGCGCCTGTTCACGAAGTTCTACCGGGTCGACTCCGCGCTCACCCGCGACATCGGAGGAACCGGCCTCGGCCTCTCGATCTGCAAGAGCATCATCGAGCTCCTGGGCGGAGAGATCGGCGTGAGAAGCCGTGCCGGCGAGGGCTCGACGTTCTGGTTCACCTTGCCCGTCGCGCCACCCGAGATGACTCGGGTACCGCGGGTGTCGGGCGCGGCGAAGCCTGGGGCCACGGTGCTCGTGGTCGATCGCGACGAGGAGATCGCCTCGCTCATCGAGACCTACCTGCACCGGCGCGGCTACAAGGTGGTCAAGGCGTACACCGCCGACGACGCCATCCGAGAAGGCCGCCGCGTGAAGCCGGATGTCATCACGCTTGACGTCATCCTCGACGATGGCGATGGGTTCGAGCTGCTCCAGCGCTTCAAGGAGTTCCCCGAGACCGCGAACACGCCCGTGGTCGTCCTGTCGATCGTGTGCGACGAGGGGCGCAGTTGCCGTATCGGCGCCGCCGACTACCTCGAGAAGCCCATCGACAAGCAGCGGCTACTGTCGATCGTCGACGAGCTCGTGGGCGACACCGAGGCCCCGCTCGTACTCGTCGTGGACGACGACCGCGGTGTCGTGAGCGTGCTCCACGAGACGCTGCGCAATCGTGGCTTCGCAGTGGCCGCGGCCTACGACGGGGTCGAGGCGCTCGCTGTGATCGAGCAGCGGCATCCCCATCTGGTTCTGCTCGATCTTCGGATGCCGAAGATGGACGGCTACGAGGTCATCAAGCGGGTCAAGTCGCATGCTGAGTGGGGCGATATCCCGATCGTGGTGATGACCGGCCACCCCATCGACCGCTCGAGGATCGACCTGCTCGATCTCACCGAGGGCAGGTTCCACAAGCCCATGACGCCGGAGGACATCGCCGCGAAGGTGGAGTCGATGATCGCGCAAGGCGAGATCCTTGCCGGCGAGCTTCCCGTTCCAGCGGGTGTGGGAGGTGACGCCTGATGAGCCGCATCCTCGCGGTCGACGACGAGCCGCACATCCTCAAGCTCGTGTCGTTCTCACTTCGGGCGCAGGGCTTCGAGGTGCTCGAGGCGACCGACGGTCTCGCCGCTGTCGAGATCGCCGAAGCCGAGCAGCCAGATCTCATCCTGCTCGACGTCATGATGCCCGCCCTCGACGGGTACGAGGCATGTCGCCGCATCAAGGCCAATCCGGCCACGAGCGACATCCCCGTGGTGATGCTCTCGGCGAAGAGCCAGAAGACCGAGCAAGCCGCGGGAGTCGAGGCGGGCGCTCTGGACTACATCTGCAAACCGTTCACGCCGAAGGACCTGGTCGCGCAAGTCAGAGGGTTTCTCGGCGAGTAGCCGAGCATTCGAAGGGAGAGGCAACACCATGCCCAGGACGATTCTCGTGGTGGACGACGAGCCGTCGATCCTCCGTCTGGTCAAGGCGACGCTGGAGCCGAAGGGCTACAACGTCATCACCGTCGACAACGGTATGGAGGCCATCTCCACGGCCAAGGTCAAGCAGCCCGACCTCATCCTGCTCGACATCATGATGCCGAAGATGGACGGCAACGAGGTGCGTCACAAGCTCGCCGAGGACCCCAGGACCAAGGACATCCCGGTAGCGCACCTGTCGGCCGTGGGCGACTTCAATCAGCAGCTCGAGGCCTATGACGAGGGCGCGATCGACTACATCACCAAGCCGTTCGCGCCGGCCGACCTGCGCCAGCACGTGTCCGACCTGCTCGACCCGCTGAAGCGCGAAGAGATGAGGCGAGAGCGGGCCAAGAAGTCGGGCAAGGTGCGCACCATCGTCGAGATCATGCGGCGTTCCGACAGCAAGTAGCGCGCTCGGATCCGCCTCAAGGCCGCTGCCACAACTACTCCCACAGGAGCCTCTCGCGGGCCGGTCACGGCCGCCCCAAACGGGTCGGATCGCGGCTTCGCTGGTAGAATGCTTCTCCCTGCGTTCTGGAAGGCCCTACCTCTTGCGTCGATCGATCTCGTCATACGCTCGCCGTTGGACGCTCGCGCTGCTGGCCGCGGCGATGTTCGCGGCGTCGATCGCCCGGCGGCGGCACTCGCCGCCCCCGCCTCGGCCCCTGCCTCGCGGGCAGCGGAGGCCAGGGCCGAGGCCGCGCGCTCGCGGGCGAGGGTCGACGCGGCGGTACGCCAGTATGCCGCGGCTGCAGCCCGCGTCAACGCGATCGAGGCGAAGCTCGCCGCCAACTCCGCTCGCCTGGACGCGGCCGTCGCGCGAACAGCAGCGGCTGCAGCGGCGGCTCGGTTCGCGCGCGTCGGGGATGTATCGGCGGGGCCGCTTCGAGCTCATCGAGGTGCTCACCGCCTCGGTGTCGTTCGACCAGTTCGCGGCCCTGTGGGACGCGCTGGTCCGCATCAATCGCCGAGACGCCCGCGCCATCGCCGATCTCAAGCGAACCCGCGCCCGGGTAGCCGCGACCTCGGCGGAGCTCCTGGCGCAGCAGACCAAAGCCTCGGCCGAGCTGCGTCGGCTCGCCTCCGTGCAGGCAGCGGCGCGCCAGCAGTTCCAGCGCGACCAGGCCGCGTACGCTGAGTATCGGCGGCAGGTTGCCGCGCTCTCGGCAGCGAATGCGCGACGCCAAGCGGCGGCCAGCGCTACGGCCTATCCGACCGCAAGCGGCCGGACCTGCGGTGGCGGGGCCCACCACGCCTGCGGGTTCCGGCGAGTGGGACACCGCCGTCGCCTCGATCTACGGCATGGGAGCGGTGGGGCACCGCACGGCGAGTGGCGCGACCATCAGGGCCGACTCGATGATCGTGGCCCACAAGACCCTGCCGTTCGGGACTCTCGTGGAGTTCGTGTACCAGGGTCGTCGCGCTGTCGCCAGCGTGCAGGATCGCGGCCCCTACGTCCCCGGGCGCTCGTTCGACCTCGGCCCGGGTGTCTCTCGCATCCTCGGCATCGAAGGCGTCGAGACGGTGCGCTGGCGGATCGTCAGCCGCTAGCTACGGCAGCAGCGACTCGTCGATCACCGTGCGCCGCAGCGACGACTCCCCCGCCAGGCCGAACACCTCCACCTGATCGACGGCGATCAGCCGTCGTGGTTGCTCGGCGGTGAAGTACAGGATCGACGCGGTGTGCGGGATGTGTGGCTCGGAGCGCAGGTCCGAGAAGTCGACGCCTCCGGTCGTACCGCTGTTCAGGTACCACGCGTCGCCTCGACGCTCGAGCTCCGGGGTGTGCGTGTGTCCGGCAAGGATGTAGGGCGCGAGTTCCTCGAACGGCTGAGCCATCTCGGGATCGTGCACGGCGACGATGGTGGGAGTGGGCTCACCGGCGGCAAGCTCGGTGGACAGCACCTGCCACGCCTGCTGGGTCGCGACCTTCATCTCCTCACCGTCGGGCCTGACATCGGCGCGCTCGGCAGCCGGGTCGGCGACGCCGTAGACAGAGACGCCATCGACAGTCACCCGCTTGTTCTGCAGCACGATCGTATTCGGCACCGTAGCCATCGCCGAGACCACCGCGGGCGAGTCGTGGTTCCCCGGGATGTAGAGCCGCGGCACGCCGGTAGGGATCTGCGAGCGAAGGACGGCCGCTTCGAGAGGAGAGCCGTAGTTGTTCATGTCGCCGGTGTCGATCACGAGCGAGACCCCGAACTCGGTGGCGAGCCGGTCGGCGAGCTCGAGTCCCAACAGGGTCGAGGTGCAAGTCGCTCACGTGGAGCACCCGGTACGTGCCCTCGAGCGCCCCCGCCGAGGCGAAGCTCTGCGGCGCCCGGTAGTACCGGCTGAGGTCGCCCACGAGTGCCCCGACCTGGTCGCGCAGCGAGTCCACGTTCTCGGCCCTGCGCTGCACCAGCTCGATGAGGGATGGAGCGTACGTGAGCGCGCCCCGGAAGGTCGGCTTCTTGAGCGCGTCAGTGTCGAGGTCGGCGGCGGTGAGGCCCGACCAGGACCGCCGGAACCATCGCGGCGACGAGCGCAGAGCTCACGACCGCCTGCCATCGGTGCTGCAGCGCCCAGCCAACGAACGCTCCGGCAAGCAGCGCAGCCGCGAGCCCAATCGCGATCGCGCGATAGAACCCTCGGCGAATCTGAGCGACCAGCCCGTCGAGGTAGGCGTCGTCGGGGATTCCTGCGCTCGCGATCTTCTCGAGTGCCGGAAGGTTGACCTCCTCCAGCGACACCCGCAGCGCCGTGGGGACCGCGTGCGTGCGAGCGCGCACGCTCCCGAACGGCGGGATGACGAGCGTTGTCGACGGCCGGGGCGAGGGCGCCACCGAGGCCGACACCCGCGCGGGTCCCACCTGGAAGGAGTAGCGCGCGAACGCGCCGAACGCGACCAGCCCGACCACCGCGGCGACGAGCGCGAGGCCGACCGCGGTGAGGTACCACACCGCGTGCCTGCCGCGCCGGTCGGGACGTGTCATGAACTCGGGGATCCGCATGCCCTTCCCTCGGCAAATGCCTCGCCACGCCGGTCGGCTTCACGAACCGCCCACGTGCCACCCAGTTTCCTACAGGCAACAGGCTCGTGCGGCGGCGGCTTGCTCCTCTTCGGGTACGAACCGAACGGACGTTCACCACGTACTCCGCAGCCCCGGTACCTCCCAAGGAGGCCCTTCATGTCCGACCTGCTTCGCTGGTTCGCCGACCTGTCCGTCAACGACATTCCCCTCGTCGGCGGCAAGAACGCCTCTCTGGGCGAGATGGTCGCCACACTCGGGGCGGAAGGAGTCCCCGTCCCCAACGGTTTCGCCACGACCGCCGAGGCGTACTGGCTGTTCCTCGACGCCAGTGGTTTGCGGGATACCCTCACCGAGCTGATCGCGCGGATGCGCCGAGGTGAAGCGACGCTCGCCGAGACGGGCGCGGCAGCGCGCCGCGCGGTTCGACGGGGCGAGATGCCGGGTGAGCTTGCCGAGGCGATCTCGGCGGCCTACACGAAGCTCTCCTCGGAGTACGGCGCCGACGAGACCGACGTGGCAGTTCGCTCCTCGGCCACCGCGGAAGACCTCCCCGACGCGAGCTTCGCGGGACAGCAGGAGACGTTCCTGAACGTGGTGGGCGTCGCGGACGTGCTGGACGCCGTGCGCAACTGCTTCGCGTCGCTGTTCACCGACCGCGCGATCTCGTATCGCGACGAGCGCGGCTTCGACCACATGGACGTGGCTCTCTCGGCGGGCGTGCAGAAGATGGTGCGCTCGGATGTCGCAGGCTCCGGCGTGATGTTCACGATCGACACCGAGACGGGCTTCCCCGATGTCGTGATCATCAACGCCGCGTGGGGGCTGGGCGAGTACGTGGTGCAGGGCGCGGTCACGCCCGACGAGTACCGCGTCTTCAAGCCCCTGCTCGGCCGAGACGGACTCGTGCCGATCATCGAGAAGACGGTCGGGGCCAAGGACCGCAAGCTCGTGTACGGCAGCGGGACCAAGGCCGTCAAGGACATGGCGACCACCGAGAAGGAGCGTCGCAGCTTCGTGCTGTCGGACGAGGAGATCGTGTCCCTGGCCACGTGGGCGGGCATCATCGAGCGCCACTACGGGCGGCCGATGGACATGGAGTGGGCCAAGGACGGACTCACCGGGCAGCTGTTCATCGTCCAGGCTCGGCCCGAGACGGTGCAGTCGCGCAGGGACGCGAACACGTTCACGACCTACGAGCTCGACGGAACCGGCGATGTGCTCGCGTCCGGTCTCGCGGTAGGGTCTGGGATCGCCACGGGTAAGGCGCTGGTGCTGCAATCGGCAAAGGAGATCGACCAGTTCGAGGACGGCGCGATCCTCATCACCGGCATGACCGACCCGGACTGGGTACCGATCATGAAGCGCGCGGCGGGCATCGTGACCGACCACGGCGGGCGCACCTCGCACGCGGCCATCGTGAGCCGCGAGTTCGGGCTGCCCGCGATCGTCGGCACGGGGACCGCCACGCGTTCGATCGAGAGCGGGCGCACGATCACCGTCTCCTGCGCGGAAGGCGAGACTGGCCGCGTGTACGACGGCGAGCTCCCGTTCTCGAAGCACGAAGTGTCGCTCGACGACCTGCCGGCGACGAAGACCCGCATCATGATGAACATCGCCAGCCCGGCCGCCGGCGAACGGTGGTGGCGGATGCCGGTGGACGGGATCGGTCTCGCGCGCATGGAGTTCATCGTGCTCAACGAGATCAAGGTCCACCCCATGGCCCTCATCCGCTACGACGAGCTCACCGACTCGGCTGCCCGAGCTCAGATCGCGGAGCTCACCGCCGGCTACGAC
The DNA here is from genome assembly GCA_963761535.1 of uncultured Coriobacteriales bacterium. Classification (GTDB taxonomy): domain Bacteria; phylum Actinomycetota; class Coriobacteriia; order Anaerosomatales; family CAVXGS01; genus CAVXGS01. The sequence goes on from CAVXGS010000004.1 coordinate 356,244, forward strand.
GACAAGCGCGCGTACTTCGTCGAGAAGTTGGCCGAGGGCATCGCGCAGATCGCAGCGACCCAGTACCCCCGCCCTGTAGTGGTGCGCATGAGCGACTTCAAGACGAACGAGTACGCCAACCTCATCGGCGGTCAGCAGTTCGAGGCGCACGAAGAGAACCCGATGATCGGGTTCCGGGGCGCGTCGCGCTACTACGACGAGCGGTACCGCGAAGGCTTCGCACTGGAGTGCGCTGCCATCAAGCGGGTGCGCGAGACCATCGGGCTCGACAACGTGATCGCGATGATTCCCTTCTGCCGCACGCCCGAGGAGGCCGACAAGGTACTCGCCGTGATGGCCGAGAACGGGCTCGAGCGCGGTAAGGCGGGGCTCAAGGTCTACGTGATGGCCGAGATCCCCTCGAACGTCGTGCTCGCCGACGAGTTCTCGAAGCGCTTCGACGGGTTCTCGATCGGCAGCAACGACCTCACCCAGCTCACGCTCGGAGTAGATCGGGACTCCGGCGACCTCGCGGGGCTCTTCGCCGAGTCGGATCCTGCCGTCAAACGCATGATCGCGATGCTGATCGAGACCGCGCACGCGAACGGGCGGCCGGTGGGCATCTGCGGCCAGGGCCCGAGCGACGACCACGAGTTCGCGGCCTACCTCGTCGAGCTGGGCATCGACTCGATCTCGCTCAACCCCGACAGCGTGATCGCCGTCAAGCGGCGGGTGGCCGAGGCCGAGGCGGAGCGCGCATCACGCTAGCAAGCAGAAGGGCGCCGCATCCGCGGCGCCCTTCGATTGCGCGATAGCGTCAGGCTATCCCTGCGCGCGGTTCCTGCGCGAGGAAATCACCAGGTAGGCAGCCACCAGCACGATCGCACCGATGCCGATCACCACGATCCAGAAGAGACTGCCGGCGCCGGGGTCCTCGGGCGCGGGCGTGGCTTCGGCAGCGGCGGCGGTGAGCGCGGCCTCTGAGGCGTAGATCATCGACTCGGCGGACGTCATGACCGTGGTCGGGTTGTCGACCCCGGACTCCGTCGCGAGCTCCTCGGGCAGCGAGCGGTAGTACAGGGCGGCGGTGAGCTTCGCTTGCTGTGCGGCCTCCCCGAGCTTGACCGTGAAGGTCGACACCGCGGACTCTCTCGGCGGGATCCGGTCGTCGGAGTGGATCTTCTCCGCCTCCCAGAGCTCGACCGGGAACTTGCCGTTCTTGTCGGCGAGCTCGGTGCCGAACTTCCGAGTGCCCACCACTTGCTTCTTGCCGTCCTTGCCCTCGGCGGTGACCTCGAGCCACATCTGGCGGACCTCGGTGAGTCCGGTGGGCAGATAGTGGCCGGCGTTCTCGTTCGTGATCGTAACGGTCACCAGCTGCGACCCCTGAACGATCTCGGGAGCCTCGAGCTTGATGGTCGCGGCGCGCTCGAGCATCTCCCTCGAGGCGACGGGCGGTCCCTGCCCTACGTTCGCACCGACGAACGACATCAGGTAGATGTTCGAACGCTGCGGACCACCGCCACACGCCTCACCGGTGTACGGCCCCACCTGCGCTGGCGACTGGCTCATGTGGCAGTCCTGGCACTGCACGCCTTCCTTGGCGTACGGGCTCTTGCGCCACTCCTCGTACGTGGCCTCGAGGTGCATCCCGTTCACCGGATGCCGCACGTTGTGGCAGGCGCCGCAGAACTCCGCGGTCTCGTGGAACTGCGAGTACGCCGCCGGATGAGGCGCCTGCGGGTCCTTGATCTGGGCCCGGCGGACCCCGTCGGGCTTCACCGTCTGCGACACGTTGGCGACCGGTTTCGTCGTGCCGGTGACCTGGTGGCAGAACATGCAGTTCACGCCGTTGTTCGAGGGGTCGATCGCCCCCTTCGCCATCGCCCCGGTCATCGTCGCGACGGGACCGTGACAGGTGTTGCAGAAGGCCCCGATCTTGCCGTTCGTAGCCTCCTGGGCTTGCCGAAGCTTGGTCTGGTATGCCTTGTCGTCCAGCGCCTTGGCGTGCATCGAGACCTGCCACGCGGTCAGCATCTGGGCGTGGCATCCGCAGGAGTCGGGCGGCGGGAACGCCGAGGCAGGTACGTTCGACGGCAGCGCCAGCGCGGAGCCTGGAGTGGCGAGCGCCAGTGCCGCGACGGCGACCAGCAGGGCGAGGACGAGCGTCTTGGACTTCATCAGGAGACCCCTCCGTACGAAGGGTGCGGGGACCGGCATCGACCGCACTCCACTTCCAAGAATACCCGTTGCCGCGACGGGTGCCGCCGGCGCCGGCTGTGGTAGAACAGGCGTATGCCTCTCCAACACGCCTATCTCGACGGCTCGATCCTGCCCCTGTCCGACGTCGCCATCTCCCCGCTCGACATCGGGCTCCTGCGTGGCTATGCCGTCTTCGACCTGCTGCGCACCGCCCAGGGGCGGCCATTTCTGCTCGCCGAGCACCTCCGCCGTCTGCGCTCCTCGGCGGCGCGTCTCGGACTCGAGGTGCCTGCGACCGACCACGAGATCGCGGCCGCAATCGACGAATTGCTCGCCCTCAACGGTCACCACGAAGCCACCGTCCGACTCTTGCTCACGGGTGGCGTGTCCCCCGACGGCATGGCGTTCGACCCCGCCACGCCCACCTTCCTGATCCTGACCCACGAGCTGCACGAGCCCGACCCGTCGGTCTACGCCGAGGGCGTCAAGCTGCTCACTCGACAGCACTGCCGAGAGATCCCCGAGGCGAAGACCACGAACTACCTCACGATGCTCATGAACCGCCCGCTGGCAGTCGCAGAGAACGCCTTCGACCTGCTCTACCTCGACGGCGACACGATCACCGAGGCCGCGAGCGCGAGCTTCTACATCGTGAAGGACAGCGCGATTCACGCGCCTCGGGCAAAGGTGCTCTGGGGCACGGTCGGCAGCTACGTGCTGGACGTCGTTCGCGGCGAGATCGAGGTCGTCATGCGCGACATCTCGCTCGCCGAAGCCTCGACGCCGACGAGGCGTACCTGACCTCGACCACGCGAGGCGTCGTGCCGGTCGTGCGCCTCGACGACCACGGCATCGCCGACGGCCGTCCCGGACCGGTGACGCAGCGCCTCATCGACGTCTTTCGCGCGGCGCTCGACGCGGGGTAGCGCCACTCCACGCCTCAGGGCTACGCCGGCCCGCGGGCTGCCCGCTCGTCCGCTGTCAGGCTCGTCGCATACAATTCGGCGGGGTCCTGATGCAGCAGACACCCCCCACCGCACCGACTCGTCGAACGGAACAGCCAGCATGAGTGTGTTCGAGGACGTACGTATCGAAGGCCACCTCATCGACTCGGGCATCATGTCCAAGGTCATGGACCACATCATCGGCCTGGGCGGCGAGTTCGAGACGCTGTCGTTCGAGGTCGGGCGCACGAACGAGGACCCCTCCGTGGCGGTTCTTCGAGTCCTCGCCAAGACCGACGAGCAGCTCGACGACATCCTCGTCGCCATCCAGGAGCACGGTGCGGTCGCGTGCGACCCGGCCGACGCGACCATCGCGGCAGCGCCGCGAGACGGCGTCTTCCCCGAGAGCTTCTACTCGACCACGAACCTCGAGACCGACGTCCGCCTGAGCGGCGGGTGGGTGCGTGTCGCGAATCCGGAGATGGACCTCGGCGTGCGGGTCGATCCGCAAGCGTGCGTCGCCGAGGCGATCCCGATGGCCGACGTCCGCGAGGGCGAGCAGTACGTGGTGGGGCACGCGGGAATCCGCGTGCACCCGCAGGAGCGACCCCGGCAAAGCCAGGAGTTCGAGTTCATGTCGAGCGCGGTCTCGAGCGAGAAGCCCAAGGCCCAGGTCGTGGCCGACGTCGCCCGCATCCTCCGCCAGAGCCGCGCGCAGGGCAAAGACGCCATCGCCGTGGTCGGTCCGGCGGTCGTGCACACCGGGGCGTCGGAGCATCTGGCTCGCCTCGTCGAACTCGGGTACGTGAACGTGCTGTTCGGCGGCAACGCCGTCGCAGTCCACGACATCGAGGCGGCGATGTTCGGCACCTCGTTGGGTGTATCGCTCGACAACGGGATCCCCGCGCCCGCCGGCCACCAGCACCACCTTCGCGCGATCAACGCGGTTCGCGGTGCGGGCTCGATCGCACAGGCAGTCGAGCAGGGGCTCATCGGCACGGGCCTGATGCACACGCTCGTGAAGACGGGAACGCCGTTCGTCCTCGCGGGATCGATCCGCGACGACGGCCCCCTGCCCGACGTGATCACGGACGCGATGGTCGCCCAGCGCGAGATGCGCAGCCTACTGCCAGAACGCGGGGGTCTGCCTGATGTTCTCGACGATGCTGCACTCCATCGCAACGGGGAACATGCTTCCCGCGAGCGTCACCGCCATCTGCGTCGATATCAACCCTGCCGTCGTCACCAAGCTCGCGGACAGGGGAAGCTGGCAGACGATCGGCGTGGTGACAGACGTCGGGCTGTTCTTGGAGCAGCTCGCCGCCGAACTCGAAGCGTAGCCGACCGCGAGCCGATCCAACCCCCAGCTTCTTCCACCTCGACGGCACGGGTCGTGCTCCTTGTAAGCCCATGGGGGCCCTGCGCACACCACTCGTCTCGATCCTGCTGATCGCCGTTCTCGCGGCGGTAGGGGTCGCGTTCGGTCCCGACCAGCTCACCGCCATCAGGTCCGAGCACTCTGGCCGACCTGCGGCAGGTCTTGCCGCGGACCCGCGAGCCACTTCTCCGGCACTTCCGGTGCGGACAGTCGCGCCACCGGCTCGCGATATCGCCGCCGAGCAGCGCGATCTGCGGGAAGCCGAGATCTTGCTCGCGCGGCTCCAGAAACAGTATCGCCACCTCGAGGGGGTGACCCTGCGCATCGGCCCCACGCCCGACGACCGCGAGGCCGTCGCCTACTACACCGAAGGCGAGATCGTGATCGCGCCGGATCACACGCGTGAGCATCGAGAAGATCCTCGCCCACGAGGTGTGGCACGTCATCGACTGGCGCGACAACGGCCGCCTCGATTGGGGCGAGGACCTTCCCCCGGCCAACGTGGCCGCTTACCGCTCCAGGTAGTGACCCCAGAACGGACGCGTCTCCGTGTACGGCGCGCTCGGACCCTTGATCTGGTCCGACGGCACGTGCGGAGCGATGTTCGTCGTGCCCGCGTAGTTCTCGGTGAACGGCGCGAACGGCTTCACGAGCTCCTCGGAGACGTGCGGAGCGATGTTCGTCGTGCCCGCGTACTTCTCGGTGAACGGCGCGAACGGCTTCACGAGCTCCTCAGACACGTGCGGAGCGATGTTCGTCGTGCCCGCGTACGTCTCGGTGTAGGGCGCAAAGACCGCCGCACCACCGAACTCATCGACGCGCGCGAATGCGACCGTAGCCAGGATGAGCATCAGCGACAGAGCCACCGCGAGCGCGACGAAGCCGAAGGCGAGCGAACCCCTCTTCGACGTCATCATCGACACCCCCCTTTGCGGGTCCGTTCGATCGGCCCGCTACTGTGCTTGTTGCCTTCGAGCCCGAACGGAGGGCTAAGGAAACCCGAATTGTCGGGTACCTAGAAGGTGTCAGGCGCTTTCGGGGGGAGGTGCCGTGTCCGATCGCGACGATATCTCGGTCAGCGGCCTCACGGTCCGCCCTCGCGAGCACGACTTGGTGGTGCAGGGGCACCGTGTCGATCTCACCGCTCGCGAGTTCGAGATCATCTCTCGCCTCGCCGAGCACCCCGGCTGGGTCCTCTCGGCGGACCAGCTCTCCGAGGAGCGAGACGAGGCCGATTACTCACCCGAGTCGGTGAGCGTGCATGTCTCCCGGCTCCGGCACAAGCTCTCGGTTGCCGGCGCACCCGACATCGTGGAGACGGTCCGCGGGTCGGGTTACCGGCTCCGCCGAGGCGATGACGAGCTCGACGGGCCATCGGATTCGCTCGACGCCGCGCGCCGAGAGATGCGCGACGCGGCCTGGCAGCTCCACGAGGCAGCGCACGAGGCGGAGCACGAGGCCAGCGAGCAGCAGCTCGCCGAGGTGACCGACGCGCTCACTGACGTGCGGCACGCGATCTACCGAATCCTCGGGGAGTAGCTTGCGCGACGTCGCTTGCGCTCGGGCGAGCCGTCTCAGGCGCGGTGAAGCACCCCTCCGCTGAGGGAGGGGTGCTTTGCGATTCGCGCAGCGCCAGACTGCTACGCCGGGTGAGGAGCGTGAGGCGTGACGCCCGTGTCGCTGGTCGTGCCGTGACCCAAGGCCTCGCGCGCTGCCGGAGACAGCAGGTAACCCAAGATGATCGCGCTGACGAGAGTCACGAGAGCCGTGGTCGCGCCGAGGCCTGTGTAGAACAGCAGCGCGAGACCCGCGACGAGGTTGAGCCCGTAGAGGATCAGACCCAGTGTCCACGACCACGACTTCATCACGAGCAGGCCCATCCCGAACACCAAGCCGATCGCACCGAACGCCATCAGCACGACGCCGGTCCAGATGCCGAAATCGATGCCGAAGAGCGCGATCTTGGTGAGCTGGCTCGTGCTCCCGATCAGGATGCCGATGGAGCCGATCCCGACCAGGCCGAGCGAGCCGAGAACCTGTAGTACGCCGCCGACGATTGCAAGCCAGGCGATGATCGTCAGCCCAAGCGGACGCTTCATTCCTGGCCTCCTTCCTTCCGTGGGGCCAGGCGAGCCCCCATGTGTTGCCACCGTCAGATATACCCGTGGAACGATTTCAGCTCGCGCTCGATCTCGTCTGCGACGTACACGCACGCCTCGGCGACCCCGGAGGTAAGCCCTTCGTTCATGGGGTCGACCTCGGCAACCTGGATCGCGTACACCACGACCTCGGCGGAGGAGCCGCAGAGGCGGGCCGCCGTCACGTAGTTCCGGCACGCTGATGCCGTGGCTCGTGTTCGAGCGCAGCATCGGAAGACCATCCTCGACGCGGAACCTGAAGACTGCGCCCGGTTCATCACCAGCGTCGATGGCATCCGCGATGATGACGCGATCGGCGTCGAGGAAATGACACGCAGCTGCATCCCGCCGAGGTGCCCGACAACGACCTCGACGTCGGGACCGAGGTCGCGCTCGCCAAGCAGCTCGGCAACGCGGACCCCGGCTCCGTCGTCGGACTTCAGCACGTTGCCGATCCCGATGATGCAGGTAGACGGCACGAGCCTCCCCTTCGAACTCGTGCCGGGGCGACGCACCCACGCCGCCCCAGCGCGCCGGCTATGCAGACTGCTGCAGCGACTCGTCCGGTGATACGGGTCTCTCGGCGGCTGGCTTGCCGCGCCCGAACACCGAATGGAAGAGCATCGGCGCGGTCTCGGCGGGGTCCTCCATCACGACCAGGTAGAGGTGGATGAGCCAGACCGAGAGCATCACGAAGCAGAGGGTGAAGTGGACGAACCGTACGTTGTTCGGACTTCCGAGCACGTTCACGACCCAACCGAAGTACGCTGACGCCGGCGGATACATCCCGAACCCGGTGAGTGCCATGGCCACGATCAGCAGCGGGAACAGATACCCGTACGTGAGGGCCTGGAGCGGGTTGTACTTGTCGACCCTCGGCCGCGTCTTGCTGATGAAGAGGTAGTACTTCACGTACGGCCACAGCTGGGACAGCATCTTGCGGTTGATCGCGAAGTGCTTGTAGTCGCGGATCCGCTGACGGTCGAGCCGGTGTTCGCCGAGCCGGCACCCATGAACGCCCAGTAGATGCGGATGATCGTCGTGCATACGAAGACGAACATGTTCAGGTAGTGCAGGTTGATGATGGTGCCCATCGGCCATCCGCTTGGCTTGTAGTGGATCGCAAGGCCGGTGAAGGCGAGTATCAGGAAGCTGATCAGGTGCGCCCAGTGCAGGATGACCGTGGGCCACGGGTGCTCCTGTACGGTGACTCTGTGCGACATCGCCACCGCCCCCTACCGGATCTTGTACTCGAGCACGCGGTTGTGTTCCGGTTCAATCACGTGAACCGCACACCCCATTCAAGGATCGAAGGTGTGAACCGTGCGCAGGATCTCGAGGGGCTGGTAGACGTTCTCGCATGGAGTCCCGATGACCGCCTGCTCCACGGGTCCCTTGACCCCGGCGTCGTTCTGCGGAGAGAAGTTCCAGTTCGACGCCGGAACGGCTGACCATCTCGCGGTCTTCCCATCCTTCATGTCGCAGTAGTGCGACAGCGCGCCGCGCGGTGCGTCCTGCGCGCCGACACCGACGCCGTCACCGTCCTTGTTGGGTGGCTCGGTGAAGACCTCGGTGTTCCCCGCCTTGAGGTTCGCGATCAGCTGGTCCGACCACTGGAGGGCGAAGTCCGTGTTCGCCCGGGCGTGGATCACACGCGCGGCGATACGGCCGAGTGCCGAGAAGAGCACCTCGGGCTTGCCTGTCGCTCCGAGTGCGGCGAGCACCTCGTCGGTGTACTTGACCGTCGCAGGCTCGCCCTTCGCGTAGGCGACGAGCACCTCGGCGAGCGGACCGACCTCCATGGGCTGGGCCGTTCCGCCCGGATCCGGGTAGTTGGCCGCCTGGGTCCAGTCGTACTTGCCCTCGGGGAAGTCGGGACCCTCGATAGGCGGCAGCTGGGTGAACTCGATGGTGTCCTGCGTGACGTCGAGCGGCGGCTTACCCTGGCCGGCGCTGTCCGGGAACCACGAGTACTTCGTGAACATCGCGACCTTGAGCGGGTCGGGCATCCCGACGGTCTTGAGGTCGTTCTTGAAGATCGTGCCTGCCGGGAACAGCCTCGAGTCCATCGTCTGCTTCGCGGGATCGTCGAAGTTGCCCCACGTGAGGTAGTTGCCTACTCCCCCGCCGAAGCCGGCGAGGCTCTTGTACACCGAGGCGACCGCCAGCAGGTCGTTCCACATGACCGTGTCGTTGAACTCCTTCACCTTGGTCATGAGGTCCTGGTAGTACATCACCTGCTCCAGCAGCGGCTGAGTCGTCATGCCACCAGCGGCGAGCGTCATCACGTGCGGGAACTTGCCCGAGAGCATTGCCGAGGCCTCATTCGCCCACTGCTGCGCCTCGATCGACTTCACGTAGTTGGCGGTGAGCTGGAGGTTCTGCTCCGGCGTGAGCAGGTAGTTCGGGTTGTCCCACCAGAAGTTGCTCAGAATCCCAGGCAGCCCCGAGGTCGCGTTCTGCTTGAGCACCTCCTGGAGTGCCTTGAGCTCGGGATCGGTGGTCTTGGCGTTGAGCGCGTCGGGCACGTTCACGTAGTCGAACGCGTTGAGCACGTAGAACCACAGGATGTGGTCGTAGCCCATCATCGCCGCGAGCAGCATGTTGCGGAGCAGAACCGCGTTCTCGGGAACCTTCTCCAGCCCCATCGCCCTTTCGGCGGCAACGGCTGCGTTCACGCCATGCGGAGTGGGGCAGACACCGCAGATGCGCATCGCGAAATGCCAGCAGTCCTGCGGCGGGCGGTTCTTCATGATGACCTCGAAGCCGCGGAACAGCGTGCACGTGGTCCAGGCGTCGACGACCTTGCCGTTCTCGACGGCAGCGGTCACGCGCAGGTGACCCTCGATACGGGTCAGCGGATCGATGACGACCTTCTGCTTTGCCATCACTCCTCACCGCCCTTCGGCGCATCGTCGGCGGGCTGTCCAGACTCGTCCACCATCGGGCCACCCTTGAACGCGCGTCCGGTGGCGACCTGGGCCACCGCATGCACGCCCAGACCCACCGCGGTCAGACCCAGCAGTCCCACGCCGATGGTCTGAGGGCTGACTCCGGAGATCCCCGGGGTCGGCCAGTTGGGAACCTGCTCGGTGAAGGGCTGCAGGTCGTCCCAGAAGTTGGCCTCGGAGCATCCGATGCATGGGCCGCCGGCGGCGTTGCACCACGAGATGCGACCGTTCCAGCGGGTCGTGCCGCAGGGCGAATAGGTGACCGGCCCCTTACACCCGACCTTGTAGAGGCACCATTCCTTGGCCGTCGCCTCGTCGCCGAACACCTCGACGAACTCACCGAGTTCGAAGTGGCCCCGACGCTGGCAGTTGTCGTGAACGGTCTGGCCGTAGAGGAAGAGCGGCCGTCCCTCGGCATCGAGTTCGGGCGCCTTGCCGTTCACGAGAATGTAGGTGAGCACGGTGACGAGGTCTTCGCCATTACCGGGGCAGCGGGCGACGTTGACGACCGAGGCGTCGGGGAAGCCGCCCTTCGGTACGCAGGTAGTCGCGGATGCCCATGGCTCCGGTGGGATCCGGCTTCGCCGCCTGCACGTTGCCGAAGCAGGCGCACGAGCCGATGGCCACGGTCGCCTTGACCTTGGGGAAGATCTCCTTCGCGATCTCCTCGGAGGTCTTGCCGGCGATGCTCATCGCGTAGGGGACCTTGGTGGCGATCGAGCCTTCGACGATCCAGATCGCGCCCTTGTCGAGCGCCTGGTTGAGGCTGATCTCGGTGTAGTTCTCGCCCTTCTCGTTGTACGCGCCGGCGGTGGCCATCGCGGTCTCGAGATAGGCGAGCGAGATCTGCTGCAGGATCAGCTGTGCGGGATCCGGTGCGGTGTTCTGGAGCAGGCTCACAGTGCATCCGGTGCACTCCTGGAACTGCGACCAGATCACGATCGGTGTTCGTGTGGCCGCCTCGAGTGCCTCGGCCACCGTGGCTGCTCCCGACGCCTCGAGTCCGATCGCCGCGGCGAGAAAACCACAGTACTCGAGGAAACGTCTGCGCGAAAGGCCACGTATCGGACTGGGTTGGTCCTGTGGATCCATCGGCGCGCCCCCTTTCGGGACCGGGTACGGTCCCTCCCCACTAAATTCTGGAAACCCGATAGTTTGAGGTTCCCCTTCCGCCCCGACCCACAACAACCGTAGCTGTTCGCGTGGACCGGTCCCTCGCGGGCACTCCGATCACCGACAGCGTAGAGTTGCAGGCATCCGAGGCGGGGAGGCCCCGATGGAGATGACCCGGTATTCGAGACTGATCGGCTGGCTGCTCGCGACCGCGCTCGCGCTCGCCATGGTGTTCGTAGCGGCATGCACGGCGACGCCCTCAGGACCGCTCGAACTGAGCGCCAAGGACGACGGGTCGACGCAGCAGGTCGAGATCGGCCAGAACGTCACGCTCAGGCTCGAGTCGAACCAGACCACCGGCTACCGATGGGCGATCGACGGCAGTCTGCCCGAGCAGCTCGAGCAGGACGGCGAGCCCGAGTACAAGGCCGAGTCGGGCATGGTCGGCGCGGGCGGGGTGGAGACCTGGAAGTTCAAGGTCGTCAAAGGCGGCAGCGGAGAGCTGAACATGAAGTACTGGCGCTCGTTCGAGCCCACCGCCGAGCCCGCCGAGACGTTCTCGGCGACACTCGAGTCGAAGTGACGCCTCGGCCCGCTACTTCCCCGCGCTGAAGCTGTAGCGGATCGCCTTCTTCGGGCACCCGTCGACGCAGGCTCCGCACAGCACGCACTCGGTGTCCTCCATCGCACTCGCAGCGACATGCGCCTGCACGTCCACGCTCATCGGGCAGGTGCGCGTGCAGCTGCCGCACGCCGAGCATGCCGAGGAATCCGCCGTCAGTCGCAACGACGGCCAGGCGCCGAGGCGGTTTCGCAGCCACCGACCTGCGATCATGAACGGCGCCATCCAGCAGATGGTGTGGCAGCCGCCACGGCGACCCACAGCGAGCGCGAGTCCGAAGAACAGCAGGACCACCCCGAAGTAGATCGCGACCGCGGCAACCAAAGGGCGGTCGGCGTCACCGGCGAGCGAGACGCCCCCGACCGTGCCGTAGAAGGGCTGCACCGCCGAGTACCCACCGGCGCGCACGACCGCGAGCACGATCAGCGAGACCCACGGAACCCAAATCAGCCACTTCACGAGGTCCGCGCGGCGCCCCACTCGGCGGGCGTTCACGCGAAGCAGGGGCTCTTGAAGCCCCGCCGCTGGGCAAGCCCACCCGCACCACAGCCGCCCGAACACGAGCGAACCGACGAACATCGATCCGAAGACGATCAGGCTCCCGTTGACTACGCCATTGAAGGCACCGTCGACGATCAGGTACGGCGAGAAGTAGTTCATGGTCACGGGGAACGCGACGAACGACAGCACCAGCAGTGTTCGCCGGACACCTTGACGACGCGGCATCGCGGTCGAGCTCACTGCGCGTACCTCCTCAGCCTCAGCGGTTCGGTGCAACCTCTGCGCTTCGCTTCTCGCGACCAGACCACGCCGCCCGCGAGGGGGTAGGTCCACGCCGGCGCGAGCGGTCTGGCGAACGCGGCGGTCGCGCTCGTCGGAATCGATGCTCCCTCGGCAAGCGCCGTCATCGCCGAGTCGTACTCCGGACCAGCCGCCCGAGCGGCGACTGCTCGAGGGCCCGGCCCGCCACCGAGGGACCCATGCCGAACGCGAGGTGACCCGCCCACTCAAGCCCACACTCGATGGCGAACAGGCGGCACACCTCGACCGCGACGTCGCAGTGGCGCGCCTCGGGGAAGCCACACTGGCAGATCGCGGCGATTCTCGGCCCACGGCGCGCGCCGGCGACCGCACGCCGGTCCCGCCACGCCTCGAGGAGTCCCAACAGCGGCGCTGGGAGCGAGTCCACGTAGACCGGGAACACGAGCATCACGAGATCGGCCTCGGTGAGGGCGTCGAGCTGCGCTTCGCGACCGGCGGGGTCGGTCGCCTCGGGCGCGACGCGCGCGATCTGAGCGCTCCAGCCAGCTGCTTCAAGACGAGCGGCGGCGGCCTCGGCGAGCGCCTGCGAAGCGCTGCCGTTGCGCTTGGGACTGCCGACCACAAGAACGGCCCGCTGCTGGCTCACACCGCCACCCCCGCGACAGCAACATCGGTCAGCAGCCGCTCGATGATCGCAGCGGCGTCCTGCTCGCCAGCAACGACACCTGCGGCCGAGGCCGGGTTGTGCAGGTTGATCGCGTTGCGCTCTGCGAGCGTCCGGAACAGGGCCTCCTGAGCCGGATCGGGCGCGGGAAGCGTACCGAGAGCGACGTAGCGCGGGTATCGGTCGTAGCGCGGCTGGTGATGCACCTCGCCGTCGATCATCTTGAAGTGCGGCAGCACGAGGCAGATCAGCCGGTCGCTCACGCTCTTGGCGAGCGAGCCCACCGAGCCGAACGACACCGGTGTGACCACGACGTACAGGTCGGAGCCGACGACCTTCGCGGCGACGGCCCTGGCGTCATCGTCGATCACGCACTGGCCGGGAGTCCTCGTCCAGCAGCCGAAGCAGCCGGTGCAGGGAGCCACGCGCAGATCGCGGGCGACCATGCGGTCCGCGGCGATGCCGCGCGCCGAGAGCGCGTCGAGCATCGCATCGGCGGCGCGATGCGGTCCGATCGCCGGCGACAGCAGAAGCGTCGAGAACGACAGCGTTCATCTCACGCCTTCCTCACGACAGGGGGACCAATCGCCGTCGCCGGTCGATCCGGCCACGACGCCGACCGCCGCGGACAGGACCTGCCTCGCCATCGGCTCCAGCCCGCCCGCTGCCTGAGGCATCTGCTGCAAGGTGCCGCCGCGCCACAGCTCGGCGAGGCCGTGGACGAGCGACCACAGGTAGACCGCCAGGACGATCGGGTCTCCGGCAGGCAGCGACCCCTCCTGCTGGCAGGCAACCACAGCGCCAACAAGCCGCTGCCATGTGTCTCCCTGTGCCTCGGGGGGCTGCTCGGCCTGGTTCGCCGACGCCATCTCCGGCGCCGTGAACGCGGCGTAGTAGTCCGGACGCTCGACCGCGAACGTCACGTACGCCATACCGATCCCGAGGAGCCGGGCACGGGCGTCGTCGCCGGCGGCCTCCTCGGCGAGGGCCATCTGTCCGTCCATCACCGCCATGCCTTCGTGGGCGAGGGCATGCACGAGCGCGGTCTTGTCGGCGAAGTGGTGGTAGGGAGCGGCGTGGCTCACACCTACCCGTGCCGCGACATCTCGGAGCGAGAGTCCTTCCACGCCCTTCTCGGCGATGACCACGAGTGCCTCGTCGAGCAACGCCCGCCGCAGGTTTCCGTGGTGATAGGTGTCCTTGGCGACCACCTAGGCCCTCCACTCGTCCCGGTACCACCCGACGGTCCGCTCGAGCCCCGCCCGCATCGGTGTCGCCTGCATGCCGAAGGCCTCCTGTATGGCGCTGCAGTCGACCGTGAACGGCTGGGTGAACTCGTACATCATCTCCACCATCTCGCGCGCACCCGGCGAGAAGATGCCGGCCAGCCGCATCTTGAACGGGGTGACGGTCGTGAACCGCGGAGGTCGGTCGGCCAGCGCGAAGATCTCACCCAACACCTCTCGCTGAGTCGCGGCTTCCGCGTGGGGGGCGATCCACACCCGCCCCACGGCCTCGGGCCGGGTTCCGAGTTCCGCCGCGGCGGCGGCCACGTCCTCGATGTAGGCGTAGGAGTGCGGAGAGGAGTCGCTGCCGAGGATCTCGCCCGCCTTGCCCGAGAGGATCGCGGGGAAGACCCGGTCGCCGAGCGCAGACGCCGTGACACCAGGCCCGTAGTAGTCGCTCGACCTCAGCACCACCGCCTCGACGTCGCCACGCGCATGCGCCGCGAGCACGTCCTCGGCCATGCGCATCCGTAGCTCGCCCTTGCTCGAAGCGGGAGCGAGCGGAGTCGTCTCGGAGATGGGGCACGCCGAGGGGTCGTACATGTAGAGGTTGTCGATCGACACGTAGCGCGCGCCTGCGGCCTTCGCTGCCGCGAGCGCGCCACGCTGCAGCGGCGGGAACAGCTGCGGCCACTGATGGTACGGCGGGTTCAGCGCCTGATACACCACGGCCGCGCCCTCCGCGGCCCGCACGGCCTGTTCGAGGTCGCTGACGTCGGCGGTCACGAGCGTGACGTCGGCCGGCAGTGCCGCGGGGCGCACCCCCGAGCGATTCACGGCTCGGACATCGGCACCACGATCGGCGAGGGTGCGAGCGATCCAGGTACCCACGGGCCCGGTGCCCATTACCACGTGCAGGTCGGCAGCCACGTTTCTCCTCCATGCTCTCGATCAACACCGGCGCCAGTGGCGCGGTGCGCATATCTTTACACCGTCAACTTTGCGGTGTCAAGATGCGGTGGGGGAAGCGCGGGTGGCCTGCGCGGAGTGGTGCTTCGGCGGTGCTTCGAGCGGTGCCCCGACCGGCGCGCCGAGCCGGGCCCGAGTGGCGACGACTAGCGCGAGATCGCGCCGAGGAGCTGGTCGCGCTCCTCGGCGACGCGCGCGCAACGACCGAGCGCGCCACAGGCGGTGTACGCCTTCAGCGCTTCCTCGAAGCAGCGCTCGGCTTCCTTCGTCCGGCGCGTGGCTGCGTTCATCTCGGCAAGTGCGAGCCAGCTGTCGCCAATGAGCCCGGGGGACCCGATCCGCTCCCCGGCCTCGATCGCCCGGTCGAGGTACTGCTGCGCAAGACGCTTCGCCCGCAAGGCGTGCCCGACCACGAAGCGGGGGTTGCGAACGATCGTCCGCACGTCTTTGCCGGCGACGCCCTGCACCACGAAGGCGTGCAGCTGACCGAGCATGTAGATGGCGGTGAGCTGCGCCCAGGTCCGCTCGTCGGAAGCGAGCGTGCGCTCGCACTCCTCGAGCAGCACGATGCCCTGGTCGGCCTCGCCGCAGGCGCACAGCGACGCGCCGAGCAACCCGCGCGCGGGCACGGCCAAGGTGGTGGCGCCGTGCTCGTCCGCGTACTCGATGAGGTCCTCGAGCAGCGCTCGCGCCTCGACGAACTCGCCCGCCTTTACGAGGCAGATCGCCATGAAGATCTTCGGGTGTTGCAGAAGCCAGGGGTCGGTCGACACGCCGAGCGCCTTCTCGTCCTCTTCGAGTGCGCCGTGCAGGTCGCCGTCGACGAGGTTGGCGAGGGCCATCGCCCAGTGACCGAAAGCGAGGCACCGGACGTTGCCGTACTGCTCGGCGTGCTCGAGCAGGCTGTGCGCCGCGCGGGACGCGCGCTCCGGCTCCCCGATCGCCCACGCGAGGTACGCCTGCGAACCGAAGGCCGCCTGCCACACGAAGTAGTCCTCCCGTGCGACGGTCGCCAGCCGGCACGCCTCGTCGGCGTGCATGATCGCCTCGGGCAACTGCGCGAGATCGGAGTATGAGTAGGCGAGCTCGGCGTGGGCGAGGGCCATGAGCGACGTGTCGTTGAGCGGCGGACCGGCGAGACGGAGCGCGTTCAGCAAGTGCGTCTCGGCATCACGGAGCCGCTGTCGATGCCATAGCGTGTTGCCGTACCAGAACTCGTAGGTCGCCTTCAGACGATCGTCGTCCGAGCCCATCGCCTGCTCGTAGTGCTTGCCCAGCAGCTGCTCGAGAGCCCCCACGTCGCCCATGTAGAACCCGACCCGCGCCCAGCCGCAGATCAGCTCGAGCTGATCGCTGCACGGTTCGTCGCCGGTGGCCAGTCGAGCACGGCAGATCTCGTACGCCTCTCGATAGCGAGCGTCGGCCTCGGCCACGGCGTAGCGCTCGAGGCACGACTCCGCGGCAAGCACGAGGTACGGGACCGCGCGCTCCGGGGACGGACTGAGCACGAAGTGTCGGGCGATCTGCTCGGCAACATCGTCCAAGTGCCCGTCGTGCACCCGCTCGAGCGCGTAGGCGATGCGCTCGTGGATACCGGCTCGCTCGTCGGAGAGAAGGCCGGACGCGATGGCCTCCTGCACCAGCCCGTGCCAGAAGATCCACTCCCGCGGATCGGTGTCCGTGGCAGTGCCGGGTCGCTTCACCAGGTTGACCTCGGCGAGCTCGTCGAGCGCCTGGTCCAGATCGTCGGGGTGCGAGGTGCTATGGCGCAGCACGTCTGCGGAGAAGGCGCGCCCGATCAGCGAAGCCTCCTGAGCGATCCGCTTGGTGCGGGGAGCAACCCGGTCGACACGGGCCTCGACGACCTCGGTGACGGTCACAGGAACCCCGACCTCGTCCAGCCGCCGCGTCACCGCCCATCCGGCACTGTCCCGGACGAGCACGCTGCTGCCGACGAGCGAGTTGACCATCTCCTCGACGAAGAAGGGGTTGCCGCCCAACTCAGCGCGGACGAACTCTTCCAGCCCTTCGGGGAGGTCCTCGGACTGGAGGAGCGAGCGGCACATCTCCACCGACTCGTCCGGGCCCAGATCGTTGAGTCGGAGGACCTGGCTGGAGATGCGGTCGCCGTCGGCACCCTCCGGCAGCAATGCCTCGAGTGCGGCGACCCCGCGCGACGTGCATACCACGAGCACGGGCACGGACTTGTCGCCCAAGACGTGATTCAGCACCTCGAGAGACTGTCGGTCTGCCCAGTGGACGTCCTCGAACAGCAGGACGGAGGGCCCTCGCAGCGCGACGAGCTGCAGCAGGCCGTGAACGTCGCCGTACAGGCCGGCTCTCCACGCCTCCGGGTCCATGCCCGAGAGCACCGGGTCGTCGATGCCCCAGAGCCGACCCAGCCTCGCGACCGCGATGCCATCGAGGCCCGCGCGATCGGCCCGCACCTCGATGGCGTCTCTGATGCGGTCCGGCGGGTCGTGCGGCCCCAGACCCCAGTCCCTGCCGAGGAAGTCCTTGAGCGCCGCGTACGGCGTGCGCTGGGAGTGCTGGTGGCACTGAGCGACTCGCCACTCCAGCTCGAGGTTCGCGGTCGTTCGCCTGAACTCGTCGACGAGCCGGCTCTTGCCGGTGCCCGGCCCGCCCACCACGGACACGAACTCGGGAGTGCCGTCGAGCACGCGGCTCATTGCGGCGTGCAGGCGGATCAGTTCCCGCCGGCGACCGACGAAGCCGGCGCGCAGGCCGGTGACTCGGCGCACGGCCACGGGCTCGTGCCGCAGACCGATGACGCGATAGGCGACCACGGGCTGCTCCCGCCCGCGCACCACGACGGGCCCCAGGCTCTCGAACTCGAAGCGGCCACACGTGAGCTCGTAGGTGGTCTCGCTCACGACGATCTCGCCGGGGCCTGCGGACTGCGTCAGCCGGGCCGCGACGTTGACGGTATCGCCCAGCACCGTCTGACCCGCCTCCTGTGGACCGAGGTCGCCGTGAACCACGAGTCCGGTGGCGATGGCGCTGTGCATCCGCAGGGGAAGCTGCACGCCGGGAATGTGGGGCGCGACGATGCGCTCGGCACGGCGCTCGATCTCCTCGGCGGCAAGGATCGCCCGTGCGGCGTCGTCTTCGTGAACGCGCGGAATCCCGAACACCGCCATTACGGCATCGCCAAGGAACCGTTCGACGTGACCCTCGTACTCGGCGACCACCTGTGCCGCTTCGCCGAGCAGCTGGGAGAGCAATCCCGAGATCTGCTCGGGCTCTATGCGTTCCGCAAGAGACGTGTAGCCCGAGAGATCGGAGAAGAGCACGGAGACCGGTTTCCGCTCACCGGCGGGCGGATTCCGGTAGACAACGTCGTCGCAGGACACAACGTCCATGAGCGGGCGCGACATACCACGGTCACGCCATCCCCCCTCGTGAGGTAGGTACCCGTCCCCCACGACCTCCTGACGTTTCGCTCCCCCCGTCCCAACATCACCGCAACGCGCAGCGCTCGTGTCCGATACCCTCGTCGGGAGGGTGTGTGTGCGGCTCCGTACGCCTTCACGACGCGCGGTGTGCGCAGGCCGCGAAGCCAATCGACGAGAGGCAAGTAGACGTGAATCCCACGATCGAGCTTCTGAACGCACGGTGCTCGGTGCGCTCGTACTCGGCCGAGCCCATCACCGACGACGAGAAGCAGGCGGTCCTGCACGCAACGATGCGTGCTCCGACCGCGGGCAACTTGATGCTGTACTCGATCATCGAAGTCGAGGACCAGGGGCTCAAGGACCGCCTCGCCGAGACCTGTGACCATCAGCCGTTCATCGCCTCCGCGCCGTGGGTGCTGGTGTTCGTGGCCGACTACCGCAAGTGGCTCGACCTGTTCGCGCACGGGCGCGTGGGCGAGCTCGGCGACGTGATGCACCGTAATCACCTCGGCCCCGGCGACCTGCTCCTCGCCTGCAGCGACGCGCTGATCGCGGCGCAGAACGCCGTCGTGGCGGCGGAATCGCTCGGGATCGGCTCCTGCTACATCGGTGATGTGATCGAGAACGGCGAGGTCCACGCCGAGCTTCTCGACCTTCCCCCCGGCACGCTGCCCATCGCCATGCTGTGCCTCGGGCGACCCAAGACCCAGCGGCCGCCGGTGCCCCGGCAGGAGCGCTACGTGGTGATGCGGGACCGATACCGGCGACTCACCGCCGACGAGCTCGACGACGTCTCGGCCGAACTCCAGCGTCAGCACGCTCCATCAGGGCTCAAGCCCGGACTGACGAGCTACGCCCAGGACGTCTACCGCCGGAAGTTCACCGCCGAGTTCACCGCCGAGATGAACCGCTCGGCGGCGTGGTGGATCGAGCGCTGGAGCCAGGCAGCGATCTAGGCAGACCGCCCGCGGCGAATCGGGGCTCTAGCTCAGCCCGCTCTTCTTGGCGTGCGCGCGGCCGCCCACGATGAGACGGTCGTTGCGCGCCCGCTGACGCGCGAGGTGCTGCTCGGTCGCGCTGGTCTTGCCGCCGGCCTGGACTCGCTGGGGGTCTCGCCCGCCCCGGTCCCAAGGGTCGCCCCCGAAAGGCCAGTGACTCTTCTCAGCCATCAGGCTCTCCCTCCTCCCTGGACGTGTGTCCTCTAGAGAGAACGTACCCGTGGTTCCAACCGGTGAGCCACCATCCGGCAGTCGCTACTCGTACTTCGCCGAGAGAAACGGCTTCGCGCGCTGGTCGGGCGTGTCGGGCTCGACGTGAACCACGACGTCCTTGAGCCCCGGGTATTCTCCGCACAGCCACAGCTCGAGTTCGTGGGCGATCCGATGACCCTGCTCGACGGTGATGTTCGGGTCCACGAGGATGCTCAGGTCCATGTGGATGAACGCACCCGTACCACGGGTCCGGATGTTGTGAGCGCCCCAGACACCCTCGAAGCTCAGCGCCTTCTGCCGCACGTCGTAGGGGTCGAGCCGGGCCTTGTCCGAGAAGGTCCAGTTGACCCCTCTGAAGACCTGGATCGCCGCGAAGACGATGGCGACCGCGACGAAGAGGCCGACAACGGGATCGGCGATGGGAACGCCGAGGCGGACGAGCACGAGGGACACGATGACGCCGAGGGTGACCCAGATGTCCGAAAGGGTGTGACGGGCGTCCGACTGGAGCACGTCGCTGTCGAGTTCGTTGCCACGGCGCCGCTCGAACCACACCACGAAGATGTTGATCGCGAGCGTCACGAGCATGATCACGAACGACGTCGTGGTGACCTCGACCTGGGGCGGGACGCCGCTGCGCGCGTATTCCACCACCTCGGTCACCGAGTTGCTGCCCACCCGCCACGCAGCGATGAGCAGCATCACCCCGATCACGGCACTCGCGAACGATTCGTACTTCTGGTGCCCGTAGGGGTGGCTCTCGTCAATGGGACGGCTCGCGGCAGCCATCGCGACGAGGGCGACGACGTTGCTCGACGCGTCGGTGAGCGAGTGGATGCCGTCGGCGAACATGGCCGTCGAACCGCTCACCAGACCCCATGCGGCCTTGGCGATCGAGACCCCCACGTTGAGGAACAAGATCTGCCACAAGACACGCTTGATACCGCTGGCGCGACGCTGCGACGCCTCGGTCATCGGTCCCCCTCGTCGGCGTGGGGCGAGCGTGCATCACCCGCCACCTGAGAACCTAACCCACCGCGATTGCGGCGACAACGGCGGCGTTCGGCTAACCTAGTGCTCCCAAGGCGATACCTTTCGCCCGGGCCACGCGCATGAGTCCACGCGCTCCTTGTGAGGGAAGGAAGCCAATGGCCCAAAGCTGTGACGACAAGTCGACGCCGCTGCTAGGCGTCCCCAAAGGCCGCGACGCCCTGCTCGACAGCTGGACGGAGATCGCGGAGAGCGAATGCCCGGTCGAGCCGGAGCTGTACGTCGAGTACAACGTCAAGCGCGGCCTTCGCGACCAGAACGGGCAGGGCGTCGTCGCCGGCCTCACCAGGATCGGCGACGTCGTCGGCACCGCGATCGAGGGAGACCAGCTCGTTCCCGCGCCGGGTCAGCTGCTGTACCGCGGCATCGAGATCACCGACCTGGTCAACGGCTTCGTCGCCGACGGCCAGCACGGCTTCGAGGAGACCGCCTACCTGCTGCTGTTCGGCAGGCTTCCGGACGCCTGTGCGCTGCAGGAGTTCGACGAGTACCTCTCGGCGATGCGCAAGATGCCCCGCGGCTTCATCTACGACGGCATTCTGCGCATGCCCAGCCGCGACATGATGAACGCGATGATGCGGGGAGTCCTCGGCCTGTACACCCTCGATTCCGAGGGCAGCAACACCTCGACGCGCAACGTCATGCGGCAAAGCCTCCACCTGATCGCCAAGCTCCCGATGCTCGCGGTGTACGCGTATCAGTCCTACCTCGACGAGTTCCACAACAAGAGCCTCGTGATCCACCGTCCCAAACCGGAGTACTCCACCGCCGAGAACTTCCTCCACATGCTGCGACCCGACAGCGCCTTCACCGACCTCGAGGCGCTCGTGCTGGACATGACGCTCGTGCTCCACGCGGAGCACGGCGGCGGCAACAACTCGACCTTCGCTACGCACGTCGTGTCGTCCACCGGCACGGACACCTACTCCGCGATCGCCGCAGCGCTGGGTTCGCTCAAGGGCCCCAAGCACGGCGGTGCGAACCTCAAGGTCGTGGGCATGTTCGACGATCTGCGCAGCAACGTCACCGACTGGGAGGACGACGCGCAGATCGCGAGCTACATCCACGCGTTGCTCGACAAGGAGGCCTTCGACCGCGCGGGACTCGTGTACGGCATGGGCCACCCGGTGTACTCGGTGTCCGATCCCCGCGCGATCATCCTCAAGTCGTGGGCCTCCGAGCTCGCCGCCGAGAAGGGCTACACCCAGGAGTTCGCCCTGCACGAGCGGTTCGAGCGGATCGCGCCGTTGGTCATCGCGGCGAAGCGGCGCGTCTACAAGGGCGTGAGCGCCAACGTCGACTTCTACTCCGGCTTCGTGTACCGCATGCTCGACATCCCTGCCGAGCTCTACACCCCGCTGTTCGCGATCTCGCGCGTCGTGGGCTGGGCCGCACATCGGCTCGAGGAGCTGGCGAACGGCGGCAAGATCATCCGGCCGGCGTACAAGAGCGTGGCGCCCCTGCAGGAGTACGTGCCGCTGGCCGAGCGCTAGAGACCGACGACCCGCAGCCACATACGGGCCGTTGGCCGCGAAGCGCTCTGAGCGTCCGGCTGCGACCCGGTCTTCCCGCGACTCCCGGGCTCGGTCCATCTGCCGGACGAGTGAGACTGCACGACGATGGAAACGAACACTCGAGGGTAGCGGGGAGCACCCCTGCATCGGGAGCCCGACGGAGAGCAGGTCAGCGATGATCGAGATCTCGGGTAGTGACGCGAAGAAGCCGCGAACCAAGCCGACACGTGGGGTAGTCGAGCCACTGCCCGTCGTGCCCCAGCGCTACAAATCCACGCCCGCGGAGCGAGCGGCGCTCGGCAAGGCGGCGCGGAAGCGGTCGCCTCGGCGAATCCATGCGCCATGGGAGCCTGTCGCGGACCGCCCGGATCCCGTTGAGCTGCTCGATCTTCAGGCCGCGGAGCGAATCCCGGAACTGCTGCCCATCCGGTACGGCCGAATGCTCTCGTCCCCCTTCGCGTTCTATCGAGGCGCGGCGGCCATCATGGCGAGCGATCTGTCCCACACACCGGACTCCGGCTTGCGAGCACAGATCTGCGGCGACGCTCACGTCATGAACTTCGGGCTGTTCGAGTCGCCCGAGCGACGACTGGTCTTCGACATCAACGACTTCGACGAAACGCTTCCCGGCCCGTGGGAGTGGGACCTCAAGAGGCTCGTTGCGGGATTCGCCATCGCGGGCATTCAGCGAGGGCTGTCGGCCGGCACTCGCCGCAGCATCCTCATGAGCTGCGCAAGGTCGTACCGCGAAGCGATGGCCGAGATGGCCGAGCGGCGAGCGATCGACGTCTGGTACGCCCACCTCAGTGCCGAGACGATCCGCGAGAGTCTCGGCCAAGGTGGCCGAGCGACCCAGGACGTCGCTCGAGCCATGGCGAAGGCGAGCGGAAAGGACAGTCTGCGCGCCCTGTCCAAGCTCACCCATATGGTCGATGGACAACCGAAGTTCTGCAGCATGCCCCCCCTGCTCGTCCCCGCCGAGGAACTGCTCGTAGGCGAGGATCGGGCTCGCTTCGCGACCGCGGTGTCAACCGCACTGCACAGCTACCGGGCAAGCCTGCCTGCCTCTCGGCAGCCGCTCTACGACACGTACCGGTTCAAGGAGATCGCGCGCAAAGTGGTCGGCGTGGGCAGCGTCGGCACGCGGGCGTGGGTCCTGCTCCTCACGGGCCGCGACGCCGCCGACCCGCTCTTCCTCCAAGCCAAACAGGCGACGGCCTCGGTCGCCGAGGCCTACGTCGGGCGCAGCCGCTACCGCAACTCCGGGCGTCGGGTCGTTGAAGGTCAGAGGCTGATGCAGGGCGTCTCGGACATCCTGCTGGGCTGGTACCACGTCACCGGGTTCGATGGTCGTCCCTACGACTTCTACGTGCGCCAGCTGTGGGACGGCAAAGGTGCCTTCGATCTCGAGCAGATGCACGAAAGCGCGTGGGAGGGCTACGCACACATGTGCGCATGGACCTTGGCCCGGGCGCACGCTCGGACGGGTGACCGGATCGCGATCGCCGGGTACCTGGGCTCGAGTGAGGTCTTCGACCGGGCCGTCGCCGACTTCGCCGAAGCGTACGCCGAGCAGAACCAGCGGGACTTCGAGGCGCTGGGGGCTGCCGAAGCGTCCGGAAGGATCCGTGCACTTCGCGGCGTGTAGCATGGCGTTTTCGAATGCGTCGTCTGCTGATTGACGGCGGTGAACCGCGACCGCAGCAGGACGATGCTGACCGACGCATGGAGGGGTGGGTCTGAGTGACAGCCACAAGCAGCGCAATAGGGACCGGTTTGGGCACCACGGCAAGCATCGGCGTGCTGGTGCTCTACCTCGCACTGCTCGCGTACTGGGTCGGCGTGATCGTGGTGGTCGTATCCGAGAACCGCGAGCCGTACGACACCCTCGCGTGGATCCTCGGCCTCATGCTGCTTCCCGGCCTCGGACTGATCCTGTACTTCATGGTCGGTCGGAACTGGCCCGCGATCACCAAGAAGCGGGCGTGGTTCCCCAAGATGGTGGCCGCCCGCCGCGCGTTCATGGACCCGCTCTACCAGAGGTACGAGGGGCACCGGGAGGCACTGCTCGAGTCCACCGATGGCCATGTCGAGGAACTCGTGATCCAGACGATCCAGAAGGAGAACGAGTCCTCGCCGCTGCCCGCCCGCACGTTCGAGATCTATCCCAGCGGGGAGGAGTACTTCCCCGTCCTGATCGAGGACATCCGCAACGCCAAGCGGTTCATCCATATGCAGTACTTCATCTGGGAGCGCGACGAGCTCACCGAGAAGGTCTGCGACGCACTGATGGACCGGCTCAAGGCCGGCGTCGAGGTGCGCATTCTCAACGACTGGCTCGGCAACATCCAGTACAAGAAGGACCAGCTCAAGGCGCTCAAGGACGCCGGGGCGCAGTGGGGCGCCGACGTGAGCCAGTTCAACAAGGCGAACTACCGCAACCACCGCAAGATGACCATCATCGACGGCGACGTGGGGCACTCCGGCGGCGTGAATATCGGCCAGGAGTACATCGACGGCGGCGAGAAGTACCCGGCGTGGCGCGACACGGGCATTCGGTTCACCGGGCCCGCGGTCGCCGGCCTGCAGCGCCTGTTCGCCGAGCGGTGGTACGAGCGCTACGACGAAACCCTGTTCGACGCGAAGTACTTCCCCGACCCCTCGCTCGACCCCGGCTCGATCATGGCCCAAGTAGTCAGCCAAGGCGTCGAGGACTACTGGAACTCGGCGACCCGAGCGCACCGCGTGGCGATCATGGGTGCAAAGGAACGCGTCCTGATCTCGTCACCCTACTTCGTGCCAGACTTCTCCACCCGGGACTGCCTCATCGACGCTGCCCTCTCCGGCCGCGACGTGCACGTGCTGATGACCGGTTGGCCAGACAAGAAGCTCGCGTTCAACGCGGCACAGTCCTACTGGGAGCCGTTCCTGCGCGCCGGCGGGCACATGCACCTGTACATGAAGGGGTTCTTCCACTCGAAGTCGATCGTGATCGATGACACCTCGTGCGCCATCGGCACCATGAACATGGACATCCGGTCGCTGAAGCTGCACAAGGAGCTCATGGTGTGGACCTACGACAGGGCGATCACCAAGCGCCTCGCCGATATCTTCTTCGACGACCTCGAGCAGTGCCGCGAGATCACGCTCGAGGAGATCGAGAGCTGGAGCTGGTGGGTCGGGTTCAGGAACTCCATCGCGCGCCTGGCTTCGAACGTGATCTAGCCGAAGGCCAGATCGGACAGAACGACTACGGGCGAGGAGTGTGTTGGAGGGCTCGCGGGCATCCGCCGGAACGACGCACGAGCTCGACCGGGCCATGTTCGTGAGCAATGCCGCCCCGATGCAGCCCTAGCGCGCCCCCGGCCGGTACTCCCGTTCGGTCCCAGCCATCGAGCGCATCTTGGATCGAGCCGCGGGGTCGTGCTCGATCACGACGACCGTGCGACCGGGTCTCGTCGCGAGAAGGACCCTACTGGCCAGGCGCAGCATGATCGGCCACCGTGGAGCACTTCGCCGAACTTGCTCATCGCATCCTCCCTCGTTGGAACACCCCCATTCTCACCGCCAGCGAGGCGGGGCGGAAGGGTATCCTCGGAACAGCCGCCCAGCCACTCGACCCCCGGGGAGCTCACATGAGCGAAGCATCGGTCGCCATCGACACCTCGCTGTTCGACCCCTCCGTTACCGCTGCGGACGACTTCTACCGTCGGGTCAACGGGGGCTGGCTGGACGCCAACCCCGTGCCGCCGGAGTACGGTTCGTGGGGGGCGTTCCACGAGGTCAACGAGCGCAACCAGCAGCTGCTGCGTCGGCTGTTCGAGCAGGCGTCAGAAGCTGCCGCCGCTGGAGGAAGCGACGCCGCCGCCTTCAGCCCGGTGCAGCTCGTGGGCGACTACTACGCCGTCGGCGATGGACGAGGCCGCGATCGCCGAGGCGGGCGCCGGCCCGCTGGCGCCGTGGCTCGACCGCATCGCCGCCGTCACGTCGGTCGCCGACGTCCGCGAGCTCTCCGCGACCTGCAGCGCATCGGCGTGAGCGCGCTGCACTCGCTGGGCGTGGAGTCCGACTTCGAGAACAACGACGCGTACCTCGTGTACGTCGGCCAGGGAGGGCTCGGCCTGCCCGAGCGCGACTACTACCTTCGCGACGACGAGCGCTCGACGCGCTGCGCCAGGCCTATGTCGGCCCACGTCGCGAACCAGCTCGCCAACCTCGGCGACGATGCCGGCGCCGCACGCGACGCCGCCGACCGCATCCTCGCCTTCGAGACCCGCCTCGCCGAGGCGTCGTACCCCGCAGAGAAGATGCGCGACGTGCAGCTGACCACGAATCGCTTCGAGATCGCCGCGCTCGACGACCTGATGCCCGACTTCGGACTCGCCGGCTACGCGCCGAGCTCGGCGTGACGCTGCCCACCGTCAACGTCGACAACCCCGGGTTCTTCTCGGCGCTGGAGACCACGCTCGCCGAGACCCCGATCGCCACGCTGCGCGACTACCTCCGGTGGCGGCTCGTTGGCACCTACGCGATGGCGCTGTCGCCCGAGTTCGAGAACGAGGCGTTCGAGTTCTACGGCAAGCTGCTGGGCGGGCAGCAGAAGCTTCGGGAGCGTTGGAAGCGCGTGATCGATTCCGCGACCGGCGACATCGGCGACGCGGTCGCGCAGCTCTACGTCGCCGAGGCGTTCTCGGAAGATGCGAAGCGCCGCTGCGAGGAGATGGTGGGCCACATCCTCTCGGCGATGGGCGATGCGATCCGTCGCGCGGAGTGGATGACCGAGCCCACGCGCGAGCAGGCGCTCGAGAAGCTCGCGGGCTTCGGGCACAAGATCGGGTTCCCCGACACGTGGCGCGACTACAGTGGTCTCGTGATCGACCGCGGGAGCTACGCCGCGAACCGGATGCGGTGCGCCGCGTTCGAGTACGACCGCGAGATGGGCCGCCTGCTGGAGCCGGTGGACAAGACCGAGTGGGCGATGCCCGCGCACATGGTCAACGCGTACTACCACCCGATGCTCAACGAGATCGCGTTCCCCGCAGGCGTCTTGCAGCCGCCGTTCTTCTTTCCCGACGCCGACGACGCAGTCAACTACGGCGCCATCGGGGCGGTGATCGCGCACGAGGTCACCCATGGGTTCGACGACCAGGGCAGCCGCTTCGACGCGAACGGCTCGCTCCGCAACTGGTGGACCGACGATGACCGCGCCGAGTTCGACCAGCGCGCCGAGGTGCTCGTGCGGCAGTTCGACGCCTACGAGGTGTTCGACGACCTCCACGTGAACGGCCGCCTCACCTTGGGCGAGAACATCGCCGACCTGGGCGGCGTGACCATCGCGCTCAACGCCCTGCGCGAGGTGCTTGAGCCTGTCGCACCGATGATCGACGCGCTTACCCCGTGCAGCGGTTCTTCGTCTCCTACGCCACGGTGTGGCGGATGAACTTCACCGACGAGTACTTGCGGCTGCTGGTGAACGTCGACCCGCACTCTCCGACGCACTTCCGGGCGAACGGCCCTCTCTCGAATCTGCCCGCCTTCGCCGAGGCGTTCGGGATCCCCGAGGGTGCGCCGATGGCTCGACCGGCGGACGAGCGAGCGAAGGTCTGGTAGCCGCAGCTACGGCGGCGTGGGGTGATGCGGCGGGCTAGTGCAGGTCGGCGCCCGTCGTAGTGACCGGGATCATGATCTCGTTGCGCCGGGCGAACCACGGTTTCCACGGCGCGTCGTACTGCGCGGCGACAGGCTCGCCCGCTGCCGAGAGGCCCTGCGCAGCCATCCACGCCTCGAGCTCGGCGGTCGCCTCGGCGGCAGTCCGGTCGCTCATGTAGCCGCTGAACTTCACCGCTGCCACCGTGTGCGGGCCGACCTGCTCGAGCTGCACGGCCGGATTGTTGGGCCGCGGCAGGTCGTCCATGTCGTACTCGGAGGGCATCGTGAAGCTCACGACATACGCGTCCTCGGAGGGCATCGCCGTGACGGGCACCGTCATCGCGATCTTCTGACCCTCGGCGCGCCCTGCGGTGACCGGGGCGGTCATGGCGATGCGGTCCGACTCGTGGTTGCTCCCGAAGATGTAGTCGGCCAGCGGGTTGAATCCGCTGTTGGTCGCCTGTCCGTAGCCGGCAGCATCCACGCGCACGTTCGCCCGAATGAACCCCTCGTAGCGACGCAGCTCGAACGCGCCGTCGTGGCGCAGCACTTCGTAGTGGGGTGTCTCGACAGCCATGTGCTCATGCTACCCCACAGCTGCCAGAACCTTGCAGCGTCGGTGCCGCCCACGCCAACCGGTGCGCCAGTCGCGCGCGGGCCGGTCCGGTCGCGCTAGCACGTCAGCTCGCCCGCGAGATCCTGCTGCATCTTCTCGGCGACCGCCTCGGGCGACATCTCCTGGCCGAGCAACACCGCGAGCTTGGTGAGCGCGGCCTCGGAGGTCATGTCGAAGCCGGGCACGGCGCCCGCCCGCATCAGCGCGGTCCCCGTCGCGTACGCGCCGGGCATCACCGACCCCCGGTGGCACTGGGTCACCACGACCACCACGATCCCAGCTCGCGGTGGCCTCTTCGATCGCCCGGATGAAGTCCGCGTCCGCAGAGGGGCCGTTGCCCGCCCCGTAGGCCTCGATCACGAGGCCCTCGAGCGGCGGCTGGCACAGGTTCGCGAGGATCGACGCCGAGAAGCCCGGGAACAGCCGCACCTCGGCAACGTTGCCCAACCGGCCGGCCAGCAGCCCGGGGGCGCCGGTTGGCTGGCGGACGAGCCCGCGGTTCACCACGATCTCCACCCCGAGCGTTGCCAGCGGCGGGTATCTCGGCGAGTCGAATGCATCGAGCCCCGACGCGTCGACCTTCGTCGACCGGTTGCCTCGCAGAAGCACCTCGCCGAACAGCAGGCTCACCTCGGGCACCTCGGCGTCGCGGGCGATCTGCAGGGCGCCGATCAGGTTCTGCCGTCCGTCACTACGCGTGCGGGCGATGGGGATCTGAGACCCGGTGACGACCACGGGCTTGCCGAAGTCGGGCAGCAGGAACGAGAGCGCCGAGGCGGTGTAGGACATGGTATCGGTGCCATGAAGCACGACGATGCCGCGGTAATCGTCCCGGCGTTCGGCGAGCAGACGGGCGATCCGGCACCACGTGTCCGGCGTGGCGTTCGAGGAGTCGATGAGGGGATCGAGCTCGACGAGGTCGATCGGCGGCAGCTCGCCGTGGGCGCCGTCGATGATGACGTCGAGCTCCGAGGCAAGTTGCGCCGGGAGCCGGCGCGCTGCCCTCGGGCGTGTCGACCATCCCGATCGTCCCACCGGTGTGCAGTACCAGGACCCGCTCTGTCACGCGGTCTCCTCTCGCGGACTGGGCGCCCCCCGCGCAGGGAGCGCGAACGCCCGTCTCGCCGCACGCACGACCCCCCGACAATACGACTGACGTCGCCGGTCGCGTCAACCTCGCCCCCTGCTAGGATGCGGACGGAGTACGTCGGATGGCGTCCCACCGGAGGTCGGATGTCCGATCAAGACCTGAAGCGGCGCGCCGAGCAGATCGTCTCGAGATCTCTCGCGAGAGGCGAAGATCGCGCTTCTCTCGGGAGCCGACTTCTGGCACCTCGAGGCGATCGAATCGGAGGGCATCCCGGCCCTGACGCTCACCGACGGTCCGTACGGGGTCCGCAAGCAGGGTGGCGAGAGCCAGCTCGGGTTCTCCGAGACGGTCCCTTCGACCTGCTTCCCGCCCTCGGTGACGCTGGCGAGCTCGTGGGACCTCGAACTCGTGGAAGAGGTGGGCAGGGCGATCGGAGCTGAAGCCCGATCGCTGCAGGTGGGCGTCGTGCTGGGCCCCGGACTGAACCTCAAGCGGCATCCCCGACTGCGGCCGCAACTTCGAGTACTACTCGGAGGACCCGCTGCTCTCGGGCAAGGTCGCCGCGGCGCTGGTGCGAGGGATCCAAGCGAACGGGGTCGGCGCCTGCCTCAAGCACTACGCGCTGAACAACCAGGAGACCAACCGCATGACCGTCGACGTCGTGGTCGACGAACGCACCGAGCGAGAGCTCTACCTCCGAGGATTCGAGATCGCGGTCGAGGAATCGCGCCCGCTGTCGGTGATGGCCGCATACAACCGGGTGAACGGGGAGTACTGCTGCGATAGCCGGAGGCTGCTCACCGAGATCCTGCGCGACGACTGGGGCTTCGACGGCGTGGTGATGTCGGACTGGACCGCGACGAACGACCGCGTGGTCGGGCTCGCCGCCGGGCTCGATCTCGAGATGCCCTCGAGCTCCGGCGTGAACGACCCCGAGGTCTCGCGCGCTCTCGACAGTGGCGTCATCGATGAGGCGACGCTCGACGCAGCCGCGACCCGCATCGTGACCCTCGTCCTGCGCACGCTGACCGCTGTCTCGGAGCCGGTGCCGTTCGACCACGCCGAGCACCACGCGCTCGCCCGCCGCGCCGCCGCCGAGAGCGCGGTGCTGCTGACGAACCGCGGGCCTGCTTCCCCTTGCGCCGCGGGGCCGCGTCGCGGTGATCGGGCGCTTCGCCGCGGAACCGCGCTATCAAGGCGCCGGCAGCTCGCAGCTGATCCCCACGCGGCTCGACACCTTCCTCGACACCCTCGCCGCCGAGTATCCCGACGTCGAGGTCACCTACGCTCCCGGGTACTCGCTTCCCGACACTCCGCTCGACGAGGCCGCGATCACCGAGGCGGCACGACTGGCTGCCGCGGCGGACGTCGCCGTGGTGATGATCGGGTTGCCGGAGCCCGCCGAGACCGAGGGCTTCGACCGCGAGACCGATGGCGCTGCCGGAGCAGCACGACCGGCTCGTCGAGGCGGTGTGCGCCGCGAATCCTCGCACTGTCGTCGTGCTGTCCAACGGCGCGCCGGTCGAGCTTCCGTGGGCCGACGCGCCCGCCGCGATCCTCGAGGCGTACCTCGGCGGCCAGGCGGGCGGATCCGCGGTCGGCGACGTGCTCTTCGGCATCACCGAGCCCGCCGGCCGTCTCGCCGAGACCTTCCCCCTCGCACAGACCGACCTTCTCGCCGACCGCAACTTCCCCGGGCTCCCCCGGCAGGTCCAGTACCGGGAGAACCTGTACGTGGGATACCGGCAGTTCGCGACCACCGGGCAGGCGGTGAGGTTCCCGTTCGGTCACGGGCTGTCGTACACGCGCTTCGAGACTCGAGGCGGCCAGGCTTTCCGCGGCGTCCTTCGATGCCGACGCCGACGCCGAGACCCCCTCGGTTGCGGTCACCGCTCACGAATACCGGCGACCGCCCCGGTTCGACAGTGGTGCAGGTGTACGTGCGGCAGCTTGGCGGCAGCGTGCATCGTCCCGCGCGCGAACTGCGTGGGTTCGCGAAGGTGCGCCTCGAGCCGGGCGCGCGAACGACGAGCACGCATCGACCTCGACGCGGCGGCCTTCCGAGTGTGGGACGTCGGCGCGCATGGCTGGCGGGTCTCGGCAGGCGACTACGAAGTGCTCGTGGGGTTCTCGGCGGAGGACATCTGGGAGGTGCTCCCGCTCGAGGTGCGAAGCGCCGACCTGGTGACACCGGTCGCACGACCCCGAGAGCTGATCGCGAACGAAGAGGAGTTCGCCCTGCTCTTGGGGCGACCGATCCCGCCCGTCGAACCGCTGCACCCGTTCACGCGGACATCGACGGTCGCCGACATCGGCGTGACCGCGCTGGGCAGGCAGGTGCAGAAGCAGATGCGCAAGAACGTCGCGGCGCGCTTCGGGAGCGACGGGACGATCGATCCGGCAATGCAGCGGCTGCTCGACCACGTCATTCCGCAGATGCCGCTTCGCAACCTGGTGATGGCGGCCGATGGTCGCCTTCCGTGGAAGGCGCTGGACGCGCTCATCGCCGCGCTCAACGGCCGGTGGGTCGGAGCGGTGCGCAAGCTGCTGGCGAAGGACTAGCCTCGACGCCGCGAGCGCCCGCGAACGCACGGCTGGGCCGCGCGGCCCAGCGATCGCACACACGTCTCCCACTTGCACTACCGTGGGACGAGAGTCGACACGAGTCGCAGGGGGTACCGCCATGCAGGCGATCGTCCAGAACGAGTACGGGGAGCCGAGTCACCTTCAGCTCAAGGAGCTTCCCGCCCCCTCCGCCGGTCAAGGCGAGGTGCTGGTGCGCGTGCAGTACGCAGCGGTGCATTCCGGCGACTACTTCGTCACCAAGGGCGAACCCTACGTCGCCCGATTTTGGGCGGGCTGGCCGAGGCCCCACGACCATATCGTCGGACTCGACGGGGCTGGGACGGTGGAGGCGGTCGGCGCCGGCGTGGACGGTGTGCGACCGGGCGATGCGGTGTTCGGCGAGTTCAAGGGGTCGTGCGCCGAGTACGCCCTCGCGAGGGCGGACCGTGTAGCGACCGTTCCCGAGAACCTGACGTTGGAGCAGGCTGCCGCGATGACGACCTCGGCACTCGCCGCGCTCCTCGGTCTGCGCGACGCCGGACGGGTGAAGCCCGGCGACACCGTGCTCGTGAATGGCGCGTCCGGCGGTGTCGGCACCTTCGCCATCCAGATCGCCAAGGCCCTCGGCGCCGAGGTGACGGGCGTCTGCAGCGGCAGGAACGTCGAGCTGGTGAGGTCGCTCGGCGCGGACTCCGTCGTCGACTACACCACCGAGGACTTCACCCAGGGCGAGCGGCGCTACGACGTGATCCTCGACAACGTCGGTAACCGCGCCTTCAGCGAGCTGCGACGCGCGCTCACCACGACCGGCCGAGTCGTGCCCAACACCGGACACGCCGGCATCGGCTACCTGATCGCGGCGTCGATGCGCTCGATGTTCGTCAAGCAGCAGGCTGCCCCCTTCGTAGCCACTCCCACGCCCCAGGGCCTCGCCGATATCGTGCGGCTGGTCGAGGACAGCGGATTGCACCCCGCCATCGACAGGACCTACCCCCTGGCCGAGGTCCCCGCGGCTCTCGCGTACGTCGGCACCGGGCATGCGCGTGGCAAGGTCGTGATCGCCGTCGCGCCGTAGGCTCGGGGCTAGCCGTTGCGTTTTCGCGGCTCCGCCCGTATGCTTCCCCTCCATCGAAGGGGAGTAGCCGGCCCGCAGAAACGGGCGGCGCGTTCGTCATCACGAGCCGATCGGCTCCGGACGCGCCTGATCGGCAAGACCTTCGGCACATGGCGTGGCAGTCTGCCGCGTCGTTCGCCGAAAGGGAGAACCGTGTCGCAGCTGACCACGACCGATCCTTCGTGGCACGCCGCCTCCGTCGAGGAGGTCGCCGAGCGCCTCGCAACCACTTCCCAGGGCCTCTCCATCGAAGAGGCGCGATCGCGCCTCGCCGAGAACGGCCCCAACGCCCTGACCGTCGAAGCGGGCGCGACCTTGCCGAAGCTCATCTGGCAGCAGGTCGCCAACCCGATGGTCTACCTGCTGGCCGGTGCCGGCGTCGTGGCTGCGGTCGCCGGCAAGGCCTTCGATGCCGTCGTCATCCTCCTCATCGTGATCGCGAACATCATCATCGGCGTGGTGCAGGAGTACCGCGCCGAGGCTGCCCTCGAAGCCCTGCGCCGACTGTCGAGTCCGCGCGCCCGCGTGCTGCGCGACCGCGAGGTTCGCGTGATCGAAGCAAGCGACGTGGTGGTCGGCGACGTGATCGTCCTCGAGACCGGCGACCGCGTTCCCGCCGATGCCCGCCTCGTGACCGAGACCGACCTGCGCGTCGACGAGTCGGCGCTGACAGGCGAGTCCGAGCCGGTCGACAAGGAGATGGTCGTCCTTGCGGCAGACACGCCGCTGGCCGACCGGCTCACGATGGTGTTCTCGTCGACTCCTGTGGTCGGGGGTCGCGGGACCGCCATCGTGACCGCGACCGGCATGGGGACCGTGGTCGGCGAGATCGCGAGCGAGGTCCGCAGCGCCGAGCGCCAGGAGACGCCGCTGCAGCAGCGTCTGGCCGTGCTGTCCACACGGCTCGGCATGCTCTCCATCGCAGCCGCGGTGATCATCTTCGCGCTGGGCGTGCTGCGCGGCGAGTCGCTCTTCGAGATGCTGCTGTTCGCCGTCGCGGCGGCGGTCTCGGCGATTCCCGAGGGTCTGCCGACCGCTGTCAGCGTCTCGCTCGCGCTCGGAGTGCAGCGCATGGCGAAGCGGAATGCGTTGGTGCGGCGGCTCGCCGCCGTCGAGACGCTGGGCGGTTGCACCGTCGTGTGCACCGACAAGACCGGCACCCTCACCCGCAACCAGATGACCGCGACACGCGTCTGGGCGGGCGGCAGGACCTACTCGGTGTCCGGCGAAGGCTTCGCACCTCACGGCCGCATCCTCGCGGACGCCGACTGCGTGCCCGTCGACATCACCGACGACCCGATCGACGACACACCGTACGCGGTGGGCCTGCTGCTCGAGATCGGGCACCTCGCGAACAACGCTCTCCTCGAAGAGAATGAGGACGGCCAGTGGGTGGTCGAAGGCAGCCCGACCGATGGCGCTCTTCTGGCCATCGCCGGCAAGGCCGGAATGCCCGCCCGCGGGGATGCCGGCCGCCTCGACGAGATCCCGTTCTCCAGCTCGTTCAAGTACATGGCGACGCTCGACCCGACTCCCGACGGCGGAGCCCGCCTCCACGTGAAGGGCGCCGCCGAGAAGATCCTCGGCTTCTGCGACCGAGTGCTCATCGGCGACGAGGTCGTCGACCTCACGCAGGAGCGCCGCGAGCAGATCCGGGACGTGCAGCTCGAGTTCGCAGACAGGGCGCTTCGCGTGGTGGCGGCGGCATACAAGGAGATGCCCTCGGGCACGAGCGAGGCCGACCGCGACGACGCCCAGAGCGGCTGCGTCTTCGTGGGACTGTGGGGCCTGATGGATCCACCGCGGCCGGAAGCAGCGACGGCGGTAGCGGCGGCTCAGCGTGCGGGGATCGCCGTCAAGATGATCACCGGCGACCACGCCGCGACAGGGGCGGCGATCGCCCGGCTCGTCGGCATCCTGCCCGAGAACGCACCTGCCGAGTCGGTCGTCACCGGTGCAGAACTCGACGCCATGTCCGAGGAAGAGCTCGAAGCCCGCGTGCGCGACATCAGCGTGTTCTCGCGGGTGGAGCCTCGGCACAAACTGCGGATCGTCGAAGCGCTGCAGCGGCTCGGCGAGACGGTCTCGATGACCGGCGATGGCGTGAACGACGCCCCGGCTCTCAAGCGCGCCGACATCGGCGTCGCGATGGGGATCACCGGCACGGAGGTCTCCAAGGAGGCCGCCGACATGGTGCTGGCCGACGACGACTTCGCGACGATCGTCTCGGCGGT
The DNA here is from genome assembly GCA_963761535.1 of uncultured Coriobacteriales bacterium. Lineage (GTDB taxonomy): Bacteria > Actinomycetota > Coriobacteriia > Anaerosomatales > CAVXGS01 > CAVXGS01. The sequence continues at coordinate 391,651 of CAVXGS010000004.1, forward strand.
CGAAGAGGGGCGCGTGATCTACGGCAACCTTCAGCGCGTGGTCGCCTTCCTGGTGATGGTCGCGCTGGGGCAGGTGCTCGCGATCGCGACAAGCCAGGTCATCGGCTGGCCGCTGCCCATCACGCCGGTCATGGTGCTGTGGGCGAACCTCGTCGTGGCAAGCACGCTCACCATCCCGCTGGGCATCGAGCCCAGGCACGAGGACGTTCTGGGCCTTCCCCCGCGCTCCCCCTCCGAGGGCATCATCGACCGCCGCTCCATGTGGCGCATCGGCACCGGCTCCGTGCTCAAGGCCGTGGGGATGCTCGCCGTCTTCGGCTACTTCATGGAGACGTCGACCGTCCTCCACGCGCAGACGATGGCGTTCACCACGCTCGTCGCATTCGAGTGGGCCCAGGCGATCGGGTCGCGGTCGTGGCGAGTGCCGGTCACGAAGCTCGGGCTCTTCACGAACCGCAGCCTCGTCGTCGGCCTTCTCGGGGGCGTCGTCCTGCAGTGGATCGCCGTGTCGAGCATCTCCGCCGAGCGGATCTTGGGCACCGACCCGCTCGGTCCCACCGAGTGGGCGATCGCCCTCGTCGTGGGGTCGACCGGGCTCGTGCTGTCTTCGGTGATGACACTCATCGAACGCAGGCGGGAACGCCGAGGCTAGGCCTCCCGACACTCGCGCCCGGCCAGATCAGGTAAGCAACGCCCGACAGATATCGGCGCGGGATATGGTCCCGACGAGCGTGCCATCCTCCACCACCGGCAGCAGATGGATCTTCTCGTTGGTCATCGTGGCCGCCGCCTCGAGCACGTCGTCGGCAGGGGACACGGTGATCGGGTCGCGGATGACGATGCTCGCGACGGGCTGATCGGCGAGTTCCTCGCCTGCTTCTACCGCAAGCCCGAACGCCTGATAGAGCGTCGCGCTCGAGTACGCTGCCTGCTCGAAGTGCTGGATGATGGCACGCAGCATGTCGCCTTCGGCGAGCACGCCGTCGAAGCGTCCGCTCGGGTCGACCACCATGAGCTCGCTCGCCCACGCGTTGCTCAGGACGCCCGCGGCCTCGCCCATCGTCGCCTCGGGGGAGACCCGCGCGAAGTTGCTGTTCATGACCTCGCTGATCTGCATCGTCGCCCTCCAGAATCGGTGCTAGGACCCGCCCTCATCGGCATACGCGCCGGACCACGTCTCGTACCGTCGACCGCCGTACTCGCCACCATTGAAGAAGGCGAGATAGGTGAGCACCTGGAACGGGACGAACAGCTGCATCTCGGGGCGGTTGACGGCCAGGTCGTAGTAGCGGTGCCACGTTCCCGCGTTCAGGTACATCTGGGCCTTCGTGCGATGACCACCCGCGATCGCGTCCAACGGCACGTGCTCGTACCGATGGGAGTGGCCGTACACGATGAACTCGGCGGAGCGCTCCCGAAACGCCGGCTCCTCAAGCGCGTGGGTGAACAGCGTCATCCCCTGCTGCACGGCGGCGAACGGCTTGCGGGCCATGAGCGCGAGGTCCTGCATGCGCTTGAGCGAGATGCCCCGCACGACGCTCATCCCCAGCTCCAGCTGCAGCCTCCATTTCCGATCCGCCGAGCGAACCAGCGGTTGCTCCAAGAACTCCCTGCACAGCCGGTCCCATGTTGCCTTGACGGCCTCCATCTCGGTGTCGCTCAGGTCGTAGCGACGACACTGGCTCGCGATCCACAGCGGGGTCGCGACCGACGGGCGAACGTTCGGGAGCTCTCCGAGACTGGCGGCGAGCTCATCGGGAAGCGACGCCCCGAACTGCCGCTTGACCTCCACGGAGAAGCGGTTGAAGACCTCAACGGCAAGGACATCTCCGATCGCCGAGCCGTCCCGAGTCTGCGGGCAGTTGAACGAGTCGAAGATGTCGCCGTGCTGCGCATAGACGCCGTAGCTGCTCAGCAGTTCCGAGATGCGCTCGGACTCGGCAATGGTGTGGGGGAACGGTCCGATCGGATTCGAGAGCGCCAGGGCCCGCACCACCTTCTCGCGCACGCGATCGAACGGCTTCCCCGCAAGGTGGTAGTACCAATCGTGGTTGCCGACCAGGTAGTGCATGCGAACCTCGACCGCGGCCCTCTTTCGCTCAGAGGCGCGCACGCCGTTCTCCCCCAGAGGACGGACCTCGATGCCGTCGGTCGCGAGCGAGCGCAGCAGCTCCAACCCCTCGCGGTTGTACGCCAGACACCCCTCCGTGATCGCATCGACCGTGGCGGCGAACGCGGGGGAGCTCTGATCGGTCCACGGCCGCACGTAGTCCGGTCCACCCTGTTGCGTGTCGAGCCAGCGGGCCGAGGCGAGGACATCGAGGCAGTCGCCCAACAGGAGGATGTCGATGCGGTCGATCGGCGTGTAGGAGCCATCGGTTCCGTACGAGGCCAGGCTCGCGAGTTCCTGGATCCGATGAGCGAACAGCCGAAAGGCGGAAGCGGAGACAGACCGGCTACAGGTTCCGTCTCCCAGATGCAGGTCGCTGACGATGATCAGCACCGTCTCGCCCCCCCGTGCCGCGGGATCTCAGAGCACTAACCCCCAGTGGCTGGACCCGCTACCTCCCAAATCCTACCGCTCGATCGCCCAGGCATACCGACAATCATTCCAGCGTAGGATTACCCCTTCTCTGGAGGGTAGTTGCACAAAGTGGAACAGACTGGATGAGGGTCGATCCTGGGGGTGGTCCCCATCAGCGGGGACTCGCGGTAGATCGGGGGGCACACCGTGAACGGCAGCCAGTCCTACGCGCCGGAACTCGCCTATCTCGACGACGAGGCCGAGTCGGACCTCGAGAGCCACACGGTGCTGCTGGCTCTACAGGGGGGCGCGTCGCTCGGGGCGTACACGTGGGGCGTGCTCGACGCGCTCCTCGATGACGGCCGGCTCGAGTTCGAGGGCGTCAGCGGCGCGAGTGCCGGGGCGATCAACGCGGTGGCTTTGGCCTCGGGACTCGCGGTGGATGGCAGGCGGGGCGCGCAACGCGCTGTTCGCCGGCTCTGGGAGACCTTCGCGGATGAGGCAGCCAAGCACCATCTCGGCCGCCTCGCGCACGCGCGCGGCATCCTGCGCGCGGTCACGCAGATGCGCGCGAGCGACGGCTTCTACGGTCTGATGACGAACCTGGTCGCGGACTTCCGCCTCGACCCGAGAACGATGGAGCCACTTCGCAGCTCCATCAACTCCGCCATCGACTTCGACGCGCTGAGCCTGCCTCAGTGCATCGACGTCTTCGTGAACGCCACGGACGTGGAATCCGGGGAGCTGCGCATCTTCGATCGTCACGAGGTCGACCTCGATGTTGTCTGCGCCTCGAGTGCGGTCCCCATGTGCTTCAGCCCGGTCGAAGTCCGCGGGCGCTACTACTGGGACGGCGGGATGCTCGGCAACCCCGCGATCTACCCGCTGATCTACGGCTGCCGCGCTCGCGACATCATCCTGATCGAGACCCTGAGCGCCTCGGCCGAGCTCCCCCGCACGTCTCAGGAGGTATTGGATCGGGCGCTTCACATCGCCGACCACGCGGGGCTGCTCCGCGAACTCCGATCGATCAAGCTCGTCACCCATTTGCTGAGGCAGACTCCCATCGAGGGGATGCGCGAGATCCGAGTGCATCAGATCGCGCCGAGCCCGGAACTCGCTCGAGCGCAAGCCGGTCAGGCGTTCCGAGCCGACCACGCATGGTTCGACGAACTCCACGAAATGGGGCGCGCTGCCGGCTTCGCTTGGCTCGACACCAAGCTGGGCGCTCCGCCCTCCGAACCGGCTGAGCCGATCGCTGTGAGCCCGCTCGACTCCAAGACCCATCCCGGTCCGTGCAACAATCGGCCGGATCGCGCTCGTGACGGGTACTAGCAAGCGTGACGCATCCGTGACCGAGGAGGCGACCGTGGCCAGCATCGAGCAGCTCAGGAACGAAGCGACGTCGCGGGGCGATCGAACGTGTCGTCCTGACCCGCGTATTCGAGGCTCCCCCTGAAGCGGTGTTCCGGGCGTGGACCGACCCGGAGCTCTGGGCCCAGTGGTTCGCCCCGGCTCCGATGACCGTGCCCAGGGCCGAGACCGACCCCCGGCCGGGCGGGCGCTTCGCGTTCGTGATGCGCGACGGGGACGGAAACGACTACGAGAGCACGGGGGTGTACGAGGAGGTCGCCGAGCCGACGCGACTCGTGTACCGCGACTCGGTCGAGACCATGCCGGACAGCTTCCTCGACATGGTGAACGAGGCCCGCGGCGAGGCGGCCGGTACGCCCATCCCCGATGGGATTGCCACCGTCACGTTCGATGCGGTCGAGGGTGGGACGCGGATGACCTTCTCGGAGGAGTTCGAGTCGGCGGCACTTCGGGATGCATGGGTCCAGATGCAGATGGTTGAAGGGCTGGCCGAGGGCTTCGACAACCTCGAGCGGCTGCTCGCAAGGGGCGACGCGACGCGCTAGCGCCGAGAACTCGATACCGGTTCGCCCATGGGGCGCGCGCTCTCGAGCGCCGCGCCGAGGAACGCCCCCACGACGGCACCGACGAGCGCGATGGTCAGGGTGAAGTAGGTGGTCTGCGCCGCGCCCTCGACGTCCACGCCGGCAGGCGCGACCAACCGCATCACCACGACGACCCCGACCCCCACCAGCATCCCGACCGCGGACAGCACCGCGACCACGAGCGCGCCGCGAGCACCGGCGAGCAGCGCACCGGTGATCGCTCCGGCAACCGCAGCCGCGGCGATGGCCGCGGCCCAGGCGGGAAGGTCGAACGGCGAGCCGTCGGAGAGCGCGAACAGCAGCGCCACGAGGAACGCCGCCGTGAACGCCACGCCACCAAGGACCGCAGCGATCAGCACCCGCCGCGTCTCGAACGCGCCCCAAGACGCAACCGCCACGCCGACGACCGCAGGGAGCAGGATCGCGAACGGGAACTCGAAGGCCACCCAGATGTAGCCCGCGAGCGCCGCAGTGAGCCCCATCGCGAGCGACGTCACGAGTGCTCGGCGCAGCATGCTCGGCGACCTCCTCCTATGCGTAGCCGAACAACGGCGGGAACGCTATCACGACGAATGCCGCCCACACCACGTAGACCGGAACGTAGCTCGTCTGCCACCGCTCGATCGCATCGAAAGACCCTCGCCGGCGCAGGTAGCGCACGTAGAGCACGAGCGACCAACCCAGATTCACGAGCAGTATCAGGTTCATTCCCAGCGCTGCGACGCGGTTGGGAGTGAGGCCGAGCTCGGAGATCCGAGTCGCCATGGCCCAGAGCGCGACCGCGTCGGCGGCCAACGCGCTGACGATGAGCACGACCTGCAGCACGTCGAACGCGCCCGGCGGCGCGTCCGGGTCGCGAGCCGAGATGGTGTACAGCACGAGCGCGAGCACGATGACCAGCAGCAGGTCGAACGCGATCAGTACTTCGCGCTGCACGTCGACAGCACGGCCCGTCCACGCCACCGTGCCCACGAACATCACCAGCACCGCGGCGAACAGCGGCGTGAACAGACGCGTCAGCACCGGCGCCATGTTCTCCACGACGCTCTGCTTCGCCTCGACCAGCCACGAGGCCACGACCACCGCGCCCACGGCGCCGCAGGGCAGGATCCACGACTCGAAGATGGGCTCGATGTCGATGCCGATGGCCTGGAAGATCATGGCGGTGAGCGCCATGAGCACGCCACCGCCGAGGGCGATCAGCACGTAGTAGATGAACAGCTCCCCCGAGAAGCGGATGAAGTCCATGCGTCCGTCTGCGGCTCTCCAGCGCCGAGCCGCGTAGGCGACGCCCACGACGCCTACCCACAGGGCGATGGGCAGGTGCAGCGCGGTCAGCGTCTGGGTCGACCCACCCGGTTCGAAGGGATACACGTTGGCGAACACCGCCGCGACCACGAAGGCGCCGCCGAGCCACCCGATCGTTCGCGCGTCCAGACGCCGCTTCCAGGCGAAGTAGCCGGTCACCAGAGGCAGCACGAGCAGGCTGACGTTGAGCGCGTAGAAGCCCGAGTCGTCGCCGATCTGGATCCCGAACAGCGCCGGCACCTTGATGAGGACCGCGGCGAGCACCGCGAGGCCGAAGGCCACGATCGCCTCGGTCCGGGCCTCTCGGCGTGACTGTGCCGAGTCACCCGGGACCAGCACGAGCTGCTTCCACAGGCGATCGGAGTGCTCGCGCGCGAACTCCCGCGAGAGCGCGTCGAGATCGCCCATGCGCTTGACCGCGACGAGGAACGCCTCGTCGTCGTCGAGCCCCGCGTCACGCAGAGCCGCAACCTGCTCGCGCAGATGGTCCTCGAGCTCCGCGACATCGACGGGCTGAATCGCCTGCCGGCGGCTCACGTAGGTCCGCCACTGCGAGATCTGATCTTCGAGTGCGTCGGTTCGCTCGTCTGTAGCCATCAGTCAGGCTCCCTGCGTGATGATGTCGCCGGCCGAGACGCCGGCGCTGTTAGCGGGAGCAGCGACGATCTGCCAGATGCCCCGCAACGTGTCGTCCACGGCCTGCCACTGCCGACGCTGCTCCTCGAGCTGCGTCCGGCCTTGCGACGTGATCCGGTAGTACTTGCGGCGGCGCCCGCTCTCGGCGACCTCCCACCTCGCCTCGACGTAGCCGAGCCTGCCCAGGCGGTGCAGTACCGGGTAGAGCATCCCGTCCGTCCACTCGACGTGCCCGCCCGAGAGCTCGCGCACGCGCTGGAGGATCGCGTAGCCGTAGCTGTCCTCCTCGGCAAGGATCGCGAGCACGATCGGAGTCGAGGAAGCTGCTATCAGGTCCTTGTTGATCTCCATGACCTCACCTGCCGAGCGAAACGAGCCACGCACGCGTGCGGCGGCGCAGCCGCGGCCATGCTGCTGCTTACCTAGAAGCACTATACATTGTTGTTCTAGGTATGCACACGCTCGATCCTCACGCGTCGTCGAACGGCGTCAGACGTTTCGCGCGCGATGTTCTCGCTGTTGCGAAAGAAAGTTCCGCGTGTGTGACAGCCGTCACAGGCTTTTCTCCGGGACGGTGCTAGCCTACGGTCGCTAGGACTGTTCCTCCCGGTCCGAACAGGCAATTGTTGGGAGGCACACGGTGCGAACGAGAACGATCGGCCTCATAGGTGTCGCCTTGGTCGCCCTCCTCTGTTTCCCGGGCGTGGCCACGGCCAAGGGCGGCAAAGGCAACTACAGCCCGGGGTCCCCGAAGGCTTCGGGCGAGGGGCACGCTGGCAAGAGCGAGAGCGCTGCGAAGAAGCCGGACCGCGCGAAGCCCTCGGCCAAACCGAAGGCGAGCGCGACGGCGCATCCAGCAAGCTCCGGCAAGGATCACGCGAAGCCTAGTGGGAAGCCGCGGGCCATCTCGGTAGGGTCGAAGCCCGCCGCCAAGACCGCCCCGAAGCCTGTGCGCGCGAACCCCAGCGCCACCCGGGCCGCCCGGAAGCCGAGCACACCGTTGCCGACCCGGACCGCAGTCGCCAGTCCCCGCATGCTTGCGGGCGCGAGCCTCAAGGGCGCCGCGAGCGGCGGCGCGAGTGGCCGCTTCAGTGACGGCGTCGCAACGCACACCTCGGCCGACCCGGACGCGGACATCGTCGCCTACAGCGGCGATCTGCCCGGCGAGCAGCAAGAGGTGCGCGGCGTCATGGACACGATCCGACTCGGTGCGGCCGCGTTCGCGCTGCGCGCGTGGTCCCTGGTCGCTTCGGTCTTCGCCTGACACAGGCCCGCGTCGCAGCCCGCGCGTTGCTTCAAGCCCGGTCCGCCCTCGGCCGATAACTTCAACACGCCCGAAAAGGCGTGAGAAGCAGCTGCAACGGCGAGGGCTCCATACATGAAACGCAGGCGTTTCCCAGCGCTGCCGCGCCCGTCGCGGACGCTCTTCGTGACGATGCTTGCCATCGCCAGCTTGGTCGTTGCCCTGTGGCTCGTCACTCGGGTCATCACCGTCCACACCTACGAGGCCATCGAACGGCGCGACGTTGCTGCCGCTACCGCTCGAGTTCGTCATGCGCTCGACGCAGAGACCGGCTCGCTCGCCAGGGCCGCCGCCGACTACGCCGAGTGGTCCGATGCGCTCGCATTCGTCGACGGGAACTACCCCCAGTTCCTGGACAACAACTCGGACCCCGAAACCCTCGCCAATCTCGGCGTGGACTTCATCACCGTGGTGTGGCCTTCAGATGGGCGCTCCGACGGGCGCTACGTATCGTCGGCCGGTACCGTGACCGCGCTGCCGTCAGGCGTCACCGAGTCGCTGCAGACCCAGATCGGCGCGGCGGGAAACCCGCTGGCCAAGCCGCTGAGCGGCGTGGTCCCCACCGCCGACGGCGTCTTCCTCGTGTCGACCAACCCGATCACGGACTCAGGTCGGACAGTCGCCAGTGGCGCGTACCTCGCCATGGGACGCGTGATCGACGACCCCATGGCGAAACGGATGTCCGCGCTCACGCAACTTCAGATCGCATTCGTGCCTGCATCGGCCGTGTCACCGCCCTCCCCCTCCGGCACTCCGAGTCCTACCGGCGGCTCGGAGTTCGCCCAGCCTGTGTCGGAGGACGAGATCTTGGGAGGGTTCGACATCCCGGGCCTCAGCGGAGCCCCCGCGGTGTCTCTTCGCTTCAGCATGCCTCGCACCGCCCACGTGATGGGGAATCAGTCGCTCACCCTCCTCGGCCTCGTGCTAGCGGCGTTCGCTACCGTCGCCTGCTGGGTCGTGGGTCACGCGATCGTCGGCCAAGAGCGGGAGGTGGCCCATCGGAAGCAGGCCCAGGACTCGCTGCGCAGCTCCGAGGAACGGCACCGCTCCCTCATTGCCCAGATGAACGACGCCGTGATCGGCATCGATCCCGACGGACTGATCGTATTCGCGAACCCTGAGGCCGCCCGCATGACCGGGCTGAGCATCGACGCGATGTGCGCGACTCGGCTCGATGCGGTCGTCACGCCTGAGTCGATGCGCAAGATCAGGCGGCGCGAGAGCGCCGGCGAGTTCCCGTCAGGTTCGTTCGAGATCGAGCTCGTTCACACGTCGGGAAGGACGGTGCCGGTCGAGGTGAACTCCTCGCCGATGACGAGCGAGGACGGGACGGTCATCGGCGTGCAATGGATCGCTCGCGACGTGACCGAGCGCAAGCGGTTCGAGCACGAGCTCGTCCACATGGCCAACCAGGACTACCTCACGGGACTCGCCAACCGCAGAAGGTTCGAGGAGGAGCTGCGCCTCCAGATCGAGAGATCGATGCGGTCCGGGCATGGAGGAGCCGTACTGTGGCTCGACGTGGACGCGTTCAAGGACATCAACGACAGCATGGGCCATCAGGCCGGTGACAAGGTCCTGCTGGGGCTCACTGAAGCGACTTCTCGCGTGGTTCGGTCGGACAGCCTGCTCGCGCGACTCGGCGGTGACGAGTTCGGTGTCCTGCTGCCGGAAGCCTCACCTGAAGAGGCCGAGACGGCAGCTCGACGCGTGCTCGACGCGGTCCGCCGTGCAGTCTGCATCGTGAACGACAGGAGGGTGTCCGTCACGGCGTCGATGGGAATCGTGTACTTCCCCGCCCACGGGACATCCGTCGAGGAGGTCCTGGCGCGCGCCGACCTCGCCATGTACTACGCCAAGGAGCAGGGCAGGAACCAGTTCCGGGTCCACGACCCGGGCGACGCGTGGGAGTCCGAGCAGAAGTCCAGGCTGGACTGGATCCAGCGCATCGACCAGGCCCTCTCCGAGGACAGGCTGCTCGCGTACGTCCAACCCATCGTCCGGCTGACCGACGGCGGGGTCGACCGCTACGAGCTGCTGCTGAGAATGCAGTCCGAGAGTGGCCAGGTCCTTCCGCCATCCGAGTTCCTCCCCCTCGCCGAACGCAGCGGGCGCATCCGCGAGATCGACCGGTGGGTGGTCAGAAAGGGGATCCAGCTGGTCGCCGAGCACACCCCGGTCGTCCCGGAATTCCGCCTCGACGTGAACCTCTCGGGGCGCGCGTTCAGCGATCCGGAGCTGCTGGGACTGATTCGCTCGGAACTCGCGCGACGCGCGGCAACGCCGGCGGGATTCGGCGTGGAGATCACCGAGACCGCGGCCGTGACCGACATGGCCAAGGCTCGCGACTTCATCAACGCGCTCCGCGACATCGGCTGCCGCGTGGCACTGGATGACTTCGGTTCGGGCTTCTCGTCGTTCTACTACCTCAAGAACCTGCCGATCGACGCACTCAAGATCGACGGCAGCTTCGTACAGCAGCTCCGGACGAACTTCGAAGACCGCCATGTGGTGCGGGCCATGGCAGAAATGGCGCGAGCCCTGGGGATCTCATGCACCGCGGAGTGGGTCGAGGACGAGAAGACGCTCCAGCTGCTCCGGGACTTCGGGGTCACGTTCGCCCAGGGCTTCCATGTTGGCGAGCCCTTCCCTGCCGAGAACCTGCACGAGCGGAACCGATCGTCGGCCGCCGGCGGAGCGCTTCGCGACGCTGGCTAGGTACGCGACCGGATCGGCGTCACCCGAGCGAGAACTGGACGTCCCCGGTGAACGAGATCATCCACGGCACCCCGTAGCGGTCGATGCAGCTCCCGAACTTCTCGGCCCAGCCGACCGCCTCCAGAGGCATCTCGGCCACGCCGCCCTCCGATAGGGCGTCGAAGAGCCGATCGGCCTCCTCGGCGGTGTCCGCCTCGAGATAGAGGTAGATGCTGTTGCCCACCGTGAAGGATTCGAGCTGCGGGCCGACCACATCCGAAGCCATGAGGCCGATCCCCTCGCTCAGCGGAAGCGAGATGTGCGCGATCTTGTCGAGGTCGGCCTCGGGCGCCCCCAGCTCGTTGTCGCCGAAGTCCCGGAACCGCATGACTCCGTCGTACTCTCCGCCAAACACCGAGCGGTAGAACTCCATGGCCTCCTCGGCGTTGCCGGGGAAGTTCAGGTAGGGACCGGTGAACTGCATTGGGATGCCTCCGTTCGTGGCGGGACGACAACTCAGAGCATGCCCATTCGGTCAGTATCCCTCGCGTGCGATCGCGTGGTTGCGGCGGTCCGAGAACACGAGCTCGTCGCCCTCGTACGCATCCACGGTCGTGGTGACGTGGATGTGCGTTTGGTCGCACGTCTGCCGAGCTCCGGTCACCACCCGCACGTGCCAGCCCTCGCGGTCGATTGTGACGTCGCGCTCGCATTCGATCGCTGCCGAGAGCGGATCGTCGGAGAGGATCGTCCACGCATCGCGGGCCTGCTCGGCGTAGACCGTGCCCGTCGCCGAGATGTCCGAGCGCGTCTCGGTCACGTCCTGGATGTTCACGGTCCGCAGGCCCTCCCCCTGATCGCGCGGCGTGACCGTCCGACGCCTGGTCGCCTGCGTCTCGATCGTGCCGTGCACGGGCGCGGACCCGACAGGTGCAGCGAACCCGGGCGGGGTCGCATCGGCGGCTTGTGCGGCGCGTTCGGGAAGCACGAGCACGCTGCCGCCGTCGAGGTGAAGGGTGAGCGTCACCGGCTCGGGCGATGGCCACGCGTGCGGCCAGTAGGTGGGACTGACGGCGAGACGAAGTCGGTCGCCGGCAGAGACGTGCTGCGCGACGAGGCCCAGCGGGACCGCCACCTCGCGACGCTCGCCCGGCACGATCGGCCGCCACGATGCGTGCCCGTCGCGGTGGGTCAGGTTCAGAAGCCCCCAGCCCAGAAGCTTCGAGGACCCGTCGGGGGCGACCTCGCATAGCCGCACCGACACGAGGGCGATCTCGCGGTCGACCGACAGCGCCAGCCGCACCACGGGCACGCCGAAGAGCACGACCGGCTCCGCGAGCGGCGCCGAGTCGAAGCACAGCGAACGGACGTCGTCATCGCGCTGGTCGGCGGGCATCTCGTCGTCCAGCCCGTTCGGGCACCACACACCCGCAACGCTGCCACAGGTCTGATCGCCGATGATCGCCACCCGCTCTTCGCTACCGCGCTCCGCGCCGACGCCTGCGCCGCGCTCGTCGCAATCGGCGAGGGTCCCTTGCGCCGTCAGCGCCATCGTGCGCTCGGTCACGCTCGCGGGCGGCCACGCACGCTCGGACACCCAGCGCCCGGGCTGCACTGCGGGATGCGACGTGCTCGGCGGAAGCGACTCCTGCACGTAGATGCGAAGCATCGGATCGTCTTCGACGCCGTTGGGGATGCCCTTGAGCCAGCGGTCGAACCACCGCACGCACTCCTGCACGAACCCGATGGCCGGCTCCGGCACTCCGTGGTCGGGGAACATGTGCCCCCACGGCCCGACGATGGCCGCACGCGGGCACCTCAGGTGCTCGAGCATCCGAGGGATGGTGGTGCGGTAGGGGTCGGCGAGCCCGCCGAAGAGCAGCGTGGCCGCCTCGATTGCGGTGTAGTCCTCGTCCACCGAGCCCTGTCGCCAGTAGGCGTCGCGAAGCGGGTGCGCCAACCAGGGCTCGATGTACGGCGGCGTCTCGCGCAAACGCTGGAGCCACTGATCGCGCCATGCCTCGCCCACGAAGCGCGGATCGGGCGGACGGCAGTTGAAGGCGTGCATCCACGACGCCCACTTGAGCATGTCCGAGGCGAGCAGGCAGCCGCCGGAGTAGTGGCAGTCGTCGGTGTAGCGGTCGTCGGTCGAACACCCGCTCACGATCGCCTTGAGCTGCGGCGGTCGTCTCGCCGCGACCTGCAGCGCGTTGAAGCCGCCCCACGAGTACCCGATCATCGCGCACGCGCCGGTGCACCAGGGCTGCTCGGCGAGCCATGCAAGGACCTCGAGGGCGTCGTCATGCTCGGAGGCGAGGTACTCGTCGAGGCAGATGCCCTCCGAATCGCCGGTGCCTCGGATGTCGACGCGCACAGACGCGTACCCGTGCGCGGCGAAGTAGGGATGGCGCGTGGCGTCGTCTGCGGCGGTCGCGTCGTCCTTGCGGTAGGGCAGGTACTCGAGCACCGCGGGAACCGGGTTCGTCTCCGCATCGCCTGGCAGCCAGATCCGGGCGGACAGGCGCACGCCGTCGGAGAGAGGGATCCACACGTGTTCGATCTCGCGGATCGAGCGGGACTCCGCGTGCGGTTGCGGGTCCATCCGACCGGCCTCCTCAGGAAACGGCGACGACATCCGGCTCAAGGATAGGCACGGCTCCGCCTGCCGCAAAGGACGAAGCGGCCGACGCCGAGTACGATGGCGACGGACCGAGACCGAGATGCACGAAGCGAGAGGATGCGCGGATGTCGCAGTTGAAGCGTCTGTACATGTACGGGGGCGCCTACATCAGCCCAGAGCAGGCCGAGGCGGATCTGGAGAACCTGCGCGAGCTGCATCGCGGCAAGCACATCGGTCGGTACGACGCCGTCGCCATCACCAAGGACGCCGACGGCTCAGTCCGCGTCTTGGACGTAGATGCGACGGTGCGGGGTTCGGGAGCGTGGAAAGGCGCACTGGCCGGTGGGGCTCTCATGGTGCTGTTCCCGCCGTCGGCGCTCGTCGGGATCGCAGCCGGCGCGGCAGCGGGAGCCGTCGCCAACGACATGAACAAGCGGATCAGCCGCAGCGACGCGAAGGAACTCGGCGAGCTGCTGGCACCCGGCGAATCCGGTGTCCTCGTGGTGGCGGAGGACGTCGAGGACGCCTACTCCAGCGCGCTCCTCAGGCACGCGACGCGCCAGCGTGCGGTGCCGATCGATGCCGACGCGGATGTCGTCGCTGCGGCGCTGGACGCGGCGGGGGCGGAGTAGCGCTGCGCCAGGATTCCTGCCCGCGCGCCTACTCGGACGGCTGGAGAAGGGCGGCCAGACCGGCCGCCCACGCCTCGATCGCAATCCAGTCCCTGGCGTCGCTCGCGGGCTCCGAGCCGGCCATCTTGTTGAGCGGGAACTTCAGCAGCGCCGGATCGAACCGCCCTCCGAACAGCTCGGCAGCGACGGGATCGAGCCAGTCGAGTTCGGCGAGCGCCTTGTCGAACTGCGCCGTGCAGTCCTGCCACTCCTCCTCGTCCCTCGGCTCCTTGCACGGGCCGAGAACGAGGATCGCCACGGGCAGAGCGATCAGTGCCTTCTTGTGACGGTTCAGGAAGCCGCGCGCGTCCTTGTGCAGCCTGTGGATGATGAGAGGCGCGCCGAGCACCACCGCGTCGTACCCGTCGAGGGTACGCACCTGTCGCGCGGGCTTCATCTCGGCAACCAGACCTGAGCTTCGGAGCGTCGAGGCCACGGCCTCAGCGACCTCCTCCGTCGACCCATACGTCGTGGCGTACGCCACCAGAACGCTCTTCGCCAAGGGCGCACCCTCCTTCTGCCTGGCATCCGCGAAAGGGAGTGAGATTCGAACCCCTCCTCATCGGGATACCCCTTTGGGCGTCGGCATAGCTGCTGCTAGTGTGCGGGGATGACCGCGCGGGCCGCGTAGGGCGTGGCCCACGGCTCTGGCTGTGAATCGAATGGGTGGGGCGTGGCCAAGAGGAACGACATGCGCGGCTACTCGAGCCTGCTCGAGCGTCCACGTACGACCCGTTCGCTGTCCCGACGGAGGCAGCGGCAGCGGCGCACCGCGGTCGCGGCCGTCGTCCTCATCGCCGTGGCGGGCGGTGTCGCCTACGGGGCGATTCGCACGGGAGCCCTCGACCGGATCGGGGCCGTCTACGGCAGCGGCAAGCCCTCCCCCCAGAGCGCCTCGACCAGTGCGACTCGCACGCCCGACGCCACGGCCACTCCCAGAGTGGTTCCTGCCGCGACCACGACGCAGGCGCCGGTGCCGACTTCGACGCTCGAAGCCAGTGCGCCCGCTTCCGCGGTCGTCGAACTCGGCTGGGTGGGCGACACGACGCCCGGCTCGAAGTACGGCAACCCGCCAAACGCAGGGCGAGCGCTGTTCGAGTACACCCGCAAGTACACGAAAGCTCCCGACCTCATGATCGCCAACCTCGAAGGCACCTTCGGCAACGGAGGAGCGTCGAAGTGCGATGGCCGCACGTCGAGCCAGTGCTTCGCTTTCCAGGCACCCCCCGCGAATGCCGCAGCGCTCAAGTGGGCCGGCTTCGATGTCGTGAACCTTGCGAACAACCACTCAACCGACTACTTCGGCGCGGGGCTGCAGTCGACGAAACGCGCGCTCGAGGCGAACGGGATCGAGTACACCGGCCTCGACGGCGTGATCGCGACGAAGGAAGTCAACGGTGTGAAGGCCGCGTTCGTCGGATTCTCGCCGTACCCGTGGAGTCCGAACATCGGGAACCTCCAGTCGGCGAAGGCGCTCGTTCGCAAAGCTGTCGAGGACGCCGACGTCGTCGTCGTCCTGATGCATGCAGGCGCGGAGGGTGCCGACAAGTCACACACCCCCGAGGGCGCCGAGTCTGCGTTCGGCGAGTTCCGCGGCAACCCTCGAGCATTCTCCCGAGCGGTCATCGACGCAGGCGCCGACGTCGTTCTCGGCTCGGGGCCCCACGTCATCCGTGGGATGGAGACCTACCGAGGCAAGCTCATCGCCTACTCGCTCGGCAACTTCGCGGGGTGGAAGACCTTCGGCCGGAGCGGAGACCTCGCACTCTCCGGACTGCTCACCGTGAAGGTGGCGGGCGACGGACGCGTGCTCGGCGGGAAGTGGCTGTCGCTGCGCATCGCCGACCCCGGCGTACCGAAGCTCGACCCGAGCGGCGCGGCATTGTCGCTCGCCAAGCGGCGCTCCGCCCAGGACTTCGCGACGCCGGTTCAGCTGCGCCCGGACGGAACCTTCCGCATTGATTGACGCTTCAGCGGAGCAGCGGGAGCATGGGCCGAGATGTTCGCCGGCCCGTGCGAGGCCCTCTCGGAATGCACTGGGGTGACCATGGGGCAGCTCGAGCGCTGGAGTCGTGGGAGGGTCGATGGCAGGTGAGCCAAGCGTGATCGAGGGCCGGCGACGGCGACCCGGCTATGGCCTGGTGCTCGGCCTTCTCGTGGGGACGATCTTCCTCGGGGGCCTGACGGGCACGCGCCCGCTGGAAGTCATCGGCGCGCTAGTCCTTGCCGCCGCGACCCTGCTCGCGATCCTCTTCGTGTCTGGTGCGTCTCGCCGAGCCCTGGTGCTCGTCGCTGTCGCGCTGGTGGCGAGCGTGATCCTTGCGACCGCCGCGATGCTCTCCTCCGGTCGCGCGTCGGCGGCCGGAGGCGCCGAGGGTCTGATCGTGCTCACGATCGCGGCCGTCGGCCCGTTCCTCATCGGCCGCGACCTCTACCGGCATGGCTCGGTCACCATCCAAACCGTGCTCGGCGCAGTGAGCGTCTACCTCCTGATCGGGCTGTTCTTCGCCGTCCTGTTCAGCATGCTCGTGGTCTTCTCGGCGACCACACCGTTCGGCGGCGCCGAAGCAGTGCGCGCCCTGGACCTCTACTACTACAGCTTCGTCACGATCACCACCCTGGGCCTGGGCGACCTCGTTCCGAAGACCGACCTTGCCCGCGTCCTCACCATCGTCGAGGCCCTGCTGGGCCAGCTGTATCTCGTGACGGTGCTCGCGTTGCTCGTGGGGAAGATGAGCGGAGGACGTCGGGAGTCGGCCGGCTAGCTCGCCTGCTCGACCGGCGTCGTGAACAGCTTCTTCGCACCGATTGCGGACATCACCAGCAGCGCGATGAGCAGCGGGAACCGCGCCGCCACGAGGATGTTCGTCGCATTGGTGGCCTCCAGGCCACCCATCCACGTGAACGAGCCAAAGTCCCACAGAGCGTGGATGATCATCAGGAACACCAGACTGCCGGTGACCCGCCGGGCTACGTAGAAGACGCTCCCGAGAACGAACGCGAACATGATCTGGCGGATCGTGGTGACCACATCTTGTCCGAGCACGATGTTCGCGCCGTGCAGCAGTCCGAAGAACACCGACGTGAGGAGCCAGACCCAGACCTCCTTGTACGCGCCTCGGAAGGCGACCACCGACAAACCCCGGTAGGTGATCTCCTCGTTGAAGCCAACCAGCAAGGTGCCGATCGCAAGCCACATGAGGTAGGTGCCACCGAGCGCGCCGAGCTGGCTGTAGTTCACACCGCTGAGCACGATGAGGACGAGCACGACAGGAATGGCCCACATCCACTTCACGCCCAGGGGCTTCTCGCGAAGCGCCGGACGCCACCACCCGAGCAGCGTCGTCAGCACCGCCATGACGACTCCGCAGATCGCCAGCGGAATGACGATGCCATTCAGGACCGAGCCGCTGGTCTTCCCAATCTCGGTGTACGCCGGTGCGATGAGCTTCTCCAGCAGCGTGAAGAGAATGATGTAGCCGATCGCGATTCCGTATCCGATGAGTGCGCTCGGCTTGACCCGGAGTGATGCCTGGTCCGCGCCGGCAACTTGGATCCCAGCGTCTGTTTCGTTCATGGCAGTCCCCCCGCCTGGCTGTGACGATTCGCCCCATCATACCCAGATTCTGGTCGCGGGCTGTCTCCCATGTTGATCGGGAGTGGGACGGCGTCGTCGGTCACAACTGCCTGGCCGAGGGCAGCATCGGTGGGCGCAAGGATGATCGCGAGGAGGACCATCCCGAGAAGACAACGAGTGCGCTCACGCGGGCCTCTCCAACTCGCCTCGCCTAGACCGTCGCCTCGCCCCGAGCGGTCTGCTCCGAAGGCGCGACCTCCACGACACCAGGAGCCTCGGAGGTCGCGGATACGTTGAACGCGCCGGTGAGGCTCTCGGCCTGACGCCCAAAGGTCGTGCGAAGGCGGTGGGGGCCCGCGGCGACAACAATCGTCGTGTCGGGGTGCGCGCGCTCGAACTCGACCGCGAACGGGCCTACGCGTCGCACGAGCGACGCGGGCACCACGAAGACCGAGCCAGGCACGAGGATCTCTGGGTGGTCGGTGATCGGGTGGTGCCCGACGACCGTCTCGTCGACCTTGGGAAGGCCAAGCGCGTCGATCTCGTCATGGGTACGTGCGCCGACCGCCAGTGGCAGCTTGAAGCGCTCGGCCAGAGTCCGAGCGATGTCGACGGCGAGCTCTTGCTCGTAGCGTTCGGCGGGTGTGTCGACCTTCGAATCAAGACCGAGTACGACCTTGGTGAACGTGGCGGGGCCTGGCGCGACCGCGATCACCGGGATCGGTGACTCGCGGCCGATGCGGTCGAGCTCTCCGCCGAAGAAGCGGCTCACGAACCCTCTATCGGACTGCAGCGGCGTGACGAGAGCACTCGCTCCTCGGTCGACCATGGCCTCGAGCAGCGCGCCCGCATAGGACGGCGCGTAGCGCACACGCGCCTCGACATCCGCACCTTCGGCCTCTGCCGCCTTGGTGGCTGCCTTCGCGGTCTCAGTTGCCTCGGAGGTACGAGTGCGCTCCTCATCGGTGGTGACCGCGACGGGCATAACGAGACCGTCGTCTTCGGCGGCGATCGCCGAGGCGACCTTGACGATGACGTCGACAGGGGCGGCGGCGGGCAGGCCCACGAGTAGCGCCGCGCCAATGGGCCGAGTTGCTCCGGCGGGCAGCTCGATCTTCGCGGCGAACCGCCGGGTGAGCAGCGAGCCGAGCACGATCGAGACGAGCACGATGACGACGACTGCGTTCACTACCTGCTCGTTCAGCAGCCCGACTTGGGCGCCGACGAGCGTTGCTGCAAGGGTCGCGGCGGCTTGCGGAATGGTCATACCGAACATGAGCCCCGACTCGGTCCAGCCGAACTTGAGGACCCGTCCGGTGATGACCGAGGCGAGGGCCTTGCCGCCAAGCAGGACGACCATGAACCCGAGGGCCATGGTGATCGTGGACATCTTGATCATGACCGCAGGGTTGAGCTTGGTTCCCACGTAGACCAGGAACGCGGGCACGAACAGGGCCTCTCCGAAGAAGTCGACCCGCTCGAGCAGCGGTCCACCCTTCGGCGCAAGGCGATTGACCCCGAGGCCCGCCAGGAATGCGCCGACCAGTCCCTCGATCCCGAACACCTCGGCAAGTACGCCCGCCGAGGCGAAGGCGAACAGCATGAAGGCGAACCGCAGCGTGCGACTCTGACCGGTGCTGCGGAAGAAGCGCTTGCCGACCCACGGCAGAATCACGAGCGCGTAGATCGCCAGCACCACGAGCCCGCCGAACACCGTCGAGACCACGGTGACGGGCGATCCCCCCTTCGCGGTCGTCACAGCCAGTACGACGAGCGCCATCGTATCGGTCAGGATCGTCGCGCCGGCGGTGGTCGTGACGGCTCGACTCCGGCTCAGCCCTGCCTCGCGCACATCGGGCAGGGTCACGAGCGTGTGCGACGCGAAGATCGAGCCCAACAGCGCCGCTGCTGCCATCGAGAACCCGAGGATCCAGTGTCCCTGGATGACCCCGAAGGTGAAGGGGAACACGAACCCCAGCAGCCCGAACATCAGGGCCGCGTTGCGGTTCTTCTTGAACATGACCAGGTCGATCTCGAGACCGGCCTGGAACATCAGGTACAGCAAGCCGATCTGCCCCAGCTCGTCGACCGCGCCTGCTGGCAGCACGCCGAGGATGTAGGGGCCGAAGAGCGCGCCGGCGAGCACGAATCCGATGAGTCCGGGCAGGCGCACCCACCCCGCGAGCGTGGGCGCGATCATGATCGCGAGGGCCACGAACGCGAGTACTTCGGTCAGGCTGACCTGGATCTGCTGCATGAGCCCCCCTGGCGCAGACTAGAAGACGCGCGCTAAGAATACCCGCCGCTCAAGCGTCACGCGACGGTGCCGTGCCAGGCACTCGGCTCGGAGTCAGACGGCTTCGACGACGACGGCGGTACCGGTCATCGTCACGAGCAGCATGCTGCCGTTCGTGCCGATCCCCTCGCTGTCGATCTTCACGCCGACGATGGCGTTTGCGCCGATCTTCTCGGCGGCGGCCTGCAGCTCGGCCATGGTCTCGCTCTGACCGCGAACAAGCTCGTTCTCGTAGACCTCCGAACGCCCGCCGACGATGTTGCGGCCGAGCGCCTTGATGTCCTTGCCAACGGCGACTCCGTGAATGGCGGTCGAAGAGACGAGTCCCTTGTACTCCGTGACTCGGTGGCCTTCGATCGCGTCTGTCGTTGTGATGATCATGGCGCCTCCCAGGAGCGGTTCGTCTTCTCGGGTCACACACGTCGATGATTCAGTTACCCAAGTGCGCGAGCAAAGATGCCAAGTCCTGGGAAGCGGTCTGTGTCGAGGAGATGGTGTTTCGAGGCACCTTCCTGCGCGGCGGTCGAGCCAGCGGCCGCTCGTAGGTAGTCGCAGCGATCGCGGGGCCGTTCCACTCCCTGGCGACTCAGAGTGACGGACGCGCTTGCGCCGGATCAGAAGATCGACACACCCGCGATCACCGACACGGCTCAGCATCGGACGCGCAACACGTCACGCACAGGACTCGCAGGCCATCGGAAGCCATCATGTGTCCACGATGTCGTGACACGTCTGTCCACGATGTCCTGAGACGTCACATGGCGGAGGGGGAGGGATTCGAACCCTCGTCAGCGGGAGTCACGCGCCCATCATTCTTCTGGGAGTCGGTGCCGCTCGCGTGCAGTCAGTCACTCCTCGCAGGCGACCTTCAGATAGCTGACGAGCGTCTCGTGGATCTCCCAAGGTTCCGCCGTGGGAACCGTCAATACCGTCACGCTCCCCCGCTCGCGCTGCATGCGGCACACCTTCCTGACCGCGGCCTCGCGGTGCGCGAGCTCCATGAGATAGCGCTCGCGAAAGGTCGCGGCCTTGCGGCGGTTGCGTCGCATCCAATCCCGGAGATCGGGGCTCGGATACAGCTCTCGCATCCAGTCGACACCGGCGGCCTTGCCCTTCGGCAGAGCGTGAGGCCACACAGGCTCGATCAGGATCCGGTAGCCGTCCGAGGGACTCTTGGGCTCGAACGCTGACTTCAGGCGTATCACTGGTGCTCCTAGCCGAGCCTTCGTGGAAAGCGCCCACCCCCTGTCGGGAGCGGGCGCTGTCAGGTTCCTCTGGCGGAGGGGGAGGGATTCGAACCCTCGGTACGGGGGATGCCCGCACAACGGTTTTCGAGACCGCCGCATTCAACCACTCTGCCACCCCTCCGCAGGGGTGAGCGCCGCGAGCGTCCGCAGGCGCAATAGCGCAGTATAGCCACCGCATGCCGCAGCGGCAACGAGGGTACGTCTGCTCAGGACGACGAGGCTCGGCTATCCTTCGGTAGAGTCGCGACCGATTCAACGGGGGCTTCGGGTGGATCATCTCAGCATCACCGAACGCGCGGAGCGAACCGGCAAGCGAATCGTCCGCGAGGACCGCTACGCGCTCGTCCTGGTGCTCATCCTCGCCACGCTCGTATCGAGCGCGATGCTCGGGACGACCACGCTGGGGCTGGTGCTGCCGCTGGCGCTGATGGCCCTCACCCTGGCGGTGACGCTCTCGACCTCGGAGGCGGGCCCGAAGACCGTGCTTGTCGCGCGCATCGCAGTCGCGATCGCGTTCGTCGGCGTGGTGGTGGCCGAGCTTCTGTCCTTCGGAGGACTTGCGCGTCTCGGCTTCTTCCTGTGCATGGCAACGCTCAGTATCGTCACGCCGATCGTGATCGTGCGCCGTCTGCTCAAGCACGCGGCGGTCACCGTGAACACGGTGGCGGGTGCCGCCGACATCTACCTGCTCATCGGTGTCTTCTTCGCCGTGGTCTACTCGGCCGTGGGTGCGATACAAGCCGGGATGTACGACGCGCTCGGCCAGGCGGGAGCGGCCATCTCGCCGGCGACGGCTTTCTTCGTGGCATCGCGGCCGGTGACGGGGTCCGACTTCATCTATTACAGCCTCGTGACGCTCTCGACCGTCGGCTACGGCGACCTCACCGCCACGACCAGTTTCGGTAGGCTGCTCTCGACGACCGAGGCACTGCTCGGGCAGCTCTATCTGGTCACCGTCGTCGCTGTTCTCGTGGCCAACATCGGGAGGGTCCGCAGGGACGCGCACCCGAGCGACGACCGCTAGCCTGGATGCCACCGAGAGACGCAGGGCTCCACGTGAGCGACCACGACGACGGACACGCCGGACACGACCAACCGCCGCGAACGATACGCGAGGTCTTGGGCCGGGCGACGGTGATCACCGGCATCGCGTCCTTCGGCGTGTGGCTGGTGGCCGCTGCGTACAGCGCGGTCGTGATGGTCACGCTTCTGGTAGAGGGCGACAGCGCGGCGGTCGCATTCGCGGTGGTGGAGTTGGGCGCCGCACTGGTGGTGATCGGCGCGCTGGCCATCTTCGCCACTGCGGGGGTGTTCCTCGCGACGCACGCCGCTCGCGCGCTGCGCCGACCGACCACTGACCGTACGCCGTCGGAAGAGGACACGTCTTCCTGAGAGGCGGATGATACGACCACGCGCTACTGCTCGGTGAGGAGCGGCACGTGAACCGGCGCCGAGGCGGTGAGAGGATGAGCGAGATGGCTCCGCGTGGAGAGAAGGACACGATGAAGGCTGGCCCCGAGCCTGTGGTGGAGAAGATCGCGGCCATCGAGACCGACCAGATCCGAGCCCGCGCCCGCGTTATCCACCACCTGACCGTCGATGAGCGCGTCGCGCATGGCAAGGCGGCGCGGAACACCACCTCCCGGAGCAGCCACGCCGGCTGGACGCCGCAGCCAATCGCCGCGACCCGGTCGAGATGCTCGAATCTCAGGCGGTCACGCGAGTCCCCGAACTCGTTCCCATCCGTTACGGCAGGATGCTCGTCTCCCCGTTCGCGTTCTACCGAGGTGCGGCCTACATCATGGCCGCGGATCTCGCGCCCACGCCGCGCTCGGGCCTCCAGGTCCAGCTGTGCGGTGACGCCCACCTCTCGAACTTCGGCGGATTCGCCTCACCCGAGCGCCGGCTGATCTTCGACATCAACGATTTCGACGAGACCCACCCCGGACCGTGGGAGTGGGACCTCAAGCGCCTCGTCACGAGCTTCGAGATCGCCGCTCGGGAGCGCGGGTTCAAGGACAAGGAGCGCATAGCCGCGGTGCTGAACGCGGGGCAGAGCTACCGAGAGGCGATGGCGCAGTTCGCCGGGATGCGCACGCTCGACGAGTGGTACTCGCACCTCGACATCGACTCGCTGTTCGAGGAGCTGAAGTCCGAGGCCGATCCGAAGGCCCTCCGGCGCGCGTCGAAGAAACTCGAGAAGGGTCGGGCCAAGAACAGCGTCCGAGCCCTCGACAAGCTGACCCATATCGTGGATGGCGAGCCGAGAATCGTCGCCGATCCTCCGCTCATCGTCCCCCTCGAGGACATCGTCACGGGACTCGAGCGAGACGTGCTCGTCACCGAACTTCGCAAGCTGCTGCGCGCGTACCGCTCGACCCTGCCCAACGACCGGCGCCGGTTGTTCGAGAGGTTCCACTTCGTCGACATGGCGCGCAAGGTCGTTGGCGTGGGCAGCGTGGGGATGCGCGCCTGGATCTTGTTGATGCTCGGCCGAGACAACATGGATCCGCTCTTCCTGCAAGTGAAGGAGGCACAGGCATCGGTGCTCGAGGAGTTCCTCGGCCCGAGCAAGGCCCGCAATCACGGACAGCGCGTGGTCGAGGGACAGCGGTTGATGCAGGCCAGCAGCGACATCCTGCTCGGCTGGGTGCGCGTTACCGGCGTGGACCAGGTCCAGCGTGACTACTACGTCCGCCAGCTGTGGGACGGCAAGGCCTCGGCGGACATCGAACACATGACGCCTCGAGGAGTGGGCCGCTACGCCCGGATGTGCGGATGGACCCTCGCCCGTGCCCACGCACGCTCGGGGGACTCGGTTGCCATTTCCGCCTACCTGGGCAAGAGCTGCGCGTTCGACGAGGCGCTCGCCGAATTCGCGGTGGCCTACGCCGACCAGAACCAGCGCGACTACGACGAGTTCTGCAACGCGGTTCGCAGCGGACGTCTGATCGCCGAGGAAGGGCTGTAGGCCGCCAGCGACGCACGACGATCAACAGGGCCGCCCCGAGGGCGGCCCTGTTCGCATCTTTGTGGCGGAGAGTCAGGGATTCGAACCCTGGGTACGGGGTCTACCCGCACACGCGATTTCCAGTCGCGCCCGTTCAACCACTCCGGCAACTCTCCAAACCCGGCGCTTCGTCATTCCCGCACGGAGCGCAACGGCGACTATAGCAGGGGCCCGCGAGCAGCGGCAACGCGAACCCGGCGCGCGAACCCGCGCGAACCCCTCGCGACAGCGGGCGCTGGGCTGGCACAATGTGCGTAATCGGCATTCGCACGATCCCGCTCGCCTATACAAAGGAGACACACGGTGCCGTTCGCGGAATGGGATGCGGCCCTCGAAACCGGCTTCCAGCTGGTCGACGCACAGCACCGCGATCTGTTCGCACTCGTGAACGAGCTGCACGACGCCATCCTCGCCCACAACGACGTCGCGGTTCTCGGCGGGGTGCTCTACCGGCTCCAACGCTATACCGCGGTGCACTTCCACGACGAGGAGGCGCTCATGGCCGACGGTCGCGCTATCCCGACCGGGATCGCCATCACGAGCTGCATGACGATCTCGCCCGGCAGACCTCGTCGCTCACGTCGAAGTACCTCTCGGGGGAACTCACGTTGGGCGTCAACCTAGCCACCTTCCTCCGAGACTGGCTGACCCACCACATCGGCGAGGAGGATCGACGGCTCGCCCAACATATCCGCGACACGCGACCGGACCTGCTGGCGTGAGCTCATTCGGCGAACTGGTCGAGCTGCACCATCCCGAGGCTGCCACTGCGCTCACGCTGAGAGTGGTGATGCTCAATGTCGGGCGCGTGTGCGACCTGGAATGCACGCACTGCCATCAGCAGGCAGGTCCCACGCGAACCGAGGTGATGACACCGCAGGTGCAAGACGCGGCGATCGCACTCGCCCGCGCCGCGCGGCCCGATCTCGTCGACATCACCGGCGGTGCACCCGAGCTCTACCCGCGCCTTCGAGAGCTGCTCGACCACCTGGCGCAAGCGCGGCTCCGCGTCCGCGTGCGCACCAACCTCGTGGCGCTGCTCGATCCGCGCGCCCAGGGGCTCGCCGAGTTGTTCGCTCGGCAGGGCGTTGCCCTCGCCGCCTCGTTCCCGTCGGCCGATCGAGACGAGTTCGAGGCGCAGCGGGGTCTAGGTAGCTTCGACATGGCGCTGGAAGCACTCGAGCAGCTCAACCGGTTGGGCTACGGCACCGGATCCGAGCCAGGATCGAGCCGCCGTCTGCGACTCGACCTCGTCGTCAACCCGGACGGCGACGCGGCACCTCCCTCCCCCCAGCTGGCTCGCACCCGGCTCACCGCGGGACTCGCGCGCCACGGGGTGACGTTCGACGACGTGCTCGTCGTGACCAACACGCCGGTCGGGCGCTTCGCCGCCTCGCTTCGAGAGCGTGGTGAGTTCGACCCGTTCGTCGAGCGCCTGCGCCGCAAGTTCGAGCCGGCGACCCTGCCGCTTCTCGCGTGTCGCAACGGCATCGCGGTGGGATGGGACGGCACGCTCGCCGACTGCGACTTCAACCTCGGAGCCGGGATCGGCTGCGCCGATGGCGTCCCGCGGACCATCTTCGATGTGGACCTGGGCGAGGCGGGCATCGAGCGAATCGCCCGGCGACGGATCAGCTTCGGCATCCACTGCCTCGCGTGCAGCGCGGGCAGCGGATCCTCTTGAGGCGGGACGTTGCGGTGACCCGGGCGGGTCGCGATCGAGTCATCATGCTCACCCGCTATCCGGTGCCGGGGACCACGAAGCGGCGTCTCGGCGACGCGCTCGGTCCCGGCGGCGCGGCGATGCTGCACCGCGACCTCGCCGCGCACTGCTTCCGTCGCATCGTCCCGATGGCGGTCACCGGCGAGGCGCTCGTCGAGGTCCGGTTCGAGGGGGGCTCGCCGCATGAGGTTCGGTCCTGGCTGCCCGGTCCCGCCCTCGTGCGGGAGCAGGGAGCGGGACATCTGGGCGATCGCCTCCGAGAGGCCGCCGAGGCCGCGTTCACCGAGGGTGCCCGCCGTGTCGTGCTGCTCGGCTCGGACTGCCCTGACGCCGGCGCGCCAACCGTCAGGCGCGCACTGGCCCTGCTCGGCACGCACGATCTCGCCATCGGACCCGCCGAGGACGGCGGCTACTACCTGATCGCGCTCTCGTGGCGGGTCGGTCCGGAAGCGCGGGTCGATCTCTTCGGCGACAGCATCCCGTGGGGCGGGAGCGACGTGCTGCGCGCGACGCTCGCCGCCGCCGAGCGGCAGGGTCTCTCCGCCGCGATGCTGCCGGCTCTTCGCGACATCGACCGCCCCGAGGACCTCGCGCTGTGGCAGCGCGTGCGGGCCCAGGCGCGGCGCGTTCGCGAGGACGCGCGGATCTCGGTGGTGATCCCCACCTGGAACGAAGCCGACCTCGTCGCCGAGGCGATCGAGAGCGCGCGGGTGGGAGGCGCGTACGAGGTGATCGTCGCCGACGGCGGAAGCGACGACGAGACCGTCGACCGGGCGAAGGCGGCCGGCGCGGTGGTCGTCGAGGTCGAGCGCAGGGGCAGGAGCGCGCAGATGAACGCCGGCGCGCGAGCCGCCGAGGGCGACGTCGTGCTGTTCCTGCACGCCGATTGCGTGCTCCCCGACGCGTTCGCCGCCCACGTTCGCTCCGCACTCACCGACCCCGCCGTGGTGGGTGGCGCATTCGGCTTCGCGCTGAGCCCCGAGCCGGCACCGGCCAAACCGCTCATCGCCGCGACGGGCGCGGTGCGCGCGCGGTTCGGCATCCCCTACGGCGACCAGGGTCTCTTCGTGCCGACCACCCTGTTCCGAGACCTCGGGGGCTTCCCCGACCAGCCCACGATGGAAGACTACGAGTTCGCACGGCGCCTTCGCCGTCTCGGCGCCCTCGCGCGCATCCCCGTCCCCGTGCGCAGCTCCGGGAGGCTGTGGCGGGAGCACGGACTGGTCCGCCCCACCGCCTCGTACCTCGCGATCATCACCGGCTACCGCCTCGGTGTCCCCGCCGAGAAGCTCGCGCCGATCAGGTCGTGGATGAGCGATCGCGAGGCGCCCGGCGAAGGCTAGCGAACGGGCGGCGGGCGCCCGGCGGGACGTCTCGGCGTTCGTGCACGCCAGTCTCGGGAACAATAGGCAGAGATTGCCATCGATCTTCGGAGGGCTGACAGGTGTCATTCGGCAAGCTTGCGGGGCTGTACCTGATCACCACGATCGCGTTCTTCGCCATCGACTTCGTGTGGCTGAGCACGGCCACGAGCCGCATCTACAAGCCGTACCTTGGGGACCTGCTACTCGAGAAGCCGAACCTGCCGGTCGCCGCGCTGTTCTACCTGTTCTACATCGTGGGGCTCATCGCGCTGGCCATCATCCCGGGGTTGCAGGAGGCCAGTCTCGTCGGTGCCCTGTGGCGTGGCGCGCTGTTCGGGGCGATCGCCTACGCGACCTACGACCTCACGAACCTGGCGACGCTGGCGGGATGGTCCTGGCAGGTGTCGATCATCGACATCGTCTGGGGCACCGTGCTGAACACCGCGGTCGCTGCGGTCGGGTACTTCGGGGGCACGTGGCTCGGCATCAAGTAGCACGCAGGCCGCGGATCGTCATGAGGTAGGCGGCGAGCTGCCGCTCGCCGTCGAATAGGCCGGCGCTTACGCGACTGCTAGTTCGCGCACCCGCTCCGCCGCCGCTTCGGCCATCTCCTGACCGACCACCAGCCGAAGCGCTGTGACGAGGTTCTCGGCCATGACCTCGAGATCGGTGCGGTCGACGGTGTCGGGAGTCTTGCCGATGCGCTTGGTCTCGACGTCCACGGACACGGTCGCGAGCACCGTCCCTATCACGGGACGGAGCGTCTCCTCGACGCGTGTCGCGAGCAGGTTAGCCACGCGTCGCCTCCGGCGAAGCGACGTTCGCGGACTGGCTCCGGCCGTCCTTCGCGCCGGAGCGGTCCAGC
The DNA here is from genome assembly GCA_963761535.1 of uncultured Coriobacteriales bacterium. GTDB lineage: Bacteria > Actinomycetota > Coriobacteriia > Anaerosomatales > CAVXGS01 > CAVXGS01. The sequence continues at coordinate 419,450 of CAVXGS010000004.1, forward strand.
TGCGAAAGCACCCGCTGGGCGCTGGAGAGGTAGCCCGAAAGCGCTCGCTGGACCTTGAGGAAGTACGCCGCGAAGAACGCCATGCCCAGCACGTTGAGCGCCTGGGCACCGAGGTTGGCTTGCGCGACCGCCGAGCCATACGACAGGAAGTTCGAGATCCACCACAGCAGGGCGGCGCCTGCGAACGAGATGATGCCGAGAATGACGAGCGGCAGGTTGTCGGCGATCGCACCGCCCAGGGCGACGCGACGCAGCTTGAGCACCGCAACCAGCAACACGATGGCGGCGACCAAGCCGAGACCGCTGACTGCGACATTAAGCCAGTTCATGCCCCGCGTCCTTTCGGTGTGCGCATCACCCTGTAGTTATCGACACACCGTCAGCGAAGCTGTACAGCCAGACGCAACGTCAGCCGGCGCCACCACCGCCTCCGCCGCCGCCTCCTCCACCGCCACCAGAGAAGCCGCCGCCTCCTCCCGACGCCGACGACATCGCGCTCGAGGCGATCGATGACGCGGACTGGAACCCGCTCGACAGAGCGCTCACCGGCGACTGCCCGCCGTAGCCGCCCCCGGCCCACACCCACCAGTACGCGGTCTGGAAGCCGGGGTCGGCCATGACCTCGGGGATGCGCACGCGCATCTGCTCGATGACCTCCTCGGCGATGCCGAACACGACGGCCAACACCAGGAACCGCTCCCACAGGATCACGTGCATGGGCGGCGCCTCGTCGAGGCGTGAGAAGTCCTTGAGGTAGTCGCGGACGCCGCGGTACTGGAGGAACAGCTCGTTGCCCTGCTTGCTCCGTCGCGGCATCTGAGACGCGAACATGGCCATGCCGATGGCCACCGGGATCGGGATGATCGCCGGCACGAGGCTTCCGACCCAGATCGAAGCGGCGATGCCTGCCGCCGCGACAACACCCGCGAACAGGAACAGCCCGACCTGCCACTCGCGCCCCCACGGCTCGATGAGACCGTTGGTCTCGGCGTAGGTCGAGGCCGACTGCTTCCACCCCTTCATCGCCTCCGAGAAGGTCTCGGGATGTGCCTTCGCGTACGCCTTGATCTGCTCGATGGTGACGTTGGAGCCGTCCCCGACGGTGCGGAACAGGATGTCGACGAGCTCCTTGTCGAGCGCGTTGAGACTGCCGGCCTTCTCGGGTACGAGCGTCAGGAGGTACGTGCGCTCCACCGAGTCACCCAACCCGAGGAAAGTCGGCTTCGTCGAGTCGAGGGGGCGCATCGTGATCGCGCCGCGGTTGGCGAGATCCATGAGCTGGGCAGCGATGTCGGAGTCGTGTACCGCGCCGAACCGCCACAGCGCGCCGACCACAGCGGGAGGCAGCTCGGGCATCGGGTCCTCGCGATAGTAGCCGCCCGGGTAGGTGCCCTCGTACTCCATGCCGTACTTCAGGAACGCCCGCAGCGAGAACAGGAACCCGGCCAGCGCAAGCAGCGCCGTCAGCCCGATCGCGCCCCAGTACTGGTACCTCGCCCGCATGCGGACAGCGTTGGCGGCGTCGGCCAGTTCCTTCTCCTCGGCGAGGATCTCGGGAAGCTTGGCCTCGGGCTTCTGCGGCGCCGCGGCGAACACGCTCGTGGGGTAGAGGATGCGGCCCTCGACGAACGTCTCGGGAGGCAGGTTGGCGACCGCGAAGTTGACCTCACCCTGGGCACCGATCGTGATCTGACCGGTCAGGGGTCCGTGTGCCCACGCACGGACCTGACTCTTCGGAACCGGCGCGGGTGGGTAGACCGTGATGTCGACGTTGCGGGTGGGCACCGCCCACTCGCTTCCGATGAACTTCCAGTAGATCTCCGCGGTATCGGTCCACTTGGAGACCGCGTCGATGACGCGGTAGTTGATCGTGACGGGGAACTGCTGGTCGGAAGCTGCGATGGCGGCGCGGACCACGACCTCGGAACCCTGCGGCTGCACCGAGAAGGTCCCGGGATCGGTGGCGGGAGCGTCGACCTGCGTGTACTGCTCGGTGCGTCCGTCGAGCGGTGCCGTGAGGGCGACGTCGGTGATGCCTTCCGAGCCCGTGGCGTCGAGCCGCCATTCGACCCAGGAGAAGTCCCCGTCGAAGTCGAAGGTGCGTTGCTCGGCGATGGTCATGTCGCCGTTCTCGGCGAGATCCGCGCGCATCTTCACATCGGCGATCTCGTAGGACTTCGCCAGCGCCGCCGAGGGGAGACCGGCGACGACGCCGAGGGCGACGAGGAGCGCGGCCCCAACGCACAGAACGCGAGCGACCCGCATGCGACAGGACATCATTGCCTCTCCCTGAGGGTGGCGAAGAAGGACCGCAGAAGCGCTGCAGAGGAATCGGCGAGCACGCCGGACGTCACTTCGAACCGGTGGTTGAGCCGCTCGTCGCTCGACAGGTCGTAGAGGGTACCCAGCGCGCCGGCTTTGGGGTCGGGGGCGCCGTAGACGCAGCGAGCGACGCGCGCCTGATGCATGAGCCCCGCGCACATGGGGCAGGGCTCGAGGGTCACGTAGACGGTGCAGTCGGACAGACGCCAGCGGCCCAGCTTGCGCGCGGCCTCACGGATGGCGATCAGCTCGGCATGGCCTGCGGGGTCGTGGTCGATCTCTCGGCGGTTGTAGCCCCCCGCGACGACGGCGCCTTCGCAGACGACCACTGCGCCGATGGGGACTTCTCCGAGTGCCTCGGCGCGTCGGGCCTCGTCGAGCGCCAGCGCCATGAACACCTCGTCGGATGCGTGCACCGCCACCCCTGTCGCTTCGCGGACCGGACGGTTCCATGATAGGCGAGGCTAGGCGAGCGGCAGATGGAATCCCACTCGAGCACCCTCGCCCTCGTCGCTCTCCGCGAACACCTCGCCGCCGTGGTCGAGCACGATTCGCTTCGAGATCGCGAGGCCGAGCCCGGCCCCACCGCTGTCGGCCGCCCGGGCGGCGTCGGCACGGTAGAAGCGCTCGAAGACGTACGGCAGGTCGTCGGCAGGGATGCCTTCGCCCGTGTCGCTCACGGCGACTTCGGCCCACCCGTCGTGCGCGACCACGTGGATGGTCACGGAGCCCTCCCGCGTATGGCGCAGAGCGTTCGAGACGAGGTTGCGGATGACCTGCGCGAGACGACCCTCGTCCCCCTCGACCACGACGCTCGCATCGGCTCCGCTGGCGTCGGCGGTCTCGACGCGTATCTCCACGCCCGCCGGCGCCATGCCCTGCGCGCGCTCGGCTTCTCGCGACGCGAGCGCGACCAGGTCGAGCGGCTGCATCGCGTACGACAGCGTTCCCGCCTCGGCGGCGGCAAGCTCCTGGAGGTCGTCGACCAGCCGCGAGAGCTGGGTCAGGTCCTCGACCACCGATTCCAGCCGGGCCTGCTCGCACGGCAGCACGCCCTCGGCCATGCCCTCGGCCTGCGCGCGAGCCGCCGCGATCGGGTTGCGCAGCTCGTGGGCGACGTCGGCGACCAGGCGCTTCCTGAGCTCCTCGGCCTCCTCGAGCGAGTCGGCCATCGAGTTGAACGCCTCGCCCAGCGCCGCGACCTCCGCGGGGCCGCGCACATCCACGCGATGCGACAGATCGCCGGCGGCGAGCTCGAGCGCTCCCTCCTCCAGCCGCTCGAGCGGCCGCGTGAGGTATCGCGACAGGAAGATCGCCGCGATGGCCGCGACGGTCAGCGCGACCAGCGCGCCGACGAACACTCCCCGGTTCACGCTGTTGCGGAAGGCCTCGTCGGCGGCGTTGGCGACCAGGATGCGGCCCATGCCCATCCCCTGCCGCGTCGGCATCATCGTCTCGACGTACGCCGAGAACGCACTTTGGAACGCCAGCCGGGTCAGCACGCCCACCGCGAGCACGGCCGCCAGCGCGACCGCCAACACGGCGACGAATACCTGCCAGCCCAGGTTGGCTCGGCGCATCGGCTCCTACGCCTCCGCCCCGTGGTCCTCGACCTTGTAGCCCACGCCGATCACGGTGTGCAGGTACCGCGGGTGCTTGGTGTCCTCGCCCAGCTTGCGGCGCATGTTCTTCACGTGCGCATCGACGGTGCGCTCGTAGCCTTCGAACGCCTCCCCCGACGCGATCTCGAGCAGCTGCAGCCGCGAGTAGACGCGACCCGGATGCGCTGCCATCGCCGAGAGGAGGTCGAACTCGGTGCGGGTGAGTTCGCGCGGCGCTCCACCGACACTCACACTGCGGCGTGCCGAGTCGATCTCGAGCTCGCCCACGCGGATCGGCGCCGTGTCCGCTGCGGCGCTGGCGCGATCGAAGCGCCGGAGCACGGCCTTCACCCGCGCCACGACCTCGCGAGGGCTGAACGGCTTGGTCACGTAGTCGTCGGCGCCCACCTCGAGGCCGATCAGGCGGTCGATCTCCTCGGTGCGTGCGGTCACGAGGATGACGGGGATGTTCTGGCGCTCGAGGCGGCGCGTGAGTTCGAGGCCGTCCATGCCCGGCATCATCACGTCGAGCAGCGCGAGGTCGGGACGGACCTGCTCGGCCAGCCGAAGCCCCTCGAGGCCATCGGTGGCGACGTGCGGCTCGAAGCCCTCGGCTCGCAGGTACTCCGCGAGCACGTCCACGATCTTCGCGTTGTCGTCGACGACCAGGATCTTGCGCACGTTGACCTCCGTCCCCGTCAGTATCGCACCGAGGGCGGCGCCCCGGTCATCGGGACCCCGCCCTCGATCGCGTTCGTTGGTGGAGCCGAGCTGAGCCTACTGCGTGGCAGTGGTCCCGGCGCCACACGCGCCGCCACCGCAACCGCCACCGGCGCCCATGCCGCGGCCCATGCCCCGGCCGCCGCCCATGCCGCAGCCGCCGCCGGCACCCATGCCGCCGCCGCAGCCGCCGCCACCGCAACCCGCGCCGGCACCCTGGCCGGTGCATGCGGCAGTGTTAGCGATGCGAGCGTCGAGCCGAGCCTTCATGTTCGCCAGCGCGGCGTCGGCCTGCGCCTGCGTGATGACGCCCGCCTTGACCTTCTCGTCGAGCAGCTGCTTGCGGACGGCAAGCGCCTGGGCCACGACCTTGTCAGCCGAGACGTCCTCGCTCGCCGCGATCTGCTCGAACGACTGCCCCGCAGCGCGCTTCTCCTGAACCTGCGCCGCCGAGAGACCCGTGAGCTTCGCCACGACGTCGACGAGGCGTCCGCCTGCGTCGCGCATCGCTGCGCCAAGCTTCAGTCCCAGCCCGCTGCCGCCGGTGCCCGGCGTCGCTGTCGTCGTTGCCGTGCGGTTCACCGCCGGCGCAGCCGCGAATCCCGTCGCGACGGTGCCGAGCACCAGTCCCGCGACCAGTGCCGCGACCACGAACGCTGCTACGCGCGTTCCCTTCATGATCGACGTGCCTCCTTTGCTTCGTCTGCGCTGGCCCTTACGGACCTCACGCAGGTGTCCTTGAGGACATGGCCGTTCCGCGTTCTCACTGTTGATTCTCGACTGGCGGTTTGAAATCGATGTGAACGCGGTGCGCGAGGTGGATGAACCGCCGAGCACGACGCGACGTCGGGGCTCCGCTCATACTGAGACCATGCGCTTCGCCTGCTACAACATCCGCCACGCCCAAGGCGGCGACGGTCGAGTGTCTACCGCCCGCGTCGTCGAGACCCTGCGCTCGCTCGACGCCGACCTCATCGGCGTCAACGAGGTATGGCGCTTGCCGGGATGGTTCGAACAGCCGAAGGCGCTGGGAACCGGCTGCGACATGGACTGGCGGTTCCTGCCCCTGCAACGGTGGGGTCCCCTCGTTCAGGGCAACGTCATCCTCTCGCGGACGCCCATCACCAAGACCACCGAGATCGCCTTCCCCCGCGCTATCGAGCGCCGAGGCTGCCTGCTCGCCGAGACGATAGTCGATGGCACGCGCGTCCACTTCGGGACGCTCCACCTGAGCCTGCGACGGTCGCTGCGCGCTCGGCAGCTCCACGCGCTGGCGAAGGTGCTGCCGAGCGACGCCCCGCTCGTGCTCGCCGGCGACTTCAACGGCGGCCCCGAGGAGCTCGAGCCGCTCGCGGGGCTGCTCACGGTCGTCGCGGATCCCCCGGCCACCTACCCGCCGTCACGACCCCGGTTGCGCCTGGACCACGTCGTCTTCTCGGCGGACTGGGAGCTCGTCTCGCTGGAGACGGTGCCGTCCCGCGCGTCCGATCACTTGCCGCTCGTTGCCGAGCTCAGGCTCCGCGACGCGGGTGAGGGGACGGAGCCGTAGGGCGTGGGGGTGCGTGCTATCCTCGGCGATGCTCGCCGAGCACCAAGCGGAGGGATGGCAGAGCGGCTGATTGCGGTGGTCTTGAAAACTACTGACCCGCAAGGGTCTCCTGGGTTCGAATCCCAGTCCCTCCGCCACAGCCAGGCGTGACGCGCCTAGCAGTAGCCGAGGGCGCGCGCCTCGGCCTCGAGCTCGCGCAGGAGCTGCTCCCCGGTCGGGTCGCCACGACGGTGTGCATCCACAGCGGCCGCGAGTCGCAGGTCTATCTCGGCTGCAAGTACCTGTTGGTCGGTCACGCGTCATCAGGGTGACGCACTCGAACGCTCGCTCCGTGTCGCCGGCGTCGAGGGCGCAGGATGCGGCGGGCCAGGCCATGACCCACACCGCCTGAGACATCGATGGGTCGCGCTGCCAGCACGCGATCGCCTGCTCGCTCAACCGCTCGGCGAGAGCCATGTCGCGGCGGCGGAGTGCGACCCACGCCAGTTGCCCCAGCGAGGTGCACTCGAACTCCGGCTGCGAAGCCTGCTCGGCCAGCAGTCGACCTGAGCTCTAGCGCAAAGTGCTCGGCACGCCGCACGTCGCCCTGCAGCCGTGCGGCAAGCGAGAGGAACATCGTTGCCGCGTGCGGTCCGACCGTGTCTCGACAGCGTCTCGCGAAGTCGATGGTCTGTTGCAGCCGGATCTCGGCCTCGTGGTACTCGCCGACGTAGACGAGCATCGATCCGAGCTCGCCGGTCGCGAGCGACTGGAGGAACATCGACTCGGATTGCAGCGCCCACTCGAATCCCAGTCTCGACTCCGCCAGACATTCCGACGTGGCCGCCCAACGCGCCTCGTAGAAGAGCATATCCGCGACCGCGAGATGGTACTTGGCGTGTTGCGCCGCGGTTCCGTACGACTCGACCGCGCCGCGCAGATCGTCAGCCGCCGCCCCGCTGCACAACGGAAGGTCGGTGATACACGTCGCCTGAATTCGCTGGATGCGTATCTCGATCCACGCCTGCCACCATCCCCGGTCTCGGCAGGCATCCTGCTCGAGTTCGCGCATCGCCTGAGCGAGCGCCTTCTCCGCGGCCCCCCGGCTTCTCGCGAACAGACTCGTATACGCGATTCTGGTGTGCAGTCGCGCACGTGCACGATGATCGGCCTTCGGACGCCGCGCGAGCGCCTGCTCGTAGTCGGATCGCGCGTCCGCGTATCGACCGAGCGCCGAGTAGGCCGCCCCCCGGCGCTCGAGAACGGCGGAGCAGACCCGATCCCGCCGGAGCGCCTCGAGCCCTGAGTTCTCCACGTGCTCTAAGGCTTCGTCGAGCGACGCTACCGCGAGTTCGAACTCGTAGGCCCCCACAGATCTCCGCGCGCTCGCGATGCACTGGCCCGCGAGAACCGTTCGCTGCTCGGGGGTCAGCTTCTCGAGGGACGGGCGCTTGAGCCGCCATCCCACCCCCCGCACGGTCTCGATGAGGTCGGGCGGCGCACCCGCGTCGGCCAGCTTGGCGCGCAGGTGAGCGATGTGGACGTTCACCGCGTTGGGGCTGGCACCCACAACGTGGTCATCGGCGGCAAGCTGGCCCGCAGTCAGCACCCACCCGGGTCGCTCGGCAAGCAGCGCCAGCACGTCGAACTCGCGCGCGGTCAAGCGTAGCTCGACGTCGTCGAAGAGGGCGCGCCGTTCTTCGGCCATCACGCGTAGCTGGCTCCTGTGTTCTTCCGTCGTTCCCCGATCCATCAGGAACCCGAGTCGTGCTGCACCAGGCGGAAAGGTCCTCCTGGCTGAAGGGTTCGCGGGCCGTCAGGCGACTGCACGACTCATTTTGCCGTCTCTTAGCGATTCCTTGGAAGTGCGGGCGCAGACTCTGATTCGTGGGGGGATGGATCGGGGTCGTCTGCGCGCCCGACGGGGTGACGCAATCGGGCGCGCAGGGACCGCGAAGGTTGGAGGGACAGCGATGAGACGCTCAGGACCCGTTCGAATCCGCTCGACGCGTCTGACACGAGTCCGCACGCTTGGCGCCGTCTGTGTCGGCGTCCTTGCGATCGTGCTCCTGGCTGGGTGCGCGCAGTCGGAGGGGCCGAACGCAGCACCCGCCCAGAAACCCCAGGCCGGTCCAACGGCCGCGCAGCTCGCCGACCTTCGGTCGACGCCGGCGTCAGAGGCTTTGGGCGGCCCGCGCGTCCCCGGGCTGTTCTCGCTGGAGGACGCACGCAAACTGACTGGGCTCGACAGCATCCGCATCGTTGCGCAAACCGGTTGAAGCGGCGCATTCCCGGTAGTTTGGCCGGGCGAGACAACGATGACCGCTGACGTGAAGGTCGAGACCGTCAAGGGATACAACACCGTCTTCCTGATCACCGTCGGCACCGCCGACAAGCTCGCCGAGTGGGCATCGGGGTCGACTGCCGTCTCCAAGATCGTGCCGGAACTCGGCGATGCCGCGTTCGCAGGTCCCCAGGGCGGTGAGGACGACGCGACTGTTGTGGCATTCAGGAAGGGTCCGCGGGCGGTGCGCATCGTGAGCTCGCTCTCTCCCGCGGACTCCCGTCACGTGTCGGAGGCGAAGCTGCTCGAGCTGGCCGACCTCATGGCGTCGCGGATGCCGTGACGTAGCGCGCGCTGCCTACGTCCATCACGAATCCTCGAACGGATCAGCACAACCGACCCCTCGGGGCCGGTTGTGTCTTCATGCGGCCCGACGTACAAGATGGTGACGGCCCTCGCCCGACGCGGCCGCTGGAAGGAAGGATCGCGGGGCAGCATGACGAGCGAACCCATCGCGGTGCGCAGGATCGCGTGCGTGGGCGACAGCATCACGCGCGGGACCTTCGTGTGGCGCCGGCGCCGAAACGCCTATCCCGTGCAGCTGGGCGACATGCTGGGCGACGGCTTCCTTGTAAGAGGCTTCGGCGCCAACGGTCATGCGGCACAGAGATCGGCGGATCGCTCGTACTGGGACAACCCCGCGTTCGCACGCAGCACGGCTTTCCAACCGGACGATGTGCTGATCATGCTCGGCACGAACGACTCGCGAGGCGACAACTGGAAGGGGCTGGACCCCTTCCTCCACGACTACCGAGAGCTCGCTGCACACTACCGGTCGCTCGGATCGAGTCCGGCCGTGTGGCTGCTCACTCCCCCGGCACTCTTCCGACTACCGGGCCGCGAGAAGGTTCGCTACCGGATGGACGCGGACGCCCTGCAGCAGATCTGCGATGGCATCCGCGCGACTGCCGAGGACCTGGGCTTCCGGCTCACCGACGTCAACGCGGCCACCGCCGATCACCCCGAGGCGTTCAGATTCGACGGCGTCCACCCGGGCAAAGTGGGAGCCAGACTGATCGCCGAGACCGTCTTCGAGGCGCTTCGCTCGCGAGCCGCTACGCCAGCGGTGCCAACGTAGCCGAGAAGTGCCGCAGGAACGGGGGCTGCTCGGCGATGCGGTACCCGGCGAGACGCTCGCGCTCCTCGAAGGCCTTGATCACGACCTCGATCACGTAGTCCATGTGGCTCTGCGTGTAGACCCGGCGCGGGATCGCCAAGCGCACCAGCTCGCGGGGCCCGGGAAGCTCGGCGCCCGTCTCGGCATCGCGCCTCCCGAACATCAGGGTGCCGATCTCGCAGGCTCTCACCCCGCCGAGCCGGTAGAGCTCGATCGCCACCGAGACCCCCGGCAGCTGCGCCGGCTCGATGTGCGGCGCGAACCGCTTCGCGTCCAGGTAGATGGCGTGCCCGCCGGCGGGCCACAGCAGCGGAACGCCGGCGTCGCGCAGGTGCTGGCCGATGTAGCGCGTCGAGGCGAGGCGGTAGTGGAGGTAGTCCTCGTCGATGCCTTCCTGCATACCGATCGCGAGCGCCTCGAGGTCGCGTCCGGAGAGACCGCCGTACGTCGGGAACCCCTCGGTGAGGATGAGCAGCGACTGGGCCTGAACCCGCACGGTCTCGTCTCGGGTCGCGAGGAACCCGCCCATGTTGACGATGGCGTCCTTCTTCGCGCTCATCGTGCAGCCCTCGGCGAGGTCGCACATCTCGCGCACGATCTCGCGGACCGACTTCTCAGCGTATCCGGGTTCGCGGAGCTTGATGAAATAGGCGTTCTCGGCGAGCCGACACGCGTCCAGATACAGCGGCTTGCCGAACTCTCGGCAGATCTCCGCCACCGCGCGTAGATTGCCGAGCGACACCGGCTGACCGCCACCGGAGTTGTTGGTCACCGTCATCATGACGAGCGGGATGCGGTCGGGGCCGTACTCGGCGAAGGCCGCGCGCAGGCGATCGAGGTCCATGTCGCCCTTGAACGGGTGGTCGCTGTCCATGTCGGCGAGCTCAGGCGAGGGCAGGTCGAGCGCGATCGCGCCTCGCGCCTCGACATTGGCGCGCGTGGTGTCGAAGTGGCTGTTGTTCGGAACGATGTCGCCTTCCTTACACGTCACCGAGAAGAGGATGCGCTCGGCAGCGCGGCCCTGGTGCGTGGGGATGATGAAGTCGAAACCGGTGACGTCGTGGATGGAGTCGTAGAAGTGGAAGTAGCTCGGGCTGCCGGCGTAGGACTCGTCGCCGACCATGACGCCGCCCCACTGCTTGGCGCTCATCGCACCGGTGCCTGAATCGGTGAGCAGGTCGATGATCACGTCTTCCGAGCGGAGCGCGAAGACGTTGTAGCCCGCGGCCCGGATCATCCCCTCTCGTTCCTCGGGGGTCGTCATCTTGATCTGTTCGATGACCTTGATGCGGAACGGCTCGATGATCGTCTTGAAAGTCACGGCGCCTCCCGGCTGCCCCGTGCGCGGCTCGATCTTCGTAGCTCGCGCGTGCCGAGAGGGAGTATAGGTCGACGAGTCCGCGGTGAGTGCAGCGGTCTCGGGTTGAGCCCGCGGGACGGGTTCCTATACTACGTGGAGCGCCCCTTCGCTTGAGGCGCCCTGTCTCATCACCTCGGCGGAACGCGGGAGTGCCTCGCATGGTGCGACTCTGTGGAGAAGTTCGGACACTCGGGTCGGCGAGCGCGCCGTGGTAAGCGACGCGTCGGGTCGGGGAGCCGCAGCCGAAGTCATGGCGACGGCCGTGGCGCAGGGACGTCGCGCGCTCGACGAGTGGCAGTCCAAAGCCCTGCTCGCGACCTACGGCATCCCCGTTCCCGGCGGCGGCCTCGTGCGCGACGAGGACGAAGCGGTGGCGATCGCGGGTCGGCTGGACGGCCCGGTGGCCATGAAGCTCGTCGGGTCCGACATCAGCCACAAGACCGAGCACGGGTTGGTGGCCCTGAACCTGAGCGGCGACGAGGACGTGCGGGAGGCGGCCCGTTCGCTGCTGGCGCGAGCCAGCGGCCCCGACGCATCGCTCCTCGTCGAGCGGATGGTGCGCGGGTCGCGCGAGCTGCTGGTCGGGATGAAGCGGGATCCTGTGTTCGGCCCGGTCGCCGTCTTCGGCGTCGGGGGCGTGTTCGCCGAGGCCCACAACGACATCACGCTCGGCGTGACGCCGCTCGAGGACCGCGACGTCGAGGCGATGCTCGAGGGAATCCGGGCGCGAGCGCTGCTCGGCTCGTTCCGCGGAATGCCGCCCGTCGATCGGGCGTCGCTGGTCGGGACCATCCGAGCGCTGCTCCAGATCGCCGAGGACTTCCCGTCCGTCACCGAGATCGACATCAACCCGCTGATCGTGGAAGGCGCGATCTCGGTTGCCGCCGACGCGCTGGTGATCCTCGATCCGAACGCCACGCGCGAGACCGACGCCGCGGCGCATCCAGCAACGTCCCCGGCCGAGCTCGCGCCGTTCTTCTCGCCGCGCTCGGTAGCCGTGATCGGCGCCTCGAGCGATGCGAAGAAGTGGGGCGGCTCCCTGCTCCGCAACATCGTCAACGGCGCTTTCCAGGGACGGGTCTACCCCGTGAACGGGCGCGGTGGCACCGTCTACCAGCTGCCCGCCTACGCGAGCATCGCCGACCTGCCGGAGCCCCCCGACCTCGCCCTGATCGCGCTTGGCGCCACACACGTGATCGAGGTCGTGAGGCAGTGCGGCGAGCGCGGGATTCCCGCTGCGCTCGTGGTCGCCGCGGGGTTCTCGGAAGCGTCCGAGGAGGGCGCGGAAGCGGAGGCCGAGCTGGTACGGGTGGCCCGCGAGGCCGGTGTCACGCTCATCGGCCCGAACTGCATGGGGATGCTGGCGCTGCATCGCCAGCTGTTCGCCGTCGGCTTCGTCGAACTGAAGCCGCAACCCGGGAGCCTCTCCATCATCTCCCAGTCGGGGAACATCGGCGTGCAGCTCGTGAACCGGGCGGAGCGTCGGGGCGTCGGTATCGACAAGTACCTGACCGTGGGCAACGAGGCGAGCACCACCGCCGTCGACATGCTGAACGCACTTGCGGACGACGATCAGACGACCGCGGTGCTGGTCTACCTCGAGGGAATCGGGGACGGCCGACGCTTCCTCGACGTGATGCGGGGCATCACACCCAAGAAACCGGTGGTGCTGTTGCGGGGCGGGATGACCGAGTTCGGACACAAGGCAGCGGCGTCGCACACCGGCGCGATGGCGACGAGCTCGGACGTCTTCCTGGCAGCCGCCCGTCAGACGGGCTGTCTGGTGCGGACCGGCCCAGACGAGAGCTTCGACCTCGCGCTGTGCCTCTCGGCGCTCCCGCTGCCCGCGGGGCGGCGCGTCGCGGTCATGACGCTCGGCGGCGGCTGGGGCGTGCTCGCCGCGGACGAGGTCGCGCGCAGCGGCCTCGAGCTGGCGGCGCTGGAGCCGCCGGTCCTCGCCGCGCTCGACGAGCTGCTGCCCGGGTACTGGAGCCGCAGCAATCCCGTCGACCTCGTGGCCGCCGCCGATCCCGGGCTGGCGAAGCGCACGATGACGGTGCTCGCCGAGAGCGACGCGGTGGACGCCGTCGTGGTGCTCGGCATCCTTCGCAGCCCCTCGACCGACCCCGATCCGGACGACCCGGAAGCGGCGGACGCGTGCCTCGGGGATCGCGACGGCTTCACCCCGGGCGAGACCGAGTTCCTGGAGTCCGTCTCCGAGCTGATGGAGCGAACCGGCAAGCCGATCGTCAACGTCCCCCTGCGACCGCTCGAAGCCGCGATGTTCGCGGGCGGCGGCCGCTACAACCCGGTCATCCTGTACTCACCGGCGGCCGCGGTCCGCGCGCTGGCCTCGATGGCGTGGTATCGGGAGTACGTCTCGGCCAGACCGGGTCACTCCACGGGCACGAGGAGCGTCGCCTCGTAGGGAGCGAGCGTGATCCGTCCGTCGTCGCCGTTCTCGACGGGCGCACCGCTGGTCCGGTGCGTCGACACGAGAACGCGCCATGTCGCCGCCTCGCCCGACTCACCCGCGGGATCGACGACGCGCGTGCGGCTCGCGAAGTTCAGCATGACCAGCGCCCGCTCGTCCCCCGCCTGCCGCACGTAGGCGAACACGCCCCTCGGCGCACCCTCCAGCGACCGGTAGCTCCCCGCCCGGAGAGCTCGGCTATCCGCGCGCACCTGCAGCATCCGGCGGTACCAGTTGAGCAGCGAGTCGGCGTCGGCCAGCTCGGTCTCGACGTTGCGTTCGGACCCACACGGGTCGACCGGCAGCCAGGGCTCGCCGTCGGTGAACCCGGCGTGACCGCCCCGCCCCCACTGCATGGGAGTGCGCGAGGCGTCGCGCCCCACCGGAAGCGGCCAGAACTTCTTCCCGAGCGGATCGAGCAGCCGGTGCTTCGGGATCTTGCTCGGCGGCATCCCGAGCTCCTCGCCGTAGTACAGGATCGGCGTCCCTCGCAGCGTGAGGAGCATGGTCGCGGTGAGCCTCGCCTTAGCCTCAGCGTTCATCCGCCCGCCGAGCCGTCCGTAGGTTCGCGGCAGGTCGTGGTTGTTCAGGTAGTAGCACGGCCAGGCGTCCGCCGGGATCTGCGCCTCGAGCCACTCGACCGAGGCGCGGTACCCTTCAGCGCTCCACGGACGCGCCGTGAAGTCGAGGTAGAACGCCAGGTGCAGCGCGTCGGTTCCGTCGCCGAGGAACTCGATGGCGTCTGAGGGGTTGTCGGTGTAGACCTCCCCCATCAGCGCCCGATCGTCGAAGCCGTCGGCGAGACGCCGCAGCTCGCGCGCCTGCTCGACGCTCTCGGGCCGCGAGCGATCGTAGACGTGACGCTGCTGGTCGTAGCTGCGCAGACCCAGCCGGCGGGGATTGTCTCGGAGCTCCTCGTCCTCGTAGAGGAAGTTCACGAGGTCCAGCCGGCACCCGTCGGCCCCCTTGCCGAGCCAGAACGCGACCACGTCGAGCATCTCACGACGCACGTCGTCGTTACGCCAGTTCAGGTCTGGCTGGAACGGCAGGAACGCGTGGTAGTAGTACTGGTCCGTGGCCTCGTCGTACTCCCACGCGCTGTCCTCGATCACCGAGCGCCAGCCGTTGGGCGGCGTGCCGGCCTCACGTCCGTCGCGCCACACGTACCAGTCGCGCTTTGCGCTGTCTCTCGCCGAGCGCGAGTCCAGGAACCACGGATGCTCGTCGGAGGTGTGGTTGAGCACCATGTCGAGCATCACCCGCAGGCCGCGCTCGTGGCACGCCGAGATGAGCTCCTCGAGGTCCTCCATGGTCCCGAACCGGGGATCCACCGACCGGTAGTCGGTCACGTCGTAGCCGAAGTCGCGCAACGGCGAAGTCATGATCGGGGTCAGCCAGATGGCGTCGACGCCCAGCGACGACTCGCCCCCGCTGAGGTAGTCGAGCTTCCCGATGATCCCGCGCAGGTCGCCGATGCCGTCGCCGTTCGAGTCGGCGAAGCTGGCCACCGCGATCTGGTAGATCGCGCCCGCTTTCCACCAGGGAAGTCCCGTACTGCTCACGTTCGCCCTCCCCCCGTTGACCAGTCCGACACCGGCGACGCAATCCTCACGCGCGTGGATACCACCCGCTTCGAGGGTCTAGACTGGTAGCCGCTCGCACACAGCGTAACGTGCCACGAGAGGTACTTCGACCGCATGCATATCGGTTTCTTCACGGACACGTTCACGCCCCAGACCAACGGCGTCGTCACGTCGATACAGCTATTCAAGCGATCCCTCGAGGCCCGAGGGCATCAGGTGACCGTGTTCGCACCCGCACCCGCGGTGCCCGACGACGACCCCGGGACCGTCCGGTTCCGCTCGATGCCGCTGATCTTCCAGCCCGAGATGCGGGTCGCGAATCCCTTGTCGCTCGAAGCGAGCCGCGCCGCGGAACGGGCGCGCCTCGACATCGTCCACGCTCACGACCCCTTCGCCATCGGGCTCTTCGGTCTGCGGGTCGCTCGGCGGCGGCGCGTCCCCTACGTTCACACCTACCACACCCTCTACCCCGAGTACGTGCACTACGTCTGGGAGACCCGGCTCACGACACGGCTTGCCGAGTGGCTCTCCCGCGAGTACTGCGACCTGTGCGACGCGATCGTCGCGCCGTCGAGCAAGATCGAACGCTACCTGCGGCAGTGGGGAACCACCTCGCCCATCGACGTGCTGGCCACCGGCGTCGACACCGGGCGTTTCGCACACGCTTCTGCCGAGCGCGTCGGGGCGTTGCGGCAGCGGTTCGGACTCGCCGAGGACACCCCGGTGCTCTTGTACGTGGGGCGTCTCGGCAAGGAGAAGAGCGTCGACATGCTTCTGCGCGCGCTCGCGTGCACGCGCGACACCTCGGCCACCCTCCTGATCGTCGGAGACGGACCCGACCGCCGCGAGCTCGAGCGGATCGCACGGGACCTTCGCGTGAGCGAGCGGGTGCGATTCGCGGGTTACCTCGAGGGCGACGACGTCGTCGCCGCGTACCACCTCGCCGATGCCTTCCTGTTCGCGTCGACCACCGAGACCCAGGGCCTGGTACTCGGTGAGGCGATGGCCGCCGGGCTGCCGGTGATCGCGGTGACGGACGCGGCGGTGGCCGACTTCGTGGTGGACGGCACCACCGGCTTCCTCGTTCCCGCTCATCACGAGGCCCTGGCGCGCGCGGTCGATGCCACGCTCGGCGACCCGTCCCTCCGGGGCGCCATGAGCGAGGCCTCTGCGAAGCGAGCGGGCGCCTTCTCGATCGACGTGCAGGCGGAGCGCCTGGAAGCTCTGTACCTCCGCGCGATCGAGGAGTACCAGCCGCGACTTCCGCTCGCCGCCGTGCGCGCTCTGCCCGGAGCAGCGGTCCGCGGGGTGCTCCCGGTGGTGCGGTCGCTGCCCCAGCGAGGCAGAAGCATCACCCGTCGAACCGCAGTCCGCTATCGCCGAGTGGGACGCACCGTCGCCGCCAGTCGCAGGGCCCGTCGCTCGCGCTAGCCGCGATTCATCCTGTCGGCGGATTCCCAACCCGCCGCCTGCCCCAGTACGCTGCACCAGAAGAAGGCTCAGGGGAGGGCGCACGGCGCTCGAGGACACCCTGCCGATCAACGTCGGCGGGGTGTTCGCGTTCCCGGGGCCGGTCGCTCGGGGGGAGCCAGGCGCCTGCATGACAGACGGGCGATGCGTCCGCTCGAACGGGTAGAACGAATGCGTCGAGCGATGACGTTGCGCGACCGAGCCTGGGAACGGCTCGCATCGATTCTGAAGCGCATTCCCGCCCGTCCGAGGAGGAACCATGACCGTCCGCGCGATCCACGCCGTAAGCACGGCGAAGCCGACGATCGAGGGCGCCGGCGTTCGGTTGTCCCGGGCGATCGGCTTCGGTGACGACCCACACGCGTGCGATCCCTTCCTGCTGCTCGACGACTTCCGCTCCGATTCGCCCGACGACTACCTCGCCGGCTTCCCGTGGCACCCTCATCGGGGCATCGAGACCATCACGTACGTGCTCAAGGGCGACGTCGAGCACCAGGACAGCCTCGGCAACAAGGGCGTCATCTCCTCGGGCGACATGCAATGGATGACGGCAGGCAGCGGCATCGTGCATCAGGAGATGCCTATGGGCTCCGACGAGGGCTCGATGCACGGGTTCCAGCTCTGGGCGAACCTGCCTTCGGCTCACAAGATGACCGAGCCGAGATACCAGGACGTGAAGGCATCGGACGTCCCGCTCATCGAACGCGAGGACGGCGCGAGGATCCGCGTGCTGTGCGGCATCGTCGAAGGAGTCGAGGGACCGGTCCGCGACATCGTCGCCGAGCCCGAGTACCTCGATGTGACCTTGCCGCCGCATGCGGCGTTCGTGCATCCCACACCACGCGGGCATACCGTGCTGGCTTACGTGATCGAGGGCGCCGGCCGCTTCGGGCCGCTGGAGGACGACATCGCTCAAGATGCCGACGCGACCCCGCTGCCGGAGCCACCCATGCTCGGTGACCGCACGCTCGTGCGCTACGCCGACGGCGACCAGGTCGGGGTGTCGGCGGGCGATGCCGGCGTACGGTTCCTCCTGATCTCGGGGAAACCGCTGGGCGAAGCGATCGCGTGGCGCGGGCCGATCGTCATGAACACCGACGACGAGCTTCGCGAGGCATACCGAGAGCTACGCGAGGGCAGCTTCATCAAGCACGGCTAGCCCTCGCAGGTCGGCACGAACCTGATAGCCCCAGGTCGGCTAGGGCGAAGCCGGCGCTCCAGGGTCCTGCGGGCCGGTCCGCCCCTCCACGAACCGCTGGCGGAACCACGCCTGCTGCTGTTGGCTTGCCCACCGCACGCGCCCCGCGGCGTCGAGCTCCGCGAGGACTGGCGGCGTGAGCGGTTGCCCGTCCTGGGCGACGAAGACGCCGTTGCGCCACTCGAACCCGACCTCGCTCGCCACGCCATCCTGCTCCGACACAACGACTCCCAGCCGCACCGGCGGAGCCGCGGCGAACGACATGGCGCTGGGAAGCTTCTCCCTGCGCAGTACGAGTGCGAAACCGACGATGCCGAGGAGCAGGATCGGCACCCAGCAAATGGCCACGAGCAGCAGCAGTTGAGTCGAGCCAAGCCCAATCACGTCGCGGTGTCCGTCCTGTCGCTGCGGTCACGTCCGGCGCCCTCGCGCCCCGAGCGGAGCCCATTCTATCCTCCGGCGACCGCACCCGTGCGTTCAATGGGGCGTCGGACGCGATGTCCCGCGCGTCGGACACGTCGGACGTGTCGAACGCGTCCCGCATGTCGGACATGCGGGACGCGTCAGCCTTGTACGGCGTCGGCTGCGACCGCCTAGCACCGGGGCCGCAGGGTTCGAGCCGGCTTTGCCTCGGCGGCACGAGCAGGGTAGAATCTCGCTTTGCGCTGCTCGGCTCCGGAGCAGAATGACCGGGGCCTCCAGCAACGTCGCGGAGAGTTGGCCGAGTCGGTCGAAGGCGCTCGCCTGCTAAGCGAGTAAGGGGGTAAAGCTCCCTTCGAGGGTTCGAATCCCTCACTCTCCGCCAGTTGACATCGACCCTGCCCCGCCTCGGCGGCTTCATTGACAGCCGGGAGTGGCGGTGGCAGGATACCTAAGCCCTTCGGGGGTCCGGCGCGCGCAGGCCGGCGGGCATCCGAAGGTACACGCGCCCTTACCTCAGATGGATAGAGGACCTGACTACGAATCAGGGCGTCGCAGGTTCGAGTCCTGCAGGGCGCGCCACGCGAACGAGAACGACCCCGCCGAGTGCGGGGTCGTTTGCGTTGCAGGCCCGCGCCGGCGCCGCTACCGAACTGGTCTCGCCCTGCGCCGGCGGGCTACGCCTCCAGGAACCCCACCGTCCTGGCGGCCACGTCGTCCGGCCGCCGCCAGCCCAGGTCGTGTCCCGCTTCCGAGAACACCTCGACCTCGATCTGCGGAGCGACGCTACGCACCCGCGCCACGGCCTCGAGCGGCTTGGCGCACACGCGCTCGTGGTCTCCCACCATGTAGAGCACCGGCATCTGCAGGCCGGCCAGCTCCTCGTCGGTGAGCTTTCGCGGTCCGCCCGGCCAACTGCGGAACTTGAAGCACTTCTCGGAGACGACCATCTCCTTGACCGCCTCGGCGACGAACTCGGGATCGTGCTTCGCGGCGTACGGCATGATCCAGCGCGTGAAGGCGCCGAAGGATCGCTCGGACGGGATCATGCACATCATTCCGAACGTCACGAACTTCCCCGAGATGTTCGCGACCGTGCCTGCCGGCGACAGCCACACGACCTTGGCGAGCCGGTCGGGGTGGCGCAATGCGTACTCCGCCGAAGCCCACGCCCCGAACGAGACCCCCATGAGGTTGACGCCATCGTCCAGCCCGAGTTCGTCGAAGAGCCCGTCGAGCCAGCGGGAGACGTCGTCGGGCGTCTTGATGGGCACCCGGTTGACGCTCAGCCCGTCGTCGTAGATCGCGTCGAGCGCGTAGGTGCGGAACCCCTGGGAGAGTGCCTCGATCATCGGCGACCAGCACAGAGAATTCGTCCTACCGCCGGGCAGCAGCACGAGCGGCGGCGCGTCACTCGGCCCGCTCACTCGCATGAACGTGTCGCCATCCGGGGTCGTGACCGTCCTGGTCTCGGACTCGATCGGCCACTGTCTGGCACACGCCTGCTCGTAGAAGGCGAGGTAGCGCTCGCGCGCCTCGGCCGACTTGAACGGATGCGACTCGTCGAGCTTGATGTCGGTCACGACGCTCTCCCCTCGCCCTACGCCATGCTTGCTTCGTCCACGACACGGCCGTCCTTCAGGAACACCACCCGGTCGGCGTAGCCCGCCATCTTCGGATCGTGCGTGACCATCAGAATCGTCTGACCGTCGGTTCGCAGGCTCGCCACGAGGCCGATGATCTCCTCCGCCGACACAGAATCCAGGTTCCCGGTGGGCTCGTCGGCAAGCACCAGAGACGGGCCCTTCACCAGCGCGCGTGCGATGGCCACGCGCTGCTGCTCGCCGCCCGACAGCTCCGACGCCATCGAATCGACCCGCTCACCCAACCCGACGTGCTCGAGGATCTCCCGCGCGCGGCTTCGTCGCTCGGCACGGGGAACTCCCGCGTAGTCGGCCGCCATCATCACGTTCTCGAGCGCGGTTCGGGTCGGGACCAGGCTGTAGCCCTGGAACACGAAGCCGATCTCGCGTCCGCGGATACGATCGAGTTCCGAATCCTTGAGCTTCGTGATGTCGCGCCCGCCCAGAACGACGTGTCCCGCGGTGGGCCGGGACAAGCATCCGATCACGTTGAGCAGCGTCGTCTTGCCTGAGCCGGACGGTCCCATCACGGCCACGAACTCACCGGCATCCACCTCGAGGTCCGTGCCGCGAAGCGCGTGCACTACGTTGCGCTTGCCCATGTGGAACAGCTGCTCCACGCCTTGGATCGATACCGCGGTCATCTCGCGCTCCCTACTCGTACGCCAGTGCCACCGCGGGATCGACCCGCGATGCACGCCGCGCCGGATACAGCCCGCCCAGAACGCCGAGCACCACCGAGAACACCAGCGCTCCGATGGCAAGACGCCACGTCAGAAGAAACGCGCTGGTTCCGGTGGCTTCGAGCAGCGCCGAGTTGATCGCGGACGCCGCGACAGCGCCCAAAGCGATTCCGACGAGGCCGCCGATCACCGCGAGCAGGGCGCTCTCGGCGAGCACCTCTCGGCGGATCCGCCACCGCGACGCGCCGAGCGCGCGCTTCAGTCCGATCTCCCGGCCCCTCTCGGTGATGGACATCATCATCGTGTTGACGATCGAGAGGCCGCCGATGAGCAGCGCGAGCACGGCGATACTCGCGACCACCGCGTTCAGAAGAGCGACCAGCCCATTCACCTTGTCCATCATCTCGCGAGGACCGGTAGTGGCGATTCCGGGGACCTCACGCTCGAGCTCGGCCGCCAGGGCGTTCGGGTCCACGCCTTCCTTCGCGTAGACCGACACTCCCACCGCAAGATCGGCGGGGTCGACCTTCGCTTGGAAGGTCTTGGGGAGGGTGGCGATGTAGAGCTGTCGCGCGTCGTCGATGCCCACGTACGCCGCGGAATCCGAGACGTTGATGAAGGTGCGTCTCATGACGCCGATGACCTCGAAGTCCTTGCCGCGCAGCTGCACGCGGTCCCCCACCTGCGCCTTCATCCGCGTGGCGAGGTCCGCCCCGATGATCGTCACCCCTCGCTCACCCGCGGTGGGGACGCGGCCCGACGCGAGGTGAGGATCCGTGTACGCATCCTGACCTGGGGCGCTGCTGATGATCATCGGCGGGATGATCGACAGGTATTCGTCGTCCTGCATCACGGCGATCTGAGGGAAGGCGGCCGCCACCCCAGGGTGCGACTCAACCTCACGCACCTTGCTCATCGAGAGTGGGCGCGCTCCGTTGGGGAGCCCGAAGAAGCCCATATCGTCCTTGTCCGCGACGGAGATCATGGTGCGGTAGTAGTCCGTGAGCTTCACCGAGTAGACGTTGTTGTTCTCCGAGGCCGCTCCAAGCACCACGAGCGCGAAGACACCGATGGCGATCCCAGTGATGGTGAGGATCGACCTCGCCTTTCGCCGGAACAGATCTCTGAGGATGCCCATGGTCCGTCCCGTCACTTCTGCCTGGCGATGGCGGTGGCGGGGTCGAGTCGCGACGCGTGCAGCGCCGGGTACAGACCGCCCACCGCACCGAGCACGAGAGCGAACACCAGCGCCGTGACGCCCAGCCTGAAGGTGGGCACGAGCGCCGTCGTCCCGGTCATGGCGACCACCACCGTGTTCAACCCCAGCGCCACGGCCACCCCGATGACCAGGCCGCCCACGCCTCCCAGCAGGCCCATCGTCCCCGACTCCACCACCACGTCGCGGGCGACAGACCATCGCGTGGCACCGAGCGCTCGCTTCACGCCGATCTCCCGCGTCCGCTCGCCTACGGCCATGAGCATGGTGTTGACGATCGAGACCACGCTGGCGATCAGTGCGACGGCGGCCACACTCCACACCACAGCGTTGATCAGTCCGATCAGCCCGTTCACCGTACCCATCATCTTCGTCGGGCCGGTGGCGAGAACACCGTCCACATCGCGGTTCACCGCCGAGGCCAGCGCGTCGGGGTCCTGCCCCCCGGCGGCGTACACGTTCACCTGCAGGACGAGTTCCTCGGGCTTGACGTCCCCCTTGAAGGTCTCCGGAAGCGCGTCGTAGTACATCTGCTGCGCGTCGGCGAGCGGCACGAACACGGACGAGTCCAGAAGGTTCACGTAGGTGCGGTCGAGCACGCCCACGATCTCGAATCGCGTCCCGTGCACCTCCATGGTGTCGCCGACGCCGAGCTTGCGCGTCTGTGCCAGGTCGTAGCCCAGCACGAGCGCGCGCGTGTCGCCGGTTCGGAGCGCACGGCCGGCCTTCACCTTCCAACGCTCGTAGTCGGGCGACTCCGGTCGGGCACCCAGCACCATGTGCGGTACGACCGAGGTCGCACCGTCGTCGAGCAACAGGTTCACCTGCGGGCTGATGGCGCGAACGCCGGCCTGCGTCCGGAGGCGATCGACCACTTCCGTCGAGATAGGTCGTGAGCCGAGGGACATCCCCACGAAGTTCGCATCCTCGGCTTCCACCACGACCACGACGTTCTCGTAGTAGCCCACGAGCTGCTTCACGTAGACATTCATGTTCTCTGCGACGGCGCCGAGCACCACCAACGCGAATACCGCGATCCCGATACCCGTGATCGTCAGGATCGACCGTCCTTTGCGACGGAAGATGTCTCGTAGGACGCTCACCGGGTCGCCTCGTTGGGCATGTGTGCATCCGGAGCCTGTCCGGAAGCGGGCTCCTTGGGAGCTGTGCCGCCGAGGCCCCCAGGTCCTCGGCGCACAGCGTTCGCCCCACTCCCCCGCACTCTGCGAATACGCGCTTCCGCGACGTCGAGCCACTTGATGGAGGTCTCGGTCTTCAGGATCGCGAGATCGAGCTCGAGTACCGCGGGCAGCTCCAAATCGGGATCGAGCGTGTCCTTCAGCTTCGTGAGCGAACCGATCCGGCGCAGCTCCTCCTTGCGCTGAGCCTGAACGACCTGCTCCACGTCGATGTCGCTGCTGAGCCCGAGCACCACCTTCGCGTAGAGCTCGTCTCGGCCGGTTGCGGAGCCGGACACGGGCGTCAGGAACCAACGCCGCAGTTCTGCGCGACCAGCGGGGGTGACGGTGTAGAGCTTGCGGTCTGGCGCCTCGGAAGAGGACACGGTCTCGGACTGAACGACGAGGCCGTCGCGAACGAGTCGCTCGAGGGTCGAGTAGATCTGGCCGTAGTTGACCGCCCATGCCGGGCCGAGCTCGGTCTCCAGTTCTCGACGCAAGTCGTACCCGTGCATCGAGCGACGATCGAGTACCGCGAGCAGTCCGTGCTTGACGCCCAAGCCAACCTCCCCGCCGATATATACTCGGTATCTAGATAGTGAGTATATAGTTCCGGGAAGAGGTGTCAATGTCTGGGAGTTGGGCGGGCCGCCGCCAGCGCCGAGAGTCACGCGCCCTGCCTCGCGAGCTTGGAGAGCGTGTCTGCCGCCGAGAGCGGCTCGGGCACTCGGTGCCTGCCTGTCGACCACGACAGCGCCAGCGCGATCGAGCTCGGAAGATCGACGAGATGCCCCGGCGACACGTACACCGGCTTCGACCCGGCTCGCAGCCTGATCGCTGCCCCTTCGGCCCCCCACTCCTTCGTGTAGGTCAGGAAGTCCCCGCGATCGGGCCCCGGATGACGCTCCACCGCATGGAACGGCGTCTTGGGCACGCCGATCGTCGGGATGCCGAGCAGCACTCCCACATGCGACGCCAGTCCGAACGCCCGCTCGTGGACCACACCGTGCCCGTCGCAGAAGATGAGGTCGGGCTCGGCGGACAGCGCCTCGAGCGCGGCTATGGTGAGGCGCCCCTCCCGGAAGGCGAGCAGTCCGGTGCGGTAGGGCATGTCGGGCTCGCCGGGAACCACCACGCGTTCGACCACCCGGAACTCGGACCGGCCCCCTCGGCAACGCTCCATCACCACGGCAGCGGCCCACGCCAGCGATCCGTCCTTGCTGTAGCCGACGTCGACGCCCGCCGCGCAGCGGCGGCGCATCCGGACCCGCCGCCGCGAGTGGCCGCAGCACGACCTTCTCGGCGAGCCGGGCTTGGATCGCCTCGGCCTCCTCGGGTGTCACCCGCCACGGATGCCGCAGCTCCTCACGAACGCGAGGCACCGGCTCCCCTCCCCCTCACGCGCTTCCAGCCGCTCCCACTGGGTAGCTTCCCGTCGTATCCTCGAAGCACCGCACCGGGACGCGGCCGCGTCCGCGCGACAGCCGCGTCTGTTGAAGGAGCCGTATGCGCACGATCGTCGGGGTCATGGGTGGCGGCATCGCCACTCCCGAGGTGGAGCAGCTCGCCGAGGAGATGGGCCGGCTCATCGCCGAGGCCGGCTTCGTGCTGCTCACCGGAGGGCGCGACTGCGGCGTGATGGCGGCGGCGTCCAAAGGCGCGAGCGAGGCGGGCGGTCTCGTGGTCGGCGTACTCCCCACCGAGGAGCCCGACGGCGTGGCGCCCCACGTCGATGTCGCCATCGCCACGGGCATGGGCGACGCGCGCAACGTGATCAACGTGCTATCCAGCCGGGTCGTGATCGCGCTTCCGGGGGAAGCGGGCACCATCTCTGAGGTCGCTCACGCCCTGAAGCTCGGACGACCCGTCATCACCGTCGACTTCCCACTCGCCTCGACGTTCCCGCAGCATGCTGGGGACGGTCGACTCATCGAGACCGCCTCGCCCGCCGAGGCGATCGGCGCCGTGAAGGAGCTGCTCGGAAGATGAGCCTGCAGGACAAGGTCGTCGTCGTGACCGGTTCCAGCCGAGGTATCGGGCGGGAGATCGCGGCGTCGTGCGCGAGCCGGGGGGCGAAGGTCGTGGTCTCCAGTCGGGCCAGCCGACGCGGTGACCGAGGTCGTCGGGCACATCGAGGCGATGGGCGGCACCGCGAAAGGTGTTGCGGCCGACGTAGCCGATCCCGACGCGGTACAAGCGCTCTTCGACTTCGCCCTGACGAGCTTCGGCAGCGTCGACGTGTGGGTGAACAACGCAGGCATCACCGAGGGCTATCGCCCGCTCGACGAGCTGTCCCCCGACGAGCTGCGCGAGATCGTCTCGGTGAACCTGTTGGGTCACATGTACGGCGCGCGTGTTGCGCTGAAGCACTTCCGCGAGCAGGGGCGCGGCTACCTGATGAACATGGCGGGACGAGGCTGGAAGGGCGAGGCAACCTCTCACACCGCCGCGTATGCCGCGACCAAGACGGCGATCGCATCGCTCACTCGCTCGCTCGCCGCCGAGAACAAGGACGTCCGCGGTATCTCGGTCAACGCACTCGTGCCCGGCATGGTAGCGACCGATTTCTACAAGGACATCCGCATCAGCCCTCGGCTCGAGCGGAGCAAGGACAACTGGCGCTACGCGCTCGACGCATTCGGGGTGGACTTGACCGAGGTTGGCGAGAAGGCCGCGGAGCTCCTCGGTGAAGAGCCGGGAGCCAAGACCGGCGAGATCTACAACCTGATCGGCGGCGGACAGATGGTCACCGGCATCGCGAAGATGGCGTGGTGGGGGATGACCGGCAAGCTGGGGCGCGAGCCGGGAAGGTAAGACACACGCGGGCTACAGGCCGAGAGGCACCAGGTGGACCAGCGCGAGGAACAGGGTTACGAGGGCTACGGCACGCCGGGCGACATCGACCTCGGGGCCGAGTTCGCTGTCGGCGCCGAGGTGCCCCCCGTGCCCGGCTCGAACCCGGACGACGACTACCAGTGGTACCGGCCCGGGCTGTTCGCCCGCCTGACCCAGAACCGTGCGCTGCTCATCCTGCTGATCGTCGCGTTCCTGGTGCTCGTGATCGGGCCGTCGCTGTTCTACATCCTGAACCCGCCGAGGCCGAGACCACCGCTGCCCGTCCGCGGGAGAGGAATCCCCGCGCTCGTAGCGCCGATCGACCGGCCAGCGTCGAGCTAGGTCCTCGGCCCTCCGGCCGGCCCCACCCCGTGGCCGCCGAACGCGTTCCGTAGCGCGGTCAGCACCTGTCCGGCGTAGGTCGGCGCGTGCTCGGTCTGGATCCGGTAGCGCAGCGACCCCTCGATGATCGGGACGTCGACGCCGGCATCGCGCGCGGCTCTCACGGTCCACTCACCCTCGCCGGTGTGCCCGACGATTCCGGACACGCCCTCGAGGTCGTCGCCGAACTGCACGTACGCCTCGCGCGCCCACTCCACGAGCCGCGACTCGATGACGCTCCCGTGCTGGTAGACGTTCGCGATCGCGGCCAGATCGAGCTGGGCACGCGGGCGGGCGTCGGTCTCGGCAGCTCCCTGCGGGCTCGGACCCTCACCCGTCGGGAGCCCAGCGTGCATCACCGCGAACCCCTCGGCGATGGCCTGCATCATGCCGTACTCGATGCCGTTGTGGACCATCTTCACGAAGTGGCCCGCACCGCTCGGACCGAAGTACGCGTAACCGCCCGGCACCGAGACGTCGGCGAACATCCGCTCCCAGGAATCGAACTGCTCGCGACTGCCGCCGATCATCAGGCAAGCGCCGTGGCGAGCCCCGGCGGGGCCGCCGCTGGTACCGCAGTCGAGGTAGTGGATGCCGCGCTCGGCGAGGCGTGCCGCCCGCGGAGCGTCGTCGGTGAACTGCGAGTTGCCGCCGTCGATGAGCAGATCGCCGGCTTCGAGCAGGTCGGCAAGGCCCGGCTGGCCGTCGTGGCCGAAGATGATCGCGTCGACGGTGGGTCCCGCCGGCAGCATGACCCACACGGCGCGCGGCGCCGGCAGCGCGGCAACGAGATCGGCGAGCGTCACTGCGGGCTCGAGGCCCTCGGCACCCATCGCTTCTGCCACCGACGTCGTGCGGTTGAAGCCCACGACCCGCCAGTCGTTGTCCATCAGGTTGCGCGCGAGCCCGGCGCCCATCTTGCCGAGCCCCACGACGCCCACCGAGCCGCGCCTGCCGCGAAGTCCGCATGCGGCGTCCGTGCACCCGCCTCGCCGCTCCTCGATCGCGTCGCGGGCCTGCTCGATGATGTCGCAGCTGCCCTGCGTGTAGGTCGCGAGCGGCACCGCACCGGCATGCCACGCATCGACGATGGGATCGATGAAGTGCCACCCCGCCTCCACCTCGGCGGAGGACACGAACAGCGTCTGGTCACCGGCGAACGCGTCGCGTAGCAACCGCCCGTACTCCTCGACGTACTGCGCCTTCTCGGTCTTCTCGTAGAGGAAGAACCGGAACACGCGCTCCTCGGTCTCGTCGGTGAACCCGGGCTTCTTGGCGTAGAACACGATCTCGATCTCGTCGCTCGGCTCGAGCGAGAACACGACGCGGTTGGTGACCTGCCGCTCGGGCGCGCACATGCACTCCGACGGCGGCTTGAAGTAGACGACGATCCGCTTCTGCGCCGAGCCGACACGCTTTCCCGACTGCATGGTCACCGGCACGCCGGCCCACCTCGGACCGGCGAGCTCCGTCCGCAGCATGAAGTAGGTCTCGGTGTCCGAATCAGCCGAGACGCCCGGCGTGTCGTGGTAGCCGTCGTACTGCGCGCGGATACGAGTTCGTCGCGACCTCACCGGGCGTCATCGGCCGCAGCAGCCGCTCGATCGCCTCGGCGCGCGACCTCCGGATGTCGTCGGCGGCGGGTGACGCCGGCTGGTCCATCGTGACCAGCGCGAGCATCTGCAGAAGGTGGTTCTGCCCCACGTCACGCAGCGTGCCCACGGCGTCGTAGAACGCGCCGCGCGACTCGATCCCGATCTCCTCGAGCAGGTCGATGTCGATGCGCTCGATGGCCTCTCGGCTCCACGACGTCTCGAACAGGTTGTTCTCGAATCGGAAGTTGATGATGCCCTGCAGCATCTCCTTGGCGAGATAGTGGTCGATGCGGTAGATCTGCTCCTCGCGGAACAGCCCCTGCAGCATCGCGTCCAGCGCGCGGCCCGAATCCTCGTCATCGCCGAACGGCTTCTCGATCAGGATCCGCGTCCAGCCCTGCTCTTCGCTGCACGGCTCGGCGAGTCCGGCGTCCGCGATGTTCTCGAGGATCTCGGGATAGAGCTCGGGGGGAACGGCGAGGTAGAAGAGCTTGTTCGAGCACGCTCCCCACTCCTGGTCGATGGCTCTTGAGGTAGCTGCCCAAGCCGAGGAACGCCTCGGGCTGGTCGAAGTTGCCGTGGAAGTACCGGAAGTAGTCGAGGAAGGCCGCCGACTGTTCGGCGTCGGCGTCGGGGTACTTCTCGGCGAGAATCCCGCCGATGTGCGAGCGCAGCTCCGCATCGCCCCACGGCCGTCGACCGAACCCGACCACCCACAGCTGCTCGGGGAGCAGCCCCTTGCCCTGCAGGTAGAACAGCGACGGCGTGATCTTGCGCGCCATGAGGTCGCCGGTGGCCCCGAGCACCACGAGAATCGTCGGCTTCGTCGAAAGTGGTTCGCTCACGTGACGCCTCCTTGGCTGCGATGCGGCGCCCGGCGGCTACCTGATCTCCGACTGCCCACCCAGATACGGCCGCAGCACCTCCGGCACCTCGAGGGTGCCGTCGGCTCGCTGGTAGTTCTCGATTACCGCGGCGAGCGTACGGCCGACCGCGAGCCCCGAACCGTTGAGCGTATGCAGGTACCGCGATCCCTTGAAGGTGCCGGGGTCGCGGTACTTGATCGAAGCGCGACGGGCCTGGAAATCGGTGCAGTTGGAGCAGGACGAGATCTCCTTGTAGCCGTCGTAGCTGGGCAGCCACACCTCGAGGTCGTAGGTCTTGGCGGCGCCGAATCCCATGTCGCCGGTGCACAGCACGATCACCCGATACGGCAGTTCGAGAAGCTGCAGGATTCGCTCGGCGTCGGCCACCATGCCCTCGAGCTCGTCGAACGAACTCTCCGGCGCCGAGAACTTCACCATCTCGACCTTGTCGAACTGGTGGACCCTGATCATGCCCCGCGTATCGCGACCGGCCGCGCCGGCCTCCTCTCGGAAGCAGGGCGTGTAGGCGCAGTAGTGCAGCGGCAGATCGGCGGCCTCGAGGACCTCGTCGCGGTGGATGTTGGTGAGCTGGACCTCGGCGGTGGGGATCAGGTAGAGCCCCTCGGTGGTCTGGTACAGGTCCTCGGCGAACTTGGGGAGCTGTCCGGTGCCGGTGAGGGTCTCGGCGTTCGCGAGGGCAGGCGGAGCCCACTCCGTGTAGCCGTGAACCCCGTGGGTGTCGAGCATGAAGTTGATGAGCGCGCGGTTGAGGCGGGCGCCGTCGCGGCCCAGGAGCACGAAGCGCGACTCGGCGAGCTTGACGCCTCGCTCGAAGTCCAGGATGCCGAGCTCGGGTCCCAAGTCCCAGTGCGGCTTGGGCTGGAAGTCGAACTCGCGAGGCGTACCCCAGCGGCGAACCTCGACGTTCTGCGTCTCGTCCGCACCCGCGGGCACCGACTCGTCGGGGAGGTTCGGGGCGGTCATGAGCAGGTAGCGGGTCTCTTCGTCGACGCGCTCCACCTGCACCTCGAGCCCGGCGAGATGCTCGTTGATCTGCCGCACGCGCTCCTTGCGCTCCTCGGCCTCGTCCGCCCGACCCTCGCGCATGAGCCCGCCGATCTCCTTCGAGATCGCGTTGCGCTCGGCCTGCAGTCCCTCGGTCTCGCCGATCAGCTTCCGGCGTTCGACATCGAGTGCGAGAAAGGCGTCGACATCCCACGACGAGTTGCGGGCATTCATCGCCTCTCGAACAGCGTCGGGGTTGTCCCGAACGAAGCGTGCGTCGAGCATGTTCGGCCTTTCGTGCATCCGTCACAGACAGGGCTGCGAATCGCTGCGAGTATACCGTTCGGGCTGCTGTTGTTCGGGGGCGCACCCGCCGATACAAACCAAAAGCTACTGCGTCTGGGCAAGGAGCCTGGTGGCTAACCCTGACCCTATGGACGGCCGCCCCGCCGGGGGCGCGGCCGACTGGAACGGATCGGACGAGCTCGAGCTCGCCCGTCTGGCGCTCGACTCTGCCCTCGACTCGATCATCGTCCACGACGTCGAGGGGCGCATCCTCTACTTCAACGAATCCGCGGCACGCCTGCACGGCAAGACCCGCGAGGAGTTCTCGAAGCTGCCGCCCTGGGGTTGGACCCAGCAGCCGGCCGACGTGATCGACGACCGAATGGCCGACCTCATCGAGAACGGGTCGAGCGCGTTCGTCTCCCATCGGCACGGACCGGACCGCCTCGAGGCCATCCACGAGATCCACGCGCGCATGGTCGACACCAGCAAGGGCCACATCGTCGTCTCGGTGATCCACGACATCACCGACCGCTGCGCCGCTGAGGAGATGCTCCGCGACCTGGCATTCCACGATCACCTCACCGGAGCCGCGAACCGGGCGTTGCTCGACGACCGGCTCGCTGTGGCCATCGCCGAGGCGCGCCGCAGCAAGGAGCTGCTCGGGCTCATCTACCTCGACATCGACGACTTCAAGCCCATCAACGACCGCTACGGTCACGACTGTGGCGACGAGGTCCTGCGCATCGTCGCGAACCGCCTCGCCCACTCCGTGCGCAAGTCAGATACGGTCGCGCGTGTGGGCGGTGACGAGTTCGTGGTCGTGCTCCCCCGCGCGGGGACGCGCGCTTCGCTCAACGAGACCGCGCAGAAGCTCTCCGAAGCCGTGGCTCAGCCGATCGAGGCTCTGTGCGCGTCGCTCAGCGTGACGGTGAGCATCGGCGTGACCGCGTTCGTCCCCGAAGAGGACGACGCCCGCTCGCTCATGATGAAGGCCGACCTCGCGATGTATGACGCGAAGCAGGTTCGCGACCACATCTCGTCGGTGGAGCACATCGAGCGCTAAGCGATCTCTCCGGCTGGTAGACTCGCCCTATGGCACTCGCACCCGCCGAACGTCCTGTCGAGGTCTTCGGGCCCGAGCGGCTCGAGATGATGGCTGCGCTCCCCGATCTGGTCGTCGCCGCCATCGCGGGCCGCGACAGCATCGCGGCAGCCGTCGCTGCCTGCCGCGAGGAGGGGTTCTCGGCGGTGCTGCCCACGGTCGTGCTCACCGGTACCGAGTACGGCGACCCCGACGCACCGCTTGCCGCGGTGCAGCTGCTGCGGGAACTGCTCGACGACGAGGCCGACGTCCTGGACCCGATGCGATTCGGCAGTCCCGCGCTCTGGGCCGCGCTGAACGGACGGTTCGCCGCCGAGATCGCGATGCGCTATCGCGTCAGCTCGCCCTGCCTGGGCTGCCACCTCTACGTCCATCTTGCGCGCGTCCCGCTCTCGTGGGCCCTTGGCTCGGTGCCGGTCGTCACCGGCGAGCGTGACAGCCACGATGGACGGCTCAAGCTCTCCCAGACCCCGGCGTCGATCGATGCCGAGACCCGAGTCCTCGCTCACGCGGGCATCGAGCTGCTGACACCGGTACGCCACCGGCCCACAGCCGAGATCGACGTGCTAGTTGGCGGGCAGTGGGCGGGGCAGGGCGACGATTGGTGCTGCGTGCACTCGCGAAACTACGTACAGCTCGACGAAAGCGTGAGCTTCGACAGCGGCGGATACCTTCGTTACGTGAGCGAGTTCCTCGAGCCGTGCGGCATGGCGGTGGTCGATGCATGGCGCCGGGAAGGACCTGGCTCGTCTCCCGACTACGAGGCGATCGTAAGGAGCGTTCTCGAGCGATGACCGGCGAGCCTCGGCGCACCGACCCCTGCATCACGGTCACCGACTCATTCCTCGAATCGGCGACCGATCTGCAGCGCAACGACGCGAAGCGAGTGAGCGCGTTTCTCGGCAAGCTGCTCACCGAGCCCACCGCGGCCGGCCTGCGGCCCGAGATCGTCCAGGACGCCCACGATCGAACGATCCGTTCGTATCGGGTGAGCCGGGAGCTTCGGGCCGTGGCTCGCGTCGAGGGTCGGGACGCCACGTTCCTCTATGTGGGGCCGCACGAGAAGGCGTACGTGTGGGCCCGGACGCATTGCGTGGAGTGCCAGCTAGGGCGGCATTCCGTGCGCCTCGTCGACGATTCCGCGCGAGGCCGGGAGCTTCGCGAGTGGGAGTGCCTCGACCACGACCAGCTGTGCGACCTGCTCGACGAGCACGGCGTCGCTCACGAGCTGCGCTAGGCGGAGTTCGGCCGCGGAGACGGGACGATCGACGGCGCGAGCTACACCGGCTTGCGCGCCAGCATCACCACGTGGCGGTTGCCGAACGCCACCAGCCGGGGCGGCCTGCTGTCCGACCACTCGGCGGCGAGCCAGTCGCGACCTTGCGGCGGCAGCGTCGCGGCGATCTCAGTGAGCTCGGCCACGGCCCTCCCCGAGCACGACTGGCGCTCGCACCACTCGTCGAAGTCGTGTCGCTTCTCGAACAGCTCGCAGCGCTCGACGACGAGGCCGGCGCGCTCGGCCAGGTCGCTCCAGCCCCGGACGCTGTACGCGCGGTGGTGACTGGGGTCGCGCACGCGCTCGAACTCGTCGACGAGGCACGCCGAGGTCGCCGCTTCCGGAAGCGCGTGGTCCTGGAACGCGAGGCGACCGTCCGGCACGAGCACGCGGGCGGCCTCTCGGAAGAACGCTCCGGCATCGCGAAAGTGGTGTGCGGCGATGCGGCAGGTGACCAGGTCGACTGAGGCGTCGTCGAAAGGCAGCGCTGCCGCGTGTCCGACGACGAACTCCACGTCGTCGCCGATGCCTTCGGCCTCCAGGTGCGCGCGAGCCGCGTCGAGCATCTCCGGCGTCAGATCGACCGCGACGACTCGGGCACCCGCGCGCACGAGTTCGAGCGCGACGTGACCGCCGCCCGTGGCGACGTCCACCGCACGCTCTCCGGGCCGAGGATCGGCGAACGCGATCAGCGTCTCGAGGTCTACGCCCCAGGCGTGCGAGGCGCTGTCGACGTAGCGCTGTGCTCTCGATCCGAACCGCTCGCGCACCTCGTCGTCGCCCACGCCTCGCTCCCTCCAGCGCCGTTGCTAGGCCGGTGCCGCCCCCGCCCGCTGCACGACCGCCAGCGCGGTATCTGCCCGCAGGTTGGGCAGCATCGACACCGGCTTCGCGTGACCGAAATCGTCGGTCGACAGCGGGATCTCACGCACGATCTGGAGCCCGAGACGAGCGCACAGGTCGCGGAAGTCAGGGATCGTCGTGTGGTGGATGTTGGGCGTCTCGTACCACTCGTACGGGATCGACTTCGACACCGGCATGCGTCCTCGGAAGAACAGGAAGCCGCGCACCCGCCAGTTCGCGAAGTTCGGGAACGACACGATGCAGGTGCGCCCCACCCGCGCCATGTCCTGCATGACGAGGTCCGGTCGCCGCACCACCTGAAGCGTCTGTGAGAGCACCACAACGTCGAAGGAACCGTCGCCGTAGGCCGAGAGTCCTTCGTCCAGGTCGGACTGCACCACCGAGAGGCCCCGCTCGACCGAGGTCGCGATGCCCTCGGGCGAGAGCTCGATGCCTCGCACGGTGCACCGCTTCTCGTCGCGCAGGTGCGCCATCAGCGAGCCGTCGCCGCTTCCCAGGTCGAGCACTCGACTCCCGTCGGGCACGAGGGCGGCGATCAGCTGGAGGTCTGCGCGCAGGATGTCGAGGGTCGTCATCACACGGCGTCACCTCCCGCCCGCGCGCGCTCCTCGGCGACCACGCTTTCGAGGAACGGCTCCACGTAGCGGCGCTGCTCCTCGGGTTCGAGCAGGAATGCGTCGTGACCGTACGGGCTGGGAATCTCGGCGAAAGAGACCTGGGCGCCCGCCACCTGCAGGGCGTCGACGATGTCGCGGGACTGGCGCGTGTTGAACAGCCAGTCGCTCGAGAACGAGAGCACGAGGTAGCGCTGGGACGCGCCCTCGAAGGCGTCGGCGAGTGATGCCTGGCCCGTGGACAGATCGAAGTAGTCCATCGCCTTGGTCATGTAGAGGTACGTATTCGCGTCGAAGCGCTCGACGAACTTCTTGCCCTGGTAGGCGAGGTAGCTCTCGACCTCGAACTCGGTCACGAAATCGAAGGCAAGCGCATCGCGCTCGCGCAGCCGACGCCCGAACTTCTTGCGCATCGACTCGTCGGAGAGGTACGTGATGTGGCCGACCATCCGGGCGGTCGCCAGTCCGTGATGCGGCTGGCCGTTGTCGTAGTAGTCGCCGCCACGGAACTCGGGGTCGCCCAGGATTGCGGTACGCCCGACCTCGTTGAACGCGATGGCCTGCGCGCCGAGACGCCAGGTGGTGGCGATCGCCATCACCGAAGCCACCCGCTCGGGGTAGCGCTGCGCCCACGCCAGCGCCTGCATGCCGCCCATCGACCCGCCGGTCACCGAGGCGAGACGCTCGATCCCGAGCTCGGTCATGAGCTTGGCCTGCACGTCGACCATGTCCTCGATGGTCACGAGCGGGAAGCGGCGGCCGTAGGGGCGGCCGGTCTTGGGATCGATCGAGCCGGGGCCGGTGGTGCCCGAACAGCCGCCCACGACGTTGCTGCACACGACGAAGTACTTGTTCGTGTCGATGGCCTTGCCCGGCCCGACCACGGGGTCCCACCATCCAGGACGAAGCTCCCCGTCCAGCCCAGGGCCCTCGGCCACGTGCGCGTCACCCGACAGCGCGTGGCAGATCAGGATCGCGTTCGACCGCGTCTCGTCCAGTGTCCCGAACGTCTCGTACGCCACCTCGACGTGGTCGAGCTGACGGCCGCTTGCGAGCGGGACCGTGCCGGGCAGTACGAGCGAGGTCGGCCCCGAAGCGGGAGGAGCTCCCGCCTCGGGGACCGTGGTCGCGCCGGAGTTCTCGGCAGCATGCGTCACCGCGGGGCTACACCTGCTCCAGTGCCTGCTCGAGGTCGGCGAGGATGTCGTCGATCCCCTCGATGCCGATCGACAGGCGGACGAAGTCGTCGCTGATACCGGCCTTCTCGAGCTCGGCCTCGGAGAGCTGCGAGTGCGTGGTGGTCGCGGGGTGGATGATGAGCGACTTCGCGTCGCCCACGTTGGCCAGGTGGCTGAACAGCTCCACCGAGTCGATGAGTTTGCGCCCCGCCTCTCGGCCGCCCTTCACGCCGAAGACCACCACGCCGCCGTAGCCGTTCTCGAGGTAGCGATCGGCGTTGGCCTTCGTTGGATGCGAGTCGAGCCCGGGGTAGCTGACCCACTCGACCTTGGGGTGCTGCTCGAGGTACTTCGCGACCGCCAGCGCGTTGTCGGAGTGCCGCTGCACGCGAAGCGAGAGCGTCTCCACGCCGAGCAGGAACTGCTGCGCGTTGAACGGCGAGAGCGAGCTGCCCAGGTCGCGCAGCAGGTTCACTCGCGCGCGAATGGCGAAGGCCACGTTGCCCAGACCGGGGAAGTCGCCGAACACGTCCCAGAACTTGAGACCGTGGTAGCTCTCGTCGGGCTCGGTGAAGAACGGGTGGCGCCCGCCGCCCCAGTCGAAGTTGCCGCCGTCGACAAGGATGCCGCCGATGCTCGTGCCGTGCCCGCCGAGCCACTTGGTGAGCGACTCGACCACCACCGCTGCACCGTGCTCGATCGGGCGGCTCAGGTAAGGCGTCGCGAACGTGTTATCGACGAACAGCGGGATGTTGTGCGCCCGGCCCGCATCGGCAAGGCCGGCAAGGTCGGGCACGTCGAGGCGTGGGTTGCCGATCGTCTCGACGAACCACGCCTTGGTGGTGTGGTCGCTGGCCGCGGCGAACCCGTCGGTGTCGGTGGTCTCGACGAAGCGCACCTCGATGCCGAGGCGCCGGAACGTGTGCAGGAAGATGTTCCAGGTGCCTCCGTACAGCGAGGTCGACGCGACGATCGAGTCGCCGGTTCCGGCCACGTTCAGCAGGCCGAGAACCTCGGCGGCGTGCCCCGAAGACAGCGCGAGGGCGGCGCTCCCGCCGTGGAGGCCGGCGATGCGCTGCTCGAGGACGTCGTTGGTGGGGTTCATGATGCGCGAGTAGATGTTGCCGAACTCGCGCAGGCCGAACAGGTCGGCGGCATGATCGGTGTCGCGGAAGTTGTAGGCGACAGTCTGGTAGATGGGGACGGCGCGAGCGCCGGTGGTGGGATCTGCGGCGGCACCGCCGTGAACGGCGATGGTGTCGAAGTGGCGCGGCGTGGTCATGGTCTCGCCTCTCTCTTGTGATGTCGTCAGGGGGATGAAGCCTCCCCGAAGGCCATCAGGCCTTCAGAGTACCTATGGCCGCCCGGTCACGCACGCCGAAGCGCACCCACCGGGCGAGGTCATCATCATGTCCATGACGGTCACAAGAGCCGGAAACCACATGAGACCCGTCCGCACCTCCTCTCGCTGATCGAGGCTGCGTCGCGGGCGAACGTCCCGCGAGCCCGCCTGTTCGGCGGTAGTGTCGACGGATTCTAGATGCCTCGTTCGGCCTTTGCAACCGGAAAGCCGCATCGAGCTGCTACGGCTTTCCGTGCCCCGTGACCGTCGACCCGCGCATCGCACGGGTATAACGCACTATATCGGTTCGTTTCATGCGCTTTAGGTGGAGTAGAGTGCGAGGCGCACCGGCGAGTCGCGCCGAGAGACGCCCGAGCGGAGAGCGAGGCATCCGATGAGCTATTCCCCGTCCGTCGACACCACGATCGGCGACACGCCCCACGTCCGGCTCAACACGCTGGCCGAAGGCCTGCCCGCGAGCGTCGTCGTCAAGCTCGAGTCCCGAAACCCGGGCGGATCGGTCAAAGACCGTATCGGCCTGTCGATGATCGACGACGCCGAGGTGCGCGGCATCCTGAAGCCGGGCGAATCGGTGATCGTCGAGCCCACGAGTGGGAACACCGGCATCGCACTGGCGATGATCGGCGCGGCGCGAGGCTACCGCGTCATCCTCACCATGCCCGAGTCGATGTCGATGGAGCGGCGCAAGCTGCTCAAGGCCTTCGGTGCCGAGCTCGTGCTCACGCCCAAGGAGAAGGGCATGAAGGGCGCTGTCGAAACGGCCAACGAACTCGCCGAGACCACGCCGAACGCCTGGATCGCCGGGCAGTTCGACAACCCCGCCAACCCGAAGGCCCACTACGAGACGACGGGACCGGAGATCTGGGAGGCGCTGGGTGCCGAGGGCATCGGCGCCTTCGTCGCCGGCGTCGGCACTGGCGGCACGATCACGGGCACCGGGCGCTACCTCAAGGAGAAGGACCCGACGATCAAGGCCGTCGTCGTCGAGCCCGCCGAGTCGCCGATCATCGCGCAGCGCCTGCGCGGTGATGACCTCACGCCCGGCCCGCACCTCATCCAGGGCATCGGCGCGAACTTCATCCCCACCGTGCTCGATCTCGACAACATCGACGAGGTGCAGCACGTGAGCGGCGACGAAGCCATCGCCACTGCCCGGCTTGCGGCATCGCAGGAAGGGCTCCTCGTGGGCATCTCGAGCGGGGCCAACATCACCGCCGCCCTGCGGCTCGCCGCGCTGCCCGAGTACGCCGGCAAGGTCATCGTGACCGTCGCGCCGTCCACCGGCGAGCGCTACCTCACGACGAAGCTGTGGGAAGAGCTGGGCTAGCCCATGCGGGTGCCCCAGCGACTCGACTACGCGCTTCGTGCGCTCGTCGCCCTGGCGACGCTGCCGCCGGGCTCCATCCGCTCCGGCGGCGCGCTCGCTGCGCGCCTCGGCCTGCCGTCGCGCTTCGTCGAGCAGCAGCTCACCGCCCTCGTCGCCTCGGGGATCGTCCGCAGCACGCGTGGTCCCGGAGGCGGCTTCGCGCTCGGTCGACCGCCCGCCGAGATCTCGATGCGCGATGTGGTGCTGGCGCTGCAGGGCGACGTGCTCGACGTGCCGAAGGTGACCGGCTCGGCGGTGGCGGAGGGCTGGCAGCAGGCCACGGGGGCTCTCGGCACGGCGCTCGGCAACATCAGCCTCGCGGATCTGGCGACGCGCCAGCGCGAGCTCGATGCCGAGACCTCGACCATGTACTACATCTGACCCCTCGCCAATCGTGTGACCCGATTCACTCCAGCGGCCGATACTGCCCCGCATGGGAGGGGTCTATACTTGCCCCTACGAGTACTGCGGTCGACTTCGCGTGTCGCCGATACGGTGACGAGAGGGATCGCGAGACACATGCCTGCAGACGACATCCGCCCATCCACTCCTCCCGCCGCCGAGCAACCCGACCTCCAACCCGTCGACACCGAGATGGACGAGGACTGGGACGACGACGCGGAGGACGCCGACCGAGGCACCCGGACCGTTCGAGCCGTGGTCGCCGGTGTCGTGCTGGTCATCGTCGTCGTGCTCGTGCTCCTGCTGCTCCGCGCGTGCAGTACCACGCAGACCGCGGCGAGCGTCGGCGACAAGACGATCGTCGCCGTTCCGGCGCAGGTCCGCGTCGAGAACGTACTGTCCTTGTGGGTCGACAACGGCGTCCCCGTGAAGCAGGTGCTCGCCACGGCGGACGTTCGCGCCACCTCGACGCGGTCGATGGGCGGCGGCTTGTACTTCGTCTTCCTGGCCGATGGCGTCGACGCCGACGCGGCCGTAGCGCGGCTGAAGGTCGACCGCCGGGTCCACGACGCGGGGTTCGTGTACGACCAGGCCACGCCGGCGGCGTCCACCGGTAAGTAGTCGCGACCGCGACGGCTTCGCTAGCGGGCCCTCGGATAGCTGCCGAGCACCTTGACCTCGCGCAGCTTCAGTCGCAGGCAGTCGAGCGCCGTCTTCACGTGCTGGTCCTCGACGTGTCCCTCGAGATCGACGAAGAACATGTAGTCCCCCAGCGCGCGCTTGGTGGGCCGGGACTGGATCTTGGTGAGGTTGATCTCCGCGTAGGCGAACTCCGAGAGGATCATGAGCAGCGCGCCGGGCTTGTCGGCCTTCAGGAAGAGCGCGAGCGAGGTCTTGTCGTCGCCTGTTCGCTCGCGAAGACCCCGGCCGATCACGACGAACCGCGTCTGGTTGCCCGCGTAGTCCTCGATCGCCGGCTCGACGATGCGCCCGCCGTAGAGCTCGGCGGCGAGCCGCGTCCCCACGGCGGCGACGGTGGGGTCTGCGACCGCTCGCTGCACTGCCTCGGCGGTCGAGTTGGCGGCCAGGACGGTGCGTCCGGGGAGGTTGCGCGCCAGCCACCTGCGGCACTGGCCGGTGGCCTGCGGATGCGAGACTACCGTGGTCACCGCGGCGAGGTCGGCCTCGGGTCCCAAGATCAGCGCGTGGTGGATGTCGACCACCAGCTCACCCTGGATCTCGAGTGAGGTCTCGAAGGCGAGCGCATCCAGTGTGGCGGGGACGCTCCCCTCCACCGAGTTCTCGATGGGCACCACGCCGGCGTCGGCCTGCCCCCGCTCGACGGCCTCGAACACTTCATCGATCGACACGCACGGATACGGCTCGAGATCCTCGACGCCCAGCGAAAGAAGCGCTTCCTCGGAGAAGGTGCCCGCCGGGCCGAGGAACGCGTATCGGGGCATCTACTCCTCCGTTTCTGCAACGGCCATCGCGGCCGACTGCGAACCTTTCGCGAGCGGAGCGCGGACTCGGTCGCGCCCCTCGTGCTTGGCACGATACAGCGCATCGTCCGCCTCGCGCAGCAGTTCTTCGCAATCGACACCGTGCTGAGGGTAGGTCGCGAAGCCGATGCTCACGGTGAGCCGGCACTCGGGAGACCCGTCCTCGTTGCAGAAACGGTGTTCTCGGACAGCATCGCGCACGTTCTCGGCGGCGGCGTACGCGCCTCGGGCGTCGGTCTCGGGGAGCAGGATCGAGAACTCCTCACCTCCGTAGCGACACACCACGTCGACGGAGCGCACGGCTCCCCGCAACACCGCGCCGAGCTCGGCGAGGGCGAGATCGCCGGCGGGATGCCCGAACCGGTCGTTGAACTCCTTGAACTGGTCGGTGTCGATCATCAGCAGCGACACCGCGTGTCCGTAGCGGCGTGCGCGCTCGACTTCCTCGGCGAGCCGCTGCTGCAGATAGCGGTAGTTGTAGAGCCCGGTGAGGCCGTCGGTCATGGAGAGCTGGCGAGTGAGCCGGTAGAGCTGCGAGTTCTCGACGGCGATGACCAACTGGCTCGCGATCGCCGAGAGGATCAGAACGTCGTCGTTCTCGAGCAGCACCGCTTCGTCCCCCGGCGCGCAGAACACGACCTGCAGGTCGTGGTGCTCGTGGACCGGGACGCACGACATCAGTGACTCATCGCCGGCGTTGGCCGTGCTCGCGCAGAACAGGCGCGTGCCGCCCGGTTTCTCGATGATGAGGACGGTGCACTGGCTGACACCGATGGTGCGGGCGACCACTTCGGCCAGCTCGCCGGCGACGGACTCGACGTCAAGGTTCTTGTGAACGATCTCGGTGATCCGAGAGACGGTCTGCAGCTGCTCGACCCGCATGGCGAGGGCCCGATTGGCGTCGGCCAAGTCCTGCCTGGCGGCGACCGCCTCGAGGCGGCGCTGGCGCTTCGCGTCGATGACGACCGCGGTGAAGAGACCGGCGGAAAGCATGACGAGCGCCTTGACGCTGAGGAAGAGCAGTGCGCCGTTGAGCTGCTCGGCGGGAGGCCGGAGCACCGGGTACACGACGCCGGCTGCGGCGAGCGCGAAGAGGTATACGAGTACTGCCGAGATGGTGGTCAGAAAGGCGTGCCGCCGGGGCAGCACCAGCGAGTAGGCCACGCACAGTGCGACGAACATCGCGTACGTGGGATCGAGGTAGCTGCCGAAGGCAACGACCCACGCCGCGAGCCCCGCGAGATCGAACGGGAGGGCCACGAGCATCGCGGTGGGAAGCGGCAGGATCTTGCGCGCGACGAGCGGCGCGAGGACCAGCCCGACAGCGCCGATCACGAGCAGTCCCCAGCCGAAGTAGGCACGCTGGGCGGCAAGCGGCATCAGGAGCTGCCCCGTGCTCCACGCCCAGAGCAAGGCCGCGACCACTACGAGCCTGGCCAGGAAGTAGGCGAGCGCACCCCTATCGGCGCGACGCTCGATGGACATCTCGTCCACTCCCCCCGTCGAGTTGGGGACGGCTGCCCTCCCCGCAGCCGTCCCTGCACTCCTACATCGGCGAATCCGAGGTAGGGTATGAGCCTGAGAAGTATTGAGTTGGGCTAGAGTTGCGCTGGTAGACATGGATGCGAGCGAACTTCAGAGGCTCCTCGAGAGCGTGGCATCGGGCAGGATGACGCCCGACGATGCCGCGCGCTCGCTTGCCGACCTTCCGTTCGCCGAAGTGGCCTCCGAGGCAGGCGGCGAGATCGATGCGCGGCTGGATCACCATCGCGGGGTGCGGTGCGGCTTCCCCGAGGTGATCTTCTGCCAGGGCAAGTCCGCCGAGCAGGTTCGCGCGATCGCGAAGAACCTCCTCGAGCACGGCGCGGTGCTTCTCGCGACGCGCGCCGAACCCGCCCACTTCCAGGCGGTCGCGCAGATCGCCGAGGACGCGCGGTATAGCGAGACGGCGCGTGTCGTGGTGGTCGACCGCCGAGCCGAACGCCCTGCCGAGGGTCACATCGTCGTGGTGAGTGCAGGCACGGCCGACATCCCCGTGGCGGAAGAAGCAGCGCTCTGCGCCGAGGTGATGGGCAGCCGCGTGACCCGCCTGTTCGACGTGGGTGTGGCCGGGGTCCATCGCGTGCTGGCGCATCGCGAGACCCTGCGCGACGCTCGCGTGCTGATCGCGGTGGCAGGCATGGAGGGCGCACTGCCCTCATTAGTCGCCGGACTCGTGGACGTCCCGGTGGTCGCCGTGCCCACAAGCGTGGGCTATGGCGCGCACTTCGGTGGCGTCGCGCCGCTGCTCACGATGCTCAACTCGTGCGCCGGCGGCATCGGGGTGGTCAACATCGACAACGGCTTCGGCGCCGCGATGCTCGCGTCGCGCGTGAACCGCCCGTCGTGGCTCGCCGAGGACAGCGTCCGCGACCCGCGCGGCGACGACGCCACGTGAGGCGCGTGCGGCTATGATCGGCTACCTCGACTGCTCCACCGGCGTATCCGGCGACAAGTTCCTGGGCGCGCTGCTCGACATCGGGATGTCGGACGGCCGCTTCACCGCCGATCACCTCGCCGAACTGCTTGGGACCCTCGTGCCCGAAGCCAGCGTCGAGGTGCGCCGCGTGTGCTCCGGCGGAGTCAGTGCCGTCGGCATCAGCGTGAGCCCGGCCGGCGACCCTCCGCCGCGCACGTGGGCCAGCATCCGTGCGCTGCTCGATTCGGCGGGGCTCGACGAGCTCGTCCGCGATGCCGCAGTCGCCTGTTTCTCGCGCCTCGCCGAGGCCGAGGCGAGCGTTCACGGCTCCACACCCGACGAGGTCCACTTCCACGAGGTCGGGGCAGCCGACAGCATCCTCGACGTCGTCGGGGTGTGCGCCGGTGTCGTCGCGCTCGGCATCGACCGCCTGGTGGTGTCCGACGTCGCCACGGGGTGGGGTACGGTCGCGACCAGCCATGGCGTGCTCGGAGTCCCGGCGCCGGCGACCGCGCAGCTGCTGCTGGGCGTCCCGGTCGTGCCTGGTCCCCCAATGCCCGACGGAAGCCCGCCCGGCGAACTCACCACGCCCACCGGCGCGGCGCTTCTCGCAGGGCTCGGCGCCGAGTTCGGTCCGTGCCCGCCCATCGTGCCGAGAGCCGTGGGCTACGGTGCGGGGACGCGCGAGATCGGCTCGCCCAACGTGTGCCGTCTGACACTCGGAGAGCCGACTACGCCCGCCCCGGTCCTCGCCACCGGCGAGGTCGTACTGCTCGAGACCAACCTCGACCACCTCGCGCCCGAGCAGACCGCCTTCGTCGCGGAGCAACTGCTCGGCGAGGGCGCGCTCGATGTCTGGCTCGCGCCCGTCGTCATGAAGAAGGGGCGCGCTGCGGTCGTTCTTTCGGTGCTCGCCACGCCCGACGCCGCCGAGCACACCGCCGAGCGGATCGTGGCGCTGACCGGGACCCTGGGCGTGCGCTCGACTCGAATCGAGCGGTTCGAGGCCGAGCGCGAGGTGCTCGAGGTCGTCTCGCCGTGGGGCGGCCACGTGCGCGTGAAGCTCGGCCCGCGGGGCGCCGCGCACCGCATCCGGCCCGAGCACGACGACGTGGCCCGCATCGCCCGCGAGCGAGGTCTCGCCTACGGCGTGGTTCGCGACGAGATCGTGGCCGCAGCCGAGAAGCAGCTCGTCAACGACGCCTCGCGCTAGGCGCCCGTGGCGGGCGGAAGCCGGTGGTAGCAGTTCGGGCGCTAGTCAGCGACCCGCCAGACACCGGCCGCGGTGTCGGCGACCAGGAAGCCCTCGGCAGCAAGCGCGCTGAGCAGCTCCTCGGCGAGGTCGGGCTCGATCCCCACCTCGGCGGCAAGCGTCTCCGTCGGGGCGCCGCCAGCAGCAATCACTGCGCGTAGCAGCCGCGCGCGCTTCTGGCGCTGCGACCCCTCGAAGGGCGACTGCCGAGCGTGATGCGCCGAGCGACGGGACGGGTTAGGCACCGTGCGCTTGAGCCAGGCGCCGTAGTCGAGCAGCGCGTAGTACCACGTGCGCGGCGACACCCCTGCGGCCGCGGCATCGACGACCGTCGCGCTCACAAGCGGGGCGATGGCACGGTCGGGAACGTCGACTTCCTCGGCGAACAACTCGTGGAGGAACACCGTCCGGACGTTGGTCTCCAGGTACGTCGCCGGCTGTTCGTAGGCGAACGCGAGGATGCCGGCCGCAGTGGCGGGGCCGATCCCCGGCAGCGACCGCAGCGTGCGCTCGTCGGTGGGAAGCGTGCCGCCCCATGACGCGGAGACCTCCTCGGCGGCCCGCTTGAGCGACACCGCGCGGCGGTTGTACCCGAGCCCCTGCCACTCCTCGAGAACCACGGCGAGCGGCGCGGCCGCGAGGGCGTCGAGGGTCGGGAACCGTTCCAGCCAGCGCTCGTAGCGCGGCACGACGCGGGGGACCTGTGTCTGCTGCAGCATCACTTCCGAGACGAGGATCCGGTACGGGTCGTGGGTGTGCCGCCAGGGCAGGTCCCGATACAGCTCGGCGCCCCGCTCGAGCACGAGCGCGCGGAACGCCGCACGCTCCCTTGGCGACACCTCCGAGCGCTGCACTACGCTCCGCCGTCGAGCGCCTTGGTGATGAGCGCGAGCAGCTGGCTGCGCTCGGCGGCGTCGAGGTTTCGGAGCGCGTGATCCACGCGGGCCTGGTACTCCGACCGCATCCGGCCGATCATCTCGAGGCCCTGCTGGGTGATCGAGACCTCGACGACCCTCCGGTCACTCTCACTTCTGACACGCCGCACGAACCCCGCGCGCTCGAGACGATCGATCAGGCCGGTCACGTTGGCTTGCGAGGTCTCGAGCGCCTCGGCGATCTCGCTCATCCGCATCGGACCGTTGCGGGTCAGCACGAGCACCCAGAACTGCTGGAGGTGCAGGCCACCCACCGACTCGCCCTGACGCATGCCCCGCACGATACCGGCCCACAGCCTGCGAAGCCCGGACGCGATCGCCTCGGTGTCGTTGCTCGTCTGGGTGGTGTCGGCGGCCAGATCGCCGTACGGATCCAAGACCATGGGATGCCCTCGCCCTCGTCTCGTTCACTACTTAAGGCAACGAAACGTTAAGGCAAGTGATGTTCTTGCGCAAGACGACTCATGGCGACCGC
Organism: uncultured Coriobacteriales bacterium; assembly: GCA_963761535.1. Taxonomy (GTDB): domain Bacteria; phylum Actinomycetota; class Coriobacteriia; order Anaerosomatales; family CAVXGS01; genus CAVXGS01. The sequence goes on from CAVXGS010000004.1 coordinate 464,063, forward strand.
GTCGACGTGCGCGGCGGGATCGGAGGCCTGACGGGATCGGGCTAGGCCACCTTGATGTAGTAGCGGCACTTCCGGTTCTCGGGGCAGTCCGCCGGCACTTCGGCCCGCGGCCACACGTACGTGTCGCCCTCGATGAAGCACGAGCATTGAACTCGGCGTTCCGGATCCCTGAGCATGATGTCCCAGCGATCTTCTTCGACCACGCGCTCGCGCCACCAGGTGCACTTCCCGCGTATGGGATGGAAGTCCTCGGCCATCTTCGATTCCTTGCTACGACCGGCCGCCGCGCCGATGCGCGACACGATGTAGTACGTGTATCGGACGCTCGAGTGCCAAGCAAAAGACGAAGGGGTACAGTCTCGCCAGGCACATCACGTCCGCAACGGCCGCAGCGACATCGACCGCATCAGCCGCTCGGCGGGCCGCTCTAGACATCCAGCCGATCCGAGGAGGACCCCATGGCACCGCAACACGGCGACACGGTGAAAGTTCACTACCGAGGCACGCTCGCGGACGGCACGGAGTTCGACAGCAGCGAAGGCAGCGAACCGCTGGAGTTCACGGTCGGCTCGGGCGAGGTCATCCCCGGCTTCGATTCGGCAGTCCAGGAGATGAGCGAGGTCGGCGACAAGCGCACGGTGACGATCGCGTCCCAGGACGCCTACGGCGACCGCTACGACGAGGCGACGCAGCAGATCCCGCTCGAGGCGTTCCCCGAGCGCCCCGAAGTCGGGTGGGTCGTGGAGCTCACCACCCCCGAGGGCGAGCAGGTGCAGGCGGTGGTCGCGGAGGTCGGCGAGCTGACCGCGACGATCGACTTCAACCACCCGCTGGCAGGCGAGGACCTCACCTTCGAGATCGAGCTGGTGGACGTCGTCTCCAAGGGATAGGCGCGCAGCGACTACTTCTCGAGGCGGCCTCTCCAGGCGAGGGTGCCGCCTCGAACGCTCTTCGCATCCGAGAACCCAGCGCGAGTGAGCAGCTTCGCGGCGGTCTTGCTGCGCCGACCGCTGTGGCAGATGAGGAGCGTCTCGGCGGCGGGGTCGAGCTCGCGGGCTCGGCCGGTCAGCGACCCGAGGGGGATGTTGACGGCGCGAGGCACGTGGCCCTCGGCGAACTCGTAGGGCTCCCGCACGTCGACGAGCACTAAGTCTCGGGTCGACCCGAGCTTCTCGGCGAGCTCGTCGGTGGTGATGGTCTTCACGCCGAACCCGAACATCGCACGTCCCTTCGCGGCGAACCCTTCGGTCGACCCGCCGTTCGTTCCCGGCCTGCCCGCCTAGCGAAACGGCCCCGCCGGCAGGTGGCGAGGCCGTCGATGGAGCCGGAGTGGTGCGGGTGAAAGGAGTTGAACCTTCACGGGGTTGCCCCCACATGGACCTGAACCATGCGCGTCTGCCATTCCGCCACACCCGCACGCGCGAGAGCAGATACTAGCACCGCAGGTAGAGCGGGACAAGCGAGCGGGACGACCTTCGGGGAGTCGGGAACGGAGGTGCTTCGCCCGTGATGGCGACTCAGCGACCACGTAGCGGCCGCTGAGGGAATACTCACCCTACAGACACGCGTGCCGTGCGAGTACACGTCGGGTCGCACCAGACAGGAGCATGCGATCATGCTCGAGCGACTCCGCTACTACGCTCCGTACGCCTGGCGATTCACGGTGACGCGCAACCCCGGGCTGCTGATCTGCGGCCTCGCCATCACCGACCGGTGCAATCTCAGCTGTCGCGGCTGCCACGTTTCGAACACCGGGCTCGGTGATCTGTCGTACGACGCCGCGCTCGCCATCATGCAAGCCGCCTACGAACGGGGTTGCCGAGAGCTGTACCTCACCGGCGGCGAACCCATGATGTGGCACGACGGTGGGCGCGAGCTGGACGACGTTCTCGGCGACGCGCGTGACATGGGGTACTTCCACGTCCACGTCTACACGAACGGCACCCTGGGGCTCCGCTCCTCGGCTGACCTCATGTGGGTAAGCGTCGACGGTCTGCCCGAGTCGTACCGCACCCGACGGGGCGATCACTTCGACCAGGTCGAGGCGGCGATCCGCTCGCCGGGCAACCCCCCGACGGCCATCATCTACACCGTCGATCGCTACACCGCCCGCGGTGTCGAACCGTTCCTGCGCTGGATCGTCCGCACGCGACTTCCCGTGCTCGGCGTGATGATCTACTTCCACACCCCTTACTACGGAAAGGACGATCTCTTCCTCGATGCCGAGGAGCGCGCGGAGATCATCGGTGACCTCCTCCGAATGAAGTCCGAGGGGCTGCCGATCATCAACTCCACCGCCGGGCTCAAGGCTCTTGCCTCCGGCGACTGGCCGCGGCGTTTGCCCATTGCGCTCGTAGCGGACGCCGAAGGCGAGGCCCTGTGTTGCCGAGCATCTGATGAGGTCTGCCCTGACTGCGGATACGGTGCGTGCACCGAGATCACCGAGGCCCAGCGCCTTCGTCCGAGCGCTGTGTTGGGCATGGTGAAGTACCTATGAGCACCGCGGGGACAGGCCTTTCGCGATTCGCTACTCGAACCGCCCGCCACCACTTCGTCCCGTCACAGCAGTGGGCATTCGAACCGGCGCCGGAGCATTGGGCCCCGCCGAGTGTTGCACGGACGTCGCTCTACATTCACGTCCCCTTCTGCCGCAACTGCTGCCCCTACTGCCCCTACACCAAAGTGCGCTACGACCCCGCGCTGGTACCCCGCTACAGCGAGGCAGTCATCGCGGAGCTGGACCTGTGGGCCGACGCCGTCGGACCAGCGGAAGTCACGAGCATCTACGTGGGTGGAGGGACGCCCACGCTCGCGATGCCATCAGTCGCAGCGACCGTCCGCCGCGCGCGCGAGAGGTTCGATGTGAGCGGGGACGTGTGCATCGAGACGAGTCCGGCCGACGTGTCCGACGAGATCGTCGGCGAGCTTCACGAGAGCGGCATCTCGCTGATCTCTCTGGGAGTCCAGTCCTTCAATCCGAAGAACCTCGAGGTCATCGGTCGGCGCTACTCGCCTGACGTCGCCCGGGACGCACTGTCGCGGCTCGCGGCGGCCGGCTTCGCCTCGGTGAATGCCGACCTGATGTTCGCGCTGCCGGGGCAGACTACCGACGAGCTACTCAGCGACCTGGCCGAGGCGGCGGATCTCGGAGCGAATCAGATCACGACGTACCCGCTGTTCACGTTCCCCTACACGAGCGTCGGCGAGTACCTCGACCTCAAGGGCGTGCGACTGCCCGACCTGCACACGCGAAAGGAGCAGTACCTCGCGGTTGCCACGTGGTGCGCGGCGCACGGCTTCGAGCGCGTGAGCGTCTGGGGCTTCAGGAAGGGCAGCGCGCCCCGGTACTCGTCGGTCACCCGCGATGGCTACATCGGGGTTGGTCCGGGCGCCGGCTCGCATCTCCCCGACGGGTTCGCGCTCGACACCTTCGACCTCGAGCAGTGGGAGACCAGCGTCGAGAGCGGCGGCTTCCCGTGGCCCTCCGCATGCCGTTCACGCCACAGATGTCGGCGTGGTGGTGGCTGTACTGGCGCTTCTACGACACGCGGATACCCGCTGGCGGACCTCGACGAGATGCTCGGCGCCGACGCGGACACGGCCCGCCGGTGGCTCTCCGCGATGGCAGCGAGCGGGCTGGCACGACGCGATAACGGCTCCTACGTCCTGACCGACAGCGGCGCGTTCTGGCTGCACCTCGCCCAGAACCACTTCGCGCTGTCGTACGTGAACACACTGTGGACCGCGGCGCGCAGGGCGCCGTGGCCCGAACGAGTCGCGATCTGATCCGCTTCACGGATCGAGGGGGTGTCTGAAATGGACGAACGACTGAACGAGGGGCCCGCACAGGCGGACGCGAGTCACGAGCCACGACAGCGAGGACATCGGGCTCAACGCCCCATCCGAACCGCCGCCGAAGCCCATACCGCCCGTCGCCGAGGCCCTCGGCTACGTCGGCGGGGCGCTGGCGCTCAGCGCGGTGATCGCCCTGCTGGTCAAGTTCTGGCCCGAACTGGGGATCTGGGGTCACGTGGGCATCAGCGTGACGCTAGCTTGGTCGGATTGGTGGGCGGCTTCGCGATGCGCCGCAACCAGGGCCATGCGGCTCAGCGGCTGTCGCAGTTCCTGCTCTTCGCCGGCGTCGCGGGTGTCGGCGCAACGGCAGGGTTCGCAGTCCGTGACGTGCTCGTATCGAATGGCGCCTACGGACCGGCCGATGCGGCAGCATGGGGCTGGTTCGCAGGCGCGGCCGGGGTCGCGCTCTCGGGCGGGATAGTATGGTGGCTGACGCGGACTCTGCTGCAGCACCTCGCATTCGCCGCGGGAGTCGCGGGCGCTTCCCTGCTCGTCCTGCCGCTTCTGCCTATCGCCGGTCCCGCGTGGGGTGCCGGTCTGGTGTTGATCGCGGTTTCGATGATCTGGGGCACCCTGGCGCTGCTCGAGCTGCTGCCGCCGCATCCAGCGGGCATCGTACTGGCCGCCATCGGCATCGCCGCTGGGGCCCAAGCAATGGTCATGAGCTCCCCGACCACCCTGTACTGGGGCATCTGGCTCGGCGCTGCGCTGTGCGCGGGGCTCATCGCCGCCGGCTCGCTGATGCAGGAGTACGCCGTGCTGGGCATCGGTGCTGTCGGACTGACCGCGTTCTGCGGGCAGCTGATCGGTGAGTACCTCGGGTTCGGTGCCGGCACGGCCGTGGCCATGATCCTGCTTGGCTTCCTGGTGTTGGGCGTCGCCATACGCCTCATCCTGCGGATGCCCGAAGACGCTTCGACGAACCGTCGGGTGGCGAGCGAAGTCGCCGGCTACCTCGGCATCGCTCTGGCCATGGGCGGCGCCGGCGTTCTGGTCGCCCAGTCCTGGGAGACGCTCGGGACCTACGGCCGAATCGCCGTCCCGCTTGTGGGCGCGGCAGTCGCATTCGTCGCCGCATACCTCCTCGACCGCAGCGATTCATCTGTCGCACGCAGGCTCGACCAGGTGCTGCTCGCGATCGGCGTGCTTGCGACGGCCGTGACCGGTGCGATGATTGCCCGCCCCATCGCCGAGGCTGCGCTTGGGTCCTCCCCGAGGGCGGCGCAGATGGTGGTCAACTGGGCGGTCATGGCGGGTGCTGCGACCGCGACCCTCGTCGGGGGCGTGGTGTGGTGGATCCGCAAGGGAGCGCTCACGCAGATCGCGTTCTTCGTCGGGATCCTGATGAACGTCATCGCGGCGATCAACTTCCTCTCGACCGACGCGAACCCCCGGATCTGGCCGGTGGGCATGCTCCTGGTCGCTATCGGTATCACGTGGGTGGCGCTCGGCGCGGCAGGGCGGATCATCCCTGTGCGGACGGCGCTGTCGCTCGGATGCGTAGGCACGATCTTCGGCCTGCAGATGATGACGCAGGGCGACGAGGGCCTCCGGCTGTGGGCGGGCCTGCTCGCCATCGGCATCGGAATCATCGGCGTCGTCGCCAGCATCTTCCTCAAGCGCGCCATCCTGCTCGGGTTCGGTGCCGTCACGATCGTCCTCTTCTCGCTAGTCACAGTCATAGAGGCGTTCGGAGGGACGGCGCGTGCGCCGATCCTGCTGCTGGTCATGGGCGTGCTGTTCATCGCGGTGGCCGTGGTGACGGCGAAGGTGATTCCGCTGATACGCCGTACGCCGAGGAATCCGAAGGGCACCGCCGAGCCGGCGGCGGCAGAAGTCGTCGAACCGAAGGCACCGGAGGGGAGGCACCACTTCCGCGGCCTGGCGCACCGATAGGGCCGAGTGTCGCCATTCCCTGCGGCCCCCGAGGCATACCTCGGGGCGGGATCGGCGGCAGGCGACGCCACCGCGGTTCGGGTAGCATTGACCGGGTAGCATCGACGCGTCACGACCGGTTCGGAGCGACGCGACGAAGGGGGTTCGGTGCAGCACACGCCGCGCTGGGCCCATGTCGCTCTCGCAGCCATCGCGCTCGTGCTGTCCATGCTCGCCGCCGAGGCGGTCTATCGCACCAACCCGCTCGATCATCCCCCTCAGCCCCAAGAGGCCATCGCAGCTGGGCGACTCAACCTTCAGACGCAGGTCGCCCTCGAGCTGACGTCGACCGCAAGTGCCGCGCAGATCGCCGACGGCCAGCTGTTCGTGACCGGGGAGAAGTTCGGGCTCCTCACCGCTCGCAGTGCGGCGGGGGCCGAGTACGAGCGTGTGGGAGCAGTCCAGCTTCCGGCCGCGCCGCAGGGCATCGCCGTTCGCCGAGGGCTCGCGGCGATAGCGTGCGCGTGGGGCGGCACCGTCTTCGTCGACACGTCCGACCTTGCCCAGCCGCGAGTCACGGGCTCGGTGGCCTCGGGGTCCTCGGCACGCAACGTCGTGCTTGAAGACGACTTCGCCTACGTCGCGGACTGGGGCGGCGGGATGCAGGTCGTGAGCATCACCGATCCTGCGAACCCGCAGACCGTGGGGATCGGCGCGACCAGAGGGACTGCCTACGACGTGGCGGTGAAGGACGATCGGGTCTACGTCGCGGCGTTCGACTCGGGCGTCGTGGTGTTCGACGTGTCCGACAAGGCTCAGCCGCGAGTCGTGGGCGAGTGGAAGAGCCTGCCTGCGCCCACCGGGATCGCCATCAAGGGGAACCTGGTCTACGTGGCTGACGAACAACGCGGCCTGTACCTCGTCGACATCTCGCAGCCCGACCTTCCCCGCATCGTCGCGAACGTGCGGACGATCGTCGGCGCCCGGGACGTGGTCCCGCTGGGCGATATCGCGTACGTCTCCGACCTCACCGGCGGTCTCAGCGCGTTCGACGTATCGGACGTGAACGCCGTGAAGCCGCTCGGGCGCACGCAGGTGGGCAGCGCTCCGGTGGGGCTCGCGACCGCGGGCCGCGACGTACTGCTGGCGACCGACAACGTGCTCACCGGGCGGCTGCAATGATGGACGACGCCGCACCCGAGACGGCCGCGAGCGCAGCCGTGTCACACGCGCGGGTCCAGACCGGCGCCCAGACCGCAGCGGCGGGATGGCTTCCGGACGTCGAGGCGCTTCGCGCCATCGCCTTCGTGTTCATCGTCGCCGGGCACGCCATCACGTCGATGTCCGGACTCGCCATCGGCGTGGTCCCGACCGGCGTCCTGTGTATCGCCCTGGCGCTGACGCGCTTCGCGCTGCCCGCGTTCATGGCGATCTCGGCGCTGCTGATTGCCGAGGCGTCGCCGCGGGCAAGACCAGTCGTCCCCTACCGGCGCTCACGAGGCTCTTCCTCGCGTACGCACTGTGGACGCTGTTCTACTTCCTCTTCGGTCAAGCACTTCAAGGCGGGCCGGCACCCACCGCCGAGCAACTCGTCGTCGGCCTGGGTCGCGCGCTGCTCACCGGGACCGGCTACTACCACCTCTGGTACATGCTCATCGCGATGCAGATCGTCGTCGTGGCGCCGTTCGTCGCGCGGTGGTTCGCGCGACTCGATCGGGCCGCGCGGGGATGGGCTCTGCTGGCCGCCGTCGCCGGCACGATGGCGCTGCTCGGCCTGCTGTGGGGGCCATTCCTCGACTCGGGGCCGGTGCTCTCGGCGGTGTTCGGGATCGCCTCGGACCGCATCTTCGTGTTCTGGAGCGCCTACATCGCCATCGGGGTCGTCATCGGTCTCGACCACGAACGCGCCTCGGAGCTTCTGCGCAAGGCGCGGCCGCTGCTCGTGCTGGCGTACATCGGCGCCGCCTCGGCCGTGGGCTGGCTGGTGTGGCAACAGGCGGTTGCGACGGGCGGCGACTTCGCCGCAACCGCCGAGATCAGCCGAGTCATGCAGCCGTGGGTCGTGCCGTTCGAGCTGCTCTCGGTGCTGGTGTGGCTCGACCTGGGTGGACTGCTCGCACGTACGCGCGCCTCCTCGACGCTGCGGCTTCTCGCCGGAACGTCGTTCGGCGGCTACCTGATCCACCCGTTCTGGATCACGATCGGTTCTTCGCTCGTGCTGGAGCGGTTCCCAGCGCCGATGCCCTACGTGACCGTGTCGGTACTGGCGCTGTTCGCGCTCGTCGCGAGCGTGGTGATGACGATGTTGCTGTGGCGGGTCCGCTCTCCGCTGGGCGAGGCTCTCGTGGGCAGGCGGCCCGCGGCCACAGGGAAGGCCGACAGATCGCGCGAGACGCCGCAGCCGGCGCCACCGGAGGACTCCGATTCGGCGGCGTAGCAGCGGCACGCACCGGACTCCGCGGCCGTCTCGGCGCCTCCCCCGAGGCCCCGTCTCGGTGCGGTGGTATCGTTTTCGCAGGTAATCGCGTATAGTTCGACGTTGACGCGCCCGCTACGGCGCGCGAAACCAAGACTCGGTTGTCCTTCGCTCCCCTTGTGAGATGTCGGTACGACTGCGTCTACACGCAGTGCGTCCGATGACGCACAAGGAAGGAGCTCTTACTTGAGTTTCGACAATTTGGGTCTTGACCCACGCCTTCTGAAGGCCGTGGGTGCCATGGGCTACACCGCCCCGACCCCCATCCAGTCCCAAGCCATCCCGCTGATCCTCGAGGGCCGCGACATCGTCGGCTGCGCCCAGACGGGGACCGGCAAGACGGCCGCGTTCATGCTGCCGCTCATGCAGCTCACTCAGCCCAAGCCGGGTGCCGCGACGACGCTGATCGTGACGCCGACGCGCGAACTCGCGGTGCAGATCGAGCGCGTGGCGAAGCAGGTCTCGCCGTACACCAACCACCGCGTGGCCATCGCCTACGGCGGCGTCGGCTACGACCCGCAGCTCAAGGCGCTCAAGAAGGGCGTCGACGTTCTGGTCGCCACTCCCGGTCGCCTGATCGACCTGAAGGAGCGCGGCGCGTTCGATCCGACCAAGATCGAGATCCTGGTCATCGACGAAGCCGACCGCCTGCTCGACATGGGCTTCTGGCCGCAGCTGCGCAAGATCGTCGGCTGGCTGCCCGAGAAGCGTCAGAACCTGCTGTTCTCGGCGACGATGTCGTCCGACGTGCTTCGGGTGATCGGCTCGACGCTTCACGAGCCCGTCGAGATCTCGGTCGCGCCGGCCAATACGCCGATCGAGGCCATCGAGCAGCGGGTGTACCCCGTGGACGGTCAGCAGAAGGCCGACCTGCTCGTGAAGCTGATCCGCGACAACGAACTCAAGCGCGTGCTGGTGTTCACGCGGACCAAGCACCGCGCCGACCGCGTCCAGCGGGTGCTGGAGAAGCAGGGCATCCGGGGCGCCGCCATTCACGGCGGTCGCTCGCAGTCGCAGCGTCAGAACGCCCTCGACGGATTCGCCCGCGGGCGCTACCACGTGCTGGTGGCGACTGACGTCGTCGCTCGCGGCATCGACATCACCGGCATCAGCCACGTCGTGAACTACGACCTGCCCAACAGCCCCGAGGACTACGTCCATCGCATCGGTCGTACGGCTCGCGCCGGCACCACCGGAACGGCGATGTCCCTGATGGCGCCGGAGGAGCACGAGACTCTCCGCGACATCGAGACGAAGATCGGGTCGGTGCTGGAGTGCCACGACCACGAGGGCTTCGGGTACAGCGAGAACCGCATGATCCCGAATCCCGAGCGTGACGCGAAGCGTGCGCCGAGAATGGCGTTCTCCGGCGGCGTGATGTCGAAGCGCGGCGGCAGAGGCCGCGCAGGACGACGCCGCTAGGGCACATTCGGCACGACGATCACGAGATGCAACCATGCGAGGCCCGGGCAACCGGGCCTCGTTCGTTAGTAGCCCTTGCTGCCTAGGACGGGTGAGCCGGAATCCGCCTAGAACCCGGCCGCCTGCGCTACCTCGGCGAGGTTCTCGACCCGGATGACCCGCCATTCGCCGTCGACGCGTTCGAAGCGAATCTTCACGCGTACCATCCTGTCCCCGTACGGCGCCTCGGCCGTCACGACGGCCTCGTCACCATCGAGCTCGATGGACTTGACGGAGTTCCTCGCGTACGTCGATGCAACCAACCCGCTCACGGTTCGCGCTGGCAGCGGAATCTCGATTCGCTTCGGGAGGGTGCCGCTCTTGATGTGCTCCGGCAGCTCCTCTTGCACCAGCTCCCTGGCTCTGATCTTCACGCGCTCCTTGTCCGCACCCGCCCGGTTCGGCGTGTACCTGAGCAGGAGCGCGTGAAGTGAGGTATCCGAGTAGAACTCGTCGACGGTCGCGTTCACGACCGACGTCGTGTCGATGTGCCGCACGACGAAATCCGGTTCTCCTTTGACCGCGGCATCCACCATTGAAGTGATAGTGGCCAGGATCTCCCACGAGGCCTTGACGTCCTCGACTTCGACCGTGCCCGAGGTAGCACTGACGCGCGGGGGCTGGAAGATCACGGCCACAGTGATAGCCATGGTCAGGGCGGCGCCGACGGTAGCAATGACAATGACCTTGAGCAGCCCTCGACTTGGCTCTCGCGGGTGGACTTGCTGGGTCTGCGATGGCGTGTCCACGTGCATCAGGTCATCCCGCCTCCGGCGACTGCGCTGCCGCCGCCGTTTCCTCGGGGGTGCAATGGTAGCACTGGGACGGCCCTGAGGGTTTGCTCGCCCTACCCGCCGAGCACCTTCACCACCGCGGCAACACTGCTCTCGACCACGCCCACGAGCGTCTGTGGGAAGATCCCGACCACCAGCGTGAGCGCCACGAGCGGTGCGATCGAGAACGCTTCGGAGGCGCTCATGTCGGGCATCCCCACGCGCTTCTCGTTCACGGGCCCGAAGGTCACTCGGCGAAGCATCCACAGCAGGTAGCCGACGGTGATGAGTACGGCGGCGGCGGCGATCACCGAGTACCACACGTTGCCGTCCCACGCGCCGAGGATGACCATGAACTCGCCGATGAACCCGCTCATGCCCGGCAGGCCAAGCGAGGCGAACGACGCGAACACGAGGGTCCCGGCGAGCAGCGGCGTCACCTTGGCGATGCCTCCGAACTCCGCCATCTCGCGCGTGTGGGCGCGTTCGTATACGCACCCGACGAGCAGGAACAACAGCCCTGCGATCAACCCATGCGAGAACATCTGAACGGTCGCGCCCGTGATGCCCGCTTCGTTGGCCACCGCGATGCCGAGCATCACGTAGCCCATGTGCGACACGGAGGAGTACGCCACCAGCTTCTTGAGGTCGGTCTGCATGAGCGCGACCGCGGCGCCGTAGACGATCGAGATCAGCGCGAGCAGCGCGATGACCGGCAGGATCGCCTTGAATCCGTCCGGCAGCAGGCCCGGCCCGAGACGCAGGAATCCATACGACCCCATCTTCAGCAACACGCCGGCGAGCAATACGGATACCGCCGTCGGCGCCTCGACGTGGGCGTCGGGGAGCCACGTGTGCAGCGGGAAGATCGGCACCTTGACCGCGAGCCCGATCGCAATGGCGATGAAGATCGCGGTCTGCGCCGTGGGCGAGAGCTGCGACGCCGCGAGCCCCACCTGGGCCATGTCGAACGTCTCGGCGCCGGTGGCGAGGTAGACGGCGATGATCCCACCGAGCATCGCGAGCGATCCGGCCAGCGTGTAGATGAAGAACTTCACCGCGGCGTAGCTGCGGTTCGGACCGCCCCAGATCGAGATCAGGAAGTACATCGGGATCAGCACGACTTCCCAGAACAGGTAGAACAGGATCAGGTCGAGCGCGACGAACACACCGACGAGCCCGGCCTCGAGCATGAGCAGCAGTGTGAAGTACTGCCGCGAGCGATCGGTGATGCTCCGCGATGCGATCACCGCGAGCACGGTGAGCAGCGCGGTGAGCCACACCATCGGCAACGACAGCCCGTCGACCCCGAGGTGGAATGACGTCCCGAGTCCGGGTATCCAGGGCCGGTTCAGCTCGAACTGCATACCGGCAGAGCTGCCATCGAACGAGATCCACACGACCGTCGCCATCATCAGCACGACGCCGGACAGCACGAACGCGAGCGGCCGGGCGAGCTTGTCGGCGCGCTGCGGAACCAGCGAGATCGCGATGCCGCCCAGAAGAGGCACGACGATCATCGCCGCGAGCAGCATGCTCATGTCCATGTCGCGCCCTCCCCTTCCCTAGCCGCCGAACAGCGACGCCGCGGCACGGGCCGCCGCGCGCATGGCCGAGTCCGGCACGATCCCCAGCACGAGCACGCCCGCGACGCAGAACGACATCGCCGCAGCCGAGAGCCGGTCGATGCGAAGCGGCTCGGGCGTCTCGGCGTCGCGCACGTACATCACGTAGACGACGCGCAGGTAGTAGTAGAGCGAGATCACGCTGTTCACGACGCCGATAGCCACAAGCCACACAAGCCCGGCGTCCACCGCCGAGAGGAACACGTAGAACTTCGCCATGAACCCGGCCATGAGCGGCAGGCCGCCCAGCGACAGAAGCGCGATGGCCAGCGAGAGCGCGATAAGGGGCGAGCGCCTGGCGAGACCGGCGTAGTCCTCGATCTCGACGCTCCCGCTCGCGTTCGCCACAACGATCACCGCGCCGAACGCGGCGAGATTCGCCAGCGTGTACGCCAGGGCGTAGAAGAGCACCGCCGATATCCCCGCGCTCGAGAGCGCCGCCACGCCCACGAGCAGGTAGCCCGCCTGCGCAATGCCCGAGTACGCGAGCATCCGCTTGATGTTGGTCTGCCTGATCGCGCCCAAGTTGCCCACGAACATCGAGAGCGCGGCCATGACCCCGAAGATCACCGACCAGTTGAGCGGCACCTTCAGGCCCTCGATGATGATGCGCAGCGCCAGCGCGAAGCCGGCGAACTTGGAGCCCACCGACATGAACGCCGTGACCGGCGTCGGGGCGCCTTCGTAGGCGTCCGGGACCCACCAGTGGAACGGCGCAGCGGTGATCTTGAACGCGAACCCGGTGAGCAGCAGCACGAGGCCGAGCGCGAGCACCGGCGTGAGCGTGGTCTCGGCGAGGCGCTCGCCGATCTCGGGCAGGGTGCTCGTGCCGAGCGATCCGTAGATGAGGCTCATGCCGTAGAGCAGGACCGCCGTCGAGACCAGCACGAGCAGCAGGTACTTGAGCGCGGCCTCCCCGCTTCTCGGATCGCGCTTCGCGAACCCGATCAGCACGATCAGCGGCAGGCTCGTGAGCTGGAGGCACAGGAAGATGGTGAACAGCTCGTTCGCCGTGGCAAGGAGCATGTTGCCCAGGGTGCACCAGACGATGAGCGCGTAGAACTCGGCGGTCCAGCGGCTGAACTTGGGCACCGCGTTCATCGACATGAGCAGCACGAGGATGCCGATGCCCAGGAACAGGAAGCTGAAGTACACCGACAGCTCGTCCACGACGATGATGTCCGAGAACAGCGTGCGGGCGGTTCCGCCGATCCCGGCGATCTGCGTGCCGAGCACCACACCTGCGACGGTGAGGCCGGCGATGCCGAGCCACGCGAGCGCGGGACGGCCGCGACCGGGGTTCTCGGCGGTGGAGGGGGGCGCGAGCCAGACGAGGTCGGCGATCAGGATGAGCGCGCCGGTCACCGCCACGATGATCTGGGGGGCCAGGAACAGCCATGTGACGCCCATGACCTACCCCCCCGCCAGCTTCGCGACCAGCGGCAGCATCGCGCTGGTGATGGTCTGGTAGAGGTTCGCGGGGAAGATGCCCACGAACATGATCGTGAACGCCAAGATCGCCATCGGAGCAAACCGCAGCGGCCGCGCGTCGTGCATCGGCGCGACGACCTCGGAGGGCTCGCCCAGCAGGATGCGGCTGAGCAGGCGCAGCACGTAGGCGGCGGTCACGACCACGCCCACGAACGCGATCGCGGCGAGCCACGGGCTCTGGGTGACGAGGCCGACGTACACGAGCAGCTCGGCGACGAAGCCCGCGGTCGACGGCAGGCCCATGCTGGAGGCGCCGGCGATCACGAAGCACGCCGCGACGAGCGGGGCCGCCTTCATGAGGCCGGAGATGTCAGCGATCACCCGGGTGTGGATCTGCTCGTAGACGAAGCCGATCAGTGCGAAGAACAGCGCCGTCATGATGCCGTGCGCGAACATCTGGAACCCAGCGCCGGTGAGCCCGAAGCGGTCGCCCATCGCGATGCCCAGGAGCACGTAGCCCATGTGGCTCACGCTCGAGTACCCGATGACGTACTTCAGGTCGGTCTGGCTCATCGCGCAGAAGGCGCCGTAGACGACGTTGATCACGCCGATCACGGCGATCAGCCACCACCAGTCGGCCCACCCCTCAGGGAAGAGCGTGAGCCCGAGGCGGATGAACCCGTACGCTCCGAGCTTGAGGAGCACGCCGGCGTGCAGCATCGAGACGGCGGTGGGTGCTGCGACGTGGCCGTCGGGCGACCAGGTGTGCAGCGGCCAGATCGGAATGAGCGTGCCGAAGCCCAGCAGCGCGAGCAGGAACACCCACTTCTGGAACTCGGCCCCGAACGAGTGCTCGGCCCAGACCCGCAGGTCGAAGGTCCCCGCGCCCACCTGCCAGTAGGTGAGCGTCAGCAACAGGATGAGGATCGCGCTGCCCGCGAACAGGAACAGCGTGAGCTTCATCGCCGAGTACTCCTTGCGCGTGCTGCCCCATATCGCGATCAGCAGGTACATCGGGAGCACGGCCATCTCGTAGAAGAAGAACAGCAAGAACGCGTCGAGTGCCGCGAACACGCCGAGCACGCCGGTCACGAGCAGCAGCAGCAGCGCGAAGAACTCGCGGGTACGCTCGGTGTAGTCCCATGAGCAGAAGGTTCCGGTGAAGATGACGATCGCGGTCAGCAGCAGCATGGGCGCCGAGAGCCCGTCGACCGCCAGCGAGTACGAGATCCCGAGCGACGGGATCCAGCTCACCTTCTCGACGAACTGGTAGCCCGCCGCGGCGCGATCGTAGGTCGCGTAGACGTAGCCGGCGCCCGCCAGGCTCACGGTCGCTACCGCGAGCGCGATGTAGCGCGGCACCTTGGGGTTCCGGCCGAGAAGCGCGATGAGCAGCGCCCCGACGACCGGCGCCATCACCACGATGCTGAGGATCGGCACACCGCTCATCGCAACGTCACCGCGAACGCGATCACGAGCACGACGATGGAGGCGCCGAGCAACAGCAGGTAGGTCTGCACGTTGCCCGTCTGCATGCGTCGGACCTGGCGCCCCGCGCCGGTGACGCCGTCGCCCAGTCCGTCCACCGCTCCGTCGACCACGCGGCGGTCGAACACCGCGAGCACGCCACTGATCTTCATGCCGATCCAGCCGAAGCTGCGCACGGCACCGTCAACGATGGTGACGTCGAGCTTGCGCAGCGCCGCACCGATCGCGAGCGAGGTTCGGACGAACGCCGTCTGGTAGACGTCGTCGACCCAGAAGCCGCGGGTGAGCGGCGAGGCAACGTAGTGGCTTCGCAGGTACCAGTCCTTCTTGTCGCCTCGGTGGAGGTACTGCGAGTAGGCGTACAGGATGCCCGCGGCGGCGAAGCCGACCGCGATCGCGGCGAGGACCAGGTTGAACTCGCCCTCGGCGTGCTCGCCCAGGAACTTCCCGAACGCGTAGTTCGCAAGGGGGGAGCCGACAATCCCCGCGACCACGGCAAGCGTCCCGAGTGCGACGAGCGGGCCGGTCATGACCCACGGCGACTCGTGCGCGTGCAAGCTCTTGCTCGTGGCCGAGGGGGTCACGAAGAAGGCGAGGAACGTCGCGCGTCCCATGTAGAACGCGGTCAGCATCGCGGTGAGCAGCGCGGCCACGAGGAACGCCGGCCGACCCGAGTGCAGCGCGGCGAGCAGGATCTCGTCCTTGCTCCAGAACCCGGCGAGGGGCGGAATGCCGGCGAGCGACAGTGCGCCAAGACACCACGTGAGGGTGGTCCAGGGCATCTTGCGCCACAGACCGCCCATCTCGCGCATGTCCTGGGTGTGCGTCGCGTGGATGACGCTGCCCGCAGCCAGGAATAGCAGCGCCTTGAAGAACGCGTGGGTCATCAGGTGGAACACCGCGCCGACCCAGCTGCCCAGCCCGAGGGCGAGCATCATGTAGCCGAGCTGGGAGATGGTCGAGTACGCGAGCACCTTCTTGATGTCGCTCATCGAGATCGCGATGAGCGCGGCCATCACCGCGGTGATCGTGCCGATGACCGCGACCACGTTGAGGGTGACCGGGCTCGCCTCGAACAGCGGGTACGAGCGCGCCACCAGATAGACGCCGGCCGCCACCATCGTCGCCGCGTGGATGAGCGCCGAGCCCGGTGTGGGACCCGCCATCGCGTCGGGCAGCCACACGTGCAGCGGGAACTGCGCGCTCTTGCCCATCGCGCCCAGGAAGAACAGCAGCGTGCAGAGCGTCAGCGTCGGCCCGAGCCAGGCGCCTGCCTCGACGAGTCGGAACACCGTCTCGAACTGGAAGCTGCCCACGGCCCACCACATCACCACGAGCGCGAGCCCGAACCCGACATCGCCCAGGCGCGTGACGATGAACGCCTTCGACGCGGCCCGTGCGGCGTTCTGGTCGTTGTACCAGAACCCGATCAGCAGGTAGCTCGAGAGCCCCATGACCTCCCAGCACATGTACATGAGCAGCCAGCCGTCGGCGAGCACCACGCCCAGCATCGCCGCGGTGAACAGCGAGATGGCGCCGTAGTACCACCGGAACCGTTCTTCCTCGGACATGTAGCCCATCGAGTAGATCTGGACGAGCAGGCTCACGAACGACACCACGATCAGCATCACCGAGGTGAGCGGGTCGATCGTGAAGCCGAAGGGGATCTCGGTCAGCCCGAACTTCAGCCACGTGACGTCCGCCGAGTAGTGCGCGCCACCCATCGTGGCCACGAGGATGCCCATCGACGCCACGAACACCGCGCCCATCGCGGCGATGCCGAGCGCCGGGGCGAGCATCCGCGGCAGCTTGCGGCCGGTCGCGAGGATGATGGCGAAGGCCGCGAGCGGCAGAAGCGGCAGGACCCATCCGTAGGCGAGCAGCTGCTCCATCGCTCAGCCCCTCAACTGTCGGATGCTGTCGATGGCGCTGACGTCGCTCGTGCGGTTGAGCGAGATGACGATCGCCAGCGCGAGACCGACCTCGGCCGCGGCCACCACCATCAGGAAGATCACGAAGTTGACGCCGACCGCTTCCTTCGGCGCCACGTATGCCGAGAAGGCCGCGAGATTCAGGTTCACCGCGTTGAGGATGAGCTCGACGCAGATGACCACCCGCAACGCGCTCTTGGCGGTGAGCGCGCCATAGAGCCCGATGGCGAAGAGGCCGGCGCCCAGGAACAGGAAGTGGTTGAGGCCGATCACGACGCGCTCGCCTCCGCCTCGGCCGGGGCCGCCGCTCCCGCTTCGGACGTGCGCCCCGCGTCGGGCCCGGGCTCTGCGTCAGGCCCGCCCTCCGCGCCCTCGTCCCCCGGGTCGAGCGGCAGCTGCCCGGCGACGTCGTCCTGCCGGGCGATCACGACCGCGCCGATGAGCGCGATGGTCAGGGCGAGACCGGCGATCTCGAACGGCAGCGCGTAGCGCGAGAACAGCATCGTCGCGATCGACTCGGTATCGTGCGCGACGGCGGGAACCGTCTCCCACGTCGCGCTGGTCACCACGAATCCGACCGCGAGCGCGAACAGCCCCGCCACGATCCCGCCGGCCCAACGCTGCGCCCTGCGCGGGCGCTCGTCGGTCTCGGCACGCGGGCCGGCGAGCATCAGCGCGAACATCACGAGTACGGTGATCGCGCCGCCGTACACGAACAGCTGCATCGCGGCGAGGAACTCCATCCCGAGGACCAGGTACAGCCCCGCGATCGCGACGAGGGTGGCGAAGAGCGACACCACGCCGTAGAGGAGCTTGTGCGCGACGACGAGGCCGATCGCGCCCGCGAGCGCAACCGCGGCGTAGATGTAGAAGAGGACGGTGGCCGTCATTGCTCGGCCCCCTCATCGGGCGCGTGAAGCGCACCGTAGGTGTCGGTGACCTCGCGCAGCTCCTCTGGGGTCACGTCGCACATCGGGGTCGGCTCCGCCTCCGGCCGACTCCGCCGCTGCGTCGTAGAGCACGAGCAGCATGTCGTCTCGGTGGTACGAGCAGTTCTCGTAGTCGCCGGTGTGGTGGAGACCGTCGGAGGTGCACTGCTCGACACACAGCCCGCAGTACATGCACTTCCCGAGATCGATGGTGAACTTGGTGAGCACGCGGCCGGGGCCGTCGGCGCGCTTCTCGGACTCGATGAGGATCGCGTTGTCGGGGCAGCTGCGCTCGCACAGCATGCACGCCTTGCACTTCGCGCCACCGGACTCATCGTGGTGCATGCCGAACGACATCCTGGCGCGCTCGGGAAGCGTGCGCTTGTTGGCCGGGTAGCCCTCGTTGATCCCACGTCGCACCATCCGACCGAAGATCGTGGCCATGCCGCCGGCGATGCCCTTCATCGTCCCGCCTCCGAGGACATGCGCGCCTCGGCGGACGCCTTGATCTCGGCGGCGGACGCTGCGCGCGCCTTCTCGCCCGCGTTCGCACCGATCCGCGAGACGATGACGACGAAGCCGGCGACCATCACGACCTGCAACGCAACGAGCAGGTAGAGGTTGGTCACGATGCCGAGCGCGGTCACGAACACGTTGAGGAGCGCCGCGGGCACGAGCAGCTTCCAGCCGAACTCCATCAGCTGGTCCACCCGCAGGCGGGGCAGCGACCATCGCACCCAGATGACCATGAAGATGATCGCGTAGGTCTTGGCGAGCAGCCACACGATGCCCAGCCACGCCGGCCCCGGACCGCCCAACCGCCAAGGAACAGCAGCGTGCACAGCAGCGGCCAGGTGAACATCCCGCCGTACTCGTTCACGAAGAACAGGCCCCAGCGCAGGCCCGAGTACTCGGTCATGTAGCCGGCGACAAGCTCGGACTCGGCCTCGGGAAGGTCGAACGGCGTCCGGTTGAGCTCGGCGAGCATCGCGATGAAGAACAGTAGGAACGCGAACGGCTGCGTCACGACGTTCCACACGCCGGCCGACTGCGCCTCGACGATGTTCGAGAGCTTCAGCGAGCCGGCGAGCATGACCACGCCGAGCACCGCCATGATCATCGGGACTTCGTAGCTGATCTGCTGCGACGCCGCGCGGAAGCCGCCCATGACCGAGTACTTGTTGCGCGACGACCAGCCCGCCAGAAGCACCGCGACCGGGAAGAGCGCCGCGGCGGCGAACACCATGAAGATGCCGGAGTCGAGGCTCTCGCCCACGAAGTTCGCGACCCACGGCATCGCCGCGTACATCAGCACCTGCGGCGCGTAGGCCAGGATCGGCGCGATGAGGAACAGTCGGCGATCCACGTTGTCGGGGATGAACTGCTCCTTGCCCAGCAGCTTGATCGCGTCGGCGAACGGCTGGAGCAGGCCGTGCCACCCCGTGCGCATCGGGCCCAGGCGCATCTGCATGTGCCCGGCCCACTTGCGCTCGCACCACATGATCACGACGGTGTTCACCAGCAGGAAGATCGCGAGTACGACCGCTGCCGCGAGTGCGCGCAAGGCCATCATCGGTCGATCTCCCCCATCACGACGTCGACCGACCCCATGATCGCGATCAGGTCGCCGATGCGCTGGCCCGGCATGATCGCGGGCGCGACGTGAAGGTTCGAGAAGGCGGGGCTGCGGATCTTCATCCGCCACGGCTGGGCCGTGCCGTCGCTCTCGAGATACACGCCGAGCTCCCCGCGGGGGCTCTCCACCCGGCCGTACGCCGCACCCGCGGGGGGCTTCAGCGCGCGGGGGACGCCCGCGCTCACGAAGTCGCCCTCGGGGATGCCGTCGAGTGCCTGGAGCGCGAGCCGCGCCGCCTCGCGCATCTCGGCGATGCGCACCGCGTAGCGGTCGAACGTGTCGCCGGCCTCGCCGAGCGGCACCCGCACGTCGAGGTCGCCGTACGCCGCGTAGGGTTCGTCTCGGCGAAGATCGATGTCGACGCCGGACGCCCGCGCCATCGGCCCCGTGACTCCGTACGCCTCGATCGTCTGGGGCGAGAGGTAGCCCACGCCGCGGGTGCGCCTGCGGAAGATCTCGTTGTTCGTGAGCAGCGCCTCGAACCCGTCGATCTCGGAGTCGACGTTCTCGAGCGCGGCGCGAAGCCGCTCGGCGGTGCCCGTGGGGAAGTCGGCCTTCACGCCGCCCGGCCGCAGGTAGTTGAACATCATCCGGCCGCCGGTGATCTCCTCGTGGAAGTCCATGAGCGTCTCGCGCTGTCGGAAGCCGAACAGCATCGGCGTGTAGGCGCCCAGGTCGAGCCCGCAGGCGGCGAACCACGTGTCGTGGCTGGTGATGCGGCAGATCTCGCACATGAGCGTGCGGATGTACTGCGCCTTGGGCGGCACCTCGATCTCGGCGAGTTCCTCGGCCGCCGAGAGAAGCGCGAGCTCGGTGAAGTAGCCGGAGACGTAGTCGGCGCGATCGACCAGCGCGGTCACGGCGCGGTAGCTGCGCGTCTCGGCGAGCTTCTCGATGCAGCGGTGAAGGTAGCCGTGGCTCACCTCTGCGGCGATCACCTGCTCGCCCTCGACCGCGACCCACATGTGCAGCACGCCGTGCATGCTGGGGTGCTGGGGTCCCATGTGCATGATCTCGCGCTCGGAGTGCAGCGCCGAGTCACCCGGCTGCTTCAGCGCCTCCGAAACCGAGGGGAACGGCAGGTCGACGGCCAGCGCCGGATCGCTGCGTTCGGGCTGGTTGTCGGGACCGTCGTCGCCGTGGCTGGCGAGTGCCCAGGTCACGGTCTCGGGTCCGACGCCGGCGGGGTCGAAAACGAAGCCCTTGCGGAGCGGGTGCCCGACGAAGTCGTCGCGCAGCACGATGCGGCGAAGGTTGGGGTGGCCCAGGAACACCACGCCGAACAGGTCGTAGACCTCGCGCTCGAGCGGCATGGCGGCGGGCCACAGTCCCGTGATCGTGGGGACCCGGAGATCGTCCTCGGGCAGCTCGACGTTGAGCATCGCGTGTGCGTGGTCGCGGCGCCGGGTGACCTCGTAGACCATCTTCACGCCGCCGGGCGACGGGGTCGGCTCCGAGTCCGCGGGTGCGGCGCCGTCAGCGGGCGCGGCATCGGCCGCTGCCGCGGGGAGCTCGGCGGCGGTCAGCAGCGACAGGTGCGTGAAGCCGCGCCCCTTGAGTTGCTGCAGCACGCCGCGAAGCTGCGCGGGCGTGGTCTTGGCGACAGGCACGGTGCCGCCGCGCAGCGTCCCGATGTCGGTGACCCCGGACACGCCTTCGAAGACGTCGGCCGGGGTGATGACGGGAGTGGCGGTGCTCACGTCGTGGCCTTCAGCGCGCGTTGCTCGGCGGCGAGCAGCTCGGCGGCGGAGGGTCTGCCCTCGGCGATCCCCTCCATGAGCGTGAGCAGCCCGTTCATCAGGGCCTCGGGGCGCGGAGGGCAGCCCGGGATGTAGATGTCGACCGGGATGATCTCGTCGACGCCTTGGACGACGTTGTAGCCCTCGGCGAAGGGTCCGCCCGAGACCGCGCACGACCCCATCGCGATCACGTACTTGGGCAGCGCCATCTGCTCCCAGAGCAGCCTGACGCGCGGCGCGATCTTGAGGTTGATGGTCCCCGACACGATCATGCAGTCCGCCTGCCGAGGCGAGTTGCGGAAGAAGATGCCGTAGCGCTCGGTGTCGTAGCGGGCACTGCCCACCGTCATCATCTCGAGCGCGCAGCAGGCGGTGCCGAAGGTGAGCGGCCAGATCGAGTGCCCCGGCCCCAGTTCATCAGGAACTGCAGCGGTGCGATGAGGACCTTGCTCTCGTCATCGACGCGAGGCTGGTTCACATCCACTGCAGCACCCCCTTGCGCCACGCGTAGGCGAGACCCAGGGACAGGATGCCGATGAACACCGCCATCTCGACGAATCCGTAGATGCCGAGCTGCTTCACGATGACAGCCCAGGGATACAGGAACACGGTCTCGACATCGAACACCACGAAGATGATCGCGAAGACGTAGTAGGCGACGCGGAAACGCAGCCACGGCTCCCCGATGGGCAGCTCGCCGCACTCGTAGGGACTGCCTTTGCCGGCCGACCAGCCCCGGGGCGCCAGCCATCTGGGCAGGGTGACGAGAATGATGGCAAGCAAGGCGCCCACGAGCAGGAAGCTCGTGAACACCAGGATGGGAGCGTTCATCGCCGGAATTCGGTCCTTCCCCTGCAGGTCGCCCTAGGAACCGATTACGTTCTGATACGACTTTCACGCACGGATACCTTCTGATTGGTGGATAGAATGGGGTCGTGGAAACCCAACTGATCCTCGACCGGTACCGCCCGCTGGAAGAACTCGGCGAGGGCGGCTACGGGTCGGTCGTCTCGGCGTGGGACACCCGGATGCAGCGCCGGGTGGCGATCAAACGGCTCCCGTTGCCCGTGGACGCATCAGGTCGACCCCTCAAGCGCGCCGGTCTCGTCGAGGCGCGCACGGGTGCGATGCTCAACCACCCAGCGATCGTCACCGTCCACGACTTCGACACCGACGAGGACGAGGCGTTCCTGATCATGGAGCTCATCGACGGCGCCTCGCTCGAGGAGGTGCTGGCCGAGCTCGCCGGGCCGCTGAACCTCGACGAGGCCGCCGCGGTGCTGGGTCCGGTCTTCGACGCTGTCGAGTTCGCGCACGCGAACGGGGTGCTCCACCTCGATCTCAAGCCCGCCAACGTGCTCGTCGACCGGGACGGCCGCGTCAAGGTCGCCGACTTCGGGGTCTCCACGCTCTCCTCGCTGGGCGGACACGGCGCCGCTGCAGCCGCCACCCTCGGGTACGCGCCACTCGAGCAGCTCGAGGGCGCGACCGTCACCGAGCGAAGCGACGAGTGGGCGCTCGGCGCGCTCGCCTACGAAGTCCTCACCGCCGAGAACCCCTACGCCGCCGCGACGCGCGCCGAGGCGATCGCGCTCGTCGAGCGGCTCGTCCCCGACCCGCCCTCGCGACAGTTCGCCGGCATCTCTCCGCGAGGTCGACGACGCGGTGCTGACCGCGCTCCAGACCGCACCCCTCCAGCGTTTCGGCGACGTCCGCGCCTTCGGCGACGCGCTGCTCCCGGAACTCGGGGACGCGGCCGTCGGGCGCGAGTCGCTGGCAGAGCTCGTCGAGCGCATAGCCGGCGAGGAGCCCGAGGACGAGGACGGCCTGACCCGTCTGGGCCTGTGGGACCGCATCGGCAACCGCGGCCGGCTGCTGGGCCGGCTCGCCGCCGCGCTCGTGTGCGGGTGGGCCGCGTGGTTCTCGCTCGTCGGCAGTGACCTCGCGTCCCGTCGCGCTCGTCGCGGCGGCCGGACTCACCGCCCTTGCCGCGCTGTTCGTCGCGCGCTTGGGCGCGGCACTCGCGCTGATCGCACTTGTCGTCGGGCTCTTCGCCGGCGGCGTGCCCGCCGCCGCGGTCCTCGTCGCCGTGCTGGGCGCGGCCTACTGGTGGTTCTTCGGTCGGCACTCCGAGTGGGCGGCGGTCCTGCCGTTCGCGTCGCCACTGCTGGCGGTGGTGCAGCTCACCTTCGTCCCACCGCTGCTCGCCGGCTTCATCCTGCCGCCCCTCGCCGCTGCCGCGGCCGCACTCGCCTCGGGGCTGCTCGCGCTGATCGCGGCGGCGTACTCGTTCGTGGGCGAGCCGTACCTCTCGGTGGACTACCGCGTGCTCGCGGGGATCGCCGATCCGCTCGGCTCCTCGCCCGACCTCGCCAGCGTGTTCGGCTCCCCCGCCACGTGGATCGCGCTCGCATCGTGGCCGCTCGCCGCACTGGCGATGTCGCTTCTCGCCCGCCGGGGCAGCCGGCTCGGCGCACTGCTCGGCACCGCCGCGGGTGGCGCGGTGCTGTGGGCGGGGTACAAGCTCGCTCAGTACGCGTTCGCCGCCCAGACCTCCGAGCCCGGCGTGCCGACCCTCGTCCTGTGGAGCGGTTCTCGGCTCGCGGTCCCGCTCGCAGCCTCGCTTATACTGGTCGTGCTCGTCAGCCTCCTCGGACCGCCTCTTCGCGGCGAGGAAGAACCCGCCACTATCCGGTCCGAACCCGAAGAGGACTAGTCGGCCGTGAGCGTGCTCTCCGACTTCGAAGACAGTGTCTCGCGCGCCCTCGAGGGTATGTTCGCGGGCGTCTTCCGCTCGCCCGTGCAACCCGCCGAGCTCGCCAAGGCACTCGCCAAGGCGATGGACCGCGGACGCACCGTGGGCGTGGGCAAGGTCTACGCCCCCAACGTCTACACCGTGCTGATCTCCCCCGACGACGACGCCAAACTCGGCACCTTCGCCGAGACACTCGCCGGGGAGCTGTCGACCTTCCTGGTCGGGCACGCTCGAGAGCGCGACTACGATCTCGCCTCGAGACCGCTCGTGCGATTCCTGGTCGACGACGACCTCAAGATCGGCCGCCACGACGTGATCGCCGAACTCGTCTCCCCCGAGGAGATCGAAGCCGAGATGGCCGAGTACGGCGACCGCTTCAGCGCCTCGAGCGGGGTGCCGACGGCACCGCGCGAAGGGCGAGCGCGCTCGGCCGCGCCTGCCGCTGCGGCTGCAGCAGCGGCGATTCCCGCGACGCCAGCGCCTGCTGTCACGCCCGCACCCGCCGCCACGCCCGCAACCGTCGATCGACCCGACGACGTCTCCCCACCGCCGACACCCGCACCTGCTCCCGTCGGCGCCGCTCGCTTCGCGACCGTCACCGTCAGCGGCATCGACCACGACGTCGCGCTCAGCGCCGACCGCATCGTGATCGGTCGGCTCCAGTCCTGCGACATCTGCCTGAACGATCGCAACGTCTCTCGGCAACACGCCGCGTTCCTCGCCCGGCCCAGTGGATGGGCCGTGGCCGACCTCGGGTCTACCAACGGCACGATGCTGAACGGCGTCACGGTGACCGACAGTCCGCTGCGCGACGGCGACATCGTCACCGTCGGTGTGACCGAGCTCGTATTCCACGACGCGAGAGGCTAGCAGCGTGGTCGACGTCGTCCTGCTCGCCGGTCGACTGCTCCTGCTCGCGCTGCTCTACCTGTTCCTGCTCGCCGCGATCCGCGCCGGGATCGGGCTCATCACCGGTTCGGCTCCCAAGGGCGCCGACCGCGGCCTCGTGCTCGCGGTCACCCGCGGGCCCGTCCGAGCTCGTCGGTACGCGGGTTCCGCTGCGCGGGCCGGTCATCATCGGCCGCTCGCCCGGCGCCGACATCGTGATCGCCGACTCGTTCGTCTCGGCGAAGCACGCCCGTGTCGCACCGACGGGGACGGGTGCCGTGATCGAGGATCTCGGCTCCACCAACGGCACCGTGGTGAACGGCGGGCGGATCGCCGCGCCCATGTCGGCGAGGGCCGGCGACACCATCGACATCGGTGACGTGCGGCTCAAGCTGGAGACCGCGTGAGCAGCCGGCCGCGCCCCACTTGGGCTGCGCTGACCGACGTCGGCCAGGTGCGGACCCACAACGAGGACAGTGTCGTCGCTTCGCCGCCGCTGTTCGTGGTCGCCGACGGGCTCGGCGGGCACGAGGCCGGCGAGGTCGCAAGCTCCATCGCCGTCGAGACGCTGCGCGATACCGCGCCCAAGCGAGCCGACGCCAAGGCGCTCGGCCGAGCCGTACGCGCCGCCAATCGCGAGGTGATCCGGGCCGCGCGCGAGGGGTTCGGCAAGTCGGGGATGGGCACCACGATCACCGCGGCGGTGGTCGAGGGCGGCCACATCGCCGTCGCGCACGTGGGCGACTCGCGCGCCTACCTTCTCCACGGCGGCGTGCTCCAACGGGTGACCGCCGACCACTCGATGGTCGCGGACATGGTCCGCCGAGGCCAGATCACCGAGGAGGAGTCGCGCATCCACCCCCACCGCAGCGTAATCACGCGCGCGCTGGGCACCGACCCCAACATGTACGCCGACACCTACGACGTCGACGCCTCGTCCGGCGACCGTCTCCTACTCGCCAGCGACGGCCTCACCGGCATGCTCACCGACACCGAGATCGCGAGCCTTCTCACCGAGAACCGCGACCCACAGGTCGCCGCGCAGTCGCTGATCGACGCCGCCAACGACGTGGGCGGCTACGACAACATCTCCGTGGTGGTCGTCGATATCGAAGGCGAGTCGGCGGGCTCGATCGCCCGCGGACGACGCGCGCGGAGTTGGGCGTCGGCCGCGGCGTGGCTGTTCGTCGCGCTGCTGGTCGCCGGCGGCATCGCCGCAGGCGTGTACCGCTACGCCTCCAACCGCGCCTACCTCATCGAGCAGGCCGGCTACGTCGCCATCTACCGAGGCGTGCCGGGCAGCTTCGCGGGGATCACGCTGTCGTGGCCGTCCGAGACCACCACGCTCCCGGTGAGCGTCCTCCCGCCCGCACAGCAGGCGCGTGTGAGGGAGGGGATCACCGTCGACAGCCTCGCCGAGGCCAGGCAGCTGCTCGACCAGTACCGCTCGGCCGCATCGACGGTGACCGCACCGTGAGCCGCCGCACGATCGAGCTGCTCTTGCTTCTCGCTGCCGCCCCGGTGGTGTTGCTGATCTTCGCGCTGGTCACCGGCGCCAAGGGCGGCAGCGTCACGTGGGCCGACCTCGCCGTTCCCGGTGCGCTGCTGGGCGCGTTCTTCCTCGCGCACCTGGGCGTCCGCTTCCTCGCACCCGACGCCGACCCCGGCCTCCTCCCCATCGCGGCGCTGCTCACCGGTATCGGGCTCGCGTTCGTCACGCGCCTCGACGCCGAGCTCGCCGCGAGCCAGGTGGTCTGGATCTTCGTCGGGGTCGCCGCGCTGATCGGAACGCTCGCCGCGGTTCGCTCTCTCGAGCGTCTCGCCGGCTACAAGTACACGATCATGATCGGCGGTCTACTGCTGTTGCTGCTGCCTGCGTTCGTCGGCACCACCGTCAACGGAGCGAAGCTGTGGATCCGCTTCGCGGGGCTGTCGTTCCAGCCCGGCGAGCTGGCCAAGGTCCTGATCATCCTGTTCCTCGCCGCGTACCTCGCCGAGAACCGCGAGCTGCTGTCCATCTCCACGCGCCGCGTCGCGGGCATCTGGCTGCCTCCGCTCAAGCATCTCGGACCGCTCGTGCTGATGTGGGCGCTCTCGCTCGTGGTCCTCGTGTTCGAGCGCGACCTCGGCTCGTCGCTGCTGCTGTTCGCGATCTTCCTGGTGATGGTCTATGTCGCCACCGGCCGCGCCGCGTACGTGATCTTCGGCCTCACGATGTTCGCGGGTGGTGCGTACCTCGCCTACCGGCTGTTCGACCACGTGCGCGTGCGCATCGACATCTGGATCGACCCCTTCGCCGACGCCACCGGCAAGGGCTACCAGATCGTCCAGTCACTGTTCGCCTTCGGTGCCGGCGGAGTCACGGGCGTGGGTCCCGGCCGAGGCTTGCCCTCGCTCATTCCCTTTGCGGTGACCGACTTCATCTACTCGGCCATCGGCGAGGAACTCGGCCTTCTGGGCGCCGCGGCCATCGCGATCGCATTCCTCGTGTTCGCGCTGCGCGGGCTCGCCACCGGATCGCGCGCACGCTCGGACATGGCCGCGTTCACCGCCGCGGGAATCTCGGCGTGGATCATCATCCAGGCGTTCGTGATCGCGGCGGGCGTGTCTCGACTGATCCCGGTGACCGGAGTGACGCTGCCGTTCGTGAGCTACGGCGGTTCGTCGATCCTCGCGACGTTCATCGCACTCGGACTGCTGCTTCGCGCCGGAGATGCCGCGACGGGCACCGAGTCGGAGCTGCAGACGAGCTCGACCGACCTGGGGGTGCTGGGGCGGCTCGCGCTGGTCAGAAGGCTGCGGCGCACCGGCATCCTGTTCTCGGCGCTCATCGCGGCGCTGATCGTGAACCTGACGTTCGTGCAGGTGATCCAGGCGCCGGCGTATGCCGCCAACCCCGCGAACGTTCGAGGTATCGCGCAGGAGGCGCGGCAGGACCGCGGATCGATCCTGATGCGCGACGGCAGCGTGCTCGCCGAGTCGGTACCTCAGGGCCAGGGCCAGGGGCGCTACTACAAGCGGGTGTATCCGCAGAACTCGCTCGCCTCGAACGTCGTCGGGTACCTGAGCCCCCGATACGGCCGAGCGGGGATGGAGGCGGCGGCCAACGACGTCCTCACCGGCAAGCGCGTGTTCCGCAGCTTCTCCGACCTCATCGACCAGGCCGCCGGCACGCCCGTGGTGGGCAACGACGTCGTCCTCACCCTCGACCCCTCCGTGCAGCGTGCTGCCGAGAACGCCCTGCGCGGCTATCGTGGCGCCTGCGTCGCGCTCGACCCACGAACAGGCGCCGTTCTCGCGATGGCGACGCGCCCCGGCTACAACCCCAACCGCATCGACGCGCAGTGGACCCGGCTCCAGAAGGACCCCGCTTCCCCGCTCGTCGACCGATCGCGCCTGTCGCTGTACGCCCCCGGCTCCACCTTCAAGGTCGTGACCACCACCGCCGGCCTTTCCTCGGGCGTCCTCACTCCACAGACCGTGTTCCGCGGGCCGGGGCGTCTGGTCATCGGCAATGCGCCCGTCACCAACTTCGAGGGCGGCTCGTTCGGACCGGTGACCCTCGAGACGGCGCTGGCCAACTCGGTGAACACCTACTTCGCGCAGGCCGCGGTCAAGATCGGCGCCGTGACGCTCGTGCGCCAAGCCGAGGCGTTCGGCTTCAACAACCGCCCGCCCTGCGAGCTGCTGATCACGCCGTCGCTCATGCCCGACCCCGCCGAGATGACCGGGTGGGAGACGGCATGGTCGGGAGTCGGCCAGCCGGTGGGCGAGCACGAGAGCCCGTCGGGCCCGCAGTCCACGGTCTCGCAGATGGCGCTGGTCGCCGCGGGCATCGCCAACGACGGCGTCGTGATGCAGCCGCACCTGATCGATCGCGTGACCGACCCCGCGGGCCGCGTTCTCACCACCACCCCCGCGCGGACATGGCGCGAGGCGACCGACCCCGGCACCGCCAACGAGGTCACGCGGCTCATGCAGCTCGTGGTCACCAAGGGCAGCGGCTGGCGCGCGCAGATCGACGGCGTGAAG
Organism: uncultured Coriobacteriales bacterium; assembly: GCA_963761535.1. Classification (GTDB taxonomy): domain Bacteria; phylum Actinomycetota; class Coriobacteriia; order Anaerosomatales; family CAVXGS01; genus CAVXGS01. The sequence continues at coordinate 492,957 of CAVXGS010000004.1, forward strand.
GTCGCGGGCAAGACCGGCACCGCCGAGGTGGGCAAGGACCTGCCCACCAACGCGTGGTTCATCGCCTTCGCCCCTGCCGAGAACCCCACGGTCGCCGTCGCGATCGTGCTCGAGGGAGGCGGCGTAGGCGGCAGGGTCGCGGCCCCCCGGGCGAAGCCGGTGCTCGAGGCGGGGCTGGCGGCGCAGAAGGGCAGGTAGTGGGACCGAGGCTCGTCTCCCTACGCCACGGGAGCGAACAGGTGTATCGGATAGAATGACGGCAGGCTGCGAACGTGCGTCGCAGCTAAGCGAAGGGGCAGTTGACCAGCGTGGAAGACATGGTGTTCGGCCGCAGATACCGCGTGACCGAGAAGGTCGGCAGCGGCGGCATGGCCGAGGTCTACAAAGCCGTCGACGAGGTCTTGGGGCGTACCGTCGCCGTCAAGGTCCTCCACCCTCGCTATGCCTCGGACCCGTCGTATACCGCGCGCTTCCGCCAGGAGGCCCAGGCGGCCGCGAACATCTCGAGCCCCAACGTGGTCAACATGTACGACTGGGGTCAGGACGGCGATACGTACTACATCGTCATGGAGTACGTGCGGGGCCGCGACCTCAAGGACATCATCGTCGAGAACGGGCCGCTCGAGTCTCGCAAGGTGGCCGACATCGGCGCCCAGGTGGCGTCAGCACTCTCGGCGGCCCACGGCTACGACGTGATCCACCGCGACGTGAAGCCGCAGAACATCATGGTCCAGCCCGACGGCAGCGCGAAGGTCATGGACTTCGGCATCGCACGAGCCGGCGGCACCACGATGACGCAGACGGGCTCCGTGCTCGGCACCGCCCACTACGTATCTCCCGAGCAGGCCCAGGGCACCGCGCTTACCGCGTCGAGCGACCTGTACTCGCTGGGTGTCGTGCTCTACGAGGCCGCGACTGGCAAGCCGCCCTTCGATGCCGATACGCCCGTTGCCGTCGCGCTCAAGCAGGTCAACGACACCCCGGTTCCGCCTCGGGTGGTGAACCCGTCCGTGTCGCCGGACCTCGAGGTCGTGATCCTCAAGGCGATGGCCAAGCGTCCCTCGGACCGCTACGCGACCGCCGCCGAGATGCGCAGCGACCTGCTGGCCGTGGCGGAGGGCCGCAGCCCATCCGCAGCGGCAGCTGCGGGTGCCGTCGCGGCAGCGGCAGCCACGGCGGCAGTGCCCTTCGCCGACCAGACCGCCGTGCTGCCTCAGGTCGGGACGCCGACGCAGACCGCGGCGACCGAGGCCGCCGGCCGCCGGGCAGCCCAGAAACGGAAGCGCCGCCCCGTATGGCCGTGGGTGCTACTCGCGGTCCTGCTACTCGGCGGGCTCGGGTACGGGCTGTGGACGCTCGGCGTGTTCAACCCCACCATCGCCGTACCCGACCTCACCAATCAGTCCGTCGCCGACGCCACCACGACACTCCAGGCGCAGGGGCTGACGGTGGGCAAAGTCCTGCCGCAATTCGACGACCAGGTGAAAGCCGGGCTCATCATCAGCCAAGACCCGGCCGCCGGTATTCGGATCGAGAAGGGCGCCTTCGTCGATCTCGTCGTGAGCAAGGGCGTCGAGATGGTGCCGGTTCCCAGCGTTCTGAACCAAGCCGAGGGCAAGGCGTTCCAGATCCTGCGCGACGCGGGATTGCAGCCGGTACCCGGGCCCCAGCAGTACAGCGCCAAGGTTCCCGCCGGCAACGTGATCAGCCAGGACCCGAAGGCGGGCACGAGTGTCGCCAAGGACTCTCAGGTCACCTATGTGGTCTCGCGCGGAGTGAAGCTGGTGCAGGTGCCCGACGTCGTTGGCAAGACGGGGGACCAGGCGCGTAGGGCGATCGTCGACGCGCAACTGAAGCACCGTACGGTCGAGGAGTTCTCGGACACCGTGAACCGGGGACTCGTGATCTCGCAGAATCCTTCGGGAGCGATGGTGGCGGTGGGCAGCACCGTGACCATCACCGTCTCCAAGGGACCCGACACCGTGAAGGTGCCCAAGGTCATCGACATGACCGAGGCCGAGGCCCGCACCGCGCTGCAGAACGCGGGACTGGTGGCTCGCGTCACGGCCGTACCGCCGATGGGCAGCACGACCACTCCGGGCACGGTGCTCGACCAGGACCCCGCGCCCAACAGCACGGTCAAGCGGGGATCCACGGTCGAGATCTTCGTCGTGCAGGCGGGGCCGTAGCCGCTGGGGCGCTGAGCCGCTGGCGCTGAGCCGCTGAGGCCTAGCGCATCTCCTTGAACTGCTTGTGGCAGTCGTCGCAGAACGCCTGCTTGTGGCACTCGATGCACGCGGGGTCGTCGACCTTCTTGGTGCGCTTGCTGTGACGGCCGATCCAGGTGAGCGGCTCGCCGTGGAATGCCGGCCGGAAGCGGTGGCACTCCTGGCAGTAGCCCTCGTCCTGGTGACACAGCTTGCACTGCTTGCGGTTCTTCAGCGCTTCCTGGCCGTGGAACTTGGGCGTCCAGTCCTTCGAGACGTGCTTCTCCTCGATGCCCCCTGCCACCTGGATCGCCTGCTTCTTGAACTCAGGCGTCCGACCCGTGGTGTGGCACTCCTGGCACTGCTCCACCTGGTGGCACTGCTCGAGACAGCCGTTCTGCCCCGCCGTCTGCACCACCTTGGCGTGGCTCTTCTTCCACTGCGCCGCAGTGTTGCGCAGCACGTGGTGGCAGCTGGCGCACTCGTCAGGCTGCTTCGTGCCCACGTGACACCCGTAGGCCACGCACACCCCCGAGAACGGCATCTTCTTGTGGGCGTCGAGGTAGTTCTCCAGATGCGCCGTCCAGCGATGGCAGCTCACGCACTCGCGTTCTTCGCTCGCCACCCGAGTGTGCGCCGGATGCGGGATGCGGCTGGTGCGGTTGATGTCGTCGCTCCAGTCCTCCTCGTGGCACTTGAGGCAGGCCTCGTTGGTCGGCGGAGCGAACTTGAAGTAGCGCGGCTGCTCGCCGGGATTGCGCAAGCTCGAGTAGAAGTCGCCCACCAGCTGCGGCGCGTTCTGGGCCGCGTTCGTCTCGTGGCACTCACGACACCCGATACCCTCGTGCTTCGACCCTTCCAGATTCACGAACCGCTGGTTGAGCAGGCTGTAGCGCGAGAAGTACTTCGGGGTCGAAGTGGCGAACAGCGGAGCGGCGATCGCGAGCGCCACCGCGACGAGCGCGACGACGACCACCACGATCACCAGACCGCGATGGCGCGACAGCCAGCCCTTGAGCGACGCCAGCTTCACCGGTGGCTCACCCCGCCTCGAGGGCAGGTTCGGGCGCGGGCTTCTCGGCGGCGGGCTCCTCGTCGAGCCACTCGTAGGAGTGCGCGTGCTCGTGACCGTCCTCGGGCTCCTGCAGCGGCAGGATCTTGGACCCGATCGTGAGCAGGAACAGGCCCACCGAGAGCAGGCCGACGGCGATGAGGACCTCGGTGAGGCTCGGGACGTAGCGCCCCTGCAGCTGGCCGAGCGGATCGATCACGAAGCCCATGCCCAGCAGCGACCAGCGCTTGGCGAAGATCGCGACCACGTACAGGATCGAGGCCGTGATCTGGATGGCCGGAAGGTGGCGGCTGTTGCGCCCCGCGAGCAGCGCGAAGGCGATGCTGCCCAGGATCAGCACCGGCAGGAAGATCGGCGCGTACTCGCCGAACAGGAACTGGTTGAAGCGCAGCACGTGACCCGGCTTCGCCGAGGTGGGCCAGTAGATCGTGAGGATCTCCACGATCAGCAGGAACAGGTCGATGATGATGACCGTCGCGAGCAGCGTGGACAGGCTGCGGAACATGCTGCGCTTGAACTTGAAGATGCCGAAGTGCTGCATGATGTACGCGCTCAGCAGCAGCAGCGCGATTCCCGAGGCGGTCGCCGAGGTCAGGAAGATCGGCACCATGACCGCCGAGTTCCATAGCTCCCGCGACTTGTTGAGCGCGAGCACGAACGCCGTCGTGGTGTGGAGATAGATCGCGAACGGCAGCGCGATGAGCGTCATCCGCACGGCCAGCTTCTCCCCGCCCTTTCGGGTCATCAGGATCCACAGGTCGACGAAACAGATGATCATGTAGATGTTGGCCGCACTACCCGTGAAGACGAACGGCGAGGTGGGGTTCGGGGTGAGAAGCATCCAACCCGCGCGCCACGGTCGCTCCATGTCGGTGATGATGCCAAGCAGCGCCATCATCACGAGGATCCCGGCTTGGAACACCGCGAGCCGGGACAGCGGCCGGTACTGCTCGGCGCCGAACAGGTGGACGCTCGCGTACACCACGAGTCCCCCCGCCGAGAGCCCCACGAAGTACATGTAGTTCACGAACCACAGGCCCCACGGGTAGTTGTCGCGCATCCCCATCACCACGCCGCCGTTGCTGAGCGCGTTCCACCACGCCAGCACGCCGAGCAGGATGAGCGTCAGCAGCACGCCGACGAAGACCCAGTAACGCGTGCCCGCCGTGCGCAGCGCGAAGAAGTTGAAGTCGATGCCCACGAAGCGCGTCGTGGTGGTGCTCGGGGACACCGGCGCCTGCGCCACCTGCGGGGCAGGAGCGGCTTCAGTGACGGCGTTAGTCGCGGTTTCGGCCATTCTCGCGCTCACCCCACATACCAGATGACGGGTTCGGACCCGAGCTCTTCCTTGAGCCGCCACACGCGGCGGGTCTTCAGGATCTTGGAGACCGCGCTCTCGGGATCGCTCAGATCGCCGAAGGTTCGAGCGCCGACAGGGCATGCCTCGGTGCACGCGGTGTTCTTGCCGTTGCGGCTTCGCTGAACGCAGAAGGTGCATTTCTCGACAGTGCCGGCCTTCTCCTCGAGCGGCACGGCCGGGTTGATCTCGGCCTTGGGAACCTCGGGCTCGACCCAGTTGAAGTGCCGAGCGCCGTAGGGGCAGGTCACCATGCAGTTGCGACACGCGATGCACTTGTCGTACTCGATCAGCACCGTGCCATCGGGCTCGCGCCACGTCGCCTTGACCGGACAGCCGTAGACGCACGTGGGCTTCGCGCAGTGCATGCACTGCACCGGCATGTACCACTTGTCGGGGCGACCGCCCTCCTCGTAGTCGAGGACGGAGTGCTCGATGTCGACCTTGCCCTTCTCCATCTCAAGCACCTGGATGTAGGTGAAGCCGGAGTCTCGGCCGATGTTGTTCTCCTTGACGCAGGCGTAGACGCAGCGGCGACAGCCGATACACGCCTTGACGTCGATGACCATGCCCCACCTCTCATCGCCGGCGGGCTTGGCGTAGGAGACAGGGTGGCCGGGGTAGTTGACGGGGTTGTCCTCCTCGAGGATCCACTCCGTGCCGCTCTCCACGGCCCCCTCGGCGGACTCCTCGGCGATCGCGCTCGCGCCGTCGAGGGCAACCGCGGCGGTGCCGGCAGCAGCGACGCCGGCGCCGATCCCGAGGGCCTGCAGGAACCGGCGGCGGGAGACCGTCGTACCTTCGGGGGCCTGGGCGTTCTCGGGTGCCTCGGCGGTGGATGGATGCAGCTTGTCGCTCATTGGGCGCGCCTTCCGAAGACCAGATAGCCGACGAGCACGGCTATGACGATGAGACCCATGACCGTGGCGACGATCAGCCACGTAGGGGTGTAGACCGCGGGTGCGACGGGCGGAGCGGCGAACGGCGTGAAGGCCTCGCGGGTGTTGCCCACGGCCTTGACCTCGAAGCCCGTGCCCTGGAACGGCGGCAGCGCGGGGACGTAGATCCACTGCGGCGTATGCGGGCTATGGCAGCCCTGCGCCGAGCACTTGTCCTTGTCCCTGCCGTGTGTGCCGGCCTTGAACTCCTGGTACTTCTGGAAGTGACACCGCTGGCATACCCGCGACACGTCGCCCTTGATGTCGACGAGCGTGCCGTCGGGGAGCTTCAGCTTGCCGGGGTTGCGCGCGGGGTCGTCGTGGCAGGCGAGGCACGCGGCGTCGCCCTTGCCGAGAATGCCGTGCGCGACAAGCTCGATCTCGTGCTGCTTCTTGCCGTTCGGCAGCGGCTTGGTGGGCTTGCCGTCGGCGCCGAGCGTGACGGGGTGGCAGTCGGTACACGGGTAGAAGGCGAGCTCACCGGTCGCGGCGCGTCCGGCGAATGCCTGGGGAACGATTGCGAGCGCGACCATCACGGCGACCAGCACGACCGCGAGAAGTCGCGCTCGTCTGGCGGCGAGGCCTCGCACGCGCGAGCGCGCCCCTCCCCCTACGGTCCGTCCCATCAAGGCGACACCACCTCGGCTCGTGGCTGCATCGAGGTGACGGGGCCTCGGCAGCCGTCGGTACGGAAACGTCGAGATGAGGCCGGCCGAGTGCACGAGCTGGAGAGCTGCCGGACTCCCTGACTTCGCGGGCGATCACATCGTAGTCCTTGGTATCGCCTGGCGCCGAGGGTAGCAAGCTTTTCGCCGCTCAGGGGCGCGTACTCATGTCCCTAACGAAACCCTAAAACGCGAGGCGCGGGCGCGCGGGGAGTGGAGCGACGTGGTGGCTGGGCTACAATACGCTGGCGCTGCGAGCCCTCGTAGCTCAGGGGATAGAGCACAGGTTTCCTAAACCTGGTGTCGCAGGTTCGAATCCTGCCGGGGGCACCACAACAACTGGCAGGTCGACGGGGGTACGACGCTTCCGCCGACCTCGTTTCCTAGGGGCAGAACCCCTCCCTGCTACGGGATTGCTACGCTCAGGAACGCCAATCACTGCGTTGCTGACGGTCTTCACGAGCGCGGCATTCCCCGTCTCCGGGTCACCCACGTAGTGCTTCATGGTCGTGGATGCATCTCGATGTCCGGCGAACTCCTTGAGCAGATTGACCGGAGCGCCACTGCTCGCAAGCATCGTGAGACAGGTACGCCTGAAGGCATGTAGTGTGAGGTGCGGCACACCCTCCGAACGCTCCATCTTCTTGAGCACCGACCTGTAGAAGTTGCCGCGTATGGTGGCTTTGCCGTGAGGTGTGGGGAAGACGAGGTCTTCAGCAGTTGGCGGGCACTGCTGCCGGTGTGCATCGAGCACGGCGAGCAGCCCACCATCCAAGCGGAAGTTGCGCTCGGACTCACTGGTCTTGAGAGGTTCGAGCGTCCCTGCATCAGTCATCTGAACCCGGACGTGGAGCACTCGCCGTTCGAAGTCCACATCTGTCCAACGCAGCCCGAAAGCCTCACCCGACCGCAGACCCAGACACGTAAGCACGATGAAGAACGGCCTCCAATACGGAGACGCGGCAGCGAGTATCGCCCTCAACTCCGCGCTCGTGTAGTTGGCTTTCTCGGGGAGCGGCGGCGTGGGCTTCTTGATTCGCCCGAAGGGCTTGTCGAGGTACTGCCGCCGATGGGCTTCGTCGAGGATGGACTGAAGCAGCACCAGGTGCTTGTGAATCGTTCTCGTGGACAAGTGCCGGGAACGCTGTTGCGCGTAGCGCCTGACATCCGCGTGTGTAATCGAGGTCAGCCTCCGGGGCCAAAGGCTTCGGACAGGTGTTCGAGAGTGTTCTTGTAGTCCGCCTTCGTGCTAGGACGAAGGGCCGATGCTTCGTACTCGCTGCCAATCTCGTCGGCGAACTGCGCGAAGGTCAGCGTCGGCATCTTCAGCGGAAGACCCGCCTCGGCGTTCCACCTCGCCACCGTCTCGGCCTTCTGCGCCTCGGCCTTGGTTGCGAACGTCCCGAGCCACACTTGTCGCCCGGTACGTGGGTCGGTCGCCTTCGCCGCCCATTTGTCTCCCCGCTTGAAAGTCATCCGCCTAGTCCTCACTCACGCGCCCGAATCGCCGTGCATACCAGTCATCAGTCTCATCGACCCGGAAACGCATCCGGCCCCGTCAGAGCGGTACACGGGCATCTCCGCCTCCCGGACTTGTCGATCCGCCAATCCCTCGTCTGGCCGTACCGCTCGGCGATGGCCTCCGCATCGCACCACTGCGTCGTACCGCTCTGCGGTGCTGCTATGACGACCTTCAGTCGTTGCTCAAACCATCCACGCAGAAAACGGGCGAACTCAACGTCCTCTTGGGATACGTCGCCGTAGCCCATTGCATCAGTCGCTGCTGACATCGCCTACGCCGCCCCGCGCTCGAAGCCGTCGATTTCGTGGCGCGCCATATTGACGGCGAAACGCACGTCCATCCCCGCTTCGACAACCGATGCCGCGTGGCGTGCGGCTACGTCTGCATGGACTCTCATGCGTTCTAGTAGAGCGGCCACCGCGTCGTGACTCCGGGTGTCGTCCAGAAGCACGTCGAACTGCACGACGACCTCACCGTCCATCAAGACCGGGCGAGAGAACGCATTCCCGTCCCATCTCCGGCAGAACTCCTCGACCACGGTTCTCCCCTCCGGTGGTACGCGGCGGGCGAGCAGGGGGCGAAACAAGGCCACAACGAAGCCTTCGTGCGCTGCTGGCGTGAACCGCAGAGAGCCGCTTCGCCCCCAGACTCGCCACGCATCGACCGACGACCCTGACTCCATACCGTCCTGCGCCCAAATGTCGGCGCGGACTTTGACCGCATCCGCATCTACCAGAGCCGACACAAGCGCCCCGAAGAAATGTTCGAGGACGGACTTATACAGACTGTCGCACATCGCCGTCATCTCCCCGACCCGAGTCGGAGGATGCCCTCGACGTGCTCCCGCAACTCGGGCAGCGCCTGACGGTAGACATCGGCGGGGCTGGGTTCCAACGGGTGGAGATGCTGCTCACGCAGTTGCTGGATGACTCGCTGCTCCTTGCGAGGCAACCGCCGAACGTAACCGGGGCGCAGCACGTCGAGGAACACGAGTCCCACAGCGTTCAACCCGATGTCGCGGTAGTCGTCGATGACCTCGATGGAGATGTTGTTGAACAGCGTTTCTGGCAGAGGCTCCATCCCCGCTTTGGGATGGTTCTCGGCCTCGATTCTCCACACCACGGCTACCTCACCCGCTCTCTCGCCTTGTCGTACACCCGGACGTAGCCGCTCTTGCCTCGCGTCCCAAAGGCCAGCCCTTCGATGTCTCCACCAGCCGTCATGTGCGTGGTGCGCTTCTTTCGCGGCATCTTGAAGATGGCGCTGTTGAGGTCTGCGTCGTAGTCGATGGCGACATCCACTCGACTCACGCGCTCAGCGATGAGGTGTTCGCCAAGGACTTCTTCGATGAACTCGCGCCCGACACGGGCGGGGTTGAAGAGGTAGAGGACTTTGTCCCCGTGGAAGAAGCGCCCCGTCCTCTGCATGAACATGCCGTGAGACGGCAGATTCCATGAGTCGGAGAGCGTCTGCACCCGACTCTCCATGATGCGTACCGTCTGGCTGACCTCTGCCCACCGGAAGAAATCTTCGCGTGGTTTCCCCACGATGGTGAGCCAGTCGATGAACGCCTTTGGCTCCCACGGTGGAAGCCGTTTCTTGTCCTCGTTTCCAGTAAGACTACCGTCACGTTCGCACTCCGCGCCCTCGGGCGCAGGTTCGTCGCCGTCGAACAGCCGCACTTGAGTACTCATGTGAACTCTCCTTCTGCCTGTGTCTCCACGACGATTTCGGTGTTGAGCGTGTCCATGGTTCACCCGATGACTGTCTTGGAGAAAGAAGAACACCGTTCCAAAGGCGTTCCATGGACAGACAACTCGCGTTCACGTGGTTTCGTCCCAAGCCGCGCCATTCATCTGAGTGGCGGGTCGAGTCCGTCGGCTTCGCGCTCTTCGAACCGCGCGAGGTGTTCTCGTCGTCGGGCGAACCCCGCTACATTCCTGAACTCCGCGAGTGGGGGCTGGCACTGTCACTTCCGGGGATACGGGCGACGAACGCCGCGGACGCTCGGTGCGCGCCGTATGAGACACGGGCGGTTCACGCCCGTCTTCTAGACGACTTCGTCGCGCTCGACATCAATGACTTCGCAGCGGTCGAGACGTTCGTTGCGGCGTACGGCACGCTCGGTATCTCCGAGACGGTCGGGATGCCGGATGACCCCGGTGCCGACGTGACGCTCACCCATACGGAGCGATGGGAGCGGCTTGCGGGGTGGCGTTACGAGCAGGAGAGTCTGACGGACTTCTTGGCACTCGCATCTCTGCTCAAGAAGCCAATGAGCGAGGCGAGGCGGAGTGTGGTCGCAAGACGGACGGCAATCCACGGTCGCGGGCGCGGAGTCTCGGTAGCCATCCTGCCGCCATCACGGGATGACGACACAGGCTTCGTCCCCGAGCCGCTAGCACTGTCCGCTGCACTGCTGCCGGATGAGGAAGACCCATTGGGGCACGCCACCGTCGAAGCCCGTGCTGAAGCCGCACTCCGCCTGTACCTTGCGCAGGTGCTGGCCTCGCGTCTTGAGAAGACATGTGGGTTCCAAGTGCTCCCCAAACACAGCGACTTGGCCGGACTTCTGGGCCGCACCTCGTCCGCTTGTCCTCTTGGGGCTGCTCTGGCTACTCGCTGCCGACCAGTTCAGCGCGAGGGCGGACGTGCGCGAGTGCCAGAACCCGAGGTGCCCGAAGGACAGGGAGTACGACGCGAACGACTCGGTAGAGGGACGTAGTCGGAGACATCGCTCGCCCACCAAGCGAGCCGAGGATGGTCGCGGTCGTAAGTACTGCTCATCGTACTGCCGCCAGCAGCACTGGCGTGACAGACAGAGCACCGCAGGTGAGAGCGGCCAAGTGGGCAGGATACGGTAGGCTGTTGGACTGAAGAGGATGGGCGGCTAGGGAGTCGAAACCTTAGATACCTTGTGAAGCAGGAGCCGCCCGGAACCACGCACCCATCCTGAGGTTGACCCCGTGACCCGACCCCTCATCTTCCTGTTCGACACCAACGTCTTCATCCCGGTCGAACCAACGGGCTGTCGGCACGTTGAAGCCCTCACCGCACCAATCGCCGAACTCGAACGGCGCATTGCCGAAAGCGGCAACGATGTCTACGTGCATCCGGAACTGTATCGGGACATCAGCCACGACAGGGACGAGGAGCGCAGACATCTTCGCTTGGTCTTGGCGAACAAGTACCTGCGTCTGCGCCGACCGCCTCATCCACAAGCCGAAATCGTCACTACCCTCGGCGAAGTCGATGAGGACTCGCATGACTGGATTGACCACCACCTCCTTGCTGCGGTCTATGGCGGGGATGCCGATTTCCTCGTCACCGAGGACGCTGACATTCACCGCAAGGCGGGTCGCCTAGGAATCGCCGACCGCATCCTCATGGTGGCCGACGCGCTTGGAATGGTTCGTGACCTGTACGAGCCGGAGCGACCTTACCTGCCAACCGTTGAGTCGCTTCGAGCCGACGCGTTCGATACCGATGACCCCATCTTCGAGAGCCTGAGATGTGACTACGATGAGTTCGACGACTGGCTAGAGAAGGCACGGCGGGAACGCAGACAGGCGTGGCTCGTGCGCGGGCCGGACGGGAAGTACGCCGGGGTCTGCATCGTGAAACAAGAAGCGCCGGGGCCGAGAGGCTTCACGGTGGTGACGTGCTCAAGGCTTGCACCTTCAAAGTGGCCGACGAACATCGAGGCTACCGCTACGGAGAACTGCTCTTGAAAGCCTTGTTCGACTATGCCGAGGCCCACCAACAACAATGGGTGTACATGACGGTTCTGCCCAAGAACCTCCACCTGTTGGAGTACATGGACGACTTCGGATTCGAAGACAAGGGTTTGGCTGAGAACGGCAGGGAGCGGGTGCTTGCGAAGCGTCGATTCCCACGCCCCGAAGACGAGTACCTGTCTGCCCTCGCCTACCACATCGCCCTTGGGCCTCCGGCGTTCCGGTCAGCGGGAGTCGCGGCGTACTTGGTGCCCATCACATCCGAGTACCGTGTTCGGCTCTTCCCCGAGACAGCCGACCAACTCACTCTGTTCGGGGGTCAGGAGGCGCACGGCAACGGCCTCCGCAAGGCGTACCTCAGCAACTCCAACATCACCACCTTGGCGGAAGGTGACCTTCTGTACTTCTACGCATCCGGGACGGACAAGGGCGTGTGCGTCGTTGGGGTCGTCGAGGAGGTTCATCGCTCGTCAGACCCTCAGGCTATCGTCACGGCAGTTGGCAACCGAACGCTGTATGGTGTGGATGAAATCGGCGAGTTGGCAAGTCGCGCGGATGGGTGCCTCGCAATCAACTTCCGTCAGGTACTCGTCCTGTCCAACCCAGTGACCCGAGACGAACTCAACGAGCACGGTGTCGTGAACGGGTGGCCGCAGAGCATACAATCCGTCTTGGAGGTGGGCGCGGCATGGATTGCGGGCAGAGTCACCCAGTAGTTCTGATTCCCGTTCGGCCGCAATACGCGGAACCCCTGATGAGCGGTCAGAAGCGCGTGGAGTTCCGGAAGAAGTCTTTCCGCGCTCGACCGAGCCACGTAGTCGTGTATGCAAGCAGTCCCGTGCAACGAGTTGTTGGCTATTTCCGCGTAGCCGAGGTGGATGTAGCCGCCGTCTCCGACCTCTGGTACAGGTACTCCGAGGTGGGTGGAATCGTTGAAGAGGACTTCGCCGCCTACTATGCGGGACACGACGAGGGAGTGGCCTTCACGGTCGCTGAAGTACTCGCACTCGATGAGCCAGTGGCTCTTGAGGAGATTGGCCTCGGGTCACGCCCGCCGCAGTCCTTCGCCTACCTTGACGCAGAGGTACTGGGGCTACTGGATGCCATGCAGCCCGCCCACCTCTAGTCCCGTCCTTTGCGGGGCATCTCGACCCTAGACGTACGCTAGATGGCGGTGTTCTGAGCAGCGCGAATGGCACGCGCTTATGGTTTGAAACCATGTGGTCTACTGCACGCCGAGCAGACGCTCCGACATGGCGGCACGCAGGGCGCTCAGTTGTCTGTACGCGTCCGCGCCGTTGTCCAGCAGCGTCGAGTACTGCCGCACGACAGAGCAGACCGCCGAGTGTTCCCGCGCACTGGGCACCGGAATCGGAAACGCCAGAAGGTCTTCGGTGTCCAACTTCCTAGTGCCATGGGCCGCCGTTCCGACAAGGCGATGAAGTGAACGGTTGCCTACTGTCAGTGCAGCAACCACGAACTCACCGCTGAAGCCCGCGCTAGGCAATAGCGCCTTCATGTCTTGGTTTATGCAAACCTCGCGCGCTGCAAGTGCGATTGGCACGTGACGCGCAAGTATCATGCCCCGCACTACAACGAGGACGGCACCTTTCGGAAGCATCTGCATTCTTGCATCGGCTACGGCCCGCTCCGAGATGTGGTCTTCAGAATCCGAGACAGCGAAGCGCTTCATGTCCTTTGGCGTGACCCAAGGTACGTCCCCATTCCAGAACTCAGGACGGGCCTTCGAGGGGGTCTTGCCGCCGCAGACTGCTACGGCCTGTGCCAGAGGAACTGCCTCGCGAGCGTGGCCCCAGCCATCTGGGTCACCGAACATCTCGGCGAAAAGCGCCGAGAGAATCCTGTGCGCCTTCTCGTTCGCCTCTTTCCTCAGACGCTGCAGTCCGTCTGCTTCTTCTAGCAGATGTGCGACCCGACGCTGCTCCTCAAGCGGCGGGACATCCAGGACGACAGCGTAGGCATCGTCACGATTAAGCCCCGGCACGCCTGTTGTGATGGCCAACTCATCCAGTCCTGCGTGCTGAAGGGCGAAGTACAGCCACTTGAGGTCTAGTTCTCGCCTCGGGACTACATAGAAGGTTGTGTCACTCGCCCAGAAGTCGGAGTCAACCCAAGTAACCTTCCCGGCCGACCCCTTCCTGCCCACTATGATGCCGGGGCCTTCGACAAGCCGTAAGTTGTGCTCAGCGGTTTGCCCGTTCGAACCCATCACAGCGACTCCGCCGAAGCCCGCACAGTCCCGCTGGCGGAGAGCCTTGCCGTATTCGAGGCGCACCAACTCGCCAAGCGAGAGCCGTTCGACTGACACTAGCCCTCCTCGATTTCCGTGAGTAGCGCTTCCAGTCGTTCGACTATCTCCCTCTCGATGATGAGAATCCCTCCGATGAGTTCGGTGGGGTCGTCGTCCGACATTACCGAGGCGATTCGTGGCTTGTACCGACCAGCGGACAGGTTGTAGTCGCTAGCCTCAATGGTGGCGAAATCCGCTTGCCAACAGGTCGGCACTGGGGAGCCGGGTTCAAGGAGTGCATTGGCCTCAACTCCGGGTGGGTCGGTGAATCCCGATTCCCTGTATGCCTCCCAAGCCTTCAGCATGTCCGGGATGTCATTCAGGCGCGGAGTCTCGGGCCGTCCTCCGCCCTGAATCTTGTCCGGGTCGTAGCCATCGTGTCTGACTTCGTAGAACCAGACCCGCTTCGTCGCTGCGCCGTCAATGCTGCCCTTGGGCTTGCGGAAGACAAGGACGCTCGTCTTCACCCCCGCATATGGCTTGAAGAAGCCAGCGGCAAGTGAGGCAACCGCCTGAACCTCGTACTCACTCAGCAGTTTGCGGCGAAGTTCGATGTGGGCCTTGGTCGAGCCGAAGAGCGCACCCTCGGGCATGACGACCGCGCAACGTCCACCGGGAGCAAGGGACTCCATCATCAGCGCGAGGAACAGCAACTCGCTCTTCTTGGCCTTCGTCGCCAAGTCGGCTCGAATGGACTCGCTCGGGAGTTGTCCCGCGAATGGCGGGTTCGCCAGCACCACATCGTACTTGCGCTCAATGTCGGCCTCGGACAGCCCGCCGTGCTCGGAGAGCACGTTCGCCCTCTTCACGTGCGCTCCGCCCACTCCGTGCAGCACGAGGTTCATGACACTGATGCGCATCATCGAGCGGGATACGTCAAACCCGTAGATGGACGATTCGAGCGTCTTCCAGTCCGGAAGCCTCTCCCCTGTACCCCTCAGGTAGGTCTGAAGGCCGGGGAACTCGGCCTTTGCCTCGTCGAGGGTCTGACCCCGCTTCTCAAGCCAGTCCTCGCCGTAGATAGGGACTTCCTCGGGCTTGTCGCTGTACTTGGCGAGGATGTGCTCCTCCGCGTCGATGAGGAAGCCAGCAGTGCCACACGCGGGGTCACAGATGGTGTCGCCGAAGTCCGGGTCAACCATCCGCACCATGAACTGGCGAATCTGCTTCGGGGTGCGGAACTGACCATTCTTCGCCGAGGTTCCCAAGTGCACGAGCAGGTACTCGAACACATCACCTTTCGAGTCGGTGCCCATCTTGGCGAACGGGATGGCATCGAGTTCATCCACGACCTGCTTGAGCACCGCCGCGTCCGTGATTTCGAGGGTCGCATCTCTGAAGTACTCGGCGACCTGCGGCTCGTCCTTGGTGAGTGTCGCCATGTACGGGAAGACCTCGTCGCGCACGAAGAGGAACAACTTCTGCCCCGAGAAGAACCGCCAGTTCGACCAGCGGAACTGTTGCGAGTCACCCGGAAAGAGGCTCTTCGTGTTGCCGTTGCCCGACACCTTGGCCTTGAGTTCTCGGGCCATCTCCTCCTCGTCGAGCAGCCTCAGGAAGATGAGGTAGGACAACTGCTCGATGTAGGTGATGGGGTTCGTGACCCCACCAGCCCACAGCGTGTCGGTGATGCGGTCGAGCCTTCGGCGTACGTCAGCGTCCATGTGCGACCTCGTCCTATGCGCGTGCTTGCTGGATTACGTTCTCGTTCAGGTCTGACACGACCTCACGAAGCCCATCGGCGCCGAAGAGTTCCACCCCGCGCTGTCCCGCATCGGTCAGGGACAGCGGAGGTTTGAATACATCGTCGATGCTGACGGCCCCCTGCACCACGCCACGGGTCTTCAGCAGGGCAAGGTACTCGGCCTCCTCAAGGTCGAACTGCTTGGCGACGAGCCACGCCCGGAAGAACTCCTCTATCTGCTCCTCGCGGGTCTTCACCACCGTCAGGCCGAGCGCGGCCCGCACGAAATCGACGAGACTTCCAGCAGGGGCGCGGTATGCCCGCCTCAGGTTCTCCTCGTTGAAGTAGTAGGTCGGGCTGTTCAGCCGCCGAGCCAGTTCATGCTCCTCTGTCTCCGACAGCGGCAGACCGTCGCGCACCTTCGCAAGCAGCGGGTCGTCGGCGATGCTTCGCTGCACGGTGTTCACCCAGTTGGTGACGTACTCCTTCTTGTCGATGCGCTCCCCGTCCTCGCCGACCTCGACGTAGGAGACCTCGATGTACCACTCGTCCTCAAGCCCGAGTTCGATGAGTTCGTGCTCCGTCACGGGGCGCGTCCTGGGCTTCGTGCCTCCACCCGGAGCGTAGCCTCCCGGTGCCTCCCAGCCCTCGTCATTGAAGTACTCGTGGTTGCGGAAGAAGTCATAGATGACGAAACGGTGCTTGCCGATGGAGTCACATCGGCGCGTGCCTCGACCCCGCATCTGCTGGTACAGAATCGGGCTTCTGACCCTGCGGGCCATCACGAGGTGCAGCACCTGCGGCAGGTCGAATCCCGTGTCGAGCATCCCCACGCTCACCCCGACCATGGGAAACGTCTCGCGCTTGAAGCGGCGAATCACGTCATCGACGTTGTAGGTGTCGCTCGTGATGACCTCGGCGTAGCGGCCCTTATGCTCGGGATGCAGCGCGTTCAGGTACTCGGCAAGTCGGGCGGCGTGGTGTTTGGTGATGGCGAAGACGATGGTCTTGCCGGGGGCGACCTTCTGCCCCGGTGCCGACTCGGTGTAGTTGTCGTGCGCGAGGCGGTCGAACTCCTCCATCATCAGGCGGTTCGTGGCCTCGTTCGTCCACTTGCGCTCGAACGCATCCGGGTCGTAGTGCTCCTCGTCAACATCGGCCCCGTGGTCGATGAGGTCGGTCACGCCCTCGGCGAACACATATGGGGTCAGGTACTCCTCGGAGAACGCTTGCTGGATGGAGTAGGCGAAGTCCGGCTTTCCCGGCGTGCAGTGGAAGAACTCGTAGGTGTTGCGGTCGATGTAGGCGGCGGGTGTCGCCGTGAGGCCGATGTGCAGCGCGTCGAAGTGGGTGAGCGCGGGTTGCCACGCCCCGTAGATGCTGCGATGGCACTCGTCGCTGATGACCACGTCGAAGTAGCCGGGACTGTAGTCGTCGTAGCGCCCGACCATCGTCTGAAGCAGCGCGACCGTAATCTGCTGCTCCTGCCGGGGAGTCCCCGACCTCAGCCAGTACGACGAGTGGTCTGAGAGCACGTCTTGGATTGCGCCGAGCATCTGGTCGGCGAGTTGTTCACGGTCAACGAGGATAAGGACACGCTCGGCCCACAGAGCGGCGAACAGGCGCTTGAGGTAGAGACAGACAAGGTCGGTCTTGCCCGTCCCCGTTGGCAGTTCGATGAGGAAGCGTCGCTTCTTCAACTCGAAGGCATGGTCGAGCGCCCGCATCGTGTCCTGCTGGTAGTCGCGCACCTGCCGGAACTCTCCTTGGCGCGAGTACTCATCCGGGATGGGTATGGAAGCCAGCGGCTTTCGCTGCTCGTCTCGGAAGGACAGCCGCTCCAAGTCACGGCGGGAGTAGAACGAGGCGATGGGCCTTGCGTCCCCGTTGCGGTAGTCCCAGAAGTAGGTGACCTCGCCGTTCGACAGGAAGATGTAGGGCGCAGCCAGTCCTTCGGCGTAGAGAAGCGCTTGCTGCTTCGCCGCATAGGGGTTCACCGATGATTTCTTCGCCTCGATGACAGCGATAGGTCGGCCCCGACCGTCATAGAGCACGTAGTCGGCCCGACCGCCGTCGCCCTCTTGGGTCATACCGGGAACGGGAACCTCGCGCCTCACCTGTGCGAGGTCGGTGTAGGCCCAGCCCGCGTCCCCCAGCATCTTGTCTATCTTGGCGCGGGCATCAGCCTCGGCCTCGTGAACGCTCACACCGCCCCCTCGCTACGCTTCTTCCGAGGCTTCCTCGTCGCCCAGTTCGAGCAGGTCGTAGTCGGTCTTGTGGATGCCGATGCCGTTCTCGACGAGCAGGTCTGCCAACTGCTCACCGCTCATCAGGCCTACTGGGACAGCGTCCGGACGTGTTGCCTCGGCTTTCGCAGACGGCGAGTAGCCGCTCGTGGTCACGATGAGGCCATGCTCGTGGGCACCGAGACTGCCCCTGACCCGCTGCACGTCTTGAGACTGCACGTTCGCTTTCCATCGCTTGGCTTGGACAGCCATCCGCGTCTTGATGACATCGCCCACGACGAGCGTCCCGCGAACGTCGATGCCGCCGTCCTTGGAGAGCGGGGTGACCTCCGTCTCCTCGAACCCGAGCGTGACGAGCAGCCGCTCGACCAACGCTTCGAAGTCCGCTGGCGGCATCTGCTTCAGTCTCTTCAGAAGCGCCTTCTTTACTTCGGCGTTGTGCCGCTCAATCTCGTAGGCCAGCCCGGTCGCACGCCACTTCGTAAGACCCACCAGCCCCTTGCCGTGCTTGTGGAACCTCGGAGTCTCCCCACGCTTCTGCTTGCGCTGTATCTCCATGAGGATTTGCGAGTACAGCGTCTGCTCGGGGGTGCGCCCTGCGTGGTGACGAGTCGCTGCTTCTCGATTTCGGCCCAGATGGCCTTGTAGTGCATGGGCTGTCTATCAGGCGAATCCGCCAGAACGTGCTCCGCTGCGTCAGTGAACGACATGCCCGAGGCCGTGCCGCCGCTCCCGGTCGCAGCCGCGTGCGCCACCGGTTGTTCCGGTAGACCCCACGACCGCAGCGCGAACACGCCTCGGCCCGTGCGCTGGAACCGCGAGGCTGAGCCGTGGTTCTTGATGTCCACAGCCAACTGAGCGTTCATGGTCGCCGCTGGCGTAGCACCGCTCGTCTCCAACAGGCCGCCGCTGAGGGCGCGTTCGGTGAGGTCTTCGTAGTGCAGCGGCTCACCTGCGTCAGCCAGCACTGCCTCTGCGGCTTCCAGAAACGTCATCGAGTCCCCCTCATGACACGGTGTTCAAATTCAGTATCGCAGAAGGGCCGGGCGCTCTGCGTGTGGCGGGTGGCAGGGGTTCACCAGTCGATGTGCCGCTTCGCCATCGCCTCTGCGGCGTGGGTGTCCGAGGCCCATGCGTACTCGTTCAAGGTTGTGGCAAGCCGCTTGTGACCCAGCACCCGCTGGACTCCAATAGGGGGAGCACCGTTCGCCAACATCTCAGTCGCCGCACTGTGCCGCAGCATGTGCGGGGTGACGTGCCCGAGGCCAGCCCTCTCGCCGTACACCGTCACGCTCTGCCTGACGGCGTTCGTGCTCAGCGGCTTCCCCGGTTTGGTGACGAACAGCAGGGGGTTGGGCGGGTTCCAGCGTTCACGAACCTCTAGCCACGCTTCCATGGACTCTCGCAGTCGGTCGTTGGGCCGCAGCGGCACCATGCGTTCGCCGGACTTGCCATCCCGGACGTGGACGCGCAGTAACACGAGGTCTAGGTCATCGACGTTGAGGGCCAGCGCTTCGCCGACACGCAGGGCCGAGACGTACATCAGGTACAGAAGCGCGTAGTTGCGCTTGGCGGTGTCGTACCGGGTGTTGATGGCCTCGAAGAACCGCTGCCACTCCTCGGGCGACTTGGTCTTGGGCAGTCGGGTCTTGCGCTGACTCAGGCTGCGCATCGGCACTCCGGGATGAAGTCGGTGCGGTCGAGCAGTCTTTCCCCGATTATGGTGTTTCTGACACAGAAAACATATTCATTCACGTCAGAAGGGGGCGACCGCGGGCGAGGGCTGCAAAACACCATCCATTCACGCCTTTAGTGGGCGGCGTTACGCCCTCGACTCCGGGTCGAGGGTTGACGGGCCTCTCCGGGCTTCTCACGGCCTCTGAGCGGCATCCTGCTCATCGTGATTGGGCGGTCACAGTCCAGAAAGGTTCCGGTAAGGCCCGGAGGGCACAATCCCGGTCTGCCCTGACCCTCGGGGCGACGAAGACCCCGCAGTCTCCCAGTGGCGGGGTCTTCACGTATCTCGACGGGGCCGCGTCGTAGACGGGTGATAGCATCCGGGCGAGGGGTCACTGCGGAACAGGGGGGATTCTGAAATGGCGAGGAAGATTGTCATCGGGCTTGTCGCGCTGCTCAGTGTCGCCGTGCTCGGGTTCGCGCTCTATGCGCTGTTCGGCATCGTGTCGTGGAGCAGTCTGGGCAAGGCGCAAAGCGTTCCCACGACCAAGGCGACGAGCACCGTCAGCCGTTCGTCGGGCGAGGGTGCCTCATTGGCGACCGCTATCGAGTCGGACTTCACTGCGAACGAGGCGAGGGCGGATACCGCTCCGAAACAGCAGGTCGTGAACGGGTGGGCTGCGAAGGACGCGATGAGAGGGCTGCTCACCCAGACCGACACCCTCGCCCAGCAGAACGCGGACTTGGGCGCTCAGGCGGCGGACAACACCAATCTGCTTCTCGCCCGTCTCGACTCACTGGCGGCGACGGTGGTCGCACTCCTTGCTGTCATCGCCCTGATGGCGGTTGCGGGCTGTCTGCTCCTGCTGGCGATTGCGATAGCGGCACTTTGGAGGGACAAGCCGCGCACCGAGTCAGCGCAAGGGGACTTCGACGTGGTCGCCGTGGAGCCGCAGGCGCTCCAACCCTAGCCACAGAAGGCCCGCCCTCTCCCGACTTGGCGGGTCTTCGCAGTCTCCCCACTCTTCACGAAGAAGCACTCCGAGCCACCGAAGCCGATGTCGTGCAGCCAGTTGATGGTGGCTTGCCGTATCTCTTGGTCGTGAGCAGAGCCATGAGTCCCACGTGACGAGATAGAGCACAGACTTGGTGACGAGGCGTGAGCAACGTGGATGGCGTGCTCTATCGGTTTCGCTGTCAGCATGTGCTGCTTGAGCAGCGGAGACTTCCACACTGCGTCCTCTTGGGCCGGAGTGAGCACGTTGCGGTAGTCCCATGACTCCTGCTTTACGAAATCGGGGAACTCTAGGCCGGGATGCACCAATCGTGCTGTGGGGACGAAGACCTCGTTTGTGAAGTCCACCATCACGCCGTCGATGTCGAACGCAGTGATGCTCACGTGCTGGGTTGAACCCCGGCACAACAAGAAGGGCCAGCCGTGTGGCTAGCCCGTCCATCTTCCTTGTATCGGCAGCATCGGCGACGGACTTTAGCGATTTCTCGAAGGTTTCTTTGACGACTTCTGCGGGGGGCGGATTGGTCATCGCCCGTTGTCCGCAAGCCAAGTCTCCACTTGGGGCCAACTGAACCGGATGCTTCTGCCGATTCGGACAGCCGGGAAGTCGGGGTTCCGCGCCAGTTCGTAGACCGCGTTCCTGCTGACTTGCAGTCTCTCGCTGACCTCGCTCACCGTCAGTAGCCTCTCGTCGCGCTCCCGTACGGGCGCGGGCGCTTGAGTCACGCGACCCGTGCGCTGTCGGTGACGTTCAACCTCATTAAGCCACGCCGCGACCACGGCGGGGTCGAACAGCCGGGAGAGCGTATCGAGCCTCTGGTAGTCCATGTTGCTCACCCCTTCTCGGGCAACTCGATGAACCGATGTGTCTCGATGTCGAGTACCCCATCGGGGCGCGGTCGGTAGCGAGGACTGTTGTACTCGGGCGGAAGCGCAACGACCTTCGGCATCACGCATCTGAAGACCCATGAGAACGGGTTGCCGATGTAGCCCACGTGGTCGTAGCGCTCGGCGAAGCCCCACTTAGCGAGGAAGGCGAAATAGCGTCCGACCACGTCGCCGACGCTCGTCACGTCCTTTCGGTCGCGGAACGCCCAGTACAGGTCGTCCACGAGCAAGTCGGGGTAGTGCTTGCGCAGGTTCTCCACGGCATAGTCGATATGGATGTCGCGGCTTCTCTCGGGGTCTGCCTTGCCGTGAACCCAACTGACGAACAGGGTGCTCTGCCAGATGACCCGATGGCAGGTGAACAGGTACTCCCCGTCGAGTTCTTGGTTCAGGTAGTAGGGGATGTTGTCGGCTGAGATGCCGAGGATGCGCGAGTTACGCTTCCACATCGGGTGCGACAGCAACTCGGTTTCCTTGCGTCTGCGCTGCCGCTCCTGCGCCTCGGGGGCCAGCAGTTCCTCGACCCGCCCCGCACGCTTCTCGGCTGTGCGCTTGACCCACTCTTCCTTGCGCTGGCGCTCCCGCTCGGCCTTCCGTCCGGCGCTCCTCGACCTTCTGACGCAAACGCTCGGTGTGCTCGTCCTCGCCGGGGAAGCAGAGCCACTGCTTGCCCCACTCCTCATCGATGAGCAATCGTTCGATGCCCTCGCGGTCGAAGCCGTCGATGTCGGCGTGCATGGCGCTCAGGTCTACCTCGACGCACGGCAGGTCGAGAGCCTTCAGCCTCGCCATCTTCCCCTCGTCGGCGAAGTGGGTGACGGCGACCTCGACCAGAAGCGGCGGCTTGCCCTCGGCGGCACGAGAACGATGTCCGGCCTGACGCTGCCGTAGTCCGGCTCGACGAGCACCTGCTCGTAGGGCACGTGGACGGGGTCGCAGACGACCTCGGACTCCAAGCGCCACGACACTTCCATGACCGGGGTCTTGAACCTGTCGTGGCGCTGGAAGACCTCCTTGGCGAACAGGTGCAGCGCACTCTCCCGGTTGCCCTCGCAGGAGCGATTCGCAGCATGGGAGAAGTGGTGCGCCCGCACCGCCCCGAGCCGTGCGACGAGACGGTCACCACAACTGGGGCACACGCACCCGCACGCCAAGCCACGCTCTGAGTCATCCAGTTCCGAGACGTGGATGAGCCGTCCTTGGCGCACACCGAACGGAACCGCTGCCGTCTGCGGCCCCCGAGCCTCGTGAAGGTCGTCCACTCGAACCCCCGTAACTGCGTGCCGCGACCCGAGTCGCAGGGTCGCACGGGGGTCTGACATCGACGCTGACGCGCCCTACGGGAAGACGGTGAAGCGCGTCCTGTCCGCGTACGTGTCGAGAACGCGACGTACGCTGTCTCGCACGTCCGGCGACCTCGTGAACGCGAAGAAGCCGATGGAGCCGCTTGAGATACAGTCGGGCGGCTGCGCCTCGGGCATGACACTTCCGGCCCGCTCGGCGACTGCTCTGAACGCCACGTCCCTCTTCACGTGGGGCCAATGCTGGTAGGCGAGAATCACCGAGGTCGGCCCCATCCGGCGATGAAGGTCGGCGAGTTCCGAGTACCTGAGGTACTTCTGCTCACCCACCCGCCTCATCGTCTGCCGCGTCACCTCGAACCCGTTGTCCGGGTCGATGAGGATGACAGCGGCTTCGAGCGCTTCGGGTGTGATGTCGGCGAAGTAGCGGCCCTGTTCTCGGCGGTGATGAAAGAGCCGTCCATGTACCGCGTGTAGGCAGTCTCGGCCTCGAATGCGCTCATGTACTCGCGCAGCGACGTGACCTTGCGCCGGGACGGGTCTGCCACGCACTCCTTCAGGAAGTCGTGGAGATGGGGACGGTGCCGCCTCAGTCCGGCGTACTCCGTCAGGTTGCCGTCGCTTCTTCCGTCATCGGGTGTCAGCATCGGCACGAAGGTGAACTGGTGCAGTCCATCGACCTCCGCGACAAGCGTCAGCGCTAGGTCGTACTTGAACATGTCGTTGCGGTCGCCGAAGTACTGGTTCTTCACGCCCCTGCTCCTCCGATGGGAGTCGTTCCGCCGCTAGGGTACGTCGAGCAGGGCCCCCAGCCACCGCACACGGGCGCACGTGTTCGGCATATCGAGCACGAGCGTGTCGCTGTCGAGTGAGCGAAGGTAGTTCGACATCGAGAACACATTCACGTTCTGGAAGACAGATGGTTGGGTCACAGGCACCGAGAAGAATGGGACGGCTACTCCTGCTGGGTGCATCGCCATCCACACCGCGAGAAGCGGCTCGATTCTCGGATGCTCATGAGGCGGCTTCATCGGGACGAGCACTTTGCCGATACGGGGGTCGGTGAACGTGCCGTCCTTCCATATCTCGTTCCAGCGTGCCACTCGATACGCTTCGGACTCGTCTGCGGTCGCATCGAGACGAAGGGGCTTGCCGTGCAGGGCGTGCGCGGACGAGTTCTTTATCTCGACTTGGTAGAGAACATCCTCGGTCTGCACCCAAGCATCGAGCCGGGGGCCTTCCTCTGACCAGTCGTGACGATGTCATTCACGAATTCGGCCTCGTGACCTTGGGATTCGAGGTAGTGGAGAAGAAGTCCGATTCCCAGTTCCTCGCCCGCGACAGACACGACAGCGGTGGCGTGCTTCAGGCTCGGGGTCGGTGCCTCGTCGAAGAACTCAAGGAGTCGGCGGCGGGCGACGACGACTTCACTTCCTGTGCCTACTGACACCGCTCCTCCATCCCAGCGCGACCACCCTGCTCAGGGTCTGTGTCTCACGGGGTGGCACCCGCATCGCGTCGGCGTAGCCAATGCGCACCTGAACCATGCGCGGGTTTGGCGCAACAGGACACAGCGCGACCAGAAGGGACTAGGACGGATGGTCTTCCGTGGTCAGACGGAGAAGTACACGCAGTCCCAGTTCCCGAACCTCAGCATCACAATCCAGCACGGCCTCGGGTTCCAGGTTCTCCTTCAGCAGTTCTACAACCTCCCCTAGCGGCAGCGCGTCGATGCTCTCGGAGGCCGCCACGTATGTCGCAGTCCAGACTGGCTCTCTTGAAGCACGAGTCTGCCCGCTGCTTAGTAGCGAATCCGACCTCTCGCGCGTCGTGTCCAGCAGTGCCCGGACGTTCATCAGACTCCTCCTCTTGCCCCGGACTATCTCTCTTCACACACGTTAGTCGCCAGCAATGACATCCGGCTTGCACTACTGCACGTGGTGCCCCATTGCGCGGTCTGCCGGGCTGAACAACTCGTTGTACAGGTCGATTGCCCCTCGGTCAGTCAGACTCGCAATGAATAGTGCAACCTCCCGCTTGAGGTCGTCGCTGCTTCCACTCCCGTTCTTGATTCTCTCCTGCACGTAGAACGGCAAGAGCCGGGTGTCGCTCACCAACTCGTCGAACACAGCACGGATGATTCGCGCTGCCTTGGCATTCTGTCTGGCCACAAGGGGACTCTTGTACACGCGGTCGTACAGGAAGCGAACCAGAAGGGACTTCTCCTCTTCCACCTGCTCAGAGAAGGATATGACTGGCTCGACCATGCCCCGTGCCGACGCAAGGTCTGCGACCCCTGTTCCATTGGCCAAGGACTGCGTGACGACATCATTCACCATGCGCGCAATCATCAGACCATGGACTCGACGGATGAGGACGGCTTCCCTTTCCACGCCCGTCCAGCCATCCGGATGTGCCTTCAGCATCTCGCCGTTCGCCATCCGCCAGTTGGTGTCCCACAGGGAGATGCCGAGGGCATCAAGTTCCTCTGTGGACACAATCCGGTACTGAAGCGCGTCGTGCACGTCATGCGTGAGATAGGCAATCTCGTCCGCCTTGTCGGCCACTTGGCACTCGGGAGACGAGGCTTTGTACTTGCCGTACGGGCTTTGGTCGCCATGTTCGCTCGACGGAATATCGAACACGGTCTTGTGGCGGGCAATACCCTCTCGTGTTGCCCATGTCAGGTCGAGGCCGTCGAACTCCGGATACTGCTTCTCAAGGGACTCAAGAACCTTCAACGAGTGGGCATTGGAATCCCAGACTTCGACTCCATCGAGGAGTCTCTTGATTGTGTCTTCTCCAATGTGCCCGAAGGGCGTGTGCCCAACGTCGTGTCCGAGGCAGATTGCCTCCGCTAGACGCTCGTTCAGTCCGAGCACCTGAGCGATAGAACGCCCGACTTGGGCAGTCTCCATCGAATGGAGTATCCGGGTGCTGAACAGGTCGCTCTCGGTGACGATGAGCACTTGAGTCTTGTGCTGCAACCTTCGGAAGGATTCGCAGTGCAGAATCCTGTCCCGGTCACGCTCGAAAGGCTCTCGTGGGTCACCGTCGTCGCCGCTTGAGTGGACTCGCTCAACCCATTCACCCGAAGCAGGTGTTCGAAGGTGTTCTAGGGACTCTCCGGTCAAGGCACCTCACTTCTTGAGCACGTCAATCGTCAGAATACCAGTCGGCCCGTACTCGGGGCCTCCGAGCCGCAATCTGTGACGAGTCTGCTACAGGATTGCTACGCAACTGCCCGCGACTCCCGCACACTCACTGCGGTTCGCGCTCCGGGAACGGCAGGTAGGGAGCACACTCGGGGTCTAGGAGCACCCACAGGGGCACACTTCCTAAACCTGGTGTCGCAGGTTCGAATCCTGCCGGGGGCACCACCCACGACGATGCGCAGAAGGGCGGCCCGTTTCGGGGCCGCCCTTCTTTGTGACAGTCGCGCGGAGTGCGGTCAGCGGACGATCCGCTACTTCACGACAACGTAGTCGGGGCTACCGTACGTTCCGTCGTTCCGGCTGTCGGGGGCGTGGTATGCCACGAGCTTCCAGGTACCGCGGTCGCTCGCAAGCGTGAACCTGACTCTGCCCTGATAGCCGGTCTTGGCGGCGCTTATGGGGACGAAGCCCGCAGCGAACGACCTCACGTACTTGTAGCTCCCGTCCTTGGCCTGCTTGTAGGCGCGGATCGTGATTCGGTTCGGGTCACTCGACACGTGCGCGGGCTCGACGTAGCCCTTGGCGTAGTAGGTCCGGCTGCGGTAGAGCAGCGACCAGGAGGTCGTTCTTGTGAGCCGGACCATCGGGCGAACCGAGCGGATCGGCGACTCCGAGCTGACGTACTGAGCGACACCGACGAACCGAGCCCGGTAGGACTGGGTCGTCTTCAATCCAGTGACCGTCTTCGCCGCGTAGCCTTCGCGATCGGTAGTCGCCGATCCAAGAGGGATCCAGCTCTTCCCGCTCCGGCGCTCGAAGATCACTGCTCGGCCAACCACCGACTCGGAGTCGGCCGTGAGTCTGGCGCAGCGTCGCCGCACCAACGTAGGTCGGGGCGATCGCCGGGCCGGAAAGCTCCAGCTTGGTCGCAACGGACTTGCCGATGAGCACCGACGAGGTCGAGCTGACGTAGGGATAGATGTCGGAGGTCGCCGTGACGGTCAGCAGCCCGGCCCAACCCGTTTCCGCTGGGTCGAGCGTGAGCAGTCCTTGCTCGTCGATCGTGCTGTTCGCGCGAGTGTTGCCCCAGAGAGTCCAGGTCACGGGCTGGCTCAGGATCCGCCCGCCGCCGCCGAGGACCCTGGCCGAGAACTGCTGCGTTCCACGGCCGCGGCCGGCTCGAGCACGACACTCGCGGGGGTCACCGTGACGGCCTCAGCGCTGTCCTCAACGGGAAGGACCAGGGTGCCTTGGCGGTTGGGTTCGTCCACGAGGTGAAGCGCGACCTGCAGCTCGCTCGCGGTCTCATCGGCCCCCACGTTCAGCGTCGCCTCAGGACCGAAGCCGGAGTACTCGATCGTGGATGACGTAGCTCCATTCAGCGACCACACGAGGCGCGCGTCGTCGGGGACTCCGGCAGTCAGCCGCACGCTCCCGCCGCGAAGAGCGACGGGCGGCGACGAACTGATCGGAACTCTGGGTGCCATCCCCGTGGGCCACACCTCGATCGTCGAGCTCACGACCGGGTTGCCGGGGGACTCGAGCCGAAGCGTATGGACGCCCGCCTCCAGTGCGTTCAGAAGACTGGTACCGAGTAGGAGTTGAACGACTCCCGTTCCCGTGTCATCGATGATCACGCCCCTCGTCGAATCGGTGAGGACCTCATCGTCGAGCACGATGGTCGGCCGAATCGGGACGGTCGGAGCCGCTGCATCGCGTGGACATGTGATGACGAAGCGCATCTCCGATCGCGCCTCGTGTTCGGCGAAGCCGACGTTCTCAGGCGTGACCGCACCGGCCTGCGGACACACCTCCAAGTAGCGATAGCGCGCCGGAGTGGCGAAGGACGTGAGGTATGCCTGCAGGCCGGCGGTAGAGGTGGCGACGGCAGTAAGGGGAGCGTTGCTGCTGCCCACCTTCTGAAGCACGACCATGCCGGGATCCCGTTCCCACTCGGCGAGGGTCAAGTCCGACAGTGGACGCGCCGTGGATTGCGCACTGTTCGTCTGCACGGCCACTTCCATCGCTCCGCCCGTGTTCCTCACGCGACCCCTGGCGCCAAAGGCCGTGTTGGCTGCCGTCCAGCCGGTGGCGGTCCACAGGTCGAGATGGCCACCGGAGATGTTGACGGCGTAGTCAGTGCCTGTGGGCGGTGCGAGCACCCCCGGACGCGCATCGATGCACGTCGCGTCGCGACCGTTGCTGGACGCCATCAGAGCGAGGTCGCCTCCGGTCACCGAGACCCTGCCGACCACCGCTGTGGCGTTCGGGAGAGCCTGCGTGTGGTCCACTCCGCAGTAGACGACTGAGGAGCCTCCGGCGACGACGAGCGAGGCAACCTCGATCCCGTGGCTGCTGCCATCCTGAGTCGAATTCGTGAACGCGGTCGCCCCTTGGACCTCTGGATTGCCCAGAACGGTCATCTCACCCGCGGGAAGCCCGGTTGCCGGATCGAAGATGCTGATGCCGCGGCATTCATGCGGGCTCTGGACGGAGACCTGGAGCTTGCCCCCGGCCACCGTCACCACGCCCGCTGCGTTCGGAACCGATATGCCCCGCAGGAGGGGTGTGCTGGCGTTTCCTGCAGCGCGGAACACTATCGTGCCGCTACTCTGTCGCGTGAGTCGCAGACCCTGACACGAGAGAACGGAAGAGTCCGTGAGCTTGCTCAGTGGGACGAGCTCGACCTGGTTCGAACCCCTCACGGTCAGGTCGATCCCGTCCTGGCGGCGACTCGTCATCGCCGATCTCACGCCCTCGGCGGTCATCATGAAGTCGCTCAGCGTCGCACTCCACACGTTGCTGTCGAGCAGTACCGAGAAGGTCACGTTGGAATCGATCATCGCCCCCGACAGCGTCAGGCCCGACCTCGAGAGGGTCAGCTGCCTGTCGATCACGTCGTACTTCCAGCCGCTTCCGCTGACGTTGGCCACGTCGACGCCGTTGACCGCGACACCCAGGGGCTTGAGAGCGACCGAGATGACGGTGTTCTCGTTGATGTCGGACAGCACGTAGAGACCTGGATCGTCAGGGTCTGTCGGAACAGGTTGCTGGTTCGCGGTCACCGAGTTCACCGCGATCCCTCGCGCCTCCGGGTCGACGTCGAGCCTGAACCTGAACTCGCCGCCCGGTCTCAGGAACGGCAGACAGCCATCCGGGACCAACGTGACACCGTTCTCTGCGGCGCTGACACCTGGCCACGTGACGGACCAGAAAACCGCCGGTGCCAGTTCGGGGAGCAACACGTGCTCTTCCCGAACGTCGGCGAACACGAAGGTGTTGGAAGCTGCTACCTGCTTCGCCTGGTCGACCCGCCACCAGCCGACAACCTCCATCAGGGGTGGAGTGACGTGAACGGACAGCGTCGAGCCCTCGAGCACCTGCACCGCATGCGATGCCTCGGCGGAGATGGTCTGAGTGGCGTCGCCCGTAGCACTGTACTGATACGTGGCGCCACGCCCTGGCAGCGCGCCGAGGACGATCGGCCACTTCGGTTTCGCCTCCAGCTGGGCGAGGAGGGAGAAACTGCTGCCCACCGGCCCGCAGTCGATCTCCGTTTCTGCAGGATCCACGTAGCGGGCCGTCTGCCATCGAGACAGCTGGTCCTCGCGATCGAGACTGAGTGCCACCCGCAATCGCGAACCGCCTCGTACTTCGATGGACTGAGCCACCGCGCCCCCACCAGCCGTGATCTGGCCGGTGGTTTGAGTGTCGGTGACGGGATCGTCCAACCAGTAGGTGACGGTGCTTGTGCTCGCGTCGCTCGGGTCACCAGCGAAGCCAAGAAGTACCGTGAACATCTCTCGCCTGGCGATCACCTTGACGGCGGTGTTCTGCGTCATGACCAGCGTGTAGGAAGACTTGTCGGCGCTAACGACCCCTACGCTCGGCGACGCGACCCACGACGCCCAAGCCGGGACGGCGTACCCCAGCTTGGGTCGGACGGTGACGGTCGTGTCGCCGACGATCGTTGCGGGTGACGTCACCGTCACGGGCACGTCGGGAGTGGCTGAGTTGTGGTCGGCATCCCCCAAGTAGATCGCCTCGAGATTGGGGTCGAGAAGGGTGAGTGTGTAGGAGTCTCGCTCGAATCTGGCACGTACGGTGACGCTCTTGCTGGGCATCACGAACTGGTACGCACTGCTACCACCAGAGCCTGCAACGCCGGCGGAACACGTCGTGGTCCCGCTCTCCTCGGTGTACTGCCATTCCACGAAGTGGTAACCGGGTGAGGGCGTCGCTGTCATGGTGACCTCGAGCCCGCGTCTCGCGATGCACCCGCTTGCGAGCCCACACTGGACCGTACCCGCGCCTTGTGGACCGGCAGTCGCGTAGGTGAGGTGGTGCGGGGCCACCACGTACTGGACCTCGACCTTCGCCGGCTCGGCCAGCATGGTGTAGTCGAACTTCAGGGCCGGCTTCCCTTGAGGCTTGTCGTTGACGTACCAGTCGTACACGACATAGCCGGGGTCGGGAAACGCGCTGAAGGTGACGCGCGTCCCCGCCGGATACGCCTCGCCCATCTGCTGATCGCCGGCCGTCGCCATGTCGCTTGGACTCACGATCGCGAGCGCTCCGGGATAGTGGCCCTCGAACGGACGCACACCGGCGTAGAGCCACTCGATCCAACCAACGACTGAGTACGTGCCACCGAAGATGGTGGCGTCGTAGTTGGCCGCAAGGGACTTGCTCGCTTCCGCCGAGACGTCGAAGTGCCCCGGCAGTGACGGCAGGGAAGTGCCCGGGACTTCGCGACCGGCGGCATCCCAGTAGCGCAAGGACACGCTCTCTCGGCTCGTGAACACGTCGTACGCGTCGGCCGCAAGGATCTCGCCGTCAACGACCCTCAACACGGGCTCGATGTAGGGCGCGCCGGCCTTGATCGCGAAGTCGGGTACCGCAAGCGTCACGGGTCGCTTTCCGATCGTGGCGCGACCTTCCGTGTATCCCGTTCGACCTGTCATCGTGTCCTGGTAGCCGACGACCAGACGCACGTCTCCCGTAGCCGCAGCGTAGAACCGACCGGGATCCTGCGAACGGTATTCAGCACCGTCGACGGGAACCTCACTCCCGTTGAGGTAGATCTGGCAGCTGGTCGGCGTCACAGTGCGGGCCGACACACTCCCGGACGGCTCGTCGCGGCTGACGCAGACGACGGAGTACTCCACCTCGTTCCCGTATGTGACCGTCTCCGGCAGCGCCAGGCGATACCCGAAGTCGGATCGACACAGGTAGTCCGCCGGACGCGCGTAGGATGGTGCGAACACTCGATCGCCGTCGTAGAGGGCGGTGATCGAGTACAGGCCCTCGGGGACTGCCTCGACCTCCACCTCCGCCCTCCCCGACGCGTCGAGATACGCGTTGGCCGTGAACGACCTTGAGGAACCGCTTCGGCGGAACGTGAAATGGACCCGACCGCTCGGAATCGAGCCCGAGTCCGAGTGCGCGTTTCGAACCGCGACCGAGACGAGGGTTCCACCGTCCGCCGTGTCTGCCGCCTCGATGGGACCGAAGGACGTGTCGCGCTGCGCATAGCGCACGTGCACCGCCTCGGTGTACGCAGTGATAGCGGTGTTCTTCGGCTCGACCGCGGTGATCGCGTTCACTCGGCAGCGGTAGAGTCCGGCCGTGTCGGTGGTGGCTGCGGAGAACAGAAGGACAGCGTTGGTTGCCCCGGAGACGTTCTTCCAGCTGCCCGTCGAGACGTCCTTGCGTTGCCACTGGTAGTACGCGGTCTTGTCGACATAGAGCTCGGTGACACGATCGACGTCCGCTACCAGCGTCCCGCTTCGATCCGGATAGACGGTCAGCGAGGTGGGACTGACGCTCAACTTCGGCTGGAACGTCGACTTGGTGCTCGCGGAGAGCCACGAGGTGTACGGGCTGATCGGCGGGATCTTGTTGCGAACCACCTGCAGCCGGTACCTGTAGTCGCTGTTCTCGGCCAGCCCGCGATCGTCGGAGAAGCGGTACCTCCGGTGCTGCTGTCCGTCCTCGCCCCGCACCAACTGGTAATCGCTCGCCGAGACGGAGCCCACCAATCGAGGGCCGCCACCCTCGGGGAAGTCGTAGTACCGGTAGATGTCGAAGCGGGTCGCGGACGGGTCGTACGTCCAGTTCAGACCGATGGCCGAGCTCGTCGTCCGCTCGTAGTCCTGTTCGAAGTCCCGAGGCAGGACCGGGGGCGCGCTCACGTCCGAGACGATGTAGCTGACTACGGGGATTGCTGGGCCTTGGCCGGCTTGTACGTCGCGGCGAACATCTTCCACGCGAAGTGGTAGCCGTACGGTTCGAACTCGGGTGGCAGGTTCTTCACTACACCCTCATACGAGCTGCCGGAGAGGGTCAGTTTCGGCTCGCCACTCGCGTCCTCCACTCCGAAGTAGCCGCCGCCCATCAGAATCTTGCTGCCCCCGCCCAGCTCCATACGGAACTCACCGCCGTTGAGGTGGGCGGACTCATCGCTCTCGGAGTACGTCAGCTCCTGTCGGATCGACCCGTAGCCATACCCCACCGACGCCCACTTGACCTTGTCCCATTCGCTTCGTTCCTCGGGGGAGATGAAGGTGTAGCCGTTGACCGTGGAGGGATAGGTGCTTGGATCGCCGACGGTGTGCTTGAGTACCGTCCCGCGAATCGGCGGAAGGGTTGACGCGTAGTCCGCCCTCACGGCCTCGTAGTCATCGAGCGTGAGCACCTGAACCGAGGCTTGATGAGGTATCGAGATCGTGGTGTACGAGGTCTTGAACGTTCCGTCAGGCTCCGGAATGAGCACCTGGTACAACCAGTTCTCGACGGGGACGGAGTACAGAACGACGCCGTCCTCCCCGCCTTGAGCGGCGTAGGTGACCGTCCGCTCCCAGGTCTTCATGTTCTCCCACTCGTACTCGTGCTTCCAGCCGACCTCTCCCCTCACCTTCACCTGGAAACCGATGTCACCGTTCACCTCCAGCCACAAGCCAACATGGGTAGACCACGTCCTGATGCTCCCGGCCCCCGTTCCGTCGCTCTTGCCCCAGGACGTCTCCAGGTCGTCCATGGCGTACAGGTAGTCGCTCGATTCGGCGATGTCGCGGAAGTACGGTGGCGACGCGAGCGCGGCGAAGATCTGAGGATCGCTGTACCTCAAGGAATGCACGCCCGTGTAGCGCATGAGAATCGTGTCGTTCTCGTCCGTGTTGGGGAAGCAGGCGGCGTGGTTGCTCTGGGTGGAAGCGGCGGCCGCGTCGAAGATGCTGTCGTTGGTGAAGTCCTCCCGAACCGGCGTCGCGCTCGCCGCGTACAGCACCTTGGTGTCCCGGTAGTAGGTATCTGGGTTGGTCGACGTGATGAAGCACGCGAACTCACTCGTCAGGGTGTCGCCAGCCCTTCCTGCCATGTCGCCTACGGCGGCCCCCCACTCCCAGTACTCGTTGTCGAATGAGTCCGGTCCCGAAGCTGTCTTGCACCACTTGAGGCTCCCCGGGCCCCTGTTGTCTCCGTATGGATGCGGATCGTCGAGCTCCGCCGCGATCGTGAAGGTGCTTCCGTTGCATGCGTAGAGCACGCTGTCGAGATAGACGTAGATCTGACCTCCGGCCTCGGGCGTGGTGACTCCCAGGTTGCAGAGCATGATCGGCATGCTGCAGTAGGCGTCATCGAACCCGTTGTTGCTCTGCCACTGGTTCTGAACCGTCTGCCCGTCGACCACCTTCATCAGTGAGGCCGAGAGGCTCAGCGACGTGCCGTCGTAGTCGTACACTCCGAGGACACGCCGGTCGTTCGCCTCGATGTCGCTTGCGGGTTGCGCGCCGAGGACCAGCTCCTTCTGCCCGTCGTCCTGGATGTCCTCGAAGGTGAAGGCGGCGCGGACAAGGCCGTCCGCCTGGGTGAGCAGCACTTGGGACTTCTGGAGCATCCGGTAGGTCGATCCGAACAGTGCGACTGCGGTGCTCGTTTCCACACGTCCGGGTTCCGGCATCAGTGCGGACTTCGGTGTGTAGGCGGCGACTCCGTCGTACTCGAGGTTGCCGTGGCTTATCGCGAGGTCATCCACGCCGTCCTTGTTGAAGTCGCCCGCACACAGCGAGACCATGTTCGGCCAGTACTTAGCGGAGCTGATCGGGTAGCTCCACGTCACTCTCCAGTTGGATGCCGTCATCCACCCGTTCTCCGGAGTGGCTGCCGTTCGCATGTACTTGTAGACGTCGACCCGGGCCTTCCCGGGTTCGGGGACGTAGACCGCTATCTCCGCGCATTGGTCACCGTCGAAGTCACCTGTCGCGAGCCGCATCACGTTCTGAAGCTCCTCCGGGACGACGTTGCCCGACCCGAGGTCCCCGTCGGTAAGAGCATTGGCGGGCGCGATCAGCGGAATCGGCGCGGAGGCAGCGCCCGACGAGTCGAGCAACATCATCTGCGGATAGACGCTCAGGAAGGGGAACTCTCCCCACCACTGGATGCCTCCGGTCCACTGAACGAAAGCCATCTCTCCCGGGCGGCCGTCACCATCGAAGTCCCCGGGGCAGAGAGTCCCGCCGAAGGGGTAGTAGGAGCCGACGTCTCCGTACGCTCCTGATTTCACGGCCGCGGCAGCGATTTCCGATGGGCTGGCGGTGGTTTCCTGACCGATCAGCCTACGTCCCCACTTCCACGTTCCGCCGTCGTTGTACTTCTGGAGCATGAAACACTCGTCGACCTTGTTCGCACTGAACTTGTTCCTGCCGTAGGGGTTGTCGGTCGAGTCGGCGTCATAGCCCTCAACCCCCTCGCCCGACGTGTCGAAACCAAGCGCACTGAACACGTCGTTCGTGGACGACACGTCCGTGGTCTCGGCGGCAGCGCGAGACTCGTCGGGCACGGGCATCGGGAGGGTTGCTGGGAATGTGACCAGCACCATCGCGACGACCAGCAATGCACGAAGAACGCGACGGTAGGCTTGCACGGCGCTCGACTCCCCCTTCGGACGGGCATCGCGGGGCGCGATACCTCATCCCGACCGCGTGTCATGACCACAGAGGAGCAAGCGTTCCCGGTGCAGCGGCGGCCATGGCATCGCCGCGATTAAGCAACGCTAAAGGTATGTACCCTGCTTGTGGCAGGACCTTCCAACGCGAGGAAGCGGCACGCTGATCGTACGAGTCGAAGTGGAACTGCTGCATCTTGATGCCGAGTTGGCCGACCGCCTGCCTCAGCGCCTCTTCCGCCTCGCTCGCAGATGCGTGGTCCGCGATGAACTGCGACAGCCGCTCGTCCAGCGTGCGGCCGCTGTACTTCGTGGCGAGGTACTCATCGAGCGCGTCCATGCCCTCGGGACTGAAGACGTAGTGACTGTCCTCGGCCTTCTCGACGTCTATCGAGTAGCCGGTGACTCCGAACCCGTCGTCGAACGAGGTCGACAGAAAGAAGAGACGCTCGTCGTCCAACGGCCACGACGACTTCCACGCCATGACCCCTCCTACACCTCGCTCACCTTGTGCCACGCGAGCTTCTCGGCGTCCTTGGGCGGCTTCGCCTCGGCCGGGTATCCGATCGCGATCATCGCGAGCACGCGCAGGTTGGGCGGCATGGACAGCGTCTCGCGGACGAAGTCCTCGGCGGGCGAACCGTCGGCATGCTTGCGCTCGCGGATCTGGATCCAGCACGACCCCAAGCCAAGATCGGTCGCGGTGAGCTGAAGAACGGTCGCCGCGATCGAGCAGTCCTCGATCCAGCAGTCGGAAGCGCCTTCGTCGCCGCAGATCACGACGCCCAGTGCGGCCTCGGCTAGGAAGTTCGCCCACTGCGGCTTCGCGGTCGAAAGCGTGGCGAGTGTCGCGCGGTCGGTCACGAACGCGAAGTGCCACGGCTGCAGGTTGCGTGACGAGGGCGACCGCAGCATCGCCTCCTTGAGTTCGGCGACAGCCTCCGCTGGCAGCGGCCGGGTCTCGTACTTGCGGATGGAGCGCCTCGTGCGTACGGCATCGATCATCTCGTGGCTCCTTGGTTGCGCGGCGGCAGGCCGCGGCTCACTGTACGCCGAGCAACTCGGCGACCTCGGTGTCCTCGGTCTGGCCGAAGTGGCGATAGAACTGGCCGACGGCCATGAAGTCCGCGGGAACGTCCACGGCGATCACGGCATCGGCGTGAGCGCCGAGCAGCGCCATCGCGCTGCGTGACGCAACAGGTATCGCAAGCACGATCCGCCTCGCACCCTGGCGGCGCACGTAGTCGACTGCGGCGACGGCCGTGATGCCCGTGGCGAGCCCGTCGTCGACGATGACGGCAGTCCTACCGGCAAGCACCGGCGGCTCCCCGTCGCCGAGGAATCGCTCCAGGCTGCGGCGGATCTTCTCCCGGCCGTACCCGAGTAGCGCTCGACCTCGCCGGCCGAGAGGCCCGCGTCCGGATTCGGGACCACCACCCCGTCGGGAGCGACGGCGCCGACGGCGTACTCCGGGTTGCCCGGCGCCCCGACCTTCGCGGGCACGACCACGCCGAGCGGCAGGCCGAGCGCGTTCGCCACCTCAGCGGCAACGACGACACCGCCTCGCGGGATGCCGAGAACGATCGCGTCGGCAGGCAGCGTCTCGGTTCGAAGCCGCTCTGCGAGCACGCGCCCTGCCTCGGCCCTGTCGGCGAACAGCATGATTACCACCTCGAGGTGTGGATACCCCTCGGGCAGCGATGCGGCGCGGTGGACGATCGAGCGGTCGAGCGACGCCTCAGGTCTCGGCGCCGTCCTCGGCGAACATGTCCGCGAACTCGTCGGCCTCGAGCTCCGAATCCGAGTCCGCGGACGGCAGCATGCCGCTCGTCTCGAATGCCGTGATCTCGAGAACCTCGCACGCCTGGCCGTCGGGAAGGCACTCGACGACCTTCAGCTTCTTCTCCATCTGCCGCGTGCGGACGTTCGCGGCTTCGATGGTGTTCGCCGCGCTGCCCAGCTGCTTCTTGACCTTGTCGAGCACCTCGCCGAACTTCCGGAACTCGGTCTTGACCGCACCGAGGACCTGCCACACCGCGTCGGACTGCTGCTGGATCGCGAGCGCCTGGAAACCCATCCGGAAGCTGCTCAGGATCGCACCGAGTGACGCCGGGCCGGCAACTACCACGCGGTACTTGTTGAGGATCTCCTCTACGAGGGCAGGCTGGCGAAGCACCTCGGCGTACAGCCCCTCGGTGGGCAGGAACATGATCGCGACGTCGGTGGTGTAGGGCTGGCAGATGTACTTGTCACGGATGTCCTGCGCCGACTTCAGGACGGCGCGTCCCAGGGCGATCGCCGCCTGGTGCGTGGCGTCCGCGTCGCCCTGCTCGGATGCCTCGAGAAGCCGCAGGTAGTCCTCCTGCGGAAACTTCGAGTCGATGGGGAGCCATACGCAGTCGCGCCCGTCTTCGGGCGAGCCGGGCATGCGGATGGCGAACTCGACGATCTCGTTGGAGCCAGGCTTGACCTTGACGTTCTTGTCGTACTGGGTGGGCGCGAGCATCTGCTCGAGCAGGGCGCCGAGCTGCACCTCGCCCCAGGTGCCCCGGACCTTCACGTTCGTGAGCACCTTCTTGAGATCTCCCACGCCCGTGGCCAGGCTCTTCATCTCCCCGAGACCGAGCTGCACCGCCTCGAGGCGCTCGCTGACCAGCTTGAACGACTCTCCGAGCCGCTTCTCCAGCGTGTCGTGAAGCTTCTCGTCGACGGTCTTGCGCATCTCCTCGAGCTTCTTCTCGTTGCCGTCCTGCAGCTCCTTGACCCGCGCATCGACCGTCTGCCGCACTCGTTCGATGGACTGCTCGTTCGACTCGGCCAATGTCTTGAGCTGCAGCGTCATGCCGTCGAGCTGGGAGCGCTGCAGCTCGCTCACGCCGTTGAGCGTGGCCGCCAGGGTGTCGTTGGCCGCCTTGAGCGATGCCGAGAGCTCTTCGCGCGACTCGCGGGCGGCGATCCGCGCTTCCTCGCGACCCTGCCGCAACTCCTCGCGCACCACCGAGCTGTCGTCGCCACTGCGCGCGGTGCGCGACAGCAGCATCGCGACGAGCACGACATTGGCGATCACGAGGACGATGAGGACGACGAGCAAGGCAGTGGTCATGAGGCGCACCTATCGGCGATGGGTGGGCGGAAGGCGGCAGCGGCTGCGGTGGGGCAGCTCGTTCGACTCATGCTAGCAGGAGGGTCTGACGCGCCAAGGGGCAGGGGGCCGAACAGCGCCCAGCGCGCGCCGGGTCGAGCTGGCCGTCGAGACCCTACCGTCCCGCTCGGCGCCACCGCGTCGCCCAGCGCTCCACCGCGTCGAGCCCCTCGTACAGCACGACGCCCAGGAGTGCCATCGCAATGATCCCGGCGAACATCGCGGGATAGTCGATGCGTCCCCACGCGTCCACGATGTACCACCCCAGGCCGCTGGTGCCGGCGATCGACTCGGCGAGGAACAGCACCGCGATCGCGGTTCCGGTCCCGATGCGCAGCGCGGTGAACACCTCGGGAAGCGACGCGGGGAACACTACGTGGCGAAAGATCTGTCCGCTCGACGCGCCCAGCGAGCGCACCGAGAGCACCGACGCCTCGGGAACGGCCTTCGCGGCGTCGCGCGCCGTGACGAGAATCTGGAAGAACACGATGATGCCGATGAGCGCGATCTTGGACAGGTCACCCAAGCCGAGCAACACGAGCAGCACCGGCAGGAACACGACCTTGGGGATGGGGTAGGTCACGAAGACGATCGGCGCTACCACCGCATCCAGCCGAGGCGAGCGTCCGATCACGAGCCCCGCCGGTACGGCGAGCACGGTGCCGATCGCCATCGCCGCCAGTACCCGCCACGCGCTGATCAGCATCTGCTGCCACAGCTCGGGGATCGAGTCGACGAAGATCGGGATCGCCACCGTCGGTGGTGGCAGAGCCGGCGAGTTCACCGCCAGGGCGAGCAGCTCCCACGCGAGCAGCAGGAACGCGATCGCGCCCAGGTAGCCGAGTCCGCGCCGCACCCCGCTCACCGTGCGTCGCCTCCGCCCGCTGCGCTCGCGTCGCCCGCAGCGCCCCGGCGCGCGCCAGCGGCGCCCGCCGCCACCGCGGCCTCCTCGGCGCCGATCGCACCCTCGGCGGCCAGCAACTCGCGCAGGTGCTCGGCTCGGCGGAAGAACGCGTCGGTAGCGCGGTGGTTGGCCGAGCCCATCTCTGGGTTGTCGACGATCGCCGCGACTCGGCCGGGCCGCTGGGTGAGCACGACCACGCGCCGCCCCAGGAACACCGCCTCGTCGATCGAGTGCGTCACGAGCACCTGCGTGTGCCCGCGCGAGCGCCACAGGTCGAGCAGCACGTCCTGCAGGTCCTCGCGAGTGAGCGCGTCGAGCGCCGAGAGGGGCTCGTCCATCAGCAGCAGGTCGGCGTCGAGCGCGAGCGCGCGGGCCAGCGCGAGTCGCTGCCGCATGCCGCCGGAGAGCTCGCCGGGGTAGGCGGCCGCGAAGTCGGCGAGCCCCACGCGCTCGAGCGCCGCGGTCGCGCGGCGGCGCTCCTCGTCCCGCGGCACGCGGCGCACCCGCAGGCCGAGAGCGGCGTTGTCGGCAACGGTCTTCCACGGCAGCAAGCCGAGGTCTTGCAGGATCAGCGCGGTCTGCAGCCGCGGCCCTTCGGGCGCCGCGCCCGCGACGCGCACGGAGCCGGACGTGGGCGTCAGCAGCCCGGCGGCCAGCAACAACAGCGTCGACTTGCCGCAGCCGCTGGGGCCGATGATCGCGACGGGCTCGCCCTCGGCGACCGACAGCGCGATGGAATCGAGGGCCCGGACCTGCCGGTCCGAGCCCTCGTAGATCACGCCAACGCTGTCGAACTCGAGGGACGCCATGTCCCGAGTCTACGCCACCCGCGCGCTACTGCTGCACGAGGTCGGCGTAGGTCACGTCGCCCTTCAGGTAGCCCTTCGTCTTCATCCACGAGAGCACCGCGTCGACGTCGGCCTGCGACGGCACCTGCGCGGTGGGATACGTGTTGACCTGGTACGTCGTCGCGAGCGGCTTGGGCAGACGCGCCTTCTCGACCAGCACCTTGCGGTACGCCTCGGGAGCCTTGTTGATGTCGCCCACGGCCACGTCCCACGCCTTCAGCACGGCGTCCGCCGCGGCAGCGCCGCCCGGCGTCTCCAGGTACTTGTCAGAGAACACGAGTACCGTCTGCGACAGGTTCTTGGTCGCCTTGGTGTCGTCGCCCACGAGCTTGGCGCCACCCTGCTCGGCGAGCGTCAGGAACGGCTCGGGCAGCGCGGCGGCCTTGAGCTTGTTGGCCATCAGCAGCTCGAAACGCACCGGGACCTTCTTGACCTCTTCCTTCTCGACCTGGTCCTGCGAGACCCCGGCCTCCGACATCAGGCCGTCGAGCACGTACTCCTGGATTGTCGCCGAGGAGGTTCCCACCTTCTCGCCGGCGAGCTCCTTCATGCCGGCGTTCGGGCGCGCCCTTCACGTCGTCGTTCTCCGGGGAGGTCACCACGCCGAACCGGCCCTGGCTCTGGTCCGCGCCGAGCATGATCGTCTTGATGGTGTTCTTCGTGCCGGCGGCCTCGAGGTTGGCGGCGGCGATGATGTCGCCCATGTACGCGTCGATCTCGCCGGCGGTGAACGCAGCGTCGCGCTCCTGCGCCGACTGGAACAGCACGATCTTCACGTCTTTGAGCCCCTCGGTCGCGAAGTAGCCCATGTTCTCGGCGACCCACAGCGGCAGCGAGTCCTCGGTCGCCAGCGTGCCGATGCGCACGGCGGAGGGCTCCGCGGCGGTCTCGGTGGTCGCCGTGCTGCCGGTGGTCGACTCCCCACCGGAGGTCTGGCCGCCGTTGTTGCCGCAGCCAGCGAGGCCCACCGAGACGGCGAGCAGCGCGGCGAGCACGAGCAGTACGAGACGGTTCCGGGTCATGCGTCCTCCCTACAGGATCGGGCTGGGTTTGGATCGGGATAGCTCCCGTTGAGTCACGGTCGAGGCGTTGCGCTGGCGCGAACGCACCGCGGGCACTACGGAATACATGCCGCCTTGCGCAGGCGAAGCTCGTCTCGGACGGGGATGCCCGAGAACCCGGGCACCGCACTGCCGAGACGGTCGGCGATCTCGCCCACCGCCGCCTCGTAGACCGCGAAGCCGTGGCGCTGCAGGAAGTAGAGCAGCGGCAGGTCGTCGTTGGTGGCCGCGGCGCGGATGAACGCCAGGCCCCGCTCGAGGGCGAACGTCTCGGCGGCCTTGAGCAGCCCGCCGCCGACCCCGCGGCCCTGGTACTCCGGGTACACGCTCATGAAGATGATCGAGGCCTCGCCCTTCTCGATCACGAGCGACATCACGCCGATGATGTCGCCGCCGACCTCAGCGACCAGGTTCGCGGCGCCGAGCACGTCGAACGTACGGCCGTAGACGTCGACCTCGGTCTCCCCGAGCGCGCGGTCGCAGATCTGCTCGACGGCGGCACGGTCCGCGTCGCGGGCCATGCGGACCTCGAAGTCCGCCTTGTCCGACTCGATGTGGGACCCGCAGGTCACCGTCATGTGGGCCTCGCCCAACGGGAGGTCCTTGCCGCACGTGGGGCAGCGGTACTGCGGGAATGGAAGGTCGTACTCGGCGCTCATGGGTGGCCCCCTGAACCTGATCGTCGCTCGTGAGCGTGAGGATGTCCGCCGCGAGGGGAGCGGCGGGCACGCCTGATGATATACCGCTTCGCTATCATCGGCGTATGACCCTTCGCTACCTCGATGAAGCTCCCGACGTCCTCGACGCCCTCGCGCGCGTCCAGGTGCTCTACACCGACCTCGACGGGACGCTTCTCGGCCGCGGCGCGTCCGTCCTCCGAGACGACACGGGCGCACCCACCCTGGAGACGGCCCGCGCGATCGTCGAGGTGAACTCGGCGGGGCTCGACGTGGTGATGGTGTCCGGGCGCAACTTCATCCAGCTCGCCGAGAACTCCCGGCTGCTGGGGTGGACCGACTTCATCGGCGAGGTGGGCACCCTTCGCTCCACCGGCCGCGAGCGACACGTCGAGTACATGCTCGGCGACTGGGGCGCCGATACGGCGCCGGAGGGCATCACCCCCTACGAGGCGATCCTCGAGGCGGGCGCTCTCGACATGCTGATGACGGCGTTCCCCGGGCGCATCGAGCGGCACATCCCGTGGGACTCGGACCGCGTCGTCACCTTCATTCTGCGAGGCGAGGTCGAGATCGAGGAAGCGCAGGCGGTGCTCGATCAGATCGAGCTGCCCGTCCAGATCGTCGACAACGGCGTCATCCACCCCGTGAACCACCAGCTGGTCGGAGTCGACACGATCCACGCGTACCACCTCGTGCCCAAGGGCGCGTCCAAGGTGCGGGCGATCGAGTACGACCTCGCGGCGCGCGGCCTCAAGCCCGAGCAGGCCGCCGCGATCGGTGATTCGGCGGCCGACCTCGACATGGCCGAGGCGGTCGGCGTGATGGTGCTCGTCGCGAATGGCCTCGATGTGCCCGCCGTCAGCGCCCGCCTCGCCGAGACCCCCAACGCGGTCGCGACCCGACGTCGTCAGGGACACGGCTGGGCCGAGTTCGCCGACGCCTGGCTCGCCGCCCGCGCAGGTCGCCGTTAGGGCCCCGACCGAGACGGGCACGTCCTGCCGCCTGGGTCAGTCGGTGGAGACCATCCTCACCTGGAGCACGAAGACGCTCGAGCCTCGCTGCTCGAGATCTGCCGAGACCTCGCCTTCGCTGCTCGCGGCGAGCGCCTTCACGAACCCGCCGGCGGTCGTGGGAATCGGCCGAGGGCCGGTCGCGCCGGGGTCGTCGGTCGCCGAGAGGAAGTACAGCGTCTCTGGTGTCAGCAGCCCGTACTGCCGCTCGGCGGGACCGGCGTGTCCCTCGGACTCCCACGATGGGATTCGCACGACGAGGACTTGGCCGCGGTGGTCCAAACGCTGCACCGTCCCTCTGCCTCGCACGTCCAGCCATTCCCCCGATTGCGGCCGAGCCCGATCCGACCAGCCCTTCTCGAGCATCGTGTCGATGGGCGCGTAGACCGGCTCGCCGAGA
Organism: uncultured Coriobacteriales bacterium; assembly: GCA_963761535.1. Lineage (GTDB taxonomy): Bacteria > Actinomycetota > Coriobacteriia > Anaerosomatales > CAVXGS01 > CAVXGS01. The sequence goes on from CAVXGS010000004.1 coordinate 535,721, forward strand.
CGCACGCGCGTGGCATCGAGCGTCCGGCCGTCGTCGACCAGCACGCCGCTCGCCGTCATCGCCGGCCCTGCCTCCGCGGTGAACGTCGCGCGGGCGTCGTCGCCCCTGCCCGACGCCCCCACCGTCAGCCGCCTGCCCTCGGGAAGCGTGACCGTCGCGCCCGGAAGCACGTGCAGCTCGATCTCCTCGTAGCGCCACACGGGCTGGACGGGACGAAGCGAGGCCAATCGGTAGCCGTCGGTCGAACGCTCCAAGACCGCAGCACCGGGATCGAGGAACAGCACGTACGCAGTCGCCTGGCGCTCCACGCGAGCGAGGTCGAAGCGGGTGCGAAGCGTGGAACCGGGCTGCGTCAAGACGGCCGCGGCGAGCACGACCACCACGAGCAGGATCGCGGAGATAGCGATGGCTCTGCGGCGCTGCGTCGGGCTCATCGGCTTACCGTAGCACGCACGCTGGGGCGCGGGTCCTGTCGCACGCATGGCCCGCCGACCTCGGGAACGGACGGACCCTAAGAGGACTCTCATCCCGCGTTTAGTGGCGCGGCGATGCTCGCTGTCGATAGTGACGGCAGTCTGGCCCGGAGTCCGCAGCGCGGAGCTTTCGGGCCGGGAAAGCGAAGCCAAGGAGGTCCGATCCATGCACAGACGACTAGCCCCCCTGCTCACAGCACTGCTCGCCGCCGTCTTCGTACTCGCAGCCGCGACCACCGCTCACGCGTTTCCGGACAAGAACAACGCGTGCACCGGCTGTCACGGAGTCGATACGGCTGTCGTCGTGAGTGCGTCACAGACGTCGAACAACGGAACCACGGCCACGTACAGCGTTTCGGTCTCCGATGCGTATGGAGACGGCGTGACCGGATGGGCCGTGTTCAGCGGCACGACGAGGGTCACCGGGGCGATGGGCTCCGGGAGCTTCTCGGTCGCCGTCGGCAAGTCCTACACGGTCTACGGCGTCGCAGGCGCGGGTGGCGCCGGGTGCAACTCCATCGTTGTCAGCCCTGTCGCACCGCCGCCGCCCCCCGTCGACACCACGCCGCCCACGGTGAGCATCACCTCGCCCTCCACCGGCGCGACCGTCTCGGGGCTCGTTCCGCTCAGCGCCAACGCCTCCGACGCCGGTTCGGGTATCGCACGCGTCGTCTTCAAGGTCGACGGCACGACGATCGCAACCGACACGGCGAGCCCCTACGCCTCCGCGTGGGATTCGACGCTCGCCTCCGCCGGCGCCCACACGATCCAGGCAATCGCCACCGACGGCTCGGGCAACTCGACGACCTCGAGCATCCAGGTCTCGATCGCCGCGCCGCCTCCCCCCGCCGACACCACGCCTCCGACGGTGAGCATCACCTCGCCCGCCAACGGCGCGACGGTCTCGGGCAGCGTCTCGATCGCCGCGAGCGCATCGGACGCCGGCTCGGGCGTCGCACGCGTCGTCTTCAAGGTAGACGGCACGACGATCGCGACCGACACCGCAAGCCCGTACTCGGCGGTCTGGAACGCCACCGGCGCGGCCCCGGGCGCCCACACGATCCAGGCAATCGCCACCGACGGTTCCGGCAACTCGACGACCTCGAGCATCCAGGTCTCGATCGCCGCGCCGCCTCCCCCCGCCGACACCACGCCTCCGACGGTGAGCATCACGTCGCCCGCCAACGGCGCGACGGTCTCGGGCAGCGTCTCGATCGCCGCGAGCGCATCGGACGCCGGCTCGGGCGTGACGAGCGTGGAGTTCCGCGTCGACGGTCAGCTCATCGCGACGGACGCCACGGGCCCCTATTCGGCGGTCTGGAACGCCACCGGCGCGGCCTCGGGTCCGCACACCATCGAGGTCAAGGCCATCGACGGCTCGGGCAACTCGACGACCTCGAGCATCCAGGTCTCGATCGCCGCGCCGCCTCCCCCGTCGCCGAGCACCGGCACGCTGACGGTCAGCGTGCGCGACGGCCAAGGCGCACCGATCGCCGGCGTGAAAGTCACTGCGCGTGACGCTGCGAGCGGCGTGCGGTACACGGCAATCACCTCGGCCGCCGGAGTCGCCACCTTCAGCGATCTGCCTCTCGGCGGCTACAACGTGAGCGTACGCCTGCGAGGCTACCGCTCTGGCACGGCCACCGTAACGCTCGACGCCGCATCTGCGAACACGTCGCTCACGCTCGTCAAGCGGAGCGCTCAGTACCGCGCCTTCTCGCTCAAGCATCTCACCGCGCGCGTCGACCGATAGGCATCGCTCGCCGGTTCGGCAGCCTCACCGCGTTCTCAGGACCCCGCCCTCGTGGCGGGGTCCTCGGCGTCACGCGCAGCTCACCTCGCCTGGGGGATGGGACGATAGGGTTCCTCCTGAACGCCGTGCCCGTAGACGATCTTGAGGAACAGCAGCGGCATTAGCCACTCCACGCCAGGAGCGGGCGGCAGCGCGTAGGTCGAGACGACCACCGCGACGCCGATCAGCAGGAACGCAACCGGGCGCTTCAGGTAGAGCGGTGTGGCACGGACAGCTGCCGCCGAGCCGATCAACGCGACGTACCACGCCACACCGATCCCAGCGGATCCGCCAGGGAGCACGAGCGCAACGACGATCGGGTACACGTGGAGCACGTCGAAGGTCATCCCCCGCTTGAAGAACCGCTCGGCCGCGGTGCTCTCGGGTCCGCTCGGCGTGTGGTAGAAGCGCTTGCACGAGTTGGTCGCGTTCGCGACCACACCCCCGGCAATGTCGAGCGCGATGAGTCCGACGATGAGGTACTGCCACCACGCCCACGGCCACACGCCGAGATACCACGCCACCGCGACGGCCGCTCCCCCCGCGAGACCCGAGCCCCACACCAGTGCGCGTTCTGCGGATGTCGCCCCGGTCCCCACCGCGAGGTCCGGCGGTCCCGAGTACTCCCAGTCGACGACGGCCGAACGATCCACTGATACCTCCATGTCGCTGTCCGATGTTGTCTCTCCGGTGGCTCCGGCGTTCCCGCGAGACCCCGCTACGGAGCGCGGCGGCGCCTACCCGCGCAGGGCAGAGAAGGCCAGCAGCGTGGCCGCGACGAGCACCGCGACGAACACCGCGTGCTTCACGAGCGCAACTCGGAGCCGCCCGCGCGTCGCGGGCGAGCCCGAGAGTATTCCGGTGAAGTTGACCCGTGCGATGCCGGTGACCACGGTCAGCACGAGCGCGATCAGCATCACGCTGAACGCGGCCCACAGCGGGCGCAGGGCGACTGGGTCGGGCGCGCTCAGACCCACGGAGGCCCGGCGGGACACGAACCACACCGCGAGCGCGGCGCCCGGCCACAGGCCGGCGGACAGGTCGTGCGCGATGTCAGTGCTCACGTGCAGCCACTGCCTCGTCGATGGGTGCATCTGACTCCTCGCTCCGTGCGTTCGGCTCCCGACGCCCATCGTACCTCCCCCACCCGCGCTCAGGAGGGGCTTGCGCTCTCGCTATTCAGTGATACTATGTACCAGTAGTTAGTAACACTGAGTAGCGCGAGGTGCTCGTGAGCAAGCAGATGACCGAGATGCTCAAAGGGACGCTCGAGGGAATCGTTCTCGCAATCCTCGGCGAGCGACCTGCGTACGGCTACGAGATCACCGCACGACTGCGTGAGATGGGGTTCTCGGACATCGCCGAGGGCACCGTCTACGCCCTGCTCGTCCGCATCGAGCAGCGCGGGCTCGTTGACGTGGAGAAGCACCCTTCCGAGAAGGGACCGCCACGCAAGGTGTACTCGCTTAACACTCGCGGTCGGGAGTACCTCGACGAGTTCTGGAGAACGTGGGGCTTTCTGGCTGCGCAGCTGGAACGGCTCCACCAAGGAGGCAGATAGCCATGGCAGCTGGATGGATCGAGAAGGTGACCGGCTCGCTGGACGACAAGCGGCGCTGGCGCGAGCACAAGAAGCGTGTGGAGTCCTTCCCTACGCCCTATCGCGAGGCGGTCGAGGCGCTCGAGCGTTACTCGATGTACTACGGCGGCATCGTCAAGAGCGACAGTCTGATGCGGATGCTCGACGACCTCGCCGACCTCTTCGAGCAGGCGGCCGCCGACGGCACCCCGCTCAGCGCGATCTTCGGCGGCGATCCCGTGGAGTTCGCCGAGACGTTCCTGGCGAACTACTCGGATGGTCAGTGGATCAACAAGGAGCGGGACCGGCTGACCAAGAGCATCGAGCGCCTCGAGCGGGACGAGGCCAGCCGATGACCACCGCGCAGATGCAGAAACCCGCGATCCACGTCGCAGGTCTCGAGAAGTCCTACAAGGACCTGCACGTGCTGTGCGGTGTCGACTTCGACGTGGAGCCAGGCAGCATCTTCGCGCTACTCGGATCGAACGGGGCCGGCAAGACCACCGTCGTGAACATCCTCTCCACGCTGCTCAAGGCCGATGCGGGGAGTGCCGTCGTCAACGGCTTGGACGTCACCACGCAGGGCTCGCAGGTGCGAGCGTCAATCAGCCTCACCGGCCAGTTCGCCGCCGTCGACGAGATCCTCAGCGGTCGGGAGAACCTCGTGCTGGTCGCGCGGCTCCGGCACGTCGAGGACCCGGCGGCGATCGCGGACGAACTGCTCGGTCGATTCGGGCTCGCGGACGCATCGGCGCGGAAGGTCTCGACCTACTCGGGCGGGATGCGGCGACGGCTCGACATCGCGATGAGCCTGATCGGCGATCCGCCGGTGATCTTCCTCGACGAGCCGACGACCGGGCTCGATCCCCAGGCCCGCCTCGAGGTGTGGCAGGCAGTGCGGCAGCTCGCGAAGAGCGGTACGACCGTGCTGCTCACGACGCAAGATCTCGATGAGGCCGAGCAGCTCGCCGACCGCGATCGCGATCCTTCGCGACGGCCGCATCATCGTGAACGGCACCCTCGCCGAGCTCAAGCAGCTGCTGCCGCCCGCGAAGGTCGAGTACGTGGAGAAGCAACCGTCCCTCGAGGACGTCTTCCTCGCCCTCGTGACCGAAAGCGACCGCGACCACGCATCCGCGACCGCGCCTCCCTCGAAGGAAGAAGACCTGCGATGACGACCCACTTCCTCGGCGACACCGCCGTGCTCACCGGACGATCGCTCAAGCACATCACCCGCAGCTTGGACACGATCATCACGACCACGATCATGCCCATCGCGTTCATGCTCCTGTTCGTCTTCGTGTTCGGAGGTGCCATCGACGCCGGGCCGGGGCGCTACGTCGACTACCTGCTGCCCGGCATCCTGATCATCACGATCGCCTCGGGTGTCTCCTACACCGCGTTCCGGCTCTTCCTCGACATGAAGGGCGGCATCTTCGAGCGGTTCCAGTCCATGCCGATCGCACGGTCCGCCGTCCTCTGGGCGCACGTGCTCACCTCGCTCGTGGCGATCCTCGTCTCGCTCGTGGTCGTCGTGCTCGTCGCGCTGCTGATGGGCTTCCGCTCGGACGCGGGAGTCTCGGGCTGGCTCGCCGTTACCGGGATTCTGAGCCTGTTCACCCTCGCCCTGACGTGGATCGCAGTGATCCCGGGGCTCTCGGCCAAGTCCGCCGATGGTGCCGTGGTCTTCTCCTACCCGCTCATCTTCCTGCCGTTCATCAGCTCGGCCTTCGTGCCCACCGAGACCATGCCCGCCGCGGTCCGCGCGTTCGCCGAGAACCAGCCGGTCACCTCGATCGTCGACGCCATCCGTAACCTGTTCGCCGGGCAGCCGGTCGGCAGCGATATCTGGGTCGCACTCGCGTGGTGCGTCGGGGTGTTGGTCGTCGCATACGTCGTGGCGATGAGGATCTACCGCCAGAAGATCGCGTAGCGGGCGAGGCCGGGTTGCCTCTTCCCACCTGCGGGGATACAATCCGTCTGCTCGCCTTGGCGAGCATTGACAGCCGCAGGAAACGCCTGCTCGTATCCGTTACGGTGCGGCTCCTGTTCGAACACAGGCCACTGCCCGGAAATGTCGAGAGACGCCAATGGGTAGAACAGCCCTCGCCGGCTTAAGGCGAAGGCTAAGGTGGCTGGGCTTGCAGGCGGGACGCTATCCCGCTGCGTGTCGCGCACAACGCCGCGGCCGCGCCCTACGTCGGACAGTGCCAAAACCGCAGTGACGAGGGATGTGAGCGGAGAGATCACGGGAGCCGTAGTCCGTCGCCTAGTGCGTCGTCACGAGCGGCCCCGCCCCTCGCCGCCCCTCGTCCGAATCCGGACAGAGGGGTGTTTTCGTTTCCGGGGGTCGTGCGGGCAGCCGCAGCGGCCACCCGGCGACGCGCGGATGTCGGACCTGTTGCCGGGCGTAAGGACCTACGTGAAACCTCACAGTCCCTAGCCCGAGGGTGCTCCCGTGTTCGCGGGGCTCCTTCGGGACCTCGTGAAGCACACCCGCCGGATGCGGCGCTCGCGCCGCTCGCCACCCGGAAGGGAGGGAGCACAGATGCTCTACCTGTCCCAGATGCTGGGCAAGCCGGTCATCGACGCCTCGGGCGACGAGATCGGAACCGTCAAGGATGTCGCCATCGCCACGGGCGAGGTCTTCCCGCGCGTGACGTCTCTGGCGTTCATCGGCCCCGACAAGACACCGTTCATGCTGTCGTGGCGCAAGTACGTCGCCGAGTTCGACGGCGAGAAGATCGACCTCAACGTCCCGGCAGCCGAGATCAGGTTCTCCTACCTCCAGCCTGACGAGGTTCTCCTCGCGCGCGATCTCATGAGCAAGCAGATCGTCGACACACAGGGCATGAAGGTCGTGCGCGTCAACGACCTCAAGCTCTCCGAGTCACGCAATCAGCTCCGACTCCTGGGCGCCGAGGTCGGGCTTCGCGGCATCCTGCGCGGCATCGCGCCCGGTCTCGAGCGCGGGACACGCAGCGTGACGAGGGCGTTCGGGCGCGAGTTGCGCGAGAACCTCATCGCCTGGAACTACATGGACCTGCTCGACCGCGACCTTTCGCAGGTCAAGCTCTCGGTCACCCACAAGCGTCTGCACGAGCTCCACCCTGCCGACGTCGCCGACATCCTCGAGACCCTCACGCCGTCGCAACGCGCGGCAGTCTTCGAGCACCTCGACAACGAGTCCGCCGCCGAGACGATCTCCGAACTCGAGGACGAGTACCAGGCCGACGTCATCGACGACCTGTCCGAGCGCCGCGCATCGGACCTGCTCGCCGAGATGGATCCGGACGACGCGGCCGACATCATCGGCGACCTGCCCTACGACAAGGCCGAGCGCCTGCTGCGCCTCATGGGCGTCGAGGACGCGAGCGCGATCCGCGGGCTCCTCGGCTACAAGGAGAAGACCGCAGGCGGCATCATGACCCCCGAGGTCACCACGGTGCGCGAGGACATGACCGTCCAGGAGGTCATCGAGTGCCTGCGCGGCGAGGCTGCCGAGCACGAGAGCATCTACTACGTCTATGTGGTTGCGCCTGACCGGCGGCTGACGGGCGTCATCTCCCTTCGCGACCTGCTGGTGTCTGCACCGGAGACCAGCGTCACAGCCATCGCTGAACGGGATCTGATCACAGTCGAACCCGACGACGACCAGGAAGACGTCGCCGAGACGATGAGCAAGTACGACCTGCTGGCGCTACCCGTGATCGACGAGAGCGGCGCGCTCTTGGGCATGGTCACCGTCGACGACGCGCTCGAAGTCCTCGAGGAGGAGGCGGCCGAGGACCTCGCGCTCGCCACCGGCTCGGAGAAGGAGCGGGGCAAGGCGTTCACGCTGTGGAGCCGGATCTGGCGACGCAGCATCTGGGTCGGCATCTGGGGCGTGGCGATCGTGGCGGCGCTGCTCTGGTCTCGGCAAGCACGCGCTGCGGTCCAGACCAGCGGCGGGCCGACGTGGCTGATCGTCGCCCTGTCGCTCGTCCCGCTCTCGGCGTTGTTGCTGCCGCTGCTCCTGCGTACCGGGGAGGAGGCCTCCTCTCGCGCTGTCGCAGAGATCATCGAGGGCGACGAGGAGGAGCGGCCCTCGCTCGGACGTCGTGTGCTGGGCGAGGGTGCCGTCGGCCTCGTGCTCGGGCTCGTTGCGGGCGGCTTCGCCTACGCCATCGGGCTTGCAACGTTCTTCGGGACCGAGTCGTTGGCAGCCGCCTTCGGCGTCGCAACGGGACTCGCTGTACTCGTCACCGTGGTGTTCGGCAGCTTCCTCGCGGACTGGGCTCTGCGCCTCGCGGACAACGACCGCTCGGTCTCCTCGACGACGCTTTCTGTCATGGCGATGGCGTTCGCGACCGCGCGTCTACCTCGGACTGACGCTGGCCTCATCCGCGATCGTCGCGTACGTGCTCACGGCGACGCAGTAGACCGGAACGCGCGCCGCGATGACTCCCGCTACCCCCGACAAGAAGCGCCGCTACGGCGTGCTCGCCGTCCTGGCCGCCCTCGGGCCCGGCATCATCGCTGCGTCCGCGGGCAACGACGCGGGCGGCATCGCGACCTACTCGCAGGACGGCGCGACCTACGGCTACGCAATGCTCTGGACGATCCTGCTGATGACGTTCTCGCTGGTGGTGGTGCAGGAGATGGCCGCGCGGATGGGTGCCGTCACCGGCAAGGGCTTCGCAGCGCTCATCAGGGAGCGCTTCGGCATCCGGCCCACGCTGTTCGCGATGCTCGCGCTGCTCACGAGCAACGCTGCGACGTCAGTGGCCGAGTTTGCGGGCATCGCAGCCGCGCTACAGCTGTTCGGCGTTTCGAAGTACGTCTCCGTGCCCATCGCCGCGGTCTCGGTCTGGCTGCTGGTGGTGCGTGGCAGCTACCGGCGCGTCGAGAAGATCCTGCTCGTGATGTCGCTCGTGTTCCTCGCCTATCCCCTCTCGGCGATCGCCTCGAAGCCTGACTGGGCGGAGGTCGCCCGGGCGACCGTCGTGCCGCAGTTCATACCGACCGCAAGCTTCGCCCTGCTGGTGATCGCGACCATCGGAACCACCATCGCACCCTGGATGCAGTTCTTCACGCAGAGCAACATCGTGGACAAGGGCGTGACCGCCAAGGAGCTGCCGCTCCAGCGCGTCGACGTGATCGGCGGCGCCGTGGCGGCCAACATCGTCGCGTGGTTCATCATCGTGACCACGGCGACCGTGCTCTACCCGCAGGGCATCGTCATCACCAGTGGCGCGGAGGCCGCGGCGGCACTCGCGCCCATCGCGGGCGAGTACGCGAGTGCGCTGTTCGCGATCGGGTTGCTCGGCGCGTCGCTGCTGGCCGCGTGCGTCCTGCCCCTGACGGCGAGCTACGCGATCACCGAGGCGTTCGGGTGGGAGCGCGGCATCGATCGGAGCTGGTCAGAAGCCCCCGCGTTCAACGCCATCTACACCTTCGTCATCGTGTTCGGCGCGGTGTTGGTGCTCATCCCCGGCGCGCCGCTCTTCACGATCATGATCCTGTCCCAGGCAGTGAACGGCGTGCTCCTGCCGTTCCTGATGATCTTCATGATCCTGATCATCAACGATCGCCGCATCATGGGCCGCCACGTCAACGGCCGCTGGTTCAACCTGATCGCCTGGGCCACCGTCATCACCGTGGTCGCCCTGACCGTCGCGCTTCTCGTGCTCCAGGTCGGAAAAGGCCTGGGATTCGTCAGCGGGTAGTACGCTTGCCGAGTATGGATTCCGCCTCCGACATCCACGCCGAGAAGGCCGCCTGCCGAACCGAGGCTCGCGCCGCCCGTTGCGCGCTCGGTCCCGCGACCTGCGCTGCGGCCGCCGCGGCGCTCGGCGCCCAGCTCCTCGGCCTGCCCGAGCTCGCAGATCCTCGCGTGGTGCTCGCCTACTCGGCCACCGCCGAGGAGATCTCGCTCGAGCCCACGATCGCCGCGCTACGCGAGCGGGGTATGGCGATCGCCCTGCCCCGGATCGAGGAGCGGGGCGTGCTCGCGATCCATCTCGTCGAGCCTGGTGACCCACTGGTGCCCGGGCCGCTCGGCATCATGGAACCCGCAGCCGACGCCCCGAGACCCGACCTGGGCACGCTCGACGCAGTGCTCGTTCCGGGCGTCGCGTTCGACGAGCTGGGGACGCGTCTGGGCTTCGGCGGAGGCTTCTACGACCGGCTGCTCCCGCTGCTCGCCGGCGCCGTGCGCATCGGCGTCGCCTACGACGAGCAGCTCGTCGAGCCGCTTCCGCGAGAGCCCCACGATGCGCTGATGGACGTGGTCGTGACGCCGACGAGGGCGATTCGACCTCGGCCTTACCTGGACGCGGCCACCATCTGATCGAGGGTCACGAACGTGTAGCCCCGCGCCTTCAGCTGCCGGATGATGAACGGCAGCGCGCGCACCGTCTGGCTGCGGTCGCCGCCGCCGTCGTGCATGAGGATGATCGAACCCGGACGAGTGGCGGACACGACATTGCGCACGATGCGCTTGACGCCCGGCCGCTGCCAGTCCCGCGAGTCCACGTTCCACCCCGCGAGCTTGAGCTTCTCGGCGCGGACCTCGCGAAGCACCGCCGGGTTCGTCATGCCGTACGGCGAGCGGAACCACCTCGGGTTCGTGTTCGTGATCTTGCCGATGCGCTTCGTCCCGAAGTCCACCTCGCGCCGTACCACGCGCGCGGGCATCCTGGGCAGCTGCTTGTGGCTGAGCGAGTGGCTGCCCACGACCATCCCCGATTCGGCGACCTTCCGAGCGATGCCCGGTCGTCTCGCTGCCGAGGTGCCTACCATGAAGAACGTGGCCGGAACGTCGTACTGCTGCAGGGTCCGCACGATGGCCAGCGTCGAGATCGGCCACGGGCCGTCATCGAAGGTGAGCGCAACGATCTTCTTGCCCGGCCTGGGCTGATGGCGAACCACGATCGAGCTCCTGGGCGGCACGACCACCTGCGTCTCGACAACGCTTCCCGACAGCTCGCCCTTGACCGTCCGCAGCACGCCCGGCGAACCCGAGCGCGACACGGTCATGATCGATCCCGTCCCTACGTAGCGCGTCTCGGCGGGAATCGCCGCCGTGGCGATCACGGTGCGCTCACGCACGTCAGCGCCACGATTGCTGACGACCACATCGCCGTCATACAGGGGCTGCGCGGAAGACGCGAGACGCCCGTTGCGGATCAGCGTCGGCTCGCCGCCTGCGTTCGCGAGCGCGACACCACCCTTCACCGAGAGGATGTCTCCGCGTGCGGACTGGAGATAGCCCATCCGCGTGAGGTCACCCACCGAGCTTCCCGAGGGTATGTGCACGGTAGCGCCGTCAACGGTGAGCGTGAGCTGATGCGGGAGTGACGCCCAGGCCGCCGCCATCGCACCCAGCACGACCACGCACGCAAGCGCCGCAACGGACGCGACGATGAGAGTCCGGCGTTCGTTCTTGGTGATGTGATGCGTTGAGATATGGCGGGTGTGACCAGGCATGGCGTCATCCGCCGTGCAACAGCCGTACCACGCTCGGGTTCACGAGCTCGAAGAGCCTGTCTCGGCTCATCCGAACCATCGAATCCGGGGTCCCGGCGGCAGGGTACACGATCTCGAATCGAAGCAGCGAGTCGTCCGCCAGCACGAGCAGGTGGGGTGGCAGGTCGAAGGGGCACACGCCACCGATCGCGTAGCCCGTCGCTTCACGCACCTGGTCGGCGTTCGCCATCCGGGCGGTGCTGCCCTGCGCGTGGAGCGCGACGGCATCGAGGTCGGCGCGCTGGTCGCCGGCGACGAGCGCCACGACGACACGCTCGCCGGCTTCACCGGGATCCGCGTCGCTTCCGACCGCGAGCACGAGCGTCTTGACGATCTGCCCGAGCTGGCAGCCCATCCGGTCGGCGGCCTGCTGGGCCGTCTTGGTCGAGTGCGGCTCGAACTCGAATATCCCCTCGGCCAGCTGGTGCGCCTCGAGGTAGGCCCGGACGCGCTCGCGCGACCCGGCCTTTCTGGGCAGGTTCGTCATCTCACGCTCCGGGGACGGGCGCCCGCCGCGGACTGGTCAGCGGTAGGCGAAGGGATTCGAGCACGGTCTCGAGGTTCTCGGTCAACATCGCGAGCGACCTGAGCTCGAGACGCATGAGCGGGTAGCGGGGGTGCGGCTTGTTCACCGAGAACCCCAGCTTCTCGAGGAAGGCGGCGTCGACAAGGGGCGAGTCCTCAGCGCTCTCGCCGACGCGTACCTCGGCGAGCGCGAACACGTGACGCTCGCCCCGCAACGCGAGGTCCCGCAGCGCCGCCTGCACGAGCACCTTGCCGAGCCCGTGGCGTCGCGACTCGGGGTCGACATGGACGCAGGCGATGAACGGGACGGAGGGATCGTCCGGAGCCACGGGGAAGGTGAATACCTGCGGGAAGTACATGCTCGGCGCGTACTTCACGAAACCCAGGACCTCGTCGTCCTCGGCGACCACGCGCCCGCAGTCACCCCACTCCTCGGTCACCCGGGCGTACCACGAGCGAAGAAACTCCTCGTCGCACCCGCTTCGACACCGCCGATCCAGAGGCGTGGGAGACTCCCAGAACGAGCAGCAGGCGCAGCCCAGCGGGAGCGAGACCAGGTCTGGGAGGGTGAGTGGGCGGAGCTTCCGTGCCATCGCCTACTTCTCCTCGTCGCTCATCGCGTCGGCGACCTCGTCACGGATCGCCTTGAACCAGCCCATGGCCTTCTTGCCTGCGTCGCTCTGTGCCGCGACCTTCGCGGCCGACTTCCCGTACGCGGCGGCGACCTTCGCGCTCTTGGCGGCACTGGCCGCGAGCTCTGTGGCGCTGTCCTTTGCCGCCGAGGCGACCTCGCCCGCCATCACCGTCGCCGCCGCAGCTGTCTTGCCCGCCGAGTCGGCCGCGCCACCCACGCGCTTGATCTCCGCCGCGCTGTCGGCGACCACGACCGCCTCGCCATCGAACCCGCGTACGAGACCGGCCTCGACGTCACGCACGCCGATGGCGGAGTCGGCGACGGTCCCACCCGAGACGCGCAGCGCGCCGATCGAGCCGTCAGCCGTATCGAACGCCGCGTCCGCAACGGTTCCCATGGTCTCGCCCGACTCGGTCCGCACCGGCATGTCGCGCCAGATCACCGTTGCGTCCCAGTCGATCCCCAAGCGCTTGGCGGCGCGCGAACCGAACGCGCTGCTCGTGTCGCTCACCACGACCTTCGATGACGTGATCCGGACCCGATCCAGCGCGAGGAAGCGTGAGGAACGCTCGATCATCATGGCCATGTCGGGTCGGTCGACCTGAAGGCCGACGACGTGCAGCCCGTCCGGGGCCACGAGAACGTGCTTAACCCATCCGAGCCGCTTGGGCTGCTTGCGCCCCGGCACGAACACAGGGAGGCCGTCGACCTCCTTGAACGAGCGCACGCTGTCCTCCTACGGTACAAGCCATCGGGCCGGCACCCGTGAGGACGCCGGCCCGCGAAGTGTCGAGCCTCGTGCTGTATGGTACGCGCGCGGACAGAGCAGCGAAACCTGCCCCCACGCGAGACTGCGGGTCTAGACCTCGGGGACCGTCTCGGCGGCGGTGTCGCCCGACTTGACGGTCTTCTCGTGGGCGTAGTCGATACCCTTGGTCGCCTTGTCGGCGGCGACGTCGATACCGCGCTTGGCACCCTCGGCGGCCTTGCTCACGGCGTCACGGGCGGCCGGTGCGCTCTTCTCGACCTGCTCGGCGAGACGCACGCGGGCTGCGTCGATCTGCTCGCGAACCTGCTCGCTGGTCTGGGCGACCTTCTCCTTGCCGGTCCCGTAGAGCTCGGAGGCCTTGTCGACCCCGGTCCCGTACATCTCGACACCCTGGTCCCAGTATTCGCCTGCGCGCGTGGCGAGAATCTCGCGAGTCTCGCGACCCGGGCGCGGGGCGAACAGGATACCGAGCGCGGCGCCGACGATCCCGCCGAGCAGGAAGGCCGCGAGTAGTCCGCCACCCCTGCGGTAATAGTCTTCGTACATTCGAGCACCTCCACATTCGAGACGGACAGTGACGGAAGGAAGCCCGGCCCTGAGCGACCGCCGAGTCCCACCAAGCCTCTATACCCGAATCCGTCGATCAGGTGGGGATTACCCCCGGGTAAGTGCGGCTCCTACAATTCTAGATACCACATCTTGGAAGGACATATCGGCAGCTGCAGCCGCCATCGGCAGAAGAGAAGTCTCGGTCATCCCGGGCGAGGTGTTGGACTCGAGCACGAACGGTCGCCCTTCGCCGTCCACGACCATGTCGACACGGGACACGTCCCGACACCCCAGCAGCCGGTGCACCTCACCGGCGAGACGCACGACCTCGTCGAGGACTGCGGGCTCGAGCCGAGCGGGCACGAAGTAGTCGGTCTCTCCTCGGGTGTACATCGCCGAGAAGTCGAACAGCCCCGACTTCGCCACGATCTCGACCGGTGGCAGGACGACTGCGTCGTCGCCACTGCCCAGCACCGAGACCGCGAGCTCGGCTCCGTCGACCCACTTCTCGACGAGCGCCGCGCCGGCGTACCCCAGGGCGCCGAGCAGCGCCTCGGCGAGGTCCTGGGCGCGCTCGACCTTGGTGAGCCCCAGTGCCGACCCCTGCTCGGTGGGCTTCACTACCAGCGGGAAGTCCCCCACCGCGCCGGGCACGAGGTCGAGGGCGGCGGCGGCGCCCATCTCCTTGAATGCGTCGGCGGTGAGCGTGATCCACGGCGGCGTCGGAATGCCGGCCTGGGCGAAGAGGTGCTTCGTCACCGACTTGTCCCATGCGAGGTAGCTGGAGACCACGCCCGGGCCGGTGTAGGGAATCCCCAGGAACTCGAGCAACTCCTGGATGCTCCCGTCCTCGCCGTACTTGCCGTGAAGCGCGATGTAGGCCGCGTCGGGACGCTCGGAGCGCAGCGTGTCGACGAGGTCCGGCGTCACGTCCAGCGAGAGTACGTAGTAGCCGAGCGCCTCGAGGGCGTCGGCGATTCGCTTGCCGCTGGCCAGCGACACGTCGCGCTCGAGCGAGCGGCCCCCCATGAGCACCGCGATCTTCTCGCGCATCTACGCAGCCCCCTCGATACGCCCGGGAAGCGCCCCGGCGCGGATGAACGCGCGATACAGCTCGAGGCGGTCCTCGAGCACCTCGCCCAGCCGCCGGATCCCCTCGGTGATGGCCTCGGGCTCAGCGTAACAAAAGGCCAGTCGCATGCAGTTGCGCCCCTCCCCGTGCGGGAAGAAGCCGGTGCCGGGTACGAAGGTGACGCCGTGCTCGACGGCCTCGGCGAGCATGGCCTGGGTGTCCAGAAAGCCGGGCAGCTCGACCCACACGAAGAAGCCACCCTCCGGTCGCGTCCACGTCGCCTCTTCAGGGAAGTGCTCGTCGAGGGCGGCGAGCATCGCGTCGCGTCGCTCGGCATACGCCGCCGAGAGCCCCTGCAGCACCTTGCGCCAGCGCGTCCCCGCGAAGTAGCGCTCCACCGTCACTTGCGCGAACGCGGAGCCGCACAGGTCGGCAGCCTGCTTCGCGAGCAGGACCTTGGCGAGAATGGGTCGCGGCGCGACCATCCACCCCAGTCTCAGGCCCGGAGCGAAGATCTTGCTGAACGTGCCCAGGTAGATGACCTCGTCGTCGAGCGCCCGCAGCGGCTTCACGTGCCCGCCCTCGAACCGCAGCCGCCCGTAGGGGTCGTCCTCGACCACGGGGATGTCGTACTCCCGCGCCAGCTCCAGCAGCCTGCCTGCGGCGCTCGGCGGACAGCGTCACGCCGGCGGGGTTCTGGAAGTTCGGGATCGTGTAGATGAACTTCGCCCCCTGGTGCCCGAGCTTGGCGAGCTCGACCTCGAGCATGTCGATCCTCATCCCGTGCTCGTCCATCGGGATGCAGCGGATGTCGGGCTGGTACGCCGAGAACGCCTGCAGCGCCCCGACGTAGGTGGGGCCCTCGGTGATGATCACGTCGCCGGGGTCGAGAAACGTCTTCGCGAGCAGGTCGAGTGCCTGCTGCGCGCCGGCGGTCACCACGATGTCGTCGGTACCGACCCGGACGCCGATCTCTGCCATCAGCTCGGCGATGAGCGCGCGCGTCTCCACTCGACCCTCGCTCGACCCGTACTGCAGCGCCGAGGCACCCTCGTGCACCACGGCGTCATGGGCCGCCGATGCGGCGGCCGACGCCGGCACGCGGTTCACGTCGGGCATGCCGCCCGAGAAGGAGATGATGTCGGGGCGTGACGCGGCGGCGAACAGGTCGCGGACGGCGCTCGTGCGCACCGTGGCCATGCGTTCGGCGTACCGGCCGCTCCACCGGTCGAACACGACTCGTGCGGTACCCATCTTGTCGCTCCTCACTTCGGAGACACAAAAGCCCCCACGCCGACAGGGCGAGGGGGCATCGCGGTACCACCTGTCTTCGCCTCGCTCGGCTCACCTGCCGAGGAATCACGAGGCCTCGTTTTCCCGGGATACCGGTCCGGGACCGATCCGCTTCCGAAGTCGCCTTAACGGCGCTCCCTGGCGGAGGACTTAGGAGGGGTGGCCGGGCCGATGATGCCCTCTTCCCTCACGTCCGACGTGCTCGCTATTCGCGCGACCCGTAAGGCCGCGATGTTCGGCGCAGCGTAGCACCGCCTATCGCAGCAGGTCAACGAGCCGAACGGCGAGATCGCAGGGCCATCAATCCGATCCAGCCCATGATGACGAGCTGCTCCGCGACGAAACCGGCCGCCCCGAAGGTCAGCAGCGCGCCGGTGACCCGAGCGGGCGCACCGAGCGCGACGGAGATCCATCCGACGGCCATCAGCAGGATGAAGAACACCGTGACGCCCACAACGAGCAGCGCACGCAGCCACGTCCCGCGGTCGGCTCGGCGGCGAGTGACGACGAGAATGGTCGCCGCGAGCACTCCGTACGCGAGCATGCCGAGGGTCATGCCCGCGGCGACGTAGTACGCCCTGACGGGGAGCGTCTCGAGCACGGTCAGGTCCCTGTTCGCGAGGCGCTGACGTCCCGCGGTACCGAGCGCAACGCCCGAAGGCGCGCCACGGCAGCGTCGATGTCCGGTGCGGTGGTACGGTTCTGCGCCCGGGGGCTCTGTGCTTCACTGTCGGACGCGGCCAGCGCCTCGGCGAAGAGCCACTCGACCACGTTCGCCGCCTCCTTCAGCGCGCCGAGCGCGACGAGGTCGTCGTCATAGGCGACGCACCACGTGGAAGACGCCGCGGCCGTCGCGGCGGAAGTCCCAGGTGGTCTCGCCCTTCAGCCGCCGCGGCGATCCGGAGAGCGCCATGAGCTCCTCGGCGACGTGCTCGAGCAGATGGGGGGTCTCGGTGTCGGCGAGCTCGGCGACGAAGGTTCGCTGCTCGTCGTTCTCGCAGCGGTGGTCGGCAAGCCCCGGCAGGACCGCGACCATCCGGGTTGCCGCGTCGGGGATCGCCGACGTGCGCAGCGCGCGTTCGTCGCTCACGCGAACGAGCGCTTCGAGACGCCCCTCGGCGATCTCGACTCGCTCGATTGCGAGAACGGGCACGGTGCTTCGGAGGGCGGCGGCTAGTACCGCGGCGGCTGGGGAGGCTGCTGCCGGCGCTGCTGTCGGCTGGCGCGACGCTGCCCCGAACGGGTGCCGAAGAAGAACGCGAGCGACACGGCGGCCGCGACGACGCCGGCCGCGATCGCCGCACTCCTGACCATCGGCTGCGCGGCGACGTCCTTCACCGTCTGCTTGGCTTGGGTCGACGCGAGGTCGCGGACCCGCTCGGCTTTGATCTTGACCTCGTCCAGCGTCACGGGCTCGCGAGGAACCGCGGGGGTGGTCTCGGGACTCATAGCTCCTTCTTCCTCGCGTCCATCCGGTCGGCGAATGACCATGATCACCACGATGCCGAGCACCACGAGCAGCGCCGCCGACCACGAACATCGTGGCTGTCCATCCGATCAGCTCGGCGATGGCCATGAGCAGTCCCACCGCGATGAACGCGATGCCGAGGAACAGCGTGAGGGCCATCGCCAGCAGCACCGCGACGTCGATGGCCGTGTCCTGCACGGGGACGATCGCCTTGTCGCGGACCGCGGCGCCGATCTCCTGCCGCGCGTAGGCCACCGAGGTCTGTACGAAGTCGACCGACGCGTCGATGACGGAGCGCGACTGCGTTTCGTCCTCGGGCGCGGTCGCGCTCGCCGGACCCGGAGCGGGCTCCTGCGCGCCCGGCGTGGGCCGGTGCGCCCGGCGTTGGGCCCGGTGCGCCCGGTACGGTCTCTTCAGCCATCAGCGGCCTCCTCGTGCTGGCGGTTGCCAACTCGTGCAGAACATACCCAATCACTGGTGCGTCGCAGGTAGGCTCGGCGCTCGAGTGCCTGGAAGCCTATGCCAGAGCATAGCGCACGTTGCCCGAACCAAGAAGGCCCGGCCGCAAGCGGCCGGGCCTTCCGGAGCAGTCCTTGAGAGGTCGAGGCACTAGATGGTGGACCAGCGCGAACGCGCCCACCCGCGAACCTCGGACCTTGATGCCGCGGCCCATTCGCTTGATGGAGTAGATCGGGTCGAGGCGTTGGGCAGCGCTGCCGTAGCCTCGGTCCATCTGAAGCAGGCCGAGATAGCCGTCGTTGTGAGTGAGACCGGCCTTCGCGCCGCCGCGGCTCTCACCCCAGATCGCTCGAAGCGTCATGTTGATGTTCGACGCGGTGGCGACCCTGTGGCGACCGCGGTAGTTGCGACTGCGGTCGATCTGGCGGTAGGTGGACGTAACGTAGGGGCGCCAGAATCTGTCGGACGCGGCCTTCGACTTGAAACCGCTCGGCCAGCGCTTGGCGACCTTGATCCGGACCGTGCTGCCCACGAAGCGCCGCTTGTGCACGGGCGTCTGCCCGACGACCACGCCCACCTTGCGGTTGCTGTACACGCGCACGATCTTCACGCGGAGCTTGCGGGCCTTGAGGCGCTTGACCGCAAGCCGCTTCGACTTGCCCAGCACGCTCGGGACGATGACCGTACGCTTGGGCGCCGGAGCGAGCGCCGGCGCAAGCGGCATCGCCGCAAGTGCGGCGGTCGCTTCGAGCGTACCGGTGGCCTCAGCAGTGGCAGTGGCGGTCATCGTGCCGGTGGAATCTACCGTGGACGTCGTGGTGGCAGCGACCACGGCCTGAGGAGCGTCGACGGACGGCGGGATGATCTCGCCGAACGCACGCTCGGGATTGCCCGCCGCGAACGTCACCGACGAGGCGACGATCGCCACGAGCAGGCCGAGGCTGACCGCAAGCGATGCGGTCTTCCCGGCGGTCTTGGAACGCGTAATCACACAGAACCTCCCGTGCAGGGGACATGACAGACGGCCACACGAAAGGCACGACGGCACGAAATGCCGAGGACAGCGGAGATAACTGAGACTGGAGTGGTGGAGAAGCTGCCACGTGCCCGGTGGACAACAGCGTGTCGGCCGTCATCGAAAACACCAGAGCAACGCTATGCTCTTCGGATTGACCTGTTGATGCTAGCTCGGTTGCTCGACGCTCCCTGGATGGATCCGCGCCCAGGAGCGCTTCTGGCCGATCCGACCGGATTGCGTGTCCTCAGGCATCCGCTGGTGCAGGTCGCTCGGCCGTTCCGGTCGTCTGACGGCTCGATCACCTGC
Organism: uncultured Coriobacteriales bacterium; assembly: GCA_963761535.1. GTDB lineage: Bacteria > Actinomycetota > Coriobacteriia > Anaerosomatales > CAVXGS01 > CAVXGS01. The sequence goes on from CAVXGS010000004.1 coordinate 555,167, forward strand.
GGACGCCACGTCCAATAGGTCGGGTCAGTCTAGCAGCATGTTACCGAGCTGACAACTCCGCGCTTACAGAGTGTCAGTCAGCAACGATCTCCGTCACGCACGAGGCCGCTCCTCTCGATGCAAACCAGGCCCGTCGATTCATTTCGACTCCGCCGCAGACCGGCGGGGCTTCGCACGACGGCCGGCTACGGCGTCGCGGTCGTCTCCTGCCGGCGAGCTGATCGAGCACGCGGCCGAGCTCCTCGATCCTCGCGCCGTAGGTCGCCCAGTCGCCGGCGCGCTGCGCCTGAACGGCCTGCTGGTACAGCTGCGCGGCCCGTCGCGCCGTCGCCGCGACAGAGCCACCACCGGTACCGCCCGCGGTGCCGGTCGCCCTCGGTCGAGCCGCCCGTCCGCCGCCAGCGGCGGGTTGCTCGGCGCCGAAGATCTTGAGCAGCGCCGCCTCGAGAGTCGTCCTCCATCGCGACCTTGTCGGAGTAGGACACGATCACTCGGGTGAGCTGAGGGATGGCGGTCTGCTCGGCTTGGAGATAGAGCGGCATGATGTAGACGATCGAGTTCTTGATCGGGATCACGAGCATGTTGCCGAAGATCGCCCGGCTCCCGCGCTGGTTCCACAGCGACAGCTGCGGCGAGATCTTCGGGATCCTGGTTCACTCGCGCGAGCACCTGCTCGGGTCCCAGCACCACGCGCTCCTTGGGGAACAGGAACACGGTGCGCTCGCCGTACTTCTCGGGATCGGAGTTGGCCGCCACCCAGCCGATCATGTTGGAGCGGTTGCGGGGCGTGTACGGCTGCATCAGGTAGAAGTGCTCCTGGCTCTCACCGGGCAGCCGCATCAGCACGAAGAACGGCTCGATCGGGTCGCCCGTGCTCTGGTTCGGGATCGCCCAGGAGTCCTCCTTGTTGTAGAACACCCGCGGGTCGGTCATGTGGTAGTTGCGGTAGATCTCGGCCTGCGCCGAGAACTGGTCGCTCGGATACCGGAAGTGGTCGCGGATCTCGGCGGGGATCTGCGTGCCGGGCGTGAAGAGCCCCGGGTAGATGTCGGCCCACGCCCGAAGGACGGGATCGGAGGGGTCGAACGCGTAGAGGGTGGTGGTGCCGTCGAACGCGTCGATCACGACTTTGACAGAGTTGCGCAGGTAGTTGACATCGCCGCCGGGAAGCGGCTCGGAGTATGGGAAGTAGCCCGACGTCGTGTAGGCGTCGATGACCCACTTGATGCGCCCGTTCACGAGCACGGGATAGGGATCGCTGTCGAACGTCAGGAACGGCGCGAGCGCCTCGACCCGCTCGCGGATGTGGCGCCGGAACACCATGCGGCTCTCCGGCTTCACCGACTGCGAGAACAGGATCTGCCCGCCGTCGCTCATCGTGATCGCCCACGCCAGGCGGCGAAGCAGCGAGCCGACCGGCACGCCGGCCTTGCCCGTGTACTCGTACGTGGCGTTGCGCTCTCCGAGCGGGAAGTCGAACTCCCGCGTCCCGTGTCGAGGATCACGTAGTTGTTGGTGCGCTCGCCGAAGTAGATGCGTCCTTGCGTCGTGACCAGGTTCGAGTCCGTCCGCGGCGGCACGTCTCCGACGATCATCTTCGGCAGGCCGCGCGAGTCCGCCTCGTTCACCGGGCTGATGACCAGACCGAACCCGTGCGTGTAGACGAGGTGCCGGTTCAGCCACGTCTGCGCGCTCTCGGGGAGCTTGTCGGCGTTCACCTCGCGCGCGGCGACGAGCACCTGGCGCGTGTCGGCCGCCGCCGTGACGGTGCTCACCTCGGCGGCCGCGTTGGCTTTCGTCCGCAGCGCGAACCTTTCGTGATGACGTAGCGGTCCACATCGACGTCGGGGAACTCGTAGTACTGCCGCAGCGCCTGCAGCTGGCTGTAGACCTTGTCGGCGACCTCGGGGTTCCACAGACGGACGTTGATCAGCGTGTCCCGGTTGGCGACGACGTCCCTCGCGGTGAGGTCCTCCGTCGCGGGGAATGCTCGGCCTCGCGACCAGGGCCAATCCGTACGCGATGCGCGTCATCCGTATGTTGCGCGAGATGTAGGGCGCTTCCTTCTCGACCTCGTTGGGCTTGACGATGAACTGCTGCATGAGCGCCGGCCACACCGCTCCGAGCAGCACCGAGGCGGCGACCCACACCCCCACCGCGATGAGGGGCAGACGCCACCCTTGGTAGCGGATGTTGAGCAGCAGCACGATCGCCGAGACGATCGAGATGACGATCAGGATCCGGTACGCAGGCAGCTGCGCGTTGATATCTGTGTACGTGGCCCCGACGACCTGGCCTCTCGGCGAGAAGTTCAGGCCGTAGATGTCGAGGTAGTAGTTGAAGCCCTGCAGCAGCACGATCAGCGCGAGCAGCACCGAGAGGTGCGCCTTCACGTGAGGCGCGAAGCCGGCCAGCTTGGCCCACGGCTGAATGGCGCCGTCGATGACGTGCACGATCAGCGTGGCGATGGCGGTGAGGATCAGCACGCCCATGAGCCAGCCGGAGAGCGCGCGGAGCGCCGGGTACTGGAACACGTAGAACGCCACGTTCCGGCCGAACTGAGGGTCCGAGATCGGGAACTGGACGCCCGTGAGCGCGAGCCTCAGCGTCCGCCACTGCGCGGCCATCGTCGAGCCGTTGACCCACGCGAAGAGGAGCGACGCGAGCACGATGGCCCGGTCGACCCAGGGGCTGACCCTGTCGCGAATCAGCAGCAGCGTCTCTTCCCACGGCTGGGTGACCTCGCCGGGGCGCAGGGTCGGGCCGCCCTTCGGTGCCATCCGTCGCGCGATTCGCAGGTTGGTGAAGAGGATGGCGAAGGTGAGCACCCCGAACAGCACGCCGATCGCCAGGGGCGTGAGCACGTTGGTCCACCACAGGTCGCGCTGGGCGAGCTCGCCGAACCACAGCCAGTCGACCCACACGCGAGCCGCCCAGCGGATCAGCGGCCAGACGATGAAGGCGATGACGACGAGGGCTCCGCAGCCGATCGCGCCGCGACGCTGGCGGGGACTGGTCCCACCTCCGCCCCGACTACCGCCACTTCCGGTCTTCACCCTGGTGGGATCGAACGGGATCGTGACGTGCGGACGCGGCGGGGTAACGCCCCCGGCGTTGTCGCTCATGGAACCTCCATCGGACGAGTGGGACTCACACGTAGTCTTCGACTTGGATGTTCATCATCCTCGGGTCGATACATGCCCGAACGGAGATGTCGTCAGCGGTCGCGAGGTCGACGTCCTTGGGTTCGACCAGTGCGCCGTCGGAATCGGCGATGACGCGCACGGTCGGGCGGACGAGCGTCGGCGCGGTTGGGAGCGAGCACGATCGCGACCTCGTCGGTCGAGAGCCGAACCGCCGATCGAGGCGGGTACACGCCCATCAGCGTGATGAACTGCCGGACGAGGCCGGGGTCGAGCGAGGAGCCCGCCGAGCGGACCAGCATGAGCATCGCCTCGTCCTGAACCCGCGCCGCCGAGTAGCTTCGCCGAGACGTCATCGCGTCGTAGGAGTCGGCCACCGCGACGATGCGGCTTGCCAGGTGCTGGCGTCGCCACTGGTTGCGCTTGGGGTAGCCCGAGCCGTCGAACCGCATGTGGTGCTCGAGGATCGTGACGAGCGCGGCCCTGTCCACGCCCGGCAGGGTCGACGACATCTGGGCACCGTGCACCGGGATGCAGGCGAACGTGCGCCCACTCCTCCGGCGACAGCGCGCCCGGCTTGTTGAGGATCTCGAGGTCGACCGCGAGCTTGCCGAGGTCGTGCATCAGCGCCCCCACGCCGAGCGAGCTCAGGAAGCGGTAGTTGGTGGTGACGGTCGATCCGAGCGCGAGCGACAGGATCGCGACGTTCGCCGAGTGGTAGAAGGTGTACTCGTCGTAGTCCTTGAGCCCGGTGAGCTGGAGCATCGCATCTCGGTTCGAAAGCACGTTGTCGACGAGCGACCGTACCGCGCCCTTCACCTTGCCCGCCGACATCGAGCGGTTCGTGCGCAGGAGCCGGTCCATCTCCCTGAGCAGCGACACGGCACCGTTGTATGCGGCGCGTGCCTCCTCGGCGGGGTCGCCGGTGACCTCCTCGGCCTTCTCGATGACGCGGACCTCGCCCAGGTCGACGTGCTCGAGGTTGGACTGGGCGATCAGCTGCTGCATCCCGCCCTGGCGCTCGACCTCGTCGGCCTCCATCGCCATGAGGCCGATGGCGCGAGCAAGCTCGTCAGCGGTCACCCCGCGCTTGATCGCGAGCGATCCGATGCCGATCGCGGCGAGGTCTCGCACCAGCTGGTCGAACATCACGCTCTCCTCGGTGAGGATCTGCTCGCCGAGCAGGATCTCTCCCTCGAAGAAGGCGAACACCACGTCCACGCCCTCGTCATGGAACGACATCACCGAGTCCATGAGGCTCGCGACCGACTCGGCCACCACCGGGTTGTCCAGCGGGAACATGCGGACCACGCGGCGCATCGCGTAGATGCGCGACAGGACCTCGCGGGCACGTCGCATCTGCTTCGCCGAGTACGTGATCATTCCCGACGCGGCAGTGTCGAGGCCGCTCGGATGCTGCTGATCGCTCACGACGCACCTCCCGACTGCTGGAGGCGCTCGAGCGCGGAGGTGGCCGCAGCCCTGAGCTCGCGGTTCCGTCCCCCACCGAACACCGAGCGCTTGCCCGCGATGGACTCCAGGGTGGGCCTCGCCTCGAGCGCTCCCAGCCTGCCGAGCGCCTCGATCGCTTCGACCCGCGCGGGCACGTCGCGGTTGCCGGTGCCCTCGCCCAGCGCCACCTGCTCCAGCCAGCGGATCGCACGACGCTCGCCGGTGAGCGCGAGGTAGCGGGCGGCCAGCTGGACGTTCTGCCCATCGTCGTCGGTGAGGCCCGCGATCAGGACCTCGACGGCCCGGGGGTCGGGAATCGACGATGCCGCGCGGATCACCTCTCGGCGAACGCGGGCATCGGGGTGGCGGATGGTGCGCTCGAGGTACGGGATCGCGCTCGGCGACCTCGTCCCGCCGAGCAGCCCCACGACGTTGCGCACGAAGTACCACCGGTCGTCGCTCACGTGCTGGCCCAGCTCGTCGACGTAGTCGTCCGCGAGCCCGGCAAGCAGGTCGATGATCTGCTTGCGCGAGGCCATGTCGGGTTCCTCGGCGAGCTGCTCGAGCATGGGGTGGATGGCGAGCGGGCCGAGGATGCCCACGAGCGACAGGGCCGCGACGTGCTCGGGCGACTCGGGCGGATACACGCGCAGCACCTGGGAGAGCAGCTTCACATCACCGGGCTTGCCCAGCAGCTGGATCGCCTGACGCAACCGCGCACGCTGCTGCTCGGTGAGCTCGGCGTTCTCCGAAGCCTCCTTGAGCGTGGCCGCCGCGAACGCCGCGGTCTCGAAGTCGCCGCGCTCGACGAGCAGGTCGAGCGCGTCCTCGAGCAGCGCCATCGTGGTCGCGAACTGCTGCTCGCGCGAGTCGAGCGTCACGAGCGTGACGAGCGCGCTCACGACGTCGCCGTCGGTGATGCCGCGGGCCGCCTCGGCGCGGAGCGCTTCGAGCTCGGGGTCCTCGCCCACGTCCTCGCGCTGGTCGGTAGGCGCCAGGTCCATCAGCTTGAAGATCGTGTCGACCGCCTGATCCTGGCTCTCCGGCGCGCGGCGCTCTTTGACCTCGAGCTTGCTCGGGGCGGCTGCCTCGAGAACCGCCGAGACGACGCCCTCGCTCATGCCCGCGGAACGCATGGCGGCACCGGCGGCGTTCTGGACTTCCTCGCGACTCGCCATCGAGATCATCGCGAGGTTGCGGATCGCTCGGGACAGCCCCTCGTGCGACGCCTCGCTCGGCTCGACGCCCTCGACGAGCATGTCGCACACCTGGTCGAGGTCCATCTGCCGCACCACTGCGGCGACAGCCTCGGACGTCTTGGCCTCGGGCAGCAGTCGGTCGGTGAGCAGGTGGCGTCGCAGCTCGGGATCGATTCGCCCCAGCTCCTCGCCGAGCTGCCGGTACAGCTCGGGACGTTCATCGGCAGGCTGCTTCGCGGCGATCTCGGCCAGCTCGGAGAACCGCTCGGTGGCGGCAAGCACGCCGGAGGCGGCGCTCTGCATCGACGCGAACACGTCCTTCAGGTACGTGCTCACGCCTCCGCCCGCGCCGATGAACCGGGTGAGCACGCGCTGGTCGCGCGAGCGGCCCGCGTACGCCGCCGCGACCAGGTCGTCGATCTCCTTCGTGGACATGTGCTGCGTGAGATCGTCGCTCGCCTCGGCCTCTTCCTCGGGCACGTCGACGAAGGTCACCTGTGCCTCGGTGATGGTGATGTTGTCGATGCCGAGCTCCCACAGTCGCGACTCGAACCCGCCCGCTTGAGCGATCTCGGCGGGCTCGGCGCGCAGGATCCCGAGGAACGACACGATGTCGCGCATCCCGGCGCCGGAATGCAGGCGCACCTCGGAGAGGTTGCGGTTGTAGAGCTCCTTGGCGAAGCGCACGAACGCGCTTTGCTCGGGGAAGACGACGGTCCCGTCGTACACGAGGCCGGCCTTGGTGACGCCGAACCGCAGCTCGGGCTGCTGCGCAAGCGCGTCCTTGAGGTAGGTCGCCGACGTCTCGCCGTTGTCGCGCGGAATCGCGCTGGCGGGCGGGTAGAGCATGACCGCCTTGTAGGTCACGACGAGCTGGCGCACGAAACGCTCGATTGCAGGCGGCACCGTCGAGGTGGTCTCCCCCATCGACCCCACCATGCCGTGTCCTCCTCCATGTGGGCAGCGACCCGTCTCGTCCATCGGTGCCGAGACGTCCGCCACCCCGCTCATTCTACGCGAGCACGCGTGTCGGGTCGGGTATCATCGCGCCATGTCCGAGCCCGTCTTCACGCCCGTCGTGCTGGCTTCGCAGTCGCCTCGCCGGCGCCGGCTCCTCGCATGGCTCGGCCTGCCCTTCAGCTCGACCTCGGTCGATACACCCGAAGAGCTCACCGGTCCTCTGGCGTCCGATCCTCCCGCGCTCGCAGCCTTCCTTGCCGCCGAGAAGGCCGAGGCGGCGCGAGCGCAGGGCCTCGCCGGGCAGGGCATGGTCCTGTGCTTCGACACCGTGGTCGTTCTCGACAACCGAATCATCGGCAAGCCGGCCACGGTTGATGATGCGTGGAGCATGCTGCGCGCGCTCTCCGGTCGCACGCACGAGGTCGTCACCGGCGTCGCCATCCTGTGCCCCGGCGACGACGAGCCGGAGTCCTTCTCGGTCGCGACCCCGGTGCGGATGAAGCACCTCTCCGACGCCGACATCGAGGCGTGGATGGCCAAGGGCGAGTTCATGGGGTGCGCCGGCGCCTACAACATCGAGGGGCAGGTGGCCGAGGTCGACCTCGACCAGTGCCACCAGAACGTCGCCGGTCTGCCGCTGTGCCACCTCCACGCAGCGCTGAGCCGGCGGCGTCGCGGGGTGCTTCGGCGAGCGCGAGCTGGCGAAGCGATGGCGTCGCCGGTGCCTCCGTGCGATGCCGCGCTGCAGCGGCGGTGTCGGCTGGGACCGAGGCTGGTACGGGGGCAGTAGCGGGCGGCGGGCCCGCCGAGCGGCGCTAGCCGGCGTGCTCCCGCATGATCGCGTCGAGCTTGCGCGCGGTGTTGCAGTTGCGCACGGTCATGTTCGCGTAGAGCTCGGTGCCCACGAGCTTCAGCATCCCGCTCCGCGTGACGTACGGTCGCTCGACCCGCCACAGCACCGCGCCCGGCACGTAGCGCACCTCGTCGAACTCGGGCTTGATCGTGAGCTGGTCGAGGATCGCCTCGCCAACGTCGATCTCGTCGCCCAGGAACATCACGTCGCATTTCGCATGCGAATCGTTCGCCCAGTCGTCCGGCATCGCCGACACGAGCGCCGCGATGTTCTCGGCGTCGCGGATCAGGACCTTCACCGGGAAGCCGAACTCGGCCTCGATCGCAGACTCGAGCGTGGCCCCGAGCGCGGCCGTGTCGCCTGACTCGGCGGCGAACACGACGTTGCCGGAGTTGATGTAGGTCCGCACCTCGGACATCCCCGCGCGCTCGAACACCACCTTGAGCGCCTTCATGTCGACCTTGCGGTTGCCGCCCACGTTGATACCGCGGAGCAACGCGACGTAGGTCACCAGCTCACGCCTTTCGCGCGACGACGATGACGCTCTCGTCATTGTCGACATCGAGGGGGCGGCCACTATGGTCGCCGAGGACTTCGAGCAGCTCGAAGCCGGCTCTCAGGAGCTGGGACTCGAGCCTCTCGGCGGGAAGCCACGTGTGAAGCGAGCGACGGGTGACGAGCTCCCACGAGGCGGTGGACTCGTCGGAGTCGATGAAGGCGTTCTGCCGCGTGGGCTCGATCGCAGAGGCGTTGCGCGCTAGCTGCATGAACTCGATCACCAGTCCCTCGTCGGTGTAGTCGAGGATCCGCAAGACCAGCACGACCTCGCCACCCGAGAGCCGTCTGATCTTGGGCGGCAGCGACACGGGGCGGACTTCGAGCAGTCGGGCGTGGTTGAGCAGGTGCAGCACGAGCACCCCGCGGGGCCGGAGCGCCGCTGCGAAGTCGTCGAAGGCGACACGGGCGCCCATCTCCCCATCGACGTGCGGAAGCCCGTTGCCCAGCGTGAGCACGGCGTCGACGGTCCCGCCGAACGTCTTGCCCACGATGGAGGTGACTCCCCCGAACGCTCCCTGCACGAACGGCACGCTGACGCCCGCGGCCTTCGCGACCTCCTCGGCCTGCGCGAGCATGCCCGGGCTCGGGTCGATGCCGACGACCTCGTAGCCCTCACGCGCGAAGGCGACCGCGTGACGACCCGACCCGCAGCCTACGTCGGCGATCCGCCGCACGCCGGCCGCCTCGAACAGCCGCTCGAAGAACGGCAGCTCGCGCTGGAGCCGCTTGCCCCAGTCCACCATCTCGTCGTAGTGAGCGCCTCGGTGGTCGTCGTCGCCACCGGGGGTCGAGGAACCGTCGGTTCGAATGGTGTCGCTCATCGCTGCTCCTTCGGCGTCGGTCTGGGCGAGGTTCGTTCCCGCCGGTAGGACTCGGCCACGCTCATTCCTCGTCGAGCCGGAAGATGCGCGAGGCGTTCCCGCGGAGGATCAGGTCCTGATCGTGGGCGGTGAGACCGAGCTCCTCCACCGTGCGCATCTGCTGGTACTTGATCCACTCGCGGTAGGGCGCCGTGGTCCCGCTGTCGGTGCCGAACAGCACGCGCTCGGGTCCCATCGAGTTGAGGCAGCGCTCGAACACGTCGGTGAGCGTGAGCTTGGGGACGTAGTAGTCCATCCAGTTGTTGGTGCCACTCGTGTCCACGCACACGTTCTTGCACTGGTACGCGAGGCGGAGCACCGAGTCGAGCCATCCCGCGCCGAAATGCGCGATCACGAACGTGATGTCGGGGAAGTCGCGCGCCACCGGGGAGAGATCGATCGGGTCCGCGTAGCGGAGGTCGCCCGTGGGGTCGACGGTCACCCCGTAGTGGATGATGAAGTTGGCCTTGAGCTCGTTGGCCTTCTCGAACAGCGGCCGATAGGCCGGGTCCGAGAGGCGATAGCAGCGGTTCACCGGGTAGAGCTTCACGCCCTTGAAGCCGGCCGCCATCTCCCGTTCGAGCAGGTCGGGGGCGAGCGGGTCCCGGGGGTCGACGTTGCAGAGCGCGTGCACGTGCCCCTTCGCCTCGCGTATGAAGTCGCGCGTGTACTGCGAATCCGGCAGCACCGAGACGATCAGCGCCTTGGCGACCCCCGCGTTGCGCAGCCGCTCGGCGTACCAGCACGCCGCCTGCTGGGGATCGAGGTCGGGGAGGTCGGCGGGCCGCCTCCCCCACTTGCGCTCTTTGATCGCCTGCTTGAACCGCTGCGGCGTGTCGGGCTTCTCGGCCCATTCCATCATCAGCGGCAGCGTGAACAGGTGGACGTGCGTGTCGATCACGTCACCCGGAACGGTCGCGGGCGCATCGTCGATCTCCCAGGCCATGCCGCTGCCTAGCCCTGCACCGGCGGCGGGCCGGGCTCGTCGTCACTCGTCGCACCGGAGTCGGGCGCGGGCGCGCTCGCCTGCGGCGGGTACGACTGGCCCGGCGGCACGGGCACGCCCGGTGCCGGGATCTCGGGGACGCTGGGGGCCGTAGGCGGCGTGCTCGGCGCCGGCGGCGTGGAGGGAGCGGGCGGCGCCGTGGGCACCGGCGGTGCCGGCGGGGTGCTCGGCGCGCTGGGCGTGTACGGCACGGGCGGCGCGTAGGGCTGCGGCGGGGACGGAGGCTGCGGCGCGGTGGGCGGCGTGTAGCCGCCGGTCTGCGGCCACTGTGGCGGCACGACCGTGGCGCCCGGCGGGGCCTCGGGTATCGCGATCGTCGCGATGATGTAGGCGAGGAGGAAGACGCCGCCCTCGGTCACGATCGCCGCGATCACGAACAGCACGCGCACGAGCGTGGCGTCCCACCCGAGGTACTCCGAGATGCCGCCCAACACGCCAGTGATGACGCGGTCGTCGCGCGACCGCATGAGGCGTCGGCCGTCCGGCCTGGTGAAGAGGTCTCTGCGGGTCGCGAACAGGATCAGCAGCACCCCTCCTCCCACCAGCAGGATCGGGTACACGATGTTGCGGATGAGCCTGAACACCTGCTGGAGAGGCTCGAACACGGGGACGAAGCCCACCAGCATCCGAACCCCGAACCATACGATCGCAATCCCGATGACGAGCAGGATCCAGTCCCTGTTGCGCTGCCGGTGCTCCACCGCGAATACCTCCTAGTAGGTCTCGATCTTCGAAGATCCGACACCCGACTCGATCGTGACGTCCCAGTACGCGCCGCTGTCCGAGAACCCCGGGCTCTGCCAGACGTCGCCGTCCTTCATGAAGCCGTCAGGGACGTCGTTGCCGGACAGCCCCGTCTGGAACCTGACGCGCACGGACGCGTCCTGCGGGAAGCGGAGCGTCACGGAGGAAACACCCGACTTCACGCGCACGGGCTGGCCTCCGGAACTCGTCTCGACCAGATCGGGGGGCCCGAAGGTCAGCTTCGAGTCTGACACCCCTGTCTTGAGCTCCAGGCTTCGCACCGGCACGTCCTCGAGATCGGCCTCGAGGCTCACGGCACCCGAGTTGATGACCACGTCCCAGATCGTGTCCGCCGAAACCTGCAGGTCCATCTTGGCGCCGGTGCCCGGGTAGACCGCCGTCTCGTTGCCTTCGGCCATCGCGACCTTCACGACCGCCGAGTCACCGGAGCGGTTCACGTCAGCCGTCGGCGCCCCCCACGGGCTCCGTGCCTCCACCGAGACAAGATCGTCGCCACTGGTGATGTCGACCTCGCCGGCTGCCGCGTTCAGGTCGAGGCGCGCCTGGGTGGTCTCGAGCACGGGGGCCGAGTACGACAGCGTGCGCTGCGAGCCCGAGCCGATCGACATGGTCGGCGAGTAGCCGACGAACGTCGTCGCCGCGGCGAAGCCCAGGGCCAGGATCACGAGCATGGAGCCGAAGATCCCGATCCACCGCTGCCCCACAGCGCGGCCGATGATGCCGATCCCGGCCGCGATGAGCAGGACCGGCCACAGCCACAGGAAGCGCCACCACACGTTCCACCCGATGACGCCAGTGGTGTTACCGAGCAACACGAGGCCGAAGGCGACGCTCACGAGCCCGTCGAAGAGCCGGTTGACGCTCCACCCCTCGCGCCCAGGTGTCACCGCCTGAATGATGCCGGCGGCGACGATGATGAGCGGCCACAGCATCCAGAAGGAAACGCCCGGGATCGCCTGGCCGAGGAGCACCGCGACGCCGAACACGACCAGAACGAGGCCGATCCACAGCACCCCGCTCCCGTCGCGGTCGTGCCGTCGCTCGCGATCCTGGTTGGGCGCGGGGATCGGCTCGCGCGGGGGCCATTCCTGTTGGTAGGCGCCAGGGGTCGATCCGACCGGAGGCGGTGGCGTCGTAGCGGCGCCCGAAGGGACTTCGCCAGCAGGCGTCACCGGCTCGGCCGTGGGCTGCCAGTCGGCGGGCGGCGGCGGAGGTGCGCTCGAGCCCGACGGTTCCGGGATCCCTGCCTCGTCACTCAACGGTGCCATCTCCCTCCATGGACGGCTCGTTTGTCCGAGCCCTCCGTGCCCAAAGGCGCGAGATGCGCCTGCGTCTCATTTGTTGCACGCGAAAGTCGTATTCCCCAACCGAGAACCGCTCGCCCACCGACGGTATGCGCCCGAGCCGGGAAAGCACCCAGCCGGCGATCGTGTCGTACTCGGGCGATTCCTCCACCGGAAGCCCCATCTCCAGCGCGTCCTCGATGGGGAGTCCTCCCTCGATGATCCACTCGTTGGGACGGACGGAGGTGACCAGCGCTCGGTCGGGATCGAACTCGTCGGCGATCTCGCCGATGATCTCCTCGACGATGTCCTCGATCGTGATGAGCCCGGCCGTCCCACCATACTCGTCGACGAGGATCACCATGTGGTTGCGCGTCCGCTGCATCTCGGAGAGCAGCGGCAGGATGGGCTTGGTCTCGGGGATGAAGACCGGGTCGCGCATGTAGTCGGTCACGCACTCGTCGGCCCTGCGCGCCGCGATCGGGCCCACGAGGTCCTTCAGCAGCAGCACGCCCACGATCCGATCGCGGTCCTCGTGGAAGATGGGGAGCCTCGAAAGCCCGCTCCCCTGCATGATCGAGACGGCCTCCTCGATCGTGGCGTCGTCCTCGGCGAGCCGCATGTCCACGCGGGGAACCATGACCTCGCGGGCGACGGTGTCACCGAGTTCGAAGATCTCGGTGATCATCCGCTTCTCTTCCTCGAGCAGGGTGCCCTGCTCGGTCACCAGCAGCTTGATCTCCTCTTCCGAGACCCCCTCGCGGCCTTGCCCGGGCTTCAGTCCGAGGAGCCGCCCGACGACGTCGGCCGAGTGCGACAGCAGCCACACCACCGGGGCGAACACGCGCGAGAGCCCGGCGACGGGCCGGGAGACGGAGACCGCCACTCCCTCGGCGCGCACGAGCCCGAAGCGCTTGGGAGTGAGCTCGCCCAGCACGAGCGTCACGTACGAGATCCCCAGCGTGACGACCACGAGCGAGAGCGGCCCGGCGACACGCGTGAGCCACCCGAAGCCGAGCGAGACGAACCACAGCCGCAGCGGCTCCTCGAGGGTGACCGCCGTGAGCGCGGACGCGCCGAAGCCCACGAGCGTGATGCCCACCTGGATCGCCGCGAGCAGGCGGCTCGGGTCCTCCATGAGGCCGAGCGCCGCCCTCGCCCCCGCCGACCCCTCGTCGGCTCGCTGCTTGAGCGCGGCACGACGTGCGGAGATGAGCGCGATCTCGGCTGCGGCGAACCAGCCGTTCACGAGGACGAGCACCAATATGAACGCGATCTCCAGGCCGACGCGTGGCATGGCACTAACATTACCAGCCCTCGCCAGTCGTAACCTGCTCGCCTGCGCTCAATGACAGCGCGTCATATCCCGATAACTACGGGTGTCCGAATCGTCGGGCTTCGTTACGCACGGACGGGGAGTGCTCGTGATCGCCGACCAGAACCATACGCAGGCCGTGGAGCAGGTGGTTCGCACGCTCGCTACCGCAGCGCGCGCACTGCGCCTGTATCCGCCCGCGAGTCCGATCCCCGCACAGTCGCTCGAGGCCGCCGAGGCGGCTGTCGCCGCGGCGCTCGCCGAGGAGGACCTCCTCTCGCTGTCGGTTCGCCGAGACGGGCTGTCGTGGCGGGGCGAGGCCCTGGGCAAGCACACGCCGGGCTCGAAGGAGCTCGCCGACGAGCTTCGCAGCCACGGTGTCGCCGAGATCGACTTCGTCGGGGCGAACGCTCGCGAGATCGCCGAGCTGCTCGCGCAGTCGATGCGCGAGCCCGCCGATGTCGTCGAGCAGGGCGGGTTCTCGGCGCTGCTCGTGTCGCAGGGCGTGGAGAGCATCCGCGTGTCCGACGTGCAGCTCACCGTCATCGACACGTCGGCGCTCACCCCCGACGAGGACGTCGAGGACTTCCTCCGGTCGCTGTCGACCGACCCCGCACGTCTCGGCGCATGGCTGACCGCGTCGGCGGCCGGCGACCCGGCCGCGTTCCAGGACGGTCTCGGCGAGCTGCTGGGCGCCGTGGGACCCGAGGGTCGCGATCAGCTGCTTCGCACGCTGGCCACCGCGTTCGCCGAGCAGCCCCAGGAGACGCGGGACGTGCTCCTGAAGCTCTCCCTCGACGACGGTGCCGCGCGGACGCTCGTGGGAGGCATGGGCCCGCTGCTCGGCTCGGACGGCATGGCCGCGGCGCTGGTGGACGGATCGCTCGGCCTCAACATGCTCTCGCTGTCGAACGCGCTCGCGAAGCTGCCGCTCGACGAAGCCGTGGCCGCCGTGCGGGAGCGAGTGCAGGCTCGCCTGCGCGACTCGGCCCATACCGACGCCGAGTCCGCCTACCTCGACCACATGCTGCAGGCGCGCGCGCTGCTCGAACCCGAGCCGCCCGTCAGTGACACCGACAAGACCTACCACGCCGTCGCCCGCGCCGCGGACCTGCGCGAGGAGGACGTGCTGCGCGCCTGCCAAGCCGTTGTCGGCTCGATCGACGGCACGCGGGTAGTGGGCGTCAAGACGATGCTGTGCCTGCTCGACCACGAGGACGACTTCGAGCTGTTCTGCTCCACCGCCACCAACCTCGGCTCGATGGTGCCCCGCCTGCTCCAGGCCGGCGAGCTGACGCTCTCGGCAGAGGTCCTGGCCGAACTCTCCGCCCGAGAGGTCCGAGCCACCGGGCCGTGGCCCGAACTCTCGGCTCGGCTTCGCGACGCGATCGCGGGTGCGGTCGGTCCCGAGAGCATGGAGACGCTCGTCAAGGCCATGATCGCCGACCCCTCGCTGCTGCCGGCGGTCGAGGAGATCGTCCGCCATGCTGGAGAGGCGGCAGGGCCGTCGCTCGTCTCGGCGGGGATCGCCGAGAAGGGACCGGGTCTCGAGATCGCCGAGCAGATCCTGGGCAGGCGGATCATCGACCTGCTCAACTCCGCGGCTCCTCAGGTGCCGTGGTACCAGCTCGGCCCCGTCGTCGCGCGGCTCGCCCGCGAGGGCGACGCCCGCTCGATGCAGACGATCGCCGGACTCATGCAGCGTACCGACGAGCAATCGCGCCGCGAGGTCGTGAGCGCGCTCGCGGCGAGCCCAAGTCCCGCAGCACTCTCGATCATCGCCCGGGGCCTGCGCGACCCCTCGCCGGAGGTGTCGCTCATCTCGGCGCGGGCGCTCGGCCGCAGCGGCGAGCCTGCCGCCGCCGTGCCTCTGGCGAACCGCCTGGCCGAGATCGATGGCGACTCGGCCGAGTTCCTGCTCGGCAAGGAGATCATCGGTGCGCTGGCGCGCGTGCCCGGACCTCAGTCCGAGGAGGCGCTGCAGCGGCTGTCGGTCAAGCGCACGCTGGTGAAGCGCGGGCGATTCGGCGAGCTGCAGGAACTCGCGAAGTACGCGCTGCAGGTGCGGCAGAGGGGTGTGCCGGCGTGAGCGTCGTCGAACTCGTCACCGCACTCTCGGGTGCCCGCCGTGCGGTACAGCTGTACCCGCCCACGCATCCCGCGTTCCAGGAAGCTGTCGACGCGCTCATCGGCGCCGTCCGCACCGAGACCGGCGCCGGACCGTTCGTGCTCAACGTGCACCAGGGGCGCCTCTACCACGAAAGCCTCGTGCTGTCCGCGGACATCCCCGGAGCGGACTCGGTGGCCGAGTCGTTCGAGACCCGCGCCATCGAGTCGATGACGTTCGCACCCGGCTTCGGGCGCGGCGACGCGGTCGGACTCGTCGAGGTGCTCTCGCTGCGCCCGTCGCCCGACCTCGATCCGGAACGCGAGCTGTCGTCTCGGGGCGTGGGCAGCGTCACGTTGGCCCTGCTCGAGGACAAGGACGCCGAGGAGCGCGAGGAGCGCGACCGTCAGCGCTCGCGCGATCGCGCGGTCTACAACAGGCTTGTCGCCGCGCTGCGGGTGGTCGTCAAGCAGATGGAGGAGGGCGCCGGCCTCGATCTCAGCGAGACCACCGGCGTGCTCGCGACCGTCCTCGAGCGGATGACCGCCGACCCCGCTGCCGTACTCGCCCTCGCGACGATCGGCGGCGACGACACGCGCATCTACCACGCGCTCAACACGACCATCTACGCTGCCGCGCTCGGCAACCGCATGGGCCTGCCCCCCGAAGGCATGGAGTCACTGGCCCTCTCGGCGCTACTCCACGACATCGGCAAGACGTCGTTCGACCTCGACGATCCCTCACAGCACGACGCGATGGTGAGGATGCACTCCGAGACCGGCGCGGAGATCCTCCAGCGCCTGGCACTCGAAGACCCCGCACCGATGCTGGTGGCCTACGAGCATCACATGTACGCCGACGGCTCGGGCTTCCCGGCCCGCACGCCGGGCTACGTGCCCCATCCGTTCAGCCGGATCATCACGATCGCCGACCGCTACGAGAACCTCTGCGGGGGTTCGCACGCCTCGGCGCCGCTGACGCCGGACAAGGGGGTCGTGCAGATCCTCCGCGAGGCCGGGTCGCTGCTCGATCCGTTCTTCGCCCGGCTGTTCGCGAGCGCGCTCGGCGTGTTCCCCGTCGGCTCGCTCGTGCGGCTTACCGACCACTCGGTCGGTGTGGTGGTGCGACACGGCGACGACGCTTTCGCGCCCACGGTCCGGCTCTCGTTCGACCCCGACGGGGCCGAACTGCCCCACCGTCCCGACGTCGACCTCGCCGAGACCGACGTCCGCATCGTGGAAGTGGTCGCGCCTGAGAGCCTGAACACCCGGGTCGCGGATCGGATCTAGAAGTCCCCGGGGGTTCGGCTGATGCGCTGAAGGACCAGCGCGATGAGCGCCAGCCGACGGTTGCGGTCCTGGCAGGTCAGGACGAACTCCGCCACCGACTCGCGCATCTCGTCCGTCGGCTTGTAACGGATGAGACCGCCGCTGCTCTGGAGGATCCGCGCCTGGCACAGGGCTTCGACCTCGGGCCCTACTTCCTCGGCACGGCGACCCAGGCGGTTGGCGAGACCCTCGACGTCGAGAACGGCGTCAGGATTGCGGTCGAAGAACACCAAGATGTCCCACGCCAGAAGCGATCTGACGTAGTGGCTGACGAACCCTATGACGCGCGGTCCGAGGACCCCCTCGAGATCGTACACGCGCAATCCCGTCCCAAGGCGCCGTGCCTCCCGGACCTCGCCGGGAAGCCGCCCCTCCAGTATCGCACCTAAACGCACCTTAATGCGCCACTCACGTGGTCGAGCGGCGAATTCCGAGGTGGCCTGCTGCAAGCACCGCACCAAGAATGTGCCAGATCGCCCTGACATCTGAATGCGCGTCCCGGGTTGCGAACGGAACATACTGAATGAGTGTCGTCCGCCCGCACCCCGCTCGAAAGGCCCGTGATGGTCAGCGCGTTCGGACCCGTCCACGCCCCCGAGTTCACCCATGGGCTCGACTGGATCAACAGCCCGCAACCTCTGCGCCTGGCCGATCTTCGCGGCCGCCTCGTCCTGCTCGACTTCTGGACGTACGGCTGAATCAACTGCATGCACCTGCTCCCGCGTGTCCGGGAGCTCGAGGAACGGTTCGCCGAGGAGCTGGTCGTGATCGGCGTCCACGCCGGTAAGTTCTCCGCCGAGCGAATCACGCGCAACCTCCAGATGGCGTGCCTCCGCCTGGGCGTCGAGCACCCGGTCGTGAACGACCGGCAGTTCCGCATCTGGAAGTCGTACGCGGTGCGCGCCTGGCCCACGGTCGCCTTGATCGACGCCGAGGGACGGCTCGCCGGGGTTCAGTCGGGGGAGTTCCCCGTCGAGCCCATGGCCGAGGCGATCGCCGGCATCATCGCGCGAGACCGGCAGCGCGGGACGCTGCGGCCCGGTTCTGTGGCGACCGAGGCCTCGGGGAGGGAGGCCGCGACGAAGCAGGCCGCGACCGCCGGCACTTCCGCGGGCTCGGGCCCGCTCCTGTTCCCCACCCGCGTGATCGCCGAGGGCGAGCGGATGTGGGTCTCGGACGCGGGGCACGGGCGCGTGCTGGAGCTGGGGCCGGGGCCGCACGGCTTCCGGGTCGAGGACGAATGGGGCGGCTTCGTCGAGCCCCAGGGTCTGGCCAGGCTGGGCGGCGCGACCTTCGTCGCCGACCGGCGCGGCCACTCGGTCGCGCGACTCGCGCCCGGCGGTGACGTGACCCGCGTCGCCGGCACGGGTGTGCTGGGCAACTACCGCATCGAGACCCACGACGCGCCGGCGACCTCCGTCGACCTGCGCTCGCCATGGGGTCTCGCTCCGCTTCCCAACGGCGACCTCGCGATCGCGATGGCAGGGAGCCACCAGCTCTGGCGCCTGGAGCGCGACGCCCAAGGGACCCTCGGAGAAGGCACGCTCTCGCTATTGGCCGGCACCGGCGGCGAGGACATCGGCGACGGGCCCGCCCCCGCCGCCCTGCTCGCGCAGCCGACCGGACTCTCGCCGCTGGGCAGCACGCTCGCGTTCGCGGACTCGGAGTCCTCGGCGGTACGGGCGGTCGACATGACCGACGATCGCGTCGACACGATCGTGGGCACCGGCCTGTTCGATTTCGGCGACCGCGACGGCGAAGGAGACCACGTGCTGCTGCAGCACGCCCAGGACCTCGCGTGGCGAGGCAGCGACTTGGTGGTCGCGGACACGTACAACGACCGCCTCAAGGTCGTGCAACCGGCCTCGCGCCGCTGCCAGGCTCATCCCGGCGAGGCAGGCAGTGCCGGTGCGCTCTGGGAGCCGATGGGGATCTCGGGCGGGGCAGATGGGTCGATGCTCGTGGCCGACACGAACAACCACCGGATCGTCCGAGTGACGCCCGACGGCGCGATCGATTCGATCGAGATCGAGGAGTGACGATGCGACGACTGAACGCCAGCCGCGTGTGCAGCGCGAACGGCCTCCCGCTCGTCCTGATCGCCGCGATGCTGATCGCCGCGGCGGCCATCGGCGGGTGTGGCGGCACGCAGGGCTCGGGCGGCCCTTCGGACTCGGATCGCTCGGGGGTGAGCACCCCGGTGGCGGAGCTGCAGAAGGTCGAGGTCAGGCAATACAAGGGCAAAGACCTGAGCTCCATCGGCGACTTCCGCGAGAACTCGATCAAGGGCCCGCAGTTCGTCGATCCCGCCAGCTATCGCCTCGAGATCAAGGGGCTGGTCGACGCGCCCCAGTCGCTCACGATCGACCAGGTGAAGTCGCTGCCGCGCGTGGAGAAGCTCGTGACGCTGAACTGCGTCGAGGGATGGTCGGTCGACATCCTGTGGCAGGGCGTGCTGCTCGAGGACGTGCTCGCGAAGGCGGGCTACGACCCCACGGCCTCGACTGTCATCTTCCGCGCCGAGGACGGCTACTCGAGCTCCTTGCCGCTGAAGTACATCGTCGACAACGACATCATCTTCGCCGACACGATGAACGGCGTCGCGCTCCCTGCCGAGCGCGGCTTCCCGTTCCAGGTCGTCGCCGAGGACCGCTGGGGCTACAAGTGGGTGAAGTGGGTGACGTCGATCGAGGTCTCGAACGACGAGGACTTCCGAGGCTACTGGGAGAAGCGCGGCTACGACAACGACGCGACGCTGCCGAGCGGCAAGTAGGAGGCGCCGGGTTCTCGGCGAGGCGCTACGTGATGGGTAGCACGAACAGCAGCACCGCGAAGAAGTGCAGCGCGCTGCCCAGCAGCACCCACAGATGCCACACCATGTGGAAGTACGGCGCCCGCTTGAACACGTAGAACGGCACGCCGATGGTGTAGGCGACGCCGCCTGCGACCAGGAGCGCGACGCCCGCCGTGGGGAGGTTCGCCACCATCGGCTTGATCGCGAAGATCGCCAGCCAGCCCATCAGCAGATACACCGACGCCGAGAGCCACTTGGGCCGATACGCCCAGAACCCCTCGACCACGATCCCGATAAGCGCGAGGGCCCAGATCCCCGCCGCCATCCACCATCCGCCGGCACCCTGCAGCGTGATGAGCAGGAACGGCGTGTAGGTCCCGGCGATCAGCAGGTAGATGCCGGAGTGGTCGAGGATCTTGAACACGTGCTTGGCCTTGGGCTGCGGGAGTGCGTGGTACAGGGTCGATGCGGTGTACTCCAGCACGAGGCTGATACCGTAGACCACGGACGCCACGATCCGTACCGGGTCGTGCGTCGAAGACGGCAAGCACCACGAGCACGGTCATCCCCACGACCGAGAGCAGCGCACCTACGCCGTGGGTCACCGAGTTGGCGATCTCCTCGCCCACGCTGTAGGTCTTCACTCGGGCGGGAAGCCCCGTATTCGCGGTAGTCTCCATATGGGTCACTATACCCGCCAGCTCGAGATTCGGAGGGCGATCCGGTGGCCGAGCGAGTCAGATCCCGCGTGATCGTGGGTGGTGTGGTCCAGGGCGTCTACTTCCGCGCGTCGACGCAGCGGATGGCCTCGGGGCTCGGCGTTGACGGCTGGGTCCGCAACCTCCCCGACGGGCGGGTAGAGGCGGTCTTCGAGGGGTCGCCCGAGGACGTCGACAAGGCCGTGGCGTGGACGAGGACGGGACCGCCGCACGCCGTCGTCGAGTCCGTCGAGGTCTTCGCCGAGGACCCCTCGGGGCTTCTCGGCTTCCGGGTGATGCACTAGGCGCGTGGCTTACGGGCCGGGTTCCTCGGTGACGCCTTCGAGGCGCGACTCGCGCTGCTCGCCGCTGCCCTTCTTGTTGACGACCACGACGCCCGCGACCGCCAGCGCACCGCCGACGAGCGTGAGCAGCTGCGGCACCTCGCCGATCCAGATCCACGCGATGAGGATCGCCAGCGCGGGCGACAGGTACAGGAACGTCGACAGGATCGAGGCGGGCATCCGCGCGAGCGCGTACGACCACAGCACGTACGCGATGGCGCCGGGGAACACGCCCAGGTACACCACCGCGAGCGTCGGCGCGACGGGCGCGACCGCCAGCTGCGAGACGAGCCCGGGCAGGAAGACCAGCATCGGGATCGTGCCGAGCCAGATCGCGTACGACGTCATCTCCAGCGCCGAGTACCGGGTCAGTGGCTCTTTCGAAAGGATGAAGTAGGCCGCGGTCGAGACCGCCGATAGCAAGATGAGCAGCGCCGCCGGCTCGAAGGTGAGGCCACCGCCTTCGCCGAGCGAGATCAGCGCGACTCCCGCGAACGAAACCGCGATGCCCGCCCACCCGATCCAGGCCAGCCGTTCGCCAAGGAACGCGACCGACATGATCGCCGTGAACACGGGCCCCGCCGCGATCAGCAGCGACGCGGCGCCGGCGCTGACCTTGACCTCACCGAAGTTCAGCGCGACGTGGTAGATGGTGATGCCGGTGAGTCCCGCAAGTGCGAGGCGCGGCAGGTCTCGACGGGCGGGAGGCCGCATTCGAGTCGCGACGGCGTAGACGGCGAGCACGAGTGACGCGGTGCCGAAGCGCAGCAGCGCGAGCTGGCCGGGGCCGTAGGCGGTCAGGCCGGCCTTGATCCCCGCGAACGCCGAGGCCCACAGGACGAGCACGATGGCTATGGACAGCCAGACTCTTGCCCCGCGGGCCTCGGCCATGCTTGTGCGTCGTCTCCTAGCTGCCCGCGGGCGGCTCGGCGTCGGGCGGTACCGGCGGCGGCGTCAGGGGCGGCTCCGGCTGCGACGGCACCTCGGGCTGCGGCGCCATCGGCGCCTGTGGTGCTACCTCGGGTGCAGGCGCTGCCGGCGGCGGCTCGTACGCGGGCTGCGCGGGCGCCACCGGCGGCGGCTCGTACGCAGGCTGCGCGGGCGCCATGGGCGGCGGCTCGTACGCCGGCGGTGCAGCGGCCTGTTCGGGCTGCTGCGGGACGTACGTGGGCGGAGCTACGGGTGGCGCGTAGGTCGGCGGCGCCGCTGGTGGGGCGTACGCAGGTGGGGCCGCCGCGGGCGCGTAGGTGGGCGGACCACCGAGCCCGCCGGTCGCCCTGCCTCTCGCGGCACGGAGCTCTTGCAGCACCGGCCAGTCGGAGAACGCGACCCACATGAACAGCACGAACCCTATCAGGCTCCCCACGCCCGGGATCAGCGTCAGAAGGGCGAGCCACCCCGAGTACCCCGCCTTGTTCAGGATCATGTAGAGCGCGACCACGTACAGGATCACGAAGATGAGCACGATGAACAGCCAGACCAAGAGGCCGCCCGCGATCTGGTTGGCCAGCTGCTGTGCGTCGTATTGCGTCATCGATCCCCCTTTCCTCTCGACTGCCGTGTGACTCCCTGGCAGCTACCTACCCGAGAACCCCTCGCGCACCTTCTCGGCGACCGCGTCGAGCATGCGGTACAGCAGCGTCCTGCTCGCCTCCCCATGGCTGCGGACACCGCCGAGAAGCTCGTCGGCCGACTGCACGAAGTCGCCCCCGGCTTCCAGCTCATCGTCGCACGCCGAGACGAGCCCCGCGACCGTCGACTCGTCCCACTCGAGGTGGAACTGGATTCCGACCGCCCTGCCACCCTCGGCCACGAAGAGCTGGTTGGGGGTCACGACAGTGGACGCGAGCGACGGCGTTTCCGGCAGCAGCTCGAAGGTGTCGCCGTGCCAGTGGCCGGCCACGAACGTCGTCGGCCACCCGGCGAGCAGGGGCTCGGCCAGTCCGGCCTCGGTGAGCCCGACCTCGAACCAGCCGATCTCACGCTGGGTGTTCCGGGTGACTCGACCGCCTACCACCTCGGCGAGGATCTGCGCCCCCAGGCACACGCCCAGAACGCAGGACCCCGCGTCCAGCACCTCCCGCACGAAGCGCTTCTCGGCGACGAGCCAGGGACTCGCGACCTCGTCGTCGGCGTCCATGGGTCCGCCCATCACGACGAGCAGGTCGACGTCGCGGGCTTCCGGGTACGACTCGGTGAGGGCGGCCGACTGGGTGAGTTCGTGACCGCGGCGCGTCGCCCAGGTCTCGATCGCTGCGGGCCCCTCGAACGCAACGTGCGTGATCGCGTGAACGCGCATGGCGCCTCCAGATGGCGGGTGCGGCGGGAAGGAGCGTGTAGTCAGCTCGAAACACGATATCGCTATAGTGATGCGCAGTCTTTTCATGGCTCGCACGCCGAGCCAGACGAGCACCGAGGGAGATGTGCATGCACGTCGTTATTGGCGGGTACGGCCGGACCGGCCGTTTTCTCGCCCACATGCTGGAGCGTGACGGTCACAGCGTCGCCGTCATCGACCGCAATCAGAACGTGTTCGAGGAGTTCGGGCAGGAGATCAGGGGCCGCAAGCTCGTAGGCGAGGTCTTCGACCGCGAGACGCTCATCAAGGCCGGGATCGAGAAGGCCGATTCCTACGCCGCGGTCACCAGCGGCGACAACAGCAACATCATCAGCGCTCGGGCCGCACGCGAGCGGTTCGAAGTCCCTCACGTCGTGGCGCGTATCTACGACCCTCGGCGCGCCGTGCTCTACGAGGAGCTCGGCATCCCGACGGTGTCGAGCGTGCAATGGGCGAGCTCCGTGCTGCTGGCGATGGTGCTGCAGCCCGAACTGCGCACCGTGCACGCCTACGGCGGTGGCGAGGTCGCGCTCATGGACCTCACCGCGGGTCCGCGGGTGGCGGGCAAGACCGTGAGCGAGCTGGGACAAGCGTGCTGCGTCCGAGTCGCGGTGGTCTCGCGCAACGGCATCGCGATGATCCCGCCCGGCGACTTCAAGATCGAACTCGGCGACCATCTCTACATCGATATCGTGCGCGACTGCCTCGACGACCTGACCGCGTACCTCGGCGTCGAGGAGTAGGAGGGCCCCATGCGTGTGGTCATCGTCGGTGCGGGCAAGATGGGACTCTTCCTCGCCACGCACCTGTACCAGAAGCACGATGTCGCGCTGATCGAGCAGCGCGGCGACCGGGTCGATATGGTCCGCTCGATGCTCCCCGACCTCGAGATGGTCGAGGGCGACGCCTGCGAGCCGGCAACCCTGGACCGCGCGCACGTTGAGGACGCGGACCTGCTGATCGCCGCGACGGGCGACGACGAGGACAACCTCGTGGTGTCGATGCTCGCGAAGGTCTACCGCGTCAAGACGGTGTTCGCGCGGGTGAACTACCCGGGCAACGAGTGGCTGTTCACCAAGGAGTGGGGCGTCGACATCCCCGTCTCCTCGTCGCAGATCATGTACGGCCTGGTCGAGAAGCAGGTGGGCCTGGGCGACCTGATCACGCTGCTGAAGCTGCAGGCCGACAACACCTCGATCCAGGAGGTCACGCTTCCGGCCGATTCGCCCGCGGTGGGCCAGCGGCTCGCGGATCTCAACCTGCCGAGCAAGGCGCAGGTGATGGCCATCATCGGCGAGGGCGGCGTGACAGTCGCACGCGGCGACACGGTCCTGCGGGCCGGCGATCAGCTCCTGATGCTCTCCGACGGCTCCTGCGGTCCCCAGGTGTGCGACGTCCTCGGTGTCGCCATGTCCACCTAGGACCAGCCGCACGAGCGGGCGGCGAGCCCGCAGAGGCTCGCGGCGAGGCTAGCTGCTCGCGCTCTCCCTCGGGTCTCCGACGTCCGCGCGCAAGTCCGCTTCGGCGACGTCGCACGCCCGCACGGAATCCCGCAGGCCCTCCGGCGTGCTCGGCTCGAGCGTCCTGTCGTCGTACCCGAGATGGAACGGTACGTCGGCGAGGATGACGCCGGGCTCCATGAACAGCGTCGACTTGATCCAGAACGACGTCTGGTCGTGCAGCACGTAGTCGGTTGCGTCCTGCGGCACGAACTCGGGGAGAACCACCGTGACCACGTGGTCGCGGGTGGGCTTCGGGATGCTTCGGACGTAGTTGCGGATGGGCTGGATGATCTCGCGGTACGGCGAGTCAATGACGGTGAGCTTGATGCCGAAGCCGGCCTCGTCCCACGCCTTCTTCACGGCGTCGGCCTCGCTGCTCTCCACGTCCACGAACAGGCCCTCGATCGTGTCGGCCTTGAGCGAACGCGCATAGCGCAGCGCGCGGACCAAACGGCGGTCGACGTTCTTCACCAGCACGATCACGTGGTTGTGGATGCGGTTGTAGGCCTGCCAGTTCACGTCGAGCTTCTCCTCGGGGTCGAGGCGCAGCTTCTCGCGAACCGCGGCGTAGTGCCGGTGCACGTACAAGAACAGGGCGATCAGCACCGGGATGATGATGAGGACGATCCACGCGCCGCTCGTGAACTTGGTGGTCGCCACGATCAGCGTGACGATCAGGGTACACACGGCGCCGAACCCGTTCACGACGATGCTCCAGTGCCAGCCGGGCTCGCGGTACTTCCACCAGTGCACGACCATGCCCGACTGCGACAGGGTGAACGAGGTGAACACGCCGACCGCGTAGAGCGGGATCAGGCGCGTGGTATCGCCGCCGAACCCCACGAGCAGGACCGCAGCCGCGACGGTGAGCACCGCGATGCCGGTGCTGTGTACCAGTCGGTAGCCGCGGTCCTTGAACTGGTGGGGCATGAAGTCGTCGCCCGAGATGAACGACGCCAGCCGGGGGAAGTCGGCGTACGACGTGTTCGCGGCAACGATGAGGATCGCCATGGTCGCCAGGCTCACGACGTAGTACAGAATGCCGCCCATGCCCGTGGACCCAAAGGTCGCGCGGGCGATCTGGCTGATGACGGTCTCTGTCTCGCTCGGGTTCATCTTGGTGAGCACGGCGATGCCGGAGAGCCCCAGGAACATCGTCGCGAGGAGGCCGGCCATCCACGCCATCGTCGTGCGTGCGTTGACCGACTCCGGCTTACGGAATGCCTGCGTGCCGTTCGCGATGGCCTCGACACCGGTCATGGCCGCGCATCCCGAGGAGAACGCGCGCAGGATCAGGAACAGCGTCAGGCTCTGGATCGGCCGAATGACTTCCTCGGCACTGGGCACCACGAGCCCGCCCCCGAAGAACATCTTGTAGTACGCGACCGCGAGCAACCCCAGCATCGAGAGCACGAACCCGTAGCTGGGCACCGCGAACAGGGCACCCGATTCCTTGACGCCGCGGAGGTTCGCGACCGCGAGAATCGCCAGGAACACGAGCGCGATCTCCACCGTGAACGGGCGCAGCGCAGGCCACGCCGAGGTGATCGCCGCCGTACCCGCCGAGATCGACACCGCCACGGTCAGGACGTAGTCGACCAGCAGCGCAGCGCCGGCGGTCAGACCCGGCATCGTGCCGAGGTTCTCCTTGGCGACGATGTAGGCGCCGCCCCCGCCCGGATACGCCTTGATGGTCTGCCGATACGAGATCGTGACCACCGTCAGCAGGATGCCGATGGCCACCGAGATCGGCCATGCCAGGTGCAGTACCGCCGAGCCGGCCGCCACGAGCACGATCAGGATCTCGCCGGTGGCGTACGCGGTCGAAGAAAGCGCGTCGCTCGCGAAGACCGCGAGGGCGATCGGGTTGCTCAGGCGCTGATGCGCGAACTCCTCGTTGTGCAGCGGATCGCCGAGCAGGAGCTGCTTGAAACGGCTAGCCATGGGCCCTCTTGATCTCCACCGGGGTCATTCGAGTCCTGAGGCGGGAGCGTACCCCCGAGGAGACACACTAGCAACAACCGAATGACGAGTGTGTTTCGGCGCTACCCCTCGCGCTCGGGGAACCCACCGTGAGGCGGTTCGAGCGGACTGCTCGCGCCAGTGGCGCTGGTGCCTCCGGGGAGCTCGGGGTTCGCTTCGGTCGCGTCCTCTCCGATAGCGGCCACGACCCGCTCGGCTTCCTCGTCCGAGAACCCCTCGAGGTTGTAGCCCTCCCGCTCGTCCTCCTCGATGAGCGGCGCCTGACCGCGCCACAGCTCGCGCTCGTCGGCGGCGGCCAGCGTGTCGATGTCGTCGATATCCTCGGCGTCGACACCGCCCACGCTCGTCGGCGCGCTCGTGACGCCCTCGGCGGCTACGTTGTTCGCATCCATCGTGCTGGGCGCGTTTCTGAACGCAGCTTCGGGCACCGCCGCGCCTGCGCCGAACCCACGCGTGCTGCTGCCCCCGCTCGCGCCAGTCTCGATCTGGATGTCCGCGGGGTGCGGTTCGTCCTCGCCCATCGACATGGGCACGTCGTCCTGGGTGCCGGGGAGATGGTGCCGGTCTGCCGGGTCGTAGGTCTCCTCGTCAGGCGCGCATCGATCTTCCTCGGGATCGCAGCCCACATCTCGACCCGCGTCGTGATCGGCCGAGAACACGCCTTCCTCTTTCCGCAACCGCTCCTCGTTGAGGTCCTCCATGAACCGTTCCCTTCCTCCGTCGTCGGTCCGGCCTGCTGCGTATATCCCCTCCGGACCCGCCATAAGTGGCCCACCGCTCGCCAAACGCTCTCGCCATTCACCGCCGAGAATCAGCCGCGCGCCGACGATACATGCCACTCGCGTCGACTTAGGAGTGTCCGCGTAGCCGCGCGGATAGGCTTCATGCGTGGGAACGACGCCGGGCATCGGCGTGAATCGGATTCCGCCGGGACGCCCGGCAGCAAGGTGGAGGAAGGAGTGGTCGGTATGGCCGATCAGACGGCATCACCGTCGAGAGGGTGGATCGTCACCATCGCGGGTCTGTGTATCAACCTCGCGCTCGGCGTGCTCTACACCTGGAGCATCGTCACCCAGACGGTGACCCAGAAGCTCAAGCTCGCGGCAGATGGCTCGCCCATCGCCGCGGAGGGCGGCTACATCGCGCTCGTCAAGAAGGGCACCGAGACGGTAGAGAAGGTGGTCCCCGTTTCTGCGGTGATCATCAAGGAGCAGGCCTACAACTGGGACCCGAAGGCCGCGCTGCTCCCCTACGCGCTCGCGCTGCTGTTCTTCGCGTTCACGATGGTGTTCGCGGGCCGTGCGCAGGACAAGTTCGGTCCCCGCATCGTTGCCACCATCGGGGGCGTGTTCGTCGGTCTCGGCATGATCATCGCCAGCTTCACCGACTTCACCGCCGGTAACGCCCACCTGCCGATCGTGCTGGGCTTCGGCGTCATGACCGGTATCGGCATCGGCCTCGCGTATGCGTGTGCGACGCCGGCGGCGGTCAAGTGGTTCCACCCCAGCAAGCGTGGTCTCATCAGCGGTATCGTGGTCGCCGGGTTCGGTCTTGCCTCGGTGTACACCGCTCCCACGACCAAGGCGCTCATCACCAGCAACGGCCTGACCGGCGCCTTCCGCTACCTGGGCATCGCGTTCTTCATCGCGATCATCCTGCTCGCCCAGCTCCTCAGGAACCCCCCCGCGGGCTACACGCCTCCGGTTCCGGCAGGCTGGAAGCCCCCTGCGGGCGCTGCTGCCGCCGCGACTCGCCGTGAGGACTACACGTGGCGCGAGATGATGTCGACGCCGCAGTACTATCTCCTGTGGTTCATGTACGCCGCGGCTGCTTTCGCCGGCCTCATGATGGTGGGCATCATCGCCAAGATCGCTCCCGACCAGCTCGGTGACCCGGCGTTCGCTGCAACGTACGGCTACACCCTGATCGTCGCGCTGGCCATCGGTAACGGCCTCGGTCGCCCCCTCACCGGTATCGTCTCCGACAAGGTGGGCCGCGTCCCGACCATGATCGGCGTGTTCCTGGCCCAGGCCGTGCTCGTCGCGCTGCTCCTGCCGATGGCCTCGACGCTCACGATGCTGCTGATCGTCGCCGCGTTCATCGGCGCGATGTACGGCGCGAACCTGACGCTGTTCCCCGCCGCGACGTTCGACTTCTTCGGCACCAAGAACGGCGGCGTGAACTACGGCCTCGTGTTCACCGCCTGGGGTGTTGGTGGCGCGGTCGGTTCGTACGCAGCAGGTTGGATCAAGGACGCGTACGGCAGCTTCACCCCGGCGTTCTACATCGCAGGCGGTCTGCTCGTCGTGGCCTCTGTGCTCGCGCTGCTCGTCAAGGCCCCGCACCACGAGAAGGCCGAGGCGACCGAGACAGCTGCTGCAACCTCATAGGCGCACGGCGGTCGCTACTCGCACCCACGCGCACTCGAAAGGGCCCCGGCAACGGGGCCCTTTCTTCGCGTCGGGGACGAGGGCAGCCCACGGTAGTGGGCGCCTCCTCGCCAAGTTCCGTTCGCCCTACGTATGCAGGCCTGAAGCCCGACGCTGCCGGTCCGTTCTCTTTCGTGGCAAGACGCTGCTCGACACCGTGTAATCGCCCCAACGGACGATGGACGAGACAGTTACTGGGGAGGGCGGGCTGGGCACCATCCCAATGCTCAGGATGGGACTTGGGCACCGATCGAAGCCCAACGGGGGGTTTTCGGCGGAGGGGAAGTCTGGTCGAGGAGAGTGAGTGCTATGAGGAAGTTTGCTCTACTGCTCGTCGTGTGTCTCGTGGTCGCAGCAATAGCTCCTGCTTCCGCGTTCGCGTGTTACCCGGGCAAGATCACGTTCGGGGGCTGGCAGCACAGGCTGATCGGACCCGAGGGCATCAGCACCTCGACGTGGAGCTATTCCGGCAATGCGATCGGCGACGGGACCGGCGGCGCCAAGGGCAGCATTCAAATGCAGCGAGACACCAACGTCGACTACAAGCTGCACTGCGACGTCCTGTATCTCATCCTGGAGCCTGATGAGACGGCCTGGGTGGGCGCGGTCGTGCTCACATCGACGGATCCCTCCATCGCTCCGGGCGCCGAGTTCGTGGTGAAGCTGCAGGACCTCGGCGAGGGCAAGAACGCGCCAGCCGACCGGACCTCAGAGATCTGGCTGGGCGAGGCTTGGCACGCGTGGGACATGATGGACCTCTTCCTGTATGGCTGGAGCGGCGGCAACGTCCAGATTCACTTGGGCAAGTAGCGGCACTGGGCGCGAGTCCCGCCGCGGCGGGATGCACCAAGCAGAGAGGCGGGCCAGTCGGCTCGCCTCTTTGGTTTCGGTTGGTGTTCTTCGTCACACCGCGCGAAAAGGCGGTAACGTTCGCCGCTTCCCGAGCCGATGTGGAAAGTAGACAAAGGCGGCGCAAGGGTCGATAATCTAGCTTAAGCCGCATTCGGCGAGGTCGGCCGCCCCATTGCGATCGTCGCGGCCTGCAGACCGGGGGGTTTCGAGTCTATGTCGTCACGCAGGCGCTCGATGCACCGGATTCGTAGAGCACTAGCGTATCTGGCTCTTGCCACTGGCCTCATTGCCGGCATCCCATCGGTCGCCGCCGCAGCCACGACCGTTTCGGGGCAGGTTGTTGACGGGAACACCGGCCTGCCCATCACCACATTCTTTCCGAACCCGACGATCTCTCTGGTCAGACAACTCCCCGACGGCTCGGTTGCCGTGGTGGACACGCAGCCGACGCTTGCAGGGATGTACTCCTTCTCGAATGTCGAGGCGGGGCAGTTCCGGCTGCGCCAGGAGGCTCCCTACGCCTTCTACTACTTCCCTCCACTGGCGAACCCGGGGAAGCTCCTGACCGTCGACGGCAACACACCCGTTGTCGCCGACTGGCCGCTATCACGCAACGGCGTGGTCCAGGGCACGAGCGTCATCAGCGGAACCCTTCGCAACATGGATCCGCCCAATCGGCCGCTGACCGTCGGCAGCGTGATGTTGCTTCAGCTTGAGCAGCAGGCGCCGAACGGGATCTTCTATCCGATAAACGACGCGTGGACGACGTCCACCTACTCCTTCACTGCCCTTGGACCTGGCGTCTACCGCATCCGGCAACCCGGCTCCGCCCCGCCCGGCTACATAGTGCTCGACAATCCGGGTCCCGCTGCAGCGGTGAACGGTGTGGACGATGTGACTCTGGATTGGCCGCTTCGAGCCACCGGCGCTGTCCTTGTTTCGAGCCCGGCTTCATCCGCGTGGAGCATCATGCTGCTTGTCATCGTCGGGGTAGCGGCGACAGCGGTCACGTACCGACGCGTCTCGCCGACCCGGATCGACGGTTAGGCGCAACCCATACGGGAAACACGAAGGCGGTCCCTGCGACCGCCTTCCGTCCTTCCGATGGTGGAGACCAAGGCGCTCGAATCCTCGACCTCGGGCCTGCAGAACCACATGCAGCGCGTTGGCTCTCATACGACTGGTTCGGCTTGGACGCAGCAGACTAGACTGAGGATGTACGACGGAGGGCGTAGCGGCGTCATGACCACTCTGCCACGAGGTTCCGTACCAGCCGCGAGCTGTTCGCCCCAGTTCCACAAGCCACCGCACCAGAGGATCGCCGCTTGGAAGTAGCCAAGAGCAGAGTCTACGAGGGGCTTGATCGCGCACTGCCGCGCAACTCTGCGCAGCGGGTCGCTGCGTTCTTCGCACTGATTCTGGCTGTCCTGCTGTCGCTCACGATGGTGAGCGGCGACTGGACAGGATGGACGTCGATCACCTCGGCGATCGCCCGCACCGCAGGGGCGCTTGACCGGTCCTTGGGTCTTCCCGCCACGGTCCAGGGCAGCATGATTCACCTCCCGTCGAGGACACTCGCTGTGGACCCGGAGTGCACGGCTGTGACACTGCTCGTGGTCTACGCGTCCCTCGTCCTCGCCTATCCGCTCCCGTGGCGAACCCGCCTCGCTGCGCTCCTCGCGGGAGCGGCGCTTCTGCAGGTCGCGAATGTCGGTCGTCTCGTGGGCGTGAGCTATGCGTCAGAGCTCCTGCCGGATAGACAGTTCTTCCTGGTGCACGACTACTTGTTCGAGGTAGGAATGGTCTTTGTCGTTCTGATCATGTGGGTGGTGTGGCTCTCGATTGCCAGACGAACCTCATAGGAGGCATGTCCTCCGTTTTGCGGTGACGGCGGTCGGCATCTCCACGGTGATCGGAGCTTCGCTCCTGATCATTGGCTGGAACTCGTCTTCTCCTTTCGTGCTTGGGCTTACCTCATCGCTACTCGCGCTGGTTCCCGCACTCAGCTTGATCTGCGCAGCGGTGGGCTGCCCCGTCAGGCGGAAAGCGCGCTACGTACTTTCGCTGCTCGTGTTCATCGTTGTGTTCGACCTGGTTGCCTTCGCCAGCGGCTGGCAGCGGTTGTCGACCGAGGCGACCTCCGTTGCCGGCGCCTGGGACGGCATCCGCATCTTCGGCTATCGCTTCGTCCTCGCGGTGGCGCCGTTCGTGACGCTGATCTTGTTCGCGGGTAAGCGACCATCGATGTTCTGGGCGAGCGAAGGCTAGTGCGTGCTCGGAGCCGCCTCACCGCTGCCCCGGGGTGCTACCGTCGCCAGGCTGAAAGTACGGTAGGCGGTCCTCGAAAAGGGCCGCCTACCTGCTTGTTTGTATGGTGGAGACGAAGGGGCTCGAACCCTCGACCTCAGGCTTGCAAAGCCCGCGCTCTCCCAGCTGAGCTACGTCCCCGTGCTGCACGCACTTCTTGCTCGTGCGCGCAGGAGAGTATAGCAGCCGCCACCGGACTCGGTGTGCGTGGGCGTATCCTTCGAACAGCAGCATGACACCGAGACCGAAGGGCACGATCATGGGCGGCGGCTTCATCGAGAACTTCAAGAAGGGTTACTCCGGGCAGGACTCCCACCGCTTCGAGGTCGGGGGCGTCCGCGTGAAGTGCACCCAGTGCGGCGGCGTGGAGTTCGACGAGGGCTCGGCGCTGCTGAACACGATGGGCCTCACCCTGCTCGGCCTCGACTGGGCGAACCGAGAAGCCAGCCTGCTGATCTGCATGCAGTGCAGCCACGTCGAGTGGTTCCTCGCCAACCCGGTCGAGGTTCCGTAGGACACTCCCGAGCCTGAGGAGCGGGTGAACGCGTCTGCCGAGGCTCGCGAAGGTGGACGTCGAGCCGCGCCGCCTTCCGGCGTTGGCGGCGCGGCTCCGACGTCAGGCCGTCTCGCCTACCGCTGCATGCTCGGGCGCGAGAGAGGGGCTCGCAGCTCTCGAGCGGGCCCACTGGAAGAGGCCGGGCAGCACCGGCGGGACGACGAGTGTTGAGACAACGATCACGAGAATGACCATCGCGTAGACGGTGGGCGTGATGATTCCGAGGCCCTTGCCCACCGAGGCTACGATCAGGCCGACCTCGCCGCGCGGGACCATTCCCACGCCAACTGCGAGCGCGGTCCTAGGTCCTTCGTTGATGATGCCGAGGCCACAACCCACGACCTTGGTGACCACCGCGATCGCGACCAGAACGAGACCCGGGACGAGCACCGCGGGACTCGCGAACAGCCGCACGTCGACGGCCGCGCCCATCATCACGAAGAAGTACGGCACGAGCCACTCGTAGAGCGACTCGGTCTTGTGCGTGAGGTTCCAGCGCTCGGGGCTCTCGGCGAAGGCCATGCCCGCGAAGAACGCGCCGACGATCGCTGCCAGGCCGATGCTCTCGGCCAGCGCGGCGAACGCGAACATCGACCCGAGAGCGGCCACGAACGGTCCGTTCTTGATGTGCAGCGCCTCGAGCGGCCTCTCCAGCTTCGCGACCAGACGGGGCGCGACCAGGACCACGATGGTAATGAAGGCCACCGCCTCGATCATGGTGAGCGCGATCCGTCCTGCGTTGATGCCGCCGCTGACCGATCCAGTGACCACGGAGAGCACCAGCATGCCGAGCACGTCGTCGATAACGGCGGCCGCCAGCACGATTCGGGCGAGACGAGTGGAGATGAGACCACGGTCGGCGAGAACGCGGGCGGTGATGCCCACGCTCGTCGCGACGAGCGCGGTGCCGATGAACAGCGCCTCCGCACTCGGGTAGCCCATCGCGCGGCCGAACGCGAGACCCGCGAATAGCGGCAGCACGACACCTGCCGCCCCGACGACGAACGCGGTGCGTCCGACGTGGAAGATCTCGCTCGACTTGGTCTCCAGCCCCACCGAGAACATCAGGATGGCGACGCCCAGTGTCGCGGCGACCTCGAGCGACGGAGTCTCGCCGATCAATCCGAGCGCGTACGGCCCGATGAGCATGCCCACGAGGAGCTCGCCGATGACGGCAGGCTGCTTCATGCGCTCGAACAGTTCGCCCGCGATCTTCGCAGCGACGAAGACGACAAGAAGTCCCAGGAGCATGGATACTGAGCTGTGCATTCGCCGTCCCTCTCGTACGCGTCCGCGCCGGCGGACACCGAGAGCATCGCCCGTGAAGGTTTCGGGTCTGTTGCCGGCGGCAAAAACCTAGATGAACCCGGCCCGGAAGGATCTCCATGCCGAATCGCCTCGCCTCCGAGACCAGCCCCTACCTGCGCCTTCATGCCGAGGACCCGGTGGACTGGTATCCGTGGGGCGAGGAAGCGTTCTCGGCGGCTCGCGAGCAGAACAAGCTCCTCTTCCTGTCGATCGGCTACGCCTCGTGTCACTGGTGCCACGTGATGCAGCGCGAGTCGTTCAAGGACGAGGCCACGGCCAAGCTGCTCAACGAGCACTTCATCTCGGTGAAGCTCGACCGCGAGTCGCGCCCGGACGTCGACGAGCTCTATATGGCGTACGTGGTGGGCTCGACCGGCCACGGAGGCTGGCCGATGACCGTGTTCATGACGCCGGACCTTTGGCCGGTCTTCGGCGGCACGTACTTCCCACCCGTGCCGGCCCACGGCATGCCCGCATTCTCCGAGCTGCTCACCCAGCTCGCTCAGGCGTGGCAGCGCGACACCGCCGCCGTCAAGCAGGCCGCCGACGAGTCGAGCACCTACCTCGATGCGATGTTCGCGGTACAAGATCGGGCGGAGATCGACGAGACCGTCGTCGGCGACGCCGCCGAGGCGATCCTGGGCGCCGCGGACCTGCAGTGGAGCGGCTTCGGCGAGGCCCCCAAGTTCCCGCAGTGGCCGGTACTCGACTTCCTGCTCGCGTACCACCGTCTCGTCCGTACCGCGGGCCCGCTCAACCTCGTGATCGACGCAACCAGGGCCATGCTCGGGGGCGGAATCTACGACCAGGTGGGCGGAGGCATCGCCCGCTATGCGGTAGACCAGACCTGGCTCGTGCCCCACTTCGAGAAGATGCTGTACGACAACGCGCAGCTCCTCTCGGTGCTCGCGCAGCTCGAAACGCTCGCTCCCGACCCGCTGTGGCGCCACGCCGCGCGCGGCACCTTCGACTTCCTGAGGCGCGACCTCCGCCTCGAGTCGGGCCTCTACGCCTCGTCGCTCTCGGCGGACACCGAGGGCGAGGAAGGCCTCACCTATACCTGGACGCGCGAACAGGCGGCCGAGGTCCTCACCACCGAGGAGCTCGATCTCGCCCAGCGCGGCCTCGATCTCACGCCCGCAGGCAACTGGGAGGGCACCAACGTGCTCACCCGCCGAGACGGACTGCGCTACGAACCCGAGGCCATCGACGCCATCCTCTCCAAGCTCCTCGAGGCGCGTTCCGAAAGGCCGCAGCCCGATCTGGACGACAAGGCGATCGTGTCGTGGAACGGGCTGCTCGCAGCCGGACTGATCGAGGCCGGAAGCGTGTTCGACGACGAGGACATGCTCGCCGAGGGACTGTCACTGCTTCAGCGCCTCGCCGAGGCGGCGCTCGTCGACGATGAGGAAGTCCTGCACCTCGTCGGCGACGACAGCTCCGCCGACGTTCGACTGCCCGAGGACGCGGCCGCACTGGTTCGGGCAATGCTCGTGGCCCACACCGCGGAAGCAGACGCCGGCCACCTCGACCGTGCCTCGGCGATCGTCGCGCGCGCTCTCGAACTCTTCGCCGCATACGACGTCGTCTACATGCGCCCCGCCAAGACCGAGCTCCCCGTGCGCCCGCGCGAGACGCACGACGGCGCCACAGCGTCAGGCGCGAACCTGCTGGCACTCGATGTGGTGCGCTTGGGGCGGCTCGGCGACGAAAGCATGCTCGACCGCGGCCGACGGCTCCTCGAGCGTGATGTCGAGCAGGTTCAGGCGGCGCCGTTTGCTGCGGGAACCGCGCTGCAGGCGATGGCCGAGCTGCTCGAGGCGTCGGCGAGCCGAGCGTAGTCTGGCCTCGCCCGAGACGCCTTCCGACGCCGTCTCGCGTGTAACCCAGACTTCACGCACTCTTGCGCGCCGCGAAACCGCGGCGAAACACGCCCCCTCTAACCTGCGGACACGGGTCGGCCATCCGACCCTGCTCGAGACCAGCGCATCTCGAGCCCGCCGTCCAAAGACGTACGGCGCACCGTTTCTGAAACGGCCCTGCCACAGACGGGCCGGATCGCACAGGGAGGTGGAGCCGTGAAGTCTCTTCTCGGCAAGGTGTTCGACTTCGAGGCCGTGCGCGGCCAGAGGTCGTTCATCATAAAGCGGGCGGCGACGAGGACCTTGGTCCTCGCGATCGTCGCCCTCGTGATCATGTCCGCGTTCGCCTACGCGGACCCGATCGGCAGCAACTACGGCGGCGTGGCTGCCGTGACCGCGGAGAAGGCGGGAGCGCCGACGCTCGCGGAAGCAGCCGGCGACCTGGGCAACGTCAAGGTCGGGCTGAACATCTTCTTCATCACCATGGGCATGTGTCTGATCTTCTTCATGCAGGCGGGCTTCATGCTCGTGGAGACGGGCTTCTGCCGAAGCAAGAACGCCGCACACGTCGCCATGACGAACTTCGTGATCTTCGCGGTCGGCGCGCTCGCCTACTGGTTCGTCGGGTTCGCGCTCCAGTTCGGATCCGTGGGCGCGTTCTTCTGGGCGCCGGGTGCTCAGGCGATCCTCGACGGGAACGCTGTCCAGGTTGCGGGACAAGCAATCGCGGGCACCAAGGGCTTCCTCGTCGGCTCGCTGGCTGACGGCACCTACGATCCCGGCGTATTCGCGTTCTTCCTGTTCCAGCTCGTGTTCATGGACACCGCCGCCACCATCGTCACCGGCTCGATGGCCGAGCGCTGGAAGTTCTCGGCGTTCATGCCGTTCGGCGTGTTCATGGGCGCGATCGTCTACCCGATCTACGGCATGTGGATCTGGGGCGGCGGCTGGCTCGCCACGCTCGGCGCCAAGTTCGGTCTCGGTCACGGCGCGGTGGACTTCGCCGGCTCCTCGGTGGTCCACGCGGTGGGCGGCTTCGCGGCCCTCGCCGGAGCCATGGTGATCGGACCTGCGCATCGGCAAGTTCAAGGCGGACGGAACCCCGGTCGCCATCCCCGGCCACAACATCCCAATGGCCATCCTCGGCACGATCATCCTGGTGTTCGGCTGGTTCGGCTTCAACGGCATGTCAACCCTATCAGCGACCGACCTGCGGTTCCCGATCATCATCGGCAACACTCTGCTCGCCGCGTCTACCGGCTGTCTCGCCGCGCTGTTCCTGGTTTGGCGGCTGTGGGGCAAGCCCGATCCGTCGATGGCGGTCAACGGCATGCTCGCCGGCCTCGTGGCCATCACCGCCCCGTGCGCCTTCGTGGCCCCGTGGGCCGCGCTCGTCATCGGCGCGATCGGCGGCTTCGTGGTCGTCGGCGGCGTCGTGTTCTTCGAGCGGGTGCTCAAGGTCGACGACCCGGTCGGCGCCTCATCGGTCCATGGCCTCAACGGGCTATGGGGCATGATCGCGCTCGGCATCTTCGCCGACGGCACCTACGGCGCCGGTTGGAACGGCGTCGAGGGCGGCGTCCGCGGCCTGCTCTACGGTGACGGCAGCCAGCTCGCTGCGCAGCTCGATCGCGGTGGTCGTCGTGGCCCTGTGGGCCTTCGGTACTCACTACGCGTTCTTCAGCATCCAGAAGTCGTTCAACTGGCTGCGCTCGACCGAGGCTGACGAGATCGCCGGCCTCGACGCCCCCGAAATGGGCGTGCTGGCCTACCCGGACATGGCCGGCTCCGGTCCGCTCGGCGAGGGTTCGGTCTCAGCGGCATTCCCGGTGGGGCGTCCCACCCGCATCCCGAAGCCTGTCGGAGGTGAGGCATAGATGAAGCGCGTAGAGGCCATCGTCCGGCCCGAGAAGCTCGACGCAGTGAAGACCGCGCTCATCGACCTGGGCCACAAGGGACTTACCGTCTGCGAGGTCAAGGGTCACGGAACCCAGAAGGGCATCACCCAGCAGTGGCGCGGCGAGGAGTACGTCATCGACCTGCTGCCGAAGATCTCGATCGTCGCGGTCGTCCACGACCACGAGGTCAAGGACGTCATCGACTCCGTGACCAAGGTGGCCCGAACCGACCGCATCGGTGACGGCAAGATCTTCGTCACCCCGGTGGAAGAGGTCGTCCGCATCCGTACCGGCGAGACCGGTCCGGACGCGCTGTAGCGCACCACTCGTCCTTCGGGACCCGGGTTCTCACGTCGCCCCTCCCAAGAGCCGACGTGGAGACAGAACGAGAGGCGGGCCTTCAAGGCCCGCCTCTCGGCGTTGATACGGGTGGACCGGGATGACCTTCGCACCGTCCGAGGCGCCCCTCCAAAAGGCTATCCTCGGGGACTTTTGGCCGCCCTGTGCTTTCTCGCGGCCGCATCCCTCGTCGTGCCAGGGACTTATGCCCGACTCTCCGGCCTTGGATCGGTCCAACTACCTACTCGCGTCTTGCCGCCGTGCATCCGATTCAACGCGGCGGTGGCGCTCAAACAAACTCACCTAGAAGAAACGAACGGATGTGTCACCCGATCCTGTACCGGAGGCTTCATCTGCCATCCCGGTCCTATGGTGGATCTGCGACTCGTCTCGCACGCATCACTCCTCGTGTCGATGAGATGTGCCGCGGAGGGTCGGTAGCTCGCCCTCCATCTTGAAGGATACCCCCGCTCGCGTTCGCATGACACGGGGCTCGTCGGCGAAAAGGCCGAACGGCCCGGTGAACGGGCCGTTCGCGTTCGATTCGAAGACGGGCGTGACCAGATGCGCTCCGAACGGTTCCCCGTAAGGCCGGGTCGGCGCGCCCGAAGTGGGCTACTGCAGCGCGTCGAGCTGCTTCGTCAGGTCCTGCTCCTTGATCGTGCCGACCTGCTTCTTGGCCACGCTCCCGTCCTTGTTCAGGAAGACGAACGTCGGGATGACGGTGACGCCGAACTGGTTCGCGAGCTGCTGCTCGTTACCGTTCGCCTTGTCGGTGTTGATCCGGACGAACTCGACCTTGCCCTTGTACTGCTGCTCGAGCCCGTCGACCACGGGCTTCATCTCTTTGCAGCTGGGTCACCAGTCGGTATAGAACTCGTACATCACCGGCGTCGCCGTGGGCTTGGCGGTGGGCGCCGGCGCGCCACCAGGGGCGCCACCTGACGCCGCCGATGCCGTGTCGAGCGAGCCTGTCCACGCCTGCAGACCGGCGTCGAAGTGGTAGACGGTCTTGAAGCCCGCCGATTGCAGGACGTTCACCGCCTCGGAAGACCGGGCGCCGGTAGCGCAGTAGACGAGAAGCGGTGCGCTCTTGTCCCACCCGGCGGAAGCCGCAGCGAACTGATCGATCGGTACGTTCTCGGCTCCCGGGACGTGACCAGCGTCGTACTCGCCCTGACTGCGGACGTCGATCACGCGCACGCCTTCGCCCTGGGCTTTGAGGACGCCGTTCGCGTCGACGTTGGTGAGTCCGCCACCGCCTCCGCCGGCTCCGCTCACGCTGACGATCGCGTCGTCTCCGCCGCCCGCGGGGCGGAACAGCAGGAAGGCGACGATCACGACGCCCACCGCCACCAACACCCAGATGAGCGTCTTGGACATCCCACCGGAACCGGACGCGGGACTCTTCGCGCCGCCCTTGCTGCCGTTCTTGGTTGCCATCAACTCGCTCCTCGGCCTGATGAACCTGCCCAGAAATGATACCCCTTGGGGTATCTCGTGCGCAAACGCCGTGCCATGGAAAGGGCATACTTAACTCGGGTCGCACGACTTGGGTCACTCAGAGCATTCCTCCTGCCAGCATCGACCCGATTCACGTCATCCCCATAGGAGGCCTACATGCCCGAAGCCGCCGAGGCGGTTCGGACAGCATCGAACGACGCGCCGTTTCGTGCCGAGCTGCTCGGCCCCGACCGGCTCGCCGAGACGGCCCGCGAGGTCGCGCGCGCCCAGTCCATCACCCGCGAGCCGGGCCCCAAGACGACTCCTCTGCTCGAGCTCACCGCGCAGGCGGCGGCGGACCTCGCCTCGGACAATCGGCAGCTCAACGACATCGCGCAGCGACGACGGATCATCGCGCCGGCCGGTGAATGGCTGCTCGACAACTACTACCTGATCGAGCACCAGATCATCGAGATTCGGGAGGACCTCCCGCCCAACTACGGAATCGAGCTCCCCCGTCTCACCGAGGGGCCGTTCGCCGAGCTGCCCCGCATCTACGAGCTCGCGGTCGGTCTGATCGCCCACACCGACTCCGGGCTCGAGCGCGACAGCCTTCTCAGCTACGTGCAGGCGTACCAACAGGTCTCCCCGCTCACGATCGGCGAGTGCTGGGCCGTGCCGATCATGCTGCGAATCGCGCTGGTGGAGAACCTTCGGCGGCTCTCCAGCGTCGTCGTGCACTCCCACCGCGACGAGGAGGCCGCCGACACCTGGGCCGAGCGCCTGAGCCTGGTACAGCAGGAAGACGCGATGGGTCTGCCGCGGCTTCTGATCGAACTGGAGCAGGACCCTCGCTCCGATTCGCTGGTGTTCCTCCTGCGGCTGTCGCAGCGTTTCCAGGCTACCGAGCTCGGCGCCGAGGCGATCAACGGTTGGCTCGCGCGGCAGCTCTCTGCGCGCAGGCTTCGCTTCGATCGCGAGACCGTTCGTCACCAGCAGAGCCAGGCCGCCGATCAGGTCTCGATCGCCAACGCGATCGGCTCTTTGCGCTTCCTCGACGCGCTCGACTGGGCGGACTTCTTCGAGTCCGTCGCGGTGGTCGAGCGAATCCTGCGGCTCG
This sequence comes from uncultured Coriobacteriales bacterium, assembly GCA_963761535.1. Classification (GTDB taxonomy): domain Bacteria; phylum Actinomycetota; class Coriobacteriia; order Anaerosomatales; family CAVXGS01; genus CAVXGS01. The sequence goes on from CAVXGS010000004.1 coordinate 595,769, forward strand.
ATCCCATCGATACGTACGCTTCGATGGACTTCGCGACGCGCGACCGGTATCGGCACGTTCTCGAGCGTCTGTGCAAGCGCTCGAGCACGAGCGAGATCGAGCTCGCCAACGACCTGCTGGAGCGTTCGAGACGCGCGCTCGCCGAGGACCCCGGCGACGTGCTGCGCGGGCACGTGGGCTGGTGGCTGCTCGGCGAGGGCCGCAAGGAGGTCCAGCGAGACATCGGCTACAAGGCCCCAGCGGGCGAGTGGCTGTACGAGGGGCCCCTCAGCCACCGCGGCACGTTCTACTGGGTGACCTTGGCGACTCGCGACGAGCGCGTTCGTTGCGGGGATGGTGGCGTATGCCCTCGCGTCGGGAGTTCACGGATGGCAGCTCGCCCTGCTCGTGGTGGTCTCGCTCATCCCGCTGTCCGAGCCCGGGCTCGCGCTCACCAACCGCATCGCCGCCGACACGTACTCCCCCGAGCTCCTCCCGAAGCTCGACCCGTTCGAGCCGGTGCTCGAGGAGCACCGAACGCTCGTGGTGGTTCCCTCGCTCATGCTCTCGGTCCGCGACATCAAGGGCGTGATCGACAACCTCGAAGTCGCGTATCTCGCGAACCGTGACCAGAACGTAGGATTCGCCCTGCTGGGCGATCCAACCCTGTCGCCGAGCGAGGAGCTGGAGGACGACGAGTTCGTCCTCGAGGCGGCGATCCGAGGCATCGACGAGCTCAACGACCGCTACCGCGCCGAGTACGGCGTGGCGCCGTTCCATTTCTTCGGCCGTCGACGGGTGTGGAGCGACGGCGAGGACGCGTGGATGGGATGGGAGCGCAAGCGCGGTTTCCTGGTCGAGCTCGTCCGCGAACTGCGCGGCAATCGGGACACCACGGTCAACGTCCGCATCGGCGACGACCAGTGGCGTCGAGGGGTCGTGTTCGTGCTGACGCTCGACGCGGACACGGTTCTGCCCCGCGACGCGGCCAAGCGACTCATCTGCACGATCGCTCACCCGCTCAACCGCACGCCGTGGAAGCCCGGCCAGCCGCGCGTCTACGACGGGTACGGCCTCATCCAGCCCCGCGTGGGCATGAGCCTGCCCGGGGCGAATCGGAGCGCTTTCGCGAAGCTGTATTCGACCGGCACGGGCGTCGATCCGTACGCGATGGCGGTCTCCGACACCTACCAGGACCTCTTCGGCGAGGGCTCGTTCACCGGCAAGGGCATCTTCGAGGTCGACGTGTTCGCCGGCGTACTGGAGAAGCGCTTCCGAGCGAACAGCCTGCTCTCCCACGACCTCGTCGAGGGAGCGTTCCTGCGAACCGGCCTGGCGAGCGACGTGGAAGTGATCGACGACTACCCCGCGAACTACCTCGCAAGTATGAAGCGGATGCACCGTTGGGTGCGGGGCGACTGGCAGACGATCGTCTGGCTGTTCCCACGCGTGCGCGACGAGGACGGCCTCTTGCGCAAGAACCCGCTGTCCGCACTCAACCGGTGGAAGATCTTCGACAACCTGCGCCGCTCGCTCGTGGGACCGCTCACGATGGTGTTGTTCACACTGGGGTGGCTGCTGTTCCCCTCGCCGGCACTTGGGTGGACGCTGTTCTTCCTGCTCACGGTGTTCTTCCCGGTGTACTTCTCACTCGCCCAGTCCCTCATGTTCCAGCCGCCTGCTGCGACGCTCTCGACTTCGGCGCGTGGCATCCTCAGCGACCTGCTCTCGGACAGCCGTCGCGGCGTCATCGCGCTGCTGTTGCTGCCCCACGAGGCGTGGGTCGTCTCCGACGCCATCCTGCGCACACTCTGGCGCATGCTGGTGTCGCGAAAGCACTTGATGGAGTGGGTGACCGCCGCCGAGGCGGAGCGGGGCTCCTCCAACGACACCAGCACTTTCTGGCGCGCGGTGGGCCCCGGCTCCGCAGCCGGCATCGCGTTGATGGTCGTCGGCGCGGTGCCCGAGCCCGTGCGGCTCGCCGCCGCCGCCCCGTTCGTGCTCGGCTGGGCCATCGCTCCGCTGGTGGCGTGGCGGGTCTCCCAGCCGCTCGACAGCCGAGCTGATCGCGCGCTCACCGAGAAGCAGCGCAAGGACCTCAGGCGAGTCTCCCGCAAGACGTGGAGGTTCTTCGATACCTTCGTGACGCACGAGGGCCATCACCTGGCGCCCGACAACTTCCAGGAGGAGCCGCTGGGGGTGGTCGCCTGGCGCACCTCACCCACGAATATGGGGCTCCAGCTGCTGTCCTACCTCAATGCGTACGACCTTGGCTACCTGAGCCTCGCCGGGCTCGCGGAGCGGGTCAGCGCGACCCTTACGGCGATGGCCGCACTGGAGCGCTACCACGGCCACTTCTACAACTGGTACGACATCACGACCCGGCAGCCGCTGCGACCCACGTACGTATCCACCGTCGACTCCGGCAACCTCGCGGGGCATCTGCTCACCCTCCGGGTCGGGCTGCTCGAGGCGTCCGAGGCACCGGTGATCGGTTCGCAGCTGATCTCCGGGGCACGCGACGCGACGACGCTCGCGCTGGAGGACCTACTCGCGGACCGCGAGGACGTCGGCTCCCCCGCGTTGGTCAAGGACATCCGCACCGCACTCGACGCATTCGCGCGAGCCCTCGACCACGCGGAGCCTCCCGCGAACCTGGGCGAGTGGCACTCACTGCTCACGCGCCTCGAGGTCAACGTCTCGGAGATCGACCTGCTCGCGTACAGCCTCGACACCATCACTCCCGCCGAGGTCTCCGACGAGGTCGCACCGTGGCCGAAGACGCGCCGAGAGCAGCTGCGGGCATCGCTGGACGACGTGGTCGCGTCCATCCGCGAACCGCTGCGAATGCTGGAGGAGAGCGCGCCCTGGGCGGAGTTCCTGCCTGACGCGCCCCCCGGGGCTCGCGGCGACAGTCGCATCGCGCCGCTCTTGCGGTACTGCCCGAGTCTGGTCGGCCTCGCCGAGGGCCTCGACCGCGCGCTCACCGCACTGGACGAGCTCACGGAGACGGCCGAAGACCAGCGTACGCGGCTTTGGGCCAGCGGTGTCGCCGCGGGAATTCGCGAGGCGCGCGACCGGAACATCCAGCTGCTCGCAGGCGTTCGGCTCGCCGCGGACATCGCTCGCGAGATGTGGGAGCACACCGACTTCACGATGCTCTACGACGAGCAGCGAGGTCTGTTCTCGATCGGCTACAACCTGAACGAGGGTCGCCTCGACCCCTCCTTCTACGACCTGCTCGCGTCCGAGGCACGTCTCGCGAGCTTCCTGGCCGTGGCGAAGGGCGACGTGCCTCAGGAGCACTGGTTCCGGCTCGGCAGGTCTCTCACCGACGCAGGTCCCGGCCGCGCGCTGGTGTCGTGGTCCGGCTCGATGTTCGAGTACCTGATGCCGCTGCTCGTGATGCACAGTCTTCCGGGGACGCTGCTTGACGAGACGTACGGCACGGTCGTGGAACGCCAGCGGCTCTACGGCGCCGACCGTGGCGTGCCGTGGGGGGTCTCGGAGGCGGCCTTCAACGCGAAGGATGCCGATCTCACCTACCAGTACCAGGCGTTCGGCGTCCCGGGCCTCGGGCTCAAGCGCGGCCTCGCCGACGACATCGTCGTCGCCCCCTACGCCTGTGCGCTCGCGCTCTCGGTCGATCCCCAGTCGGTGCTGCCCAACCTGTCGACATTCTCGGCGCAAGGCGGTGAGGGTCGCTACGGCTACTACGAGTCGATGGACTTCACCGCCGGACGCGTTCCCGCGGGCCAGCGGCGAGCAGTGGTGCAGGCGTACTTCGCCCACCACCAGGGCATGGCGTTCGTCGCGTTCGGCAACGCGCTGCTCGACGACAAGATGCGCAACCGGTTCCACAGCGACCCGATCGTCGCCTCGGCGGAGCTGCTGCTGCAGGAGCGGATCCCGCGGCACGTGGAACTCGTGACGCCGCACTCGGATGAGGTAGAGCTGGTGCGCTCGGTGGGCGAGCTGCCGCCGCCGGCCGTCCGACTGTACCCATCGTCGAACACCCCGGTGCCCGCGACCCACTTCCTGTCGAACGGCCGCTACTCCGTGATGGTCACGAGTGCAGGCGGCGGGTACTCGAGGTGGCGGGGGATCTCCGTGACCCGCTACCGAGAGGATGTCACCCGCGATTTGTGGGGCACCTTCTTCTACCTGCGGGATACCGAGAGCGGCCACACGTTCTCGGTCCCCGCGAACCCGTGGCCGAAGGAGCCCGACGAGTATCAGGTCAGTTTCGGGCCGGACAAGGCGGAGTTCCGGCGGCTCGACGGCGACCTGGAGACCAACGTGGAGGTCGTGGTCTCCCCGGAGGACGACGTCGAGATCAGGCGGATCACCGTCTCGAACCGGGCATTCCGCCCTCGCTCCGTCGAGATCACCTCGTACTTCGAGATCGCGCTGACAGGTCAGGGCTCGGATCAGGCCCACCGGGCGTTCTCGAACCTGTTCGTCGAAACCGAGGCCCTGCCGGCCACTGGTGCCGTCCTGTTCACGCGTCGTCCCCGGAGCAACGAGGAAGAGCAGTTCTGGGGCTTCCATCTGCTTTCGTGCGAACAGATGCCGTGCGACTGGACGTTCGAGACCGACCGCGCGAAGTTCCTCGGGCGGCTTCACGCCGCCGACCGTCCCGTCGCGGTGAGCCGCGGCGGGAAGCTCTCGAACACCTCCGGGGCGGTACTCGACCCCTGCTGCGCGATCCGCCGCAGTATCGAGATCGGCCCCGGCGAGGCCGTCCGCCTCGTGTACGTGACCGGTGTCGCCAACGAGCGCGACACCGCCGTTCGCCTCACCGAGAAGTACTTCGCACCTGCCTCTGCCCAGCGCGCGGTCGACCTTGCGTGGACCGCGGCCCAGGTGGAGCTGCGCGACCTGGGCATCACCCCCCAAGACGCCCTCACCCTCGAGCGGCTGGCCTCCCGGCTCCTGCTTACCGACCCCTACTCGCCGCTCAAGGTGAAGACCCCCGTGGAGAACGAGCTGCCCGTCTCGGGGCTGTGGTCGGTCGGCATCAGCGGCGACTACCCGATCCTCCTGGTGCGGGTCCAGGAACTCGAGCACACCCCGCTCGTACGCAGGGCGCTGCTCGCGCACCAGTACTGGCGCCACAAGGGGCTGATGGCCGACCTGGTCGTACTCAACACGCGACCCACCGGCTACGCGGACGAACTCGAGGAGCGGCTCCGGCTGCTCATGCGCACCGGCCACGGACTCCAGGTGCTCGACAAGCCCGGCGGCGTGTTCCTGCGTCGAGGCGACCAGATGCATCCGGACGTCATGAACCTGCTGGTCTCGACCGCACGCGCGGTGGTCGACGGCGAGATGGGCACGCTCGAGCTGCAGCTGAACCGGCGCAGCAAGCGTCCCGGTTCCCCGTCTGCGTTCGTCCCCCGTGCCGAACCCGTCCTCGACGAGGCGCCCGAGTTCGTTCGCCCGAAGCTGCTGTTCGACAACGGCACGGGCGGATTCGACCCCGACACCGGGGACTACGTGATCGTGCTGGATGACGCCATCACGACCCCGACCCCCTGGGTGAATGTGATAGCCAATCCCGAGTTCGGCTGCCTCGTCTCCGAGGCGGGCATCGGCTGCTCGTGGGCGCTCAACTCCCATGAGAACCGCATCACGACCTGGAACAACGATCCTGTCTCCGACGGCAGCGGCGAGTGCCTCTACCTGCGTGACGAGGAGACGGGACGGTTCTGGAGCCCCACACCGCTGCCCTGCCGCACCTCGCTGCCGTACGTGGTCCGTCACGCTCCGGGATGCACCACCTTCGATCATGCCGACCACGGGATCCGCAGCCAGGTCGAGTGGTTCGTGCCCGCCGACGACCAGGTGCGTATCGTGCGGCTCAAGCTCACCAACCTCACCGATAGGCCTCGAGAGATCTCCGTCACCCACTTCATCGAGTGGACGCTGGGGTCGTCTCGAAGCGCCGCCCAGCAGCGAGTCGTCACTCGGTTCGACGGTGTCGCCGAGGCACTGACAGCGCGCAACTGGTTCAACCCGGACTTCCCCGGGCGTCCCGCCTACGTGGCCTCGAGCCGCCCGCTGCACTCGTGGACCGCAAGCCGCACCGAGTTCGTGGGGCGCAATGGTCGCCCCGGGGACCCCGCGGCAATGCATCGCAGCGGGCTGGGCGGCGTATCGGGCAGGTTCCACGACAACTGCGGTGCGCTGATGAACACGCTCTCGCTCGAGCCAGGCGCCACCGAGGAGGTCTCGTTCTTCCTCGGCCAGTGCAACAGCCCGGAGGAGATCGAGCTGGCGCTTCGCCGCTACCGTGCGCCCGGAGCCATCGACGCGGCCCTCGACGGAGCGCGAAATCGCTGGGACGAGATCCTGAGCGCAGTCAGCATCGAGACGCCCGACCCGGCGCTGGACCTGCTCGTGAACCGCTGGCTCCCCTACCAGAACCTGTCCTGTCGCGTGTGGGGACGAACCGCCACGTACCAGTCGAGCGGGGCCCTCGGCTTCCGCGACCAGCTGCAGGACTCGGTGGCCGCTCTCGTGGCGATGCCCGAGGTGGCGCGCGCGCAGATCCTCGAGGCGAGCCGCCGCCAGTTCGTCGAGGGCGACGTGCTGCACTGGTGGCAGCCGTTCTCGGGTCGTGGCGTGCGCACTCACTTCGTGGACGACCGCCTGTGGCTGCCCTACGCGCTGGTCGAGTACCTGCGGGCAACCGGAGACACCTCGATCCTCGACGAGCGCACCTCCTTCATCGAGGGTCCCGCCTTGCCACCCGACCAGGAGGACCTCTACCTGCAGCCGATCGTCTCGGAGAGCGCGGCGACGGTGTACGAGCACTGCGTCCGCGCGATCGAGCGGAACCGGTCTGTGGGCGCACACGGACTGCCGCTCATGGGCGGCGGCGACTGGAACGACGGCATGAACCGCGTGGGCCACGGCGGCAAGGGCGAAAGCGTGTGGATGGCGTGGTTCCTGGGGACCGTGCTGACGCGCTTCGCACCGATATGCGAAACGCGCGGCGACGCCGACCGCGCCGCCGAATACCGACGCTGGGCGCAGCGTCTGGGCGAGGCCGCCGAGGCGAACGCGTGGGACGGTGCGTGGTACCGACGCGCGTACTTCGACGACGGCGTGCCCCTCGGCTCGCGCGAGAGCGAGGAGTGTCGGATCGACGCGATCGCCCAGGCATGGGCGACGATCTCGGGCTTGGGCGTCCCCGAGCACGCCGAGATGGCGCTCGACTCGGTGGACGAGAACCTCGTGCGCAGCGACGTCGGGATCCTCACCCTGCTGACGCCGCCGTTCGACCGGATGACCCACGACCCCGGCTACATCAAGGGCTACGTGCCGGGCGTTCGCGAGAACGGCGGGCAGTACACGCACGCCGCCGTGTGGGTGATCCTCGCCTACCTGCTGCGGGGCGACGGCGACCAGGCGCACCAGCTGCTCGAGATGGTGAACCCGATCAACCACGCTCTCGACAAGGAGCAGGTCCGGCGGTACGCGGTCGAGCCGTACGCGGTCGCCGGCGACGTCTACGCCGCCGAGCAGCACCTCGGACGCGGCGGATGGACGTGGTACACGGGAGCGGCGGGATGGATGTACCAGGTCGCCGTCCGGTGGCTGCTCGGCGTGTGGATCGAGAGCCGGGACGGGGTCGACCACCTCGTGGTGGAACCGTGCGTGCCGAAGTCGTGGAGCGAGTTCGCGATCACGGTGCGGCGCGGCTCGAGCACCTACCGCGTCTCGGTGGAGAACCCCCGCGGAGCGAACCGCGGCGTCACGCGGGTAGCTCTCGACGGCACGAACGTGCCCGGCCTCGCGGTCCCGCTGGTCGACGACGGCGCGGAGCACAGCGTCGTGGTCACGATGATCGGCGGCTAGGAGGGCGCTGCGTCAGGGTTCGGGGCAGGTCGGGCGAGGCTCCGCGAAGGGTGTGTTCGTCGCGGTCTGTGCGATGGACACCCCCGAGCCTACGAGCCGACCTGCCCCGACCCCAGGCGCCCCCGCGTCCGCCTAGCCGGCGTCCTCCCCCATCCAGCGCTTGTGGAAGAACTCCATCTCGGCCTGGTCGCCGAACACCCGTCGCGCCGTCCTGAGCTGCCCGGCGTAGGCGGCGATGGGGTACCGCAGCTTGTCACTCGTGTCGGTGATCGCCTCGAAGACCTCTTGGGCGGCGTCCTCCGAGGAGGTGCGCTTGGTGATGGAGGCCTCGAACTTCTCCATCTCCTTCATGTACCGGCGGTACGGCTCGGGCCCCTCGATCACCTCGCCGCCGCCGTCACGCATGGCCTTGTTCCAGATCGCCGTGGCCACGTAGCCCGGTTCGATGGCCTTCACTTTGATCCCGAACGGCTTGAGCTCGTGCCACAGCCCCTCAGAGAGCCCCTCGATCGCCCACTTCGAGGCGTTGTAAATGCCGAAGAAGGGGAACGTCATCGTCCCGCCCAGCGAGGTCACGTTCGCGATCACACCGCTGCCCCTCGATCGCATCGCCGGCAGCAGGCCTCGGATCAGTTCGAGCTGCGCGAAGACGTTCACCGTGAACACCTGCACCACTTCTTCCGCCGAGGCGCACTCCACCGGCCCCCACTGCAGAGTCCCGGCGTTGTTCAGCAGCACGTCGGGACACCCGCGTTCGGCGATCACGCGCTGTGCGAGGGCGGTGGCCGAGCCAGCCTCGGCGAGGTCGAGTGACTCGACGGACACCCCGTCGGGCCATGTCGCCTCGGCGTCGGGACGGCGCAGCGTGCCGATGACGTCCCAGCCCTCTGCCGCGAACCGGTCCACACATGCCCTGCCGATGCCCGTGGAGACGCCGGTGATGAGGATGCTCGGCATGGACGTGCCCCTTTCTCGGGTAGGTACACAGCGGAAGCCGTGCAAGAATCTGGTACCCAGTCGCGAGCCTCTCGGTGACGCCGGGAGGCCCCATCCGACGGAATCCGTCGAGACGGCGCGACGACTACAATTGACTCCACAACCTACGCCACATATTGCCCTCGTGCACTGGAGGTTCGAGCATGCGCATCGCCGTTGTCGGGTCGGGAATCAGCGGGATCTCGTCGGCGTGGCTGCTCTCGCCGGCACACGAGGTGGACGTCTACGAGGCCGAAGACCGGCTCGGCGGCCACAGCTACACGCTCGACGTCACCACCACGAACGACACGACCTTCCCCGTCGACACGGGATTCATGGTCTTCAACCGGCGCACCTACCCCAACCTCATCCGGTTCTTCGAGCGACTCGGGATGAAGGCCAACGACGCGGACATGTCGTTCTCGGTGCAGGTTCCCAACGAGGACATCGAGTGGTCGGGGCACAACCTCAACTCGGTATTCGCGCAGCGCAAGAACCTCGTGAACCCCCGCTTCCTGCGGATGGTCAGCGACATCCTGAAGCTGTCGCGCAACGCGCAGCGGCTGCTCGACGATCCCACCGTGCTGCCGCTCACGCTCGGGCAGCTGCTCGAACGCGAAGGCTTCAGCGACTCCTTCACGGACTGGTACCTCATCCCCATGGGCGACGCCATCTGGTCCACCCCGCCGGGTGACATGCTCGAGTACCCTGCCGCGACCTACCTGCGGTTCTGCAACAACCACGGGCTGCTCACGGTCACGGGGAAGCCGCAGTGGCTCTCGCTCGTGGGAGGTGCGCGCGCGTACGTCGAGCAGGCGTCGCAGGCGTTCTCGGGCGAGGTGCATCTGAGCGAGCCCGTCGAGCGTGTCCAGCGCCACGGCACCGGCGTCATCGTCCATACCGCGAACCGGTCGGAGCGCTACGACGCCGTCATTCTCGCCTGCCATCCGCCGCAGTCGCTGCAGATGCTCGGCGCCGACGCCACCGAGGAGGAGCGCGAGGTCCTCTCGGCGTTCGACTACTGGCCCAACGACGTGGTGGTTCACCAGGACACGTCGTTCATGCCGAAGAACCGCCGGGCGTGGGCGTCGTGGAACTGGTTCTCCGAGACCACGGATATGGAGAAGTCGAACCTCGTCCTCACCTATCAGATCAACACGCTGCAGCCCGTCCCCGCCGAGGCCCCCACGGTCATGGAGACGCTCAACCGAGACCGCGAGCCGGCCGAGGGCACGCTGCTCGCGCATCTGGTCTTCGACCACCCCATGTACAACGCGGGAGCGATCGCGGCGCAGTCGCGCGTGCCCTCGCTGCAGGGCGCGAGCGGTGTGTGGTACGCCGGTGCGTGGACACGCTACGGATTCCACGAGGATGGCATGCTCTCGGGGGTGCGCGTCGCGGAGGCGCTGGGCGCGGTGGTGCCGTGGGGAGACGAACTCGACGACACACGTACGCAGATGAAGCCGGGGGCACCGGTGCCAATGCTCGGCCAGGTGCGCAAACTCTCGCAGAACGAGCGCACCCCCGAGGTCCCGCTCGACCTGCCGCGGGCGGCCGCCGTCGGCGACGCCGCCGAGGCCTGAGAGGCGCCGGCGTGAACAGCCGGCTCTACGTCGGCAGGGTGATGCACCAGCGCACGAGGCCGGTCCGCAACGCGTTCCGCTACGGCATCTACTACCTGTTCGCCGACCTCGACGAACTCGAGCAGCTGGACGCCAGCCTGAGGCTATTCGGCCACAACCGTGGTCGGCTCGTGTCGCTATGGGACGTCGACCATGGCCCTCGTGACGGCTCCGCTCTGAGGCCGTGGATCGACGGGCTGCTCCGTGAGGTGGGAATCGACCTCGCGGGCGGCAAGGTCTACCTGCTCACGTTCCCGAGAGTCTTGGGCTTCACGTTCTGGCCAGTGTCGTTCTGGTACTGCTACAGCGCCGACGGAACGCCCGTGGCGGTTCTCGCCGAGGTACAGAACACCTTCCGAGACCACCACAACTACCTGCTTCACAACCACGGGAAGCCGTTCGACTGGAACGTGCGGCCCGGCGCCACCAAGGTCTTCTACGTCTCGCCGTTCATCCAGATCGAGAACGCCCGCTACGAGTTCCACTTCACCGAGCCGGGGGACACGCTCGCGGCGTCCATCTACGACTACGTGGAGGGACCGCTGCTCCTGACCGCGGCAATCTCGGTGGAGGCTCGCGAGCTGACAGACCGCGCGCTGCTCGGCCGCGTGCTGCGGCTCGGTCCGATGTCGGCTCGGGCGATGGTACTGATTCACTATCAGGCGGTCAGACTGTGGAGAAAGCGGGTACCATTCTTCGCACACGTTCCACCACCAGATCAGGAGACCTCGCTGTGACGAACGGGTCCCCCACGACGAAACATCGCGTCCCGTCGCCCTGGGACGCCATTGCTTACCTCATCATGCGCAACCTCAAGGTCGGCACGCTGGGCGTGACGACCCCGGGCGGGCGCGAGCTGGTGTTCGAGGGAGGCGCGCCGGGTCCTTCGGCGAGCATCAGGATCGTGGATCGGTCTGGTCTGAAGCGGATGCTGCTTGGGGGCGGGATCGGTTTCGCAGAGGGCTACATGGACGGCCAGTGGGACACCGACGATCTCGACGCGCTGCTCGACCTGGGCTTGGCCAACACCCGCGCCGGCGTCGCTGAGAAGCTGCCGGTACTGGCGCGTCCCGCGCAGCGGGCGTTCCACGCGCTGCGGGACAACTCGAAGTCCGGGTCGCGCGAGAACATCGAGTACCACTACGACCTGGGCAACGACTTCTACGAGCTGTGGCTCGACGACACGATGACGTACTCGTGCGCGAACTTCGAGGACGACATCCCCGACCTTCGCGAGGCGCAGGTCCGCAAATGGGACCGGGTGCTCGAACTCATTCAGCCCGGCACGAAGGACCACCTGCTCGAGATCGGCTGCGGTTGGGGGGGTTTCGCGATTCACGCCGCGAAGACCGCGGGCTGCAGGATCACCGGCATCACGCTGTCTCAGGAGCAGGCCGAGATGGCCCGCGAGCGTGTCGAGCGTGAGGGGCTGGAAGGGCAGGTCGAGATCCGGATCGAGGACTACCGCGACGTGCCCGAGCGCTACACCGGGATCGCGTCGATCGAGATGTTCGAGGCGGTGGGCCAGCGCTGGTGGCCCGTCTTCTTCGAGCGCCTCAAGTCCCTTCTCGAGCCCGGCCGGCCGGCGGCACTCCAAGTCATCACGATCGACGACGACGGGTTCGAGTCCTACTCGCGCAACCCCGACTTCACCCAGCGCTACATCTTTCCCGGTGGCATGCTCCCGAGCCCGACGCTCTTCCGCGCCGAGACCGACAAGGCCGGGCTTCGGATCACCGAGCAGCACTTCTTCGGCTACGACTACGCGCGAACGCTGGAGCACTGGTCGAAGCGGTTCGAGTGCGTGATCCCGCAGGTGAAGGCGCTGGGTTTCGACGACCGCTTCGTCAGGATGTGGCGCTTCTACCTGTCGTACTGCCGAGCGGGGTTCGACAGCGGGAACATCGACGTGATGCAGGTGCGGCTCGAGTCCTAACGGCGCGGCCCTCAGGCTAGGCGTTACCTACCTGGACGGGTCTCGGCGGCTGCACGATGCGGAACGACACGGTGCGAAGCTGCTGCCCGTCTATCGATACGTTCAGCGTGTAGAGCCCCCACATCGAGAACCGCACGCCGGGCAGCGACAGCACGAACTGTGCGCCCCGTGGTGAGGCGGCGTCCGCGCTGAACGCGCGCATCTCTCCGTGGAAGGGCGGAAGGACGTCGGCGCCGTCCGGACCTACAAGGCGGACCTCGACACGGTGGAGCGAGGGGCTCCCCGGATCCATCGTCACGCGGAACGCGAGGGAGATCGTGGGGTGCACCGCGGGCATGTCGGGAGCGGTAATGCGATCGAAGATGCCGGCGACGACGAGCTTGCCGTCGCTGGTGACGGCGGCGTAGTCGGCCACCACCGCGAAGTCGATCTCCATCCCACGCCCCTTATCGAATCCCGAAACCCTGCCGATTCGACCTGTGAGAACTGCCGCACTCTGTCACCCCGTCAGTGTAGGTCAAAGCCGACAGGGTCGGACGTCTGCGTTACCCGCTTCTGTAGAATGTGCTCGTGCCTCGGCAGCGTGCGAAGGGTAGTGTCGACCGGTGAAGCCAGGCTCATCCCGATTCCCCACCCTGCGACTCCGCTCCGTTTCCCCTCGGGGCGTTCTCCTTGCGTCGGCCATTGTCACTGCGACGGTCCTGCTGTTCGGACCCTCGGTCTCGCCGGCCGTCGCCGCCGAGACGCTCCTCTCGGCAGGTCAGCTCCGCTTCAGGGCCGAGTCGCTCGTGGCCGCCGAGACGACTCCCTCGATCGCCCCGTTCACCTGGACCGCGACCATCCCCATCAGCACCGAGACCACCGAGGTCTCGAAGCGCTGGGTCGACGGCATGCCGTACGACATGGCCCTGCGCCAGGCCGAGTCCGCCTACCGGCACCTCAACGCCTACGAGCGCACCGGCAACACGTGGTACCTCACGCGAGCTCGGGCCCAGGCGGACTACCTCATCTCGGTCCACGTCGCGTGGGGCGACGCCTGGTACCTGCCCAACACCTTCTCCTACGCGCTCGACCCCCGCTTCGGGCCCGAGTTCCTTCAGCCGCCGTGGTATAGCGGCATTGCTCAGGGCACCGCAGTCGGGGCCTTCGCACGGCTGTGGCGTATCACTGGCGAGGAGGCGTACCGCGACGCCGCCGAGCACACCCTGGAGAGCTTCCTCGTCAGGCGGGCGCCACGGGGCATGCGGATCGCGCAGGTCGACTCGGCGGGATACCTCCAGCTGCAGCAGTACCCCAGCTCGGGGTGGACCTACGTCTACAACGGGCACCTGCAGGCCGCGATCGGCATCTACGACTACTACCGCATCACGGGTGACGAACGCGCGCTCGCGCTCTACCGGGGCGCGGTGAGCTCCGCGATAGCCTACGGAGAACCGCTGCGGACCAGGGGCTGGGTGAGCTCCTACGCGCTCGCACCCCGCGCCACGTACGTCCGCTACCACCGCCGCACCGGCCTGCTGCTGCTCGAGCTCTACCGGCTGACCGGCGACGTGCGGCTCGGCCGGTTAGCCACCGAGTACGACGACGACTACGCCCTCGAGGCGTGCTCGGGTGTCGTGTCCGTGCAGGCCGGCGTCCACGAGGCGGTGCGCCTGACGCCAGCCGGCGTGGCAACCGCGACCGTCACCGTCCCGGCGCGACAGGCGCGCCTGCTGCGGTTCGCGGCGAGAGAGCGTGTCCGCAATCTCCCCGGCTACTGGTTCAGCATCAGCGAGGGGGTCGCCGCCGGATATCGCATCGCCGAGACACCCGGCGAAGCCTACGTGAGGGGCTCGCTGATCCGGCTCTCCTACGAGCCGCCGCTGCCCGTCACCCTTCGGACGGGGCGATGGCCGCTCGTGCGGCTCGACGAGCAGGGCCGGGTTGTGGCCAGCCGGCGCGTGTACCTGCGAGCCACGACCACGCGGCGCGGCACCGTGGCGTCCCGAGTGGCCTCGGGCACGGCCGGGTCAGGCACGACGGTTCGCACGAGCCTGAAGGCGACGCTGGCCGAGCGCGCGATCGTGGACGGGATGCCCTCGGCGCGAATCGCGAGCGGCGCCTGCGCCGGGTGGTGGATCCCGCAGGCTGCAGTTCGCCTGCCCTAGCGGTGCCGCCTAGCAGTGGCGCGGTTGTCCGCTTTCTCGGCGACCGCTCCGCGGCTCGGTCATCTCACGTGGTCATCTCACCTGAACGTAGTCGGGGCTCCCGAGTGTCGCGTAGTTGCCCTTGTCGGTGGCGTGATACGCCACCAGCATCCAGTTGCCCACGGCCCCCCGAGCGGTGAACCTCACCGACGCCTTGTACGCCGTCTTCGCCCGGGACGAGTACACGTAGGTCGCGGGGAACGACTTCATGAGGCGGTAGCGCCCGCCCTGCAACTGGTACGCACGGATGACCACGCGATTCCCGTCACGAGTGGAGTGGTAGGGCTCGATGTATCCCCTCGCGACATAGGTCCGGTAGCGATAGAGGGTCCGCCATGAGGTCGTCCGGGTGAGCCGGACCTTCGGTAGGAGGACCGCCGGGGTCGACGTCGCGTCGGGCGAGGACTCCAGGCGGGCTCGGTAGATCTGTCTCGTCTTGAGCCCGCTCACCGTTCGAGCCGCCAGTCCGTCCACGTTGCTCGTGGCGGTGCCACTGCGTATCCATCCCTTTCCGTCCCACCGCTCGAAGACCACGAGCTGACCGAGCAGCGGAATGGTCGCGCCGGCTCTCACGGTCGCCGAGAGCTTCGACGAACCGCCGTACGCCGGATTGGCAGGCGAGGCGGAGAGGTCGACCGTTGTCACCGAGCCGAGCCGCCAAGCGGACACGTTGCACGCGCCGAAACTGGTGTCGCCAGTGGCCAGCACCTTGCCGTCGGAGCGCAGCCCCACGGTGTGTACTCCGCCTGCGGCGATCGCAACGACGCCCTTCCAGTAGTGCACGTCGCACTGGCCGTAGTCGTTCTTCCCGGTCTCGACGAGGGTGCCGTCCCAGCGGAGACCAACCGTATGGTCGCCACCGGCTGCGATGGCGACGATCCCCCGCCAGTCGCCAACGTCGCACTGGCCCATGCTGTTACTGCCGACCGCAACAACGGTCCCGTCTGCCCTGAGCCCGACGCTGTGCGATCCGCCTCCCGCGAGCGCAACGATTCCGGACCAAGAGCCCACATCGAGCCGACCGCCCGGGCTGAATCCAACTGCGACTACCGTCCCATCGGAAGTTAGTCCAAGAGTGTGTGCGCTCCCCGTTGCGACTGCCACGATGTTTCGCCAAGCCCCAACATCGCACTGGCCCCAGTCGTTCGATCCGGTCGCAACCACCGTGCGGTCACGCTTCAGCCCGACTGTGTGGTAGTCGTCTGCAGAGATCGCGGTGATCCCCGCCCAGTCTGCAACGTTGCACTGTCCTCGGTCGTTTTCCCCGATCGCCACCACCGTGCCGTCGGCCCTCAAGCCCACGGTATGCCCATTGCCCCCGGACACCGCCACGAGGCCGCTCCATCCGTCTACGTGGGTCGCAGCCGCGTATCCGGTCGCGGTCGCCGTGCCGTCTACGGTGAGGCCAACGGTGTGATGCTGGCCCGCAGCGACGCTCGGTCGAGTCTGCGCCAGTGCGGGAGCGACCGCGATCAGCATTGAGATACAAACAAGAACGGTCACCGCCGTGGAGCGCGTGCTCCGATAACGGTTCATGACGCCTCCCCTCCCAGGGCGATGCGATGACTCCCCCTCACCCCCCCGAGTGAGACAGAGAGTCCGTCAGGTTACTACCCGCGATGCGCATGAGCAGCCAACACGGACGGCCTGCCGAGGACTGCTGAGCGGCCTCCAGCGTTGTGGACGGTCCTTCGAACTCAAACGCCCCCTCGAGCGTGTCGGAGAAGACACGGAGGGGGCGTCGGTGCGTTCATGGTGGGCCCAGGTGGATTCGAACCACCGACCTCACGGTTATCAGCCGTGCGCTCTAACCAACTGAGCTATGGGCCCATTCAGGCGAAATGCTCGGATACCATACGCGACGGCGAACACCTCGTCAACGCCGCCGAGACGAGCTAGCTCGGCCCCGTCACGGTCGCCGCGGCAAGCATTGTCACACCCACCCGCCGGGTCCTTGGACCGTCGAACTCGCAGAAGTAGATCCCCTGCCACGTGCCCAACGAGAGGCGCCCGCCGGACACAGGAACGAGCACGCTCGAACCCACGAGCGACGCCTTGAGATGCCCGTCGCTGTTGCCCTCGAGGTGGTGCCACCCCGCGTCTCTGGGGGCGATGCGGCGCAGCCCCTCGAGCAGGTCGCGCTGGACGCTTGGGTCGGCGTTCTCGTTGATGGTCACGCCCGCGGTCGTGTGCGGCACGAAGACGAGCACCGCGCCCTCCACGAGGCCGGCCTCGGCTACCGCTTGCCGGACCTTCGACGTGATGTCGACGAGTACTTCTCGGCTCGGCGTGCGCACTTCGAACTGCATGACTCCCGCTTCCGACTATCTCGGCTCTGGCAACGGCACCCCGCCGAAGGTATCACCTGCTGCCGTATGATGGGGGTACGGGTACGTAGTACCTGCTCGCGAGCAGGAACGTTCCCACCGGCGGGGCGAAAGGTACACGCAATGATCCAGGTAGGTATCGCAAGCCTCAGCGTCGATTCGCGCAGCAACCAGCCGATCGTGGTGCTGCGACCGCTCAGCGAACCCGAAGGCCACGGCCGCATCCTGCCCATCTGGATCGGGCAGCCCGAAGCGACCGCGATCCTGCTGGCGATCGAGGGTGCGATCCCGCCTCGGCCGCTCACCCACGACCTGCTGCGCAACGTGATCGAGACGCTCGGTGTCGTGCTGGAGCGCATCGAGATCACGCGCATCGAGGACGGGACCTTCTACGCCGCCCTGATCCTGCGCGGCGAGGAGCGGACTCTCGCGATCGACGCCCGGCCCAGCGACTCGATCGCCCTCGCACTGCGGACCTCCGCGCCGATCTTCGTCGCCGAGTCCGTCATGGAGGAGGCGGCCATCCCCTACACCGATGCCGCCGAGGAGAGCCCGTCGGACGAGGAAGCTCAGGTCGAGGAGTTGCGCCGTTTCCTCGAGAGCGTGGACCCCAGCGAGTTCGGCGGCGCGTCCTAGGCGCGGTCCCACCTACTCGTAGCGGAGCGCGTCTATCGGGTCGAGCCGCGAGGCCTTCCACGCGGGGTAGACGCCGAAGAAGATTCCCACCCCTGCCGAGAACCCGAACGCCAGTGCGATCGCCCAAAGGGTGAGCTGGGTCGGAACCCATTCGTCGAGCACGATCGCGCCCGCCCAGCCCACCAGCACGCCGAGCGCTCCGCCTGCGACCGAGAGCAGGACCGCCTCGATCACGAACTGGGTGAGGATGTCGTAGGTGCGCGCGCCCACCGCCTTGCGGATGCCGATCTCGCGCGTCCGCTCCGACACGCTCACCAGCATGATGTTCATGATCCCGATGCCGCCCACCAGCAGCGAGATGCTGGCGAGGCCCGCGAGCATCGCGGTCAGCGTGCTGAGCAGCGTGGAGAGCACGCCCAGAGTCTGTTCCTGCGTGAACACGCTCAGCTCCTCGCCGAACTTCGGAGCGAGCAGCTGCCGTACTCGGAACTGGAGCTGCCGGACCTCGCGGGGGTCGACCGCCTTGACCACGATCTGCGTCAGGATGTCCGTTCCCAGCAGGCGTTGCCCCGTGGTGCTCGGGATGAAGACCTGGTTGTCCTCGTTGCCCGCGAACGACCCGCCCTTGGCCTTGTAGTAGCCCACCACGGTGAACGTCTGGCCGTTGAGCTCCACGCGCTCGCCCACCGGATCCGCGCCCGGGAACAGACTGTCGCGTACTGTTGCTCCGAGGGCGATCACGCGTGCGCCCGTGATCCACTCGCTGCGGGTGTAGTGCCGTCCTCCAGCAAGTGTGGCGTTGAAGACTTGCTCGCCTTGGTCGTTGCCCGCGGCGATGTTGGCGCTGGTGCGGCGATTCCCCGCCCGAAGCGTGCCACGCGATTGCACGACACCCACGACGATCGCCTGGCTGCCGAGCCGGCGGGTGAGCAGCTCGGCATCCTCGTTCCTGAACTGCTTGCGGATGGCAAAGGGGTTCCCGCCGCCTGAGGTCGCGCCGGTCTGATCCAGTCGCTGCGGGAGCACGAAGATCAGGTTCGAGCCCAGCCCCTCCACCTGCCCGGTGATCTCATCGCGCACGCCCGAGCCCACCGAGATGAGCAGAATGACCGCCGCGACGCCGATGATCACGCCCAGCATGGCGAGCAGGGTCCGCACGCGGTTGCCCGTCAGTGCTGCGGTGGCGATACGGATCGATTCGAGGATGTTCACGAGTGAGTCCATCCCCCGCCCGGTTCGCGGGGTCTCAAGATGCGTCGGCCTACGACGCCCTCTTCTGCATCGCTCGTGCCGAGCCGAGGCGCCGGACTCGCCGTACCGCGCTCGGCCTCCGGGCTATTCGTAGCGGAGCGCCTCGATGGGGTCGAGCCGGGAGGCCTTCCACGCAGGGTAGACGCCGAAGAAGATTCCCACCGCGGCCGAGAAGAAGAACGCCAAGGCCACGGCCCAGGGGGTGATCTCGGCCGGAACCCACCGCTGCAACGAGAAGGCGCCCAGCCCTCCCACGAGGATGCCGATCCCTCCGCCGAGGACCGAGAGCACGACCGCCTCGATCACGAACTGGGTGAGGATGTCGTAGGTGCGCGCGCCCACCGCTTTGCGGATGCCGATCTCGCGCGTCCGCTCCGACACGCTCACCAGCATGATGTTCATGATCCCGATGCCGCCCACCAGCAGCGAGATGCTGGCGAGGCCCGCGAGCATCGCGGTCAGCGTGCTGAGTAGCGTGGTGAGCAGCCCGAGGGTCTGTTCCTGCGTGTACACAGAGAACTGGTCGGCGAACCGGGGCTCGAGCATCCGCTGAACCTGCGCCTTGACCTGCTGGATGATCCCGGCGTCGGCCGCCTCGATGATGATCGAGGAGATGTCGCCCGTGCCGAGGAGCTGTTGCGCCGTCGTGAGCGGGATGTTGATCTGGCTATCCTGGCTTCCGCCGAACGACCCACCTTTGGCCGCCAGAACCCCGATCACCTTGAACGGCTGCCCGTTCACGTCGAGTTCGGCACCCAGCGGATCGGAGTTGCTGGGGAACAGCTCGTCGCGGACGCCCGATCCGATGACCACGACCCGGGACGCGCCGACGTACTCGCCGCGACTGAACCAACGGCCGCTATCCATCGTGCCGCCGGTGACGTCGTTGCCATTCTCGTCAGAGCCCGTGATCGGGGCGTTCATGGTCCGGTTCTGAGCCCGCAGCTGCCCGTTCGCCTGGATGAACGGCACGACGATCGCCTGGTTGCCGAGCCGGTCGGCGATGTAGCGCGCGTCCTCTAGGGTGAACTGCTTCGTGATGCTCGCACCGCCCACCCCGCCGCCCCCACCCTGCTCGAAGTTCCCGGGGAACACGAACAGCAGGTTCGACCCAAGGCTCTGGATCGATCCGGTCACCTGGGACTGGACCCCGGTGCCGATGGAGATCAGCAGGATCACCGCCGCGACGCCGATGATCACGCCGAGCATCGTCAGCGCGCTGCGCACCTTGTTCGCGTTCAGAGCGCGGAGCGCGATCTGGATGCTCTCCATGAACTTCACGACGCGTCCTCGCCGTCTGGTGAGGTTCACGTTCGACGCGGCATCCGACTCGGTCCCAGTGAGAAAGCGCTCGAGCTCGCCGGCTGCATCGATCTGGTGGTCGACGAGCTCTTGCTGGACCACGCGGCCGTCCCTGATGTGGACGACCCGCTGGGCGTGACGAGCGACGTTGGCATCGTGCGTGACGATCACGACGGTGATGCCTTGCTTGTTCAGGTCCTGGAGGATCGACATGACCTCGATACCGCTGCGCGAATCCAGGTTGCCGGTGGGTTCGTCGGCGAGAACGATGCTCGGATTGGTCACGAGGGCGCGGGCGATGGCGACGCGCTGCTGCTGGCCGCCGGAGAGCTGATTGGGCAGGTGAGTCAGCCGGTCGCCCAGCCCGACCCGCTCGAGCGCTTCGCGGGCGCGGGTCGTCCGATCTCCGCCCGAGACGCCGGCATAGATCATGGGCAGCTCGACGTTGGCCTGGGCGGTCGTACGGGACAGCAGGTTGAACGACTGGAATACGAACCCGATGCGCTTGTTGCGCACCGCGGCAAGGGCATTGGCCTCCATCTGTGAGACGTCCTCGCCCTCGATGGTCACCCTGCCTGACGAGGGTGTATCGAGCAGCCCCACGATGTGCATGAGCGTGGACTTGCCGGAGCCTGACGGGCCCATGATGGCGAGCATCTCGCCCTCGCACACCTGCATGTCGACGCCGCACAGCGCGTTGACAACGACCTCCTCGGTGAGACGGTAGGTCTTCGTCACGCCCTCGGCCTCGAGCACGACGCGACCGCCGCACTCCCCGGAGACGCTATCGGCGTCTGTGGTCGTCCCTTGGTCGGGCTTCTCGGTGCTCATGTGAGTTGGGGGGCCGTCTCGAACCGCTACGGGTTCACGCGGACAGACATGCCGTCGGTGTACTGGGTCGGGCCGGACAGTGCGACGACGTCACCTTCCGAGAGACCCTTGAGAACCTGCACCTGAGTCTCGGTGGTCGCTCCCACACTGATCTCTTGCTTCTTCAGCTTGCCGCTCTGGACGAGGTAGACGTAGTTCTTGCCGTTCTCGTTGAACAGCGCCTCGACAGGAATGACCACGGCCTGCGACACAGCGCTCACCTCGATCGAGGCATCGCCCTTCATCCCCAGCAGCAGGTCCTCTCCCGCGTCGGTCATCTCGAGGTCGACGGGGAAGATCGTGCCGCCGGTCGCGGTCGCCTGCGCGGCCTTGCCGATGCTCACGACGCGGCTCGCGAACTCCTTGCCCGAGAAGGCGTCGAGGGTCACGTTGGCAGCCATTCCGGGCGCGACGCGCGAGACGTCCGCCTCGTCCACTTGTGCGGTGAACACCGACGCACCCAGGTCGACCACCGTGAACGGCGCGCTCGCCGGCGAAACGGCAACGCCCGCGGATGCAACGGGAGCGCCGCCGGCCGCACTGGTAGGCGTCCCGACAGGGTTGAAGATCACGACCCCGGCAACAGGCGCCTTCATGGTCGCCTCGGCCAGCGTGGCCTGCGCGACGGCGAGCGCTTGCCGAGCCTGGGCTGCCGACGCCTCCGCCGCCGAACGCGCTGCGCTCGTGCTCGTGTTGTTGAGCTTCGCGAGCTGCGCCTGCGCCTGCTTGAGGGCGGCGTAGGTCTGATCGACACTGGCGTCGGCCTGCGCCTTGCCGCTGCTCGCCTGGATCTTCGCGGCGTTGGCCTGGTTGACCGCAGCTTGCGCAGCCGGAGTCGGGCTGAGCTCAGCGGCGCGAACCGCCGCGTTGTAGGCGCTGACGGCGTTGTTGTAGGCGGCGACCGAGTTGTTGTACACGGTCTTGGACGAGCTGTGCGCCGCGCTCGCCGCGTTGACGCCGGCCTGCGCCGCCGCTACGTCCTGACCGCTCGGCGTCTGCTGGTTTGCGGCGTCGAGCTGGGCGTTAGCCTGGGCGAGCCCGGCCTTGGCCTGCTGCACCTGGATCTTGAGGGGACCGGTGTCCATCTGGGCGATCTTCTGACCCGCCTTCACCGACTGCCCGTTCTTCACATAGACCGCCGAGAGCGTTCCCTGCGTAGGCGGATAGACGTCCGCGTGCACGCCCTCGGTCAGCTGACCCGATGCGGTCACGTTGACGCCGAGCGTCGTGACCGTGGCGGTCGCGGTGTCGATCTCGGGGCCCGAGCCTTGGCCCCTGAGCAGGAAGAACGCGACGGCTCCGGCGACGACCACGAGCGCGACGATGGCGAGGACGATCTTGAGCCTTCTTGACACGTCGACCCCTTCACGGTGGGACCTGCGCGGGAGCACGTTGCCGGAGTCGTGCGCGCCGCCTATGACGGTTCGTTCACTGCTAGATACTGTAACCCACGACGCTCGTTCGTGCGGACTAGCGGTGCATAACGTCGAGGAGCTCGCGCACGTCCGCGAGGGCGATGTCGGGACCCTCGGCGAGCACGCGTTCGTCGTCGTGGGCGCCTCCCCACAGTGCTGCCACGGAGACCATTCCCGCCCCTCGCGCGGCCATGATGTCCGGCGGTGCGTCACCCACGTACGCACAGCGTTCGGGCGCCACGCCGAGACGCTCCGCGGCAACCAGCAGCGGATGCGGGTCGGGCTTGTGGATCTCCACGTCGTCGGCACCGATCACGATGTCGACAAAGGGCCGCAGGTCGAAGCAGTCGAGGCCTCGGCACGCCATGTGGTTGAGCTTCGAGGTCACCACGCCGAGCGTATAGCCGCGGGCCCGGAGCTCAGCGAGCACGTCCTCGACGCCCGGGTACTCGCCGATCAGGTCGTCGTGGTGCACCGCGTTGTGCTCGCGGTACACCCGCAGCAGCTCGTCGGTGTGCTCCGGCGAGAACGAGTGCATCTGCGTGCGCAGCGGAACGCCGACGTCGGCGAGAACGACCTCGTCGGGAAGCGCCTCGCCCAACACCTGCTCCGTCGCGTGCCGGAACGAGCACAGGATGAGCTCGATCGTGTCGACGAGCGTGCCGTCCAGGTCGAACAGCACGCAGTCGATGTCTGTAATCCGCTGCTCTAGTTCTTCGGAGAGCGGGGACCGTTCGGTCACTCGCTACTCGTCCTCGATCGTCTCGGCAACGGCGCCTTCCTCGGCGTCCTCGAATTCGTCGGCGATGAGCTCCTCGGCCTCGGCCTCGTGGTCCTCGTCGGTGTGCTGGTGGATCGGCGCGCCCACCCCGAGCTCGATGGCTTCGCCGTCGGCTCCGCCAGCGACGGTGTCGTCGTCGGTCAGCATGGTCTCCTGGCCCTCGAGCGCCTTCGGCTTCTTCTTCTTGCCTCCGGACACCCGGGCGATCGCCGACACGCGATCGGTGTCGCCCACGTTCATGACCTTCACGCCCTGGGTCGAGCGGCCGAGCCTCGAGATGTCGTCGGCCTTGACGCGAATGACCACGCCCTCCTCGGAGATGAGCATCAGCTCGTGCTGGGGCTGGACGATCTTCATGCCCGCGAGCTGGCCCTTCTTCGAGGTGACCTGGATCGTCTTCACGCCCTGCCCGCCGCGATGGTGCTCGGGGTAGTCGCCCACCGGCGTGCGCTTGCCGTAGCCCCGCATCGTGACCACGAACAGCTCGCTGCCCGGCGGTGCGATCTCCATTCCCAGCACCTGGTCGTCGCCGCGGATGTTCATGCCCTTGACGCCCATGGTGTCGCGACCCATCGGCCGGGCCTCCGACTCGTCCCACTTGATGGCCTTGCCCTGTGCCGAGACCATCATCACCTTCTCGCCCTCGCGGACGCGGCGCACCGAGATGAGTTCGTCGTCGTCGCGGAGGTTGATGGCGATGATCCCGTCTCGGCGGGAGCGGTTGTACGCCTCCATCTGCGTCTTCTTGACCATGCCGTGCTTGGTCGCGAACAGCAGGAACTCGTCGGCGCCGAACGTCTTGGTGTTGATGACGGCGGCGATGCGCTCGGTCTGCTCGAACGGCAGCAGGTTCACCACCGCAGTGCCGCGCGCGTGCCGAGAGCCCACTGGCAGCTCGTGCACCTTGAGGCGATACACCTTGCCCCTGGTCGAGAAGAACAGCACGTAGTCGTGGGTGCTCGCGATGAACAGCTGCTCGACGAAGTCGTTGTCGCGCAGGTTCACCCCTTGCAGGCCCTTGCCGCCCCGCTTCTGCTGGCGATACGTCGCCACCGGTAGCCGCTTCACGTAGCCGGCCTTGGTGATCGTGACCACCATGTCTTCCTCGGCGATCAGGTCCTCGATGTCGAGGTCCTTGGCCGCCGAGGAGATCTCGGTGCGGCGAGGGTTGGCGTACTTCCCGCGGATCTCCTGGAGCTCCTCGCGGATGATCTTGAGCACGAGGTTCACGTCGCCGAGGACCGAGGTGTAGTACTCGATCTTGGCGCGGAGCTCGGTAAGTTCGTCCTCGATCTTGTGCCGCTCGAGACCGGTGAGGCGGCGCAGTCGCATCTCGAGGATCGCGTCGGTCTGGATCTCGGTGAGAGCGAACCGCTCGATCAGGCGGGCTTTCGCCTCGGCGTCGTCGTCGCTCGCGCGGATGATGCGAATGACCTCGTCGATGTTGTCGAGGGCGATCATGTAGCCCTCGAGGATGTGGGCGCGCTCCTGCGCCTTGCGCAGCTCGTAGCGCGTCCGCCGGGTGATGACTTCCTTCTGGAACTCGAGGTAGTGGCTGAGCGCATCGCGCACCGGAAGCGTGTGCGGCACGCCGTCCACAAGGGCGAGCATGATGATGCCGAATCCGGTCTGCAGCGGCGTGTGCTTGTACAGCTTGTTGAGCACGACCTGCGGGATCGCATGCGTCTTCAGCTCGATGACGACGCGCATGCCCTTCCGGTCGGACTCGTCGCGAAGGTCCGAGATCTCGGTGAGCTTCTTCTCGCGCACGAGGTCGGCGATCTTCTGGACGAGCTTGCTCTTGTTCACCTGATACGGGATCTCGGTGATGATGATCCGCATGCGGCCGGTGGAGGTCTGCTCGGCGTGGGCCTTGCCCCGGATGGTGATCGAGCCCCGGCCGGTCTCGTACGCCTGGTGGATCCCGTCGCGGCCCATGATGATGCCGCCGGTGGGGAAGTCGGGACCGGGAAGCACCTTCATGAGGTCTGCCGTGGTCGCCTCGGGATTGTCGATAAGCACCGTCACCGCGTCGATGACCTCGCCCATGTTGTGCGGCGGGATGTTGGTAGCCATGCCGACCGCGATGCCCGCACTGCCGTTGACCAGCAGGTTCGGGTAGCGCGCCGGCAGCACGAGCGGCTCCTGGAGCGACTCGTCGTAGTTCGGGCCGAAGTCGACCGTCTCCTTGTCGAGGTCGCGCAGGAGCTCCATCGCCTCGCGCTTGAGGCGCGCTTCGGTGTATCGCATGGCCGCCGCGGAGTCGCCGTCCACCGAGCCGAAGTTGCCGTGGCCGTCCACGAGCGGGACGCGCATCGCGAAATCCTGGGCCATGCGCACCATCGTGTCGTAGACCGCGGAGTCGCCATGCGGATGGTACTTACCGATGACCTCGCCGACCGTCCACGCACTCTTCTTGTACGCGCGCGTGGGCGTCAGGCCCGACTCGTTCATCGCGTACAGGATCCGGCGGTGCACGGGCTTCAGTCCGTCGCGCACGTCGGGCAGGGCGCGCGCCACGATGACGCTCATCGAATACTCGAGGAACGAGTTCCGCAGCTCGTGCTGGATCTCGATCGGCAGAACGATGCTGCCGCCGGGATCGAGGGTCGGGGTCTCCTGGTCTCCCACCTAGAGAACTCCTCGCTGTCGAAGGGTACGGACTGCCACCCACACGCTCAGGCCGATGAACAACGCTCCGAAGAACGCGACGATCGACCCGCTCACCGTCCCGACGCGCCCCGTTCCGCGGGCGTTCGCCGAGACGAACATCGCCATGGCCCAGATGAGCATCACGACGCCCACCAAGCCGGTGAACACACTCAGCGCGATCGCGATCGCGCCGTAGCTCTGCATCGACGTGGGCTCCTCGGCGCGAAGCCCCGCCATCATCTCCGTGAGCTGGGCCTCGTCCGGCCCGTTGCTCTCGCCGTCTTCGGCGCTCGCCTCCGCCGGTGTCGCCGCCACCACGGCCGGCGCCGGCGCGGCGTTCTCGGCGGACTCGCTCTCGGCCGCCCGGGTCGCCTCGGCTGCCCGAGCTGCTTCTGCCGCCTCGGCCTCCCGCGCCGCCTGCTCTGCCGCAGCTCGTGCGGCGTCCTCGGCCTCGGCCTGTTTCGCCTGTTCCAGCTGCTCGAAGGCGTCGCGCTCCCACGGCGGCGGCTCGAATTGCTTCGGTTCGCGCCGCTCGGCGGGTGGGAAGTTGAACTCCTGGTCGCTCATCCCCTGGCGCTCTCGGCCTTTCGCCTCGTCCTTGTCCCGCTAGATGTCGAGGAAGCGGACGTCCTTGGCGTGCCGCTGGATGAACTCCTTGCGCGGCTCCACCTGGTCGCCCATCAGCTCCGAGAAGGCCTTCTCGGCTGCGGCGGCGTCCTCGATCTCGACCTGTAGCAGCGTCCGTGTCGCGGGGTTCATCGTCGTGTCCCACAGCTGCTCGGGATTCATCTCGCCCAGGCCCTTGTACCGCTGGATGCCGTACTTGGTGCCCTCGGGAAGCTTGCCGAGCGCCTGCTGAAGCTGGGCGTCACTGTAGGCGTACTCGTGCTTCTTCCCGACGCTGATCTTGTAGAGGGGCGGCTGCGCGATGTAGATGTAGCCCTGCTCGATCATGTCCGGCATGAACCGGTAGAAGAACGTCAGGATCAGGCAGCGGATGTGGGCGCCGTCGACGTCGGCGTCGGTCATGATGATCGCCTTGTGGTAGCGCGCCTGCTCGATATCGAACTCGTCGCCGATGTTCGTGCCGAGCGCGGTGATCATCGCCTGGATCTCTTCCGAGCCAAGCGCCTTGTTGAGCCCCGCGCGCTCCACGTTCAGGATCTTGCCGCGCAACGGGAGGATCGCCTGGAACGAGCGGTCCCTCGCCTGCTTCGCCGAGCCACCCGCCGAGTCGCCCTCCACGAGATAGATCTCGGCGAAGGCGGCGTCCTTGATCGAGCAGTCGGCGAGCTTGCCGGGCAGCGTCGAGCTCTCGAGCAGCCCCTTGCGCCGCGTGAGCTCGCGCGCCTTACGCGCGGCAGCACGGGCCTTGGCCGCCTGCGAGGCCTTGGTCACGATGATGCGTGCCGGCTTGGGGTGCTCTTCCAGGTACTCGGCGAGCCCCTGGGTCACCACCTGCTGCACGAAGCCGCGCATCTCGGTGTTGCCGAGCTTGGTCTTGGTCTGGCCCTCGAACTGCGGTTCGCGCAGCTTCACCGAGATGATCGCGACGAGGCCCTCGCGGATGTCCTCGCCCGCGAGGTTCTCGTCCTTCTCCTTGAGGATGCCCTGTCGCCGAGCGTAGTCGTTGATCGTCCTGGTCAGGGCGTTCTTGAAGCCGTCGAGGTGCGTCCCGCCCTCGTGGGTGTTGATGTTGTTGGCGAACGCCAGCACCGTCTCGGTGTAGCTGGAGTTCCACTGAAGCGAGACCTCTGCGGTCCCCTCCTCGCCGGTCGCTTCGAAGTAGATCGGCTTGGAGTACAGCGTCTCCTTGTTCTCGTTGATGTACTTGACGAAATCGACGATGCCGCCCGCGTAGCGGAACTCGTCCCGCCGCGGCTCGAGCTCGCGCTCGTCGGTGAGCGTGATCTTCAGGTTCTTGTTCAGGAACGCCATCTCACGCAGCCGGGTGCAGAGCGTGTCGTGATCGTAGGCGATGGTCTCGAAGATGGACTCATCCGCCCAGAACGTGACGGTGGTGCCGGTCGCCTTGCTGTTGCCTATCGGCTTCAGCGGGACCCTGGGGCTTGCCGTGGTCGTAACCCTGCGCCCAGATCTTGCCGTCGCGCTTGACCTCGACCTCGAGCCGGCTGGACAAGGCGTTCACGACCGACACACCCACGCCGTGAAGCCCGCCGGAGACCTTGTAACCCTCGCCGCCGAACTTGCCGCCGGCGTGCAGGACGGTGAGAACGACCTCGACGCCGGACTTGCGGTACTTGGGAACGGGGTCGACCGGGATGCCTCTGCCGTTGTCGACGACCGTGACCGAGTTGTCGGGGTGGATGGCGACGTCGATCTGTGTCGCGTAGCCTGCGAGTGCCTCGTCGACCGAGTTGTCGACGACCTCGTAGACCAGATGGTGGAGTCCTTTGGGTCCGGTGGAACCGATGTACATGCCGGGACGCTTGCGAACCGCCTCAAGGCCCTCAAGGACCTGAATGTCTTTTCCTGAGTACGAGGGTTCTTTCGCCACACGGTCTCCTTCGGTGGTCGAACGTCGTGCGGGGTGGGGCGAGCGGCCCCGGGAAGCCCCACATCTTGTGGGGACCCCACCAATTCTAACACAATCGCTTGGGGGTACGGTCGCTTTTCTCGCAGGTAAGAGCCGCTGTCGCGCCTTCTACGGCCCGTTCTCGGCCTCGACACCCCTCGACCACTCAAGATGCTTCACCGTGGCGCGGAAAGCCGCCTCTCGGAGCTCCTCGTTCTCGATGGCCGAGACGCTCCTTCGTACCTCCGCGAGCTCGTCCTCCGACAGCGCGACGGGCTTCACCGTCCTGGTGTCCCGCGCTTCGCTCTCGCGCTTCTCGCTGAGCTGCCTGCGGTCGGCCGACACCTCCCGAGACACACTGAACCGGATCGTCCTTACCTCGGTCTTGCCGAGTGCTTCGTTCAGGCGCTCCCGCAGCATCTCCGACATCGCGGTGAGTTCGGACGCCCACACGGGGGAGTCGACGTAGACCACCAGCTCGTCGCCGCGCAAGAACACGCGTCCCGTGTGAGCCGCGATCAGCGGACCGGCGATCTCGGGCCACGCCTCGCTCGCGCGGACGTTTCGCCACGCGCCGCCGGAGGAGCGGTCGAGCCTGCGGACCAGCTTGCCGACGGCGCTTCCCAGATCGGTGCTCTTCCCCCGTCTTCTCACGGTTGCTCGATCTCGACGCGGACGACCGTGGCTCGCTCGATGAAGGCAGGCTCGAAGTAGCCGGTGTTCGTGGTGGTGACCACCGTCTGCACGCGCTCCCCCACGAACGCCGAGAGCGCTCGCCTGCGGTCCTCATCGAGCTCGGACATCACGTCGTCGAGCAGCAGGATCGGCTCTCCCCCCGTCACGTCTTCGACAACGTGGACTTCGGCCAGCTTCCACGCCAGGACGACGGTCCTCTGCTGTCCCTGCGAGGCGAACGTCCGCGCGTCGCGGCCGGCGACCTGGAAGATGACGTCGTCGCGATGAGGCCCTACCGCGGTACTTCTCCTGGCGCGCTCCTCGGCTGCCTTCTCCTCGAGCCTGCGCACGAACAGCCTTCGAAACTCCTCCCCTTGTTCGAGGCCTGGCTGCAGCTGACCCGCGACCGAGGAGTGATAGGTCGCGGTCAGCGCTTCTCCTCCGGAGAGCGTGCCATAGAGCCCTGACACGTACGGTGCCAGCCGATCGAACAGCCTCGTCCGGTGCTTGGAGAGCGACGAGCCGAGGTCCACGAGCCGGTCGGTCCAGGCCTTCAGCGCCTCGGGGTCCACGTCTTCGTGCTTGAGCAGGGCATTACGCTGGCGGAGCGCCCTGTCGTACTCGGCGAGGATCGAGGAGTACGCCGCGGAGAGCTGCCGTCCCAGCGAGTCGAGCGCGTCACGCCGCTTGTCGGGGGACTCCTTCACCATCCGCAGGTCGTCGGGCGTGAACAGTACGGCGGGGAGGATTCCTGTGGCTTCGGACTTCTTGCGCCTGACGGACCCATTCACGCGGAACGTCGGACGACCGGCCTGGGTGATGTCCACACTCACCTCGAGCTTGCGGCCGTCTCCTTCGGCGAGCGTGCTCGCCCGCGCCGCCGGCTGTCCCCACCTCACCAAATCCGCCCACAGCGGGTTGCGAAAGGAGACTCCCGTTGTGAGCAGCTGAATCGCTTCTACGACGTTCGTCTTCCCTGCCGCGTTCGGCCCGGCGAGCACGGTGATCCGGGGGTCGAGCTCCAGCTTGAGGTCCGCGTAGCTTCGGAAGTCGCGCAGGTGCAGCGATGTGACTCGAAGTGACACCCTCTGCGCGCGCGGTTCAGGTCAGCCGTACGGGCATCAGCAGGTACACGAATCCTTCGTCGTCCGGTGTGGTTATCAACCCGGGCTTCAGCGAATTCTGAATCGAAAGCGTGACGTCCTCGGTGTCGGCGGAGGCGAGACCGTCGAGGAAGAAGGCGTGGTTGAAGGCGATCTCCACGTTCTCTCCCTCTGCCTTGACCATCAGATCTTCGCTTGCATCACCCAGGTCCTGCGTCGTGGCCGACAACGAGAGCGTCAGGTCGTCGATGTTGACCGACAACTTCACCGGAGCGTTGTGCTGGGCCATCAGTGCCACACGTTTGACCGCAGCGGTCAGCTCCTCTGCTGGGAGAGTCACTGTCGTGGCTGTCTCCTTGGGAAGCAGCTGGCGGTAGTTGGGGAAGTTGCCCTCGATCTTCCTCGTGACAAAGATGGTCTGCCCGAGCTCGAAGACGATCTGGTTCTGCGAAATGCCGATGACGATCTCTTCGACTCCTTGCGCCAACCGCGAGACTTCGTCGAGCGCGCGCCCCGGGACGACCACTTCGATATCCTCGCCCGGCGCTGTCTCCAGGACTCGTTCGCGGAGAGCGAGACGGTACGAGTCGGTGGCGACCAACCGCAAGCTTGGCCCCTCCGTCACGAGCAGGACTCCGGTGATGATCGCCCGTGTCTCATCACGGGATACGGCCCGAGCGACCTGCCTGACGGTCGACGCCAGCACCGAGCCGGCGAGCTTCATCTGCTTGTCGATCGAAACCTCGGGGAACTTCGGGAAGTCACCGGCCGGCAAGGTCCTGACCGTGAACGAGGACTGGGCACAGGTGATGTGGGCCGTGTCACCCTCGGTCTCGATGGAGACCGCTGCTTCAGGCAGGCTGCGGACGATGTCCGTGACCAGCTTGCCAGGAAGAACGATGGACCCTTCCTTCTCGGTGAGGGAAGCGATCTTGTGCTTGACCGATATCTCGAGGTCCGTGGCCTGTAGCTCGATGGACCCGTCAGCGGCGGTGATCAACACGCCGGAGAGAATCGGAAGCGTGGATCGTGACGAGAGGGCCTTGGCCACGACCGTCAATGCGTCTGCCAATTCACTTCGGGCGATGCTGAACTTCATGAGTGTCCTTTCTTTTCTCTATCTAGAAGTCATATTCCTCGTACTACGGTCTGTGGATATGTGGATGAACGACATCAGCAAAGGTGAGCGGCAGTGTAGCCATTCATTTCGACCTGTGCGCGCGACGCTCCATTCATCCACATCATCAACAGGCTGTCTTCGTCATCAACAGGAACACGAGGATTCCCCGACCTTCTGGACTGGTTTTCCAGAGGGTTGTCCACAACCCTGCAAGGCCTAGCTCTTCTCCTTGATCGCGTTCGTGAGTGACTGTAGCTGGTTGTAGACCTCGCGCTGCGACCTCATGAGCTCGCCGATCTTCTTGGTGGCGTGCATCACCGTGGTGTGATCCCTGTTGCCGAATTCCTCGCCGATCTTGGGCAAGGACATGTCGGTCAGCTCGCGAGCCAGATACATCGCGATCTGCCGAGGATAGACGATGTGCTGGCTGCGCTTGCTCCCGACCATCTCGGCGTGGGAGATCTGGAAGTACCGGCAGACCTCACGCTGGATAGTCCCGACCGAGATCGGGCGCGTCGAGCGCTCTGGGAAGAGGCCCATCGTCGCTTCCTTGACCAGCTCGATGTCGATGGGCCGGCCAGACAGGGAGTGCCACGCCGAGATCCTGGTCATGGCCCCCTCCATCTCCCGGATGTTGCACGCCATCGACGCCTCGGCGATGTACATCAGCACCTCGTCGGGTGTGGGAAGCCCCTCGGTCTCGCTCCACCGCTTGAGGATCGCGACGCGTGTCTCGAGGTTGGGGGGCGAGATGTCGGCGGCCAGGCCGCTGGCGAACCGGCTGCGGAACCGCTCCTCGATGTCGATGTCCTTGGGTGCCCGATCCGAGGAGAGCACGATGGCCTTGCCCAGATCCTTCAACCAGTTGAACGTGTTGAAGAACTCCTCCAGCGTCCCCTCTTTGCCCTTCAGGAACTGGACGTCATCGATGAGCAGGACGTCGGCCTTGCGGTAGTGCTGCCGGAAGCGGTCGATGCGCTTGTTGTCTCGGCTGGCCATCGAGTTGATGTAGTCGTTGGTGAACCGCTCCGAGGTCACGTAGATCACGTTCTTGCCCGGGTAGTGCTGCTTCACGTGATTCGCGATCGCGTGTAGCAGGTGCGTCTTGCCGAGACCCGGGCCACCCCAGACGAACAAGGGGTTGTACTTCATGCCCGGCTCGTCGGCGACCGCGAGAGCCGCGGTGGCGGCGAGCCGGTTGGAGTCCCCGACCACGAACGAGTCGAAGGTGTACTTGGGATTGAACGACGACTCCGTCTCCGGCGCCTTCTCCGACGACGTGATCTCGGGCTGATGGACGTCGGCGACCGGAACGGCGTCCGCCGTCTGCGCGAAGTGCGACGGGTCTACAACGACCTCAACGGTCGAAGCCCGTCCCGTCACGGACGAGAGCGCGGAGCAGAGCAACACCGAGTACTGGCCCTCGAACCAATCCCGGGCAAACTGAGTCTCGACCGCGACGACCAGCACATCATCGGTCATCGAGGCTGGAACCGCGTGCTCGATCCACGTCCGAAAGACAGGCTTGTCCAGCTCGGGACGCATCGCGTCGAGCACCTGGGACCACACATCGCCGATCTCGAGAGTCGTTGTCATCAATCGCTTCTTCTCTGTTGGGTGTTACCTGTCAGCTGGCCATGAACGTTTCGAGGACACGAAGCCCGAGTTCGGTCACCGTTCGCCTGCCCGAGTCGTCGGACACGAGCAGGCCGCGGTCTTCGAGCGAGGCGAGATCGCGGTACGCGGTGGAGACGCCCACGAGCAACTCCTTGGCGACGACGCTCGGACCGGCGCCACCGGTTTCTGCGACCAGTGCGAGCACCTGCTTCTGCCGTCGAGTCAACGAGGGGCTCGAAGGAACAGCTGCTGAGACGGCGGCGGGTTCGTAGGGCCACAAAGCCTCACCGGCGACGGGAACCGTGGAGGTCGTGACCGGTTCCGAGGCCGGCCTTGCGACCGTGGCTGAGCGTAGATCCCCTGATCGAGAAGCATCGCCTGACCGGATCGTGACGACGGTGCCGGAGCCGAGGTTGTCCTCGATGAGCAGCGATCCGCCACTGAAGCGTACGTAGTCCTGCACGATCGGCAGTCCCGAACCGACGCCCCGGATGTAGCGCTTCGCCTCACCGGACGCAGTCGTGAAGCCGGGGAGAAGGGCACGGTCCTTGTCGACGATGCCGGGGCCCTGGTCGCTGAAGCGGATCGTCTTGCCCCGGTCGAGGATCGACGCGACGGGCTCCGCGAAGTCCGCGTGTACCAGGTTCTCGGCGATCTCCCTGACCACCGTGTAGGGAACGGACCCACCGGCCTCGCGCGCGAGACTATATACGCGTGCCGCGAACGCTTCGATGAACTCCCCGGCCTCTTCGGACACGATGTCCTCGACACGCGGGGCGGAGCCGGCCCCGTCATAGACGGCGATCCGAGCCGAACACTCGCGCGGCGCTCGCCGTGCAGGCGCGGCGGGTGACTCACTCATCGCACCGGAAGACGACCCCGCAGGGACCGAAGAGGCCACGGAGGGACGCATTCGGTCCGCCGGAGCGGGTATCTGCACGACGACGCTGTCGGAATAGAACCCCTTCACGAACCCCCTCTTTCCACAACCAGCGCGGAAAGCCGCGCATCAAGTAGACGAACACTTCCCCGTCCGAGACGTCCCCCGCAGCCCGAAAACTGGCTCTGAGCTGCAGCGTCTCCAGACAACCCTCAACCACCAGCCCAACCAGCGGGGCTTTCCAACGTTATCCACAGTGCTTTCCACACCTGTGGATTACGTGGTGCCGTTGCCCCGCACCCCCGCAGCGAACGCCGCTGCTCAAAGCCGTTCAGCCCCCTCTTGCCACGTTCCCGCTTGTGGAAAGCGGCCGGCAAGCCATCGCCCGGTGGTGGAAAACGCAGCGCTTCGGCGCCAAGACGGATCCGGCACCTCGAGACCGCCCTTTCCCGCGTACACTCTAGGTGGCGACGAACGGCCAAATAGCAGGACGAGCGGCCGTTATTGTAGGCTGGAGGGCCAATCTCAAGAGAGAGGCTGATGTAGGTTCAGGCCTTGCGAGCGCAGCGGATTCTAGCAAAGGGCCGTTCCGAACAACAACCGCACCCGAGAGTTATCCACAGTGTGCACAAACGTATGTCCTGCGTTTTCCACACTATCCACAGATTTGCCGCCGACTTGGAGGTCCCGATCTTGGCCCAGGCGGGAACGCCGCACGAAGGGGGCCGCGAGCAGGGGAACCACCGCCGACGGGCTCAGCCGGCGGCGAGCGCGCAGCGTCGCGCAGATCCGGCGGCTACCGGAGGCGAGGCAGGCAACGCCCGGAGCCGTTGACAGTGCCATCAGCCGACCATATAATCGTCCGGCTTTGCCCTCTTCAGTGGAGGGAACCGATCGGAGGAACTCGTGAAGCGCACGTACCAGCCGAACAACCGTAAGCGTAGCAAGACGCACGGCTTCAGGGCCCGCATGGCCACCAAGGGAGGCCGTCGCGTGCTCGCGGCGCGTCGCCGCAAGGGTCGCGCCGTACTGAGCGCGTAGACCCACCCAGCGGCGCACCATGCGTCCTCAGACCATTCGGTCATCGCGGGAGATCGACCGGATCTTCCGAGAGGCAACGAGATCGTCGAGCAGCACCCTCGTGGTGCTCGCGGCACGAACGCCCGAAGAACGCGGCCCCCTGGGCCGCGTTGCGTTTGTTGCGGGCACCAAGTTGGGCGGTGCCGTGACCCGAAACAGGACGAAGCGGCTGTTGCGAGAGGCGGTGCGCTCGGCAGGTGGGCCGTGGCCCGGATGGGACGTGATCGCTCTGGCCAGGCCCGGCGCCCTCTCAGCACGGCTCCCCCAACTCGAGAGCGAACTCGTCGCCCGGCTCAGGGCCCTCAAGGTGCTGCCGTGACCCCCGGACGCGATCTCTCGGTGCGCGACCTCCCCTCGGCTCTCGTCGTGGCGGCGATCCGCGGCTATCAGCGCTTCATCTCGCCGATCACGCCGCCCAGTTGTCGCTTCTACCCGACGTGCTCCGCGTATGCGCTAACATCAGTCCAGCGCTTCGGCGTGCTTCGGGGCGGGTGGATGGGTATTCGTCGCATCGCGCGGTGCCACCCGTTCAATCCCGGCGGGTATGACCCGGTTCCCGACACGCTGGACCGACACCAACACGACCACGCCCCTCATCACGAGGAGGAACGAGCACCCGAATGAATCTCTGGGTTCAGTTTCAAGAACTGATCTTCACCCTGCTGCTCTGGCTGGAGAGCGTCCTCGGCAACTGGGGCCTGGCGATCATCGCCCTGACGATCCTGTTCCGACTGCTCCTGATGCCCCTCACGATCAAGCAGACGAAGTCCATGTACGAGATGCAGCGCATTCAGCCGAAGCTGAAGGAGCTGCAGGCCAAGTACAAGGATGACAAGGAGAAGCTGCAGGAGGAGACCCTCAAGTTCTACTCGGAGAACAAGGTCAATCCCTTCGGCGGCTGCTTGCCGCTGATCCTCCAAATGCCGATCTTCTTTGCCCTGTTCCGCGTGCTCGGGGGCACGTACGAGAAGAACCCCGGCCTGATGCTGAAGTACTTCCTGACTTTGCCGGCCGACCTCAAGGCCGAGGCCGTCAAGTTCTACTTCGTGCTTCCAGACATTACCAAGACGCCGCAGGCCGTCTTCCAGGCCGACGGGCTCCTTGCCGCGCTGCCCTACCTGCTGCTCGTCGTGCTATTCGGGCTGAGCATCTGGCTTCCGCAGCAGCTCATGCCTGGTGAGCGGCAGCAGAAGATGATCGGTATGTACATGGCCGTGCTGTTCCTGTGGTTCGGATGGATCAGCCCGGCCGGCGTCCTTCTGTACTGGGTGACGTCGAGCTTCATCGGAGTTGCCCAGCAGCAGATACAGCTCAAGTACCTCAAGCAGCACACCGCACACGAGGAAGAGCTTGCCGCTCAGGCCAGAGCCGACGAGAAGGCAGCTAAGGCAGCGGCGAAGGGCAAGGCCCTCGCCGCTGACACGGTGTCAGGTTCATCTGAGGCGCCAGCCCCCAAGTCGTCTGGTGCCGCGAGGCGTAAGCGAAAGTAGCGACCGCCGGTCGCTCTTCGAAGGAGCCAACATGGAGCGAGAGTGCATCAAGGAAGCGCCCACCGTCGAAGAGGCAGTGGATGCGGCGCTGGAGGAACTCGGGGTCCAGCAGGACGCTGTTGACTATGAGGTGCTCGACGAGCCTGGACGCAAGGTCTTCGGACTCGGCGCTGACAAGCCGGCTCGCGTGCGGGTTTGGATCAAGGCCTCGGCACTGGACGAGATCGAGGAGGCCCGGCGCGTCGCGCGCGACGTCCTTGACGTACCCGACCCCGAGCCGGCGGAGGTGTCCGGGGGGGCGAGTGACTCGGACGCGTTGAGCGACGACGAGCTCGATCAGGTTGCGGACGCGGCAGTCGAGACGCTGAAGCGGATTCTGGACGGCTTCGGCATCGCTGCCGAGATCGAGGAGTACGAGGGCGACGAACGCGAGATCATCCTCGACATTGTCGGGAGTGACGTCGCAGTGCTTATCGGCCGACACGGTCGGTCGCTCGAAGCCCTGCAAATCCTCGTGTCGGCAATCACCAATAAGCGGCTTGGCTTCCGCTATCCCGTGATCGTGGACGTCGAGGGCTATCGGCATCGTCGCCGGCAGAAGCTCGAGGAGATGGCGGCTCGTACGGCCGATAGGGCCGCGCGCCAAGGCCAGCCGGTACGCCTCCGTCCGATGAACGCCTACGAGCGCCGAATCATCCACGTCGCGCTCAGGAACGACCGTCGCGTGATGACGTCGAGCGAGGGCGAGGATCCGTTCCGCGCCGTCGTCGTGTCTCCGAAGTAGTCGCAACCTACATGCGAGGCCGGAAGGGCGCCTTGGGGCGCCCTTCGTCTTCTTGGTTCGAGTCGCGGCACGATGACATCACACGGCCCAGCTGGAGGAATGCATCCCCCTAGGACCGCGAACGGCTGGACGTACCCCGCCGCGCAACGCCTGCCCTTGGCAGCCGTCGCCTTCGGAACCAGACCGGGCGGCATCGGCCTTCGGCTCGGTGGAGGCTCGGATGTTTCACGTGAAACATCAAGCCAGGGGGGACTTCGTCGCCCTACCCGCGCGCCTAGGCAGACTCAGCGAGCTCGGGCCGGTCTTCTTGAACGAGAAGACGGTCCTACGCTCCCCTCCTCGGGGGAGCGCGTACTCGCGGCGTTCGGCCAGCGTCAGCCCACAGAGCTCCGCCGCCGATCGCCCGCGTAGCACCTCCTGATCCGCGGGGGCGCCCTTAAGCGCCAGAAACACGCCGCCGTGCGCGAGAAGCGGAGTCGCGTACTCAACGAGAACCGGAAGCTCGGCGACCGCTCGCGAGAGCACGACCGCAAAGGGCGGGTCCGCAACGTACTGCTCCACTCGGTTGTGGCAGGCCCGAACGGACCGGATCTCCGCCGAAGTGAGCGCGGAGCCCATGACGCCGACCTTGCGCTTGGCCGAATCGATCAGGGTGGTCTCTCGTCCGGAGGCGAGCGCGATCGGGACTCCGGGGAAGCCTCCACCGCTCCCGAAGTCGCAGAGGGTCCCCGAGGGTGCCGCACGTACTTCGGGAAGCACCGCCAGGCTATCGACGACGTGAAGGCGTACTGCCTCGACAGGATCCGTGATCGCTGTGACGTTCACCGACTCGTTGAGCGATAGAACCTCGAGCAGGTACTCGATGCAGCGCGAGACGACGGAGTGAGGGATATCAACGCCCAGGGCGTCGAGGTCAGACTGCGCCGCGGCTGCCAAGGAGTCACGAATCGTGGAGTCTTGTCCGAGGTCGTGATGTTTCACGTGAAACATCCTACTCCAGGTTCCCTGTTCGGACGAACACACCTATAATGCCCATGATTCAGAGCGCCGAAGGGGGTGCCGGTGGAGGAACTACACGGGTCGTCGGCTAGATCTGCGAGGGTACTCGCGGTTGTCAACCAGAAGGGCGGAGTCGGCAAGAGCACGACCGCCGTGAATGTCTCGGCGGCGCTCGGGGACTTGGGTCAGCGCGTTCTGTTGGTTGACCTCGACCCCCAGGGCAATGCGACGTCCGGCTTCGGACTCAACAAGAACCAGCGGGAGCTGTGCGTCTACGACGTATTGCTTGGGGACGCCGAGATCGAAGCGGTCATAGAGCCGGTCGGTATCGAGAATGTCTTCGTAGTGCCGGCCACGATCCAGCTCGCGGGCGCGGAGATCGAGTTGGTAGCGGCGATGAGTCGGGAGACCAAGCTCAAATCATCAATCGACCGCGTCAGGGGGGACTTCGACGTCATCATCATCGATTGTCCGCCGTCCCTTGGGTTGCTGACAGTGAATGCGCTCACTGCAGCGGAAGGACTCGTGATACCGATACAGTGCGAGTACTACGCCTTGGAAGGGCTGTCGAAACTGCTGGACAGCGTCAGGCTGGTCAAGACGCACCTCAACCCGGATCTCGAGGTGTTCGGCGTCGTGATGACCATGTACGACTCACGAACGCGGCTCGCCGCCCAGGTGGTGGACGAGGTCCAGGACTTCTTCGGCGACAAGGTGTTTGAGACGAAGATCCCCCGAACGGTCCGTCTTTCCGAGGCGCCCAGCTTCGGACAGCCGGTGACCCTGTACGACCCGACCGGCAAGGGCGCCGAAGCGTACCGCCGACTGGCAGAGGAAGTGGTGCAGCGTGTCTAAGCGTGGACTCGGCCGCGGTCTATCCGCACTCATCCCCGGTGCCGCCCAGGAGTCGCAAGGCGAGTTCGAGTCGATCACCGAACTCCCCCTCGAGCTCATCGCGCCCAATCCGGACCAGCCGCGGACGGACCTGGATGATGAAGCGATCGCCGAACTAGCCGAGTCCCTACGTCGAGTGGGCTTGCTGCAGCCCATCATCGTCCGGCCTCTCGGCGATCAGTACCAGATCATCGCCGGAGAGCGCCGATGGAGGGCCGCCCGCCTCGCGGGCCTCGAGAAGGTCCCGGTTCGGGTGATCTCGGCTACGTCGGCGGAGTCCTTGGGTCTTGCTCTGATCGAGAACCTGCAGCGTGAGGACCTCAACGCGATCGAGGAAGCGCGCGGGTACCGCAGGTTGCTGGATGAGTATCAGATGACGCAGGCGGAGCTCGCAGACAAGGTCTCGAAGTCGCGGTCCGCCATCACGAACGCGATGCGCCTGCTCGATCTCCCGGACGAGGTTCAGGAGCTGGTGTACCAAGGCCGGCTGTCTGCGGGGCATGCCAGGGCGATTCTCGCCCTCCCTGAGGAGGCCGCGCGCACGAAACTGGCCCACAAGGCCGTGGACGAGGGACTGTCGGTTCGCGAGGTTGAGAGCTTGGCCAGGCTCTACCTCGCGGGACACGGCGATCGCGAGCCGAAGCCGCCCGCCCCGCGTTCCTACAAGCTCGTCGCACGCCGCCTGCGGAAGATGCTCGGAACCGGCGTTCGGGTACGAATGACGAAGACGAAGGGCCGTATCGAGATCGACTTCCATGGCGAGGACGACCTCGAGAGGATCTACCGGATTCTGACCGAGGCTGATCTGCC
This sequence comes from uncultured Coriobacteriales bacterium, assembly GCA_963761535.1. Taxonomy (GTDB): domain Bacteria; phylum Actinomycetota; class Coriobacteriia; order Anaerosomatales; family CAVXGS01; genus CAVXGS01. Next base: position 635,555 of record CAVXGS010000004.1, read on the forward strand.
GCAGACCGAAGGAGCAGAGTAGTGCGCCGCGATCTTGAGTTCTTCCTCATCGGCGCGCTGGTCGGGATTGTCGCGGGCGCGCTGCTTGGAGTGCTCTTCGCCCCCATCGAGGGGCGTCGCCTTCGACGCCGGATCGCCGACGAAGCCAATCGGGCCGCCGAGGCCGCGCGCGAGCTTGCCGATCGGACCGAGGGCGCAGCCGCTCGCATTGCCGGCCGCGTCGATCACTACCTCGGGCGAGATGAGGAAGCGGCCTGGCGCAAGGTGAAGGAGATTCGAGAGGGCGTCAACCGCTACTCGCAAACGAATCCCGCGTAACTTGTCAGTGCGCCGTGGCATGATGCTCCTGTGAAGGGAGCCGCGTGCCTCTAACTCTTGTCACAGGCCCTGCCAACTCGTCGAAGTCCGGCGTGCTCTACGCTGCCCTTGAGGCCGCGATCGCGTCCGGCAACCCGGCGTGCGTGCTCGTGCCTTCGACCACCGAGCTCCGGAGGACCAGAAGGGAGATCGCCCGAAGGTTCCCGGTCGGCGTCGTAGTGGAAACCGTCGACGATTGGGTCGGGCGCCTCTGGCGCGAGACGGGAAGCGACCGGAGTCTCGTCTCGTCACTCGTGCGCGAGGCGCTGATCTCCCAGGCCGTGCGCGCCACGAAGCTGGAACTTCTAGCGCGAAGTGCCGAAACCCTTGGTTTCGCGCGGACCATCGGGCTCGTGGCGGCGAGGTTATGTAATCCTAGCATCACCGACGTCCCACGCCCCAACGTCGCCGAGGAACGTGAGGTTCTCGCAATCCTGTCCGCATACGAGGCGATTCTCGACCACGCGCGGCTTGTCGAGCCAAGCCGCGCGGTCGCCTTGATGGAGCGAGACGGCCTTCCGCCACAGGGTTTCATCGCGGTGAACCGCGTGTACGACCTGTCGGAGGCGCAGGAGCGGCTCCTCGTGGCGGCGTCGCTGACGACGGACGTCTGGGTGGGGCTCACCTGGGATTCGGAGACGGTCGCGACCGAGGCCATGGGTGACTTGGTGGAGCGCCTCGTGGACGCAGGGGCACGAATCGAGGCACAGCAGCTGCCGGACCGGGCCGATGAGCTGACGGCACTTGGAGCCCGCCTGTACGATCCTCCCGTCACGGAGCAGCTCCAGCCACTCGGTCACCTGCGGATGTGCACTGCCGCTGGCCCGGAGGCCGAGATCGAGCTCATCGCCGAGGAGAGCGAGGCTCTGCTCCGGTCGGGAATCGAGCCGAGCCATGTCGCGATCGTCTTCCGAGACCCCATCCCGAGGCTTGCCGGCCTGCGAACGGCGCTGGCCGAACGCGACATACCGGTCGACGTCGACGTGATCGTCCCGTTCGCCGGGACCCCCCTCGGCCAGGCACTCCTGGGACTGCTGACGGTCACAGCTGGTGACGGCGGCAGGGAAGAGATCCTGACCTACCTGAGCAGCGCCTACAGTGGCATGGAGCCTGACACGGTGTCAGCTCTCGACGCGCGTTGGCGCAGGAGGAGGACCGCGGATCCTCGACGGCTCCTGTCCGATATCGCGAACGAGGGCGGAGCGCCAGCGAATGCCGTCCGCTTGGCGCAGCGCCTCGTGACCTCGCCGGTCGATGAGGACACCACAGCCATCTGGAAGGAACTGGCAGACCTGCTCTTCGAGACCGCCGCGCTGCGACGGGATCCGACCCGGGCGGACACGACGGCAGCCGTGCAGGCTGACGCAGCCTCACATCGGACTATCGTCCGGACCGTCGCCGAGGTCGGTCGCCTCGATGCCCTGGTGAGTGGCGTCGAGCTTGTTCGGGTCATGGGCGATGTCTCGGTGTCGTCAGCGTCGGGTCAGGGCGAGCGGGGGGTGCAGCTGCTCGATGCGACCAAGGCAAGGGGCCGTCGCTTCGACGCCGTGATCGTGGGGGGTATGACGGCGGCGGAGTTCTCTGCGGAGAAGCCCGAGCCGCTGCAGGCGCGACTCGAGCGAGGACTCGGTGGTCGGGGGGGTATCGAGCCCCGGCTGGCGGAGCGCCTGCTGTTCTACACCCTCGTGACTCGCGCGCGCGAACGCCTGGTGCTCGTACGACAGTCGACAGATGCCCAAGGCGAATCGGTGCGACCTTCGGTCTTCTGGGAGGACGTGATCGATCTCTACTGCCCGGCCGACGCCGAGCGGGACGCCGGGGAGGTACCCACGCAACTGCTCGGCCGGACCCTGCGGCTGACCGACCTGTCCGAGGCGGTGCCCGCGTTCACGCCGTCCCGGCGGCGGCTGCGTCGTGACGCGGAGTCGAACGAGCGCGCGCTCCGTCGTCCGCTGTCGACATCGCTCGGGCTGGGGACCGAGGGCGCGGTGGGCTCGGTGGCAATGACGGAGCTCGAGGTGTACGCGACCTGTCCCTACCGCTGGTTCGCGACGCGAGGGGTGGCCGCCCGCGAGCTCGACGCCATGCTCGACGCGCGCGAGATGGGCACTCGCGCCCATCAGATGCTGGCGGACTTCTACCGGCTGTTGCCGCAGCGTCTCGGGGTCGAGCGCGTGACACCCGGGTGTCTCGACGAAGCACTCGCCTTGTTCGACGAGGTTGCGGAGGGCGTGGAGGAGCGGCGCCGCGGGGGCGGCGCCATGAATCTCGCCGAAGAGCTCGACATGGCGACGGCACGCACGCGGGCGCGCGGCCTGGTGGAGCGCGACTCGGCCTTTCTGTCCGGCTACGTCCCGGTCCAGCTGGAGTGGGCCTTCGAGCACGAGCTGGTCGTCGGGGGCTCGACGATCAACCTCAGGGGCACTGTCGACAGGGTCGACCGGGGGCCGGAAGGAATCGTCGTCACGGACTACAAACTGGGCGCAGTCGACGGGCGCATGAGCTGGGAGAAGGATCGCCGGCTGCAGGTACCGCTCTACGCGGCGATCGCCTCGGAACTGCTCGGCGCTCCAGTTGCCGGCGGTGTCTACCGGTCGCTGGCGAGCGGCACGGCGCGGGGGTTCTGGCTCCAAGGCGTGCCCATCGAATGTGGGCCGAGGATCACGGACGTTACGGACGAGGAGGGGCTCGCGGAGGCGATCGAGCGGGCGTGGGCGGTGGCCCGGGAGGCGGCCGGAGGAATCAGGGCTGGAATCATCGCGCCGCAACCCGCGAGCAAGCAGTCGTGCCGCAACTGCCCCGCGTCGGCCTACTGTCCCAAGGCGGTGCGGTGATGGCGCTGAACGATCAGCAGTCCCTTGCGGCGACCACGCTCGCGGGTCTCGTGCTCGTCGACGCCGGTGCGGGGTCGGGCAAGACCCGCGCCCTGACCCAGCGGTTCGTCAACGCAGTCGACCCCGACGCCGGCATCGACGGCTGGGAGCCGCTCGCCGTCGATGAGGTCGTCGCCATCACCTTCACCGACAAGGCGGCCGGAGAGCTCGCGGAACGGATACGGGCGTCGCTGCGCACGCAGCGCCACCTGGCAGAAGCAGCGCGCAGGGTCGACGTGGCGTGGATTTCCACCATCCATGGCTTGTGCAGCCGCATCCTTCGCGAGCACGCGCTGCGCGCGGGCATCGACCCGCAGTTCGGTGTCGCCGATTCCACGACCGCCGGGGAGCTCGCGGAGCGCTGTTTCGAAGCGGTCGCACGTGCCGCGCTCGAGTCAGATGGCGACGCCGAGACCCTCTTCGCGGAGTACGGGTACGCCTCGGTGTTCGGCGCAGTCTCCGAGATACGGCACGAACTCATCAAGCGCGGCCTCGGTGCCCAAGCCCTGGATATCGAGCCGGTCGACGACCCTGAGCGCCTGCTCGCCGAGGCGATCGACATGCTCGCGACGACGGCCGATCGAGTCGACGAGTGTGGCGACGAGCGAGACAGCGTGACGGCCACGGCCTGTGCCTGCCGCGAGGTATCCGAGCGACTGTGCGGATTGGATGCGAGCCGAACGCCTGCTGCCGACGTAGGTCGGGCCGTTTGGAGCGAACTCAAGAAGGTGCCCGTCAACGGTCGCCTGCAGAAGGGGGAGGCCGCCCCGGTCCTCGCCGACTTCTCGGAGCAGCGCACAGAACTGCGGCAACGTGCGCTCGCCCTCGCGCTTCACGGGATGACGAGGGCCCTGGTCGCGCTCACCGGTGAGTACGACCGCGCCTTTGCCGTCGCGAAGCGAGACCGCTCGCTTCTCGACTTCGATGACCTGCAGTTGCTCGCGTTGCACCTGCTCGCGGAGCAGCCGGACCTGGCCGAGGCGTACCGAGAGCGCTTCGGATTGGTCATGGTCGACGAGTTCCAGGACACCGACTCGCTGCAACTCCAACTCGTTCGGGCGTTGAGCGGTCCCAACCTGTGCACGGTGGGTGACGAGCGACAATCGATCTACCGGTTCCGGGGCGCCGAGATCGAGGTCTATCGGGGGCACCGCGATCGGGCACGTGCCCTGGGCGTCGAGCCGATCGGGTTCTTCCGCAACTACCGGTCGCATCCCGAGGTGCTCGCCTGCGTGAACCGCGTCTTCAGTTCGGATGAGTACTTCGGACCGGAGCTGATGCGCCTCGAGGCCTCCCGGGACGAGCCCGAGCCGCCGGTGCTGACCGACATCCCGCGCGTCGAGGTCGTCGTCGTGGATCGGCAGAACGGCAAGACCGATGAGAGCCGGGAACGAGAGGCGGCGGAGGTCGCCGATCGATTCGCGGCGCTCAGGTCCGCCGGCATCGACCCGGGGGACATGACAGTGCTGGTTCGGGCCTGGAGCAAGGCCCCGGTGTTTGCCGAAGCCCTGCGTGCACGCGGCTTCACCGTGATCGTCGGGGGTGGCGACTTCCTCGGGCGGCCGGAGGTCCAGCTCGTCCGCGCGATGCTGCGAGCGATCGCCAATCCGCAGGATGCAGTCGCGCTGCAGGCGGTGCTCGCCTCGCCGCTCGGGGGAATGTCCGCGACCGGCCTGTGGAGGCTCGGGCGAACCGCACGCGAGCGTCGTGTCAGCTTGTGGGATGTCGCCGGCGACCCGGGGCTGGAGCTCGACGAGGCCGATAGGGCCGCGATGACGCGGGTCGCGGAGGCCATCTCGCAGGCCCGTGAGTCGGTGGGGGACGTGTCCCTCGGCGAGTTGATCCTGCGAGCGGTGACTCGACTCGGGTACGACCTCGTGCTGCTCTCGGACGGTCCCGAGGGCAAGCAGCGGTTCGTGAACGTGCTGAAGCTCGCTCGGCTCGCCGACGCGTTCGAGCGAGCCGGACACGCGGGGGTCGCTTCGTTCGTTGCGCACCTCGACACGAAGGAGCGTCTCGGCGACGACGAGAAGATCGCCTCGCTCGCCGACGACGGCTCGCCGGCGGTGCGGATCATGTCGATCCACAGCGCCAAGGGATTGGAGTTCCCCGTGGTCGCGGTCGTCGGGCTCGCGGACGGTCGGGGTGGGGGCGGGGGCGCGCTGCGAGTGGGGTGGGAGCCCGAAGCGAAGCGGCTTCGGCTGGCACTTCGGCTGAGCGGCCAGCCTCAAGGCGAGCTTCGCACGACGAAGTGGTTCGACGAGCTTGCCGAGCGAGACGATGCCGCGGACGCCGAGGAGGACATGCGCTTGGCTTACGTCGCGCTGACGAGGGCGAAGGAGTACCTGCTGCTGAGCGGGGGAGCGCCGGTAGCGAAGCTGCGCGACCCCAAGGCGTCGTGCTACCGGACTCCGCTCGGCTCGATGCTGAGGGCCCTCGGGGCGCTCGAGCGGGTCGAGCTCGAGCGCGATGAGGTCGTCGACGCCGGCGATCTCCAGTTCCGCCTCAGGTGTGTCGACGGCGATCCGCCTGTCGTCGACCGAGACGACGGCAGGCAGGTGGGGACTCAGATCTCGGAGGCGGAGCTGGCCGACCACGCGAGCGCTGCGCTCCCCGGTGTGGCGGCACGCGTCGAGGAGGTGTCGTTCTCGGCGCTCAGCGCCTACGAGCAGTGCCCTCGGCGATACTGGGCCCGCAGCATCCTCCGACTGGGCTGGCTGGAGCCGCAGCGCGAGCCGGAGGGCGGCGCTGGACGCGACCTCGCGACCGAAGAAGGCGTTCAGGATGCGCTGACCTTCGGGTCGGCGGTCCACTTCGCTCTCGAGCAGGCTATAGCCCACGGAGCGGAGCTCGGACAGGAGCAGCTCGACGACATCGCGACGATGTACGGCCTCACGCGCGAGGGGCGCGAGCGGCTGGCGCCGGTGGCGGCATCCGCGCTTGGGTCCGGTGCGGTTCGGGCGGCGCGAGACCTGGGGACACCGAGGGTGGAAGTGCCGTTCGCGCTCGAACTGGGTGATGACCGACGGAGTCTGATACTGCGGGGGTTCATCGACCTGTACGTTCGTAGCGATGACGGCAGGGCGCTGATCGTCGACTACAAGACGGGCGCATACGGCGACAGCGACGGCGTGCGCGAACACTACGGTCTGCAGGCCTCGTGTTATGCCCTCGCGGCGCTTGCCGACGGGGTGCGGGAGGTCGAGGCGCGCTACGTCCGTCCAGAGGTGCCCGACGGGGACGATATCGAGACGACGGTGTTCGGCCCCTTCACCGCCGAGGACGCTCCTCGTCTGAAGGAACAGATCCGTGAGGTGGTCGACCGGATCGACGCGGGTGCGTTCGAGCCGAGGCCCTCCAAGCAAACGTGCCGCGAGTGCGCGATTCCCCGGGGGCTGTGTCCGGAGGCGTGGGGCCCGTAAGGGCGCTCAGCCGACGCGCTGCTTGAGCTGGCCGCATGCGGCGTCGATGTCCGCTCCTCGTTCCACGCGCACTGAGGCCTCGGTCCCTTGGGCGGCGAGGCGGCGTACGAACTCGCGCGACCGGGATGCCTCGGAGCGTGCGAACTCCGACCCGGCGACCGCATTCACCGGGATGAGGTTCACGTGCACGAGCAGGCCTCGGCAGAACTCGACGAGCGCGGCAAGCTCGGGGTCGGTGTCGTTCACGCCGGCGATCAGCGCGTACTCGAGGGTGGGGCGGCGGTTGGTAGCGGCGATGTAGCCGGTGATGGCGCGACGGAGCGCTGTCAAGGGAACGCCACGGACGCCGGGCATGAGCCGATCCCGCGTCGCCTGAACCGCCGAATGCAGCGACACTGCGAGCGTGAACTGCTCGGGCTCGGTGGCGAAGCGGTCGATTCCGGCCGCGAGACCACACGTGGAGACGGTGAGATGCCGCGCGCCGATGCCCAGCCCCGTCTTCGCCGAGTTGAGGAACCTGAGGCCGGCGAGGGTGGCCTCGTAGTTCGCGAAGGGTTCGCCCTGCCCCATGGCCACGGCGTTGGTCACCCGCACGCCGAAGTCCTCGCCCACGAGCCGCACCTGGTCCACCATCTCGCCGGGGCCGAGGTCGCGAGTGAGTCCCGACCGGCCGGTCGCACAGAACGAGCATCCCATCGCGCACCCCGCCTGCGTCGAGAAGCACACCGTCAGCCGATCGCCCTCGGGAAGCCCGACGGCCTCCACCGACGTCCCGTCACCGAAGCGAACGAGGTACTTCCGCGTGCCGTCCGCGGACTCCACTCGCTCGCCGAGACCGGACACCGGTAGCGGTACGGAGGCGGCAAGCTCGGCGCGCAACGCCGCGGAGAGGTCGGTCATCTCGTCGTAGGAGCCCGCCCCTCGGCGGTACAGCCAGGTCGCGATCTGCGCCGCCCGGTACCTTGGCTGATTGAGTTCGCCCACGAGCGCCTCGAGCTCGGTCCGACCGAGCGCCTTGATGCCGGCGGGATGGTTCCGAGCGCGAGACAGGGCCGCTGCACCGGAGGCAGCGACCCTGTCGTTGGCGTCGTGCGCGAAGCGGTCGTGGGAGGCTTCGGAGTCGGACGCGGAGGACATCAGCCCTCGAGCTCCTCCAGGGCGTCGACGTACTCGCCGCGATGCTCGTTCTCGAAGCGGCCCACGCTGCGGAAGTAGAAGGCGATCTCGGGGAAGCCCTCCTCCTCGGCGATCTTCGCGAAGCTCGGATACATGTCCGTGGCCTCGTTCTCTTCGCCGGCGGCGGCGTTGCGGAGGTTCTCGGCGGTGGAGCCGAAACCGCCCATGTAGGCGAGATGACCGAGTGCGTGAGCCGTCTCCTCGGCAGCGGCGCGATCGAACGCGTCGAGCGCGGACTGGGGAGCGCCCTCGAGCTCGGCGATACGGCGCCACAGGGTGTAGCGGCGGTTGGCCTGGGACTCGCCCGCGAAGGCGGCCTTCAGGTTCTCGAGGGTCTGGGTGCCGGCGAGGTCGCTGGGTCCCTCGTAGGCCTCGAAGAAGTTCTGGGGAGCGCCGCAGACCGGACATTTCTCGGGGGCGGGGCCGATGTGGAAGTAGCCACAACTCTTGCAGCGGTACTTCTCCATAGGGTGGTCTCCTCTCCTGGGGTCGGTTGGATGTCGGAGAATCATATCCCCCCGTACTGGCAGAAGGAACCATCTTGGGCGACGCGTGGGCGACGGAATCGCCGAGGCAGGACCCCCGCGACGAAGCGGCCCCGGTCACGTGACCGGGGCCGCCGCAAACGCGAACAGTAGAGCCGAGGTGATGCTACGGCGTGGTCGGCTCGGACGGTTGGACGTTGAGGCCGGAGGGCTTCTCGCCTACCTTGACCGGAATCGTCTGGGTCTGACCGTTGCGGTTGATCTCGAGCTGCACGGTGTCGCCAACCCCGTTGCGGCGTACCTGCAGCACAAGGTCGTCCATCGAGGTCACTCGCTTGCCGTTGATCGACACGATCACGTCACCGGTCTTCACGCCTGCCGTCTTGGCCGGAGAACCCTGCGTGAAGTCGATGACGAGGGCGCCCTGCTCGGCGTCGAGCTTGCGGCTCTTGGCGAGCTCCGGGGTGACCGTCTCGCCGATGACGCCGATGAACGGGTGCTCGACCTTGCCACCCGAGATGATCTGGTTCGCGACACGGGCCGCCGTGTTCGACGGGACCGCGAAGCCGATGCCTGCGTTCGCGTCACCGTTGCCGCCGAAGATGGCGGTGTTGATTCCGATGAGCTTCCCGGCTCGATCGACCAGCGCACCACCGGAGTTGCCGGGGTTGATGGCGGCGTCGGTCTGAATCACGTCGACGAGGGGGTACTGCCCCTGGGAGCTGTTCCCGAACTCGAGCAGCGAACGGCCGAGCGCCGAGACGACGCCCTGGGTCACCGAGTGCTCGAGGCCGAACGGCGAGCCGATCGCGATGGCGGTCTGCCCCACCTGCAGCTTGCTCGAGTCGGCGACCTTGATCACCGGCAGCTTGCCGGAGATCTGCACCACGGCGATGTCGGTGTCTGGATCGCGGCCGACGAGCTTGGCGTTCCACCTGCCGCCCTCAGGCGACTTGACCACGATCGTCGCCGCGTTCTCGACCACGTGGTTGTTCGTGACGATGTAGGTGCCGCCGTCAGCAGTGGCCTTGTACGCCACGCCGGACCCGTTGCCGCTGATGGGCACGTTAGGGTGGCCCTGCGGAAGCGCGCTCGACGTCGACTCCTGCGTTGCACCCGCGACGTCGATGTTCACGACGGTGGGCAGGGCCGCCGCGGAAGCACCAACGACCGGCTCCGGCGTCTTCGAGGGCACGACGGTGACGCTGGTGGGGCGAACCACGTTCAGCGATCCTCCGCCCGCGAGCCGCGCACCCAGGAACCCGGCGGCCAGGCCCGCGAAGCTGCCCACGATCAGCGCGAGGATGGTGGCGATGAGTATGGCGACGCCGACCCCGCTCTTGCGAGGCGGTTCCGCCGAGGCGACCGCGCCGGGGCCGCTACCGTACGTTCCCGGCGGGACACTCCCGGTCGCGACGGGCGGCGGAGCGTAGGCGTATGGGGCAGTCGGCTCGTCGTACCGGGCCGCAGGCGGAGCCGCGGGCGGGTAGCTGGGGGTCGGCGGGGTCTCCGCGGGCGGTGGGGGAGGCGGTGGAGCGTCGAAACCGGACGGCGGCGCCGGCGGTGGCGTTGGTGCATCGCCAGCAGGCGGTCGCGACATCTCGTCTGTCATGGAATCTCCTCACGGGGGTCATCGTGCTGTTCATCGTGCCGCATTCGAGCACGTAGGGCTTCTGGAAAGTTCCTACATGAGAGAATGAAGCCAACTCAACGTCTATGTCGGGACTTCCACAAATGCTTCATTCCCAGGGCGACGGACCCGAACGGCCGGTTGCGACAGATCGGCCCACCGCGCCCAGCTCCACGGCCGTCCTTCTGGTGCTGGTGGTCGGCACGTTCCTCGCGCCGCTTGACTCGAGCATCGTCACCATCGCGCTCCCGGCCATCTCCGCCCAGTTCGGCATCCAGCCGGCGCTCGTCAGCTGGGTCGCCACGGCGTACCTGCTTACCAGCGCGTCGCTGCTCCTGGGCATGGGGCGGCTTGGCGACGTCTGGGGCCTCAGGCGCCTGTACGTATGGGGGCTCCTCATCTTCGGAGCCGGATCGCTCGCTTGTGCGCTCTCCGGCTCGATCGCCGCGCTGATCGGGTCGCGCGTAATCCAGGCGGTCGGCGCGTCGATGCTGTTCGCCGCCGGTCCGGCACTCGTCACGAGGACGTTCCCTCCCGAGAAGCGCGGGTGGGCCCTGGGCTACATCGCGCTGGCCGTATCGGCGGGTCTCACCGTGGGCCCCGCGCTCGGTGGCGTTCTGCTCGCGCAGTTCGGGTGGCCATCGTTGTTCCTGATCAACGTCCCTCTCTCGGCGGGCGTGGCGCTGCTCGCGTGGCGGCTGCTGCCCAACGAGGAGCGCGCGGGCGAGGACTTCGACTTCCCCGGTGCGATACTGGCCGGCCTGTCGCTGTTCTCGCTTCTTGCCGCGCTCACCCTCACCGAGAGCGAGCCTCTGTTCTCGGTGGAGGTCATGATGGGCCTCGCCCTCTCGGTAGCGGCTCTGTTCGGGTTCATCGCTGTCGAGCGTCGGTCTCGGCACCCGATGGTCGAGCTGCGGTTGTTCTCATCGCGGCCGTTCTCGTTCGGGCTGGCCGCGGCGGCGCTCAACTACCTCGCCCTGTTCAGCGTCACCTTCAACATGCCGTTCTACCTGCTTCGCGTGCGGGGGATGGGTCCGCGGGAGGCCGGCATCGTGCTCACCACGGTTCCGCTGCTCATGGCCGCGTTCGCCCCGCTTGCCGGCCGACTGTCGGATCGCCACGGGAGCCGCGCGCTGGCAGCCGGTGGATCGCTCGCTCTCGCCGTCGGTATCGGCATGCTCTCGTTCGTCGGTACCGCCTCGCCCCTGGTGCCGATCCTCGCCGCGCTCGGACTCTGCGGTGCCGGAATGGCGTTCTTCCAGACTCCGAACACCGCTGCGGTGCTTCGCGCCACGCCGAGAAGCCACATCGGCGTAGGCTCGGCGTTGGTCGCCCAGGCCAGGAACGTGGGCATGGCGATCGGGGTCGCGCTGACCGCAGCGATCGTGACCTCGTATTTGGCAGCTGAGCTGAGCGGGGGGGCCGGGGCACTGCCGCCCGCGGAGGCCTCCGCCTTCGTGGCCGGCATCGCTGCGGCGTTCCGGGTGACCGCACTGCTCGCGCTGGCCGCGGCGCTGTTGTCGTGGCGCAGCGAGAGCGCGGTTGAGAGCCGCCGAGCCAAACCGTAGACTGACGTGCGTCACGTCATCGAGGGAGGATGAATGCCCGACGAAGAGCCTCGCGTCGCCGAGAACGACGCGGCTCCCGGGGCCGCCCCAGAATCGACCGTCCCTGAGCAGGTCACGTTGTCCTCCGGCGCGTCCAGTCCGACGACTTCGGCGATCGCGGATGCCGTAGTGCCGCCGGGCGACGAATGGGATGGGCGCGCTGCCGAGGCGAGCGGGCAGGCCGAGGACGACGCCGGCGGCGAGGCCGAGCTGACGGACGCAGCGGTGCCGATCGAGCCCGCTGATGAGGAGGAGCCGGCGGACGCGACGGAGCCTGCGGACGGGGCCGAGCCCAGCGAGGCGACCGTCGCGACCGCAACGGACGCCGAGGACGCTCCCGGCGTCGACGTGGACCCCGGTGCCGGGGTGGACGCGCCTCCGGCCGACGACGTGACCACCGAGGCTACCCCCCCTGGCGACGCGCCTGACTCCGGTGACGCCCCCGCCGATCCGTACGCCACGGGCGTGCTCGAGATCGTCTCGTCGCTCGATGCCGAGGGGAGTGAGGGTGTCGCGGAAGCGGTGGTCGTACCCGCTGCTGTTGCACCCGTGCCACAGTCCGCGGTCTCGCCTGAGGAGGAGACGGCGGTCGAGCCTGCGGCTGTCCGCGCCCGCGTCCCCTGGTGGCCGTTCGCCGTCTACCTCGCGCTGTGGGCGGTCGGCCTGGCCTACGCGGCGTACCGCTTCCTGCAGCTTCCCGCCGACGTCGCGCTCTACGAGCAGGAGCTCTATGGCTACTTCATGCTGGGCGGGCTCGCGCTCACCGCGCTCGGCCCGCTGATGATCCCGTTCGTGTGGCTGCTCGCTCGCCACGGACACGACAAGGCGCAGCGGGGTGGGCTGTTCGCGCGCACGACGTTCTGGGCCGCGCTCAGCACGCTCGTCGGCGTCGCACTGTGGTGGCTCACGATCCTCGTGCTGGACCAGGTTCGACTCGGGAGCATGATGTGAGCCGCGTCGCCGTCCTCAAGGGTGGCCGTTCCGCCGAGCGGGAGGTCTCGCTCAACACCGGCGCGCAGGTTGCCGCTGCCCTCGCGGAGGCAGGACACGACGTCGTCGAGATCGATGCCGCCGCGCAGGACTTCATCACCCAGCTCCAGGACTCCTCGGCGGACGTCGTCTTCATCTGCCTCCACGGGAGGTTCGGCGAGGACGGCACCGTGCAGGGAATGCTCGAGCTGCTCGGCATGCCGTACGTGGGTAGCCAAGTGCTGGCGAGTGCGTTGGCGATGGACAAAGTGATGTCCAAGGCCATGTATGCCTGCTCCGGCATCCCGACCCCGGACTACGTCAGCCTCGAACGCGGCGACGCGTGGAACGTGAGCGAGCTTGTCGCTCGGCTCGGCGAGAAGGTCGTTGTGAAGCCGTGCACCGAGGGCAGTTCGATCGGCATGACGATCGTGCACACCGCCGAGGAGCTGCCCGCCGCGATCGAGCGTGCGTTCGCGAGCGACGACCGCGTGCTGGTCGAGCGATTCGTGACGGGGGTCGAGGTCACGGTCGGTGTGTTGGGCACCGGCGCCGAGGCCGAAGCGCTCCCGACGCTGGAGATCGTGCCCGAGCACGAGTTCTACGACTACGAGAGCAAGTACCTGCCGGGCATGAGCGCGCATATCATTCCGGCTCGCGTCAGCGACGAGGCCAACGCGGAGTGCTCTCGGCTCGCTTTGGCGTCGCATCGGGCGCTCGGTTGCCGCCACATCTCCCGCACCGACACGATCGTCACCGAGAACGGCGAGATATACGTGCTCGAGACGAACACCATCCCGGGGATGACGAGGACCTCGCTCGTGCCCGACGCGGCGCGGGCGGCCGGGATCGAGTTCCCCACGCTGTGCGCCCGGCTCGTCGAGATGGCACTGGCCGACTAGTCAGGGGCGAGCGGGAGCTCCACGACGACCTTGGTTCCGACGGCATCGTCGCCGTCCTCGATGCGCACGGTTCCGCCGTGGGCTTCGGCGATGGAACGAACCACCGACAGGCCGAGTCCCATGCCGGGCGCGTCCTCGTCTCGCTCCAGGCGCGCGAACGCCTCGAAGAGCCGCTCGCGGTCCTCGGCGGGGATGCCCGGGCCGCGGTCGACCACTTCCACGCACGGCGCGGCCCGGCCGCTCCGATACCCGGACGATGACGGGCTTCTCGGCAGGCGAGTACTTGTCCGCGTTCGCGATGAGATTCGACACAAGCCGCTCGAGCTGGGGCTCGTCGCCCAACACGTCGATGCCCCTCGATGCCGAGGCGGGGGAGAGCTGCGTCTGTACGCTGCGGCCGCTTGCCGCCGTGGTCTCTGCAGCGACGTGCTCGGCGACGCGACCGAGCGAGACGCGATCGGTATGCTCGGTCGCGCCGTTGCGCAGATGGCCTGACGCGAAGTCCTCGAGGATCGCGTCGGCTCGATGCACCGCGCGTTCGATCGCGTCGATCGCGCGCAATCGCTCCTCCTCGGACTGCGGACGTCTCAGGATCTCGGCGTATCCCGAGATGACCGTGAGCGGGGCACGCAGCTCGTGGACGAGGAGTTCGACGTCGCTATCGGGCTGGTCGGGCACTGGTCGTCGCCTTCCGTGCGGTGCGCGGCTCGTTGTTGGGCCGGAACATGTCCATCAGCGCGATCGCGATCACGGTGACGACGATGATGACGGCCCAGTCGGTCCAGTACAGGGGCGCCGTCTTGAAGACCTGCTGAGCCGGTGGCCAGTACACCACCATGAGCTGCAATACCATCGTGCCGAAGAACGCCATGACCAGCCAGCGATTCCGCCACGCGGCTTTCGAGAACACGCTGGAACTCGCGCTGGAGAAGTTGAAGGCGTGCAGCTTCTGGGTGAGCACGATGGAGGTGAACAACACGGTGCGCACGACGACGTCGTCGTGGCCGAAGAGCCGCCAGGTCACCAGCGCGGACACAAGGCCGGCGACGGTCATGATCGTGCCCTGCCACAGGATCTCCTTGAGGCGCGGGCCGTTGAGTATGGCCTCCTTCGCGTCTCGGGGTGCGCGGTCCATGATCTTGGGGTCGGCGGGATCAACGCCCAGCGCAAGCGCTGGCGGGCCGTCGGTGACCAGGTTGATCCACAGCAGCTGCAGCGGGATCAGCGCCGCAACGGGGCGGACGAGCGCCATGACGAAGACGAGCAGCACTTCGCTCATGTTGCACGACAGCAAGAACAGGATCACCTTGCGCAGGTTGTCGAAGACGACGCGCCCCTCGTGCACCGCATGCACGATCGTCGCGAAGTTGTCGTCCGCGAGCACCATGTCCGAGGCCTCGCGGGCGACGTCGGTACCGATGCGGCCCATCGACACCCCGATGTCGGCGCGCTTCAGGGCTGGCGCGTCGTTGACGCCGTCCCCCGTCATCGCCACGGTTTCCCCGTCTTCCTTCAGCGCGGCGACGATGCGCAGCTTGTCCTCGGGGTTCACTCGCGCGTACACGTGGATGTCGGGTACGCGTGCGGCGAGTTCCTCGTCCGACATCTCCGCGAGCTCGCGGCCGGACACCACAGCACTCGCTGGCGCGTCCGGGTCGAGCAGGCCGATGTCCTTCGCGATCGCCGTCGCGGTCAGCGCGTGGTCGCCGGTCACCATCGCGACCTTGATGCCGGCACGCCGGCACTCGACCAGCGCCGCTCGCACCTCTTCTCGGGGTGGATCGACCAGGCCCATGATCCCGACGTAGGTCATTTCCCGCTCGATCGCCTCGTCCTCGGTCTGGTCGCCGTCCGAGAGCGTGCGCTGCGCCATCGCCAGCGTGCGATAGCCGCAGGCAGCGAGTGCCGCGTTCGCGTCCGCGATCGCCGCGTGCAGTTCGTTGTCGAGGGGCACGACCTCGCCGCGGATCAGCGCCGTCGTGCACAGCGCCAGCACGACGTCCGTGCCGCCCTTCATGAAGGCGACACGCTCGCCCTCGATCGAATGGACCGTGGTCATCCGCTTGCGTTCCGAGTCGAACGGCACCTCGCCGATCCGGCGTGGCCGCAGATGTCCCGGCGCGATCCTGGCGGCTGCCTCGAGGAGCGCGGTCTCGGTGGGATCGCCCACGAACTTGTCGTCCCCCGCGGGGCGCGCGTCGTTGTTGGCCGCGGCGATCTCGAGGAGCAGTTGGAGATCCTCAGGCGAAGGCCGACGGTCCTCGGGATCGATGCCCCAGTCCGGAGTGACCGACACCTCGTCCCGACCCACGATCATGCGGCGGACCGTCATCTCGTTGCGCGTGATGGTGCCCGTCTTGTCCGAGCAGATGATCGTGGTCGAGCCAAGCGTTTCGACGGAGTGGAGCCGGCGGACCACCGCGTTGTGCTCGGCCATGCGTCGTACGCCAAGGGAGAGCGCGACGGTCACCACCGCGGGTAGTCCCTCCGGGATCGCCGCGACGGCAAGCGACACCGCGATGAGGAGTGCCGCGGTCAGACCCTCCTGGATCGCCGGGTCGGAGAGCGCCTCGGCGAACGTGTCCCCGCTGTGGGTGAAGAGCAGGATGACCTGCTCGGCGAACACGATCGCCGCGATGATGAGGACGAGCAGCGCGATCCGCTTGCCCACGCGTTGCAGCTCGCGCTGGAGCGGCGTCCCTTGGTCTTCCTCACCGGCGAGGAGCTCGGCGATGCGGCCGACCTCGGTGGCCTGACCGGTCGCACCGACGACGAAACGGCCGTGTCCGACGGCCACTGCCGTGCCGGCGAAGACCATGTTCACGCGATCCCCGAGAGGAGCGTTCGGGTCGGCGATCGATGCGAGGGCCTTGTGGACGGGCTGACTCTCGCCGGTGAGCGCCGCCTCGGTCACCTGCATCGCGCCGACCTCGACGAGCCGGCCGTCGGCGGGCACCTGATCGCCGGCTTCGAGGATGACCAGGTCGCCGGGCACGAGCTCGGTCGCGGGGACTTCATGCTCCTGGCCGTCGCGAACGACGGTAGCTGTGGGCGCACTGAGCTTGCGCAGCGCGGCGAGCGCCTGCTCGGCGCGGTACTCCTGCGCGAAGCCGAGGACCGCGTTCAGCAGCAGAATGGCCACGATGGCCGCGGTGTCGATCCACTCACCCTGCAGGCCGGCCAGGACGGCGGCCACGATCAGGACCCAGATCATGACGTCGTTGAACTGGGCGAGGAACAGCCGCCAAGGGGGGACGCGCTTCTCCTCCCGCAGGACGTTCTCGCCGTAGGCCTCGAGCCGTGCCTGCGCCTCGGCCGTACTCAGTCCCGCGCCCAAGTCGGTGGCGAGCTCAGACGCGACCTCGTCCGGCGAGCGGGTATGCCAGCGCTGTTCGCGGTCCTGCGCGAGGGTCTCGGTCAACGATGCCTCCAATGCGCGATCTCTGGTGCGTCGGTCACCAGAGGTCTCGCGATCGCACAAATGTGCGACTGCAGGGCCGGGGCGGACTCGCCCGGGATTGTCGGCCTGCATCTTCGGCGGCGCGGCCGAAGAGCGCTACTCCCCTCTGTGGGCTAGACGGTACCCGTCATCGTCGCCCGCTGCCACCTGCCATACCTGCCGAGGGATTTGCGGCGGCCTCACTCGCCAGCCGACGGCCGCTCGAGGTGGCGGCAAGCCCGCCCAGCGCCGTCTCGCGCAGCGTGGGCGGCAGCGACCGACCGACGTGTGCCATCGCATCGGCGACCTCGTCGAACGGGATCGGGAACGTGACGCCGGCGAGGGCCATGTGCGCCGCCGCGAGTGCCTGGGCCGCGGCGGTGCCGTTGCGCGCAACGCACGGGACCTCCACGAGTCCGCCGACCGGATCGCACACGAGTCCGAGCAGGCCCTGCAGCGCGAGCGATGCGGCGTGTCCGATCTGCGCGGGCGTGCCGCCGCACAGATCGACCGCAGCGCCTGCCGCCATCGCAGCCGCGCTGCCGATCTCGGCCTGGCATCCTCCGGCGGCACCGGATAGCGTCGCGCGGGAGGCGATCACCCCACCCAACCCCGACGCGGTCAGAAGCGCGTCCACAAGAGCGTCCTCGTCGGCGTCACACGCTTCGGCTACCGCGAGCAGCACGCCGGGGAGAACCCCCGACGCCCCGCCGGTGGGAGCCGCGACTATCCGGCCCATCGAGGCGTTCACTTCCCCGACCGCCAGCGCGTACGCGACGGCGGTCGGCACGACGCCGGTGAGCGGGCCATCCGCTGCGCGGACCCGCGAGGCGTCCCCGCCGACCATCCCGGAGCGCGAGGTGGCTCGGCCGCTCAGGCCCTCGGCGACGGCTTCTCGCATGACGCTCAGCGCCACGCGCATTCGCTCCCGAGTGCTGTCGACCGGCTCGCCCGTCTCGGTGGCCTCGCGCTCGGCGACGGCCGCGCCCATCGAGCCGAGTGTCTCGGCGGCGTGCTGAAGGTCCTCGAAGCTCGCGTACACGCGCGGCTCCTCTCGAGTGATGACGGGCGCGACGCCGGCGGTCGCGGTGGCGCCGAAGGGGCTGTCGGGATTCTACCAGCGGGGTATGGCGGCAGGCCCCTTGACACCGTGTCCTGCTGGGCATAGCATTTGCAACCGTCCCCACTTAGCAGATGCTAAGTAACCCCCGAATCCGGCCGAGCGATACCAGAGGACGCGCATATGTTCTTCCGCCGAGACCCGCACGACACTCCCGAACCCGATGCCGGTGTGGCCTGCGCGACACCGCTCAGCGAGTTCTGCGAGCATTGCACGCTCGATGCGATCAAATCGGGCGAGCACATCGAGATCCTCGGCGTGGACGACGATCACGCCCGAATCCAGGCGCTCCGGTTCGGCATGTGTGAAGGCACCTGCGTCCAGTGCATCACGCGCATCCCCGCCGGTCCGCTCGTTCTGCGCAGCGGCCGTCAGGAGATCGCAGTGGGACGCAATCTCGCGAAGCGCATCCGCGTGCGCAAGAGGCTCGCGTAGGGCGGTCGACGATGTCTGAGAGCCTTCGCACCCGTCCGTCGGGTTCTGACGCCGCACGCGCTATCGGATCGAACGACCTCGACAGCGCCCACTGCCACGGGCCCGCGTCGACCCCCTCCCGACACACCGCCGAGACGGTCGTGTTGGCAGGCAACCCGAACGTCGGGAAGTCCGTGGTGTTCAACGCGCTCACCGGCACGTACGTCGACGTGAGCAACTTCCCCGGCACCACGGTGGAGCTCACCCGCGGACGCCTCGGCGACCGCGATGTGGTCGACACCCCAGGTGTCTACGGCGTCTCGTCGTTCAACGACGAGGAGCGCGTCGCACGCGACATCATCCTCACCGGCGACGTTGTAGCGAACGTTGTCGACGCGGTGCATCTGGAGCGCGACCTGTTCCTGACGCTGCAGCTCGTCGACATGGGCAAGCCGATGGTGGTCGCCCTCAACATGGCCGACGAGGCGCGCCGGCGCGGCGTCGCCATCGACCGCGACCTGCTCGAAGACCTGCTCGGCGTGCCCGTCGTGGAGACCGTCGCCGTCGAGGGCAAGGGCTTCGACGAACTGAAGACCGCACTCGACCGCGCCCGAGTGGGCCACGCCGACCCCGAGCTCGAGAACGACATCGTCCTGATGGCGTCACGGGTGGGGTCCCGTTCCGAGGCCCTGATGGTGCTCGAGGGCGACGAGGTCGTCAGCCAGCGCCACGGGATCGAACCGGGCGCGGATCGTGACGCGATCTACCTACGTCGGCGACACCGTGTGAACGACATCACCGGCCACGTGGTGCACGCCACCACGAGCGGCGCCTCGTTCTCGACGCGGCTCTCCGCGGCAATGATGCATCCCGCGACCGGTATCCCGATGCTCCTGCTGCTGCTCTACGGCATGTATGTCGTGCTCGGGCAGTGGATCGCCGGTGGCGTCGTCGGCTTCCTCGAGGGCACGATCATGCAGGGCTACTGGGTGCCGTTCGTGGAGGGCGTCGTGGGGGCGGTGTTCGCGCCGGGAACCGTGATGTTCACGATCCTCGCCGGCGAGTTCGGCGTGCTCACGATGACCCCGACCTATCTGCTCGGCGTCATCCTGCCGCTCGTCACCGGCTTCTACTTGCTCCTGTCGTTGCTCGAGGACTCCGGATACCTGCCCCGGATCGCGGCACTCGCCGACCGGTCGCTGACCGCACTGGGGCTCAACGGACGAGCGGTCATTCCGCTGATCCTCGGCCTCGGTTGCGTGACGATGGGCACGCTCACGACCCGCATCCTGGGGAGCCGCAGGGAGCGGTTCATCGCGACCACCCTCATGGCCATCGCGGTGCCGTGCTCGGCCCAGATCGCCGTGATCGTCGCGCTGATCACGCGCACCGGACCCGCCTACGCGTTCGCGTATCTGTTCATTCTTCTGGCGATATTCGTGGCGCTGGGGACGGTTCTCAACCGTCTCACGCCGGGTGTCTCGACCGACCTGCTCATCGACCTCCCCTCGCTTCGGGTGCCGCGCCTCGACAACGTGGTACGCAAGACCGGCATCAAGGTGTGGCACTTCATGAAGGAAGTCTCGGTGTTCTTCCTTGTCGGAGCCTTGCTGATATCCATCCTCGAGGTCACCGGTGCCCTTGCCGCGATCGTGCGCGTCGCGATGCCGCTCACGGTGGGATGGCTCGGGCTTCCGCCCCAGGCCGCGACCGCGTTCGTGATGGGCTTCGTCCGCCGCGACTTCGGTGCCGCGGGGTTCTTCTCGATGAACCTCTCCGACCCGCAGCTGCTCGTCGCGATGGTCACGATCACGCTGTTCGTCCCCTGCATCGCCTCGGCGATGGTCATCCTCAAGGAGCGCGGCATGCCGTATCTGCTCGGCCTGCTGGCGTCGTCGATCGGCCTGGCGTTCTTGCTCGGCGGTATCCTGTGGCGGGTGCTCCAACTGATGGGAGTGGCGTAGTGACGGTGCTGCATACCTGCCCGTCCTGCGGCTTCGAGTCCGCCGAGGTGCGTTGCCCCCGCTGCAACGCGCTGAAGGTCGTCGGCTGCACCGGCGAGTGCGCGCTCTGCCGGACCGAGTGCCGGACGAGCGTGCCTTCGCCTCCGGTCCTTCGTCGCCCGAGCGACGATGCCGCCGAGGACCCCGCTCATCTCGGCACCCCACTGGAGCGATGAGCGCGTTCGTCGTCCACACCGCCGCTCCGGGCGACGCACGCATTCTCACCGAGGCTCGGCGTCACATGTTCGAGGACATGGGCGAGACCAACGCCGAGAGCCTCGACACCGCGGACGCCGCGTTCGAAGGATGGGTGCGGGCCGCATTGGCTGACGGGACGGCCATCGGCTACATCGCGCGCTCGGCGGACGGCGAGTGGGTCGGGGCAGTGACCGCCCACGTTCAGCGGGTGCCCCCGAGCATGGGCAATCCCGTCGGGATCCAGCACTACCTCCTCGGGCTGTGGGTCGAGCCCGAGGCGCGTCGGCAAGGCGTCGCAACGGCCATGGTCGAGGCGGCGGTCGAGAGGGCTAAGATGGATGGCGCCGGAGCAGTCTCGCTGATGGCGACCGACGACGGTCGACGGGTCTACGAGCGCATCGGGTTCGAACCGGCGCCGTCGATGCGGCTCTTCCTGGAGCCGCTTCCCTGATCGATCCGTGAGTGCGCCGGGTGAGTCGGTGGCGCGTCCGCCGAAAGACGTGACGCTAGACCGCGGGCACCGACCGCACGCTGTGCACCGCATCCACCTGGGCGATGCGCCCGGCGGTCTCGGCGTCGACGGCGACGTCGGTCTCGATGAGCATCAGTGCCGTGCCGCCTCGCACCTCTCGCGAGACCCGCATCGCGGCGATGTTGACTCCCGCCTCGGCAAGAATCGACGAGACCGCCGCGATCTCTCCGGGTCGATCCTCGTGCTCCACCACGAGCGTGGGGAACTCCCCGGTGGCCTCCACGTCGAAGCCGTCGATCTCGGTCACTGCGACGTCGCCTCCGCCCAGCGACGAGCCCACGATCCGCGCCGAGCGGCCCGACTCGCCCTCCAGTTCGAGCACGGCGGTGTTGGGATGAACGTCGCCCAACTCGGCGAGCCCGAACTCGACCTCCATGCCGGCCTGGTGGGCAAGGGAGGTTGCTTCCTTGATCCGCGGGTCGTCAGGCGCGAAGCCGAGAAGCCCGGCGACGATCGCAAGGTCGGTGCCGTGACCGACCCCGGTCGAGGCGAACGAGCCGTGGAGGAGGATTCGCGCGCGACGTGGCTGCTCGCCGAAGATGGCCCGGGCGAGGTTGCCGAGACGAACGGCGCCTGCAGTGTGGGAACTGCTCGGCCCAATCATCACAGGACCCACAATGTCGAAGATGCTGCGTTGGCGCATATCTCGCTCACTGTAGCATCGCGCGTTCAGGCAGCCTCACAAACGAAGCCGATGAGCGCTGGACGTGTTGGAACGACAGGGTATGCTGTCCGGGCGCATTTCGAGCACTCGGGTTGACCAAGGAAGGAACGAGATGGAGCAGTCGCAAAACCAGAAGTACTTGGTGATCGGCCTCGCGGTCGTCGCGCTCGTGCTTGCGGGCGTTATCGCATGGCTCGTCCTGGGTTCGAACAACTCCGCGAACCCGGCCTCGCCGGCGACCACCAACCTCGGTGGCACGGAGCAGGCGGCTGAGCTTCCCCCCGGTCATCCGAGCACGACCGACACCGGTACCGCTGGCGCTCCCGCCGGCATGGGCGGCGCACCGGCCGGCATGGGTGGCGCGACGGCAGCGCCTCCGGCCAACTTCGACCCCACGACCGCGACCAAGGTCCCGGCGGACAGCGACCCGAAGAAGTTCGTCGACGCGTACTACGCGGCAGTCATGAAGGACGACTACGCGACCGCGTTCAAGCACCTTCCCGCCGACAAGCAGACCGGCTCTTCGCCGGACGCCCTGAAGCAGCAGATCGAGGGCTACGGCGTCACCGGGTACACCATCACCTCCGCCGCCCAGCAGGGCGACTCGTACACCGTGAACGCCGACCAGAAGACCTCCAGCTACGGCACCTTCTCCAACACCTGGGTGTTTGTGAAGAACGGCAACGTGTGGGTGCTGCAGAGCAAGGCCGTCACCGGCATGAAGTAGGTTCGCACCACCTGCTCGACCGCATCTTCGGCGGCCGCTCCCGATAGGGGCGGCCGCTTCGTTTTGTGCCCGCCGGCGCATCCCTTCCAGTGCCCCTGCGCTGGCTGCCGAGGCGTCAGAGGCGCGTGCTACCCTCGGCGGGTGAATCACGCACTCAGCCGACTCGTCGTTCCGGGAACCGATCCCGATGTGGTGGCGTCCTACGAGACGCTGGCCGAGCGCGCGTCCGAGGCGGTATTCGGGTTCGAGGACGAGGTCGTGGTCGTCGACATCGAGACCACCGGCTGGGACCCGGGGCGCGAGGCCATCATCGAGGTCGCTGCGGCCATCATGCGAGGGCCAGAGGTCGTCGAGCGGTTCCACACGATGGTGGACCCCGGACGGCCGATCCCTGCCGAGATCGTGAAGCTCACCGGCATTCACGACCACGACGTGGCGGGCGCGCTGCCGCCCGAGGTGGCCGCAAGCCGCCTCGCCGAGTTCGCCGGCTCGCGTGACCTGGTCGCCCACAACGCGGGGTTCGACCGGGCGTTCCTGACGCGCGCTGCGGGCAAGGGAGCGTTCCGGGGTGCGTGGATCGACTCGCTTCAGGCTGCGCGCATCGCGCTTCCGCGGCTGCGGTCCCACCGGCTCGTCGACCTGGCCGCCGCGCTCGACGTCACCGACGGCCGTGCTCACCGCGCCGAGGACGACGTGGCCGCGCTGTCGGTCGTGTGGCGGGCTCTGCTCGTGGGGATGTCGGATCTGCCTCCCGGCGTGCTCGCCCGCATTGCCGCGCTCGCGCCCGGTGCCGAGTGGCCCCTGCGCTCGGTGATCGCACACGTGGCCGCCGCACGGCCGGTGTCGGTGTTCGACCTCAAGGAGGCCCGCAAGGCTCGCGTGGCCCAGGTCAGGGGAAGCGCTCTCGACGACGCCGAGGACGTTGCCTGCGTGTGCCCCGCCCGGGACGAGATCCTCGGTCAGTTCGCCGAGGAGGGCATAGCGGGGCGAATGTACGACGGGTTCGAGCGGCGTGATGAGCAGCTCGAAATGGCGGGAGCGGTGGTCGACGCGTTCGCCACGCGCACCCACGTCGCCATCGAGGCGGGGACCGGGGTGGGCAAGTCGATCGCCTACCTCGTGCCGGCGGCCCTGTTCGCGCTCGAGAACGGCGTCGGCGTCGGTGTCGCCACCAAGACCAACTCGCTCATGGACCAGCTGGTGCACGGGGAACTGCCCGCGCTGAACGCCGCGCTGGGCGGTGGGCTTCGCTACGTCTCGCTCAAGGGCTACGAGCACTACCCTTGCCTTCGCAAGCTCCAGCGCTTCTCGGAGGAGATGGACGATACCGCCAACGAGGATCGCATCGCGACGGTGGCCGCGGTTCTGGCATGGGTCGCACAATCGAGCTGGGGCGATCTCGACTCGGTGAACGTTCATTGGGACCGCGACGTCCGCGCGGGCATCGGTGCGTCGCAGGCTGATTGCACTCGCAAGCGCTGCCGGTTCCACCCGAACCTGTGCTACCTGCACGGAGTCCGCCGGCGAGCCGCCTCCGCCCACGTCGTGGTCACCAACCACGCGCTGCTGTTCCGCGACGTGGTCGCGCAGGGGGGCATCCTACCTCCGCTGCGTCACTGGGTCGTAGACGAGGCGCACTCCGCCGAGGCAGAGGCGCGCAAGCAGCTCACGGTGGGAGCGAGTCATCTCGAACTCTCGGCGGTGCTTGGCGGACTCCACGGCAGAGGCCGCGCCGGGCTGCTCGACAGCCTCACCCGCGACCTGGCCCGCGAGGCTGACGGCGCATCCGCGGCCCAGCTCGTGGTGCAGATGCGCGACCAGGTGGCACGGTGCGCCACGCTCGCCGATTCGCTGTTCGATTTCGTGAAGGACCTCGAGGCGGTGGTCGGTGAGACCGGCTACGACGCGTCCGAGATCCGAGTCACGCAACCGCTTCGCGACTCGGGTCCGTGGGGGACTGTGGCGAGCACCGGTTCGTCGCTCGCCCGCCGCCTCGAGCCACTGACCTCCGACGGTCGGGAGCTCATGACCCGCCTCGAGGAGCTGGGGCCCGACTACGCCGAGGCGCGCGCGGACCTCGCCGGCCTGCTCTCGCGCCTCGCCGACCAGCACCTCGGGCTCGTGACCGTGCTCGACGGAGAAGCCGAGGAGTTCGTGTACTCCGTGTCGTTCGACCGGCGCCGCACCGTGGATCGCGAGGTGCTCCGGGCGTCGCGGCTCGATGTGGGCGAGGTCCTGGCCGAGGAGTTCTTCTCTCGCAGTCACAGCGTGGTGATGACGTCGGCCACGATAGCCACCGGCGACTCCTTCGAGCACTTCGCCCGCTCTGTCGGCCTCGACCGACTGCCGCGCGAGAGCTGGCGGGCACTGCGCCTCGCGTCTTCGTACGATTTCGATCGCCAGATGTCGGTGTTCGTGCCGGGCGACATCGCCGAGCCGGGCACCCGCAGCTACCTGTCGGACCTCGAATCGCTGCTGGAACGCATCCATCTCGCCCTCGGCGGCAGCGTGCTGACGCTGTTCACCAACCGGCGGGACATGGAGACGCTGTACGAAGCCCTCGGCCCGAGACTCGAGTCTCACGGCATCTCCCTGCTCGTGCAGGGGCGCGGGACGAGTGCGAAGCGGCTCCGCGACGAGTTCCTCGCCGACGAGAAGCTCTCGCTGTTCGCGACCAAGTCGTTCTGGGAGGGCTTCGACGCCAAGGGCGACACGCTGCGATGCGTCGTGGTTCCGAAGCTGCCCTTCGGCAAGCGCACGGACCCGCTGTACGAGGAGCGTCAGGCCCGAGACCCGCGTGCGTGGCAGCACTACTATCTGCCCGAGGCGGTCCTCGAGCTGAAGCAGGCGGCGGGGCGACTGATCCGCAGCAGTGCGGACACCGGCTGCCTGGTGATCGCCGACAGCAGGGTCGCGCTCGGGCGCAAGTCCTACGCCCGGGACTTCCTGAGCGCGCTTCCGGTGACCGACGTCGAGATCCTTCCGGCGGCCTCGGTGGTCGAGCAGATCGAGCGGCGGTTCGGTCGGGTCACGGCCTAGCGGCCCTTGCGCGGGCTCCTTCTTTGGTAGGTTCTGCCTGCGTGCGGTCACGTTACGGCACGTGCTTTGCCGATGATTCGGGCGAAGCCCGACGATCGAGAGACATGGCTCCTCACCGATGACCCCTCCGCGCCACCCGATGCGGCATCGTGCGGCACGCTGGCTGGCGGCCGCGCTGGCCGCTTCTGCGCTGGCCGCTTCTGCGGCCGCGCCGCAGCGTGCGGACGCGGTCACGCTGCCGCTCACGCTCTCCGAGCGCGCTTCGTTGGCCGCCAACGTGGTCGTGGCGCGGGTTGGCCCGCCAGTCGCCGTGGCCAAGGACGGCGGGGTGATCCGTCGGCACGCGCTCACGCTCGACCGCGTGCTCAAGGGCGACGCGCCGACGACGATTGCGCTGCTCGGCGGTGTCGCGGGGTCTCGGCGGCAGTGGGTATCAGATCAGCCCGAGCTGACCGCGGGCACCACCTACGTGCTCTTCCTCGACGAATTGGGCCGAGCGATCGGAGGGCCGCAAGGTGCCGTGCCGGTGTCCGGTGGTCGGCTTGCGCGCAGCGATGCGACCGTCGGCGATCTCGCCGAGGTCCTCGCGGTGCAGACCCTCACGCCGCAGCAGTCGCGGGCGTTCCCCGAACTCCGCGCTCCGGACACGAGGGCCGCGCTGAACGAGGGACTGGACGCGGCGTTCGAGACCGCCACCCAAGCGACTGCCGCCGTCTCACCTGCCGAGCCGCCGAGCCCGGCCGCCCCCGCGGGACCCGTCATCACGGCCGTATCGCCCGAGGCCGTCTCGGCGAACTCGGGGAGCGTCGTCGAGGTCCAGGGCACCGGTTTCGGTACGACTCCGGGAAGCGTCAAGCTCACCTATGACCCCTCGTCCGGAAAGGACCCGCGTACGGGCGTGGACCTCTCGTCCTGGCCCGCCGATCTCGTTTCGTGGTCCGATACCCGACTCGCGTTCCGAGCACCCGTCTTCATCGACGGCACGGGCTATCCGGGGGCCGCGGGCAGCGGGGACCTCACCGTGACCACCTCGGCCGGCAAGACCGCTGTCGGTCGACTGACCGTGACCTACGCGCTCGACGGCATGAGCTGGCCGAGCGGCCCCATCCCTGTGTGGATCAATCCCGCCGGCGCGCTGGATTCCGCCGCGAGCCTCTCGATGATGCAGACGGCGATCTCGACGTGGTCGGCCTCCGGGTTCCCGCTGTACTACGCGGGCCAGACGGGCATGACCGTGAGGACGCTGGGACTCGACGCGACGACCGCCCGTCCCAACGGGCTGAACGAGGTCGGCTGGAACTCCTTGCCTGCGGGGATCCTCGCCCAGACCTCGTGGTGGCCGGGCGCGAGCGCGAACTCCGTCGGCGAAGAGCACATCGTGTTCAACACGCTGTACAACACCACGAGCTACCGGTGGGGTGACGGCACCGGTGCCACGTTCGACGTGCAATCGATCGCGCTGCACGAGTTCGGCCACTGGATCGTTCTGCGCGACCAGTACGGGCCCGGCGACAAGAGCGACGTGATGTACGGCTACGGAGACCCGACCCAGCGGAAGCGGATGCTGACCGAGTCCGAGGTCGAAGCCATACGGCGGGTATACGGACCCGATCAGCTCGCCCCGATTACCTCGTGGGCGGCGACCTCCTCGGCGACTCCCGATGCGCCGTACGCCGGCAGCTGGACGTCGGGAACGGTGACCTACACGATCTCGCCACCGACGGCGGATGTCGGCTGGAAGGCCACGCGGTACCGCATCGACTACGGAGCCGCCCAGTCCATCGGATCGCCCACGGAGGTCGTCTTCGACGCCGAGGGGCTGCACGACGTGATGGCGTGGTCCACCGACAACGCAGGGAACAACGAGCGCCCCGTCCACAAGGCCGTGGCGATCGACCGAACAGCGCCGGTCACGTCCTCCGACGCGACCTCCACCTACGGCGGACAGGCGACCGTACACTTCTCGGCAACGGACGCGCTCTCCGGCGTCGCGCGGACGGACTGGCGTATCGCGGGCGACAGCTCCTGGACGACCGGTTCCTCGGCGACGGTGTCGACGCTAGGCAGCACCATGATCGAGTACCGGTCGGCGGATCGCGCGGGCAACGTCGAGACTCCCCAGTACGTCACCTTCGACGTGCTGCCGCTGCAGCCCGCCGAGCTGACGCTGGGGACCACCGCCCGCAACGTCACGTACGGGACCGTGGTCTCGATCGAGGGGACCCTCACGACGGCTGGCGCCGCGCTGGAGGGGCAGACGGTAAGGGTTCAGACGTCTGCCACCGGGACTACCTGGGCCAACGGTCCGAGCCAGGTCACGGGCGTTGGCGGTCGCGTGAGCATCCCCGTCAGGCTCTCATCGACCACCTACTACCGGCTGTGGTATCCGGGCCTCGTCGGCCCCGCCGCCGCCTACGCCTCGCCACCGCCCACCCCCGCGGTCAAGATCGGCTCGACGGCGTCGCTCGGTGTCCCCTCGGCGTCGCGTGTCCGGACGAGGACCTACGACTTGTGGGCGACGATGATGCCGAGACACCCGGCCGGGACCTACCCGGTGCGCCTGTACCTCGAGCGCCGGGTCAATGGCCGGTGGGTGCCCATCCAGAGCAAGTACGTGCTCGCCCGGGCGTCCAACGTCGGGACGAGCAGCACGAAGGCGTTGCGCCGCTACACGTTCCCAGCCGCGGGCACCTGGCGCATGCGCGCCTATCACGCCGATTCCGGCCACCTGGCCACGCGATCGGGCTACCGTACCTTCACCGTTCGCTAGGGTGAGGGGCTCTCGCGGTCCGATCCGCGGTCCGAGTCAGTCCGCCGAGCGAAGCCGGTCCAGCTCCTGCCGGGCGAGGTCGGTCACCGCGGCACGGAGCTCCGCCGGCTCGTCGACCTCGACGCGTCCGAGACGCGCGATGACGTGCCGAGCCAGCCACGCCGTGCCGGCATAGGGAACCTCGACGAGCGTCGAGCCGTCCTCGGCAACGTCGACCACGCTCGCCCCCGGCCACTCCCGCTCGACGAACGGCTCGCCGGCCGCGAACCGGAGTACGGCCAGCGGGAGGCCGGCGGTGTCGAACGCGGCACCGGTCGGCGAGACCCGCCGAGGCTGCTCGAGCTGTTCGGCGAGGGTGGCCTCGCGAATCCGGTCGACCCGGAACGTGCGCAGAGCGCCGGCCCTGCGGCAGAACGCCTCCACGTACCACGCACCGCGCTCCTGGACGAGCCCGAGCGGCTCGATCACCCGGTCGGTGTCCTGCTCCGCGCCGGTGCTACGGTACGCGATGCGCACCGCCCGCCGTTCCGAGAGCGCACGCGAGAGCGTCTTGAGCGCGGTGCCGGTGGCCGGTCCGCCTGCCGCGGAAGCGCGGATCACGCGCTCGATGTCCTCGGCGTCTACGTCGCCGCCGGCGGCGACGAGCACCTTGGTGGTGAGCGGGTCTTGGGCGGTAAGCCCCGCCGCCTGAAGCGCGGCGGCGAGCGCTTGGGCCTCGGCGCGCGAAAGCCGAACCGCCCGGTCGAGTGCCGGGAGCTCGCCGTACACCTCGACGTAGCCGCCGGCGATGTAGACGGGCAGGAGCGCATCGGGCGTGTACGGCGCCACGCCGCAGCAGGCGAGCGACTCGAGGTCGGCGATCGTCTCGGGAATGCTCGCGCCCACCGCCTCGGCGATGGCCTCGAGCGGGATGCGTGTGTTGGGCTCGAACAGGTGGAGGATGGCGAGCAGGCGCTTGGCCCGCAGGGCGGACGAGGTCTTAGCCATGGATCCGCGCCACCTCCTCGAGGCCGGAGCGCAGCAACGTAGTGACGTCCGGGGGGCTGGCGAGCGAGAGGCCAGGGCCGTTCTCGAGCACCCACTGAGCCAGACGCGACGCGCTGCGAGCGCTCACCGTCCACGTCGCCGACCCGTCGGCGCCGATCGCCACATCTCCCACACCCGCCGCGAGTGCCTCGGCGCGCCATGTCGCCTCGGGGGCGAACCGAATGGTGGCTTCGAACTGCTCGGAACCGTACTGGAACGGTAGCCCGATGAAGCGCGCCACGTCGAAGTCGGCGGGAGGCTCGAAGTCGGGGGACTTGGGCTTGGCTGGATTGACCGTCAGCTCGCGCATCCGAGCGACTGCGTAGACGCGCACTTCGTCCTTCGCAACGTCACGTCCGACCGCGTACCAGCGGCCGTCGAGCACGAACAGGCCGTACGGCTCGATGTCGTGCGACTTGTCCTCCCCGTAGGAGTTCGTGTAGCCGAACGCAGCCCGCTTCCGCGCCGAGACAGCGCGTTCGAGCGCGGCCACCACCGAGGCCTGCTCGGCTGGCGACTCGTCGGCGAGGCGCGAGGTCACGGGCATCTCGGGAGCGCCGAGCGCGGTCGCGATCTTGGCGAGCGCGAGTCGGAGGCTGTCGGCGAAGGGGAACGCGGGGTCGTCGACGAACGCGAGGCCGACGGCGCGCAGCGCGGCGGCCTCCTCCGGAGTGAAGTCGACCTCGGCGGCGAACGAGGTGGCGGGGTCGATGCGGTACGCGTCCTCGGTGGCGAGGATGACGAAGCCAGCGTCGCGCAGCTCCTCCTTGTCGCGCTCGAACATCCGAAGGAAGGCGTCGGTGTCCTGCTCGACAGGGTAGCCCTCGACATGCGCTCGTACTTGCTCGGCTGTCACGGGCACGCGGGTGGCCGCGAGGTAGATGGCGAGGTTCACGAGACGTTCGACCGCTTCGGCCACTGGCGTCCCCCTTGTGGTGTGCTCGGTAGGGTTCCCGACGATTCTAGACGCTACCCGACCCCGACGAGCCAACGGGAATGGTCCAAGACGCAGAAGCGGGACGCGTGGGGGGTACGCGTCCCGCTCTTTGCTTGAGTCCCGGCACGGTGCCGCCCGTGAGGGGGGAGGAGAAGGCGGCCACCCTGAGACTCTGACGCCATGTAAGCAAACGGTTTGCCCACCCTCGGTTCAATCTGACGAAGTGTCGGCGTGGCGCGCCGAGCGGCACATCGTCTTGTGAGCGCTCGCACAACGCCGGGGAATCAGGCGACCGAGTGGCCCACCTTTGCGCCCGCGTGCTTCATGCCGCGCGCGAGGAAGGCGTACGCTAGGGCGAGTCGCGTAAACCGAACTCGTCGAGAGCGATCGCGTGGCCGAGACCCGCATCACTATGGACTCGAATAGCTCGTACCGGCAGCGGCGGTGGCTCGCGGTCTCGACCGCCGTTCTCGTGATTCTGGCCGTCGTGGTGCTCGCCGTGCTGTTCGGTCGCTCGATCGCGGCGCGACTCGACGCCGCACGACTGGTCGACCGGGCGACCGTGATCGCTACCGGTGTCGACCGCGACGTGGTCGCGGTGGATCGGGCCGTTGGAGCGCCAGTAGACGAGACGTCCTCGGAGGGCAAGGCGCTCGCCCTGAAGCGGATCCCCGTCGCGAGAGCGAAGCTCCAGCAGGTCGTGACGCTGACGGACGAGGCGTATCAGCCCCTGAACGACGACGAACGCGAGCAGACCCTCCTGCTGAAGCAGACCGCGGTCGCGCGTCTGAAGATGCTCGAACTCGCCGAGCCCATCCTGGCCACGGATGCCGATGCCTCCGAGGCCGCCACCGCGCTCTCGACCGGGTGGGACCGACTGCTCGCGGCGAAGAAGCTCTCGCGCGACGCCGCGTCTCAGTACAACCGGCTTACCAAGCCCGCCGTGGCCGCGTCGAATCGCCTGCTCGCCGCCGCCCGGTCCCAACTGACATCTGCGACCGCCGGGTTCGAGGCGGCCGGCCGGGCGTTCCCCGCGCTCGACGTGAAGCCATACCTCGCCTACGCCGCGACGCTCAAGGAGCTGAACGCGCTGGCGATCCAGTCGAACCGCGCGTGGCTCAAGGGTCAGACTGCGCAGGCCAACGCGATCACCGCGCGCTACAACCGGCTCGAGCGGCAGGCCGCCAGGGAGGCGGCCCGGCTGCCGGAGTCACCCAACGCGGCGATCACCAAGGCGTACGGCGACGCGACGACGCGAGAGCTCGAGGCGTACGTGGCCGCACGCAAGCAGGCGACGGAGGCGGATAAGCGCCTCCGCGAGAACTAGGACCGGGGGCGCCGCCGGCGCTCGATCGGTGCGGGGCGCACGTGGGACCACTGGACGGGGAGAGCGAGGAGGAGGGCTTCGATGTCGGATCAGTTCTGGTCGGGGTGGTGGTGGCCGGCGATGACGGCCGCGCTCGGCTTCGTCTACACCTGGCTGCTCCTGCGCCAGTACCTGCAGCGGCGCAAGATGCACCAGCTCATGTGGACGATCGGCTTCCTGTTCTACGCCGTCGCCGCGCTGATGGAGGCGTGGTCGGAGTACAGCGGCGGCTGGAACCCCACCGTCTACCGCATCTACATCGTGCTCGCCGCCACCATGGTCGGCTTCCTCGGCAACGGCACCTGCTACCTGATCTTCAAGCGGAGGATCTGGGGCGACATCTACCTCGCGTTCAACATCACCGGCCTGCTGATCTTCTTGTGGGGCACCTTCAACGTCGAGCTGATCGCCGAGAAGCTCGTGGCCGGGCATCGTCGTCGGGGGCACCGCTCTGGGAGCCGGCGGCAGCTTCCCGAGAGTCATGTCGCTGCCGTTCAACGTCATCGGGACGCTGTTCCTGGTGGGCGGCAGCGCGTGGTCGATCGTGAAGTTCCTGCCGAAGAAGGAGTACCGCTACCGGGTGTGGGCCAACGTGCTCATCATCATCGGCACGCTCGTGATCGCCGGTGCGGGCAGCATGGCCCGCGCGGGCGTGACGCAGGGCCTCTACATCGCCGAGATGATCGCGTCGGCGATCCTGCTGGCGGGCTTCCTGATGGCCGGCACGCTCGACAGGGGAGCGAAGGCGGCGGTCGCTGCCAGCCGGGAGCAGCGTGCAGCGGCGGCGGGAGCTGCCGGCGGCGGTGCGGCCTCCGACGCGGCGGCATCAGCCGCAGCGGGAGACGGCGACCACGAGGGCGATCTCGCGTACTGCGAACGCGAGCTGGCGGCGCAGCCCGAGGGAGCCGAGGCCAGTGGCACCGGGAGTTCCGCCGGAGCGGCCGGTTAGTCCTCGGCGAATCCCGAGCTGAGCTCGGCGAGGGAGCGGACGTCGAGCACGGTCACGGTGCCGCCCTCGACTTCGATGATGCCGTCTGCTTTGAGCTTGCCGAGCGCGCGCGACAGCGTCTCGGGCACGGTCCCGAGCGCGAGGGCGAGCTCGCCCTTGGGCATGCCGAGGTCGATCTGCAGTCCGCGGGGCGTGGGACGTCCCGACGCGAGCGAGCGCTGGAACAGGTAGCGCGCCAGGCGGCTGGGGACGTCGAGGGCGAGCGTCTGCACGACGCTCGTGAGGTTGACGACGCGCGAGGCGAGGTCGGCGATCAGGCTGCTCGCGACGTCGGGCTCCGCCTCGAGCAGCTCGAACAGCGCCTGGCGCGGAAGCCATGCGATGGTGACCGGAGTCGCCGCTTCGATGGTCGCCGGGTAGCGAGCTCCCGCGAGTGCGGCGACCGCGGCCAGGGGCTCGCCCGCGCCCACCGTCTCGAACGTGATCTGCTTGCCGTCGGCACCCAGGTAGAACACCCGCGCCTTGCCCTCGACCACGACGCCGAACAGCTCCGCGGCGTCCCCTTCGGTTGCGAGCAGCGCGCCTCTGGGCACCGACCGGACCGACGCGCGGCGGGCAAGGCCCAGCACCGCCTCGTCGGAGGCCGCGCGCCACAGGCGGCACGCTCTCAGGGCCTGGAGAACCTCGGGTCTGACCTGCGCATCTCGGGTCCCGGACACGAATCCCTCGCAATTTGGTCGGAATTGACCTCGGT
Organism: uncultured Coriobacteriales bacterium; assembly: GCA_963761535.1. GTDB lineage: Bacteria > Actinomycetota > Coriobacteriia > Anaerosomatales > CAVXGS01 > CAVXGS01. The sequence goes on from CAVXGS010000004.1 coordinate 668,914, forward strand.
CAAAGTGAGCGGTCGGCTTGGAGCGTACCGTGCCGAGTGTCATCCTTCCCACCCCAGGATGGAAGCCAGAAGAGTCACGTGAACGAGAAGTTCGCAGCCGCGATGCGCGACGACAAGGTGCGCCACGACACGAAGGTGCTGGGCGACTTCGTCCAGATCTACTGCCGAGGCAACCACGCCGACCGGGTCCGGACGCGCGTGACCACCGACGCCGAAGCCCTCGGCGTGTACGGCCGCAAGACCGCCGGTGCTGTGCGACGAGTGCGCCGCGCACCTGCGCTACGCCGAGGCGCGCCGAGCGTACTGCCCCAAGGACCCCAAGCCGTTCTGCGCTCATTGCGACACCCACTGCTACCGCCCGGCCGAAGCCGAGTGGCAGCGGCAGATGATGCGCTACTCGGGCCCGAGGTCGATGTGGCACGGCCACGCGATCGACGGCGTCAAGCACATGTTGGAAGGCCGCAAGTGGCGAAGGATCGCCGCCGAGCAGGCCACCGCCGGCAGCACGGCCGGCTCCTCGAAGAAGGAGAACTAGATGAGCCCCGAGACCGTCACCCGTCAGATCGTCCACATCGACGAGGAGCTGTGCAACGGCTGCGGCGTCTGTGTCAGCCCGTGCGCCGAGGGCGCGATCGTCATCGTCGATGGCAAGGCGAAAGTCGTCCGCGAGGAGCTGTGCGACGGCGCCGGCTTCTGCCTGGGCGTGTGCCCCACCGGTGCGCTCACCCTCGAGTACCGAGAGGCGGTCGCGTTCGACCACGAGGCGGTCGAGGAGCACGTCGCCGAGACGCTCGCCGAGGCGACGGCCGCCGGCCGCAAGGCGTACGAGCCGCAGCACTGCTTCCAGTGCGGTCGCTCCGAGGACGACGGCCCGCTGCTGCCGGTGCGCACGCAGGGCACGTCGACCTGGGTCTGCACCCGCTGCCTGCCCTCGCTCATCCACGGATAACCACCCGGGCTACTCGGCCTGGGTCCGCGGGACTCACCACCGATCGGCCACCACCTGTCATCACCAGCTGTTCGACCACCGAAAGGAGCACGACCGCATGGAGATGTTCTGCAACCAGTGCGAGCAGACCGCCCACGGGACCGGCTGCACAAAGACCGGCGTCTGCGGCAAGGGCCCCGAGCTCGCCGCGCTGCAAGACCTGCTCGTGAACGTGGTGCGAGGACTGGCCGTCGTCGCCGTGCAGGCTGAGGCCGCCGGTATCGACACCACCGACGAGGGCCGCTTCACCGCGGACGCGCTCTTCGCGACGCTCACCAACGTCGACTTCGACGAAGCGTCGATCTCCCGCCAGATCGGCGACGGCATCGACCTTCGGGATGCCCTGTTCGCCGCCATCGCCGAGAAGACCGGCGGCGTGGATCTCGACGACCCGCTGGCCACGTTCCTGCCGGGCGAGACCCGCGAGGAGCTGCTTTCGACCGCGGTCCGTCTCGGCTCGCCGTGGGACACGACTCGCGACGCCGACATCCGCTCGCTGCAGGAGACCACCCTCTACGGCCTCAAGGGCATCGCCGCCTACGCGCATCACGCGCGGACTCTGGGCCAGGAGGACGCCGAGATCTACAGCTACCTGTTCAAGGCACTCGCGGCGATGAGCGACACGTCACTCGGGCTCGAGGACTGGGTCGGGCTGGCGCTGGAGTGCGGCAAGGTGAACCTGCGCACCATGGAGCTGCTCGACGAGGGCAACACCGGCACCTACGGGCACCCCGAGCCCACCTCGGTCACGCTCGGCCAGCGCGCCGGGTCACGCGGTGCTCATCTCGGGCCACGACCTCGCCGACCTGAAGGCGCTGCTCGAGAAGACCGCCGGCACCGGTGTCGACGTGTACACGCACGGCGAGATGCTGCCCGCGCACGCGTACCCCGAGCTCAAGAAGTACGACAACCTCGTGGGCCACTTCGGCACCGCGTGGCAGAACCAGCACAAGGAGTTCGCCGAGTTCCCGGGCGCGATCCTGATGACCACCAACTGCATCATGCCGCCCAAGGACGTCTACAAGCACCGGCTGTTCACGAGCGGTCCGGTGCAGTTCCCCGGCGTGCCGCACGTGGAGCGCGACGACTTCTCGGCGGTGATCGAGAAGGCGCTCGCCGAGCCGGGCTTTGCCGAGGACACCCGTGAGCTCGCCGACAGCGTGATGGTGGGCTTCGGCCGCAACACGATCCTGTCGGTCGCCCCGACGGTGATCGAGGCCGTGAAGTCCGGCGCGATCCGCCACTTCTTCCTGGTGGGCGGATGCGACGGCGCCAAGGCCGGGCGCAACTACTACACCGAGTTCGTCGAGCAGACCCCGAGCGACACCATCGTGCTGACGCTCGCCTGCGGCAAGTTCCGCTTCTTCGACCAGAAGATCGGCGAGATCGGCGGGCTGCCGCGGCTCATGGATGTGGGTCAGTGCAACGACGCGTACTCGGCGATCAAAGTCGCCGAGGCACTCGCGGGCGCGTTCGAGGTCGGAGTGAACGACCTGCCGCTCTCGATGATCCTGTCGTGGTACGAGCAGAAGGCTGTCGCGATCCTGCTCTCGCTGCTGTACCTCGGCATCACCGACATCCGCCTCGGCCCCACACTGCCGGCGTTCGTGACGCCGGGCGTCCTGGGCGTGCTCGTGGAGAACTTCGGCATCAAGCCGATCTCCGCGTCGCCGCGCGAGGACCTCGACGCGATCCTCGGTACGGCTGACGGAGAGGCGGCGTAGGCAGAACATGAAGCGTCTCGCGCTCGTCATCGGAGCGGTGCTGTTGGTCGCGGTTGTGGTGGTCGGGTTCGCGTACGCGTTCGGAGTACCTCAGCAGGGGGGTGTCGCCGGTTCGCCGGCGGCACCCTTTGATGCCGCAGGGTCCGCGTCGCCAGTCGCGGAGGCCCCGACGACGCGCGAGGCGCCCATCGCGCCGGGTGAGGCAGGCGACTCGGCGAAAGTCCCGGAGGATGCCGTAGCGCCGCCGCCCGATCCCTCGGTGCCCCTGGCCATCGAGATTCCCGGCTGCGTGTGCCACAGCGACGACCAGAAGCTCGTTGAGGAGCACAAGGCCTATCGGATGAACCAGTGCGCGGGCTGTCACATCGGGGGCGTGCCTACCGGGCAGTAGTCGGATTGGCGCTGCGGGGCGGCGAGTGCCCTCTTCGCGCTCCCTAAGGTCCTCGGCAGCGATCGCTCCTGTGAACGTTGCGCGCCGAAGCACCCCTTCGCTGTGGCATCGCTGAAGTATCATGGGCACGACCGCGCGCGGGTCGTGTGGGGACCCGTACCGCGAGCGTCATTCCAACGCCGCGATAGAGGGAGCACCCAGCCGTGGGCGATGCGATGAAGCACATCGAAGTGCTGGCCGGCGACATCGGTCCCAGGCCGGCGACCACCGACGCCGAGAAGCGCGCAGCGAACTACATCCAGGCTGCCTTCACGTCGCGCGGTCTCGACACGGAGGTCCAGGACTTCGACTGCCCCCGCACCTACGGGTGGGCCTACGCGATCTATCACTTCGTCACCATCGCCGCGGCGGTCACCGCGGGCGTGTGGGGCGGCCGCCTCGTGTGGCCCGCGTTCGCCGTCGCGGCGCTGAACGCATTCTTCCTGGCGATGGACCTCGAGACCCGCGGAGGCCTGACCTCGCTGATGCCCAAGGGCCCGAGCCAGAACGTTATCGCCCGCCACGTCCCGCATGCCCGACGTGGCGAGCGCCTCCGCAAGGTCATCGTCGTCGCCCACTACGACTCGGCACGGTCCTCACTGGCGTTCTCGCCCGGAGTGGTCAAGAACTTCAACCTGACCTTCGGTCTGATGAAGGCGTGCACGTTCGCGGTGCCGGTAATGATCCTGGCCATGGCGTTCTCGTTCACCGAGCCCGCCGAGCCCTACCTGTGGTACGCCACGATGGCCGTCTCGGCGTACCTGCTGGTACCGCTCGTCATCAACGTCCACCGCGAACTGTTCATGCGTTTCGTGGACGGTGCCAACGACAACGCGTCGGGTGTCGCCGCGATGCTCTCGGTGATGGAGACGATCGTGCCCGCCGTGGACGGGTCGGGCTTCGTCACCACCTCGTTCCCATCGATCACGCGCAGTGCCGATGTCGCCCAGGAGGCGGGCGTGGTCCCCGAGGGCGCCGTGCTCAGCTACAGTCCCGCCGAGGTACCCGAGGCGTCCGCGCTCCCCGACGACTTCGAGTGGGCGGACCCCACCGCGATGCCGTCACAGACCTCCAAGCACCAAGGCACGCTCGAGTTCGACACCGTCGAGTTCGAGGCCGTGCCCTCCTCGCGTGTCGGGTCGCGGTCGGGCCGCTCGGCGGCCCCGGCTCAGCGCACCGAGCGCACCGATCGTCCCGAGCGCGTGACCGACGTCGCATCGCGCTCGAGTGCGTCCTACGACGACACCCTCGGCTCGGGCGGCGGCTTCGGCGCCGCGGGGGCGAGCTCGCTCGACGACGACTTCCTGCCCGACGACGTCGAGTCCCCCGGCTCCACGGAGGCTCCGTTCGGCTCGACCGGCAGCTCCGGGGCCGGCCGGCCGATCGAGGGCGAGAGCCGGACCGGTCTACTCGAGCGCTTCGGTCGCAGCCGGAGCGGTGCGGGCGCGAAGCCCTCGCGCCCCCCGCGTCGCGGCGAGGCCGGCGAAGACGTCTCCGGGTGGCTCGGCGTGGACGATGGTTTCGACGCGCGCAAGGAAGGCCGCAAGATCGGCTCGTGGGACAACTTCGACGAGGATGCCGACGACGACGGCCTGGGCTGGAAGGGCGGCTGGGCCGGCGAGGACCCCATCGACGACGAAGGTTTCGCCGCCGAGGAAGCTGCGCGGATCCGTCGACGTGTCACCGAGTCGGTGGACCGCGAGCTGTCCGAAAAGGAGGTCTGGTTCGTCGCCACCGGCGCCGAGGAGGCCGGTACCTACGGCATGCGTGCGTTCCTCGAGCGGTTCGGCGATGACATCCGCGACGCCTACATCGTGAACATCGACAACGTCGGCGCGGGCTCGCTGTACTGGATCACCGGCGAGGGGATGCTCCGACTCTACTCGGCGGACCGCAGGCTCACCGGGCTCGCGAAGCGGGTGTCTCGGGAGTACGAGATCCTCGTGAAGCCGCGGGTGTACCGAGGTCTCTCGACCGACGCGACACCGGCCCTGGTGCGCGGCTACAAGGCGATGAGCGTCATGGCCTTCGACGCCGAGGGCACGCTCCCCAACTGGCATTGGGCCACCGACACCGACGACCACATCGACGAGAAGGTCGTGGACCTCGCCGCCGAGTTGGTGGTCAACATGATCCGCGAGGCATAGGGCACCGAAGCCGCAACGCGCGTCGGGTTGACTCGGGAGCTAGGCGCTCACCTGTGCGGCTGTCCGGGGTGAGGCTGCGCGCATCAGGAACACCGAGGCGAGAATCGACAGCGCTCCCACGACGAAGTAGCCAAGTGCGGGCGCGTTGTACATGAAGATCAACTCGAACCCAGTCCAGATCACGAGAAGAAGTCCGGAGGCGAGGGTAGCGAGGTACTGCTGCTCGCTGCGGCGGAGGAGCATGACGGCGGCCACGGTGTTCGGGACACCGAGCACGAGCAGCATCGCGACACCGATCCAGAAGAAGTCCCGGAAGAACACGTTCGCTAGAGGAAGCGTGCGAATCACCGGGAGCAGCGCGCCTGCCTGCAAGAGCGAGCCGTCGGGCCTGACGATGAACATCACCCCGCACACGAGCCCAGCGAGGCCATTGAGTGCGCTGACGACGATCAGGTAGCCACGGGCCAGGCGTTTCACGGGCTTCCCCCCATCACCTGGATCACGCGTCCTGCTGGCGCAGGATCTTCTCGATCGGCTTCCCTTTCGCGAGCTCGTCGATCAGCTTGTCCAGGTAGCGGATCTTCTGCATCAGCGGGTTATCGACCTCTTCGACCCGCACACCGCATACCAGGCCCTTGATGAGTGACGCGTTCGGATTGAAGGCCGGCGCCTGCTCGAAGAAGGTTGCGAAGTCGACCTGCTGTTCGATCTGCCGCTGCAGACCCACGGAATCGTATCCCGTCAACCAGGCGATGATTTGGTCGACCTCCTCCTTCGTGCGGCCCTTCCGTTCCGCCTTCTGTACGTAGAGCGGATACACCTTCGCAAACTGCATGGCGAACACCCGCTGCTCGTTCACGATTGTCCCCTTTGGCGTCGCTGACCGCGACTCCGTTCGCCGGTGGTCAACCGGATGGCGCGCTTGGCAGGCACGAGCGTTACCACTGAAAGACCATCCAGGTGGCCATGTACCCGAAGATGATGAGAGACAGGGCTGCCCCGAGCCACCGGTAGGCCTGACGCCCGGTGAGAGCACGGAACGCGAGTAGTGCCGCAGGCAGCCAACCGATCACGAGGAAGCCGCTTGCCGCCCAGTCGTTCTCTACCTCAGTCCCGTTGACGGCGATCGCGAAGAGCAGGACTGCCGCTATGGCGGCCGCGGCGGCGAACCCGAGCGCGGGAACCGGCTTGTCTTCGCCCTGGTCGCTCGCTGAGTCCACGTTGTCCGCTCCATGCCCAGTAGGTGATGCCCATACTGCCCATTCCTAAGAGCTACCGGCGCTGCCTCGCGAGGAGTTCGCCGAGTCATCGTCCGCGTCGGTCTCGGCGAGTCCGCTCTCGGCTCCGCTCTTCTCGTCGCCCCATTCCTCATCGGCGACTTCCTCGGCGTCGTCCTCGGCAACCACCTGACGCCAGGCGAGCTTGTCGGCGTAGAAGGCGAGGGCCGTCCCGCCGCCCAGGCAGAGCGCGCTCGCGAAGAAGATCGGCAGCATGAGGTTCGAGCGCTGCAGGGCGACCACGACGAAGGCCACGCCGATGAACCCCAGGTGCAGCAGCCCCGATCCGGTCTTGGTGAGGCGGCCCTCGGTGAGGTAGCTCGGCCCGCGTACGCCCGCGACGGTCAATGCGACGACGGCGGCTTGGATGAGCGCGGCGAGCGCGAGGTAGGTGGCGAGGCCCGTCTGGAGCGAGCCCGTGTAGAGACCGACCCCGATGGCCGCGAGCACCATGGCTCCCGATACGACGACGAGGGCGCGGCGCTCGAACAGCCGCTTGGGCACGCACAGGCCCATAACCACGACGAGTGCCACCACGAGCGGGGCGGCGATCTGGTTCATCAGCGTCACGAAGCTCACGTAGCCCAGACCCTGCTGCCATCCGGGCAGGGCCCGAGCGGCCCACCAGGTGTAGATGGTCCCGACGAACGATTGCACGCCCAGCAGCCCCAACAGCACGACGGTGGCGACCGTGAGGCTGAAGTCCCACCCGCGACGGCGGACGTCGTTCATCCTCGGCCACCTCCTCCTAACGCCGCGAACGGCAGCGCGCGAAGCACCTCGGCCGCGTAGCTGTGCGCGCCGGGCACGATGTAGGTCGTGATGTAGGTGAGCACCAGGACCGCGAACGAGAGGACCGCAAGCGCGGCGACCCATCGCCACATGCCCCGGCGACGCAAGTAGAGGCGAGCGTGCAGATACGCGGTGTAGAGCAGCCACATCATGAGCGACATGTTGACCTTGCCCGACCACCACCACGACTCTCCGCTCCACGCGATGATGGCCCACGGAAACCCGAGCAGCATCCCGATGGTGAGGGTCAGGTAGCCGAGACGCGCCCATCGATAGGCGGTGGTCTCGTAGTGGGCGCGCCGCTCTCGGATCATCTGCAGGGTCGCGACGAACGAGATGGTGAACGCGCCGTAGCTGAAGAACAGCAGGGGAGGATGCACCCACATGTACCAGCTGTTGTAGAAGAACTGTCGGCTGCCCTCCATGCCTTCGAACGCCGGTTGCGCCGACGAGAGCACGCCGCTGTTCATGGCCTGCAGGTAGCCGACGTACTGGCCGAGCAACCCCGGCAGGGGGTCGGTGAAGGGGCGCCCGAACAGCACCGCCCCGATCGTGAACAGTGCGACCAGCACATTCACCCCGCCGAGCATCTCGTAGCGGTCCCTGCGGATCGCGATGCCCATCAGCGCGACGATCAGGGCCCAGATGTAGAGCTTCTCGGACTCGATCCACAGCGGTGCCGCGACGTACCCGGTCACCGCCGAGGTCTGGGGGCTCACCACCGGCATCGCCCGGTACAGGTTCCAGTGGAACCAGATCAGGACGAGCTCGCCCACGATCAGAAGCGCCGCCATGCCGATGAGCCCGTAGCGACGCCAGTCCCGCGCCGCGGGGATGGCCGTGAGCACGAGCAGGCCCACCGCCGCGACGAACAGGACGATCTGCAGGAGGTTGCCCACGCGCGCGAGCGACGTGACGAGGCTGTCGATCCGGGTTGCGAGTGCCAAGGGGTCCATCGGCAGCCTTCGGAGGGGAGGGCGTCGATCGCGGTGCGCGACCGGCGCTGCGCGAGCCCCAGTATACCGTCGGCGCGTTGCCCCTGACGCTCGAGCGCGGGTACACTCGTGTGCACGTCGCTTCGCGGTCGGCACGCCGCAGTGGCGGCGACGGCGCTGCCTGGATGCGCCGGACACACACGATGAGGGATGCCGTGAGCCCGAGCCGCCTGGGCAAGCGTCTCAGCCGCGCGCTCAAGGTGACGTGGCGAGACCAGCCGAACCGCTACGACATCGAGGCCCTCCACGACAATGCGCGTCGGGTGGGCGTCGTCATCCGCGTGCGCTGGGCGCTCGTGTTCGTGCTGTTCGTGTACTCGGTGTTCGGCGCGATCATCTACGCCCAGACCATTCCGCTTGCCGACCTCACCCAGCTGATGGCGGTACCCGGCGTGGCGCTGGGCTTCGTGCTCGCGTACAACACGTTCTACCAGCTCACCTACCGACGCTTCGCCAACATCGCGCTGTTCAATCACGCGCAGCTGCTGCTCGACGCGGTCGTGGTGACGCTGCTCGTCTACTACAGCGGCGGTATCACCTCGTGGTTCTGGGCGATGTACTCGCTGTTCATCCTCGAAGCGGCGTTCATCCTGCCCCGGAAGGTCGACGCCTGGCTTATCGCGGTGGCCTGCTCGGTCATGCTGGGCGCGGTCACCCTCGCCGAGTACTTCGGCGTGCTGCCCCACACCGAGATACCCTTCGGCAACCCCGAGCTGCACGCCAACGCCACCTACGTGTCGGTGCGCTACCTCTGGCAGCTCGCCGTGCTCTTCGGGACCGCTTCTGTCGCGACGCTGCTGGTCTCGAACACCGCCCGCGCGAGCGAGGGCACGTCGATCGTCGACACGGTCACGGGCCTCGCGTCGCGGGCGTACTACCGCCAGATCCTGCCCGCCGAGATCGGCCGGGCCCGCCGAGACCAGCGCGCGCTGCACCTGATCTTCGTAGACCTCGACCGGTTCACCGAGTTCAACGAGCGCTTCGGGATCGAGGTAGGTGACGAGCTGCTCGAGCGAATCGCCACGGTGATCGCCGAAAGCCTCGGCACTCCCGACGCACGCGCCGGGTCGACGAACGTGGCGGCCCGCATCGGCGGTGAGGAGTTCGGCATCATCCTCACCGAGTCGATCGGTACCGGAGCCGAGCCCAGCCGGGACGACGCGCTCGCGCTGGCCGAGCGGCTCCGTACCGCGATTTCCGTGACGACCGTGCGAGACGCGGGAGTGACCGCATCCATCGGCGTTGCGAGCGTGCCGCAGGACGGCATCTCGTCCCAGGAGCTCACCGCCGCCGCCGACGAGGCACTGCTGAACGCCGTCGAGGCGGGCGGCAATCGGGTGGGCACCGCCACGCCGGCGCCCGGCGACCGCGATGGGGACGAACCTCCCGCGCGGATCGGCGCGGCCGCGCCCGGAGGGGCGTGACGTGAAGCTGGTCGGTCGACTCCTGGTCGGCCTCGGACTGACGGTGCTTGTCGTCGGCCTTTCGGTCGCGGTGCTCGTGCAGCCGTGGTTCACGGGGCTGCTCTCGCCGCGTGTCTCGGAGTACGAGGCGGCAGGGCTCTCGCCCGAGCGTGGCCTCGAGGTCGCTCAAGGCGTGCGGGAGTACGTCGCCGGGACCAGCAGGGACGTCGATGAGGTCCTTCCCCAGACCGTCGACGGTCGCCCCGGCTTCGACGACGCTGCTCGTTCCCACCTCGCCGACGTCGCCGCCGTCATCGGCGGTGCCCGGCTGCTGACCGGCCTGGTCGGCGGCGCCCTCACCATCTGGCTGCTCGTCGGTGTCGTACGCCGACGCACCGACGACATCGCCACGGGGCTTAAGACCGGGGCGGTCATGACGGCGGCGTTCTGCGTGCTCGCGGTGCTTGCCGGCCTCACGTCCTTCGACTGGCTGTTCACCGCGTTCCACGGGCTGTTCTTCGCCGAGGGCACCTGGACCTTCCCCTCGGACTCGCTGCTCATACAGCTGTTCCCGGAGCCGTTCTGGATGACCGCAGCGGCCTCCTGGGCCGTGCTCGTGTTGCTCGGCGCGCTGGTGTTGTGGCTCTTGGCGGTGTGGTTGGAGCACTCCGCGACGGAGACGCTTCCGACGCCCGTGTCGCCTCGTGCATGACAAGCGTGAGCGAATGTGTAACGCTTGTGCGCGGAGCGCGGTCGGGGTGACCCGCTTCGGGGTCAGAGGGGGCCATTACCGCTGACCGGTCGTGACCGTCGAACCACCGTGTGGAGGTGACCTGCTACATGGCAGCAAAAGAGGGCTACTGCGTGAAGTGCAAGGAGAAGAAGGAGATCGTGGAGCCGCAGGAGATCACGATGAAGAACGGTCGCCCGGCGACCCAGGGCACCTGCCCGGACTGTGGCACGAAGATCTTCAAGATCGGCAAGTAGTCTCGCAGTCCTCTTCTCACTTCTCACGCTCACAACGCCGGCGGTACTCCCGCCGGCGTTCGCGTTTCTCTGGGGGTGGGCAGCCTGGCGGCGATGGATTCCTCGGCTCGGAGCTGTAGTACACTACGCGTTCGAGCGCGGGTGTAGTTCAACGGTAGAGCGTCAGCTTCCCAAGCTGAAAGTTGCGGGTTCGAGTCCCGTCACCCGCTCCATGGCTCCTCTGACGGCCGCCTCGCGCGGCCGTCTTGCTTGTCTCCGAACCCCACCTTTCCGAGCAGGTCGCAGCCCCTTGTGCCCCGGTGCTCGCCGAGGCTAGCGTGGGAGGGGCCACGAGCGCCCCTCGGATCCTCCTCCTCACCGCCGAGGGGTGATCCGCGATGCGGGTAAGACTCGCGCTGCTCATGAGACTCACTGTCGTCGCGACGTCTGGTGTGCTGACGCTGCCCCTGCCCACTATGGCGGTGACGCCGGTCGACGGCGGATGCGTGGTGCTGGGGTTCGGGCAGGCCTACGGCAGTGCGTCGGTGCACCGTGGAGCTGACGTCGCGGGAGAGCCGGGATGCGCGGTGCGCGCTCCGGCCGGCGGCACAGTCGCCTTCGTGGGTGCCGTGCCCGCGGACGGCGGAGGCACCACGCTCGCGGTCACCATCGACACCGACGACGGCACCAAGGTCACGGTGATGCCCCTGCGCACCGTACGCGTGAAGCGGGGCGCGACGGTCGCCGAAGGCGAGGACGTCGGTGCGCTTGCCGAGAGTGGGGATGGCTCCTCAGTCGGCACGCACGTCCATGTGTCGCTCAGGCGCGGGTCCGTCTACCTCGATCCGTCGCCCTTGCTCGCGACAGCCTCGCCCACCGGGAGAGAGCAACCCGAAGGCGCCCAAAGCCCTGTCGGTCAGGCAGGCCGGCGCGGCCGCCGGCGTCACCGGGGGAGCGGGCGCAGGCCGCTGTCGCCGGTGGGAGCGCCGTGGCACCAGGCGCCGGCTCGACTGGCGCGGACGTCGTTGCGGGTGCGGCAGGCGCCGGAAGTTCGATCGCGCTCGGGATCACGCTCGCGCCGAAGTCGACCGCGGTGCCGACGCCGGCCGCCGCGCCGCCAGCCGTGGGTGCCGCGCCCGGTGCCGTCGCGCCCGGCGTGCCCGTCGCTGCCGGAACGGGCGTGGTGCTGGCCTCCACCGCGGGCGCCGGTGCGGTGGCGCCGCGCGTGGTGCACGGTCTCGATGTCGCCGCGTTCGCGGATCGGATGCAGTCCTCGGCCACTCGCTACCTGAGCCGTCACGTACGCGCGCTCGCCGTGGGCGTCGGAGCGCTCCTCGCCGGTGTCGCTGCGCTCGCGCCGCTCTCTCGGCGCCCGTCTCGTCGTCCGGTCGTGGCGTCTGTCAGACCTGAGGGGGATGCTGTTGCGGCAGCGGCAGGTCGATGATAGACTCACACGGCTCATTTCCTGCCCCGGGCATTCGCCTTCACGGTCCCGGGGCCGATCAAGCCCAGGGGAGGTGAGAACGTGAAGGCTTACGAACTCATGCTCATGCTTTCCCCCGCCCTCGACGACGAGTCGCGTGCTGCCACGCTGGAGAAAGTCCAGGGTGTCATCACCGCTTCCGGGGGCGCGGTGGACAAGGTCGACGAATGGGGCAAGCGCAAGCTTGCCTTCGAGATCGGCAAGATCACCGAAGGTGACTACGTCGTCGTCGACTTCCATGCCGCGCCCGATTCCATCGCCGAGCTGGACCGCGTGCTGCGCATTACCGATCAAGTGGTCCGCTTCATGGTGGTGCATCGGGAGGACCGCGACTGATCGCGTCCTTCCGATGAGTTGTGGCGGACCCGCCGAGACAGCCGTCTCGGTGACGAGGGTCCCTACGAAGTCGAAGGTGGTAACGATATGGGCATCAATCGAGTGGTCATCAGCGGGAACCTGACCCGCGATCCGGAGCTGAAGGCAACGTCGTCCGGCATGTCCGTGCTCAAGCTCGGCGTGGCCGTCAACGATCGTCGCAAGAACCAGCAGACCGGTGAGTGGGAGGACTTCCCCAACTTCGTCGACGTGACCGTGTTCGGTCAGCGCGGCGAGTCGCTCTCCCGCTTCCTCGAGAAGGGGAGCAAGGTCGCCATCGAGGGCAAGCTGCGGTGGAGCCAGTGGGAGAACCAGCAGGGCGAGAAGCGCAGCAAGCTCGAGGTCATCGCCGATGACATCGAGTTCCTCTCCAGCCGCGGCGAAGGCGGCGGCGGTGGCGGCCGTAGCTACGGTGGTCCCGTCGACATGCCCGCGCCCGACGCCATCGCCGAGGAAGACATCCCGTTCTAGTTCCTCGGTACGAACATGTCACGGCTGTCTCGGCGGATACCCTCTCCGCCTGAGATGCCGCCCACGAACAACCGCGAATCGAACAGATCGCGGGAGGAGGTAAGTACGATATGTCAGCAGACTACGCACGCAAGCCGCGGCGTAAGTACTGCCAGTTCTGCAAGGACGACGTGAAGTACGTCGACTACAAGGACTCGCAGTCGCTGCGCAAGTTCATGACAGACCGCGGCAAGATCAAGCCGCGTCGCGTGACGGGCAACTGCGCCCAGCACCAGCACCAGCTGTCGATGGCCATCAAGCGCGGTCGCGAGATGGCGCTTCTGCCGTACTCGGTGCCGGTCATCAGCGGCAAGATCGGTCGAGGCAGGGGCTAGCCCTCGTCGTGACCGGCCGTACGACATCCCCGCTCCAGGTCGCGTTCCTCGGGATCGCAGCCGCCTTGGGCGTGTCCACCTTGGGCACGTCTGATTGGGCGTTGGCGAACCTCCAGTGGGCGTTGATCGGGCTTCCTGTCGCCGCGGCGTCCGCCGCGGTGCTGGTGTACGACGGTCGCATCGTGGTGGCCGCGCTCTCGCTTGCTGCGGGTGTCGCGGGAGCTGCCGCGATGAACCCCTGGAGCGCGTTTCTTGCGGTCCCGGCCGCGCTCGCGGTTCTCGGGACCATCGTCGGGCTTCGGCGGGTGTCGTACGTGTGGATCGGAGCGGGGCTGATCGCCCTGTTCGCCGTGGCGGGCTACGGTCTCGATACCGTGCTGGCCACGTTGCGCGACCGGACGCTGGGCGAGCAGCTGATCGCTCAAGTCAAGGCGGCCGCTGCGCCGCTGCAGGCGGCATCCGATCCGCAGACCGGCACGCAGCTCGGCAAGCAGCTCGTCCAGGCGTACGAGCAGCTCGTTCCGCTGCTGCCGTCGGTGTACTTCCTGTGCGCGACCCTGATCGCCGTCGCGGTCATCGCGGCGGTCGCGTGGGCCGCACGCCGAGCGGACGAACCGGTCCTGGTTCCTCCGTTCGACCGTGTCGACCTCCCCCCGGTCGTGGTCCTCGGTGCCGTGGTGGGCCTGCTTGCCGCAGGTTTCGCTCGGTTCGGTTCCGCGGGAGGGGTGTGGGAGGCGATCGGCACGAACTTCATAGCGTGCACGGGCTTCCTGTTGTTGATCCAGGGGCTCGCGGTGTACTCGGCGCTGCTCAAGCGCGCCCACGTGGGCACGCCGGGCAGGGTCGTGGTGTATGTGGTGCTGCTCGTCCTCGACGCGTTGCTGAAGATCGTCACGCTGACCGGCCTCGCCGATCTGTGGCTCAACTTCAGGAAGCTTCCGCGAGAGGGTCGTCCCGACCTTCCGCCCAAGCCCGCACCTAAACCCGGCGACGAGTCGTCGGGCGCGTAGCGCCTCACACGAAAAAGGAGAGATGATGAAGGTCATTCTGTTGCAGGAGCTCAAGGGCCGGGGAGGCGAGGGCGACGTCATCGACGTGGCTCGCGGCTTCGCGGTGAACTACCTGCTACCGCGCAAGATCGCCATGGAGGCGACCTCGGGCAACCTCAAGCAGCTCGAGCAGCGCAAGCACAACATCGAGAAGCGGGAGACCGGCCGCCTCACCGACGCCGGCGCGATCGCCGCGGCGCTCGACGGCAAGAAGGTCACCATCGCCGCGAAGGTCGGCGAGGAGGGTCGCCTGTTCGGTTCGGTCACGTCGCTCATGATCGAGCACGCGGTCGCCGAGCAGATCGGCGCGAACATCGACCACCGCAAGATCGAGACGCACGGCCACATCAAGGAGGTCGGCCCGCACACGGTCGACATCTCGGTGTACCGCGACATCAAGGCGCAGCTCGTGGTCGAGGTCGTGCCCGAGGGGCACGTCCCCACCACCGTCGTCGCTGAGGTCGAGGGCGTCACCGCGGACGGCACGCCGTTCGTGGAGGTCGTCGAAGAGACCGTCGACGAGGACGAGGCCGCGGTCGCCGATGAGGCGCTCGCCGAGGTCGAGGCCGCCGAGGCTTCTGCCGACGAGCCCGACGACGCCGACGACGCCGAGGCCGCCGAGTAGCGCTTCCTCGAGCGGAAACGACAGAGGCCCGGGTGGCCCCGCAAGGGGCCACAGCCGGCTCGGTGACCGACGCCGTCGAAGTTCCTTCGGCGGCGTCGTTGCGTGTCGAGGGGTCGAACGGACGAGCCGGGGCAGTTGTCTCGAAATCTGTGGATAGTGGGGACAACTCGCGCAGCCGCAGGTCGTCCGCTCGTCGCTCCTGTGGAAACCTCTTCCGGGCGCGGTTGCCCGCAATGTCAGACCTGAGGACTATGTCTGGGGTGTCGAGACCGCCCTCTCGACCGCCCGTGCAACCTACCCCGACGCATCCTCGAGGAGCATCGCGAACGTGAGCGAACCGGCCGTCGTCCGAACCATGCGTCCCGTGTCCACGGCTGATCGCGTTCCGCCGCACAATAACGAGGCTGAGCAGGCAGTTCTCGGGTCGCTGTTCCTCTCGGCGGATGCCGCCGAATCGGTGTTCGCGGTCCTTCACGCCGAGGACTTCTACCGGGGCGCTCACCAGCGCATGTACCGTGCGATGGTCGACCTCTACGAGCATAACCAGCCCATCGACCACCTGTCGGTTGCCGACAAGCTCGAATCGATGGGCGAGCTGGAGGCCGCCGGGGGCAAGGCGTACCTGATCGACGTGACCTCGGTTGTCCCCACCGCCGCCCACGTGATGCGCTACACGGACATCGTCAAGCGCACCTCGATGCTGCGCGGGCTGATCAGCGCGGCTACGCAGATCGTCGCTCTGGGCTACGAAGCGCCCGACGATGTCGACGAGATCGTCGAGGAGTCGGAGCGGCTCCTGTTCAACGTTACGAATCAGCGCATCACGAGCGCGTTCAAGGGCATCGACGAGCTGCTCGTGAGCTCGTTCAAGGCACTCGAGGACCTCTACGACCGCCAGGACAAGATCCCCGGCGTACACTCCGGCTTCGGCGATCTCGACCGGCTGCTCGCCGGCTTCCATCCCGGGGATCTGCTGATCCTCGCGGCCCGTCCCTCGGTGGGAAAGACCGCACTCGCGCTCAACTTCGCAGTCGAGGCGGCCAAGACAGGCGCGTCCGTGGCGGTCTTCTCGCTCGAGATGTCGGCCGAGCAGCTCGTCCAACGCGTGCTGTGCTCCGAGGCCCGCATCAGCCTCACCGACGTACGAAGCGGCAACCTGCGCGACGAGGACTGGGGTGCCGTCCACAAGGCGATGGGCCGGCTCGCGTCGCTCGACCTGTGGGTGGACGACACCCCGGCCATTTCGATCTTCGAGGTGCGCGCGAAGGCGCGTCGACAGCTCCGCAACAAGAACAAGGGTCTCATCATCGTCGACTACCTGCAGCTCATGCAGCCGCAGCAGGGTCGGCGGCAGGAGAACCGCCAGGTCGAGATCGCCGAGATCTCGCGGGGCCTGAAGATCCTGGCGAAAGAGCTGCATGTCCCGATCATCGCGCTGTCACAGCTCTCGCGAGAGGTCGAGAAGCGCGCGGGCAAGCGGCCTCAGCTATCTGACCTGAGAGAGTCGGGCGCCATCGAGCAGGACGCGGACGTGGTCATGTTCATCGACCGCAACACCGACCCGCGGGACGACGACGAGGACCGCCCCGCGCGCGGCACCGCCGAGCTGATCGTGGCCAAGCACCGCAACGGCCCCACCGCCGCGCTCCCACTGATCTTCAACGAGCGGTTCACCAAGTTCCTGCCGATGACCAAGGACGTGTAGAGGCGCCCTCGGCACGACGTCTCGCAGGAGAACGCGGCGCTCTGTAGAATCTGCCGACACGCAATGCGGCCGTTTCGAGAAGGGTGCGCTCATGCTCCGACCACGTGACGAGATGCTCGGCCAGGTCACCGACGCCTTCGCCAACGAGGCCTGGAACGGGACGTTCATCGGTAGCGACACGGGCGTGTCGTTCGTCGTGCGCCACGAGGCCGCAGCAGCGATCTCGTGGAGCGAACTCGAGTCCGCCGAGGACCTCGTCTCCCTAGCCCGAGAGCGGTTCGCCTCAGTCGTCGGGGGCTAGCGGGGCGGCTCTGGCGGGGAGCCGCAGCAATCGACGAGTGCGGTCGTCCCGGTCCGCTCGGCGATGCCGAGAGGCGCGTTCGGGGAAATCAGGGTACGCTGGCACCTTACGACCCCAACGAAGGCGATGCATATGAACCGCGCTCGGTACGCTCAGACCACTCTCCTCGCGCTTGTCGCTGCTCTCGTGCTTGCTGCTGTGCTGGTAGCCGGCTGCGGCGGCGGTTCGCAGGGCACCAACACCTCGGCGGCCAACGAGCCCAAGGGCCCCACCGCGCTCGACTCCCTGTCGTTGGCGCAGTCGAAGCTCACCACGGCCGCCCCCGACGGCAAGCTCCTGCTCGTGCAGACCACCGGCCCGACTGCCACTACCGCGACGCCGGTATGGGCCTACCTGTTCGGCTCGCCCAAGACCAGCAAGCTGTTCGTCGTGCAGGTCAACAACGGCAAGGCCGAGGGCCCCTCGCCCTACGGCACCGCCGAGAAGGACCAGATCGACTGGGCCAAGGTGCCTCCGTCGAGCGAGATCAACATCGACAGCAACGAGGCCTACTCGAAGGCGCTCACCGCGAGCAAGGCCAAGGGCACGCCCGCGTACATGATGGGGCTCCTCACTTACGTGCCTTCCTCCCAGGCGACCTCGACCGCCGAGCCCATGGTGTGGAATGTCCAGCTCGATCCGTCGGCCGGCTTCAACGGCATCGTTCGGGTGGACGCCATCGACGGCAAGGTCACCACCGCCCAGTAGTCGCGGCCCCTCAGCACCGCCGGCTCCCAGCGGTGCGATCAGGAGTACCCGATGTCTCGACATAAGGTCGTCATCGTCGGCGCGGGTCCGGCCGGCATCTTCGCCGCGCTCGAACTCGTGCGCTGCGGCGTGAACGACGTGCTCATCGTCGAGAAGGGCAAGACGCTCACGAAGCGCACCTGCCCTGCCCGCCAAACGGCGTGCGTCAAGTGCAAGGTCTGCGACATCATGACCGGCTGGGGCGGCGCGGGCGCCTTCTCGGACGGCAAGCTCACGCTGACCGCGGACGTGGGCGGTTGGCTCGGCGACTACCTGCCCCGGCCCGAGCTCGACGAACTGCTCGACTACGCCGACAAGCTGTGGATCGACTTCGGCGCTCCCGAGGAGACCCACGGCCCGGACCCCGAGAACGCCGCGCGCCTCGAGAAGCAGGCCACGCTCGCCGGCATGCGGCTCGTGCCCATGACCATCCGCCACCTGGGCACCGACCGCTCCCCCGACGTGCTCGAGGCGATGCGCGTGTGGCTCGTCGATCACGGCGTCGAGGTCCGTACCCGCTGCGCCGCCGAGAAGATCCTCGTGACCGACGATGCCGCCGATACCGCGACCGCCTCCTCCGGCGCGCCGACCCCCGAGCCCCGCGTCCTGGGCGTGCAGCTCGAGGACGGGGAGGTCGTTGAAGCTGACTTCGTTATCGCGGCGCCTGGCCGCGAGGGCGCCGAGTGGCTCGCCGAGCAGGCAGGGCATCTCGGCCTGTCGCTCGTGAACAACGCGGTCGACATCGGTGTTCGGGTCGAGTGCCCGGCCCCGATCATGGAGCCGCTCACCGACCACCTCTACGAGGCCAAGCTCATCTACCACACGCGGGCGTTCGGCGATCAGGTCCGTACGTTCTGCATGAACCCGTACGGCGAGGTCTCCACCGAGAGCTACGGCGACGTCATCACCGTGAACGGCCACAGCTACGCCGAGGCGAGGACGGCCTACACCAACTTCGCGATCCTGGTGAGCACTCGCTTCACCGAGCCGTTCCGCGACCCGCTCGCCTACGGGCGTTCGATCGCGAAGCTCGCGAACCTGCTGGCCGACGGCATCCTCGTGCAGCGGTTCACAGACCTGAAGGCCGGCCGCCGCTCGACGCCCGAACGCATCGCGCAGTCGATCATCGAGCCGACGCTCTCGTGTGCGACGCCCGGCGATCTCTCGGCGGTCCTGCCGTACCGCCACATGACCGACCTCATCGAGTTCATCGAGACGATGGACCGTCTGGCCCCGGCCTCGCCGGTCCCAACACGCTCATGTACGGCGTCGAGGTGAAGTTCTACTCGTCGCGCATCTCAGTGGGGCGGACGCTCGAGACGCAGGTGCCGGGGCTGTTCGCGGTGGGCGATGGCGCGGGGATCACCCGCGGCCTGGTGCAGTCGAGCGCGAGCGGCATCATCGCGGCGCGGGCGATCCTTGGGGCCGCAGCCGCGGTCTGAAGGCCGTGATCCAACCAAGAGCATGCCGGTGGTCGGACCCAGGCTCATCCCGTCGCACTACGACTAATGGACGACTGGTGCCCGCGCAGGCTCAGGGAATACACTTCCGATGCACGTCGCAGTTCGCATGAGCTGACGACGGACGAAACACGCGCCGTTTCTGAGGGGGGACGGCGCGGCAGAAGCGAACGCACTACCGGGGGGGAGTGTCCGTTCGGCAAAGCACGATCGTTCGCATCGGCGCGCCCGCTTGCCCCATCCCATCACACGTCCGTCGGCGGCACACGCCGCTTTCGACTCGCGCCGACACGGCGCGGTCAGCGGCGCGAGGGACGGAGGAAGAAATGAAGCGGCCGTTGTCCCTGTCAGTGCGTCGTCGGCGCCTCGCAGCTCTTGGACTCACTGCTCTGGTCTTGGCAGTCGTGTTCCTCGGCTACTCGACGCTGTTCGCCGTGGAGGCCCTGCAGAATCCGGGCTTCGAGAACGAGCCGGACCACCTGCACAACTGGGCGATGAGCGGGCCCTCAGGCAACTGGTCGGTGGTGGGAACCGAGTGGCCTGCCCAGCAACCGACCTACACCCAAATGGGGAACGTCGTCGTCGAGCCCTTCAGCGGCGAGCACATGCTGAGGCTGGGCGTGCCGCAAGGCAAGGACAACCATCAGGTGCGAGCGGTCACCAAGGCCGAACAAACGTTCATCGCAACAGACACTGACCGGCTCGCCGTCGCCTTCCGGCTCTTCTCTTGGGAGCACCGCGAGGGGCGCGACGCCTTCACGATCGACATCAAGACGACGAGCGGGGAGAGCACGGGCACGCTGGAGTATCCCGTAGGCGTGGAACTCCCCACCCACAGCGCGATCGCGAGCGGTGCGCTTCCGTATCGGCTGAGTCTCGATATCGGGAGCGCATCGTATCTG
The DNA here is from genome assembly GCA_963761535.1 of uncultured Coriobacteriales bacterium. GTDB lineage: Bacteria > Actinomycetota > Coriobacteriia > Anaerosomatales > CAVXGS01 > CAVXGS01. Next base: position 689,167 of record CAVXGS010000004.1, read on the forward strand.
GATAGCGGCTGGACCATCGTGAGGATCAAGGACATCCCGCGAAACCAGGTCCTCAAACTCACGTACACGTTGAACACGGACCGCGACGCCGCGCATGACAGCTGGGTGTACCTGGACTGGTGGAATCAGGCTCCCACCGCCCGCTTCCAGTACGCTCCCGCTGCTCCCGTCGAGGACGCTCCCGTGACGTTGGACGGGATGCTTTCCACTGAGCCCGATATCGCTTTCGAGGATGGAATCGCGAGCTGGTCGTGGACGGTGACGAAGCTGTCCGATGGCTCGAGTCAGAAGATGGCAGGCCCTGCAGCATCGTGGACTCCGGCCGAGCCGGGCTCGTACCGGGTGGACCTCAAGGTGATGGACACCTTCGGCGCCGAGAGCACGGCGTCGAAGACCATCCAGGTAGCCGAATCCAACAAGGCGCCCGTCGCCTCGATCGAACTGCTAGCCGAGAACCCCGAGGAGGGCCCGTACACGTACGAGGGGTACTACGTCGATCTGGCTGGGGATGGGTCGACCGACCCCAACCAAGACGACGTCCTCACGTACAAGTGGAAGGTCTCGGGTCCGGGCGGGCAGGCCGAGGAGTCGACCGATCAGAACGTGTATTTCATCCCCGAGCGAGATGGGACGTTCATCGCCGAGCTGACGGTGACTGACGGCCACGGGGCGTCGGCGAAGGCGACCAAGGAGATCGCCGTCAAGAACTCGGCACCCGGCGCCGCCGCATTGAGTATCGAGGTACTCGAGGGCAAACCGGTCGGCCTCTTCGGCAGGTTCATCGACTGCGGGTGGCTCGACGAGCACACCGCGAAGTGGAGCCTGGCCGGCAACGAGTTCGTCTCGGCAACGCGTGAAGACAACCTGCCCTGTGTGAGCAGTGGCATCACGACCGCCGCTGCAAGCGTGAGCGTCGCAGCTGGTCAAGTCCTCGACGGCGACCTCTCGATCGGTGATGGCCCCGCCGCGAGCACGATCCCGTTCACCGTCACGGGCATCGCCGATGATGCTCAGCGGCTCGAACCGAACGGCGTGCTCGATGGGGATCCGCCTGCGATTCGCGCGAGTTCGGTGCGTCTCTCGTACATACAGTCCGCGGGGGACGTGGACTTCTTCGAGGTCAAGATGCCCGACGGCAGCCCGCTCCGGTACGACACCGAGGTGCTGGTAACCCTGAAGGACCTTCCTGCCGACTACGACGTCGCGGTGCTTGAGAAGCTGCCCGATGACCCGAACTCGGCGCCCATGCGGACCGCCCCCATGCGGACCGCCCCGATGAGAACGGCGCCCATGCGGACTGCGCCCATGCGGACCGCCCCGATGAGAACGGCGCCCATGCGGACTGCGCCCATGCGGACCGCCCCGATGAGAACGGCGCCCATGCGGACTGCGCCCATGCGGACCGCCCCGATGAGAACGGCGCCCATGCGGACTGCGCCCATGAGAACGGCGCCCGTAGACGCCGCCGCTCCTGACATCACCGCGTATCCGCTCTCGAACATGAGCTACATCGTTGACGACAACACGCAGATCCTTGGAGCGGGGGATATCGAGTTCACGGAGATGGGTCTCGATCCGCTCATCCCGGCGGACACCGTCGTGTCCGGCTTCTCGGCAGGACGAGGCGTCTCCAACGAGGCCGTCCTGACGAAGGTCCAGTACGAGGGATCCCGAGTGTTCGTTGCAGTCGTCGGCGCCAATGGCGCGTGCAGTGACGACCCGTACGCCCTGCAGGTCGAAGCATCCCTTCCCTACACCCTGACTGAGACCGTCGGGCGGACGCCTCACGAGCCACTCGTCACGACTGGCGCGACGACGACGAGCACTGTCGTGGTCGAACCCGAGCAGACGCAGAAGACTCTGATCGTGACGTCGCCGGAGCGGATGAAGGCCCTGTACCCGGACCTGTGGGAGTCGCTCGAGGCATCACTCGTCGCTTTCGCGGGCCGGGAGGACATCGACGGGACCGTCCTCGCCCTTCCCAGCATCATCTACAACGCATGGGATCAGGATCCCTATAGCGTTGACAAGGCGAACGAGGTCACGGACGAGATACTGGCCGCGGTGCGCCAATACCTCACCGCCGACACCAAGTACGTGGTCCTCGTGGGTGGGGACCGGGTCATCCCGCAGCGGAGGGTCAAGGACCGAACGCTGATCAGCAACGAGGCGTACTACGCCGACAGCTCCTTCGTGACGCCCGACAGCCCGCTCGCATCCAGCCTGTTCGGCGGATACGACCTCACCGACGACTTCTACGTCGATCTCACCCCCTCTTCATGGGAGGGTGGCGAAGTCTACGCGCCGGACCTCGCAGTCGGCCGTCTCGTCGAAGAGCCGAGCGAGATCAAGCGGACTCTGGCGGTCTATGCCGAGAGTGGAGGGATCTCCTCGCCGCAGACGGCGTTGGTTACCGGATACGACTTCTTCATCGACGGCGGTCAAGCTGCTGCCGCGAGGTTCGCCTCGGTCGGGCTGGAGACTGACGCCAGCCTGCTGTCATCGTCGTGGACGGCGGCGCAGCTCGAGGCCGCTCTTCTGAACCCCGCGAAGGGCATCACGGACGTCAACGCCCACTTCGCCCACTACGCCGCGCTCTCCGCCGCCGGCTTCAGCGGACTGGGCGGCTACGACTTCAGTGACATGCTCCGCAGCGGGGATCTCGCTTCCACGCCCAGCGCGCTCGAGGGACAGCTCGTGCTAAGCATGGGATGCCATTCCGGGTTGAACGTGCCCGACGGCGACGTCCTTGCCGGGGCGGAGGACTTCGGGATCGATCCCAAGCTGGACTTCCCCCAGGCGATGGCACGACAGGGAGCGACGTTCATCGCTCCGACCGGATTCGGCATCGGGGACGACGCCGGGATCGCTGGCACGGAGCGCCTGCTCGGCATGTTCGCCGGCGAGATCACCAAGTCCTCAGGCATGACCGTCGGTGATGCGCTCGTCTCGGCGAAGCAGAAGTACCTGACATCGCTCGGGCAGATGACCAGCTACGACGTGAAGTCCTCTGCGGACTGGACGCTGTATGGGCTGCCCATGTACCGCATGAGCGTTCCGTCACCCAAGCCGGTCTCCCAGAGCGCGCGATCGGGAGCCGCCGAATGGAGCTCCGCCGGTCTGGTGTCGCTCATGGGGCTCTTCGAGCCCGGCGTCGACCGGCCCGTGGCCGTCACCGTCAAGGATGGCAGCTCGACCATCGAGGCGACCCGCACGCTTTCACCGGTGGTCTCTTCGAGCGGAACGTACTACCACGCGGGCGATCCGGTCCGTGACGTCGTGAACATCGAGGGTCGCCCGATCCAACCGAGCTTCCCGATTCCGCTCGGAGCGGCCGGCGGCGCGGTCCACGGAGTGCTTCTGACGGGGGCCACGTTCTCGGAGCGTCCGAACATGGACCCGGCGATGGCCACTCCGGTGATCGGCTGGCTGACCGGCGTCACAGAGAACGAGGTGGCCATCGACTCGTTCTGGCCAGGCTGGACGGCCGTCCTGAATGACGTCGACACCCAACCGGCGACCAGGAACCTGGTGGTCCGCCCAGGACAGTTCAAGGCCACAAGTCAGGAGGGACAACCTGTCGTTGGCGTGCAGCGGCTCTACGACTCTCTGGAGTACGAAGTGCTGCGCTCGGCAATCGACGACCCGGACGCGCCGAGGATCGGGGCAGTCAATCTGTTCGTCTCGGGCGAAGGGACCCTGACGGCCGTTGTCAACACGGGTCCGGAGGCCGAGGCACTTCGGGCGATCGAGGTCCTCGTCGTGGGCGACAGCACGATGACCGGGACCCGGTTCGTGCCTGACGGTCCGGATACCACGCATATCATCGAGGTCATGAAGCTTGCGCCGGGGACCGATCCCGCGAGCGTGTCGGTCGTTGTCCAGGCCGCCGACATGGCCGGCAACGTGGCGGTGAGCACAGGCAAGGGCGCGACCCTTCGGGTCGTATCGGTCGACGCGGGGTCTCCTCAGATGACGGCACCGGGAACGCCGATCACGCTTACGGGCACCATCACCGGATGGGACAGGCTCGCGCAGCCGGTCACCTACAACTGGGACTTCGGGGACGGCACCTCGCGATCCGGGCTGATCGACACATTCGAGCTTAGCCCGGATGGAACGACGGCTACGTTCGAGGTCTCCCACACCTACACCGGCCTGCTCGCTGCCACCGCAACGCTGCGCATCGTGGACTCCTATGGAGGTGCGGGTGTCGACACCGTCACCTGGCTGCCCATGCCGACCATCGCGGTGGACGCGGGCGACGACATGACCTTCGCTCCGGGCAGCATCGTCGACCTCAAGGCGACCATCGCCGACTACGAGTCACTGCTCGAGCCGGTCACCTACGAGTGGGACTTCGGCGACGGCACGTCGGCGAGCGGTCTCGTGTCGGTCACCGAGACCGGGCCGGCCGGATCGTCCTTCGTCGTGCCGCACCTCTACACGACGGACGCTCCGATGACTGCTACGGTGACCATCAGAGACGATGCCGGGGTGTACGGAACCGACTCGGTCGCCCTTGTCCCGCTGCCCCCGCCGGTCACGCTCTGGTTCGTCTCGACGACCGGGAACGACACAACCGGAGATGGCTCGGCCGGCGCACCCTGGCGAACGATCCAGCACGCCATCGACACGGCGCCCGAAGCCGCGACGATCAGGGTCGAGTACGGCACCTACACCGAGAGCGTGCGGATGTGGAAGGACGGTCAGCGACTCGAAGGGTACACGCCCACCTCGACCGTTATCGCCGGGCCGGGCACCGGTACGACCCTCGAGATCGAGACCAACACCAACGACGTCGAAGTCCGTTCCTTCAGGATCACGGGCGGTCGCGCAACAACTGGAGGCGGCGTCTTCTGCGACCGATACAGCTCGGTCACGTTCACGAACTGCTGGATCCAAGGGAACTTCACTGTGGGTCCCGGAACGAACGGCGCTGGAGTCTGGGCGGAGGAGGCCGACCTCACCCTTGATGGGTGTCTGGTCGTCGGGAACAACGCCACCGGGAACGGCGGAGGCGTCGGTATGCGCGCCGTCTTCTCGCCCGGCACCGGCACGATCAGAGACTGCACCATCGATAGCAACACCGCGGCACAGGGCGCCGGCATCTACACCCAGAACGTTCCGCTGACCATCACCGAGACGACCATCACCGCGAACACCGCGAACGGTCCGTCCGCCGGCGGCGGCGGGGTCTACGTCATGGGCTCAGTCGCTACAGCCTGCCCGCTGGTGGTGGAGCGTTCCTTCGTCGCATCTAACGTTGCGACCTCGTACGGGGGAGGGATCTGGTCGAGCTACGCGAGACCTGCGATCTCCCGCACGCGCTTCGAGGGCAACAGCAGCTCTCAGGCTGGCGGAGCCCTCTACGAGTTCGTCAACCAAGGCAGCAGAGTCACAAACAGCCTCTTCTGGCGGAACCAGTCTGCCTACGGTGGTGCTGCGGTCCGGAGCGGTTCGGCGACGGACGCTCTCTTCTGCAACAACACGGTCTACGGCAACATGACCAGCATCCCCGGGGCCGGCGGAGGCGGGTTCTACGCCACAGACAACGCGACGACGATCTTCAACTGCATCTTCGCGGGCAACACCGTCGCAGGTGTGCTCGACGACCTTGGTGGTCCAGCCACGACCGCATACAGCTACGTCAGCGACGGTTCGATGGGCCTGACGAACGGGAACCTGAGCGGAGTCGCACCGTATCCTCCGCCGGGCTTCGCAGATGGATCTGCCGGCGATTTCAGGCTGACGGTGGGTTCGGCCTGTGTGGACGTCGGCATCGACGTCTGGAATGGCAATGCCGCTCCTGCTGCTGACTTCACTGGCCTGGCGCGGCCCCAGAACGGCGTCTGGGATATGGGAGCGTACGAGGCTGGTCCCAGCTAGTCCCAAGGCGACATCGGACGGCCGCGGGCCCGTCTCCTGCCGAGGCGGGCCCGCGTAGCGTATCGTGGACGCGCAGGGGGTGCGTGGTGCCGAACGACCGTGCCAGCCATGACGGTGGAACGCGGGGGAGCGTGCGGCCCGTATCTGAGGGCGGGCCGGCCGGCATCGGTGTGCACCGATCCGGCATCGCTGCTGCTTCGGCCTATGTTCCGCGTATCCTCGTCGAGTACCTCGCACGTGACCCCGCACGTGATCTCCCGTGGTGGCAGTGGGTCGACGGCACCCTCGTCATGGCCGATGTCTCCGGGTTCACCGCACTCTCCGAACGTCTGGCGCAGGCCGGCAAGGAGGGTGCCGAGTGGCTCACCGATCTGATCAATCGTTTCTTCGGCCGAATGCTCGACATCTCTTCGGAGTGCGGAGGAACGACCCTGACCTTTGGCGGGGACGCGATACTCCTGCTCTTCTATGGCGACGACCACGAGCGCCGGGGGATAGCGGCCGCGCTCAGGATGTTGCACGGCACGCAAGAGCTGGGGGCACACCGCGTCGGCGGGCATCGCGTGAAGCTCTCGATGTCGATGGGCGCGCATGCAGGACGATTCCTCATGGCCGCGGCGGGCAGTGAGGCGAGCGCGCAGTTCCTCGTGCTCGGACCGGAGACGGTGATGACCGCGAAGGCGGAGGCCGCCGCCTCTGCAGGCGAACTGGCGATTACGCCCGAGCTCGCGCGACGCGTGGGGAGCCACGTCGAGGCGGAGCCCTTCGACCACCTGTGTCTCGTGAAGCGCCTGGTCGACACGCCCCGCTACCACTACCGCCCCGAAGAGCCGGCGAGTCAGCTGAACGCTCGCACGCTTGCGCCGTTCCTCCCGCCATTCGCGGGCGACGTCCTTCGGGCCGATCCGTCGACACCGATGCCCGAACTCGGGAGCGAACATCGCGACGTGTCGGTCGTCTTCGTGAACGTTCTCGGTGTCGACGACATCCTCCAGGCCGACGGCCCTGACGTACTCGCCGCCGAACTGCAGCGCTACCTCGCACCCGCGGTACGGCTCGTTCATGCCAACCACGGCTATCTCGTGAGCAACGACATCTACACCAACGGGTTCAAGTTGATCGTCGCGTTCGGAGCGCCGGTCGCACACGAGCGCAATGCCGAGAATGCTCTTCGCTTCTCGGCAAGCCTGCGCGAAGAGATCGACCGCATCGAGTCGCGCTTTCAGCACCGCATCGGCGTCAATGGAGGCTCCGTCTTCGCCGGCGACGTCGGGCCCCCGTACCGTCGGCAATACACGGTGATGGGCGACGCGGTCAATCTGTCCGCGCGGCTGATGAGTGCGGCCGAACCGGGACAAGTAATCGTCTCAGCAGCAACGGCCGACGCGGCCGGAAACTGCTTCCTGACTCAGGACCTTCCCCCGGTCATGGTGAAGGGCAAGCAGCGGCCGATCGAGATACGGGCCGTCCTTGGCCAGTGCGAACCACCACAGGCGGAACCTTGCTCGGATACCGGGTTCTTCGGTCGGGAGCGGGAACTGGGAGTCCTGGCTCGCGCCGCTCGTGAGGTCGAAGGCGGTCACGCCCGAACCGTGCTGATCCGAGGCGAGGCGGGGATGGGCAAGTCCCGTTTGGCCGCGGAGTTCGAGCGGGAACTGCCGGATCGCGGATGGCGCGTCACGGTATGCCGGTCCTACGAGCACACGCAGGGACAGCCCTTCGGTCCTTGGGTCCCTGCCCTTCAGGCCTGTACCGGGATCGACGCTGATGACGATACCGAGGCGCGGTCGACGAAGGTCCTCGAAGCACTATCGCGCACCGAGCAGGACCTCTCGGAGTGGGCGTCTCTGCTCAATCCGTTGCTGCGCCTGTCCATTTCGCCGAGCGCCCAAGCGCAAGCGCTGGACGCAGGCGATCGCCGGCGGCAGCTTCTGTTCCTCGTGGGGGAGCTGGTTCGTCAAGCCGCCGCCGAGTCGCCACTCCTCCTGCATTTCGAGGATCTTCATTGGGCCGACGCGAGCTCGATCGAGTTGATCGGCCACGTCGCTCGCAGCGTCGCCAGCCGCAGTGTGCTGTTGCTCGGTACCGAGCGTGGGGAGCACGCAGCCGATCTCGGCTTGTCTGAGACAGCGGTGGACGTGATCGACCTTGGCGAGCTGCCTGGCGATGCCGCGATCGCTGTTGTTCAGGACACGCTGGGCACGAGCCTTCCCCGACAGGCCGCCGATGTGCTCGTGCAGAAGACTCGCGGCAACCCGCTGTTCCTGCAGGAAGTGGCTCGCTCCATCAACCGCTCGGGCGCCGCGCGGGGCGTGATCGACGAGCGGGACTTGGCCCGACGAATGGCTGAGGTCGAGGTACCGACACAGATCCAGGGTCTTCTGATGGCGACCATCGACGCACTCTCGGTGCAGGAGAAGGACACCCTTCGGCGAGCGGCGGTCATCGGCACGACGTTCGACGAACGTACGCTGCTCGGCGCGTTCGACGGCAACGACGAAGCGCTGGGTCGGTGTCTCGATGCCCTGGTGACGCAGGCGCTGCTGCTCACCCGCGCCTCGGCGGGCGGAGGGAGGGCGTACGACTTTCGCCACGCCCTCATACAGGAGGTTGCCTACGGGTCGCTGCCGTTCGCCACGCGACGTCGGCTGCATCACGCCGTCGCCGAGTACTTGGTACAGGCTCACGAGGCGGCCCTCGATACCGTCTACGAGTCGCTCGTCCACCACTACTCGCTGAGCGAGGACCGGCCGAAGACGGTGGTGTTCGCGGTCAAGGCGGGCGCGAAGGCTCGTTCCCTCCTCGCGCACGAGGAGGCCGCGGAGTACTACCGGACGGCTGCCGAGTCCGTCCAGGCCCGAACGGCATCGGCTGCGTGCGCTCGGTGCTACCTACTCGAGCAGATCGGCGACTGCTACGACCAGGTGGGCAAGCACGCACACGCGGCAATCGAGTACCGAAGCTCGCTCGCGCGGGCCAGGACGTGCGCACCTTGCGAAGAGGCGGCCGCGCAGTCACTGCTCGGCTTGGACGAACCGCTGCCTGTCCGCGCACGCGAGGCGGTTCTCTGCTACAAGACCGGCGTCTCCTACACGAGGACCCACCGAGACTACCGTCGGTCCCTGTTCTGGTTGCAGCGCGCCGCTCGTGCGCTGCCGCGGGGGGAAGCGCTCCTGGGCGCCCGCATCGAGCAGAAGCGGGGCCAAGCGCTGCTGTGGATCGGAGCTCGCGAGGAGGCGAACGAGTGCGCGCGTCACGCACTCGCGGTCGCTCGACGTCACGACGACCCTGGGCTGCAGGCGCTCGCCGCCACTACGATCGCGGGCGCCTTCATGGACACCGGCGATATCCGTATGTCGATACGCTACGACTCGCTTGCCCTCGATGCGTACGAGAAGGTCTCGGACATCCGCGGACAGGCGGAAGCCCATGCGAACCTCGCTGCCGACTACACCTGCCATGGCGATTTCAGCTCCGCGCTCGAGCACTCCCGACAAGCGCTCACCGTCTACGAGCGGACGGGAGATTTGACCGCGGCGGCGATCACGCACTGCAACGTAGCCGAGATCCTCGTGACACTCGGACGGTACGACGACGCAATCGCGCAGCTCGAGACAGCGCTTCGGCTGTGCGAGAGAGTGGGCGGGGGTTGCACGACCGTATCCGGGTTCGCTCAACTCAATTTCGCGCGCGCGCTGGAGCGATCGGGACGACTCGACGAGGCCGAGGAACGCTTGCGGCTCGCTGACTCGCTGCTCAAGACAGCGGGGGCGAGTACCTTCCTCACCGAGACCGCGGTCGAACTTGCGAGCGTCCTGTTCGCTAGGGGGGACGTCGCGAGGGCGCGTGTCGAGTGCCTGGGGGCCTTGGAGCAGGCAAGGGCTTCGGGCATGCGGCTGGTCGAGGCCCGGGCTCTTCGGCTTCTCGGCGTCCTCTCGGGCCGAGACGGGGACATACGCGAAGCCGAGAGGTGCCTGCGCGAGAGCGCGGAGCTCGCTCGTCGAGCGGACGCGCCGTACGAGCAGGCCTTGGCGTACCTCGAGCTCGCCGCGTTGTGCGCAGCCTCAGGGGCTTCCTTCCGCCGCCTGCGCTCGAGGGCGATCGCACTGCTCGAACCTACGGGTGCCGCCCCCGACTTGGAGCGTGCACGGCTCCTAACGGGGTAGGATCAGCGGCCCGGGCCGTTCGATCCCGGGTCCTCGTGCTCCATGCGCCGACGCTTGCGGGAGAATGCTCCTGTCGCGATTCGAGTCCGACTTCTTGGAGGGCAGATGCCTCTCGGTTGTGAGCTACCGCACGTTCTCCCTCTGCACCGCGGGTTCCCGGGCACGGCGGCGCTACCGTCCCTGGCAATCGCGCAGCTGCCCACGCTCGTCGAGCGAATCGATACCGGCGACGGAGAACCGGCGGTCGCCGCCGGCGTGGGCGAGCTGTGGCTCAAGCGCGACGACGTGACCGCACCCGACTACGGTGGCAACAAGGTCCGCAAGCTCGAGTTCCTGCTGGCGGACGCACTCGAGCAGGGAGCGCGGAGCATCATCACCTTCGGCGCGCTCGGCTCCGAACCACGTGCTTGCAACGTCCGTGCACGGCCGGGCCCTCGGTCTCGACGTGCACGCGGTAGTCACCCCTCAGGTCGCGACCGGGTACCTCGCCAGCAACATAGCCTCGGATCTCGAGGCGGGGGCCATCCTGCATCCAGCGCCCTCGTTCGAAGCGGCGCCCAGGGTGGCCGTCGAGGTGCGCACTGCACTTCGATCGCGCGACGACGCCGAGCCCTACGTCATTCCCTTCGGCGGGACGTGTTCCCGGTCCTTCGCCTCCTACGTGAACGCTGCCCTCGAACTCGCCGAGCAGGTTGCCGCCGGCACGCTCCCCGAACCTGACCGCATCTACCTGCCCCTCGGCTCGGGTGGGACCGCCCTCGGCCTTGCGACAGGGTGCGCTGCGGCAGGGCTGAAGTCGCGCGTAGTTGCGGCTCGGGTGGTGCCGGCCGAGGTGTCGAACCGGGACCGGCTTCGCGGCGTGGTCGACGGCGGTGTCGCGCTCCTGCGCTCGCTCGACGCGAGTTTCCCCGCCCTCGGGCTGAAGGACCTCGCCCTCGAGGTGCGCGACGAGTTCTTCGGCGACGGCTACGCGGTAGCGACTCCGGCGTGCCGAGAGGCGGTGCAGCGGGCGGCTGAGCGAGGCATCGCGCTGGAGACCACGTACACCGGCAAAGCGCTCGCCGCCCTTCGTCACGATGCGGCCGCCGGCCGCCTCGACGGGAAGACGGTCGTCTTCTGGAACACGTACAACTCGCGCCCGCTGCCGGCAACCGCCGACGAGCTACCGCCGCAACTCGCCGAGTTCGTCCTCTAACCCATCGCTCACGGAGGTGGCCTCTGCATCCTCCTCGTCTTGCGCCTCGAGCTGGCTGAGCCGCCAGTGCACCGCAGCCGCGATCTCCTCGGCGGTGGCGTACGGTATGTCGCCGCCGAAGTGCGGGGACTCGGCGAACCCGTCGAACGTGAGCGGCCCGTACGCGTCCACACGTACCACGCGCCCGTACGTGCGGAGCGCCTCGAACTCGACTGCCCACACGTCGCCCGAGTCCGGCTCGGCACGAAGGGTCACGAGGTTGTAGGTACGGAAGGTCTTGGATGGAGCGGGTGAAGGCGAGGCCATCAGCAACGAGTTCTGAGCCTCCAGCACGAGGATGACGCGAACGGTCGCGAGCGTGATCGCGATCGTGACCCCGGGAGTCGCGAACAGCAGGGCGAGCACCGCGCCCATGAGCAGACTCGCGCTGCCGGCGAATCGCCATGTCGTCGCAATCGAGATCGTGAAGCAGGCGATGACCCAGAACGCGGCCCAGGTGATGTTGAACCAGAACAGCGGACCGCGTGTGGGGCGGACGGTGAGCACGAGCCCGTCGGGGATCTCGTCGAGGCGCCACTGACCGGGCTCCAGCCCGTCGTGCGGGCGGGGCAACACCTCTCGGCGCAAGGTGGCTTGACGACCCGGGCCCCCGTCGCTCACATCGCTCCCTCCCATCCCATCAAACGGATGGCTGCATCCGCGACCGCTTCGTCCGGTGCGTCGGCCATCACCAGAGAGCTTACGAAGTACCCCACGAACAGCGCCATCACCGCGCGCACACGATCGTCGCGCGTCTCGGCAGCGCGTTTGGGCGCCTCGAACGCCGAGTCGAGCTCGGCGACCTTCTCGGTGAGTCGCTCCCGGATGGGGGTGAGGATGAGCGTGCGGTACTCGGCGAGGATGCGGGGGTGGTGCGACGCCGCCGAGAGCACCGTGCGCAGCATCGGCCCCAGCACGCGAACTGCACGGCGTCGGTCGGCGAAGGCGGCGACGAGTTGCGGCTTGAGCGTGTCGGCGTGCACGCTGTCGATGAGTCCGAACGTCTCGTCGCGCATCCGTCCCGCGACCACCTTCATCAGCGAGAGGAAGATCGCTTCCTTGCCGCGGAAGTGGCGGTAGAGCGCGGGCTCGGTCACGCCGACGCGCGAGGCGATCTCCCGCATCGAGCCGCCGTCGTAGCCGCGCTCGGTAAAGACGGTCATCGCCGCGTCGAGGATCTCTCCCTTGCGTCCCGGCTCCGCATCGCGGAAGAACCCGGGAGCGATCGTACGGTGGGGAGTCATCGCTCGCCCTCCTGTCGCTGCTCGCTCACCAAGTGCACGAACACGTCCTCGATGCTGGGCGCGATCGGTTCGACATGCGCCGAGAACCCCGCGATGCCGATACGCTCGCGCAGGCCGGCGGCGTCGAACCCGGCGTCCGCCCGAGTGACCGCGTGGACGACCGCGCCGGAGAGGTACGCCTCGCGCACGCCGTCATCGGTGGCCCGCTCGAGCCACTCCAGGACGCCCTCGGTGTTCTCGGCAGTGACCTCGAAGATCCGCTCGGCCATGCACTCGGTCCGGATCTGGTGCGGCGTGCCCTCGGCGATCAGTCGACCCCGGTAGATGAACGCGAGCCGGTGGCAGTGGCTCGCCTCGTCCATGTAGTGCGTGGTGACGAACAGCGTCACGCCGCGCGCGGCGAGGTCGTAGAGCAGGTCCCAGAAGTGGCGCCGCGCGATCGGGTCGACGCCGCTCGTCGGCTCGTCGAGGAACAGCAGCTCGGGCTCGTGGATCGTCGCGGCGCCCAGCGCGAGCCGCTGCTTCCACCCCACCGAGAGGTTGCGCGTCAGCTCGCCCTCCCGGCCGACCAGGTCGGCCATCTCGAGGACGTAGCGGCGCTGCCGCGCGAACATCTCGGCGGGCAGGTCGTAGACGCCGGCGTAGAACCGCAGGTTCTCGTCGACGGTCATGTCCTCGAACAGCGCGAACTTCTGCGACATGTAGCCGATGCGGCGCTTCACGAGCTCGGGGGTGCGGACCACGTCGTCGCCGAGCACGAGCGCCTGTCCGCCGTTCGGGGCGATCGTGCCGGTGAGCATCCGGATCGCGGTGGTCTTTCCCGCTCCGTTGGGGCCGAGGAACCCGAAGATCTCGCCGCGGGCGACGTCGAAGTCGACGCCGTCAACGGCGACGAAGTCGCCGAAGCGCTTGGTGAGCCCGCGCACCGAGATCGCGGCGGCGGGATCGGGCTCGGCAGACAGCCGGCTGTCGCCTGCGGACTCGAACGTGCAGGTCTCGTCGGTCATCTCGGCGCCTCCTTAGTCCGACAGCCGCTTGCTGAAGCTGAGCACCGCGATCGTGAAGATCACGAGGGAGAACGCGGCCATCGCCAGCATCGGCACCGCCAGTGCCGAGAACCCACTGCCCTTGATGAACGCCCCGCGCAGCACCTCGAGCGCGTACCGCAGCGGGATGAAGTAGGTCAGCGGCACCACGGGCGCGGGCATGGACTCGATGGGGAAGATGAAGCCGGACAGCACCATCACCGGGATGAGGATGAACATCACCGTCTGCTGGGCCTGCTGACGCGTGCGCGACACGAGCGACACGAGAAGCCCCAGGCCGATCCCGGTGAACATGAACAGCAGCAGCCCGACCGCTACCACGGACACCTGCCCGTTGAACGGCACCCGGAACCAGTAGCGCCCCACGAGCGTCACGAGCGTCATCTGCGCCATCGCCACGACCACGTACGGGGTCACCTTGCCGAACAGGTAGTCGCCGCGGCCGATCGGCGTGACGAACATCTGCTCCAGCGTGCCGCGCTCGCGCTCCCGAACCACCGCCTGTGCCATCACCGACATCATCGAGATCATCAGGATCGTGGCCAGCAGGCCCGGGATCATGGTGTTGACCGCCGAGAGCGTCGGGTTGAACAGCACCCGCACGCGTGCGTCGACCCCCGGCCCTTGCAGGTCGAGCCCCATGTCGGCCAGCCGCTGCTCGTTGAACGCCGAGATGATCTGAGCCGCGTACCCGCTCGCGACCGAGGCGGTCTTGCTGTCCGACCCGTCGACCACGATGCCGATGGGGGCGACCTGGCCCTTGTCGAGCCGGCTCGCGGTCCCCTCGGGAATCACGAGCGCGACCTTGACGTCGCCGCGATCGAGAAGCGGCTGAAGCTCTCGCTCGTCGCCCGGGGTCGCCGCGATCGTGAAGTAGCCCGAGCTCTGGAACGACTGGGTCAGCTGCCGGGACACCGAGCTGCGGTCGAGATCGACCACGGCGGTCGAGAGGTTCTTCACGTCGGCCCCGACGACGTAGCCGAACAGGATCAGTTGCATCACCGGCATGATCAGCAGGATCCGCAGCAGCAGCGGGTCGCGCCGCAGCTGCACGAACTCCTTCCAGATGAGCAGCCGGATCCGCTTGAGGCTCATCGGCGTGCCCGTCTTCCGTACAGCACCGACGCGATCGCGATCACGATGACCGAGTACACCGCGAGCTGGGCGAGCTGCTGCCACAGCTCGGCGAAGCCGGCACCCTTCAGGAACACGCCACGCGCGATCACGATCATGTAGCGCCCGGGGAACAGGTAGCTGATGCCGCGCAGCGCCACCGGGATCGACTCGAGCGGGAACGCGAATCCCGACAGGATGAACGCAGGCAGGAACGAGATCAGCAGCGCGGTGATGTTGGCCGACTCGAGGCTCGGCGACACCGCCGAGATGATCAGTCCCAGCCCGAGTGCCGCGAACACGAACACGACCGAGGCCACGGCGAGGAACGGGATGCTGCCGCGAAGGGGCACGGCGAACACGAGCAGCCCGACGGCGGTGATGGCGATCATGTCGATGAAGGCGAGGATGGTCCACGGCAGCAGCTTCGCGACCATGAGCTCCCACTGGCGCAGGGGGCTCACGAGCATCTGCTCCTGCGTGCCTTGGTCGCGCTCCCTCACCAGCGTCACCGCCGTCTGCTGGACGGTGACGATCATGATGATGACCACCATCAGACCGGGGATCAGGAAGTCCGAGGAGCGACGTTCGGGGTTGTACCACGTGCGGATCCGCGGCTCGAGGCGGCCGATCGTGCTGATGTCGATGCCCTGGCGATCGGCCCAGTCGGCAAGGACCTGCTGTCCGTACGCCTGGTTGAGCGCCACCGCGTAGGCCTGCCCGAGCTGTGCGGAGTTCGGCTCGCTGCCGTCGACGAGCACGGCGACGGGTGCCTTCTCGCCGCGCGCGAGCGACCGGGCGAAGCCCGGCGGAACCACCACGGCGATACGGGCGACGTTCGCGTCGAAGGCGCGGTCGACTTGCGCGAGGCTGTCGACGCTGCCGAGGACCTTGAAGAACTCCGCCGAGCGGTACGTGTCGACGTAGGCGCGGCTCGCTGCGGTTCTGTCCTGGTCGAGGATCACGGCGGGCACGTTCTTCACGTCGAAGCTGATCGCGTAGGCGAACAGCAGCAGCTGGGTCACGGGGATGATCAGCACCGCGATCAGGATGCGGGGGTCTCGGCGGATGTGGATGAACTCCTTGCGCGCGATGGCGAGCACGCGGATAAGGACGTCTCTCATCGGCTCGCCGCCTCGTCTGGCTCCGGCTCGGCCGAGCCGCGATCTGCGTCGTCGCCCTCGGCGAGGTAGGCGAATACCGTCTCCATGTCGATGCGAGCGGTGCGGACGTCGCTCACGGTGACGCCCCGGTCGCGCAGCGAGCCGGCGATCTGCGCGGCATCCGGCCCCTCGTCCGAGGAGAGCACGCGAACGACCTCGCCGAAGAGGTGCGGGGAGTAGACGCCCTCGACGTGCTCGAGCTCGGCCAGCGCGCGGCGAGGCTCGTCGGCGACCACCTCGAACAGGTTGCCCGGTACGAGCGCCTTCACCTGCGTCGGCGTTCCTCGGTGGCGTATCTCGCCGTTCTCCATGAACGCGACGTCGGTGCAGCGCTCGGCCTCGTCCATGTACGGGGTCGCGACGAGCACGGTCTTGCCCTGGCGGTGCAGCCCCGCGATGATGCGCCAGAACTCGCGGCGGGAGACGGGATCGACGCCGGTGGTGGGCTCGTCGAGCAACAGCAGGTCGGGCTCGTGCATCAGGGTCGCCGCGAGCATGAGCTTCTGCTTCATGCCGCCCGACAGGTACTGGGCCTGGCGCGAGGCGAACTCGGAGAGGCCCATCCCCTCGAGCAAGCTCGCCGCGCGCTCGCGGCGCACATCTGGCGGCACCGCCCGGATCGTGGCGAAGAACTCGAGGTTCTCGGCGACGCTCAGGTCGGGATACATCGAGAAGCGCTGGGACATGTAGCCGATCCGCGGCGTCGCGCGGCGCGGCGAGCGGGTCACCGACTCGCCGAAGATCAGCGCGTCGCCGGAGTCGGGCGGAAGCACCGTCGCGAGCATGCGGATCAGCGTCGACTTGCCCGCGCCGTCGGGTCCGAGCAGGCCGAACACCGCGCCGGCGGGCACCTCGAGGTCCACGTCGCGAACGGCCCGCACGTCTCGGAAGGAGCGGGCGAGCGCGGTCGCGACGATCGCGGCTGTGTCGGGCGAGACGGTCACTCGAAGGCCACGTCCACGGGCATGCCGGCCTTGAGCTCGCCGGTGGGATCGGTGATCCGCACGCGGGCCTCGTACACCAGCTTCACCCGCTGGTCCTTCGTCTCGACGTTGTTCGGGGTGAACTCGGCTGCCGAGGCCACGAACTCCACGACGCCTTCGTAGGAGCGGCTCGTCGAGTCGGTGGTGATCGTGGCCTTCTGACCCAGCTTGACGTTGCCGATCTCGGTCTCGGGGATGAACACCCGAACGAACAGGTCGGTCGGGTCCGAGATGGTCGCCAGCGTCTTGCCGGGGCTCGCGTTCTCGCCCGCGTTGCCGGTGACCGAGACGACCGTTCCGCCGTGCGGCGCCTTCACCGTGGCGTAGCTCAGCTGGACCTTGGCCAGCGACACCGCCGCGCGTGCTTGCGCGAGCCGTGCCCTGGCGGCGGTCACGTCCGCGTCGGTGCCCGTGTCCTTGGCGTTGGTCACGGCGGCCTTGGCAGCGGTGACGGCGTCGTTGGCCTGCTGGACCTGCAGCTTGAGCGCCGCGGTATCGAGGACCACCATCACGTCCCCCGCCTTGACGGTGTCGCCTTCCGAGACGGTCACCGTCTCGATGCGTCCCGCGAGCGTCGAGGCCACTTGGTATTCGGTCGCCTCGACCGTGCCGCTCACCGTGTTCTGCGTCGCGGCCTGGTCCCGGGTCGTGTACCACCACACCCCCGCCGCCACTGCCACGATCAGGAGCACCACGACCACGGGTGCGACCCGCCTGCGTGCTGTATGTCCGTTCGCCATGTCGCCTCACTCGTTCTCAGTCGACCCGCGCGCGCCGGCAGCGCACTCGCGTCGAACCCGACACCTATTCGCGTGGACCGATCGTGATGTCCACCGGCGCTCCCGGTGGCAGCGGTGTGCCCGCCTCGGCCACGGTGAGCTCGATCGGAACGCCCCGCGTGAGATGCACTTCTTTGGTCGCCGACGAGGTGGGCGGATAGTCGGCCCGCCCGCCCACGCGCGTGACCCGGCCGCGGTATGCGGTCGAGCTCCAGTCGCCCGAGACCGTCGCGGGGTCGCCCACGCTGATGGCGCCGGTGTCCCCGGGCGGAAGCCAGCCCTCCACCTTCGAGGGTCCGATGCGGCGGATCTCGGCGATGGTTGCGCCCGGAGCGAGCACATCGCCCTCGGCAACGACGGAGACGACCACGCCATCCGCGGGCGAGGTCACCTCGGCGAGCGACCGCTGGTACCGCGCGAGGTCCACGCCGACGGCCGAGGCCGCCGCGGCGATCCGCGCCAGCTCCCGCACGTCCAACAGCCGCGCGCGGGCGTCGGCGAGCCGTCCCGACGCGGTCGACAGCGTGCCGAGCCCGCGCTCGGCCTTCGCGATACCGGCATCGATCTTCGCGATCGCGGACTGGAGCTGCGCGACCCCCGCCCGCAGCTTCGCGGGGCTCGGGACGTTCGCGGGCAGCCCGCCGGGGATGCCCGGCGTGCCGCCGGGCGTCGGAGGCACCCCGCCCGGGGGCATCGTGGTCGGTATCCCGCCGGGCGGGCGGCCCGCACCGCCGGCGGTCAGCTTCTCCACCTTCGCGAGCGTGGCCTGCAACGTGGCCAGCTGATCGGCGAGCTTCGCTCGCAGCGCCTTCAGGTCGGCGACCGTGCTGCGCACCGTCGACCGGGTCGCGGCGAGGTCGGCCTTCTTGCTCGCGATGTCGTCGAGCGTCGCGTCGAGCACGGGGACCTTCGACTGCGCGGTCTTCTGCGCCGCCTGGGCCGCGAGGACGTTCGCGTCGAGCAGCCTCGTGTCGAGCACTGCGATGAGCTGGCCGTTCGCGACGCGCTGACCGGGTCGAACCTTCACCGAGTCGACCCTCGCGAACGAGCCCAGGGCGGTGATGCCCTGCGCGGTCGGAGTCGTGCTGCGCGACCCGGTGCCCGTCGCTCCACCGCCGGGAGCCGCCGCGACACCGCCGCCGCCGAACCCGGCTTCGAGGTCGGGAGAGGGAGCGGGGATCGCCGGTGCCTGGACCGAGACCACGTCATCCACGACGTTGCCGGTGAGGTCGACGGCGTCGCCGGTGGCACAGCCGCCCACCAGCAGGCAGCCCCCGAGCACGATGGCGGCGGCGAAGCACGATGCGCGTGGGACGACGGGGCGGAGCATCCTCACCTCGGTCAGGTTAGTTATCGCTCACTAACCTACACCCGCATCCGCTCCCGCCGCCAGCCCTTCCCGCAGGCACGTCTCATCGGGCATACTTACCCGGCGTTATGCGCCGTCGCAGCGGCGCGGGTCCGGGAGCGGCTAGCGTGTCCGCGGGACCCTACCTTCGAAGGAGTGACATTCCAATATGGCCGGGATCGTACTCGTCGGCGCCCAGTGGGGCGACGAGGGCAAGGGCAAGATCACCGACCTCATCGCCGACGACTTCGACTACGTCGTCCGCTACCAAGGCGGCAACAACGCCGGGCACACCATCAAGCACGCGGGGCGCACGCTTGCGCTGCACCTCATCCCCAGCGGCGTGATGTATCCGCACATCACCCCGGTGATCGCGAACGGCGTGGTGATCGACCCCAAGGTGCTCATCGAGGAGATGGACCGCCTCGAGGCCGACGGCCTCTCCACGCATCGCCTGCTCATCAGCTGCAACGCGCACCTGATCATGCCGTATCACAAGGACCTCGACGGCGCGTCCGAGCGACGCCTCGGCAGCCAGGAGATCGGCACCACCCGCCGTGGCATCGGTCCCGCCTACCAGGACAAGGCCTCGCGCCTCGGGCTGCGGGTCCAGGACCTCACCGACGAGCACATCTTCCGCAAGAAGCTCGAGGCTGCGCTCGCCGAGAAGAACGACCTGCTCGAGAAGGTCTACGGGCTTCCGACCTACACCGTCGACCAGATCGCCGACGAGTACCTCGTCTACGCCGAGCGGATCAAGCCGCACATCGCCGACACGTCGCAGGTCGTGAACACGGCGCTCTCCGCCGACCAGTGGGTCCTGTTCGAGGGAGCGCAGGGCACGCTGCTCGACATCGACCACGGAACCTACCCGTTCGTGACGTCGTCGACATGCACCTCGGGCGGGGCATGTGCCGGCGCCGGCGTCGGACCGCGCTCGATCGACCGCGTTCTCGGCATCGCCAAGGCCTACATCACCCGCGTCGGGTCCGGCCCGTTCCCCACCGAGCTCGAAGGGCCCATCGCCGATCACCTCACCACGGTGGGCGGGGAGTTCGGCACGACCACGGGGCGCCAGCGCCGCGTGGGCTGGTACGACGGAGTCATCGTGCGCTACGCGGCGCAGGTCAACGGGTTGACCGACCTCATCATCACGAAGCTCGACGTGCTCTCGGGCGTCGAGAAGATCAAGGTCGCGGTGGCCTACGAGCACGAGGGCACCCGCTACAACCAGCTCCCGTGCCACCAGACCGTGTTCCACCACGCGAAGCCCATCTACGAGGAGCTCCCGGGCTGGGAAGAGGACCTCACCGAGGCGCGTTCGTTCGACGACCTGCCCAAGAACGCGCGCGACTACATCGGGTTCATCGAGGACCTCGCCGACGTCCCGGTCTCGATCATCGCGGTCGGGTCCCAGCCGAGAGCAGACGATCTTCCGCCGCTGGGAGTCGCGCCCCTAGCCGCTCGGGCCGAGGTCCGCTGGGGCCTCCGCCGATCTTCGCGAGCATCTCCTGCAGCGCCGCGCTTGGGCTTCGGGCTGCAGCGTCGTCTGCAGCAGCACGCCGCCGAAGGGCGCGAGTTCGGGCAGCACCCGGTCGAGCGACTCCTCGCGCAGCAGCGCGAAGATCGCCGAGGACCCCGGCGGCAGGCTGTCGCCCACGTGCTTCACGAACCGGTCGTCGATGCCGAAGTCCTCGCGGTTGCTCGCGAGCGCCCCGATGCCGGCGCCGACCACCGCCGAGCCGGCAGCGACGCCGGCCGCGTAGAGCACTCCGATGCCGGGGAACGGCACCGACAGCACGATCCCGACGAGCAGGCCCCAGAACGCCCCGCGCCGCGCGCCCGGTCCGGTGTGCGGAGGCATCGACTGGTGGAGGCGGATGTGCCCGTGCTCGTCGCGGGCAACGCTCACCGCATCCTCGAGGTCCACGAGGTGCTCGGCTCGCAAGGATCTGAGCTCGCGCAAGACATCCTCGGCGCGGTGCTCGTCGTCGGGGAACGCGATCACGATCAGGTCGGCAGGTTCTCGGGCGTCCACGTGACACGCTCTCTCTCGGTGCTTGCCCTTTGGAGTCACTTACCCCTCGACGCGCGTCTGCTAGCGTCTTCCGGCTCGGCGCCTCGTGAGCCGCGACGTCAGGTCGTTGGTCTACAATGCGGCGGGGCTGGCGCTTCGTTCGCCTCCCGAAGCACCGTTCGTCTCGGAAGGGACGTCTCATGCGCGTTCTCGTTCTCGGTGGCGGCGGTCGAGAGCACGCCATCGTGCACTCGCTCGCAGCCTCGCCGCTCGTCGATGCGATCTTCTGCGCTCCAGGCAACGGCGGTACCGCCGCCGAACCGCGCACCGAGAACGTCGCGCTCGATGCCGAGGACCCCGCCGCGGTCGCGTCCTTCGCCGCCGGGAACGCCATCGACCTCGTCGTGATCGGTCCGGAGGCGCCGCTCGTCGCCGGTGTCGGCGACGCCGTCCGTGCGGCGGGCATCCCGGCGTTCGGCCCGGGCGCCGCAGGCGCCCAGCTCGAGGGCAGCAAGGCGTTCGCGAAGGCACTCATGGAGCGCCACGGCATTCCCACCGCGGCTGCCGGTGCGTTCACCGACCGCAAGGCCGCGCACGAGTACGTCGCGTCCATGGGCGCGCCGATCGTGGTGAAGGCGGACGGCCTCGCCGCGGGCAAGGGCGTCACCGTGGCGATGGACGAGCAGGCGGCGCACGCGGCGATCGAGGAGTGCTTCGACGGCAGGTTCGGCGACGCGGGGGCCACGGTCGTGATCGAGGAGTACCTCGACGGCCCGGAGTGTTCGTTGCTCGCCTTCGTCGACGGCACCACCGTGCTGCCGATGTCGCCCGCCCAGGACCACAAGCGCGCGTACGACAACGACGAGGGCCCCAACACCGGCGGCATGGGCGTCTACTCGCCGGTCCCGATGGTCACCGCCGCCGAGTACGCCCGGATGGTCGAGATCCTGGAGCAGACCGCCACCGGCCTTGCCGAGGAGGGCATCGAGTTCCGCGGCGTGCTCTACGGCGGCTTCGTACTGACCGCCGAGGGCCCCAAGGTGCTCGAGTACAACGTTCGTTTCGGCGACCCGGAGACCCAGGTCATCCTGCCCAGACTGCAGACCGACCTCGCCGAGGTCCTGCTCGCGGCGGCCACCGGGGGTCTCGGCGAGATGGAGCTCAGCTGGAGCAGTCTCGTGGCCGTCTCGGTGGTGATCGCGAGCGGCGGGTACCCCGGCGACTACGAGACCGGCAAGCCCATCTCCGGACTCGATGCCGCGCGAGGCATGGAGGGCGTGACGGTCTACCACGCTGGCACGAAGGTGGTTGACGGGCAGACCGTCACGAGCGGCGGACGCGTCCTGAACGTGACCGCGGTCGCGCCGGACTTCGAGTCGGCGATCGAGCGGGCCTACGCCGCGGTCGACGCGATCGAGTTCGACGGAGCGTTCCATCGCTCCGACATCGGGCGCAAGGCGTTGCGCGACCGATAGGGAAGCCGCAGTCCGACACGGCCGCCCGGCAGCGGCCGCTGCGAGGCACCACGTACGACACGAGACCCACGCACCGAGCGAGGAGACACGACCAGCCGATGCTGTCCGAGCGCATCATCTCCGGCGTCATGCGCCGAGGCAACGACAAGTACCTCCGGTTCAGCAGCATGGACAAGCCGGAGCTTCCGCCGCCCCACCCGGGGCGGGAGTACCTGCTCTACGTGCACGTCCCGTTCTGCGAGCGGCTGTGTCCGTATTGCTCGTTCAACCGGTTCCCCTACGACGAGAGCGCGGCCGACGCCTACTTCGAGCGCCTGCGCGTCGAGATGCGCCAGGTCGCCGATCTGGGCTACGACTTCGGCTCCATGTACGTGGGCG
Source organism: uncultured Coriobacteriales bacterium (assembly GCA_963761535.1). Lineage (GTDB taxonomy): Bacteria > Actinomycetota > Coriobacteriia > Anaerosomatales > CAVXGS01 > CAVXGS01. Next base: position 712,002 of record CAVXGS010000004.1, read on the forward strand.
GCGGAACGCCGACCATCGACATCGACGAGCTCGTCAAGACGATCGACCTCGCCAAGGAGCTGTTCTCGATCAAGGAGGTCTCCTCGGAGACCAACCCGAACCACCTGTATCCGCAGTGGATCGACCCACTGCGTCGACCGAGTGGACCGCTTCAGCGTGGGAGTGCAGTCGCTCGACGACGAGCTGCTGCGGCAGATGGACCGCTACGACAAGTACGGCTCGGCGTACCAGATCCTCGAGCGGCTCGAGGCGATCGAGGGCGCGTTCCACTCGCATGAACGTGGACATGATCTTCAACTTCCCGAGCCAGACGCCGGACAAGCTCGCGCTCGACGTGGAGCTGCTCAGGAAGTCGGGCTGCAACCAGGTCACGTTCTACCCGCTGATGGCCTCACCAGCCGTCGCCGAGTCGCTCAAGCGCACGGTCGGCCGCGTGGACTACGCGCGGGAGTACGAGTACTACAAGTACATCACCGAGAACCTCGCCGGGTACTTCGAGCCCGCGAGCGCGTGGACGTTCTCGCGCGTGGGCGGCGGGATGATCGACGAGTACATCGTCGACTACGAGGACTACGTGGGCATCGGGTCGGGGGCGTTCTCGTTCCTCGACGGCACGCTGTACTCGAACACGTTCTCCCTCCGCAAGTACAACGAGCTCATCGACGCGGGGCACTCCTCGGCGGTGGCGAGGCGGCCGTTCGCACGCGGAGACCGGATGCGGTACCGGTTCTTGATGCAGCTGTTCGGGCTGCGGCTCGACAAGCAGCAGTTCGAGGCGGACTTCGGCACCGAGATCGAGGGGGCGCTGCCGCTCGAGATCGCGTTCTTCCGCAGCGTTGGCGCCTTCGAGGTCGACAACGAGCGCGAGCTCATCCTCACGCCGAAGGGCCGCTACCTGCTCGTGGCGATGATGCGGGAGTTCTTCATCGGCGTGAACAACCTGCGCGACCAGGCGCGGGGCGCCCTGCCCGGTGACGAGCGCATGCTGCTGTTCGGCGACGGGTGCGATGCCCACGGCGAGCCTCTGGCGGAGGCGGCAGCCGACACCGAGAGCGCCGAGACGCTGCCGATCGCACCGCGCTAAGGCCCAACGCCCCGGCCCGCTCTCGCGTATTCGGCCGCCGTGGTGCATGCGGCGAAGCTTACCCGCGGGTTACTTGCTCCCACCTGCTCTGCTAGCATCGATGAAGCTGTCAGGGACCTTGGGAGGCACCATGCTTCGGAGCGGCCGCTATCGTCGCGTCATGTCCGCGGGCATCCTCGTCGTCGCCCTTGTCCTGGCAGGGGTCGCGCTCTCGGGCTGCAGGCAAGGACACCGTCCCGGACGTGACCAACATGAAGCCGGCCGACGCTATCCGCACGCTCCAGGACGCCGGCTATATCCTCGGCGACACCAGCGAAGTCAAGACCGACAAGGTGCCCATCGGCTTCGTCGCCTACACCACGCCCGGCGCGGGTGAGGAACTCAAGGACGGCTCCGCAGGTCGACATCGCCGTCAACGCGGGGACGGGCGAGGAAGTCGCCGTGCCCACGATGACGGGGTCGACCCAGTCCACCGCCGAGACCACGCTGAAGGGCCTCGATCTCATCCCTGTCGACCGCAGAGTCCTATAGCGCACGGTGTCTGCAGGACTCGTGATGGCGCAGGTGCCCGGCACCCGGGTCGCGCGTGCCCAGCGGCACGCAGGTGGTGCTCCAGGTCTCGAAGGGTCCGCGAGCCCAAGACCGTCGCAGTCCCGAACGTCGACGGCAAGAGCCAGTCCGACGCCGAGGCTGCGATCAAGAACGCCGGTCTCACCCCCAAGGTCGTACAAGCTGTACTCCGCCGAAGTTGCGAAAGGCAAGGTGGGAGCGCAGCAGCCCAACGCCGGCGCGAAGGTGAAGCCGGGGAGCGAGGTCGCGATCGCCGTGTCGCTCGGCAAGGGTGTGGGTGCGGTCACCGTGCCCAACGTCGTCGGCAAGAAGGAAGCAGACGCGAAGACGGCGATGTCCAACGCCGGGCTCAAGCCGAAGGTCTACAAGGCATACAGCGAAACGGTTGCGTCCGGACTCGTGATCTCTCAGCTGCCCGCCGCGGGTACGACCACGGGCTCCGGCTCGCGAGGTCGCCATCCAGGTGTCGCAGGGCAAGTCCCCGACCGCCGGAAACGTCACTGTTCCCTCGGTGACTGGCAAGACCGAAGCCGACGCCACCTCGGCGCTCGAGGCAGCCGGGTTCACCGTGACACCTATCGAGCAGGCGAGTGAGAGCGTCGCGGTCGGCACCGTCATCGACCAGCTGCCTGTCGCGAGTTCGACAGCGCCGAAAGGCACAGCGATCGTGATCCTGGTCTCCACAGGGCCGGCGTCTCAGTAGGGCTCGGTTCGGGCTCTCAGCGTTGCGCGGCTGACCCGGCACCCCAGCGCCGTCGGCCCGACGCGTCGTGCCGCCTGTCGGTCGGCGCGTTTCTGGTCCGGGAATTCGGCTATAATCTCCCAACGCTCGGAGGTCGGAAGGACCGCGAGCCGTCTGCCCTGTTCACGGGGACGTACGTGCGCGGCGCCTGGAACGCCGGAGCGTTGCACGAATCGAAGGGGCACTGTGGCCGAGAGCATCCGCATCGGCATCCCGCGATCCCTCCTCTACCACCGCAATCGAGCGCTGTGGGAGACGTATCTGCGCGCGCTGGGTCACGAGCTTGTCGTGAGTCCCGCCACCAATCGCGGGATGGTCGACACGGGTTGCTCGCTGGCCGTCGACGAGACGTGCCTCGCGGTGAAGCTCCACCTCGGTCACGTCGCATGGCTTCGAGGCCGCTGCGACGCGGTACTCGTCCCGCGATACGTCTCGACGCACAAGGGCGAGAAGGAGTGCGTGAAGCTGTGGGGCATCTACGACATCACCCGCAACGCGCTGCCTGACATCCCGCTGGTCCACTACAACGTCGACGCCATCGGCGAAACGATGGATCCCACCACCGAGCGCCGCGCGCTCTACGACCTCGCGCGCGAGCTCGGTCACTCGTCCACGGAGGCCTGGCTCGCCGTGACCAAGGCGGTGCTCGCGCAGTCCGCCGAGGAGCGCCGGCAGATCGCCGAGCAGCGCAGTGTCGTCTCGGCGGACCGGGGCGACAAGCCGCGAATCCTCGTGGCCGGGCATCCCTACAACCTGTTCGACGAGCAGACCGGCGGGCCGATCGTGTCGATGCTCGAGGAGCAGGGCGCCGAGGTCATCCTCTCCGAGTACGTGAGCGAGCGTGCCGCGGCGCGCCGAGCCAAACGCTGGTCGCCCCACCTGTACTGGACCAACAACCTGCGGATCCTGGGTGCGGTCGAGGAGTACCGCGACAAGGTCGACGGAATGGTGTTCCTGATCGCGTTCCCGTGCGGTCCGGACTCGCTTGCCACCGAACTTGCGATCCGCACCGTGAAGGAAGTCCCCGTGGTCTCGATCATCCTCGACGAGCACACCGGCGAGGGAGGTCTCCGCACGCGGATGGAGAGCTTCGTCGACATCATCCGCATGAGCCGGAAGCAGCGTTCCTCTGGTGCCGGCCGCGTGACCGACGGACGGGTGGCATAGCATCATGGCCATCCTCGGCGGTAAGGGCCGGTTCGCCAAGCCGGTCGTGAGCTTCCCCCACATGGGTCACTACGCGTGGCTGCTCCAGCCGCTCGCCGAGATCATCGGCGCCGACGTCCTGGTCGCCCCGCCGATCACCCGCCGCACCCTCGAGATCGGGTCGAAGCACAGCCCCGAGTTCGTGTGCGTGCCGTTCAAGTACAACCTCGGCAACTTCATCGAGTCCCTCGAAGCCGGCGCCAATATCCTCATCCAGGCAGGCGGCGGCTGCCGCTTCGGCTACTACGGCGAGATTCAGCGGACCATCCTCGAGGACCTGGGCTACGACTTCGACTTCGTACAGCTCACAACGACGCTGGAAGCCAAGGACATCGCGAAGTTCCTCTACCGGAATGGCGTGAAGGTGCCCAGGAAGGAAGTCGCCCGGATCGTCGACCTGTCGTGGAAGAAGCTCAACGCCTTCGACGACGTGGAGGACCGCGTGCGCAAGCGGGTCGGTTTCGAGACGCAGCCCGGGACGCACGAGAAGGTGCTGGTGCGGTTCCGGGACGCGGTCGCCGTGGCGACCACCGTCGACGAGATCCGCGAGCTGCACGACGCTGCCGTCGCCGAACTCGAGATGCTGCCCATCGACCGGCCCGAGAACCCGTTGCGGGTGGGCGTGGTCGGCGAGCTCTACGTGCTCATGGAGCCGTTCTCCAACATGCAGGTGGAGAAGGAGCTCGCGCAAGCGCGGACGTCGAGATCCACCGGTTCATCAACGTCTAGCGAGCTCATCGACCACGCGATGGGCGGACGTGCGAACCTCGACGCCCGCGTTGCCGCTGCGGCGCCCTACCTCACGTACCATGTGGGCGCGGACGGTACCGATAGCGTGGCCAAGACCCTCGAGCTCATGAACGCCGGCTTCGACGGCATCGTCCATCTCAAGCCCTTCGGGTGCATGCCCGAGGTCACCGCGATGTCGGCGCTCCAGCGGATCTCTCGGGACCACACGTTCCCGATCCTGTTCATGTCCTACGACGCGCAGACGTCCGAGACAGGCGTGCTGACGCGCATCGAAGCGTTCACCGACATGCTCGCAATGCGCAGGAAGGAGCGGTCGTATGCGTGACGCCTACCTCGGCGTGGACATCGGCTCGATCTCTACCAAGGCCGCCATGATCGGCGACGACGGAGAGCTGTTCGCCTCCACGTACCTCTGGACCGAAGGCAATCCGATCGGGGCCGTCAAGCGGGTTCTCCTCGATATCCACGCTCAGCTCGAAGCACGGCGAGCGGTGGGAGACGAGGACGTCGAGATCGTCTCGGTGGGAACCACGGGTTCGGCTCGCGAGCTCATCGGCGTCATGCTCGGCGCGCAGGTCGTGAAGAACGAGATCACCGCGCACGCGATGGGGACCCTGTCGTACCACCCCGACGCGCAGACGATCCTCGAGATCGGCGGCCAGGACTCCAAGATCATCATCCTGCGTGACGGCATTCCGGTGGACTACGCCATGAACACGCTGTGCGCCGCGGGGACGGGCTCGTTCCTGTCGTCGCAGTCGAGGCGGTTGGGCATCCCCGTCGAGGAGTTCGGCGACTACGCGCTGCGGTCGAAGCGGCCCACCAAGATCGCCGGGCGCTGCACGGTCTTCGCCGAGAGCGACCTCGTGCACAAGGCGCAGATCGGCTACAAGCCCGAGGACATCATCGCCGGCCTGTGCAACGCGATCGTGAACAACTACCTCAACAACGTTGGCAAGGGCAAGGAGATCCTCGCCCCCATCGTGTTCCAGGGTGGCGTGTCGAAGAACGTGGGCGTGGTGCGCTCCTTCGAGCAGATCATCGGGCAGTCGGTCGTTGTCGACGAAGTGGGCCACCTCATGGGCTGCATCGGCGTGGCGATCATCGCTCGGGATTCCGAGAAGCGCCGCGCGTTCGACTTCGACGCCACCGAAGTGCACTTCGAGACCTACGGCGACGAATGCGGCGGCTGCCCCAACGACTGCGAAGTGGTCCTCGCGCTCAAGGACGGCGTCGTGATCGACGGGTGGGGGAGCCGCTGTTCGAAGGGTGTCGAGCGCGCGAAGCGCAGCTACGAAGGCGCCGGCACGGACGCGCGCGAGCAGCACGAGTTCGCGTTGACCGCACCGGGCGAGTAAGCCGGCAGTCAGCGCCGACACCGCGCGGGAAGGGGAGCGACGTGGCAGATTCACCGCTCGTCGGCATCATCATGGGATCGCAGTCGGACATGTCCGTCATGGAGGACTGCGCGAAGCAGCTTGAGGAACTCGGGGTCGGCTACGAGATACTCGTGGCCAGCGCGCACCGCAACCCCGATCGCGTCCACGAGTGGGCCTCCACCGCTGGCGACCGCGGGCTGAAGGTCATCGTCGCGGCGGCGGGAAAGGCCGCGCACCTTGGCGGCGTGGTCGCCGCCTTCACTCCGCTGCCGGTGATCACGGTGCCGATGAAGACGAGCGACCTCGGCGGTCTGGACTCCCTCCTCTCGATGGTCCAGATGCCCACGGGCGTGCCGGTCGCGTGCGTCGCGATCAACGGTGCCAAGAACGCCGCGATCCTCGCGACGCAGATTCTCGGCACCTCGATGCCCGAGTATCGCGAGACGATCGTGGCGCTCAAGCGACGCATGGCGGAGGCGTAGGCGGCCGACCCGCTCGGGTCCCGCGCGCGTGACGGTCGTCACCGTGCGGACGGCTCTGCGCGTTCAGTACGTCGTCTCACCCGCCGATAGCTCCCGAAAGGCTAACGCGGCAAAGGGTGAACTACCGTGCGCTCCCAGAACCCAGAGGGCGGTTTCACGCTCATCGAGCTGATGATCGTGGTGCTGATCATCGGCATCCTCGTCGCGATGGCGGTGCCGGCCTACGGTGCGACCCGCGACATGGCGAAGCGTCGTGCATGTTTCGCCAATCAGCGCACCATTCAGGGTGCCATCATCCAATACGCCGCACGCTCTGACGGTGTCGTCACACCGGCTGTAGGGCTCATCGACGGCAACCACCCGTTCATCCATGAGGACATCTTCCGGCGCCCGCCCAGGTGCCCCGCAGCCCCTCAACCCACAGACCCGATGATGCCGACCCTCGCCGAGGGCGCGTATACCGTCCGGTCGGACGCGACGATCGAGCCCTGCACCTTCGGCGCTCACGGCTCGCTCTACTAGCGGTCCGCGGCTTCGCCCTCGTTCATGGGGGTGGCGCGATGCCGTGTGTCGCGCCCCGCGCCTTCAGCACCGCGAACAGCGTCGACTCAACCGCACCTGTCGTCGGCGTGCGGCGAGCGCCCGGAGTGCTACCGTCGTCCGGTCAGCTCGATTCGAGGCAGGTGCTGCAGTGACGGATGAAGCGGGGCGCTCGTTCGAACTCGACGACGAGGCGTGGGACGCGGACCTCGAGAGGCTTCGCTCGCTCGGCTGCATCAAGTGGACCTACCACGGGCCTGAGGTCATCCCCGCATGGGTCGCCGACATGGACTTCATGCCGGCTCCGCCCGTCGTGGCAGCCGTCCGCTCGCTCGCCGACGCAGGCGACTTCGGCTACCACTTCGCGGCGCATCAACGGATTCCCGAGGCGTTCTCGGCGTGGCAGGAGCGCCGGCACGGATGGCGTCCGGATACCGAGCGGGTTCGGCTCTTCTGCGACGTGATGCAGGCCGTCGAGACCGTGCTGTGGCTGCACACCGAGCCTGGCGACGGCGTCGTGTTGTTCACGCCGGTCTACCACCCGTTCTTCCCCGCGGTCACCTCGACGCAGCGCCGGGTCGTCGCGTGCCCGCTCGATGCCCCCGACTACCGACTCGACCCCGACCGGCTGGCGGCCGTTGTCGACACCACCACCCGCGTGATTCTGCTGTGCAACCCCCATAACCCCACCGGTCGTGCGTTCGATGCCGAGGAACTCGCTGCCATTGCCCAGGTCGCCGAGGAGCACGACCTTCTCGTGATCAGCGACGAGATCTGGGGTGACCTGGTGCACCCCGGGGCGCGCCACATCCCGTTCCCGACCGTCTCCGAGGCGGCGGCGGCGCGCACGGTGACGATCTCGGCGGCCAGCAAGGCCTTCAACATCGCCGGCTTGCATTGCGCGGTCGCCCACATCGGCGACGCGCGCGTGTCGCGGGCCCTCGATGCGCTTCCCCGGCACCTGCTCGGCGCGGTGGGGTCGCCGGGTGCCGCGGCCACGCTCGCCGCGTGGACCGAGGGGGAGCCGTGGCTGGGGCGGGTGCGCGCGCATCTGACCGCGCAGCGCGACCACCTCGCGCGGCGTCTGGCCGCCGACTTGCCCGAGGTCGGGTTCGTGCCTCCCGAGGCCACCTACCTCGCCTGGCTCGACTTCCGTGACACTCCCGTCGCTGACGATCCTGCGCGACTGCTTCGCGAGCGGGCCCGGGTCGCGCTGTCAGCGGGTCCGGACTTCGGCGAGCTGGGAGCGGGTTCGCGCGGCTGAACTTCGCGACGTCGCGCGAACTGCTCGACGAGATCGTCGACCGGATCGCAGGAGCGCTGCGCGCCGCAGGATGATGGCGCGAGCCTTGCGTTGGCGAAGGGTACGAACCGGTGCCAGGAGGTCGAGCCGATCATGCTGTTCCCGCTGCGCAAGTCCGAAGGTGCTCCCGCCGAGCCTCGAGCGGTGCCCCCCATCGACCTGCAGGTCCCCGAGGTCCTCGTCACCGCGACCTTCGGCTCGGGTTGATTCTGGGGTCCCGACGCCCGGTTCGGGCTCGTCGAAGGCGTGTGGCGGACGCGCGTCGGCTACGCCGGCGGCACGAAAGCCGATCCTACCTATCGATCGCTCGGAGACCATACCGAGTGCTTCGAGGTCGACTTCGACCCCTCGGCGGTCTCGTACGAGGACTTGCTCGCGCTGTTCTGGCAGTCGCACAACCCCGCGCGGCCCGCGTACTCGACGCAGTACGCGTCGGTGATACTGACCGCCGATGAGACCCAGGCGAACGTCGCCCGCGAGAGCGCCGAGAACTTCGAGCGGGCCACGGGCCGCAAGGTGCTCACCCGCATCGAGCCGCTGAAGCACTTCTATCTCGCCGAGGGCTACCACCAGAAGTACCGGCTGCGCGCCGACCGCGCGCTCATGGCCGAGTTCGAGGCGATGTATGCCGACGAGTGGGACATCGTCGACTCGACCGCAGCCGCCCGGGTGAACGGTTACCTCGACGGTGAAGGCTCTTCTGCGCGGCTGATGCGCGAGATCGATGGTTTCGGCCTCACGGACGCCGGCCGAGAGAGACTCACCGCGAGAGTGAAGCGTGTCGGCGCCGGGGGACTCGGCGCACTACTGTAGCTCACGCCCACCGGCTCGTCCCGGCGCGCTCGATCTGCGCGTTTGGGCATGTTCTCGTAGGCGACCAGCGACGAGAGGACTTCCGCGATGCAGACCATGACGACGTGCCTGTGGTTCGACAGCCAGGCGGAGGACGCGGCCCAGTTCTACGTGGACGTGTTCCCGGACGGAGAGATGGGCGCGGTCACGCAGTACGGCGAGGCAGGGCCCGGTCCTGCAGGCACCGTGATGACCGCGTCCTTCCGAATCTTCGGCCAGGAGTTCATGGGTCTCAACGGCGGACCGATGTTCACCTTCACGCCGGCGGTCTCCTTCGTCGTGAACTGCGAGAACCAGGAGGAGGTCGACTACTACTGGGACAAGCTCGCCGAGGGCGGGGAGTACGTCCAGTGCGGTTGGCTCAAGGACAGGTTCGGCGTTTCTTGGCAGGTCGTGCCCACAGAGCTCGAGCGGCTGATGGCGGGCAGTGACCGCGAAGCGGCCAAGCGCGTGACCGAGGCGATGCTCAGGATGACGAAGCTCGTCATCGCCGAGTTGCAGGCGGCTGCGACGGGCGAGTAGGAGAGGAAGCAGATGGTCGACAAGGTCTCCACACCGACGACGAGTGGCGCCAGATCCTGACTCCCGAGCAGTTCCGCGTACTGCGGCGCGCAGGCACCGAGCCGGCGTTCTCGGGCGCGCTCACCGATGTCTTCGATGCCGGGGAGTACCGGTGCGCGGGCTGCCACGCCCCGCTGTTCGCCTCGGAGACGAAGTTCCACTCGGGATGCGGCTGGCCGAGCTTCTACGAGCCGATCGCACCTGACGCGGTCACCGAGCACACCGACCGCTCGTTCGGCATGAACCGCACCGAGGTGCGGTGCGCCACGTGCGACGGGCATCTCGGCCACGTGTTCAACGACGGTCCGCCGCCCACCGGTCTGCGGTACTGCATCAACTCGGTTGCGATCGAGTTCGTGCCGAGCGAAGACGGTTCAGCCGAATCGAAGCCTGCCGGTGCACTCGTGCCACGGAACCCGCAAGTACGGGGTTGAGATGTTCCACCGACAGGCCGATATCGCGTAGACGCGTGTCGCGCCAGTACGTGAGGGGCGTGCTAGGCACGTTGATTGCTCCATACGGTACAAGACGGACATCGTCCGGGGAGTACATGAGGTTCGACGCACCGACAAAGAAGACGCTGGCCGTGGTTCTCACCGCGCTCGTGGTGCTGGCCGCGGTTCCGGTCGCCTTCATGGTCGGCTGCAACATGCCCATGGGTCGGGTACCGACTGCCTCGGTCACTCCCTGACGATCGGCCAGGTCATCAAGCAGGCCTGTTCCGGAGTCATCGTCACGACCCACGGGGTCGAGGGCCTCGCGGCGAGCAGCATGAGTTTGCTGCTCCTCTATGCTCGCCGCGTTCGCCGCGGTCGTGATGATGCGGATGGCCGAGTCGCGCGAGCGCGCCTACGTGTTCGTGCCGATCTCTCCGCCGCCGCCGCCCGAGGAACCCTTGGGCATGCGCCTCACACTCTGATTCCTTCCTTGTAGCCGCCGCGTCTTCTTGACGTGGCGCGGTTGGCCCGCGCGCTCCCACACCCGGGAGGGCGCCGACGAGTACCTCGCGATCGACCCCTCGCGTCGCGCCGAGACCTACAAGGAGTACTGCACGTGAGTCTCTTCATACCGATGTTGGTGCTTGGTCTGGTGACCAGCGTCCACTGCGTGGCCATGTGCGGCCCGCTCGTCCTGACCTACGCGGTCAAGGGCGAGGTCGACGGCCCGTGGTACCGCAGGATGACGCCGAACGCCGCATACCAGGGCGCCAAGATCCTCTCGTACATGACGGTCGGGCTCGTGCTCGGCCTGGTCGGCTCGGCGTTCAACCTCGCCGGGATCCGCGGCTACGTCATGGTCGGCGCAGCGGTCTTCATGATCCTGCTCGGCCTGAGCATGACGGGCTTGTTCCCCGGCCTGCGTATTCAGCCCCAAGCCGCCCAAGTTCCTGATCAAGGCGCTCATGAAGTTGCGCAAGCGCGCCAACGCCGAGGCTGACGCCGGCGACAGCTCGCTGATGACGCCGATCATGTTCGGCCTCATCACCGGCCTCATGCCGTGCGCGCCGCTCATGAACGCCCAGCTGGTCGCTGCCGCAAGCGGCAGCGCGATCACCGGTGCCATCGGGATGTTCGCCTTCGGGCTGGGTACCGCGCCGCTGATGTTCGCCTTCGGCACCGCGTCGGGCCTGCTGACCGCCAAGGTCAAGGACCGGATGATGACCGTGCTCGCCGTCGTCGTGATCGTGTTCGGCGCGGTCATGCTCAATCGCGGCCTGATGCTCCTCGGCTCGCCGCTGACCTTCAACACGGTCAAGACCGCCGTGCTCGGCACGCCGGCGACTGCGCCGCAGGCGCCCGCGGCGACCACGACGGCCGCCGACGGCGTCACCGAGGTCAAGCTGACCATCCAGAACACGCAGTTCGTTCCGTCGACGCTGCAGATCCCTGCCGACAAGCCCGTGCGGCTCGTCGTCGACCGCCAGGAAGCCAACGCGTGCTCCGACCAGATCGTCTTCCCGCAGCTGGGCGTCTCGGCGGATCTCGCTCCCAACGCGACCACCGTCGTGAACCTCCCCGCGAGCAAGAGCGGGACGTTCACCATGACCTGCGGTATGGGCATGATGTCGGGCCAGCTGGTGGTGGGCGGTGCCGCGCGGGGTGGCGCCCGCGCGCTGCGACAGGCGTCTCGCCTCTGGCGATCGCGCTGGTGCTGGCTCTCGGCGGGGTGGCGGCCTACGGGTTCGCGCAGCAGCCGCCGTGCGGCGCCGGCACGGGCGCGGCCACGTACCAGCTCGCGCTCGCCCGCAGGTTCGACGCGACCGGTGAGGCCGGAGTTCTCGGCCTCAGTCCGCGGAAGTGATCATCATCGTCATCGCCGTCTTGGCCGCGGTCCTCGTGGGCCTCGCCGCCGGCGGGATGCTCGGATAAAGAAGTGACGATTCGTTCGAAACGAGTCGACACGACCACTGGAGGATTCGAGAACATGGCAAACAACAGATCATCACTGAAGTGGATGGCGGTCGGCGCGCTGATCCTGTCCGCGTTCTTCGGCGCGTACGCCTTCGCCCAGGCCAAGACCAGCCCACAGTGAACCCGGCGCATTCGCGGCTGCAGGCGTCGCTGCGCCCGAGCAGGTGCCGCGGCGCGCCGGCGGCCGACGACCGCCGGGTGCCGGCGGGCGGGCAGGCTGCGCGTGCTGCGGCAGCACCAAGCCGACCGAGAACGGTGTGACCGGTCCCGAGACCCCGGGTCGCCAAGGTCGAGGGCGACGTGCAGAAGATCTCGGTGGACGTGTCCAGGGCTACTACGCGCCCAACGTGATCAAGGTGAAGGCCGGCGACCCCGTCGACATCACCTTCGGCCAGAGCTCCGGCTGCACCGCCCAGGTCCAGTCGCGGAACTCGGGTTCCAGGCCGATCTCACCGCCGGTCCCCAGACCGTCGCACTGAACGCGCTGAAGCCGGGAACGTACTCGTTCGCGTGCGGCATGAACATGGTCTTCGGCAAGATCGTGGTCGAGTAGCGCCACGAGGCACACTACATATCCGCGGATCGCAGCCGTCCGCTAGCAAGGAGAACGATGTCCACCGAGACACCGACCAAGACATACCGCCTCGCGGTCACCGGGATGCATTGCATGTCGTGCGAGCGCAGCGTCTCCGAACACCTAAGGGGGTGCCCGGCGTGGTGGGCGTGCGCGCCGACGCCGCGAGGACAGCGTCGAGATCGTCGCCGGCGCATCCCCTGGATGCTGCAGCGATCTCCATCGCTGTCACCGCTGCCGGATTCACGCCCGGCGAGCTGGCCGAGGCGGCCGACCCGGTGTCCGCCGCCGCGATCTCCTGCCGAGCGAAGCGGTGCGCCACCGGCCTGCCCTGTCGTCGCTCGTCGCCGAGGAGCGAGCGAGCGCAGCTCCTGGCGGCCGCCGCCGCGCCAGCCGTGCGCCGGCCTCCGCTCACGTCGCCGGAGAGGTCGCCGAGACCTTCGCTATCGGGGGGATGCACTGCGCGTCCTGCTCGGCGCTGATCGAGAAGAGCCTCGGCAGGGTGGAGGGCATCCTCGAGGCGAACGTGAACCTCGCCACCGAGCAGCTTGTCGTGAGGTGGGACCCGAGCGTCATCGACGCCGGCGAGATCATCAACCGCGTCCAGACGCTCGGCTATACGGCGACGCCGATGTCGAAGCCCGACGTCGGCGGCGAGGCGGGCAAGATCACGCTCGTTATCGGCGGCATGACCTGCGCGGCGTGCCAGCAGGTGGTGGAGCGCACGTTGAAGAAGGTGCCCGGGGTCACGACGCCTCGGTGAACCTCGCCATCGAGACCGCCACCGTGAGTTCGATCCGCTGACCGTCGGGGTCGACGAACTGATCGGCGCCGTCAAGGGCGCCGGGTACACGGCCGAGGTCAAGGTCGAGACGATTCCCGGGGCGATGTCGGGAGCCGACCGTCAGGCCGAGATGCGGGCCGCCGCGTACCGACACGAGCGGAGCCTGTTCATCTTCTCGGTCGCATTCTCCATCCCGCTGTTCATCATCGCGATGGTCCCGCCGTTCATGGAACTCGTGCCGCTCAAGGTCGCGGAGTTCCTCGCGACACCGTCGGCGGGGCGTGGGATCCGATGATGGTCGGCAAGTACCTCATGTTCCTGCTCGCCGCGCCGGTTCAGTTCTACGCGGGCGGGCGCTTCTACAAGGGTGCGTGGGGTGCGCTCAAGCAGCGCACCGGGAACATGGACCTGCTCATTGCCATCGGTACGTCGGCGGCGTACTTCTACAGCGTCGCCGCCACGTTCATCCCCGCGCTCTTCATGGAGCCCGTGTTCTACGAGACGAGCGCGCTGCTCATCACGTTCGTGCTCCTCGGTAAGCTGCTCGAGGCCAGTGCGAAGGGCAAGACGAGCGACGCCATCAAGAAGCTCATGGGCCTCGCCGCCAAGACCGCCCGCGTCGTACGCGGCGGCGAGGAGATCGACATCCCCGTCGAACAGGTCGTCGTCGGCGATCTCATCGTCGTCCGCCCGGGCGAGAAGGTTCCCGTCGACGGCGTGCTGATGGACGGATCGTCGTCGGTGGACGAGTCCATGCTCACCGGTGAGTCGATCCCGGTGGAGAAGAACTCAGGCGACACCGTCATCGGCGCGACGATGAACAAGCTCGGATCGTTCCGTTTCCGGGCGACCAAGGTCGGCGCCGATACCGCGCTTGCCCAGATCATCCGTCTCGTCGAGGATGCCCAGGGCTCGAAGGCGCCGGTGCAGCGGTTCGCGGACCGGATCAGCGCGGTGTTCGTTCCGTTCGTCATCAGTGCCGCCCTGCTGACGTTCCTGTTCTGGGCGTTCGCCGGCCCCGTGATCTTCGGCGCCAACCCCGATCCGGTCGGCGTGTTCCCGCTGTTCGAGCCGATCGTCATGGCCGCCTCCACGAACGGGTGGTGGATCGCCGCGCTGCTCGCCGGCATCGCTGTCGTCGTGATCGCGTGCCCCTGCGCGCTCGGTCTCGCGACGCCGACCGCGATCATGGTCGGGACCGGCCGAGGCGCCGAGAACGGCATCCTCATCAAGAGCGGCGACGCCCTTGAGACGGCCTACAAGCTCTCGGCCATCGTGTTCGACAAGACCGGCACGCTGACTCACGGCAAGCCCGAGGTCACCGACGTCGAGCTGGTCGAGGGTCACGACCCCGTCCGTGTGCTGACGTTCGCCGCCGCGCTCGAGCGCTCGAGCGAGCATCCGCTCGCGGAGGCGGTGTTGAACCGCGCCAAAGACGAAGGCATCGAACTCCCCGACGTTGAGGGGTTCTCGGCGATACCGGGTCACGGCGTCGAGGGTACGGTCATGGGCATGCGCGTCGCATTCGGCAACCGCAAGCTCATGCTTCGCGAAGGCATCGACGTCGCCAGGTTCGAAGAGCGCATAGAGGCGCTCGAGGATCAGGGCAAGACGGTCATGCTCGTGGGCGTGAACGGTCAGAAGCTCGCCGGCATGGTCGCTGTCGCCGACACCCTCAAGGAGAATTCGCGCGAGGCGGTCGGCCGACTGGACGACATGGGCGTGGAGACGTACATGATCACCGGAGACAACCGACGCACGGCGCAGCGATCGCCGGCAGGCGGTATCGCCTCGGATCACGTGCTTGCCGATGTGCTTCCCGAGAACAAGGCCGTCGAGGTCGCGAAGCTCGAGCAGGCCGGCAACGTTGTCGCGATGGTCGGCGACGGCATCAACGACACCCCGGCCTTCGCTCAGGCCGACGTCGGCATCGCGATGGGCGCCGGCACCGACGTGGCCGTCGAGACCGGCGGCATCGTACTGATCAAGAACGACCTTCGTGACGTCGTGACGGCGATCGAACTGTCCCGCGCCACGATGCGCAAGATCCGCCAGAACTTCGGCTGGGCGCTCGGCTACAACACGCTGCTGATCCCGGTGGCCGCGGTCGGACTGCTGTCCGGCGCCCCGTGGCTTGCCGGTGTGGCGATGGCGTTCTCGAGCGTCTCGGTCGTGACGAACTCGCTGCTCCTCCGGGGCTTCAAGCCGAGCCTCAAGACCGACACCCGCCTCGGGCGACGGCCCTCAGCGCCTCGAACTACTCCCCAACCCAAGACGGCCTAGCGGCCGAGCAGCGGAAGGAATCTGCAGCCATGCACACCACGAAGCGAGGATCGAGCGGCTCGCGGCCGCCCTGTCTGGGACTCGCGGCGCTGGCCTGTCCGCATGCCTACGTCGCGGACGCCGAGGACGCGAGCTCAAGGTCTGGGGATACGTCGCCTCCGCGGAGAAGAACGCCAACTCGAACTGGACGAGAACCAGCAGGGCGTTGATGAGCTCGTCGTCAAGCGCGTCAAGGCGCCCGGCGATGCGTGGATCGTGGTTCACGCCGACGACAACGGCAAGCCCGGGATGCGGGTCGGCCTCGCCCATGTCAGCAAGGGGGAGTCAACCGACGTCAAGGTCACGCTCGACAAGCTGACCACACCGAAGGTGATCGTAGCCGTTCACGCCGACCGCGGACCAAGGACAAGTTCGACTTCGACATGATGAACAAGGAGATGAGTCCCGACCGTCCGTACTTCGTGGACGAGAAGGAACTCGCCAAGGTCGCCACGGTGCGGGAGTTCGGCGTCAAGGCACGGGCGCGGCCTCGATCGAGGTCGCCGATCAGCCTGGGGCGAAGGGTTCCATCGTGGTCGACAAGGCCGTGGCGCCGACAGATGCCTGGGTCGTCGTGCATCTGGAGAAGGACGGCGCCCCCGGTCAGCGGGTCGGGCTTGCCCACATCCCTGCCGGCGAGAGCGCCGCAGTGACCGTGACGCTCGATCCGGTCAACCTGACGGATAACGTGCTCGTGGCGGTTCATGCGGATCGCGGCGAGACGAACGTGTACGAGTTCGACATGATGGACAAGATCAACAGCCTCGATCAGCCGTTCTTCGTCGGCGGCAAGGAAGTGGCCGTCAAGGCGAAGGTCAAGTAGCCGTTTCCCAGCAATTGGCAATGGGAAGTAGGACCTTAGGGCTTCCTTCATGTGTGGTGATACGGACAGCGGCGCCGTCCCCGGTGCCGCTGTTCGCGTTCTAGCGCAGACGAATGCGCTGCGCCACGACCTGACCACCCAGGGTGTAAGGCTGGTCGGGCGATCCGAGCGGATCCGCCGGGTCGTACTCGAACCGTCCGTTCTGCCCCAGGTCGGCGAACATCGTCACGACGACCTCGCCGGGCTTCGCGTTCCTCACCGGGATGTCGACGCCGAACGTCTCGCCTGTCACGCTCGCGGTGCCCAGGAGCCTTCCCGGGACCCCCTTCTCCAGCTCGTGGACGGCAAGCCACGATACCGAGGGAGCGATGAGCTGCTCGACATGTACGACGCCTGCCGAGACTCGCTGGTCGGAAGCCATCAGCTGGATGAGGTGGGGCTGCGTCTCGGCCCCGAACCCCGCAAGCTCCACGGTGGAACCCACGGGCTTCTCGTCCACGAGGATCACGCGGTCGGCGCTGCGCTCGACGCGCTCCGGGTCGAACTCCAGAACGCCTCGGCGCCCGCGGTCGGCGTGCAGCTCGACGCGGACCGATCGCGCGTCGGCCGCGGTGAGGGGCACGACGAGGTTCCGGTTCTCGCCGGCCTTCACGGCGAGCGAACCCAGTACGGGACCGGTGGGCGAGAGAGAGCGCACGACCAGCCAGCCGTCGGTGGGGGCCAACACGCGCGCCACGGTGACGCCACCCGCGCCGGGCGACTGCCTGCCCAGCTCGAGCGCTGTCTTCTCGCGGGCGGCGACAACGCCGGATACCATGCCGCTCCTCGCCGCCGGCGCCTCCCGCCATCCCGCCACCCATGCCGGACGCCGCCGAAGTGGCGGGCGCGTCTGCCGACGCGCTCTCCTCGGCGGGGCTTCCGCCGGCGCATCCGGTCGTGAGGAACAGGGCCGCGACCATGCCGAGAGCGAGCAGTCGAAGCGGGAAGTGCATGAGGGCTCCCGAGGCGAGGTGGACCGAACCAGCCGATTGTAGCGAGCGTGGCGGCAAAGGGAAGCTGCCGCGTTGCGACGACGTCAGGCAATTCCTGTGCCGTGAAACACGGCGTCAGGCCGAACGCGCTCGGGGAGGGGGCGGGGTCCGTGCCACCGTGCGGTATCGTTGCTGGCGGCGCACGAAGAGTGGAAGGATGAACGCGTGAAGCTCGTGGTTTTCGGGGCAGCGGGACGAACCGGTCGACTCATCGTTGAGCAGGCACTCGGGCACGGGCATGAGGTGACCGCGTTCGTGCATCGCACCCCACTGGAGCTCGAACACCCGCGACTCTCCGTGGTCGCCGGCGACGTGCTCGACTTCGATGCGGTCTCCTCGGCGATGCAGGGCCAGCGTGCGGTGGCCTCCCGCATTGGGCAGCGGCGGCAAGAGCTGGGACGGGTGCTCTCGGAGGGCATCGGCACGATCGTTCATGCGATGGCGGTACAGGAGGTGCGCAAGCTCGCGGCGATCAGCGCCGCGGGTGCCTTCGCTCGGGGGGACGCGAATCTCTCACTCAAATTTCTAGTGATCGTCTCCACGACGCTGCGCTCGGCGTACGACGAGCTGGAGCGTATGGAGCAGCGAATCATGGCGAGCGACCTGGACTGGACGATCGTGCGCCCGTTCGGGCTCGTCAGCGGCGAGCAGACGGGGCGCTACCGCATGACCCGGGGACGGGTCCGTTCTCCCGAAGGCGATGCGTATCTCCCGTGCCGATGTCGCCGCGGTCACGCTCATCGCGATCGAGACCGACGAGTACGTGCGGCGCATCCTCACCGTTGCCGACTAGCGCCATCATTCCCCTTAGCACTCTACTTTGCTAAAGTGATGCCGCACTCCGTTGCGCTCGAATCTGGAGGCCCCTCGATGCTTTCGCTCGCATTGCCCAAAGGCTCTCTCGAGGAGCAGACGCTCCTGCTGTTCGCTCAGGCCGACCTCGAGGTCGAGAAGTAGAGCCGGGAGTACAACCCCACGATCGCCGACGAGCGCATGGGCAAGGTCGAGTACGTGCGGCCGCAGGAGATACCGCTGTTCGTGCAGGATGGCTATTTCGACCTGGGCATCTCGGGCCACGACTAGAATTCCAGGAATCCGGCGCCGACGTGATCGAGGTCGCCCGTCTGCCGTACGCGAAGACCGGCACCGGTGTGGTGAAGATGGTGCTGGCGGTGTGCCAGGACTCGCCGGTCGCCTCGGCACGGGACATTGCTCCCGGCAGCCGAATCTCCACCGAGTTCCCGAATACGACTCGCCAGTTCTTCGAGTCGCTGGGGATTACCGTGGAGGTGCATTTCTCGTACGGCGCGACCGAGGAGAAGGTCCCCGACATGATGGACGCGCTCGTCGACCTCACCGAGACCGGTTCCACGATCCGCCGCAACGGGCTCAAGATCGTCGACACCGTGCTCACCTCGACGACGCGGCTGCTCGCCAACAAGGACGCGTGGAACGACCCGGTCAAGCGCGAGGAGATCGAGGCCGTGCGCACGCTGCTTCTGGGCGTGATCGAGGCGCGCGGTCGCGTGCTGCTGTCGCTGAACGTTCCCGCCGAGAAACTCGATGCCGTGATCGCCGAGCTCCCCGCGATGAAGCGGCCGACGGTCTCGAAGCTCTACGGTAGCGAGGACTACGAGATCACGACCGTCGCCGACAAGAGCACCGTGAACGTGCTCATCCCGCGGCTGAAGGCCGCCGGAGCCGAGGACATCCTCGAGCTGCCCATCAGCAAGATCGTGAAGTAGGGGAGGGGTTCGAGATGCGGCGAGCGCGCGTCCGATTCGCATCGGCGCTCGCCGTCGCGCTCGCCCTCGTGGCGCTGTCCGGGCTGTTCGCGGTGCTGTGGGGACTGCTGGCGACGCCCGTCGGCCTTCGCCCACGTCCCCGCGCTGGAGCGGCCGGGCCGGGGCGATTCGGCGCGGTACGAGCGGCGCGCCCTACCCCCAGGCGCAGCGGATCGATGAGCCCGACCGCTCGCTGGCGATCTACGGCTTCCTCGCCCCAGACGAGGCCTTCGACGCCTTCACCTTCACCGTGCCGCAGGGCGTCGTCACCGATGTCGAGCTGCTGGTGCCGGCTCGCGGGTCGCTTGCCGCATTCGCCCCCGAGCTCACTATCGTCTCCTCGGTCGACGGCACCATCGCCCCCCATCGCGCCTTCGCCGCGCGAACGCTTCTACGAGCCGTTCTCGCTGACCTCGTTCTGGCGCGTCGGCCGCACCGAGGTGATCTTCGCCCCCGGCAGGCGCTACTACTTCGTGGTGTCGCCCGGTTCCGGTGCCACGAAGTCCGGTGCGTACGTGATCGCCGTTGGCGGTGCCGAGGCGTTCACCGGTACGGACATCGCCGAGACGTTCCGCGTGCTCCCGGTGATCTGGACCGGCGCCTGGAGCGGTGGACCGGCGCGTCCGGAGGCGTCGTTGTGCCTCGGCGCTGGACTTCTGGTCACGGCGCTCGTCGTCCGGCTGGTCGCGGGCCGGGGCGTCGCCGTCGCCGAGCGGGGCCGCCACGCTGACGGCCACGGCGCCGACCGAGCCCGAACTACCCGCTGCAGTCTCTACCAGCCCAGCGTGCCGGCGCCGCCCTTGAACGGGCCTTGGATCTCGTCGGTGATCCAGCCGCCGTAGAAGTGTCCCTCCTGCCGTAGGACCACCTCGCCGTCCACCGTGGCCTCGTCCACCGCACGCGGGTAGAAGGCGATGTGGTCCTTCAGCACCTCGTAGCCGGGTCGGGGCTCGGGGTAGTACCACGCGGCGTTGGACACGTGCTTCCCGCCGACGTCCAGGTTGTAGTAGCTCGCCATCCCCTTGTACTCACAGACGGTGTGGTGCCCGCCCGCGGCAAGGAACTCGAGGCGGACGTCCTCAGACGGGATGTAGTAGACCGGCGGATGACTCGTCTCCAGCACCCTCAGCGGGCGTCTGGTCTCGGCGATCACCTCACCGCCCGCGACCACCCGGACGTGCCGCTCGACAGCCTCGACCGCCGGCGGACGAGGGTAGTCCCAGACCGACTCCTTGGGGATGCTCACGACAGCTCCCTTCGCTCCCTCGATAATGGAGCATCGACGCAGCCCGTTTCCGACGCCCCGCCGACGAAGGACGTGAGATGCCGGAGCTCCCCGAGGTCGAGGTATTCCGCCGCTATCTCGCCGACAACGTCCTGGGCCGAGCGATCGTCGCGGTCGACGCCAACGACGACTTCGTCCGCCGTGCGGTCACCGAGCGGCAGCTGCGCGACGCGCTCGGCGGCAGGAGGTTCGAGAAGACGCACCGTCACGGGAAGTGGGCATTCCTCGGCCTCGAGCGAGAGCCCGATCAGTGGCTCGTGCTTCATTTCGGGATGACAGGGGCGCCGGTCGCGATCGATGCCGAGAACCCGCTGCCACGCTTCCCTCGGTTCGTCGTTCACTTCGAGGACGGAGGTGCGCTCGTCTTGGACGACGCGCGGCGCCTCGGGGGTGTGGGGCTCACCGCGAGTCCTGCCAGTGGGTCCGTGCGCTTCGCCTCGGCCCCGATGCCCTCGAGTCATCGCTCGACGACCTGGCCGACGCCCTCTCCCGGCGCCGAGGCAGGCTGAAACCGCTGCTACTTGACCAGACCGTGCTTGCGGGAGTCGGCAACGTGTACGCAGACGAGATCCTGTACCGCGCCGGGCTGCACCCACTGCGACAGGTCGGCGAGCTCGACGCCGCAGCGCTGCAGCGGCTTGCGGTCGTGGTTCACGACGTGCTCTCGGTCGCCGTCGACTGGGCGCTCTCTTCCACCTGATGCCCGATGACTGGCTCGTCCGGCATCGCGAGGAGGGCGCCGCCTGCCCTTCAGGCTGCGCCGGGCAGGTCGAGCGGATCGTCGTGGGCGGCAGATCGACCTACTTCTGCCCAACCTGCCAGTCACTCTGAGGTCACGTGACTGCCGAGCCGGCGTTCGCACGCCTCGGCCCGGCATCCGTCGCGTTATGCTACCGCCTCTCACGTTCGAGCCACATCCACTGGCTACCGAGCACATCGAGTCGAACTCCCGTGGTTTGGGCTTGCGATGCGCCCGCGGCAGGAGCCTGAGGCGGACGGCTGATGGCGGCGCCGAGAAGTCGACGGCCTCTCGATACAGGACACCTCCGGCGGGACCCTGTCCACAGACGTGCTGGAAGTCGAAACCCGGGTCGCAGCCTGCCGATTCCAGCAGCGAGCGGGCACGCCAGGCCGCTGCGGAGGGTTCGAGCTCGATCAGCTGGTCCGCGCGCGGGGACTCCTCGCTCTGGGCACGTGCGTATACAAGCGTGCCTGGGGCGGGGCCGGAGGCAAGGGTGAAGAGCGTGTCGTCCCGATAGGCGGACGAGATTGGAGTCAGGACGCCGTTGGCATAGCGAGCGCGAATGATCGCGAAGTGGTCGTGAGGCGCCGTACTCCCGTCGACCTTGAGTACTACGGCGACATCGTTCGCTTCTCGGAGGGGCACGAGCGCGGCGACGAAACGGTAGCTCGGCCACGCGCCTGCCATCGAGACGGGTCGCGTCCCGCCGGAGGAGAGTTCGGTCATGCCGACAGTCGTCTCAACCGATGTCTGGGTCTCGGCTCGGCGTAGCCAAAGGACTTCATTCCCTAGGAACAGAGCCGAACTGACGAGCGGAAACGCCGTCGTCGGCGCGCTTGCGGTGACGACCGCACCGTGCGGGTCGAGGACGACGAGGTCGTCTCTGATCGCGGCCGGTGTCTCGGTAGGCTGCCGGCTCAACGCGAGGGCCACGGCCGGTCCGTCTCATCCACGTCGAGGAGCAGCGGGACCGCACCCGTTGGAGGCTGCCACAGGTAGTCAGTGATGATGGTGCCGCTGGTCGAGACTGCCCTGAGGCGCGGCTCGTCATCGGAGAGCATCACGAGGCATGGTGTCGCCTGGGCGAGAGCCTTGCGGTCCCACGTCTCGACCGCTCCCGTCGCATCGATAGTCGACGTGGCGGCGACTGACGTATCGCCCGTCCGGTCTCGGCTCACGTCAGCGGGTGCGGTGCAACCGGTGAGAACAGCGAGGAGGGCGAAAGAAACGACCAAGGCAGCCGGAGTCCGCGAGCCGGCGTGCGGCGCGAAGCCAAGAGCAGGAACGGGTCCGGAGCGTCATCGGTGCGCCCCTGAGTACGTGACGGTCAGATCGGCGGTCGAACGGTCCTTCTTGTTAGCCATCTTCGTGTCGTAGTAGGACTTCAGCGAGGTGATGTTGGACGGGCGTGAGCCGGATACATCCGTGGGTCGGCTTGAAGTAGTGGCTGCCCGTGCCCCCATGGGTCTCGAAATAGCAGCGACCATACGGGGCATTGGTCCATGGATTGAGCCGCCACTCACCGGGCGAGAACGCGCGGCAGTGTTGGACACGTAGCCTTGCCACGTCGTGCCGAGGAACCCGAAGTCCCAGGTGTACTCGGGGATCGGCCCGACGTTGGGCACGTTCTGGTACGAGGGCCGGTTGTTGCCAGAGATCGCCGGCCACGAGACGGTGTACCGCTTGTAGGCATCGACGGTGGGGTTGTAGATGCCGTACGTGAAGATCAAGGTGCCCCTGTACCCGTTGTACGACCTGTCACCGGTGCCTGGGACGAGCTTGAAGCGCAGGTAGCCGTATGGCGACCAGATGGCGGCGGCGACGTAGTTCGCGGCGTCGATCTGTGTCGCCGTGAGCTTTCCGCCGTAGCGAAGGCCCTTTGCGTCGAGCGCCCGGTGCAGTTTCGTCAGGAGCGAGCGTTCGAGCGCGGCTCGGCCCTTGGTGATCTCGGCGTAGCCGGCAGGGTCCACAGCCCGCAGTTGGGCGTCGGTCAGCGGCGTACCGATCGGGATCGGAGTCACGGGCGCGGCCTGCGCGAGTCGTGGAGGTCGCGCAAGCAAGAACGATCGCAAGGACGACGAGCGCGAACAGCATGCAGAATCGCGAGTAGGCGTAAGAGGGGCTGGGTGATGACGTGAGTCGCATGAGCGAACCTCCCTGGTTGTGACGACGAACGACGGAGGTCCCGACGGCGACGCCACGAACCCGCCCCCCTTCCCCGCGTCGAATGATCCCGCCGAGCCGGATCGAGCCTCGCAGGTGCGGCTTATCGGCGGCTGAACCGTCGCTTTGCCGAGCCGTTGGCATCCGTTCGCGTTCCCGAAGCTGTTGTGGTGCGAGAATGGGAACCACCAATTCGAGGGCCCGACACGGTGCCCGTGCTTTCGGCGGGCAGGGACACGACACGAGGGGAGCGGCGCACATGAGCGACGAGCCGACCGGCAAGCCGACGTCGGGCGACCAGTGGGGCGAAGTGCTCAAGGGTCTCGACGAGTTCGGCGATGCTGTTTCGCGTTGGGTACGGGCCACGGTGAACGACCCGAAGAACCGCGAGCGCGCCGAGGAACTCAAGACGCACCTGAACGGGGTGACCGAGAAGGTCTCGAGTGCCGTCTCGGACGTCAGTCAGACGAACGCCGGCGAGTCGATGCGAAACGCGGCGAGTCAGGCGGGCGAGGCGTTCGTCTCGGCCGGAAGCAAGTTCAGTGCGGAGGTCGCCCCCAGTCTCGCGAACATGTTTCGCTCGGCGGCCGCGGGCCTGAGTGACGCGGCGGCGAAGATGGAGACGCGCACCGATGCCGTTACGGTCGAGCCCGCAGATACCGACGCGGCTCCCGAGCCGCCGGAATCGACCGCCGACGCACCCGGGCCGCCTCCTGCTGACTAGCGTGTCCCCGCAGCCGCCGGAGCGCACCGCGGGCACACTCGTGCGCCGCCGTGCGTGGCTCGGCTGGGCGCTCTTCGCGGTCAGCAACGTGGTTGCCGTGGGCGTGGGCATGGGCGTGCCGATCTTCGCGATCGGCTGGGGGTTCCCCGTGGGCTGGTACGCTGCTCGCCGTGCGGGGCCGTTCGGGCGCCGAGATCCTCAGGCGTTCCGGGCGGCCCCTCGGCTCGGCGGCGTTCGCCGGGCTGACCTTCGCGATGATGGCGGTCATCTGGGGGCCCCAGGTCCGCAAGCTCTCGATCCCGCGTTCACGCCGCGGATGGGAATCCCCTCGTGCTGTACACCTCGACAGCGAGCTTCGTCGCCTGGCTCGCGCTCATGATCGTGATCTCACCCGTCCTCCAGCTCATGTGCTCGCTCTGCACCGCCTCTGTCGTTGCGATCTGGCGCCGCGACCCGCCGAGCCGCCCGAAACGAACGACGCCCCCCCCGAATGGGCGGCGTCGTCATCGGTATGGGTCAGGGGGCGGACGGGACCTACCCTACGAGCAGCCCCCGGGCGCGCAGCACGACAGCGCCTTGCGAATCAGCAGCTCGCCGTGCTGGAACTCGGGGTCGAGCATGCAGGTCGGGTCCTCGGCCATCGGGTCGCCCTCGGCGTGCCACGCCTTGGTCCGGCAGCCGAAGCAGATCGCCACGTAGTCGCACGCGGCGCACTTGCCCGTGGGCTTGTCCTCGGCGAGCTTGAAGAGCTCCGGGTCGCGCCGTCGCCAGGTCGCGGATGTTGCCGATGGTCCAGTCCTGCGCGAACTGGCAGGGCATGACGCCGCCCTCGGAGTTGATGTTCATGTGGCCCTTGCCCACGGGGCAGGCGGTGACGACTTGAGCCGCTCGAGGCCTTGGTGACGTCGTAGCCGCGCTCGATAAGCTGCTCGGCGATGTACGGGACGAACGACGGCATCGCGCCGATGTCGTACTCGAGCGACTCGGGGTCGGGGATGTCGTCGACGATGAAGTCGGCGAGCTCGCGCCACTGCTCGGCCGTGATGCGCGTGTCGTCCTCGCCCTCCTGCGGCCCGAGGTGATGAGGTCGCAGAGGTAGATGAGGCCGCAGTCGAGGTCCTTGGCCAGCTGGATGATGTCGAAGATGTAGGGCCACGTGTCTCGGAGAGCGCGGTCTTCAGCGCGACCCGACGCCCTCCGCGCGAAGGACCTTGACCGCCTCGACGACCTGCGCGTGGGTGCCGGGCACGCGGACCATCGCGTCGTGGAACTCGGCGGGGCCGTACATCGAGGTGGCGATCCAGCGACGCCGTTGGCCAGCCGCTTGGCGGCGTCGCGGTCGATGAGCGTGGAGTTGGTGGAGATTCACGCGGATGCCCTGGGCGTGGGCCCTCTCGAGGATCTCCCAGAAGTTCGGGCGCATCATCGGCTCGCCGCCCGAGAGGAAGATGACCGGCACGCCGGCGTCGCCCATCTGCCGCACGAGGTCGATCGTCTCCTCGTCGGAGAGCTGGTCGGGCAGCGCGTGCCCGTCGGCGGCCATGTAGCAGTGGTCGCAGAGCAGGTTGCAGCGGTTGGTGATGTTCCAGATGATGTCGCACGGCCGGCCGAGCTTGAGGCGTTGAGCGCCTTGTTCTCGACCTCGGCGAGCGGGCCCCCGAAGAAGAGCGAGCGGATGTGAGCCATGTGGAGTGCCTCCCGAGTTGCAGGCCGTGGCCGAACTCGCCGGCGGGGTCCGCCGATTGTACGGCGCACTTCTGCAATCACCAAGCCGAGGCGCGGGTTTGTAACTATTGTGAGCAGCGCAAACGCGCTTCCGGTTACATCCCGGCGACGCTCTTGCCGAGGTGCCCCGGCGGCTTCGCTACACTCGGCATCGCCGAGAGGAGCGGACCTAGGTGCTGGCGCAGCGTGTTGCGATAGGTGTTCTGAGTGCGCTCGTGGTCCTCGCGATGGCGCTGTGGTCCACCCGCAAGGTGGGACCGTCGTGGCCCGCCCTGGGCCTCGGTCTGGGTCGCGCCGTGATCTCGTACGCGACCGGAGCGACGCTGCTGACTGCAGGCGGCACCGCGGTGGCGGGCCTGCTCCTGGGCACGCTGTTCTTCTGGGTGCTGCGGCTCCTGCAGGGGCGTTGGGTGTGGTGGGTCGTGCTCTTCCTCGGCGTAGCTGCTCTTCTCACTCTGACCACGTTCCCGCGCGTCTCCTCATTCGCCGCAAATTCCCGCATTCTCCAGCGAGAACATCGCGTCAGACGGGTTCACTTTCGGCACCGCCGTTGCTAACGTTATCAGCACGGGCGAACGCCCGAGGACGCAATGAGGCGTACCGCCGATCGAGGAGGTGATCCAGCGTTGAGTAGTAAGAGCATCGCTGCGCTGGCCCTGTCCGCCACGATCATCGCGGAGGCCGGGGCCGCCTAGGACGGCGGCGACCGGGAGACGTGAACCCGGGCGTCAAAGGACGCCACTTTCACATGAGTGTCCGTCGCTGTTCGGCAGCGATGAAAGGAGGCCACCTTCGGGTGGCCTCCTTGCGTTTCGCCTGCGCCTCGCTGCGCGCCCTCAGCCCCTGCGCAGGCGGAAGGCAGACCAGGCCTCGTCGACGCTCAACAGGCGGAGGCCGCATGCCGAGTCCATCCGCGATGCCCCAGACGCTGTCGCGGCCGACGTCGATTCCCGCCGCCTTGCCGCCCTTGCGGAACAGCACCCACAGCTGCGCGCCTGGCGCCAGGCGCTCGACCGTCGCCGGCATCAGTTGCTCCAGCTCGACGCGTTCGGTCGCGACCAGGACGACGACGTTCGCGTCAGCGGCGTCCACGAACGCGGTGCCCTCGGGGAAGCCGAGCGACGCGACGACGCCCGGCACATCGTTCACGAGCGCGACGGTCGTGCCGGCTTCACGCCGGCTTTCTCGGCCGCGGTCTTCTCGGCCATTGCCAGCTCACCCCTCCTCACGAGCTCTGCCATCCCGCGTCGTCTGAGCGTGAAGGCAGGGTTGAGGGCGAAGGCACCGGCCACATGTCACCCTTGTCAAGGTGAGCTTGGTGTTCGAACCCGAACGTCCCGTACCGCATCCGGGGCGTGAGCCGGAGGACGGTCTCCCGAACGATCTCGCGGATTCCTTTGGCGATCGTACGATCCTCCTCCGGCATCGCGGAGATGGCTGCGAGCGCCTCGACCTCCGGATCCGGCTTGGGCTTTCCTCGGCGATGCGATCTCCTCTCCGAGCCGTGCTCCCGAGTCGCGCCGTCTCCTACCCCAGGAACCGGCGAAGCAGAGCAGCTCGCAGCACGAGATCGCTCACCGTCGCCGAGTCACCCCGCAGCTGCTCCCCTATCGAGCGCACGACGTCAGGTGTTCTTCGTTGGGCGCATCGTCAATGCCGAGCGCGTCGATCGCGCTTCTCAGTGAGTCGTCATCAGGGGTCCGTCAAGATCGGCGTAAGGGCAGCCTCGCGGATCTTCTCGTAGAAGGATGGGTAGGTGCGCTGAACGAAGGCGAGATCGTCGGCGGTGAGGGAATCCAGCGCGAGCAACTCCGGCGGAAGGCCGAGAGAGTACAGCGCACACGTGAACGAGATCGCGCGAGGCAGCGCGACTCCGCCGAGTTCTCTGGCGTACCCGAACAGCCCGATATGGAGCTTCCTGGCGCGGCGGGCGGGGACGTACTTCGCCATCTGGTTGATCTGCGGGGCCAGCTCCGTCACGCGCTCTCGATACGCAGCGCTGTAGCGCTCGATGATCGGCATGGCAACGTCCGCGTCCACTGGATCAGCGGGTCCGATGCGCCGCGACTTCAGGTACTCGCAGGCCGCTCGAACCTCGTCGACAGGGTGGTCGAACTTGAACGCCGACTGGATCGAGAACGTCACCACGCTCGGGTACTCGGCGCCCACGCGCTCGGCGGTGAGCGGCGACAGGCCGCCGCGGAACGGTGCCGAGCCCATGCCGAGGATAGGATGGAGACGCACGCCGATGCGCCCGGCCAGCTCGTCGAGCCGGTCGAGCGCGATCTTGTTGGCCAGCGCGGCCGAGACAAGGCCGTAGTTCATCGCGGTGTCGGAGCGTGCGAGGAAGACGCGCTGTTCGGAGTGTCCTTGTCCGCGGAGGTACTCCTCGACCACCTCGTCTGCCCTCAGCATCGTCGGCACGTCTTCGAACAGCGGGATCACCTGGATGCGCGACGGGCGAAGTCCCCGATCCACTCGGCGATGGAGATGTCGTCGTCGCGGAATCGGGTCTGCTGCCTGGCGATGATGTGGTCGGTGTAGTAGCGGTAGATACGGTCGATGCACCGCGCGGAAGTCGTCATCGGCAGGATGACCTCGAAGATCGGAGGGACGTCGCGGCCGTAGAACAGGCGCGCGGCGTCGAACGAGCGGGGGATGCTCTCCAGCGTCTCGAGCAGGATCTTGGCCTCGGTGGTCTCGACGGTGGGATTCGGGACGCGCAAGCGTGATGCGCAGGTCCTCGCCCAGCACGTGTTCCCGGAAGTACTCCGGGTAGAAGGACAGGAGCTTCTTCACGACGTAGGTGTCGATCTCTTTGCCCTCGACGTCCCACATCTGCTCGTCGCATCCCAGGTGCGAGAACGCGTAGTAGGCCTCCCGGATCTCGTCTTCGCCGGCGAGGACCGCCGACGACGCGAAGAAGGGGACCGAGGCGTTGTCGGGATGCTGGGTGCTCATGCAGCGAGGGACGTGCATGCCGACCTCTCCTCCTGGTTCCGAGCGTCGAGCCCGCACGGTCGTCATGGGCTTGTGTGACGTAGTGCTCGCGGTCAGCGTAGCGCAACCTGTATCGGGGCCGCCGTGCGACGCGTGCGCCGTACCAGCTATCCTGTGTCCGTCTAGACGAGCGACGGTAAGGAGCGCCGCCGTGGGTCATCCCGACGACGTCATCGCCTATCTGAGCGCGGGGAACGAGCGGTACGCCGCGGGACGCGTCGAGCCTCGGGATTGGGCGGCCGAGCGGGTCGCGACGGCGGAGCTGCAGGAGCCGATCGCTGCCGTACTCGGCTGCGCCGATTCGCGCGTTCCCGTCGAGACGGTCTTCGACTGCGGACTGGGTGACCTGATCGTCGTCCGCACAGCGGGGCACGTGCTCGACGACGCCGCGCTGAAGTCCCTCGGGTTCGCGGTCGAGGAGCTGGGCGTCGGGCCATTGTGGTCCTGGGGCACTCGAAGTGCGCCGCCGTGAGCAAGGCCTTCGCGCCCACCGAGGCCGGCAGCGCGGCCGACTGGCTGGGCAGCAAGGTCACGGTCTCGATCGCAGGCGCCGGCGAGGTGAGTGGAACGCCGAACGGAGCCGAGATCGCTCACGCGCGGGAAACCGCGAAACGGCTCGGGGACGGGGGCTCCATCCGCGCTGCGGTCGAGCGCGGAGATCTGGTCGTGTGCCCGGCCCTCTACGACGTCGCGAGCGGACGGGTCACCTGGCTCTAGGTGCGGGGAGCCAGTCGCCGCCTGGACCCCGACGGCGGTCGGGGACGGTGCCCTCAGCGCTCGAGTGCAGCCAGCGCGAGCCGAAGTTGCTGCGCGTCGTGTGGCGCGCCGTGCGCCGGCAGGATGCGACGTACGCCCAGGTCGAGCAGGCTCCGCCAGCTGCTGAGGATGAGCCGGGTGTCGAGCCCCATCGCTGGGAACTCGGGCAGTGCGCCCGGGCGTCGCGGCCCCTGCACCAGGTCTCCGGTCAGTGCGGTCCCGTCGTCGAGCACGAGGCTGACGCATCCCTCGCTGTGGCCCGGTGTGTAGTGGACCCGACCTGGCAGTCCCAGGTGGTGCAGCGACTCGCCGCGGGCAACAGCGCGCGATGACGGCACGCCCGTGAAGGTCAGGAAACGAAACGCCAATCGGGCAACGGCCATGTACGGACGGGCCCACCACGTCAGGCCCGGCGAGTGCATGCCGCGACCTTCCTGAAGCGCACCGAGGTGGAGCGGGTGGCACCCGATCTCGAAATCCGCGACCCCGCGCAGCGCGGCGAGGCCGCCGAAGTGGTCGGGATGGACGTGCGTGACGAGCGCGAATCGCAGCTCCTCAGGCGATCGCCCGAGATCCTCGATTCGTTTCAGGACGGCCGCATCGTGGCGCACGAAGCCCGCGTCGACGAGGAACAGCGCCTCATCGGTCTCGATCAGGTAGCTCGTGGCCCACGAGCTCGGTATGTCATGAATCCCGCAGCATGCTCCAATCCGAGCAATGCCCGTGCCTCGCCCGACCCAGATTCTTCCGGTGAGCTCATGTGATGGCGACCATGCCCGTCATGACCGCCCCCGAGATGATCGGGACGGCGAAGTTGTCGTTGATCTCCCAAGGCAGCATCTCTGTCACCGCCGCGGCCAGTGCGCCCACAAGGTAGGCAAGCTGTCCGATCGGCACGAAGTGAGCCCAGATGAAGCCCGAGACCGTGCATGCGATGAAGTACATCAGCGACCCCTCGAGTGTCCTGGACGAGAACACCGCGATGCGTCCGTGCTCGAGGCCGGCGTACTTGGCGAGCAGGTCTCCGACGATCACGTACACGAGCGCCGTACTCGCAACCGGCTTGGTGAACAGGAACAGCGTGATGAACGAGCCGACCAGGAAGAGCGTTGCCGAGGAGAACGCGTGCTCCTCATTCGGTCGGTAGAAGAAGGATGCCCGCCTCAGTACAGCGACGTTCACGCGGCGGGACAGCAGCCGGAGTGCGTCGATCAGCACGAAGACAGCCGCGACCGTCCCCACGAGGAGCAGCATCGTGTCCTTGCTCGCGAACAGGTACAGCACGGGGAACGCGAGCGCCAGCGGCCGAAGCAGCACGCGAACCTCCTTGAGCCGGCCGCGGGTCTCTTCGTGCAGCCCAAGAATGTGCTCGTGCCGCATCGTTCCGACGGCGTTCACCCAGACGAACGCGACGATCGCGAGGACGAAGAGGGCGAACCACACGTCAGGGTCGCTCCGGCTTCGCCACACGACCGCCGCGAGATACACCGGGAGGAGGAACGCGTTGGGCACCGTACGGCTGTGATAGATGAACGCCAGCCCACCGTACGCGAGGGCGAGGACGGTCACCTCGGACGCGCTGAGCATGCCTCGGCTGAGCGCGATTCCGACTGAGGTGAACAACAGGCCTGTGGCTGTAGCGTAGCCTCGGCCACCATGGAACTGCGTGTAGAACGGGTAGCGATGGCCGAGGATCGCGGTGAGTCCAGCGAAGAACACCCATGGCTCGGAGACGCCGAGGACTCCCGTGGCGATGAGCATCGCCACGGGACCCTTCGCAAGGTCCCAGATCGCTTCGATGACGCCCGTTGGCTTACCCAGGTACTTCGAGGCGTTGGTCGCCCCGAGGTTTCCGTCGCCGAGGGTCCGAAGGTCCACTCCGCGGGCTCGACCGATCAGGTAGCAGGGCAGCACGGCGCCGAGCAGATACCCGACGAGGACTGCAATTCCCTCGGTCACGGTTTGCCACCCCTCTGGTGAGTATTTCCACCAGCAGGGACCGGCTGACAGTCAGGGGATGGGTAGGGGAGGCCGGCGGCTTGCAGTCTACGCGACCGTGCGCCACCAACCCGCGTGCCCGCGCACGAAGAACTCCAGTTCGCCGCGAGCAAGAAGGCCGCCGAGGAACCCCTTCACCGTGGTGACCGCGAGCCAGTACTGCGCCGGGTTGTCGGAGAGCCCGCGTGCCTCCGAGACCAGCGCGATGGTCTCCTCGGTGGTGTGTT
This sequence comes from uncultured Coriobacteriales bacterium, assembly GCA_963761535.1. Taxonomy (GTDB): domain Bacteria; phylum Actinomycetota; class Coriobacteriia; order Anaerosomatales; family CAVXGS01; genus CAVXGS01. The sequence goes on from CAVXGS010000004.1 coordinate 743,820, forward strand.
CGGTGGTGAGTGCCTCCAAGATGAACTTGTTGATGTGCTCTATCTCCGCGAGGTGGAAGTCGATGTGCCGCTCCGCCTCCTCGCGATCCACTACCCGCCCGTGCCCGGGCACGAGCCAATCGAAGTCCAGCGAGCGTATGCGCTCGAGAGACGAGGCGACGTCTGCCGGGTCGATCGCGTAGGGCAGGCGGTGCCGCTCCCAGATCTCGATCTGGTAGAGCGCGTCGCCAGTGAACAGCACCTTGTCCGGCGTCAGGAACCCGGTGTGTCCCAATGTGTGGCCCGGGAGCGGTACGGGAATCAGCCGAGGGTCGTTCCAATCCTCGACGAGCGAGTCAACCTCGCAGGGGGCTCCTCGGAAGAGTTTGGTCACGAACAGGTCGCCGGGCTTGGCCCACGAGAACATGCCGCGGATGTTGATGTCGGGGTTCTCGACGAGGCTCGCGTCGTCGCGGGGAGCCCACGAGCGGGCGCCGGCTGTGCGGATCTCGGCAGCCACCGCGAAGTGATCGGCGTGGCCGTGGGTCACCAGCACGTCGGAGACCGCGACGCCGGCGTAGGGGGCCTCGTCGTCACAGGTGTCGACGACCGCTCCTTGGATGAAGCCGGAGTTGGTGAGGCCCGAGACCACCAGCGTGCTTCCGGCGACGACTCGGGAGTTGTGAGGTACGGCGAACGTCACCCGCTGAGTATGCCCGAGGCGGCATGCGGATGCCTCGGCAGGGTTGACGATGACGGCGAAGGGGCAATGAAGGGGCAGCAAGCCACCCTGTGAGCGGAGGACGAGATGGGTTCGCGCAGCGAGCTTGTCGACCGGATGATCGCCGAGACCCCGGACTGGCGCGGGGAGACGCTGGCGCGTCTGCGCGAGATCGTCCACAAGGCCGACCCCGACATCGCCGAGGACGTGAAGTGGATCCGTCCCGCGAACCCACTTGGCTCGGCGACCTTCGAGCACGACGGGATCGTGTGCGTCGGGGTCATCCTCAAGGAGCGGGTACGGCTCAGTTTCTGGGACGGCGCCAGTCTTCCCGACCCCGACGGCCTCTACAACGCGCAGCTCGAGGGCAACAAGTCGCGCGCGATCGACTTCCGCCAGGGCGAGGAGCCAAGACACGACGCACTCGTGCAGCTGATCCGCGCGGGCGTCGAGCGAAACGTAGCCAAGAAGCGCCAGTAGGCGAAGGAGCGTCGTCCCGGGTCGCCCGGGCTACCTCATTGCCTTCTTGACCAGGGCGGCGATCCTCTCTGCTTCGTCGTCACCCAGTGCGATCAAGGCGAACGACGTCGGCCACATGTTGCCGTCATCGAGGGCCGCAGCGGCATCGAATCCGAAGGTGGCGTACCGCGCCTTGAACTTGGCGGCCGCCTGGAAGAAGCAAAGCACCTTGCCGTTCTTCGTGTACGCCGGCATGCCGTACCACAGCCTGGGCACGAGCGAGGGGGCGGTTCGCAGAACGATCTCGTGGAACCGCTCCGCCATCACCCGATCGGGCTCCGGCATCTCGGCGATGTTCGCGAGCACATCGGCCATGCCGTCGCCCTTCTTGACCCGGGGCTTCTCCGCCGGGCTCCCGCCTGTCGCGTCTGCGCTCATTCCGGCCGCCTCTCTCCTCGGGGGAACTCGACGTAGAGGATTCCCGAGGCGCCCGGCGACATCACCGGGGTGCGTAGCGCTTACGACGCCTCGTCGAGCGCCTCGGCGAACTGGCTGTTGTACAGCTCGTAGTAGAAGCCGTGGCGCGCAAGCAGCTGCTCGTGGGTGCCCTGCTCGATGATGCGGCCGCGGTTCATCACGAGGATCGTGTCGGCGTCGCGGATCGTCGAGAGCCGGTGCGCGATCACGAAGCTCGTCCGGTTCTCCATGAGCTTCGCCATCGCCCGCTGGATGAGGACCTCGGTGCGGGTGTCGACCGAGCTCGTGGCCTCGTCGAGGATGAGAATGTCGGGGTCGGCGAGGAACGCCCGAGCGATGGTGAGCAGCTGCTTCTCGCCCTGGCTGACGTTGGTGGCCTCGTCGTCGAGCACGGTGTCGTAGCCGTCGGACAGCGTCCGCACGAAGTGGTCGACATGCGCGGCGTCGGCGGCGGCCAGGATCTCGGCCTCGGTCGCGCCCTCGCGGCCGTAGGCGATGTTGTCGCGGATCGTGCCCCCGAACAGCCATGCGTCCTGCAGCACCATCCCGAAGTGCGATCGCACGTCCTCGCGGGTCATCTCGCGCGTGTCGACACCGTCGAGCAGGATCGCTCCCGAGTCGATCTCGTAGAACCGCATGAGCAGGTTCACGATGGTCGTCTTGCCCGCGCCGGTGGGACCGACGATGGCCACGGTCTGGCCCGGCTTCACGTCGAGCGTGAAGTCCTCGATGAGCGGCTCGTCAGGCTTGTAGCGGAACGACACGTCACGCAGCTCCACGTGCCCGGTCACGTGCGCGAGGCGGATCGGCTCGGCGACATCCGGGCTCTGCTCGACCTCGTCGAGGAGCTCGAACACCCGCTCCGCCGAGGCGACCGCCGATTGCATCACGTTGGCGATGGCCGCCAGCTGGGTGATGGGCCACGTGAACTGTCGCGAGTACTGGATGAACGCCTGGACGTCGCCCAGCGACAGCCGTCCGTTGGCGACCCAGAGCCCGCCCACGACCGCGATGAACACGTAATTGAGGTTGCTGATGAAGTTCATCGCCGGCTGGATGATGCCGGAGATGAACTGGGCCTTGAAGCTCGCTTCGAACAGCTTCTGGTTCTCCTCGTCGAAGATCCGCTCGGCCTCTTCCTCGCGACCGAACACCTTCACGATGTTGCGGCCGGTGTGCATCTCCTCGATGTGGCCGTTGAGCGTGCCGGTGTGCTGCCACTGCGCGGCGAACTGCTTCTGCGATCGCTTGGCGATCTGCATCGTGACCACCACCGAGAGCGGTACGGTCAGCAGTGAGATCAGGGCAAGGATCCAGTTGATCGAGAACATCATGATGAGCACGCCGATGACGGTGAGCACCGAGGTGGTGATCTGGGTCAGGGCCTGCTGCAGCGTCTGGGCGATGTTGTCGATGTCGTTGGTCACCCGCGAGAGGATGTCACCGCGGGCGTGCCTGTCGAAGTAGGAGAGGGGAAGCCGGGTCAGCTTGGAGTCCACGTCCTTGCGCAGCTTGTAGACGATGCCTTGCGAGACGCCCACCGTCAGGTACTGCTGCAGCCAGCCGAACAGCGCGGATATCAGGTACACGAGTGCCGTGAGCGCGAGGATTCGCCCGAGCTCGGCGAAGTCGACCGACCCTCCGAGCTCGACGTTCATCGTCGAGATCATGTCCGCGAGGTCGGTTTGCCCGCTCGCCTTCAGCTGTGCGGTGACGTCGTCCATTGACACCGACGACAGCGGCACGCCCGGAGGAAGCTGCTTCTCCACCTGCGCGGTCACCTGCTGCGACATGACACCTTCGAACAGGACGTTGGTGGCCTCGCCGAGCAGCTTCGGACCGATCACGGCCAGCGTGACGCTCACGACCGCGAGCGCGATGACGATCGCGATCATCGCCGCGTGCGGCCTCAGCAGCCCCACGAGCCGCTTCGCCGAGGCCTTGAAGTCCTTCGACTTCGCCCCGGTACCGATGACGCCGTGGCCGCCGAAGGGCCCGCCGCCACCGCCGCCAGGTCCGCGCCGCGCAGGCGTCGCCGTCGGCTCCTTGTGCTCGGTCGCCTCCGCCATCTACGCGATCTCCTCTTCGCTCAGCTGCGAGTAGACGATCTCGCGATACGTCTCGCAGGTCTTCATCAGTTCGTCGTGGGTGCCGATGCCGGCGATCTTGCCTTCGTCGAGGACGACGATCCGATCGGCGTGCATGATCGTGCTCACCCGCTGGGCGACGATCAGCACCGTCGCTGCGCGGGTCTCGTCGGCGAGCGCGGCCCGAAGCCGGGCGTCGGTCTTGAAGTCGAGCGCCGAGAAGCTGTCGTCGAACACGTAGATCTCGGGACGCTTCACCAGTGCCCGCGCGATGGCGAGTCGCTGACGCTGACCGCCGGACACGTTGGTGCCGCCCTGCGCGATCTCGCTTTCGAGCTTGTCGGGCATCTCGGCGACGAAGTCCGCACCCTGTGCGATCTCGAGTGCGTGCCAGAGGTCCTCCTCGCCGGCGTGCTCGTTGCCGTAGCGAAGGTTGCTCGCGACCGTCCCCGAGAACAGGAACGCGCGCTGGGGAATGAACCCGATCCGCTTCCACAGGTCTTCCTGCGTCATCTCCCGCACGTCGACGCCGTCGACCAGCACCGAGCCGCCTGTCACGTCGTAGAAGCGCGGGATGAGGTTGATGAGCGTGGACTTGCCGCTGCCGGTCGAGCCGACGATCGCCGTCGTCTCGCCCGGGCCCGCCGAGAAGCTGATGCCGCAGAGCACCGAGTCCTGCGCACCCGGGTACCGGAAGTCCACGTCGCGGAACTCGAGGCAGCCGGCACGATCGGTGGGGGAGACGGGTTGGGGTGGGTCGAGCACGGTGGGCGGGGTCTCGAGGACGTCGTTGATGCGGGTTGCCGAGGCCTGGGCTCTCGGCAGCATGGTGAGCATGAAGGTCGCCATCATCACCGAGAACAGGATCTGGGTCACGTAGTTGAGGAACGCGGTGAGGTTGCCGATCGGCATCTCGCCGGCCGCCACGCGCTGACCGCCGAACCAGATGATCGCGACCATTGACAGGTTCATCACGCCCATCAGCACGGGCCACATGAGCGAGAAGAGCCGGAACACCTTGGTCGCCGTCTCGGTGAGGTCGACGTTGGCGGCCTCGAAGCGCCGCTGCTCGAAGTCGTCGCGCACGAACGCGCGGATCACTCGGACGCCCGAAAGCGTCTCGCGCATCACCTGGTTGATGCGGTCGACCTTCTTCTGCATCGCGGTGAACAGGGGCAAGGCACGGCTCACCAGCAGGCCCAGGAACACCGCCATCGCGGGCACGATGACGAGCAGGGTGCCCGAGAGCGTCGCGTCCATGCGCACGGCCATGATGATGCCGCCGATGCCCATGAACGGCGCAAGGATGAGCACGTTCAGCGACATGAGCACGATCATCTGAACCTGCTGCACGTCGTTGGTGTTGCGCGTGATGAGCGAGGGAGTGCCGAACAGGTTGACCTCGGTCTGCGCGAACTTGCCTACCTGCTTGAAGATCGCGCCCCGCACGTCCCGGCCGAACGACATCGAGGTCTTCGACCCGAAGTACACGCCCACGATCGAGATGACGCCGAGGACGAGGGTCACGCCCAGCATCAGCGCGCCGGTCTGGAGGATGTAGTCCACGTCGCCCTTGGCCACGCCGTTGTTGATGATGTCGGCGTTGAGCTCCGGCAGGTACAGGTTGCCGATGGCCTGCACCAGCAGCAGGGCCATCGTGATGAGCACCCAGGTCCGATAGGGGCGCAGGTACTCGCGAAGCAGTCGGATCATTCAGCGGCTCCTATCGCGGCCTCGGTCTCGGGAAGCTCGGTGATCGTCTCGGCGATGCTCTCGGCGAGCTTGCCGAGCAGTCGCTCGAGCGCCTCGCGCTCGTCACGGGAGAGCGTGCCGATGGTGCGGTTGATGTAGTCCGCGATGCCGGTACGCATCTCGGCCTCGAGTTCCCGGCCCGTGTCGGTGAGGTACACCCTGGTCAGGCGACGGTCGCGCTCGTCGGGACGGCGGACGATCGCGCCCTCCTCTTCCATCGCGTGCAGCATCGTGGAGATGCTCGGGCGCGATAGGTGGAGCGTCTCGGCGAGATCGCGCTGGCTGATGCCGTCGTTCTCGGCGAGCACTCGAAGGCAGCCGACCTGCGAGAAGCCGCGGCCGCGCTCGGCGAGCGACTTCGTGACCGCCTGCCGGTGCAGCTGCAGCGTCCGCATGAACGTGCGGAATACGCTCGTGGACAGCGGGTCGACCCCTTCGAGCTCCAGGTTCGGGGCGTGCGGGGCGTACCCCGGTCGGGTGTGGTGCATGGTGGACCCTTCGGCGCGAGAATCGTTCATGACTAAACGGTTAGCCATCTAATCATGGGTCGCGTCCGAGTGCAACCCCCGAACGGCCGCCCGGCGCGGTGCTACGCTTGGTCCCGACGCGTCGACCGGGAACGAGGGGAGTCTGCGTGCTCACTGCGGCCTACGTCGTGTTCGCGCTCGTCCAGCTCGTGCTGGGCGTCTGGGCGGTCGCGCTCTACCTGCGTCGACCGTCCATCGGTGCGTTCACCGTCGCGCTGCCGATCGTGCTGCTGGTGTGGGACAACGCGGTCGTCGCGATCGGCGCGCTCGTGGGCGAGGGCGAGCTGTTGCAGCTGCTGTCGTGGCCTCGCTTCGCGGGCCACGCGTTCTTGACCCCCGTGTGGATCGTCACCGGCTTCGAGTACGCGCGGCGCGGAGGCGTGAGCTGGCTCGAGTCGCGCGGCTCCAAGGTGTTCGAGTGGGTGCTCTACGGCGCGATGGTCCTGTTGGGCGTGCTCCGCTCGCTGGTGCTGCTCGACATGCAGCCAGTGCGTCAGGCCGAGCTGCTGTACTACACCAACAAAGGGGGCTTCCCCGGGCCACCGATACCCGCGCTCGTGATGGTCGTCGTGGTCCTGGCGGCGGGGGTCGCGCTGTTGCGTCGCCTGGGGTGGCCGTGGCTGCTCGTGGGTGGCGTGATCATGTTCGTCGCAGCCGCGATTCCCACGAGCGTCGTTGGGTTCTGGGTCAGCAACCTCGGCGAGGTAGCGCTCTCGTTCGCCCTGGTGTTGACCGAAGGCTACCTGCAAGGTCGGGAGTCCGAGCTCGAACGCCCTCGAAGCACGCGGTTCTGTCGATGCGGCTGCGGCCTAGCGCCGTCCAGCCCCGGCCGGGAAGGTGACCTCATGGAGAGCTGGTTCTGGCCGGCGGCAACGGGCGTTCTCGTCGTCGTGTTCGACGTGCTGCTCTGGCGGCAGTACGCGCAGCGACGCAAGGTCCACCAACTGTGGTGGGCGATCGGCTTCGCGCTGTACGCCGCCTCGGCGTTCCTCGAACTGATCGCCGCGACGCAGGGCGGCTGGACGCCGTTGCTCTTCCGCGTCTATGCCATCACCACCGCCGTGCTCGTGCCCACTCTGGCGATGGGTACCGTGGAGCTCGCCGCGCACAAGCGCACCTGGCCCCGGATCTACCTCGGGTACAACATCGCCATCGTCGTGGTCTGGGTGTTCGCGGCGCTCACCCGTTCGCTCGATCCCGTCGAGCTCGCGAAAGGAGCGCTCTCGAGCTACGCCCCCTTCGGCGGCACCGCGATGACCTACCCGCGCGTACTGTCGATGCTGCTCACCATCCCCGGTGCGCTCGTGCTCTTCTGGGGTGCGGTGCTCTCGATCTTCAGGTTCATACGCAAGAAGGAGTACGCCTATCGCGTGTGGGCCAACGTGCTCATCGCCGCCGCCACCCTGGTGATCTCGTCGGGAGGCGGCATGGCCAAGGCCGGCAACACGACCATGTTCTACCTCACCGAGATGCTCGCGGCGGTCCTGTTCTTCGCGGGGTTCTTGATGGCCGGGACGCTCAGGAAGGGCGCCGACCGGATCCTCGCCGAGAAGCATGCCGAGCGGGGCGCGTAGGTACACTGCTGCGATAAGGCCCGCGAGCAAGGGAGGTCCTGGGCGTGGCGCGAATGCGGATCACGGTCTCGGAGAACGGCCCCTACAAGGTCACGGGGGGCGTGCCGCTGGTGCGCGCCGCGATCGTTGCGAACGACCAGGGTGAGTCGGTGGGCTACCGCGACATCGAGACCTACGACGTGCCCGACCGCTACGAGCTCTGCCGGTGCGGGCAGTCCAAGACCAAGCCCTTCTGCGACTGGACCCACTTCGAGGTGGGGTTCGACGGTACCGAGACGGCCGGCCACTGCCAGTACATGGAGGCGTCTGCATCGGTGCCCGGTGGCTCGGGAGTGAAGCTGCACGACCTGCGCGAGCTATGCGCAGAAGCTCGCTTCTGCGACCGGGCGGGCGGTCTGTGGAACCTGATCGAGCGCGTCGACGATCCGGAGGTACGCGCGCTTGCGGAAGAGGAAGCCATGCTCTGCCCCTCGGGACGCTACACCGTGTGCGACCACGACGGGGTGGCGCGGGAGTTCGACTACGAGCCCTCGATCGTGATCCTCGAAGACCCCGCGGCTCAGTGCAGCGGCCCGCTGTTCGTGCGCGGCGGCGTCGAGATCGTGAGCGCCACAGGGGAGCCATACGAGGTCCGCAATCGGGTGACGCTCTGCCGATGCGGTCGGTCGAAGAACAAGCCCTTCTGCGACGGGAGCCATATGGCGGGCAAGTTCGACGACGGGCTGTCGCGGTGAGCGATTCGGGCGGCGTCGCGAGGCTCGAGCACGTCGAGATCGTCGAGCTGGCCGAAGGGGTCATCGCCTCGCTCGCCAAGCCAGGCGGTGGCGCGCTCAGCAACGCCGGGGCGGTCGACCTCGGTGGCACCACCGTCGTATTCGACACCCACGGCTCGCCACAGGCGGGCGAGGAGCTCCGGACGGCCGCGGCGGAACTTGCAGCCGGCAGGCCGGCCCGGCTGGTGGTGTTGAGCCACGACCACAACGATCACATCCTGGGCGGGCAAGCATTCGGGGACGACGCTGTGTTCGCCGCCAGCGAGCAGACGCGGCAGCTGCTGCTCGAGAGCCGCGACGAGGACCTCGCGTGGGCGGAGGGTGCGGCCGAGCAGCTCTCGGCGCTCGAGGAGACGATCGCCAGCACGGACGATCCCGCACAGCGCGCGACCACCGAGCTGCGCGTCGGCTACCTGAGGACGCTCGCCGCGATGCAGGGCGAGATGCGGGTGATGACACCCGTTCTCGGCCTCGAGGGTCGTCCCATCCTGGAGGGGCCGAAGCACTCGGCGGACCTGATTCCCTTCGAGCGCTCGCATGCGGGAGGCGATCTCGCGCTACACCTGCCGTACGAGGGCATCCTGTTCGCAGGCGACATCGTCTCCGTCGGCGTGCACCCGTTCATGGGCGCAGGCCGACATCACCGCGCTCGTCGACGCGCTGCACGCGATGGATCGCCTGGCTCCCCGCGTGGTCGTGCCGGGCCACGGTGTTCTCGGCACGCGCGAGGACGTCCAGCGGATGATCGGCTACGTGGCCGATCTCACCGCCATTGCCGAGCAGCTCGTCGTCGCCCACGATGCGACGGCGACGGCGATCAGCGAGACCGAGGTGCCCGAAGCGTATGCGGACTGGGGGCAGTCACAGTTCTTCTACGCGAACCTGCGCGCGCTAGTCGAACGAGCGGGCGGCCGCCACATCGAGTAGCCGCCGCCCGCGAGAGGACGATGTGTTCGTCGTGCGCTGCCCCGCGAGCCTACGGGCGGATCACCGCGTACGGTCGCTTCGAGTAGGCCCGCAGCTGTCGCGCGAGAGCCGTGACGTCCCGGTTGTACATCCGGACGCAGCCGTGGCTCGCGGCGGTGCCGATGCTTCCGGGATCGTTCGTCCCGTGCACGTAGTACTGCCGTCCGCACGAAGCCACCTCGCACGCGGCGCTGCAGCGGCATGCGCATGACGCCCCACACGCCGCTCGAACGCTGCGGGTACCACAGGCGGAAGGTGCCGTTGGGGGTGGGTGACCACGGCGTGCCGATGGCGATCGGGTACCGCGACGATACCTTGCTGCCGGTGACGTAGTAGAGGTAGAAGTCGCTCTTGTCGATCAGCACGTAGCGCCAGTAGGGCGGCAGCGACTTCCCCAGCTGGTAGATCGGGACGATAGGCGAGGGGACCGAGCCCCACGCGTTCGATACCACGACCCTGACGGTGCTGCGGCCGTAGCGGACCGAGACGGCAGGCAAGATCGCGGCGCCGTTCGTGACGTCGACCGCCCCGTACCACACCGAGTTCCCGCTCAGGTAGAGCGTGGCGTGAGTGACGCGGTCCGAGGTAGAGATCCGGAACGCCGTCGAGGGCCTCACCAGATGGTTGGTCGAGTACGGCAAGGACACGCTCTTGGGTGCGTAGTGGGTGCCGTCGAAGGCGATCGCGGTGCTCGTTCCGATCGCCGAACCGCTCTGGTCGTAGCCCACCGCCTCGATCGTGCAGCTCAGCGGCAGTTCGGCGGGCAGCATCACGCTGCCGCGCGCGTCAGCGGGGACGCTCGTCCGCGTCACTTCCGCCGAGTCCACGAACAGTGCGACCGTGGCGGTCCCCGTCTCGTAGGTCGATGCGAAGTCGACCGTGCGGGACTTGAACGACACGTGGTCGATCGACAGCGTGGGGGCAGGGATGGTCGATGCCGGGATGGCAAAAGCACCGACGGCGGTCGCGAGCAGCGCGCCGGTCGCGAGCGCTGCGACCAGCGCGAGCCTGAAGGCTGCTCGGCGGTTCATCAGTACATCCACATGCTGATGTGGGAGACCCGGCCGGTGCTGGCACCGCTTCTCGGCACGTAGAAGTCAGTGCGCCAGCGGTACGCCGAGTTCAGCGTGTAGATCGTATACGTGGGAGTCGTCCTGCTCTTGAGAGCCGAGCCGTACGCCGCTCTCACTGCCGAAGCAGTGCTGCCGACCTTGATGTTCTTCGAGGTGACGTAGCTCGCGGTGTAGCACGTGAACTGGAAGGCGCGGAAGCTGCCGTCCTTGGCCTTCTTGCTCCACATGTGGAGCGGGTACTTGCCGCGGTTGCGACCGGTAGCGATCTTGCGGCCCCAACAGTCGAGGTAGACGACGTAGCGGTAGCTCGTGTCGCGCTTCGTGTACGAGCGGGAACCGAGCTTGGCGATGTTGTACGTGCGTGTCTTGCTCAGGCGCGCGGCGCCAACTCCGAGATTGGCTGCGTACCTGCCGTTCACGTAGATCCTGACGGCGGCGAACGCTGGTGCGACCATCGCCAGGACCAACACCGCGGCGAGCGCGCTTACGGCCATGGTTCTGCGCGTGGAGATCTTGCTCACGGACATCCCCTCCTCTTCGCAGTACATATCGACAGCGTCCGTGCGGGCATGAGCCGAACAGTTACGATAGTACCCGCGCGCTCTCGACTGCGACAGGAAGTCGCCGACAGCGCGTGGTCTACCTTCATTGTCGGCACCGGCGAGCGACTAGCAGAGGGTGGCATTGGCGAGCGCAGAACCTCGTCGTTCCGACTTCCAACCGACGACCGAGGTGTCCCGTTACTTCGACCGGGCGCCCGTCAGTCTGCCTCGCCTCGTGCTGCGGCTTGTCGTGCTGCTGGCGGTTCTCGTCGCGTTCGACGTGTGGGTCGGCCGCTCGGCGAGCGCGCGGGGCTACGACGGCGCGTACCGCCTGCCGCTCGAGCTGCCCACCGCCGCGCTGCCCGGCTACGTGCACGCGCTCGACGGGCAATCGCAGCGGGCGCTCTTCCTGGGCGCCTCTCCCACGTGGGGGTACCGCATCCGCGACCCCCGGCATACGTACCCCTACTCCTACGCGTCAGCAGCGGCGAGCGCCGGTGTCGAGATCGAGGCAGCCAATCTAGCCGCCAACGGGCAGCTGCTGGGCGACCAGTACCTGCTCGCCAAGGCGCTCGTGCGGCGCGGAGACGTCGTGTTCGTGCAGCTCACCTACCACATGTTCGACCCCACCTACGAGCGGGGGCGGCAGGTGCGCTACCCGGAGATCGCGTCGTTGCCGGGCGTGGGAGTGTCGGCGAGCGAGGCCAAGCTGCTCGGCGTGCCCGAGCAGGCGGCGCCCGCCGCCGGGAGCGCGGTGAGCCGGGTGCTGTTCGACCGTTGGGCGGCATACCGCGAGCGAAGCGCGATCGCCTCGCGACTCTTCGGCGGGGTACCAGAGCAGCGGCTGCGTGACGCGTGGGTCCGCCGCACCGGCGGCAAGGTCGAGCCCGAAGCGCGCGCCGTGATGCCGGAGGACGAGTTCGCGTCGTTCGACTCACTCGACCCCGAGAAGCAGATGATCGTCATCGCGGACTACGCCGACAACTCCGCGTTCGACGTCCGAGCGACCGAGCCTCAGATGCGGACCCTGCGCCTGCTGGCGCAGCTTCTGCGCGACCGCGGGGCCAAGGCGGTCTTCTACATCGCCCCCCTGAACCGCGACATCATCGACTACTACGCGCTGATCGAGCGCGAGCAGTACCTCGCCAACACCAAGCGCATCTCTGCCGTCGTCCGGGGCGCGGGCTTCCCGTTCGTCGACTACAACGCCGCCGAGACGCCCCTCTTTCCCGCCGAGTACTTCGCGGACATCGACCACACCACCGACGCGGGCGGCCGGGCGGTGGGCGAGCGGCTGTGGCGCGACACGGCGGCGTATGTCGCCGCTCGGGCGGCGGGACGGCCGGCAGCCACCGGCACTCCGGCACCGGCGGCAACGCCATGATCTTCAACGAGCCCGTCTACTTCGCGCTTCTGGCGGTCGCGGCCCTCGCGTTCCGCTTCCTGCCGCGCTCGATGCGGCCGTGGTGGATCTTCGGTACCGGACTGCTGTTCTACGCGTACTACTCGGCGGTGTTCGTGGTCGGGCTGCTCGTCGAGATGGTCGTGGTCTACGTGATGGGACGCCGGAGCCGCGAGAGCACGTGGCAGTTCGCAATCGGGTTGGGCGTCACGATCGGCGTGCTCGCGGTCTTCAAGTACCTGGGCATGCTGGGGGCGACTGCTCGAGGGCTCGCCGGTGCGATCGGCGCTGGGACGCTGCCCACCTTCCCGCAGCTGTTCCTGCCGCTCGCGATCTCGTTCTTCACCTTCGAGTTCGTGCACTACATCGTCGATGCGCGCAACGGTCGGCTCCCGGAGCACTCCTTCGCCGAGTTCCTCGCGTTCGCGATGTTCTTCCCGACCATGGTCGCCGGCCCCATCAAGCGGTTCCAGAGCTTCCTGCCCCAGCTGCGCGACGCCAAGGTAGGGGCCGATGACGTGAGCGTCGGCCTCATCCGCATCGTCGTCGGCCTGTTCAAGAAGATCGTCATCGCCGACACGGCGAGCCTGTGGGTCACGCCGCTGCTGACGACGGCGGGGGTCCGTTCGGCCAGTTCGACCGAGCTCGTGGTCGCGCTGGTCGCCTACTCGATCAAGATCTACTTCGACTTCTCGGGGTACAGCGACATCGCGATCGGCTCGGCGCACATGTTCGGGATCAACGTCCCCGAGAACTTCGCGTGGCCGTATCTGCGCACCAGCATCGCGTCGTTCTGGCGCCACTGGCACATGTCGCTCACGTCGTGGCTCACCGACTACATCTACGTGCCGCTGGGCGGGAGCCGTCACGGGATGTGGGTGGCGATCGGCGCGACGCTCGTGACGTTTCTCGTCTCGGGCATCTGGCATGGCGCCGCGTGGCACTTCGTGGCGTGGGGGCTGTACATGGGGGTGCTCGTGGCGGGCTACCGAGTCTGGCGGGTCGGGATCAAGCAGCCGCTGCTGGCGAGAGCGCCGTCGCTGCATACGGGCGCCGCGGGGAGGGCACTGAGCCTCGTTGGAGGCGCGCTCGGGCTCGCGCTGACTTTCGCCCTCGTGACCCTGGGGTGGGGCCTGTTCGTGATGCCGATCGACCGCTTCGTGCTGATGGTGGGGAAGCTGTGGTGAACGGGAGTCGGGGGCCAGAGAGCGACAACCACGAGCAGGAGCGGCGCCGAGTTCCCGCGTGGCTCCGAATGGCAGGGCTTCTGACGAGTGACGTGGCGATCGGGGTGCTGCTCGCGGCGCTGGTGATCGCGACCCTGCTGTTCAGCTCCGGTGCGTCGAAGTTCGTCTACATCGACTTCTGACGGGATGCCGCGGCGGTCGGTGGCCGGCGCGCGGCGGGCGCGAGCATCACCGGTTCATCATCGTGATGCTGATCTGCAGCACGGACGCCGTGCCAACCCATGCCAGATAGGGGAGCAACGCGAGGGACGCCCATCGCGAGTACGGCCAGATGGCGAGGATGCACCAGACGATGGTGGCGAGGACGACGAGGATGTCGGCGGTTGCGAGCGGCAGGTTGCGCAACCCGAACTGGATGGGCGTGAACGCGAAGTTCGCCGCGAGGTTGAGCGCGACCGGCACGAGCAACAGCGACGGCATCTCACCTTGCACGACCCGAACGACCACGTAGCCGAAGACCACGAAGATGACCGGATAGAGCAGCGTCCAGATCGTTCCGATCGTGCTCGGCGGCGGCGTCCAGGCGGGCTTCGCCAGTGAGTCGTACCACGTCATCCCGTCTCGTCTCCTAGTCTCGTCTCCCAAGCGTTCGCCGGCTTGGGCACGGCCAGCCACCGCGCTGACAACGCGAGAGCGACCGCCGCGACGCCCATGAGCGCGGCGTCGATCGCGAAGGGTGCCCAGGGGGCCACCCTGTCCCACACGATACCCGCACCCACGCTCGCGGGGAGCGCAGCGAGGCCAAGCACGAAGGTGTACGACCCCACCGCAGTCGCGCGCAGGTGGGCGGGCACGAGGTCGACGACGAACGCCCGGGTGATGCTCTCGGTCATCGCATACGGCACCCCGTACGCTGCGAACAGGACCCACGGCGCCATGCTTCCCCGCGCCAGGGCGAACCCCGCGTACACCAGCGCGTAGCCACCGAAGCCCGCGACGAGCACCCGTCGGCGTCCCACGCGGTCGGAGAGCGAGCCGATGGGCGTGGCGATCGCCGCGCCCACGACGTTGAACAGGAAGTACATCAGCGGGATGAGCGGGGCCGTGGTGCCCAGGTCCTGGGCCCGCAGCACGAGCAGCGCGTCCGACGAGTTCCCCAGCGCGAACACCGCCGAGATGGCCGCGAAGACCGCGAACGGCCGGCCAAGGAGCCGGAACCCGACTCGGCGCGACCGGTCTCTCACGCGCGCGCACCGCGCGCGCACCGCGCGCACTCCGCACGTCGGCAACAGCGACCAGCACGAGCACGATCGCGAGCGTGCCGGGGATCGCCGAGACCAGGAACACGGTGCGGTAGGCGCCCGGCCGAAGGGTCAGGATCGCCCACGCCGTGAGCGGGCCAATGGCTGCTCCCGCCGTATCGAGCGCACGGTGGAACCCGAAGTTGCGGCCGCGGGTCGCGGTTGGCGAGGAGTCAGCGATGAGCGCGTCCCTCGGCGCGGTGCGTATGCCCTTGCCTACGCGATCGGCCCACCTCAAGGAGAGCACCCCGGGCCATGACGCGGTGAGCGCGAGGAGCGGCTTCGCGACGTTCGACAGCGTGTAGCCGGCGGCGACCAGCCCCTTGCGTCGTCCGATCCGGTCGGAGAGCCAGCCCGAGGCCACGCGCATGAGCGACCCGGTCGCCTCGGCGACGGACTCGATGAGACCGACCGCGCTCACGGGCGCGCCGAGAACGTTGGTGAGGAACAGCGGGAGGATGGGGTAGACCGCCTCCGAGGAGGCATCGGTGAGCAGGCTCACGAGGCCGAGCATCTTCACGTTGCGCGGTATCGCGGTCCGGGCTCGTGCCATGCGCTCCTCCGCCCGACGAGTCGGTTCCTAGAGTGTGTCCCACCCTTGGGGAACGAACCAATCGGCGGGCTGCATCTCGCGCCGTCCCGCCTGGTTCCGTCGTGCGTACGAAGGGTGGCCGCGGTGCGCGGACCTGTTGGGGTGCCGTCCTCGCTCGAAGACTGCGTCGAGATCGCGCCCGGCGTGCTGATGCCGTGGCTCGGGCTGGGCACGTATCGCTCGGCTGAAGGCGTCGAGATCGAGCAGGAGGTGGCCTGGGGGCTGCAGTTGGGCTACCGGGGCATCGACACGGCGTCGCTCTACGGCAACGAGGAAGGGATCGGGCACGCGCTTCGGCGCAGCGGGATCGCGCGCGACGATGTGTTCGTCGCGACGAAGGTGTGGAACTCCGAGCAGGGCTACGACAGCACGCTGCAAGCGTGCGCGGACAGCCTCGCGCGTCTGCATCTCGACTACGTCGACCTCTATCTCATCCACTGGCCCGACCCGCGCCTCATGGAGGAGACGTGGCGGGCGATGGAAGAGCTGAACCGGCAGGGCAAGGTCCGTGCGATCGGCGTCTGCAACTTCCTCGTCCCGCATCTCGAGCAGCTGCTTGCCCTCGCCGAGACACCCCCGGCCGTCGACCAGATCGAGCACCATCCGCGACTCCAGCAACCCCAGCTCCGCGACTTCTGCGCCGAGCGCGGGATCACGTTGCAGGCGTGGGCACCGGTGATGCGAGGCGGGGTGTTCCAGGTCCCCGAGATCGTCGAGATCGCCGCGCGTCACGGGAAGACCGCCGCACAGGTGTCGATCCGCTGGATCCTGCAGCACGGCGTGACGACGATTCCCAAGTCGGTCCATCGCGACCGTATCGCTGAGAACGCCGATGTCTTCGATTTCGCGCTGACCGCCGAAGAGATGCGCGTCATAGACGGGCTCGACACCGGCGAGCGGATCGGTCCTGACCCGGTCATCTACGCTCAGACCGGCGAGCTCCAGCACAGGCACGCCACGACTCAATTCGAGTAGGCGACGGCTACAACCGGCGGGTTCGCGGCCGCGGGGTCACCCGCCCCGTGCGCGCGGCGATTCGTCGTGGGTGGTTCAGGAGGCGCTCTCCGCCCGCCGCAGCCGCGCCTCGAGCTCGAGCGCCGAGATGACGCTGCCGTGCCCGGGGTAGATCCGCTCGGCGCCTGCCTCGAGCAGCTTCCGCCAGCTCGCGAGCGCCGCGGCCGCATCGACCGCCATGTTCGGCCTCGCGACGGGCCAGACCGGAGGGACGCGACGGCCCTGCACGAGGTCGCCGACGAAGCAGCTGCCGTCGTCGAGCAGC
This sequence comes from uncultured Coriobacteriales bacterium, assembly GCA_963761535.1. Classification (GTDB taxonomy): domain Bacteria; phylum Actinomycetota; class Coriobacteriia; order Anaerosomatales; family CAVXGS01; genus CAVXGS01. Next base: position 760,511 of record CAVXGS010000004.1, read on the forward strand.
ACCGACAGGCACCCGACGCTGTGCCCTGGAGTGTGCAGCGCGGTCGCCGAGAGCCCCCACGCGTCCAGCCGTTGACCATCGGCGAGCCGCGTCACGCGTTCGATCCGAGGTATCGCGAGGCGGGGACCCACCTGACTCGCCACCGCGCTGTACGTCTTGCCGTACAGGCTCCAACCCGGGGACACGAGGAACTCGCCTTGGCGAAGGACCTCCACGTGCTCGGGATGGCAGCCGACGTCGAACGACGCGTGGCGCTGCAGCTCGACAAGTCCGCCGAAGTGGTCGAGATGCCCGTGGGTCACGACCGCGAGCGCGATCTGATCGGGCTTGCGCCCGAGCTGCTCGATGCGACGAAGAACCTGACGCCCGTGGGGCACGGCGCCGGCATCGACGAGGAACAGCGCGTCGCCCTCCTCGATCACGTAGGAGTACGACATCAGCCCGTGGATACGGTGGATCCTCACCCTCCCAAGGTACCCTTGTTGCGCGACCACCGCGCTCGGGAGCGTCTCGTGGGGCACTGTCTCATCAGGAACGGAGCGGAGGACATTGTGATCAAGCACATCGTGCTGTGGCGGCTCAAGGACGAGGCGGCGGGTGCGAGCAAGGCGCAGAACGCCGAGCAGCTCGTCCGGATGGTCGGCGAGCTCGCAGGAATCGTCCCGGGCCTTCGCCACATCGAGGCGGGCGTGGACTTCGAGGGCTCGGACGCGGCGTGGGATGTCGGGCTGTACTCGGAGTTCGACTCTCGAGACGCGCTCGACGCGTACCAGGTCCACCCGCGGCACGAGGCGCTCAAGCAGTTCGTCGGGCAGGTCCGCTCCGACCGCGCCGTCATCGACTACGAGGCATAGCGCCGTGGGCGACCCCACGTGCATCGACCCGGGCTGCGTCTTCTGCCGGATCGCCACCGGCGCCGAACCCGCGTCGGTTGTCTACCGCGACGACGACGTCGTGGCGTTCCTGGACCGCCGGCCGCTGTTCCCCGGTCACACGCTGGTGGTGCCTCGGCGACACGTCGTCACGATCGGCGAGCTGCCTGCCGAGACGATGCTGCCCCTGATGCGGGTAGTACAGGCGGCGTCACGAGCCATGGAGTCGGCCCTCGAGGCACAGGGGAGCTTCGTGGCGGTGAACAACCGGGTGAGCCAAAGCGTCCCCCACCTGCACGTCCACATCGTGCCGCGCACGAAGGGCGACGGGCTCAAGGGGTTCTTCTGGCCTCGGTCCGGCTACCGAAGCGACGAGGAGCGCACCGCAGCTGTCGAGCTGCTCACGCGGGGGATCGCGCGCGAACTCAGTGCGCCGTCTGGCGCTCAGGATACGTGGTGCCGAGACGACGGTACGACGACGTCAGAAGCAGCCGCCGACCGGTGACCGACTCGAGCGCGGCCGCCTTGCGATGGGCGGCGTTCAGCTGCTGACCGAACACGTGCGCACCGTCGACCTCGATATGGAGCAGTTCGTCTGTCCAGGTGGCGTAGATACCATCGGCCGAGCCCGCGTACTCCGTCGCCAGACCCTCGGCCATCCGAAGCAGCGCCACGAGCCACGCTACGCGGTGGCGCTCCGGAGCCTCCAGATGGCCCCAGATGCCGTGCCCCGTCCTGGGGAGCACGTCCGAGGCGTAGTGGTGAACCGCTTCGACGATCGCGACGCCTCGGCCGTCCAGATCGTCGAGCGGCGCAGTGATATCGACGCCGTCGCCCGCCAGTGCGAGCGGGTCGGCGACCAGCGCGCGGATGCAGCAGGCGCGGACGAGCAGTCCGCGGTCGTCGGCAGGCAGTGCGTGCAGGGGCGCCAGGCGGTCGAACAGCGCGCAGGCGATGGATGCCACCTTCGATCTCGACGGCGCCTTGGTGGCCGAAAGCGAATCCGTGGTCGGCTTCGTGCTCATGCCCGAATCATCCTGCAGCGCTCGTCGGACTGCACATCCTGCAAGGGTATGAAGTCGACTCGCTGTCAGTCGGGTCATTGGGGGTTCCACTGGCGGTGCTACACTGCTTTCTTGACCGCCGTATCTTCCGAGAAGGGGGTGGGGTTTGATGACCGCATACGCCGCGCCGGCGCGCACCGCGCCGCTTTCGACCCATGCCTCCCATCCGGCGGCTCGCCCCTGACTGAAATCACGCGGCCGCCTTCTCGAAAGGAACCGCGTTGTCAGATCTCTCATCGCTTGGCTACTCCGACCGCTGGCAGGCCCTGTTCGCCGCCGCGGCCGACGGCTTCATCGCCCATCACCCTGAGGACGTTTCGCCCGAGGAGCTCGCTCCCGCCCGGGTCGTCCGTGCGGACCGAGGCTCCGTGCTCGTGTCCGACGGGGCAGGCACCATGCGCGCCGAGTCCTCCACGCGCCTGCGCACCGCCTCGGCGGATCCCACCGCCGCACCGGCCGTGGGCGACTGGGTCGTCCTGCGCCGACCCCCCGGTCACGACCTCGCGCTCGTCGAAGCCGTGCTCGACCGGACCTCGGCGTTCACCCGCGGTGACTCCGGCACCACGAGCGCAGGTCAGGTCCTCGCCGCCAACCTCGACAGCGTCTTCATCGTGCATCCCGCGACCGACGCCAACCTGAGGCGCATCGAGCGGGAGCTCGCGCTCACGTGGGAGAGCGGCGCCATCCCGGTCGTGGTACTGAGCAAGGCCGACCTCGCCGAGGACCTCGACGCGGTCCGCGCGGCGGTGGAGGCGGTCGCCCTTGGCGTGGACGTGCACGTGACCAGCGCCCAGACCGGGGACGGGGTCGCCTCTCTCGTCTCCTACGCGAGCGACGGCAGGACGATCGCGCTCATCGGCCCGTCGGGCGTGGGTAAGTCCACGCTCACGAACGCGATGCTGGGCGAGGAGCGCCAGGCCACCACCGACGTACGCCTCTCCGACGGCAAGGGCCGCCACACGACCGTCTCCCGCGAGCTGATCGTGCTGCCGACCGGCGGCGTGCTCGTCGACACGCCGGGGCTGAGGGCGGTCGCGATGGTCGAGGCCGAGGACGGCATTGCCGCGACCTTCCCGGACATCGAGGCACTGGCCGAGGGCTGCCGGTTCGCCGACTGCTCCCACGAAGGCGAGCCTGGGTGCGCTGTCCTGGCCGCTGTCGAATCGGGGGAGCTCTCCGGGTCACGTCTGGAGAGCTATCACAAGTTGCTGAAGGAATCGCGCAACGCCGCGATCAGGGCCGACAAGCGGCTCTGGGCCGAGGAGCAGCGCAAGTGGATCATCATCCACAAGTCGGCGCGCAAGTACTACCGTGACAAAGGCCGCGGCTAGAAGGAGAACGCCACGCCCACCCAGCACCGGGCACACTATGATTCGGATGGCCCGACCACCTACCGAGAGGCTCCCAGATGTCCGACCCCGCTTCGACCCCTTCGACCCCGTCCCCCGCGCGGGGCATCCTGAGCTTCCCCGCAACGTCCACAGGATGGTGGGCCTTCGCCCTCGAGGTCGCGTTCGTCATCCTGTTCGCGGCGAGCATGGCAGCGACGAGCGCCGGCGCGCAGACGGCGCTGTGGGGTCGGCTCAGCCTCATCAACCAGATCATGCTCGTGGTGACGCCGGTATCGCTGCTGCTCGCGATCGTCGGCGGCGTGCTCGCGATCGTCGCGCTCGCGCGCAAGGGAGACCGCTCGCTGCTGGTGTGGTTCGCGGCGGCGGTCTTCGTCGTCGCGCTCGGCGTCGTGGTGCTCTCGCTCGTCTAGCTACCGCTGACCGGCACGGCCGTCTCGGTGTCGTTCGCCCGGCGGGGCTTGGGCTTCATCCCGAACAGGAAGCGCATCGGGGCCCATCTTCGCACCAGCAGCTCGTAGATCCCGTACGTGATCGCGATCGAGCCGAGCGTCAGCACGAGCCACGACAGCTCGGGTTGGGGGAGCGCTCGCACGAGGTAGAACCCTGCGACGACGATCACCGTCTGGTGCAGCACGTAGGTGGGGTAGCTTGCCTCGGCGAGGTAGGCCAGTGGCTTCCCCGGCCTGTCGAGGTACGCCTGTGCGAGACCGATCGCCGAGAAGCACAGCAGCAGCCCGACGAGCTGCACGCCCGAACTCGTTCGCGGCGATCGGGAGCGAGGGGTCGGGGTAGCGCTCGCGCACGTCGTAGGTCGTCGCCACGACCCACGCGAGCGGGATCGCGATAGCGAGCAGCAGCCACTTCCAGCGGCGGAACGCCTCGAGCGGTCCCGGTCCCGCGACCAGCAGGAATCCGATCGAGAAGATCACGATGTAGGTGAACAGGTTGTGGCCGCCCAGATCGGGCAATGCCGTCGAGAGCAGCAGCACAAAGGCCGCGATGATCCACCACCACGGTTTGGACATCGCCGCCGCCATCCTCACGCCCACCGACTCGCCGGGCCCTCGGCGGATCCACAGCATCAGCGGCAGCACCACCGCCGAGACCACGAAGAGGTACACGACGAACCACAGGTGGCCGAAGCTCGGCCCGCCTTGGTAGTCCGAGATGAAGCCCCACCGCATCGAGAAGTAGTCGACGTAGAACTGCGCGAGCGAGCCGGTGTATCCGGCGTTCGTGCGCGCGCCGTACCAGACCTGCGGCGGGACGATCACGAGAAGGCCGAAGAAGAACGGGACCAGCAGCCGAAGCGCCCGCTCCTTCAGGAACTGGCGGCCGCTGCGCTTGCCGAGTGCGAAGTAGGAGGACATGCCGGCCAGCATGAACAGAAGCGGCATCTGCCACAGACTGAAGAACCCGACCACCGCGACCGTGAGCAACGCGAGACGTCTGCGCGCTCTTCGCGTAGAAGAGCTCGCCGGTGTTGAATACGCGTCCCGAGTGGAACGCGAAGATCAGCAGCACGGCGATCACCCGAAGCCAGTCGATCCACACGAGACGACGAGTGCTCACGGATCCGGCCATGACTGCATCCCTCCCCGCCGAGATGATAGACCTCGGCGAGCCGGTCCGCTCGTGGTCTAGGGCTTCGGCCAGCCTAGGACAGCCGCCACGATGATCGCGACGTCGAGCAAGGGGCCGATGAGGAACCACCGGTGCCAGAAGGTCGCCACTACGACGAGCGAGATCGCTGCGCCGATCACCGCGAGCGGCCGCCAGATCGCAGCCAGGCCCGGCACGCCCAGCACGCCGAGCCCGGCCAGCACGAGAGCGATCGTGCTCACCAAGACGAACGCGCCTCCGACGCGGGCGAGGAAGGTCGGGTCGGCTCGCCGGAAGATCGCGGAGTCGGTCAGTCGGAACGGGTATCCCGGGTCGTCCGGCTGTGGGGCGAGCCAGCTCAGATGCACGAGCCCGTGGACGATGAGGACGAACCCGAACAGCGCGACGATCATGACTCCCCCTCCGACCCCGGCCGCGGCAGGCGTTGTTCGAGGCTCCCGGCGCATTCACGGAGCGCGGAGAGCGCGACCGCGATGGCCGGGTTGGCTCCGCTCCCGCGCCGGATCGCGGCGTGGATGGTGCGGTGCAGCGTCGCATCCACGAGTGGCTCGATGTCTATTCCCTCGGGTCGGCACCCCACGAGTGCGAGCGGTGGTACCAGCGTGACGCCGAGCCCCTCGGCCACGGCGGCGAGGATGACCTGGAAGTCCATCGAGTGCAGGTCGGTGCGCGGCTCGAAGCCCGCCCGGTTGGCAGCACTCACGACGAGGTCGAGCATGGAGGTCGAGTCGCGTCCCACGATCCACTCCTCGGCAGCGAGGTCCTCGATGCGAACCGGGCCTCCGGCGAGCGGGTGAGCGGCGGGCAGTGCGAGGTAGACGGGCTCGGTGAGGAGGTGGGTCCGCTCGATCCCGGCATCCTCGATGACCGGAAGGGTGTCCCACTCGTAGGTCAGCACGAGGTCCAGGTGGCCGGTCTTGAGCGCGGGCATGGCCTCTTCGGGCTCGAAGTCGATCATCGAGACCCTGAGGTGAGGGTGCTCGGCGCCGAGCTTGGCGAGGGCGGGGACGAGCAGGGAGCGGGCCGCGGTCGGGAAGGCGGAGGTCCGCAGGAAGCCCGAGATCCCCGTGCCCAGGGCGGCCATGTCCGCTTCGGCCTCCTCGAGGTCGGCAAGGATGCGCTCGGTGTGGGCGACGAGCCGCTCGCCGGCCCCCGTCAGCTTCACCTTGCGGCCGTCGCGCTCCAGCAGCGGCACTCCCGCTTCGCGCTCGAGCTGCGACAGTTGCTGGCTCACCGCGGATGGCGTCACCCAAAGCGCCTCGGCGGCAGCGGCGATCGTGCCGCGGGCCGCGACTTCTCGGAGGACTCTGAGCCGTTGCACGTTGAGCATAAGTTCATCTTACGCAAAATCGCAGAAACGGTAACTCTTGACTTAGGTGTTTCGGGGCGATGATTGCTCTAGACGAGGTCGTTGGATCCGTCAGGCAAGGAGGAGTGACGATGTTTCTCGACAGCATGAGCAAGGGTGGCGTGTACCCGCTTCGGGCCGCATGGATCGTCCTGGCTCTCATGGTCGTCGCGACTGTCGCTGGCCAGATTCACTAGTCGTTCGGAGGTGTGTGATGTTCGACGGGCTGCGCCACCACTACCGGCGTCTCGCCCGACGGGGATCCGGATCGGAGTCTCACGTGCAGGTCACGCGTAGGCCCCGCAGAGCGTATCCCCGCCCCGCACCGCCGCCGTTCCCGCCGGTTCGCTGACGGCGATTGACAACCGCTCGACCTGACCCTCGGACCCCTTTGCCGAGCAGCTCAAGCTCACCCCGCTCGCAACGGCAGACCCGCACCTCGCGACGAGTACCCGCACCCCGCAACGAGTACCCGAACCACACCCGCTCGAAGGACTCGCGCTCGCAAAGAGATCACGCGCAACTCGCACCTACAGGCTCATACCTGCACCGTGACTTCCCCCAATACGAGCCCCGAGGATGCCGCACTCCCTCCCAGGCAGTTTGAGCTGCTCGGCATCCTTCAGGCCCCCCAAACAGCGCCGCAGCTGACCGCCCCCTGACTCCGGATGGGCAGCGAGCGGCGCTGTGGCTTTCCTGCGGCTACTTGGACCCGCCGAGGAGCGCCTCCAGGCGCTCGACGTCTGCCCGCATCGCCTCGATGGCGTCCAGCTGGGTGCGAAGCTCGGCAGGGTCTTTGGTGTAGCCGCGAGCGAGCCCGGCGTAGTGCTGGTAGTAGCGGGAGAGCGCGGGAAGCAGGACCCGCCAGCCGTGGTCGGGCCGGCCGTCGTCGATGTTGGCCTGCAGCCGGTCGAGCTGCGCGAGCGCATCCTCGGCACGCAAGCCCGCGGCCTGGCCGAAATCCCGCTCCATCCACTTGCGCTCGAACAGCCCTCGGTCCTTCCACCCCTCCACCTGCTCGGCGAGGGTGGCGCGAACCCGGGCGCACACGTCGCTGGCGGTCTCTCCCGGCCGCTTCGGCACGCGCCACTGAGGCTGCACCGAGTCGGGCGCCGTCGCGTTCGCGGACCGCGGGGCTGCCCGAAGCAGACGGCGGTCGGATGCCCGCGGCGGCCAGACCGGCAAGACTCCCTGTCTCGGTGCCGTGGAACCGCTCGGCAAGCGCGATCGCGGCGGCGATGCCGGCCCCCGCCTCCTCGGCGGAGATCTGGTTGGCCTCGTTCAGCGCGAGGAACTCCTCGGCGGTCATGCCGTAGAGCGGTGCGAGCGCGGCGACCCCGGCCTCGAGCCCCGGCGTGCGAACCTGTCCCGGACCGATCGCGAACGCGAACACGCCGGTGCCCTCGATCTCCGCGGCCAGCGCCGAGGCCAGCTCGACCTGCGCGGCCTTGAGCGCCTCGTAGGGGGCCATGTAGGCCCCGCCCACCGAGGACACCGCGACGAACGCGCCGGTCCGACGCTCGAGCATGGCCGGCACGGTGAGTCGGGCGAGCGCCGCCGGACCGCGGAGGTTCACGCGGTAGCTCAGGTCCCACGACGTGAGCGACGTCGAGGCGACTGCGCCGAACGGCGCCGACGATCGCGTTGTTCACCACGATGTCGATACGCCCGCGCGTCTCGTTCACTGCCGAGACGAGCTCGCCGAGCGAGGTGCCGTCTCCCACGTCGGTGAGAACGAACGACGCGGTCCCTTCGCCCATCTGCGCCTCGATGCGCTCGGCGGCCGCCCGTCCCGACGCCTCGTCTATCTCGGCGATCACCACGTGAGCCCCCAGCCACGCGAGCGAACGCGCGGTCTCGTAGCCGATGCCGCGCCCCGCGCCGGTGACGATCGCGACGCGTTGAGCGAGCGATGAGCGGGTGAGCGAACCGGTTGCGATGAGCGGCGGCAACGGCGTCTCTTTCGGTGAGCGGGCGCGTTTCGCTGACGAGCGCTATTCAAGCACAGCGGCGCGCTCCTCATGCATCGCACCGGCGAGAACCTTGGGCGGTGCCAGCCACTGCAGCTCGCCACGGGAGGTGTGCGGGTCCGCGAGGTCGACACGGGCCACGGCACCCTTCTTCATCCTGATGCGTTCTGCCCCGGTCAGTTCGCATACCGCTTCGCCCAGATCGGGCTCGTGGCCGACGATCATGAGTACGTGCGCCCGGTCGTAGTCGGCCAGCAGGCTCATCAGGTCGGCGGTCCCGAAGCCCGCAGCCAGACGAGCGTCTGTCGCGAGCCGGTCCGTCCTGTCGAGCGCCTGGGCGAGGATCTCCGCGGTCTGGGCGGCTCGGACGTAGGGGCTGGTCAGAATCGCGTCGGGGGCGATCCCAAGCTCGCCGAGGCGGCCGCCGACTCGCCGGACGACTTGCTTCCCCCGCGGGGTGAGAGGTCTCTCCTGGTCCGGCCCTTCCCACTCGAACGAGTCGCCGGCGGGGCCGTGACGTACGACGTAGAGCTGCATCGGTTTGCCTCCCTGTCTCGACGGTAGAGAATATGTCCAAACAGGCGCCTCGCCTGGATGCGACGCGAGGAGCGGAGACGGTCGTGACTAGGAATCACAGCGAGCAGGGGTCGCAAGCCCGGCGGACCGCCAGGAAGCTTGCTGTCGCCGTGCTGCTCGTTTCGTTCGTAGCGACCGCGGCCGGATGTGCGCCCAGCCGTGGCGGCGGCTATCGCTCGTTCGGCGCCGAGCTGGCCGACTCCACGATCACCGCGTCGCGCGTGCCCTCGGGCACGGCGCCCTCGGCCGCGGCTCCCTCGCAGCTCGCAGCCCTCGCCGCTGCCACGCCGCGCGCGATCGATCGCTCCGCCGAGACGCGCTTCGACGCCGCCCGCGCACTCGCCGATATCCGCGCGCTCACCGCGTTCGGCGTCAGGAAGCCGGGGTCGCCGGCCGAAGCGCGCGGTGCGGAGTGGGTCGCTCGGCGGCTCCGCGAACTCGGATACGAGCCCCAGACGGAGAGCTTCACCCTGCCCAACGGGTCACCGAGCCAGAACGTGTGGATCGTCGTTCCCGGTACGAAATCGGGTCGCCTGATCTTCGGCGCGCATGTCGACTCGAAGCCGCCGTCACCGGGGGCGAACGACGATGCCTCGGGCGTCGGCATCCTGCTCGAGGTCGCCCGCCTCCTCAAGGCGAACCCACCCGGACCGACCGTCGAACTCGTCTTCTTCGGTGCCGAGGAGATCTCGGACGGAAACCCCGACCACCACCACGCGGGCTCGCGGTATCGGGCATCGATGATGACACCCGCCGAGCGCGCCGAGACGACCGGCATGCTTTCGGTCGACATGGCGGGCTTCGGCACGAAGGCGTGGGTCCGCACGATGGGCGTGGGTCCGATGTCGTTCGCGAAGCGCGTGATAGCCGAGGGCAAGCGCTTGGGCCTGCCCATCGCGTACTGGCGCGACCCGGGCCGCTCGGGGTGGAGCGACCACGAGCCGTACGAGAAGCTGGGGATTCCCAGCGCGTGGCTGGAATGGCTCGAGGACCCCGCCTACCACACCCCCGGCGACACCGCCGGTCGCCTCAAGCCCAAGGTGGTTCAGCAGAGCGGGGACCTGGTGATGGCGCTCATCACTCGGTCGCAGTAGGCGTTGCCTCCGACCCTGTTTAGCCCGGCCTCGAAGCGAGCATACAAGGCGCGTGAGAGGAGGCCAGCGATGGACGAGATGAGCAGGGTGTCCGAGTCGGGCGAGAGCATGTCCGAGACCGGCGAGCAGCACGCGAAGGGCCGGTGGGGCATGTTCGCGGCGCTGGCCGCGGCTGCGGCAGGCGCCGTGTTCGCGGTCATGCGGATGCGCTCGACACGCCGGGCCCGCACGCCGATGACGATGGCGTAGTCCGACCCGGCGCGTACCGCGTTGAACGGGCCGCTCCTCGTCGAGAGGGGCGGCCCGTTGTTGTCACCACCTGTGCTGTCGATCGCTAGTGGCGCGCGACCGGCATCCTGATCTCGGTCAGGTAGTGCTCCGGTGGCACGTCGTCGGGGTCGGTCAGATAGATCTCCTCGGGCGGCCCCACGAGGTCGAAGCCCTCCTGCGTCACCCACGACATCAGATGCTCGTACGCCGGCGCGATCGCTTCGTACGGTCCCTCGTACATCGGTCGAGGCGACCATGTGCTCCGGCACGTGCTTCACGCCCATCCGCTCGTCGTCGGCCGGCATGTCGCCGGTCTCGGCGACGGGCGCCCACAGCTCCCACATCGCCTCGGTCTCGGACGTCGCCGGCGGCGTCAGGTACACCGCGTGAGGCGGGCCCGTGGGCTGTAGCCCATGCCGAGCCACCCATCCGTAGAGCTCGACATACCCCTCCGGCGTCTGGTCGTACGACCCGCTCATCGTCACGAAGGCGACGGTCTCAGGCGGTGCCTGCTTGACCTGCACGTCCAACATCGTGACCACCTCCCATCGGGGTTGATGCCCCAATCCAGTGGCGCGCATTCGACACACGGCGGTCTCGGCGTTCCGCAGTCGAGAAGACTCCAAATTGGGGTATTGACTAGTGTTGAGTTCGTAGTAGTCTGTTCTCGAACTAGTGTGAGATTACGAATAGTACGAGGTAAAGAACAGCGGTACGGACGTGCAGAGGTGCGCGTGAGGGAGGTGGGTCGTGGACGCAGCTGACGAGGCGATGCTCCGCAAGTTCCAGAAGGAGCTCAACGCGGGGACGGTCGCCCTGGTCCTGCTCGCGATCCTCGACCGCTCGGCGGAGCCGCTCTACGGCTACCAGATCGCCAAGCGAATCGAGGAAGCGTGGCAGCAAGGTGTCCCGGTCAAGCAAGGGACGCTCTACCCGGTCCTCCGTTCGATGGAGGAGAACGGTCTGCTCGCGAGCAGGGTCGAGCCGAGCGTGGCGGGGCCACCTCGGAAGTACTACGTGATCACCGAGCGCGGCAGGGCCGTGCTCAATGACTGGAGGGCGGCGTGGGCGCGGACTCGCGACTTCGTCGACGCGACACTGGAGGGGAACGTTGGCTAGCACGGTCGAGGGATACCTCGCGGAACTCAGAACGGCGCTTGCCGGGGCGGATCCCGCGCTCGTGCAAGACGCGATGTACGACGCGGAGGAGTACCTCCGCTCAAGCGCCGCCGAGGCAGGCGGCACGCCGGAAGCCGAGGCCGCGGCGATCGAGGCATACGGCACGCCGGAGGAGGTCGCCGAGGCGTATCGGCAGGCCGAGGACACGGTTGCTGCCGCGCTGCGCAAGCCGAAGCCCCCTGCGAGCACGACGACGTTCGGACGCTCGCCGCTGGGCAAGTTCTTCGGCGTGATCGCCGACCCGTCGGCGTATGGCGCGCTCTTCTATGCGCTGCTCGCGCTGGTGACCGGCACGATCTACTTCACCGTTGTGGTCACCGGCTTCTCGCTCACGCTCGGACTCACGGTCGGCATCATCACCGTGCCGATAGCGGTGATCGTGCTGCTCGGCTTCATCGGCATCGTGCGGGCCATCTCTCTTGCCGAGGGCCGGATGGTGGAGGGGCTGCTCGGCGTTCGGATGCCCAGAAGGCCGCGGATGTCGGGCGTGCAGGGGAACCTGTGGGACCGCATCAAGTCCTGGCTCGCCGACTACCGGACCTGGACGACCATGCTCTACATGGTGCTCCAGCTGCCGCTCGGGAATCCTGTACTTCACGCTCATGGTCACGGGGCTGTCGGTCTCGCTCGGACTGGTGGTCTCGCCGCTTCTGCAGAGCGTGTGGAACCTCCCGATGTTCATCGACGGCAGCCTACGGCTACTACACCCATCCGGCCGCGTATCCGCTGGTGATCGCCCTCGGCGTCCTGGGCTTCTTCCTGACGCTGTGGCTCGCCAAGGGCATCGGCATCGTTCACGGGATGTGGGCCAAGACGATGCTCGTGGGACGGTTCGACGGTCCGGTTGCGGCCGCGTCGACGACAACGACCTACCAGGCTCCGGTCCAACAGTGACCGGGACGCTTGAAAGAGGAGGGATGAGTGCGATGAAGAGTCGCAAGGCACTGGTGATCGTGGGCGCGCTCACGCTCGTGGCCGTCGCGATCGTCGCGACGGGTTGCGTGCGGAAGCCGCTCCCCGAGAGCATGCAGATCGACACGCGGCCGTTCCAGATCGAGACGGGTTCTTCGACCGGAGGAGTCGGAGCGCAGACGACCCAGCAGGACTTCGCGCTGGAGGGAGCGACCGAGGCCAAGGTCGAGCTCAACATGGGTGCCGGTGAGATGGTCGTGCGCGGAGCGCAGACCGAGGGCGATCTCGCCCAGGCGACGTTCGAATACGGCGCATCGGGAGAACCCAAGGCGACGTACAACGTGTCCGGTTCGACGGGACAGCTCACCATCTCGCAGCCCGACATCAGGCTGAAGTTCGGCGAGTCCAACCCGAACGCGTGGGACATCGGCCTGAACCAGCAGGTGCCCCTGGATCTGACGGTGCATCTCGGCGCGGGCAGGGCGCAGCTCGATCTGTCGAAGGTCGCGGTCCGCGAGCTTGCGATGCGCCTAGGCGCCGGCGAGACCACGGTGGATCTCACCGGGCCTCGCGAGTCTGACGTCACGGGTGACATCCAGGCGGGCATCGGCGAGCTCAAGCTCGTGCTGCCCACGGACGTCGGCGTGAAGGTGACGGGCGCGAAGGACGGCGTGGGGGATCTCTCGGCGGACGGGTTCACGGTGCAGGGAGACTCGTACGTGAACGACGCCTGGGGCAAGACCCCGACGAGTATCGAGCTGAGGGTCATGCGTGGCGTAGGCGAAGTGAAGTTGGAGCTGCAGTGACCGGGCCCGTCCAGGCCCGGATCGACGAGAGGATGAGAGTGATGGAGTTGCTGCTGGGAGTGGGCGTGCTCGCCGCGGCTATCGTGGCGGTGCTGCTGATGCTCAAGCTCGGGTTCTGGCTGTTGTTCGCGGTGGTGCTCCCGCTGGCGTGGCTATGGATGCTGGTCGATGCCGTGCTCCGGCGCGAGGACGAGTACCCGAGCGAGGACACGGTCGAGAAGGTCGTGTGGATCGTGCTGATGGTGTTCCTGCAGCCGAGCGCGATCGCGTACTACTTCCTGGTGTACCGCAAGCGCACGCGAGGCGAGCTCGCGGCACCCGCGGTCGGCTAGCCCGCCGACCGCAGCGTGTCGGTGTGCACGGTGGCGTCCCCCCGTCGCTACTGGTGCACGCCGACACCTGGGTGGCACCGCAGGCACACGGCGTCGAGGTTCGACTCGGAGATCGTCCGGTTCACCAGCGTCGTTGCCCCCGCGACCGAGCCGCCGCCGACCGGCATGCTGACGCTGTAGGAACCGAGGAGCTTGATGTCGGTGGTCCGACCGGAGTGGGGGAAGTCGAGGCCGAGGTCGGGCAGCGCGTTCGGCGCACCCGGCCACCGACTCGTTGCCCATCTCGATCGCGTAATCCTTGGTGCCATAGTGGCACTGGGTGCAGCTGTCGCGACCGGTGACCGTCGCCCTGCCGGATCCGCCGGCCTGGATCGAGCCCATCTTGGGTGATAGGTCGTTCCGGTGGCAGCTGTAGCACTGACCGGGACCGGTGTAGGCCCCATAGAAGGGGACCGGATGGGTCCGCTCGGTATGGGACTTGAAGCCGAGTTCCGGATCAGTGAGCGGCTGCCAGCCGCCGAGATTCAGGTTGTGGCAGTCCGCGCACCAGAAGCTCAGGGCGTACTTGCTGAGTTGAAGTAGGGGTATCGGTAGTAGCCGGTTCCGGGTGTCGGGTACGAGGCGGGATCCGGCTCGTGGATGTCCTGAGCGATCCAGATCGGCGCTGCTGACGGTCGACCTCATTCTCCGAGTAGGTGAACTTCACCGAGTAGTCGCCGGAGAAGTTCGCCTCCTCGACCCCCCACGGTCCTGCGGTTCCTTCCTTGACAGCGTTGCCGTCAGAGGACCTAGACCTGCTGGCCAGGCATGATACCACAGGTAGATACCCGTTCAGTGGCGTGGGGCTACCGGTGGTAGAGGCCGACGGGAAGCGCTTCAGCAGCATGTAGCCGTCTGGTTTCGAAGTCGTCAGGCTGCTGCGTCGGCATTCGGCCAGCCGGCGCCCTGCCACTTCAAGCGGACGCCAGACCTCGCTCGATGGCATTGTGGACCTGATGGCAGCTCATGCACCGCAACGCGAGCGGCCCGATCTTCTGGTAGCCCATGCGCCCGCCGTCCGGCCCGTCGCGACTGTCCGTGGTGCTTGCCGAAGCGGTACATCTGCAGTTCTTCTCCGGGTCGTACGCTCGCACCTGGATCGTCTCGGTGAGCGGATTGCCGTCGCAGTCGATCGTCCGTCGAGCGTGACTGGTCTGGGCGTACTGGCGGACCGTCGAGTCCGGGATCAGAGCCTGAGCCCCGATCGTGTGCCCGTTGGTGGTGTCGATGCCACCGGGATTGAGATCGTAGACGATCTGTTGGAGCTGTGCGCCGACCCACCGAGGTGGCAGTAGGTGCACGCATCGTCCTGGCTGTTGGCGCGCAGGAGGTAGTACGCGCCTTCGGCGCGGTGGCGGACCGCGTGGCAGATGCCGCACTTGTTGGTGGTGGTGTCGTAGCCGCGGTGAACGGCAACCGGAACCCCACGTGGCGCCGGTCCAACCGCCATTGACGGTGCTAGCCGCGGCATGATAGCCGAAGTTGCCGTCGTCGACCGCGATGCTCGACGGTCGACGGTCGTGTCGAAGTGGCTGTAGCCGCTCTCGTGCTTCGCCACGAGGTCCTAGAGGTCCTGGTAGTGGAAGACGCACTCGCCGGTCTCCGGATTCACGACCGAAGGCCAGGTGCCCCTCACCGTGAACGACACCGGTGCCGGCACCGGAGCCGATCGGAGAGCCGCCGTATGTACCCGTGACCGTGAAGAAGGCGCTCGGTGCGTGTCGCCCGGCGGGAATGACCGCGTAGGACACTCCCGTGAGCCGGCGAAGCCCGGTCTCGAGCACTTGACCGGGGTCGCTGGCAGCTGTCCGGTGGTATCGCAGGACGCACGCTGGAGTCGTCGACGTCGACGTTCGCTCTGCCACGTCACCAGCGACGGTCATACCCGAGGGGTAGCGTTCTGCCGCGAGCGACCCCATATCGATGGGAGCCGCTACGGCTAGAGCCGCACCTGACAGGATCGCGAGCACGAGACTCGCTGCGAACAATGCGGTTCGCGCGCGCAGACCATTGGTACCGCAAACACGCCACCCCCATGGCGTGTCTCCGAGCCAGCCGAACGGGGTGGCCGACCGGAGAGCACAACGCCCGCGGCGCGTGGTGCGCTGCAGGCGTCGGTCCTTGCCGCTGCGACTGGTGTCCCCGGAGGGCTGCACGTTCTCGGTACGCGGGAAGGGGACGACGACTTCAGCCGCGCCGCTACCTTCTTCATGTGCGTCACACCCTAGCAGCTGAAGAAGGATGATGCGAGCTCTGCTATCCATTTCTTAAGCATGAATCAATCAGTTTTCGGTAAGCGGCGGACATAATGTCAGCTGACTATCCGTCAGGAGCTGACACGCTGTATGCATTTTGGCACGAACTGGAAGGAGTCAGGCGCCGAGAGACAGCGCCCACTGCGAGAGCCAGAGCACCAGCATCCCGATCACCAGGGTCCACACGACGTTCTTGGTCTTGAGCGCGGCGACGAAGGCGGCGAGCATCGCGACGAGGCGCGCGGGCGCGAACTGATACTGGTCCCCGGTGTGGAGGTAGAGCGCGCCGGGGACCACGAGCGCGGTGAGCGCGGCGACGGGCACGTATCGCAGCAGGCGCTCCGTCCACGGACGCGGGGTGACGCGCCCGTGCAGCATGATCGGCAGCGCGCGCATCAGCCACGTGCCCAGCGCGAGCACGAGGATGAGGATCCAGAACTCTGCCGTGCGGCTCATGACGGCAGCTCGTCTTCGGCGAGTTCCTCGGCGACGGCATCGTTGGTCTCGGGACCGGGCTGCCACGCGCCCCACGCCATTCCGATGAGCATCGAGACGATCAGTCCGGTCTGCATCGGCAGCAGCGGGACGAGGACGGCGGCGGCGACGGCAGTGACGGCGGCGACGCTCACCGACGGGCGGTCCTTGAGCGCCGGAGCGAGCATCGCCAGGAACACGAGCGGCACCGCGAAATCGAGCGACCAGGACGCGGGGATGAACGCGCCGAGCAGCGCGCCGCCGATCGTCGAGAGCTGCCATACGCCGGCCAGTCCCAGCCACGCCCCGATGTAGTAGGGGATGACGTCGACGTCCGACCGGAACCTGCCGCGCGTCATCGTCATCGCGTAGTTCTGGTCGACGAGCATGTGGCCGAGCAGCGGGCGCAGTCCCGGGCCGGCGTCGGAAAGCACCGGGGCGATCGACGTGCTGTAGATGAACATGCGTGCGTTGACGACGAGGGCGGTGCCGATGGCCACGAGCAGCGGCGCGCCTTGGGCGAACAGCTGCGTCGCCGCGATCTGCGATGCGCCGGCGTTCACCAGCAGCGACATCCCGATCGCTTCGATGGGCCTGAACCCGGCCCGGATGACGTCGGCGCCGGCGACGAGCCCGAACGGCACGATGCCGATCAGGATCGGGGCGATGTCCTTGGCTCCTTCGCGCATGCTGTCGGTGGTTCTGGACACGTCGCGCCCGTCCTCGTGTGTCATGGTGGTAGCCGCCGTTCGCGGACTGCCGATGATACCGCCTCGTCGCGTGCAGGGAAGCAGCGTGCGCGCAGCGAACACGGCAAGGGTCCGATATGGAAGGACGTAGTCGATGGCCGAGCAGCTTGCCCCGTCGCTCCCCGTGGAGTACACGGAGCGTCTCGCGTACGCGATGGTCGACCTGGGTTGGACGCGACCGCAGTTCGGGATGGTGGTCGAGTTCGAGCGTCACCTCGATGACGCGCGGTTGGCGAGGGCCGCCGCGCTTCTGCCGGAGGTCGAGCCCGTTCTCGGATGCAGGCTCGACGCCGCGGCCACGCCGCCTATGTGGGTGCCGCTCGGAGGCCTCGACGAGAGCTCGCTGTTCGAGATGCGCTCCTCGACCGATCCTGCAGCCGACGCCGCGGCATTCGTCGCCGAGACGCTCGATCCGACGGTGGGGCCGCAGCTCCGAGTCGGGCTGCTCCGAGGCGAGGCGAGCGACGCCGTGGCTGTCATCAGCGCTCGGGTCGGTCTGGATGAAGGCGCGCTGGAATCCGTGGTCGAGCTGCTCGGCAGCATCTATCGGCGGCTGAAGCAGGAGCCGGACTGGTTGCCTTCGGCTCACGAGGCGCCGCGCAACGCCGAGGCCGTGATCGGGGAGACGAGGATCGCCGACCGGTTCAAGGCCCTGCGTGCCGCAGGACGCGTTCCCCGAGACCGAGTGGGGCGTCAGCGGCGGCAAGAAGACCGGCACGCCGATGTACGTGACGCACGTCGTGGAGCCCGCGGCGTACTGCAAGGTGGTGCAGTGGGCGAGGACGCACTCCGCCTCCGTCGAGGACGTGGTCCTGGCCGCGTACTACCGGGCCCTGCGCGACTCGCTCAAGGTCGGACTGCAGTCCAAGGCGCCCGTGCAGCTGTGGTGCGACCTGCGTTCGCTGCTGCCGGACGGCGCCCGCTTGGCGCTCGCGAACCTCTCGGCGAGTCGACCCGTGACCGTCGAATACGACGAGGGCGAGCCCTTCGCCGAGACGCTCCGCGATATCGCCGAGACTTCCGCCGAGTGGAAGCGCTCGGGGGCGGCGAACTCGCTGGCGATGGGTCTGCTGCTCGCCGACCGGCTCAACCGCGGCAAGGGCGTCGATGCGGTGCGCAAGCAGGTGGAGACCTCGATCGCGAAGCTGGGGCACGGGTGGGGCTATCCCCAGCTCGTGAACGCAGGGTGTATCGACGAGGAGCGGGTGAACTTCGGCGACGCGCACGCACGTGGCGCGTGGGTCCTGGGCCAGATCGCACTGCCTCCCGGCTTCGCGCTGACCGCCAGCGTGTTCCGCGACCGGCTCCATCTGTGTGCTGGCATCGACCGCGCGGCCACCGACATCAAGCTTGCCACCGCGATCGTCGAAGGCACCGCGCGAGAGCTCGAAGCGGCGGTCGCGTGATGGGTACGGCCCGGTTCAACATCGTCGATGTGTTCACCGACCGGCCTTTCGCGGGCAATCAGCTCGGCGTGTTCGCTGACGCGCGGGCTCTCTCCTCTGAGCAGATGCAGGTGCTTGCTCGCGAGCTGAACTTCTCGGAGTGCACGTTCGTGCTACCGCCGGAGCAAGGCGGCGACGCGAGGATCCGCATCTTCACCCCCGAGCAGGAGCTGCCGTTCGCGGGGCATCCCACGCTGGGCACCGCGTTCGTACTGGCCGCGCCGATGCAGCGCACGCTCCTCAGGCTCGAGACCGGTTCCGGGATCGTGCCCGTGCTTCTCGAGCGCGAGGGGGCGCGCATCGTGTTCGGCCGCATGGAGCAGCCGCTGCCCACCATCGAGGCCTACCCGCACGCCGAGGACCTCGTCACCGCGCTCGGCGTTGCGCACATCCGCGGTCCGCTGCCCGTGGAGCTCTACGACAACGGCGTCCGGCACGTGTACGTAGAAGTCACTTCCGCCGATCAGGTCGCGTGGCTCGAGCCCGATTTCAACCGGCTGGCGCGGTTCGGCGAGATCGGCATCAACGTGCTTCGCCGCCGAGGGCGAACCAGGCCAAGACCCGCTGCTTCGTACCCACCATGGGCGTTCCCGAGGACCCCGCGACCGGCTCCGCTGCCGGCCCGCTCGCGCTGCATCTCGCGCGCCACGGTCGGCTCGAGTGGGGCGTCGAACTCCGCGTCTCCCAAGGCGTTGAGATCGGGCGGCCCTCGACCCTGTTCGCTCGGGTGGACGGGACGTCGGAAGCGCTCGAGCGCGTCGAGGTAGGTGGGTCGGCGGTCGTGGTGGCGCGGGGCGAGTTCGCGCTCTAGCGGGCAGCGCCTCGGGGGCCGGCCGAACGCCCGAGCGCGCCTCCTCAGTCGCCGCCGAGCGCCTGGGTGAGGTACGAGATCGCCTTCTGGCTGCTGTCGGGCACGATTGCGACCGCGATGCCGCTCTTGCCCTCCAGGTACTGGGCGGCCCCGGCGAGGATCGCCGCCGCCGAGGAGCCGGCGAGCAGCCCCTCCTCCCGGTGTAGCCGGACCGAGGCCTCACGGGCCTGCTCGTCGTCGACGTAGACGATCTCGTCGATCACCGAGCGGTCGAGGATTCCCGGCACGCAGGTCTCCTCGAGGTTCTTCAGCCCCGAGATCTTGTGCCCGGGCACCGGTTCGACAGCGACGACACGGACCGTCGGAGTTCTGTTCCTTGAGGTAGCGGCCAGCGCCGGTGATCGTGCCGGTGGTCCCGAAACCCGCGAAGAAGTAGCGGATCTGCCCTTCGGTCTGCGCCCACACCTCCGGTCCGGTGCTCTCGTAGTGCGAGCGAACGTTGTCGGGGTTGTCGTACTGGTTCGGCATCACGAAGCACTCGTCGCTCGCGCACAGGTCCTCGGCGACGTCCATGGCCACATCCATCGGGTGACGTCCCTCGGGCGCGTCCGCGGGCGTCGGCACCACTTCGGCACCCAGGGCCCGCAGCAGAACGGCCTTCTCGGCGGGCATGGAGCGCGGCACGGTCGCGATCATCGGCACGCCCATTCGCGCGGCGATGGCGGCCAGCGCGATCCCGGTGTTGCCCGAGGTCGCCTCGACCACCGTCTTGCCCTCGAGCTCTCCGCGCTCCGCCATCGCCTCGAGCATCCACAGGGCGGCGCGGTCCTTGACGGACCCGAACGGGTTCATCCACTCGAGCTTCGCGTAGAGCGTCGCGGCGCTGCCCTCGCCGAGGAATCGCGGCAGCATAAGGATCGGCGTCGGGTCGGCGGGGTTTCCGATCATGTCGAGCACGTCGTCGTAGCGCTTGAGACGCGGGTCTGTCCCGAGCCCCGAGGGCGGCGTGGCGAATGTCTCGTCGCGGTCCATGAGCACGTCCTCGGCAGGAAGGGGACAGGGCTTGAACGAGGCCGACCCTATGCGGCCGTCGCGTCGAAGTGATCGAGCACCATCAACGCGCGGAGGGTGAGCCACTTGCTCGGCTGCCCCTTGACCTCCACGTCGGCGAGCATCTTGCCATTGAACGAGTTCCGCAGCTTCCATCGCATCTGATCGTCCGCTGCCGAGCGAACCACTTCGAGCGCGTCCGCGTACTCGGCGCGCGGACCTTCCCCGACTGAGGCCAGTGCCCACAGCGCTTCGAGCACGTCGGAGTTGTACGACAGCGGGTAGCCGAACCGCAGCCACCCCGACTTCTCGGAGTAGTGCAGCGGCTCGTGCTCGGCGACGAAGGCGTCGCGGTACTGCTTCAGCTCGTCGCCCCGAAGCTTGATGGCGACGTCCTGGTACTCGCGGAACTCGGAGGGGAGCGAGCGAAAGACCTGCTTGTCGCGAAGCATGCTGATGCACTCGTCCCTGAGCGCTCCGCGCGCCGGCGGGCCACGAGTCTTCGGGCACCTCGGCGAGGAACAGCAGCAGCTTCGGGCTCAGCATGTGGCAGGAGCGGTTGAGGTGGTAGTCGCACGCTTGCCGGCAGTCGACCACGCCGAGCTCCTCGAACAGCCGGACGCAGGCGCCGAGTGCGGCCACCACGCGCTCGTCGCGCGCATGCCCCAGGCGGGCGAGCGCGCGACCGACGTTCGCGGTCAGGCAGGGGATCGCGCCGGGTGCCTTCATGTTCGAGGCGCTCCACAGCCCGTCGTCGCGCTGCCTCCCGAACGCATACGCGATCCCGCGCTGGACCCGCTCGTCGTCGGGATTCGCCCACAGCTCGCCCAGGAAGTGCACCTGCCACAGGCTGCCCCAGTACTTCTGGTAGTCGCGCGCCGGAGGTGCCCAGGAGCCGTCTTCCAGCTGGGCGTCGAGGATCGCCGCGACAGGCGCGTACTCGTTGCGACGAGCCCAGAGTGCCCTGGTCGCTCCGTCGTCGGGCTCGCCGAGCAGGTGCCGTCGCGCGAGCACCGCCACCGCCGGGTTGTCCTCGCCGAGCAGCCATTCGAGCGTCGTGTCGGGTACGGACGAGACCTTTGTCAACTGCATCAGACAGTCACCACCTAGCCGCTACTGGACACGATTGGTAGGTACCCGACCTGGTGCCCGTCCGTTGCCCCTCTCGCCCGACGCGCCCCGCAAGCCGGAATGATTCGTGACCCAGGCCCATGTCCCCACTCCCGGTGATAGTCGCGCTCGGCGTCCTCGCCATACCGGCCGTGGCGTTCTACATCTCGGTCGAGTCGTCTCGGCGGTCGTTGCTCGCGCGCATGTACACGTGCGATGACGTCGAGCGGGTCCTCGTCACGAAGCCGTGGTACATCAGCCGAGGACAGCTCGTGGCCTGGGAGTACCTGCTCGTCGAGGCCGAGGCGTGCGGAGGACCCAGCCCCCAGCGGGACCTGTCTCGCGTCGGATCGACAGGCCGCCGGCTCTGGGTGGTGTGGCAGGGCGCGCAGCCCGCGAAGCTCTTCCACCCGTGGACCTCGGCTGCGATCTTCGCCGTGGGAGGGCTCGTGCTGGTGCTTCCAGCGTACCGCTCCGGCGCGCGCGCCCTTGCGCTGGCCGAGGCTGCCGCGGTCGTCGTCTTGTGCGGCTATCTGCTCGCCGCCGGACGCCTCCAACGGGACGACCCCGATTGGCAGCTCGGTGCAAAGCTGCGACCGCTGCTCACAGCCGAGCGGGAGGCACGCCTAGCCGGGCTCCACGCCCTCGCATCGGCCCGCGCCCCTCGCGCCGCCGCGAGCGCCGCAGCCTGATCGCCGTCTCCGCCCCCGTGTCGGCCTGGTTGCGCTGACTGCACGTCACCCCGTAGTCTGAGGCAACTCGCAAAGGCACGTTCCCGCAGGTCCGCTGAACCACGCAGCGGAGGGGCACCGATGGGAAGTCCGATGGCGGTCGAGGCCGAGACAGGTCACGACCAGTTCTGGGATGCCTACAGCAAGTACTACGACTGCGTGTACCGGCTGATGCCGTACCGCAAGTTGCTGTGGGATGCCTACGACTCACTGCAGCTCGAGGCGGGAATGCGCGTGCTCGACGCCGGGTGCGGCACCGGCAACTTCGAGCACTTCATCGCCACCAAGGACATGCCGCCTGTCTGCGTCGATGCGGTGGACTTCTCACCCGAGATGCTACGACGCGCCCGAGCGAAGTGCGCGTCGCTCGACTTCGTGTCGTTCAGCCAAGCAGACCTCAACGGGAAGCTGCCGTTCGACGACGACACCTTCGATCGGGTTGTGAGCATCAACGTGCTCTACGCCCTCCGGGACTGGGACACCACCGTGGCGGAGCTCATACGGGTGCTCAAGCCTGAGGGTCGGATGGTGCTGACGAGCTCTCTACCGGATTTCCGGGTCGGCCCGCTGCTGTCCGATCACGTTCGCCGTATCGGCAACATCTGGGGAACCAGGCGTCGGGCCTCGGCGGTGTGGGACACCTGCAAGGCTGTGGCGACGACCGGTCTTGGCTCGGCGGTCATGAACGTGTTCGTGATCGACCGGCGCGAGAGCAAGGGCGAGTACTACTCGCCTGACGAGGCGAGCCTGACGGAATTCCTGGGCCGCCACCGCTCGACAGGCCTGGAGACATTCGATATCGGTCGCTCGATGGCCGACCAGAACTTCTTGGCTACTGTCGTTAAGTCGTGCGCGACCGCACAGACAGCGTGAGCGTCATCGATGCGGTGAGCGGCGGACGGGTGGGCGGGGCGCTTGCCACGATCGGCACGGTCGTCCTCAGCCTGCTGGCGACGATCGGGCTCGAGGCGACCGTGATCGCCGCGGCGGTTGCATTCGGACCGTTCTGGGGCGGGTTCGTCGTCTTCGCGGTGTGTCTGCCGCTCAGCTCGCTCATCGTCTTCGCGTTCGACGCCGAGGAGAGCCGCCACGGTGCGCTCCCGCTTGTGGCCAGGGTCCGCCGGTGGATCGAGGGCGTGAGGACGCGCGCCGAACTCCGCGCGCGCCGGGTGGCGCACCTCGCGCCGTGGATCGGCCTTGTGGTCCTGTCGGTCACGGTCGGGCCGCTGCTCACCACAGTCGTGGTGAAGCTCCGGGGGACTGAACCGCGTCAGAGTTACCTGTTGGCCGCCGGGAGCTGCGCCCTGTTCTCGGCTGTGTGGACCGGCATCTACAGCGTGGGCGTCGCGGGGATGCGAGCAGCCTTCTAGCTCCAACTGGAATGGACCGAACGCGAGGGCATGACTGGAGAGGGGTCGGACGTGTCGCGGCTTCAATCGATGATTCTGAGCAACCCGAGCCTAGCGGCGCGATTCATGACCTCGATGTCGGCCGACTACTGGGAGCGCGCCGGGGCGAAGCGGGCTCTCGAACTGTTCCATACAGCCGCGACGCAGGTACGGACCTATCGGGAGTTCCTGGCCGATCACCGGATCGACCACACGTCGATCGTCACGATCGACGACTTTAAGCGGCGCGTCCCGCTCACCGACAAGCAGTCCCACTTCTCGGGACGCACGCTCGCCGATCTGCTCGTGGGCGAGGTCGCCGACGCCCACCTCTTCTACATGAGCGGCGGAACAACCGGCGACAGTATCATCGGCGCGGCGAGCAGGGACACACTGCGTGCGTATCCGGCATCGCTCGCGGCGATCTTCAACCTGATGTGGGACCTCTGCCGGCCCACGAACCGCGTGCTGATGCTGAACGCGATGAGCCTCGGTGCGTGGATCGGCGGGTCGTACGCGAGCGCCATCTACCAGCAGCTGTCCGACCAGTGGCCGAACATCTCGTACGTGGGACCGGGCGCCGATCTCGACCGCGTGCTCGATCTGATCGAGGCGCTGGCCCCCCACTTCGACACGGTCGTGCTCACGAGCTACCCCACGTTCGTCAAGGAGGTCCTGAACGCGGGAACCGCTCGCGGCATCGACTGGCGAGCCACTACGTTCAAGGTGGTTTCGAGCGGCGAGAGACTGGATTCGAAGCTGAGGGAGCAGATCCTCAGGACGATCTCGGACCCGGTCGACCGGTACGCGATCATGGACCAGTACGGTGCATCGGAGATGGGCAATCCGGGCTTTGAGACACCGCTCGCCTCCACCATCATCCGTCTCGCGCAGGAGGACAGTGCGCTGTGCCGGGACATCTTCGGCACCGACCAGCCCCATACGCTCCTTCAGAACAACCCTGTCGGCGCGTTCATGGAGATCGTCGACGGCCGCATCGTGGGGACGGCAGGCGCCCTCATGCCGGTGATCCGCTACACGCCCAAGGACCTAGGCCGGATGATCGGGTTTGCCGAGATGCAGGAGATCGTTCGGGATCACGGCATCGACCTCGCACGAAGCCTGGCCGAGGACGGTTGGTCGAAGCCCCTGTTCCAATGGCCGTTCCTTGTCGTGCTCGGTCGCGCCGACTACGCGGTGTCGATCTACGGCGCAAAGGTCTCGCCCTCGACGCTGCAGGACCTGTTCGCCGAGGACCCCGTTGTGAAGCGATTCCGTCTCTCCACCGACGACGACGGGCCCTACACCGTGCTGCGTGTCGATCTCGAGCTCCCGGAAGGCGTTGCGCTCTCGATGGCCGAGGAGAACTCGATGGCGGGCTCGTACAGCGACGCGATTCTCGCGCGGCTCCTCGACGTCAACTTCGACTATGCGGACGCCTACTCGATCCATGCGGACGCGCTGGTGCCGCGCGTGGCGTTCCACGCCCTGGGCTCCGGTCCGTTCAAAGAGATCGCCGGGAGCTTCAAGCCCAAGGCGCTCTAGGTACCCTCGCGTCCCCGGGAGCACTGCCGCTCACGTGACGCGCGTCACTCGCCGATACCTGTTGTGCTGGGTGACGCGTTGTCATTGCGACAGTGAGACCGCATGGACCCGCTCGAATTCGCCATCCTTATAGCCGTCTGCACCCTCGACATTGTGCTCGGGATTGTCGTGCTGCAACGGAACCACAGGCGTCGCAGCCACATCCTGTTCTCGGCGGCGGCGTTCTCGCTCGTCGTCTACATGGTCGTGAACTTCATGTGCGACCAGCCGCGCTTCTACTCCGAAGCGCTGCTCCTGAACCGCCTTGCGATCTCGACGTCGCTCCTCATGGGAGTCCCGCTCGTCGCGTTTGCGGTGGTGTTCCCCAAGGACCTGGCGCACCTGCCGCGGACATGGATGGCCTTGCTCGCCCCGCTCCTGGTGCTCGCCGCCCTGGGAATCTCGTCGCCGTTGCTTGTCGCGGCCGTCGAGATCGAGTCCTGGGGCACCAACATCATTCAGGGGCGGCTGTTCCCGGTGATGGTGGTCTACGGGATCCTCGTGGTGGCGTGCCTGACCGTGAGCTCACTTCGCAGTTACCGAAGCGCCAGTGCTAAGCAACGCGCCCAGTTCAAGTACCTCTATCTGGGCCTGGGTGCCTATCTGGGGTCGTCGATCCTGATCGGCGCGATCCTGCCGATGCTCACCGGCACGAACGAGCTGGCCCGCCTGATTCCGCTCACCACATTGTGCTTCCTGGTACCCACGGCCTACGCGATCATCAAGCACCGCCTCATGGACGTGCAGTTCGTGGTCTTGCGGGCCGTTGCCTACACCGGCTTGCTCGCCCTGGCGGGCTCCGCGATCTTCGTTCTGGCCCGGATGGTCGAGTCGGAGTTCTCGCGGTGGTACGGGATCGATTCCCACGCCGTGATCCTTCTGATCGGATTTGGCGCGGCGGTTCTCTTCACGCTGTCGGTGCGGTGGCTCGAGAAGGCGACCGACCGTGTGTTTCTGCGGCGAACCTACGACCCGGATCTGCTGCTCAACGAGCTCGGCTCGGCGATGTCGTCCACTATCGATGAGCGGCAACTGGCGTCGGTGCTCTCGAACCAGCTTGCGCGAACGATGCGGCTGAGTTTCGCTGCGGTCGCGTTTCGGCGAGCCGATAGGTCCGAGATCGTATCGACCGGCGCCGCGCCCGACGCCGACGTGCTCCTCCAGGTCGCCCAGCGTCTGCGCGGTGAGGCAATGGTGACCGACACCGCCGACACGGGCTCTTCTGACGCCGCCTCTCTCGTGGAGCAGGACGTTCGCGTCCTGCTTCCGCTGCTCGCCGACGACGCGGTACTGGGCGCGATCGCCCTTGGGCCGAAGAGCTCGGGGACGATCTTCTCGGAGCGGGACCTGAGGGTACTCTCGGTCCTCGCGTCTGAGGCCGCCATCTCGATGAAGAACGCCCTGCTCTTCGACGAGAAGACACAACGAGTGCGGGAGCTGACCGCGCTGAACGAACTCGCCTTCGCACTCGGGAGCACCCGTGAGCTCGATGCGTTGCTGCAGGCCGCACTCGACCAGGTCGTCGCTGTGACTCACGCCGACACCGGCTCGATTCTGCTGCTCGAGGAAGATGGGGACCACCTGTGCATCGCGGCCGCAGTGGGCATCCCCGCCGAGATCGTCGGCAACACCCATATCCCTCTCGGCGAGGGCATCGCCGGTTGGGTCGCGGAATGCCGCGAGCCGCTCGTCCTGGTGGACGACGATGATCCCAGGTTCGCGGGCGAGCTGCTGCGGGAGGAGATTGGCTCGGCAGTCTGCGCTCCCGTGATCTCGCGTGACGAGGTCATCGGCGTGCTGAATGTCAGCCGCAAAGGCGGGTCGGAGCAGTTCACGGACGAGAACCTCCACGTTGTCACGTCGTTCGCGGGGCAGCTGGGTATCGCGATCGAGAACGCTCGCCTGTACACGAACCTCGAGAGCACCTTCCTCGGCACGATCAGCGCACTCGCGGCGGCGGTAGACGCCAAGGACCCCTACACCTACGGCCACTCGAACGAGGTCACGATCCACGCGGTGAGGATCGCCGAGGAGCTCGGTCTCGACGCCGACGAGGTGCAGATGATCCGCATCGCCGCGACGCTCCACGACATCGGGAAGATCGGCATCGACGGCGCGATTCTGCTCAAGCCCGGCCGCCTCACCGCCGAGGAGCGGGAGATCATCAACCGTCATCCCGCGATCGGCGCCGACATCCTGGCACCCCTCGACTTCCTCAAGGAGACGGTGCCGCTGGTGCTGTTCCATCACGAGCGCTACGGCGGCGGCGGCTATCCCTCGGGCATCTCGGGAGAGGCGATCCCGTTCGGCGCACGGATCATCTCGGTCGCCGACTCCTTCAACGCCATGGTCTCGGACCGTCCCTACCGCGAGGGGCTGTCGCTCGAGGCCGCGATGCGCGAGTTGCGCGAGAACTCCGGGTCGCAGTTCGACCCCGTCGTGGTCGACGCGTTCCTCAAGCTGATGGCAGAGGGCGCGGTCTCCCGTCGCCCCGAGGTGCCGATCGCGCCGTCGACCTCGTGGTCGCTCGACGAGGGCACCTTCCGCAGCGCCTAGCCGCGCTCGTCGCTGTCTCTCGGCTGCTTGACCTCTGTCAAGGAAGCCCCCGCCGCCGAGGCGGATGCTTGCCTCCAGCTACTCCCATGGATGCCTGGAGGCATGGTCATGTCCGAACCTGTCGCTGCCGAGCTTGTCGTCGACGAGCGCCCTCGAATCCTCGACACGTACGCGCTCGTCTACGCGTTCGTGCTGGCGTTCCTGATCCCGGGCGCCGTGTCCATCGCGCGCCTGCCGTTCAGGACGTACACGTTCGCCTACGTCGCCCCGGTCACGCTGGCGTTCGTGTTCGGACTCGCCCTGACGTTTCTCACCGACAGCGGCGACCGGTTCAAGACGGTGGCGGTGCGCTTCGCGGTGCTGACGCCGCTGGTGCTGCTGACCGGTACCGCGGTGCTTTTCACGGCCGCGCTGGGAGTCGTCCCGGTGAGCGACTACATCAAGCCGCAGTACTTCGACACGACCAAGTGGATCGCGCCGGCCCTGCTGCTCCTTGTCGCCTCGCCGCTGGTCGTCGCACTCGTGCCCCGGCTTCGTCGCCCGTTCAGCGTGCAGCGCCTGGTCCAGCTGCTCGCCATCCTGTTCGCGGTCGCCGTGGTGGGTGCCGTCGTGTACCTCAGCCTGCAACCGGGCCGCGAGCTCGGCACCATGATGCGCAAGGACGTGATGATCTACATCATCGGCGGTCTGGTGTGGTACCTGCCGTCGTTCGGTCTTGCGGCCGGGGTATGGAGAGCGGTCGGCCCGGTCTGACCGCGCTCGCGGCGTCCTCACGGTAGAATCGCAGGGCACCTGCCTCAAAGTCCTGCCGAGGGAGCCCCATGCGCTTCGCCCCCGATCACGTCGGCATCGTCGTATCCGACATCGAGCGGTCCACGACCTTCTACGCCGCGCTCGGCTTCGAGCCTGAGTCCGAGTACGACGACGGCACGAAGACCCTCGTGTTCCTCACGGGCGCAGGGCTTCGCCTCGAGCTCTTCTGCTACCGAGAGACCCCGCCACCTTCGGGGGTCAGCGGTCGCGTCCTGGGCTTCCGGCACCTCGCGTTCTGCGTCGATGACATCGACGAGGCCATCGCCGAGCTAGTCTCGGCGGGATTGCTCGAGGAAGGGACCGCGGCCCGCGAGGTACCCGGTCTCGCGCGGCTCGTCTTCCTCACCGACCCCGACGGCGTCGAGATCGAGGTCATGCAGGACCTCTCCTCGCGATGAGGTTCGTCCGAGAGGCCATCCTGTTCGTGGTGTGGCTGATCTTGGGCTGGCTGTGGCTGCTGCTCGTGTCGCTGATCGTGGCCGGTGTCGTCGCGTTCACGATCGAGTACTTCCTCGTCTCGGCGTCGTCGCCCCCGTGGGTGGGGTTCCTCGTCTCAGGGCTCGCGCTGTTCTCGGCGGTACTGCTGGCGCTGTTCTCGACGGCACGCACCAAGCGTCTGGGACGCGGCGCGCTGGCCGCGGCCTTCTTGTTCGGTGCTCTCGACGTGGTGACCGCCCTGCTCGCGCGTTTCGGCGAGCCGATGCCCAGATTCGGCTACAGCTTCCTCATCACCGGCGGTTCGGTTGGGCTGGGCGCACAGCTGGTGAACGGCGTGGCCCTGCTCGCGGCGGCCGGGCTGTTCGTGTTCGTGCGCTCGGTGGGCGCGGCGAAGGGCGCCGTCGCCGAGACCGGGGCGGTCGACACGGCGCCGTGGCCGCCGACGCGGAGACCGAGCCTGAGCCCGAGACCGAGACCGAGCCCGATGCCGAGCCCGAGCCCGAGACGGACGAGGGCCGCGCTGCGGAGGACGCCCCCGCCGGGACCGACAGCCGCGATCACTCCGACTGGGCGATCTAGCAGTCCCGCCAACGCATCGGCTCGTGGCGCTTCTCGCGAGCGTCCGCCGTGGGTACCTGCATCACTCACGCCTGCTATCTGCGTCGCCGCCGCCACGGCTTCGAGAGCGGTCGCCTGTCCTCGCGTATGGGCACGTCGCCTCCGCGGATGCCCCCGACGTAGTGGTCCCGCCCCAGTTCCGAGAAGCCCGGAAGGGCGACCATCCCGCCCACGCACCCTTCGATGTTGGCGTGCAGTCGCTCGTCGTCGATCTCGGCGTCGGTCGCGAGCACCACGATGTTGCGCCGCTCGCCACGGAGACTGTCGGAACCGATGCCCACCGCGAAGACGATGACGCGGCGCCACACCACACCCATCGTCCGGTGCACGCTGCGGAACGGCTTGCTCCAGTCACCCTCGAGAGAGCCGATGATGTTGTACGCAACGACGCCGCCGGGGCTCAGCCGGGCGCGCGTGGCCTCGAAGAACTCCCTGGTGGTCAGCTGGAAGGGGATGTGGTCGTCGTCGTAGGCGTCGAGGATCACGATGTCGTAGGTGTCAGGCGTGGTCTCGATGTACTCGCGCCCGTCGCCGACGAACACCCGGACCCGTTCGTCCTCCGGCAGAGCGAAGTACCGCCTGGCAACCGCGACGACTTCGGGATCGATCTCCACGGCGTCGAGGTGCATGTGGGGATAGGCGCTCCACATCTGCTTGACGATGGTCCCTCCGCCGAGACCGACGACGAGGGTCCGTGTTGCCTCGGGCTGAACCGCCAGGGCCAAGTGCAAGTAGATGGGGTACTCGAAGTCGGTCGCGAGTGGGTCGTCGACCAGCATCGATGACTGCGGGCTGCGATCGAGGCGCAGCAGGCGAACACCGGCGTCCTCGGTGACCCTCAGTCGGTGGTACTTGGTGGTCGACTCGAACACCCAGTCCTGCCTTCTCCGCTCGCCTTCGGTCCGTGCGCTGCGTTCGCGCTCGATGAGCATACCCGCGTATGGCAGCGAGCGCGTTCCCACCGACCCGAACACAATGCAAGCAAGTACTTGACTGCATCGTCTCCCGGGCATATAGTGCAAGCAAGCAGTTGCACGCATTGTCGTCCAAGGGGGAGTCCATGAGCGCCGTCGCCGACACCACCGCCAAGATTCTCGACGCCGCAGCCCAGCTGTTCGCCGAGCGCGGCTACGCCGCGACGAGTACTCGAGCCATCGCGGAGCGGGCGGGAGTGAACGAGGTCACGATCTTCAGGCGGTTCGAGAACAAGGCCGGCGTCCTGAAAGCGCTGGGGGAGCGGTTCGCCGAGCAGTCGATGTCACGCACGATGCCGGAGCTGCCCGACCCCGCGAACGTTGAGGGGACGCTGCTGGCGATCGCACGCCAGGAGGTGTCGGCGTCGATCGAGAACGGTGGGGTCGCGCTCAGACTCGCGTTCGACGCGCGCAGCGTGCCGGAGGTCGCCGAGCTCGTCGGCACCGGCCCTCGCGCGAACCTGGACGCCCTCTCGGGGTATCTCGCCGACCGGCAAGCAGCGGGGCAGCTCCGTTCGGACATCGACCCAGCGGTCATGGCCGAGGCGTTCGGTGCGCTTACCTCGTCATTCGTGATGTTTCGGACAGTGATGGGCGTACTCGAGCGGCCGGAGGACGCGCTGGCTGGCACGACCGTGGAGCAGCTCGTCGACCTGTTCTTCAACGGAGCCGCGGCGCGTTAGCGCGGCACCGGGATCGGTTGGCGTCTCGGCGCCATCGAGTCACAGCGAAGGAGCACGTCATGACAGAGGGGATGACACGCAGGCAGTTCTTGATCGGGGCGGGAGCCGTGACCGCGGCGGCGGTCGTGGGCGGCGGCGGGTATGCCGCCGCCAACTGGGCACCGGAGATGGACGCGGCGATCTGCCGCGCAAGGATGGGAGAGGGCATGAGCAAGGTACTGGTGGTCTACGGGAGTGGGAGCGGTTGCACGAGCGGCATCGCCGAGCAGATCGGCGCGACACTGGCCGAGCTGGGTGCGACCGCGGACGTGAAGCCGGCGTCTGACAAGCCGGCTGCCTCGGGGTACGACGCCGTGATCGTGGGCAGCGGGGTTCGGGCCGGCACCTGGCACGCGCCGGTCAGGGAGTGGGTCAAGACGAACGCGGCGGCACTTCAGGAGAAGCCACTGGCGATGTTCACCTGCGGGTTGATGATCCGCGAGGAGGGCAAGCGCGACGAGGTCGCCGCATACAACAAGCCTCTGGTCGACGAGAACAAGCTGACGCCGGTCGACACCGGCCTGTTCGCCGGATGGAACGAGCCCAAGGCTTTCTCGCTCCCCGAGCGCCTCGTCATGAAAGTGATGAAGGCTCCGCAGGGCGACTTCCGTGACATGGATGCTGTCGCGGCGTGGACCCGCTCGGTCGCCCCGCAGCTCGGGGTCGCGTCGTGAAGATCGCGGCGGTCGTCGTCGTTGCCCTGGCTGCGATCGCGCTCGTTGCGATCGCCGGCCTGCGCGTGAAGCCCCGGCCGTGGGCGCTCGCGGGCGAGCCGGCGGTGGGCGCCGCCCAGGTCCCGGTTCCCGACGGCCTTCCCGCACCGGTCGCTCGCTACGCGGCGAAGATGTCGGCCTACGGGATGCCAAAGGTGACGTCCTTCTCGGCGGGGGGCACCGGAGTGATGCGCCGAGGTCCGCTCTCCATGCCGCTGCGGTGGCGCGTCGAGCACCACCCGGGCGAGGAGTTCGTCCGCGACATGCAGGTGACGTGGTTCGGCATTCCCGTTGTCACGGGCCTCGACGTCTGGCAGCACGGGCAGGGCAAGATGGTCATCGCGGGTAGCGCCACGACTGGTCCGGAGATGGATCAGGGCGCGAACATGGCGGCGTGGGGTGAGGCGGGATGGGCGCCCAGCTTTCAGCTCACCGATCCGCGTGTTCGCTGGGAGCCCATCGACGACACCCACGCCCGGATGGTCTTTCCGTTCGAGCAGGGCAAGGACTCGCTCGTCTACACGTTCGATCCCGAGACCGACCTGCCTACCCAGGCGTTCGGGATGCGCTACAAGGCAGGCGGCAGCGGCAAGATCGGCTGGACCGTTCGCACGCTCGGTTGGCGCGGTGCCCGCGGCATGCTCGTGCCGACGCGCGTGGACGTGAAGTGGGCCGATGAGGGAGAGCCCTGGGCGAGCTTCGAGATCGAGGATCTCGTCCTGAACGTCCCGACGCCCCGACTCGACTCCGAGTAGCCGACCCCTCGGCGCTCGAACTGAGGCATCAACGCGCCAGCACGGGTGACAGCCGCTCGCGGATTCTGGCACACGTTTGGCTCACTGCCGCGGTACGCCCCGCCGATAGAAACGACAACGACGGGCGCTCGCAACACAGCACGTACAAGGGGCATGCAAGGAGCAGGTGGCACCGATGATCCAGGTTCTCGAAGGTCTCGTTTCGAAGTTCACCGCATGGATGGCTGCAGATCCCCAGCACGCCGAGCTGTGGCTCGCGTTCGGGTTCGCCCTGGCCATCGCCTGTATCGCCCTTTTGACGTTCGAGCAGATCCAGGCTCGCTTCGCCGAGCAGAACTAGGGGCACCTCATCTCAGTCTCGGACGAACCGAGCGCACCTGGCTTCGCGCCGATCGACGACGCGCGGAAGGCCGGTGACGTGGGCACCGACGGATGCCCGACCGTATCGGAGGCCCTCGCGGCACTGCCGCGCACGGACTTGATGCCCGCGCTCTTCCTGGGTCATGGCTCTCCGATGAACGCCGTGGCGGACAACGATTTCACGCGAAGTCTCGCGACCCTTGCCGCCGCGATCCCTCGTCCCCAAGCCGTGCTCGTGGTCTCGGCACACTGGCTGACGCCGGGCGAGACCCGCGTACTGTGCGCGGCGCAACCCCGGATGATCTACGACTTCTGGGGATTCCCGGAGGAGCTCTACCGCGTCCGCTACAGCGCACCGGGGTCCCCGGCAGTGGGCGAAGCCGCTGCACTGCTGGCCGACGGGGTCACCGATACCGCGTGGGGTTTCGACCACGCCTCTTGGACGGTGCTGCGCCATATGTACCCCGTCGCGGACGTGCCCGTGGTCGAGCTCTCGCTCGACGCGGCAGCCCATCCAGCCGCACACGTCGCCATCGGCCGTCGCCTCGCGCCGCTCCGCGAGCGGGGCGTGCTGGTGCTGGGCAGCGGCAAC
The DNA here is from genome assembly GCA_963761535.1 of uncultured Coriobacteriales bacterium. Taxonomy (GTDB): domain Bacteria; phylum Actinomycetota; class Coriobacteriia; order Anaerosomatales; family CAVXGS01; genus CAVXGS01. The sequence goes on from CAVXGS010000004.1 coordinate 794,086, forward strand.
ATAGTCCACAACCTCCGCGCGCTCGACTGGGACAGCCCCCACGGCGGCTACGACTGGGCCATCGAGTTCGACGAATGGGCCGCCGAGCGAATCGCCGCGGGTGCCGTGGACGAGTTGGCCGACTACCGCTCGCAGGGGCCGCAGGCCCATCGCTCGGTGCCGACGAACGACCATTACCTGCCCCTGCTCTATGCCATGGCCCTGCGGCAGGAGGACGAGCCGGTCAGCTTCCCCTACGAGGGGATGGAGATGGGCTCGCTGTCGATGCGCTGCGTCCGCATCGGGTAGCACCTACTCCATCACCTTGGTGGCCTCGGCGAGGTCCATTCGCACGATGCGTCGCACCGGGAGCGCCTCCGAGAGCAGGAGCACGCCCAGGATCGCGAGCACGACGAGTACGATCGAGCGCGGCTCGATCACGATGCGCATGCCGAACTCCTCGCTCGCCATCGCGTCGAGGACCGCTTGGGCCACCCGCAGCCCGGCCCAGATCCCCAGCGGGATGCCGACCAGTGCAAGCAGCAGGTTCTCGATGGTGATCATCGCGGCGAGATGCAGGCTGTCCTCCCCGATCGTTCGCATCGTGGCGATTTCGCGCGTGCGCTCGAGCACGTTCGCGGTGAACGTGTTGTAGATGACCGCGAACGCCATCGCGAAGCCGAATCCGAGCAGCAGCGTGAACATCACGTACGTGAAGTCCATCATGTCCCGGAGCATCTGCTCGGTCTGACTGAGGATGAGCACCTGTGTCGCGCCGGGGAGATCGAAGAGCTGCTTGCGGACCTCGCTTGCGTGTGAGGCCTCGACGTCGAGGTACATGCCGTTGCGTGCCGAGGAGGTCATCCCGCTGAGCTCCAAGGCCTTGTCGGTTCCGGTGAACATCGGCGTGCCGAGGGCTTCTCGGCTGATCGACCCCACGGTGATGTCCAACCACTCCTCCCGATACGGCGTCTTCACGCGGAGGGTGTCGCCGGGACCGACCCCCAGCTTCTCGGCGAGGATATCGGGCAGGACGAGCTCCCCCTTGCGCGTCGTCTGCGTGAGCGGCCCGCCCCGGACGATTTCTATTGCGTGGAAGTTGGCGTCTGGACCGACGCCGGTGATCGAGCCGTCGTGGGTCGCTCGGCCGGTCTTGAGGGTGACCGGGACCGCGACGACCGTCTGCACGTGCTGAACGCCATTCCAGCCCGCAACGTCGTGTGCGAGCGACGCTGCGAAGGGCCGATCGAAGAACGCCGAGACATCCCAGCGCTCCACCTTCCCGAAGTGGACGTTGACCATGTAGTCGGTCGAGTCGAAGAACGCGACGGTGCCGACCGAGAGCAGGACCGCCAGAGCTATCCCGACTATCGTGTACGCCGTCCGACGTTTCGAGCGGAACACGTTGCGGAACGGGACGCGCCACACGAGCGAGCGGGGGAGCACCGGCGAGAGCAGCCGCTCGCCGAGGGGGATGTGGCCTCCCACGAGCACCGCATTGGGATCCGCGTGCATCGCTCGCGCGGGGGCCATGCGCGCGCTGCGGAGCGCTGGCGCGAGTCCCGCGAGCAGGCAGCACAACGCGCTCACACCGATCGCGGTCGCGATCACGCTCGGATACCACCTCGTCTCGAGGAGAGGGACCCCGAGCATGTCCACGTACAGACCGGTCATCCATGCCGCCAGCGCCTGTCCCAACAGGACGCCCGCGACGCTGCCGGCCAACGCCACCGCGAGTGAGAACAGCAGGTAGTGGACGAGGATGTCGGAATCCTCGTACCCGAGGGCCTTGGCGAGGCCGATCTCGCCGCGCTGCGCCTGCACCAGGCGTGAGAGGGCGATCGAGAGGCTCAGGACCGCGATCGCGAGGATGAGCGGTGGCATGATGCCCGCCATGATCGCGTTCTGGCCGATCTCCTCCTGCAGAGAGAAGTTGCTGGGCTGGTCCGCTCGGGGCGTCGACGCGACGACGCCGTACGGCTCGAGTTCGTTCTCGACTGCCGCCATCACCGTCGAGGGGTCGCGACCGGGCGCGACGCGGACCGCGATCTTCGTGATCTCGCCATGCCTGCCGAGGACGTCGGCAGCGCCTCGCTCCGGCATCCAGAGGATGGTGAACCGGCGAAGCTCGGGCAGCTCGCCCTTGGCCCGGACCGGGAAGACGTACTCGGGGCTGGCAGCGATCCCGACGACCGTCACCGCCTGCGTCGCCTGGCCGCTGCGCAGCACGATTCGGTTGCCGGGGTCGACCCCGACGGTCGCGGCGAACTGGCTGTGGACGAGGGCGGCGTGGTCGTCGGATGCCTCAAGGTCGCGCCCGCGCTCCAGGAGGAGTCGGTCCACGGAGGCGCGTCGCCCGACGGGCACGCCGACTATGCGCGCCGTACCCTGCCCGCCGTCGGCGAGGTCCATTCCTGTGTCTCCGACGAGCGCGCCCTCGGCTGCGGCGACGCCGGATAGAGCTCTTACCCGCGCCACGGCACTCGGCGGTGCGGAGAGCACCGCGACCGAGAAGTCCTGGAACGCGAGGTCACGGTAGACCATGTCCGCAGAGGTCTTGAGGTTCAGGTAGGCCCCGATGAACCCGACGTAGGAGGTCACGCCGAGCGTGACGAGCAAGATGAGCGCAAGGAACTGCCCCTTGTGCGCGACCATGTCGCGCCAGAGCTTCAGCATGAAGGTCCGGTTCATCGCTACACGCCGCCTACCAGACGACGTCTTCGGGTGCGACCGGCTCGGCGACGATCTCCTGCTCGACGATCGCGCCGTCCCGAATGTGAAGGATGCGGTCTGCGACCCGCGCGAGCGGCGCGTTGTGGGTCACGATGATGACGGTCTTGCCCTCGCGGTTGATGTCCCGCATCGCGCCGAGCACGAGCTTGCCCGTCCGGAAGTCGAGGTTGCCGGTGGGCTCGTCGCCGAGGATGACCGCCGGGTCCTTCGCGAGCGCGCGGGCCACAGCTACCCGTTGCTGTTCGCCGCCGGAGAGCTGGGAGGGGAAGTGCCTGAGCCGCTCGCCGAGCCCGACTCGGCGGAGCAGCTCCGCCGCATCCGTGCCCGGCGGATGACCGTCGCGTGCGGAGAGTTCGATGGCGAAGCGGACGTTCTCCTCGGCGGTGAGGGTGGGGATCAGGTTGAAGAACTGGAAGATGAAGCCGACCTTCTCTCGGCGGAAACGGGTGAGCTCGTGTTGGGTGAAGCCCGAGATGTCGGTGCCGTCGACGACGATCCTTCCGTGAGTGGGGGAGTCGATCCCGCCGAGCAGGTTGAGCAGCGTCGTCTTTCCCGACCCGCTGGGGCCGACGATGGCCACGAACTCGCCCCGAGGGATGCGAAGGTCGACGTTGTCGAGCGCCGGGATGTCGACCTCGCCCATGCGGTAGTGCTTGCCGACGTTCTCAAGCACGATCACGTCCGGCGTGGAGACGGGGGCGAGGTGAGGTGCCAAGACGGCGTCGGTCGTCGAAGAGCTGTCGTATCCGGAGAGTTCCGACTTCGCTGCCGGATCTGCGACACGCATGGCGCTGCCCCCTTCGCAATCGCCATCGCACGTACCATCAATCTACCCGCTGGACGGTTCGCCCCCCTACCGTTTGCGAATTCGTCCGCCCGAATGTCCGCAGCTAGAGGGCACTAAACGTGACCGAGGCGCGGCGGACGAGCCAGGGATACTGCGGGAGGCCGCCGCAGTGTTCACCCGCGGCGGCCTCGCTCTCTTCCTGCGCTCGCCTGGGTCGCCGCCGCCGTTACGGTAGGCGGTCGCCGTTCCACAGCGGGACTGTCTCGGCGTAGACGAGGCGCGACCCGGTGCCATGCCAGCCGTCCAGCGGGTTGTAGATGGGGGTCTCGGCGACGGCATGCCACTCGAGCTCCTTGATTGCGAGCCGATACTCGTAGCCCGACTCCCGCGTCGGCAGCGTTACCTTCGCCTGAACGAAGAACGCGCTCGCGCCGGAGGGCAGGATCGCCGGCTTCGCGAGTGTCACGGTACTGCCGACAGGCACCCAGTCGAGGTCTGAGTCGAGTGAGCGGCGCTCGAAGACGGCGACCACCTGGCGCTTGCGTTCCGCAGTCGACCAGACCGCGTTGCCCTTGGTGTAGGAGGGCCCGTCGAGGGTGATCGTCGCTTTCGTTCTCGCCGCGTCCGCGTAGGTGAGCACGAGCGTGCGGTCGGGGAGCTGCTGGATGAAGTCGCAGAGCACGACGTTCGAATTGCTCAACCGCGGGAGCGCGTACGGTTGCCAGCGGCACAGGGCGAGCCGGATGAACGGTGTGTACGCGGCGCTCAAGGTGAGCCGGATGTCCGCGAACCACAGCTTCAATTCCTCGTCGTACTTCACCTCGTAGCACGCTACCGAGCACGGGCCCTTGAACGCGGGGATGAAGTTCTCGCGCTCCGCAGGGAAGACGCTGGTCTGGATGCTTGCCTGTTCTCTGAAGCAGGTCGCGTCGAGGTACGACTTGGGAAGCGCGTCGGATTCCCAGATGGGATCGGGTCCCCAGTCGCTCACCCACTGCGCGACCGCGTCCCTGCCCTTCGGACGCCGCAGTGCATCGAACACCGGCGTCCAGAACATGACGCCGAGCTGTTCGTCTTGGCCCGAGCTGTACCAGGGCCGGTTCAAGTACACGCGAACGGCGCCCATCCGCGCGCGACTCGTGGCTCCCGCCTTCGTAAGGAACGAGGGTACGCAGTAGGCGATGTCGGGCGGGGCGGGGCGCTCTGACGCGAGCACGTGGATCGGCCAGTGGGCCCGACCTGCCATCGAGAAGCGTGACGCGTCGTCGTCGGGGGTCGTGGTGAAGTAGTCGCGGTAGCGCGAGGTGGCCGAGGCACGGTACGTCACGAGACGGTGTTTCGTGTCGCCGAAGTGGTGCCTCCGCGCCGCCTTCGCTGCGGAGAGCGTCGAATTGAGCATGGTGGAGGCGTTGCTCGGCACCTCGAGGCCGAACGCAAGCTGGTTGACGCGCTGCTCCATCCGGGGCTGACCCCACGCCGGGTCGTCGAGGTACTCGGTCCAGGAGCCGAAGACTTCGAGCCGTCCCGTGCTCGCTCCGTGCACCGGCATCGCACCCGTGAGCTCGACGAAGGTCTCCCGTCGCTGTCTCGCGAGCGACAGCATGCCGGGGGGGATCGTCGCGCGCGATGCGGGGGCGGGCGGGAAGCTGGGGACCAGGACCGGCCTCTCGCACGCGTGGGTGAGGACGATCCGCTGAGACGGCGTGAACATCCAGCCGGTGCCGTTCATGCCGAGGCGATCGACCTGAGTCCTGGCCACAGTCGCCGTTGTCGCGATTGATTCGAGCGCCCACTGCCGAAGCTCCAGGGCGCCCATCTCTCGCGTGCTCCGGAGGTAGGAAGCCAGCTCGAAGGTGATGCGCTCGCCCCTGGGCAGCTGGACGGTCAAGGTACGCGACGCAGCGTCCCACGCCGGGGGCTTGGGCAGCGCATAGCCGGCGACTCGCGAGTCGACATGCGCGACGGCGACGACCTTCAGCACGAACGGCTTCTTGTCGTACCATGCAGCTCCGCTCGGGAAGCTCACCTTCGTGACCCGGTATGTGACCACGTTGCTGGCGGCGGTCGAGCCCGCGCTGTAGGTGATGGGGGTACCGGGGACGGCCGTGTCTCCCAGAGGCACCTGCGGTTGTCCGGGGAGTCCGAGGGTCGGGAACTCCACGCGACGGAACGACGCGCCGTACGCGAGTGGATCCGGCAGGTACGGCACGTCGGTCAGCGACGCAGCGACGCCCGTCGGGAGATCCCCGTCGTGCGTGCGGATGTAGTTCCACGCCGTGGGGTCGACCACGACCGACGTCCCCACGGTCTTGTCCATCATGCCGTGCTGCTCGGCCATCGGCTCGGAGCACCGCGGCGGGACGATGTGGCGTTCCGCAAATGCTGTCGCGGCGCCGGGAGTGCTTCCGCTTCGGACGACGATCTCGTTCACGGACTCGCCGGGGCCGAGCGGTGTCTTGGGCACGAGCACCGGCGCGGGGACCGGTTCGTGGCGGCGGTACGTCATCGGGCGGCTGACGGTGGGAAGCTCCAGCCGGGTGTCAGTCTCGACGAACCGCACGGTATTGCCGGCGAGATCGACGCCGCGTGCGCGGAACCGGTAGGTGAGCCCGAAGCGGAGGCGGGGAAGCGTGCCGTCGGCGGCCTTCGGCCTCGCCAGCACAGGGAATTCGGGGTGCACATACTCGCCCAGCTGGTAGGTCTGGCTGTTCGTCGTCCACTCGCGCTTCGGCGCGCCGGTCGGGTCGGGATCGCCTTCGACGATGGCGGCACCCGGCCGCGGCGCGACGAGGCTCCAGCCCTCCCAGTGGAACATCTGCTCGCGGACCCGCACGTCCGAGGACCCGTCGTCGACGTCGGCGTTGCCGTAGTCAAGCACCACGTGGTCCTCGACCCAGCCCGTGTCCTCGTGCGTGAAGAGGTACTGCTTCTCGGGACCTCCGTAGAACTCCACCGAGCGACGACAGAGCTGGTGCCATTTCTGCGTCTTGCTGTCCCACACGTCGATCGCCCAGCCCTGGATCACGTCCTCGGCGGTGAGCTCGATCTCCTCGGCGGACTGCGAATCGAGAGCGTCGTTCAGGTCGGAGACGCGTATCTGCTGCTGCTTGAAGATACGCTCGGCATTCGCCAAGTGGAGCGATGGTCCGGCGCTGCGGAGCACCGGAAGGGCAGCGCTGGTCTTCACCGCGCGCATCTCGATCTGGCCGGGGAGAAGGCTCGCGACCCGGGCGCCGGGCTCGCCCGCGTTGAGCGCAGCCGGCATTGGGACGATCACGTCCCTTGCCAGAGCGGATAGCTTCTGGAACGCCTCGTCCACGTCGAACGCGTGGGAGGTCACGGGATCGGGCGCGGTCGAGCTCGCGCCCCGCATCAGGAGCATGCCGTCCTGGACCTTGCGATCGGTGGTGCCGGGAGCGGTGAGGAACTTGTCCGTGCCCGGCCAGTTGATCGTGAAGCGAGTCCAGGGGTGGTGGCCGCCGTGGGAGCTGTCGTCACTGCCGTCGGGCCAGATCGGGACGACCCGGATTCGACCGCGCGCGACGCCACTCGTCGGAATCGCGGCGCCGGTCGTGATCTTACTGTCGCTGCCGAGGGTCAGCTCCAGGATGAGTCCGAGCTTGCGCTTTAGGACGGGGAAGTTCTGCAGCCCCGAGAGCGCCATGTGAAAGTCGAACTTGGGCAGCTGCGCCGCAGCAGCAACGGGCACGACCGAAGGCGCCAGCGCGCGGTGCGCCCTGGCGACCTCGGTGATCGGCTTGGCGACGATCGAGGCGTACTCGACCTGTGGAATCACCGCCGGATAGGTCGTGCCGCTGGCGCCAGCCCGCTCCGGAGTGTCGCCGGCGGCCCTGCTCTGGGCCGCTTGGATGCTCGTGGCCGCGAAGCCAGCGAGCAGTGGGTTGGTCGCACCCGTGGCCTGGGCGATCTGCAGCACGGTGGGCTGGCGGCCCATGAGGCTCGGCGCCTTGCCGACCGACTGGTACTGCTGCTTGACCATCTCTGCGACGGGTCGGGTCAGATACGAGCGGGTCACGCGGTCGGCCAGCGAGTCGCGCGTGTAACCGAGGACTCTCGTGGTTCCCGGGAACAGCTGGTCCCACATCGACGCGTCCATCTGGGCTTCGTCCGCCGACACCGTCCAGGTTGTCTTGCCCGTCCCGGCGAGCGTTGCAGACTCGAGCTGCATCTCCACCCGGAACTGCATGTCTGCCATCCGAGCGGCCCAGCCCATGCCAGGCGAGGAGAAGTCGGGGAACTGAGACAGGGTGCCCTCGCCCGCCAGCGGTTCGTTGACGCCGTCGCCGATGATCTGCAGCCGTGGCGAGACGTGAACGCTGAGCTCGAAGACCGGGGATCCCAGCGCGGTTCGGGCCGCCTTGGGCAGGGCCGTCCAGATGACCTGCTGCGAGTACTGCATCGCGTCACGCTCCTGCCGGGACGGGGGCGAAGGCTCGGCAGTAGTCGGTCCAGTCATCGGACGACATCATCTGCTCGAACTTGGGGTCCGATCCCTCGAACGACTTGTCCACGCTCAGCCGCACTGTCTTCGAGAAGAACGCGACCTTGACCTTGACCGCGAGCGTGGCTCGGCCCGTGAGCTTGCAGGGGGCATCCTCGTGCCACTCGAGCGCGAGGTACATATCGATCGAGACGGTCACGAGCCCGAGTACTCGAACGCTTCCGGAGATTCGGAAGTGGGCATCCAACGCGATGCCCTTGGTCATGTCTCGGCTGAACATCATGCCGAACGACGCGCTCACGACACCTGAGGCGACGCCGAAGTTGACCGCGACCATCGCGCCCAGTTCCATCGATGCCTGGATCCGCTCGAGGCCTGCGGTCGACAGCTTCAGCCCGAAGTAGCCGAACCCCGCGAGCGCCATCGCGCTCACGCCGAAAGGCCGCTCGATCGACCCGAAGCTTAGTTCGAGCCCCGGGCCCGCGTCGGTGAACGGCAGCGTGAACTTGGTGCCGAAGTCGATGTTGACCAGGGAGGCGTACCCGACGGCGATGTTCGGGATCATGAGCGAGTTCGTGACCTCGATCCCCGCGCCCGTCACCGAGACGGACGGGCCGCCGGTGCCCTCCGCGGCTGCGCGCTGCGGGCCTTCGGTCAGCGCCGGAGGACTTCCGGCCGCGCTCGCGAGCGACGCGATCTCGGCCAGCCGCGCGAGGATGTTGAGGGGTCCGCCGAACTTGATCTCTCGGACCGAGGGATCGACCCACGTGCTCTCGCCGGTCGCCGAACGGAACGCGAGCCGGTCCATCGCGACGCGTACGAACTCGATACCTGCCTGCGCGAAGACGATCGCGAAGTTCCTGAGCTCGCCCGAGACGACCTGGGTCGACGCCGAGCCGTCCGAAGGTCGCCGGATCTCTGAGGTGAGCGTCAGGTACGACGGCGCCCCCGCGTTGGACTCGAAGACCTCCGCGGTTGTCACCGGCGGTCCGGGACTCCACTGGTACTCCCACCGCATCCGCGTGATCGCGACGCCGTCGACGAGCTCGGAGGACACTGTCGGCGCTTGATCGAGCCCCGCTCCGGGTGGGATGACGTCTTTCAGCGGGATGAGTCCGAGCAGCTTCGGGTCGGGGATGACGGGCGACGACTCTGCCGGCCCCGGACCGAAGTAGCTGCTCGGCACGAACTGCCCGCCGTCGAACGTCGACGCATCGCCGCAGACCGGGCCTCTCGTACGAGAGAACCCGCTGATCCTCAGGCGGGGTGACGCGACCCCGCCGCTCCGGCTGCCTGACAGGTCGATGCCCATGGGCGGGTCCATCTGCAGGAAGACCTCGCCGGGTCGGCCCGTCGGGTCGAACGAACTCGTCGCATAGCCGGGGTAGTACTTGACCTTCGCCGGGACATTGGTGCCCGCGATCTCCGAGAGCTCGCTCGAGCGGACCCACGCGTAGAACATCGTTGGGGAGAAGTGAGGCACTCGCCTATCTCGAGGCACGAGGTTCCACGTGACCAGCGAAGGGATCTCGGTGGTGAAGTACATCGAATCCGAGTGCAGGGAGGTCGAGCCGGAAACCGTCCCCTCGTCGGCGAACGAAACCGGCTTTCCGATCGCGGTGGCCTGCTGCTTCGCCGTATAGGCGGACTGCATCGCCCTGTGCTTGGTGTAGTTGCCGTTCGACTCCTCACCGAAGAACGCGAGGTGTGCCGGGAACGTGACGACGTTGCCCGCCCAGTCCGTCGCTTCGATATCGAACAGGAACGGCTTGCCCGAGACGTAAGGGAAGAACGCCTGCTCGGCGGGGATCTCGGCGATGGGGTTACCTGCCGAGTCGACCGATCCGCCAGGCACCAGAGCCGTGACGGTGTCGATGCCGGGCGAAGCCGTGGTCACGATCCGGATGCGTCGGAAGGGGAACCGGCGGCGCGTCGGCGAGTCGCCGGAGAACTCCTTCACAGGCTCTTTGACCACGAGGAACGTCTGCTTGAGCAGGAACGCGCGACGACCAACCGGTGTCTGGACGATCTTGCGCTCGGTCACGTCGATACGCGCGCAGCGATGACCGAAGGGATACAGGAAGCCCTTGCGGGCGACCCTGACGTACTGGTCGCGCCCGAGTGTGGCCTTGTGGGTCCAGCCCCCCAGGTCCAGCGTGCCCAGGTCCCACTCGCCCTTTGCGTCGAGCCACCCGCCCTGCGAGGTGAGCATCAGGTTGCGGCTCTCGGCCGGAGTTCGGGCCGTGCTGGTGCCCACATCCGACATCGCGCGGACGAGATCGACGAGGTCTGCCTTCTTCAGAGGGTAGTGCGGGGGAGGCGAATCGACCGGGTACGCCGTCCTGCCGCTGGCCTGCCACTCGCCGAACTCCGGTGACCAGATCGCTCGCAGCACGGGCGGAACGTCCGGGGCGGGAGCTGCGCCAGCGGGCTCCGCCTGCACCGGTGCGAACCGCCACAGGCGGGTGTGCCAGAGAGGTCGGTAACCGATCGACACGCGGTTGAAGGTCGACGCTGAGATCGCGGTCCCCGGCGGCGCCGTCCGATGATGCCACCGCCCGAACTCGTCCGGCGACAAGAACAGGTGCCACGGCAGCTCCATGAACGTCGTGGCCTCGAGTCGGGGGTCGCTCGGCTCGGGTAGCGGATCCAGCGTGTAGGGAGAGGTCTGGCCGTGGAGCGCAACGACCGGAACGAAGTAGTTGAACAGATCCTTGCGTCCCCAGCTGAGCAGTCCCTCGAGCGTGTAGGGGATGCCGTTGGGCGGCCAGTTGTACGGACTGACCCGGAATGTCAGGCGGGCGCCGGGAATCGTGGGATCTGCGGGGTCGCCACCGAGACGAGCGCGGGTCGGCCGCGTCTGCGTCTCTCCGCTTACGTAGGCGCGCTCCCGGATCGATTGCGCCGGAAAGTCCACCAACAGCAGCGGATCGCCGTCGAAGGTCGCGTTCACCAGCTTGCGTCCCTCGGGCGTCTCGTCGATGGCGAAGTTGAAGAAGCGGAATGTGAGCACCAGCATGTCGGCCGGCCGAACCACCGTGACCGAGGCACCGTTCGGGAGTGGGATCTGCGCCCCCGAGGCGGAGAGCACCGAGAAGCCCGTCGGGTTCTCGGTGCCGAGCTGCGCGAGGACGGGGGAGTCGGTCGGCATGACCAGGGGCGTCGAGATGTCGGTGTCCAGAGGCACGCGCAGCGCGCCGATCCGCGGCGAGAACGACAGCTTCATCCGCCGCTGCGGTGCCCACGGCCTCGAACTGCCGGTGAGCCGGCTCGGCCGAGAGCTCGACCGGGATCCCGTTGAGCTTGAGGTCGTCCCCGGCGGCCGCATCGGCGACGAGGGCGACCTGATCGCCGGCGGCGTCGAATGCGGCGGCGAGGCGGAATCCCTCGAGTGGGATGGGGCCGGCGAATCCGGCGGCCGCGGATTCGAACGTGACCGCACCTGCGCGTGGCGCGTCGGCGACGAGGACGCGGAACGTTCGGCCCGAACCGGCCTCCGCCGCCTCCACGGTCACGGTGTCGATGGCGTCGCGGTTCCACCTGAGCCCGCCGGTCTGGGCCAAGAGATCGGGTGCGAGCTTCCAGCGCCGGGCCCCACGGGCGAGGGTCACGCTGCACCGGCGCGACACACGCCCCTTCAGGAGCCGCGGGTCGCCGTCATCGAGCAGCGCAATCGTCGCGGCGTCCGCCCGAACGACAGAGCCGAAGGCCTCGAGCGTCGCGACCGAGCGACCCGCAAGCTCGAGACGCCAATCGGGGGTGAACTGGGCGGCGCCGCCGCGATCCAGGTGCAGCGCGCCGCGGTTGTCGAGCACGAACGCGTGCCCAAGCGGCGCGACTGAACCCACAGCTGCAACGCGTCCGGCCAGCCAGTCAGAGGCCTTCACCCGCGCCGAGAAGCCGCCGAGCGCCAGCCGGATCGTGAGGGTGTCTGCGGCATGGTCGAGCACGAAGGTCGCGTCGGCGGGCAGCTCGGTGCCGGGCCATCGCGCGCCGGCAAGGCGGGCGGTCGTCGTGCCGTCGTCGCTTCGGCGCACCGAAACGCGCGGCGAGCCGGCGAAGCGCGCGGCGTCGATGACGAAGATCTCCTCGCCGGCCACGGTGAACGCGGCCTTGCCGCTGCCGGCGATGACGCTCACGCTCCGGAATGCCGCGAAGGCCTGGACGGCCTTTGGTAGCGAGGTGGTGAGCGCGGCACCGATGCCGAGCATCCGAAGCACTTCCCGGCGGGTGGGGCCGGTGACGGTCGCGCCTCGCGCGGCCGAGCTCGACGCTTGGGGCCTGCGCGAGGTGCTTCCCGCAGTCGGAAAGGATTGGACGCCCGGCTCGGAGCGCCGACAGGTCGAGTGAAGACCGCGTCATGGGCGGACCTCTTCCCCTCGAAGGTGGTCCAGTTCCGCCCGCAGCTCCCCCGCCGAAGGCGCTTCACACAATGTAGTACGCGCGAGGGGACCGCTGCTAGACGCGAGATGGAAGAAGATGGAACCCTGACAGCGGCATCGTGTGGTGCGTTCCCGCCGTTCGCCCGAGCGCGGAACCCGTCGAGCCAGTCCCTACGCGCCGCCGTCCACGACCACGACGACGCGGCGCCCGAACGTCTCCTCGTAGAGGTCCTTCTTGCGCTCGACGCCATAGAGCTCCGCGTGCAGGTCGTCGACGCCCTCGACATCGAGGCGCGTCGTGATTCCGTCGTCATGGGCCTGTACTGAGAGCACGCGCCCTCCTCGACCACGATCGAGACCGTCGGCGATGCGCAGGATCGACGCGAGCGCGCGCACGAGGGCCCGGTCGGTGGGCTCGAGGCGGGCGATCTCGACGTGGCCGCGCTTGGGCAGCGCCTTGGTGTGATACCGGCCGACGGCGGCGATGATCGCCAGCTCGCGCTGAGTGAACCCGGGCAGCCCCGAGTGAAGGATCAAGTGATGGCTGTGCTTGTGGTGGCGGTCGTACGAGATGTAGTAGCCGATGTCGTGCAGCGTCGCTGCCGCCTCGAGCAGCGGGCGGGTGTCGGGATCGAGCCGAAGCGGGACCGCGAGCTGGTCGAACAGCTCGAGCGACAGCCGGCAGACCTGCTCGGCGTGGTCGCGGTCGTAGCGATACCGGTGCGCCAGGTCGCGCACCGTTTGCATCGTGTCGGGCACGGGCCTGATGGCGCCATCCGACAGCAGGGCGTCGAGCACGATGCCCTCCCGGATGCCCTTTGAGTTCACCAGGAGCCTCGATGCCCCGAAGAGCTTCATCGTCTCAGCGAGTACCAGAGCGCCCGCCACGATGATGTCGGCCCGATCGGGCGCGGCACCGGTCATGGAGAGACGCTGAACCGTCGTCGAATGACTGAGGATCCCGAGCAGCTGCATGACGTCGGCGCGCGACACCTCGACGCCCTGAAGCGACTCGTATCGCTTCCCGCGCATCCCGCCTGCCATCGCGGCGATGCTGCTCACGGTGCCGCCGGAGCCGATTATGGTTTCGACGGCGGGTTCGAGCGGCGTGACTCGCTCACGCAGCGATCTACGGATGTGGCGCTTCAGCGCCTTGAACGACTTGTCGGAGATGGGGTCTTCTGTCACGAACCGCTCCGACATCACTCGGGCTCCGATGCGCAGCGAGACTGCCGAGACGGGTTCGTTGCGGACCGCCTGCACCACTTCGACGGAGCCGCCACCGATATCGACCACCACCGCGAAGGGCATGTCCTGCGCGATCGAGGCCGCGGAGAGCCACACCAGGCGGCCCTCTTCCTCCTCGGAGACGATCTCGACGTCCAGACCCGCCTCGTCGCGAACTCGGTCAAGCAGCTGCTGGCCGTTGCTCGCGCGCCGAACAGCCTCGGTCGCGATGGCCCGAACCTCGGTGACGCCCAGACTGCGGCCGATCTTCATCATCGTCTTGAGCGCCGAGACGGTCTCGTCGATTGCGCCCGGGTCGAGAGCCCCCGTGCCCTCGAGTCCCTTCCCCAGACGGGTCATCGCGCGCTCGTCGTCGATGATCCGGTGCGCACCGCCCACCGGCACCTCGACCACAATCGAGCGCACGGTGTTCGACCCGATGTCGATGGCCTGCAGCAATCGCATGGGTTGATTCTTGCCGACTCGCTCGGTCAAGGGAAGGACACACCGTCGCGCGCGCTCACGACAGCCTCACGCTGGCGGATGCGGTGGTGCAGCGATGCGGAGGAGGCCCCGGTAGGCCGGCGTCAGGTTTCGGTCAGGTGCGGGTAGCAAACTCCCAGTGATTGCCATTCACAGCGTCATCGAGGAGGACCCATGCAGCGGCCACCGCAGATCGAACCCACGTCGCTTCGCGACTACCTTGAGATGATGTCGCGCGCCATCTTCTCGGCAGGGCTCTCGTGGCGCGTCATCGAGGCGAAATGGCCCGGCTCGGTCAAGGCGTTCGACCGCTTCGATCCCGAGAAGGTCGCGGGGTATACGCCCGACGACATCGAGCGCCTGATGGCCGATCCCGGAGTCATCCACAACCGCAAGAAGGTCGAAGCGATCGTGACCAACGCGGGAGAGCTGATCGTCACGGACCGGGAGTTCGGCGGAATCGAGCACTACTTGGAATCCTTCCCGACCAGCGAGCTGCTGGTGGCCGACCTTCACAAGCGGTTCAAGTTCATGGGGGAGTTCGCCGCCCGCTACTTCCTGTTCGGGGTGAAGTTCCGCGAGGACGAGCAGGAGGCGTGGGCCATGGCGCAGGCCGAGAAGGGACACGGCGGAAGATAGCGTGCGTAGTCCCCTGGTTGGCGCGGCGAGGCGCCCACCACAGCGTCAGTACTCCACCTTGTCGGGATTCGCTGCCCACTCCGCGAATACCGCCCGTGCCTCCGCCGACGGCAGATGCTCGCATGGAAGCTCCCGATGCTCGCTCGGCAGGCGGAACTGGTCGTAGAGGAACGCGTCATCGAACCCGATGGCGGCCGCCTCTGAAGCGGTGTTCGCGTAGTAGACCCGGTCGATTCGCGCCCAGTAGATCGCGGCGAGACACATCGGACAGGGTTCGCTGCTGGTGTAGATCGTCGCACCTTCGAGGGAGAAGTCGCCTCGGTGCGAGCAGGCCTGCCTGATCGCCGAGATCTCCGCGTGCGCGGTCGGGTCGTTGAGCTCGATGACGTGGTTGCAGCCCTCGCCGACGATCTCGCCGTCGAGTACCACGACCGCGCCGAACGGACCGCCCTCGCCGTGGCGCATCCCCTCGCGGCTGAGTTCGATCGCGCGCTGCATGAACGCGGCGTGATCGGTCCGAACGTCTCCGCCCATCGAGCGCCCCCCTCCCTCGCCACATTGTATAGCCGCGTACCGCCGCAGCGAGGCAGGCATGCTCGGAGCACGTGGCCGAAGCACGACGTGGTCGCGCGGTTCTGACTCACCGAGAGTGTAAAGAATGTTTGACTTAATGTCATGATGGGTATTACATTGACGTATGTCAAACATACCTGACATTGACGAGGTGATCGGACATGACATTCGAAGAGAGAACGCAGTGGGTCTACGCAGTGGTCGCGGTGATCGTCCCGGTCGCGTACTTCGCGACGGTCCTGCCGCAGCTGTCCACAACGTCGGCGTCGGACATCGCGTACCAGCGCCCGATGCTGATCGCCATCGGCGCGTCGATCGTCCTGATGATCGTCGGGTCCATACTCGCGGCGATCACGAGTGCGATCGTCGCCCAGGTGTCCGGCGGTGACCCGAACAAGATCGATCAGAAGGACGAACGGGACATCCAGATCGGGCGCCGAGGCGAACTCGTGGGCTACTACGTGACGTCGGTCGGCGTGGTCGGCGTACTCGCACTGACGATGCTCGAGTACCCGTACTTCTGGATCGCGAGCGCCCTGTACCTGAGCTTCGCGGTCGCGGCGGTCGTCTCGGCGATCGTGAAGATCGTGGCCTACCGCAGGGGCTTCTAGCCATGGTCAAGCCGACGGAGATCACGAACAGCATCCGGGCGCTGCGCTTCGCGGCGAACGAGATGACGCAGGCCGACCTCGCCGAACGCGTCGGGGTCACTCGGCAGACGATCATCGCGATCGAGCAGGGACGCTACTCGCCATCGCTCGAGACGGCCTTTCGTATCGCGGCGGTCTTCGGCGTCCCGGTGGACGAGGTATTCCACTACCCGGGCGCGGCGTCGTGATGCCGAGAGAGGGGTGTCTGATGGATATCACGAATCAACCACGCGTGCTTGTGCTCGGTGGAACGGGTCGCACCGGCTCGCGCGTGCTCGCGCGGCTTCTGGAGGAGGGTGCCGACGTCCGGGCCATCGTTCGTTCTGCTGCCCGCGTTCCGCACGACCTGCAGCAGCGTCCGAACCTGACGCTGGTCGAGGCGGACCTGTGCTCGCTACCCGACGAGGAACTCGCGAAGTACGTCCGCGAGAGCGACGCCGTGATCTCCTGCCTCGGGCACAACATCTCGCTCAGGGGTGTCTTCGGTCCGCCTCGCGACCTCGTGTGCGGCTCGGTCGAGAGGGTGTGCCGGCTCGCCCAGGACGCCGAGCGCGCCGCGCCACTCCGGCTCGTCGTCATGAGCAGCGTCTCGGTGAACAGGCCCGGCGAGCCCGACACGCGTCGGGCAGGCGCGGAGCGGGCGGTGCTCGCGCTGATGCGTGCCCTGGTTCCTCCGGCGAAGGACAACCAGCGGACCGCGGACTACCTGTGGCGCGAGATCGGCGTCGAGAACGAGGCTGTGGAGTGGGTCGCGGTGCGTCCCGACACGCTGGGCGACGGTGACGTGTGCGAGTACGCGGTGCACGAGGAGCTCGTCGACAGCCTCTTCAAGCCCGGCGACACGAACATGGCGAACGTCGCGGACTTCATGTGCAGACTGGCCACCGAGGACGACACGTGGGGTCGGTGGCGTGGGAAGCTGCCGGTCGTGGTGAACGCCGTGGGTGCGCCTACAGCGTGAAGCGTCGTCCGGCTTCGAGCTCGGCGAGGGGGTAGAACGTCCCCCGCCACGTGACGCCACCCCGGCGCAAGGCCAGCAGCGTGGACCGGATCATCCCTGCGGCGAACAGCACGGTTCCGACCGGCCACAGCAGGGCGGGGCGCCAGATTCGGCAGGTGTCCCAGAGCACGCCGACGTTGCCCGCCCACGCCACCGCCGATGCGACG
The DNA here is from genome assembly GCA_963761535.1 of uncultured Coriobacteriales bacterium. Lineage (GTDB taxonomy): Bacteria > Actinomycetota > Coriobacteriia > Anaerosomatales > CAVXGS01 > CAVXGS01. Next base: position 811,168 of record CAVXGS010000004.1, read on the forward strand.
ACCCCCACCGCGCGCACCCACCACGGACCTGCCGCGAGCGCGACAAGGGGTGCCAGGTCGAGGAGTGCGAAGGCCGCGACCGCGAGCGTCGTGCGCCACGGGTCGAACGCCGTCGTGGAGCCGTTCTTCTCGATGCCTCTCATGAACGCTCGCGGCGAGTCGTACATCGCCACGCTCGCGCAGCCGACCCCGAGCACCGCGTCGCAGCGTCCGCCCGCGCGCTTGATCATCACGGCGAGCGCCATGTCGTCGCCGGTCTCCATCCGAAGGTGCTCGAACCCGGGCGTACGCTCGTAGGCCTCTCGGCGGACGAGGGTGAACGCACCGGAGCCCAGCGCGGTCTTCGGGCTCTGCGGATCCGGGAGCTTTCGGTAGTCGAGCGCGAGCGACATCGCGCGCAGGAACACGACCCAGACCGCGTCGACCAGCACGCTCGACGACCGGTACTCGGGGACCAGGGCCAGGCAGTCGATGCCTTCGCGCTCGCAGAGCTCGACCGCTCGCCGCAGCGTATCGGGCTCGACGGTGACGTCCGCGTCGCTGAACAGCAGGTAGTCGCCGGAGGAGGCCTTGACTCCGACGTCCAGCGCGTGGACCTTTCCGAGCCACCCGGTGGGCAGTTCGTCCACGCGCGCGAGCTTGAACCTTGGGTCGTGGCCCGCGATCCACTCGGCGGCCCGGCCGGTGCCGTCCGAGGAACGGTCGTCCACGAGGACGAGTTCGAGGCGAGGGTAGGTGTCGGACAGGCGAGAGGCGAGTGCAGGGCCGATGCGATCTGCCTCGTCGCGCGCGGCCATGATCACAGAGACTCGCGGCCACTGTGCGAGCCCCCGCAACTCCACGTCGGCGAGCCGCCGCACGGCCCGGAGCCGGACGTAGGAGATCACGACGGCTGCCGAGGAGAGGCCGGCGAGCAGAGCGACAATGAGCCACAGCGCGGTCATACCGAGGTTATCGGCGCGAGCGCGCTGCGGCTGGATGAAGCGGGAAGCGTGCTCGGGCTAGACCGAACCGCTCGGGGCGCGCAGACCGGGTGGATTCCTCTCCCCGGGTGCGCTGGGGAGTGCATTCCCCATCTCCGCCGAGCCGTGCGAGAATCTGACGAGCCGTCGAGACAGCATGCGAGCACTGGCGGCGAACGGGGGACAGGCATGGCAGCGGGACGACACACCCGCCGAGAGTGGACGTTCGGGCGCACCCTGTGGTTCAGCCTCGTGCTGCTGGGGTGGTTCGGCCTGGCCTACATCGCGGTCACGGTGCCGGGCGGCATCTACGCAGCGTGGGAGTGGGTCCTCGGCCAGGGGCTCCTCGTCCAGATCCTGATGTGGCTGCTGCTGTTGCCCTACATGCTCGCGATGTGGCTGTGGGCGATGCCGTGGGCCGAGTCCCTGCGGATCGTCGCGGTGCTGGCTGTGTTCGTCGCATCGCTCGTCCTGTCGCGACCGCGGGCTCGGTAGCGGCACTCGCGCGAAGCGCCTGCGCACGGTCTCGCCGAAACGCGCCGAAGTTCTTTGCGGAAACTGCTTGACATTTCGGTTTCCTCGGCGGAAACTGCGGGTACAATGAGTTTCCGAGAGGGTAGCGACGACATCGAAGGAGGTGCGTGATGGGACAGAAGGAGCAGATCGCCGAGGTGTTCCAGAAGCACCTCATGCGCTACGGCTACGCCAAGACCACGCTCGACGAGGTCGCGCGCGAGATGCACATCTCGAAGAAGACGATCTACACGCACTTCGAGAGCAAGCGCGAGATCTACGGGTTCCTGGTCGAGCAGGAGGCCGCCGCCGAGAAGACGAAGCTCGCCGCGTCGGTCGCGACGCTGCCCACCTACTCCGCACGGATCGAGGCAGTGATGAGCTACGTGCTGAAGTCGGCGCGCGCACACATCGACGAGACCAGCGAGGCCGAGTGGCTGCAGGAGCTCGAGATCGCCCAGGATGCGTTCCGCAAGGCGAACGGCGACCTGATGCGGGAGCTGCTCGAGGCAGGGATGGCCGCCGGTGAGTTCCCGCCGGGCGATGCCCGCCTCGTCGAGAAGATGTGCGCGGCAATGATCGTGGAGTACCTCGTGATGGTGAACGCGGACCCGAGTTACGACCGGGACGCCGAGCTCCTCGATCGGATTCGTAGGTTCATCGGATAGCACGCGGGTTTTCGGGTCGCGGCGACATGCGGCGGCCCTTTGTTCGGCCCTATGGAAACGGGAAACCCGAATGGTTTCCAAGGAGTGAGAAAGAGGTGTGGGACATGGAAGCAACGACGCCGACGACGAAGACGCTGACGACGGGTGAGGTGGCCTTCAACATCGCCATCTTCGGTCTGTCGACGGTCGCCTCCGTCGCGTTCGCGTACTACCTGGTCGCGAACCCGAGCGTCCTGACCGGAGCGTGGGCCTGGATCCGGCAGCTGCCGCTGCTGGTGCAGCTGGTCATGTGGCTGCTCCTGCTGCCGTGGATGTTCGCGCTGTGGGTCTGGTCCCAGCCTTGGGCGCTCGCCATCCGGATCGTGCTCGTCGCAGGGACGCTTCTGTTCACCGAGTACCTCGTGTTCCCGTGGAAGTAGTTGGAAGGAGACTGACGTGAAGCTCGCATTCTGGGGTCTGTTCGTAGTGGGGTTCGTGCTCTGTTCGACCGTGGGGATCGGCCCGACGCTGCAACGCGCCGGCGGTTCTTGGACCGCGCCCGCGATGATCGTTGGGTCGCTGCTCGGCCTGGGGCTTGTCGCCCTCGCCGTCATGTTCGCCACCGGCGTCCGTCCCGCCATGCTCTCGACTGACCTCGCGTTCGTGGTGGTGCTGGCGGTCCTCATCGGCGCCAAGGTCGCGGTCAGCCTGTTGCAAGTCGTTGCCTCCCGCGCGCTCGCGTAGGGATGCGAAGTCCCGCACCGAAGCCCAACCCGAAGGAGAGACAGATGACCGTCGAGACACCCCTCGAGATCCGCGCGTTCATGCGCGTGTACCCGTGGCGCCGTATCGACCCGGTGCCCGTGGCCCCGCTCGCCAAGCCCCTCTCGGAGTGCCGAGTCGCCCTGGTGTCCTCGGCGGCCCAGGTACTCCGGGGCGACGAGCCGTTCGACGCTGAAGCGCGGGGAGGGGACTGCTCGTTCAGGACCGTGCCCGCCTCGGCCAGCTGCGCCGAGTTCCGCGACACCCACCCCAGCGACCACTTCGATCACACCGGTCTGCTGGCCGACCTGAACGTCGCGTTCCCACTCGACCGCATCCGCGAGCTTGCCGAGGCCGGTGTGATCGGAGAGGTGGCTCCCCGGCACTTGTCGTTCTGCGGCGCGATCACCGCCACGGGACGGCTGCGTAAGGACACCGCGCCGGCGGCCGCTCAGGTGCTCGTCGACGACGACGTGGACGCGGCGCTGCTGTTCCCCGTTTGACCGCTCTGCCCTCAGACCGTGGGTCTGATCGCAGCCGAGATCGAGCGTCGCGGGATCCCGACCGTGTGCGTGCAGCCCGTCCGGCACGTCGCCGAGAGGGTCCGTCCGCCGCGCTCGCTGCTCGTGCCGTTCCCTCTGGGCTATCCTTTGGGGCGTCCGAACGACCCCCGGGTCCAGCACTCGGTGCTCGCGCAGATGCTCGCGCTTCTCGAGGATGTCGCGACGCCGCCGGTGCTTCGTGCCTGGGTTGCCGACGAGTGAGCCGACGGGCTCACGGAATGGACGGCGCGTGCCGGTCCTGATGCAGCCGAAAGGCGTTGCGCAGCCCAAGGGCAATCGCGACCTTCGTCTGGCTCGCTCTGGGCATCGCCGTGGCGCTGGCGGCGGTCGTGGTGATCGATGCGGTTGCGCGCGGCGCCGGAGGCGTCAACGCCTGGCTCGTGCCCCTGGTGACCGCGCTGTCGCTGCTCGTGGGGCTCGCGACGCTCGTGCTCGGCGTCATGGTCGCGTGGCGGCGGAGACTTCGGTGGTGGCGGCTGCTGGCGGTGCCGCTGGTCGCGCTCGGGGTGTTATGGTCGCTTCTGCCGGTGGGACTGGCGTGGTATGCGACCCATCCAGTTCGCTCGGCGACCGAGAGCGGGGGTGTCGACGCTCCGAAATCGGCTGGGCTGCTGAACTACAGCCAGGTGAGCATCCCCACGTCCGGGTCGGCGGGGCTCTCGGCGTGGTACGTGCCGCCGCGAAACGGCGTGGTGGTTGTTGGGCTGCCCGGTGCGATGTCGACCAAGGCGAGCCTGCTCGGCCACGCCAAGGTCCTGGTCCGAAACGGCTACGGAGTGCTGCTCGTCGACCCGCGTGGGCTCGGCGGAAGCACCGGTCGGCCGATGGAGTACGGCTGGTGGGGCGAGACCGATGTCGCCGCCGTCCTCGAGTGGCTCGGCGCGCAACCCGATGCTGGCACGCAGATCGCCGCACTCGGGCTTTCGATGGGCGGCGAGCAGGCGCTCACCGCCGCCGCACGCGACGAACGCATCCGCGCGGTGGTCGCCGAGGGCGCGACCCATCGCACGTACGACGACGTCTACGCGGGTCTGCGCGGAATCGAGAAGGCGATCGGTGTCCCGCAGTACCGCGTGCTCTACGGCGTGAGCGACTGGCTCAGCCCCGCCACTCCTCCCGGACCGCTCGAGGAGGCGGTGGCGCGGATCGCGCCGCGTCGGGTGCTGCTGCTCAACACCGCCGCCGAGGCGCCGTACGCCCGGCGCTACGCCGCTGCCGCCGGGACCGCAACCACGCTGTGGGCGCCGGCGAGCGAGGCGCACATCAGCGCGGTTGCGGAGAACCCCGGCGAGTGGGAGCGGCGCGTGATCGGCTTCCTAGACTCAGCGACCGGCGTGGGGCGCTGAGCGCTACAGCCGCACTCGAAGGATCCGCTGCGCCTTCCGCGCCGCTGACGATAGCGCACTCGCCCGGAACATCATCCGGTAGCCGAGACTGAGCGAGGCGATGTCCTCGGAGTCGGTGAACGCCCACTCGTCGAGCACCTTCATCCCGCTGCCCCAGCCCTCGATCTCGCTCGGATCGTCGATCCCCCAGTGGATATGCGCCCCGGTCTTCTTGATGGAGGGGTGGCGGTTGATCGAGCGCGCCGTGAGCCGGCTGAAGGCGTCGAAGCAGATCTCAGAGCCGGGGAACCGCACCTGCAGGGCCTCGAACAGCTGCCTGACTTCGGCGTCGTGCAGGTACATGAGCAGTCCTTCGGCGACGATGCAGGCGTCCGGGCTGGGGGGAACTTGTTCGAGCCACGTCAGGTCGGTGACCGACGAGCCGATCATGCGGTACCGGTCGGTCTCTTCGTAGAAGCGCCGGCGCAGCTCGACGACCTCCGGGTAGTCCAGGTCGTACCAGCTGCCCGCGTCGAGCTCATCGAACCCGACGCGAAGCACGCGGCTGTCGAGCCCGCAGCCCAAGTGCAGGACGAGGGGATCGGGGGTCTCGGCGAGGTATGCCCGAACGTAGGAGTCGAGCTTCTTCGCGCGCATCGCGAGCGTGACGAGCGTCTTACGCGGCGTCTCGAGCTCCGCGAAGTCGTAGTCGACGCTGGCGATGATCTCCTCAGCCTTGGGGTCGACGATGATCGGCCGCTCCTCCTTGCTCATCATCGCCTTGCCGAGAAGGGGCACGAAGAGCGTTTCCTTCTCCTCGGTGAGCCGAATGCGCTCCGAGTCCACGCCTGCCTCCGAATCGTCGTCGCCGTCCCCGGTCGCTGGTGTCCTCGCGCAGCCTGTCCGGGTGTCTGCGCTCAGGAGAGAGTTCTGCGAGGGGCGGGTATCTCCCCCTTGCGGCAGCCGAGAAGTCCGTGCGTGGCACGTTCTGTGCTACTATCGCGACACATTCCGATATATCGCGTTACTCAGGTAACGGAAGGAGCAACGCCATGCACCATCACACGAACGATTGCGCCTCGAATGGCGAGCGGTTCCACCACTCCGGGTTCGGCCGCCGAGGCGGATTCCGCGGCCCGTGGGGGATGGGTCCGCACGGATGGGGCGGACCGGGTCACCGGATGCGCCGAGGCGACGTCCGCACCGCGATCCTACGCCTGCTCGCCGAAGAGCCGATGCACGGCTACCAGATCATCCAGGAGCTCTCCGAGCGTAGCGGCGGCGCGTGGAGCCCGAGCGCCGGCTCGATCTACCCCACGCTGCAGCTTCTCGCCGACGAGGGTCTCGTCTCTGCCGAGGAGGCCGGCGGCAAGAAGATCTTCAGCCTGACCGAGGCTGGGCAGACGATGGTCGCCGACATGGCCGACCAGCCGGCGCCGTGGGACGAGGCGACGGAGACCGGTTCGGGGATGAGCGGCTACCGCGAGGCAGCCACTCGGCTCGCTCAGCCGGTCATGCAGATCGGCTCGCAGGGTACCCCCGAGCAGGTCGCCGCGGCCATCGAGATCCTCAACGACGCGCGCAAGAAGCTCTACGCGCTGCTCGCCGAGGACTAGACGCCGGACTAGGAACACCCTTTCTCGGACATCCTCTTGGCAGGGGTGTCGCTCGCAGGCGAGCGGCATTCCTGCTGACCCTGCCCGCACTCGCGCTGTCGGGCGGCGGCCAGGTGCCGCCGCTTCGACAGTCACGGAGGTCGCATGACGCGGTCCCGCCTTCGCGCCCGCTACTGGCGCATCGTGTTCTTCTTCGCTCGGGTGACCCTGAGCTTCATCTTCCGCGAGATCGTCGCGCCCAAGATCGGGCTCGGACGATGGGTGGAGCGCACCCGTGCCGAGTGGAGCCGCCAGATCGCGGTACGCTTCCGCGCGCTCGCGATCCGCATGGGCGGCCTGATGATCAAGGTCGGCCAGTTCTTCTCGGCGCGTCTTGACGTGCTGCCGCCCGAGATCACCGACGAGCTCGCGGGCCTGCAGGACGAGGTCCCGCCGGAGCCCTTCGACGCTATCCGCGTGCTTGCCGAGGCCGAGCTTGGCTCGCCGCTCGCCGAGCACTACGCGTCGTTCGATCCCAACCCCCTTGCTGCGGCATCGCTCGGCCAGGCGCATCGCGCGTGCCTGATGGACGCCGACGCCGAGGCGGCCGGCTTCGTCGAGGTCGTCGTCAAGGTGCAGCGGCCCTACATCGAGCAGATCGTGGAGGTAGACCTCTCGGCGCTTCGGCGGGTGGGCGGCTGGCTGTCGCGCTACAAGCCGGTGGCCCGGCGCGCCGACGTGCCCGCGCTCGTCGAGGAGTTCGCCGTCACGACCCGTCACGAGGTCGACTACCTCGCCGAGGCCGACAACGCCGAGCGCTTCGCTCAGAACTTCCGCGGCCGCGCGCAGGTGAGTATCCCTCGGGTCGTGCGCGAACTCACCACCCGGCGCGTGTTGACGCTCGAGGACGTCTCGGCGATCCCGCTGGGCGACTACGAGGCGATCACCGAGGCGGGGATCGACCGCGTCGAGGTCGCGAACGTGCTGTTCGACACGTACCTCAAGCAGATCTTCGAGGACGGTTTCTTCCACGCCGATCCGCACCCCGGCAACCTGTTCGTGACCCCACTCGAGACCATCCGCCCCGACGGTCGCCGAGACTGGCGCCTCACGTTCATCGACTTCGGGATGGTCGGGACGGTTCCCGAGTACCTGCGTGAGGGGCTACGCGAGGTGGTCGTGGGGGTGGCGACCCAGGACGGGCCGCGTGTGGTCAGGGCGTTCAAACGGCTCAATGTGCTGCTTCCCTCGGCGGACCTGCGTCTCATAGAGCTGGCGAGCATGCAGGCGTTCGACCGCTTCGGCGGGATGAGCATGAGCGACCTCCGCGACGTGGACCAGGCCGAGATCATGAGTTTCGCGATGCAGTTCCGCGAGCTGATCTTCGACCTGCCGTTCCAGATCCCCGAGAACCTGCTGCTGCTGGGCCGGTCGATCGGGATCCTATCGGGGATGTGCAGCGGTCTCGATCCCCAGTTCAACCTGTGGACCTCGATCGCGCCGTACGCCTCGCAGCTCGTGTCCGACGAGGACACCTCGCGCGTCCAGACCGTGTTCGCCGAGATCGTGAAGTTCGCCCAGACCGCCATCGCGCTGCCTGGCCGAGCCGATCGCGTGCTCACGGTCATGGAGCGCGGGGAGCTGAGCGTCCAGACGCCGCGGCTCGAGATGCGGGTGCGGCGGGTCGAGCGGGCGGTCAGCCGCGTGGGCGTCACGCTCGTGTTCGCCGCCGTGCTCCTCGCGGGCGCGGTGGTCTACACCGCCGACGCCGTGTTCGGGCGTTGGCTGATGGCCGCGTCGCTGTTGCCGCTCGCGTACCTGATGTTCTCTCGGCGGGGGAGACACCCCGGAGAGCGGTAGCTCACTCCCCCGTCTGCTCGTGTACGATTGTGCACAATCCGAGCGGAAAAGGACCGAGCGGAGCGGACAAGGAGTCGAACGATGCGCTGGACGCCCGCACTCGAGACCGGCAACGCGACCGTCGACAAGGAGCACCGCGAGCTGATCGCCCTGATCGACGAGCTCGAACTCGCGGACGTCGGTGCCGACGAGACGCGCGTCCCCGAGGTGCTCGACCAGCTCACTGAGTACGTGACGGTGCACTTCCAGATGGAAGAGAAGCTGATGCGTCGCGAGGAGTACCCCGCCGACGCCATCGAGGCTCACCTGGCCGAGCACCGCGATTTCGCTGCCCGGACCGAGGAGTTCGTGCGGGCCTACAACGACGGCGAGCTCGATTCCGTGGAGCCGATCGTCGACTTCCTCTACGAGTGGTTCAGCCACCACATCGTCGAGGTCGACACCGCGATGGCGGCTCACGTGCGCGCGCGGCACGCCCTCTGAGCAGCGGTATTGCTGACTTGGTTGATTTTGCTCAATCAATTGAGTAAAAATACTCAATACATTGAGCAAAGGACGGTCCGATGTACGAGCGCTACACAACCGCTGTTCTGCGGACGCGCCTTCTTGAGCCGCGATCGTTCATCCAGGTGATCACGGGACCGCGCCAGGTCGGGAAGACGACCTCGGTGCGGCAAGCCTTGGAATCGTCAGGATTGCCATACCAGTACGCGACCGCTGACAGCCCCACCCCGCTACAGCCGGTGTGGATCAGCACCCAGTGGAACTCCGCGCGTGCCGAGGCGACGGCAAATGGCTCCGCGGTTCTCGCGTTGGACGAGATTCAGAAGATCCACGGCTGGTCGGAAGTGGTGAAGGCCGAATGGGACGCCGACACCGCGGCTGACACCGACGTTCGAGTCATACTCTCGGGATCGTCTGCCTTGCTGGTCCATCAGGGGCTGTCCGAGAGTCTCGCCGGCCGCTTCGAGCTCACGCGCGCCACGCACTGGATCTACTCGGAGATGCGGGACGCGTTCGCATGGGACGTCGACACCTTCGTGGTCTTCGGCGGGTATCCCGGTGCGGCGCAGCTTGCCGAGGACGCCGACCGTTGGCGGGCGTATCTCCTCGACTCCCTGGTCGAGACGGCCGTCGCACGAGACGTCCTCGCGCTCGCGCGGGTCGACAAGCCGGCCCTGATGCGACGGTTGTTCGCTCTCGCGTGCGAGTACTCGGGACGCGAGCTGTCCTACAACAAGATGCTGGGGCAGCTCGTTGACGCGGGGAACACGACGACGCTCGCGCACTACCTCGATCTGCTGAGCGCCGCTGGGTTGGCAATGGGTCTGCACAAGTACGCGGGTGAAGCGGTGCGCAAGCGGGCATCGAGCCCCAAGCTGCTCGTCCCCAACACGGGTCTGGTCACCGCTGTAGCGGGTCTCGATCCGAGCACCGTTCGGCAGACACCCGATCTATGGGGCCGCCTGGTCGAGACAGCGGTGGGTGCGCACCTCGTCGCGCTCTGCCAGCGGCACGGTGGCGAGCTTCGATACTGGCGCGACGGAGGGCTCGAGGTCGACTACGTGCACGAACGGCCGGGCGGCGACATCGTGGCGATCGAGGTCAAGAGCGGACGGACCGCCAAAGCAGAGGGCCTGAAGGGGCTCCACGCCTTCGCAGAACGGTTCTCGCCGACAGCCAGTCTCGTCGTGGGTACCACCGGCGTATCTCTCGAGGACTTCCTGGGCCGAGACCAGCTTCCGGTGTAGCCGCTCCAGCACGGCGCTTGCTCTGTCGGAGGCAGCGGAAGCGTGTCTTCCGCATCTGCGAACGGAGCTGACTGCGATGCGTGGCGCTGTGAATCGACTTGTGCTGGCGAGCGTGCTGGCTGTGCTGGGTATCACCGTGGCGGCGTGCGGTGCGAGCGCCGGGTCCTCGGCGGGGAAGACTCCCGGTGTGGCGAACCCGACGGCCGCCGCGAACGCAGACGCCAGCGCGACCGCCGGTGCGAGCACGAGCTCGTCGGCGACCGACTCGGCAGGAGGGGGCAACGTGAAGACGATCTACCTGGCGGGCGGGTGCTTCTGGGGGCTCGAGAAGTACGTCGAGCAGGTGCGCGGCGTGGTGAGCGCCGAGGTGGGCTACGCCAACGGCAAGACTCCCAACGCCACCTACGGCGACAGCAGCGGCTACGCCGAGGCGGTCAAGATCGAGTACGACCCGGATGTCGCGCCGCTGCCGTTCCTGCTCGATCTCTACTACGACGCCATCGACCCGACGACCCTGAACCGGCAGGGACCGGACTTCGGCAGCGAGTACCGCACCGGCATCTACTACACCGACCCCGCCGACCGAGCGGTGATCGAGCAGTCGCTCGCGCAGCTCCAGACGCGGTACTCGAAGCCGGTGGTGATCGAGGTCGAGCCGGTCAGGAACTACAACGCCGCCGAGGAGTACCACCAGGACTACCTCGAGAAGAACCCCGGCGGTTACTGCCACATCCCGAAGAAGCTCTTCGAAGAGGCGGCCAAGGCGCGGCCCAAGTAGGCCAGCGCCTCAGCTCTGCCAGGCCGTTGCCGCGCGCCAGCGCGCGTGCGGCCCTAGCTGCCTGCCATCATTGCGGGAATCGCGAGCGCGAACCCGGTCACGAGCGACACCATCCACACGCTCCAAACGGTGAGGCTGAAGTGGTGGAAGTTGTGCAGCCACTTCTCCCGGCCGAACAACATCACGTACGTGGCCCAGCCGGCGTGGACGAGCATCAGTACGATGGCGAGCACGCCGAGCGCACCGTGGACGTTGAGCTCGAAGCCGCCGGCGATGCGGCTCATCAGGGTGGTCCCGGTGGTGTCGAACACCAAGCCGAGCCAGAACAGTGCGAGATGCCACGGCTTCAGCGTGCGCGAGCGCAGCTCGGCGAACACCGCGACGGTGTAGGTGACGGCGGCGAGCAGGATGAAGACAACGGCGCCGATGACGATCGGGGGCATAGGGTACTCCTTCTACTTTGAACGGTCTGGACGTGCGATGGGCCACCCGCGCTGCTGGACGTCGGCGATGACGCCGTCGAGCCAGGCGAGCTCGGCTTCGGCCACGCGGGCGATGCGCTCGAAGACGTGCGCCGAGAACGCCGCAGCGGGGATGGGCGCGCTAACCGCCTCCGCGGTTGCGGCGTCGGCCTTCTCGGCGAGCTCGCGGAGGTACGAGGCGCGGCGCTCGAGGATCGCGGTCTTGTCGGCGGGGGAGAGCGCGTCGGTGTAGGCGAGCATGCCGAAGACGACGTCGAAGTCGGAGTAGGGCATCGACTCGACGAGCGCGTCGGCGGCCATGAGGCGTGCGAACTCGGCGCGGCCTGCGGAGGTCAGCGCGAACACGCGGCGGGCGGGGCGGCCCTCCTGGGGCTGGAGGTCCGAGGTCACGAGCCCCTCGCGCTCCAGCTTCTTGAGGATGTAGTAGACGTGCTTCTCGGAGAGCGCCACCCACATCTCGGAGTGCGATTCGGCAAGCGTGCGCATGATCTCATGCCCGTGCGTGGGCCGGATCGACAGCCTGCCGAGGACGAACAGCTCCTTGGCCGACGCGCCGGATGCGGGGGTGTCAGGGGTCATGGAAGGACTCGCTTCATCTCGCAGGGGCTTCGGTGACGTCTCCGCGATTAGTACGATTCGTACCATCTCGCAGACAGCACTATAGTACGAGTCGTACTAATGTGCAACCCCCGACTGCGCGGTCCGCAGGAGGACTCGAACACCGACAGGATCTCGGGTCGTAAGCGACGCGCTGTCATTAAGCGCAACGGAATCAAGATGGATATCACGAGCTGGTTCATGTGCTCTTGCACTGTCGCGAGAACTCCGATAAATTACAGTATGTCATTTATCGGAGGGATGCGTCATGCCACGTCCAGCCAATCCACAGCTCGCAGCAGACATCCTGCGGGTGACCGCAGACATCGTTGAGGAGAAGGGCCCCGAGAAGCTCGCCCTGAGCGAAGTCGCCGACCGCCTCGGCTACACGCGCCCGGCCATCTACGTCTACTACCGGAACAAGGACGAGCTGCTCCAGGCGACGATCGACCGATGCTTCGAGCTCTTCGCGGAGGCACAATCAGCCGCCGAGGAAGGCGCCCCTCCCTCGTCTGCCCTTCGCCGCCGCGTCGCCGCCTATCTCGACTGGGGGATCGAGCACCCCGGCATGTACCGGCTGATGTTCGAGTACCCCGCCGAGAAGCCTGCCGACGCGAACAGCTCGGCGGTCCGCCGCCTCTGGCTCGACCGGAACCGCGAGCTTCTCGCGCAGGTCTTCGATCTGTTCCCGGCCGCGCAGAAGCCGTCGCTCGACATCGTCGACGCGAGCCTCTGGGGCGTTGCCCACGGACTCGTGTCGCTCATCATCTCGGGCCGGATGTTCGGCCAGCTCGGCAGGGCGATCGGCATCGACGAAGCCAAGGCGCGCGCAATCACCATCATCGAGGGGACGCTCGTCCTCCCGCCAGACCACGAGGAGAAGCAATGACCACGCAACAGGAAGTGACGTTCGTCTCGGAGGGGCTCAAGCTCGCGGGAACGCTCACGCTGCCGGACTCGCCGCAGCCGGCCCCCGCGGTGCTGCTGGTCGTGGGGTCGGGAATGGTCGACCGCGACGAGAGTCACCCCAAGCTCCCCATCGACGTGATGCGGCAGCTCGCCGAGCGCCTCGCCGAGAACGGCATCGCCAGCCTCCGCTACGACAAGCGGGGGGTGGGCGCGAGCGAGGGCGACTTCTGGACGGCGGGGGTGTCCGACAACGTCACTGACGCGGCCGCCGGAATCGCCTGCCTGCGGTCGCAGCCGGGTGTCGACCCGGATCGCGTGTACGTCTGCGGTCACAGCGAGGGGGCGACGATCGCGATCCGGCTTGCCGGAGCGCACGAGCCCATCGCCGGCGCGATCCTGCTGGCGGGTGTGGGCATCAAGGGCGAGGAGGCGCTGTCTGGCAGGGGCAGCAGGTGGTTCCTGGCATGCCCGGGTTCGCGCGGTTCATCATCGGCGCGTTCCGCGTCGACGTGACCAAGCAGCAGCGCAAGGCGTTCGCGAAGATCGAGGCGTCGACCAAGGACACGTACCGGGTCCAGTTCAAGCGCCTGAATGCCAAGTGGCTGCGCGAGTTCCTGACCTACGACCCCGCCGAGGACCTCGCGCGCACCGAGGTGCCCGTGCTTGCGATCACCGGCAGCAAGGACATCCAGGTGAACCCTGCGGATCTCGAGGTCATGGCGCAGCTCGTGCCCACCGAGTTCGAGGCGCAGGTCGTCCCGGACCTGACCCACCTGCTCCGAACGGACGAGTCAGAGCCGCCGACCATCAAGACCTACAAGGATCAGATCAAGCGGCCGGTCGACGAGCGCGTGCTGAGTCTCGTCACCGACTGGATCCGGCTGCATGCCGAGAGGCTCGAGGTCGCCGAGCTGTCCGCCGTCTAGCGCGGTGGCGGCGCAGGAGGCGCGAGGTTGACGACCCGGTCACGACGCCAGCGCCTTGGTCGACTCTGGATCTCGAGCGGGAGGTGCTGCAGGGGTGCCTCCTGAAGTTATACGCAGAGTCCAACGAATCTGCGTATAACCTGCATCAGCCCGGCAGGTCGACTACCGCGCTGCTGCCTGCAGCTCGACAAGCTCGCGGGGTAGCGGCGCGCCCTCGACCCACGCCCGCACCATGCTCGTGAACACGTCGGGGGCGGTCATGTTCCAGTTGTGCTGCTGCGCCACGGACAGCTTGCCCGGCAGCCGCACCTCGTAGGACCGCGCGGCCGGGATCGCCGCCGCGATCTCCTGCGTCGACTGCTTCATCACCGCGTACTCGCCCGCGCCGCATACCGCGAGCACCCGCGCGCGGACGCGATCAAGGCCCTCGGGTAGCCGGAACACCTGGTTCGCGCGCATGAGGTCGACGAAGCCCTCCTCGGAGAGCGTGCGAAAGCTCTCGCGAAAGTCGTCGAAGTACTCGTCAGGCACGCCGGCGGCCCGGTGCATGTTCCAGCGCACGTACCAGTCCACGTTCCGCAGCGGCTTGATCGTGAGCTTGTAGGTTTGGCGCAGCGCCGACTCGGTCGACATCGCCGAGGCCCCCTTGATCGGCAGCACGAGCGCGCTGGATACGATGGCGCTCTCGACGACATCGGGGTCGGTCGCCAGCAGCTGCACGACCACCTGGGCGCCTTCCGAGAGCCCGACGAGATGCGCGCGGCCCTCGGGGACGCGCTCGCGGACGAGTGTCGCGATCTGCTCGGCGGCCGACGTCATCGTGAAGCGACCTGCGTCGGTGCTGCGCCCCTGCCCGGGAAGGTCGGGGACGAGCAGGTGAAAGTCAGACGCGAGCGGCTCGACCTGCGGACGCCACATCCAACCGGCACCGCCCCCTCCGTGCAGGAAGACGATGGTGGGCTTCTCGGCGGGTCCGTACTGGGCGACGTGAAGGCTCATCGGAGTCTCCTTCCTACATGGCTGCGGGCTCGGGCGCCGTCGCGGTGAGACCGGCAGGCGCGTCGGCGGCAGTCTCGGCGGGGGTGAACTCGAACATGTCGCGGTGCGTCCACGCGATGACGCCGGGAACGAGCAGGCCGATCGCGGTGCCCACGAACAGCGCGGGCAGCGAGATCTTCACGACCGCGCCAGCGACGGCCATCGAGATCGGCATGAGGCCGTACATCGAGAGCATCACGAGCGACATCAGCCTGCCGAGCATCCGCTTGGGCGCCATGCGCTGCAGCGCGGCGATCACGATGATCGCGATGTAGCCGTTGCCGATCCCGGCGACCACCATCATGCCCACGGCGAGCCAGGTCGAGGTGATGATCGCCATCGAGCCGAAGATGACCGCGAAGGCGCCGAAGAGCGCGGTTGCGACGATGCCGAGGACGCGCGGCGCGGGGCGGGGGAGCGCGCCGGCTCCGGCCATCCCGAACAGGTTGCCGAGCGCGTAGCCCGAGACGATGAGCCCGAAGGCCGCCGCGCCCTGCGGGAGGCGCTCGGAGGCGAGCACCGGCACGCCCACCGTCAGCGGTCCGGTGACCAGGAAGTTCGCGAGTGCGACGATGATCACGAAGGTGCGAACGGTGACGTTGCCTACCGCGTAGCGCAGGCCCTCGGTGACGTCCTGGAGCGGACGCTTGTCGCTGCCGAGTCCGGGCAGCGGGCTCATCAGCCAGAGCGTGATCGCCGAGACGAGGAAGGTCGTGGCGTCGAATGCGAAGGCGATAGCGATGCCGGTGAGGCCGGCTTCGTTCGCGTTCGCAGCTCCCGACAGCACCGCGACGAGCGTCCCTGCGGCGGCGGGGCCCACGAACTGCGCGACCTGGCTGACGATCATCATCAGCGAGTTGCCGCCCTCGAGCTGCTCGCCGGGCAGGATGCGGGGGATGGTGGCCTCGGCGGCGGGGAGGAAGAACCCCGACACGATGCCGAACGAGATCGCGAGCACGTAGATCATCCACAGCTGTACGCCTCCGCTCAGGATCGCGTACACGAGCGCGGCGGTGATCAGGAAGCGGAGGATGTCGGAGACGAGCATGATCTTGCGGGGCGAGAAGCGGTCGGCGATGGCGCCGCCGAAGAGCATCAGCACCGCGCGGGGGATGCCGGCGGCAGCGAGCACGAAGCCCAGCTGCAGCGGATCGCGGGTCACCGCGAGGACGAGCCACGGCAGCGCGACGGCGTGAAACGTATCGCCCAGGTGGCTGATGGCCTGGCCGCTCCAGAGGAAGCGGTAGTCGCGGTTCTTGAGTACGGCGAGCATCAGCGGGTCGCTCCTTCCGTGGTCGACACCGTCGCCGAGGCGGGATCGGCGAGGTCGGTGGACTGGGCAAGCACGTCGTGGCGCATGATCTCGCGGAACTTCTCGGGTTCCTCGAAGAACGGGCTGTGGGCGGAGTCCTGGAAGGTGTAGAAGCCCTTGACCGGCGCTTTGAGGCCGTCGAAGTACGCGCGGGCGAGCGGATAGGACACGGTGTAGTCGTGGACGCCGTGCACGAGGTACACAGGCACGCGGACCTCGGGGACCTCGGTGCGCAGGTCGGTATCCAGCTCGGCGTTCCACAGGTGATTGCCGGAGTAGATCTTGCCGCGCCACATCCGGACCTTCTCGGCGAGCGTGTACTCGGGGTTGCGGAACGACCCGACCAGCAGGCCGGTCACGATCGAATGCATCTCTCGGATGGTGCCGACGCCGAGCCTGTGCATCGCGACGTCACGCAGACGGCCGTATGCCGCCGGCAGCGGGACCGTCGTTCCCACCGGTGCCGCCTCGAGCTTGCGCACCATCGCCGAGTCACCGGTCCGCCGGGACTCGCGCGAGCATGTACTCGTGCGCGAGCTGCTCCGACTCCAGCTGGTGCGTCATCTGTGCGACCGCGATGTAGCTGCGGTAGAGCTCCGGCGCGCGGGCGACCGTCTGGATGCCCACGAACGTCCCGCCCGAGTGACCCATCAGGTAGATCTTGTCCTGGCCGAAGCGCTTCCGCAGGTAGTTGGTGACCTCGATGGTGTCCGACACGAGCTGCTCGGGAGTCATGCTCTCGGCGGGGATGTCCGCGCTGAAGGAGAGGCCCGAGCCGCGCTGCTCCCACCACACCACCGTGAAGTCCTGTTCGAGCCCGGTGGGGTAGTCCTGGTTGAGGAAGTAGTCGGGCATGCCGCCATGGAGGTAGAGCAGCACGGGGTTTCGCACATCGCGGCTCTTGATGATCATGCCTTGCTTCACGCCGCCAATTGTCACGAAGGTCTTCTCGGCCACACCGTTGGGCGCGGGCTTGCCGTCGGTGCCGACGACTGGTGCGATGGTGCCCGGGCTCGCCGCGAGCAGCACGCCGAGAAGCACCACGACGAGCGCGAGCAGCGCAGCCACGGCAATCATGATGATCCGCCCCACCTTCCGCGCGGTCATCGTGGGTCCGACTCCGACTTCGCGTTGCGCTCGGGCAGCACCTCGGCAGCCGTTCGGCCCGACGCGCCCTCAGGCACGAGCGTTCCGGCCTCGTGGCACGCGAGCAGGCCGACCACGAGCGAGCGGATCGTGGCCTCGAACTCGGCGTCCATTCCCAGGTAGCCGGCCTCTGCAAGCAGGCGCGTCGTGTTGGGGAACTGGTCCGGCGGCAGTTCGCCGAAGGCGGTGTCGTCGTTGCGGTACTCGTCGCCGATGAGGTGCGCGGCGTAGATGCTCGTCATCCCGATGACCGTCTGCCCGATGGCGTCGACGCCGATCATCGCTTCACTCGCCGAGAACCCCGCGTCGAAGAAGATGCCGAGCGCCGTCTCCACCGTGCGCAGTTGGGTGGGCGTGCGCATCGATCGCGACTGGAGAAGCGGCAGTGCCCTGGGGTGCGCGAGGAGCGCGCGTCGGTACTCCATGGCCATCGCCACGAGCCGGTCCTCGAAGCTGCGCGAGGGATCGTCGGCCGAGAGGTCGATGCCGCGCACGATCTCGTCGACGATGAGGCTGTAGAGCTCCGACTTGCCCGGGATGTAGTAGTAGAGCGTGCTCGCGTCGACGCCGAGCTCGGCGCCCAGCGCCCGCATCGAGTGGCCCTCGAGGCCCTTCTCGTCGATGAGCTTCAGCGCCGCCGAGACGATCTGCTCCTGGCTCAGCTGCGGTTGATTCGCCTTCCGAGCAACCACCGAGAACCCCTCCAACCACGTCGGTTATCCAACGACGTTTGATAGATTATCAAACAGCGTTTGAAGAAGTCAAGGGGTAAGGCCTAGGGCATACTTCACCTCGTAGACCGAAGCCGCACAACTCGCGGTTGTGACCTGAGGGGGCCCCGTGAGATCGATCCCATGGCTCGTTGTCGTTGCCGCAGGTCTGGCAATCGCGATGGTGGTCGTCTACATACGGATGGCGGGCAAGAAGGCTGCGGCGAAGCGTGACGAGAAGTACTACCGGGAGGTCGAAAGGCTGGACGAGGAGCGCAGGAAGAGCGTTTGAGGCGCTTCCGGAAGACTGGGCCGACCCGCGGAGCATCCGAGTCAGAGGCACACTCGCCCCCACCCCCTCCTCGGCAGATAATGCCTCTCAGGGCAGGGCTCGCCGCCGCCTCACAGAACACGGCACGCAGATGATTCATCCGGGGGAGGAGATCTCCGCTATGTCAGACGACAACCAGCTCCAGCCAGCCGACGATGCTGCGTCCGCCTCCGACGCGCCTGCGCAGAAGCCCGGAGAGGCACCGCTCGCCGTCGTTGCGCGCGACCCCGAGCACCTCGCACCCGCGCAGCTGCAGCAGGCCCAGGCCATCGCCGCGGCGTTCGACATCGAGCAGCCCGACGCGATCATCGCCTACGGCACGAGCGCGCAGCACAGCATCAGTGAGTTCTCGGCGGGGCTGCTGAAGAACGTCCGCAACGACGACACGGGGTTCGTCGGCGACATCCTCGGCGACCTGATGATCAAGGTGAAGGACGTCAACATCGACGGTCTGACCACCTCGGGCGAGCTGTCGAAGCTGCCGCTGGTGGGCGGGCTGTTCGACTCCTTCAAGAAGTGGATCACGAGGTTCGAGAAGGTCGAGCCGCAGATCGAGCGGATCGAGAAGGAGCTCGACAAGGCGCAGCAGAAGCTGACCGGTGACATCGTGATGTTCGACGAGCTGTTCGAGCGCAACGCCGGCTACTTCGACGAGCTCAACGTCTACATTGCGGCCGGCGAGATGAAGCTCGCCGAGCTGCGCGAGACCACGCTGCCGGAGCTTCGGCAGATGGCGGCCGCGTCGCAGGATCCGATGGAGGCGCAGCGCGTCCGCGACCTCGAGGCGCTGGTGAGTCGCTTCGAGAAGAAGGTCCACAACCTCAAGCTCAGCCGCACGATCGCCATCCAGACCGCGCCGCAGATCCGAATCATCCAGGCCAACGACCAGGTCCTCGTCGACAAGATCCAGACGAGCGTCCTGACCACGCTGCCGCTGTGGCGCAGCCAGATCGTCATCGGCATGGGGCTCGCGCGCCAGCGCCGCGCCCTCGAGATGCAGCGGGAGGTCGACGACACCACCAACGAGCTCCTCGCCAAGAACTCCGAGATGCTCAAGCAGGGGAGCATCGAGGTCGCCGAGGCCAACGAGCGCGGGATCGTCGACATCGAGACGCTGCGCAAGGTGAACGCGGACCTGGTCGAGACCATCGACGAGACGATCCGCATCCAGCGCGAGGGCCGAGAGAAGCGCAGTGCTGTCGAGGCCGAGCTGGTCACCCTCGAGCGCGAGCTCAAGGAGAAGATCCAGGCGGCGGCATCGGGGGCGTAGGGAGCGGCGCGCCGTCGGCGGCGCGGGCAGTTCGACAGAGACGACGCAGGGGCGGTCCTCGGACCGCCCCTGCGCTTCGCGAGTGGAGACTCTCTAGCGGACGCGCGCAGCGGTTGCCCCTGCGTCGGCGACATCCGGCGTCGTAGTCCGGCGGCCACGGCGGCGTGTCTCGGCCAGGCCCGGGGTCGGATTCGCTCGGCGGGTGAGGAGCATGATCGTGGCGAGGGTGCCGGTCACGAGCAGGCCGACGTCCTCTCGGATGCCCAGCGACACGGCCGCCATCGCCCCGATCAGCGCCCAGGCGAACGGGATGACCAGCAGGTGCTTCGGCAGGCTGCGGCTCGAGAGCAGAAGGATGCCGAAGGTGAAGATGGTGAGCGGGCACGGGGTGAGGCCGAACACCGGACCGTTGGGATACCCGTGCCCGGACAGCATCCCGATGAGCGGGTAGACGACCATCGAGAACGTGATCATGACGAGGCCCATGCGCGAGCGGGCTCGGCGAAGCGAGAAGTCGAACTCGAGCTTCCCGCGCAGTGCGACGGACGCGAATGCGACCGCCTGCACGATGAAGGCGATCCCGAAGGCCCGAGCGGCCGGGTTGATCGCCGAGAAGCTCATGAGATGGTAGGCGATGCCGGTCCACGCCCACAGGCCGGCGAGGACGAGCCCGACGATCCGGCCGGACTGCCGCAGTCCCTTGATAGCGGCGTAGGCGGCGGTCGCGCCAAGGGCGTAGGCGACCAGCGGCAGGGGGCCGATGGCCTTGTTGTACGCCGAGAACACTGCGATGAACTGGTCGGTCGTGAACGGAAGCTGCATCTCGTTCCCTCCTCATCCAAGAGCCGGCCATCTGGTCGACCCGTAACGGTAACAGCGTTACAGTAACAGCGTACCACCAACGGTGTCAACACCCGTTTTCGCTGGACTTGCCATGTGTAACGCCGTTACTGTATCGACGTATCGAAAACGAGAGGAGTGCCAGTGCCCAGACCAGCCGATCCCGACCTCTCCGATCGGATCGTCCGCGCGACAGCGGACCTGCTGGAGCGTCATGGGATCGACGGCGTGACGATGCGCGCGGTCGCCGCGGAGGCCCATTGCAGCGCGACGACCATCTACCGGCTGTTCAACAACAAGGACGAGCTGCTCGACAACGCCGTCGTCGTCGGTCTGCAGTGGTTCAACGCCACGCAGGCGAGTGCCGCCGAGAGCGGCTCGGGCAGCTCGGCCTGTCGGCCCGCGCGTACGTGGAGTGGGGCATTCGCAATCCCGCGATGTACCGGCTGATCTTCGAGCAGCGGCTGCCCCGACCGGCAGCCGGGGACGAACTGCAGCGACGTCGACGCGGATGGAGTACCCAGCGCGAGCGCATCGCGCAGATTCTCGCGTCCAGGCCTCCTGGAGCAAGGCACGTAGATCCCGACGTCGCGACGGACATCGTATTCGTGTCGCTGCACGGGGTGGTGTCGCTGGCGATATCGGGTCGCCTCGCCGGTCCGGCAGCGACGATCGACCAGCAGCTCGCTCGCGCCTTCTCGATCGTCGACGCACTCGAAGCGCAGTGGTCGGAGAGCTGGGAGCTGCCGAGCGGGGCTTAGAGCTGGGCGGGGCCGTCGGGTTTCTCGGCGAGCGCTGAACCGATCTGCTGCTCCATCTCGGCGATCTGCTTCTCGGCCTCGGCGCGTTTGGCGCGTCCCTCGGCGGAGATACGGAGGGCTTCCTCGACGGTCGAGATGAGGTTGTCGGTCGTCGCCTGCAGCGTCTCGATGTCCACCACGCCGCGCTCCGTCTCGCGGCGGACCTCCAGCGTGCCCTCCTTCAGCGCCTCCGAGTTGGCCTGGAGCAGCTCGTTGGTGGTGTCGGTGACGCCCTTGACCGTCTCCACGGCTTCGCGCTGGTGCGCGAGGCTGATCGCCATCGCCACCTGCCGCTTCCACAGCGGGATCGCGGTGAGCACCGCGGTGTGGATCTTGGAGGCGAGCCGCTCGTCGCCGTCCTGGATGAGGCGGATCTGGGGACCGGTCTGCAGCGCCATCATCCGGGTGAGCTCGAGGTCGTAGACGCGGCGGGAGAGGCGATCGATCGCGCGGGCGAGGTCCTCGGGCGAGTGCGTGGCGAGTTGGTCGCCGGCGGAGGGCGCGGCGCTGGCCGACGCGGCGTCGAGCTGCTGCTGGAGCTCGTCGAGCTTGAGGTGTCCCGCGGCGATGAAGACCTCGAGCTGGGCGATGA
Organism: uncultured Coriobacteriales bacterium; assembly: GCA_963761535.1. Lineage (GTDB taxonomy): Bacteria > Actinomycetota > Coriobacteriia > Anaerosomatales > CAVXGS01 > CAVXGS01. The sequence continues at coordinate 832,877 of CAVXGS010000004.1, forward strand.
AATCGGCGTTCTCGGCGTGCAGCGTCTCGAGGCTCTCGTAGTCGCGGACGAGCGTCGTCTGCTGGCGGCGCAGCTCGCGCTCGAGGTCGGTGATGTGGTCGGCGATCTGCTCGAAGGCGCGCACCGCCTGGCGCGTCTCGCTGAAGTGGCGACCCGCCCCTGGGATCTTGCGGAGGAACCGCTGAACGCCGGTCGCCGAGTCGACGTCGGCCTCGCGCAGCGTGTGGAGGAGCTCGGTGAGTGTGGCGCGCGCGTCGTCGGCGGCGGGACCGGTCGAGGTGCCGATGATGGTCTTCGTGGCGGTGGCCAGCGACGTTTGCGGCTTCATGCCGAACGCCAGGACGCAGCGCATCTCGGTGGGGTCGATATCGTGAGCGAGCTCTCGTGCGACGGCCAGTTCGTCGCCCGCCGCCGCCTTCATCGCGCGCTGGAGCTCGCAGCCGGAGCGGGAAGGGCACTCGTCGCAGATCGGGTGGCCCCACGGCGCGTCGGGCGTCGCGGGCTTGGGGGCGGGCGTCTCGGCATCGGCCGACTGGTGCTGCCGGAGTCGCTCGAGATACTCGCGGTCGTAGCGGAGCTGCTCCTCGCGGTAGTCGAGGTAGCGCTGGCGCGCGGCGGGGTCGTCCCCGGGAGCGGGCTTCTTCGCGCTGTCGTCTGGCTCGGGTATGACGCGCCCTTCGTCTGGAAGGCAGGCGGGCCCCGGAGCGTCCCCGGTCCCCGTCTCGAAGCGTACAACGAGCGACATGGCGTCGACCACGGGGCCGGTCCGCGGTCGGCCGGCGCCAGTCGGCCGGTCGCCTCGATGGGCATGAGTGTTATGGCGAGTATCCTGTGGGGATCCGATGCGGCGAAGGATGCGGTGGCATGCCGGCTCCGACGGTAGTGGTGGTCTCGATACCCCGAGTGCCGAGCGAACACGGCCGGGTATCGCCGCGCCCGCCCTCATCCTTCTGGGGTCCACGATCGCGTGGCCGCTGATCCAGCTCCTCGTCTTCCGACTGCGGTTCGGGCGGCTGCCCCAAGGGGGATTCTCCGAGAGCCTCGTCTTCGTTCCGATGGGCCTCGCCGCCGGTCTCGTTGCCGCGGTGCTCTACGGTCTCGCCACGACGAGCCATCAGCGTCGCGCGGTACTGGTCGGTTACGCCGCAGCGTCCCCGATCGCCTGGGTGGGCTCGATCCTCGGGGGCCTGGTCGCGGCAGGCGCGTTGGGACCGCTGGTGGGAGGCGCTGTGCCGCTCGCACTGGGGTCGTTCCTCGGGTTCTGGCTGGCCAGGCCTCGGTAGCGACGACAACGGAGGGCGCGAACCGGCCGGCACCCGAGTGGGCACCGGCCGGTGGGGGGCACGGGGACGCGTGAGGTGCGCTGCGCGCTGGCTACGCGCTCGCGAGCGCGGGGATCGGGCAGCAGCGCGGCGCGTCGAACGAGAGCTCGAGCTCGGTCGACAGGCCGTCGTCCTCGACGAGCCCGTCGCGCATCCGGATGGTGCGGTCGCACGCCTCGGCGACCTCGGGGTTGTGCGTGACCAGCACGAACGTGGTCCCGGTCTTGACGTTGATCTCGCGCATGACGCCCATGATCTCCTCGGAGGTGGCGGTGTCGAGGTCGCCGGTGGGCTCGTCGCCTAGCACGATCGCGGGCGAGTTCACGAGAGCCCGTGCGATGGCGACGCGCTGCTGCTGGCCGCCGGAGAGCTCGCTCGGCATGTGGCCGCAGCGCTCGGCGAGACCCACGAGCTCGAGCAGCTCCTTCGCCTTGGCGAGAGCGGTACCGCGACTGCTGCCGGCGTACTCGGCGGCCAGCGCCACGTTGTCCAGGGCGGAGAGCGTCGGAATCAGGTTGAAGCCCTGGAAGATGAAGCCGATCTCCTTGGAGCGGATCTTGGTGAGCTCGCGGTCGCGGAGCTTCTCGACGTGCCGGCCGTTGATCGCCATCGTGCCCGAGTCCGGCGAGTCCAGACAGCCCAGCATGTGCATGATCGTCGACTTTCCCGAGCCCGACGGTCCCATGATCGCGACCATCTCGCCCTTGCGGATGTCGAGCGACACGCCGCGCAGTGCGTGCACGTGGTTCTCCTTGCCCAGCTGGTAGCGCTTCTTGGCGTCCCGGACCTCGATGACCGTGCTCATGTCTCCTCCTCGCCGAGCCGAGCGGCGGGTGCGCTGCGGCTCCTCGGTGGTGTTCTTGGCCAGTCGTGCGGTGATGCTTGCGAACGGGGTGACGCGGCGCGGTGCGGGTGGTGCCGGTGGTGCGGGTGACTCGCTCGGCATGGGCCTGGTTCTCGGCGACCGTTGCCGTGGATCTCATCTGGTCGAGCATCTCTCTCAGCTCCTACTCGGGTCGGTGTGTCCGGCGGGACTACTCGAAGCGAAGGGCGCGGACGGGGCTCAGACGGGCTGCGTGCCAGGCGGGGTAGAGTCCGGCCAGCGCGCCGAGGCAGACCGCGAAGGCGAGCGAGCCGAGCGCGAGGCGGGAGGTCACCAGGAAGAGCATCGTGCCGGAGGCCTCGCCGGCCTGGTTCAGGCCCATCGCGATCAGCGAACCGATGGCGAGGCCGGTGAGCCCGCCGACGAACCCGATGAGCGCGGACTCGGCGATGAACTGCCGCATGATCTTGCCGTGGCCGGCGCCGATCGCCTTGCGGATGCCGATCTCACGGGTGCGCTCGGACACCGACATGCTCATCGTGTTGACCACCGACATGCCGCCGATCAGCAGCGAGATGAATGCGACGCTGTAGATGATCATGTTGAAGAGCTTCATCTGGTTGCCGACCTGCTCCTTGAAGGCGTTGGGGCCGGAGGCCTTCACGCCGGAGATCTCGGCGTTGATGCGGGCGGCGAGCGTCTCGGGATCCACGTCCGACTTCGGATACACGGCGATGCCGGTGCACATGTCGTTGATGTTGACCTGGCTGGCGATCGCCGCCGGCAGGTCCTGCGCGAACAGGCGCTGGGCGTCGGCCATCGTGACCATGGCGGTGTTGTCGGGAGCGGTCAGGGTCTTGTCGGCGATGCCGACCACCACGAACTTCTCGCCGCGCAGCGTGACGGTCTCGCCGACGTCGGCCTTGAGCTTGCGGGCCAGATCCGAGCCGAGCGTGACCTTGCCTTCGTCACCGGCGCGAAGTGCACGGCCCTCGACGTAGTCGATCTTGAAGGTCTCGAGGCCGTCGGAGCGGAAGTCGGTGCCCATGATCATCGGGGGCACGCCCACGCTCGCGGCCTGGTCCTTGTCGATCAGCATGCCGAGGTTCGCGCTCGCCTTGGCGACGCCCGGAACCTTCTCGATCTCGCGGACCTTGGCGATCGACAGCGGCGCGCCGAACCCGTTGGCGCTGCCGGCGTCGGCCACCATGACCTTGTCGGCGTAGTAGGTGAGGCCGCCGTCGACGAGTAGTTGGAGCTTCTCGGCCATGGCACCCATCACGACGAGCGCGAGCACGCCGATGGTGATGCCGAAGATGGTGAGGAACGCGCGGGTCTTCCTCCGGAACACGTTGCGTACGATGGTCATCTTCCTCTTCCCCTCTAGTCCAGGCTTCTCAGGGCGATCAACAGTTGGTCGGCGGGAGCGCACTTGCTGACGAACGCGTGGGCGCCTGCGTCCAGGGCCTCGGCCTTCGCATCGATGCGCGTGCTCAACGCGATGACGCGCGACTCGGGTGAGGCGAGCGCGATCTCGTCGAGCAGGGCCTCGGTCGCGCCGAACGCATCCGGGCGATCGAGGTCCAGGTCCACCAACAGCACGTCCGGCCGAGCGGTCTCGAGTGCGGTCACGAGCGTGGCGACGTCGTGGGCCTCGCCGACGACGCGCAGGTTCGGCTCCTCGGCCAGGTGCACCCGCAGCGCCGAGAGCACTTCGGCCCGGCTGTCCGCGATCACGACATCCATCTCGCACCTCCTCGGTCTCGACTCGTTCGGGCTGACATGTGGACTATCGACCCTGGGAGGGGTCGTCCGCGTCAGGAGAACGGGTGGTCTTGTACCTAGCCGAATGGGTAGGTCGGCTCGCCGAGAAGCGATGTCTGACGGCGCGTTCGCGACGGTGTATAAGGGACGAGCGAGCACCTAAGGAGCGCGGATGACCATCTCGTACGAGAGCCTTGTCGACACGCTGTTCGACCGCATGCCCATGGGCGTCGTGGTCTTCGACCGAGACGGGCGCATCGTTCGCCTGAACCCGACGTGGATCGAGTTCGCCGAGGGGCTTGCCGGGCGGCCGATGGAAGGCGATCTGATCGGCCGGACCGCTCCCGAGCTGTTCCCGGAAACCGTCGACTTCGCCCAGGAGGTCGGCGACAAGGTGATGGCGGGCGAGACCATCCGGCTCGAGAGCCTGCCCGATCGAGACGTGGCGGCCGCACCGCCTACTGGGACGCCGCCTTCTCGCCGCTGTACGAGAACGGCGAGATCGCGGGAGTCGTCGAGATCGTGGTCGACGTCACCGACCGCGAGACCTCGCGCCAGGAACTCGAGCAGCGGGTCCGCGAGCGCACCGAGGAGATCGCCCGCCGCCAGGAGGTTGCCGACGGCCTCCACTTCATCCTCGACACGCTGAACTCGTGCTGCCCCGAGGAGCAGGTGCTCGACTTCGTGATCTCCGAAGGCCAAGCGGCTGCTGGGATCCGAGGCGATCGCGGTCCACCGCCTGCGGGTGGAGGACGGCCTGCTGAGCATGGAGACGCAGCGAGGCCTCGACGACGAGTACCTCGCCGCGCTGCGGATCCCCGTGCTGGGTCAGGGACAGGTCGCGAACACCATCATGCAAGGCAAGCCGATGGTGATGCCCGACGTGGCGCCGGTGCTCGCGGCGACCCGGGGCACCGTGTCGCCCGAGCTCTACGAGCAGATCGAGCGCACGCTCACCCGCTACCAGGCGATCCTCGCGGTGCCGATGCTCATCGGCGGCGAGCTCTACGGCGGGCTCGCGATGTACTATCCCGAGCCGCGCGAGTTCACCCCCGCCGACATCGCGCTTGCCGAGGACCTCGCCGACCACCTCTCGCTCGCGCTCGAGAACGCGCGCCTTCGCGAGGCCGCCGAGGAGGACGCCGCGTCCGCCGAGCGAAGCCGGCTCGCGCGCGACCTGCACGACGCGGTCACGCAGACGCTGTTCTCGGCGAGTCTGATCGCGGAGGTGCTGCCGCAGCTGTGGGAGCGCAATCCCGAGGAGGGCCGCAAGCGGCTGGGCCAGCTTCGGGATCTGACGCGCGGCGCGCTCGCCGAGATGCGCACGCTGCTGCTCGAGCTTCGGCCGGCGGCGCTCGAGGAGTCGTCGTTGTGCGACCTGCTGCTGCAGCTCGCCGAGGCGGCGAGAGGCAGGGCGGGGGTCGAGATCGCAGTCGAGATCGAGGGCGAGTGCGAGCTGTCCAGCGAGGTCAAGATCGCGCTGTACCGCATCGCCCAAGAGGCGCTCAACAACGTCGTGAAGCACGCCGCCGCGAAGCACGCGTGGGTCGCGCTCGAGCGGACCGGCGAGGGCGTGCGGCTGGCCGTGGTGGACGACGGTGCGGGCTTCGACCAGGCGGCGGTGGGCTCGGACCGGCTCGGACAGGGCATCATGCGCGAGCGCGCGGAGTCGATCGGGGCGACGCTGAGCGTCACGAGCGCGCCGGGCGAGGGCACGCGAGTCGAAGCGGTGTGGCAACCGGACGAGAGCGAGGCGTCATGACGGGCGAGAGCGACGCGATCCGCATCATGATCGTGGACGACCACGCGATGGTGCGCAGCGGACTCGGCGCGTTCCTGCTCGCGTACGACGACTTCGAGCTGGTGGGCGAGGCGTCCGGCGGTCGTGAAGCAGTCGAGACCTGCGCGACCGCCCATCCGGACGTCGTGCTCATGGACCTGGTCATGCCCGAGATGGACGGCGCAACCGCGACGCGCGCGGTGCGTGACGAGTGCCCCGGCGTGCAGGTGATCGCGCTCACGAGCTTTCCCGAGGACGATCTGGTCAAGGGAGCCATCGAGGCGGGCGCGATCGGCTACCTGCTGAAGAATGTCTCGGCGGCCGAGCTCGCCGACGCGATCCGGGCCGCTCACGCGGGTCGCCCCACCTTGGCGCCGGAAGCGCAGAGCGCGCTGATGCGGAGCCAGAGCGGCGCGCAGACCGCCGTGGGCGCCGACCTGACCCAGCGGGAGCGCGAGATCCTCGCGCTCATGGCCGAGGGGCTCACCAACGCCCAGATCGCCGCGAAGCTCTACGTGAGCGACTCGACGGTGAAGTTCCACGTGAGCTCGGTGCTGCGGAAGCTCGACGCGTCGAGCCGCACCGAGGCCGTGTCGCTCGCGCTGCAGAACAAGCTGGTGTAGCCGCTCGGGCGCGGGCGTGGGGCGATCGCGCCCCGCGCCGTGCAGCGATCGAGAGGGGGAGGTGCGTGCGTGAGCAAGCGAGTGCTCGTGGGATACGCGACCGGAAGAGGCTCGACTACTGGTGTCGCCGAGGCGATCGGCGAGACGCTCGGCGAGCGAGGCTATGAGGTCGACGTGGTGCCGATGAAGGAGATCGCGTCGGTGCAGGAGTACGACGTCGCGGTGCTGGGCAGTGCGGTCAACGGGGGACAGTGGCTGCCCGAAGCCGTCGCGTTCGTGGAGGCGAATCGCGAGGCGCTCAACCAGATTCCCGTGTCGCTGTTCTGCGTGCATGCGATGAACTGCGGAGGCGATCCCAAGAAGACGAAGCGGCGTCTGGCGTACCTCGACAAGGAGCGGGCGATGGTGACGCCGGTGGCCGAGGGGTTCTTCGCCGGCACCGGACTGATGGGCGGCGAGGGCCGCTTCGCGCAGTGGGCGTTCCGGCGGTTCGGCGGCGACGTGGAGGGCGACGGGCGCGACTGGGACGCGATCAGGAACTGGGCCGAGCAGCTGCCGGTGTAGCGCTCGCCGGTCTCACCGGAACGTGACGCACATGGCCGCCTGCCAGCAGAGAGCCGCGGCGGCCCACGACCCGACGCGATGCAGCCACGCGACGGCTGGTCGGTGGATCGGCCATGCCGCTCGCGACGCCGCCCGAGGCGAACGGACCACGACGACGACCGCCGCGACCGCCACTAGCGTCCAGGTTGCGGCGGACAGAGGGCGGTCCGGTTGGCCTGGTAGGTCGCCACGCTAACCGCCACGACCACCGCGAGATCCACGAGCTTGTGCACGGTGAGCATTCCGGTGCCGTAGGGCCGCCCCGCTCGGGTCATGACCACGCCGGACCCGAGGACCACCGCGATGCCCGCGACGACGAGGAGCGCTCGAAGCGCCGGGTTCATCGGCCTCGCTCGCTATCCGCGGCGGGCTGCTCGGCGACCTATCCCACATCGCGCATCATCGTCTCGATCGACTCGACGCTCGCCCGCACAGCGGTGAGGTCGTCGCGCATCGCGAGTTGCATCTCGTGGGTCTCCTTGGCGAGCTCCTCGTAGCGCTCGGAAGTTGCTGATACTGCTCCCCGTACACGACCTTCGCTTCACGATCGTCCTTGTTCGCGCGGGCCGCCACGACGGTTCCGTAGACCGCCACCGCCGAGAACAGTACGGCGACAAGCACGATCGCTCCGGGCCATCCGATGCTCATTTCTTCGTCCTTCCGGTCGGCTCGCTCTCGGCGGTGAGGGTCTTCGTGGCCCGTGTGATCCGATCGGGCGTGAGGTGCTCGTCGAATCCGGTCACCGTGTAGAAGCGAAGCGCCTTTCCTTCCTCCGAGACCTCGTGCCTCCCGGTCACGAGTCCCGCCTTCTCCAGTGTCTGCAGGTGCATATGCAGCAGCGGCCGTCCGATACCGAGCTCGCGGGCGAGCTCGCTCACGTAGCTCTCGCGCTCCCGCAGTGCCGCGATGATGCGAAGTCGATGCGGGTTCGCAAGTGCCTGGAGCATTCGAAGCAGCTGATCGCCGGTCAGGTCGTCCGTCATCTCGCTCCTTCACGTGTCAGTGAATACTGACAGGTGTGCAGAGGATGTGTCAAGAGTTCGCGGATGAGGTCGAAGGCGATCGGCGGCCCCGCGCCGAGGGGCGCGGAACCTCTGCGATAATGAGCGCGCGGCCTTGCCGCCGGCTGGCCGCGCCTGTCTCGGGCGGCGCCAGACCGCCTTCGTCGTCGATTCGCAGGGGGTTCCTCGGCAATGATCGAACGCTACACGCGCCCGGAGATGGGACGCATCTGGTCGCTCGAGAACAAGTTCGAGATCTGGAAGGAGATCGAGGTTCTCGCGACCGAGGCGCAGGCCGAGCTGGGCCAGATCGGGGTGACGCGCGAGGAAGCGGCGCGGATCCGGGAGCGCGCCGCGTTCGAGGTCGAGCGCATCGACGAGCTCGAGGCCACCCTCAACCACGACGTGATCGCGTTCCTCACCAACATGGCCGAGCACATCGACGAAGGCCTCGGCGAGGACGACCCCAAGCCCAGCCGTTGGGTGCACTTCGGGATGACGTCGAGCGACCTGGGCGACACCTCGCTCTGCTACCAGATGACGCAGGCGATCGACATCCTCATCGCCGACGTGCGGCGACTCGGCGAGATCTGCAAGCGCCGCGCGTTCGAGACCCGCGACATGCTGTGCGTCGGCCGCACCCACGGCATCCACGCCGAGCCGATGACGATGGGCATGAAGTTCGGCCGCTGGGCGTGGGCGTGGAAGCGCGCGCTCGACCGCCTCGAGCGGACTCGCGAGGTCGTGGCCATGGGCGCGATCAGCGGCGCCGTGGGCACGCTACAGCAACATCGACCCGTTCGTCGAGGAGTACGTCTGCGCCAAGCTCGGCCTGACGCCCGAGCCGCTCTCGACCCAAGTCATCCCCCGCGATCGCCACGCGCAGTTCCTCGCGGTGCTTGCGACCGTCGCCGCCACCGCCGAGGAGATCGCCACCGAGGTCCGCGCGCTCCAGAAGACCGACACCCTCGAAGCCGAGGAGCCGTTCACGAAGGGCCAGAAGGGGTCCTCGGCGATGCCGCACAAGCGCAACCCGATCACCGCCGAGCGGATCTGCGGCATGGCCCGCGTGGTGAAGGCCAACGCGCAGGTGGGCTTTGACGACGTGGCGCTGTGGCACGAGCGCGACATCTCGCACTCGAGCGCCGAGCGCGTGGTGCTGGCCGACTCGACGGTCGCGCTCGACTACATGCTCGCGAAGCTCGAGTGGATCCTGGGCGGGCTGGTGCTCTACCCGCAGAACATGCTCGCGAACCTCGAGAAGACGCGCGGGCTCATCTACTCGTCGCGCGTGCTGCTGGCGCTCGTGAACACGGGCATGCTGCGCGAGGACGCGTACTCGATCGTGCAGGCGAACGCGATGGTCGTGTGGGACGACATCCAGAACGCCCGCCGAGGCCCCAGCTACCGGCAGCTGCTCGGCGACGACGAGGACTGCCCGCTCACCGCCGACGAGCTCGACGAGATCTTCGACCCGCGGGCGTTCCTCGAGCGCGTGGGCGTGCTGTTCGACCGGCTGGAGCGGTGCGAGTTCTAGCGGATGAACGACACCGCGCGCATTCTGCTGGTGTGGGTCTTGGGCTGGGCAGGGCTTGGCGTGCTCGTCGCATGGGCCGTCCTGTACCTCATGCTTCGCCCCGGCATCTCTCGCGTCGTGGCGATCGCGCCCGCGGGCGCCCTCGTCGCGGTCGCCTTGTTCGCCGGCGGCGGCGTCCCGCTGTTCATCGTGTTCGCGCTTATCGGCTCGCTCGGCGGGCTTGTCGCAGGCTGGCTCGCCGCTACCTCCTGGCGGTTCCGCGAGAGCGAGGAACCGCTCCCGAGGATCCCGGCCGTCGCGCCCGACGCCCCTCGGCAGGTCGCGGTGATCTACTTCACCCACGGCGAGCCCGAGACCTACGACCCCGAGCCGTGGATCGTGATGCTGCACGAGCTCGCGTCGTCGGTGGAGGGCTTCCCGCCCAAGCCCATCTGGCCGTTCATTCTCGGCGGAATCAAGGGTTCGTTCGACGCGGTCGAGTTCAGCCCGCACTGTCGCATCCACGGCGAGACGATGGAAGCGGTGCGGCAGGCCGTGGGGCGCGATGACGTCCGCTGGTACGTGTGCTTCCTCGACGTCGAGCCGATGCTCAAGGACGCGATCGAGCAGGCGGCGCGCGATGGTGCGACCGACGTCGTCTTCCTGACCGTGTTCCTCACCGATTCCGACCACACCGTCGAGGCCGACGAGCACGCCGCCGAGATGGGGCTGGCCGAGGCCGGCATTCGGACCCTTCGGACGGCGGTGCTCTGGGACGATCCGCGGTTGGCCCGGATGATCGCGGACAAGGTCATCGCGGCGACCGGGGATCGCGATCGGGAGCACGTGGGCGTGATGCTCGTGGGTCACGGGCAGCCCGAAGCGTGGGACCGCGTGCATCCCACCGAGACCGAGCAGGAGCTGGCGTTTCGCTCGGCGGTGCGCGAGCTGCTCATCGCCGACGGGTTCGAGCCCGAGCTGGTCTCGGACGCGTGGATGGAGTTTCGCGAGCCGAGGGTTCCCGCGCGCGTTCGAGAGCTCGCCGAGCGGGGCGCGCGGACGGTGGTCGGCGTGCCGGTGACCATCAGCGCCGACTCGCTCCACTCGCTGCACGACACGCCGCAGCTGGTGCGCAAGGGCGCCGCGGGGACCGAGGTCGAGGTGGTCGACGTGAGCGGGTGGAACACCGACCCGCTGTTGGTCGAGCTGCTGGCCGATCGCGCACGTCAAGGCGATCGCGGCCCTGGAGCAAGACGACCGAGCTGACCGAGACCGCAGCGCCTAGTTCACGTTGATGAGCGCGTCGGTGGGTGCGTGCTGGTCGGTGAGGAGCGGGACGTCAGACGTGGGGACGCGGTCCGTCCACAGGTCGCGCCCGTAGTCCTTGAACCCGGGTACCGTCACCAGTCCGCTCACACGGTTCTCGATGCGCGCTCGCAGTTCGTCCTCGGTAAGCCGGTTGTCAGACGCGAGGACGATGATGTTCCTGTTCTCGCCTCGCAACCCGTTCTCGCCGATGCCGATCGGGAACACCCACAGCTGTCGCCACACGCCGCTTGCCGTGCGGTACATGCTGCGGAACAGCTTGCTGCGCTCGCCCTCGACCGAACCGATCACGTTGTAGGCGAGCACGCCGTCGGGCGCGAGGCGAGCCTTCGCCTGGCGGAGGAACTCCTCGGTGGTGAGGTGGAAGGGGAGTGCGTCTGCGTAGTACGCGTCCATCACGATGATGTCGTAGGTGTCCTTCGAGCGCTTGATGAACCGACGGCCGTCTTCCGCGAAGACGCGGAGGCGGGGGTCGTCCGGCAGGTCGAAGTACTGCTTGGCGACTCGGACGACCTCGGGGTCGATCTCGACCACGTCGATCTTGACGCCGGGGTAGTCGCGCAACATCCGCTTGGGGAGCGTGCCCCCGCCCAGGCCGACGATCAGCACTCGCTTCGCATCGGGCTTCGCTGCCATCACCAGATGCAGGTAGTTGGGATAGCGGAAGCTCGTCTCGTACGGGTCGGTGAGGTACATGTCGGTCTGACGGCTGCGGTCGAACCGAAGCGTGCGCACCTCGGCGTCCTCGGTCACCGCGAGGCGGTGGTACTGGGTGTCCTTGCGGAACAGTACCCGCTCGCCCTCGCTCGTCGTTCCGCCGGCCACTGCACCGGTCTGCGGTATTCCGAGCGTGGCGACGCAACCGCGACGCCGGCGACCATCGCTCCGAGGGTGACCCAGCGCGCCAGTCGCGCGTGCTTCGCGCTGGCGCTGTCGTCGACGGCAAACTCCTCGTACCGCGCGGGAAGCGTGGTCGCGAGCGACGCAGCAACGAACAGCAGCGCGGCGATGCCGATCACGAGCGGGTCCAGCCCCATCAGCGGGATCAGCCAGAACGCGGTCAGCAGCGTGCCCGCGATGCTGCCCGCGGTGCTGATCGCGTAGAGGCTGCCCGCCGAACGCCCGATGTGTTCGACCCCGCGCGCTGCGACGAGCCGCACGCCCAGTGGCGAGACCATCGCCAGGAGCAGCGACGGCACGAAGAACACCACCGCCGAAGCGACCAGCGAGCCGCTCCGTGCGCCAAGCCCCTCGACAGCCGGCAGCACCACCGCGTTGAGCGCCGGGCACCAGCGCGGTGAAGAGCCCCGCGAGCGCGATGATCGGCGCAAGCGTTCGGGTGCTGCCGAACCGGTCGGCGATCTGGCCGCCCAGCCAGTAGCCCAGCGACAGCGCCACCATCACGATCGAGATCACGCTGCCCCACACGAACAGCGAGCTGCCCAGCGACGGCGCAAGCATGCGCGCGGCGAGGAACTCGATGCCCATGAGCGCGGCGCCGCAGGTGAAGACGATGAGTTCGAGCACGTGATCTTCCTTCTCGGCCAGGGCGAGAGTGCCTTCCGTGGTTCCCTGCCGAGACTACCTTCCCCGGACATAGCGCTCCAGCCCACAGTGCAGAACTCGCGCCACAGCTCGAGCAGTTCGGGTACCACTTAGACGACGCCCCGACGCGACGGATGGAGCGCTGCGTGGAGCTTGGACCCGTCACCGAGGCGGCGGTCACAACCGAAGAGCGACGCGATTTCGTCCCCTTCATCTCGCTCGAGGCTGCCACTCTCATCTCCGGGACCGGGAACGGTGTCGCCGCAATCGCGTTGCCGTGGCTCACCCTGCAGCTCACCAACAATCCCGCCGCTGCCGGCATCGTTGTGGCTGCCGGCGCGCTGCCCACGCTGGTCGCGTCGCTGGCGAGCGGAGTGATCATCGACCGGTTGGGCAGGCAGCGAACGAGCGTCGGATCCGACGTCTTCTCGGCGGTTTCGGCGGCGATGATCCCGATCTTCGGGCTCCTGGGCGTACTCACGTTCCCGCTCGTGCTCGTTGCCTCGGTTGTCGGTGCGATCTTCGACCCGGTGGGGGTCACCGCGCGCGAATCGATGCTCCCCGATGTCGCGCGACGCGCTCAGTTGCGTCTCGAGCGAGTGAACGGCGTGCATGAGGCCGTGTGGGGTGTGGCGTGGTTGATCGGTCCCGGTGTGGCGGGGCTGCTGATCGGGTGGGTCGGCGCCGAGGACGCGTTCTGGGCGATGTGCGTCGGGTTCGTCGCGTCGGCGCTGCTGGTCGGCCTCGCGTGCATGCCCACGCCGCCCGCCCACACGAGCGAACAGCACTGGCTGCGTGACGCTCTCGACGGGCTGCGGTTCGTGATACGCGAGCCCGCGATTCGGGCGACGACGGTGCTGTCCGTGCTGGGTTTCGCGCTCGCGTACTCGGTTGTGGCCGTGGTGCTCCCGGTGGTCTACCAACGCCTCGGCCAGCCAGAGAAGCTCGGCCTGCTGTTCATGGCGTTCTCGGCAGGCGGCATCGGAGGAGCACTTCTCTACAGCGCGCTGGCCGAGAAGGCGCCGAGACGAGCTGCGTTCGTGATCGGGCTCGTAGCGGCCTCGGCAGTTGCTCTCGTGTACGTGCTAAACCCACCGTACTGGGCGCAAGTCGCGGTGATGGCAGTGTCGGGTTTCCTCACCGGAGCAGTGAACCCGATCGCCAATGTCGTGTTGCAGGAGCGAGCCTCAGAGGAGATGCGGGGACGCGCCCTTTCGATGGCGTTCGCGTTGTCGTACGCGATCTTCCCGATCGGCTACGTCGGCGCTGGCTTCCTCATCAACGCCGTCGGCATCACGTGGACCTTCGCGATCATGGGAGCTGCTGCAGCACTGGTCGCGATCTGGGCCATGTTCACGCCGGCGTTGGCCGACCTCGATGCGCCCGAACCCGCATAGTGGAATGAACGGCCGGGATGCCGGGATCGCCGGAAGGAGCGCGAGGTGTTCGAGCTACCTGAGCTCACCGTCATAGCCGCTCAGATGAACGAGGCGGTCGAGGGCAAGACGATTGTTGTGGGGCTTCTGGGCAACTCGCCTCACAAGTTCGTGTGGTACAGCCACGAGCACGACGAGTTCTCCCAGCTCGTGCAGGGCTTGCAGGTGGGGTCGGCGCGTGCCGAGGGCAAGTGGCTGTTCGTCCCGCTCGAGCCCGGGTACACGCTGCTCCTCGGGGAGTGGGGCGGACGGATCCTGTATCACGAGGCTCCCGCCGAGCCACCTAGGAAGTACCACCTGTACCTGGGCTTCGACGACGGCTCCGCCTTCTCGGCGACCACTCAGATGTGGGGCGGCGTGGGGCTCTTCGAGCAGGGAGCGGAGCGCGAGTACGTCTACGTGAAGGACATGCGCACGCAGCCGAACAGCGACGCCTTCACGTTCGAGTACTTCTCGGCACTTGCGACCGAGGCGCGAGCAGGCGGCAAGCGTAGCGTGAAGGGCCTGCTCACGCAGGAGGGGTTCGTGCCGGGCGTGGGCAACGCGATCGCGCAGGACATCATGTTCCGCGCACGGCTGCATCCGAAGCGAGATCTGGCGGACCTCGATACCGAGGAGCTGCGGGCTCTTCACGCTGAGACTGTGGCGACGGTTCGCGACGTGACAGAGGCAGGGGGCCGAAACGACGAGTACGATCTGTTCGCCCAGAGAGGCGGGTACGTGCGGCTGATGCACGCCAAAGCAGTCGGGAGTCCATGTCCCACTTGCGGGACGCCGATCCAGAAGCTGCAGTACCTGGGTGGGGCGTGCTACCTCTGCCCGACCTGCCAGCGGTGAGGGAAGGTCGTACCGTCGCCGCTCACTCGATCGGGCGCACCCACGCATCGGGGTGGATACCCGGCTTCTGAATGCCCTGAGCCTCGGAGGGCCCCTACCCAGCCGAAGGGGCCCCCGGAATCGTGCCGAACGATGCAGCGGCCAGGTCGAGCGCGTGTGCGCGTACGTCAGGCGGCCAGGTAGCCGTCTCGGCCTCGAACCGCTCGCGGTCCCCGGCAAACAGCGCCCGCATCGCCTCTTCGAAGCCGGGCTCGTTGCCGGCCATCGCCGATGCGAAGCGGTAGGTGGACTCGCGCGCGACCCGTATCTCGTCCGCCCGGGCGTTGTCCTTGCGTGCGGCCTCGACCAGCTTGCGTAGGGTCACGGAGGCTCCGCCCGGCTGTGACGCCAGCCAGTCCCAGTGCCGCGGTAGGAGGGTCACTTCTCTCGCCACCACCCCGAGCTTCGGGCGACCGGGACCGCGCTTCTCGGGAGCGGCGTCCTCCTCGCCGGCCGAGGTCTCTGCAGGGGCGGGAAGCCGATCGATCACGTCTTCGACGCTGCCGCGGAGGTCGAGCTCGATGGGATAGCTCGAAGCGGCATCGAACACCAGTACGCGCGCACTGCCGTCTCGGTCGAGGGCCTCCTTCACCGCGCGCGCCACGTCGCGCAGCGACCCGGACGCGATGCGTCCGGCGTCCTCGGCGAAGGCTATGCAGGTTGTCTCGCTGGTCGGTAGCACGGGGAATCTCCTCTCGTCGTGGGGGAGATTCTATCCGGGTGAAATCCTCGGCGTCAATAATACCCGGGCAAAATCTTCCGCGCCTGCTAGCCCGCCTGTTCCCAAGCCTCCCGCAGCCAACCGAGCACCTCGTCGTCGATCTCGTCGACGCTGCGTAGTTCGAGGTGATGCATGAACAGGCCCGGCCTCGGCTCCACGACCTGCTTCCACCGCGGCGACGTCTCGCGTCGGCGAAGTCCGATGCTGAGAACGAGGGGGGCGAAGTACTCGCGTCGCCCCAGATAGCGGCTCGACATCCACGCCCATGCGAACGGGGAGGCGCGGCGAAAGGCGATCTGGCTCTTGGTGACGCGGATGTACACCTCGCCGAGCGATTCGACCTTCTCGCGGATCGCCTCGAAAAGCTCACGCGCGAGCGGGTCTTGCTCGTCGAAGAACTCGTCGAGCGAGACCGGGGTGCCGCGTTCGGCAGACATCAGCGCGTCTCGGCTAGGTGAACGAGCGGAGGACGCCGTGCTCGAGCTGCCGCGCGCGCTTGAGCGGCCCCAGGTCGCGTACCCGCCAGCCGAAGCTCTCGGCAAGTTCGGCCACCCGGCGCTTGGCCGCCTCGTCGTCGCCTGCGATGCGGAGCATGTCGACGTTCGCGTGCTCCGGCTCCAGCATCGCCGTTGCGTTCACCTGGTTCCACGCCTTCACCACGGACGCCTGTGGCAGCTCGCGCTGCAGGAATTCCGAGCCGGAGTCGTCGTCG
The DNA here is from genome assembly GCA_963761535.1 of uncultured Coriobacteriales bacterium. Lineage (GTDB taxonomy): Bacteria > Actinomycetota > Coriobacteriia > Anaerosomatales > CAVXGS01 > CAVXGS01. Next base: position 848,925 of record CAVXGS010000004.1, read on the forward strand.
CCGTAGAAGGCGTAGGTACGGCCAGCTTCGTCGCGCGCGAAGGGGTTGGTCGCGTCGACGACGAGCTTGCCGACGAACGCGTCGCGACCGACGGCGTCGAGGGTCTCGGCCAGGACGCGGCCGGGTACCGCGAACACCACCAGCTCGGCGGTCTCGACAGTCTCGCGATAGCCGGCGATGTGACGGTGGTCGGGGTCCGCCGCGGCCCACGCGGTGACCGCCGATTTGGAGGGATCCCGGCTACCCAAGGTCACCAGATGCCCGCCATCAGCGAACCCACTCGCGAGAGACATCCCCACGTGGCCGCTCCCAAGGACTCCGATGTTCATCCTCGCCGCTCCCCTCGCTACGCGCTCGGCCCGACACTCACGGCGACCCGGGCCGCCGTGAAGGTTCTACCCGTGCTGGCGCTCGGCGTCTTCGATCGAGACCGTCGGCGGCAGGTTCAGAAAGCGGCCGTACCGCTCGGCTGCGGCATCGATCGCTCTCTCGCATCCCGTCAACGGCTCGAACAGGCTGATTCCGATGTCCACGCGGCGCGCGCGGACGGTCCGACGCCACGTTCCCACGATGCGTCCGTCGAGCACGACCGTCGCGGCGAGCATGCCGTTCTTCGCGATAGCCGAGGAGTAGGTGTCGTAGTGGTCGCCGAGGAGTGCTCTGCGGTCTCGGTAGCCGAGGAAGTACTCGTCGAACGGCGGGAGCAGGTGCAGCCTCGCTCGGTACCTCGCTCGGCGGGGGCGGCGACGCCAGCGTGGCGTCTGCGATCGCCGGGTCGAACCAGTACTCGACCTCGTCGAGAACGGTGCGTTCGAGCCCGTCGGCGACCAGTCCGAGCGCCTCGCGGGCATCGGTAAGCGTCAGGCCAGCCCAGCGGGCGAGGTCGTCGATCGTGGCCGGGCCGTGACCGCCGAAGTAGCGGCGAGCCAGGAGCCCTAGCGCCTCCTTGCGCGCCAGCGGTGGCGTGGGACGCACCCACTGGTCGAGCAGCACGAACGTCTGCTGCTTCGCGCGCGGCGGCCCGAGGCAGATGAGTCCTCGCTGGGCGTGATACCAGAGGAGGTGGTATCCACGCTGCCCCTCGGTGCTCGTGCCGGCCGCCTCCAGCGCCGACATCATCTCGGCACGGGTGAGGGGGGAGCGATCGGCGAGGGTGGCGGCGAAGATCTCGCCCGCGCGGTCGATGGTCGCCGCGTCCAGCCCGAGCTGCGCATGCCGGGCAGCCGCCGACGCGATCACCCGCGGCGTGAGCAACTCGAGCATCCAGCGGACGTCCTCGGCGGGAACGAGGTGGAGCGTGCCGCGCATCGGCCACGTGCGCACGATGGTTCCCTCGGTCAGGGCGGCCTCGACGTCGGCCTTCGTGCAACCCGCCGTACGGAGTCCCACGGCCCAGAGCGCCCCGAGGTAATCCTGCGCCTGCAGCGCGCCGAGGCGCCTCACGGCGTCGACGGGCGCGGCGATCCGTCCGCTAGCGGAGGCAGCGATGGCCTGGCTCTGCATGCGGCGGGGCACGAGGGCCCCCACCTCGAATCGCACTGCGTCCACCTTCTCGCAACCTTGGCGAAACATTGCGACGAAATCGTCGCTCCGGCGCACCAAATCGTACATCGGCGGACCGCCGCCAGGTGGTCTGCCCAGTAAGGGTGGCACCCCGAGCAAGCCCCTATGCGTCGCTCGTGCTACCCTCGCCCGGTCGCCATCCTGCGCTCGGCCTGGTGCCGAGCACTCTGCCGAGGAGAGCACCGGATGCCATATCACCTGCGCCGAGACGACCGCGCCATCACCGGCACCGAGCACGTAGACCGTCTGATCGCCGAAGGTCGCTTCGCCACTTTCGCGCTCGCCAATGACAACGAGCCGTACTGCGTGACGCTCACCTACGGCTTCGACCGTGAGGCTCGGCGACTGTACTTCCACGTCGCTCACGAGGGTCAGAAGCTCGACTGGATCGCCCGCAACCCCGCGTCGTGCGGGACGATCGTCCACGCTTCGGAGTACTCGCACGGCGAGTGCGCACACCCTTACGAGTCCGTCGTGATGCGCGGCCGCTTCCGGGTTGTCGACGACCCCGCCGAGAAGGCCCAGGCCATTCGCACGCTGGTGTGGCAGCAGGAGCGAGATCCAGAGCCCTACTGGGCGTCTCGGCAGCTCGACGACCCGAAGCGTACTAACGGCTTCACCGCGCTCGCATTCGAGATAGAGCACGTCACCGCAAAGAAGGGCTCGTAGAGCCCGCCGTCAGTTCCCGCTGCTCGACGCGCCTTCGATCTGGCCCTCCACGCCGCCGGGGATCTTCATCCCGCGTGCGTGGCAGGTGGTGCAGTACACGGGGTCGTGGCACTTGAGGCAGTACGCCGAGCCAGTGTTGGCCACCAGGACTGGATGCTGCTGGATCCACGCGCCCTTCGTGGGGTCCCACCCCTTGTGGTGGCACATGCTGCACAGGTCGGGCTTCTCGTCGTGGCAGCGCACGCACACGGTCCGGTCGGTCTTCGCCGCTTCCGAGTGCAGCGGCGGCTTGCCCTTCGACCAGTTCGCCGGGTGCGGCATGACCACGCCGTGACACCCGGTGCAGAACTGCGCGTCGTGACAGATCGCGCACGGCTGCTTGTTCTTCTTGGCGACCTGGCCGTGCTGCTCCTTCCACTCCGCCTCGGGCTTGTGCGACACCGGCCGCAGGTTGAACGAGGCGGGATGGCAGACGTCGCACGTGCCGGGCGCCTTTGCCGACGCGGTGCGCCCGTGGCAGGTGAAGCATTGCTCCATCATCAGCATGGGCTTCTCGGCGGTGGGTTCGGGGTGAGCGGTCCAGAGGTGACACGACACGCACTGCTTGTTGCGCTCGGCATGCTCCTGATGGTCGATGAGCGTGCCGAAGCGCATGCTGATCTTGCGGCTCTCGTTGTGGCACTGCAGACAGGTGGCGTCGGTGATGGTGGGAGTCGAGTCGAGCGACGCACGGATGTCCGCCGATCCCTCGGGATCCCAGTGCAGCCGGACGTCGCGAGCGAGCATGGCGCCGCGGGCTGCGAGCGTCTGGGGGAACTGGTACCACTCCCGAGGCTCCTCGTGGCAGTCGGCGCAGCCCACCTGGGTGTGACCGGACGCCTGCCACGTCACCAGCGCGTGCTGCATCTCGTGGCAGGACCCGCACACCTTCGGCGACGCGGTGACGCTGGTCAGCACGAGGCCGAGCGCGACGACGGCGGCGAGGCTGCCGACGGCGATCGCGCCGATGCGAAGGAACTTCTTGGAACGAGGGCTCATGCCGGTGACCCCATCGACGTCGCCCGTGCTGGTGCCGGGCGCTTCCCCGCCGACGCTACGGCGGGCGTACCGCTGCGTCAAGCAGCGGATATGCCGCCGGTTGTGCTTTATTGGGGTTGCTCATGAAACCCTAACAGTTCGCCAATAGCGCCCCAACTAAGGGCGACCGCGCCGCCCCGATACTCGCCCCAGGCCTTCGCGCGTCGCGGCCGATGACCGACCGTCACCGGCGCCGCGAGGACCTGCATTCGACCCAAGGGAGACCTCCTCGGTGCCCGACAACGCCGTACCGACACCCGAGCAGCCCGACGAGCTCGCCGATCCCGTCGAGCCGGTCGCCGATGCGCCCGCGGAGAACCCGCCCCCAGACGACGCGCCAGCCCCGAAGCGTCGGCGCTGGGGACTGATCATCGGCATCGCCGCCGCCCTCGTGCTTGTCGTCGCGATCGCGCTGCCGGTGTTCTCGATGCTGCAGCCCGGCTACTACAAGCGGTACTCGAGCCTGCAGAAGCGGATGGACAACTGGTCGGTATCCACGCACGCGAAGGTCAGCTGCTACGAATGTCACGCCGAACCCGGGGCCCGCGGCTTCCTGTCGTTCTCGGCGCAGGCGATCCCCGCGTTCTACTCGCAGATGATCTCGGGTCCCAGCCGCAGCAATCTGTTCGCATCACCCAGCCGCCAGGCCTGTCAGCGCTGCCACACGAGCTTTCGCCAGGTATCGCCGAACGGAGACCTGCTCATCCCGCACAAGGCCCACGTCGAGGTCCTCAAGATGGAGTGCCCGGCGTGCCACAAGGACCTCGTCCACTCGGTGAACGAGCAGGGGTTCAACCGACCGGAGATGGAGCAGTGCCTCTCGGCGTGCCACGACGGCGAGACAGCGTCGAACGAGTGCATCGACTGCCACACGCAGAAGCAGGTGCCCGACAACCACCGTCAGAAGAACTGGCTCGCGATCCACCCCGCGCTCGTGAACAAGGTGGACTGCGGCCAGTGCCACTCGTGGACCGACACGAACTTCTGTACCGAGTGCCACGAGAAGAAGCCGGCGTCGCACAAGGGCAATTGGAAGACCACGCACGCAGCGGCAGCGAAGGCCAGGGGCGAGAAGGGATGCCTCGTGTGTCACGGTGGCGAGAAGTTCTGCAAGCAGTGCCATGACTAAGCTGACGGCAGACCGCAAGCGGGTTCTCGTCGTGGGTGGGATCGTCGTGCTCCTGCTCGCGCTGGTGATCGTGCCCGGCTTCCTGTCCTCGCGATCCCAGTTCATGAAGCGCTACTCGAAGTTCGCGCCCGAGTACCAGGCCTGGGCCACCTCGGTGCATGCGTCGGTGGGGTGCGAGGAGTGCCACGTCAAGCCGGGCTTCGTCCCGCGCACGGCGTATCGCGCCTACATGCTGGGGCAGTTCTACGTCTCGCTCGTGGCGAACTCCGAGCCGCCCAAGGCCATCGGCACCATGCCTACCAACGCGGCATGCCAGGAGTGCCATCCCGACTACCGTGCCGTGACCTCCACCGGCGATCTCAAGATCCCGCATCGGGCGCACGTGAAGGTGCTGAAGATGGAGTGCACCCAGTGCCACGGGTACCTCGTGCACGCCAAGAACCCGGAAGGCAACAACAAGCCGCGGATGGAGGCGTGCCTGGTCTGTCACGACGGCGTGAAGGCGAGGAGCGGCTGCACGGCATGCCACACCGGTAAGGCCGCGCCGGCGAACCACAAGGCGAAGGACTGGGTCATCGTCCATCCCGACAAGGAGGCCAGCGAGGACTGCGTGAAGTGCCACGGTTGGACCGAGAAGTGGTGCAGCGAGTGCCACAGCCGCCGCCCCACCTCCCACGCCAAGAACTGGCGGTCCAAGCACGGCGACGCGGTCCAGAAGCGGCGCAACTGCGAGGCGTGCCACAAGGCCGAGTTCTGTGTGAAGTGCCACGGCGAGGTGCCCAAGGACAACTTCGATCCCACGCTCACGCTCGTGAGCAGGTAGGGCGTGCCCCATGGGTACCCAGCGCGTACTCGTCGTCGACGATGAGGAATCGATCCGCAAGGTGGTCGACTACGCGCTGACGCAGGAAGGCTTCGACGTGCGCACCGCCGCCGACGCCGAGGGCGCCGAGTTCCTGCTGTCCCAGATCCCGGTCGACCTCGTGATCCTCGACGTGATGCTGCCGAGCAAGTCCGGCCTCGACATCGCCCGCGACCTCCGCGCCCGCTCGAGCATCCCCATCATCATGCTCTCGGCCCGTGCCGATGAGGTCGACCGCATCCTCGGCCTCGAGTTCGGGGCCGACGACTACGTCACCAAGCCTTTCTCGCCACGCGAGCTGGTGAGCCGAGTGAAGGCGATTTTGCGCCGCTCCGGCGCCCCGGCTGCCGAGAAGGCGGTCATCTCGGTGGGCGACCTGCAGATCGACACCTCGTCTCGGCAGGTAAGGCTTGGCGAAGACGCGGTCCATCTCACGAGCTCGGAGTACCGCATCCTGCTGCATCTGGCCCGTCACCCCGGCACCGCGTTCTCCCGCGAGGCGATCCTCACGTCGCTGTGGGAGGTCTCCCCGGTGGGTGACGAGCGCGCGATCGACGTGCACATCCACAACATGCGCGAGAAGCTCGAGCCCGATCCGAAACACCCCACCTACCTGCTGACGGTGCGAGGATTCGGGTACCGCCTCGCCGAGGCGTGAGATGGAACGCCGGCCGTCACGCACCCAGGTCGGCCTGCTCGCTGCCGCGGCGGGCTTCGGCCTCGTGCTCATCGCTGCGGTCGTCATCGGCGTGGCGGACATCGCGGTCGCCCGCGATCTGCGCACGATGACGTGGAAGACCCTGTACTCGTTCCGGCCGGTCTCGAGCCCGGCCGAACTCGCTCGACTCCATCGCAACGCGAGTGCAGCTACCCGCGAGCGTTGCGTTGCGTGCCACGGCGACAAGCAGAACTCGTCGCTGGTGCTTCACCGCATCCACCTTCGGAGCCCGCTGCTCCCCGACGTCGCCTGTCACGAGTGCCACCGCAACGTCGCCATCACCAAGCGGGGGAACCGAACCGTGGTGAGCTGGGTCGACGTCGCGTTCTGCAAGAAGTGCCACTCGCCGTTCCCCGGGCTCACGCCCGGCCACAAGATGAAGCCCGCCGACTACAAGAAAGACTGCACCAGCTGCCACAAGGGGGATCAGGCGCCCAAGCATGATGCGCCGTACCTGGCCCGAGACATCCCCAAGACCGAATGCCGAGGGTGTCACGGCGCGCGAGTGCTGCCGTGGACCCCTCGCCACGAGAAGGCCGACTGGATCACGACTCACGGGGACGAGGCACTCGCCGAGGGCAGCGACGCCTGCTTCCAGTGCCACGACTTCGGCCTGAAGTTCTGCGACGACTGCCACACCACCAAGCCGCCGTCGCACGAGCCCGCACCCACGTGGCGACGAATCCACGGCGAAGAGGCGCGAAAGGACACGCGGGTCTGCTACTCGTGCCACCGTACGAGCTACTGCAAGAAGTGCCACCTCAACCACGAGGCGGGCTGGATCGACAACCACGTCGACTTCGTGCGGGAGAACGGCAAGGACTCGTGCGCGGAGTGCCACAGCGATTCGGCGTGCGGCTTCTGCCACACCGCCGTGCTCACCGGTGAGGGACAGGACTCCGCCGCGCCGGTCAGGTGAGGCGGCCGTCGCCCGTGGCTCTCCGCCCGGCAGCTACTCGCGCTCGGACGGCCCCGCGTTGACGTCGACGTTCGCATGCGCGGCCGCTTCCTGGAGCTCGACGAGCCACTCGGACTCGGGCAGCTCAGGCGGCACGATGACGAGCGCGGTCATGTGGAACAGCGGTGCCCCGCTCACAGAAGCTGCCGTCGTGCCGGTGTCCATGGACTCGATATTGATGCCGCGCTGCGAGAGACCGGCAGCGATCTCGTGAATGATCCCTTCGTGATCGGCTCCGCGGACCTCGATCCGATAGGGGAGCCAACCGCGGTGCGCGTCCTCGTACGTGTCGAATGTCTCGCCCACGCTCACCCGGTAGCCGCTCGCCAGCGATGTCCGAGAACGCCCGCTCGACTTCGTCTACCCCCGCCGAGGGCAGCGTGACCAGCATCAGGATCGCGAACTCGCCCCCCAACCGAACGGCGCGGCTCGTCTCGACGTTGCCGTCGAGGCCGAGCATGACGCGACTGACCTGCTCGACGAGGCCGACGCGGTCGGGACCGGTCAGGGTGAAGACGATGTTCGTGGGCATCAACGGACCTTTCGTCACCGAGCTCGCCGCCCAAGCGGCCGAGCGATTGCCAGATGCGATTATGCGGCACTTCGCCGCGGATGCCAGCGTCGCGACCGAGCATTCCGTCGTCCCATCGGACATCGTGCGGCCGGTGGTAGCATCGGGACGAGGTTACGGCACGCACAGAGCGGGGAGCGAGCGAATGAGCAGTGAACCGATCCTTCACGGTGAACGGGTCACCCTGCGCCCCCTCGAGGAGTCCGATCTTCCTCGGATCGTCGAGATCATCTCGCACCCCGATGTCGAGCGGTGGTGGAGCTACCACGACGAGGCCCAGCTCCATCGCGAGCTGTTCGAGGACCCCGAGGTCGTGGCCGTTCGCGTGATGCGTGACGAGCGAGCTGGTCGGCGTCATCGAGTACTACGAGGAGACCGACCCGTTCTACCGCCATGCGGGAATCGACATCGCTCTCGACGTGGAGTGCTGCGTGGGCCAGGGTCTCGGTCCCGACGCACTGAAGACGCTGATCCGCTACCTCTTCGCCGAGCAGGGCCACCATCGCATCATCATCGACCCTGCAGTGGAGAACGAGCGCGCGATTGCCGCATACCAGAAGGTGGGGTTCAAGCCCGTCGGCGTGATGCGCCGCTACGAGCAGACCAGCGAAGGCACCTGGCGAGACAACCTGCTGCTCGACCTGCTCCGAGAGGAGTTCGAGGGCTAGGGCGCTACACCCAGCCCCGCTCGCGGTAGAGCTGGTAGCCGCGCTCGAGTGCGTCTCGGATCTGCTCGCGCAACGTGTCGTCGAGCCGCTTCAGCTGGAAGCACGACTTGCCCTTGAGCAACTTCAGCAGGTCGGGGCCGACGACCTCTTTGAGCTCCGGGTCCGTGTAGACCGGCATGTAGTACAGCCCCACGAAGTGCTTCTGCACGATGGCGCTGGCGAAGTAGGCCTTGTGCTCGGCATGCCCCTCGAGCGCGATGTTCTTCTCCGACCACAGCTCGTAGCGCCCCGGCTCGTCGATCGTGGGGGTGAAGTACTGCGCGTACGGCTTCAGGAGCTCCTTCACCTCGTGGAACAGCGGGAGTAGTCCCTCGTTCTTGACGGTCATCGGAGTCTCCTTCGGCTGCTGTGGGCCACCGCGTACGCGGCTCGCGCGCGGGCGCGTCCTAGGAAGAGATTCCCTCCACCAGATCGCCTCTGACGGGCAGGAACCCGCGCCGAAGGATCCGCTGCCGAGGATCGACAGGCCAGCCGAACTGGTCTCGCAACGTGTTCGCCGCCTCGAGCCATCGCACGCGAGGCGACCCCGCTGGCGGTCGCGCCATCTCCCACGCTCGCTGCCAGTCGTCGAAGAACCGCGCCGGCACCGGGTCGAGCGTGCGGTGGATGAGCCGTTTGGGAAGGACGGTCCGGAACTCGAGCGGCTCGACGGCCTCGCGGAAGTTCGTGGCGAACACGAGCGTCTCGTGCTGCAGCAGTGCACGCCTTCCGCCTGATGCGGCGCGGAGCGTAGCTGGGACCGGGGTGTCGGTCCGTCGCCACACGTCGAACACCATCATCCCGCCGCTCGGGGTCGACGTTCCCTCCAACAGCACGCCGCCGTGCTCCATGCCTCCTGCGATCGCGTCGAGGGCCTCGGCCACAGCCTGCTCGTCGTACTGCCGGAGCACGTTGAACGCGCGCACGATCCGCGCCCGCTCCCCGCCGAGCGTCTGGGCGAGGTCGAATCCACCGAGCCTGAAGTCGATGGCCGGCGGCTGGGCGAAGGAGGCCGCCTCGGCGACGCGCTCCGCATCGATCTCGATTCCCAGCACCCGCAGCGTCGGGTCCACTCGCTGCCAGCGCTCGGCTAGCTCGAGCGTCGTCCACGGCTTCGCGCCGAAACCCAGATCCACCGCGAGGGGCGCGTCGCCGCGCAGTACTCGTGGCATCGCGAGGGCGACGAACACATCCATTTGCCGCAGGCGGTTCGACGCAGTCTTGCCGCGGGTCGGCTGGCCGAGGTGACGAGCGCGTGGCTTCATCCGCCCATCATGCCGCAACCGCTGCGCCCTGTTCCCTCGGCCGGCAGTCCCACGGCTCGCGCAAACGGCTGGCTGGATCTGGTTGACGTTGGCACCACTCGTGCATATAGTTCGACAGTCGAAACGTTCGATGGTCGAAAGGCACTCTCCCCAGCATGAGCAGCAGAAGGCACCCCACCCCCCCGCTCTCCGACACGCTTCTCGACGAGTTCGATGCCACGTTCCTGCAGCTTGGGAGGCTGATGGCCTCGCGCCATGCTGCCGAGACGTGCGAGGGCGTCGCCGTCACCGGGCCCCGGCTCGTGGCGCTTCGCCTGCTCGCGGAGCACGGCACGAAGGCGGGGGAGCTCGCAACCCAGCTCGGCGTCAAGGCACCCGCGATGTCCGCGATGATCGACGGCCTCGAGCGCGACGGTCTCGTCGTCCGCGAGCACGGCTCCGACGATCGGCGCGTGGTCGTCGTGAGGCTGACCGAATCGGGTCGCTCGGCCCTCGAAGAAGCCGAGGCCTCCCGCCGAGAGCACATGCGCCGCTACCTCGGCGCGCTGACCGAGGACGACGTTCGTGCCCTCATCCGCATCCAGCGCACGCTGATCGACTCCATCTCGGAGGCCGGCTCGTAGCACGCCGCGTCTCTCCGCCACCTCCCTCACCACCCACGCCCACGAAAGGGACACCGCACGCATGGACCGCATAACGAAGTTCTCGCTGAAGAACGGCGCGGCGATCGTCATCGTCGCCATCCTCGTCACCGTGGGAGGGTTGTGGTCGGCGTCGAACCTGCGCAAGGAGTCGATGCCCGACGTCAACATCCCCATCGTCGCGGTGGTCACGCCCTATCCCGGCGCGGCGCCCTCCGACGTCTACGACAACGTCACCGAGCCACTCGAGAAGGCGCTTCGCGGCGTGGCCGGGGTGAAGCGGGTGAGTGCGCAGTCGGGTGACTCGGTGTCGATGGTCGTCGCCGAGTTCAGCTACTCGCAGGACATGGACAAGGCCGAGTCGGACGTGAACAAGGCGCTCGTCGGGATCAAGCTCCCCGACAACGCGATGAAGCCGACCGTCTCGCGCATCAGCTTCGGCTCGGCGCCGATCCTCAAGATCGCGGTCATGGGTAACGGGACCGACACCGAGGCGCTTCGATCGTCGGTGCGCGAAGAGGTCCTTCCCGCGCTGAAGGGCGTCGACGGCGTCGGCGACGTCAAGCTCGCCTCCGACTCCCCGTACTCGATCCGCATCAAGCTCAACCCCAACCTGCTCAAGAAGAAGGGCCTGACCGCCGAGTCGGTCGTCCAGCAGCTGCAGGCCGCGAACCTGTCGTTCCCGGTTGGCGCGGTCGACCTCGGCACGACCTCAGAGCCCATCCGCGTGGGCGGCACCATCGAGAGCGTCAACGACATCAAGAACTTCAAGGTCGCCATCTACCCCAACCAGAACGAGCTGATGGGCAAGGCGTTCGCCCAGATCGGTTCGGGGATGGGTCAGCTGGGCAAGGCCGTGGGCGGTCTGGGCACGGGCATGGGCCAGCTCGCGCAGGGCATGGGTCAGGGTTTCTCGGCGCTGGGCACGGGCGTCGGCCAGGTGGGCCAGGCGACCGGTGAGCTGGGCATGCAGGCCGCGCTCATCAACGGCATCCAGCAGGTCCAGTCGCAGATGTACGCGCTCAAGTACGACACGCTGCCGCAGCTGAAGGCCGCGGCATCGCAGGTGCCGAGCGACACGCCGCAGTACGGCCAGCTCCAGGGGCAGATCGCCTACATCGAGAAGCAAGCGCTACCCGGTATGCAGGGTGCGGTCAACGGCCTGCAGTCGCAGATAAACGCCTCGCAGCAGAAGCTCATCGCGCAGAGCAAGCAGATGAGCAGCGCCGCAGCCGGCTCGGGCGGGACGGCGGGCGGCGGCTCGATGCCCGCGGGCATGAGCATGGGTTCCGGTAGCTCCAGTTCGTCGAAGAACTCGCTGGCCGTGACGCCCACGATCAAGACCGTGAAGCTCGCCGAGATCGCCACGGTGAGCTATGGGCCGGCTGACGGGACCGTCGGCTCTCGCGCACAGGGTAGGCCCGCCGCACTGATCGACGTGGTCAAGTCCCAGGACGCCAACACGGTGCTCGTCACGGGCAAGGTCCGCGAGGAGATGGACAGGCTCGCACCGAAGCTGCCGGGCGACCCAAAGGTCGAGTACGTCTACGACGCGGCCACCGGCATCAATGCGTCGATCCGCGGCATGCTGCGTGAGGGCATCCTCGGCGCGATCTTCGCGGTCATCGTCATCCTGATCTTCCTGCGTAACTGGCGGGCGACGCTCATCGCGACCATCTCGATCCCGCTCTCGATCCTGATCGCTCTCGCCGCGCTGGGCGGCACCGGCATCACCCTCAACGTGATGACCCTCGGTGGTCTCACGGTGGCGATCGGCCGAGTCGTCGACGACGCGATCGTGGTCATCGAGAACATCTTCCGGCACCTCCAGAAGGGCGAGCCCCGCACCCCAGAGACGATCCGCAAGGCCACCGCCGAAGTCTCGAACGCGATCACCTCGTCCACGCTGACGACGGTAGCCGTGTTCGTCCCGCTCGGCCTGGTGAGCGGCATCATCGGGAAGATCTTCCAGCCGTTCGCATGGACGGTGGGTATCTCGCTGCTCGCGTCGCTGCTGGTCGCGGTCACCGTCGTGCCGCTCATGGCCAAGTGGATGCTGCTGCGGGGCAAGGTGCCCAAGCATCGCGACGAGACGACCGACCCGTCACGGTTCACCCGTTTCTACCGCGGGCTCCTTGGCTGGTCGCTGGGTCATCGGGCCATCGTCGTCGGCCTCGCCGTGGCGCTGTTCGTGGGGTCGCTCGCGCTCGTGCCGCTCGTGGGCACCGGCTTCGTGCCCGAGACGAAGGAGAAGTACCTCCAGGTCTCGGTGGAGTATCCCGAGGGCACCAAGGCCTCCGAGGTCGACACCGCGGTGAAGGGTGTGGAGAAGATCCTCGCCAAGACCAAGGGCGTCGAGTTCTACCAGGCCACCGTGGGCTCGAGCAACAGCGCGGTGAGCATGTCGAGCGATCTGGGCGGCACCAACAAGGCCACCATCTTCGTGCGTCTCGATCCCGAGGCCGACACCGACGTCACCCTCGCCAAGCTGCGCCGCGAGGCCGAACCGCTGGCCGTCGACGGCGCGAAGGTCAACGTCACGAGCCAGGGCGTGGCCGGCACCAGCGGGTCGCTGGAGGTCATCGTCACCGGCAAGAACGTCGCCGATATCCGCGTCGCCAGCACGCGCGTCGCGAACGCGATCAAGGGTGTCGACGGCCTCGAGAACGTGTCGAGCAACCTGGGTGTGAGCCGGCCTCAGATCGTCGTCGATGTGAACCAGGCCAAGGCATCGCAGTACGGCCTCAACGCGGCGATGGTCGCGGGCACCGTACGAGGCCTTGTCGCCGAGCAGAAGGCCGGCACGGTCAAGCTCGACGGTCAGGCCACCGACGTGATGTACCAGCTCGCGCTCAATGCCAAGGACCGCGCCGAGAAGCTCAAGACCCTGAAACTCACCACGCCGCTGGGCAAGACCATCCCGGTGACGGCGGTGGCAAGCGTCACCGAGACCGGTTCGCCCGTGGCGGTGCTCACTCGCAACGGCGAGCAGTACGCCACCGTCGCCGGCCACATCGCGGTGCGGGACTCCGGCTCGGTCATCTCGGCGGTCAAGAAGGAACTCGACACCGTGAAGCTGCCCGCCGGGGTGAGCATCGAGGTGTCGGGCCAGGCCGAGATGATGAGCGAGTCGTTCAGCCAGCTCGGGCTCGCGATGCTGTTCGCCATCGGCGCCGTGTATCTCGTGATGGTCATCGCGTTCGGCGAGGCCACCGCTCCGCTCGCGATCATGATGTCGCTGCCGCTCGCGGTGGTGGGCGGGCTGATCGGCCTGTTCGTCGCCGGCGTGCCGCTCGACATGCCGGCGATGGTCGGTGCGCTCATGCTCATCGGTATCGTCGTGACCAACGCGATCGTGCTCGTCGACCGGGTGCGCAAGAACCTGGAGAAGGGCATGCCCCGTCACGACGCTCTGCTCGAGGCCGGTGCGACCCGTATGCGACCGATCATCATGACCGCCGTGGCCACGATCATGGCGCTGGTACCGCTCGCGTCCGGATCTGCCGAGGGCGCACTGATCAGCCAGTCGCTCGCGGTCATCGTCATCGGCGGTTTGACCACCTCGACACTGCTCACGCTCATCGTGGTGCCGGTCGCCTACGACCTGCTCGAGGGCGCGAAGGAGCGCGTGTTCGGGCTCGGTAAGGGCCGCGGAACCGCCGACGGCGAGACCGAGCCGCCGGCCGGTGGCGGGGAGTTCGAGCCCGCCGAAGCGGTGTAGCGACCGGGGCAGCAGGCGCTGCCACCGACAGTCGTACAAGGCGGCCGTCCTTCCGGGGCGGCCTCCTTCGCGCTCGCTATACGCTCAGGTCGCGCCGTCCGTAGAAGTAGTAGGCGCCGAAGATACCCGCGACGACGATCACCGCGGACAGGCCGACGTACACCGGGTCGAGCCCGTCCTTGATCAGCACGGCGGCGTCGAAGTACTTGAACGGGGTCAGGTACTTGAGCGGTTCGAGCTTCTCGTTGAGGTTCACCAGGTAGAACAGCAGGAATGTCAGCAGCATGATCGAGGTCGCGCGGGTCCCTGCCGACCTGGGCTTGCGCGCTGTGCCCGCGACCAAGGCGCCGATCGCGAAGAAGACGAGCTGCAGGAAGAACAGCCCCGCCATCAGCACGACGATCTCGCTCGTGACGTCCTCGCCGTTCCCGTAGTAGCCCACGAACACGAACGACGAGCCCACGGTCACCAGGTTCAGGATCGCGATGTTGAGTAGCCCGGCCGAGAGCTTGGCCGTCAGCGCCTTCGAGCGCGACACGGGTTTGGCGTAGAGGAACTCGGACGTCTTGTCGCGCTCCTCCTCGGAGATGACACCCGAACCGAGGAGTACGGCGTGGATCGCGGCCATCACGGCGAGGTAGAGGAACAGGATGCCGTAGAACCCCGCGGCCGTGGTCAGGTCGAACCCGGTCAGCCCGAAGATGACCTGCACGGTCTTGGGCAGCGCGCCCATGATCTGCTCCACCGACTGCCCGGCCTGCTCGTAGGCCGCGTACTTGGCCATGCCCGACATCACCAGGAACACCATGCCCAGCGACCAGAACACGAGTCCCCAGCGGTGTGACTTCATTTCACGACGGAAGATGTTCATGGCCTCCACCTATGCCGCTGCTCGGACGTCGCGCTTCAGGTAGACGATGTAGGTGGCGACGACCGCCAGCACCACGATCGCGACCTCGAGCGCGAGGTATCCGGTCTCGAGACTGCCGTTCTTGATGATGTAGCCGCTATCGAAGTACCGGAACGGGGACAGGAAGCGCACCGCGTCCTGGCCGAGCACCTCGCCGAGCGTCCCGATGATGTAGAACGCGAACACCGTCGGCAGGGTCACAGCCACGACGGACTTCACCTTCGGCAGGACCACGGCGAACAGCGCGCCCAGCGCCAGGAACAGCAGCTGGATCAGGAAGAACGTGGACGACATCAGGAAGAACGTCTTGGCCGAGACGTCGACATCGGACGCCGCCGCGGCACCCAGGTAACCTGCGAGCGCGAACGCCAGGCTCGTCACGACGATCGCCAGCAGCGCGGCGGCGAGTTTCGCGGTGATCACCTTGGGCCGCGTAATGGGTTTGGACAGCAGGAAGTCGGCCGTCTTGCCGGACACCTCCTTCGAGATGATGCCGGTGCCCAGGTTCATCGCCATGATCGCCCCAGCGACCGAGGCGAAGTTCAGCAGGTAGCCGTAGAAGCCGTAGACCGTGAAGAACGTGGCCAGCTGGATGTTGAAGGCGCGGCGGAGCGCCTCGGGAAGCTGTCCGATCAGCTGCTTCGATGCCTCCACGTCCCTGGTGAAGGCCGGCAGCATCGCCATGAACAGCACCACGAGCGCACAGAGCGACGCGATCCAGATCAGCGTGGAGCGGCGATACGACCGCACCTCGTGAAGGAAGACGTTCACGCCTCTCACGACTCCTTCTCGTAGTAGTGCAGGAATATCTCCTCAAGATCGGGCTCCTCGACCATGAAATCGACGAGGTCGGTCTCGGCGAGGACCCGGGTGATCTCGTTCACGTGGCCGCGGAACAGGAAGCTTACGGAGTGGTTCTCGGCGGTGAGGTCGCTCACGCCCTCGAACTGGAAGCGGGAGAGGTCCGGCGCACCCGCGAGCTCGAGGCGCACTCGTTTGGTGGCGTTCTCGAGCAGGGTGCGGATCTCCTCGACCTGGATGATGCTGCCGTCCTTGATGATGGCGACGCGGTCGCACAGCTTCTGGACCTCGGACAGGATGTGCGACGAGAACAGCACGGTCGCGCCGGCCGTGTTCCGCTCCTTGAGCAGCCGGAAGAACTGCTGCTGGATCAGCGGATCGAGGCCGCCGGTGGGCTCGTCGAGGATGATGAGCTTGGGCTCGTGGGCCAGCCCCTGGATGATCCCGACCTTCTTCTTGTTGCCGTAGCTGAGGTCGTCGATCTTCTTCTTGAGATCGAGGTCGAGCAGCTCCGCGAGCTCGCGGATCCGCCGCTCGGTGGCCTTGGGGTCCTTCGCGTAGAAGCTTGCCGAGTACTTCAGCAGATCGATCGCACGCATGTCGTCGTAGTAGAAGACCTCGGACGGCAGGTAGCCCACGTCCTGTCGGATCTCGGGTCCCTGTGTCGTGATGTCCTTGCCGAAGATCGTCGCCGAGCCGCTCGTGGGGTGGATGAGGCCGAGCAGGGTTCGGATGGTGGTCGACTTGCCCGCACCGTTGGGCCCGATGAACCCGTAGATCTCGCCCTCGTGCACGGCCATGTCCAGATCGACGATGCCCCGCGACGAGCCGTAGTACTTGGTGAGCTTGGTGGTCTCGATCACGTTCATGCCTGCACGACGTCCTCTCTGTCGGCGTCCTCCCGATAGAAGATGTTCCTCAGGAACTCGACGTACTCGTCGGCCTCATCGAACACGTGGCGCAGGTCGACACGCTCGCCTCGGGTGCGCGCCTCCGCCATGATCGCGTCCGACCAGCCCGAGAACATCCAGATCACAACGTTCATGACCTTGCCCACGTCGACCCCCGGCTTGAATCGCGAGGTGTCGACGCCCTCGAGCAGCATCGAGGTCCCTCTCGGCGCGACTTCCGCGGTCTTCTCGGCGAGCCACGCCGAGGCGAACGGCGGCGGAGCCGACATGAGCGACTCCCAGAAGTCGAACAGCCCGGGGTAGGCCAGCAGAGTCTGCAGCTTGAGCTTCGAGCCTTGCAGCATGCGCTCGAACAGGTCGGAGCTTGTGGTGTCAATCCGTCCGTAGACCTCGCGCTCCAGGGTCTCGACCGACCATTCCAGCAAGAACGTGTAGAGCTGCTGCTTGCTGCCGAAGTAGTGGAAAAGAGCGCCCTTGGAGATGCCGGCGCGGGCCGCGATCTGCTCGGTGGACGCGCGGCTGTAGCCGCTCGTGGCGAACTCGGTGAGGGCGGCGTTGATGATTCGCCGCTGCTTATCTGGTTCGAGCTTGTGGAAGTTCTCGTACACCGCTCGATCGTCGGCTTTCCGCCGATGTGCCGTCTGCGTCCCCGGGCCTTCAGTGCGTTGACCGAAACGGTCAATGGCAACGCTACGCCCGTTGACCGAATCGGTCAAGAAGTAGCGGACGGGAGTCGGTGCGCAGCTTGCACGGCCCGAGTGGCAGGGTTCGAGGCGCACACATCGAACCGTTGTATACGGGCGCGGCCGGTGGGCAGCATGTCTATTCCCGGTCGCGCCCCACTCGAGGCCACAGATCGATTGCGCGGCGGGCGCGGATGCGGCGCGTGCGAGGCGCCCGTGTAGGCGCCTCGTCGCTTCTATTTGTAGGGCGTCGGAACCGCCTCGCCGGAGACCACGACCACAACCCGGCTGTTGGGGGCGACCTTGGAGCCGGGTCCCGGCAGCTGGTCGGTGATGGTACCGTCGGGTTCGCTCGCGGTCGCGTCGGGCACGGCGACCGGCACGAGCCCGGCCGCCTCGAGCTCGGTGAAGGCGTCCTCGATGCTCCTGCCGACCACGTTGGGAACCGTGACGCTCGCGGGCGCCTTGCCCTGCGAGACGGCGATGCCGACCACCGTGTTCCGAGCGACGCTGGCACCCGCGGCGGGCATCTGGCCGACCACCGTGCCCTTGGCGACGGTGTCGCTGAATACCTCGTAGGTGGCCACCTGGAGACCCGCGTCGCGCAGTGCGGTGGTCGCCTGGGACTCGGTCTTGCCGGTCACGTTGGGGACTTTCACGTTGGCCGGCTGGCTCGGGGTGCTGGGCGCGGCAGGAGCCTTGCCCTGCGAGACTCCGACGGCGACGGTCGACCCTGCGAGCGCGACCGTGTTCGGCGCCGGGAACTGGGAGAACACGCTGCCGGCCGCGGTCGTCGAGTTGTACGACTGGAATACCTGGACCTTGAAGCCGGCGTTCTCCAGCGTGGAGGTGGCCTGCGCCTGCGTTTTGCCGACGACACTGGGCACCTTCGGGTTCGTCGGCGCCGCGCCGAGCGATACGCCGATCGCGACCGTGGTACCGGGAGCTACCTCGCTCGCTGCCTCCGGAACCTGCGCGAAGACGGTGTTGGCCTTGGCCGCGTTGTAGTCGCGATAGACGGCGGGTACGAGTCCTGCCGCCGTGAGCGCGTCTGCGGCAGCTGAGGCATCCATGCTGACCAGGTCGGGCACCTGGATCGCTGCGGCCTTGGCGGAGACGATGATGTCGACGGTGCCGCCCTTCTCGAGCTCGGCTCCCGCCTTCGGCGACTGCTCTACAACGAGGCCCGCCGCCACGGTCGTGTCGGTCGTCTGGGTCGAGGCACCAAGCACGAAGCCCGCGTCCTGAAGGGCGCGGACGGCGTCGCCGGCCGGCATGCCGACGACCTCCGGAACGGTGGCCGTATCTGAGGACCCCCCGGCCAGGAAGTACCACGCCGCCACGCCGACGACGATCACCGCGGCTGCGATCCCGACCCACATCCAGATCTTCTTGTTGTCCACGTCGGCTCCCGTCTCCCCGGACACACCGCGAGCGCCGCTTCGTGCCCACTCGCGTCTGCCAAGGATAGCCAATCTGCCGGGGTGTGCGACCATGAGCGTGTCCGAACGGCGCGAACCGCCACGGGAGATCCCATGGTTCAAGGTCGCTTGGCCCGTCAGCGTGAAACTGCCCCGCGCGCCCGCGACCGTGCGGGTGTCCTCGTCATCGTTGCACTGCTGCTCGCGTGCGCGTGCCTCGCTGCGGGCTGCGGGGAGACCGGTTCGTCGCAGGGCGCGTCCGGCACGGAAGAGTCCTCTCCCACGCCGTCGGTTCCCACCCGTACCGCCTCGCTCGGCGAACCGGTCGACGAGCCTCCGGTGCGGCTGGTGGTCGTCTCGGCGGGGCCTGCTCGGCTCGATCCGCAGGCGCCGGCTCCCGCTCCGGGGAACCGCTTCGTCCAGGTGAGAGCCACCCTGACCAACACGTCGGGCGCCGAGCTGGCCATCAACGCCACGCCGTACTCCGTCTACAACACCGAGCTGCTGGTCGACGGCGTGAGTCACCCTGGCTCGCTCGTGGTCGGCTCGGTCAGGGCCATTCGGACGGGCGTGATCCCGCCGGCGACCCCGCTCGACCTGCGCTACGTCTTCGAAGTGCCGGAGGCCGCGAGCGAGGGGACGTTCCTGTGGCCGCCGAGCTCCTCGGCCACCGACCGCCCGGTGATCTCGGTGGACGTGAGCGGGCTATAGCAGCTGCGAGGTGACCCGCGCGACGGAGTTGCGGTACCGTCGGCCGGCGCCCCACGACCTCACCTCGGCGAGGGTCAGCTCGCTGCACTCGGCGAGGTCGGCGGACCAGATCTGCTCGTGGCGTTGCGCGACGCTCGGGTCGTAGATCCACACCGTCAGCTCCTTGTGGAGCTTCAGGCTGCGAATGTCCAGGTTCATCGTGCCGATCGAACAGACCTCGCCGTCCACGGTGAGGGTCTTGGCGTGGAAGAAGCCGGGCTCCCACAGGAAGATCCGGCCACCCGCCTCCAGCAGCGTCTTGAAGTACGACTCGGCGGCCCAGAACGGCCACTTCTTGTCGAGCATCTTGGTGATCATGAAGTCGACCTGGACGCCGCCGGCCGCCGCGTTGCACATGACGTCGAGGGTGGTCTGGTCCGGCACGAAGTACGGGGACTGGATCTGCACGCGCTCCTTCGCTCCCGAGATCGCGAGCTGGTACGTCCGGGTCGCGGCGTTCCACGGGTCGTCGTAGCCCTGGTGGACCGTCTGGACCATGATCTCGCCGAGCGGCAACGACGGATCGGGGTAGTACTCGGGCCGGAACAGGTTCTCCTGGTAGACCTCGTACCACCGCATGTCGAACAGCTTCTCGAGGTCGGCCACGCCCAGACCGGTCATGCGCAGGCCGGTATCGCGCCAACGGGGGAATCGCTTGCCGCCGTCGATGTACTCCTGGCCCACGTTGAACCCGCCGGTGTGCCCGATCTCGCCATCGACCACGGTGATCTTCCGGTGGTTGCGGTAGTTCAGCCGAGCGACGCCGGTCACGTCGTGTCCCACCGAGGCACCCGCCTGCTCCAGCGCCTTGAGCTCGTGCTTGGGGTACTGGATGTTGCCGACGTAGTCGTTCAGGATGCGTACCTCGACGCCCGCCTTCACGCGCTCCATCAGCGCGTCGGTGATCCGCTTGGTCAGCTCGTCTTGCTTCCAGATGAAGTACTGCATGTGGACGAACTTCTCGGCGGCGGAGATGTCGGCGATGAGCGCGTCGAAGTACTCGGCCCCGGACTCGTAGACGTCGCACGTCCGAACGGGCAGCACCGGGGCTCCGGTCTTGCGCTCGGTCAGGTTCGCGATGGTCGAGGAGTAGCCCTCGCCGAGCGACTCGACGAACTCCCGCGAGCGCTTCGCGGCGGGGGAGTAGACGGTGGGCATGAACGCCGCTACGATCCGCCGCTCCTCTTGCGTGGTCTCCGACTTCTGAGTGATAGCCGGCCAGTTCCTGCCGAGGAAGAAGTACAGCACGAGGCCCACGAACGGCAGCGCGAACAACACCAGCAACCATGCGATGGTGCTCGTGGGCTCGCGGTCCTCGGCGACGATGAACAGCGCGACGGCGATCCAGTAGACGAGCACGAGCGCATCGAACAGAGCCCAGTAGTTCACCTGCACGCGTGCCTCCCGTACTCGGGCGGACCCGGGGAGGGCTTCGAGACCATCCCGCCACACGCCCGGTCGCTCACGATCAGAACCGCCAGATCACCGGCACCCAGAGTACGGCGATCAGGAACGACCATCCCACCAACACGATGCCGAGCTTCCAGTAATCGCCGAAACGATACCCGCCCGGCTGCATGATCATCATATTGGCCGGCGTCGCGACCGGTGTGAGGTACGCCGCCGAGGCCGCGATCGTCACCGTCATGAGCAGCGGGAGCGGGGCGACACCCAGGTCTGAGGCTGCTGCCACGGCGATCGGGATCACGATAAGCGCGGTCGCCATGTTGCTGATGAGCTGGCCGAACGTGGCGGTGAGCACGAAGAGCCCGGCGGCCAGCGCGTACGGGCCCCACGCCCCGATGGTCCCGATCAGCTCGGCGGCCACGAGGTCGGCGGCGCCCGTCTTCGTCATCGCCATCGAGAGCGCCATCATCCCTGCGACGAGCACGACCGTGGTCCACGAGACGGCCCGGTAGGTCTGCTTCACCGACAGCACGCCGGTGAGGACCACCGCACCCGCCGCCAGAAGCCCTGCCACCGCCGAGGGCACCACACCCGTCGAGAGCGCGACCACCATCGCCGCGAGGATCACGATCGTCGCCTTCGCGCCTGGGCCCAGAGGCACCGCCTGCCGGCGCACGAGGTCCGGGGAGTCGACCACGATGACCTCGGGCTCGTCGAGATTATCGTCGAGCGCGTCCCACGTGCCCTGCAGCAGTAGCGTGTCTCCCTGCGCGAGCCGCACTGGCTCGGGGCCCAGCGACTCACCCTGTCGGCGCACCGCGAGGAGTACCAGGTTGCCGCTCTCGGTGACCATCCCCGGAGACATCGACGCGCCGATGAGCGGGGAGCGCGGCGGCACGATCACCTCTGCGAGCCCCGACGCGCGGCCGAACAGCTGGCCGGATGCGTCCTCGCTTTCCGAGCGGATCGCGAGACGGTTGTCGGCGGCGAACTCCGCGATCGCGGCGGCAGGTCCCTGCACCGCGATCACGTCTCCCGCCGAGAAGCGGGGGCCTGCCGGCGTCGCGACGTCGGTCGCCGAGGCCGCGTCGCCATTCGCGGCGGCCCCCGCGTCGAACAGGCCGACGAGCGTGAGTTCGGGGTGCTCGGCGAGCCTGAACTCGGAGCGCGCCGCACCGACCAGCGGAGACGTCTCCCGGATGCGAAGGCGCGTGACCGGCGCGTCGAGGTGGTACTCCTCTACGAGCGTGTGGGCGTGCTCGCTGAGATCGGCGGGCATCACCGAGGGGGAACGGTCGGGGAGAAGCCGGGGACCGAGGACCAGCACGATCGCGACCGTTCCTACCAGCAGCGGGATGCCGGCCAGCGCGAACTCGAAGAACCCGAAGCTGCGCCCGGCCGCGACCGCGGCCGCCTCGGAGACGACCACGTTCACCGGCGTTCCGGTGAGCGTGAGCATCGAGCCCGCGTGCGCCGCGAACGCCAACGGGATGAGCAGGTGGGACGGGCGCCACCCCAGCCTTACCGCGAGCACCATGACCATGGGGATGAGCGCCGCTACGGAACCGTTCACGCTGATGAGCGCGGTGAGTGCCGCGACGAGCGCCATGATCGCGAGCAGGACCCGCGTCCGGCTGCTCCCAGCGCGTTCCATCAGCTGCTGTCCCGCCCACGTCGTCACGCCGGTCGCGTCGAGGGCCTCGCTGACCACGAATAGCGACGCGATGAACAGCACCGTGGGGTCGCCGAAGCCGGCGAGCGCTTCGCCCAGGTCGAGCACCCCGGTGGCCCACAGCGCGAGCGCCACACCCAGCGCCACGATGTCGACCGGGATTCGGTTCCAGACGAAGAGCACGACGGCGACGACGAGCACCGCGAACGTGATCGCGATCTGCGGCGTCATGTTCTGAGACCCCCGATCGCCACGAGCGTCTCGACGGCGCCGGACACGATGACGAGCCCGAGCACGAGCAGGACGGCCGCTCCGATGATGCTGCTGTTGTCGACGAGCCAGCCTTCGAACGACCCCAGCACCACGCCGGCGCTCTTCGGCGCCACCAGTTGGTACGCCAGCGGTCCGGCGACCGTGATGCTCGCGAGTACCACGAAGGCTGCGACGGCCACCAGCTGTGCGGCGAGGGCGAGGTCCGCCTCCGCGATGGTCAGCATTCCCGCGACGTTGAGTGCGAGTGTCTTCGGGTTGAGTCCCGCGAACAGGGCCGCGGTCAGAAAAGCCTTGCTCGCCGAGAACCCGGTGAGCGAGCGCATCCAGCCGGGCGTCTCCTTCGCGCCGTCCGAACGGCGGCTTCGTCGCCAGGCCCCGAACGCGAGCACCAGCAATGCGATGCCGGCGAGCAGCTTGAGCACGATCACCCAGGGCTGCGAGCCGTCGAGCAGCGTGAGGGCGTCACCGAGCGCCAACGCGATCGCGCCTGCGACGAAGAGCCCGAACACCCAGCCCGCGACGAAGGCGCCGGCATTGCGCCGCGGATGCGCCGACGAGAGCAGCACGATGACCGCGATCACCGCGGGCGGGTTCATGGCGATGCCGACCGCGATCGGCACGAGCTCCGACAGGTTCATCTCGGCTCGTGCTCGACGGAGACGGTGACGACTACCCGGGTCCCCACGGGATCCCGAGCAGATACCACATCGCGAAGAACGCGGTCCACGCCACGGTAAGGGCCACGAAGTACGGCAGCATGAGCGCGATCACCGTGCCGATGCCCGAGCGCTTGTCGTAGCGCGCCGCGAACACCACGATCAGCGGGAAGTAGGCCATGATCGGGGTGACGATGTTGATGGGCGAGTCGGCGACGCGATACGCCGCGAGCACGGCTTCGGGTGCGATGCCCAGCCGCAGGAACAGCGGGATGAAGATGGGAGCGAGCAGCGCCCACTTGGCGATGGCCTGCGGCATGATGATGCCCACGACGACGGTGATCCCGATGGCGCCGAGCAGCAGCCACAGGCTGCCCACGTTGAGCTGTTCGATGGTGTCGCCAAGCCTCACGGCCGCGATCTGCGCCAGGTTCGAGTAGTTGAAGTACGCGATGAACTGCGCGATGAGCAGGAACAGGAACAGCAGCCCGGCGAGTCCCGCCCACGACTTCTGGATCGCGCCGATGATGTCGTTGCTGCCCGTGAGGGTGCCCGCACCGCGGCCGTAGCCGAGTCCCGCGCCGAGGAACACGAGTGCGATGATCACGATGAGGCTGTCCATGAACGGCGACGTGCCGATCACCGAGCCGGTCACCGGGTCCCGCAGCGGCGCGTTGGGCAGGAAGGTGAGCAGCCCCACCACCACGAGCACGATCAGCGTCCCGATCCCGGCGAGTCTCAGTCCGCGCGAGTCCTGCTCGGGTGTGATGCTCGCGAACGCGTCGGCTTCGTCCGCGTTCTTCTCCTCCGCGGGCGCGTGCGAGTCGTCGTACGCGCCCAGCCGCTTCTCCACGATGCGCGTGGTCACGATGCTCAGCACGACCGTGAGCAGGATCGTGGACGCGATCCCGAAGAACAGGTTGGCGGTGATCGCGATCGACTGCGTGGGCTGCACGAGCTGGATCGCTTCGTTGGTGATCTCGGTGAGAACGGCGTCGGTCGGCGTGATCAGCAGGTTCACGCCGAAGCCGCCCGCGACCCCCGCGAACGCGGCGGCCATGCCCGCGAGCGGATGGCGACCGACGCTCTTGAACGCCGCGGCGCCCAGGGGGATGAGCACCAAGTACCCGGCGTCGGAGGCGATCGACGAGATGATGCCGAGGAACACGATGATGTAGGTGAGCGTGCCCACCGAGGAGACTGCCACGAGCTTCTTTATGAGCGACGAGATGAGCCCGGAGAGTTCCGAGACACCCACGCCGATCATGACGATGAGGATGATGCCCATCGCCGTGAAGCCCATGAAGTTGCGCACGAACGACGTGAACAGGAAGCGGATGCCGTCCGCGGTGAGCAGACCCTGCGCCTTGACCGTCTCGGTCACGACCTTGTACTCCTGCGCGTCGGCCTGCTCGGGTGGCAGCACCTCGGCGGGCAGGGTCGAGCCGGCGACGTCGATCTGCTCGACCGGCACGGGCTTGGGTTTCACGACCTCGTAGGTCGCGCTCGCGCCGAGCCAGTAGAACACCTGCGAGAGCAGGATCATCGCCAGGCACAGCAACAGGAACAGGATCGCAGGGTGGGGGACCTTGTTCCCGATGCGCTCGATCACATCGAGGAAGCCGCCGGACTTCTTGGTCTCGGGCACGGTGGCAGCAGCAGCGTCGGCACTCACGCGTTACTCCCCTCAGCCGCCTCGGATGCGGACAGCTCGGCGAGCCGTCCGAAGAAGTCCGCGACGGCGACGACCGTCTTCTCGAACTCGTCGAGCATGACGCGCTCGTTGGGTCCGTGGATGTTGGCGTAGCCGTCGGTCGCACCGCCGAGCATGACCACGGCGCTCGGCGACGCCTGCGCGAGCGCGCTCACCACCGGGATCGAGCCGCCGCCCCCGGCCGTGATGGTCTCGGCGCCCCAGGCCTCGGACCATGACTGGCGCGCCGACGCGAAGACAGGGCTCGAAGTGTCGGCAGCGAAGCCGTTGCCAGTGGGGCCGGCCTCGACCGAGAGCTCGATGCCGAAGGGCTTCACCGACTCGAGATGGCGGATCAGTGCCGCCTGGGCCTCGGCGGCGTCCTGCTTGGGATGAACGCGGAGGTTCAGCTTGGCCCGGGCATGCGACTGGACCGCATTGAGAGCCTCGTCGACGCTAGGCGTGTCCATGCCGATCACGGTTATCGCCGGTCCCCACCAGACGCGGGACGCGAGCGACCCGCTGCCTACGAGCGGCTGGCCGTCGACGACCTCGGCGAGGTTGCAGAACTCGTCGGCCTCCATGTCGGGCCGGCCACTCCTCGCGCAGCAGCCCCTCGACCGCGACGTTGCCCTCGTCATCGAACATCGTGGACAGCGCCCGGATGAGCGCGATCAGTGCGTCGGGTGCGGCACCGCCGTACTGGCCGCTGTGCTTCGCCGAGCCGAGCGTGCGCGCCTCGATGGTGACGTTGGCCATGCCGCGCAGTGCCACGGTGAGCGTCGGGACGCCCGGCCGCACGCTGCCCATGTCGGCGATGATCATCGCATCGACGTCGAACCATTCGGGGTTCTGGGCGGGGTAGGTGTTGAAGTTCCCACCGCCGACCTCTTCGAGCCCCTCGAACAGGAACTTCAGGCCGACCGGGGGCCTGCCGTTCCACGCACGCAGCGCGCCGATGGTGGCGATGATGTTCGACTTCGTGTCGCCCGCACCGCGGCCGTACATCGCGCCTTCCTTGAGCACGGGCTCGAAGGGCGGCGTCTCCCACAACGACTCGTCCCCGGCCGGAACGACGTCGTAGTGGCTGTAGAGCAACACGGTCGGTGCGCCGGCGGGTCCGGCGACCTCGCCGAGGATCACCGGCGCGGTGTCGGGCAGCTCGAGCAGCTCCACCTCCTCGCAGCCCGCGTCGCGGAGCAGCGCGACGATGTAGTCGCGCGCTTCGGCGAGACCGGCGTGGGTCGAAGGCGGGTAGCCGATCTCGGAGACAGAGGGGATGGCGACCAGCTTCGAGAGCTCGTCGGTGAGCTGTGGCATCAGGTCGCGGACTTTGGAGGCGAGCTGGGATGAGGATAGGGGATCAGAGGTCATGTCGATTCCCTTCACGGATCGGGAGGCTCCCGCGGATGCGTGCCCAACTGAATATGCATTCCCCATAATCTGGCTGCAACGCCTCCACGCGGCAAATTCAGGTCCACTCCTCGTCGGCGGTGAAGTCCACGGTGAGCCACGCCTGTGGCCAGTGAGCATCGAGGGCGTCGGCTATCTCATGGCGGATCTCGTCGAGCGAGGCGACCGTACCGAGCTCGCGCTGCGGCTCGACCACCACGTGGACCTCGATGAATCGTCCGCGCCCCACCTTCGCCGTGTATGTGGTGAAGCCGGCGAAGCCGTGCCGTCGCACGACCTCCTCGACGGCCACGCGCACGTCAGCATCGAGTTCCGCAGGCGTCATGAGCAGCACCTCGGAGACTGCCTCGCGCAGGATGCGCACGGGCAGGGGGATCACGGCGAGGCTCAGTACCGCGAGCGTCGCGGGATCCACGTAGGGCGCGAGCGCCGTGTAGCCGTTCGCTTCGAGCGCCCACGCGAGGCCGAAGGCCACGACCAGCGCTGTTGACGTCAGCCCCGTCATGAGCCAGCTCTGCGTGTCGAGCGTGATGAAGGCCGATTCGACCCGGCGGTTCTCGGCACGCTCGTATGCATAGACGCCGAATGAGACCAACGCCGAGACTCCCGCGTAGGCGAGCGCCCAGCCCAGCACGACCTCGTCGCCTCCCCGCAACAGGGAGCCCACCGCGCTCACGAACGCGTAGAGGCACAGCAGGACGAGCATGCCCCCGTTGAACGCGAGCGCCATCGGCTCGATGTGCCAGTAGCCGTACTGGAAGCGACGGTCGTTCTCTCTGGTGACCAGCCGGGCCACGAACAGGGCGATCAGCGCCATCGCCACATCGATGAACGCGAACAGGCCGTCGAATAGGACCGCCATCGAGTTCGCGGCCCAGCCGAGCACGACTCCCCCGACGGCGAGCGCGATCGTGAGCCCCGTCGACAGAACGAGCACCCGCTGCTCGGGCGAAGCCGCAGGCCGAGTCACTCGGAGTGCCTTCTCCGGCTGGGCGCCTAGTCTCCGCCCGCCAACGACGCCCGGTGCAGCTGCTCCATGACGCGGTCCAGGTTGAAGCTCGCCGGCTTCTGTCTCGGCGGGAACTCGGCGAACTGCTGGACGGCCTGGGCCACGGCGGCCTGTGCGGGCACCACGAGGTAGATGCGGTCGATGAACCAGTCGTAGTAGGTGTTGGAGTCGTCGATCGCCCGCTCGAACGGATCGCGCCGCAGGTTGATGAGCTTCGGTGCGCGCAGTTCGACGAACGGCTCGAGCCACACCGCGAGCTGCTTCGCACGCTGCTCCATGAACACGTACTTCCAGTCGCCAAGGCGCAGCGCGACGAGCTGCGCGTCGTCGTTGACGTAGTAGAACTGCTGGCGGGGGCTGGCTTCGGTGTCGCCGGCGAGGTACGGCCCGAGGTTCTCGCCGTCCAGCACCACCTTGAAGGTCGTGTCGCCGATGGTGTAGCCGGCTTTGCACTTCTCGGCGACGTCGGGGTCGCCGGCTGCGGCCAGGAACGTGGTGAGCATGTCCTGATGTGCGGCGATGCCGTTGAGGACCACGCCCGACTGCCACTTCCCGGGCCAGCGAAGCGCGCAGGGCACCCGGTAGGCGCCCTCCCAGTTGGTGTTCTTCTCCGAGCGGAACGGGGTGAGCGCCCCGTCGGGCCACGCGTTGAAGTGCGGTCCGTTGTCGGTCGAGTACATGACGATGGTGTCCTCGGCGAGGCCCAGCTCGTCGAGCTTGTCGAGGATCATCCCGACGTGGCGGTCGTGCTCCACCATGCCGTCGGCGTACTCGTCCTGGCCGCTGATGCCGCGGTGCTCGGCCTTTACGTGCGTCCGGAAGTGCATGCGGGTGGCGTTCCACCACAGGAAGAACGGCTTGTCGCTCGTTGCCGCCTCCTCTAGGTACTCCAGAGTGCGAGCCGTGACCTCGTCATCGATTGTCTCCATGCGCTTGCGGGTGAGCGGCCCGGTGTCCTCGATCTTCTGGGTGCCGTCGGGCAGCGCCCAGCTGTGGATCACGCCTCGGGGCCCGAAATGCTCGCGGAACGCGGGGTCCTTGGGGTAGTCCTCGTGCTCCGGCTCCTCCTCGGCGTTCAGGTGGTACAGGTTGCCGAAGAACTCGTCGAAGCCATGATTCGTAGGCAGGTGCTCGTCGCGATCGCCGAGGTGGTTCTTGCCGAACTGCGCCGTCGCGTAGCCCAGCGGCTTGAGGAGCTCAGCGATGGTCGGGTCCTCGGCGCAGAGCCCAAAGTCGGCGCCCGGGAGTCCCACCTTGGTGAGTCCGGTACGCATCGGGTTCTGACCCGTGATGAACGCCGCGCGTCCTGCGGTACAGCTCTGCTGACCGTAGAAGTCGGTGAAGTTGACGCCCTCGTTCGCGATGCGGTCGATGTTGGGCGTCCGGTATCCGAGCATGCCGTGGTTGTTGCAGCTCAGGTTCCAGTAGCCGATGTCGTCGCCCCACAGGACGAGGATGTTTGGCTGGCCGTTGGGCATGGCGGACCGTCCTTTCGGGTGGCGGAGGCGAACCACGCGTCTCGCTCGCGGCGCCGCCGCTCAGGCGGGGACTTGTCTGTCAGGACTTGGAAGAGATGGAGTGTGTATTCCCCATTGGCGTACGCACGTAGCCCGGCTGCTGAAAGGCGGATGGCGTGAGATTGCCGGCGCGATGAGGTCTATTGTCAGCGATTGGGAGATGAACTCTACGTCGGGTCCTCGTTACGAAGGAGATCTCATGTCGGCTGCCGCAACCGGTTATCGTCCCAAGACGTGGCTTCGCGTGCTCGTCGCTCTCACCAGCGTCGGCATGATCGTGATGAACGTTTTGGCGAACGCGTTGCCGCTGTTCGGGCGGGGCACCGGCGAGATATCCGACCGGTACCCGACGCTCGTGACGCCGGCAGGCTACGTGTTCGCGATCTGGGGGCTCATCTACATAGCGCTGCTGGTGTACTCGGTTGCCCAGTTCGTCCGGCCGCTGCCACAGACCCGCTGCCCGACCGCCTCGCCTGGCCCGTCATCATCTCCAACGTGGCTAACGTGAGCTGGCTGTTCCTCTGGCACTCGCTCAACATCTATTGGACCGTGCCGGTGATGCTGGTGCTGCTGGTCTCGCTGATTGCCGCCTACGTCATCGCCCGCCGAGACCGGCCGGAGCACCCCAGCGCTCTGGAGCGCTGGGCCGTGAGGCCCCGCTCGGGCTCTACTTGGGTTGGGTCTCGGTCGCGACGATCGCGAACGTCTCGAACGCACTCGTGGCCGCGCGCATCGTGCCGCTCGGCATCCCGGCGGCGACCTGGGGCGTCATCGTTCTGGTCGTCGGCGCGGCGCTCGCCTTCGTCGCGCTCGCCCGTGAAGGCGACTGCGTGTACGCGGGCGTGTTCGTGTGGGCGTTCGCCGGCATCGCGGTCCAGACCCGCTCCTCGCTGGTCCAGTTGACCGCCGGCATCCTCGCGGCTGCGGTCGCGGTCGGCATCGTCGTCTCGGCGGTGGCCCGGCGACGACTCATCTAGAATCAGCCAGACGATCCCCCACTGACTTGGAGCCACGAATGCCCGCTACCGCGACCTTCATGGATCTCACGCTCGATGCCGCTGGCGTCCATACCCCCGAGGGCACCATGCCCTTGAACGACCTCGTGAAAGCCGAGTTCATTCGCGACCTCGACAAGGAGGACGCCCAGTCCTACGGAGGCGGTCCCTCCACCGGCGCCGTGGTCGGCGGTGCGGTGGTCGGTGGCGTCGTGGCTGGCGTTCCCGGCGCGATCGGCGGCGCGCTCCTAGGCGGTGCCCTCACCGACGAAGAGCCGCACCGCGTGAACCGGGGCAGCACGGTGCAGATCGTCTTCGCGACGAAGAGCGCGACCTATCGTCGGAATGTCGAGCGCGAGGACGAGCACGCCGCGTACGAGTTCGTGCAGCGCGTCAAGAAGGCGATGAAGGGCTAACGGCCGAGGCTACTCGTCCGCATCCGCGTCCAACGCCGGAGCAATCTCCTCTTCAGCATGGCTGAGGTCGCTCTTGTCCGCGCTACGGGCGTGCGAGAGCGCGACGTCCGCGGCCAGGTCGGGGACCGCCTGCGCGATGAGGATCACGCCGAGCTCGCCGGTCTGCAGGTCGGCGCCGATGCGCTTGATGTCCTCGGCGCCCCAGCCCTTTAGGACGTTTCCCGTCAGGGCGCCGACCGCGGCGCCTCCGGCGAGGTCGACCAGAAGGAGCGGCGGGAACATAAGTCCGGCAACCGCACCCACCGCGGCTCCCCATTTCGCGCCTGACGCTCTGGTGGTCGAGACGGTGTCGACGATCTTCACCTTGCCGTCGGCTTCCTTCTCGAAGATCGCTGCCTGGTACTTGTTGATGAGCTTGTCCCGGTGAAGGTCCTTGATCCCGGCGAAATCCTGTTCGGCGGACGCTCGGTCCGCATAGGAACCTGCGAACGCCGACATCTTCAGTACGTCCTCGAGCATTGCGCCAACCCCCTCTTTCCGATACGGCGACCGCCTCTAGACGCTCGCGTTGTCTTCCGTCGTCTGGGTTCCGCGTGACTCGGTCGACTCCTGTAACCACGCCTCGGCGTCCTTGACCGCTTCTTCGAGCGACGCCATCAGCGCCGGGTGCGCGATGTAGATGTGATCGCGGCCGATTGCGTCAGCGGCGCCGGTCCGCACGAGCTGGTCGAGCAGCGCGGGGCCGATCCCAACCAGGGCGAGGTACCCACCGCCGTCGTTGAGCTGCGTGGCGTAGCGCTGGAGCAGGTTCAGGAACGTGCTGCCCACGTCCGCCCGTCCCCGGAGGCGCAACACCATGACGGAACCGTCCGCCGTCAGCGCGTCGGGAAGGAGCTTGTCGATGATGTCGGTGCCGGCGTAGAACACGCTGCCGTACACATCGAGCACCGTGAGCGCATGCTCGGGCAGCGACGCGGGAGGCTCGCCTTCGAGGAAGCGGTTGTCGGCATCACGCGTCAACGCGACCACCTTGATGTCGGTGGACGAGCTGTACACGTACTGCACCACCGAGAGGGCCACGCCGATGAGCACGGCGTACTGCACCGGGACGACGAGGGTCGCGACGAATGTAACCAGCATGATGATCCGGGTGGGGAAGCTGGTGGTCCACACCGCCTTGATCGCGGGAATGTCGACCGCCCTCGCCCCGATCAGGACGAGCATGGCCGCCAGCGCCGCGACCGGGATCATCTCCACGGCAGGGGCGAGCAGCAGCAGGATGATGGCGATGATCGGGCCGATGATGAAGTTCGCCACACGGTGCCGCCCGCCGAGTTGGACCGTCAGCGCGGTGCTCGACAGCGATCCGCCCACGGGCATGCCGCCGAAGACCGCGGCGGCGGCGTTGCCCACACCCTGCCCGACGAAGTCGCGATTCAGGCTCGGGTAGGTGCCATCCGGATTCGGGACTGCCTTGCTGATGCCCGCGCCCTGTATGAGGCCGACGATGGCGACCGACAGCGCCGGCACTACCATTCCCGCCATGGAGCTCAAGTCCGGAAGTACGAGCTTGGGCAGAGCCGAAGGGATCGGCGACGAGTCGCCCACGACCGGAATCCCGATCTTGGCGAAGTAGACGACCGCAGTCGCAACCACCAGTGCCACGGGGAAGGCGAGATTGCTCGCTCGCGTGCGCTCGAGCCCCAGGATCACGGCGATCGTGAGCGCCGAGACCAGCAACGTGATGAGGCTCAGCTGCCCGGGGTGCAGAACGGTGTCGACGAGCCGGACGACCTTGTTCGCGGCTTCGCTCTTGTACCCGGTGACGTCGGCGACCTGCGACAGAACGATGTTGACCGCGACGCCCGTGAGGAAGCCGCGCATGACGGAGTTCGACACGAACCTCACGAGCGATCCCGCACGCACGAGGCCGAGCAGCAGCTGGATCGCGCCGACCAGCAGCGTGAGACCGATGAGGACCACAGCGCGCTCGTCGCTGGGAGTCGATGCGAGGGCGTCGGCGACGATGAGCGCCATCGACCCCGTCACGGCGACCGTCATGAGCTTGGACCCGGTGGTCAATGCGGCGGTAGGCGTACCTACGACCAGGGCGTACAGGCCGTGAATCGGATTGAGACCGGCGAGGGTCGCGTTGGCCATGCCGTCGGGGATGTTGGCGATGGCGTTGGTGAATCCGGCTATGATGTCGTTGCCCGTGGTCTTGCGAACAGGCTCGGGGAGGCGGTCGACCGCCAGCCCCATGCCGCGCTTGACCGACTCGACCGTCGAGGTCTTCGGAGTGACGGTCTCGCTCATGCGCGTCTCGTTGCCGGGAGCAAGCTAGTCACCCCGACGCATCTCGTCGATGGCGACCGCGACAGCGAGGACGAGGCCGTCCTCCTGGCCCGGCTCGACCTCGATGCCGTAGGTGTCACGAACCCGGAACCACTTCTTCGAGACCTCGGCCACGTCGTCGCGCCCGTCCTCGATCTTGTACTCGTGATCGACCACGTTGCCCTTGGCGTTCCACTCGCCGCCGCCGTCGAACTCGATCTTGAAGTGATCGCGCAAGGGGGAGATCAACGCCTTCTTGATCGTGGCGATGCGCTTGCCTCCGCGCTCGATCTCCATCGTGTCGCGGATGTGCAGCATCTTCTCCTGGATCGATGCGACCTCGCGGCCGGAGGCATCCTCGAGGATGAAGGTCGACCGCACCCGCAGGGCCTTACCGTCGACCTTGAACGCCTTGTTGCCGTGCTCGTCCTCGATCCACATGTCGTCGCCGATCGAGAACATCTTCTCGCGCATCTGGTACTTGTTCTTGCCGTCGTCGCGCCTGCCCAGCAGTCCCATTCCGGTGCCTCCTTGGTCGATTGCGCTCCGTTGTGATTCGGCATGCGGCCGCCGCGATCTTGCGGGCAGTCTCCACCGAGATTCCATCTCAGGGCGTAGCCCGAAAGCTAACCCATTGGTAACCTGACTGAAGCCGTTAGCGCAAGGGGTACCAGTACTTGGAAGACCGCGCCACCAACTAGAGTCCCTTTGCCTGATCCGACCGACCAACCGAGGAGGAACGGTATGAAGTACGGACCTGTCGATGTGGTGGTATTCGCATCCACCGAGCCGAAGTTTGACGGGAGCGTCATCATGGAGCTCGCCCGTCTCGCGCAGACCGGCACCATTCGCGTTCTCGACGCGATGCTGCTGTTCAAGGGCGAAGACGGCTCGGTGCTGACGATGGACATCGAGGACCTGCCCGACGACAACAAGGAAGCGCTCGCCTTCATAGAGACGGGCACGCGCGGCCTGTTCGACACCGGTGACGCCGAGACGTTTGCCGAGGGCATGATCGCCGGCTCGGCTGTCGTTGCCCTTGCTATCGAGAACGCCTGGGCCGTCGGCCTCATCAACGCCATCGAGGGCGTGGGCGCCGAGATCGCCATGCACACCCGTATCCCCGCAGTCGTGATCGACGACGCGCTTGCCGCGCTCGGCGAGTAGAGGAGGACGAACATGCCTGGACTCATGAGGGCCATGGCCCGCACCGCAGTTGTAGCTGGTACCGCCACCGCCACCGCTAACGCGGTCAATCGCCGGCAGGCCAGCAAGAACGTCGCAGCCTACGAGCAGGCCGAAGCGCAGTACCAGCAGCCTCCGCAGCCGCAGTACGCGCCCGAGCCCCAGTACGCGCCGGCCCCGGCTGCAGCGCCGGTCGACATGGACGACAAGATGGCGCAGCTCGAGCGTCTGGGCTCGCTCAAGGCGCAGGGCATCCTGACCGAGGAAGAGTTCGCTCAGCAGAAGGCCGAGATCCTCGCCCAGTAGCTCGCGGCTCTCAGCTCGCAACGACGCGCCCGTCCTGTTCGCAGGGCGGGCGCTTCTTCTTGCGCCAGAGCCGAGCCCCTAGATCCTGAGGCGGGCCCGCTGCTCGAGCGTATCGGCCGACTCGGCGGTGCACTCCGCCCGCTCGTGCCAACGGCCGTAGGCGGCGGCGAGGGGAGTCGCGGTCAGCCCGTGCGCGATGACGCTCAAGACGACGGTGGCGAGGATGGTTTGAAGCAGCAGGGACTGCCCGGGAAGCGCGGCCTCGAGCAGTCCGAGGCCGAAGACGATCGACGCCAGCCCGCGAGGGCCGAACCAACCCACGAACGCCACCGACGGCGGCTTGAGCGAGGTGCCCAGGCTGGCGATCGCAACCGGAATCATGCGCACGACGGTAAGGCTGAGCACGGCGTACGCCCACACCTGCCAGCCGGCGCTCCGGAGAATTGCGAATGCGATCGCGCCCGCGAACACGAACACGGTGGCGCTCAGCAGCCCGGAGACCTCCTCTGACAAGTAGGCGGTGCCGACCTCGCGGTCCTTGGCCACGTACGCGAACGCCATCCCGCCGACGAATGCGGCTATGAAACCGCTCCCGCCGAATGCGTCGGCAAGGCCGTACGCGAGGGTCGCTCCCACGAGCATCACGACCTGGCGCCACGCGGTCTCGATCCAGTCCTCGTCACCGAAGTGCTTGAGGACCCAGCCGGCAAGAACGCCGGCGACGACACCGGCGAGTACGCCGATGCCGATCTGCTGCACGGCGGTGGGGAGCAACTTCGTCGCACTCGACGACGCAGCCTCTGCCCTCGCCAAGTCGAGCGCGACCAGGTAGAAGGGCACCGCGATGCCGTCATTGAGTCCGCTCTCCACGTTGAGGGCCTGCCGGATCGGCGCGGGCACGCGTTTGTCGAGCACGACCGGCTGCCCGAGCGCCGCATCCGTGGGTGCGAGGATGATGGCGACCAGCGCGATCTCCGCCGCGCTCAACCCGGGTAGGAGCGGGATCGCCACCAGCGCGCCGAGGATGATCGTCAGCGGAAGGCCGATGCCCAGCAGTCGCGACGGCAGGCCGAGGCCAGCGCGCAGGTTCTTCAGGTCGATTCGGGCGGCGTCGGCGAAGAGCGTGATGGCGAGGGCGCCTTCGGCCAGGATCTTGAACGGCTCGAACGACGTGACGCCCTCGAGCCAACCCACACCGGCGGCACTGAGAACGGCGCCAGCCACAATGAACGCCATCGCCGCGCTGATCCACAGCCGTTCGAGCCGTCGCGAGAGAGCAGCGTAGATCAGAAGCAGGGCCGAAACCGCTACCAGAGGGGTCACGGGCTTTCTCCACTTCCGAGTAATCGGCCGCGCGGGGATACGCGCGGAACGTTACCATGAGGTAAGTCCATTCTGCTGCGGCAAGATTGCCACGAGAACAGGTTGACCTCCATGGCTGAAGAAACGAAGAACGCGTCATTCCTGACCATGGCGGTGGGTGTCGCTGCGGTGGTCATCATCCTGGCAGCCGTCTACGGCGCTAGCCAGATCATTAGCCAGTTCCTGATGGCGTTCGTGATCACAGTCGCGGTGGCGCCTGTTCAGTCCTGGCTCATCCGCCGGGGGCTTCGCCCGATCTGGGCGTTCCTTCTGACCGTCGTCGGCTTGGTGGTCACCCTCGGCCTGGTGCTGTTCGTTCTCGTCGCGAGCCTCAACTCGTTCATTCAGAGCCTTCCGCAGTACCAAGCGCAGTTCGCCGAGCTGCAGAAACAGCTGTCCGACACTCTCGCATCCATCGGGATCAGCCAGTCGACCATAGAGTCGAATCCGTCGACCAACACGACCGCGATCGCGCAGGGGGTCGCCGACGCGGCGAAGTGGCTCGTCAGCGGCTTCGCGAGCTTCGGGTTCATGCTCGCGCTCGCGGTGTTCATGCTCGCCGAGGCGACCCACATGCCCGCGAAAGTGAAGGCGATCTCGCTGCCCACGAGGCGCGCCCCGATGGACCGGTTCGTGAACAACGTCCGCAACTACGTCGTCGTTACCGCGTGGGTCAACCTCCTCGTCGGTGTGGTGGACACTCTGCTGCTGCTGGCCATGGGGATCCCGTACGCGGTTCTGTGGGGAGCGCTCGCGTTCCTGTTCGGGTTCATCCCGAGCATCGGGTTCCTGCTCTCGCTGGTCGGGCCCGCGCTCATGGCACTTCTGGTCTCCGGCCCTCAGGCGGCGGTGATCGTCATCGTCGCGTTCATCGTCATCAACGGCGGCATCCAGAACGTCATCCTGCCTCGGCGGATGGGCGAAGGTACCGACCTCTCGCCAGCCGTCGTCTTCGGCTCGCTGATGTTCTGGGGATTCATCCTCGGTCCGGTCGGCGCGATCCTGTCCGTGCCGATGACCATGATCGTCCGCCTCGCGCTCGAATCATCCGAGAGCACATTGGGCCTGAGCTACCTCATGAGCAGCGGCAAGCACCCCTATCGCGAAGGCGCCCTGCTGAGCGAGGACGCGGCCGCCTAGGCCGCCAGGGGAGGATCCATGCCTAAGGCAAGATCGAAGCGCATGGCCGAGGAGCACGCCAATCACGGTGCTCCGCCCGTGCGTCCCCGCGCATCACGCGAGGAGACGACCGCGCGCATCCTCGACGTCGCCGAGGAGTTGTTTGCGGCTCGCAATCCCCGGGACGTCACCGTTCGCGAGATCGCCCAGAGGGCCGGCGTCACACATGCGCTCGTCCATCAGTACGTCGGGACGAAAAGCGACCTGCTCAACGCGGTCATTCAGCGCACCGCGACCGATCGCGTCGCGATCGTTCGAGACTCCGACACTCTAGGGCAGGCCTTGGAGGCGCTCGCTCATGACGTCATGAGTAGCCGCATCCATTCCAAGGCCTTGATTCGCTCGGCAATGGACGGTGTGGAATATTCCTCACTCAAGAACCGGATTCCCACAGGACCGGCAGTAGCCGCGTTGGCGAGAGCGATGCGCGAATCCGGTGAGGAGCCGGGCGATGTGCCCTTGGACCTTGACTATCGAGTGGTTCTCGCGGCGATCTCGGCCATGCTCTTCGGGTGGGTAGCAGCTGGGGACTGGCTGCGCCCATCCTTCGAAGTCGACGACATCGACAGTCACGAGATCGAGCGCCAGATCGCTGAGATAGCGGTGTATCTGAAGAACCTCGTGCTCGTCGCTCGAGATGAATCGGGCTAGGCACGACACGTTCGGCTCACTTCCCACCTGAGGCGAACGAAGGCGGGACCCCGAAGGGTCCCGTCCAGTACGCGTGATCGGGGTCGAGAACGCCGGGGGCTAACGCCTGTCCTGGCGATCGTCCCGACGATCGTCACGCCTGTCGCCGCGGCGACGCACACCGTGGGCGACGACGGCGGTCGTGCCGACAACAGCGGCCGTGCGAGCGACCGGGGCACCGACCACGCCGCGCCGTCCTGCTCGTCCTGGACCTAGCGGCATCTTAGGCTCCTTCCATCGCGTCGATATCCGCCTCCATGGCGGCGAGGATTCCCTGGACCGGGATGCGTCCGTCGGCCACGAGCTGGCCTCCGGCACGACGAACCGCGGCGCCGAACGGGGCCGCCCACGTGTTCTCCCAGACGAGGATGGCAGCGACGGTGTTAGGCTCGACCGCTGCCGCGAGGGCGTCGACGTCCTCCTCCGCGAGCAGCTCGAGCGCGAGTGCGTCGAGCTCGGCGAGCACGCCGGCCTCATCGTACTCGTGGGCCTCGAACGCCTCGATCGAACCGTCCTCAAGCTTGTGGATGAAGATCAGGTCGAGCACGCGGATGACGCCCTTGTCGACCAGCGACTTCAACTCCTGAGCCGCCTCGCCCTTGAAGTCGGCCTTCCCCAACGGGAACTCGACGACGAGATAGTCCACAGGACCGAGTTCTTCGATGCTGGGATCTGTCATTACTCCACTCCTCCCTCTTGCTCTCCGTGCCGGTTAGGACGTGACGACGCCTCATGGCGTCGTTGAAGCCTCCATGCTTGCTGCGGCCTGGGCCACGCTTGCCTGCGCATCCTTCAGCTTCGCCGAGAAGTCCTCGAGCTTCGTCCGCACCGGCCCGCCCGCGGGCAGCTTTCCGGCGGCAGTATCTACCCTCGACACTAGGTCGTTGAACGAGTTGGACAGCTCGTCGAGGGCGGCCTTCTTCTTGTCGCCGGCCTCGCCGATCGCGTCGGTGAGCTTGCGCTGCAGCTCCTGCAGCTCGGCGTTGAGCTGCAGCCCGTTGATGCGAGCCTCCAGATCGCCGGCTGCCGAGGAAAGCTCCTTCACCGTCGCCTGCGCGGCGTTCAGCTTCTCGTCGACCGTGGCCTGCGACTGGGTGGTCTGCTCATCGACCTTCTGCTTGGCTGCGTCGACGGCGTTCTGCTGGTCGGGCGAGCAGCCGGTCAGCAGTACCGCCGAGAGCGCGGCGACAACCAGGGCCGCGACCAAGTGCCGTGAAACGCGCATGTGCTGCCCTCTCACGAGCGGGGGTGACCGTGACGGTGGGGCGACTGAGCGCAGCCCCAACCCCTATCTTACCCGTTGGTCAGAAACGCCACGCGTGGCCGATGCCCCCGGGTGACTGAGGAGACTACCTTGGCTGGGCGGCGGACGTGTCCGAGTCGGCAGCTGACGGCAGCTGCGCTTCGGCGGCACGGACGGCGGTCTCCACGCTGGGGAAGACGCGATCTTCCCCAATCACATCGAGCAGGCCCGTCCTTCGGGCGTCCTCGAGGACCGGGGCATGAACCTCGGCCAGGTACACCGCGATGTTGCTGCTCTGCAGCCCCTTCGCGAAGTTCGCGATGAGCTCCGCGCTCGTGACGTCGAGCGCATCGGTCGCATCCAGATCGAGCACGACGACCCTCAACGGTTCTTGCGCCGCGTCGATCATCGCCTTCACCTCGTCCCTCACCGTGAGGGCATTCGCGTAGTAGAGCTGCGCGTCAGGGCGGACGATCAGAACACCCGCGACTGGGCTGTTCTCGGGATGCCTGCTGAGATCCGAATAGACGCCGGCGGTCCCCGGGACACGCCCGAGTGAGGCGACGTGCGGCCTGGCGGTGCGGTAGACGACGAAGACCAGCGAGGCCACCACTCCGATGATCATGCCTTGCAGGACGTCGACGAGCAGCACGCCGGCCATGGCGAGCACGCCGAACCAGACCTCGGCCGGCGCCTCTTGGCGCAGTCGCACGAGCTTCCGCGAAGCGATGATGTGCCACACCGCGTGGATGATCAGCGCGCCCAGAACCGCCTCCGGCAGCGAAGCGAACAGCGGCGTGAGGAACAGCACCGTCACGATGGTGACGACCCACGTCACGAGGCTCGCCATCTGGGTGCGGGCGCCCGCGCCCTCCTTCACCGCCGAGGATGACATCCCGCCGCCGGCGATCATTCCGCCGAACAGCGCACTCGCCAGGTTGACCAACGCGTTCGCGTTCAGCTCCTGGTTGGCGTCCACTTCGTAGCCGTGCTTGTCGGCGAACTCATGCGCCACGCCGAGACCCTCGCTGAATGCCACCAGCAGAACGCCGATAGCCGGAAGCACCATCGCGAGCAGGTCTTGCAGAGGCACCTTGGGAATCGCCACAGCCGGCAAGCCCTGCGGCAGCGTGCCGACGACCTCGACGCCGTACTGGCTGAGGTTCAGAGCCGAGCTGAACGCGATTGCTGCGAACAGCACCACCAGCCCCGCAGGGATCTTCTTGCTCAAGGCCGGCAGGCCGAACAACAAGAGGAGCGCACCCGCGCCCACCGCTACCGTGGTCCAGTTGGCTTGGGGCAGCTCCTTCAGCACTCCGACGAACTTCTCGAGGGTGTTGCCGTCCGGCTTCTCCACGCCGAACAGCTTGTAGAGCTGCCCGACGGCGACGAAGCCGGCAAGGCCGACGACGAAACCGTCCATCACCGGCTTCGAGAGGAACTGCGTGATGAAGCCCAGTCGCGCGAACCCTGCCGCGAGATAGACCAGGCCAACCACCAGAACGAACCCTGACGCGTAGACGGCGTAGGTCTTGGGGTCCGAGGCATTCGTCGCTGCCGACGCGACCAGCGCGGCGGCCACGGACGACGCGAGCAGCGCCGCTGTCGCCGAGGTGGGGCCCACCGAAAGATGGCGCGACGTTCCGAACACCGCGTACAGGAGCAGCGAGGCCAGCAGCGTGTACAGACCGGCCTGCGGCGGCAAGCCGGCTATTCCGGCGTATGCCATCGCCTCCGGTACCACGAGCCCCCACAGGGTGAGGCCGGCGATGACGTCGAGCCCCAACCACCTGCGATCGTAGCTGGGCAGCCACGAAAGCAAGGGCACGAAGTGGTTCAGGCCCTTATGCGAGACAGAGCGCGTACCGCGCGTGTCCTCGGAACTCATCTAGCGACCAGCCTCTTGCACCTCGGAACGGACCTGAACGACAAGAACCAGGATGCTGACGAGCGTGACCCATGCGGGGAAGAGCAGGATCACCCAGTCGAGCTGACCGGCGGTGAGCAGGAGTGCGAGTCCGATCACGAGACCCACCATCGCGGCCCACCGGTAGAGGGCGCCCGTCCGAAGGACGATCATCGACGCCACGATCGTGAAGACTCCGGCGCTGCGCGCTCCGTAGATGTAGAACATGCCTCGGGCGATCGATTGGCCGAGTTCCGTCGCGGCGGCCGTGGGTTCGGTCAGCGTAAGCAGGCCCGCAACAACGGACGCAGCCGCGAACAACATCGAGACGAACACGAAGCCGCTGCCCAGGAACACCGTGGAGAAGAACCTGTCCTCGAAGACCCCGATACGGTCGCGCACGACCGCGATGAACCACAGGAACGCGATGCCCGCGAACGGGATGAGGTAGGCGGGCACGACGGTGACGTGGTCGCGGGCCACATTGCCGATGACCGCGAGGAACCCACTCGACGAGGGCTCCACGAACGATCGAAGGATGAGAACCGACGCCACGAACAAGGCGGCGAAGATGAGGCCCGCTACCGCGGCTGCCCGCGGAGTAGTCAGACCGCTCGGCGCGAGCTCCTCTGACGGACGCTGCTCCTGCTGCGATTGCTGCACTGCCGTTCCTCCTAGACTCGGTCGGGCTGCTTGGTGACTACTGCCTCGCCGATGACCCCGCGTCTTCTGCCCACCGCGAGCTGCACCATGAGGCCGGCGCTCGCTCCCAGCAGGAGCATCAAGACGTTGATGGCGAGCATCGCGAGCGCCTCAGCCGTGTTCGTCGTTTGCATCAGGCCCAGCGAAGCGCCGACGTATGCAGCAGCTGGAACCGTTGTCACCGAGATCGCCACGCCCACCGCGGAGCTCGCCTTGGTCTCGAACGCGAAGATGCCTGCGACTCCTGCGGCGAACGCGATGATGACGATCATCAGGCTGTAGGTGGCGACTGCCTCCACCGATGCGATCGGCAGAACGTAGCCATCGGGAAGCTGATTCGTGACGCGCAGGAACGCTGCGGTCACCAGTGCCGCCAGTATCGTGAGCACGTAGCCCAGACCCAAGGTGAGGAGTCCACGTCCGGCAAGGCGCCAGCGCTTGCCGACGACACCCGTGCTCGTGGCCGTCACGGGGGTCAGGTCCGGGGCGAGCGCCATCGCGCCGACGATGAGCACCGCGTTCTCGGTCAGAACGCCGAATGCCGCGATGATGCCGGCGATGGCCATGAAGACGGCGTACTTGGCGCCGAAGCGCGCGTTCGTCCTCGCCTGGTTGACCACCGCATTCCATACGAGGGCCTCGCTGCGCGACGACAGCCACGAGCGCGCGCCGGCTTCGATGGTCGGGACCGTCTCTATCTGCAGTACTTCGATCTCTTCGGGCGACACATCGGCGTCGATCAGGCGCCGCATCACGTGATCGGTCATCGCCGGCGTCAAGTCGGCGGTGATCATCGTCGCGTAGCCGTCGTGCGTCGACCCGCACACCGACACGTGTCGTGTCCCGTGGACGCCCTGCAGGAGCGACGCCACATCGCCCACGCGCTCCTGTGGAACGAACACTCGCACCTGTAGCACGCCACAGACCCCCTCAAACCTGCCGCGAGCGTCTCTCGATGTCTTACTCTCACCTCGACATGGCCGACGGATTGCGAAAGCCGTCCAGGCGATGTTGAGCAGGGCTTGGCCCGAGGATGCCGTCGGACCTCGCCGAGGACTCGTCCAGTAGAAACTACACGCTCGCGCGGCATCAAACCAGTGGAATTACCGTGCGGTAAGAAGTACGGCGTGTGACCCGGGCGGCGGACCGGGGTCCCTTTGTACCTGGGGCCTAACCGTGCTCCTGGTTCGCCTCGACGACGTCGGACGGCTGTGCTGATGGGGGGAGCGGGCCCAGCGCCGCGAGTGAGTCCCGCATCGCCTCGAGTTCGGCTCGTATCGCCCTTAGCTCTTCGTGGATACCGGGTTCCGATTCGGTGGGCGCCGCAGGTACGGCATCGTTGTCGGTCCGATCCGAGGTCGGCGACACGAGCACGCTCGCCAGGATGCTCGCGAGCGCACCGATGATCCCAACACCGGCGAACATGACGAAGAAGGCGGTGATGCGTCCGCCGACCGTGACCGGGAAGAAGTCGCCGTACCCGACGGTGGTGATCGTGACGATCGCCCGCCACAGGGCATCACCCCCCGTGGTGATGTTCGCGTCCGGCGACCGGACCTCGAACGCGAGCACCGACAGGCTCGACCCGACGAGCACGATCATCATCAGGAGCAGGGTGATGAATCCGGCGTACTGCCCGCGGTGCTCGAGCACGTCGTCGATGATCTCCCGCTTGTGCTGGCCGCGCAGGAGCCGCGTTATCCGGGCGAGGCGGCTCAGCCGAGCGAGGCGAAGGATCCCGCTGAACTTGAACACTCCGAAGCTGGGGATCGATCCGAGCAGGTCGAGCCAGCCCCGCTCGCCGATGAAGTAGGCACGTCCCGATCTCGAGTACCTCAGGCGCAGGAAGAAGTCGCCGAGGAAGATCACGCAGATGACGTTGTCGTAGATACCGAGGAGCTGTTGTGTCGCGGCGTCCCGCGAGACCAGCAGCAGCGCCATGATCGCCAGCGATAGCACCGTGAGCACGAGAATGAACATCTCGTACGCGTTGCTGGTCAGGATCTGCCGGCCCGACGCTTCCCTTGCACCCATCGCTCGTCCTCCCTCTGCTTGGCGATCCCCAGGAGCAACTCCCGTCTAGGCCCCGATCCGCGGGAAGGTGGTCAACCAGTACGCGCACACCGCGAGCATCCCTCCAGCCAGCACGAGCAGGGCGATCCGAGGCACCTTCATTCGGAACCGCTGGCTGAGCGCGGTGAGGAGAAGGACCGTCGCCAGGAACACAGTGAGACGCACGTAGGTGTCGCCCGTCTCGCGATCCCTCACCCCGATCTCGAATTCCTCCCTCGCCTTCTTCTGAAGCTCGGCTGCTTCGTCCCCTAGCTTGCTCTCGTACTCCGGCATGAAGATAGGGCCGGGAACGACGGTGTCGGGGTTGTTGAACGGGTCGAGCTTCATCCATGCGTCGAAGGCGACCTTGTACTCAGGACGGAACCGGCGCACGTAGAAGTCGGCGAGCTTGGGCTTCCGATCCACGGTCGCCTCGAGCCAGGCGTCGAAGGTCTGTGAATCGTACAGCCGGTTCTGGCCGGCGAGTGTCTGCTTCTCCTGCGCCTGGACGTTGGCTGCAGAGGCCAGGACGTATGCCTTGGACGACTCGGCGTCCCAGAGCGCTGCCTGATAGCCGCTCCAGGCGGTGGCGATGGCCACGATGGCGAGCACGATCGCTTCGGCGATCTCGAGCCACTCGGTTCGGCGA
The DNA here is from genome assembly GCA_963761535.1 of uncultured Coriobacteriales bacterium. Lineage (GTDB taxonomy): Bacteria > Actinomycetota > Coriobacteriia > Anaerosomatales > CAVXGS01 > CAVXGS01. Next base: position 892,941 of record CAVXGS010000004.1, read on the forward strand.
CTCCCGCCGCCCACCGGATGCTCGTGCCCGTGTTCGTGGATCCTGTGCGCCATCTCGACGTTCGACGTCGCTTCAGACACGGTCGCCTCCCCGGTTCCATGACTTCGAGTGCGTGAGGACTCAGCCCCCGGTCAGTACACCACAGTAACGCCCCATGGTGACGGTGGTCGCCGATGGACGCGCAAGAGACGGAGGCCCCGGCTGGTGCGCCGGAGCCTCCGCGACTTGGTTCTGCAGTTCAGGAGCACCCGCTATCCGGCGGCGCCGCCACCGATGCTCTGCGCGGCACCGTGCTCGTGCAGCTCCTGCTCGGCGTCTACGTTCTCCGGCTTCAGGTCGAACGTGACCTTCTTGACCGTGCCCGTGAAGGCGTACGGCGCCTTGTCCTTGTACGCGCTGTCGACCACCAGACCGTTGTCTCGGCCGATGTCCATGCCGGCGTACGAGGAGAACGCAATGGGCACGCTGCGCTCGATCCGTCCCTCGCCGATCTTCTTGTCGCCTGCGTAGAGCGAGACCTTGCCTCCCGAGCCGGGCTTGGGCTCATCGGCATCGAACCGCATGGTGGCGACGTACTCGCCGGCCGGAAGCGGCTCGTCGGCCACGCTCTTGAAGATCTCGACCCCCAGCATCGAGTACGTGTATGCAAGCCGGCCGTCACCGTCCACCCACAGTGCGAATCCGCCCATCTCGTCCGCGTTGGCGACGAGCACGCCTTCGGCGCCGCCCTCGGGCACCACGACATGAGCCTCGATCGCGTAGCTGCGGCCATAGATGCGCGGGACCATGCCGCGTTGGACGTTCTGCACGTCGCCGTAGAACTCGAATCGGGTAACGGTCGGAAGCGGCGGCAGCATCCCAAAGAAGATCGACATCCCGCCCAGAAGCGGCAGGGCCTTGTTGCGGGCGGCCTCGGACCAGAACAGCTCCTTCAGCTCGGCGAGCTTCTCGGGCTGCTCGGCGGCGAGGTCGTTGGCCTGCGAGAAGTCGTCGGGAAGGTAGTAGAGCTCCCAGCGGTCGTTCTCGGGGTCGTACACACCCGGCGCCAGCTTCTTGATCGTGGCGGGGGAGAAGTCCCAGGGGATCCGGTCGAGGCGGGCGCATGCCCACCAGCCGTCCTGGTAGATCGCGCGGCAGCCCATGGACTCGAAGTACTGCACCGTGTGGCGCTCTTCCGCGTTCGGGTCCCCGAAGGTGTGGAGGAAGCTGGTGCCGTCCATCGGCTCCTGCTCGATGCCGTCCACGGACTTGGGCTCGGGGATGCCCGCAGCTTCGAGGATGGTCGGACCGACGTCGATGCAGTGGGTGAACTGCGAGCGCAGGCCGCGCTCCTTGATGCGCTCGGGCCACGCGACCACCATCGGGTTCCGCGTGCCGCCCAGGTGGCTGCCGGTTTGCTTGCCCCACTGAAACGGCGTGTTTCCGGCCCACGCCCACGCGCCCGCGTAGTGCGGGGCGCTGTCGACGCCGCCGAGCCCCTCGATGCCGCCGTACCGGTCGATCAGCTCGAGCTGCTGCTCGGGGGTCAGCGGCACGCCGTTCAGGAACGTCATCTCGTTGAACGAGCCGGTGATCGTGCCTTCCATGCTCGCGCCGTTGTCGCCCCAGATGTAGAGGATGAGCGTGTTGTCGAGGTCGCCCATCTCCTCGATCGAGTCCAGGAGACGCCCCACGTTCCAGTCGGCGTTCTCCGAGTAACCCGCGAAGACTTCCATCTGGCGCGCGTAGAGCTTCCGGTCGGCGTCGCTGAGCGAGTCCCACGCGGGGAACAGGTCCGGCCGGGGCGTCAGCTCGGCATCCTGCGGTACGAGGCCGAGCTCCTTCTGGCGTGCGAAGGTCATCTCTCGGTATGCATCCCAGCCGCTGTCGAACTTGCCCTTGTACTTGTCGGCCCACTCTGTGGCCACGTGATGCGGCGCGTGAGCGCAGCCGGTGGAGTAGTACATGAACCAGGGCTTGTCGGCCGACTGCGCGCGAACGGCATGCAGCCATTCGACGGCCTTGTCCGTGATGTCGTCGGGGAAGTAGTACTGCTTGCCGTCCTTGCCCTCCGGCACGCCGACAACGTCGTTACCCTGGGTGATGATCGGGTCGTACTGGCCGGCGGCGCCGGACAGGAAGCCCCACCAGTGGTCGAAGCCCCACCCGCTGGGCCAGCGGTCGAAGGGGCCCGCGGCGCCCTGGACGTTGTCGGGGGTCAGGTGCCACTTGCCGAAGCCGCCGGTGACGTAGCCGTTGTCCCGCAAGACGCGAGCCACCGGTGCGCAGCTCTTCGGGAGGGCCGCGGTGTAGCCGGGGAACGGGCCGGGGTACTCGGCGATGGAGCCGAAGCCGACGCGATGCTGGTTGCGGCCGGTGAGGAGCGCCGAACGGGTCGGCGAGCAGATGGCCGTGACGTGGAAGCGGTTGTACGTGAGACCCATCTCGGCGACGCGGGTCATCGCATCGGACTTGATGGGGCCGCCGAACGTCGCGGGATTGCCGAAGCCGGCGTCGTCGATCAGGACGACGAGGACGTTTGGCGCACCGTCGGGCGGCTTGGGGGTCATGACGACGGTCCAGTCGGCAACCGAATCGGCGATCGTGCGGCCCGCGGTCCCGCCGAACTTGGGGTCGGGAAGGGGCAGCACGGTTCGGTCGGGCGCGAACTTGCCCATCGCCTCGGTGAGCGAGGACTTCAGCTGTCGGATCCCACCCTCGTCGGCCTGAGCGATCGACTTCGCGGGAGAGTTGGGGAGCGCCTGCTCGATCGCGAGACGGTGCTCGTCGGAGAACATCGCGACGACAGCTGCCGAACCCGCGGGCAGGTTCTCGCCGAGCTTGTCGTGGAGGCCTTCCCGCAGCTTATGGCCGGCGAACTTGCCGGCGATCGCGCCCGCGGCAGCGCCCACGGCCACGGCGGGCAAGAGAGCCGGTGCGAAGAGCCCGACCACCACGCCCACGCCGCCACCCCACCCGGCGCCCTTACGACCGAGGTGATCCCCGGTGTTGGCGACGGTGATGTTCCCCTCGGCGTCCTTCGTGACGAGGATGACGCCCTCGACCTTGACCTTCTTGCTCTTGACGAGCTCGACGAGCCCGTCGAAGTCCTTGTGTGCGGCATCGACGTCTGTGTAGACGGCGGCCAACACGTCCATAGGCTTGTCTGCCATCCGCAACCCCTCCCATTCACATCCGAGCAGTCGTCACGCGAACGGCGACCGCACTAAACGCGCCCGAACGCGAGAGCATTCAAGGCGCTGTTCTCTCTTTACCCCATGGTAACTTAGTACCGGTAGTGGAACCGTCGGGCGTTCAGGGGGTGCGGTTCGTTGCTGCAGGCAGTGGGTCTGGGCTTTGTCGCTCAGGCGTCGTTGGTCCTGGCAGGCCTCGTCGTCTTCTACTGGAAGGCCTCGCCGAGGGTCGTGGGTGCCCTCGGTGGGCTCGGCGCGGGGCTTCTCCTCGGTGCGATCGCCATCGATCTTCTCCCGTCGGCGGAGGACCTGACCCATCCCGAGACGGCTGGGTGGATGCTTGCGGGCGCCGCGGTCTTCCTGATCAGCGATCGGCTCGTGGAGGCGAAGTTCGGGACCGAGGGGCCTTCGGCGGCGCTGGGCATCGTCATCGGTTCGATCATCGATGGGGTTCCAGAGTCACTGATCTTCGGCATCCAGATCGCCGCCGGACTTGCGATCAGCCCCGCATTTCTCGGTGCCGTCTTCATCTCCAACATCCCTCAGGCGCTCGCGCCGTCTGCGGACCTCGCTACAGCCGGGTGGAGCAAGGCCAAGGTCGTGGGGATGTGGGCGGTCGTGGCGGCCGCCTGCGGGATCGCGGCCGGTCTTGGCTACGGCGTGGTACAGCTGAGCTCATCGGTAGCGGGCGATCGTGCATCGGCCTTCGCGGTAGGAGGCGTACTCGCCATGCTGACCGACTCGCTCATTCCCTTCTCGTACGAGCGGGCGAAGGGGTGGGCGGGCGTCTGGGTCGTGGTCGGGTTCATCGCTTCGATCGCCATGGGCTGAGGCGCCAACCCACAGTGTTGTGCCGTGCTTGGTGTATCGTGACCGGGTGGTAAGACGCCGGGGCGACCGAGTCGGCTCCGTCGACGAGGGCCGCCTTGCCGGCTACGAATAGACCAGTCTCCCAACGAGAGGGGCGTTACATGTTCGGAAGCGAGTCCGTGTTCAGCAGTAACCCGATTCTGGAGTTCTTCTGGTGGATGTTGATGTTCTACCTGTTCTTCATGGTCATCGTGCTGTTCGTCCGGGTCTTCGGCGATATCTTCACGCGCGAGAACCTGTCCGGGTGGGGCAAGGCCGGCTGGATCTTCCTGATCTTCGTGATGCCGTTCATCGGAATCCTGATCTACATGATCGCGCGCCCGAAGAACACCGAGCAGGACCAGCGCATGATGGCCGAGGCTCAGGCAGCCCAGGCGAGGATGACGGGCGGCAACGCCCTCGACGACATCGCCAAGGCCCAGGCGCTGCTCGACTCCGGCGCGATCACCCAGCCCGAGTTCGACGCGCTCAAGGCCAAGGCACTCGCCAGCTAGGTCGTCGCCTTCCGGCACGATAGGCTCCAGCGAGCCGCGAATCACGTCACGATCGAGGAGCCGCCCACTCGGGCGGCTCTTCTGCGTCTGGCGCCCGCCCACGCCCCTTGCCTCCGGCCGTCGCGTACCATGCGCATATGAGCCAACGAGCCCCCGAAGCGTTTCATGTCATGGCCAAGCCCACCGGGTCGCGCTGCAACCTGCGCTGCGACTACTGCTTCTTCCTGGAGAAGTCCGCGCTCTACCCCGGCAGCGATTCGAAGATGACCGACGAGGTCATGGGCGCGTTCGTGCGCCAGACGATTCAGGCGCAGCGGGTGCCGTTCGTGACGCTGGCGTGGCAGGGCGGCGAGCCCACGCTCATGGGGCTCGACTTCTTCCGGCGCGCCCTCGAGGTCGAGCGCGAGACGCTACCGGCCGGGTGGCAGGTCGAGCGCACCATCCAAACGAACGGGACGCTGCTCGACGACGAGTGGGCGGCGTTCTTCGCCGAGAACGACGTGCTCGTGGGCCTCAGCCTCGACGGTCCGCGCGAGCTCCACGACGCGTACCGCCACGACGGTGCCGGGCGACCGGTGTTCGACAAGGTCGAGGCCGCCGCATGGTTGCTCCAGAAGCACGGCGCCGAGTTCAACGTCCTCTGCACCGTCAACGCCGCCAACGAGGACCATCCGCTCGAGGTGTACCGCTACTTCCGAGACGAACTCGGCGCTCGCTTCCTCCAGTTCATCCCGATCGTCGAGGTCGCGACCCCACCCTCGGCCGGCACCGCCGGCACCGTCACCGATCGAAGCGTGAGCTCGGCGGGATACGGCCGGTTCTTGTCGGCGGTCTTCGACGAGTGGGTCCGCCGCGACGTGGGCGAGATGTTCGTACAGTTCTTCGACGGCGTGCTCGCCTCTTACCTGCGCGGCTACTCGTCGTTGTGCGTCCTGAGCCCCACATGCGGTGAGGGAGTGGCGCTCGAGTTCAACGGGGACGTCTACTCGTGCGACCACTTCGTGGACCCCCCGTACCTTCTCGGCAACATCATGGAGACGCCGATCGGCGACCTCGTTCGCTCGGACAAGCAGCGCGCCTTCGGCGAGGCGAAGCGCGACACACTGCCTGGCTACTGCCGCGAGTGCGAGTTCCTGTTCGCGTGCAACGGCGAGTGCCCCAAGAACCGCATCCTGCTCACGCCCGACGGCGAGCCCGGACTCAACTGGCTGTGCGAGAGCCTGAAGTACTTCTTCGCACACACCGACCGGCGCATGAAGATGCTCGCTGAGCTGCTGGAACAGGGACGAGACGCCGGCGACATCATGCCGCTGCTCGCCGAGGAAGCCGCGCGCACCGGCCGCAACGACCCGTGCCCGTGCGGCAGCGGCCGCAAGTACAAGGCCTGCTGCGGGGAGTAAGCGGACCGCACGAGCGGCTGGCGTCCGTCCCTAACCCATCATGCCGATGCCTTGGCCGATGAGCATGACGCCGAGCACCAAGAGCAGCACGGCCATGACGGTGGAGTTGTTGACTCCCAGCCAGGTCTTCCAGCCGTCCAGCGTGTGCCGTGCCTTGTCGCCTCCGGTGAAGTAGACGATCACCGGCACGATGATCCCGATGCTTCCGATGAGCACCAGCACCAGCAGCGCCACCGCCTGCGACGCGGCAGGCAGGCCGGCCTGGGCGATGATCGTCGCGGCCGCGAGGTTCAGCATGAGGTTCTTGGGGTTGATCCCGGAGAGCAGCGCCGCGATGCCGAATGACTTCACCGGGGTGAAGGTGTCCAGAGCCTGCATCCACTTGGGCAATGGGGCCGCTTCGCCCTGCCGGGGCCGGCCCTGCCACTGCCGCTCCGCCACGATGAGGAGCAGCACGCCGAGGACGAGCTTCACTCCGCCCGCCGCCGTCGATGGGCCTCCCGTCTCGGCGAGTCCGGCGACATTCGCGATGACGAGGGCGATGCCTCCGACGATCGCAAGACCTGCCATCCAGCCGAACAGGAAGGCGAGTCCGTTGCTCCGTGCCTTCGGCGTGATGAGCATCAGGATGATCGCGATGATCGGCACCGGGCTTATGGCGATTCCGAGGGCCAGCGGGAGGATCTCGCCGATGACTTGCTGCATGAGGGCGCCTTCCGAGAAGCGAGCGTCGAGGTGCGGCGTGAGGCTGACCCCAGCATATGCCCCGCAGCCCCGGTAGGCGTCGCTTCCGGACGTCGCGTCGCTTCGTTTCGGTGCGATTACCTACTGGTAATATGAGCTCGAATCGACCGGTGCACGATGATTTGAGAGGGAGGGCTCATGACCGATACCATCGCGCCGCCCGCCGCGGCGCCCCAGCCCGACGAGGCGATTCGCGCCTATCCGTGGTGGGCGATCCTGCTCCAGGGAATCGCGGCAGTCCTGCTCGGCATCGCGTTGTGGGTGTATCCGGGCAAGACGAGCGTTCTGGTGGTCACCTTCATCGGTTGGTGGTGGCTCATCGGCGGTATCTTCGAGCTCATCTCGCTGTTCTGGGACCGCAGGCTGTGGGGCTGGAAGGTCTTCAGCGCGATCCTCGGCATCGTCGCCGGTGGCTACATCATCGCCGCGCCCATCATCGGTACCGCGGTGGTCGCAGGCACGATCGCACTGCTGATCGGTATCAACGGCATGATCATCGGCGTCGCCGATATCGTGAAGGCGTTCCAGGGCGCCGGCTGGGGCAAGTTCTTCCTCGGCCTGCTGAGCCTGGTGCTGGGCGGGGTGATCGCGTTCAACTTCACGCGGTTCGCGCTCACCCTTCCGTGGGTGTTCGCGATCCTGGGCGTGGGCTTCGGTATCGCCGCGATCGTCACGTCGTTCCAGGTCAAGAAGCTGCAGAGCTAGCCGGTTTCGCTTTCGCGGGTCGCTGAGGCGGCCTCTTTCGCCTGCGCTGCGGGCGGGAGGGGCCGCCTGCTTGTTATCGTGCAGAACGAACGTACCGTTCTGGTTCCCACTCGCCGCCGCCGCTCCCGAGGACACCCATGAACCCCACGAATCGCCCCGCGGTCACCTACCGAGCTGCCGACGAGATCCCTCGACACCTCGCCGAGAACGACCCGCTCCTCGGGCCGCTCATCGACCGAGTAGGCGAGTTCACGCTCGGCGCGGTCGCGTCGCCGTTCGAGGTTCTGGTCCGCTCGATCGTCTCGCAGCAGCTGGCCGAGGCTGCCGCCGAGAAGATCTGGGAGCGCGTCGAGCAAGCGGTGGAGATCACGCCCGAGGCGATCGGCGTCCGCCGAGCACGACACGCTGTTCTCTGCGGGGCTGTCGCACCGCAAGGTCGAGTACATGCAGGGGATCGCCGCGGCGGTGGTGGCGGGCGACCCCGATCTAGGCGCGCTGGACGCGCTCGACGACGAGGAGGTCAGGAGCGCGCTCGTTCACCTGCGCGGGGTGGGGCGATGGACCGCCGACATGTTCCTGATCTTCGCGCTGCATCGGCCCGACGTGCTGCCGGTGGGCGACTACGGGCTTCGGGCGTCGACGGGCCGGATGCTCGATCTCGGTCGGCCCGCGTCTGTGGAGGAGCTGGAGGCTCGAGCCGAGCGCTGGCAGCCCTACCGCTCAGTCGCGACGCTGTACCTGTGGCGCTCGAACGGGCTCGTGCCGGGGGTCGGGTAGGGATCCGGTTCTGTCTCGCGGCGGACTGAGCGCGAGGGGTGACCTTCAGCCGGCCCGTCCGCCCGCCCGGTCCTCGACGGGGCTCTCGGCAGGTGGCTGGACCGCCTCTCCGGTCTTGGCCGCGTGTCGCATCATGCGCATGGTGTGCTCGACATCGAGCTTGTGGCCTGCCTTCGAGAGGCGCCGTAGCGCGATGGCCTCGGGCACCTGCCCGAGGAAGTAGATCACGGTGATGACGATGCCGAACCACATCTCGGGGCTGCCGACGCCGTCGCGCCACGCGAACCACGGGATGGTCAGCGCGACGCCGGCGAGGTAGGCGAACATCGGCGCGAACTTGCCCACCACGAAACCGCCCAGTTGGGTAACGACCAGCGCGATCGGGCTGATCGCCAGGAGCATCCCGAGGATGCTCGAGTTGCCCCCGCCCCCCGAGAACCCGTACCACACCGGCCACAAGTGGCCGACGAGGACCCCCACGGCGCAGATGAGGTTGTAGGGCTCGCCCGGGAACAGCAGTCCGAAGGCGAGGGTCGGGATGAACGCCTTCAGCAGGTCGAGGGTCATCGTGAGCATGCCCCACCGGGGTCCGAACACCATCATCACGTTCGTGGCGCCCACGGCGTGGGAGACGAGCTCCGCCTCGCCGTCGGTGGTGGGGGTGCGCAGCAGGTCGGGTTCGGTGCCCGGGCGCAGCCGAGCGAACACCAGCCGCGCGAACGAGATCGAGCCGAACAGGTAGCCGACGATGCCGGCGACGATGATCAGCGGCGTGCTCACGACGCCTCGTCGAGGATGGTGACAGTGCTCTCGTAGCCGTCGACGCTCACGAGTGCTCCTTCGGGCAGATTTAGCGCTCCGCGGACCGCCACGAGAGCGGGCAGACCGAGCTCGCGTGCGAGAATCGCGCTGTGTGACAGCAGGCCGCCCGATTCGGCGACGATCGCACCCGCTCGCGTGAACAGCGGCATCCAGCTCGCGTCGGTGTAGGGAACCACGACGACATCCCCGCAGGCGATGCGGTCAAGATCGCCCAACCCGCGACAGACGACCACCTTGCCGGTGTAGCGACCGCGGGATGCAGCGATGCCGCGCAGCCGGCGCCGCCCGGGCATCTCGATCAGCTCGGCGGTGGCGCCTACCACGACCTCGGGCGGCTCGCCCTTGGACGCCGCCTCCATCTCCGCCTGGCGCTCCGCCACGATCACGCGGGCGGCCTGCGGCGAGAGATCGCCGTCCACCACGCGCCGGATCTCTTCGATCGCGAGGTAGAGTACGTCGTCTCGGGACTGCAGGGCTCCCTGGCGCACCAGCTCGTCACCGAGCGACAGCACGAGCGGGCCGGAACTGGCCGTACGAATACATGTAGACCGAGCTGGTCTGGTTCCTGAGGACCTGGTACGTGCGAGCCCGCCGGAACGGCCTGCCCGAGACGCTTGGTGCATCGGTCGCCCGCCGGCGAGCGTCGAGCAGACTCGGTGTCCGCACCCATCGCGGCGACCTTCAGCGGGACCTCGGGCTGCTCGGTCCAAGAGGGGTACGCGAAGTTCACCCCGCTGTCGGACAGGTGACCGAACCGCTCGAGGAAGTCATCGAACTCGGCGAGGAAGGCTTCGGCGTCGGGGTCGTCGCGAAGGGCCGCGAGGTCACCGGCGGAGGCGAGCTCGCGAACACGCTCGGGTTGCTCGGCAAGCTGCGCGGACATCCGCTCGAGCGCAAGGCTCACGTTGAAGGCATCGTCGTCGTCGGACGGCAGCACGAGCGACTCGCCCTTCTGCAGGACGCCCTTGCGCACCAGGCGCGTGCGCACGCGCAGCGTGTACATCTGCATGAGAATGAGCGTGACGAAGTGCAGGTAGGCCGCCTCTTCGACGATGGGGCAGAGCCCTTCGACGCGCTCGAGCGCCTGATCCGGCGAGAGTGGTTTCATCGCCTCGGTCTCTGCGGCGAAGGCTGCGACTGCGCGTCCACAGCACCGGGAGCTCTCTCTCGAGCTGCCGATCGAACCTCGAGTACTGCCACGCCGCGCTGCCCATCTGCGGAGCGCGCCGCAGCACCTTCATCGTGGGGCGAGGCATCGACGGCATCGTCGCGCCCGGCTGCATCCCCGCGAGGACCTCGAGCGACTCCTCGGGGAGGCCGAACTCCGCGGTGAGACGACCGAGCGCCCCGACGTTGATGTAGCACCGGTAGTGGAACAGGGTGGCGAGTTCGTTCGGATCGATGCCGAGCGGCCCGAACACGTTCTCCAGGAACCGCGTCACCATGCGTGTCTTGAGCGGGCCGTTGACCGACCACACGAGCGGGGTAATCAGGCCGGGCAACATGTCCCGCGCCATTCGGCTGCTGTAGACGGCTGCCGAGGCACCCGCCGTGATCGGCCGTACCTGCAGCCACCACAGCGTTCCGTCCCACGCCCACTCCGCGTCCACGGGTCGTCCCCATGCTGCCTCGAGCTTCCCGGCGCCTTCGGCGATCTCGATCGCGACATCGGCAGGGAGGTCGGGTTCGTCGGGGGTGAGCAGCCACTCGTCGTGCCGGCGCACCCAGCGCTCTGGCGGCCTGCGGCCACCAACGAGGTCCTCCGCGGTGCCGTGCACCGCCTCGATCACGGTCTCGTGAACGCCGGTGACCGGATTGCGGCTGAAGACGACGCCTGCCACGACCGGGTCGATCATCTGCTGCACGATCACGGAGCAGGCGTGCTCGCCAGCCGAGCCGCCCATTGCCTGCGCGTACTCGCCGGCGGTGCCGCCTGTCGAAGCGGCGACCTCGGCGACGGCCGCTGGCACGTCTGCGGCGGGAACGTCGAGCACGGTGACGAACCGGCCCGCATAGGAGAGGTCGTCGCCATCTTCGGCGAGCGCCGACGATCGCACCGCGTATCGCGCGCCGGGTTCGAGGCGCTGGGCGAGGGCCGCCGAGACCTCAGCTTCGTGCGGGGCAGTGGTGACGGAGTGGGGGACGACCCAGGTGGGGGGCACCGCGAACCCGAGGCGAGCGAGCCGGGCAAGACCGGCAGCCTTGCCGCCGACGCGGGAGCGACGCGTGGCACGCCGAAGATCGATGAGCGTGCGGGTCACTTCGAGCAGTCCTTCCCGTCACCGGGTGCATGCCCGCAGACGGCGCCCCTGGCCTGCTCGGCAGTTCCAGAGTACACCAGGAGCCGCGAGTCCTGCATTATGCAGAACGCGCGGCTCCCAGGAAGAGCGAGGGGAGAAACGCCAGCTACGGCGCCAGCGTGACCACGATCGGCTCGGTGGTCGACACTTCGATGGGAACGCCGGTCACGATGTCGGTTGCGGAGAACGTCAGGGTAACGGACCCTTCGGCGGCATACGCGAGCTCCCCCAACACGCTGCTGCTGCCGGGGTCGATCGCGAGTGAGGTGGGACTGAGGTTCTCAGGGCCCGGTGTCGCAGCGACGGTCATCGCTAGTCCTTCGAGGTACGGGTCGCCGTACTCGTCCTTCGCCGTCACGGTCACCGAGAACGGGACGCCGACCGTCGCGGTCGTGGGCGCGCTGACTTCGAGCGATGCCAGCTTCTGCGGGAGGTCGGCGACGGCAGTCGCCGCCGCGCTCAAGAGACCACCCGGGCCGACGGCCTTGACGGTGTACGTGTAGACATCGCCGTTGAGAACGGTGTCGACGTAGGTGGGAGAGGACGTCGCGGCGATGCTCGCAACCTCCGCCGATGGGGTGGCAGCGGTCGCGCGGTAGATCTTGTAGCCGGTCACGTCACCCGAAGTGGCGGCGTCCCATGTGAGTCGGACGCTTCCATCGCCGGGTACGGCGACGAGATTGGCAGGCGTCGGTACCACGCCCACGGTGATCGTGGTCGTGCCGCTGATGGTCTGGCCGGCCACCGGGTCCTTGGCGGATGCGGTGAGCGTGATCGACCCGTCCGCGGTGTAGGTGAACTGGCGATTCCCGCTTGGCGAGCCGACGGGGATGGCGAGCGACGCGGGGCTGAGCGAGCCCGTGCCGGATGCGCCGACCGTGACGGTGGTGATGCCCTCGAGGTACGGCTTGTCGTACTGGTCCTTGGCTGTGACGGTGACGGTGAACGTAGCTCCCACGGTCACGGCTGCAGGCGAGGCGCTGACCTCGAGCTTGGCGAGCTTCTGGGGCAGGTCGGCAGTCGTGGTCGCGGCCGCACTCTCGCGCCCGCCGGGACCGACCGCTGTCACGCGGTACGTGTAGACGTCACCGTTGGGTACGGTGTCGACGTAGGTTGGCGATGGCGTCGTGGCGATGCTCGCGACGAGCGCCGAGGATGTGGTCGCGGTGGCGCGGTAGATCTTGTAACCGGTGACGTCTGGGTTGGTCGAGGCGTTCCACTTCAAGGTGACCTTGCCGTCACCGGGAGTCGCCGCGAGGCCGGTGGGCGCAGGCACATCCCTGACCACGAGCGGACCGAAGTTGCCCGAGACGGTTCCCTTGCCTACTGGGTCGGTAGCCGATGCGGTGAGGGTGACCGTCGCGACAGCGCTGTAGGTGAACTGACCGTTCGCGCTCTGCTGGCCAACAGGTATTGCAAGGGACGTCGGGGCCACGCTGCCGGGGCCCGTGCCGCCGACGGTGACGGTGGTGATGCCCTCGAGATACGGGGCCCCGTACTGGTCCTTGGCGGTGACGCTGACGGTGAAGGTGGCCCCGACCGTGACGGTCGCCGGCGACGCGGTCACTTGGAGGCTGGCGAGCTTCTGCGGCAGATCGGCCGTGGTCGTGGCAGCCGTGCTCTCGAACCCAGCGGGTCCGACGGCGGTGACGCTATAGGTGTAGACGTCACCGTTGCGCACGGTGTCGATGAAGGTGGGCGACGGCGTTGCGGCGATGCTCGCGACGAGGGCCGTCGGCGTAGTCGCAGTGGCGCGGTACACCTTGTAGCCGGTGACATCCTGGTTGGTCGACGCGTTCCACGTGAGGGTGACCTTCCCGTCGCCGAGGGTCGCGCCGAGGCCGGTGGGTGCCGGAACCACGCCGATCGTGATCGTGTCGGTGGCACTGAGCAGACCTCTTGTGACCGTGACGGCGACCTCGCCGCTCACGGCGGAAGCGAGCGACGTCGTCACCTGGCTTGTCGCGGCGGGAAGCGTGAAGTTGACAGGCGAGAAGGCCTGCGGGTTCGACGACAGGGAGAGGTCCGCACCGGCGGTGTACGGGTCTCCGTTGTCATCGGTCGCGGTGATCGTTGCGGGGAACGAAGCGCCGATCGTGGCAGACGGGACAACGTCGATTCCGAGCGACCCGAGCTTCTGGGGCAGGACCGCCTGCTGCGGGGCGGTCGGCGTGCTCTCGGTGCGAGCGTCGACGGCCGCGACCCGGTACCGGTAGGTGCGGTTGTTCAGAACGTCGGTGGTGTCGGTCAGCCCGAGTCCTGCGGTCTCGGCGATCTGCTTCCACGCGCCGTTCCCGGTGTCGTCACGGTAGACGCGGTACAGCGTCACGTCGGAGTCCGGCGAGGCGTTCCACGTAAGGCCAACGGACCGATCGCCCGGCGTCACGCCGAGAGACCCCGGAGCGCGCGGTGCGATATCGGCCAGGCCGTTCGAGGGGGTGGCCACGTTTCCGGCGGCGTCGGTCGCCACCACGCGGTACTCGAGGTTCGAAGTCGTCTCGGCGGCTGGTATCTCGGCGGAGTAGCGCTTGGATCCGGCCGCGACCGGACTCATCGTCGCGGTCGCGTAGGCGGAATCACCCGGCGACTTGTAGAGCAGGCTGACGGCGACGGGATTGGCTTCCGTGAGCGTGGCTTCGACGCTCGCGGCGGCACCGTACTCGGGCGTGACCACCGGCGTCACGTCGATGATGGGGGCGGTCGTGTCGAGCACCACGTTCTTGGTCACGGGCCCTGCGACGTTGCCTGCCTCGTCGTAGAAACGGGCCACGATCGTCTTGACCTCCTCTGCGGAGCCGAGGGGGGCGTCCGTGGTGAGGACGGCTCGATAGTACGAGTCGCGCCAGGCGCTCATCGGCAGCGTCGTGGTCGCGAGGATCGACGGCTCGATCGAGAACGTCACGTGGTCCACGCCGACGCTGTCAGAAGCCTCGAGCGAGAACGCGAGGTTGCTGTCGTTCGTGTAGTCGGGGGCGGTGATGGACGCATTGACCGGTGCCTTGACGTCGGGTCGCACCACGGCGAGCGCGTCGATCTCGACCCGAGGACGTCCGCGCGTGGCCAAGTTGCGCAGCACGATGGTGTGCGGGCCGTCGGTCTTGAAGGTGTAGTCGAAGACGTTGCGACGGTACTTGGTGACAGAGGAGTAGGTCTCGATCGTGCGGTACGCACGAGTCGAGCCGTCGAGATAGACGGCGAACTTGCCACGGCCCCGACCCTTGGTCGCGATGAGCGCGACGCGCTTGCCGGTGAAGCGGAACGTCATCGACGCGCCGTAGCGCGTCGAGTAGCGCACCGAGTTGTTGTAGGCGTAGCCGCCGCGCACTGCGAGGGTGCTCCAGCTGCCGCGGGAGTAGGTGGCCGAGACGTGATCGAAGGGGACGGCGTAGGCGATCGTCGGCGACCAGAGGCTGGTGCGGTCGGCCGTCTCCCAGCGGGTGCGGAACCAGTAGGTCTTTCCGTAGGTGCCCGGGAAGTAGCCGAGCGTCGTGGTCGTGTTGGTGACCCAGTTCGTCCACGGCCCGTCGGCGCCCACCTTGTACTGGACGTCGATCGTCGCGGTGGTCGGGATGCCCTGCTGACCAGGACCCCACCACGTCACGGGGAACCGCGTCGTGCCCGACCAGTCACTGGAGATGTAGGTGGGTGTCGCCGCGTGGGCCGCTACGGGAGCAAGCGCGACACAGACGAGGGCGACGAAGAACGCCAGAAGCCCGATGCGTACGACGCCCGGGCGTGAGATCAGTCGAGCCATGCTGCTTACCTCCACGCGAAGCTACCTCGGCGACCCTCGGATAGGGCTCCCATGGTACCCCCACATTCACCGCGACCAGTGGATTAGATGGCAGGTTGCGTGCCAAGGTTGAGGCCTCGGCGAGGCGGCAGCCCAATGGACGCGCGTACGCCAGCTGGCGTAGTCGCGCTACGTCCGGATGGCGCATGACGAGTGCTCGTGGCGCCGACTAGTATCAGGGCATGGGCAAACCCGTCGGATCCGTGCGTTCGCGAAGTGAGATCGTCGTCGACACCCTGAGCGCTGTCGTGTTGACGGCCGTCGCGTCGCTCCAGGTCGCACTCGTGGCCGTGTTCTTCCGCCGGCCGTCGGGCGCACCGCAAGGCGTACCCGGCGCGCCTCCGGTCGGTGTCGATCCCAACCGAGCGCCGTTCTTCATCAAAGACACCCTCGCCGGTCCGCTTGACTACGTGCTCATTGCCGCGTGCTTCCTGCCGCTCGCGTTGCGCCGTCGCTTCCCGCTGACCGTTCTCGCGGTGGTCACGGTCGCCTCTGCGGTCTTCGACCGCTTCCAGCATCCCCCCACGATCACCTTCCTCGCCCCGCTGATCGCGCTCTACACGGTGGCGACCCTCAAGGACCGCAAGACGCTGGCGATCGCAGGCGTGCTCTCGGCGGGCGTCACCATCGCCGCGACGATGCCGTCGTTCACAGACGCGCGGTTCTTCGCCGACATGGTTCGCACGCTCGCGGTGTTTGGTGTGGCCGCCGCGCTCGGCGTCGCGGTCAGCAACCAACGGGCGTACGTGGCCGAGGTGGAGCGCCGTCTCGAGGAATCGGAGCGCACTCGCGAGGAGGAGGCGATGCGCCGGGTCGACGAGGAGCGACTGCGCATTGCCCGAGAGCTTCACGACATCACCGCGCACTCACTTTCGATCATCGCGGTGCAAGCTGGTGCGGCCGAGCGCGTGCTACTGAAGGACCCGGGCTCAGCAGGGCACGCGCTGGCCACGATCCGCGAGACTGCGAGCCGCTCGCTCGACGAGCTGCGCGCGCTGGTTGGCGTGCTGCGCGCCGCTGAGGACGACGTCGCCGCCGCTCCACTTGAGCCGCAGCCGGGGCTGCGCGCGCTGCCCGACCTGGTCCGGGTGGTGGAGGATGCGGGGGTTAGGGTCGCGGTGGACGTCTCCGCGGACGTCGAGGAGCTGCCTGCGTTCGTGGACCTCTCGGCGTACCGGATCGTTCAGGAGGCGCTGACCAACATCGTTCGGCATGCTGGGGCGCGGCACGCGCTCGTGCGCATCGCGAGCGAGAACGGGTTCCTTTCTATCGTAGTCGAAGATGACGGACGTGGCGGTGCGAACACCAGCCAGACGGCAGGCCACGGAATCGCGGGGATGCGGGAGCGCGTCGTGGCTTTGGATGGCGAATTCGAAGCGGGGCCTCGCCCCGAGGGCGGGTTCCGGGTCGCTGCCCGATTGCCGATGGCGCGCCGCGCCAGCGGGAGAGAGTAGGGGGCGAGGGTGGCTGACGACGCGACGATCCGCGTGCTGATCGCCGACGACCAGAAGCTCGTACGCAGCGGGCTTCGCATGCTCGTCGATTCGGCCGATGACATGGAGGTCGTCGCCGAGGCTGCGGACGGCAGTGAGGCGGTTGCGCTCGCTCGCGAGCTCGCGCCCGACGTCGTTCTGATGGACGTGCGGATGCCCACGATGGACGGAATCGAGGCGACGCGTGAGCTTCTCGGCTCCCAGAAGGCAGCGGACATCCGTGTGCTCGTCCTCACGACCTTCGATCTGGACGAGTACGTGTACGAGGCCCTCCGTGCCGGTGCCAGCGGCTTCCTGCTCAAGGACACCGATCCCGACGCGCTGCTCGAAGGGATTCGCGTGATCGCCGGCGGAGACGCGTTGCTCGCGCCCTCGGTGACGCGCCGGCTCGTCGAGCAGTTCGCGAGCCGCCCCGGTCTCTCGCCTACCGCCGCCAGGCGCCTCGATGCCCTCACCGAACGAGAGCGCGAAGTACTCGTTCTCGTCGCCAGAGGCCTCTCCAACGTCCAAATCGGCCAGAAGCTGTTCATCAGCCCGGCTACCGCGAAGACGCACGTCGGCCGCGTGATGATGAAGCTCGACGCCCACGACAGGGCCGAACTGGTCGTGGCCGCGTACGAGAGCGGTCTGGTGGTTCCGGGGGCATAACGTACGCCCGCTGGTGTAGCCGCATTCACCCCGCTCGGGGGACGCGCTCCGCTCTCGCCGTGCCTAGTCTCGAGATGCGTCGGTTCGCAGCGGCGCAATCCCGAGGCCGCGGAGGGCAAGGAGCGCAGATGGATCCCGATCTAGGTTCGCCTGTCGATGGCGATGCGACCGACAATGCCGCTCGCGCCGCCGGCGCCCACGCGGCGGCGGCGCCTCGCCGAGCCCCGCGCAAGCGGCGGTCGAAGGCGGCAAAGTGGTGGGGCGGCGCGCTCGTCGTGCTGCTCGTACTGGGCATCTCGGGGTACTTCGTGTACGCGGCGCTGGCCGGCGAGAAGTCGACGACGAAGTACGTGACCCAACAGACGAGCACGGGCTCGTTGCGGGTGGTCGTCGACGGGACGGGAACCACCGAGAGCAACAGCTCGACGGCGGTGGACCCGGGGGTCTCGGGAACGGTGACCGACCTTGACGTACGCCTCGGCAGCCAGGTGAAGAAGGGCGACGTCCTCTTCGTCATCGACAACCCGGACCTCGACGCAAGCGTCCAGCAGGCGAAGTCGCAGTACCTCCAGGCGCAGTCGTCGGTGACGAAGTCGGCACAGCAGATGAGCCAGGCCAAGACGCAGATCACCACGAGCGTCCAGCAGGCGAAGTCGCAGTACTTGCAGGCGCAGTCGCAGACGGCCAAGGCAGCGCAGCAGAAGCTCACTGCGAAGGCCGAGCTCGACGCCGTGAAGGCCCGGCGCCGCAGCAATCCCGCCTCGGTCAGCGCGAATGCGGTCGCAATCGCCGAGCAGAACTACGATGCAGCCGTCTCCGGGTACGAGGCGGCGCAGGTCAGTGAGGACGCGGCGTACACGAACTACACCGCCTCGAAGTCCCAGGCGCAGCAGAGCTACACCGCGGCGGTCGAGTCCTACAACGCCGCGGTGAGCGCTCAGGCCTCGGCGAAGATGAGCTACGACCAGGCCGTGGAGACTGCCGACAAGCGTACGGTGACGGCGCCGACCGACGGATACGTCACCGAGCTGAACGTCAAGAACGGCGACCAGCTGGCGGGCACGTCGGGCTCGGCGAAGAACACGGCCGCCACCAACGCCGGGACCACCACCTCGAGCTCGACCCCCGTCGTCATCACCGATCTCTCCGATCTGATCGCCCAGGTGCAGATCTCCGAGACCGACCGCCCCAAGGTCAAGGTCGGACAGAAGGTGGAGGTCACGTTCGATGCACTCGAGGACGTCACGATCACCGGCGAGGTCACCGAGATCGACGCGGTGGGCACCGACAGCTCCGGCGTCGTGACCTACGGCGTGACCGTCGGATTCGACGTGCAGGACGCTCGGCTGAAGCCGGCGATGACTGCCTCGGCGTCCATCGTAACGGCGGTCTACACGGATGTGGTGCTGTGCCCGAACGCCGCGATAAAGACCGATTCCAGCGGCGGTTCCTACGTGCAGGTCCTCTCCGACCCGCAGGGCACGCCGCAGACGGTGACCGTGACCACGGGAGCCGTGGGGGACTCACAGACGGTCATCGAGAGCGGACTCAAGGGCGGCGAGTCGGTGGTCACCCAGACGGTGACCGACGGCAGCTCGCCGTCGAGCTCGAGCAGCCAGCGGTCCGGCGGCGCCTTCATGATGGGCGGCGGCGCTCCCCCGATGGGGCGGTAGCGACGTGATCGTGATCGATGAACTCACGAAGGTGTACGACACCGGTGTCGGTGCGGCGACGGTCGCTCTCGAGGACGTCTCGCTCACGATCGACGACGGCGAGTTCGTGGCGATCATGGGCCCGTCCGGCTCGGGGAAGTCGACACTCATGAACATCCTCGGTTGCCTCGACACCCCGACGAGCGGCCGCTACGTCCTCGACGGTGAGGACGTGTCCCAGCTCGACGACGACACCCTGGCCGACATTCGCAACCTTCGGCTGGGCTTCGTCTTCCAGTCCTTCAACCTGCTGCCGCGGGCCAGCGTGCTTCGCAACGTGACGATGCCGCTGGCGTACTCGACCTTCCGAAAGGCCGAGCGATACGACCGGGCGGCGGCAGCGCTCGAGGCCGCCGGCCTGCCGGAGGAGCACTGGCTCCACAAGTCGAACGAGCTTTCCGGCGGGCAGATGCAGCGGGTCGCGATCGCGCGGGCACTCGTCACCGAGCCCAGCCTCATCCTCGCCGACGAACCCACCGGCAACCTCGACACCAAGACAGGCGAGCTCATCCTGCAGACGTTCGAACGCTTGAACGACGAAGGGCGCACCGTGGTCCTGATCACCCACGAGCCCTACATCGCCGAGCACGCCAAGCGGGTCGTCCACATGCAGGACGGACGCATCCTCGGCGACGAACGCAACGGACGGCACCGGCGAAGTGCGTCTGCCGCTCCCGGCGAGCCGGCAGCCGACGCCGCGCGACCGGACGCATGGGGAGGTGAGTTGCCGTGAGGATCGACGACATCGCCGAGGAGACCGTCTTCTCGGTGACCTCGAACAAGGCCCGCTCGGCGCTCACCATCCTCGGCATCGTGGTGGGGATCGCCTCGGTGATCGTCATGGTCTCGATCGGCCAAGGCACGAAGACCTCGATCACGAGCTCGATCGAGTCGGCTGGATCGAACCTCATCATGGTGATGCCGGGGTTCGGGAGCGGCGGCGGCTTCGTGCGCGGGGCCCGCGGCGCGGGTACCTCGCTCACGATGGACGACGCCGAGGCTATCGCGCGGCTCTCCGGCGTGAAGGCGGTCTCCAAGGAGGCGTCCAGCCGCCAGCAGGTCATCGGCTCGGGCTCGAACAACACCAACACGCAGATCCAGGGCGTCACGCCCGACTACCAGACCGTGCGCAACGTGAGCGTCGCCGAAGGCGAGTTCGTGACCCGGGCGGACGTGGATTCGGCCGCGCGCGTCGCGGTGCTCGGACCGACCGCGCGCGACGACCTGTTCGGGGAGAACGCGGCCGGGGTCCTCGGCCAGTCGATCCGCATCAACGGCGTCAGGTTCAAGATCGTCGGCATCACCGCCAGCAAGGGCGGCAGCGGCTTCTCCAACCAGGACGACGTGATCTACGCGCCGCTCTCGACCGTGCAGCAGCGGCTCAACGGCTCCAAGAGCCTCTCGACGATGGGGGTCTCGGCGGACAGTGCCGAGGACGTCACGCAGGTCAAGGACTCGATCACGACCCTGCTGCTCGAGCGGCACAACATCGCCGACTCCAGCCAATGCCGACTTCAACGTGATGAGCCAGAGCGACATCGCCGAGACCGCCTCCACCGTCACGAACACCCTCACCCTCCTGCTCGGTTCGATCGCCGGCATCTCGCTGATCGTCGGCGGCATCGGGATCATGAACATGATGCTGACCTCGGTCACCGAGCGCACGCGTGAGATCGGCCTGCGCAAGGCGGTGGGTGCGAGGCGCACTGACATCACCTCCCAGTTCCTCGCCGAGTCGGTCGCACTCACCTTCCTGGGCGGTGTGATCGGCGTGGCGTTGGGCGTGGGAATCGCCTTCGTGATGCAGCAGTTCTTCAGTATCACCACGACCGTGACGTTGTGGTCGGTGCTTCTCGCGGCCGGAGTGAGCGTCGCTATCGGCGTGGTGTTCGGCTACTACCCTGCACTTCGCGCCTCAGCGATGAACCCGGTCGAAGCGCTTCGTTACCAGTAGCCACGACTCGGGCGTCCGGATGCGGAGCCCGGAAAGGACGGCAGCACGATGATGAAGACGGTGATCACGGGAGTGCTCTGCGCGGTGCTCGCCGGAGCCTTGGGGTTCTGGGGCGGTGTGACGTACCAGAAGAACCAGACGCCCGCTGCGAGTGCGTTGCGTGGTGCGTCGAGCGGCGGTACAGGCGCGAGCGGCATGCAGCCGCCGGCCGGCTTCGATCCCGGCCAGATGCCTCCGGGCGCGGCGGGAATGCCGGGTGCGGGCAGCCCGAACGGCTCGAGCGGCAGTGCCCGACGCTTCGCCGGCGGCGTGGCGACGGGGACCGTGCTGACCGCGGGTGGCGACAGCATCACGCTCAAGGTCGCCTCGGGCGGGTCCAAGACCGTGTACCTCTCGTCCACCACGCGTGTGGTCGAGCAGCAGGTGCTGAAGGCATCGGACATCAAGGTCGGAGACTCCGTGATGGCCATGGGCGAGTCGTCGAACGGCGGGATCACCGCGCGCACGGTGCAGATCGTGCCCGAGGGAGCGGACTTCCGGCCCGGCTTCTGACGCTGTTCGCGGCGTTCTCGGCGTGCCACTCTGGAGACGATCTAGAGTGGACCGTCGGAGGGAGACCGGATGACACGGGATGAAGTGCTCGCCAGACTACGGTCGTCGCGCGCCGCGTTCGACGAGAAGCTCGGGCGAATCCCGACCGAACGGCTGGATTCGCCGATTCCCGGCCACGTCCACACGGTGGCAGAGATCGTGTGGCATGTGGCCGCGTACGACGAGCTCATGGTGCTGAGGCTTCGCGCCGCTCACCAGGGAGAGACCACCGAGTTCGACCGCGATCGCGTCGGCTGGGAGCAGTTCAACGAGCGGGTGTGGGACGAGGCCGCCGAGCGGCGTGGCGCGGAGGCGGTGGCCCACGCGGAGAGCGTGTTCCGCGAGCTTCTCGGCGAGATCGAGCAGCTGAACGACGCGGAATTGAACGAGCCGGTGGGCGTGGTGGAGCACCTCGACCCGGCGTGGTTGCAGGGCCGGGCGCTGTGGGAGCTCGTGGGCATCGATGGGTTCGAGCACTACGCGATGCACCTCGAGCAACTGGACGCGGCCGTCGGCGACAACAGCTCCGTGCGGCCGAGCGGAGCCTCCGACGCCGCAGCGATTCGCGCGGTCCACGAGGCCGCCTTCGACACCGGCGCCGAGGCCGATCTCGTCGAGGCGCTCGTAGCCTCAGGCGACGCGGTCGTCTCGCTGGTGGCGCTGCGAAACGAGGTCGTGGTCGGTCACGTGCTCCTGTCGCAGGTGACGCTCGAGACGCACGCCGGCGTGTCTGGAATCGCGGCGGCGGTCGACACCCCCGACCCCGCCGGGGCGCCCCCACTCCGGTTGCTCACGCTCGCACCGCTGGCCGTCCTTCCCGAGCATCAGCGCCAGGGTGTGGGCAGCGAGCTGGTCGCCGCAGCCCTCGACGCCGCCAGCGAGCAGGGCTGGGACGCAGTCGTGGTTCTCGGCCACCCGGCGTACTACCCCCGCTTCGGCTTCGTTCCCGCGAGACCGCACGGCATCGAGCCCCCATGGCCGGACATCCCGGGTGACGCGTGGATGCTCGTCGAGGTGCAGCCGGGTTCGCTCCACGGCTTGCGGGGCGTCGTGCGGTTTCCCGCAGCGTTCGATGACGCTATCTGACCCGCGCGCCACTCACACGCGCCGGCCTCGGGCATACACCCATCGACCGCCGAGGTACGGAGGGTTCCATGGACGGTAAGGTCGATCTCGGCCCGCAGGGGTTCATCTATCCGATGCCGATGGTGCTCGTCGGCGCCGACCTCGAGTCGGGCCCCAACTTCATGCCTGTCGCGTGGATCAACCGGGTTCAGTTCAACCCGCCGCGGCTGGCGACCGGGCTGAACAAGACTCACGCGACCAACGAGGGAATCCGGGTGAACTCGGAGTTCTCGGTATGCATCCCGTCTCGCGGACTCGTCGAGGTCACTGACTGGTGTGGGCTGAAGTCGGCGAACCGCGGGATCGACAAGGCCGCCCCCTTCACCGTGTGGCGGGGGAACCTCGATCACGCACCGATGATCGCCGAGTGCCCCCTGTGCCTGGAGTGTCGGCTCTGGCAGACGGTGGACCTGGGGAGCCACGAGCTCTTCGTCGCCGACATCGTCGCAACGTGGTGCGACGCCCGGGCGCTCACCGATGGCAACCCCGACATCGAGAAGCTCCAGCCCTTCACCCTCACGATGCCCGACAACCGGTATTGGGCGGTGGGGGAGTGCCTGGGTAAGGCGTGGTCGATCGGACGCGAGTTCGAGAGCACGCAGGACTAGCCGATCTTGCCGCCGTTCAGCGCGATCAGCACGAACAGCAGCCCGATCGCCGGTGAGGATCACGCCGAAGAACTGGCTGGCGTGCTGCCCGAGCCAGACGTCCAGTCGGTCGAAGGTCACCTTGGCTTTGTCGCGCCGCCGCGCATAGATGACGATCGGCGTCACGAGCATGACCTGAAGGCCGGCGACGAAGATCAGCAGCAGTCCGAACTTCTCGACATCGTTCAGTCCCGAGGTCGCGATCACAGCGCACCCGCCGAGGAAGTAGACCCACTGGGCCCCCGGAAGCATGCAGCTCCACATCCCGTAGCCGAAGCTCGCCCAGGGAGGCAGTCGCTTGAGCTCCGCCAGCCATTTGGGGACTTCGTGCTGCTCGGTCTTCGGCTTCCTGCGGAAGAGGTAGACGCCGATCCCGACGAGGATCGCGGCGAGCACCAGCGCGAACCAGATCGGCATCACGAGCTTGTTCGAGCGGGCCGTTGGCGCGGCGATCGATGTGACGAAGATGGCGATGGTGCCGAGGATGAGCCGCCACGTCGCGTTGCCGGCGACGTAGCCGCCGGCGTTGCCGAAGGGCCGGTCGGTACCCAGCAGGATGATCACGTAGGAGGTCCATGTCGGCAGGAACGCGCCGGCGATCAGGAACGGGAGGAGCTGGAGGAACGTTTGCCCGACGGACTGCCCCACCCATGACCCCCTTGCTACGCGGCTCGCAATGACAGCCAGCGTACTGGCAATTCACTCCCAGCGAAACCTACTGAGCCCCGCGAGGAAGAACACCGCCGAGAACCCCAACAGCACGATGCTCGGCAGGATCGCGGCTTGCAAGACCCTGGTTGCGAACCACGACGTCGGTCAGACCCGCCATCGCCCAGCCGGTGGGTGTGAACAGGGCGATCAGCTTCATGAACGGCGGCACCACCTCGATGGGCCACACGCAGCCGCCCAGCATCGAGAGCGCGACAGCGAGCGTGGGAGCCAGTCCGGCGGCCTGGCTCCGCGTCCGGGCCGTTGCCGAGACGAGGATCGCCAGCCCGGTGGCGGCGAGCGTGAAGGTCCCGATCAGCAGGGCTACGGCGAGCGGGTAGGCGCCCCAGTCGACGTTGAACGCGAGCGCGCCGAAGCCGATCAGGATCGCCGCCTGCACGATGCCGACGCTGAAGACGCCGGCGACCTTCCCCCCAAGGACCTGCGAGCGGGGCGTCGGTGTGGTCAGCAGGCGCGGCAGGGTGCCGTTCTCGCGCTCCTCGAGCAACGACTCGGCGTTGCCCAGCACGAGCATGAGCACGAACCAGATGGTCATGCCGAGCGAGTACTGGCTGTAGCCGGTCGCGATGATGCTGTCGCCGCGCTCGCTCGATGCCTTGACCGCGGTGAGCTTCACCGAGACAGGCAGCGGGTCCCACTTCGCGTCCGCGGTCCGCATGAGGGCAGAGACCGTGGGCGGCTCGGCCGGCGCACTCGGGGGAGCGCCGGTGACGCCGGGAGGACGTCCCGTCGGGAGGGGCGCCCTCAGGGCCTGCTCTCGCGCGTCCTCGAGCAGCTTCAGTGCGACCTCTGCCGAGGCGCGGTCGACCGAGAGCCTCGTGGCGATGCCACGCGCGACCTCCTGGACGCCGATGAATCGCACGGGATCGGTGCCCTTGACGAGCTCCAGCCGGCGGGCCGCCGCGTCGCCGGCGGCGCCCAACCCTGCGCCTGTGCTGCCACCGGCGCCCCCTGCGTCGGCGGTCGTTTCGAGCGCTGCACCGAAGCCCGCGGGCACGACCACGACCGCCGCGAGCTCGTTGTCGGCCACCTGCTGCTCGGCCGCGGCGGCCGACAGCGCCCGCACCTCGTATCCGGCCTCCCGCTTCAGCAGCGTCTCCACCTGCCGCGAATACGCGCTGCGGTCGTTGTCCACGAACCCCACGGGCACCTTGCGCTCGGGCCCGGCCTGGCTGCCGAACATCACCCCCAGCAAGGTCGTCAGCATGATCGGCAACAGCGTCATCGACAGGATCGCGCCCCGGTCGTGCCGGATGTGCAGCAGGTTGAGGCGGACGAGCGCGAGGATCTTCCTCATAGCTCCCACCTCAGCCGAGACACGCCGATCGCGCCGAGCACGAGGCCCATCGCGATCAGCACCACGATGTTGACGATCACCGCCGAGAAGGGCTGGCCGAGCTGCAGCGCGTAGAAGCCGTCGAGCGCCCAGCCGTTGATCGTGAAGTAGTGGAGGGGCTGCAGCCACTCGGGCATCGCGAAGGTGGGCATCCAGCTCCCGCCCGCCGCTCCCATCAGGATCGCGACCGTGGGCCCGATCGCCCCGACCGCGCGCTCGGTCTTGGCGAACCCGACGTAGACCATCGCGAGGCCGGTGGCCGCGAATGCCTCGGCGGCGCCGATCGCGATGGCGCCGGGCACGGAGCCCCAATCGGTGCCGATGGCGAGGGTGAACCCGAGCAGCACGAGGAACTGCAGCACCCCCACGACCCAGATACCGCCCATCTTCCCGCCGACGATCTGCTGCCGGCCCGTCGGTGTGGTCAGCAGCCGGGCCAGCGTGTTCTCTCGGCGCTCCCGAAGCATCGCGAAGGCACCGAACATCGAGCCGAACAGCAGGAACAGCGAGATCTGCGCGGGACCGTAGAAGTCCTTGCCGCTGAAGGTCGGGGCCTCGGTGTCGGTACGCGCCCCGCGCGTTCGAATGCTGACCCTGGTGAGGGCGTCGTCGGCGGCGAGCGCCTTGCTCGCGTCGGAGACGTAGCGGGCGAACGCCTCCGGCGACGTGACGAGCCGCGAGGCCTGGAGTGCCTCGACCGCGGTCTGCGCGCCGATCGACGCCGCCGAGATCCGCGTGCCGATGGCTTGGGCGACGCCGGCGAAGATCGAGGCCGAGACCTGACTGCCTGGATCGCCCAGCACCTCGATGGTCACGGGCGTGGCTGACTCGATCTTCGCGGTGAAGTCGGACGGGATCACCAGGACCGCGGCCAGGTCTCCGCGCGCGACCTCTCGGCGGACGGCCTGCTCGTTCTTGGTCACGGTGACCGTGGTCAGTCGCTTGATGTCGGCGTTCGTGGTGAAGCCCTCGACGAGCCGCCTGCCGATCTCGCCGCCGTCCTTGTTCACGATGGCGGTGGGCACGGGGTCGGAGGACGTGCTCATGTTCCCGAACGCCATGTTGAGGATCAGGATCAGGACCGCCGGCATCGCCAGCAGGATCAGCAAGGCGGAGCGATCGCGCGCGGTGATGCGCACGTCCTTGGCTGCGATGCGCCAGCCGCGCCGCACGTCAGTCTCGCAGGCTCTTGCCGGTGAGGTGCAGGAACACGCTCTCGAGATTCGGCTCGCGCACGTGCACGTCGCGGACGTGGACGTCGGTCTCGGCGAGCGCGGCGAGCACCGGTGCGAGCACGCGCCCCGCGTCGCGGGCGAGGACCTCGACGCCGCCGTCACCCGGCACCACCCGGTCGACGCAGTCGACGCTCCCGAGCCTCTCCACGGCTCGGTCGACGGAGCCCTCGATCGAGAGCTCGATGACGTCCTCGTCACCGACGAGCTTGCGGAGCTTCTCCTTCGTGCCCAGCGCGATGAGCTTGCCGCGATCGATGATCCCGACCCGCTCGCACAACTCCTCGACCTCTTCCATGTAGTGACTGGTGTAGACGATCGTCATGCCCTCGGCGTTGAGGGCCTTGACCGTCTCGAGGATGTGGTTGCGCGACTGCGGGTCGATGCCCACGGTGGGCTCGTCCATCACCAGGACCTGGGGGCGATGCATCATGCCCGCCGCGATGTTGATCCGCCGCTTCATGCCCCCCGAGTAGGTCTCGATGCGCGCCTTCGCGCGATCCTCGAGGCCGGCCACGGCAAGCACCTGGTCGACGCGCTGCTTGAGCTCGTCGCCCTTGAGCCCGTACATCTCGGCCCAGAACCGCAGGTTCTCGAGCGCGGTCAGGGTGGGGTAGAGCGCGATGTCCTGGGGCACCACGCCCAGGGCCCGCTTCACCTTCAGGCAGTCCGAGCGGATCGAAGACCCCGCGACCTTGGCGTCGCCTTCGGTGGGTTCGATCAGGCACGACAGCATCGAGATCGTCGTGGTCTTGCCCGCCCCGTTCGGGCCGAGCAGCCCGAAGATCTCGCCCTGCTCGACCTCGAAGCTCACGCCGTCGACGGCAGCGACGTCGCCGTAGCGCTTGACCAGGCCGTCGACCTCGATGATGGCAGGCATGCGTGGCCCCTCTCCCGACACGCGGACCGTGCGCGAATGGGTCGCACGCGTCCCGGCGCGCTCGTCCCCTCGAGCAGTCGCCGATTCAGCATCGTACGCCACCAGATCGGCGGGCGAGCGCGGCGCTCGTTCAGGCGGAGCGCAGCAGGTCCGCCACGCGCTTGTTGTCGGGCGTGCGCAGCACGATGAGCGCGGTGGGCGAGCCCGACGTGGTGGCGTACACCCAGCCCACGTTCACGCCGCCGTCGGCGACCTTGCGCGCGACCTCGGCGAGGGCGCCGGGTTGGTCCGGCACTTCCACGGTCACGACGCTCTTCTCCTGTGCCTGGATGCCGAGTCCGGCAAGCGCCGCGGTCGCGGCTGCGGTGTCGCTCACGACCATCATGAACTCGCCGTGCTCGCCCTTGTCGTAGGCGCCGATCGCCTTGATGCCCACGCCCGCATCGCGAAGCGCCTCGGTGACCTCGGCCAGAATGCCGATGCGCAGCGGCGTGGTGAAGAACAGCTCGGTCTCGACCTTCGCGTTCATGCGACCCCTCCCGTGGCTGGTAGTGACTCCCTGTTGGGATTCCTACCCACGAGGGCCGACGGCTCGGTTCGGGGCGGCGCTACGGCCGCAGCAGGCGGATCTCGGCGTCGCCGAGGCGGGCCATCACGCGGTCGCCCGGCAGCAGAAGGCGCACGTCCTCGGTGCAGGAGGCTTCGCTCGTGCTTCCCAACGGCGGGGCGTCGAGTGCGGGTGTCCAGCTCCTGCCGCCTCCGAGCGGACCACGACGTCGGCTTCGCTCGAGCCGCAGTGGGCCAGCGCCCCGGTTGTGGCGTCCACCGACGCGAGCCAGACAGCGACGCCCGCTCCAGCCCCCGCTGTCGCGACCATCACTCCGTTGAGCAGCGAGAGCGTCTGGGCCAGTGGCATGTCCTGACGGCTGCATACCCGCGCAGTCTCGACCAAACGGTCGCGAAGTTCGGTGGCTTGCCCCGCGCTGGAGAAGGAGGCGATCAGCACGGAGACGACCGAAGGGTGAGGCGTCGAGACGTCCCACACGACGCACGCCGAATCGGCGAGCGTGATCTCGAGAGACAGGCGGGCGTCGCCACCGAACGCGGCATCGGGCGCGAGCGGCATCAGCACGCCGTCAGCGGTGATCTCCATGCGCAGCGGTCCGACGCGCACGTGGCGCTCGGCGTCGATCTCCGTGAGCCCCGCGTCCGCTTTCTCGACCGGTGCTGCAGGGGCGGCCGCCTCGGAGGAGGGGACGGCGGCGAGCGTGCCGGCCGTTGTCACCTGCGTCTCGCTCTCGGCCACCTCGCTCCCGGCGTCGCTCCCCCCGGCGTCGCTGTCGTCGGCCTCGGACTCGCGCAGCCGGTCGAGCGCTATCGCGAGCACGTACGCGACGGTCTCGAGCAGCTCGGTGGTCTCGGCGTCGAACTCGCGAGAGTCGGGCCACTGCAGGGTCATGACGCCCATGGGCGTCCGTCCGACGCACAGCGGCAAGACGGCGTATGACTTCGTGCTGATGAGCGAGCGCCATCTGCCCACGGTCTCGCTGTCCTCGGTACGACCGAGGCCGCCCTCGGCGCCCTCGCCATGCATGTCGGCGACGTAGTGCGGTGCCGCTTCGGCGAACACGACCGCGACCTCGTAGCTCGAGTCGATATCGATGGGCGGCATGTCGCGCACGAGCTGTGCCTGCGGTCCGGACGAGGCGGTCTGCACCAGTTGCGGCACGCCCTCGTCGGACATGCGCTGCAACACGATCGTGCCGCTGCTGAGCCCCAGGGTCCCGGTGATCGCATCGAGTGCGCGTTGTGCTGCCTCGGCCTGCGTCGCACCCGACGTCGACTCCGTCACGATCCGGCGAACCAGCGCGAGCGGCGGATCGGAAGGCGGGTCGTTGTCGCGCGCGGAACGAAGCGGGATCACGTCCCCGCCGTTGGCCAAACCATTGCTGTCGGGCGTCGGCTGCA
Source organism: uncultured Coriobacteriales bacterium (assembly GCA_963761535.1). Classification (GTDB taxonomy): domain Bacteria; phylum Actinomycetota; class Coriobacteriia; order Anaerosomatales; family CAVXGS01; genus CAVXGS01. Next base: position 922,334 of record CAVXGS010000004.1, read on the forward strand.
CGCTACACCTTGTTCCCGAATCCGTTGCTGCGCGCGAAGCTCGCGCCCCCATAGCCCGCCGAGCATAGCACCGCAGGCATGCGTCGCTCGGCGGGGCAGCCATCGTCAGCTAGGATGAATTCGGCCCGCTCCGCCGCGGTGCGCGCCGTTCCCGAAAGGACATCGATGCCGCGCTGCTCGTTCCATCCCGACGTCGAGACCGAGATGGCGTGCGCCGAGTGCGGGCGTGCCATCTGCCCCAAAGAGATGGTGCTCACGCCGGTGGGCTACAAGTGCCCGATCTGTGCCAAGCCCAAGAAGAGCCAGTACACCTACATCAAGCCGAAGCAACTGGCGGCGGCGATCGCGATTTCCGCGGTCGTAGGCGTGGGTGGAGCGTTCCTGCTCGGAGCATTCGTCGGGCGCGGAGGGTTCTTCGGCCTCATCCTCGGGTACGGCTGGGGCATGCTCACCGCCGAGGCAGCACGGCGGGGCAGCGGCGGCCATCGAGGTCGCGAGCTCGCGATCGTGGCCGGCGTCGCGATCGTGATCGGCGGACTACTCGCCGGAATGCCGCTGCTGCTGATCGGCGCGGCCGTGTTCGGCGCGGCCTCGACGCTGGCGTGGTCGTGGAGCTCCTGAGCGCCTAGCAGCAGGAGTCGGTGCTGCCCTGCGAACCGCCCTTGCAGTCGCAGGTCGGCTCCCCGCCATGGATCCATGCATGGATGATGGCCTGGGCGCAGCCGACGCCCGGATCCAGGGTGATCGCGCCCCACGCGCAGTTCTTCGCACACGCGCCGCACTCCATGCACGCATCGAGGTCGCGGATCTGGGCTCGCTTCTCGGCGTTCAGCTCGAAGACGGAGTGAGGGCACACGTCGAGGCACATCCTGCAGCCAGTGCATTTCTCGACGTCGAGCGCGAGTGTCGTCACGCCGTCCAGGTAGCGAAGCCCGTTCACGTACGTCCTCCTCGGTGAATCAGCCGAGCCATGCGGTCGCGATCCAGATACCGACCGACGCCACGGCCGCCAACGCCATCAATGGTAATCCCCGTCGCAGCTCCTTCTCTACTCCCGAAGGCGACGTGTACGGCGTCGAACCGGTGAAGTTGACGCCGTAGTACGCCGAGATGGAGCCCGCGCCGAGAATCGCGGCGACGGTGAACAGGTTCGCGACGCCGAACGTGAAGCCGCTCACGATCCACGCCGAGAGGGCACCGAGCTCGGCCCCCTTCAGTCCGAGTGCACGGCCCGGCACGTAGGGGAGTAGGGCGGGCACGCCGACGGTCCCGGCCACGACGCCGGTGAGCCAGACCGCGAGCGCGAAGGGCGCGCGTGCCAGCACCGCATCGAGCGACCAGACTCCCGGCCCGATGCCCGCCGCGACGATCAGCGCCAGCGGGACGAGCAGCCGCCTGCCAGCGAACGCCGAGAGGAGTTCGACCGGGGCGAGCACCAGGCGCTCGCCGAGCGTGAAGGTGACCGCGCGCATCTGCGGAGTGGCCTTGAGTCCGGCGGCGAGATAGGCGGGCAGGTCCCGAGAGCGGATCGGACCGAACACGACCCGGTACCCGCACATCCTTCGAACCTCGTGCGCAGCCACTCCGGTCGCTCCCAGCTGGCCGACAACCAGCGTCTCGTGTTCGACGAGGTCGACGAGCCCGCTGGTGATCACCGCCTTCGCCACCGCCGAGCTGCCGAACACACCCTTGCCCGCGGCGCACCACACGTTGACGCCGTGGGTGTCGACGACGAGCAGCCATGCGTCGAGACCGGCGAGGTCGCGCCGAACGGTATCGACGGTGAGCTTGTAGTTGCCGGTCACGAGCACCGGCGCCGATGGGTCCGGCTCCCCGACGCGGTAGAGCCCCGGCGGCGTTCGGTACGCGTCGCGGCGGATGCCGAGGCGAACGCGGATGGCGCCGAGCACGTCGGCGCGCGACCAGCGGGAGCTCAGTTGGGGGATGTCTGACGCCTCGACCACGCGCCCCACCGTACTACAGCTACCTCGAGGGAGAGCGGCGCGAGGCGCGATCTGCCTGCGTCACGCGTACTGCGGCAGCGCGTCGAGTACGGCGCGCGCGATCCCCGAGGCGTCCTCGGGCGTGACGTCGACGTTCACCGACACGGGCGTGCCGGCGTAGTCGAACTGCAGCGCCGTCCGCTCGTGTCCGGGCTCGCCCGTCTCGGCGGCCCTCAGCTTCGAGACGTGCTCGGCGGGGTAGTGCCATGTGAGCCCGATCCCGGCCACGTGTTGCTTGCGGACGAGCTCCGTGGGCGTGAAGTGCAAGACGTGCTCGCCGGCGACCAGATAGGCGAGCAGCACCCCCACGATCGTCTCGCCGGCAAGCCACCCGACCAACCACACCAGCAGGAACAGCGTGACCAGGCTGAGCCCTCCGCGGGCGAGGGACGCGAAAGCCGCAATGCCGCCGAAGGTCCAGCCGACGAACCAGACGCCGAGGAACCCGATCAGCACGACCGGCTTCGGGGGCACCATCCGCACCCGCACCCCATCGCTGCTCGTGTCGATCCGGGTCGTTGCGTACAGCGTCTGCACCTGTGCCGCGACTTCGGCCATGGTCCCTCCCTTCTCGACCTTGTATCGGCGCGTCGGTGGTGCGGGTGCAGCTCTGGTGGGCGGCGGGAACGCGTCCGTACAGATGGCGGAAACGCGTCCGTGCAGATGAGGGGTACAGTTGGCAACAGCAGGACCGTGCTCGGGGAGGGGTGCAGCGCCATGTGGAAGGAGTTCAAGGAGTTTGCCTTCAAGGGCAGCGTCATCGATCTGGCCATCGGCATCGTGATCGGCGCTGCGTTCGGGGCGATCGTGAAGTCGCTCGTTGACAGCTTCATCAACCCGCTGGTCGGTCTCGTTCTGGGGCGGACCAACCTCGCGAACCTCTTCGTCGCGATCCCGCCCGGCAACTACAAGACCGCGGCCGGCGCGGCCGCCCGGGGCGCGGTGGTGTTCACCTACGGTTCCTTCCTGAACGCGGCTGTGAACTTCTTGCTCGTCGCGCTGGTGCTGTTCCTGGTCGTCAAGGCCGTCAACCGGTTCCGCGCTGCCGAGGAGCCCGCCGCGAAGGACTGCCCGTTCTGCGCTACCGAGATACCGCTCCCCGCGACCCGGTGCCCGGCGTGCACGTCCCAGCTCGACGGTGCAGCGCAGGAGCTCTCGGCATAGCATCTGACCTGCAGAAACGGGAACCGAACTCGTGCGGAGATTCGATGTAGATGCGGCTCAACGGATGGCTGCGGCGTAAGGTTCGCACTAGCACGCACGCGCGTGACGAAGGAGGCATTTGTGGCCGAGACCCGGCGCATTCTGTTGGTCGAAGACGAGAAGACGATCCGCGAGACCGTAGCGGCCTACCTCGAGCGTGAGGGCTACTGGGTGACCCCCGCCGAGGACGGAGAGGAAGCACTCGAAGCCTTCGCGAAGCACCGCTTCGATCTCGTCGTGCTCGATCTCATGCTTCCGAAGGTCCCGGGCGAGGTCGTCTGCCAGCGGATCCGCGAGCAAAGCGACGTGCCCATCATCATGCTCACGGCGAAGGGCTCCGAGGAGGACCGCATCGCGGGCCTCGAGCTGGGTGCCGACGACTACCTCGTGAAGCCGTTCTCGCCGCGCGAACTCGTGGCGCGGGTCCGCGCGCTGTTGCGGCGCGCGCATGTCGAAGAGGAGCCGCAGCGCGACAGGCTGGCCTACGGCCCGCTCGAGATCGACGTCCTCGGGCACCGCGCCTTCCTCGACGGCGAGGAACTCGAGCTCACCGCGAGTGAGTTCAAGCTCCTGCTCACGCTGGCCCGGTATCCGGGTCGCGTGTACTCACGTATGGAGCTGGTGGAGAAGGTCCTCGGCTACGACTTCGAGGGCTACGAGCGCACGATCGACAGCCACGTGAAGAACCTGCGCGCCAAGCTGAACGACGATCCTCGCGACCCGACGTTCATCTACACGGTGCATGGTGTGGGCTACCGCTTCGAGTCGCCGAAGGGCACGGAGGGTTAGTCAGCATATGGCTGGCGACGCACCCCGCGGAGCGTTCGGGCGGCGACTCGCCGTCGCGTTCGCTGCTGTCGCCGCGCTGACGGCGCTGCTTGCCGGCATCCTGCTCTCGGCGGCGTGGAACTACCAGTTCGACAACTACATCCGCACGAACCTCGCGCGCACGGCTACGACGTGGGCTGGGCTGCTCTCCCAGGGCTACGCTCAGAACGGCGGTTGGTCGCCCACATGGCTGGGGCAGCTGCCCCGATTCGCACCGACCCGCAGCTATGCGCTCGAGATCGTCGATGCGAACGGCGCGGTGCTCGTGTTCGACGACGGTGTGGGCAACACGCGGGTGATGATGCCGGACACCGGCAGCGCGCTGGGCGGCGAGTGGGTCCAGGCGCCGGTCATCGTGAACGGCACTCGCGTCGGCGCCGTGCGCGTCCGCTCGATCGGCACGTCGCCGGTGCTCTCCGAGATCGACTCGCAGTTCCGTTCGGGCTCGCTGGTGGCGCTGCTGGTCGCGGTCGTCGTCGGCGGTTCGCTCGCCTCGGCGGGGGGCCTCTGGTTCGCCACTCGACTCGTGCGGCCGATCACGAAGATCACCGAGACCGCGGAGGAGCTTCGCAGCGGGAACGCCGACGCCCGCACCGGCCTCGACGGAGACGACGAGATCGGGTTCCTCGGCCGAACGCTGGACGAGATGGCCGACTCGATCCAGGCGGACCGCGAGATGGAGCGCCGGCTGACCGCGGATGTCGCGCACGAGCTCCGCACGCCCCTGCAGGCCATCCAGGCGACCGTTGAAGCGATGCAGGATGGCGTCCTTCCCGCCGACGAGGAGCACCTCGGCGTCGTTCGCGACGAGACACTTCGTCTGAGCCGCCTGACGAACGCGATCCTGGAGCTGACGCGGCTCGAGCGAGGGGCCGTCCCCTTCACCATCAAGCGCATCGACCTGGCCGACCCGGTCCGCGCCGCCGTTGAGACGCACCGGCTGCTGTTCGAGACATGCGAGCTCACGCTCAGCGTCGATCTGGCCGAGCACGTGTGGGTGCGTGCGGATGCCGACCGGCTCCAGCAGGCGGTGGGCAACCTCCTGTCGAACGCTGCTCGCTACACGCCCGAAGGCGGGCGCGTCGAGGTCTCGCTCAGACAGGATGGGCGGCAGGCGGTGGTGTCGGTGGCCGACACGGGCATCGGCATCGATGAGGAGAACCTCGACCGCGTGTTCCAGCGGTTCTGGCGCGCCGACGACGCACGCCATCGCTCGAGCGGGGGACTGGGCATCGGCCTCGCCGTGGTCAAGGAGATCGTCGAACGGCAGGGCGGCAACATCGGCGCTGCGCGCCGCAGCAGTGGCGGGAGCGTCTTCATGATCCGCCTTCCGCTCGCGGTCTGACCCCGTTCTAACCGCCGTTCTGACCCCCGTTACTCGAACGGGCCCAGCCGACCCCGCTCGGAGTCCTCGATCCGAACCCGCCCATCCTCGATCACCGCGTAGCGGAACCGGTCCTCCGAGGGCGGGCGGTATACGTCCGGATCGATCAGGAACAGCCCCAGGCGCGCGAACTCGACGTCTTCGCCCGCGCGTGCGGGGGTGTGCCCCGCTATCTGCACCACTCCCTCGAGCACGGCGTCGGCACGATCGATCCGCGGCCTGAACCAGAACGGACCGTCGAGGCCGAGTAGCCCCTCCCAGTCCACCGCCCACCTCTGGATCGAGGCGCGGAGGGACTCGTCGAAGGCGCGGTTCAGCCATTCGGCGAACCGCTCGATGTCACCGTCGCATTCGTCCCGCAGCGCCCCACCGTAGCGCGCCGGTACGCCCGCGTGAGTGATCAGCACGCCCTCCACGACCGCCGCGCACTTCCACGCCTGCTCGGTTGGGGCGTCGAGCACTCGACCGCGCAGGTACGGCTCGAACAGCGCGCTGGCCGGATCGAAGGGGGTGATCGGGTCCTCGAGCAGCACCGCGAGCTCGTGATTGCCCACGAGGACATCGGTCGCGTAGCGCTCGATCAGATCGACGCAGGCCTGTGGCTCCGGCCCCCGGTCGAGGAAGTCGCCGGTGTACACGAAGCGGTCCTCGCCGGCCCGAAAGGCGAAGTGCGCGAGTGCGTTCTCGATGATCTGCGGGTAGCCGTGGGCATCGCCCAGGACGATCGTGCGCATGGTTCAGCCCACCTCCCCGTTTGGTCGAGTGTCGGACCTTGTCGGTGTCCGCGGTCCGCCGTCCCGAGAATCGGCGCGCGGCGGCCGTCAGGCGTCGGGCAGCGCTTCCTTCGGCACCGCGGTGAGGAACTCCCGCGCCTCGTCTTCGTCGACCTCAGCGTGCGAGGTCGACACTGTCGCCATGGACTGCATGACCCGCTCCAGGACGCGAGCGCCGCCCGCCATGAAGCCCCGGGTCCATGCTGCCTTCTCGGCGTCGGACATTTCGTCCCAGTCCTCGGGCAGTGCTTCGTACGGGTCGATCCAGCTCAGGTCAGCCATTGCGGGTCCTCTCGTCATGCAGGCATTGAGTATGCCCGTTGACCGCCGAGAAGCCCAAGCACGGAGTCGCGGTCGTGGCGCGGTCCCCCCGGTCCGCGCCACGGGCACCGCGAAGGACGCCCCACCTCGTCCTTGCGCTAGTTCGTCTCGGGGTCGGCCGAGGCCGGAGGGTCGTCGTCGAGGTGCTCGTCGCGCTCGAACCACGACTCCTGGGCATCGACGAGGTGGACCGCTCCGGAGTCCCGGTACGCGCTCACGCGCTCGTTGAGCCGGCGGTGCATCGCACGGGTTCCCGCATCCGAGTGGACCCACGCCCGCGTGTTGGCCGCGTTGACGCCTACCTGCTCGGCCTCGGCGTATGCATCTTGGTTGGCGCCGAGGTACACGAACTCGTAGCCCCGCGACTCGCGGTCGCGGATCAGGTCGAACACCGTGCGCCGGTCGAACTCGCGGCTCGCGTTCTCGAGCCCGTCGGTCATGATCACGAACAGGATCTGGTCGGGACGCTCAGGCAGCTGCTCGAGGTACGCGTCGGCGATGTGGACTGAGCGCGCCACGGCGTCGTAGAGAGCGGTGCAGCCGCTGGGCACGTAGTTCTCCGGCTGCATCTCGGGAACCTCGCGCAACGGGACGCCTCGGCATACCTCGAAGAACTCCGTGTCGAACATCGTGAGCGTGAGCCACGCTTCACCGTCGCGATTCCGCTGGGTTGTCAGGAACTCGTTGAAGCCGTCGATGGTTGCCGAGCGGACCACGTCCATCGACCCGCTCTTGTCGAGCACGAAATTGATGAGGATCGTGCCGTCCCCCGGCCTCGGCGCATCGCTCGGCCATTGCATCTGACCAGTCATCTCGCTTCCCCCTCACTGTGTCGCACTGCAATGAATACCACCCGGGTCTGACATTCGCGTGCCGCGGGTGTACCATCCAGTCGAATACCTGTTGCCAACAGAGGCAAAGCGGATGGTACTGAGGATTGCCATAACTGTCAAATCGACTTGCCATCTCGGTCAAGCGACTGGCTGAAGGGGTATTCCTGTGAGTGCGAGCCAGTTCGGACTGATGCTCAGGCAGCTGCGGAAGGACCGCCGTGTCACGCTGGCCGAGGTCGCCGATGCGACCGGAGTGAGCGTGCCGATGCTCTCGCGCATGGAGCGAGGAGAGCGGCTTCCCTCGTCCGATACACTTCGCGCCCTGGCGGACTACTACAGGGTTTCCCCGCACTTGCTGGTCGGCGCGGTGAGCGCCCAGCATGCGGCGCGGCGCTACCAGGATTCTTGGGACGACGACGTCGTTCCAGGTGGTCTCAGCGCCATCTCCCCGCATCTCATGCAGCGATCCGCGTCGGAACCGGGACCGGTCGACGAGCAGCTCAACTCCCTCATGAGCCCCGGCCCGACTTTTCGCGCCCAACCGATATCCGCCCTCTTCGCGCCCGAGACCGACAGCGCGGCCGACGCCGTGAACGACGCCACCGTGGCTTCCGAGGCAGCACTGAAGCAGCTCGCGCGCGAGGTACGCCGTTCGGCCGCGGCGCTCGGGGAGGACGACCGGCAACGGCTCCGGGAGCGGCTCGGCCAGCTGCGAGAGCTTCTCGAGACGCTCGAAACAGGCGTATAGGCCGTCGAACACGGGGCGCGACGAGCGCGCGTCCTCCCGGGCTGCTACGGCTTGTTGTACCACCCGTCGATGCCGACGTACGCCTGCCCGTCGAAGGTGATCGGGAGCACCGTCGCCTCGTCGGCGGTCGTCACGTACTCCCACCACTGGCCGCCGGTGTGGATCGTGAAGAACCGCACCTTGTAGTTGCCGAAAGGCAGCGGCCCGCTCGTGTAGGCGCCGAGGGCGTCGGTGTACACGGTGAGCGTCGGCTGACCCCATCCCGGGGTCGTGGGAGGCCACGTCCCGTCGTCGTTCTGACGGTAGATGTAGACGTAGGCACCGGCCATGGGCGTCTCGGTGGCATAGCGCACCACGCGTCCGCTGATCGTGCCCGTTCCCGTGACCGGCGGCACCGCCACGAGAGCGATACCCGCCGATGGAAGCGGACCCACGGGTGACCGTGAGGTGACCTGCGTCCGCCGGAGAGGTCCCCCCGCCGAAGAACGCGTCGTAGTAGTCGGTCTGAACGGCCTTGACGGCCCACGAGCCGGTGACGACCGACCCGGTGCTCCACGAGCCGTCGGTACCGGTGACGAGCGTGAGCTGGGACGGCCACGTGCCGTCACCCGCGTCGCGGAACAGCTCGACCGTGGCGCCCACGAGAGGCGCCCCAGTGTCCGAATCGGTCACCACGCCTCCGATCGAACCGTATGCCTGAAGCGTCACGTCGACCACGTAGGAGTTGCCCCGCGCTGTGGTCAGCTGACGGCTCTGCGGATCGGCGGATGGTGCCGAGAACTCCAGACGGTACGTGTCGGGTTTGAGTGTGAAGCTCCACGTTCCGTCCGGCGCGGTCGACAGCGTGGTGACGATGCGCCAGGCACCGCGCACGAGGTGGCTCACGACGACGGTCCCGTCGCCGATAGCGATGCCGTCACTGCCACGCAGCGTGCCCGAGACACGCGGGTTGGGCGGCGCTGCGAGCGCAGGGGTTGCGAGACACACGAGCGCGAGGACCAATGCGCTCAGGACGAGTGCGCGACGAACGCTGCTGCGAGTCATGGTCCCCTCCCTACTCCCATGACCAGCGGGACGCGACACACGGCCCCCTGGCCGAACAGTCGTTCCAGTCTGAGTGTACCCCCCCTCTCACTCGCGGGCGGCGCGCGCTCGTGCCCGCCGCCCTGCGCCCGACGCCCACGACGTCTCACCGGTCTCCCCGCTGCGAGGGGTACTCGGTGGCGTGCGATACTACATTCGCTTTCGTGGCCGGGGCCGCGGGTTTCTCGGCGGGGTGCGAAGGGGAGGTCAGGTGGCGGCACAACGCATTCTCGTGGTGGACGACGAGGACTCGATCCTCAAGGTCGTGCGCTACGCGTTGGAGCAGGAGGGCTACGAGGTCCACGTCGCGCAGGACGCGAACGGTGCGGCGTTCCTACTCGAGGAAGTGCATCCCGACCTGCTCGTGCTGGACGTGATGCTGCCGGGGAAGAGCGGTCTCGACCTCGCCCGCGACATCCGCGAGCACTCCGACGTCCCCATCATCATGCTGTCCGCTCGCGGCGACGAGGTCGACCGGATCCTCGGCCTCGAGTTCGGGGCTGACGACTACGTGACCAAGCCCTTCTCGCCCCGCGAGCTGGTGAGCCGCGTGAAGGCGATCCTGCGCCGCGTGCAGAGCTCACCCGACACCCGCGACTGCGTGATGGTGGGCGATCTCGAGATCGACTGCGAGTCGCACCAGGTGCGCATGCGAGGCGAGCCGGTGCATCTGACGACGTCGGAGTACGGGATTCTGATGCTGCTGGCCAAGCACCCCGGCAAGGCCTACTCCCGCCCCGCGATCCTGAGCTCCCTGTGGGACGAATCGCCGGTGGGCGACGAACGCGCGGTCGACGTCCACATCCACAACATGCGGGAGAAGCTCGAGGCCGATCCCAAGAACCCGGAGTACATCCTGACCGTTCGCGGTTTCGGCTACCGCCTGCGCGAGGCCTGAGAGGGCCTCGGCCAAGATGGCGCGCGCCGAGCAGAGGCGTCGCAGACGGCCGTCGGTCCGCCTGTGGCAGACCGAGCTGTTCATCGTCGTCATCGTCGTGGCGATCCTGATCCTGTCCGGCTCCCTGACCCGCGGTCTGCAGCGCACCCTCAAGCAGATGGGGGAGGACCAGCAGCTGCGTAACGCCTCCTCGCTGGCGTCCTCGATCTCGCAGCAGTTCCCGCTGACGGTGGAGAGTCGCGCGCGCCTGCGCGAGGACGTGCGGACGTTCCGGCAGATCTACGGCGACAACGTGTGGGTGTTCGATCGCGACGGGAGCCTGATCGACGCCGCATACTCGCAGAGCCCGCCAGAGGCGGTGCTGGAGGAAGCGCGCCTGGAGGGCCTCGCCGACTCGCCGCCGTACGCGAGCATGAACCTGAAGCCGGGTGGCTTCGCCGTGGCGGGAAAGGCCATCTACGACGCCGACCAGCGCCGGGCAGGCAGCGTGGTGCTCGCGCAACCGGTGGACGCATCGCTCGCGGTGCTGAACGCCGTTCGCAACCGGCTGTGGGTCGCCTTCTGGGTCTCGCTGATCGTCGCCGGGTTGCTCGGCGTGGCGTTCTCCGAGGTCATCGGCCGACGCGTACGGATGATGTCGAAGGCGGCCACGGCGATCGCCAACGGCGATTTCGACCAGCGGCTGCCCACCGGGCTCGTCCCCGATGAGGTCCACGAGCTCGCCGAGGCCTACAACCTGATGGCCCAGCGGCTGGGGGAGGCCTTCTCGGCGCTGCGCGAGCGGGAGCAGGAGATCGCTGCGGTGGTCGAGTCGATGGCCGAGGGTGTGCTGGCGTTCGACCCCGACGGCATCGTCCGCGTGGTGAACCCCGAGGCCGCCCGGCTGCTCGAGGTCGATCCCGCCGACGCCGTGGGGCGCGCCGCCGAGGACCTCTGCCATCAGGAGGTCTTCGTCGAGCTGCTCCACCAGGGGCTCTCGGGTGCCGCAGCGTCCGACATCGCCGCGTTCGGCGACCGCACCGTGCTGCTGCACTCGACGCCCATTCCCGGCGATGAGAACGAGCCGGTGGGAGCGGTGCTGATCCTCTCGGATGTGACCGAGCAGAAGCGGCTCGAGGAGGCGCAGCGGCGCTTCGTCGCGAACGCGAGCCACGAGATGCGCACGCCGATCGCCGCGCTCAAGGGCCTCCTGGAGCTGCTCACCGGCGGTGCCAAGGAAGATCCCCAGGTCCTCGACGACTTCCTCAAGACCGCGCAGCTCGAAGTCGACAGGCTGGGCAGGCTCGTGGAGGACATGCTCACCCTGGCCCAGTTCGAGGCCGGGACGGTGGTCCTGCACCAGGAGGTGCACCCGGTCGCCGAGATGCTCGGCGAGGTCGCGGCCGTGATGCACCCGCTCGCCCAGCGCGGTCAGGTCACGCTCGCCGTCTCGCTGCCCGACGGCGACGCCGAGGTCGTGTGCGACCGGCACCGCATCGTGCAGGTACTGCTCGGCTTCGTCGACAACGCGCTCAAGCACACCGCCCGAGGCGGTCACGTCACGCTCGCCGCGGAACTGCGCGGCGATTCCGTCTTCCTGAGCGTCGCCGACGACGGCGTCGGCATCGATCCGGAGGCGATCCCCCGGCTGTTCGACCGCTTCTACCGCGCGGATGAAGCGCGCGCCGCGCCGAAGGGAACCGGTCTCGGCCTCGCGATCGCCAAGGAGATCCTCGAGGCCCACGGCGGCTCGATCGCGGTCGAGTCCGAGCTGGGCAAGGGAGCGATGTTCGGCTTCGAGCTGCCGCGCGCCTGACCCGGTTCTGCCGCGCGCCTGGCGCCGCGCCGCTGGGCGCTTGACCTCGGCCTCCGGCAAGGGCTGGAAGGTTCTAACCAAACGCTAAACCGGTACAAAGCCGTACCTCATCTGCGGCGCGTACATTCTCCTTGACCCAGATTCGCCGGTGCGTCTTCGACCGCCGGCCGCCTGTCAGGAGAATCGCCATGACCGAGCAAGAGAACCAGGCATACGAGGTCCAGAACATCGAGCGCATGTTCGCGCGAGGGTTCGTGATCGCTGGAGGCCTCTTCTGGATGATCGCCGCCTTCGCCGGCCCCTTCGTGTTCGCAGAGACCTCCGCGCGCGAGGCAGTCGTCACCGCGATGTGGCCCTTGATCGCGACGCTCGTGATCTTGCTCATCGGTTGGTACTACGAGCGGATCGCCTCGGTGCTGTTGTTCGCCGGCTCCGCCGCCGTGTTCGCGTGGGGCGTGATGTTCGGGTGGGAGGCTGGCGTGTGGGCGATCATGTCCATCGTGCTGCTCGCCCCGATGGTCATCGCCGGCGTGCTGTTCCTGCTGGCCAGCCACTCCGAGCAGGCGACCCTGCGCACCGAGCCTCAGCCGGTCAAGACCCCTGTTCACGCGTCTCGTTAAGACCGTCCTTCTCACCTTCATAGAACCCTAACCTTTCCAAAACCGCCTCCGAACCAATGGTCCCGGAAGCGGGGCGATACTCCAGATAGTCCTCGTGCCGAGCATCAAAGGAAGCTCGGACTGGTGAATGAGAAAGGAGAGGACGATGAGCCTCTTCATGGTCGCGGTACTGATGGTCCTCCCGTTCATCGCCCTCGGTCTCATGGTCGCGGTCGCCGGTTTCCTCGCCGTACAGGTCGGCTACGAGGTCGTGGATCGTCGGGCAACGTCTGCGGCGGTCAAGCTGCACGCCGAGACCCGCACCGCCGAGACGGAAGCGCCTCGCCAGGCCGCGCCGGCCACTCAGGCCGAGACCGCTCGCGCGTAGAGCAACAGATCTTCATCGGGAGGGGCGAGCGCCCGGCACCCTCGCCCCCTCCCGCAGGTTTCCTCCAAGAGAAGGGCCGCCCAGAGGGCGGTCCTTTTCGCGTGTGGGCTCGCCGTTCGGCGAGCTTGGCGCTGCTAGTATGGGTGGCGACCGCGAAGTCAGAGGAGCGCGAGGATGTCCCGAGTACGGCTTGCGTCGGCAGTGTGTCTGACGCTCGCGTTGATCGTGTCGACCGCATCGCCGGCTCTTGCGGCCGACGGCTCCCCGGCGCTGGTGTCGGCCGGCTTCCGCGTTCCCCGACGTCGGCGCGCCCGAGTCCGCCGAGAAGCCCTCCGCCGCTCGGCCCGAGGCGCCCGTGTCGCCGCAGTCGAGATCCGGAGCGGCCGGCGAGGCCACGACCCCGACTGCCGAAGTCGAGGGCCGACAGTTCGTCGCACGCGAATTCGCGGTGCACGACCCGGCGCCCGGCCAGCTCCCGTTCTACGGGCCCGTGCCGATCCCGCTTCTCGACCCGTTCCTGCACGATGAGTACGGCGTGCGGATGTTCATGTACGACGGCCGCACATACGACCACGTGTCCCGGCAGGCGGTCTACGGGATCGAGAACCTCAACGCATACCGCATCACCGGCGACCCGGCGTACCTCGAGCGGGCCGCGCTTCAAGCTCGCAGGCTCCTCGACCGCAAGGTCGAGGTGGGCGACGCCTGGTTCCATCCGTACGGCTTCGAGTTCTGGACCATGCAGCCGCCCTGGTACTCGGGTCTGGGCCAGGGGTACGCACTCATCCTGTTCACCCGGCTTGCCGAGGTCACCGGCAACCCCGAGTACCGCGAGGCGGCGGACAGGACGTTCGCGAGCTACCTGCGGTTCGGCCGTGAGGACGCGCCGTGGGTGACGGAGATCGACCCGGACGGTCATCTGTGGCTGCAGGAGTACCCGGGAGACGATCCGGACTACACCTACAACGGTCACATGGTCGCGGTGTTCGGCCTGTACGACTACTACCGCCTGACCCGCGACGAGCGCGCTCTAGCGCTCTTCAGGGGTGCTGCCTCGACGGCGCTCGACTACGCTCCGGTGTTCCGAACCTTCCGGTACAAGAGCATGTACTGCCTCAAGCACAAGACGTACGCCACACCCGCCTATCACGAGGTCCACGTCACGTTCTTCACGTGGCTCCACGGCATCACGGGCGACACGGGTTTCGCCCGATGGGCCGACGGCTACGAGAGCGACTACCCCCGCGACGCGGTGCGGGGGCAGATCGTGATCGCAGCCCGGAACCTACACGCTGAAGCGCTTCGCCACTGGCTCGACGGTGTCGACCTCCAAACGGGTCAAGCTGACCAAACGCCTGTACGTCTCCGTCGATCTTCGGCGGCGCGTGAACGGCTACGCGGGGTACTGGTTCCGGATGAGGTCCGGTCCGTGGAGCGGGATGTGGATCGCCGAGGCGACGCCGAACGTCTACTTCCCCGGCCAGCTCGTGCGGCAGGACTACCTCACGGACCGCAAGGCTACGCTGCAAGCGGGGCGCACGTACGTCCTGCGTCGCTATCTGCCCAGCGGCACCTACACGGCGTCGAGGACGCTGGTGGGCGCCGAAGGTGGCGCCCTGGACGAGGCCAACCAGCTGCAGTTCGGTGCTCGTGCGCTGTATCGCGGCCGGAGCAACCTGCTGATCCGCGGTGGGGCGTGGGACGGCTGGTGGATCGACGCGCGGGGCGTGCTCGTCGACTAGCTAGCGGATCTGGACGAAGCTCGCCGTCCCCTGCACCGGGTAGGACTCGGCGACCGGTCCGGTGAACCACACGGACACCTGGTCCCCGACCGCCAGCTGCTCGGCACCGACCTCGTTGCCGGAAGCATCCACCACCGTCGTCTCGTCCGTGATGCGGCACGACGCACGGTCGGACACTGCCCCCGGCGCCTGCTTGCCCCCGACCACCAGCATCGAGCGCTGGCCGTCGGCAGCGTCGATGCGCTCGACGCGCCCCACGATGCCCGCCGGTTCGGAGGGCGGTGAGGGCGTGCCGCACCCGGCGACAGTCACCAGCGCGATGACGAGCGCCGCGCCGGCGAGGGCGGCGCGAATCGCCGCTGCCCTTGTGAAGCTGGGACGAAGACGTCCAGCCTGTCTCATGAGAGGCCTCCCTCCGCGAAACGTGCGTTACCAGTGTGACGTACGCCGGGCGCCCCGGGTTCGCAGAAGCAGGTACCACTGAGTGGGGGTATCCTCCAGACGTCGAGACTGGCCGAGAGGATAGCCATGTTCGGATTCGTCCCTTCCATTCAGACCGTCGCCTCGGTGGGTCTGGTCGTCTTCGTCCTGCTGGTCTTCCAGATCATGCTCGGGATGCGGTGGATCAAGCTCAAGGGCCGCACCCACTGGAAGGTCCACAAGTACGTGGCGTGGACGATCTTCGCGATCGCGTGCGTCCATCTCGCCCTCGGGCTCGCCCTCTCGGGCTTCCTCGGTCTCGGCTAGCCGAGACGCGAGCGAGCTGGCGAGATCTGGAACGGGATGTATCTCTCTGCTGCTGCCGGATTCGTGCTGCTGTTCCTGGGTGGCGAATCGCTCGTGAGGGGGGCGGTGGGCGTCGCCCGCCGATTCGGCGTGTCGCCCCTGGTGATCGGGCTCACCGTCGTCGCGTTCGGAACCTCGGCGCCCGAGCTCATCGTGTCGCTCGACGCGGCAAGCTCCGGTCGCTCGGATCTGGCCCTCGGCAACGTGGTCGGGTCGTGCATCGCCAACATCGCGCTCATCCTCGGCCTCGCCGCGATCGTGCGGCCGTTGCGTGTCGACCGCGCCGACATCCGACCCGACATGTTCGCGATGCTGGGCTCGTTCGTGCTGCTCGCGGGGCTGATGCGGTTCCCTCAGATCGGACGTGTGGCCGGCGTGATCATGGTCGCACTGCTCGTCTCGTATCTCGTGTGGACCTACCGCCGAGAGCGGCGGGCGGTGGCTCGCCGCCGTGAGGACGCCGCCGAGAGCCGCGACGTCCCCGCCGACCCCGCGTGCGAGCTCGCCCTCGAGCGACTCGCGGAGCGCGACACCGACAGCCGGGCCGCCGACGCCCTCGAGGTGTGCGAGGACTGGCGTGTCGAGGAGGCCCGCGAGGTCCCCGGCTCCTCGAAGCTCGCACGGTCGGTCGCGTTCGTGGTGGCGGGGCTGATCGGTCTGGTGTTCGGTGCCGACCTGCTGGTCGACGGCGCCAGCGCGATCGCGCGGGTGTTCGGCGTGCCCGAGGCGGTGATCGGCCTGACCGTCGTCGCGATCGGCACGTCGCTGCCCGAACTCACCACGAGCGTGGTGGCGACCATCAAGCGTCACGAGGACGTCGCCGTGGGCAACGTCCTCGGGTCGAACGTCTTCAACGTGCTCGCCATCCTCGGCATCACCGCGATCGTCGTTCCGGTGGCCGTCGCCGGCCGCATCGCGACGTTCGATATCACCGTGCTGCTGCTGTCCGCCACGTTCGCGTCGGTGCTGCTGCTCACGCGGGGGCGCATCGGACGTCTCGGCGGGCTCGTGCTGTTCGGGTCGTACGTCGCCTACACGGCGTTCCTGTATCTCGGCTAGCTCGGCACCATCCCGTTCGGCCGCGACGGCGCGAATCTCCACGAAACCCCCGCCGAGAACCCCCGCTGCTTCGGATACAATGCCCGCAAGGCGCCCCCGTAGCCCTCCGTCGTCGCACGGGCGCCGCCCTCTTTCTCGTGCGACGACCCGTTCCCCGATCTCGTGAGGTGACACGCCGCGTGACTGACGTTTCCCGCCTCTCGCCGGACGCTTCCGGCAAGGTCCGCGACATCTTCGATCTGGGCGACCGCCTGCTGATGGTGGCGTCCGACCGCATCAGCGCGTTCGACGTGGTGCTGCCCGATCCCATCCCGCACAAGGGCGAAGTGCTGACGAAGCTGTCGCTGTTCTGGTTCGACCTGCTTGCCGACTTCGTGCCGAACCACCTGATCACGGCAGACGTCGACGATCTCCCCGAGGAGTTCGCCGAGCACCTCCCGTACCTGCGCGGGCGCTCGATGATCGTGCGCAAGGCGCAGGTGTTCCCGGTCGAGTGCATCGTGCGCGGCTACCTGTCCGGCTCGGGGTGGAAGGACTACCGGCGCAGCGGGACGGTCTGCGGAATGCAGCTTCCGGAGGGCCTCGTCGAGTCCGCGAAGCTGCCCGATCCGCTGTTCACCCCGTCGACCAAGGCGGAGATCGGCGCGCACGACATGAACATCGGCTTCGACCGGATGATCGACATCGTGGGCATCGAGGCTGCCACCGAGCTGCGGCGCCTGACGCTCGGAATCTACGAGCGGGCGCGCGAGCATGCGGCCGAGCGCGGCATCATCATCGCCGACACCAAGTTCGAGTTCGGGACCATCGACGGCGAGATCACGCTCATCGACGAGGTCCTGACGCCCGACTCGAGCAGGTTCTGGCCCGCCGAGGAGTACGAGCCCGGGCACGGACAGCCGAGCTTCGACAAGCAGTACGTTCGCGACTGGCTCGAGGCCAGCGGCTGGGACAAGGAGTCGGCACCGCCGAGCCTCCCCCCCGAGGTCATCGAGGGAACCAGCAAGCGCTACATCCAGGCGTACGAGCTGATCACCGGCCGGACGTTCGAGCCCGAGGGAACGTCGGGCGGGGTCTCTTAGCGATGGGACAACGAAGCCCCCACAACGCCCGCTATCAGAAGCACACCAAGCCCGAGGGCAAGACGCGGCGCTCGGCCGCCTCGGTGAAGCCCAAGCGCGACGCGGGCGGCACTGCGCAGTCCTCGAAGAGCTCCTCGAAGAAGTCGTCGGCGAAGAGCAAGTACCTCGTGCCCGAGACGCCCGAGTACCGCAAGTGGCGCCGGGTGTGGTGGGCAGCGCTGGGCGGATCGGCGGCGTGCGCGCTGCTGTTCCTGGGCGCGGACTACCTGGCGCGCCAGGGCATCTTCGAGATGCCTCCGGGCGTCAGGTTCGGGCTGCTCGCCGTGTGCTACGTGTTCCTCGGCATCGGGATGTACGTGGACTGGCGCAAGGTGCGACCGGCTCGAGAGGCCGCGATCCGCGGGGCCGTGGACACCAAGCCGGCCAAGAAGACGGTGGACCGTCCGACGGACTCGTCGGCGTAGATACGGGAAGGGGCGGCCGTAACCGATGGCGCGCTACGAGATCTTCGTCACCTACAAGCAGGGCATCTTCGATCCCCCCGGGGAGACCGCGCTGCGAGCGCTACAGAACCTGGGCTACGAGGGCGTCGAGGAAGTGAAGATCGGCAAGTACATCCGCCTGTCCGCCGACGCCTCGATCGAGACGGTCAAGGAGATGTGCGACAAGCTGCTCGCGAACCCGGTCATCGAGGAATACCGCATCGAGACAGTCGAGTCGGGCGAGGAGGGCTAGCGTGCGCTTCGGAGTCGTCGTCTTTCCCGGCAGCAACTGCGAGCAGGACGTCGTTCACGCCGCGACGCTGCTCGGCCACGAGGCAGACTACGTGTGGCATGGCGACACGGACATCTCGGGCTTCGACGCCATCGTGCTGCCCGGCGGGTTCAGCTACGGCGACTACATCCGCACCGGTGCCGTGGCCCGCTTCAGCCCGGTCATGGCCGAGGTGAAGCGTTTCGCCGATGCGGGCGGACCCGTTCTGGGCATCTGCAACGGCTTCCAGATCCTCACCGAGGCGCAGCTGCTGCCGGGTGCGCTGCTGCGCAACCGCGGCCTGAAGTTCATCTGCAAGGAAGTACCACTGCGGGTGGAGTCCTCGAAGTCCCCGTGGCTCGACATTCCCGTGGGCACGGTCGTCCGCATCCCGATCAACCACAACGAGGGCAACTACACCTGCGACGCCGAGACGCTCGAGCGGCTCAACGCGAACGGCCAGGTGGTCTTGCGGTACTGCGAGCCCGACGGCTCGCGTCCAGCCGGAAGGCAGTGCCCCGAACGGCGCGCTCGACGACATCGCGGGTATCTGTAACGAACGCGGCAACGTGTTCGGACTGATGCCCCATCCCGAGCGAGTGGTGGACCCGCTGCTCGGGGGAGTCGATGGTCAGCCGTTCTTCACGACCATCGCCAGGCGCCTCGAGGAGGTCGTCGGCTAGTGCACTCAGACCGCCTCGGCGGGCCGGTGTGGATCTTCCTGGTGTTCGTCATGGCGATCACCGTGGCGCTCGCGGTGTTCGTCGTGATCGACGCGACACGCCGGTTGCGGCGATGCGGTCCCGACGAGCGACCGTGGCTCATCTTCTACGCCGTGATCCAGGGGCTGTTCCTCGTTCTGATGGGGCTGGCTCAGCTCGACGTCTTCCCCTCCATCTTCGCCGCCATCGTGGCGGTGCTGACGCCGCTCGTGCTGATCCAGTCGATCGCTTACCTGCTGCGCGTGGTGTTCCCGAAGCACCCCGAGCGGACGCCCGCGTGCGAGCTGGACGTGGAGCCGGGCGACACGCCACCGCAGCCGCCGACGTAGCTGCACGTTCCTCCGGCGTAGCTGACGCTTCTTCACGGCTTCTTTACGCAGAGGCGCCTCTTCCTTCACGCGTTCTGAACACGCCGGGGCGAATACTGCCTCTGGCGCGTGGCACTCCTTCGCGCCGGACGGACCGGGGGGAGCGAGGCTGGAGGGGGAGGGCGCAGCAGTGAACGAGGACCAGCGCCACGGCGACGTAGACACGCTCGAACTGTGCGGCCTGCCTCCAGAGCGGACCTACGAGATGCTCAGCACGTCTCGGAAGGGACTGACCGGTGACGAGGCCGCCGTGCGGCTGGAGCGGTTCGGCGAGAACGTGCTCACCGCCAAGAAGCCAAAGCCCATGTGGATGCGCTTTGGAGCGCACCTCGTCAACACGTTCGCACTGCTCCTGTGGGTTGCGACGGTGCTCGCGTTTCTCTCCGACCAGACCGCCTTGGCCGTGGCGATCGTCATCGTCATCCTGATCAACGCCGTGTTCGCGTTCGTCCAGGAATACCGTGCCGAGAAGGCCATCGAGGCGCTCAAGAACATGCTGCCGCCAATGGCGAAGGTCGTCCGAGACGGACAGCTGCATTCGATCGAGGCGCGGCTACTGGTCCCCGGCGACGTGATGGTCGTGGAGGAGGGCGACCTCATCTCGGCTGACGCCCGTCTGGTCTACTCGGCGGACCTGCGCGTCGACAACTCGGCGCTCACTGGTGAGGTCGATCCTGTGGTTCGACGCGCGGACGTCGTCTGCGTCGACCCCCCCTCCATCACTGACGTCGAGAGCTTTATCTTCACCGGCAGCACGGCGGTGCTGGGGTCGGGACGCGCGGTGGTGTACGCCACGGGCATGAGCACGGAGTTCGGCAAGATCGCGGGACTCACCCAGAGCGTCGACGAGCGCCTCTCCCCGCTGCAGGTCAACATCGACCGGCTCTCGAAGCTCATTTCGCTTATCGCGATCTCACTTGGCATCGTGTTCTTCGCGCTGAGCAAGCTGTTCGTGGGCATGGGGACGCTCGCCGCGGTCGTGTTCGCGATCGGGATCATCGTTGCGAACGTGCCCGAGGGGCTGCTCCCCACGCTCACGATGTCGCTGTCCGTAGCCGCGCAGCGCATGGCGAAGCGGCACGTGCTGGTGAAGAAGCTCTCGAGCGTGGAGACGCTGGGGTCGACCACGGTGATCTGCACCGACAAGACGGGCACCCTCACCGCCAACCAGATGACGGTGCGCGAGGTGTGGCTGCCCGGGATGGCGGTGAGCGTCGACGGCGTCGGATACGCGCCCGAGGGCGCTTTCTCACTGGACGGCGCGTCGGTGGTGGGCGAAGAGAAGTCCCGGCTCGACGACGTGCTCGCGGCCGGAGCTCTGTGCAACAACGCACGCCTGAAGCCACCCGGGGCACCGGACGAGCCATGGTCGATCATCGGCGATCCCACCGAGGCTGCGATGCTCGTCTCGGCGGCGAAAGCGGGATTCGACCTGGAAGCGCTGGATGCCGAGAGGCCGCGTCGCGCGGAGTTCCCCTTCGATTCGTCCCGCAAGCGGATGACCGTGGTATGCGAGATCGGCGGGTCGCTCGTGGCGTACACCAAGGGCGCGCCGAAGGAGACTATCGAGCTCTGCACGCACGTCGAGACTGCCGAGGGGGTGCGCGAGATCACCGAGGCCGACCGCGCCGAGGCCCTAGCCGCCAACGATCGCCTCGCCAGCGAGGCGCTTCGGGTGATCGCGGTGGCCCAGCGTCCGGTTGCGCGAGACGAGGACGTCCACGACATCTCGGCGATGGAGCGCGGCCTGACGCTGCTGGGTCTTGAAGCGATGCAGGACCCGCCGCGGCCCGAAGTCACCGACGCGGTGGCCCAGTGCCACACCGCCGGTATCCGCATCGTGATGATCACCGGCGACTACGGCCTCACCGCCGAGGCGATCGCGCGCAAGATCGGCATCGTGAGTGGCGCAAACGCGTGGGTCGTGACGGGTGCTCAGCTCGAGACGATGGGCGAGGACGAGCTACGCGAGGCGCTCGCCGGCGAGGTGCTGTTCGCGCGGGTGGTGCCCGAGCACAAGATGCGCATCGCCCAGATGCTGCAGGCGATGGGCGAGGTCGTCGCGATGACCGGCGACGGCGTCAACGACGCGCCGGCCCTGAAGGCCGCCGATATCGGCATCGCGATGGGCAAGGCCGGGAACTGACGTCGCGCGCGAGGCCGCCGACATGATCCTCACCGACGACAACTTCGCTTCGATCGTGCACGCGGTCGAGGAGGGGCGCGCGATCTTCGACAACATCCGTCGCTTCATCACTTACTTCCAGACCTCGAACGTCGCCGAGATGATCCCGTTCCTCGCAATGATCTTCCTCAAGATCCCGCTGCCTCTCACGCTGCTGCAGGTGCTCACCATCGACCTGCTCACCGACCAGGTCCCCGCGCTGGCGCTGGGACTCGAGCAGCCCGAGCCCGGCGTCATGTCCCGGCCGCCCAAGCGCCCGGGCGAGCCGATCCTGACCAAGGGCATGCTCGTGAAGGCGTACCTCTTCCTCGGTCCCATCGCCGCGGCTATCGGTCTGTTCGGCTTCTTCTACCGCTACGTCGAAGCGGGGTGGACGTTCGGCGACTGGAGCGGGATGGCAGCATTCGGAAACATGCCCACGGCCGGCTCGCCGGCAACCGGCATCTACATGGCCGCCACAACCATGACGCTTCTTGGTATCGTCATGGCGCAGGTGGGGAACGGCTTCGCCATGCGCACCCACCGCCAGTCGATCCTCTCGGTAGGCTTCTTCACAAACAAGCTGAGGTGGTGGGGTCTGGCGGGCGAGCTTCTGGGCGTGGCTGCGCTGATGTACGTCCCCTTCCTGCAGAAGATCTTCAGCACGGCGCCCTTGAGCTGGCAGGAGTGGGCGGTCATGGCGATCTTCGCACCGGTGCTGCTTGTCGCGGACGAAGTCCGCAAGTTCGTCCTGCGCCGCACCACACGCACGTCCGACGTCGTCCTCGGCCACGCGCCTGCAGACGCGCGCGGCACGCTGTGAAGGTGAGGTGAGGCGAGGATGCAGAACCGGCTCCACGTGGTGATCGGTGGCTACGGGCGCGTCGGCCGCTATCTCGCGAGCATGCTCGAGTACGAGGGGCACTCCGTGTCGGTGATCGACCTGGACCCGCTCGTGTTCGAGGTCGATCCGGGCGAGGAGATCATGGGCCAGAAGTTCGTGGGCCCCGTCTTCGACCGCGACGTGCTCGAGGAAGCCGGCATCCGCGACGCGGACTGCTTCGCCGCTGTCACCAGCGGCGACAACTCGAACATCGTCGCGGCGCGCATCGCCAAGGAGGTCTTCCGGGTCCCCCGCGTGATCGCGCGCATCTACGATCCCCGCCGAGCCGAGATCTACCGCGGCCTCGGCATCTCCACGATTGCCTCGGTGACGTGGACGAGCTCTCGGCTGCTGGACATGATCACGCATCCCGATCTGCACAGCGAGTACCAGTACGGGAACGCCGAGATCGAGATGGTGGAGGTGGAGACGCCTCCGGCCCCTCGAGGGGCATCGGCTCGAGGAGCTCAACGTCCCCGGCGAGATCGCTGTAGCCACCGTGCTACGCCAGGGGAAGGGGCTGCTGCCCACCGAGGGGTTCATCTTCGAGCTGGGTGACGTTCTGTTCATCAACGTGCTGCGCGAGAGCGCGGGCAAGCTCGAGCGTCTGCTCGGGCTGAAGGAGTAGGTGACGTCGATGAACGTACTGATCGTGGGAGCGGGCAAGTCCGGCGTCTATCTCGCCGAGAAGCTGCGCGGCGGCCATGAGGTCACCCTCGTCGAGCAGCGCGCCGACCGCGCCGAGCACGTCGCCGCGCGCATGCCTGACGTTCGAGTGATCCGTGGTGACGGGTGCGAGCCGGCAGTGCTCGATCGCGCCGGGATCGGGCTCGCGGACCTGGTCGCCTCCCTTACCGGCGACGACGAGGACAACCTCGTGGTGTCGTTCCTCGCCAAGAACACCTACTACGTGCCGCTCGTGTTCGCGCGCACCAACCATCCCAAGAACGAGTGGATGTTCACCCGCATGTGGGGCGTGGATGTCGCGGTATCGAGCGCGAGTCTCATCTACAGTCTCGTGGAGAAGGAAGTCAGTCTGGGCGACGTCATCGCCCTCATGCGTCTGTCGACCGAGAACATGGTCATCGACGAGATCACCCTTCCCGCCGACGCCGACGCCTGCGGCAAGACCATCGCCTCGCTCGCGTTGCCCAGTTGCGCGCACATCATGGCGGTCATCTCCAAGGGCGACGTGATCGTGCCGAAGGGCGATACGCTCCTTCAGGCTGGCGACGAGGTGCTGATCCTGTCCGAGGTGGGCGAAGAGGCGCAGCTGCGCGCGACGTTCGGGGTGCATGCGGAGTCGAAGTAGACGTCGCACTGTCACGACTGTCAGGCGCAGGCAGGGGCTACCCTCTGGCGGTGTTCTCGGTTGCCGGCGCCACCGTCGTGCTGCTTCCGTTCCGACCGGCGCTCGCCGCGTCCACGGCAATGCTCGTGTACGTCTTGCCCATCATCCTCGTGGCACGGCTCTCGGGCGTCAGGGCCTCGGCGGTTGCCGCCGTGGTGGCGTTCTTCACGCTCGACTTCGTGTTCGTGCAGCCCTATCACACGCTTGCGGTGAACGAGCCTTCCGAGTGGGTCGGCCTCGGCGTGTTCTTCGTGGTCGCCCTGGTCGCCGGTCAGCAGACAGGTCGACTGCGACAGCGTGAGCGGCTGGCGCTGCACCGTCTGGCCGAGCTGGAGCTGCTGAACGAGCTGTCGTTCAGGATTGCGGGGGAGCAGTCGGCCGCCGCCACGGCCGAGTTCGTCGTCGGCGAGCTCACGTCGTCCCTCGGTCCCGGGCGCGCGGCCCTGTACGTGCCCGCACTTGAGCCGCGGCCCCCGGTGTGTCTCGCACAGGCGGGCTCCCCCACAGCATCGTCGGGAGAGGCAGCGCTCGCGGCGTGGTCCCTGCACCACGGCATCGCTGTCGGGCTCGAGGGTGCCGCCGAGATCGGGCGCCGACGCCGCAGACGCGCCACGGTCGGTTGCCGCAGACGATGCCATCGCCGGCGTGGTCGCGGACGGCGTGTTCGTGCCCCTGCGGACGAGCGAAAGCACAGAAGGGGTGCTCTACATGGGACCGGTGGGCGGTGTCGACCGCGCCGTCCGAGAGCGACCTGACCCCGGCCTCGTCCTCGCCGTGGCCAACCTCGTTGCCGCGGCGTTCCAGCGCCAGCGTCTGGAGGAGGAGGCGGCTCGGGCTGCCGCGCTGGCCGAAACCGATCGCATGAAGTCCACGTTCGTGTCGGCGCTCTCCCACGAGCTCAAGACGCCGCTGGCGGCTGCGACGGCGCGGGTAACCGGCCTGCTCGACGAGCCGGAGGCAGCTGGCGCGGCTGCTACCAGCCGCGTTCGTCAGGAGCTGGCGGCCGTCGCCGAGGATCTCTCTCGGCTCGACGCCTCGATCGGCGACCTGCTCGACATGTCCCGGCTCGAGTCCGACGCGTGGCGCCCTCACCTCGAGACGCAGGACGTCGCCGACGTCCTTGGGACGCTCCGGTCCCGACTGCCGTCCGCGCAGCGCGAGCGGATCGAGTTCGTGCTGGGCGTCGACCTGCCGCTCTTGTGCTGCGACTTCGCCCAGCTCGTCCGCGCGCTCAACATCCTCGTGGAGAATGCGCTCGCATACTCGCCGGTCGGCGCACCCGTGCTCGTGTCGGCGGCGGCGAAGAGCGACTCGCTGGAGGTCTCCGTCGAGGATCGCGGGCCCGGCGTGGCGGACTCGGAGAAGGAGGCCGTCTTCGAGAAGTTCTATCGTGGGAGCGCGTCAGGTTCCGCGCCGGGAACGGGCCTGGGCCTGCCCATCGCGCTCGAGATCGTCCGGGCCAATGGAGGCACCATAGGGGTCGAGGACGTGGCCGGGGGCGGCGCGCGCTTCGTCGTATCGCTGCCGGTTGGCAGCTGCAGGACCGAGGGGTAGCGGTGGGATCTCCGGAGAAGACAACGCACGTGCTGGTCGTCGACGACGAGGAGCAGATCCGAGCGGCGCTGCGCTCAGTGCTTCAGTCGCGCCACTACGCGGTCGAGGAGGCCGCCGACGCCGAGACCGGACTCGTGTTGGCGACTCGCAGCACTCCCGACATCGTGATCCTGGACCTGACCCTGCCGGGGATGAGCGGTTTGGAGGCGTGCCGGCAGCTAAGGGAGTGGTACCACGGTCCGATCCTGATCCTCTCGGTGCGCGACGCCGAGGCCGACAAGATCGCGGCACTCGATCTGGGCGCGGACGACTACCTCACCAAGCCCTTCTCAAGCGGAGAGCTGCTCGCCAGACTGCGCGCTCTCGTTCGGCGCGCACGCGGACTCGACGTCTCCGCGACCGAGATCGAGATCGGGGACGTGAGTATCGATCTCGGGAAGCGACGCGTCATCGTACGGGGCGACGAGATCCACCTCACGCGCCTCGAGTTCGACATCCTTGTGTTCCTCGCGCGCAACGCCGGCCGAGTGGTGACCTCTCGAACGCTACTCGAGAACGTGTGGGGTCCCGAATACGCCGAGGACCGACAGACCCTCCGCGTCCACGTCTCGAACCTGCGCCGCAAGATAGAGCCTCCCGGCGACGTGCCGCGCTACATCATCACCGAGCCGGGGGTCGGTTTCCGCTTCGCGTCGCTCGAGGAGCTCTGACCGTCCCCGCAACATCCGGCACTTTCGTCGGCAGGAGTTGTTGGCACCTTCGGGAAGTGTCACTCGACACCCGTGACGGGGAACCAAGCACTCTCATCGCCACCGGGCGCCTGAAGCGAACGAACTTCGAGACGCGAGGCGTGCACACACATGACTGAAGCGACTGCTGTCTGCGACAGCTCGGCCTGTTCCGGATTGACCCGAGAGCAGGTGCTCGAAGCGCTCGGCACGTCCGAGGCGGGGCTCACTTCGGAGGAGGCCGGCCGCAGACTCGCGGAGTACGGCCCCAACGAGATCAAGGAGATCAAGGGCCGGTCGCTCATCTGGAAGTTCCTCGAGAACTTCTATCACCTGTTCGCGATCATGCTGTGGGTCGCGGCGGTGCTCGCCTACATCGGCGACCTGCCAGAGCTCTCCTGGGCGATCATCGCGGTCATCTTCATCAACGCCATCTTCTCGTTCTGGCAGGAGTTCCGCGCCGAGAAGGCCACCGAAGCGCTCAAGCAGATGATCCCGCGCAACGCAAAGGTCATTCGCGACGGGCAGACCATCCAAGTCCCCGCAAGCGAGCTCGTCCCGGGCGACGTGATGGTCCTCGAGGAGGGCGATGCGATCTCAGCGGACGCTCGCCTGATCGAGGAATTCGAACTGCGGGCCAACATGGCGACGCTGAACGGCGAATCCGAGCCGGTGCGCAAGACGGCCGCTCCGCACGAAGACCCGAACCTGACCGTGATCGAGAAGCCGAATCTCGTCTTCGCGGGGACGTCGGTGGCTTATGGCGGGGCCAAGGCGGTCGTCTACGCCACGGGCATGAGCACGCAGTTCGGCAAGATCGCCGAGCTCACCCAAAGCGTGGAGGAGCAGCTCAGCCCGCTGCAGAAGGAGATGAGCAAGGTCACGCAGGTCGTCGCGATCATCGCGACGAGTGTCGGCCTCGTCTTCTTCGTGCTCGGATACTTCTTCGGCGGCCTCGGTCTCGTCGAGGGGTTCGTGTTCTCGGTGGGTATCATCGTCGCGCTCGTTCCCGAGGGCCTGCTCCCGACTGTGACGCTCTCGCTGGCCATGGGCGTGCAGCGGATGGCCGACCGGCACGCCCTCATCAAGAAGCTGTCGTCGGTCGAAACGCTCGGTTGTACCACGGTGATCTGCACCGACAAGACAGGCACGCTCACCAAGAACGAGATGACCGTCCGCGACGTGTGGGTCAACGGCCAGCACATCGAGGTCTCGGGCACCGGGTACGCACCCTCGGGCGAGTTCGCCCGCGCGGGCGAGCCGCTCACCGAGGAGCAGACGAAGGCGCTCTACATCCTCATGAGGACGGCCGCGCTCTGCAACAACGCGCGACTCATTCCGCCGGCCTCGCCGGACGAGTCCTGGACCATCCTGGGCGACCCCACCGAGGCGGCGCTCCTCGTTGCCGCCAGGAAGGCCGGCTTCGACTACGAGACCGAGCTCGACAACACCCGTCGGGTGTTCGAGCTGCCGTTCGACTCGGTGCGCAAGCGCATGACCACCGTGCACATGGATCACAAGTTCGGTCGCATCGGGTACGTGAAGGGCGCGCCGAAGGAGGTCCTCGACCTGTGCACGCGTATCGCGACCGTCGATGGCGACGAGCCGCTGACGGATGAGATGCGTGCTCAGGCCGTCGTCCAGAACGACGAGTTCGCTCGCAGCGGTCTGCGGGTGTTGGCGATGGCGTACCGGCCGATCGACCGGGACGAGGACGACTACTCGCCCGAGAAGACCGAGCGCGACCTGGTCTTCGTGGGGCTTATGGCGATGATGGATCCGCCGCGCGACGAGGTGACCACGGCCGTCGAGGAATGCCACACCGCGGGCATCGAGATCATCATGATCACCGGCGACTACGGCCTGACGGCAGAGTCGATCGCGCGCCGCATCGGCATCGTCTCCGGCGACCAGGCCCGCATCGTGACCGGCAACGACCTCAACGATATGTCCGACGCCGAGCTCGAGGCTGCGCTTGCGGCGAAGAACATCCTGTTCGCGCGGGTGTCTCCCGAGCACAAGATGCTGATCGCCCAGGCGCTGAAGCGCATGGGGCATATCGTCGCGATGACTGGCGACGGCGTGAACGATGCGCCGGCGCTCAAGACCGCCGACATCGGCGTGGCGATGGGCATCGCCGGGACGGACGTCGCGAAGGAAGCGGCGGATATGATCCTGACCGACGACAACTTCGCGAGCATCGTCAACGCGATCGAAGAGGGTCGTGCCGTCTACGACAACATCCGACGGTTCGTCGCCTACATCTTCACCAGCAACATGCCGGAGCTGGTCCCCTTCATCCTGTTCGTGCTGTTCAAGATCCCACTCGCGCTGACCATCATGCAGATCCTCGCGATCGACCTGGGGACCGACATGGTGCCTGCGTTGGCACTCGGAACCGAGGCGCCGGAGCCGGGCATCATGACCCGTCCGCCGCGTTCGCAGAAGCAGCGCCTGGTCACTGCGAACCTGCTCCTCCGCTCGCAGCTGTTCCTCGGAATGATCCAATCGGTGGCGTGCATGGCGGCCTTCTACTTCCTGTACTGGGTGTACGGGTGGCGTCCCGGAATGAACATGTTCACCTTCGGGGCAATGGCCGTGGGCGGCTCGACCGTATACATCCTCGCGACGACCATGACGCACGGTGCGGTCATGACCACGCAGATCGGCAACGGGTTCGCCCAGCGCACCAACGTGCAGTCGATCTTCAAGGTCGGATTCACCTCGAACCGCTTCATGCTCTGGGGCATCCTCGTCGAGGTAGTGATGTTCTGCGTGCTCGTCTACGTCCCGGTGCTCGCGAGGGTGTTCCATCACGGGCCGCTCAGGCTCTGGCCCGACTGGGCGTTCCTGCTCTTGCTGTGGCCCACACTGCTCGTCGCCGACGAGATCAGGAAGCTGTTCGTGAGACGACGCCTCGCCAGAGAGGCGGCCGCCGAAAACGTGCCGCGGATCGAGCTCGAGCACGCAGCGGAGGAGGCGCGGTGACGCCGGGGAACCATAACCTTGCAGGCTCCTCGTCGTCGGGGACGACGGCGATGTCGGCGCTGATGCCAATAGGGGAGGCAGCGTGAAAGTCATCATTGGCGGGTGTGGCCGGGTTGGAGCGCAGCTCGCGCTCAAGCTCACGCACGAGGGCCACGAGGTGGTGGTCATCGACAAGAGCCCGCTGGCGTTTCGGCGGCTGGGTCAGAACTTCGGGGGGACGACTATCCGAGGCATGGTCTTCGACAAGGACGTGCTCGAGACCGCCGGCGTGGACCGGAGTGACGCGTACGTCGCCGTGACCAGTGGCGACAACTCCAACGTGGTCTCCTCGGTGATCGCGCGCGAGATATACCGCGTTCCCAAGGTCGTTGCGCGAATCTTCGACCCGCGCCGCGCCGAGATCTATCGTCGGCTCGGCATCCAGACGGTCTCCTCGGTGACGTGGGCGGCCAACGAGATCTCTGCGCTGGTGCTCTACCCGTCATTGGTGCGGGACCTGACGCTGGGCGACGGTGAGGTCCAGCTCGTGAAGATCTCCATCCCGCCGAGAATCGTGGGTCGCACCATCGCCGATCTCACGATGACGGGTGAGACCCTACCGTTCGCGATCGTGCGCGCCGGGAAGTCGTTCATCCCCGCGACACATGAGGCCCTGCACGAGGGCGACATCGTCGAGGTTGCGGTACTGGCCTCGGCAATGGAGCGGTTCGACAACCTGACGCACCCCTAGGGAGGCCGAGATGAACGCACTCATCGTCGGCGGTGGCAAGGTCGGATCGCACCTCGCCAAGACGCTGGCACACGAAGGCAATGACGTCGTCCTCGTCGAGGAGGACCCGGACCGCTGCGAACTGCTGGTCGAAGCATTGCATGGCGTTCGCGTCGTGTGCGGGGACGGCGACGAGCCCTACATCCTCGACGAGGCCAACATCCGAAACGCCGATGCGGTGGTAGCCGCTACAGGTGGCGACGAGGACAACCTCGTGGTCTGCCTGCTCTCGAAGCTCGAGTACTCGGTACCGCTCACGATCGCGCGCATCAACAACCCCGCGAACGCATGGCTGTTCACCGGGCGCTTCGGGGTGGACGTCCCGGTCTCCAACACGGCGATCATGGCCGACGTCCTCAAGAAGGTGAGCCTGGGCGACATCGTGACGCTGCTCCGCTTGAACGCCGAGAACATGGCGATCGACGAACTCGTGCTTCCCGAGGATTCGCCCGCGGTAGGCAAGCGCATCGCCGACGTCCAGCTGCCGCCGTGCGCTCAGATCATGGCGATCGTCTCGGGCGGCGGCGTGATCGTGCCTCGTGGCGATACCGTGCTGACCGCCGGAGACGAGCTGCTGATCCTCGCCCAGTGTGAGGACGAGGACCAGCTGCGTCGCGCGTTCGGTGTGGGGTAGCGGGCGCCCTTTCGCGCCTGCCCCTGTAGCCGCTACTTGTTGTGGCAGCGCTCGCACACGCCGCGGTTCGGGCGGCGGAGCAGCGCGCTGTCGAAGGTCGGGTCGACGCCTCCGGAGCCCGGCGTGCGGACGACCGTCCACGTCGGCGCAATCGAGCGCGTGTCCGCGTGCGCTTCGGCCCAGCCCTCCATCTGCACGGCGGTGCCGTGTGCGAGGTGGCAGGTCAGGCACGACAGGTAGTCGTTCTGGTCCCACGTGCCCGGGGCGTTCGCGTTGGTCACGCCGGGGCCGGTCCGCTCGTCGAGCGGGATGAGCGGGTCGAACACAACGCTCTCGGCGGTCTCTCTGCCGGGACCGTACGCGAGCGTGAGGTCGATGTTCACCGGGTGGCGGTGGAACGTGCGCGCGCCCACCTGTGCGGTGCCCGCGACGTTGCCGAAGTAGGCGCCGTAGTTGTAGATGCTCGCGCGGTTGTTGTACTGGGTGTGGCACGCCGAGCACCAGTCGGTCACGCCACGCGTGCCGTTCCAGGCAGGGTCGTAGCCGTAACGGGTGTCGGTGTAGTTGGGGACGTAGACGGCCATCTGCGCCGCGCCGGGCTCGTGCTTGAGCCAGCCGCGCACGCCTGCCGAGTACGGGTAGCCCGTCTCACGAGAGATGACCCACGCGTCCGGCGTCTCGCCGTCGAGACCGTAGCTGCCCACGGTGACGCCGTTGATCGTGTGCTTCAGCAGCCGGTAGTTCGCGCTGCCGTGCGGATCGTGGCAGTCGGTACACGTGAGGTTCGTGCCGCCCGGAGCCTGTGCCGAGCCCGCGCCCCACATCGGCGACGTGGCGGCGCCCAGATCCATGCCGTGTGACGAGGTGCTCGGCACGAGACCGACCGAATCGAATCCGCCGCCGTTCAGCGGCGCGTTGAACGTCGACTCGGTGACGTACGCGACGGTCACGCCGTCGTTGCTGTCGCCGACGCCCTGACCTGAGGCCCCCGAGGGGCCCGAGTCGAAGATGCCGGCCTGCACGTTGGTCGATGCGCCCGGTGCCTGGTTGCCGTGGCACGCGTAGCAGAACTCGCTCATGGTTCGGGCGGACGACACCAGCAGCGCGCTCTCGTGAAGCACGCCGTAGTTGTCGGTCCAGCCCACCTCGGCGAACGACGTGTGCGCGCGGTGGCAGCCCGCGCAGGCGTCGGTGTCGTCGATGTAGCCGCCGTGTGGGCCGAAGTTGGCGTACGCCGATGCGGTCAGTCCAAGCCAGACCGCGAGCGTCACTGCGACAAGGACACTGATCCTCTTCACCGTTCTCACTCCCCCGATGGCCGGAAGGTCGCGCATTCCTTCTGCGCGCACCACGTGCGGGACGCTGGCGTTTGTCCTGTGCGAGCCCCGTCCCACAACCGGGGGAACCGTGCGAGTACCAGCGACCATGTAATCGGCGTTTCGTGCGGGGGTCTTTACCACCGAGAGGCACATGACGCCGCCCACCGCGTGTGACGCCCGTCACAGAAGGGTGGTGATGTCTCTCACAGGCGCTTCTCGGCGACGGCGCCCCGACCTTGCGCGACGCGCTCCCGGACCCGATGACCGAGGTGTCATCTCGGCTTCGTTCTTCGGAGGGCATCATGGGCAAATGGAAGGGCGTGACGTGCGCGGTGCTCGTCGCCGCGCTGGCACTCGCGTTGGCGCCGGCGTCGGCGAGTGCATGCGTGAACGAATGGGGCATGACCGCCACGAGAGGCGACGGACAGGTCTCCCTCGCCTGGGGCGAGCTGCCTGCAGGCCACTCGGCCAAGGTCGTCCGGTCGATCTACGGCTGGCCGAGCAACCCGGCCTTTGGCGACGAACCGTCCGGCGCGGCTGTCGGGGGCGCCGCATTCGGAGCGGCACAACGCGTGGCGGGCTGCTACGTGAGCGAGCCCGACGTTGTGGTGTATCGCGGCACGGAGCGCTCGGTGGTCGACACGACCGTCGTGAACGGCCGGACCTACTGGTACACGGTGTTCGTCCGCGACGACGCGACCGGTGCCTACCTCGAGAAGAAGTCCGAGGTCGTCGCCACCCCGGGCACCGTCGACACGGTCACCACGCCGTCGCTCGGCACCTCGTACGTGCGCCAGGGCTACCGCTTCAAGGTCTACGCGAAGGTCTCCAGGCACACGGTGGACACCAAGACCCAGGTGGTGCTGCAGAAGAAGGTCGGCACCTCGTGGAAGTACGTGCGATCGGCCACCTACGTGCAGCGTGAGGGCACATCCTCGTTCGCCGCCTACGTCACTGCCCCGTCTGCCGGTTCCCACCGCGTGATCGTGCGCAACTTCGGCGTCGCCGAGCCGGTCGCCATCAGCCGTCCGCGCGGCTTCTGGTCGCACCGCTAGCCCGCACCGGTCAGCTCTTCCCGCCGAGCGGAACACGCCGTCCGCTCGGCGGGAAACCCCCGGAGCTTCCGCTACAATCCGAGCATGTCCTCTCGGCGCCGCTCGCGCCGTTCGCCACGTGCTCAGGAGGCTTCGTGACGCCCATCGAGACCCTCGCCCCCGAGATCGCTCCCAAGCTCGCCGAGGAACTCGGCCTCAAGCTCGACGAATACGGGCGGATCGTCGAGATCCAGGGACGAATCCCCAGCGTCACCGAGCTGTACATGTACTCGCTCATGTGGAGCGAGCACTGCAGCTACAAGCACTCGAAGAAGGCGCTGCGGATGTTCCCCAACGAGGGCCCCGCGGTGCTTCAGGGCCCGGGCGAGAACGCCGGCGTGATCAGCGTGGGCGACGGTTGGGCACTCGCGTTCAAGATGGAAAGTCACAACCACCCCAGCGCGATCGAGCCGTATCAGGGTGCCGCGACCGGTGTGGGTGGCATCATCCGCGACATCTTCACGATGGGCGCGCCGCCGATCGCCTCGCTCGATTCCCTCAGGTTCGGCATCCTCGACAAGCCGAGACAGCGCTACCTGTTCGAGGGCTCGGTGGCGGGTATCGGCGGCTACGGCAACTGCCTCGGCGTGCCCACGGTGGGCGGCGAGGTCTACTTCGAAGAAGCCTACGAGGGCAACTGCCTCATCAACGCGATGTCGCTCGGCATCATGCGCGAGGAGAACCTGACCCGCGCCGTGGGCTCGGGTCCCGGCAACCTCGTGCTGCTGATCGGGTCGACCACGGGTCGAGACGGCATCGGCGGTGCGAGCGTCCTGGCGTCGCAGGAGTTCGACGAGCGCGCCGAGGACAAGCGTCCCGCCGTTCAGGTGGGCGATCCCTTCGAGGAGAAACTGCTGATCGAGTGCTGCCTCGAGCTGCTCGACGAGAAGCTGCTCGTCGCGCTTGGCGACTGCGGCGCGGCGGGCCTCACGAGCTCGATCAGCGAGATGGCGAGCCGCGGTGGCGTGGGCGTCGACATCGACGCGGCCGCCGTCCCGCAGCGCGAGGACGCGATGAAGCCGTTCGAGATCATGGTCTCGGAGTCCCAGGAGCGCATGGTCGCGGTCGTTACCCCCGACGACCTCGACGCCGCCGTGGCGGTGTGCGACAAGTGGGGTCTGCGCTCCACCGTCATCGGCCAGATCACCGACACCGGCCGCTTCATCGTGCGCATGGGCGACGAGGTCGTCGCCGACATGCCCGCCGCGACCCTCGCCCACGATGCACCCGAGTACGACCCCGCGATGAAGCGCCCCGCCTACCTCGATGAGGTCCAGGCGTTCGACCCGACCACGCTGCCGATGCCCACCGACGTCGACGCGCTCTCCGGCGTGCTGCTTCACCTCCTCGGCAGCGCGAACATCTGCTCGCGTCACTGGATCTGGGAGCAGTACGACCACCAGGTCATCGCCTCGACGGTGGTGCTGCCCGGCAGCGATGCGGCCGTCCTGCGCATCGGTGCGCCGGGTCGCGGCGACGTCACCCAGCGGGGCATCGCCGTCTCCAGCGACTGCAACGGCCGGTACTGCTACCTCGACCCGTATGTCGGCGCGCAGATCGCGCTTGCCGAGGCCGCGCAACGTCGCCTGCTCGGGCGGGCGGGCGCCGCCATCACCGACTGCCTGAACTTCGGCAATCCCGAGAAGCCCGAGGTGTACTGGACCTTCTGGGAGCGTTCGCGGCCTTGCGAGCTGTCGCACGTGGACCATCCCGGTCATCAGCGGCAACGTGTTAACAGTGTTGGCCAGCTCTAGACGCCGGTCGGGCTGTCGGCTCATCGACTGCCCTCCATCTGCACGGCGGTGCCGTGTGCGAGGTGGCAGGTCAGGCACGAGAGGTAGTCGTTCTGGTCCCACGTGCCCGGGGCGTTCGCGTTGGTCACGCCAGGGCCGGTGCGCTCGTCGAGCGGGATGAGCGGGTCGAATACGACGCTCTCGGCGGTCTCTCTGGCCGGGACCGTACGCGAGCGTGAGGTCGATGTTCACCGGGTGGCGGTGGAAGGTGCGCGCGCCCACCTGTGCGGTGCCCGCGACGTTGCCGAAGTAGGCGCCGTAGTTGTAGATGCTCGCGCGGTTGTTGTACTGGGTGTGGCACGCCGAGCACCAGTCGGTCACGCCGCGCGTGCCGTTCCAGGCAGGGTCGTAGCCGTAGCGGGTGTCGGTGTAGTTGGGCACGTAGACGGCCATCTGCGCCGCGCCGGGCTCGTGCTTGAGCCAGCCGCGTACGCCTGCCGAGTACGGGTAACCCGTCTCACGAGAGATGACCCACGCGTCCGGGGTCTCGCCGTCGAGACCGTAGCTGCCCACGGTGACGCCGTTGATCGTGTGCTTCAGCAGCCGGTAGTTCGCGCTGCCGTGCGGATCGTGGCAGTCGGTGCACGTGAGGTTCGTCCCGCCGGGAGCCTGTGCCGAGCCTGCGCCCCACACCGGAGCCGTCGCGGCGCCCAGGTCCATGCCGTGTGACGAGGTGCTCGGCACGAGACCGACCGAATCGAATCCGCCGCCGTTCAGCGGCGCGTTGAACGTCGACTCGGTGACGTACGCGACGGTCACGCCGTCGTTGCTGTCGCCGACGCCCTGACCTGAGGCCCCCGAGGGGCCCGAGTCGAAGATGCCGGCCTGCACGTTGGTCGATGCGCCCGGTGCCTGGTTGCCGTGGCACGCGTAGCAGAACTCGCTCATGGTTCGGGCGGACGACACCAGCAGCGCGCTCTCGTGAAGCACGCCGTAGTTGTCGGTCCAGCCCACCTCGGCGAACGACGTGTGCGCGCGGTGGCAGCCCGCGCAGGCGTCGGTGTCGTCGATGTAGCCGCCGTGTGGGCCGAAGTTGGCGTACGCCGATGCGGTCAGTCCAAGCCAGACCGCGAGCGTCACTGCGACAAGGACACTGATCCTCTTCACCGTTCTCACTCCCCCGATGGCCGGAAGGGCGCGCATTCCTTCTGCGCGCACCACGTGCGGGACGCTGGCGTTTGTCTTGTGCGAGCCCCGTCCCACAACCGGGGGAACCGTGCGAGTACCAGCGACCATGTAATCGGCGTTTCGTGCGGGGGTCTTTACCACCGAGAGGCACATGACGCCGCCCACCGCGTGTGACGCCCGTCACAGAAGGGTGGTGATGTCTCTCACAGGCGCTTCTCGGCGACGGCGCCCCGACCTTGCGCGACGCGCTCCCGGACCCGATGACCGAGGTGTCATCTCGGCTTCGTTCTTCGGAGGGCATCATGGGCAAATGGAAGGGCGTGACGTGCGCGGTGCTCGTCGCCGCGCTGGCACTCGCGTTGGCGCCGGCGTCGGCGAGTGCATGCGTGAACGAATGGGGCATGACCGCCACGAGAGGCGACGGACAGGTCTCCCTCGCCTGGGGCGAGCTGCCTGCAGGCCACTCGGCCAAGGTCGTCCGGTCGATCTACGGCTGGCCGAGCAACCCGGCCTTCGGCGACGAACCGTCCGGCGCCGCTGTCGGGGGCGCCGCATTCGGAGCGGCGCAACGCGTGGCGGGCTGCTACGTGAGCGAGCCCGACGTCGTGGTGTATCGCGGCACGGAGCGCTCGGTGGTCGACACGACCGTCGTGAACGGCCGGACCTACTGGTACACGCTGTTCGTCCGCGACGACGCGACCGGGGCCTACCTCGAGAAGAAGTCCGAGGTCGTCGCCACGCCGGGCACCGTCGACACGGTCACCACGCCGTCGCTCGGCACCTCGTACGTGCGCCAGGGCTACCGCTTCAAGGTCTACGCGAAGGTCTCGAGGCACACCGTGGACACCAAGACCCAGGTGGTGCTGCAGAAGAAGGTCGGCACCTCGTGGAAGTACGTGCGATCGGCGACCTACGTGCAGCGTGAGGGCACCTCCTCGTTCGCCGCCTACGTCACTGCCCCGTCTGCCGGTTCCCACCGCGTGATCGTGCGCAACTTCGGCGTCGCCGAGCCGGTCGCCATCAGCCGTCCGCGCGGCTTCTGGTCGCACCGCTAGCCCGCGCGGCAGCCGAGTTAGCTCTTCCCGCCGAGCGGAACACGCCGTCCGCTCGGCGGGAAACCCCCGAAGCTTCCGCTACAATCCGAGCATGTCCTCTCGGCGCCGCTCGCGCCGTTCGCCACGTGCTCAGGAGGCTTCGTGACGCCTATCGAGACCCTCGCCCCCGAGATCGCTCCCAAGCTCGCCGAGGAACTCGGCCTCAAGCTCGACGAATACGGGCGGATCGTCGAGATCCAGGGACGAATCCCCAGCGTCACCGAGCTGTACATGTACTCGCTCATGTGGAGCGAGCACTGCAGCTACAAGCACTCCAAGAAGGCGCTGCGGATGTTCCCCAACGAGGGCCCCGCGGTGCTTCAGGGCCCGGGCGAGAACGCCGGCGTCATCAGCGTGGGCGACGGGTGGGCACTCGCGTTCAAGATGGAAAGTCACAACCACCCCAGCGCGATCGAGCCGTATCAGGGTGCCGCGACCGGCGTCGGCGGCATCATCCGCGACATCTTCACGATGGGCGCGCGGCCCATCGCCTCGCTCGACTCGCTCCGCTTCGGCACCCTCGACAAGCCGAGACAGCGCTACCTGTTCGAGGGCTCGGTGGCGGGTATCGGCGGCTACGGCAACTGCCTCGGCGTGCCCACCGTGGGCGGCGAGGTCTACTTCGAAGAGGCCTACGAGGGCAACTGCCTCATCAACGCGATGTCGCTCGGCATCATGCGCGAGGAGAACCTGACCCGCGCCGTGGGCTCGGGTCCCGGCAACCTCGTGCTGCTGATCGGGTCGACCACGGGCCGAGACGGCATCGGCGGGGCGAGCGTGCTCGCGTCGCAGGAGTTCGACGAGCGCGCCGAGGACAAGCGTCCCGCCGTTCAGGTGGGCGATCCCTTCGAGGAGAAGCTGCTGATCGAGTGCTGCCTCGAGCTGCTCGACGAGAAGCTGCTCGTCGCGCTCGGAGACTGCGGCGCGGCGGGCCTCACGAGCTCGATCAGCGAGATGGCGAGCCGCGGTGGCGTGGGCGTCGACATCGACGCGGCCGCCGTCCCGCAGCGCGAGGACGCGATGAAGCCGTTCGAGATCATGGTCTCGGAGTCCCAGGAGCGCATGGTCGCGGTCGTTACCCCCGACGACCTCGACGCCGCCGTGGCGGTGTGCGACAAGTGGGGTCTGCGCTCCACCGTCATCGGCCAGATCACCGACACCGGCCGCTTCATCGTGCGGATGGGCGACGAGGTCGTCGCCGACATGCCCGCCGCGACCCTCGCCCACGATGCGCCCGAGTACGACCCCGCGATGAAGCGCCCCGCCTACCTCGATGAGGTCCAGGCGTTCGACCCGATGACGCTGCCGATGCCCACCGACGTCGACGCGCTCTCCGGCGTGCTGCTTCACCTCCTCGGCAGCGCGAACATCTGCTCGCGTCACTGGATCTGGGAGCAGTACGACCACCAGGTCATCGCCTCGACGGTGGTGCTGCCCGGCAGCGATGCGGCCGTCCTGCGCATCGGTGCGCCGGGTCGCGGCGACGTCACCCAGCGAGGCATCGCCGTCTCCAGCGACTGCAACGGCCGGTACTGCTACCTCGACCCGTACGTCGGCGCGCAGATCGCGCTTGCCGAGGCCGCCCGCAACGTCGCCTGCTCGGGCGGGCGGGCCGCCGCCATCACCGACTGCCTGAACTTCGGCAATCCCGAGAAGCCCGAGGTGTACTGGACGTTCTGGGAGGCCGTCCGCGGTCTCGCGGACGCCTGTCGCACGTGGACCATCCCGGTCATCAGCGGCAACGTCAGCTTCTACAACGAGTCGTTCGGCCAGCCCATCTACCCGACGCCCACCGTCGGGCTTGTCGGCCTCATCGACGACGTCTCCAAGCACTGCACGCTCGCGTTCAAAGACGAGGGTGACGTCGTCTTCCTCATCGGCGAGACCGCCGCCGAGCTCGGCGGCAGCGAGTGGCTCAAGCTCGAGCACGGCATCGTGGCGGGCAAGCCTCCGACGCTCGACCTGGATCTCGAGGGCGAGGTCCAGGAGGTCGTGTGCGAGGGCATCGGCAACGGCATCATCAAGAGCGCACACGACTGCTCCGAAGGCGGCATCGCGGTGACGCTCGCGGAGTGCTGCATGGCCGGAGGCATCGGCGCGGAACTGGCCCTCGACGACGATCTCGCTCCGGTCGCCTCGCTGTTCTCGGAGACGCAGAGCCGCATCATCGCCACGGTCGCCGAGAAGGACGCCGACGAGCTCATCGCCATCTGCCTGCACCACCAGGTCCCCTACAGCATCATCGGGACGGTGGGCGGAGATCGGCTGCTCATCGAGGACAAGATCGACCTCGACGTCGACCAGATGCGGCTCGTATACGAGCCCGCGCTCGAGTGCCTCGTGCGCGGAGACGAGACGCTCTCCACCGAAGAGCTGCACGAGGGCTAGCCCGAAAGGGCTACGCGCCGAGAGACCCGAGATGACCGACGACATCAGCCCGCAAGCGCCTGCCGACCTCACGCTCGAGGTCACGTACTCGCTCACGCCCGACGACCTGCTCGAGGCCACTCTCGCGCGCGATCGAGGCGGCGCAAGCGATGCGGCAACAGCTGCGCATCGTCAGGTGGCTCGGCGTACTGATGGTCGTGGTCGGCCTGTTCGCGCTGGGCGTGGGGGCCATCGCCGTCGACTTCACCGGCATCCTTATCGGGCTTGCAGCTGTCGGGCTCGGGGCGTTCTACGCGTTCGCCGCAAAGCGGCTTGCGTACGGCCGCACCCGGAAGGTGAACGAACGCATCTTCCGGGAGCGGTGGACCGAGGCGATGGGCCTGCCGACCCGCCTGTGGATCTCGGCGAAGGGCATCGCCGCAGCGAGCCAGCTCACCTCCTCGACCGTCGCGTGGCCTGCAGTGGCCGAGATCCAGCGGACCGACCTCGCCGTCATCTTCTGGCTCGGGCCGAACGGCATCATCGTCCCGAGCCGCGCCTTCGCTTCCGCCGACGATCTCCAGCGCTTCGCCGGATGGGCGGAGCACTGGTGGGAGGCGACGCGGTAGCGACTTTCGTGCGCTGCGTCACCGCATGGCCGGCCATCCCGGCGCATACTGGTGGCGGTGGCGACGGGACGACACGGCCCGCCGCCTGGTGCTCGCTCACAGACGGGGGAATCCCATGTCGATCGCACATCGGTTGTCGCGCGCCCTGCTCATTGCGGTGGTGCTGGCCGTGTCGCTCGCGTGGGCGGGAGTCGCGACGGCAGCACCTCAGACGCCAGGCCTCGCGGCACTCACCTCGCCGCTCGCCCAGCGCGCGGCGCTCACCGACCTGCCCGGCATTCCGCTCACCTCGCCGGTCGAGGGCATGGTGAACCGAGACTCGCTGTCCTCCCTTGCGCAGGTCTACAGCGTGAACCTGCAGGCGGGGGACTGCCTCGCCGTGCGCCTCAACGCCGACGCACCGCAGGGCATCTACATGGGCTTGCTGCCGCCGGGGACTCTCGATATTACCGCCGAGTTCGTCGCCGGAAGCGAGCAGCTGCCCTACCCGCAGCTCCTGCGCTATCGAGCTGCAACGTCTGGCCAGTACTACCTCGTCGTGTTCGCGATGGAGTCAGCGCCTCGCAATACGTTCCTGCCGTACGTCGCGGAGTACGCGATCACACCGAGTGACGACCGGAGCGACATCCCCGGGGTGCCGCTGAGCGCTGGCGTCCCCGATACCGGTGCGCACGACGAGTTCGCGGACTGGAGCGACGTCTACTCCGCGGTGCTCGCTCCCGGTGAGGCGCTCCACCTTCGGCTCGATAACCGCAGTTCGGGTTCGGTAGCGGCGGACACCGATCTCTACCTGTACGGGTCCTCAGCTACGTCGATCTACGGCTCCGCCGCTCCGGTGGCGACATCGACCGAAGCACCACAGGAGGCCGACGAGATCCTCTACCGCTCGGCGCTCGGGGGGACCTACTACGCCGCCACTTGGGCTTACGGGCCCGACGTCGACTACACCCTCGAGAGCACTGTCACCCCGCCGACTCAAGTCACCTGCGTTTCCTCGGCGACCAAGATCCCGTACGGGGGCAAGGTGTCGATCTCCGGTGCGTTGAGCGAGAACGGCGGGCCGCTGGGCGGCCAGTACGTGCTGGTTCAGGCCTACAGCGCGGGATTCAAGACAGTCGGTCCCGCTCGAACCGCGACACTCGGCTCCTGGCCGATCGGCGGCGGGACCGGGGCTCCCTACGACCTCGGCACCTACAAGCTGTCGACCTACCGGGCCACCAATACGAGGTTCCGGACGGTGTACGGCGGCTCGTTCTTCGGCCATTCGCCGTCCTCGTCGACCTACCAGGACGTCTTCGTGAGCGCGTCTCTTCCGGCGCCGAGAACCCCCTCGGCGGTGTATGCCAGGCGTACCTTCACCGCCTACGGCTTCATCCGGCCGCGGCACAGAGCGGGGACGTATCCCGTCCAGCTGCGGTTCGAGCGCCGAGACGCCAACGGGAACTGGGTCCGATATCGCACCGTCAAGGCCCGGGTCAGCAACTACTCTTCGTACTCGAGGTACAGCGCTTCCGTGAGCCTTCCGTACCGTGGAACGTGGCGCGCGGTCGCGTATCACCCGGGTGACTCGATCACTGCGACGGGGGGTAACGCTTCTACTGTGAGCTCCGAGAGGCGGTTCAGCGTTCGTTAGAACTGCCGTGCTGGTATAGAAGGAGCTTACGAAGGTGCCTGATTGAGCTGGTCGCCCGAGCGTGGGATGCTGGGGCGAAGCGCGAGCGCCCGCCGAACGGCGGGAGGAGAGCCGAGCGGGGGCGTCAACATCGGTCGGCGTTGGCTGCAACGAGATGGGAGTGTCGTCGTGCAAGGAATCACACTGAAGGGTGCAGGCCCTCGGCTTGCCGTCGTCGCGACGCTCGCGATGACGATCCTGCTTGCGACCGCCGCCATGGCGTTCGCGGGGACCAACATCGGGTCCGCGGATGCGCTGACATATCCGCAGCCGATCACAGCAACCGGTCTCGATGGCGCTGCGGATCCGATGACGAGCGCGGTCTACTACGTCGACCTCCAGGCAGGCGACGTGCTGCTGGCCGCGCAGAATGGTGGCGAAGACGTCATCTTCGCGGCCTACGGCCCGTCGGCCACCGACATCTACGCCGCCGACCCGCTCGACGCTGTTGAGGCGTCGTGGGCGGACCTGTACTACAAGGCCCCTGTGGCGGGTCGCTACTACTTCGCCGTTCTGCCGTTCAGCCTGGCCGACAATTCCAAGTACACCGGCGACGTCGCGTTCTACGCCGGCGTCATGAAGAACACCGTCTGGACGCTGGACGGAGGGGCGAGCGTGATTGTCCCCTTTGACACCGAGATCTACCTGTCGTCCACCCTGACGACGGCCGGCGCTCCTGTCGCCTACGAGCCGGTCAGCCTCCTGCGCCAGTACCCCGGTGGCAAGATCGAGAAGATCGCGACGCTGTGGAGCGATCAGAACGGCTACTGCGACTACCTGGGCCTCACCACAGGGCAGCGTCGCCGCGCGACGTACACGTTCGCCTACGAGGGGGCGGATCCGAACTGGACGACGGGCGAGACGGGTCTTGCGTCGGCCTACGTGCAGCAGACGTGGACGCCGAAGGCGTTCCTGACCGCCTCCGGTCCCTCGGCCGCTCGCCGCAACCGTACCTTCACCGTGGCGGGCTATCTGATGACCCGCCACGCCGCGTCGAGCTCGTCGACGGCGGTCCGCGTCTACCTGCAGCGCTACGAGCGCGGCAGGTGGGTCACCCGCAAGACCTACATCCGCACGCGGCTCGTGAACACGACGTACACGGGCGGTCCGTACTACCTTGAGTCGGCGAGCAAGTGGTCGGCATCGGTGACGGTTCCCTACACGGGCAGCTGGCGCGTGCGTGCCTACCACGCCGACAGCGACCACGCGGCAACGTACAAGGAGAGCAAGGCATTCCCGGTCCGGTACTAATCTCGTAGCGAGAACGACGCAACGAGCTGATTCGAGACGCCCCGGCCGCAGTGGTCGGGGCGTCTTGGCGTGCGTGCGTCATGGCGTCTCCGCCGTGCGCTCGTGCTATCCTTAGCGCTTCCTGACGTGCGCCGCGGACCCGAGCGAGGCCTTTCCGGATGACCCAGCACGACCGCGAGGACTTCTACGACGTCTTCGCCGAGCGACCCGAGCACCCCGAAGAAGCCTGCGGGGTTTTCGGCGTCTGGGCCCCGGGCGAGGACGTCGCGCGTCTCACGTACTTCGGACTCCACGCGCTGCAGCATCGCGGTCAGGAGTCGGCCGGCATCGCGGTCGGCGACGGCGAGACGGTGACCGTTACCAAGAACCTCGGTCTCGTTTCGCGCGTGTTCAAGGAAGCCGACTTCCACTCGCTCACCGGCGACGTCGCGATCGGCCACACCCGCTACTCGACCACCGGCTCCTCGACCTCGTGGGAGAACGCGCAGCCGCACCTCTCCACGATCGGTCGCCAGGTCGTCGCGCTCGCGCACAACGGCAACCTCGTGAACACGTCCGAGCTCCGCGACGCGCTCAAGGCCCAGGGCATCCGCTTCCGCTCCACCACCGACTCCGAGGTCATCGCCACGCTGATCTCGGCGTTCACTCAGAAGTACCACCACATCCGAGACGGCATTCGCGACACCATGGAGCTCATCCGCGGTGCGTTCTCGGTCGTGCTCATCACCGAGAACGCGATGTACGCGTTCCGCGATCCCTATGGCGTGCGCCCGTTGGTGCTGGGCAAGATCGACGAGCGCGGGTGGGTCGTCTCCAGCGAGACGTGCGGGCTCGACATCATCGGCGCGGAGTTCGTTCGCGACATCGCCCCCGGCGAGATTGTGAAGATCTCGGCGAACGGGGTCGAATCGCAGCAGGGCGTCGAGCCCAAGAAGCTGTCGCTGTGCATGTTCGAGTTCGTGTACTTCGCGCGCCCCGACAGCGTGATGTTCGACTGCACGATGTACGAGGCGCGCCGGCGAATGGGGGAGGCGCTTGCCGCCGAGGCACCCGTCGACGCCGATCTCGTGATCGGGGTTCCGGACTCCGGCATTCCCGCTGCTATCGGGTTCGCGATGGGCAGCGCGATCCACGGCCCACGACCCATCCCGTACGGCGAAGGGCTCGCGAAGAACCGCTACGTGGGTCGAACGTTCATCTCGCCGAGCCAGACGCTGCGCCAGCAGGGCATCCGGCTGAAGCTCAACCCTCTCAAGAGCGCCATCGAGGGCAAGCGCCTCGTGGTCGTGGACGACTCGATCGTGCGCGGCAACACCACCCAGAAGCTGGTGAAGCTCCTGCGCGAAGCGGGAGCCGCCGAGGTGCACATGCGCATCACCTCGCCGCCCGTTGCGTGGCCGTGCTTCTATGGCATCGACACCGACACCCAGGAGCAGCTCATCGCGTCGTCCCACAGCGTGGAGCAGACGCGCGAGCACATCGGACGCCGATTCGCTCGCGTACCTCTCGCTCGACGCGATGGTCGAGGCGACCGGGGCCCCGCGCGAGGACTTCTGTGTGGCCTGCTTCGACGGCGAGTATCCGATCGAGATCCCCGACAGTGTCCGCAAGGGC
Organism: uncultured Coriobacteriales bacterium; assembly: GCA_963761535.1. GTDB lineage: Bacteria > Actinomycetota > Coriobacteriia > Anaerosomatales > CAVXGS01 > CAVXGS01. Next base: position 966,734 of record CAVXGS010000004.1, read on the forward strand.
AAGCTGTCGCTGGAGAAGTCGCCCCGCTGCTAGCGCCAGCTGCATGCGCCGAATGCGCTGCATGCACTGCATACGCTGCATACGCTGCACAGGCTGCATGCACTGCATTCCTCGGACAGGGTTTGCCTGCGCGATGACGAAACCTAGGAGTGAGCGGCCTGCGCGCCGCCCGAACGACGCGTTCCACGAGAGCAGCAGGTCGTCCGGCTCCCCAGTGCCGGTCTGGCCTGCTCTCTCGGTTCTCGTGCCTGCCTCTCGCGTTCTGCCTCCGGGGCGAGCCCAAGCGCCGGGCGGCCGCGATCGAGCCCCGTCCCGCTGGGTTAGAATCGCCAGTGCCTGCTGCGTTCGGTCTGCGCGGCCGAGGCGCAGCTCACAAGGTCTCTTCGAAGGAGCGTCGATGCCCGACTCGCCAGACTCCCCGGACTCCTCCAGCACGCCCGACCCTCGCCGCACCACCTACCGCGACGCCGGTGTCGACATCGAGGCTGGCGCCGAGGCGGTCGAGCGCATTCGTGCGAGCGTGAGGTCGACCTATCGGCCCGAGGTCATCGGCGATATCGGTGGCTTCGGCGGGCTGTTCTCGGCAGCGGCGTTCAAGGACATGGACGACCCCGTCCTCGTGAGCGGCACCGATGGCGTCGGCACCAAGATCCGGCTCGCCCAGCTGCTCGACAAGCACGACACCGTAGGAATCGACCTGGTCGCGATGTGCGCGAACGACATCCTCGTATCGGGTGCCGAGCCGCTGTTCTTCCTCGACTACGTTGCCGTGGGCAAGCTCGTGCCCGAGCGGATGGAGGCGATCGTCGCTGGCATCGCCGAGGGCTGTCGCCAGGCGGGCTGCGCGCTCGTGGGCGGAGAGATGGCCGAGCACCCCGGGGTCATGCCCGAGGACGACTACGACCTCTCCGGGTTCTGCGTCGGCGTCGTCGACAGGGCGAAGATGATCGACGGCAGCACGGTGGAGCCGGGTGACGCGATTCTCGGCTTGCCGTCGAGCGGCCTGCACTCCAACGGATTCTCGCTCGTGCGTCGTGCCGTCGTCGAAGGTCACGAGGCCGAGCTCGAGCTCACCCGGGTCGACCTGGGCGGCGAGACCCTCGGGGAGGCGCTCCTCGCCCCCACGCGAATCTACGCCAAGCCGGTCCTCGGGCTGCTCCGCTCCGGCACGCCGATCAAGGCGATGGCCCACATCACCGGCGGCGGCATCACCGAGAACCTGAATCGCGTCCTGCCCGCCGGGTGCGACGCCAAGGTCGTCCGCGGATCGTGGCGGGTGCCACGGGTGATCGAGACCGTGGTCGAAGCGGCGGGGCTCTCGGCGGACGACGCGTACACCACCTTCAACATGGGAATCGGATTCGTGCTCGTCGTGGCGCGGGGACAAGCGGCGCACGTGGCGGGGAAGCTTCGCGACGCCGGCGAGCGGGTCTACGAGATCGGCGAGATCGTCGAGGGGGAGGGGAAGGTCGTCTATGCCTAGGCTCAAGCTGGGGGTTCTGATCTCGGGATCGGGCACCAACCTGCAGGCGATCATCGACGCGTGCCTGGACGGTCGGCTGAACGCGGAGGTCCGTGTCGTCGTGTCGAACCACGCCCACGCCTACGGACTCGAGCGCGCGCGACACGCTCGTATCGACGCCGTCTACATCGACCGCTCGAAGTTCGACTCGCCCAAGGCCTACAACCGCGAGATCCTCCGCACATTCCGAGCCCACGAGGTCGACACCGTGGTCATGGCCGGCTACATGCGACTGCTGGGCAAGGAAGTCCTCGCGAACTTCCCGTACCGGGTGCTCAATATCCACCCGCGCTGCTGCCGAGCTTCGCGGGCGCCAACGGCATCCACGACGCATTCGACTACGGCGTGAAGGTGACCGGGGTGACGGTTCACTTCGCCGACGAGGAGTTCGACCGCGGGCCGATCGTCGCGCAGGAGGTCGTGCGCATCGAGGAGACCGACACGGTCGAGGACGTGGAAGCCAAGATCCACGCGGTCGAGCACGAGCTGTATCCCCGGGCGCTGGGCTATGCTCGCCGACGAGCGCCTGCGCATCGAGGGCCGCAAGGTCCGCGTCCTCCCGGCACCCTAGCTCGCGATGCCCTCATCACTCGAGCCTTCGGGCTCGCCGAGACCTGCCGCGTGGTGGGCGGAGGCATTCCGCTGTGGCACTACCACCGCGAGCGACTGCGGCGTGGTGGCTGCCCGCCCGGCCTGCTGGTGGAGGCCGAAGCCCGCGCGCTCACCGAGGCGACGAAGTGGGCGGACTCTGCCTCTCGCCGAGTGCGTCTCGGCATCACCATCACGCCGGAAGGCGAGCTCACGGTCGTTTCCGGCGTGCACCTCTCGTCGCTCGACGTGGTGAACGGTCCCGTTGCCGTCCGCGTCGATCTGTCCGAGATCGCCACCGCCGAGAACCCCGTGCCGCCGCTGCCGTCAGGCGCCGCGAAGCCCGCCGACCGCGGGTGGTGGGACGCAGCCCAGCGGCTGGCCAAGCGCGGCGGGGGGCATCAGGCGGTTCTGGTCGACGCGGCTGGCGAGCTCGGTGGCGGAGCGGACGCGGTGATCGATGGCGGCAGCGCCACGGTCTGGATCGCCGAGCGGGGGCGACTCGTGACGCCGCCGGCGCCACTGGCGGTCGGCGGGGTCGCCCGCGCGTTCGTGCTGGACGCGGCGCCGAAGCGGGGGTCCGACGTCGCGATCGAGCCGATTTCGTGGGCGCGGTTCGAAGCCGCCGACGAGGCGTTCCTCACGAATGCGTTCGCAGGCGCCGTCGAGGTGCGGGGGCGGGGCGGCGAGCGCCTCTCGGCGGTGAAGGCGCTGTTCGAGCTGGTGTGGGGGCGCGAGAGCGTGTCAGGTTCGCAGCCGACGCTGCACTAGCGGGACGCGCTCGCAGACTGCGAGGCTCCAGCGTGGCGGGGGTCTGCGCGGCAGCGTCCGCCACCTACAGCGGGTCGCCCGGCTCCAGGAGTCCCCCGGCCGTCGGGTCCTCGGTGAGGCCGAGTGCTGCGAGGATCACCTCGGCGACCTGCTCGGGCTCGCCCGAATTCCTCGATGCCGGGTCGATGTAGTCGTGAGCCCAGCCCAGGTCCGCTCGGACGAGCTGCTCGGCGAGCGTGTCGGTGTGGTCCGCGAAGGTCTCGCGCCATCATCCAGCGGGCGGCGCTTCGGCTGACCGCTCGGTCGTTGGGGTTGCTGAGGAGAACGGCCCTCGAGAGCCGGTGCGTCACTGGGACCCATCGATGGCCGAGCACCAGGGCAAGGTGCATCAGGGGGATGATGCCGCGAAGCGGGAAGCCGGGATACTCGTACTCGCTTTGGACTCGCTGCTCCTTGGTCTTCGGGTCCCACCAGATGTAGGTGGGCGGCAACAGCGAGCGGAAGCGGACGAACAGCCGCACGATCCACAGCGGTGCCCATCCGGGCGCAGCGGCGGGAGAGATGACCAGCACGTCGTCGACCTCGTCCCGCGTCGCCGCCGCCCACGCCGCCTGCACGCCACCGCCCGACAGTCCGGCGACGTGCAGCGGCGCGTCGAAGCCGGCAGCGGCGTCGATCGTGCGGGCGACGTGGTCGACAAGCTCAGCGGGTTGCAGCGCTGCGAGTGCGTCGGTCATCCGATCGGGCAGCCCGTGATACGGCTGCCGCGCGGCGATCACGCGCAGTCCGCGATCGCGAAGCACGCTGCCCACGGCGCGGAACTGGTCGGGGCAGTGGGTGAAGCCGTGGAAGTAGACGAGCGTCCCCAATGCCGGCCCGTCGGGTTCGAGAAGGAAGGTGCAGGCGACGTCGAGGCACTCCGCGGCATCGAGCGCGCAGAGGGATTCGAGCTGTGCGCGTGCGTCGGCCGCATCGATGGCGGGCGCGGACGGCGTCGGGACGATTCGCGCGATCCCCACCCCGCGCCAGGCAACGAGGACGACGTAGACGACCGCGAGCGCTGCCGCCGCGATGATAGTGACTTCGAGGATGGTGCGCTCCCTTCCCGAGCCGCCGGACCGCTCCGGTGCGACTGCTCCTCTGAATCTTAAGGCCCACACGTACCGAGGTTGCCCCGCCGCGCAACACCGTTACCGCTACAATCGCTGCATGTCCGACCGCCTCGGCGGGTCGGATCACCGCAATCGGCTGCGAACCCAGGGGGAGATCTGACTCGATGGACCACGTGAAGATCCGCCGCGCTCTCGTTTCGGTCACCGACAAGACCGGCGTCGTCGACTTCTGTCGCTCGCTCGCCGAGGACTTCGGCGTCGAGATCGTCTCAACCGGCGGCACCGCGAAGGCGCTGGAGGCGGGCGGGGTGAAGGTCCGGGCGATCGACGACCTCACCGGCTTCCCCGAGATGATGGACGGCCGCGTCAAGACGCTGCACCCCAAGGTCCATGGCGGGCTTCTCGCGCGCCGCGACCTCGACAGCCACATGGCCCAGGCCGCCGAGCACGGCATCGAGCTCATCGACATGGTGGTCGTGAACCTCTACGCCTTCGAGGCGACCATCGCCAAGGAGGGCGTGACCGAGGCCGAGGCCATCGAGAACATCGACATCGGCGGCCCGAGCATGCTGCGCAGCGCGGCCAAGAACTTCTCGGCGGTCACCGTGGTGACGAAGCCCGAGACCTACGACGCGATCCTCGCCGAGATGGGCGCGAACGAGGGCGCGACCACGCTCGAGACCCGCAAGGCTCTCGCGACCGAGGTGTTCCGCACCACCAGTCACTACGACAACGCGATCTGGAAGTACCTCTCGGGCTACAACTCGACGGCGTTTCCCGAGGAAGTCCGGCTACGCCTCGAGAAGGTGCAGGACCTGCGCTACGGGGAGAACCCGCATCAGGCCGCCGCGTTCTACCGGTTCGACGACGCCCGGGAGCACACCCTCGGCCGCGCGGAACAGCTCCAGGGCAAGGAGCTCAGCTACAACAACATCCTCGACACCGACGCCTGCTGGGCCGCCGTGCGCGAGTTCGGCGAGCCGGCGTGCGTGATCGTGAAGCACACCAATCCGTGCGGCGTCGCGGTTCACGACGACATCACCACCGCGTACAAGCGCGCGCACGACGCCGATTCGATCTCCGCCTACGGCGGCGTGATGGCGTTCAACCGCCCCGTGCCCGGCTCGCTCGTGCAGGCGATCTTCGACAACGGCCAGTTCGTCGAGGTGATGATCGCGCCGGACTACGCCGCCGAGGCACTCGAGCTGCTCGCGACCAAGAAGAACCTGCGGGTCCTGCGTACCGGCGGCGTCCGTCCCACCGCGGGGCACTACGAGTCGCGCGCGGTCGAAGGCGGGATGCTCGTCCAGACGAGCGACTCCGTCACGGAGAACCCGGCCGACTTCAAGGTGGTCACGCGTCGCCAGCCTTCCGCCGAGGAGATGGAGCAGCTGCTCTTCGCCTGGAAGGTCGCCAAGAGCGTCAAGAGCAACGCGATCCTGCTGGCCAGGAACTCGGTCACGGTGGGCGTGGGCGCCGGTCAGATGAGTCGCGTGGATTCGGCGCGCATCGCGACCGAGAAGGCAGGGGAGCGGGCGCGGGGCGCCGTGTGCGCCTCGGACGCGTTCATGCCGTTCCCGGACTCGCTCGAGGTCTGCGCCGCCGCCGGCGTCACCGCCGTGATCCAGCCCGGTGGCTCGGTGCGCGATGAGGAGGCCATCGCGACGGCCGACCTGCTCGGCGTAGCGATGGTGTTCACTGGGCACCGCCACTTCCGGCACTAGGTGCGGGAAGAGGCACGAGGTAGCGGAGCCGGTCGCAGACGCAAGACAGGACCCGGGGATGCCCCGGGTCCTGTGTGTGTGGTTGTTGGGGAGATGGCTGGGGTGTATTGATTGGGTAGCTATTGAGCAGTTGTGGGGATGATTGCTGTGATGAATAGTGATGGGGGTGACGACGGTGGCGAAGTCACGCGACTCGTTTTAGATGAACAGTCGCTCGTTGGCTACAGCAGCCGGACGGTTCGGCGCGACAGACCGACATGATGAGCAGCTTCGAGGCAGGGGAGGCTGCCCGAAACTGGGCAAGGGCCTCGATCCCGGTCTTCTCGCAGCGAACGTAGTTGATGTCCATGAGCACGACGTCGGGGGCCTCATCGCGGGGGGTCACGGCGATTCGGGCAAGCGCTGCGTCAGGGGAGTTGGCGGTCGTGATGACGCCGATGCGAGGAAAATACAACTCATGAGGGTCTAGGGCATCAAAGATTGGGGTCTGGATCTGAGCCTGGGGACTGAGCTGCTGGTCAGACGGCTTGAACTGGAAGGAGCACCGAGAGCTGAGTACTCTGATCGAACGAGTCCAGGTCGATTCGCTCGCTGTAGCTCTGCACCCGGGAGTGCATCTCCCGCAGACCCTTCGAACGCTGCGGGAGTTCGCTAGATCTGGTACACGGACGAGGCTCATACCGTCATCGGTGATCGAGAGGACGACGTGGAGAGGCTGTCCTGAGTCGTCGTGTTCGACGTCGAGGATGACGTGTACAATCTAGGCCTGCTCGTGCTTGGCAGCATGGTCAGAGCTTCCTCGACGATGCACTCCATGTCCAGCACATCGCCTGCGGAAGCGGCGGCAGCTCGCGCTGGCACTGGAGGTGCACGCCCATCCGCCAGATGTCGCCTTGCGAGCTGCACACTCCGTGCAGTCTCGTGACGACCTCCTCAAGATGGACTTGGGGCGACGGGTCCACCGACGAGCGGTCGCCAGGATGCATTGGAGCTCACTGACGGTCTCGCGGAAGTCCGCGGCGACACGCGAGAACAGCGAGTGCTCGGGGTTGAGTTCGTCGTTCGCTTTGTAGTCCTCGGAGTCATAGGTGAGGCCCGCGATCCCACGAGCTTCGAGAGGGCGGCGAGCGGTTGTAGACACGGTCGTGGGCGTCTTGTCGGACCCGGAACTGCTCCACGTGGAGGAACTCGAGCAGGGTGTCACCTTGCGGAGTCGTTCGGTCAGCCCCTCGAGCACCCGCTTTGCCAGCGGGTCCTGAACGTGCTCCAGGAACACGCTACGCGTGATAACTTCGCACTCCACTGGACCGTCAGCTTCAGCGGTCGCGCTCCTACGATCCGCCGAGAACGACATCCGCCGAAGAACGCCAGGACCCGGGGCAGCAGGATCTGTCCGTGGCTGTCTTCGCGGAGCATCTTCGCGTGACCGGAATCGTTTCGCTGCGGTCCATCGACATCACGAGCACCTTGGTCTTGGGGCAGAGCTCCTTGCTCTCAGGGATCGCGTCGATGCCGGTGGTGCTCTCCGAGGTGGATGTCGTGGAGCACCACATGTGGGTGCCGCGCAGCCGGAGTGGATTCCAGAGGCGGCGTGTCTCGTCAGTGCTCGCAGAGCAGCCCCAGACCCGTGTGCGTCGGTCACGCGACACAGAGAGCGCGTCGCCGGCGCGCGTAGTAGTCGTCGTCGACGACCAGAACGCTATCGGCTGATACGTGCCCCACAGGGCACCTATCTGAGGGTGGTCGGTGCCCCCTCGGCACCGACCGACCCTTCGGGCGCCGAGCCGTCATGATACTCAGAGAGAAGTCCAAAGAGCGTAGGGGCGCGGGAGCAGATGGTCGGGGAGACGACGGAGAAGCGGGCGGGATGCCCCGGGTCCTGTGTATTGCATGTGGAGCGGCTCCTCAGAGGCGACGCGCGTTCGTCACCCCGCCAGGCCTACGGTGCCGTGACGACGAGCTCGATGGTGTTCGATCCGCTGAGAACGAAGGGCGGATAGAGGTCGGGCTTGTGGTCGCTGCCCTCGCTGAAGTCGCGCATGTAGTAGTCCCCGAGATCGGTCAGCTTGTGCGTCATGCCGAAGTCGGCCTCGATGAAGTAGGTGCCCGGTGCGAGCTTGGGCACGGGCACGATCCAGAACGCTCCGCTGATCGGGGCCTTCATCTTCGGGCTGACGCCGACCCAGCCTGCGATCTCCTCATCCGTGAGTTCCGCAGGAACCCAGTAGTCACGGACCGCCTTGCCCTCGATCTCGAACACGGGGTCGTCCGAGCCCTCGGGCACGATCTCGATGTCGAAGGTGCGGGCGTTGATGAACGCCTGGAGCGCGCCGGGCGATCCTGCCATCCACCCGGAGAAGAGCGCGACGTCGTCGTCGGTGGTCACACGGACCGGATCTGACGGCACTCACGGCGGAATGAATACCGTTTCGGCGAACGCCGGCGTAACGAGTGCGAAGACGAGCACTGTTGCGAGCACGGCCGCGAACAAAGCTCGACGAGCCATGACCATCCCCCTTCTGCTGCGGCGGGCCCCTCAACCCGCACCAATGACGGACTACTCCTCGCAGGGGCGGCTGGCAAGTCGTCCGTCGGTAGGAGGTACGGGGCTGCTGCACGTCCCAAGGTGACCTTCGGCTGGGCAGGTTCCGTTCAGCTGCCGCTATGTCCGCTCGCTACGATCGAGTGCGAGCACCCGTGGCGCTCGAGCACATACCCGTGACGAAAGTATGACTATAATTATGGTCATGACTCAGTACCGATCTCTCGCCGATGCGAAAGCCCACTTCAGTGAAGTCGTGGGTCATGTGGAGGCCGAGCAAGAGCACGTCTTCATCACGCGGCACGGCCGGCCGGTCGCGGTGATGATCAGCGTCGAGGAGTACGAGGGGCTGCTCGAGACGCTCGATTTGATGTCCACGCCGGGCGCTCGCGAGGACATCGCCGCCGCGGAGCGAGACATCGCCAATGGGGAGTACTTGAGCGCCGCGGAGCTGCGGGCGAAGTACCTCGGCGAGAAGTAGGGCGGTCGTGGGCTACGAGCTCCGAACCTCGCCCGGAGTCGACCGGGTCTTGCAGCGGCTGCCGGAGTTCGCTGCAGCGGCCGTCATCGAGTTCATGACCGGTCCGCTGCTTGAGAATCCGACAAGGGTCGGCGGGCCATTGGGGATGCAGTTCGAGGGATACCGTGCTGCCCGTCGCGGGTCCTACCGCGTCGTGTACCGCATCGACGAGGTCGCTCAGATCGTCTTCGTCGTCCGCATCGATCACCGCGCCGACGTGTACCGCGGCCGCTAGCCCCTGGGAGCCGGTGGCCTCATGAACCCCGGCGCCGGTGGCGGGGGAGACGTGGGCGGGGCGTCACTCGCCGCGGCACCGATCTCCACGCCCGCGCTGCCCAGCCGTTCGTAGAGCGCGCGCACCAGCGCGCTTCGCACCGCCGGTGCCGCGGTGGGCGACGCGACCCGCACGCCCACCAACACGCTGACGCCGCCGTCCACGAATCCGCGCATCCGCACGAGCGGCTCGGCGTCGGCGAATCGCGAACGTCTGCGTGGCGGCGACCTGCTCGGCGGCTTCGCGCGCGAGTCGCTCGACCTGGTCGAGATCGCTGCCGAAGGCGGTCGAGAACGTGACCTGCACGGTGCGGTCCGGCGTCGGCTTGGAGTAGTTGGTGAGCAGCGCTCGACCGATGATCTGGTTGGGCACGATCACGAGGTCGCCGGTCGCGTTCTCGATCGTGGTCTGGCGCCACGTCACGTCGACGACCGTGCCCTCCTCGCCGGTCGACAGCCGGATCTGCTCGCCCGGCTCGATGATCCGCGACAGCACGATCTGCAGTCCCGAGAACAGGTTGGCGAGCGTGTCCTGCAGGCCGAGCGAGACCGCGAGGCCCACGACGCCCAGCGCGGCCACCAGCGCGCTGACCTGGATGCCGAACGCCGAGAGCAGCATGGTGAGGCCGATGGCCCACACCGAGATCCTCGCCAGGTTCACGAAGATGGTGCTGCTCGGAAGCGGCACGTCCTCTCTCGCCATGGTGGTTCGCACGAGTCGGGTGGAGAGCCGCGCCGCGAACACCGTCAGGGACAGGATCGCGAGCGCCGACACGCCCGCTTTGACCTGCTCGGCGGGGATGAGCGTCGAGAACGGCGGGTATACGAAGCGGCTGAACAGCCAGTAGCCGAGAAGGACGGCCCACACTTCGATGACGCCGCGGAGGGACTCCGCGAGCGCCGCTGCGGCGGGCCAGCGCTGCTTGCGCTCGTCGGCGAGAAGCCACGCCGTGAGGATGAGGTCGACGATGTAGCCGACGAGCAGGGACACGACCAGCGTGAGCAGCGAATACCAGAACGTCCCGACGAACTGCGTCATGGTCCTCCCTCCGGACGCGCCCATCCTAGCATTGGCTCAGTCGTCGTCCGGAGGGTCCGCTATACCGCCAGTGCTAAGGGCGTGGGGCCGACCGCCAGTCCGCGCGTTGACCCCTCGGCGGCTCGTCGTTACACTTGCGCGTGCCCTGGGCGCGGGTTGCCAGGCCGAAAGCCTCGGGACGGGCCGTTAGCTCAGTTGGCAGAGCAGGGGACTTTTAATCCCAAGGTCGCAGGTTCGAGACCTGCACGGCCCACCAATGCTCACCGCACGATCGCACTTCGCACGACCGCTCCGCGACGTCGCCGAGCGAACCGAATACGCCCCCATCGTCTAGCGGCCAAGGACTCCGCCCTTTCAAGGCGGCAACAGGGATTCGAATTCCCTTGGGGGCACCACACAAAGAGAGGGCCCGTCCAGTCGGACGGGCCCTTTGAGCTGCGGGTTCTCTAGTTGCGGCTGGTCGCGTCTTCCTGCTTCGGGCCCGATGTAGGCCCGGAATGAGGCCCGGAATAGCCGAGGAGCATATCCATGTCGTCGGCGAGACGGCGGTGCGTGTCGCGATCAGGGTGGACGTAGCGGTCCATCGTGTAGGCCGCCGAGTAGTGCCCTGCGCGCTCCTTGATCGTCGTCGGGTTGTGCTTGCGCTCCGCCATCCACGTGAGGTGCGTGTGCCGCAGATCGTGCATCCGCGCGGCGATCTTGTGCTTCTTGCGGAACTCGCCCCATTCGTTCGAGAGCTTGTCGGGAAACCACGGCGATCCGTCGTCGAGACAGAAGAGCAGATGGCCGCTGCACGCCGCGCTGCTCGGGAAGATCGACCGTCACGTAGTCCTCGCCGTGTGCCTCGAGCCGGGCTCTCGAAGTCGTCCTTGGCCTGGCACAGCAGGGCCACGACGGAGTGGGGCAGTTCGATGGTCCGTATGGAATGAGGGCTCTTGGGGCGGTCTCGCAGCGCGTAGCCGCCCTCGGCGGTCTCGTCGATGTCCCATGCCCGCCGGACTCGGACCGTGCCCTCCAGCAGGTCGACATCCTCCCACACGAGCGAGAGTGCCTCCCCGCGCCGCATTCCCGTGTTCAGCATCACCGCGACAGGCAGGTACAGATCGTGACCGTCGAGCTTGGTCATCAGCTCATGCGCCTCGGCAACGGTCATGACATGGGGCTCGAAGCGATCGAGGGGTGGCAGCTCGATGCCCTCGCCGCTATCGGACGGATTGAACGGAATGAGGCGGTTCTTGACGGCCTGGGCGAGCGCCAGGTGGAGGATCGCATGGGTCTGACGGGTCGTGGCGGCGCGGACCTGATAGCCGCCGGCGTCCTTGGCCCGAAGCATCTTGTTGATCATCGCCTGGATCATCTCGGGACGGAGCTTCTGGAGGGCGACTTGACCGAGCTCCGGCTTCAGGTAGCGCGACGTCTTGCCCTTGTAGCCGTTGACGGTGCTTCCCGCCCTGCTGACGGGTGCGTACTCGCTGAGCCAGACGTCGAGCCAGTCCTCGACGGTGATGTCGTTCCGGATGACGTAGTGGCCGGTGTCCGCGAGCCCTTTCAGGCGGCGCAGCTCCCGGTCGGCCTGCGCAGCCGTTCCCTCGAAGTAGGAGCGATCCTGCAGGCGCTTCGCCGGTCTCGGGGTCGGTCCCGAGCTCGATCACGAGCCTCCAGCGATTCGGGACTACCTTGCCGTTCCGCTTGACCTTCTGCTTGTGGCCGGAGCCCGGGCTGTGCTGCCTCATCTGTCGCCTGCCTTCTTGCGTTCGCGATAGGCCTTCGAGGCTGCGGCACGCGCGCACTTGTCAGAGCAGAAGACGACGTTGGAATCGCGGCGCTGCGACCCCGTGGACGCCCGTCCGTGCTGCCTGACGAAGGGCCTTCCGCACTTGCGGCAAGCCCTGAAGGGGGCGCCAGACGCCAGGTCGTTGAACAGCTGGATCGCGCACAGCTGCTCGAAGTCCACGGGCTCGAAGAGTCTGTCTGCCTTGCCGAGCGCCGTCCGGGCGACACGCGGGCCGAAAGGCGCCGAGAAGGATCTCCATCAGTTCCTGTCGCCCAGTCGAGCGCCTCTGTCCACGTCGCCGGCGGAACGTCGGTGAACTCCCACTGGCGTAGCACCTCGTCCCGCGATATGGCGCGTCCCGTCGCGTCAGCTGAGCTACGAGGACCCGCACAGCATCCCGCGTGCGATGGACACCGAAACGGACCTTCTCGACGCCCACTGCGAGGACGTCACCCTCCTCGTTCAGCGGCTCGGCAGCATCGTCCGCGAGCCGTTGCGCAGTCCTCGAGGCATTCTCGTCTTCGGCTCGGTTGCTGCGAGAAGAAGTGATCGTAGAAGGCCATGAACAACGCCGAGCCAGGGGTCGCCCAGTACTCGGACTTGGCGAACTCGGCAGGTCCGGAGGAGCGTACTCCGACTCCCACGTGGCTCCGGGACCCCATCGTCGAACGAAGCCGACGATTGCGGACTCGGACGTCGTATCCAGATCAAACAGTTCCCAGATGTAGAGATCGTTGTCAGTGACATCGATCGCCGCGGAGGTGTCCCCGCGGTGTATGACGCCCTTCACCTGTTCGTCCAGGCGAGCGTCGGGCCACGCAAACACCTTGCGCCACGGTCCCCAAGCGGGCGCGTCGGCCAATACGCCAGTCCGTGAGCATACCGAGCGTCCGTCATACGAGGATCACCCCTTTGTCTCACACGAAAGCATTGCGGTCACGTACGGGTTCGTGATAGTTAAAGCAACCACAACGTAAGAGGAGGCGGTTGGGTGTGCTGGTGTTCGAGAAGGAGATGAGGGCGCGCGGGTGGAGCAAGTCGGCGTTCTCGAGGCGGGCCGATGTCAACCAGACGGTGCTGATCGAGGTGCTGAACGGCACCCGGATCATCAGGGCCGAGTCCGCGGCAGCCCGGAAGATGGCAGCGGCCTTGGGCTGGTCGGAGGAGAGGGCTTCAGAGGGGCTCTCCGAGGTGGAGCTGATGAAGCCTGTCCGCTACCTCATCAACGGGCGTGTCGTCCGGCCTTTCGAGAGTGCGACCGTTGCTGGGGCCGTGGCCTTCGGTTGGAGTGCTGCAACAACTGCGCGCAAGCGGCACCTCCTGCCGCTGGAGCCCGAGGGCGTGAACATGTGGCGGTTGGCCGAGTCCAAGGATCTCCCGCGCGAGGTCCTGGGGTGGGATGAGTCGGTGCACGCGTCGGGCGACGGCACCTCGTTGAATGGCGCGTAGAGTGAGCTCCGAGCCCTATGCCCAGCTGTACTCATCACTCGCATGGCATCGCAAGGTGATCGCCCTGCCTGATGATGGTCGGCTCGCCGCCTACGGCTTCTTCGGCGCCATCCTCGCGTGGTGCCAGCTGTATCGAACCGATGGCCTGATCGCTGAACGACCGTTGATCCGTCAGGTATTCGACTGCTCCGAGGAAGAGGCGAGGCAATGCGTGAAGGAACTGGTGGCCGTTGGACTGCTTGAGCGAACCCAGGACGGCGTGCGGGTCCATGACTACCTCGACTACAACAAGAGCCGCGCAGAGATCGAAGCCGCGCGCGAGGCCATGAGTCGAGGGGGGCGCAGAGGGGGCAGGAACAGCGGAGCAGTGCGGCGGGAGATCGCAGAACGAAGCCTACCCTTGAAGCCCGCCCTTGAAGCCTGCAGTAGAGAAGAGCAGAGCCGAGAAGAGAAGAGCAGCGAGGAGGGGAGGAGCGCAGCGCAGAGAAGTCCTTCCTCCATCGACTTCCCGACGATGCTCCGTTCGAATGATGAACCCAGACGACCGGCTTGACGCGCTGTTCCACTCAGCGAAGCGCAGGGGCCTATTCGAGGCATTGAGAGCCGATCTAGGTTTGCCGGCCCAACCACCCTCGGCGACGCCCGCAAGGCCTTCCGTGCGCTCCCGGAGTGCGACGGACGCCTTGAGGTCGACCGCGGGACACTCGAGGTGCGCTATGGCGACGACATCGAGTGGTGAGTACGTCCGTCAGGAACCTAACGACAGGAGAGTCGATGAACGACACGTTCAAGTGCAGCCAGTGCGGCGGCGTGCTTCTCCACTGGATGGACGACATCATGTCCGAGACGAGCACGATGTGCAGTACGTGCGGCTTTCACTTCCTGGAGAAGGAGAGCTTGTGGGATGGGCCTGGGGATCGGCCTCGGGGAACAGACCCCGTCACCTCGTACACGCTCGACCCCGGGAAGGGCTTCTGCCTAATCACCGAAGTGGACGGGACGCAGCATTTCCACCCGCTCGGGGAAGCTTTCGGCCTCGACGAGACACTGAAAGCGTGCGGTAGCCCGGTTGACCCGGACCGCTCATACGTCACAACGTTCAATCCGGGCACGAAGGCGGTCGAGATCGTGTGGGGCGGTGGTAGTCCTCAGAAATGGGATTCGAGGGCTGACGACGGCACCTGGCCATAGGGCAGTCTCGGCGTTCCCAAGCCGCTCCGATACTCAGGGGGTGGAGCCG